>NZ_CAXURS020000001.1:0-3422500 GCF_964253725.1 Neorhizobium sp. LjRoot104
ATGAAGCATGATGCTCTTTTTGAGCGGTTTAGTGCACGTCTGAAGGCACAGGTCGGTCAGGATGTTTATGCAAGCTGGTTCGGGCGTTTGAAGCTGCATTCCGTTTCAAAGAGTGTTGTTCGGCTCACGGTTCCGACCACCTTTCTGAAGTCCTGGATCAACAATCGTTACCTCGATCTCATTACATCCATATTCCAGGCGGAAGACGCTGAAATCCTGAAGGTGGAAATCCTGGTGCGTAGCGCAAGCCGCAGTGCCAAGGCACCGATCTCGGGAGAAGAACGCAGCTTGGCGCCGGAACCTGCTGTTGTTGCGTCGTTTCCGCGTGCTCAGGGTCCTCGCGAAATCGGCAAGATCGCCGCTTTCCCGTCGCCGTCTGCTGCGCCAGCGCGTTCCACCCAGGCTCCCGGACCGCTGTTTGGCTCTCCGCTCGACAGCCGCTTTACCTTCGACACTTTTGTAGAAGGCCCGTCGAACCGGGTAGCGCTTGCCGCGGCCAAGACCATCGCCGAAGCCGGCGCCAGTGCGGTCCGTTTCAATCCGCTCTTCATTCACTCGGGCGTCGGCCTCGGCAAGACGCACCTTCTGCAGGCGATCGCCAACGCGGCTGTCGGCAGCGAGCGCATGCCGCGGGTCGTCTATCTGACGGCCGAATATTTCATGTGGCGCTTTGCGACCGCGATCCGCGACAACGACGCGCTGACGCTCAAGGACTCGTTGCGCAATATCGATCTGCTGATCATCGACGACATGCAGTTCCTGCAGGGCAAGATGATCCAGAACGAATTCTGCCATCTCCTGAACATGCTGCTCGACAGCGCCAAGCAGGTGGTGGTTGCCGCCGATCGTGCGCCCTGGGAGCTGGAGTCGCTCGATCCTCGCGTCCGCTCGCGTCTGCAGGGTGGCGTGGCGATCGAAGTCGAGGCGCCGGACTATGAAATGCGTCTCGAGATGATCAAGGGCCGCCTGGCGACTGCCCGTCAGGACGACCCGTCGCTCGATATCCCGGCGGAAATCCTCAGTCATGTCGCACGCAATGTGACCGCCAGCGGTCGTGAGCTGGAAGGCGCGTTCAACCAGCTTCTGTTCCGCCGTTCCTTCGAGCCCTCCCTCTCGATCGAGCGCGTCGATGAACTGCTCGCCCATCTCGTCGGTGCAGGCGAGGCCAAGCGCGTCCGCATCGAGGACATCCAGCGCATCGTCGCCCGTCATTATAATGTATCGCGCCAGGAACTGGTCTCGAACCGGCGCACCCGGGTCATCGTCAAGCCGCGCCAGATCGCCATGTATCTGTCGAAGACGCTGACGCCGCGCTCCTTCCCGGAAATCGGTCGCCGTTTCGGCGGCAGGGATCATACGACCGTCCTGCATGCGGTCCGCAAGATCGAGGAACTGATTTCGGGTGACACGAAGCTCAGCCACGAGGTAGAACTGCTGAAACGGCTGATCAACGAGAACAACGCTTAAGATCCATGTTTCTGCTTTCGGTAGCAACGATCTGGGCCGTGGCGTGCATAACGCCAGGGCCCAATACGCTTCTGGTCATGCGTTATGCGCTGACCGCTCCACGGCGCGTGCCGATCATGGCGGCGATGGGGACGATCACCGGCACGCTGTGCTGGGGTTTTGCCGGCTGGCTGGGGATCAATGCCCTGTTTCAGGCGGCTCCCCTTGCCTATGTGGCGCTCAAGATCGTCGGCGGGCTGTATCTCGTCTGGCTCGGGTTGAAGATATTCCTGGATGCACGAAAGTCGCGCCAGTCGGCGGAGATCGTGGCGGCGCGTATCGAGGTGCCGCTCAAGACCGCCTACCGGATGGGTCTCGCGACCAATCTCGCCAACCCGAAATCGGCGCTCTTCGTGGCCAGTCTTTTCGCCGCGACCATGCCGGCCGGCACGCCCTTCCTGTATGGCCTAGCGGCAATTGCGGTCATGGTCACCGTCTCGACCGTCTATTATACCTTCCTGGTGGCGCTGATAACCCACCGGAGGGTGGCGGCGGCCTATCTCAGGGCCAAGAAGAAGATCGATCTCGGCGTCGGCACGGTCTTCGTCGGCTTCGGCACCAAGCTGCTGATGTCGCAGCGCTGAGGATCACGAATGGCTGTCGAAAAAGATCCGACTGCCAGCTTCTACAGCGAAAATGCGGTGACCTACGCGGCGAATTCCGCGCCGAGCCCACGCCGCCTCGATGGGTTCCTGGCAAAACTTGCGCCCGGCGCAGCCATCCTCGAACTCGGCTGTGGCAGCGGGCGGGATAGCGCGGTCATGATCGGGCGGGGTTTCGACGTCACGCCCACGGATGGTACGCCGGAGATGGCGGAGCAGGCTTCCAAATACCTGGGCAGGCCGGTTGACGTGCTCCGTTTCGGGGAAATCGACGTGATCTCGGAGTTTGACGGCATATGGGCCAATGCATGTCTCCTGCATGCGCCGCGAGCGGAACTCAGTGGTATTCTCGGCCGCATCCACAAGGCCTTGCGCCCGGGCGGCGTCTTCTACGCGAGCTTCAAGGCTGGCGAGGCCGAAGGCCATGATGGGCTGGGACGTTACTACAACTATCCATCCAAAGCCTGGCTAAGCGCGGCTTACGGGCATTTCGCCTGGGCTTCCGTGGATATCGACGAGGAGCAGGGCAGCGGCTACGACAGAAAGCCGACCGACTGGCTGCATGTTCTGGCGGTAAAGGCCTGAACGCCGGATTTTCAGCAAGCCAGATCGGCGACCACCGCGTCGAGTATCAGCATTCCGGACGGCGTGCAGCGCAGCCGCGAATTGCCGAGGCGCTCGATGAAGCCGTGTTCCAGCAGCCGCTCCTCGCGGATCGGGTCCGGGTCCCGGCCGGAAAGCTGTTGCCAGCGGGCCAGATCGACGCCTTCCCGCAGGCGTAGGCCCATCAGCAGCAATTCGTCGGCCTGTTCCTCGTAGCCGAGGATCTCCTCGTCCAGCATGCCGTGACCGATGCGTTCCACCTGTTCCAGCCAGGTTTCCGGACGCCGCTCGGTGGAGGTCGCAATCTTGTTTCGGCCGCGCATCAGTCGGCCGTGAGCACCCGGGCCTATGCCGGCATAATCGCCATACCGCCAATAGGTCAGGTTGTGGCGGCTTTCAGCACCGGGGCGAGCGTGATTGGAGACCTCGTAGGCCGGCATGCCGAACCCTTCGGTAATCTGCTGCGTTGCCTCGTAAAGGGCCGCCGACTGATCGTCATCCGGCACGATCAGCTTGCCGGCCTTGTGCAGGCCATAGAAGGGCGTGCCTTCCTCGATGGTGAGCTGGTAGAGCGACAGATGGTCGACCGCGTAGGAAACCGCTTCCTTGAGTTCCGCCTCCCAGGCCTCGACCGTCTGTTTGGGCCGGGCATAGATGAGGTCGAAGGACATGCGCGGAAAGATCTCCCGCGCCAGCCTGATCGCCTTCAGGGCATCGGCGACGTCATGCAGCCGTCCAAGGAATTTGAGGTCCGGATCGTTGAGCGCCTGCACGCCGAGCGAAACACGGTTGACGCCGGCGGCGCGATAGCCACGGAAGCGGGTCGCCTCGACGCTCGAAGGGTTGGCCTCCATGGTGATCTCGATACCATCGGGCACGTGCCAGTGCTTGGCGATGCCGTCGAGGATCGCCGAGACTGTCGCCGGGTCCATCAGCGACGGCGTACCGCCGCCGAGGAAGACGCTGGTAACGGTCTTCGGCCCGCTCATGCGCCGCATCACTTCCATTTCCTTGAGGAAGGCGGCGGTGAAGCGCGGCTGGTCCACCGGCTGGTGGCGCACATGGCTGTTGAAGTCGCAATAGGGGCATTTGGCCGCGCAGAACGGCCAATGCACATAGACGCCGAAGCCCGGTTCGCCGGTATCCGGCAGAAGGGTATTGGACAGAAGGGGGGCGGCAGAATTCAAAGCGCCTCAAGCCTCCAGGCAGGTTTCGACGAAACGCTTGAAGGCGCGGGCACGGTGCGAAAGCGCTTCCGGCTCGCCGGGTTTCCAGCCATGTTTCTGATCACTACTCATTTCACCGAATGTAATATCATAGCCTTGCGGTTGGAAGACCGGGTCATAACCAAAACCCTGGGTGCCGCGCGGCGGCCACACCACCGTGCCTTCTACCTCGCCACGGAACATTTCCGTGTGCCCATCCGGCCAGGCGAGACAAAGTACGCTCACAAAGCGGCAGCCGCGCTGCTCCGGCCTGGTCGCACCGCGCTCCTCAAGCGCCTTCTCGATCTTCTCCATCGCCATCTGAAAGTCCCGGCTGCCGTCCTCGCGTTCCGCCCAGTTGGCGGTATAGACGCCCGGCGCACCGTCGAGGGCGTCGATGACGATGCCGGAATCATCCGACAACGCCGGCAGTCCGGAGGCTTTGGCGGAGGCGAGCGCCTTGATCGCGGCATTTTCTTCGAATGTCGTGCCCGTTTCGTCGGGCTCTCCGAATTTCAGTTCGGCGGCGGATTTCGCGGAAAAACCGAAGGGACCGATCAGCTCTGCAATCTCGCGGATTTTTCCGGCATTGTGGCTGGCCACGACGATCGTCTTGGTATCGAGCTTGCGCATTATGATTCCTGTTCGATATTCCAGAGCCTTGGCTCCGCGCATTCCACGCTGTTGCCGGCCGGATCGCGGAAATAGATTGAGCGGGCACCGTTCGGCCAGCGGAAATCGCTTTCGATGGCAATGCCTGCCTTGTTGAGCTTTTCCCTGATCCTGTCAATCGCCTCGCCGGTCATGCGAAAGCAGATATGCCCGGGTCCCGTCGCGCCATGGGGCGGTACGGGCAGCGCATCGGCCGGCGGCGGCTTGATCGTCTCGGCGGGGTTGAAGATCAGCAGGATGCCCGGCCCACAGCGGAAGAATACATGCCTGTTGCCGGCTCGCAGAACTTTTTCAAGGTCGAGAATGCCGCCGTAAAAGACTTCGGCGGCATCCAGGTCATCGGCGTAAAGCGCGGTTTCGAGAATGCCTTCGATCAAACAGCACCTCTTTTCTGCGAGTTTCAGGCGATCGCCTGCTTCTGCATCGCCACCAGTTGCTGGGTACCGTCCTGAGCCAGTGCCAAGAGGTTCAGGAATTCTTCCTGGCTGAACGGCTTGCCCTCGGCCGTGCCCTGCACTTCGACAATGCCGCCGGTGCCGGTCATTACGAAATTCGCATCCGTCTCCGCGGCCGAATCCTCGATATAGTCGAGGTCGATTACCGGCTGACCTGCAAAGATGCCGCAGGAGATCGCCGCGACGTGATCTTTCAGTACCTTCTCGACCTTGGTCATCGAGCGGGCTTCCATCCACTTCAAACAATCGTAGAGCGCAATCCAGCCACCGGTGATCGAAGCCGTGCGCGTGCCGCCATCTGCCTGGATGACGTCGCAATCGACGGTGATCTGCTTTTCGCCGAGCGCTTCCAGATCGATGACGGCGCGCAAGGACCGGCCGATCAGGCGCTGGATCTCCTGGGTGCGGCCGCCCTGCTTTCCGGCAGCGGCTTCGCGCTTCATGCGGTCGCCCGTGGCGCGCGGAAGCATGCCGTATTCGGCGGTCACCCAGCCCTTGCCGCTGTTGCGCAGCCACGGCGGGGTCTTTTCTTCCAGGCTCGCGGTGCAGAGCACATGCGTGTCGCCGAACTTCACAAGGCAGGAGCCTTCCGCATGTTTGGAGAAATTGCGCTCGAATGAGACCTTGCGCATCTGGTTCAACTGTCTGCCTGAAGGCCGCATGCTTCACTCCCTGGATTTCTGTTTCCGCCTTCTACGGCCCTGGCCAAGCTTTTGCAAAGAAAAAGGCCCTGGGAGCTCTGAGGGCCATTGATTTCGGCTGTGGCGATTTTCCCTTTGGAGAAGGCGAGGCGAATGACTATATTTTGTCGAAAGATCAACGGAACGGTGAAGGTCTAGATGGGATTTTCGGCATCGACGGGTAGGGACAGCGGCTCTGTGCTCGATGACCGTTCGCGCGAAATTTTCCGCCGCATCGTGGAAAGCTACCTGGAAACGGGGGAGCCGCTCGGCTCCCGCAATCTTTCCCGCCTTCTGCCCATATCGCTCTCGCCGGCCTCCGTGCGCAACGTGATGAGCGATCTCGAGGAACTCGGTCTCATCTATTCCCCGCATATCAGCGCCGGCCGCCTGCCGACCCAGTCGGGGCTTCGTTTTTTCGTTGATGCCTTCATGCAGGTCGGAGACCTTTCAGCCGAGGAGCGCGCCAGTATCGACCGGCAGATCCGGCCTGCGGATCGCGATCAGCCGATCGAAAGCCTGATGGCTGAAGCAACCCGGATGCTGTCGGGGGTCTCGCGCGGCGCCGGCATCGTCATCACCACGAAGAGCGACCCGGTCCTCAAGCATGTCGAGTTCATTCGCCTGGAGCCGACCAAGGCGCTCGCGGTGCTGGTCGGTGATCATAACCAGGTGGAAAACCGCATCATCGAACTCCCGGCCGGCGTGACGTCGTCGCAGCTGACCGAGGCCGCCAATTTCCTGAATGCGCATCTCAGCGGCCAGACCCTGCCGGAGCTGCGCGGCCAGCTGAAGACACTCAAGGATCAGGTGCAGGGCGAGCTTTATGCGCTCTCGCAGGAGCTGGTGGAGCGCGGTCTGGCGGTGTGGTCCGGCGACAGCGAGGAAGGCAAGCCGACCCAGCTCATCGTCCGCGGCCGGGCCAACCTGCTCGAGGGCCTGGCGGATGTTGCCGATCTCGATCGTCTGCGGCTTCTTTTCGACGATCTCGAAAAGAAGGACAGCCTGATCGAGATACTCGATCTGGCTGAAAAGGGACCGGGCGTTCGAATCTTCATCGGCTCGGAAAACAAGTTGTTCTCCCTCTCGGGCTCCTCGCTCATCGTGGCGCCCTATCGTGACGGCGAGGACCGGATCGTCGGCGCCGTCGGTGTCATCGGGCCGACGCGGCTCAACTATTCCCGTATCGTTCCGATGGTGGATTACACCGCGCAGCTGCTTGCCCGGCTATCGCGCTGATTTCGCGACGGAGCCGGCCCAACTTTCCCACCAAGCCTTGATTTTTTCACTTTAAACCTCGATATCGGGCACAAATCCACGCCCGTAAATCCAAGCCAAGAATAACCGGAGACCGTCATGACCGACGAAACCAACAAGAACGGACCTGACGCAGCTGCTGCCGAGAACACGGCGGAAGCTGTCGCCTCTGCTCTTGAGGACGCGGCCAACCAGAAGAATGCCGAGGCGCCCGTCGCCGAACCGGATCCACTGGAATTGCTGAAGGCCGAAAATAACGAACTGCGCGACCGCTTCCTCCGGCTTGCCGCCGAGATGGACAACCTGCGCCGCCGCACCGAACGCGAGATCAAGGACGCAAAGACCTACGCGGCAGCCGGCTTTGCGCGCGACATGCTCGCCGTTTCGGACAACCTGCGCCGGGCGCTGGACGCCGTGCCGACCGAAATGCGCGCCACAGCAGACGCCTCGCTGACCACCCTCCTGGAGGGCGTCGAGATGACCGAGCGTTCCATGCTGTCGGCGCTGGAACGCCACGGCGTAAAGAAGATCGATGCGGAAGGCCAGAAGTTCGATCCGAACTTCCACCAGGCCATGTTCGAGATCCCGAACCCTGCCGTTCCGAACAACACGGTGGTCCAGGTGGTCCAGGCCGGCTTCACGATCGGCGAACGCGTGTTGCGCCCCGCTATGGTCGGTGTCGCAAAGGGCGGTCCGAAGGCGGAGGCCTCCGCAGAGACCGCCGGCGAGAAGAATGCCTGAAAGCGTTGAAAAGCGGGCGGCGAACCCGCTTTTCGCTTTGCGCCGGATGCTCACCCGGCGTTTCGCAGCCCTGCGGGCAAGCCCGCTCGGCCCGGCAAGCCCGCTCGACTAAGTCGATGCAAGTCTTCCCGCCCATGGAGCTCAAAGACAAAACCGCCCGGCGCTCAATCAGCGGCCGGGCGGTTCGTTTCGTCCCCACGAATGGATATGCGGTCAGGCGGCGTGGTTTGCCTGCTCCTCGTTGAGGAAGGCATAGATCGCCGAAGCGGAATCGGTCTTGCGCAGCTTGGCGACAAGCTCCTGGTCACGCAGGACGCGGGCGATGCGCGACAGTGCCTTCAGGTGGTCGGCGCCGGCGCCTTCGGGTGCGAGCAGCAGGAACACCAGATCGACCGGCTCATCATCGAGCGCTTCGAAATCGACCGGCGCTTCAAGGCGCGCGAAAATCCCCTTGATCGACGAGATGCTGTTGAGCTTGCCGTGCGGGATGGCGATTCCGTGGCCGACGCCAGTGGAACCGAGCCTTTCGCGCTGCAGGATGATGTCGAAGATTTCTCGTTCGCTCACGCCCGTCAGCTTTGAAGCCTTGGACGCCAGCTCCTGCAATAGCTGCTTTTTGGAATTTACCTTTAGGGCAGGAATAATCGCATCTTGCTGCAGCAAATCTGCCAATGCCATTCTTGTCATCCTTCGTGCCGCAAGAGCTTTTTGCCCTAGGCGAAGGGGAGCGCCGTTTCCGACGCTCTCCCAAAGTTTTAGTTCTTGATATTGGTGGAATCGATCCAGCCAATATTGCCGTCATTGCGGCGGTACACAATGTTCAGATGTTCCTTGCCGGGGCTGCGGAACAGAAGAACAGGCTCGTCTGTCATATCAAGTGCCATGACGGCGCTTGCGACCGTCATCGTCTTCAACTGCTTCGAGCTTTCCGCGACGATAGTCGGCGCGAAATCCTCGGGCACTTCCTCCCCTTCATCCGGTACGCTGTCCATAACAGTGTAGGCAACTTCCGCATAACCATTCACATGGTTGCCGGCATGATGATCCTTGAGCCGCCGCTTGTAGCGGCGCAGACGCTTTTCAATCCGCTGTGCCGCGGCGTCGAAACTGATCTGCGGATCATTCGCCTCGCCAGCCGCATGCAGGACGATCCCGGTATCGAGATGCACCTTGCAGTCGGCAGAAAAGCGCGAACCAGCCTTTTCCACGATGACTTGGCTCGAATAGCCTCCGTCGAAGTATTTTGTAACCGCTTCTCCGATTTGGTCCTCGATCCTTTGACGGAACGAATCGCCAATTTCCATATGCTTACCGGATACACGCACACTCATGGAGTTCTTCCTTCTTGTCGTGACTTGCGTTTTTCAGTCTACGCCAAGCCGTCCCCTCATCCAAGCCGTTCGCATGCCACTGCGCTAAATTGCTGCAATCGATGCCTGTCTGGATGATGCGATACGTTTCGTGCCATGTCCCGTGCAGTTGCGGCGGGCTTCTAGCGCCCGATGTTTTGAATGTCAACGGTGGTCCGCCTCGGGATTTCTACATAGGACTGTGGAACCGCCTGTTTCAGTCGCTTCTCAGTATGCCGCGACCCCGGCGATCGCACGTTTTTCGCGGCGGCGCTGGACGGAGGAGGGGATGTTCATCGCCTCCCGGTATTTAGCGACGGTGCGGCGCGCAAGTTCCACTCCGCCGCGTTTCAGGCTGATCACGATATCGTCGTCCGAAAGCACCGCATCCGGCGTCTCCTGGGCGATAAGCAGGCGAATCCGGTGGCGCACGGCCTCTGCCGAATGGCTGTCGCCGCCTTCTTCTGCGGAGCCGATCGACACCGTGAAGAAATATTTGAGTTCGAACAGGCCTCGCGGGGTCAGCATGTATTTGTTGGAGGTGACGCGGCTGACCGTGGATTCATGCATCTTGATCGCTTCGGCAACGGTCTTGAGATTGAGCGGCCGCAGGTGATCGACGCCGTGCATCAGGAAGGCATCCTGCTGGCGGACGATTTCTGTCGCCACCTTCATGATCGTCTTGGCCCGCTGGTCGAGGCTGCGCGTCAGCCAGTTGGCGTTCTGCATGCAATCGGAGAGGAAATTATGGTCGTCGCCGTTTTTCGGGCAGTGCTTCGACACCGTCTGGAAATAGGTATGGTTCACCAGAACGCGCGGCAGGGTGTCCGGATTGAGTTCCACCATCCAGCCGCCGTCGGGTGCTGCGCGAACGACGATATCCGGTGAAATCGTCTCTGACATGCCGCGCTCGAAACCTGCGCCGGGCTTCGGGTTGAGGCCGCGAATTTCCGCAAGCATGTCGATCAGGTCTTCGTCGTCAACCCCGCAAATCTTTCGAAGCGAGGCGAAGTCGCGTTTGCCGAGCAGGTCCAGATGTCTGATCAGTGCATCCATGGCCGGATCGAGCCGATCCTTTTCCCGAAGCTGGATTGCCAGACATTCGCCGAGCGACCGCGCGAAGACGCCCGGCGGATCAAGCGTCTGCAGCGAATGCAGGATGGCTTCCACATTCCCGGCGCTTCTGCCGAGGCGGGCAGCGATCTCTTCGATGTCGCCCAGCATGTAACCCGCCTCGTCCAGTTGATCGACGAGATGCTGAGCAATCAGGCGGCTGGCCGCATCGACGATCAGGAAGGGGATCTGCTGGTTCAGATGATCACGCAGCGTCACCTGGCCGGCGACGAAATCATCCAGGTCGTAGTCTTCGCCGGTTTCTCCCCCCGGCATGGACTTCCATTGGCTGAGCAACTCCGGCGCATCGGCGCGCCGCACCGGGCCGTCGTCCGGGAAGACATTTTCAAAGCCCGTATCGAGCCCTTCGCCGAGCCTCTCGGCGCTGATGGAGGAGGAGCCCTCATACCAGTCGCTATCGACTTCGGCGGCTGCCGAGCTCCCGTGGCCCTCGGTCGGAGCAAAGTCGTCGGCCGTTTCGAAGCCTGTTTCCGCGTCGTTTTCGCTGTCGCTTGACGTAATTTCGAGCAGCGGGTTCTTTTCGACTTCCTGGGCGATGAACTGGTTGAGTTCGAAATGCGTCATCTGCAGCAGCTGGATGGATTGCATCAGCTGCGGTGTCATCACCAGCGATTGGGTTTGGCGTAGGAAAAGATTAGCGGATAGACCCATGGCGGACGCGAAACTCCCCTGCAATCCCCTTGAACCACCCGATCATGGAGTGGCGGACGCTCGACCTGACCGAGCCTCCACAAGGCCAAATTTGCATCTGGCACAAGAATTGCTTTTTTGAAAGATTTGGTCAAGCGCTGCAGTGCGGGAAAGTAAATTTCTTTGTCGCGCTGCAGCGACCGGACTCGCGCCTAAAGGCTGAACTTGTCGCCGAGGTAAAGACGGCGAACATCCGGGTTGTTGACGATATCGTCGGCCCGGCCATGCGTCAGTACTTCGCCTGCGTGGATGATATAGGCCCGGTCGATCAGGCCCAGTGTCTCGCGGACGTTGTGATCCGTTATCAGAACGCCGATCCCGCGCGCCGTCAAGTGGCGAACGAGGTTCTGGATGTCGGAGACGGAAATGGGATCGACGCCGGCAAAAGGTTCGTCGAGCAGCATGAAGGCTGGATCGGTGGCAAGCGCCCGGGCGATTTCGAGGCGCCGGCGTTCGCCGCCGGAAAGTGCGACTGCCGCCGATTTCCGCAGCTGGCTGATATGAAACTCTTCCAGCAGTTCGTCGAGCTTGCTTTCCCGTTTGTCCCTGTCGGGTTCATGCACTTCCAGCACCGCGCGGATGTTTTCCTCGACGGTCAGGCCGCGGAAGATCGAGGCTTCCTGCGGCAGGTAACCCACGCCCAGGCGGGCGCGGCGATACATCGGCATATGGGTGACTTCGTTGCCGTTGATGGCGATCATGCCTTCGTCCACCGGCACCAGGCCGGTGATCATGTAAAAGCAGGTCGTCTTGCCCGCGCCGTTCGGCCCGAGCAACCCGACAGCTTCGCCACGACGCACGACCAGCGACACGCCGTTGACGACGCGACGGGTATCGTAGGTCTTCGAAAGCCCGTGCGCGACCAGCGTACCCTCGTAGCGCGCTTTATCGCGTACGACGAAGGGTTCGGGCGCGGACGGCTTCCCTGCCGACAGACTGGTGAGGAACGGTATTTTCACGTCAAATGTCTATTATTGCTTCGGTCGCGATTTCGGGTCGAGCAGGATTTCGACGCGCCCGCCACAGGCGTCGAGCTTGGCCTGGCCGGTTTCCATCAGCACGGTGAGTTTGCAACCCTTGAAGACGTTGGGGCCTTCGGAGAGCACGACCTGCTTGCCGGAAAGCACGAAGGTCTGGGATTTCATGTCGAACTCGCCCTTCTCGGCGGTCGCCTGCTGCGTCCCGGAGGTCAGGAACACCGTCTCGTCAAGGAAGATCTTGTCGATATTGGCGCTGCCCGAGGTCACCGAACCGCCCTCACCCGTATACAGAACCGTCATCTTGCCGGCCTTCATCGTGGTCGTGCCCTGCACGACCTGGACGTTGCCGGTAAAATAGGCCTTCTTTTCCTGTTCCTTGATCTCGAGCTGGTCGCTCTGGATCTGGATCGGCTGGTCGCCGGAAAGCTTCAGGCCTTCCATCTGGCTGGTGGTGGTCTGGGCCTGCGCGGTCGCTGCCAGACAGGAGATGAATCCTGCCGCGATCAGAACTGCGGTATTGCGTGTAAGAAGGCGGCGATTGATCATGACGGCCGGGGCTCTACTTGCCTTGGTTGCGGATGGTGGCTGGATCGAGGTGGACGCGAACCTGGCCCTTGAAGGTGATGGTACGTCCCTTATCCGTTATCTTTAAAGACTCTGCAACAATAGAGCCTTCTTTCATGGAGATATCGACGTGCTCGGGTGATTCCATCACACCTGCGTTGATATCGAGATGCGCGGACTTGAAGCGGGCGGTGATCCCGTTGCTCAGATTGACGTCGAACGGGGAGCTGAGATCGAGCATGTCGGTGCCGCGGTCGAAATCGGCGGCGGTCGCGGTCACCCGCGCAATCACGTCGTCATTGACCGGCACGGCAGCCTTTACGTCCTCGAGCGTGATCATGTTCGAGTTCTGGATATCCTGCAGCGCGCGGTTGGCGGTCATCGAGTAACTGATGCCGTCCTTGTTGCGGCCGGAGATCGCCGGCCGTTCCATGACGATCTTGCCGTTTTCGATCCGGGCGTTTTCAATCGAGAGGTTCTCCGGCAGATATGCGCGGATGATCGAGACGCCGATGAAGGCGGCCGAAATCACGCCGGCCAGGATCGGCAGCAATATCTTGAGCCTGCGCACGATCGCGGAATGCGCCAGCGCCGCCTGATAGGCATCCGGGCGCGGCTCCAGCGCCGCCGTAAAGCCTGCCGTTTTTCGAATATGCTGAAGCATGAGTGCCGGATAGTTCCTTACCAACCCGTCTCCGTTCTCATCTCGGTTGTGCCGGATAGAGCGGTTGCGAGCTTTGCGTTGTCCGCCAATATGGTTTTGATTCAATCAACAAACAATAATGGACAACATAAAAACGTGATGTGGCCTGCTGCAAAACGCGCTAGAGAGCCTATTTAGCAACGGCGGTTCATCTCAAAGGGTGATTTTTATGGATCAAATGGCAATTGCGGACCGGCGTTCCCTGCGCCGCAAGCTGAGTTTCTGGCGGGTCGTCGCACTTGTTTTCCTGGTCGGCATCGGATTCGCGCTTTACCGGGTCGTTGCCGGCGAGGGTGCCCGATCTGCCGTGCCGCACGTCGCCCGCATCGAAATCTCCGGCATGATCACCGATGACAAGGACTTGCTGGAGCGCCTCGACAAGATCGCGAAAAGCAGCCAGGCCAAGGCGTTGATCGTCTCGATCTCTTCTCCGGGCGGGACCACCTATGGCGGCGAGCGCATCTTCAAGGCGATCCGGAAGGTTTCCGAAAATAAGCCGGTGGTTTCCGATATCCGCACGCTGGCCGCCTCCGCCGGCTACATGATCGCCACGGCCGGCGACCAGATCGTCGCGGGTGAAAGCTCGATCACCGGATCGATCGGGGTGATCTTCCAATACCCGCAGATCGACGAGGTGATGAAGAAGGTCGGCGTCTCTCTGGAGGAGATCAAGTCGGCGCCTCTGAAGGCCGAGCCGTCGCCCTTCCATCCGGCGAGCGAGGAAGCCAAGACGATGATCCGCAACATGGTGATGGACAGCTATGCCTGGTTCGTCGATCTCGTTGCCGATCGCCGCAAGCTGCCGCGCGACGAAGTTCTGAAGCTCGCGGACGGCACGATCTTCACCGGCCGCCAGGCGCTCAGCGTCAAGCTTGTCGACAAACTGGGCGGTGAGGAGGACATCCGCGACTACTTTGAATCGCGCGGCGTCTCCAAGGACCTGCCGGTCGTCGATTGGAAGGAGCGCAATTCCTCATCGTCCTTCTGGTTCGCGAGCGCCGTCAGCGAGTTGTTCAAGCTCTCCGGTTTCGGCCAGGCGATCACTCCCGACGCCCTTCGCACCTTCGGCGCAGACAAGTTGTTTCTTGACGGTCTTGTCTCCGTTTGGCAGGTTGGGCGCGGTTGAAAATCTAAACTTTTCAGGGGGCAACCGTGATCAAGTCAGAACTGGTGCAGATCGTCGCGGCTCGCAATCCGCATCTCTACCACCGCGACGTCGAGAACATCGTGAACGCCGTGCTCGACGAGATCACCGATGCCCTGGCCGGCGGAAATCGTGTCGAACTGCGCGGCTTCGGCGCGTTTTCGGTGAAGAACCGTCCTTCCCGGTCGGGCCGCAATCCGCGCACCGGCGAGAGCGTCTTCGTCGAAGAAAAATGGGTTCCTTTCTTCAAGACGGGCAAGGAACTGCGCGAGCGCCTGAATCCGGGCCTCGACGACGAAGAAGATTGATTCCTCCGGCGCGCCCTTCCGCCGCCCTTGAAACCCCATAAAGCGCGCCTATTCTGCAACAGATGCTGTTAAACAGCAGAGGTTCTGCTGCCGGAGATTCACATGGACAAGTTCAAACGGATCATTTCGCTCGTGATTTTCGTGCCGCTCGGCATCGTGCTGATCGTGCTCGCCGTCGCGAACCGTCAGATGGTCACGCTCGCGCTCAATCCCTTCCGGCCCGAAGACGGCATGTTGGCGGTGAGCGCGCCGTTTTTCCTGTTCCTGTTCCTGGCCTTGCTGATCGGGATGTTCATCGGTTCGTTCGTGACCTGGTGGAGCCAGGGCAAGCACCGCAAGCAGGCTCGCGTCGAAGCGCGCGAAGCGGTCCGGTGGCAGAGCGAACACAAGGCCGCCGTCGCTGGACGGCCGGCCTCGGCTCAACTTCCTTCCAAGTGAATTCAGGCGCAGTAATTAGGCTTGCGCGGCCTTGGCGACCACCGCCTTGTTGAAGTCCGCGAAGAACTGGCCCGCGAGCTTTTGCGAAGTGGAATCGATCAGCCGCGAGCCGAGCTGCGCGATCTTGCCACCCACCTGGGCCTTGGTGGAGTATCGAAGCACCGTATCGCTGCCGTCTTCCACCAGCGTAACGGTCGCGGAACCCTTGGCAAAACCTGCGATGCCGCCCTTGCCTTCGCCCGATATCGTGTAGCTTTCCGGCGGGTTGATGTCTGAGAGCGTCACCTCGCCGGAGAAGCTGGCCGAAACCGGGCCGACCTTCAGCTTGACGGTTGCGGCAAGCTCGGTTGGAGACTTCTGTTCGAGCGTCTGGCAACCGGGGATGCACTGGCGAAGGATTTCCGGATCGTTCAACGCCGCCCAGACCACTTCGCGAGGTGCCGCAATACGCTCTTCGCCGCCCATATCCATGTGATGATCCTCCGTCCACCGTTGCCAGACTTATTGCAAGGGCGGCGATCTTTGCCAAGGGGGACAAAAGGCGGACAGGCCGGGCCGTCAATAAAACGCCCAGCCATCGGCTCCCCGGCTTTGAAGAATGGCCAGCAAATGCTATCTGCTGCCGCAACTCTCAAAATCCGAGCGGATGAACGTATTGAAGAACAAGGAAAGGCGGCCGGGTGAAAAAGCCCGGAGCGAGGCGGGCAACCGGTCCTCCCGCGGGTACGCCGCCGCAAAACCAGCGGCAGTCAAGCAGGCCTCGCGGCCACAGGAAAGGACCGCGAAACCTGCGCCGGCAGCAGCGCCGGCGGAAACCCGACCGCTTTTGCCGCGCAGCGGCGAGCGGCCGCCCGAGCGCGTGCCGATCATCCTCGAATCGTCCGGTGCCGGTGATTTTCACCTGATCGACAGCGGCAACGGGCTGAAACTCGAGCAATACGGACCCTATCGCATCGTCCGGCCGGAAGCCCAGGCGCTCTGGCAGCCGTCTCTTCCCGCCCATCTATGGGAAAAGGCGGACGCGCTGTTTACCGGAGACACGGACGAGGACGGCATGGGCCGCTGGCGGTTCTCCAAGGAAGCGCTGGGCGAAACCTGGCCGCTGTCGCTGCTTGGCGTCGATTTCCTCGGCCGCTTCACCTCCTTCCGCCATGTCGGGGTCTTCCCGGAGCAGATCGTTCACTGGGAATGGATGAAGAACCGCATCGAGGAAGCGAAAAGGCCGGTGAAGGTGCTGAACCTGTTCGGCTACACGGGCGTCGCTTCGCTGGTCGCGGCGGCTGCCGGCGCGGAAGTCACCCATGTGGACGCCTCCAAGAAGGCGATCGGCTGGGCGCGCGAAAACCAGTCGCTTGCCCGCCTGGATAAGGCTCCGATCCGCTGGATCTGCGAGGATGCGATGAAGTTCATCCTGCGGGAGGAGCGTCGTGGCAATCGCTACGACATCATCCTCACCGATCCGCCCAAATTCGGCCGCGGCCCGAATGGCGAAGTCTGGCAGCTTTTCGATCATCTGCCGCTGATGCTCGATATCTGCCGCGAACTGCTGTCACCCAAGGCGATCGGCCTGGTGCTGACCGCCTATTCGATCCGTGCCAGCTTCTATTCGATCCACGAGTTGATGCGCGAGACGATGCGCGGCGCCGGCGGCGCCGTGGAATCGGGCGAACTCGTCATCCGCGAGGCGGGGCTGGACGGCAAGACGCCGGGCCGCGCACTTTCCACTTCCCTTTTCAGTCGCTGGGTGCCGGCATGAACGACGATTTTCAGAAGTCCGGACCACGACGGGTCGGCCAGGTGAAGGAAGTCACCTCGCTTTCCAATCCGATCATCAAGGACATCAAGGCGCTCACCAACAAGAAGGACCGCGAAGAGAGCGGCACCTTCATGGCCGAAGGCCTGAAGCTGGTCATCGACGCGCTCGAGCTCGGCTGGTCGATCCGCACGCTCGTCTATGCGAAGGCGGCCAAGGGCAAACCGCTGGTCGAGCAGGTGGCGGCAAAGACCGTCGCCCATGGCGGGCTGGTGCTGGAGGTCAGCGAGAAGGTGCTCTCGTCGGTCACCCGCCGCGACAACCCTCAGATGGTCGTCGGCATTTTCGAGCAGCGCTGGAAAAAGCTCGACGACCTGAGGCCGGGCAGGGACGAAACGCTGATCGCGCTCGACCGCGTGCGCGACCCCGGCAATCTCGGCACCATCATCCGAACGGCAGACGCGGCTGGCGCTTCTGGCGTCATCCTGGTCGGCGAATGCACCGACCCGTTTTCGCTGGAAACCGTGCGTGCGACCATGGGGTCGGTCTTCGCGGTACCGGTCGTCAAATGTTCGGCGGAAGAATTCCTGAACTGGCAGAAGCGATCCGGCACCCAGGTGGTGGCGACGCATCTCGCAGGCGCCGTCGATTATCGCACTGTCGATTATTCGAAAAAGCCGGTCGTGCTGCTGATGGGCAACGAGCAGTCCGGGCTGCCGGACAGTCTCGCCAGGGCTGCCGATCGCACCGTTCGCATTCCCCAGCAGGGCAGGGCGGACTCGCTCAACCTCGCCGTCGCTTCCGCGGTGATGCTGTTCGAGGCCCGCCGCCATCTGCTGACCCTGGACGAGACGAAATGACCGGACACAAAGCCCTTCTTTCACGGCCTCTGGTGGCTCTCGTCGTCATCGTCTTTGCGGTCATTCTCGACCAGGTGGTGAAGATCGCCGTCGAAAAATATCTTCCGATGCAGGAGGCGGTGCCACTTCTGCCGGTGCTGGCGCTCTACCGAACCTACAATCTCGGCGTCGCCTTTTCGCTGCTGTCCGGCATGGAGCGGGAATTCATCGTCGGCATGCGGGTGCTGATCGTCGCCTTCGTGCTGTGGCTCTGGCGCCGCACGCCGAAGGAGCGCCCCTTCGCCCACAGCGGCTTCGCGCTGATTGTAGCCGGTGCGATCGGGAACCTGATCGACGGCTTCGCCTATGGCCACGTGATCGACTACATCCTGTTTCACACCGAGACTTGGTCCTTTGCCGTTTTCAATCTGGCGGACAGTTTCATCACCATCGGGGCAGGCCTGGTCATCCTCGACGAGCTGTTCGGGCCGAAAAAGGCCGATCAGTAAAATTTTACCTGATTGCTCTAAGGATTGGGAAAGAAACCCGGTTAGTCTTTCCCGATGCGAGATATCGCCGACATACATGAACGGATATCGAAGGCGTTCGCGTCTCCCGCCGCGGCCGACACGGCCGACCCGGCGGCGGAAAAGGTCGTGCCCGCCCTGGGGCTGCCGCAGGATGGGGAACGGAGGGCGCCGCGCAGCGCCTTTGCTTCGCTCCTTTCCCGGATATCCGAGTGGCGCCGCCAGCGCACGGTTCCCCGGCTCCAGCATGCGCTGAAGAATGCCGAGGCGGCCAGCGCTGCGAAATCCCGGCAGATCGCCACCGTCGTCCATGAAATCCGCACGCCGCTCAATGGCATTCTCGGCATGACCCATCTCCTCGGTCAGACCAAGCTGACGGCGGAACAGCAGAACTATCTGAGCGGCATCCGCCAGTCCGGTTATGCACTGGCACAGCTCGTCGAAGACCTGCTTGACTACTCGACGCTGGAAGCCGGACGCTTCCGGCTCAACAACCGGGCGGAAAATCTCCGCCACCTCATCGAAAACGTCGTCGAGATGCTGGCTCCGCGCGCCCATGAGAAGCGGATCGAGATCGCCGCGACAATGACGGCTGATCTTCCCGATCTTCTCGATCTCGATCCGGGGCGTATCCGCCAGGTGCTTTTCAACGTCATCGGCAACGCAGTGAAATTCACCGCCCATGGCGGCGTGCTGGTGCGGGCCGCGGTGGAGGAGGGCAACGTCGCCATTGCCGTCATCGACACCGGTCCCGGCATGGCGCCGGAGGAACTGACGCGGGTTTTCGGTGAATTCGAGCAGGTTGGCTCCGCCGAGGCACGCAGCGGCGGCACTGGTCTTGGACTCGGCATCGCCTCCCGCATCCTGACGGAATTCGGCGGATCGCTTTCCGTCGCCAGCCAAAGGGGCGCCGGCAGCACGTTCACGATCCGTTTCCCTCTGCATTTTGCGGAAACGGCGCAATCCGGCACCGGCGAACGCAACCAGTTGCTGGCCATGTCCCGGGTTCTGCTTCTCGCGCCGGAAGGACCTGCCGCCAGGGCGACGGTCGCGACCATCGAAACGCTTGGCGGCCGCTGCCGGCATGTCGCCAATACGGCCGACGCGCAGATGCTGATCGACCGTGCCGAAACGGGCCCGTTGCCCTATACCGACCTGATCGTCGATCACCGGCTGGCATCCGAGTATGCAAATGAAAAGGCGCATGCGCCGCTCCACCGCATCCTGCTCGTCAACCCCGAGGAACGCGCCTCCCAGCCGCAGGATTTCTTCGACGCCTGGCTCATCCGGCCGCTCCGGGAAAAATCTCTGATCGACGTTCTGAGCGGCCGCCTGCGCGGCTTCGGCACGCGCGACGCGCTGAATGACAATCAGGCCATGCCGCCGCCGCCGGTTATCGAGAAACATGGCGAAGGGCTCGATGTGCTGCTCGGCGAGGACGATCCCGTCAACGCGCTCATCATCCGCTCGGTTCTGACAAAGGCCGGACATCGGGTTCGTCTCGTCGATGATTTCCCGACGCTGATCGAGACGGTCCTCGACCGGGACACGCCGCTCGATCTTGTCATTTCCGACATGTACATGCCTGGAGGAGATGTTTTCAATCTCCTGGCCGCGCTGCGTGCCGAAGAGCAGAACGGCGCCCGGCCTATGGTCCCCGTGATCGTGCTGACGGGCGAAAGCCGCGAGGCCACGCACCGCGAGGTTCTTCTGAACGGGGCGAGCCGCGTCTTTGCAAAGCCGGTCGATCCGCTGACGCTTCTGGAGGAGGTCCGAATTTTGGGAGTACTCTCTGCCGATCGCCAACAGGCGCGTTGACGCGATCATCCGTGGAACCTATTGTGACAGGAGATGTCACGTTCTTGTCGCAGAGAAGTGATTAAAGGCGGTGATCAAACCGGGACGGGGAGAATCACCTTGGCAATTGAACTCCTGAACCGTGAAGTGAACCCTGAAACAACCCAGGCGCCGGCCTCTGCTCCGGTAAGCGGCGATGTCTTCGGCCGCATTGGCACGCTCGAAACGCGGCTTGCCCGCAGCGAGCGCGAGATCGATGCTGCGCAGGCTGTCCGTTATCGCGTCTTCGTCGAAGAGATGAACGCAACCCTCAATCCGGAAGCCATGCGCAGCCGTCGCGATGTCGATGCCTTCGACGCGATCTGCGACCATCTTCTGGTCGTCGACAATGCAATCGAAGGCGATATCGAAGATCAGATCGTCGGCACCTACCGCCTGCTGCGCCAGGAAGTGGCGCTTGCCAACAACGGCTTCTATTCGGCGTCGGAATTCGACATCGAGCCGCTGCTTGCGCGTCATCCCGACAAGCAGTTCATGGAACTCGGCCGCTCCTGCGTGCTGCCTGATTATCGCACCAAGCGCACCGTCGAATTGCTCTGGCAGGGCAATTGGGCCTATTCACTGAAACACGGCATGAACGCCATGTTCGGTTGCGCGTCATTCCCGGGCGTTTTACCGGAAGAGCACGCCATGGCGCTCTCCTTCCTGCACCATTCGGTCCTCACCAAGGACGAGTGGGCGGTTTCGGCACTGCCGGAACTCTACCGCTCGATGGACCTGATGCCGATGGAAGGCCTCAACGCCCGCAAGGCGCTCTCGCTGTTGCCGCCGCTGATCAAGGGTTATCTGCGCCTCGGTGCGATGGTGGGCGATGGCGCGGTCATCGACCACGCCTTCAACACCACCGACGTGCTGATCGTCCTGCCGATCGCTTCGATCTCGGACCGCTACATCACCCACTTCGGCGCCGACGCGGGACGGTTTGCGAGCTAACGGACGAGGCGGATTGGGCCGTCGTATTGTGCCACGGTTTCGTCCGACGTCAGCAGCAGCATGCCTTCGGAAATGCTCTGCGCAATGAGTATCCGGTCGAACGGGTCTTTATGAAGCCAAGGTAAGGTTTCAACCGCAAAAGCGTGTGACGCTTTTAAAGGAAGCTCGTCGTATTCGTGGCTCAACAGTTCTTGATGAAGCAAAGTTGTATCGACTTGATATCCCCTCTTCCCAAGAGAGCGCTTTATCGAGAGTTCCCAAAGACTGATGACACTAAAGAAAAATCGATGCTCTGGGTCTTCCAGAAGCTCCCTTACCTGTTGCGGTAGTCTCGGGGAATCTTCTGAAAGCCAGACTAGCAGGTGGGAGTCGAGCAGAATCCTCATTCATGCTCGCCGTAGAACATTTCCTCGATTTCCTTGGCGAACATTGTGTCGAAGTCGTCCGGAACCGAGATTTGCCCTTTCAGGAAGCCAACACGCCGTTTCTTCTTCGGTTCTTCCTCAAGCGGTACAACTTTCACCAGCGGCTTTCCCGCCTTGGCGATGACGAAAGCTTCGCCGTTCGCCGCCTCCTCGATGAGGCGCGACAAATGCGTCTTGGCTTCATGGATATTGACAGTCTTCATGAGCTGCAAAGCCTCCAAGTGGACTTAGTTTACTAAACTTAGTCCACTTGGAGCTCGCTTTCAATGAAGTCTACGTCCCCGCGTTGTAAGCCGCGATCGCCGCCATGTTGACGATATCCGAGTCCTTGGCGCCCATCGAGGTGATCTGCACCGACTTGTCGAGGCCGACCAGCAATGGGCCGATTACGGTCGAAGCGCCGAGTTCCTGCAGCATGCGGGTCGAGATCGAGGCGGAATGGATCGCCGGCATGACCAGCACGTTGGCTGTGCCTGAGAGCCGGCAGAACGGATACTGCTCCATCCGATGCGAGTTGAGCGCCACGTCCGCGCCCATTTCGCCGTCATATTCGAAATCGACGCGACGCTGGTCGAGGATCTTGACCGCCTCGCGAACCCTCTCCGACCGCTCTCCGATCGGCTGGCCGAATGTCGAATACGCAACGAGTGCGACACGCGGTTCGTATCCCATGCGCTTTGCAACGCGGGCGGCTTCGACGGCGATATCAGCCAGATCCTCGGCATTCGGCATGTCGTGGACAGCCGTGTCGGCGACGAAGATCGTCCGGCCGCGCGCGATCACCAGCGATACGCCGATCACCTTGTGCCCTGGCTTCGGATCGATGCAGCGGCTGACGTCCTGGAGCGCCGTCGCATAATTGCGGGTCGTGCCGGTCACCATCGCATCCGCATCGCCGATGGCGACCATGGTCGCGGCGAAATGGTTTCGGTCGTTATGGATAAGGCGCTGGACATCGCGATGGAGGAAGCCCTGGCGCTGCAGGCGCGCATAAAGGTGGTCGATATAGGCATCGACACGATTGGAGAGGCGTGCATTGACGACCTCGATGCCGGGACGATCGAGATCGATGCCGGCCTTTTCCGCCGTCGCGCGAATGACGTCGTCACGGCCGAGAAGAATGGCGGTGCCGAGCTTCTGGTTGGTGAAGGAAATCGCCGCGCGCATAACCTGTTCTTCTTCGGCCTCGGCGAAGACGACCCGCTTGGGGAAGCGACGGACGCGCTCGTAGATGCCTTGGGTCGTCGCGGCGATCGGATCGCGGCGGGCGGAAAGCTCGCGGCCATAGGCGGCAAGATCGGTGATGTTCTTACGGGCGACGCCGCTTTCCATCGCGGCTTCCGCCACGGCAACGGGGATCGCCGAGATGAGGCGCGGATCGAACGGGACCGGGATGATGTATTGTGCGCCGAAGCGGGGGCGGTTGCCCTGGTAGGCGGCAGCAACATCGTCGGGCACGTCTTCGCGGGCAAGATTGGCGAGCGCGTTGACGGCGGCGATCTTCATCGCATCGTTGATCTGGCTGGCGCGAACGTCGAGTGCGCCACGGAAGATATAGGGAAAGCCGAGCACGTTGTTGACCTGGTTCGGATAGTCCGAGCGGCCGGTCGCCATGATCGCGTCGTCGCGGATGCGGGCGACTTCTTCCGGGGTGATTTCCGGATCGGGGTTGGCCATCGCGAAGATGATCGGCTTGTCGGCCATCGAACGGATCATCTCTTCGGTAAAGGCGCCCTTCTGGGAAAGGCCGAACACGACATCCGCGTCCTTCATGGCTTCTTCCAGGGTCCGCTTGGTGGTTTTCACCGCATGGGCGGATTTCCACTGGTTCATGCCTTCGGTGCGGCCCTGGTAGATGACGCCCTTGGTGTCGCAGAGGATGACGTTTTCCGCATTGAACCCCATCGCCTTGATGAGTTCGACGCAGGCGATTGCCGCGGCGCCGGCGCCGTTGCAGACGAGCTTGGTGGTCTTGAGATCCCGGCCGGTCAGTTCCAGCGCGTTGATCAGGCCGGCGGCGGCGATGATCGCAGTGCCGTGCTGGTCGTCATGGAAGACCGGAATGTCCATCAGCTCGCGCAGACGGCTTTCGATGATGAAGCACTCAGGCGCCTTGATGTCCTCGAGATTGATGCCACCGAAGGAGGGGCCGAGATAGCGCACGCAATTGATGAATTCGTCGACGTTTTCGGTATCGACTTCCAGGTCGATGGAATCGACGTCGGCAAAGCGCTTGAAGAGCACGGCCTTGCCTTCCATCACCGGCTTCGAGGCAAGCGCCCCGAGATTGCCGAGGCCGAGGATCGCCGTGCCGTTCGAGATGACGGCCACCATGTTGCCGCGCGCCGTGTAATCGTAGGCAGTCGCAGGATCGGCTGCGATCGCCTTCACCGGCACTGCGACGCCTGGCGAATAGGCGAGCGACAGATCGCGCTGGGTCGCCATCGGCTTGGTGGGATTGATTTCGAGTTTACCCGGGCGGCCTTCCGAATGGAAATCGAGCGCTTCCTGTTCGGTCACGGAAGCCCGCGCACGTGCAGCCTTCTCCGTGGCCTTGTCCTTGGCAGGCATGTTTCCTCCAGCTTTTTGTGGGCAGCCGTCCTCTAGGCCGCGGCAGATGTTGTCTTTCAGGTGTCTTCATCGATAGTGTCGCAAATTCCAGCGCGCAACAAAAAATCGGTTCCGTGACACAGTTTGAAAGATTCTCCATCGAAGCCCTGAATGCTGCCGAGCTTGCCTCGGATGAAAGCCGCGCCTCGGCAACGCCGATGATGGAGCAATATATCGAGATCAAGGCGAACAATCCGGGTTCGCTGCTCTTTTACCGCATGGGCGATTTCTATGAGCTCTTCTTCGAGGATGCGGTCGATGCGTCACGTGCGCTCGGCATCACGCTCACCAAGCGCGGCCAGCATCTCGGGCGCGAAATCCCGATGTGCGGTGTGCCGGTGCACGCCGCCGACGACTATCTGCAGAAGCTGATCTCCCTCGGTTTCCGCGTCGCCGTCTGCGAACAGGTGGAAGATCCGGCGGAGGCCAGGAAGCGTGGCTCGAAATCGGTGGTGAAACGCGATGTCGTGCGGCTGGTGACGCCCGGCACGATCACCGAGGAAAAGCTGCTCTCTCCTTCCGAGTCGAACTACCTGATGGCGCTCGCCCGCATCAAGGGCGCGGCCGAGCCGCTGCTGGCGCTGGCATGGATCGATATCTCGACCGGCGTCTTCCGGCTTGCCGAAACCGATCAGTCACGGTTGCTCGCCGATATCCTGCGCATCGAACCGCGTGAACTGATCCTGCCGGACACGATGTTTCACGACACCGAGCTGAAGCCCGTCTTCGACGTGCTCGGCAAGGTCGCGGTGCCGCAGCCGTCGGTGCTCTTCGACAGCGCCAGCGCCGAGGGCCGCATCACCCGTTATTTCGGCGTCGGCACGCTCGACGGTTTCGGTAATTTTTCGCGCGCGGAGCTGGCTGCCGCCGCAGCCGCCGTCGCTTATGTGGAAAAAACCCAGATCGCCGAACGCCCGCCGCTTGGCCGACCGGAGCGCGAAAGCGGCGCCTCTACCCTCTTCATCGACCCGGCGACCCGCGGCAACCTGGAACTGACGAAGACCTTGTCGGGCGAGCGTGAAGGCACGCTCCTGAAGGCCATCGACCGCACGGTGACCGGCGGCGGAGCCCGCCTGCTCGCTGAACGATTGATGTCGCCGCTCACGGATCCCGACCGCATCAATCGGCGTCTCGATTCCATCTCCTTCCTGCTCGAAGAGCCGTCGCTTTGCAGTGAACTGCGGTCTGGGCTGAAACACGTGCCGGATATGCCGCGCGCCTTGTCGCGCCTGGCGCTCGACCGTGGCGGCCCGCGCGATCTCGGCAGTATCCAGCAGGGTTTGGAAGCGGCCCGCGGCGTCGCGGCTTTCCTCGACAGGGCCATGTTGCCCGAGGAACTGGGACAGGCCCTCGACGACCTGAAGGCTCTGCCGCTTCATCTGGAATCCATGCTCGGCAACATGCTGGCGCAGGAACTGCCGCTCCTCAAGCGCGACGGCGGGTTCCTCGCCGAAGGCGCTCATTCGGACCTCGACGAGGTCCGGGCGCTGCGTGACCAGTCGCGCCGGGTCATTGCCGCGCTCCAGCTCCAATATGCCGAGGAGACCGGCATCAAGTCGCTGAAGATCAAGCACAACAACGTGCTTGGCTATTTCATCGAGGTGACGGCCGGCAATTCCGGCACCATGACCGATACGCCGGAAGGCAAGGCGCGTTTCATCCATCGCCAGACCATGGCAAGCGCCATGCGTTTCACGACGACGGAACTCGCAGATCTCGAAAGCCGCATCGCCAATGCCGCCGACAAGGCGCTGACCATCGAACTCGAAGCCTTCGACAGGATGGTCGCGGCTGTGACCTCCGAAGCCGAGGCGATCAAGGCCGGCGCCCGGGCGCTGGCGGTGATCGACGTCGCGGCGGGCCTTGCCATGCTTGCCGACGAATGGAGCTATCGCCGTCCGATCGTCGATGCCTCGCGCATGTTCGCGATCGAGGGCGGCCGCCATCCGGTGGTGGAGCAGGCGCTGCGCAGACAATCCGTCGGCCCGTTCATCGCCAACGATTGCGATCTCTCTCCCCACAATGGCGGCGAGTTCGGGGCGCTTTGGCTGCTCACCGGCCCCAACATGGGCGGTAAATCGACCTTCCTGCGCCAGAACGCGCTGATCGCCATCCTCGCCCAGATGGGTTCCTTCGTGCCGGCGGCCTCCGCCCATATCGGCATCGTCGATCGGCTGTTCTCCCGCGTCGGCGCCTCGGACGATCTGGCCCGCGGTCGCTCCACCTTCATGGTCGAGATGGTTGAGACCGCCGCCATCCTCAACCAGGCGAGCGACCGTTCGCTGGTCATCCTCGACGAGATCGGCCGCGGCACCGCGACCTTCGACGGTCTGTCGATCGCCTGGGCGGCCGTCGAGCACCTGCACGAGGCGAACAGGTGCCGTGGTCTCTTCGCCACCCATTTCCACGAGCTGACGGTGCTGTCGGAAAAGCTGAACCGGCTTTCCAACGCCACGATGCGGGTGAAGGAATGGGATGGCGAGGTGATCTTCCTGCATGAAGTCGGGCCGGGTGCCGCCGACCGATCCTACGGAATTCAGGTCGCGCGGCTTGCCGGCCTTCCCGACTCCGTGGTCGCCCGCGCCCGCGACGTGTTGACCAAGCTGGAAGATTCCGATCGCAAGAACCCGGCGAGCCAGCTGATCGACGACCTGCCGCTCTTCCAGGTCGCCGTTCGCCGTGAGGAGGCCAAGCGCGCGGGGCCGTCCAAGGTCGAGGACGCGCTGAAGGCCATCAATCCGGACGACATGACGCCCCGCGAGGCTCTGGATGCGCTCTATGCGCTGAAGAAGGAGCTTAAGGCATAAAGTTCCGTCAAGGGTTCAGGGAGGGCCATCCTGGGCTACCCGGAGGCGAAGGACGGGTGCCGAGGGATCGGCGCCTTCCAACCCTCGCTCCGCATGCCTTTCGACCTCGAACGTGATAAGGGCTTCGCAATCATAATTCAGGCCGGTTTTACCAAGGTTCCACGTGCTGTCCGTTCCCTTGCCCTTTCTTGCCGGCCTTGTCTTCGCGCTGACGCTGTACCGCAGTCTGAAGGGCGTCGAAACGCCAGGCTCGCGTCGTTACTTCTTCGCTTTCCTTATCCTCTATGCCCTGCAGGGCGTGATCGTCGGCCTGCATTTTGGCTACGGCATCAAGGCGCTTGCGCCGGTTCAGCCGATCACCGCCGCGATCATGCCGCCGCTTGCCTTCCTGGCCTTCCGTGCGTTGATGGACGAACGCTTGGAAAAGCCCTGGCTGCATGTCCTGCCACCCCTGGCCGCCGCCATCGCTGTCGGTTTCCTGCGTGCTCTCGTCGATCCATTGTTGCTGGTGATCTTCTTCGGTTATGGCATCGCGCTTTGGCGTCTGACGCTCTCGGGTGGCGCGGACGTGATGGCGGAAGCGTCGCTTCCGCGCATGAGACCGGCGTTGCGTGCCGCCCGATTGACCGCCGGCCTGATGCTGTTTTTCGCCGTCAGCGACGCCGCACTGGCGGTCTACACCGATATCTATGGCCCCGGTGATGTGCCGTTGGCCGTTACGATCATGAACCTGGCGGCGATCGCTGCCGTGATCGCCTACTATTTTTCACCCGATTTCTCTCCAGCCAAACCACTTCCCGCTTCCTTCGCAATCAAGCCGACCGAGGAAGACAGGGTCGCGCTGTCCCGCATCGAGGCGGTCCTGGAGGATGGCGAGCTTTACAGGAACGAAGACCTGAGCCTTGCCAAGCTTGCCCGCAAGGCGAGGCTTCCGGCCCGCGAGGTCTCTGCCGCCATCAACCGCGTGACGGGGCTGAATGTCTCGCAATTCGTCAACGACCGCCGCATCGCCGAAGCCTGCCGCCTTCTGCGGGAAACCGAAAGGACGGTGATCCAGGTCATGCTGGACGTCGGTTTTTCAACGAAATCGAACTTCAACCGTGAATTCCGGCGGGTGACCGGGACAAGCCCCAAGCAGTGGAGAGCCGAGGCCAGGGCTGCGCAAGACGACGGTGCCAGAAAAACACCGGCTTGAACTTCGACGCAGGAAGCAACAACTTTGAAACGTCCGATGATGATAATCGTTGGTCAAGGTGCCTCAAAACGATTATAGCCTCCCTCCGCAGGCCGGGCACCGGCAGGATAACATGGCCAGACACGACATCGATTTTTCTGAACTTCTCGACGTGGCCCGTCTTCGGGCCGATTGCAGGGCGATCGTCAAGGACAAGGATCGCCCTCAGCTCGAATTGCGGGCGGCACTTCTGCCGCTGCTGCGCCGGGCAAGCGTCGAGGGCCGCGAAAAGGCGCGCCAGCTTCTCTCCAAGGACGGCAGCGGGCTGAATTGCGCCCGCCGCATCTCCTGGCTCCAGGACCAGCTGATCCGCGTTCTCTACGAGACGATTGCCGAAGGTCTCTATGCAGAGGGTACGGATATCGCCGTGGCGGCCGTCGGCGGTTACGGCCGCGATACGCTGGCGCCCGGCTCGGACATCGACCTCCTGTTCCTGCTGCCTCCCCGAAATACCGAGACCATGCGCAAGGCCGTCGAGTTCCTGCTCTATGTTCTGTGGGACATGGGCTTCAAGGTCGGCCATGCCACCCGCACCGTTGAAGAATGCATCCGTTTGTCCAAGACGGACATGACGATCCGTACCGCCATTCTCGAAAGCCGCTACATTTGCGGCCGCGAGGCACTGGTGGCCGACCTCGAGAGCCGTTTCGACAACGAAATCGTCGCCGACACCGGCCCGGAATTCATCGCCGCCAAGCTTGCCGAGCGCGACAATCGTCACGAGAAGGCCGGCGACACGCGCTATCTGGTCGAGCCGAACGTCAAGGAAGGCAAGGGTGGCCTGCGCGACCTCCATACGCTCTTCTGGATCGCCAAATATTACTACCGGGTCCGCGAGACGACCGAACTGGTGAAGCTCGGCGTTCTCTCCCGCGAGGAGGCGCGTTCGTTCGAAAAGGCGGACGACTTCCTCTGGGCGGTGCGCTGCCAGATGCATTTCCTGACCGGCAAGGCCGAGGAGCGTCTCTCCTTCGACATCCAGCGCGAGATCGCCGAGAGCCTCGGTTATCATTCGCGTCCCGGCCTCTCCGCCGTCGAACGCTTCATGAAGCACTATTTCCTCGTCTCGAAGAATGTCGGCGATCTGACCCGCATTCTCTGTGCGGCGCTGGAAGAGCAGCAGGCGAAGGCGGCCCCCGGACTTACCAACCGCGTCATTTCGCGCTTCACCAAGCGTCTCCACAAGATCCCCGGCACCGTGGAATTCGTCGTGGACCGTGGCCGCATCACGCTTGCCGATCCGAACGTCTTCAAGCGCGATCCGGTCAATATCATCCGCTTTTTCCATGTGGCCGATATCAACGGGCTGGAGCTTCATCCCGATGCCCTGAAGCGCATGACCCGCTCGCTTTCGCTGATCGACAACGATGTGCGCGAGAACGAGGAGGCCAACCGGCTGTTCCTTTCGATGCTGACCTCGCGGCGTGACCCGGCCCTGATGCTGCGCCGGATGAACGAGGCGGGCGTGCTCGGCCGGTTCATTCCGGAGTTCGGCAAGGTCGTCGCGATGATGCAGTTCAACATGTATCATCACTATACCGTCGACGAGCACCTGATCCGCTCGGTCGAAGCGCTGTCGGAAGTCGACAAGGGCCAGGCTGCCGATATCCACCCGCTCGCCAACAAGGTGATGCCGAGCGTCGAAGAGCGGGAGGCGCTTTATGTCGCCGTGCTCCTGCACGACGTCGCCAAGGGCCGCCAGGAGGATCACTCGATCGCCGGCGCCCGCATCGCGCGCAAGCTTTGCCCGCGTCTCGGCCTCAATGCCAAGCAGACCGAGCTCGTCGTCTGGCTGATCGAAGTGCATCTGCTGATGTCGATGACGGCCCAGACCCGCGACCTGCACGACCGCAAGACGATCACCGACTTCGCCGAGAAGGTGCAGTCGATGGACCGGCTGAAGCTGCTGCTGATCCTGACCATCTGCGATATCCGCGCCGTCGGCCCGGGGGTCTGGAACGGCTGGAAGGGCCAGCTCCTGCGCACGCTCTACTACGAGACCGAGCTGCTGCTCTCGGGCGGTTTCTCCGAGGTCTCGCGCAAGGAGCGCGCCAAGGTCGCCGAGGAGGAACTCGTCAAGGCACTGGCCGACTGGAGCGCGAAGGACCGCCGTACTTATTCCAAACTGCACTACCAGCCCTATCTCCTGTCGGTCTCGCTGGACGACCAGGTCCGTCATACGAAATTCCTCCGTGACACGGACAAGGCAGGCCAGGCGCTCGCCACCATGGTGAGGACGGACAGTTTCCACGCCATCACCGAGATCACGGTCCTGGCGCCGGACCATCCGCGCCTGTTGTCGATCATCGCCGGCGCCTGCGCTGCGGCGGGTGCCAACATTGCCGACGCGCAGATTTTTACGACCTCGGACGGGCGGGCGCTCGACACGATCCTGGTCAACCGGGAATTCCCGGTGGACGAGGATGAATTGCGCCGCGCCGGCACGATCAGCCGGATGATCGAGGACGTGCTGTCGGGCAAGAAGCGACTGCCGGAAGTCATCGCGACGCGCGCCAAGTCCCGCAAGCGCAACAAGACCTTCACCATTCCGCCGTCGGTCATCCTCTCGAACGGCCTGTCGAACAAGTTCACGGTCATCGAGGTGGAATGCCTCGACCGCACCGGCCTGCTTGCGGATATCACCGCCGTGCTCGCCGATCTTTCGCTCGACATTCATTCGGCACGCATCACCACCTTCGGCGAAAAGGTCATCGATACCTTCTATGTCACCGATCTCGTCGGCCAGAAGGTCGTGAACGAGAACCGCCAGGGCAATATCGCGGCGCGGCTGAAGGCCGTGATGTCCGAGCAGGAGGATGAGCTGAGGAGCGGCATGCCGGCAGGCATCATCGCCCCGGCTCCCAATCCGGATCAGGCGCCGCAGCCGCGCAAGTCCAAGGCAAGCGTGTGAGGCGGGTTTGATGACGGGCCTGTTGGGATACGACCGGCTTACCCCCCTCTGCCCTGCCGGGCATCTCCCCCTCAAGGGGGGAGATTGGCAAGACGTACCCACATCGCTTCAAATGCAACGTTGCAAATTGGCGAGACGCCGCCACAAGTCGATCTCCCTCCTTGAGGGGGAGATGCCCGGCAGGCCAGAGGGGGGTAGCCCCAGGCCACAGCCTCGCTTGTCCGGCACAACGCACATCCTGGAACCCGCCCGATGAGCCTCGTCAAAAAATTTGCGACAGTCGGCGGCGCGACCCTCGGCAGCCGGATTTTCGGTTTTGCGCGCGAGACCTTCATGGCGGCGGCGCTCGGCACCGGCCCGATGGCCGATGTCTTTTATGCGGCCTTCCGCTTCCCGAACCTCTTCCGCCGGCTGTTTGCCGAAGGCGCGTTCAATGCGGCCTTCGTGCCGCTGTTTTCGAAGGAGATCGAGGCGAACGGCGTCGAGGGCGCCAAGCGCTTTTCGGAAGAGGTTTTCGGCGTTCTCTTCTCGGCGCTGATGATCATCACCATCGTCATGGAACTGATGATGCCATGGCTGGTGGAATGGATCATCGCGCCGGGCTTTGCCGACGATCCCGAAAAGACCTCCATCACCATCCGCCTGGCTGCGGTGATGTTCCCCTATCTGATGTGCATGTCGCTGACGGCGATGATGAGCGGCATGCTGAATTCGCTGCATCACTTCTTCGCTGCGGCCATCGCCCCTGTCTTCCTCAACGTGGTGATGATCGGCGCGCTGTTCTACGGCCTCTGGATCCATGCCGATCCGCTGACCATCGCCTGGTATCTCTCCTGGAGCGTGCTGGCGGCCGGCGTTCTGCAGCTTGCGGTGGTCTATGCCGGTGTGCGCCATGCCGGCATCAATATCGGCTTCCGGCGCCCCAAGATGACGCCGAACGTCAAGCGCCTTCTGGTGCTGGCCGTGCCGGCGGCCGTCACCGGCGGCATCACCCAGATCAACCAGATCATCGGCCAGGCGATCGCCTCGGGCAAGGAAGGCGCGATCGCCGCCCTTCAGTATGCCGACCGCATCTACCAGCTTCCGCTCGGCGTGGTCGGCGTCGCCGTCGGCGTCGTGCTCCTGCCGGAACTTGCCCGTGCCTTGAAGGGCGGCCATCTCAAGGAAGCCGCCAATACCCAGAACCGTTCGATCGAATTCGTGCTGTTCCTGACGCTTCCGGCCGCCGCCGGCCTCTGGATCCTGTCGGACGCGATCATCCGCGTGCTCTACGAGCGTGGCGCCTTCTCCGTCGAGAACACCTCGGTCGTCGCCTCGATCCTCGCCATCTATGGTATAGGCCTGCCGGGCTTCGTGCTGATCAAGGCGCTGCAGCCCGGTTTCTATGCCCGTGAGGACACCAGGACGCCGATGCGGTTCACCCTGCTATCGGTCGTCATCAATTCAGGCCTGGCGATCTCGCTTTTCCCCCTGATCGCCGAGCGCGGCATTGCGACGGCAGAAGCTGCGGCCGGCTGGACCAATACCGTTCTGCTGTTCACGACGCTCGTCTGGCGCGGTCATCTCACATGGGAATGGGCACTCGCAAGGCGCACCGCCATGCTGCTCGTCTCGACGGCCATCATGTCCGCAACGCTGATCTATGCGCTCCGTTATGCCAGCCCATGGCTGGTCCCGGATGCCCTGCTGATCCATCAGGTCGCAGCGCTCGCCTGCCTGCTGGTCCTGGCGATGGTTGTCTATTTCGCCTGCGCGTTCCTGATCGGCGGCGCCGACATCGGCATGATACGCCGGAACATCAAGCGGAAACCGAAGGCCTAACCCCGCTTGCGCCGACCGCAATAGGCCCAGCGACGTTTCGGCCCGACATCCACATGCACGATGCCGTTGCAATAACGGCCGATGCCGCCGATGCCGGGTGCGCTGGCCGCGGCGGCGAGGATAGCGCGTTCCGACACGCCCGGTACCCGGATGTCGGCCGCATAACAGTGACTGTGCTGCGATCTGCCCGAATGCGGCCGGTGGCCCGACGTGACCATCGGCTTGCGCCCGGTCTCGCGTGCGATATGGGCCAGGATGGCCCCCAGTTTTTCCGGGAAGCAACTCGTTCGGACGCTGATCCGCTGCACGGTGAAAAAGGCTGAATAATCGTGCTTGAAGGAAGTGCTTCTTCGCTTTTGGCTTTCGCCAGCTTCTGCTGTGACATTCAGGCCTAGCGCCAATAGGCAGGAAAGCGCGACGCGAAATATGATGCGCATGGGACATCCCCGAGAACAGACCGTGTCGTTCATGACCGGTTAACCGTGGTACGCCTGGGTATTTCCTTTCCAAAATGGGCGCGAATAAGGAGGCTTTTGCTCAGAAATGGGATTTTGTCTGCCTAAAAGGCTAACATTCATTAATCTTTTCGGAGACGTGTGGAGAAAAATTTTGCCTTTAGGCGTATTGACTTAGGAGTTGTACGTCCAATGAGGTAGTCGTTTCGTGGCCCTACCTCGAATGACATGTGGGTTGCTCTTTTGTTGCTGTTGGCGTTTCGCCAGACCTCCTGAACGGAGTTCCGCGCTACGCCAAAGACCGCCACGGCGGGCAATTCTCAAGGGTAAAAATCACTCGAATCCGGAGTTTTGCATGCCCATCCAATCGCTGTTTCTCGTGGCCCTGATCGTCGATGACTACGACCGGGCAAAGGATTTCTATTGCGGCGTGCTCGGCTTCGATTGCCTGGAGGACAGCGCCCAGCCGGAAGGCAAACGCTGGCTTGTGGTGAAGCCGAAGGGCGGCGAGGGGGCGGCACTGCTGCTGGCTGAGGCTGCCACCGACACGCAGAAGGCGGCGATCGGCAACCAGACCGGCGGCCGCGTCGGCTTCTTCCTGAAGACCGACGATTTTGCTCGCGATCACGCCGCCATGACCGCCAGGGGCGTCCGGTTCCTCGAGGAGCCGCGGCATGAGGTCTACGGCTCGGTGGCGGTCTTTGCCGATCCTTACGGCAACACCTGGGATCTGATTGAGCACGCCGCTTCCCGAGCCTCTTGATCCTCCGGGCTTCGCCGTGCATAAGCCCGCGCGTTAGCAACATGACCCTTCGGGTCTGGGGCCCTCCACCAGCCTAATCGAGGACGATATGAACACCTTCAAGCCGCTTGTCTTTTCCGGCGTCCAGCCGACCGGCAACCTCCATCTCGGCAATTACCTCGGCGCGATCCGCAAGTTCGTGGCGCTGCAGGAAAACAACGACTGCATCTATTGCGTCGTCGATCTGCACGCGATCACCGCCCAGCTCGTCCATGACGACCTCAAGGGCCAGATCCGCTCGATCGCCGCCGCCTTCATTGCTTCGGGCATCGATCCGAAAAAACATATCGTCTTCAACCAGTCGGCCGTGCCGCAGCATGCGGAGCTCGCCTGGGTCTTCAACTGCGTCGCCCGCATCGGCTGGATGAACCGCATGACCCAGTTCAAGGACAAGGCTGGCAAGGACCGCGAGAACGCCTCTCTCGGCCTGCTCGCCTATCCGAGCCTGATGGCCGCCGACATTCTCGTCTACCGCGCCACCCACGTGCCGGTCGGCGACGACCAGAAGCAGCATCTGGAGCTTGCCCGCGATATCGCCCAGAAGTTCAACATCGACTTCCAGGAGAAGATCCGCGCCGCCGGCACCGGTGTCGACATGGTCGTCGGCGAGGAGCCGATCCATGGGTTCTTTCCGCTGGTCGAGCCGTTGATCGAGGGGCCGGCGCCGCGCGTCATGTCACTCCGCGACGGCACCAAGAAGATGTCGAAATCCGACCCGTCGGATCTGTCGCGCATCAACCTGATGGACGACCCGGAAGAGATCGCCAAGAAGATCCGCAAGGCCAAGACCGATCCGGAGGGCCTGCCGAGCGAACTCGAAGGTCTGAAGGGCCGCCCGGAAGCCGACAATCTGGTCGGCATCTATGCAGCCCTTGCCGACAGGACGAAGGCGGACGTTCTCGCCGAGTATGGCGGCCAGCAGTTCTCTGCCTTCAAGCCCGCCCTGGCCGACCTCGCGGTTCACGTGCTCGCGCCGATCACGTCGGAAATGCGCCGCCTGATGGACGACACGACCCATATCGACGCCATCCTCAGGGATGGCGGCGAGCGTGCCCGCGCCCGCGCCGAGAAGGTCATGGGAGACGTCTTCGATATCGTCGGCTTCCTGCGCTGAGATTGTCGGCGCCTTTCGAGTCACGCAAAGATTGCATACCCGTCACGACATTCGTGGCGGGTTTTCATTTTCTTCGGTTGGTATAAGTTCCGCATCACGACTGCTCGGGTCGTCTACATGCGAAGGAGGGGCGGCATGGTATCGAAACGGCTATCGCGGCTTGAAGGGCACCGGCGCAAGTTCATGGCGGTCATCGACGGCACGCCGGAATGCGAAAAGGCGGTGCATTACGCCGGGCGCCGCGCCAAGAATTCCAACGGCGGTCTCGTGCTGCTTTTCGTTATCCCCGAGGGCGATTTCCAGCAATGGCTGGGCGTCGAGCAGATCATGCGTGCCGAGGCCCGCGAGGAAGCGGATGCGGTAATGGCCAAGGCCGCCCAGAAGGTGCGCGAGACGATCGGCATCGATCCGGAAATCGTCATCCGCGAAGGCAACGCCAGCGAACAGATCATCCAGCTGGTCGAGGAAGACCGCGATATCGCCGTCCTCGTCCTGGCGGCCGGCTCCACCAAGGAAGGGCCGGGACCCCTGGTGTCCGCCGTTGCAGCCTTCCCGATTCCCGTCACCGTGCTGCCCGACACGCTGACGGCCGACGAAATCGACGCGCTGGCCTGATTGCGGACTTGATCTTGCGCAGGCAAAGGAGCACTTGAACGAAAAGCTGATACGGCTTATCTTCTTTTGAAGAGTTCTAAATTTGCGAGGGGCGCCGTGCCCCAGGAGAGACGAGATGTTCATTCAGACGGAAGCCACCCCCAACCCGGCGACCCTGAAGTTCCTGCCTGGCAAAGTCGTCATGGATAAAGGCACCGCCGATTTCCGCAATGCCGGCGAGGCGGAAGCATCTCCGCTGGCCGAGCGTCTGTTTGGCATCTCGGGCGTCACCGGCGTCTATTTCGGCTACGACTTTATCACCGTGACCAAGGAACGCGCCGAATGGCAGCACCTGAAGCCGGCGATCCTCGGTTCGATCATGGAGCATTTCATGTCCGGTGCGCCGGTCATGGGCGGTACTTCCACGCTTGCGGAAGCCTCTGACGTCGAAGGTGAGTTCTTCGACGAGGACGACGAAACGATCGTCGCGACGATCAAGGAACTGCTCGAAACCCGCGTCCGCCCGGCCGTCGCCCAGGATGGCGGCGACATTACCTTCAAGGGCTTCCGCGACGGCACGGTCTATCTCAACATGAAGGGCGCATGCTCCGGCTGCCCGTCCTCCACCGCGACGCTGAAGCACGGCGTGCAGAACCTGCTCAAGCATTTCGTTCCGGAAGTGCAGGCCGTCGAAGCTCTCTAAGCCCGACGGCACCGTTGAATGATCGTTCTCGCCATCGATACCGCCGGGGTGGATTGCTCCGCAGCGCTCTATGACAGCGCGGCGGGCAAAGTGCTGTCTGAAGTGACCGAGACGATCGGCAAGGGCCATGCCGAGAGGCTGATGGCGGTCATCGATGAAGTGCTCGCCGCCGCCAATCTTCCCCTCAAGTCAGTCGAGCGTGTGGCGGTCGTCATCGGCCCCGGCTCGTTCACCGGCATTCGCGTCGGTGTTGCGGCTGCCCGTGGTTTGGCGCTGGCCCTTGGTGTCGAATCGGTCGGCGTGACCACGCTTGAGGCTCTTGCGGTCAAATTCCTTGAGGAACATCCAGGTCATCCGGTCGTGGTCGCCATGGATGCCAAGCGCAACGAAGTCTACACGCAGGCGTTTTCCGCTGCGGGCGAGGCGTTGAGCCAACCCGCCGCGCTTTCGCCGGAGGACGCTTCGGAACTGGCCAAATCTCTTTCGGCGGCAGCGACCGGCTCCTGGGTCGAGCACTCCCTTGGTAAGGGAACGGCCGATTATGACGGGCGGGACCGCTTCGATATCGCCGTTGTGGCGCGCATAGCCGCCGAAAAACCTGTGGATGCGCAACGTCCCAAACCATTGTATCTTCGGGGGCCAGATGCGAAACCGCAGACCGGTTTTGCCCTTGCCCGTTCGTGAATGTACAGACTGCGCCGATGCTCGACGACTACCTGACCTGGAAGCCCTATTTCGAAGTCGTGCCGATGGAGGCTGGCGATTGCCTGGAAATCTCGGAGCTGCATGGCCAGCGATTTCCGCGTCGGTGGAGTGATGGCGAATTCCAGAACCTGCTCCTGCAGCAGAATGTCTTCGGTTTCGTTGCGCGCCAGACCAATGCGTTTTTCTCGAAGCCGCTCGGCGGTTTCGTTCTGTCGCGTGAGGCGGCCGGCGAGGCGGAGATACTGACAGTCGCCGTCAATGAGAAATTCGGCCGGGTCGGGCTTGGCTGGCGTTTGATGCAGGCGGCCTTGCGCGAAGCGGCGTCGCGAGGCGGAGAGAGCATGTTCCTGGAAGTGGAGGCAGCCAATCGCCCTGCCGTCGAGCTTTACCGCAAGCTCGGATTCCAGAAAGTGGGCGAACGGCCAGCCTATTATGCAGGGCCGGACGGGACGCGATCCTCTGCGCTTGTCATGAGCCGCGTTCTTCGCTAGTCCGTTAACTTCTACGGGAACGTTTCGAAGGCCAGAACGACATGACAGACCTTTCCAAGACCCTGGAGGAGCTGTGTGCCGAGAAAGGCATGCGAATGACGGATCAACGCCGCGTGATCGCGCGTATCCTGCAGGATTCCGATGACCATCCGGATGTCGAGGAACTCTATCGCCGTTCCTCGAAGGTCGATTCGCGCATCTCGATTTCGACCGTCTACCGCACGGTGAAACTGTTCGAGGACGAGGGCATCATCGAGCGTCACGATTTCCGCGACGGCCGCTCGCGTTACGAGACCGTGCCTGAGGAACATCACGACCATATGATCGATCTCAATACCGGCAATGTCATCGAGTTCCGCTCGGCGGAAATCGAGGCGCTGCAGGAACGCATTGCCCGGGAACACGGGTTCCGTCTCGTCGGCCACCGGCTGGAGCTCTACGGCATCCCGCTGGATAGGAACGATAAGTGATTACTTGGGCGCGGATCGGCTTCGTTTTCGTTGCTCTTTTCGCAGTTACGCTGGTGCTGTTGCCGTTTCAGCTCCTCGGCCTCGCCTTCGACCTCAAGATCCGCCGCTATATCCCGCGCTACTGGCATAGGACCGCCTGTTTTCTGCTTGGCATCCGTATTCATGTTCATGGAGCGCTTGAGCCCCGCCGGCCTCTGATGCTTGCCTGCAATCATGCGTCGTGGAAGGATATTCTCGTGCTCGGGGCGGTCGCCGACGTCGTCTTCATTGCCAAGATGGAAGTGTCGGAATGGCCGGTCTTCGGCACGCTCGCCAAGCTGCAGAAGAGCATTTTCGTTGTCCGCGAACAGAAGCGTCGTACCGGCGACCAGGTGAACGAGATCGCCGAGCGCATGGCGGATAGCGAAATCGTCGTGCTCTTTCCCGAAGGCACCACCTCCGACGGCAACCGGCTTCTGGAGGTGAAGTCGTCACTTTTCGGTGCCGCCGCCGCCGCGGTCCAGCACACGCCGGAAGGTGTGGTGCATGTCCAGCCGGTGGCGATCGCCTATACCCGCGTCCACGGCATGGCCATGGGCCGCTATCATCGGCCGATCGCGGCATGGCCGGGCGATATCGAACTTGTGCCGCATCTGCTCGGCGTCCTGAAGGAAGGGGCGTTAGACGTGGACGTTGCGTTCGGCGAGACGATCGATTTTCGCGCCGGTGACAACCGCAAGCATCTGAGCATGGCCGTGACGAGCCGGCTTCGCCGCATGCTGATCCGCCATCTGCGCGGCCGCGACTACGAAGACCTCTAGGAAACGCTTCAATTCCGGGTCTTCTTGCGGTATGGAGCGAGCCATGAACGAACACGTCTCCCTTTCCGTGGCCGCCGACGAGCCGGTCCAGCGCTCGAATTCCCGCAAGGTCTTCATCAAGACCTACGGCTGCCAGATGAATGTCTATGATTCAGGCCGCATGAGCGACGCCCTGGCGGGCGAAGGATACGTCCCGACCGAGGAGATGGGCGAGGCCGACCTCATCCTCCTCAACACCTGTCACATCCGCGAGAAGGCGGCCGACAAGGTCTATTCCGCGCTCGGACGTCTTCGCGACATGAAAAAAGCGCGTGCCGCTGAAGGCCGGGAGTTGATGATCGGCGTTGCCGGCTGCGTCGCCCAGGCCGAAGGCGAGGAAATCATCCGCCGCGCGCCGGCCGTCGACGTCGTGATCGGCCCGCAGACCTATCATCGCCTGCCGGAAGCGCTGAAGCGCGCACGCGCCGGAAAGCCTGTCGTCGATACCGAATATGCGGTCGAGGACAAGTTCGAGCACCTGCCGGCAGCTGAGAAGGCGAGAATCCGCTCGCGCGGCGTCACGGCCTTTCTCACCGTCCAGGAGGGCTGCGACAAATTCTGCACCTTCTGCGTCGTTCCCTATACCCGCGGTTCGGAAGTCTCGCGCCCCGTCCAGCAGATCGTCGACGAAGCATGGCGGCTGGTCGACGGTGGCGTGCGCGAAATCACGCTGCTCGGCCAGAACGTCAATGCATGGCGTGCGGAAGGCCCGAACGGCGGGGAATGGAGCCTGGGCGACCTTCTCTATCGCCTGGCGGAAATCCCGGGCCTCGCGCGTCTGCGCTACACGACCAGCCATCCGCGCGACATGGATGACCGCCTGATCGAGGCTCACCGCAACCTGCGCACCCTGATGCCCTATCTGCATCTGCCGGTCCAGGCGGGTTCGGACCGCATTCTGAAGGCCATGAACCGCCGCCACACCGGCGCGGAATATCTTCGCCTGATCGAGCGCATCCGTGAGGCCCGGCCGGATATCGCCATCGCCGGCGATTTCATCGTCGGTTTCCCCGGCGAGACGGATAAGGACTTCGAAGACACGCTCCGCCTCGTCGAGGATGTGAATTACGCTCAGGCCTATTCTTTCAAATATTCGACCCGCCCCGGCACGCCCGGTGCCGATCTCGGCGATCAGGTGCCGGAAGAGGTGAAGGCGGAGCGGCTGGAAAGATTGCAGTCCCTGCTCTTGAAACAGCAGGCCGAGTTCGCCAAATCCTGCGTTGGAAAGGTCATCGACCTGTTGCTGGAAAAGCCCGGTCGCATGCCAGGACAGGTGATCGGACGCTCTCCCTGGCTTCAATCTGTGAATGTTGATGCAAAAACATCGCAAATCGGTGACATTATCCAGGTACGAATCAGTGGAACCGGCCCGAACAGCTTGTTTGCCGACCCGGCAGGGAGTTTAATAGGAGCCTGAGCAACATCGAGGAGCTTGCCTACTTGAACGGACGTGAATTGGTTTCTTCATCCGCGCGCCAACCCCGCACCGCCGCTACCGACGCCAATCACTTTGTCCTGACGTTCGAGAACAATAGGTTCGCCAGCGAGCTTTTCGGTCAGTTCGATCAGAATCTCAAACTTCTCGAAGAGCGGCTTCATATCGATGCCCGGGCACGCGGCAACTCGGTGGCCATCTCCGGCGATCTGACCGCGACAAACCAGGCGCGCCGGGCGCTGGACTTCCTCTATGAGCGTATCCAGAAGGGCGGCTCGGTCGAGACCTCCGATGTCGACGGGGCGATCCGCATGGCGCAGGCGGCAGACGATCAGCTGCAGCTGCCGACGCTTGAGAAAAAAGCCAAGCTCTCCATGAGCCAGATTTCCACGAAGAAGAAGACGGTCGTCGCGCGCACCCCGACCCAGGACGCCTATATGCGGGCGCTGGAACGGTCTGAACTGGTTTTCGGTGTCGGCCCGGCCGGTACCGGCAAGACCTATCTTGCCGTCGCCCACGCGGCCCAGCTTCTGGAACGCGGCGCCGTCGATCGCATCATCCTGTCGCGCCCGGCCGTCGAAGCCGGCGAGCGCCTGGGCTTTCTCCCCGGCGACATGAAGGACAAGGTCGATCCCTATCTTCGTCCGCTCTATGATGCACTCTATGACATGATGCCCGGCGACAAGGTGGAGCGGGCGATCACCGCCGGCGTCATCGAAATCGCGCCGCTCGCCTTCATGCGCGGCCGCACGCTCGCGAACGCCGCCGTCATTCTCGACGAGGCTCAGAACACCACGTCGATGCAGATGAAGATGTTCCTGACGCGTCTCGGCGAAAATGCCCGGATGATCATCACCGGCGACCCGAGCCAGGTCGATCTGCCGCGTGGCGTAAAATCCGGTCTGGTGGAAGCGCTGCAGATCCTGAAGGGCGTCGAAGGGATTTCGGTGATCCGCTTCAAGGATACCGACGTGGTCCGCCATCCGCTGGTCGGCCGCATCGTTAGGGCCTATGATGCGCAATATGCCGTTCACGAGGAGAGCGAGGAAGTCGACCGGTAACGGTCGGATCCAAACCTTATGCCCCAACTCGACATACAGATCAGCATTGAAGACGAGGGCTGGCCCGATGAGCCGGCCCTTTTAGCCCTGAGCGAAAAAACGCTTGGCGCAGCGGCCGAATTCCTGGTGGACCAGGAAAAACAGCCATTCCCGGAAGTCGCCCCGGAATTGTCGCTGGTCTTCACCGACGACGCGGCGATCAAGGAAATCAACGCCGAATGGCGCGGCAAGGACAAGCCGACCAACGTGCTGTCTTTTCCGGCTTTTCCGCTCGAACCGGGCAAGAAGCCCGGCCCGATGCTCGGCGATATCGTCATCGCACGCGAGACGGTTGAGCGGGAAGCGGTTGATCTCGATAAAAGTTTCGAGGATCATCTGACTCATCTGCTCGTCCACGGTTTCCTGCATCTGTTCGGCTACGACCATATGCAGACGGACGAAGCGGAACGAATGGAAGCGTTGGAGACTCGCATTTTGGCCACCCTTGGCCTATCTGACCCCTATGCGGGGCAAGACCCGATAGTATAGTCTGGACCTATGAACGACTTTTCGACAAACCCGACCCGTGAGGGCAAGGACGCCGACTCAAGTTCCTCGGAAGAGGGCAGTAGTCCGTCTCGAGCGGAAGCCCAAAAACACCAAAGCTCTTTCTGGTCGCGCGCCGTGAGGCTGCTCAGGCCATCGCAGGGCGAAAAGCTCCGCGAGGACCTTGCCGACGCGCTGATGACCGACACCAATATCAGCAATGCCTTTTCGCCCGAGGAACGGGCGATGCTGCACAACATTCTCCGCTTCCGTGAGATCCGAGTCGAAGACATCATGGTGCCGCGCGCCGATATCGAGGCGGTCGATATGACCATGACCATCGGCGAATTGATGATCCATTTCGAGGAAACCGGCCGCTCGCGCATGCCGGTCTATAACGACACGCTGGATGATCCGCGCGGCATGGTCCATATCCGCGACCTCCTCTCCTATCTTGCCAAGCAGGCTCGCAACAAACGCCGCACCAGCGCGCGCGCCGCACCCGCCCAGCCGATGCCGCTTGCGACTGACAAGCCGGAAAAGGCGGAAAAGACGGTGCGCACCCCGCGGCCTGCCTTCGACCTCGGCCGCGTCGACCTTGAGCAGACGGTTGCCGAAGCCGGGCTGATCCGCAAGATCCTGTTCGTGCCGCCTTCGATGCTCGCCTCCGACCTCATGCAGAGCATGCAGGCCGCGCGCACCCAGCTTGCGCTCGTCATCGACGAATACGGCGGGACGGACGGCCTCGTCACCCACGAGGATATCGTCGAAATGGTGATCGGCGATGTCGAGGACGAGCATGACAACGAGGAAGCCATGTTCTCCCGCACCAGCGAGGATGTCTTCGTCGCCGACGCGCGTATCGAGCTCGAGGAGATTGCCAAGGCGATCGGGTCCGATTTCGACATTCGCGACCGCCTCGACGACGTCGATACGCTGGGCGGCCTGATCTTCTCCGCCCTCGGCCGCATCCCGGTGCGCGGCGAAGTGGTGCAGGCGGTGCCCGGCTTCGAATTTCAGATCCTGGAGGCCGATCCTCGCCGCATCAAGCGCGTTCGGATATTGCGCAAGCGGACGCTCGCGCGCCGCCGCCAGAAAGGAGAGGGCGAAATGCTGCTCTCCGATCAGACGCCGACGACTGCCCTGCTGCCGGCGCCACCCGCTCAGGACGCCGACCGGCACAATCACCAGGCCTGAATGATCCCAGAGGCGCCAGCGCCTCTTTGACCTCACGACAAGCCCGCCATTTTTTGAAAGACTGCAGCCGCTGATTCGGGGCGGAAGGGAACATAGATGGAGCGGCTGGCGGGCAGGATCATGCTTCTCTGGGGCTTCCCGCGCGTCGTCGTTGCTTTTCTCGCAGGAGCGATCGGGGCGCTCGCCCTGCCGCCCTTCGGCTTCTTCGCGGCGCTTTTCATCTCCTTCACGCTGCTTGTCTGGCTGATGGACGGTTCCACCGGCGATCCGGATGGCGGATGGTTCGCCCGGTTTCGTTCGGCCTTCTGGATCGGCTGGGTCTTCGGTTTCGGCTATTTCGTCGCCGGTCTCTGGTGGCTCGGAAACGCACTTCTGGTGGAAGCGGATGAGTTTGCTTGGGCGCTGCCGCTCGCGGTTCTCGGCCTGCCTGCCTATCTCGCCCTCTTCTACGGTCTTGCGGCGGCGATTGCCCGCATCTTCTGGTCGGACGGCCTCGGTCGGATGGCCTCGCTCGCCTTCGGCTTCGGTCTTGCCGAATGGCTGCGCGGCTTCGTCGCCACCGGCTTCCCCTGGAATGCGGTCGGATATGGCGCGATGCCCATGCCGGTGATGATGCAGTCTGCAGCCGTGCTCGGCATTTTTGGCGTGACGGTTCTCGCCGTCTTCGTGTTTGCGGCACCCGCCCTGATCGGCACCAGAAAGGGCATGCGGACCGGACTGACGCTCGCTGTCCTGCTGTCAGCCGCCCATCTGGGTTATGGCGCCTATCGTTTGCACGTCGCCGACACCCTGCCGGTTCCGGCAGCGGACAATCAGCCGGTCGTCCGCATCGTTCAGCCGGTAATCGACCAGGCGCGAAAACTGGACGATGCCGAACGGGCGGCGATCTTCGAGGAACATCTGGCGTTGTCGGCCCTGCCGCCCGAGAACGGCAGCAAGCGGCCGGACATCATCGTCTGGCCGGAAACCTCGGTGCCCTTCATTCTGACCCAGAACCCGGATGCGCTGACCCGCATCGCCGAGGTGCTGCAGGATGGTCAGGTTCTGATCACCGGCGCGGTCCGATCCGAAGATACGGGCGCCGGCTTCGCCCCCCGCTTCTATAATTCCATCTATGTGATCGACAGCGAAGGCCAGATCGTTTCGGCGTCCGACAAGGTGCATCTCGTCCCGTTCGGGGAATATGTCCCCTACGAGGATCTGCTTCGCAATCTTGGAATTCCCGAGGCCATCGCCATGCCGGGCGGATTCAGTGCCGCGCCGGTGCGGGCCATGCTGACCCTGCCGGGGGGGAGGACCTTCTATCCGCTGATCTGTTACGAGGCGATCTTCCCCGACGAGATCGGGCCGGGCGTGGAGCGGGCGAGCGCGCTTCTGAATGTCACCAATGACGGCTGGTTCGGTGCGACACCAGGCCCGTATCAGCACTTCCAGCAGGCCCGAATTCGCGCGGTCGAAAACGGCCTGCCGCTGATTCGCGGCGCAAATACCGGCATTTCAGCAATTGTAGACCCCTTCGGAAGGATAATCCGGGGTATGGCCTATAATCAAAAAGGCGTGATGGACGCAACCTTGGGCGGTATTTCAATCCCGCATTGGGATGTGAATGCTCGGGAACAGCACTTCTGGTTGGTTCTTGCAATGATGTTGTTGATTGCAGTCGTCTCGCGCGCTGGTTTTAATTTTCGGACGAATTGACCAAAAACCCCTAAAATTGCATAGTGGTCTCAGCCTTTCGTCTCGCCATATGCTTCAAACGTTGAGCCTGTTGTGACCAGCCGCGCGAAGTGTATCTACACACGCAGACCGGGTTGTGAGGATTGAACACAAACGTCGTCAGGACATCGTTATGATTGAAAACAAAAAGAAGCCGAACCCGATCGATATTCACGTCGGGAGCCGGATTCGCCTTCGCCGGACCATGCTCGGAATGAGCCAGGAAAAGCTGGGTGAAAGCCTTGGCATTACGTTCCAGCAGATTCAGAAATACGAGAAGGGCACCAACCGCGTTGGCGCCAGCCGCCTGCAGAATATTTCCAGCATTCTCAACGTGCCGGTCTCTTTCTTCTTCGAGGATGCGCCGGGCGATCAGGGCGGTCAGGGCGGCATGGCGGAAGCCTCGAGCTCCAACTACGTGGTCGATTTCCTCTCCTCCTCCGAGGGCCTGCAACTGAACCGGGCTTTCGTGAAGATTTCGGACCCGAAAGTTCGCCGGCGCGTGGTAGATCTCGTAAAGGCCCTGGCAGCGGATGCCGAGGTCGAATAAGACTTATTGATATCAGCGCAAAAGCGGCCTCCGGGCCGCTTTTTTGTTGCCTGTGACGGGGCAACGGGTGTTGCGGGAATACCCGGCTTGCACACATAAAGATATATTTATGTCGTTGTACGCTTGTGTTTGTCGATGGAAATCACTAACACAGGGGCGTTCGTTTCTTTGAGGGGAATCCCGTAATGCGCGCAAGTTATCTGTTCACCAGCGAGTCCGTTGCCGAGGGCCATCCGGACAAGGTTTGTGACCGTATCTCCGATGAAATTGTAGATCTTGTGTACCGCGAAGCGGCCAAGACCGGCGTCGATCCCTGGACCGTGCGCATTGCCTGCGAAACGCTGGCGACCACGAACCGTGTCGTCATTGCCGGCGAGGTCCGCCTGCCGCCGAGCCTGATGAAGAAGGACAAGGACGGCAAGGACGTCATCAATCCCTCGAAGTTCAAGTCCGCCGCCCGCAAGGCGATCCGCGACATCGGTTACGAGCAGGACGGCTTCCATTGGAAGACCGCCAAGATCGACGTGCTGCTGCACTCGCAGTCCGCAGACATCGCGCAGGGCGTCGACAGCGCCGCCGACAAGCAGGGCGACGAAGGTGCCGGCGACCAGGGCATCATGTTCGGTTACGCCTGCAAGGAAACGCCGGACCTCATGCCGGCGCCGATCTATTATTCCCACAAGATCCTGCAGCTGCTCGCAACCGCCCGCAAGAAGGGCGAGGGTGATGCCGGCAAGCTCGGCCCGGACGCCAAGAGCCAGGTGACCGTGCGTTACGAGAACGGCAAGCCGGCCGCCGTCGACTCGATCGTTCTTTCCACCCAGCACCTCGACGAGAGCTGGGATTCCAAGAAGGTCCGCCAGGTCGTTGAACCCTATATCCGCGAAGCCCTCGGCGACCTGCCGATCGACAAGGATTGCAAGTGGTACATCAACCCGACCGGCAAGTTCGTCATCGGCGGCCCGGATGGTGACGCTGGCCTGACCGGCCGCAAGATCATCGTCGATACCTACGGCGGCGCGGCTCCGCATGGCGGCGGCGCGTTCTCCGGCAAGGACACGACCAAGGTCGACCGTTCGGCCGCCTATGCTGCCCGTTATCTGGCGAAGAACGTCGTCGCTGCCGGCATTGCCGACCGCTGCACGATCCAGATTTCCTACGCAATCGGCATTGCTCAGCCGCTGTCGATCTATGTCGACCTGCACGGCACGGGTAAGGGCACGACGGAAGACCAGGTGGAAGGCGCCATCCGCAAGGTCATGGATCTGTCGCCGACCGGCATCCGCCGCCATCTCGACCTCAACAAGCCGATCTATGCCAAGACGTCCGCTTACGGTCATTTCGGCCGCAAGTCCGGCCGCGACGGCTCCTTCTCCTGGGAGAAGACCGATCTGGTGAAGCCGCTCAAGGATGCGCTGAAGGAAGATACCCTCAAGGCAGCCTGATCGGCCTTTACGGATAGCTGCATAAGACTGTAAAGCGGGTGCCTCCTGACGGAGACGCCCGCTTTTATCGTGAGAGACAGCCTATGACCGAACCGCAGCACCCGAGCCGCAGCACCGAAGCCTTCTTCGGGCGCCGCAAGGGCAAGCAGCTCCGCGAACGCCAGGCGGATGTGATTGCGACATTGCTGCCGGCGCTGAAGCTCGACCTTCAGGCGCCGGCGCCGGCGGTGCTCTCGGAGATATTTCCGATACCGGTCGACGAGCTGCGGCTGGAAATCGGTTTCGGCGGCGGCGAACACCTGGTCCACCGGGCGCAGGAAAGCGCAAGGACCGGCTTCATCGGCGTCGAGCCCTTCGTCAATTCCATGGCGAAGCTGCTGTCGCGCGTCGACGAACTGGGACTGAAGAATATCCGGGTCTATGACGACGACGCCACGCAGGTGCTGGACTGGCTGCCGGATGCCTCGCTCGATCGCATCGACCTGCTCTATCCGGACCCGTGGCCGAAGCGGAAACATTGGAAGAGGCGGTTTGTGTCTGAGGTCAATCTCGACCGCTTCCACCGCGTGCTGAAGCCGGGCGGCCTGTTCCTGTTCGCATCCGACATCGACACCTATGTCAACTGGACGCTGATCCATTGCCGCGACCATGGCGGTTTTCAATGGCAGGCGAAGCAATCTTCCGATTGGCTGACGCCGTTCGCCGGCTGGCCAGGTACACGATACGAAAACAAGGCGCGCCGGGAAGGCCGCTCGTCGGCCTATCTGACGTTCAGCAAAACCTGAAAGGTCAGTGCAGGCTGACGGTCTTCAGGTCGTCTTCAGCAGCCTTGAAGAAGGTGCTGGAGCGATTGTCGGTCAGAAGAATCGGCGTACCATCTGCGCCGAACAGGGCCCAAAGATCGAGACTGGGGTCGATATCAGGAGCTTCAGGGAAACAGCGGGACACTTCGTCTGACCGCATCTTGCGAATATACCCGACCTCTCCAGCGCCCAGATGAGCAAGTTCGGACTGCGTCAAACGCGTATTCGCTTCTTTCAGGAGCATTCCAGCCTCCAGCATTGAGGGGCAACGGCATTAGCGCCATTGCCCTACTCTGAGACGGAAATGTTAATTTTTCGCACCATGCGTGCGGGCTCGGGGCGGATAAGGTCAACCGACAGCAAACCGTTCTTGAGAGAGGCACCGGAAACCTGCATTCCGTCAGCCAGCACGAACATACGCTGGAACTGCCGCGCAGCAATTCCGCGGTAAAGATAGTCGCGATCACCCTGCTCCGTCTGGCGTCCGCGGATGACGAGCTGGTTCTCTTCCGTCGTCACATCCAGTTCGGCTTCGGAAAAGCCGGCGACGGCCAGCGTGATTCGCAGCCGCTCGGGGACCCCGGAAGCATCAGCGTGGATGCGTTCGATATTATAGGGGGGATAACCGTCATTCGCCTTGGCAAGGCGTTCGAGGGTCTTTTCCATGGCGTCGAAGCCCAGAAGCAAGGGGCTCGCAAACGGCGTCATTCGGCTCATAGTCCAGTCCTTGCAACAAGCGACCATGTCGACGCCCGCCATGCGGCCCGCCAACTCGCCTGTTATATGGGAGGTTACGGCGGCAACCGCAAGGATGAGCGCCGGGACTGATGTCACGGCTACTCCATGCCGATCATGCGACACTTGACAGGATGCAGGGTTGTGGACCACTACCGCGGAAAACGGGAGTTTCCATGCAGCGCAGGAAGATTATCATCGATACCGACCCGGGTCAGGACGATGCCGCCGCAATCATGCTTGCCTTTGCGAGTCCCGGCGAGATCGAGGTGCTTGGCCTCTGCGCCGTTGCCGGAAACGTGCCGCTTTCCTACACCAGCCGCAACCTCCGGATCATCTGCGAACTCTGCGGCCGGCCGGACGCCCCCGTGTACGAAGGGGCGCTGAAGCCGACCATGCGACCTCAGGTGACCGCAGAGCACGTGCACGGCAGGACCGGCCTCGACGGCATCGAACTGCCCGAACCGACAATGTCGGTCAAAGATACCCATGCCGTCGATTTCATCATCGAGACATTGCGCACCGAGCCCGCCGGAACCGTAACGCTCTGCACGCTCGGGCCACTCACCAATATCGCGCTCGCTCTTGAGAAAGCGCCGGACATCGCGGCCCGTGCGAAGGAACTGGTGATGATGGGCGGCGGCTTTTTCGAGGGCGGCAACATCACGCCGGCTGCCGAATTCAATATCTATGTCGATCCGGAAGCGGCGAAGATCGTGTTCGCCTCGGGCATGCCGATCGTCATGATGCCGCTCGACGTCACGCATCAATTGCTGACGACCAAAGCCCGCGTCGAGAAGATCGCCGCGCTCGGTACCCGCCCTGCAGAGGTGCTGGTCGCGTGGATCACCTTCTTCGAGCGCTTCGACATCGAGAAATACGGCTCGGATGGTGGGCCGCTGCATGACCCGACGGTTATCGCCTACCTTCTCAAGCCGGAGCTTTTCTCGGGCCGTGACTGCAATGTCGAGATCGAGACACAATCGGAACTGACGGTCGGCATGACGGTGGTCGACTGGTGGCGCGTCTCCGGCCGCAAGCCGAACGCCAAGGTGATGCGCCACGTAGATGCCGACGGCTTTTTTGAATTGCTGACCGAACGCGTTTCGCGTCTCTGAACGGAACGGCGGACAAGGAAAAGCCGCCGGTTGTACGGCGGCTTTGCGTTTTCTCCTGCAGGTGCGATCAGAATTCCTGCCAGTCGTCGGATGCGACGGCGGCTGAACCGTGGGAGATCGCAGCCCTCGGCGCGGGCTTGGCACGCGGAGCCGGAGCCGGTGCTGGCTGGCCCGGCCTCGGCGCCCGCATGGTCTGGGCCACCTGACGCAGTGCTTGCGGAGCATTTTGGGTGTGGCCCGCAGCATGCGCGGAGACGCGGAACCGGGCGACCAGCGACTTCAGCGTTTCCGCTTCCGTGCTCAGCACCGTGCTTGCGGCTGTGGTCTGTTCCACCATTGCGGCATTCTGCTGGGTCACCTGGTCCATCTGGTTCACGGCCGAGTTGACCTCCTTGAGGCCGACGGCCTGTTCGCTCGCCGACGCGGAGATCTGGCGGATCAACCCGTTGATCTGCATCACCTGCACCGCGATCTTCTGCAGCGTGTCGCCGGCCTTGCCGACCAGGTCCACGCCATCGCTGACCTGGCTGGTCGATGCGTTGATGAGCGCCTTGATCTCCTTGGCAGCATTTGCCGAGCGCTGGGCGAGTTCACGGACTTCCTGGGCGACAACCGCAAAACCCTTGCCTGCCTCGCCGGCGCGGGCCGCCTCGACGCCGGCATTCAGCGCCAGGAGGTTGGTCTGGAAGGCGATCTCGTCGATGACCCCGATGATGCGCGAGATTTCCTGCGAGGACTGGGCAATGCCCTGCATCGAGGCGACAGCCTTCTGTACGACTTCACCGGACTTTTCCGCATCGTCGCAGGCGAGGTTCACCGTGGCGGCGGCGGAGCTGGCGTTCTCTGCGCTTGAATTCACCTGCGCGGTGAGCTGGTTGAGCGCGGCCGCGGTTTCCTCGAGGCTGGCTGCCTGCTGCTCCGTCCGGCGCGACAGGTCTTGCGCGCCTGTGGTGATTTCCCGGCTGCCATTGCCGATACTGTAGACGGTGGAGCTCACCGTCGCGATCGTGTCTTCGAGGCTTTCCAGCGCCTTGTTGAAATCGACCTTCAGCTTGGCATATTCGCCGGGGAACTCGTCCTGGATGCGGTAGCCTAGATTGCCGTTGGAGAGTTCTGCGAGGCCATTGGCAAGCGAGCTGACGATGCGCTGCTGCTGCTGGGCATTCGCTTCCCGTTCGTCTTCAGAGCGGTGGCGTTCGCTTTCGGCCGCGCGACGCTGCACTTCGGCCTCCGTTTCGAGCCGGCGGCCGTCGGCCAGCGTGTGGCGGAAGCCTTCGAGCGCTCCGGCCAGCGAGCCGATCTCGTCGCTGCGGTCCTGGCCCTCGACCGGCTGCTCGAACCGGCCCTTGCTTAAGGTATCGACGCTGCCGAGCAGTGCCCCGAGAGGCCGCCGCACGAAGACGGTGCTGCCGAAATAAAGCGTCGCGATGCAGGTCGCCATGATGACGATCCCGCCGAGCACCATCAGCAGGGTCTGGTCCTGAACCGGTGCGGCGATCACGCTCTGCGGCACGTCGAGGACAATCGCCCAGGTGGCGTTGAGGTCCGGAACCGTGAACGGATAGACGACGCGTTCAAAGGGTTCCGCCGCATCGGCGGTCAGGTTGTCGAGCTGGACCGGCTGGCTCGACTTCAGCGCGGCCAGCAGCTCGCTTGCCTTCTCGCCTTCGACCGGCTTCATCAGCCTGTCGGGATTGACGGGCACGATCCATTTGCCGCCTTGCGACACAAGGAGAACCCGGCCGGAGCCGAACGGCCGCATCGCCTGGAGCTTCTTTGTCAAAGTGGCCATCGAAACGTCGAGGCCGGCAACACCGAGAAGCTTGGAGCCGGACATGACGGGGTAGGCGACGGAGCTCATGGCGACGGCGTCGCCCGTCGTGCTTTCGATATAGGGCTGGGTGAGCGAACCTTTTTTCGAGCTTGCCGCGAGTGAGTACCATTCCGCCTGCGTATCGATGTCGAAGACGCTATAGGCGATATCGCCGGTGCGGCTCTTGGTCCAGTAGGGGGCAAGCTCCCCCTTCTTGTTGGCGCCCATCTCCTTGTTGCCGACGAGCTCCGCGTTCTTCCCGTCGAATGCGCCGGGAACTTCGGCGAACCAGCTGCCATAGGCAAAGACATTCTGCTCCAGATTGGCCTTGAGAGCGTCGGTGACGCCCTTGCGGTCGAGATAACCCGCGGCATGGCCGCGGCCGATCACGCCGGCCATCGAGCGTGCCGCACCGGCAAGCTGGCCCATGTCGACGGCGACTTCGTTGGCGATCGAGCGCGCCTCGGCCTGCGCCTGTGCCATGGTCAGCGTCGAGACGCGGCTACGGGTTTGGGAAATCAGGAAGAAGTTGGAGAGAACCAGAACGACGGCGATGACCAGGCTCGTTACCAGTATGAGTTTCGTGGAGAGTGACGTGATCTTGAGCGAAAACATCGATTGCCTCGCATTGCGGACAGAGGTGAGGCTCCTTCATGGAGCTGTCGCGAGGCGGATCTTGATCGAATCCCGCCTCCGAAGAGATATCTGTCGGGACCCTAAAAGGGATATCTTAACTTTAACTAAAATTGTAACGCATGCCCTCGCACCGCCGCCAAAATGGCGGACGATGTTTGATCGGAGCAGTTCAGACCCGGGCGTCGACGGCCTCGGCCGGCGGGATCGACGGCTGGGCACCGCGCGTGAGGCAGGCGAGCGAACCGGCCACCGCAGCCCGGCGAAGCGCCTTCGCAAAATCGAGCCCCTGTTCGAGGCTGGCGGCGAGATAACCGCAAAACGTGTCGCCGGCCCCCACGGTATCGACCGGTTCGATTTTCAATCCCTCCGCCGTCACAATCGCTCCATCGCGGATCGCGATCACGCCGTCGCCGCCGAGGGTGACGACGAATGTCTGGCCGGTTTCCGCATGCAGTTTCTTCAACATCTCCTCGCGCGCCGCGGCGTCCGGGATAGGCGCTCCCGTCAGCAGCTCGAATTCCGTCTCATTGGCGACGACAATATTCGCGAGCCGGGCAAGCCGGGTCGCATCGCCGGTCAGGGGTGCGGTGTTGATCATCGTCAGGACGCCTTTGGCGCGCGCCGCATCGAGCGCCGTTTCCACTGTCCCGGCCGGGATTTCGAGCTGAAGCATCAGGACGTCGCCGGTCTTCATCGCGTCGACTGCCGCCTTGGCCTGCGCCGTGCTTACCGTCGCGTTGGCACCAGCCACGACCGCGATCATGTTCTCGCCGGTACCGCCGACCAGGATCAGGGCGGTGCCCGTTGGTTCGCCCACGCGTGCGACTGCGGAAAGATCGACCTTGGCGTCATCAAGAAGCGCCAATGCCGTCGCGGCAAAACCATCTTCGCCGACGGCTCCGGTCATATGTACGATGCTTCCGGCACGGCGCGCCGCGAGTGCCTGGTTGGCGCCCTTGCCGCCGGCGGCCGTCGCAAAGCTCGATCCGGCAACCGTCTCGCCCGGCTGGGGCAGCCGTTCGGTCGTGGCGATGAGATCCATGTTGATGGAGCCGAGGACGGTGATCATGGCGGGCCTGCTCGCTTGATTTGAAGTCGCGCGACACTGCCCGAGAGGGTTACTCCTCGTCAACCACCCGCAGTTTGAGAAGGCCGGTACGACTTTCGGCCACTTTTGCCTGTGGCAGGCCGCGAGCAGTTTCCGCCTCCGCGGGAGCTTCCAGTTCGAGAGCCTCGATCTTGGCGCCGCGGCGGTTAAGTTTGTCGGTGGAGGTCATGATTTGCTCGACATCCTTCTGCGCCGCGAAGAAATGCGCCTGGAGCTTGCGGGTGCGCTCGTCGAGACGTGAGAGATCCTCGATCAACAGCGCCACCTCACCCTGGATGAGATGCGCCTGCTCGCGCATCCGCTGGTCCTTCAGGACGGCCTGGATGACCTGGATGGACAGCATCAGCAGAGAGGGGGAGACGATGACGATGCGGGACCGTTGCGCCTTCTGCACAGCGCTTTCGAAATGTTCGTGGATCTCGGCAAAGATCGATTCCGACGGCACGAAGAGGAAAGCCATTTCCTGCGTTTCGCCCGGGATCAGGTATTTTTCCGCGACGTCGCGGATGTGGACCTCGAGGTCGCGCTTGAAGGCCTGGGCGGCCGCCCTTCTGGCCTCGGGTGCCGCGGCCTCGCGAAAGGCGTTCCAGGCTTCGAGCGGAAATTTGGCGTCGATCACCAAAGGCGGAGCGCCGTTCGGCATTCTGATCGTGCAGTCGGGTCGGGTGCCGTTCGAAAGGGCGGTCTGAAAGCCATAGGCGCCCATCGGCAATCCGTCGGCGATGATCGCTTCCATGCGGCCCTGGCCGAAGGCACCACGCGTCTGCTTGTTCGACAGGATCGCCTGCAGGCCGACGACGTCCTTTGCCAGGGTCTGGATATTGTTCTGCGCGGCGTCGATCACCGCCAGCCGTTCCTGCAGCCGCCGCAGGTTCTCGTGCGTCGATTTGGTCTGTTCGGTGATCGTCGCGCCGATCCGGTGCGTCATGCCGTCGAGCCGCTGGCTGACCGACTGGTTAAGTTCCGACTGTCGCGTCGAAAGCGTCTCCGCCATCGCCGAAAGCCTGCCTTGCATCTCGCTCTGCGCCCGCAGAAGCTCGGCAAGCCGGGCCTCGCCCTCCATCGCTCGCAATGCCGCATCCTCCTGTCGCTGAAGCGATGCCCGGCGCGCCAGAAAGAGCCATAACAGCAGCAATGCCGCTCCACACATCACCGCCAGGACGGCAGCGCGCGGATCGTCGAAAAAACGGTAAAGGCTTGCGAGAAGATTATTCATGACCGGAAGCTAACAGAAATTTGCCGCTTGAAAAGATCAAAACGTGAACATTGTGCTTCCTGGAGATGTAATTTCTATTTCTTCGGAAAAAAAGATGGGTTATGGGAAGCCATGACGATCAAGCCTCTGATTATTCTGCCTGACCCGATCCTGCGCCAGGTTTCCAAGCCGATCGAGCGTGTTGACGCCGAGCTTCTGAAGCTCGCGGACGACATGCTTGAGACCATGTATGATGCTCCGGGCATCGGCCTTGCCGCGATCCAGATCGGCGTGCCGCGCCGCCTCCTTGTCGTGGACATTGCTCGTGAGGGCGAGGAAAAACAGCCGCAGGTCTTCATCAACCCGGAGATCGTCAGATCCTCCGACGAAATTGCGGTCTATGAAGAGGGCTGCCTTTCCATCCCGGAATATTATGCCGAGGTGGAACGTCCCGCGACCGTCAGCGTCAAGCATCTCGGCCGCGACGGCAAGGAATATGTGGTGGAGGCCGATGGCCTGCTGGCCACCTGCCTGCAGCATGAGATCGATCACCTGAATGGCGTGCTTTTCATCGACCATATCTCCCGCCTGAAGCGCGAGATGGTGATCAAGAAATTCACCAAGGCTGCCAAGTCCAAGGCGGTCTGAACCGTCGCTCGGGCGATCCGAGTTAAGAAGGCGCGGTCTCTTGAGACGCGGAACGTCCATGTCTCTTCGCATCATTTTCATGGGAACCCCGGAATTTTCCGTGCCGACGCTCCAGAACCTCAAGCATGCGGGCCATGAGATCGTCGCGGTTTATACCCAGCCGCCGCGTCCGGGCGGCAGGCGTGGGCTCGATCTCGTCAAGTCACCGGTGCATCAGGCCGCAGAACTGCTCGGCATCCCCGTCTTCACGCCGGTGAATTTCAAGGATTCCGAGGAACGCGAGAAATTCCGCGCGTTCGGCGCGGATGTTGCCGTCGTCGTCGCCTATGGCCTGCTGCTTCCGGAAGCGATCCTGACGGGTGCCAGGCTCGGTTGCTACAACGGCCACGCTTCGCTTCTGCCCCGGTGGCGCGGTGCAGCGCCGATCCAGCGGGCGATCATGGCGGGTGACAGGAAGACCGGCATGATGATCATGCAGATGGAGAAGGGCCTCGATACCGGTCCCGTCGCGCTGACGAGCGAAGTGGAAATCGGCGAGAACACGACCGCCGGCGAGCTGCACGACAAGCTGATGCTGGTCGGAGCCCGTGCCATGGTCGAGGCGATGGGGAAGCTCGAAGCCGGCGACCTGCCGTTGACGCCGCAACCGCCCGAAGGCGTCCTCTATGCCGCCAAGATCGACAAGGGCGAGACCCGTATCGATTTTTCGAAGCCCGCGCGCAATCTGCATAACCATATCCGTGGTCTGTCGCCTTTCCCGGGCGCATGGTTCGAGGCGGAGATCAACGGCAAGCCGGAGCGTGTGAAGGTTCTTCTGTCGGAAGTCGGCGAGGGGAGGGGCGAGCCCGGAACGGTTCTGGATGACGCGCTGACTGTTGCCTGCGGTGAGGGAACCATACGGCTTCTCAAGCTGCAGAAGGCCGGGGCTAAACCTTTGGCTGCGGCGGAATTCCTGCGCGGTACGCCGCTTGGCCCCGGCACGAGGCTTTCCTGATGCCGCGATTCCGCATGACCGTCGAATATGACGGCACGCCCTATGTCGGCTGGCAGCAGCAGAAAAACGGTCATTCCGTCCAATCGGCGCTGCAGAATGCGGTCCTGTCGCTGACCGGCGAGACGGTGCTCATCCGCGGCGCAGGGCGCACCGATTCCGGCGTGCATGCCATGGGCCAGGTCACCCATGTGGATCTTTCCCGCAATTGGCAGCCGGACAAGCTGCGCAATGCGGTCAATGCCTATCTGATGACGGCGGGCGAGAGGGTGTCGATCATCGATGTCCGGGCGGTCGATGACGGTTTCGACGCCCGCTTTTCGGCACTGCGGCGCCATTATCTCTACCGCATCCTCAATCGGCCGTCGCCGCTGGCGCTCGAAGCCAGGCGGGCCTGGTGGGTCACCCGCGAGCTCGACCATGAAGCCATGCATGCGGCGGCGCAGACGCTGGTCGGGCATCATGATTTCACGACCTTCCGCTCGGCAAATTGCCAGGCTACGAGCCCGGTGCGGACGCTCGATCGGCTGGATGTGACCCGTACCGGTGATCTGATCGAAATCCGCGCCAGTGCCCAGAGTTTCCTGCACAATCAGATACGCTCTTTCGCGGGAACACTGAAACTGGCCGGCGACGGCAAGATGACGCCTGCGGATGTGCGGGCGGCCCTCGATGCCAGGGATCGCTCCGCCTGCGGACCGGTTGCGCCGCCGGACGGGCTCTACTTCATGAAGGTGGATTATCCCGGCGACGCATAGAGCCGCGAAAGGCTCCCGGGTCCCGTCAGAGCGGATAGATGCCGAGGAAACGCTGCAGCGCTTCGGTCAGCAGCATGCCCGGCACGATCAGCACCAGCACCAGCGTGGTGATCATCAGCGGCTGCGGCCCGCAGATCATCCGCATCACCCGTGAGACTGAGACGATCATGACGATCAGCAGTGTGAAATGGACAAGCGCCAGGGCGGTATCGAGGCTGGACGGCAACAGGAAGCGCAGGCTCAACAGGCCGTAGAGATAGGAAAACGGAACCGAGAGCCAGTTGACGGTGACGACGACCGCCGGAAACTTTCGGGCAATGCCGAGAAGCGAGCAGAGTACGCCGGCAAGGATCAACGGCACCAGCCAGTTGAAGATTTCCAGCATCGCCATGCGAACGAAGAAAACCCCTCCGATCCGGGCGCCGGGCGGCATGCCGTCGAGCAGATAGTCGCGCCACCACAGCCAGGATATGAAAGCTCCAGGCAGGCACCAGAGGAATGCCCAGAACGAGCGCATCATGCCGCGATCGGAAATGTCGAGCAGGCGGAAACCCTGCGCATCGCCCCGGATCAGCAGCCAGAGACCGCTGAGATATAGTCTGACTTCAGGATAGGAGGGCAAGGCGGCCTCCCCGCAAAACGGCGAAATCACGCATCAGGTTAGCGAGACCCCCATGATATTCTCCAGTTCGCGCGCAACGATAATTTCCGCCAGAACCACGAGCCCCAGGGTCGCAACTCGTATCATTACCGGGCCGCCCATGACCGTTCTCAGAATGCACCACATGAGAAAAAGCGCCGCGATCAGAAGGGTTGCCGCCAGCGCCATCGAGCCGTAGCCGGCAAGGCCGGCATGTTGATCGGAAAGGAAGGCGAGAGGCGCCAGGATGACATAGGCCGCATAGGCGAGCGGTACGGTAAACCAGTTGCGCAGCACGATCAGGATCCGCACGAGCGGCATGAAGCGCAGAATGAGGCCGAGGGCGACGAGCGCGACAGTCGGCACGATCCATTGGGCCGCTTCGAGGACCAGCATCTTCAGGAAAAAGATGAAGGAATAGTCCTCTCGTTGAGGGAAATGGCGAAGGTATTCCAGTCGCCGAAAGATCCAGCCGATGATTAGTGCCGGCGCGCACCAGGCGATTGCCCAGAACGAACGCAACACCCCCTCGTCCGAAATGTCGAACGGCCGCAAACCGCGCGCATCGCCGCGGATCAGCAGCCAGAGGCCGCCGAGGTAGAGCCTGACTTCATGATAGGAGGGCATTATCGAACCAGCGGGAGATGAAGGTCCCATAGATTTGGGTAAGCGTCTCCAGATCGGCAAGGGCCACGCGCTCGTCGATCATGTGTATGGTCTGGCCAACCAGGCCGAATTCGACAACGGGGCAATAATCCTTGATGAAACGGGCATCCGATGTGCCGCCGGTGGTGGAAAGTTTCGGGATCTTGCCGGTCACGCTTTCAACGGCGCCGGACAGCGACGCGATCAGGGCATTGTTGCGGGTCAGGAACACGTGGCTCGGGCGCTCCGCCCAGGTAATCTCATAGCGTGCCGGATCGCGGCCCGGGCGAAGCGGATTTTCGGCTGCCGCCGCGTCGAGCCGCCTGATGATCTCGGCCTTGACGCTATCGGCCGTCCAGGTGTCGTTGAAACGGATGTTGAAAGCGAAAGTGGCCTTTGCCGGAATGACGTTGGTCGCCGGATTGCCGACATCGACCGAAGTCACTTCCAGATTGGAGGCCGGGAACTCCGGGGTGCCTGTGTCGAAAGGCGGGTCCATCAGCGCTGATGCAAGCGGCAGCAGGCCACGCACCGGGTTGTCGGCAAGATGCGGATAGGCCGCATGGCCCTGGACACCGAAGACAGTGACCTTGCCGGAGACCGAACCCCGGCGGCCGATCTTGATCATGTCGCCAAGCACGTCCGGATTGGTCGGCTCGCCGACCAGGCAGGCATCCCAGGCCTCGCCTTTTTCCGCGGCCCATTTCAGCAGCTTCTCGGTGCCGTTGACCGCCGGGCCTTCCTCGTCGCCGGTGATCAGGAAGGAGATCGAGCCTTTTGGCGCGCCATGCTGCTCGATATGGCGGGCGACGGCAGCGACGAAACAGGCGATGCCGCCCTTCATGTCCACCGCGCCGCGGCCGAACAACTCATCGCCGACGATCTCGGCGGCAAAAGGCGGGCGGCTCCACGACGTTTCATCCCCCGGCGGCACCACGTCGGTATGGCCTGCAAACATCAGATGCGGGCTGTCGGTACCGAGCCGGGCATAGAGGTTCTCGATGTCCGGCATGCCGGGCTCAGTCGCCACCATGCGCTCCACCTTGAAACCGAGCGGAAGCAGCATGGCCTCGAGTGCTGCCAGCGCACCGCCCTCGGCAGGTGTCACCGAAGGGCAGCGGATCAGCGTCTGGAGATTGGCGATGGGATCGGCATTGGACATTTGATGGGTTCAGTCGCGCAGCAGTTCGTTGATGCCGGTCTTGGAACGGGTCTTTTCATCGACGCGCTTGACGATCACGGCGCAATAGAGGCCGGGGCCCGGCTCGCCGTTCGGGAACGGCTTGCCCGGCAAGGTACCGGCAACGACGACCGAATAGGGCGGCACTTCGCCATAGCTGATTTCGCCGGTGGCGCGGTCGACGATCTTGGTGGACTTGCCGATGAACACGCCCATGCCGAGCACTGAGCCTTCGCGCACGATGCAGCCTTCGACGACTTCCGAGCGGGCGCCGATGAAGCAATTGTCCTCGATGATCGTCGGCCCCGCCTGCATCGGCTCCAGCACGCCGCCGATGCCGACGCCGCCGGAAAGGTGCACGTGCTTGCCGATCTGCGCGCACGAGCCGACCGTCGCCCAGGTATCGACCATCGTGCCTTCATCGACATAGGCGCCGAGGTTGACGAAGGACGGCATCAGGACGACGTTCTTGCCAATATGGGCCGAACGACGCACCACCGCGTTCGGCACGGCGCGGAAGCCGGCGGCGCGAAACTGGTTTTCACCCCAGTTCTCGAACTTGGACGGCACCTTGTCCCACCAGGTGGAGGCGCCGGGGCCGTTCTTGACCACTTCCATGTCGTTGAGGCGGAAGGACAGGAGCACGGCCTTCTTCAGCCACTGGTGCACCGTCCAGGTTCCGTCTTCGCCGCGGCTCGCAACGCGTGCCTTGCCGTCGTCGAGCAGGCTGAGGGCTTCCTCGACCGCATCGCGGATTTCCCCTTTGGTCGACACCGTGACGCTGTCGCGATTGTCGAAGGCGGTCTCGATGGTCTTTTCAAGGGAAGAGAAGTCGGGGCTGCTCATGGGAAATCCTTAAACGTCACTCGGTATCGTGATGGTGGGAGAGGTGGCCATTTGGTGTCATTTGATCTAAGCGACCGCCACTCAAGCGTCAATGTGAATTGGCGTCAATGCATTTGACGCCGGAAGGATCATGCGAATGGCAAAGGCGAAGAAGGACGGGCCGCGGCGCAAGGACGGGGTCTGGGATCCGCTGAAGGACAACAAGGCGGACAAGACCGCCGCCGCCGTCCAGCCCAGGACGCCGCAGACGGAATCGCATTCCTATCGCCTCGCCTTTGCGGATGACGAATTCCTGAGCCGTGAGGAGCTTCGTCCCGTTCGGCTTCAGCTCGAGCTGATGAAGACGGAAATGGCATTGGCCGAACGGGGCATCAAATCGACCGTCGTGCTGTTCGGCGGCGCGCGTATCCCGGCCCCAGGCCAGAGCGCCTGGGCCGCCCGCAACGACACCCAGCGCCAGAACCTTGAAGCAGCTTCGGTTTATTACGACGAGGCGCGCAAGTTCGCGGCCCTCTGCGGCAAACACTCCGCGGGCTACAATCATCAGGAATACGTGGTGGTCACCGGCGGCGGCCCCGGCGTCATGGAGGCCGGCAATCGCGGCGCGGCTGAAGCCGGCGCCCCGAGCATCGGGCTCAACATCATGCTGCCGCACGAGCAGGCTCCCAATCGCTTCGTGACGCCGGAGCTCAGCTTCAACTTCCACTATTTCGCGATCCGCAAGATGCATTTCATGATGCGGGCGAAGGCAGTCGTCGTTTTCCCCGGCGGGTTCGGCACCCTGGACGAAATGTTCGAGGCGCTCACCCTCATCCAGACCAAGCGCATGGAACGCATGCCGCTGATCCTGTTCAGCGAATCCTTCTGGCGCGGGATCATCAATTTTGGCGCGCTCGCGGAATTCGGCACCATTGCCCCGGACGATCTCAGCCTCATCAATTTCGTCGAGACCGCCGAGGAGGCGTGGAAGATCATCTCGGATTTCTACGAGCATTGAAGGCTTGATTGAAAGTCGGGAAGTTCGCGTTTAGATTGTCGGGAGAGGATTATGCCGAGCGCCTTGAACGACGCCAGGCGGAGATTCGGGACGATCTGGAGCTTTCGATCAAAATCGAACTTGGCGGGGCTTTGTCCCACATGCAGTCGACGATCGAACAGTCCCTTGTCCGTATCGAGGACAAGGTGGAAGAGATTGCCGACCGGGTGACCGCGGTCGAGCACAGGCCCTCCTAGATATAGGTCTCCAAAAAAAGAACCCGCCCCCTGTGGTAAGGGGCGGGTCCTTTGGACGACTGTCGGAACTAGTTCCAAGGGGGCGGGGAACTAGAGGGGGCGGTCCGGCAGGTCGTCGATGGAGATGGTTCCATCCTTGTTGGTGTCCATGCGGGCGAACAGCTTGTCGGATGCGGCGGAAGCTTCCGTCTTGGTGATCTTGCCATCCTTGTCTTCGTCGATCATTCGGAACATGCCCTGACCCTGGCGTCCATGCGGTCGCTCCCAGCGGGCATCCTCATGCTCCCGACCCCAGCCATGACGGCCCTGGCCATCCCGGTTCCATGCGGAATGATCGCGGTCGCGGCGATGCTCGTCACGTCGGTCCGCCATGTTACGATCGGACGGTTCGTCCTTCTTGTCCGCGGTATCGGCGACTTCCGGCTGGTTGTTCTTGCGGAACTCTTCCATCTTCGCCTGGCGATAGTCGAGCATCTCGCCGCGTGTCAGCGAACCATCCTTGTTGGCGTCGATGGCCGTGAAGAGCTTGTCCTGGAACGCGGTCATCTCGTCCTTGGAGATCTTGCCGTCCTTGTCGGCATCGGCATTCTTCAGGAGGCGAACGAACGTCACGTCCTGCATCATGGCGCGGCCGGGGCCACCATGGCGACCGGGACCGTCACGCCCTGGGGCTGCAAGGGCGGGAATAGCTGCGCCGGCGATCAGCGCTGCTCCAAGGGTCGCCAGAACGATCTTCTTTGCGGTCATCGTGGTGGTCCTTCAGGTTGTTTTCGATAGCCTGAAGATAAAGCCCACAGCGGTCAAAACCACTTAAACATCCGTAATGTGGATGAATGTTTCGTAATGCCGATAAAACATTAGCCGATATTGAGGCTGGTCAGGAACCCCGTCAGATCGTCGGTCACGTAGTCGATGTGATCGTCCTCATCGGTAAGCTTCTCCCAACGCTCCATGAGCACCGCATCGAGATTGCGCGGTACGAGCAGGATAGTGCGCATGCCGAGCGCCTTCGGCACCCGCAGATTGCGCGGCAGGTCCTCGAACATGGCGGCACTGTTCGTATCGACCCGGTGCAGGCTGGCGAACTTGTCGTAAGTCGCGCCGGCCGGCTTCGGCACGTAGTCGGCGGCGACGATGTCGAATATGTCGTCGAAATTGTCGAGAATGCCGAGCGCCCGCGCCGCCGCCTCCGCATGCGGCACGCTGCCATTGGTGAAGATGAACTTGCGGCCGGGAAGCGCCTTGATCGCCGCGCCGAGCTCCGGATGCGGCAGGAGCGCCGAATAGTCGATCGCATGCGCCTGTTCGAGAAACCCGTCCGGATCGATGCCGTGGTTCAGCATCAGGCCCTGCAGCGTCGTGCCGTGCTCATGGTAATATTGCTTCTGCAGCGCTTTCGCTTCCGCCGGTTCGAGCTGCAGCAGTTCCTGCACATAGGCCGTCATGTTCTTGTCGATCTGCGCAAACAGATTGATGTGATGCGGATAAAGCGTGTTGTCGAGATCGAATACCCAGTCGCGGACATGGGTGAAATCAGAGGGGTCGGGCGAGGTCTGCGGCTTTTTTTCCATGGCCGCTTTATGCACCGGTTCGACCCCAAAGAAAACGAAAAAGACGAACGCTTTCGGCCCAAGACGGCCTTGGCGATCCGCCGGAACGCGTGATACCGCCAGCATATGGAACTCTGGATCCCCATCACCATCGCCGCCGCGTTTCTGCAGAATTTGCGGTCTGCCCTGCAGAAGCACCTGCAGGGGTCGCTGGGCACGCGCGGAGCGAGCTTCGTGCGCTTCGGCTACGGTTTTCCGATCGCGATCCTATACGTCCTCTGCCTGCATTATTTCGCCGGCTATCCGTTCCCGGCATTGAACTGGACCTTCGCCCTATGGGCGGTGATCGGCGGCCTTGCGCAGATCTTTGCGACCATGATGCTGGTGCATCTCTTTTCGCTCAGGAATTTTGCGGTCGGGACGGCCTATTCCAAGACCGAGCCGGTCCAGGCCGCCATCTTCGGCTTTATCCTGCTCGGTGAAAAGCTGACGCCGGGCTCGGTCGCGGCGATCATCGTCGGCGTCGTCGGCGTGATGACCATCTCGATGGCGCGTATGCCGCTGTCCTGGCGCAACATGCTGGTCGCACTGACCAGCCGCACCGCCCTCATCGGTATCGCCTCGGGTGCCGTCTTCGGCATCTCGGCGGTGTCCTACCGCAGCGCTTCGCTGTCGCTTGGCGGTCCCGGACCGGTCATGGAGGCCGCGGTGACACTCGCCTGCGTCACGACTTTCCAGACGGCCTTCATGCTGGTCTGGATGTTCTGGAAGGACAGGAACGAGATTGTCCAGGTCATTCTCAGTTGGCGTTCGTCCTCGCTGGTGGGCCTGGCTGGTGTCGTCGGTTCGGCCGGCTGGTTTACCGCCATGACCCTGCAGCAGGTGGCCTATGTCCGGGCGCTCGGGCAGATCGAACTCGTCTTCACCTTCATGGCATCCTATTTTCTTTTCCATGAACGGGTGAACCGCATGGAAGTTTTCGGCTGCCTGCTGATCGTCTGCGGCATCCTTGGGTTGATCTTTTCCTGATCGACGCCCGATTTGCGGCGGCATCCGTTGCGAATCCGGTTAGGGTGGCTCGGTCAACAGGAGGATCATCCATGCCTCAAAACGACAAGGCGGCCGCGTTCGCAGCGCTTCACCGGAAGGGCAATCCGGTCATCATCTACAACATCTGGGATGCCGGCACCGCCAAGGCGGTTGCGGAAGCCGGGGCGAAGGCGCTCGGCACCGGAAGCTGGTCGGTCGCGGCCGCACAAGGGTATGCCGACGGCGAGAACCTGCCGCTCGAAGCACTGCTTGCCACGGCAAAGTCGATCGCGACCGCCGTCGATCTGCCGCTCACCGTCGATTTTGAAGGTGGTTATGCCGAGGAATCCGGCCAGCTCACGGCGAATGTCGGCAAGGTCATGGACACCGGCGCGATCGGTATCAATTTCGAGGATCAGGTGGTCGGCGGCAGCGGCATCTATCCGGTGGAGCAGCAGGCCGGACGCATTCGTACCATCCGAGCAGCGGCGGACGCTCGTGACATGCCGCTCTTCGTCAATTCCCGTACCGATCTCTTCCTGCAGGAAAGTGATGCGGGCAAACATGCGGCACTTCTCGATGAAGCGATCCGCCGCGCCAATGCCTATGCCGAGGCCGGTGCCGACGGCTTCTTCGCGCCCGGCCTGGCCGATGAAGGATTGATCGAGACGCTGTGCAAGGCCTCGCCGCTTCCGGTCAACATCATGATGTTCAGCAGCGTTCCGTCCCCGAAACGCCTCGGCGAACTCGGGGTTGCCCGTGTCAGTTACGGACCGGGGCCTTACCGGGCGATGATGGCGAAGCTGAAGGAAGACGCCGCGGCGGTTTTCACCGCCGCCGGCTGAGCCTCGAAGTCTTCTACTGTCAGGGAACGATCAGCGTGCCGGCGCCGTGTTCGGTGAAAATCTCGAGCAGCACCGAGTGGGCCGTCTTGCCGTTCAGGATGACGACACCCTGCACGCCGGCCTTGATCGCCTCGATGCAGGTCTCGACCTTGGGGATCATGCCGCCGGAGATCGTGCCGTCCTTGATGAGGGCCTGGGCCTGGGCGACAGTCAGCTCCTTGATCAGCTGCTTGTCCTTGTCGAGCACGCCCGGAACGTCGGTGAGGAAGAGAAGGCGGGTGGCGCTGAGCGCCCCGGCGATCGCGCCGGCAAACGTGTCGGCATTGATGTTGTAGGTCGCGCCGTCGCGCCCCGGGGCAACCGGGGCGATGACGGGGATCATTTCCGACTTGGCGAGCAGGTCGAGCAGCGTGCGATCGACTTCCACCACTTCGCCGACGAAGCCGAGATCGAGGACCCGCTCGATATTGCTGTCCGGATCGACGATGGTCTTCTTCGCCTTTTCGGCAAAAACCATGTTGCCGTCCTTGCCGCAAAGGCCGATCGCCCATTCGCCGGTCTGGTTGATCAGCGCGACGATCTCCTTGTTGATCGAGCCGGCGAGAACCATTTCGACGATCTCGACCGTCTTCTGGTCGGTGACGCGCAGGCCGGCTTCGAACTTGGATTCGATGCCCATCTTTGTCAGCATCGCGCCGATCTGCGGACCGCCACCATGCACGACGATCGGGTTGACGCCGGACTGCTTCAGCAGCGCGATATCGGCCGCGAACGCCTTGCCGAGTTCCGTATCGCCCATGGCGTGACCGCCGTATTTCACGACGATCGTCTTGTTTTCGTAACGCTGCATATAGGGCAGCGCCTGCGCCAGAAGCTTGGCCTGAAGTTCGCTTTCGGAAGCCGTCATCGGATACCCCTGAATATCAAGTGGGGCGCTTTTAGCGCATGTTTCTGACAGAGGAAATAATCACCCGCGAGATTATCGCCCAATCGGCGTGCCATCGTCGGTTAAATGGCGGCCGTATCGCGGCGAAACCCGCGAAAGGGAGGCTCGGACACGGCGGCCGGTAAACGGCGCCATAAAGTATCCTCAAGCGAAAGCAGCGGCTTGAGGGGCAGACGAGGGTTTTTTCGTCCGCGTTGAAACTCTTCTTCTCTGCCTTCCGTCTCTTGCGAGGTCTCCGCCGATGTCGGGACGCCATGCCTTGGGAGGCGCGCATCCGCGCCGGGGCAATTAGTTTCGTTGAGAGGATACCACAATGTTGAAGACCGCATTCCGCACGCTCGCTATCGCGACCGTTCTGTCCGCTACCGCCGTGACCGCCTTTGCCGCCAATCCGAAGGTCGGCGGTGCGGCGATGTACGAAGACAAGAACATTGTCGAAAATGCCGTGAACTCCAAGGATCACACGACGCTCGTCGCTGCCGTCAAGGCTGCCGGCCTGGTCGAGACGCTTCAGGGCAAGGGTCCGTTCACGGTCTTCGCGCCGACCAATGAAGCCTTCGCTGCCCTGCCCAAGGGCACGGTCGAAACGCTGCTGAAGCCGGAAAACAAGGCCCAGCTTACCAAGGTGCTGACCTGCCATGTGGTCGCCGCCAGCGCCATGTCCACCGCCATCGAAAAGATGATCAAGGACGACAAGGGCACCCATGACGTGAAGACGGTCGGCGGCTGCGTGCTGAAGGCCAAGGAAAGCATGGGCAAGATCACGCTCACCGACGAGACGGGCGGCGTAGCCACCGTCACGATCGCCGACGTCAAGCAGTCGAACGGCGTGATCCACGTGGTCGACAAGGTTCTGTTGCCGAAAATGTAAAAGCCGACCGCCCTCGCTTTTACATCAGGATCCGGTCGCCTCTCTTGGGGCGGCCGGATTTGCCGTTTCTATGGGCCAGCGTCAGCTCGACCGGCCGACGGTTTCCGCGATCGCCTGGCGCAGTTCCTCGATCCCCTTGCCCTTTTCGGACGAGGTGGAAAGCACGAACGGGAAGGCGGCGGGATGCTTGCGGATCTTTTCCTGCGTCTCGGCCAGTAGCTTCACCACGGCCGGTTCCTTGATCTTGTCGGTCTTGGTCAGCACGATCTGATAGGAGACCGCGGCCTTGTCGAGCAGGTCGAGTACTTCCTCGTCATTTTTCTTGATGCCGTGGCGGCTATCGATCAGCACATAGACGCGTTTCAGTGTCGCCCGGCCGCGCAGATAGTCAAAGACGAGCTTGGTCCAGGCATCGACGGTTTCCTTCGGCGCCTTGGCGTAACCGTAGCCCGGCATGTCGACCAGCGCCATCGGTGGCAGGTCGGTGCCTGCGCCCGAATAGCCGTCCGGCACGAAATAATTGAGTTCCTGGGTACGGCCAGGCGTATTCGAAGTTCGCGCCAGGGCCTTCTGGCCGACGAGCGCGTTGATCAGCGACGACTTGCCGACGTTCGAGCGGCCGGCAAAGGCGACTTCGAGCGGGCCTTCCGGTGGCAGGAACTTCATCGAGGGCACGCCGCGGATAAAAATCCAGGGGTGGCCGAAAAGCGGTTTGTCGTCCGTGCTCATGTCTGCGGGCATCGGTTCTGGTCGTCCTGTTCTGTCGAAGGGCACGGCTTCAAGGTTTTGGCCAGCAATGTCAAGCTTTCCGGCCTCCAAGCCTTATTGCAAAAGAAAAACCCCGGACCAGCCGGGGTTCCTCGTCGATATCTTGGCGAGCGCTATTTTGTCGGCGCTTCTTTTCGTCGGAAGAGGCCCTTCAGATTGGCGAAAAGTTCGACCTTGGCGCCATGACGCTTCATGATGATCGCCTGTTGCGTTACCGACAGGGTGTTGTTCCAGGCCCAGTAGATGACGAGACCGGCCGGGAAGGACGCCAGCATGAAGGTGAACACGAGCGGCATCCAGGTGAAGATCATCGCCTGGGTCGGGTCCGGCGGCGTCGGGTTCATGCGCATCTGCAGGAACATCGTGACGCCCATCACCAGCGGCCAGACGCCGATCATCAGCGCATGCGGCACGTCGTAGGGCAGCAGGCCGAAGAGGTTGAAGAGCGACGTCGGGTCGGGAGCAGACAGGTCCTGGATCCAGCCGAAGAACGGCGCGTGCCGCATTTCGATGGTGACATAGATGACCTTGTAGAGAGCGAAGAAGACCGGGATCTGCAACAGCACCGGCCAGCAGCCGGCAATCGGATTGATCTTTTCTTCCTTGTAGAGCGCCATCATTGCCTGCTGCAGGCCCATCCGGTCGTCGCCGAACTTGGCCTTCAGCTCTTCCATCTTCGGCTGCATGCGCTTCATGTTGGCCATGGAAGCGTATTGCTTGCTGGCGAGCGGGAAGAACAGGGCCTTGACGACGATGGTGGTGAGCAGGATCGCCACGCCGAAATTGCCCACGTGACGGAAGAAGAAGTCCATCAGCTGGAACATCGGCTTGGTGATGAAGTAGAACCATCCCCAGTCGATCAGGCGGTTGAACTGCGGAACGCCGAATTCCGTCTCGTAGCGCGAGATCAAGGGCACTTCCTTGGCGCCGGCGAAGACGAGGTTCTTGAGTTCGGTGGATTGACCCGGCTGAACAGTCAGGTCGTCGCCCTTGTAGTCCGCCTGATAGCTCGCCTGAGCACCGGCGAAATGCGAGAAACGTGCAACATAGGGCAGCGTCTGCGGCGGCACGATGGTGGCAGCCCAGTACTTGTCGGTGATGCCCAGCCAGCCGGTCTTGGCCTTCTCGTTGGTGAACTGCTCTTTTTCGATATTGGCGTAGGTGTGTTCGTTGAGGCTGCCGCTCTCGCCCATCACGCCGATAAAGCCTTCGTGGATGACCCAGACGGACGGCGTCGCCGGCTTGTTGTTGCGCAGCACGCGGCCGTAAGGCGTCAGCGTCACCGGGCCGGCCGTCTTGTTGTCGATCTTGTCGGCAACGGTCAGCATGTAGTGGTCGTCGATCGAAATCGTGCGCGCGAAGGTTACGCCCTTCTCGTTGGTGAAGGTCAGCGTCACCGGCGTCTGCTGGGTCAGCTTGTCGCCGCTTGCGACCGTCCATTGCGTGCCGGTGCCGGGAGCGGTGCCGATCGATTCATTCGGGATATAGCCGATTTCCGCGAAATAACCGTCGGCCGTATCGGACGGCGAGAACAGCGTGATGATCGGGCTCTTGTCGTCGACGGTCTCGTGATACTCGCGCAGCTTGAGGTCGTCGAAACGGGCGCCGGTCAGGTTGATGGAGCCGATCAGGGCAGGCGTTTCGATCTGTACGCGCTGCGACCGCGAAAGTGCCTGGTCGCGGGAGAGCCCGGCAGCTGCCGGGCTGGCGCCGGGCAGATTGCCCAATACGCCGGATCCGCTCTGGGCGCCGGGGCTTTCCGGAGAAACAGGCTGGGCGGTTTCGCCCTGAAGCGCACGGCTGGCTTCTTCGGCGCGCCGCTGGGCTTCCATCCTCGGGTTCATATAGAGGAACTGCCAGGCAAGAACGATCAGCACCGAGAGCGCGATCGCGATGAAGTAATTGCGGTTCTTTTCCATCATGCTTTCCTGGAACGGGTCTCCTCGGACCGCTTTGGTCTCGGCTTGCTTTCGATACGCTCGATAAGCTGAGCCGTCATATCCGCAAAGGGGGCATTGAGCACCTCCCGCCGCGCGACAATCACATAGTCGTGTCCGTTCTTCATTGCAAATCCGGCAGATTGCCTCACCGCCTCACGGAGGCGGCGGCGCATGCGATTGCGTTCGACCGCGTTGCCATGCTTCTTCGTAACGGTAAAACCGACGCGCGGCGCTTCGTCCGGCTGGTTCCGATCAAGGACTTCCAGAAGGAAGTTCCGGCCTCTGCGAGCTTCGCCCTCGCGCACGGCAAGGAACTGCGGCCGGCTTTGAAGCCGCCCGACAGTCTTCTTGTTCTTTGTCTCAGTCGTCATCGCCCGGTTGTCTCGGGCATCTCAGGCCTTAGGCCGAGAGACGCTTGCGGCCACGGGCGCGGCGAGCGGAAAGAACCAGGCGACCACCTTTGGTGGCCATGCGGGTACGGAATCCGTGGCGGCGCTTGCGAACAAGCTTGGACGGTTGATAGGTACGCTTCATTTATTTTAATACCGCGGTGTGCGGCCCTTCTTGGAGTTTGCCGTCATCACGACGGCAAGAGCGCTTCGGAAAAACGATCTGCGCAAGCGGCTGCATGCGTGCAAGCCCGCCGGAGCTGAACGTGGGCGGCTTATAAGAGGACTCCGCCGCAAAAGTCAATCGCTGCCGGGATTTTTGGGCTGTGGGCCGAAAGTTGGCCAATCTTGATCAACGCCGCCTTCTGGCAACATCTGCAGTCGCGGTCGCATCGATATTTCCCCATGAATTTAGGGGTGAGAAATAGTAGGTGCAAGGCTCTCCCCCTGTCAAACGTCAAATATCTCAACCGAGGCGAGCAACCGGAAAGTGCGCGCTCGCCGGGGCTGCGCGCCCCGTTTTTCTCTAAGCTTTTCTTTAATTTCTAATGGCTAATTTTAGCACTGAATGGAAGAGAAACCGGGTTACGGGCCTGTCTTCCTCCCCACGAGAAGTCCCGTCTGGAAGGGTAAGAAATGAAAATTCGAGGGAAAATCAACCTCCTCGTCGGCCTCATGAGCCTCGTTGCCTGCATTATCGGCGGCCTGTCGCTCTTCGCGGTTGAAGAGTATCGCGCCCAGACGCAGCAATATGCCGACGTCGCGGATCGTGCCTACAAGGGCGAACATCTCAACCGCCTGGTCACCGCTGTGGTGATGGACGCGCGGGGCATCTACGCGTCGAAGGACAGCGCAACGGCCAAGCAGTTCGGCGATGGGGTTCTGAAGTCCCTCGGTGACATGGAAAAGCTGATCGCCACCTGGCGGCCGATGGTTCCCGCCGCGCAGAGGGAGGCGTTCGACAAGCTGATCGCGCGGTCCGCTGAATTCAAGACATTCCGCGCCGAGACTGTCCGGCTCAGCCAGACGGAAGGCCCTCAGGCAGCCAACGTTCAGGGCAATAACGAGGCGAACCGCGCCAACCGCAAGGCCTATCAGGCGGAAATCGACTCGGTCGTCAAGATGGACCAGACCGAACTCGACAAGCTGAGTGCCGGCATGGACGCGTTCGGCAACATGGTCTTCTATTCCGTCTTGGCCGCAACGCTGATCGGTGTTGCCGGCGGCATGGCCTTCGGCCTTTATCTCGGCCGCAAGGAACTGAGCCAGCCCATCCTTGGCCTGACGTCCTCGATGAAGCTGATTGCCGACGGCGACTATGATGCCGCCGTATCTTTCGCCGGACGCCGGGACGAGATCGGCGACATGGCTGCCGCCGTCGAAGTCTTCAAGAAGAACGGTATCGAAGTCGCCCGCATGAATGCGTCCGAAGCGGCACTGCGTGCCAAGAGCGACGATCTCCAGGCCCGCATGGCGGTCGTGGTCGCCGCCGCTTCGGAAGGCGACTTCAATCGCCGCATCGACAAGCAGTGGGGCGAGGAAAGCCTCGACCGTTTTGCCCGCGAGGTGGATCTGCTCGTCGCCAGCGTCGATGCCGGCATTTCCGAAACGCGCCGCGTCGTGAAGAGCCTTGCCGAGGGCGACCTCACCGACAGCATGCGGGGCAATTTCAAGGGCGCCTTCGCCGAGCTGCAGCACAATGTCAACGGTACCATGGACACGCTGCGGGGCACGATGCGGAATGTCCGCACCGCCACCGGCTCCATCAACGGTAGCGCCGCCGAGCTGAGCCGGGCGACCAATGATCTGTCCCGCCGCACTGAACAGCAGGCTGCGGCGCTGGAAGAAACGTCCGCCGCGCTCGAAGAGATCACCGCCGTCGTCAAGACGTCGACCGAGCGGGCGCATGAGGCAACAGTGATGGTCGGCGAGGCCAAGCAGAGCGCGGTCCAGTCGGGCGAGGTGGTGCGTAGCGCCGTCGATGCGATGGGCAGAATCGAGCAGGCCTCCCGCGAGATCGCGCAGATCACCAATGTCATCGACGAGATCGCCTTCCAGACCAATCTTCTGGCTCTGAATGCCGGTGTCGAGGCCGCCCGTGCGGGCGAAGCCGGCAAGGGTTTTGCCGTCGTCGCTCAGGAGGTCCGCGAACTCGCCCAGCGCTCGGCAAGTGCCGCAAAGGGCATCAAGGCCTTGATCAGCAAGTCCGGCGAGGAAGTGGCCGGAGGCGTGATGCTGGTCCAGAAGACCGGCGAGGCATTGTCGGAAATCGAAACCCGCGTGTTGCGCATCAACGACCATATCCATTCGATCGCCGTCGCCTCCCGCGAGCAGTCGACGGGGCTCGCCGAGGTCAATACCGCCGTCAACCAGATGGACCAGGTGACGCAGCAGAATGCCGCCATGGTCGAGGAGACGTCCGCGGCGACGCAGACATTGTCCTCGGAGGCCGACAGCCTTTTTGCCCTTGTCTCCAATTTCGACATCGGCCAGGAGGGCGAGCAGGTCGCCAAGCACGTCGCCGAGCCGGTGCGGACCGCGCGGCCGGTTGCCGCGGCTGCCATTCATCGGCCACGGGCCTCTCCGGTCAAGGCGATGACCGGCGCGCTCTCCCGGGCCTTTGGCGGAGCAGCCGTCGCGACGGCAGCGGTTGCCGGAGAATGGGAAGAATTCTGATCCAATTTCGTCTATCGATCGAATAAGGAAGCGGAGAGGGGCAGCCCTCTCCGCTTTCTCTTTTGCACTGCGGCAAAGGGGACTGGTAAAAAAATGCTGAACCTCTAAAATGGGCGATCATCCGTAGGCTCGCACCAACCCGGCGAGCCGGGTATTCGGAAATGGAGATCCGCATGGACGACGAGGTTCATACCTCGCGGCGCTCGGGGTCCTCGCCGGAAGGCGTAGGCCCGGAAACCATGCCGCGCCTTTTCCGCGGCCTTTCCGGCAGGCTTCTCTGGCTCACCGTCATTTTCGTGATGATGGCCGAAATACTGATCTTCGTCCCTTCCGTCGCCACCATGCGGATGAACTGGCTGCGCGACCGGTTGGATACCGCCGCCGCCGCCGGCATCGTCATCGACGGACTGCAGCCCGCCGAGCTTCCCCGTGCGGTGCAGGACGATACGCTGCTTGCGACGGGCACCAAGGTGATCGCGCTGCGCAAGGACGGCACCTCGCGGCTGCTGGCCGCAACGGACACGCAGCCGCAGATCGATCAGGTATTCGATCTCGCCAATGTCCCGATAGCGTCCTCGATGCGCGACGCGCTCGACACCCTCGTGTTTGGCGGCGGTCGCGTCATGCGCGTTTATGGCCCGATCGGCGACAGCGACATGACCATCGAACTGGTCATGACCGATGACGCGTTGCGCAAGGACATGTTGAAATATTCGAAGACGATGTTTCTCCTGTCGCTGCTGATCTCCCTGATTACCGCCGTGCTGATTTTCCTCGCCATCAACCGGATGATGATCATGCCGATCCGGCGGCTCACCCATAGCATGCAGCATTTCTCGGAGCAGCCGGACGATCCGGGCCGCGTGTTTAGCGCCGATCGCTCCCGGGGCGAGCTTGCAGTGGCGGGCCGGCACCTCACGGCCATGCAGGCACAATTGCAGCGAACGCTGAAGCAGCAGAAGAACCTAGTCGATCTTGGCCTTGCCGTTTCGAAGATCAACCACGACATGCGCAACATCCTCGCATCGGCGCAGCTGATGTCGGACCGGCTGACGGATGTCGACGATCCGATGGTGAGGAGTTTCGCACCGAAACTGTTGCGCACGATCGACCGTGCGGTGGGTTACACCAACGAGGTGCTGGCTTACGGCCAGGCCTCCGAGGCAGCGCCGCGCCGCCGCCGCATCCGCTTCGCGGCGCTGGCCCAGGACGTGCGCGACATGCTGGCGATCGATCCCGAAATAGGCATCGAATTCCTGGATCAGATCGCCGCCGATCTCGAAGTCGATTGCGACAGCGAGCAGATTTTCCGTGTCATCCACAATCTCTGCCGGAATGCCGTGCAGGCGCTGCTGAATTTCGATCCGCAGGATGCGTCCATGGTTCGCCGGGTCACGGTCTCAGCACATCGGGTGGGCAGCGTCGTCAGCATCACCATTGACGACACCGGTCCCGGCATGCCGCGAAAGGCCCGGGAGAACCTGTTCTCCGCTTTCCGCGGCTCGGCGCGGTCGGGCGGTACCGGCCTTGGCCTGGTCATCGCCCGCGAGCTTGTGCTGGCCCATGGCGGCACAATCGCACTTGTGGAAAAACCGGGGCCTGGCACGCAGTTTAGGATAGAAATTCCCGACCGTCCGGTCTCGCTGGAGGACTACCGGGTTCGGGCCTGATGCAAATAATTGTTGCTTCTCAACGGTTTGAGCGAGAAGTGACAGCAAAATGACGTTGCCCTCGGTAAAATCGCTTGCAATCGGAATGCGGACGTTTTAGAGGATCGCCACGCAAGCGGTGACGCACTGCTTGCAGACGCACCCGTAGCTCAGCTGGATAGAGCACCAGACTACGAATCTGGGGGTCAGGAGTTCGAATCTCTTCGGGTGCGCCATTTCTTTCCAACTATCTCTGAACATTCTCGAGAGCTGGTCGGCTTACGGCGGCAATTCGCGCCGCCTAACTCCCGCGACGCCGTATTGATGATATGAGATACCCCAGTGCAAACGTCATTGCGGCAACCGCGATTCCGGTGCTGATCACGCCCGCAGGCGTTATTCTGGCGCTGCCTTGCAAGGTAATGTTCTTCCCCACGCGCAGATCAAAGGTGGATTTGATTTCCTCAGGATGTGAGGGAAGTGCGGTCGGCGGTTCTTCCTGAATAACGGTCATCTTGAAGCTCCCGTGCCAATGTACGGCGGCAGAACATCCATCCTAAGATAGGGTGGATGTCACAATAACAAGCAGTCCCGGTTTCGTCTCTTCCAGCGCCAAAACTTCGCCTGACGCCGCCGCCGCCAGAGCGAGGTCAGGCGGCGGAGCCGATCCTGCCGAGTGCCTGGCGCAGCCTCGGCGCGGCAAAATCCAGGAAGCTGCGCATCTTGAGCGGCATCTGGCCACGCGCGGCGTGGATGAGGTGGATGGGCGGCGGCTCCGGCTCGAAGTTCTCCAGGACGATCCGCAGCGCTCCAGCTTTGACGGCTTCCGCCACCTGGTAGTGGAGCAGCCGCGTTGCCCCGACATTGTGTATCGCTGCCTCCGCAGCGGCCTCGGCGGTCGAAACCGAAAGGCGCGATGCGGTGATGACTTCGGTGGCCGTACTCGATCCTGCCGGCAGCATGTGCCGGGCGGGCGATGGCGTCGGCCCTTCGAACGTCACCCAAGGCATCCGTCGGAGGTCCTCGGGTGTCTGCGGAACGCCGTGAACTGCAAGCAGGGCCGGGCTGGCGCAGGTCACCATCCGCATCGAGCCGATCCGTGTCGCAACCATCGTGCTGTCCGGCAGCTGCCCGATCCTGACGGCCATATCGACATGATCGTCGACAAGATGAACGTTGCGGTCCGCAAGCAGCAGCCGGATGTTGATCTCGGGAAACAACGCAAGGAAGTCGATGACGATCGGCAGGACATGGAGCCGGCCGAACATGACCGGTGCCGTGATGACCAGTTCACCCTTTGGCGCCGTAAATTCGCCGGCTGCCTCGCGCTCCGCATCCTCGACCTGTTCGAGAATGCGCCGGGCCGCCGCCACATAGGTGGCGCCCGCGTCGGTGAGGGTGAGTTTGCGGGTGGTGCGGATCAGCAGACGCGTGCCGAGCGACGCCTCGAGCTCCGAAATCTTCCGGCTGAGCGTCGGGACGGGAACCCGAAGCGACCGTCCCGCTGCAGACAGGCTACCTTTCTCCACCACCTCCAGCAGCATCGACATGGCTTCGAATCGATCCATCCGCTTTTCCATTTTTTGATAAGCTGAGTTTCAAAAGAGCCATATTACTCCGAATAGTGGAAAAGGCTATGTATCCTTCTTCACCGCGCCGATAGCGGTCCTGCCGGGAAGGAGTTCCTTCATGTCCTATGGTTTTCTAGACATCGCCATCACACCCAGCGTCCGGGCCGCACAGAAGGCGATGGGCGCCGACCACATCTGGGAAAACTTCGTCGGCGATCGGGAGTTCGATCGCTTGACGGAAAATGAAGCGGCCTTCATCGCCGACCGCGACAGCTTCTACATGGCGACGGTGTCGGAGACGGGTTGGCCCTATGTCCAGCACCGGGGCGGCCCGCGCGGCTTCCTGAAGGTGATCGACGACCGGACATTGGCTTTCGCGGACTATCGCGGCAATCGCCAGTATATCAGCACCGGCAATGTTGCGGCGAACGACCGGACATGCCTCTTCCTGATGGATTATGCCCGTCGTGCCCGGCTTAAGATCTATGCGCATGTCGAGGAGGTGGCGCTCGATGCGGATCCTGCCTTGGCCGCGCTTGTCGTCGATCAGGACTACCGGGCGAAGCTCGAACGCATTTTCCGGCTGCGCCTCGCGAGCTTCGACTGGAACTGTCCGCAGCACATCACTCCCCGCTTCACCGAGGTGCAGGTCGCCGAGGCGATCGGTCCGCTTCGGGGCCGCCTTGCCGAACTCGAGACCGAAAACGCCGAACTGCGCGCCCGCCTCGCCGCCCATGGCGATACCCAATGAGCGATCGACGTCCGCCGCTGCCGCGTTTCACGTTGGGAACGGCGGTCGAGAAAGTCTGCCTTTGCACGGGGACGGTGGTCTGACGGCCACCAAGGTCTCAGCGATTTGGGTTTCTGACCTGAAAGAGCCCCGGGAGAAATACGCGTTCAATTTCCCTGAACTAGCCAAACGGCGGGCACGATCTCTATTGATCCGGGTCGCAGGCTGTGCCACCTGCGTCACATGACAATTTTCTCATAAGGCGAAAATGAATCGTGAGAGCGTGGACGCAGTGCGTTCCGAAAAGTTGGACACGCCCGGTCGGCTGGCAGGGTTTCTGGCAGGCGGCCTTTGGCCCGCGGCGTTTTTTCTAGGCGCTTATTTCCTGTTGAGCATCGCTGTTCGTCTGATGCTGCCCAACGGGCTGACGCTTGACGAGGCCGAGCAGGCGCTGTTTTCGCAATATTGGCTTGCCGGCTACGGGCCGCAGCCGCCTTTCTACAACTGGGTCCAGAATGCCGTTGTCAGCGTCATCGGGATCTCGCTCTTTTCACTGACCCTGCCGAAATTCCTGATGCTGCTGTTGTGCTACGTATTCTTCGGCATGGCGGCACGCGAGATCGACGCCCGGCCCGGCTTTACGGCTATGGCGATGCTGAGTCTGCTCACCCTGCCGCAACTCTCCTACATGCCGCAGCAGGATCTGACCCACACCGTCGCGGTGCTGATGGCGACGTCGCTGTTCCTCTACGGGCTCTTCCGAACCCTTGTCCGGGCGGATTGGCAGGGTTACCTGATCGCCGGGGTCGCGATCGGCATCGGGATGATTTCGAAATACAATTTTGGGCTGCTGCCTGCCTCCGCCTTCATTGCCGTGTCTTGCGACAGGGAATGGCGTACCCGCCTTCTTGATTCGCGCATCCTGCTGACCGCGATCGTCGGCCTTGCAATCGTCGTCCCGCACGCCCTCTGGCTTCATGGCAATCTCGATCTCGCGACATCAGGCACGATCGGCAAGATGGTTGAAGCGAACGCGCCGCATGGCATTGTCCGTATTGCACGCGCTCTCGGCTCGCTGATGCTTGCCTGCATCGCGTTCGGCGCGCTGACGGTCGTCATCTTTGCGGTGGCTTTCAAAAGGGGGTTCACGCGCTCGCTGAAGACAGGCGACCGCTGGACGCGCCTCCTGGGGCTGATGATGGTGGTCGGCCTGCTCGGGGTCGTATTCGTGATCCTTTTCACCGGCACGACCAAGATTACGGAGCGCTGGCTCGATCCCTACCTTCTTCCCTTGCCGCTCTATCTGCTTTTGAAGCTGGAGCGAGCCGGTATCGATACCACCTCCCATCTCAGGCGCTTCGTCCCCGTCTTCGTCGTCATCATGCTCGTGACGCTGCTCCCGCTGGCGGGCAAGACGCTGACGGGCGGGCTCACCGGCGGTTACACCCGGATCAACTACCCGTTCAGCTCCGTCGCCGAAGTTCTGAAAACCGAAGGCCGACCGGCGGTAATCATTGCAGCCGGCATGAATCTGGCTGGCAATATGCGACTGCAGTTTCCCGATGTGCCGGTCATCAATTCCGAGCAGCCGATCGCCGGTTTCCCGGCTCCAGGCGCCCTGAAGGGGCCGGTTTTGGCGATCTGGACCGAAGGCGGGGGCGGCACGGGCTCGCCGCCGATCGATCTTTCCTCCGTCGATACGCTCAGATTGACCGCATCGCCTGCAAAATCCCTCTCGCGGCCCTATTATTACGGCGACGGCAAGGTGCGGCTCAACCTCGGTTATCTCTGGCTTCGTTGAAGACGGTAGGCAAACCCTTGAGGCTGATATATCTGTTCGGGAAAGCCTGCCCGCAGGCGGACAAGGACCCAAGGAGATTCCGATGGCTGAGACGGAAAAGGTCGCGCTGATTACCGGCGGCGGACGTGGCATGGGTGAGGCGATTGCCCGCGAGCTGCACGCCCAGGGTTACAAGCTCGCGCTGATGTCGCCCTCCACAAGCTGCGAGAAACTGGCGGCCGAACTCGGCGGCGTCGCCTCCCGCGGCGTCGCGGAAAAGGCCGAAGACATCCAGGCGATCTTCGACCTCGCCATGAAGACCTACGGCCGCATCGATGCGGTGGTCAATCATACCGGCCATCCGCCGAAGGGCGACCTGCTCGACATCAGCGACGAGGACTGGACGCTCGGTTCGGACATGATGATCCTGTCGCTGGTGCGGATGGCGCGTCTGGTGACGCCCGTTATGCTGAAACAGGGCAAGGGAGCCTTCGTCAACATCACAACGTTTGCGGCTTACGAGCCGTCATTGGTCTTCCCGGTCTCGTGCACCTTCCGGGCGGCTGCCGGTGCCTTCACAAAACTCTATTCGGACCGCTATGCGGCCGACAATATCCGCATGAACTGCATCCTGCCGGGGTTCATCGACAGTCTCGATCACAAGCCGGGGACGGCGGAAAAGGTGCCGATGAAGCGTGTCGGCCAGGTAGAAGAAATCGCAAAGACTGCCTCCTTCCTCTTGTCGGATGGCGCCGGCTACATCACCGGCCAGAACATCCGCGTCGATGGCGGCGTCACCCGTCACGTTTGATCGGAGTATCTGGGATGAGATGGAAACGCACGATCCAGCTGCTGGACGTTCATTGCGAGGGTGAGATCGGCAAGGTCGCGATCGGCGGCGTGCCGAAGATCCCGGGCGAAACGGTTGCGGCCCAGCTTCACTGGCTGAACACTGATCCGAAAGGCAACGAGCTTCGCCGCTTCCTCTGCCTCGAGCCGCGCGGGGCGCCGATCGGCTCGGTCAATCTGCTGCTGCCGCCGAAACATCCCGACGCGGATGCCGCCTTCATCATCCTGCAGCCGGACCAGGCGCATGCGAGTTCCGGTTCGAACTCCATCTGCGTCACCACCGCGCTTCTGGAGTCCGGGATCGTCGAGATGACGGAGCCTGAAACCGTTGTGACGCTTGAAACCGCGGCCGGCCTTGTGCGTGCGACGGCCACCTGCCGCGACGGGCGCTGCGAAAAGGTGAAGCTCACCATGGTGCCGTCCTTCGTGCATCAGCTCGACGTCAAGGTTCAGACCCCGTCATGGGGCGAGATCGCGCTCGACCTTTGTTACGGCGGGATCTTTTACGGACTGGTGGATGTCGGCCAGATCGGCCTGACCATCGAGAAGGGCAACGCGGCAGCACTCGTGCAGGCCGGCATGGTGCTGAAGGACCTCATCAACAGGCAGATCGAGGTCGTGCACCCGGAAATACCGGCGATCTCCGGCGTCGCCTACGTGATGTTCCGGGATACGGAAGCCGACGGCACGGTGCGGACCTGCACCACGATGTGGCCCGGAAGGGCAGACCGTTCACCCTGCGGTACCGGCAATTCCGCCAATCTGGCGGCGCTCCATGCGCGCGGCAAGGTGAGGGTCGGGGATGTCTTCAGGTCGCGCTCGATCATCGGTTCTCAGTTCGAGGTAGGACTGGCGTCCGAGACGGAGGTCGCGGGAAAGCCGGCGATCATCCCGACGATCACCGGCCGTGGTTTTACCTTCGGTCTGCATCAGATAGCCCTTGATCCTTTCGACCCGCTGTCGGACGGATTTGCAATGACCGACGTCTGGGGGCCATCGGCGGGGGAAATCTGATCTAGATTTCCTTGCTGCTGCCGGCCGACTGTTCCATGTCGCCCGGCTTCAGTACCAGCGAGTTGACGCCTTCGGTCGTCGCCGGGTCGCTCGGCCCCGGGACAATACCAAGTTCCTGCATCTGCAGGAACTTGTATGCCCCGAAAACGTCGCCTTTCTCGGCAGCTTTGCCGTACATTTCAGCGGCCTTGAGGGCATTCGCTTCGATGCCTTCGCCCGCTTCGTACATCAGCCCGAGATTGATCATCGCATCGGCATTGCCGCGCTGGGCCGCAAGGTCGTACCAGGCGATCGCCGTCTGGTCGTCCTGCTCCACGAGATGGCCTTCGTCATAGATCGCGCCGATATTGAAGGCGGCGGTATCGTCGCCTTCCGCCGCAGCCTTTTGGAACCAGCTCAATGCCCGCTGGACATCCGGTTGGGTGCCGAGGCCATCGCGATAGGCGACGCCGAGATTGTAGGCGGCGAGCACGTTGCCGCCATTGGCAGCCTCCGTATAGAGCTGGAATTCCGACCGCTCGTCGCCGAGCCGACCCATCAGCATGCCGAAATTCACCTTGGCGGCAGCATACCCCGCCTGGACGGCGACATCGTAGGCGTTCATCGCCTGGTCGGCCTGCTGGGTCTTGTTCAGAGCCCGGCCCAGCTGATAGGCGAAACGCGGATTACCGGTCGCGTCATAGGCCATGCGGCATGCGTCTACCGCGGTGCCGTCGATATCCGAAATGCCGACAGGGGCAAACTCTCCGTTGCGCTGCTGATCGTAGGGGCTGCCGGCGAGGCGGTCACATTCCGTCTGAATCGCAGAGGTGAGCTGCAGGTTGGCGCGTTCCTCCGCGCCAAGGGAAACCGTCAGGGCGTAGAGCGCGGCGGCGGTACCTGTGGCAATTGCAAAACCCCTGTTGACTTTCGAGAGGCGGGATTTCATTTTGCGCTCCGATTCACTGATTCTTCAGATTGCTTAACGAACGCCGGAAGCAGGCACCGGTTCCGTGTGCCTTTCATGTTTCGTGCGCGAAAAGCCCTCGGCTTTCGCACATCTGCGTGAGAAGTAACCTACATCCGGTCTGCTGGATTGCAGGTTCCTCGCATCATCGGATTGTTTTGCCCGAACCATTGATGTTATGGCGGATGGATCGACCACCTCCGGAAGTTCTCCCATGAAGACGCTCACGCTCCGCCGCCCTGACGACTGGCACCTGCACCTGCGCGACGGCGACGTCCTACGAGCGGTGATCGGCGATACGAGCCGGCATTTCGCACGCGCAATCATCATGCCCAATCTGGTGCCGCCGGTGGTGACGACCTCGGATGCCAGGGCCTATCGGGAGCGTATTCTCGCCGCCCTTCCTGCGGGTGATCGCTTCGAGCCGCTCATGACGCTCTACCTGACGGAACATTCCGATCCGGAGGATGTGGAAGAGGGCAAGAGGAGCGGCCTGATCTCGGCGGTGAAGCTATACCCCGCCGGTGCCACAACCAATTCCCATGGCGGCGTGCGCGATTTCAACAAGGCGATGCCGGTTCTGGAACGCATGGCCAAGATCGGCCTGCCGCTCTGCGTGCATGGCGAGGTGACCACTCCGGAGGTCGATATCTTCGACCGCGAGGCGGTCTTCATCGAGACCGTGCTCGACCCGTTGCGCAAACGCCTGCCGGAATTGAAGGTCACGATGGAGCACGTCACGACCGCCGACGGCATCGACTACATCAAGTCGTCGCAGGGCAATCTCGCCGGCTCGATCACCACCCACCACCTGATCATCAATCGTAACGCGATCCTGGTCGGCGGCATCCGCCCGCACTATTACTGCCTGCCGGTCGCCAAGCGCGAGAACCACCGACTGGCGCTCAGGGCGGCGGCGACATCGGGCGATCCGCGTTTCTTCCTCGGCACGGATTCCGCCCCCCATGTCGATCCGCTCAAGGAATGCGGCTGCGGTTGTGCCGGCATCTATACGTCCATCAATACCATGAGCTGCCTTGCGCATGTGTTCGAGGACGACAACGCGCTCGACAAGCTGGAGGCGTTTACCTCGCTGAACGGCCCGGCCTGGTATGGCTTGGCGCCGAACGAAGAGACGATCACGCTTGAAAAGCGCGACGAGCCGGCAAGGTTTCCCGACAAACGCGAGAGTGGTGCCGGGCCGATCACAGTCTTCGATCCGATGTTTCCGCTTCATTGGCAAGTACTTGATAAGTAAATGCTAATGATGTGGGGTTTGCTGGTATTTGGATCGATCCGGTAACCTTTTGGATAGAATCCGAGCTTAGCTTGACGCCCAGGATTTTCCCGCGGGGATGTACCCGGAGAGAAAGCTAGGCATGATGCTCGACTACCATTCTCTTCTGCTCGCGCTGGGCGTCTCAGCGGCGTGCCTGATGGTGACGCTGTTTGGCACATGGTATTCGCGTCGCACCGATTCTTTCCTGCTCACCCTTGTCATCGCGCTCTGCCTGACCGTTTCAGGCATTTTCGCCTACAGTTCCTATACCGTCGAAGCCGACGTTGTGGGTGCCTCGATTGCCTATACCTTCCTGATGGCGGGGTTCGGCACGATCTATGCGGCATCCGTGCAGTTTCGCAGAGGCGCGAGGCCCTGGATAATGGCCGGTGCCATTACCGCCGTAGCCGCGATTTTCGGCCTGCCGCTGATGATTGCCGGCCTCGACGGCCTCGGGTTCATCGTCATGAACCTTGCGACAGCTGCGCTGCTCCTCGGAACCGCCAGGCAATATTGGTGCGCACGCCGGGAGGCGCCGGGCCCGCTGATCGGAATGGCGGTGCTTTACGGGGCCACCTCCGTCTCGTTTGCCTTGTGTGCTCTGGTCCTGATCGACGGGCGGCAATGGGTGCTGGGCCACGCGCCCGACAACTGGGCCGAAAACCTCAATATCGCTGTCTGCATAGCCGGAATGACCGGCATTGGTGCGCTGTCGCTGGCGCTCCATCAGTGGCGCATGGCAGCCCACCATCGCCACGAGGCGATGACCGATGCGCTGACGGGACTTCTCAATCGCCGTGCTCTCTTCGAGCAGCATGGCCATCGCATTCTCGGTTCGTCGACCGCCGTCGTCGTTTTCGATATCGATCGGTTCAAGGCCATCAACGACCAGCATGGCCATGCCGCCGGCGATGAAGTGCTGAGGCTGTTTGCCGACGATCTCAGGAGCGGCACGAAAACCCGGGCCACCGTGGCGCGACTGGGAGGCGAGGAGTTCGTGGTGATCCTCGTCAACGTGCTTCCCGGACGGGCCGAGCGGATCGCCAACGACATCTCCCGCCGCTTTGCCGCTCGCGAGATCATCATCGGCGATGCGGTGCTCAAGTGCACGGTCAGCGCCGGTGTCGCTGTCGGCGCCCCGACTGGCCAGTCTTTCGAAACCGTGCTCAGTCTCGCCGACAACGCCCTCTACGAAGCAAAGCGTTCCGGCCGTGATCGCGTGCATGTCGCAGGTTATCTGCGCCCGGTGGATTTGAACGAAACGCGCACCACCGCCTGATTCCGTCCTTATTTTCTGCATCGTCTGGCGTACTCTGTCGCATGCTGCTATTGCGGCGCGTGGTTTTGACAAAAGGAGCGGGCGCATGATTCAAACCACATTTCCGGACCGCGGCGTAATGGCCGAACTGATGGCGAAGATGCTCTGGGAGATCGGAGCGGTCCACTTCAGCGCCGACAAGCCCTACAAATTCGCCTCGGGGCTGATGAGCCCGGTCTATATCGACTGCCGCAAGCTGATTTCCTATCCGCGCATTCGCTCGGCGATCATGGACTTCGCGGCCGCGACCGTCATGCGCGACGCCGGTTTCGAAAAATTCGACTGCGTTGCCGGCGGCGAGACGGCGGGCATTCCCTTTGCGGCTTTCCTTGCCGAACGTTTGGGCCTGCCGATGATCTATGTCCGGAAGGCGCCGAAGGGCCACGGGCGCAATGCACAGATCGAGGGCCATCTCCCGGACGGTGCGCGCGTGCTGGTCATCGAGGACCTGACGACCGCCGGCGGCAGCATGTTCAAATTCATCGATGCAATCCGCGCAGTCGGCGCCACTGTCGATCACGGCGTCGCGCTCTTCTTCTACGATATCTTCCCGGAAGCCTACGAGCGGTTCTCGAACGGCCAGGTGAAGCTTCATCACATCGCCACCTGGCGCAATGTGCTTGCGGCAGCCAGGGAGGGCAAGCTTTTCGATGAAAACACGCTGTCGGAAGTCGAGGCCTTTCTCGACGCGCCACTGGCCTGGTCAGGACGCAATGGCGGCGTCAGCGAGATAGCACTCTGATTTTTTGCTCTGGCCTTTTGGCAAAAGCTCGCTTAATCGATTGAAAACTGTTGAGAAGCGCGCGGGAGGATTTTATGATTTTGTGCTGCGGCGAAGCCCTGATCGATATGCTTCCGCGTGACACCACGCTCGGCGAAAAAGGCTTTGCGCCTTACGCCGGCGGCGCCATCTTCAACACGGCGATTGCGCTCGGGCGGCTTGGCCAGCCGACCGCGTTCTTCACCGGCATCTCCGACGACCTGATGGGGGACGTCCTGCGGGACACGTTGGCAAAGAGCGGCGTGGATTACAGTCTCGCCGCGGTTTCCTCGCGACCAACGACGATCGCTTTCGTGAAACTCGTCAACGGTCAGGCGACCTATGCCTTCTACGACGAAGGCACTGCCGGCCGGATGATCACCGAGGCCGACCTGCCGGTGCTCGGTGATGACTGCGAGGCCATGCATTTTGGCGCGATCAGCCTGATCCCCGAACCCTGCGGCGGCACCTACGAGGCACTGATGGCCCGCGAATACCAGAAGCGGGTCATCTCCTTCGATCCGAATATCCGCCCGGGCTTCATCAAGGACAAGCCGAAGCACATGGACCGTGTCCGCCGGATGGCTGCCATGTCCGACATCATCAAGTTCTCCGACGAGGACCTGGAGTGGTTCGGGATGCAGGGCGACCACGACACGCTTGCTGCGCATTGGCTGGATCAGGGAGCCAAGCTGGTGGTCCTGACCCGTGGCGCGGATGGGGCGACCGGTTACACCAGGAATTTCAAGGCTTCGGTGCCGAGCGAGCGCGTCACGGTGGTGGATACCGTCGGCGCCGGCGACACTTTCGATGCGGGCATTTTGGCGTCGCTGAAGATGCAGAACCTGCTGACCAAGGAAAAGGTCGCAGGTCTGTCCGAGGAAGCCGTGAGCAAAGCCCTCGCACTCGGTGCAAAGGCCGCTGCCGTCACGGTATCGCGGGCCGGCGCCAACCCGCCGTTCGCCCATGAAATCGGACTCTGAGGTCCGGCCCTTCGTCTGCAAGCGGAAATAACTCGGCTCTTGAGGAAGGGCCGAAATGTCATTTCCGGGCGGCGAGCAGAGCCTTCACCAGCCCCTGCGTCGAAGCGTCATGGCTGGCGGCGCTTTCCTTGCCCTCCACGACGGGCAGCAGGCCGGTCGCCAGTTCCTTGCCGAGCTCGACGCCCCACTGGTCGAACGAGTTGATGCGGAACAGCACGCCTTCGACGAAGACGCGGTGTTCGTAGAGCGCGATCAGTCTGCCGAGGGCGAACGGCGTCAGCGTGTCGTAGACGAAGGTGATCGAGGGGCGGTTGCCGGTGAAGACGCGATGCGGCGCGATGAAATCGGCCTGTTTGTCGTCCATGCCCTTCGAGGTCAGCTGTGCCTTGGCCTCGGCAACCGTGCGGCCCTTCATCAACGCTTCCGACTGCGCCAGGCAGTTGGCGATCAGCAGCTCGTGCTGGTGGCGCAGATGCGACTCGAAACTGTTGGCGGCGATCATGAACTCGGCCGGGATGACCGTCGTGCCCTGGTGAATGAGCTGGTAGAAGGCGTGCTGGCCGTTGGTGCCGGGTTCGCCCCATACGACCGGGCCGGAATTGCCCTCGACCGGCGTGCCGTCGATCGTCACGCCCTTGCCGTTCGATTCCATATCGAGTTGCTGCAGATAGGCCGGGAAGCGCAGCAGCCGCTGGTCGTAGGGCAGGATGGCGCGAGACGGATAGCCGAGAACGTTGCGGTGATAGAAGCCGATCAGGCCGAGCAGCATCGGCAGGTTCCGGCGCACTGGCGCGGTGCGGAAATGGGTGTCCATCGCATGCGCGCCATCCAGGAACTTGCCGAAATTCTCAGGCCCGACGGCGATCATCAGCGGCAGGCCGATTGCCGACCAGATCGAATAACGTCCGCCGACCCAGTCCCAGAATCCGAAGATGCGGTCGCTCTCGATGCCAAAGGCGGCGACCTTGTCGAGCGCGGTGGAGACGGCGCAGAAGTGATGCCCGACGGCTGCTTCCCCGAGCTTGCCGGCGATGAAGGCACGCGCCGATGCCGCATTGGTCATCGTCTCGATGGTGGTGAATGTCTTGGAAGCGACGATGAACAGCGTCGTTTCCGCATCGAGCAGCTTCAGCGTGTCGGCGATATGGGCGCCATCGACGTTGGAAACGAAATGCGCCCGCGGGCCGTCATGGAAAGGCGCCAGCGCCAGCGTGACCATAACCGGGCCGAGATCGGAGCCGCCGATGCCGATATTGACGATATCGGTGATCTTCTTGCCGGTCGCGCCCTTCAGCGCGCCCGAGCGGATGCCGTCGGCGAACTTGCCCATTGCGGCGAGCACGCCGTTGACATCCGGCATGACATCCTTGCCGTCGACCATGACAGGTGTGTTGGCGCGGTTGCGCAGCGCCGTGTGCAGGACGGCGCGGCCTTCGGTGAAGTTGATCGGGACGCCCGAGAACATGTCCTCGCGCTTGGCCGCGACGCCGCCGGCCTCAGCCAGCTTTTCGAGCAGCACCATGATCTCGTCGTTCACGGCCGTCTTGGAATAGTCCATCAGGAGATCATCGAAAACGGCGCTGAACTTGGCAAAACGGCCGGAATCGGCCGCGAAGGCGGCGCGGATATCCGTGGCATTGGTTTTCGCGACAGTGGATTTCAGGTCTTGGACGATGGCCTGCATGGGTGATTCCTCGGCACTCGGAATAGGATGATCGGGAACCTATTCCGTTTCCATGTCAAATCAAGCACGGCCGTGACAACGATGCGCTTATTGTCCAACCGCCGTCTCTACGGCGTTGCCGATCGAGTTGCCGAAGCGGTCGACCTGGTCCCTGTAGTTCCGGCGGGTGGTTGGATCGAAGATGGCGATTGGCGTGCTGACGGCCACGCTCGCGGCGCTTCCCACGGTCTGAGCCGTCCCGAGGGCCACAGCGCCGAGCGTCTCGCCGAGCCCGACGTCTGAATCGGTCACCGTCTGGCCCTCGATCAGCCGGTTGCCGATCAGCTTCACCACTTCCGGGCTTTCGGCGAACTTGCCGTGGTTCAGCCGGTCGCCGGTTTTCAGCGCGGTGAGGTCGAGAACCACGATGCCCGCTTTCTCGAATTCGCTGCGATAGGGCTCGACGGTCGGATCCACCTGGCCAAGTCGGTCGATATTGCCGGAAATCCGTCGCGACAGGCTGAGCGCCCGGTCGTCGCGGGAAACGAACAGCGTGAAATGCGGCCGCTTCTCGCCGATCTCGGCAAGCTGCTGGCCGAACACGTCGACATCGAGGTCGGGGGAGGCGAGGATGACGTTCTGGATCTTCGGCGCCACGCGCCCGTCGCGAATTGCCATCTGGCGGAGCGCTTCGACGGTCAGCCACGATCCCATCGAATGGGCCATGACGGTGATTTCCCCGACATTCGGCTCCTTCGCCAGCCGGCGCAGCATCTCCTCCAGCGCATCGCGGGAATAGTTGGTGCTTTCCTTGTCATAGTTGTAGGCGAATATGCTGCCGCGCGACGGCCAGGTGAACAGGACCGGGGCCACGTCCGCATTCGAATCGTGGACGATTTGCGCAAAGCGGTAGACGGCGTCCTCGTAGCGATTGTTGAAGCCGTGCACGAAGACAAACACGCGCCGGCTCTTGCCCAGGTGGCCCTTGAGCCAGGATTGAGCCGCCGGGGTGGCAAGCGGCGTCACCGAAACCGTCGCGAACTCCTTTGCAGGATTGGCGGGCAGCTTCGACGGCCACTGTACCTGCCCGATCTCGCGGGCCTTGTCCGGCGGAATGGAGACGGCAATCTCGGTGACGACAGGCTCCTTGCCGCGTTCGCCGGAAAACAGCACGCCGGGCGTCTCGGTCGGGCGGCGCGTGGTTGCCACCAGCACATCGATCTTCGAGGTCCCGGCGGCCTGCGCCCGGGTCGGAATAAGCACGCCTTCGGGGCGCCCCGCGCAGCCTGCAAGGACGCCTATCACCGTGGCGACGGCTATCACTCGAAACGAAAATCCGGTGCGGCTCTCCAAGCGAACTCCAACATGCTTTGCCCAGCCCCCGCAGAGAGCGCTAATCAAGGACTGCCGCATCGTCTACCGCTAACGGAAGGATTCCGGCTTTGTGACACACGCTTGGTCGTCGTCTGTCGCAGCGTTGCAACGGTAGGTTAGCCGCGCAGCTCCCGCCGCAGGATCTTGCCGACATTGGATTTCGGCAGCTCGGTGCGGAATTCGATGAAACGCGGGCGCTTGTAGCCGGTCAGATTGGCCACGCAATGGGCCTTGAGGTCCGCTTCCGTCAGGTTCGGATCCTTCTTGACCACGAAAAGCTTCACAGCTTCCCCCGAATGTTCGTCAGGCACGCCGATCGCCGCACATTCCAGAACGCCCGGATGGGTCGCGACGACCTCCTCGACCTCGTTCGGATAGACGTTGAAGCCGGAGACGAGGATCATGTCCTTTTTGCGATCGACGATCTTGGTGTAGCCCTGGCGGTCCATGTAGCCCATGTCGCCGGTCCGGAAATAACCGTCCGTCGTCATGACCTTGGCGGTTTCGTCCGGGCGGTTCCAGTAACCGGCCATCACCTGCGGGCCGCGAATGCAGATCTCGCCGACATCGCCGAGCTCCACCTCGGAATCGTCGTCGTTACGGATCGAGATCTCCGTGGACGAGATGGGAAGCCCGATCATGCCGCTGAATTCGGTGGCATCGAGCCGGTTGGCGGTGGCGACCGGCGAGGTCTCCGACAGGCCGTAACCCTCGGTGATCTGGCAATGGGTCATCTTCAGCCAGCGTTCGGCGACCGGCCGCTGCACCGACATGCCGCCGCCGAAAACGAGGATCATCGAGGAGAAATCCAGCTTCTGGAAATCCGCATTGTTCATCAGCGCGTTGAACAGCGTGTTGAGCCCCGGGAAGACGTGGACCTTGTATTTCTGCAATTCCTTGACGAAGGCGGGGATATCGCGGGGATTGGCGATCAGGATGTTATGGCTGCCGGTCGCGACGCCCATCAGCGAATTCACCGTCAGCGCGAAGATATGATAGAGCGGCAGGGCGCAGAGGAACTGGATCTGTTCGGGGCGCGGTTTGTTGAGGAAGGCGGTTTCCAGCCACAGGCCCATCTGCTCCTTGTTGGCGAGCAGGTTGGCATGGGTAAGGATAGCGCCCTTGGAAACGCCGGTCGTACCGCCGGTATATTGCAGGAAGGCGATGTCGCGAGGCGAGACCTCGACCGCATTCATCGTCTGCCGGGCGCCCTCTGCGATCACCTGCTTGAAGCTTCGGGCCGATGGCAGCGACCATTCCGGCACCAGCTTCTTCACCTTGCGCACGACCAGGTTGACGATATGGCCCTTCAGCCCCAGCATGTCGCCCATCGTGGCGACGACCACATGCTTGATCTCGGTCTGGGGCAAGGCCTGCTGCACGGTATGGGCAAAGTTCTCGAGAACGAAGATCGCCTTGGCCCCGGCATCCTTGAGCTGGTAGGCCAGTTCGCGCGGGGTGTAGAGCGGGTTGACGTTGACGACCACCATGCCGACCCGAAGGATGCCGTACACGATCACCGGGTTCTGCAAGATGTTCGGCAGCATCACCGCCACGCGGTCGCCCTTGACCAGGCCCTGTGCCTGCAGCCAGGCGCCGATCTTGCGGCTTTCCTGTTCGAGCTGACGGAAGGTCAGTGCCTTGCCCATGCTCGAAAAGGCAGGGCGGTCCGCATACCGCGCGCAACTGTCCTCGAAGAGGTCTCCGAGTGACGGATGCTGCAGGGGAGGGATCTCGGCCGGCACTGTCGGCGGATAGGAGGCAAGCCAGATCTTGGGTGGATTGGCACCGGTACGTGCGGTGACTTCATTCATGACGACCTCCTCTATCGTTTTTGTTGTTGCCCCGCGCTTTCCCGGCGCGTGCAGGTCGGCTCCTCCACCTTCCCGCGAACAACAGATTATGCCATGCCGCGCCAGCATCAAGCCATCGGCACAGATTTAAACAGCTATCTAACTTTGACGTAAACGTCAACGAGGGGCCTGCGTCGGACCCGAGTGTAATGGGATCGACAGCGGAACATCCGTAAGGATCAGGCGTTTTCCCTGTGTTGCAAAATGCACGATGAATCAAAGACAGGAGGTGCGCAATGTTGCATCAAGAACCACGAGCCGGACAGGATCCCTATGTCAAGGACACCCCGTCGCTGATCGCCAGCGACAAGGTCGAAGGGACAAAGGTTTATGGCGCCGACGGCAAGCATATCGGCTCCATCGCCCGGGTGCTTCTCGAAAAGCGCGGCGGCCGCGTCGGTTATGCGGTCCTGAGTTTCGGCGGCTTTCTTGGTATCGGCGACGATTACTACCCGCTGCCTTGGGAAAAGCTCCGCTACGACGAACAGCTTGATGGCTATCGCATCGACCTGACCAAGGACCAGATCACCGGCGCCCCCCGCTACCGAGATCTGGATGACGATACCTGGTACAACGACAAGGGCCGAACGATCTACGACTATTACGGCGTTCCGCCGTACTGGATGTAAGCGTTCCCCCAAAGGAATTCCGGAGGCTCCGCGTGCGGGGCCTCTTTTCGTTTATTTAATTCTCCTGATGCAAGGTCCTCGCGACAAGGGGATGGCGATGACGGGAAAGACGGAAGCGGGCACGGTCCGCGATTTCGAGCGTGGTGATATCGAGGCTGTAGCGCGGCTTTTCCAGGAGACGTTCCGCAAGTCGAATGGGCCGTCGCCCTCGTTGATCGCCTATCTGGAGGAAGCCTTTTTCGATCATCCCTGGGCGGATCCCGACCTCCGTTCAAAGGTCTTTGCGGACGCCGATGGAACAGTCTCCGGTTTCATCGGCGTCTTTCCGTCGCGGCTGGAACTCGATGGCCGGCCGCTCCGCGCCGCCTTTGCCGGCTCGATGATGGTCCGGAACCCGAAGGAAAATCCGCTCGCCGGCGCGCGGCTGCTGCGCTCCTTCCTCGCCGGCCCGCAGGATATATCAATGACGGAGACCGCCAATTCCACGGCGCTCGGCATGTGGCAGAAGGCCGGGCATCCGCTCGATCCCGGCTACAGCATGAACTGGTTGCGCATCCTGCGTCCCGCTTCCGCAGCGGTCGAGGTCCTGGCCAGGCGGTTGCGTCCCGTGACCCTCCTGCGCCCCTTCGGCCGGATCGCCGACCGCGGCGCGGCGTTGATCCGTATGACGCCTCTTCGGCCGGCCGAGCGTGGCGCTTCGAAGGTAACGTTCCGCGATGTCACGCGCGAGGCGTTCGCCACGGCGCTTCTGACGCTAGCCTCAAACTATCCCCTTCACCCCCGCTGGGATGATCGTTCGTTGGGGTGGTTCCTGGAGCAAGCGGAAAACAAGCGGAATTTCGGCTATCCGGAATGGCGCGTGGGCTTTGCCGCCGACGGACGACCGGTTGCGGCTTACGTTTATTTCGCCGGCCCCGGTGAGATCGGCTGGCTCCTGCAGGCGCTGTCGGCGCCGAACGCGGCGGCGGAAATGATCGACGACCTGTTTGCCCACGCTTACGAAATGGGATGCTCCGGCATGCGCGGCGGCGCGCATCCATGGCTGATCCCGACGCTGATGAGCCGCAAGACGATTTTCTACGGCCGCTCGTTCTTTGTCGCACAGGCGCGGGAGAAGAGCCTGCTGGAGCCGATCAGATCCGGCCAGGCGCTGATCTGCGGACTTGCCGGCGAAAGCTGGACGCGACTGATCGGCGACCGGTTCGACTGAGACTTCTCAGCCGAGCCTCACTTAGCCGAGCCCCCTTAACCTAGCATCGTCACCGGTTCGGCATGTAGATATTCGGCCACCTTGCGCTTCGAGGCGATATTGCGCCAGACGGCGTCCACCTCGTCCGGTGTCAGCCCCGCAGCCTCGCCGACCTCTTCCCGCGTTAGGTCATTGTCGAGCCCGTAGAGGCAGAGATCCATGCGATCATAGGGAAGCGAGAAATAATATTCGTCCTGACCCTGGGGCAAGGACCACGTGTCCGTCGTCGGCGGCCGGCGGCGAATGTCGGCGGGCACGCCGAGCGCTTCGGCAAGCTGGTAGACCTGGCTCTTGTAGAGATGCGCGATCGGCTTGAAGTCCGCGGCGCCGTCGCCGTTCTTCACGAAGAAGCCCTGGTCGTATTCGAGCCGGTTCGGCGTGCCGGCGACGGCAAAGTTCAGCCGGTCGGCGTGATAATATTCGATCTGCTTGCGGGTGCGCTGTTTCATGTTGGCAGCCGCGATCATGCCGAGATAGACCTCGAGCGGCATGCGGTGCCGGCTTTGTTCGCCTGCCGGATTGGCGACCACCAGCCAGGAAATATTGTAGCCGCGGCCGGTCAGCGCATTTTCCAGCACCACCTTGCAGCCCCAGCCTTCGCCGAACTCCGGCACGATCTGGCGGATGAAGCCGTCGCGGCGGGTATAGCAGCCGGCGGCGGCTAGCGCCGGCCCGATGTCTTCGAGCACGGTCTCGACGCCGACCGCATCCGCCAGCGCCCGGCCGAGTTTCAGGCTGTCCGGATCGGAATCATGTTCGGGCATGAAGATGCCGGTCACCTTGCCCGGCCCGAGCGCCCGGGCGCAGAGGGCGGCGGTGACGCTGGAATCGATGCCCCCGGAAAGGCCGAGGACTGCGCCACGCTTGCGCAAATCCTTGAGCACCGTCTCGCGAAGCCAGCCGCAGATACGTTCGATCTCCGCCTCCGTATCCAGCTTAAGTGTTTCGGCCGAGAATTTCCCCGCGCTTTGGGCCTGCTTCAGGCTCTGGATCATGCGACATTCCCCCGTGTGGCAGTGTTTGTTTCGTCCGCGCCGAGCCGGATCTTGCCGGTCGTCGTGCGTGGCAGCGCGTCGCGGAATTCGACGCTTTTCGGCACCATGTAGTCTTCAAGCGACTGAGCGCAGTGTCGGATGATGTCCCGCTCGGTAAGCGTCACGCCGTCCTCCAGCACCACATAGGCACGGACGACCTGGCCGAAGATCGGGTCGTCGATGCCGCCGACCGCCGCTTCCTTGATGCCCGGCAGCGCATAGAGTGCGCGCTCGACTTCCTGCGGACTGACTTTTTCGCCGCGCGTCTTGATGATGTCGTCGCGCCGGCTGATGAAATAGAGAAAGCCGTCCGCATCCGCCCGGAAGAGGTCGCCGGTATGCAGCCGCCTGCCGCCGGCAGCCGGCGAAAGCGCACGTACCGAGTTGAGGCCGTTGCCCCAGTAACCGGACATCACATGCGGTCCTTCGACCACAAGTTCACCGATAGTTCCCGGAGGAGCGGGACGTCCGTCCTCGTCGATCACGAAAGCCTTGGTGCCTGGAATGGCGCGGCCGACGGAAAGCGGCCGGCGGGACACTTCCTCGGGCGGCAGGTAGGTGGCGCGCAGGCATTCCGTCTGGCCGTACATCAGGAAGAGGTTCGTGGTGGGGAAAAGCTGCTGCAGCCGCCCGGCAAGAGCCGGCGGCATGGCGGCCGCGGCGCTGGTGATGCTGCGCAGATGCGGCAGGAAGCCCGGCTCCAGGTCCTTGATGCCGGTCATCAGGGCGGCCATCGGCGGCACGAGCGGGAAACCGGTAGCCTTCACCTCCGCCAGCCGTTCGAGGATCTTGCGCGGGAAGGCGAAGCTCTTTTCGAGAACCAGCGTGCCGCCGACCATCGCCATCGTCACCATCTGGGTGATGCCGTAGCCGAAGGACAGAGGCAGGACGCTGAGCACGACGTCGTCGGCCGTGTTGCCGAGATAGGCGACGATCGCTTCGCAGGCGGCGTTGACATTGGCGTGGGTCAGCATCACGCCCTTCGGCTGGCCGGTGGAGCCCGAAGTATGGAGCAGCAGCGCCAGCGCTTCGATATCCTCGAGCTCCTCCAGCGGGACAGGGACTTCACCGTGGACCAGATTTTCGAACCGCAAGCTATGACCGAGATCTTCGCCGGCATCCGCCTGCGCGACGATCGTCAGCGGCTGCATCCTCGTCATGGCGACAGCCGTATCCACGGTTGCCCGCTGACGGGCATGGGTGATTACTGCGGAGGCCTCGGTGCTGTTTAGAATGACAGAGAGCTTTTCCGCCTTGATCGAAGGATAAAGCGGGCAGGGCACGGCGCCCGCCTTCCAGATGCCGAAGAAGCTGACCACCGCCTGATGTCCGTTGTCCAGCACCATCAGCACCCGGTCACCGGGTTTGATGCCGCCGCTGGCAAGGCTTGCCGCCAGGCGATCGGACAGCGCATCGAGCTCCGCATAGCTCATCTGGACATTGCCCGCGATGAGCGCGGGCTTGGTCCCGACACGTCTGGCACTATCGCGGAGCCTGGCCTCTATCCGCACCGGCGCAGCCTCAGGCCGCGGCCAGCTTGGTCGACAGGTAGCTCGTCATGTTGTCGATACTGTCGAGGTTTTCCGGAACGATTTCATCGTCGGCGACGGTGATGCCGTAGGTCTGCTCCAGGAAGGCGATCAGTTCGAGAACGCCGGTGGAATCGATCACGCCGCTTTCGAGCAGCGACTGATTGTTGGAAACCTGCGCGTCGGCCCGGAAAAGAAAATTCTCCGCAATGAACTCGCGCACGCTATTTTCGATTGCTTCCGCCATCGACGGCCCTCTCCACAAACAGTTTTTGCCGCGCGGATGAGGCGCGGTCGATTGAGAGGGCATCTTCCGGACTATCCCTGAATGTTTTGCTAATTTGTAAAACGCTTTTGTTCACAAGCTTAACCGCATCCAAATGCCGGCCTCGACGTTGATGCATCCATGAAGATCGCGACCTTCAATGTGAACGGCGTCAACGGTCGCCTCGGCCTGCTCCTCGAATGGCTTGGGGAGGCGAGGCCCGATGTCGTCTGCCTGCAGGAGTTGAAAGCCCCGCAGGAGAAGTTTCCGGCCGGCCCGATCGAAAGAGCGGGATATGGCGCAGTCTGGCACGGCCAGAAAAGCTGGAACGGCGTCGCCATCCTTGCCCGCGACGCCGATCCGGTCGAAACGCGCCGAGGCCTGCCGGGCGATCCGGAGGACCTTCACAGCCGCTATATCGAAGCCGCGGTGCAGGGTGTGCTGATCGCGTGCCTCTATGCTCCGAACGGCAATCCCGCCCCGGGCCCGAAATTCGCCTACAAGCTTGCCTGGTACGAGCGCTTCCTGATGCATGCCCGGTCGCTGCTGGACACCGGCGCACCCGTCGTTCTTGCCGGCGACTACAACGTCATGCCGACCGATCTCGATGTCTACAAGCCGGAACGCTGGCGGGACGACGCATTGTTCCGGCCGGAGGTACGAGAGGCCTTTTCCCGGTTGCAGGGGCAAGGCTGGGTAGACGCAATCCGCACGCTGCACCCGGGCGAACGCATCTACACGTTCTGGGATTATTTTCGAAACGCCTGGGGCCGGGACGCCGGCCTGCGGCTCGACCACCTGTTGCTCAGCCCTTCGATCGCCGACCGGCTGGAAGCGGCCGGCGTCGATCGCCACGTCCGCGGCCGCGAACATACAAGCGACCATGCGCCGGCCTGGATCGAACTTGCCGACTAGGTAAGGTCGATCGTCATTTCGGACTGGGTCAGCTTGCTCTTCCGCCAGCCGATCCGCCGCATGAACCGGTCGAGCAGGCCCTCCGGCACGTTTTCGATAACGAAGAGCCTGCGGCCCGGATAACGGGCGGCGAGGGCATCGGTCAGCGACCTGCCAAACCCCTGCCGGCGATGAGCGGGATCGACCCCGAGGCCGAAAAGCCGGATATCCTTGCCCGAGTCATCCAGAAGTACGGCTGCCTTGTCATCGAGCACGAAACCTTTCAGCGGCGGGCCGGCCATTTGGAAACTGCGGGGGTCCGTCTGCCAGGAGGGATCGGCATCGGCGAATTTTGCGAACATCGCTGCGGCCGTCTTCAAGTCACATTCCTCAGCCGGGGTCACCTCCGGCGCGGCAAGCTTGCGGCTGCGGCCGAAGCCTACAAGTTTGCGGGAAATCACAAAGCCGAGCGATAGATAAAGATCGCGCGCCCGCTCATTGGTGTTGATCACCTCAAGGATGAGCTTGCGGTCGCCGCGCGCCTTCGCCGCTTTGAGCGCATCCAGCATGACGCTACGCCCGAACCCGCGACCGCGGATCGTCGGGCCGATGCCGATTGCGCCGATCCGTGAAAGATCACCTCGCCGGCCGATCAGCAGAATGCCCGCCGGCTTCTCGCCGTCGAAATAGACGAAGCTCTCATCGAGATCGACATGATCGCGCTCGATGCGCAACTGCAGCGATGGGACTGTCACATTCATCGGCACCACATAGCCCGAAAAGCCGGTGGCAAAACCTTCGGCCGCATCCCCCAGGCTGCATTCCGAGAGGCGGCGATGGGAAACGGCGGATGTCATGACCTCTCTCCCACTGTTGCGGCTTCAGAGCACGTTGGACGGCGAGCCTTTTTCGAAATTCTCGACATGGGTGATGACCTGTGCCCAGAGCGTCTGCATCGCCTCGTCGCTTGCCCAGGCCACGTGCGGGGTGAGGATGAAGTTCGGCCGGTCCAGGATCGTCAGCAGCGGATTGTCCGGCGCCGGCGGTTCCTTGGTCAGCACGTCGAAACCGGCGCCGCTGATCAGGCCTTCGTTGAGCGCGGTCACCAGGTCCGCCTCGTTCACCAGCCCGCCCCGGGCGGTGTTGATGATCAGCGGATGCCGCTTCATCTTGGCGAATTCGGCGAGGCCGATGAGGTTGCGGGTCGCCGGCGTCAGTGGCATGTGGAAGGTGATGATGTCCGACGTTTCCAGCACCTCGTCGAAGGCGGTGTAGCCTGGCTCGACCTTTTCCGCTTGTCTGCGGGCCGCGAAGATAACCCTCATCCCGAAGGCTTCGGCGATCTTCGCCACCGACCTGCCGAGCGTGCCGCGGCCGAAAATGCCAAGCGTCGAGCCGGCCAGATCCTTGATCGGATGGTTGAAGAAGCAGAACTGGTTGGCGCGCTGCCATTCGCCGGCGATCACATCCTCACGGAACCCGACGATCGAGCGGCGCAGCGCGAAGATCAGCCCGAACGTATGCTCCGGCACGGTGTTGACCGCATAACCGCGCACGTTGGAGACGGTGATGCCTCGCTCCTTGGCGAAGGCGAGGTCGATCACGTCATAACCGGTGGCGGCAACCGCGATCATCTTCAGGTTCGGCGCATCGGCGATCGATTGTTCGCGCACCGGCGCCTTGTTGGTGATGACGATATCGGCATCCGCGATGCGGGCGGCGACATCCTCCGGCGCCGTCTTGCCGTATTCCACCCATTCATGCGCAAAGGCCGGCCGGGTGATCGTCACCGAAGGGCCGATCGTGTCGCGGTCCAGAAATACAACCTTCATCGCGAAAATTCCTGCATGATTCAAATTCCTCCCAATCGAATCCGGCCGGCCAAAGCGCTGGCCGCAATGGATTTCTCGTATATCATCCTGCCTGCCAACCGGAAGGCAAAAGTGGCGGAGAATGGCATGGGTGAAGTCTTGGGCCTCGATTGCGTTGTCATCGGCGGCGGCGTGGTGGGGCTTGCGGTGGCTCGCGAACTGGCGATGGCCGGTCGCGAGGTCGTGCTTCTGGAAGCCGAACCGCTGACCGGCAGCATCACGTCTTCCCGCAACAGCGAGGTCATCCATGCCGGTCTTTACTACCCGACTGGCAGCCTGAAGGCCGAGCTCTGCGTCGCCGGCAAACGAAAGCTCTATGCGTATTGCCGCGACCGCCATATCCCGCACAAGCGATGCGGCAAGCTGGTCGTCGCCTCGAACGAGGCCGAGGTCGCCTATCTCGAAAAGCTGCTGAAACAGGCGCAAGCCAACAGCGTCGATGACTGCCGGCTGATCGACGGTGCCGAGCTTGCCCGCCTGGAGCCCCAGATCATCGGCTTTGCGGCGCTCGTCTCCCCTTCGACCGGCATCATCGACAGCCACCGGCTGATGGAGGCTTATATCGCCGATATCGAAGCGCATGGCGGCAGCATCGTGCTGAATTCGCCCGTCCTCGGCGGCGAGGCTCTGGCCGATGCGATAATGCTTTCGGTAGGTGGCCGCGATCCCGTGAAAATCGAGGCGAGACTGGTGGTCAATGCCGGCGGTTTGAGCGCCTGGGCGGTCTCGGAGAGCATCGCCGGCTTCGACCGCGAAACCGTTCCCGAGCGTCATTACGCAAAAGGCTGCTATTTTTCGCTGACCGGCCGTGCGCCGGCGGAGCGGCTCATCTATCCGGTGCCGGAGCCCGGCGGGCTCGGCGTCCACCTGACGCTCGATCTCGCCGGCCAGGCGCGGTTTGGCCCGGATGTCGAATGGGTGGAGGCAGTCGACTACGACATCGATCCAGGCCGCGCCGACAAGTTCTATGGAGCGATCCGCCGCTATTGGCCAGGTCTGCCGGACGGCGCCCTGCAGCCGGCCTATTCGGGCGTGCGGCCGAAAGTAGTCGGTCCGAGTGGGGGAGGGGCTGGCGATTTTATCATTCAGGGGCCTGAAACGACCGGCCACCCGGCTTACGCCGCGCTCTACGGGATCGAGTCGCCGGGTCTCACGGCTTCAATGGCGATTGCCGAAAGGGTGGCGCGCCTCACATTGTGAGGCGCCGCCGGTTTTAAAGCGCCGCGCGCTTGTCGTGCCTGGCGAGACGCGTGAGCAGGTAGTCCACCTCGGTCTTGGCGGTGGGGCTCAGCATCTGGGCCGGCTTGCGCTGCGCATCCGAGGTGATGACGCCACGCCGTTTCAGCACGTGTTTGCGGATCGCAAGGCCAATGCCTGCCTGCTGCTCGTAGCGCATCAGCGGCAGATGCGCGTCGAACAGGTCATGCGCCTCGTCGCGCTTGCCGGCGGCGAAGAGATTGACCAGTTCCGTCAGCATGTCCGGGAAACCGTAACCGGTCATCGCGCCGTCGGCGCCGCGCTCCGGTTCGAAATCAAGGAACAAGCCGCCATTGCCGCAAAGGATGGAGAATTGGCGCAGTTCGCCGGCCTTCTGCATGGCGCGCAGTTTCGAAACCTTCTCAAGCCCCGGCCAGTCCTCATGCTTCAGCATCAGGCATGAAGGGTGGTTGGTGATGATCCTGGCAATCACGCCCGGCGACATCACCACGGTGAGCGTCAGCGGATAATCCTGCAGCACCCACGGCACATCCTCGCCGACCGCTTCGACGGCGCCGGCGAAATAGTTGACGATCTGGTCGTCCGTGCGCAGCGCCGGCGTGGGCGCGATCATCACGCCGGCCGCACCCATGTCCATTGCATCGCGCGCCAGCGAGCGCATGCCGGCAAAGCCGGGCGCCGAGACGCCGACGATGATCGGCACTTTGGCGCGAGAAACGACCCTCTTGATGATGGCACGGCTTTCGTCCGGCTCCATCTTCGGGGCTTCGCCCATGATGCCGAGAATGGTGATGCCGGTGCAGCCGCTCTGCTCATAAAAATCCGTCAGCCGGTCGATCGAATTGAAATCGATCGATCCATCCTCGAAGAATGGCGTTGTGGCGATGGCGTAAACGCCCTTGGACTCAATCCCGAAAGTCATTATTGCGCGTCCTTCCAGGCCTGGTAACGGGCTTTCGTTTCCGCATTCATCGGGTAGAGGCCCGGCAGCGGCACGCCGCGGTCCACCTCGGTCATGATCCAGCCTTCCATGCGCTCCTGTTCCGGCGCCTCGGCGACGACCGCGTCAAGCAGTTTTGCGGGGATCAGCACCGCGCCGTCCTCGTCCACGACGACGATATCATCCGGGAAAACCGCGACACCGCCGCAGGAGATCGGCTCCTGCCAGCCGACGAAGGTGAGGCCGGCGACGGAAGGCGGGGCGGCGATACCGTCGCACCAGACCTTCATGCCGCTGCCGAGCACGCCTTCCGCGTCGCGCATCACGCCGTCGGTCACGAGAGCCGCCACGCCGCGCTTCGCCATCCGGGAGCAGAGAATGTCGCCGAAAATACCGGCATCGGTGACGCCGAGCGCATCCGCGACCGCGACGCAGCCTTCCGGCATCGCCTCGATCGCCGCGCGGGTGGAAATCGGCGAGGCCCAGCTCTCCGGTGTCGCGAGATCTTCACGGGCGGGCACGAAACGCAGCGTGAAGGCTGGCCCGACCACGCGGCCCTGGCCCGGCCTCAGCGGCTTGGTACCGCGCATCCAGACATTGCGCAGGCCCTTCTTCAAAAGCACCGTGGTCAGCGTGGCGGTGGAGACGCCCTTCAGCGTCTCGATGATCTTGGGATCCAGCGGCATGTATTCTCCTTGGGAATATTGAATGCCGCCTTCGCAGACGGCGGGCGATATTCGGTCGCGACTTCTCGTTCGTCAAGGAACTAACGCCCTCTCGTCATTGACACGATAGCCGTCTGTCGAGGTATAACGTCTTTCAACACTGACACATGGGAGGATGAGACAGTGCTTTTTCCAACGACACTCGTCGGCAGTTATCCGCAGCCGGAATGGCTGATCGATCGCGCCAAGCTTGCGGGCCGTTTCCCGCCACGCGTCCGTGCCAGGGAGCTCTGGCGCATCCCCCAGGAATACCTCGCCGAAGCGCAGAATGACGCGACGATCATGGCGATCAAGGCTCAGGAGGAGGCGGGCCTCGATATCATCACCGATGGCGAGATCCGCCGCGAGAGCTATTCGAACCGCTTCGCGACCGCGCTCGAAGGGGTCGATCTCGACAATCCTGGATCGGCGCTCGATCGTTCCGGCCATCCGAACCCCGTGCCGCGTATTACCGGCAAGATCCGCCGCAAGCACGCGGTGGAGGCCGAGGACGTGAAATTCCTGCGCAGCCACACGGACCGCAAGATCAAGATCACCGTTCCCGGCCCCTTCACCATGTCGCAGCAGGCCCAGAACGACTTCTACAAATCGGAAGAAGAAGCCGCCTACGATTACGCCGACGCGGTGAACGCCGAAATCCGGGACCTCTTCGCCGCCGGCGCCGACGTGGTGCAGATTGACGAGCCCTACATGCAGGCGCGGCCGCAGAAGGCCGAGCAATACGGACTTGCCGCGCTCAACCGGGCGCTTGACGGCGTCCAGGGCACGACGGCCGTGCATATCTGCTTCGGTTATGCGGCCATCATCCACGAGCGGCCGTCGGGCTATTCCTTCCTGACCCAGCTTTCGGGTTGCTCTTGCCACCAGGTGTCGCTCGAAACCGCGCAATCGAACCTCGATTGCTCGACGCTGACAGGCCTTTCCGGCAAGACGCTGATGCTCGGCGTCATCGACCTGTCGGACATGAATATCGAGACCCCGGAAACCGTCGCCGACCGGATCCGCCGGGCGCTGCCCTATGTCGAGGCCAGGAACATCATCGTCGCACCGGATTGCGGCATGAAATACCTGCCCCGCGAGGTGGCCTTCGGCAAGATGAAGGCCATGGTCGAAGGCGCCAGGATCATGCGCCGGGAGCTCGGCGAGGCCGCCTGATCTCTGCGTCAATGCCTGGAGTAAAAGGCGATTGCCGCGGCAATCGCCTTTTTTGTTCTGCATCTTTCCGGCGTTTGTTTCTCGCTACCGTATGCCTAGGTTTCAATTTTGTATCCCAAAATTGCAATATTGCGCCACAATCGGCTTAATAATATACCCATTGTGTCCCAAATGAATTCCATGTATACATGACGGCGAGGATGTCTCCGGCGGAACGGGCCGATGATCTCCCGGCAATTTCAATGACGGCGTCGGCTTGTGGTTCGGGCGATCTGCCCTGCACCGCAGGCTGCCGATGGGAAGATCATGACGACCCTCGTTCTCATTCCTGGCCTGGTGTCGGACACGGTAGTCTGGGCGCCGCTGGCCGAGGCCGCCTCGGGCCTCATGGCAGTTCGCCACGCCGATATCTCCGGCGGCACATCGATCACCGGCATGGCTCGAACGCTTCTCGACGAGACGGATGGCGACATCGTTGCTGTCGGCCACTCGATGGGCGGCCGTGTCGCCATGGAGATGGCGCATATCGCGCCGGAGCGGATCAGTGGCCTGGTGCTGGCCAACACCGGGCATCATCCGAAGCGCGAAGGCGAGGAGATCAAGCGGCAGCAGATGATCGATCTCGGCAACCGCAGCATCGATGAACTGGCGCAGCAATGGCTGCCGCCGATGCTCGACCCAGCCCGGGTTGGTGACAGGCAACTGATCGCACGCCTCCACGCCATGGTCGTCAAGGCGGGTTCGCAGGTTCATGAGCGCCACATTCGCGCCCTCATCGGCCGCCCCGACGCCAGCGCCTATATCGCCGATCTTGGCTGTCCCGTCCTGCTTGTCGCAGCTCGCCAGGATGGCTGGAGCCCGATCGCGCAGCACCGGGAAATTGCCGAGGCCGCGCCGGATACCGAACTCGTCATCATCGAAAATGCCGGGCACTTCGCTCCTGTCGAACGACCCGTGGAAACCGCCGCCGCCATCACCGAATGGCTGGCGCGCAGATTTGGAGAAACCCAATGAGTGAAGCAGCAGCGACAATCCCGGATACCCCGCTCTTCGACCGGGCGGGCTCGATCCGCGGCTACCGGATCAACAAGATGGCGATGGCGCTCGGCCAGCCCGCCAACCGCGCCGCCTTCAAGTCCGATGAAGAAGCCTATCTCGACAGCTTCGGGCTGAGCGCCCACGAAAAGTCCGCGGTCATGGCCCGTGACTGGCATGAAATGGTCCGCCTCGGCGGCAATCTCTTCTTCATCCTGAAGATTTCCGCCGTCGATCCCACCCCGATCACCAGGATCGGCGCGGCCCAGGCGAGCATGGAACACGAAGACTTTCTGCATCTGAGACTGGGAAAAAAACGCAATGGCTAAGATCATCGGTGGGCTCGGAACGAGCCACGTTCCCTCGATCGGTGCGGCACTCGACAAGGGGTTGCGCGATACGCCGGACTGGAAGCCGTTCTTCGACGGTTATGAAGCCGGCAAGCAGTGGATGCGGGACGCCAGGCCCGATATCGCCGTCGTCGTTTTCAACGATCACGGCAATACCTTCTTCCTGGATCGCGTGCCGACCTTCGCCGTCGGCGTCGCCGAAACCTACAATCCGGTCGACGAAGGCTGGGGTCCCCGCGCTATCCCGGCATTCGAGGGAGCCGTGGATTTCTCCTGGCATTTCGTCGACAAGCTGGTAGAGCGCCATTTCGACCCGATGGTCTGCCGCGAGATCGAGGTCGATCACGGCCTGCAGGTGCCGATGGAGTTGTTCTTCGGTCGGCCGGACGCCTGGCCGGTGAAGGTTCTGCCGATCTGGGTCAACACCATCCAGTACCCGATCCCGACCCCGCAGCGTTGCTGGGAAATGGGCAAGGTCCTGCGCGAGGCGATCGAAAGCTGGCCGGGCGACGAACGTGTCGTCATCCTCGGCACCGGCGGCCTGTCGCACCAGCTGCAGGGGGCCCGCGCAGGCTACATCAACCAGGCGGCCGACCGTGCCTGGCTCGACGGCATCGCCAGCAATCCGGAACCCTACCGCGCCATGAGCCGCGAGGACTATGTGGAACAGTTCGGCTCCGAAGGCGCCGAGCTGATCATGTGGCTCGTCATGCGCGCCGCGATGAACAGCGACGTCAACCTCATCCACAAGCACTACCACGCCCCGGCATCGATGACCGGCGCCGGCATGGTCGTCTTGGAAAATGCGGCCTGATCCGATGTTTTTCCTGATGCGCTGCCTGCACCACAAAGGCCAGGACGCCGCCCGCGATACCCACCGCCCGTCGCACCGGGCCTGGGTCCAGTCGGGTGGGGAAGGCCTTGTCGCGGTCCTGATCGGCTCCGCCCTCGTCGATGAAGCCGGTTCATCGATCGGCAATTTCGGGGTTTTGGAGGCAGCAAGCCGCGAAGAGGCGCAGGCCTTCGCCGAAGGCGATCCTTTCAATCGCGCTGGGATCGTCTCGGTGATCGAACTGACGGAGCTGCCTGATACGTTCCAGGCGGCCCGCATCAGCAACCCGATGACCCCGCGGAAGAACGACTAGCGCCGTCTTGAACGAAACGGCAGATTGAAAAAAAATGCGGCGCCGTCCATGCCGGGATGGCGCCGCCTTTTGTTATTCGGCTCGACGCCGGAAAAGGGACAGCTTCAGCCGTTCAGTATTTGTGAAGGACTGGCAGCCAATGTGTTGCAATTCCTGGGCGATTCGTCCGACAGTACGGAGATGGCATGACACTGTTGCAATTCCCCGCCGATCGGCGCACCGCGGACGTCAAACGCTGCGCCGAGGCGCTTCTGCGCCTTCACGGCGAACAGGCGAACCGTTTCTGGCGATCGGAAATGGCTGGTTTTGCGGCAGCTCTCAGAGCCCAAGGCGTGGCAGACGAGGAAATCTCTCGCCAGGCCGGCCTGTTCATGCACGCCGTCCAGATGCAGCTCCAGAGCGATTGCCTCGACGACGACACGAGCCTTGTGGCAGGCTAACCCGCACCGGCCTTCGCGCCGACCGATATCGGCGACCCGGACGCTGCGGAAGAATTTGAAAAGCTGGAGCGGGTGAAGGGAATCGAACCCTCGTATTCAGCTTGGGAAGCTGCTGCTCTACCATTGAGCTACACCCGCGTCGGTTCGCAGATTTCCAACAGACGGCTTCGCCTGTCAAGCCGCAGGTGGTGTCAGGCGCGAAAATGCTTCGACAGCTTCAGGCCCTGTGCCTGGTAGTTCGAGCCAAGGCCGGAACCGTAGATGCCTTCCGGCTTTTCCAGCATGTGCTCGTAGACCAGGCGGCCGACGATCTGGCCGTCTTCGAGGATGAAGGGTACTTCGTGGCTGCGCACTTCGAGCACCGCGCGGCTGCCGCGCCCGCCCGCCGCCTCGTGGCCGAAGCCCGGATCGAAGAAACCGGCATAATGGACGCGGAATTCTCCGACCAGCGGATCGAAGGGCGTCATCTCGGCCGCATAGAGCGGCGGCACGTGCACCGCCTCGCGCGATACGAGGATGTAGAACTCGTCCGGATCGAGGATCAGCTCGTTGCGGCCGCGGCTGTAAAGCGGCTCCCAGAAATCGAAGATATCGTGCTGGGCCTTCTTATCGACGTCGACCACGGCGGTGTGGTGTTTGCCGCGGTAGCCGATCAGCCCGACGCCGTCGCCTGCAAGATCGATCGACAGGGCAATGCCGCCGCCCGAGACATTCGGCTTGGCGGACGCCACCAGGATTTCGTCATTGTGGAGCTGGAGGAGATCCGGTTCGCCGAGCAGGGCATTGCCGACCCGGAAGCGGATCTGCGACAGGCGCGAACCGCGGCGCACCACGATCGGGAACGTGCGCGGCGAGATTTCGAGATAGAGCGGACCGGAGTATCCGGCGGGGATCTTGTCGAATTCCTGGGCGTAGTCGGTGATGACGCGGGTGAAGATGTCGAGCCGGCCGGTGGAGCTTTTCGGATTGGCCGAGGCCGACATGTTGGCCGGCAGGTCGAGCCGCTCCATCAGCGGCACGATGTAGACGCAGCCGGTTTCCAGCACGGCACCCTCGGAAAGGTCGATGACATGAAGCTTGAGGCGGTCCAGCTTGTCGGCCACCAGGCTCGTCGGGCCGGGCATGAAACTCGCGCGGACGCGAAAAGCCTTGGCGCCAAGGCGCAGGTCGAGGCTCGCCGGTTGGACCTGGTCCAGATCGAGCTCGCGCTCCGAGATCAGCCGTCCACTGTCGAAAAGTGCCGCGATCGCGCGGTCCGCCAGAATTCCTGTTTCGCGAGCCATCATGTCTCTCTTAAAGTTTTCGAGGCGACAAAACCAAATGCGAGCCATTGACGCAAGCGGGACGCGGCGCTATGCCACTCTTATCCCGTGGTGATTTGGCCGGTCGGCTTGCAGCCACGTTAAATAAGTGGCTAAAAAGACCGGGTGCGAAACCGGTCTGCTTATGCGACCGGTTTTTTTGTTCTGAAAGAGGACACGCATGACTAACAAATGGCGCCCGGCAACCCAGCTCGTACACGGCGGCACGTTGCGCTCGCAATATGGCGAAACCTCGGAAGCGATCTTCCTCACCCAGGGTTTTGTCTATGACACCTCGGAAGCGGCCGAAGCCCGCTTCAAGGGCGAGACCGACGGTTTCATCTACGCCCGTTACGGCAGCCCCACCAATGACATGTTCGAAAAGCGCATGTGCATGCTGGAAGGCGCCGAAGACGCACGCGCCACCGCCTCGGGCATGGCCGCCGTCACCGCCGCGATCCTCTGCCAGCTGAAGGCCGGCGACCACATCGTCGCGGCCCGCGCGCTGTTCGGCTCCTGCCGCTGGGTGGTCGAGACGCTCGCTCCGAAATACGGCATCGAATGCACGCTGATCGACGGCCGCTTCCTGGAAAACTGGGAAAAGGCGATCACGCCGAAGACCAAGGTGTTCTTCCTGGAAAGCCCGACCAACCCGACGCTCGAAGTGGTCGACATCGCCGGCGTTGCCAGGCTCGCCAACCAGGTCGGCGCCAAGGTCGTCGTCGACAACGTGTTTGCGACGCCGCTCTTCCAGAAGCCGCTGGAACTCGGCGCGCATATCGTTGTCTATTCGGCGACCAAGCATATCGATGGCCAGGGTCGCTGCCTCGGCGGCGTCGTGCTGTCCGACAAGGAATGGATCAACGAGAACCTGCACGACTATTTCCGCCACACCGGCCCGGCCATGTCGCCGTTCAACGCCTGGACGCTGCTGAAGGGTATCGAGACCCTGCCGCTGCGCGTCAGGCAGCAGACGGAGAGCGCTTCGAAGATCGCCGATTTCCTCGCCGACCAGAAACAGGTCGCAAAGGTCATCTATCCGGGCCGCAAGGACCATCCGCAGGCCGATATCATCGCCAGGCAGATGACGGGCGGTTCGACGCTGGTGTGCTTCGAGCTGAAGGGCGGCAAGGAAGCTGCCTTCAAGCTGCAGAACGCGCTGGAGATCGTCAGGATTTCCAACAATCTTGGCGATTCCAAGAGCCTGATCACCCATCCGGCGACGACGACGCACAAGAACTTGACGGACGAGGCCCGTGCTGAACTCGGCATTTCGGCGGGCACGGTGCGCCTGTCGGCCGGCATCGAGGATACCGAAGATCTGATCGAGGATTTCGCCCGCGCGCTTTCCAAGGCGGGCGTATAAGTCTTGGGTTTTCCGGGATGGTGGAGGAGACAACAAATTCACCATCCCGATTATCCTTAACTTCAACAAATCCTCACGCTCGGTTGTTCAAACCGCGAGAATTCTTGACGTTGCGGTCCCTCTGTACAATATCGAAGCAGTGAGAATTGTTGAGGTGTCGCATGTATCGCGCCCGGACAAGAGATATAGATGTCGCCGTCGAACCCTACTATCTGGAGGAGCAATCCAATCCGGAAGAGAGCCGCTATGTCTGGGGCTATCGCATCGTCATCGAAAACCATTCGGCGCTCACGGTGCAGCTCGTGCATCGCTACTGGCACATTACCGACCAGAACGGCATTGTCGACGAGGTGGACGGGCCGGGGGTCGTCGGCGAGCAGCCGCGGCTGAAGCCGGGCGACAGCTACGAATATTCCTCGGGCTGTCCGCTCGACACACCATCGGGGCTGATGTTCGGCCATTACGACATGCAGACAGATGAAGGCGAGACCTTCGAGGTGACGATCCCGGCCTTTTCGCTGGATTCGCCCGGCCTGATGCGCGTGCTCAACTAGGCCGCGCCACCGACGACGGCCCTCAGCTTATGGGTTGCGTCGGTTTTCTATTTGTTGCCCTCTCCCTCCTGCGGCATCTTGGCTCCGTCAAACGGTCTTTGGGAGGAGAACTTGATGACAAGACCCATTCTGCTCGTGTCCTGCGCATTGCTGACGCTTGCCACCTTCACCCCCGCCCTTGCACAAAACAAAAGCAGCTTCATCGACCAGAAGGAGAGGCCGGATTTCGCATCCGCCACCGTCTCGCCGCAGATCGCCTGCGGCATGCTGAACAGCCAGTCATTTGCGGAGGTCACGACGCTGAAGGCCCAGCATGTGGCAGGCGTCGGGAACGTGCCGGGCCATTGCCAGGTAACCGGCTATATCCGCCCGCAGGTTCGCTTCGAGATCACCCTGCCTGACAACTGGAACCGGCGGCTCTACATGTTCGGCAATGGTGGCTATGCCGGCGAGGACCTCGCCGCGGCTTCCAGGATAGCGACCCGCAATGCGGCGCTTTCGAAAGGTTTTCTCACCGTCCAGCAGAATACCGGCCATGATGCGGTAACCTATAAACTTGGAGACTTCGCGGAAGATCTCGGCCTGCTGATCGACTATGGCTCACGCGCAGTGCATGTGACGGTCGATACCGCCAAGGCGATTGCCGCGCGTTATTATGACCGGCATCCCTCCTTCTCCTACTGGGACGGCTGCTCGACCGGCGGACGCCAAGGCCTGATGGCGGCACAACGTTATCCGGGCGATTTCGATGGCATTCTCGCCGGAGCACCGGTCCTCGATCTCACCAATACGCAGATCTGGGGCGTCTGGAATGCACGAGCGCTCTTGAAGGCTCCGATCAGCCGGGCGCAGCTTCCGGTGCTCGCCAAGGCGGTGATGGACAAATGCGATCGCATCGACGGCGCCGGGGACGGGCTGATCGCCGATCCGCGCCAGTGCAATTTCGATCCGGAAAAAGACCTGAAGATCTGCGAGGGGGGCGGTTCCGATTGCTTCACGCGGGCGCAGGTGGAGACACTGAAGACGCTCGCCGGCGGCGTGAAGATCAAGGGCGAGGGGGTTTTCCCCGGCGTGCAGTTCGGCACCGAGGGTGTGGACCCCTCGGGCGTCAGCGGCTGGGACATGTGGATGGTATCCGATCAGGGGCCGAGCCGGCAACTGGCCTATGGCGAGACTTTCGTCAAGAACATGGCGATGCTGCCCGCCCCCGGGAAGGCGATCGACTGGAAGACGTTCGACTTCGATGGCGAATATCCCAAGATCGGCGCGATCCGCGAGATCGTCGATGCCACCAACCCCGATCTCAGCGAGTTCCAAAAGCGCGGCGGGCGGATGATCACCTATTTCGGCTGGTCCGACCCGGCGCTCAACCCGATGATGGGCGTCAACTACTACGAGGCCGTCCGCAAGCAGATGGGCGCCGACCGGACGGCTGAATTTTACCGTCTGTTCATGGTGCCCGGCATGTTCCACTGCACTGCGGGTTACGGCACGGACGTCTTCGACGCCTTCACGCCACTGATGGACTGGGTGGAGAACGGCAAGGCGCCGACGGTGATCCAGGCGAGGCAGATCAGGGAAGGCAAGCCGGTTATGACGCGCCCGCTCTGCCCCTATCCGCAATCGGCGAAATACTCCGGCAGCGGCGATCTGAAGGACGGCGCGAACTTCGAATGCAAGATGCCTTGAATTGAAAACGGCGGGAGGTGACTCCCGCCGTTCGTCAATCAGGCTGCAGCGAATTCGTCCGCCTTGTAGCGATAGGTGGTCGAGCAGAATTCGCAGGTGACGGCGATCTCGCCGTCTTCCTCGCTCGCCTCGATCTCCTCGGCGGAGAAGCCCGAGAGAACGCCCTTGATCTTGTCGCGCGAGCAGCTGCAGCGGTCGAACACCGTGTGCGGCGCATAGACCCGCACGCCCCGCTCATGGAACAGGCGAAACAGCAGCCGTTCGATCGCGACCCGCGGGTCCGTCAGCTCGTCGGTGTCGATCGTTTCCACCAGCGTGCGGGCTTCGGCCCAGGAATCGTCCTCGGCGAATTCGAAGTCGCGTTCGTCACCGTCGCCGCCGTGCAGGTCCGGCTGGCGCATCCGCTCAGGCGCCTGCGGCAGGAACTGCGCGACAAGCCCGCCCGCCCGCCAGTTGTGACGCGGCTTGCCATCGCCATCGCGGTCGAAGAGCTCGGCGACGCCCAGGCGGACCTTGGTCGGGATCTGCTCCGACTGACGGAAATAGACGCCGGCGATCTCCTCGAGGGATGAGCCGTCCATCGGCACGATGCCTTGATACGGTTGCATGCCGCGGCCCTGGTCGATGGTGAAGGCAAGCACTCCGCGTCCCAGAAGGTCGGGCGGCGAGGTTCGGCCTTCCTTGACCGCTTCAGCCAGCGCTTCTTCGTCATAACGGGCATAGGCACGAAGACTGTCGGGCGTCGAGAAATCCGCGACCAGCAGATCGACCGGGCCGTCGCCCTTGGTCTGCACCGTGAATTTGCCATCGAATTTCAGCGAGGTGCCGAGCAGGGCCGTCAGCACGATCGCCTCGGCAAGCAGCCGTGCGACCGGGCCGGGATATTCGTGGCGGCTGAGGATGGAGTTGAGCAGCGGCCCGAGCTGGACCGCACGGCCACGCACGTCAAGACCGTCCACCTGGAAGGGAACGACCCGATCGTCTCCGGCAAAGTCGAGTTCGTTGAGTTCTACAGTCGCTTCCGCCATGACTTCACTCCTTCGCGCCGACCCAAAAACCTTTACACAAGCGCCAGCCCGAGCGGAACCGCTGGCCGGAGGAAAAGACGTCGACGATGTGTGTTGAAACGCCAGTCCAGAAGACGGCGTATTGTTGAAAGCCGACAGATGGGGGATCGCGGGGCGGAAATCAAGGTTCGACTACTGCCGCCGGCTCTCCGCACCCGCGCGGGGAAGTTTGCGCTCAGACCGCGCCGAAGCACCAGGCGAGAATGGATTTCTGCGCGTGCAGGCGGTTTTCGGCCTCGTCGAAGACCACCGACTGCGGGCCGTCGATCACCTCGTCGGTGACCTCCTCGCCGCGATGGGCCGGCAGGCAGTGCATGAACAGTGCATCCTTGTCGGCCCGCTTCATCAGGTCGGCATTGACCTGGAACGGCTGGAAGACGTTGTGGCCGCGCGCCTTGTGCTCCTGGTTCATCGACACCCAGGTGTCGGTGACGATGCAATCGGCGCCGGCAACCGCCTTTTCGGCGTCGTGGCAAAGCATGATGTTGCCGCCGTTGTTGCGCGCCCAGTTCAGGAACTTGTCGGCGGGCTCCGAACCCATCGGCACCGCCATGTTCATGCGATAGCCGAAACGGGCGGCACCTTCCACGAAGGAATGCAGCACGTTGTTGCCGTCGCCGGTCCAGGCGATCGTCTTGCCGGCGATCGGCCCGCGATGTTCCTCGAATGTCATGATGTCGGCCATGATCTGGCAGGGATGCGTGTCGTCCGTCAGGGCGTTGATGACCGGCACGGTGGCGTGTTCGGCCAATTCCAGCATGCGGGCGTGATCCGTGGTACGGATCATGATGGCATCGACATACCGCGACAGAACCTTGGCGGTATCGCCGATCGTCTCGGCACGACCGAGCTGCATTTCGGTGCCTGACAGAAACAACGTTTCGCCGCCGAGTTGGCGCATGCCGACATCGAAGGATACGCGGGTGCGGGTGGAGGGCTTTTCGAAGATCATCGCCAGCATCTTGCCGGCGAGCGGCTTTTCCGCCGTGCCGGCCTTGGTCGCCTGCTTGCGGATCTTCGCGTCGTCGAGGATGACCCTGAGATCAGCCGCGGAAACAGCGGAAAGATCGAGAAAATGCTTGGGAGATGCCATGTGATGTTCCCTGTGAAGCGGGAAACCTGCAACGGCGTCCCGCTTTGCCCGCTCAGGCCGATTTCTTCATCTCGGAAGCGGAAAGCTTTTCCGCCGCCCTCTCGATGCGGGCAAGCCCTTCGCGGGCTTCCTCCGCCGTGACTGTGAGCGGTGGCAGGAGACGCACCACGTTGTCGCCGGCCGGAATGGCCAGCATGTGTTCGCCGCGTATGGCAGCAACCAAGTCGCCCGCGGGCACCTTCGCCTTCACGCCGAGCAGCAGGCCTTCGCCGCGAACGTCCTCGATGACATTGGGGAAGCGGTCCTTCAGGCTCGCGAGCCCCTGGCGCAAGACCAAGGCGACGTCACGGACGTTTTCCAGGAAGCCATCGCCCAGGATCACGTCGAGCACCGCATTGCCGGCCGCCGTGGCGAGCGGATTGCCTCCGTAGGTCGTGCCATGGGTGCCAGCGGTCATGCCGGACGCGGCGTCCGCCGTGGCAAGGCAGGCACCGAGCGGGAAACCGCCGCCGATGCCCTTGGCAAGCGCCATGATGTCGGGCGTCACGCCCGCCCATTCATAGGCAAACAGCCTGCCGGAACGGCCGACGCCGGTCTGGACTTCGTCGAAGACCAGCAGCAGGCCGTTGTCGTCGCAGATCTGGCGCAGCGCCTGGAGGAATTCCTTCGGAACCGGCCGCACGCCTCCCTCTCCCTGGATCGGCTCGATCAGTATGGCCGCGGTTGCATCGGTGATCGCAGCCTTCAGGGCATCGATATCGCCGAACGGCACCTGATCGAAGCCTTGGACCTTCGGGCCGAAGCCTTCGAGATATTTCGCCTGGCCGCCGGCAGCGATGGTCGCCAACGTACGGCCGTGGAAGGCGCCTTCGAAGGTAATGATGTGGAAGCGCTCCGGATGCCCCTTCACGAACTGATAGCGGCGCGCCGTCTTGATGGCGCATTCCAGGGCCTCGGCGCCGGAATTGGTGAAGAACACCTTGTCCGCGAAAGAATTGTCGGCGAGACGACGCGCCAGCTTCTCCTGGCCGGGCTGTTCGAAGAGGTTGGACGTATGCCACACCTTGTCGGCTTGCGCCTTCAGCGCACCAACGAGATGCGGATGGCCGTGACCGAGCGAATTGACCGCGACGCCGGAACCAAAATCGAGATATCGCTCCCCACTTTCCGTCACAAGCCATACGCCCTCGCCGCGCTCGAAACGCAGCGGAGTCCGGGCAAACGTGTCGAAAAGCGCGGCTTCAGCCATGGCGACATCACTCCTCTAGGCAGTCCAGAAAGGCCCATGGAACGGGCCGAAAAAATCAAAAATGCCGCCCACTGGGCGGCGGGGGCACTATCGGGGTTTAGGCCGTCAATGTCAACAAAGCTCGGCGTTTTGGGCAAGCCAAGGCGGGAAAGCGACAGGCGTCGGCCTATGTGACAAAAATGACTCTCCCGGACAGCAAGTTGGGGAAAACCACGAAATCGATTCCCGCAGATTCCCCCGACTCTTGCCACGGAGTCAGCCTCACACTAGGTTAAAGATCAATTACTAGACTGCATGCGGCGGAACTAGTCACCTCAAGCATAGATATAGTGGGTGCTGCGAAATGAATTTCGCAGCAAAGGTGGAAGGATTCTGCATGCCAGCAACGTTCAAAGGCGGAGAACGGGCATGAACTGGACAGACGAGCGTGTCGAGAAGCTCAAAAGATTATGGTCGGAGGGCCTCAGCGCCAGCCAGATCGCAGCGCAACTTGGAGGCGTGAGCCGAAATGCCGTGATCGGCAAGGTGCATCGTCTCAGCCTGCCGGGCCGGGCGAAAGCCGGCGGCACGGTTGCGACCAGCCGTTCATCGACGGCCAAGCGCACGACGTCGGCGCCGCGGGCTCCAAACTACGCATCGCGCGTCGCGACCCGGACCGTTACCCGCGCCGTCGGTGCGACGATGGTCAAGGAAGAGGTCGAAATCGAACCCTATCAGGAGATGGAGTATCGTCCCGCCTCCAACGTGGTGGTGCCGATTTCCCGTCGTCTCGCATTGACGGAACTGACCGAGCGCACCTGCAAGTGGCCGGTCGGCGATCCGCTCAAGGAAGACTTCCACTTCTGCGGCTGTGAATCCCCGGATGCGTCGCCTTATTGCGGCTATCACGCAAAACTCGCCTACCAGCCGGTCAACGAGCGCCGCAAGGTTGCCGCTCGGGTCTGAGCGGCGGCGCGACACGAGGACAAGATCGAAAGCGGGCGCGAGGCCCGCTTTTTTGTTGCGCATGGCAGACATGTCGGCCAGGCCTTGCTCCGGATCGGCATTGCGCCTATTTGACGGAGCAGCGAGGACGACCTCCCCCATTCGGGCAAAAACTCCGGGACGACCCGGAACGCACCCAGGAGGTCATCATGCGCTCGACACGCGACCGTATCCGCCATGCCATCAGCTTCGAACTGATCGGGCTCGCTCTCATCACGCCGCTCGGCGCTATCGCCTTCGGCATGCCGGCTGCCGACATCGGCGTGGTCGGCATCGGCAGCGCGACGATCGCCACCGGCTGGAACTATCTTTACAATCTCGGCTTCGACCATCTGATGCAGCGCTTCACCGGCACCACGCAGAAAAACACCGCGATACGCGTGGCGCATGCGGTGCTGTTCGAACTTGGTCTGCTGATCGCGCTTCTGCCGCTGATCGCCTGGTATCTCGGCGTCAGCATCCTCCATGCGCTGATGATGGATGTGTCTTTCGCGGTCTTCTACGTGGTCTACGCCTTCGTCTTCAACTGGGCCTATGACCGGATCTTTCCGCTGCCGGAATGGCAGCGGCAGACCCGGGCGGCCTGAAAGCCGCCTCTCAGGATTCCATCGAGTAACCCGCGCCGCGGACGGTGCGGATGACATCCTGCATGTTGGAGAAGTTGAGCGCCTTCCTGAGGCGCCCGACATGGACGTCGACGGTACGCTCGTCGACATAGATGTCATGCCCCCAGACGCCGTCCAGGAGCTGCGACCGTGAGAACACACGGCCGGGCGAGGCCATCAGGAATTCCAGAAGGCGGAATTCGGTCGGGCCGAGGCGCACTTCACGGCTCTTGCGGTGAACGCGATGGGTTTCCCGATCGAGTTCGATATCGCCGCAGCGGAGCACGCTGGAGAGCACTTCGGGACGGGCGCGGCGCAGCATCGCCTTGACGCGGGCCATCAGTTCCGGCGTCGAGAAAGGCTTCACCACATAGTCGTCGGCGCCGGTGGCGAGGCCGCGAACACGTTCGCTCTCCTCGCCGCGGGCCGTCAGCATGATGATCGGCAGGCGCTCCGTTTCCGAGCGCATGCGCAGCCGGCGGCAGAGTTCGATGCCGGAAACGCCGGGCAGCATCCAGTCGAGTATCAGAAGATCCGGCGTACGCTCCTGAAGCCGGATCTCGGCTTCATCCCCCCGCAGGATCGTCTCGACCTCATAACCTTCCGCTTCGAGATTGTAGCGAAGAAGCACGCTGAGTGCTTCTTCATCCTCCACCACAGCGATTTTAGGCAGCATTTCGGCTCTGCTCCGTCAGCATTCCATCATTTATTCGGTAATCGCGCCGAGCGTGTTCGACGAGTCGTCCTTCGGGCGATCGCCTTCCGGCTGGGCGCCGGTGGTCATGTAGTAGATGGTTTCGGCGATGTTGGTGGCGTGGTCGCCGATACGCTCGATGTTCTTGGCGCAGAACAGCAGGTGCGTGCAGGTGGTGATGTTGCGCGGATCCTCCATCATGTAGGTGAGGAGTTCGCGGAACAGCGACGTGTACATCGCGTCGATTTCCTCGTCGCGGATGCGGATCGCCTCGGCCTTTTCCGCCGAGCGCGTCGCGTAGACGTCGAGGACGTCCTTGAGCTGCACGAGGGCGAGATCGGAGAGATGTTCGAGGCCGCGGGCGAGCTTGCGCGGAACGCCGGTGCCCTGAACCGCGATGACGCGCTTGGCGGTGTTCTTGCCAAGGTCGCCGACGCGCTCCAGATCGGACGCGATGCGCAGCGAACCGACGATCTCGCGAAGGTCGGCTGCCACGGGCTGGCGGCGTGCGATCGTGACGATCGCCTTGTCGCCGATCTCGCGTTCGGCGTGATCGAGGATCACGTCGTCGGAGATGACCTTCTGGGCCAGGGCAGCGTCGGAATTGACCAGCGCGCGCACGGCGTCCGAGCACATCTGCTCGGCGAGGCCGCCCATTTCGGAGATGCGGCGGCTCAGGTATTTCAGTTCGTCGTCATAAGCCGACAGGATATGGGTCGATGCCATCTTCTCGTCCTCAAAATTGATTTTCAGGCGGCGCGGTCGGCTGGATCAGCCGAAACGGCCCATGATGTAATCCTGCGTGCGCTGGTCGTCGGGATTGGTGAACATCTTGTCGGTGTCGTTCTCCTCGACGAGCTGGCCGAGGTGGAACATGGCGGTGCGCTGCGAAACGCGGGCAGCCTGCTGCATCGAATGCGTCACGATGACGATCGTGTAGTTGGCGCGCAGTTCATGGATGAGTTCTTCAACCTTGGCGGTCGCGATCGGGTCGAGAGCCGAGCACGGTTCGTCCATGAGGATGACTTCCGGCGACACGGCGATCGCGCGGGCGATGCACAGACGTTGCTGCTGGCCGCCGGAAAGGCCGGTGCCGGATTCATGCAGTCGATCCTTGACTTCGCCCCAGAGGCCGGCGCGCTGCAGGCTCGCCTCGACGATCTGGTCCATGTCGGCCTTGTTCTTGGAAAGGCCGTGGATGCGCGGACCGTAGGAGATGTTCTCGTAGATGGTCTTCGGGAACGGGTTCGGTTTCTGGAAAACCATGCCGACGCGAGCGCGAAGTTCCACGACGTCGATGTTCTGGTCGTAGATATCGTCCGAGTCGAGGGTGATCTTGCCGGTAACGCGGCAATTCTCGATCGTGTCGTTCATCCGGTTGAGGCAGCGCAGGAAAGTGGACTTGCCGCAGCCGGAAGGGCCGATGAGAGCTGTCACCGTGTTTTCGCGAACGTTGAGGTTCACGTCGAAAAGCGCACGCTTTTCGCCGTAATAGACGGAAACGTCCTTGCCGATCATCTTGTGAGAAGCATCACTCATCTTTTGGTCCAGCGCCTTTTCAACTGCCGATTCTGACATCATGTTCATTGTCATACTCCTTCTACCAGCGCCGCTCGAAGCGACGCCGCAAGAGAATTGCGCCAACATTCATTAGGATGAGGAACAGGAGCAGGATGATGATTGCTCCCGAGGTGCGTTCGACGAACGCGCGTTCCGCTTCGTTCGCCCACATATAGATCTGTACCGGCAGCGCCGTCGAAGGATCGAGCGGCGTCGTCGGATAGTTGGCGACGAAGGCCACCATGCCGATCAGGAGCAGCGGTGCGGTTTCGCCGAGTGCGTGTGCGAGGCCGATGATCGTGCCGGTCAGGATGCCGGGCATCGCGAGCGGCAGGACATGGTGGAAGATCGTCTGCATCTTCGAAGCGCCGAGGCCGAGGGCGGCCGCACGGATCGACGGCGGCACGGCCTTCAGCGCCGCGCGGGTGGCGATGATGATCGTCGGCAGCGTCATGAGGGTAAGTACCAGGCCACCGACGAAGGAGGCCGAGCGCGGCAGGCCCACGAAGTTGACGAAGACCGCCAAGCCAAGCAGACCGTAAACGATCGAGGGAACGGCCGCGAGATTGTTGATGTTCACCTCGATCAGGTCGGTGAACTTGTTCTTCGGGGCGAATTCCTCAAGATAGATCGAGGCGGCGACGCCGATCGGCAGCGACAGGACGAGCACGATCAGCATCATGTAGAACGAGCCGATCAGCGCGACGCCGACGCCGGCCGCTTCCGGACGGCTCGATGCGCCGTTGACGAAAATGCCGCCGTTGAAGTGCTTGGCAAGCGCCCCGCTGTCGGAGAGCTGCTTCATCCAGCCGAGCTGCTGGTCGTTGACCTTGCGGTTCTCCTGGCCGACGTCGAGGTCGATCTGGCCCTTGTAGGCCGAGTCGATGTCGCCGGAGGCAAGCAGTGTCACCGTATGCGTCGTGCCGATGATCGCCGGATTGGCGACCACCAGGTCGCGCAGCTGGACGCGGACGCCGTCCGACAGCATCTGGCCGATGGCGCGGGCCGCGACACGGTCGTCGACGCTGACGTTGAGCAGCTTGGCGAGAGCGTTGCGGGCGACGATCGGATAGTTCGCCGTCATCAGCTTCTGTGGATTGGTGGCACGTTCGTTCTGCGGATCGATGATCTGCTGCGAGAACTCGACCGGCATGGTGATCATGGTCTGCTGGAAGGCGGTGTAACCCTTGGAGACAACCGACCACAGCAGAAGCATCAGGAAGATGATGCCGAAGGAAAGCGCGGCGATGCCGTAGGCACGGAAGCGGCGCTCGGCGGCGTAACGGCGCTTGATGCCGATATCGCGACGGACGGACTTGGCCTTGGGGATGCCGGCGGCGGGAGAAACCACATCGGTCATTCGTACTGCTCCCGGTATTTGCGCACGATGTAGAGCGCGTAGATGTTGAGGCAAAGCGTGATGGCGAAAAGCGTGATGCCCAGCGCGAAGGCAACCAGGGTCTGCGGCGAGGTGAACTCAAGGTCGCCCGTCAGCTGGTTGACGATCTTGACGGTCACGGTCGTCATCGGCTCGAAGGGGTTGATCTGCAGCCGGGCGGCGACACCGGCCGCAAGCACGACGATCATGGTTTCGCCGACGGCGCGCGATGCTGTCATCAGAAGCGCGCCGACGATGCCTGGAAGAGCAGCCGGCAGCACGACCTTCTTGATGGTTTCCGAACGGGTGGCGCCGAGGCCGAGCGAACCGTCACGCAGGGCACGCGGCACTGCGGTGATGATGTCGTCCGACAGCGAGGAGACGTAGGGGATCAGCATGATGCCCATGACGAAACCGGCCGTCAGAACGCTCTGTGCCTGGATGAAGTTGGCATAGTCGCCGGTGACGAGACCGTTCAGTTGCGAAGAAATGTCGCGAAGGAACGGGCCGACGGTGGTCAATGCGAAGAAGCCGTAGACGATGGTCGGAATGCCGGCGAGCACTTCGAGCAGCGGCTTGGCGACCGAGCGGACTTTCGGCGAGGCATATTCGGCCATGTAGATTGCCGAGAAAAGGCCGATCGGAACCGCGAAGAGCATCGCGACGAAACCGATATAGAGCGTGCCGAGCAGCAGCGGAATAAGCCCGAACTGACCTTCGGAGCCACCCGAACCGGCAGCCGCAAAACGCGGATCCCATACCGTGCCGAAGAAGAATTCCCAGGCCGGAATGGCGGTGAAGAAGTGGGCCGCTTCGGTCAGCATCGATGCGACGATTCCGACCGTGGTCAGTATGGCGATCGAGGAGGCCACGACGAGACTTCCGAGAACGACTTTTTCCACCCGATTGCGAGCGCGGAAGCGCGGCGCGATCTGGCGATGGGCTAGGAAGGCGCCGCCAAAGGATGCCCCCAGGACGACGATCGTCATGAGGATACGGCTGACGAAGGTCATCCTGTTCAGATCGGCAGCGGCCTTGACCATGAAAGGCTGCGGATCGCCCGCAAGCGGAACGCCCTTGGCACCAAGCGCGGTACGCAGCTCCACCGGATTGTTCTCGACGCGGGCAATCTCGTCGCCGGTCAATGCATTCATTCCTCGGGCGATCGAGGTAATCATGCCGTAGCTCAGGCCTTGCTCGGCCTGCGATTGGGTTTTCACCTCTTCGGGAAACGCACCGCGCACCGACGAGCTGATATACATGGGGCTGGCGATCAGCCAGACAAAGAGAATGACAGCGGCCGGCAAGATCGCCCAGACAGCGACAAAAGAACCGTAATATCCAGGCCGCGAATGAAGTCTGGAGGAAATTCCTCCGACCAGTGCCATCGCGTGCCGGGCACCGGTGACGTAACCGGCTAGGCCGATTATTGCCAAAATCAATAATATTAGTGATGTGTTCATCATAATCCCCCGGCGTACCGCCTGCGGCGGCAACCCATCACCGCCCAGCTCCGTTCATCGGAACCGATCGCATTCGCCGTCGCGCCTTGAGCAATACCATCGCCGCAAAGCCGACGATCCACACCGATGCAAGAGCTTTCGGCGGGAAGAGAAAACGGCGCCGCCAAAAGCGGCGCCGGTCTTTCGATTACATCGTCTTGCCGGCGGTGAAGTCCTTGCGGGCCTGTTCGCGCTGTGCGTCCGGGGCGGCAACCAGGCCATACTCGACGAGCGGCGAGTCAGGGCCGACCATATCGTCGGAGAGGAAGAACTCGACGTATTCCTTGAGGCCGGGGACGACGCCCAGATGAGCCTTCTTCACGTAGAAGAACAGCGGACGGGAAACGGGGTAGGTGCCGTCAGCGATTGTGGCCGCGGTCGGCTTGATGCCGCGCACGGTCGCGACCTTCAGCTTGTCGGCGTTGTTTTCATAGAAAGCGAGGCCGAATACGCCAACGCCGGTCTTGTTGGCGGCGATACGAGCGAGAGTCTCGGTGTAGTCGCCGTCGATGTCCACAGCAACGCCGTCCTTGCGGACAGCGACGCAAGCCTTGCCCTGGGCAGCCTTGTCAGCGATTTCCTTGGAGATGACGTCGGTCGCGCCGGAATCCTTGCAGCCTGCGGCAAGAACGTTCAGTTCGAAAACTTCGCGGGTGCCGTGCTTTTCGCCCGGGATGTAGGCTGCGATCGGACCCTTCGGAAGCGTGGGGTTGATCTCCGACCAGTTCTTGTAGGGGTTGGCGACGAGCTTGCCGTCAACGACGACCTGAGCGGCAAGAGCCTTGTAGATATCCTTCGGCTCGAGCTTCATCTCGCCGTTGCTGCTGGCAGTGGCGAAGACGATGCCGTCGTAACCGATGCGAATTTCCTGGATGTCGGTCACGCCGGCGGCCTTGCAGGCTTCGGCTTCAGACTTGTTGATCGCGCGGGAAGCATTTGCAATGTCGATCGTGGCTTCGCCGACGCCCTTGCAGAACTCCTTGAGGCCAGCGCCGGTGCCGCCCGACTCGACGATCGGCGTCTTGAAGTTCGGGAAGGTTTCCCCGAAGGTTTCGGCAACGATCTTCGCATAGGGAAGAACCGTGGAGGAACCGGCAACCTGGACCTGGTCGCGTGCAGCGGCAGCGCCGGCAAACGCAACGGAGGCCACCAAGGCGGCTGCTGAAAGTTTAAGGATGTTCATGAGGAATCTCCCGTCATGGGCTTGTGTGAATGCGGACGGCGCTGGCTCTCGCTCTCGCCAACGCTCGGCCCGCTTGTCTTAGCCGCTGTAGCCTCTTCCTTTTATGTCAGTTCGATGAAACATTTGTGACATATCAAGATATTGATATTCATATATAAAATTAATGCACAGCCTTGCAGTGAGAAGGTTTTATGTCAGAACCTGACAGTGAACTGGCTTCCCTTGCCCACTTCCGACTTGACGATCAGGCGCGCTCGGTGGCGGGTTAGGATGTGCTTGACAATTGCAAGGCCGAGACCCGTCCCTTTCTTGGAGCGGCTGTCGGCCACGCTGACCCGGTAGAAGCGCTCGGTCAGCCTCGGAACGTGCTCGGCCGGAATGCCCGGCCCCTGGTCGACGACGGTCACTTCCACCGGATCGGAGGCGCCGTTGCGCAGATAGACGTCCACGAACTTGCCTTCCTGGCCGTATTTGCAGGCGTTCTCGATCAGGTTCTCGAAAACCTGGACCAGTTCGTCGCGGTCGCCGAGAACTTCCACCTTGCCTTCCGGCAGATGCGTGCGGATTTCAACCCCGAGATCGTCGGCGAGCGGAACCAGCGCATCCCGCACATGACCGATCAGCGGCTTCAGGTCGATCGTCTGGTCCGGTGCGATATGGGACTTGAGCTCGAGGCGCGACAACGACATGAGGTCATCGACAAGACGACTCATGCGGGTCGCCTGATCGAACATGATGGCGAGGAACCGCTCATGCGCGGCGGGGTCAGAGCGTGCCGGGCCCTGCAGGGTTTCGATGAAGCCTCGCAGTGAGGCAAGCGGTGTACGCAGCTCATGGCTGGCATTGGCGACGAAATCCGAGCGCATCCGATCGATACGGCGCAATTCCGAAATGTCCCTGAAAGACAGCAGATAGAGCTTCTGCGTCGCTACTTCGGAGCTTTGCAGCATCGGCTGGCCGAGATCGATGGGCGCGATGCGCAGGGTGTAGACGCGCTCGGAGGGCAGCCGCTCGGAATGCTCGATCTGGTTCGGCTCGTCGGTGGCAATGGTTTCCCGCACCATGTCGAGAATGCCGGGGGACCGCAGCCGTGCCGAAAGATGCGACCCGGGCGAAAGAGCTCCAAAGGCCCTTTCGGCGGCCTTGTTCTGATAGAGAACCGTGACGTCCCCGCCGAGCACGAAAGCCGGGATATCCAAGGCACCGAGCGTTGCCGCCACCTGAGGTAATGGCTGATGAACGCCCGGCTCCTCCTTCTCGACGACCTTGAGCACCGGCGGCGGAAGAATGACAGGCTTGCGGCCGACAACCACCATCACCAGCAGCAGCCAGCCCACGAGGACACCCACCCAATCCATTCCGATCAGAAAGGCGATCACCGCCAGAAGGGTCAGAAGCAGCAACAGAGGCCGTTCCCGGCGAGCCCTCGCAACGAGCAGGCCCGGACCCCGACGCCATTTCTCCAGTACCGACTCCACAGATAGACTCGCAGCTTTCACAGGTTGAACACGCGCTCATATATCCCTTGCATGACAGATATACATCGCCTCCCGTGGGATATCGGAAAAATGGCGCTATCCGGACGGTAGCAGAATTTCGAACTTGCGTTACATATCGGCTACCGCCCCGTACGGGGATCGATCGGAGGAAGCAGTATCATGGCGGATGAAACCGAAAGCCGGGCAGTCAACATTGACATCAACGGCAAGCTCAAGCGGTTCGATATCGACGACCCGGTTCTGCCGGCCTGGATCGAAGAACATGCCCTAGGCTCCGGTGGATATCCCTATGACGACAAGCTGGACAAGGACAAATACGCAAAGCAGCTCGAAAAGCTGCAGGTCGAACTCGTCAAGGTGCAGTTCTGGCTGAAGGCGACCGGCAAGCGGATGATGGCGCTGTTCGAGGGCCGCGATGCGGCCGGGAAGGGCGGCACGATCTTTTCGATCAATGCCTATCTCAATCCACGTTCGGCCCGGGTTGTGGCGCTCAACAAACCGACGGAGACCGAGGCCGGCCAGTGGTATTTCCAGCGTTACATCTCGCATTTCCCGACATCGGGAGAGATCGTGCTGTTCGACCGCTCCTGGTACAACCGGGCCGGGGTGGAGCCGGTGATGGGCTTCTGCACGCCGGAACAATACAAGGATTTCATGAAGGCTGTTCCGCGCTTCGAAGACACGATTTCCGACGAAGGCATCATATTCTTCAAGTTCTGGCTCGATATCGGCCGCGAGATGCAGCTCAAGCGTTTCCATGACCGGCGGCATGATCCGCTGAAAATCTGGAAACTGTCGCCGATGGATATCGCCGCGTTCAACAAATGGGACGATTACACCGAGAAGCGCGACGCTATGCTCGAAAGGACCCATAACAAGGAGACGCCATGGGCGGTCGTGCGGGCCAACGACAAGCGCCGCGCCCGCCTCAACGTCATCCGCCATATGCTGCTCTCGCTCGACTACGAGGGCAAGGACAAGGACGCCATCGGCGGGATCGACGAAAAAATCTTCGGGTTTGGCCCGAAATTCCTCAAGTGAAGTTCATTGGCCGGGCAGGATGCGCACCGAATAGAGCAGCACCGCCCGGTCCGCGCCGTCGATACCACTGTTGAAGACCAGGCGGCCGGGCCGATTGGGCGCCAGCGACCGCTCGAAGGTCACCCGGAAGAGCGCCTCCAGCTTCTCCTGCGTTGCCGTGAAGCGATGACGGCTGCAGTTGCCGAGGCTCCCGAAATCGCAGCGGACAGACAGCTGCACGGAACTGTTCTGCCCCGACTGCAGGGTCAGCGCCACCGTCGAACTCTTGCCGGCCATTTCGCGCAGCACTTCCGGTGGCACTTCGACCGAGACGTCGCCGCCGTCGCCTGACGTCGCCGATGCGATTCGGACAGCCTGCCCTTCCGAGGCGGCCACCGCTTCGACTTTCGCCTGGCCGCCGGCTTTCAGTTCAGCCGCCTTTGCGGGTACGAAGATCTCCACCCATTCATCCGAGAAACCGCGGCGCGGATCGAAGGCGACGGGGCCACCCGCTCCCTGGCCGGCCACGGAGCGATCGGCCGATTTCATCGCTTCCTCGATGATCGATTGCACCAGTCCGGACTGGTAGAACCACCAGCAGGCACCGCCGACCACGCCAAGCGTGATGACCCAGGTCAGGAGATGCGACAGGAAACCTCGACGCTTTCGCGGTTGGGCGGCCCGTTCCGGGGGAATGTCCAGGCCGCTGTCGGATGACGGGCGGGCGCTCTTGTTCGGCTTGCCAGGCTTTGCCGTATTCGCGGTAGGTTCCGGTTGGAATTGCTGGGCTTCGATCCGCTGGCCGCGCGCGGGGCTGACACCGCCGAGATCCCCCGGGGACATGGCCGCAGCGGCTGGCGCGCGCTTCTCACCCGAAGCGGTATCGATGGACGGCGCTACAGGCGGTGGTGCCACAGACCGTTGCGGCGCTTCCGGCCGCGGACTGGCCGGCATGACCGGAGACTCCACCGCGATCGGTTCTGCGGCATATGGGAGCTGCGGTTCGAGCTCAACGACGGGCTCGGATGCCGGTTCGGCCAGGCGCTCGACTTCCGCCATTTCGATCTCGTGGATCTTCCGCTCCAGGAGTTCATGCTGCTGCATGATGATCAACCGGTCGGTAACGCCCTGCTTGCGAAGGCCGGCGTCCAGCGCCTGGCGCGCCGACTGATAAATACGCGCCCTGATCTCCCGGTCCGCCCGGTTCGAGCGATCCAGTGCGTTCCTGATGGCCGTTTCCAAACCGCTCACTGCCGGTCCTTCTTCATATTCGTTCCCACTGCGCGGGAGTTTACGTTTCGGTAACCTCTCCGCCGCGGAACTGCAAGCACCGCCTTCGACTGCACCATGGCCAAAAATAAGGACAGGATATGTCGGCGGCCATGTGCCGGTGCGTCGTGAAGTCCCCTTTAAAAATCTTTCCACCGGCTTTTCGCATTGCCTGCGATCTGGTAGACGGATTTACGTTTGCGTAAAGGTCAATCGGGAGGTTTTTGATCCATGCTTCCAGCAGTCCTCAGGGACAGGCTCCGCCTGCCCGTGATCGCGTCGCCATTGTTCATCATTTCCCATCCGGAACTGACGCTGGCGCAATGCAAGGCCGGCGTCGTCGGCGCCTTCCCGGCCCTCAATGCGCGGCCGGAAAGCCAGCTCGACGAGTGGCTGGCCATGATCACCGAGGATCTTGCCACCTACGACGCCGCCAATCCGGAGCGGCCCGCTGCACCCTTTGCCGTCAACCAGATCGTCCATACCTCCAACAAACGCCTGGAGCACGACCTGATGATGTGCGTGAAATACAAGGTGCCGATCGTCATCTCCTCGCTCGGGGCGGTGCCGGAGGTGAATGCAGCCGTGCATTCCTATGGCGGCATCGTGCTGCACGACATCATCAACAACCGCCACGCCAATTCGGCGATCCGCAAGGGCGCCGACGGGCTGATCGCGGTCGCCGCCGGCGCCGGCGGGCATGCCGGCACGCTTTCGCCTTTCGCGCTGGTACAGGAAATCCGGGAATGGTTCGATGGGCCATTGTTGCTCGCCGGCGCGATCGCCACCGGCGGCGGCATCCTCGCGGCCCAGGCCATGGGCGCCGACATGGCCTATATCGGCTCGCCTTTCATCGCCACGAAGGAGGCACGCGCCGTCGAGGGCTACAAGCAGATGATCGTCGATTCGAACGCTGCCGACGTCGTCTACTCCAACTATTTTACCGGCATACACGGCAACTACCTGAAGGGTTCGATCACCGCCACAGGCATGGACCCGGACGCACTTCCGGTCGCCGATCCGTCCAAGATGGATTTCGACCAGGCGGTCAGCGGGCCGAAGGCCTGGAAGGAGATCTGGGGCGCGGGTCAGGGGGTCGGCGCGGTCAAGGCGATAGTCCCGGTCGCCGAACTCGTCGACCGGCTGGAAAGCGAATACCGTGCAGCGCGCGAGCGCCTCGCAGTTTGAACCAGCGGCTGGAGAAGAACCGTCTTTTCAGGAAAATCGTCGAGAAGCCAAAAACCCGGCTTGAAATCGCAGGTCATTGCCTGTATCAGCCGCATCACTCGCAGCCCCGGCAAAACCGGTCGCTGCCCGTGCCGCTTTAGCTCAGGTGGTAGAGCACATCATTCGTAATGATGGGGTCGCAGGTTCGAGTCCTGCAAGCGGCACCACTTCATTTCTGTCCGGCCCGGACACATAGGTAACAATCCGTACCTAAGACATAGGTAACAACCTCGTGCCGAACGGGTTGTCGAAGGTTTGCAAAGTTCTCTGCCCCAGGTCGATATATTGCGCGCCGTATGGTAGCTTGGCGCGCGTAGCCGTCCAGTCGCGACGACACGGAGGTACGGTCCATGGCTGAGGGCATAGACGCACTTTTCGCGCAGGCGGCGCACCTGGCCGCCGGCTTCCGACAGGCCGAGCCCCGGCTCCACCGGCCGCAGCTGCAATACCAGGAATGCCTGGCGACGCTCGTCGAAGACCTCCAGCCGGAAACTCTCGCGATGGAGGACGTCCTTCTGGATCTCGTGGAAAAGGCCGAACCGGGCCTTCACCGGATGACCGGGCCGTGTTTCTTCGGATGGGTGATCGGCGGCTCACATCCGATGGGCGTGGCGGCGGACTTCCTCACGAGCGCCTGGGGGCAAAATGCAGGTAATCACACCGCGTCCCCTGCCGCCGCGTCCTTCGAGAAGGTCGCAGCCACCTGGCTGCTGGACGTTCTCGGCCTGCCTGCGCAATCTTCCGTGGGCTTTGTGACCGGAGCGACCGTAGCCAATTTCAGCTGTCTGGCTGCCGCAAGAGGCGAGGTGCTTCGCCGAGCCGGCTGGGATGTCGATGCAGATGGCCTTTTCGGTGCGCCGCCGATCACCGTTCTCATGGGTGACGATGCCCATACGACGGTTTTTTCAGCCTTGCAGTTCCTGGGGCTTGGGCATGACCGCGTGATCAGGATAGCCACGGATGCGCAGGGGCGTATTCTTGCAGGGCGTTTCGAGGAAGCGGTCAGCAAAGCGGCTGGCCCCAAGATTGCCATCCTTCAGGCAGGTCAGATCAACACGGGAGCTTTCGATCCGTTCGCCGAGCTTGTCCCGATCGCCAGGAACGGGGGTGCCTGGGTGCATGTGGATGGCGCATTCGGTCTGTGGGCCAAGGCTTCTCCTTCGACGCGACATCTTTGTCCTGGGGTGGAGTTGGCGGATAGCTGGGCCACCGATGGCCATAAGTGGCTCCAGACCCCCTACGATAGCGGTTATGCGATCGTAAGGGACGAAGTCGCCCACCGGCGCGCCATGACGATCGCTGCCAGTTACCTCCCCATTGCGGCGGAAGGGGAGCGGGATCCTTCACATTATGTGCCGGAGCTTTCAAGACGAGCGCGCGGGTTCGCGACCTGGGCAATGATGAAGCACCTCGGCCGCAACGGCATCGCCCGTCTCGTCGAAGGTTGTTGCTCCTCGGCGCGGATCATCGCGGATCATCTGTCGCGCGAGCCGGGGATCGAGATCCTGAACGACGTCGACCTAAATCAGGTCATCTGCCGCTTTGGCAGGGATCTTTCGACGAACGATGCCGACGAGGTGACGAGAAGAACCATTGCGCGGTTGCAGCGCGAGGGGACGATCTTCGTGACCGGAGCCAAGTGGAGAGGGATGGACGTCATGCGGATTTCCGTAAGCAACTACCAGACCGACGCAAACACGGCGTTGCTTGCCGCAGAGACGGTGTCGGCAGCGTTCCGCAAGGAGCGGCTGGGCAGCTGAGCTTCCTCAGGCAATCCATCCAGGCTCAAGCGGCGCCGGCGACGATGACTTTGCACAAGGTGGCCGCCGGGCGCGTTGAGCGCCCGGCGAAACCGGCTTACTTCTTGGCGTCGGCCCAGCTCTTGACGAGCTCGTCGTAGTTGACGGTAACGGGCTTTTCCTTCTCGTTGGCGACCTTGAGCTGCGGAGCGAGATTGCCTTTCGCGACTGCATCCTTGTTCCAGTATGCAAGATCGTGTTCCTCGGCGAGCGCCGGTCCCATGTCTCCCTGGACCTTGGCACGCTCCAGGCGCTGCAGGACCTTTTCCTGCTCGGAGCAAAGCGAGTCCATGGCCGCCTGGGCGGTCTTGGCGCCCGATGACGCATCGCCGATCGCCTGCCACCAGAGCTGCGCCAGCTTCGGATAGTCAGGCACGTTGGTGCCGGTCGGCGACCACTGGACGCGGGCCGGGGAACGATAGAACTCGATCAGGCCGCCGAGTTTCGGCGCGCGGTCCGTGAAGCTCTTGTGCCGGATGGTGCTTTCGCGGATCAAGGTCAGGCCGACATGGCTCTTCTTGACGTCCACCGTCTTCGAGGTGACGAACTGGGCATAGAGCCAGGCCGCCTTGGCGCGGTTGGTGGGCGTGGACTTCATCAGCGTCCAGGAGCCGACGTCCTGATAGCCGAGCTTCATGCCGTCCTTCCAGTAGACGCCATGCGGAGACGGTGCGAAACGCCATTTCGGCGTGCCGTCCTGGTTCATGACGGGCAGGCCTGCCTTCACCATGTCGGCGGTGAAGGCCGTGTACATGAACATCTGCTGGGCGATCTCGCCCTGAGCCGGCACGGGTCCGGATTCCGAGAAGGTCATGCCCTGGGCGGCGGCCGGCGCATAGGCCTTCATCCAGTCGAGGTATTTCTGGATCGAGTAGACGGCTGCCGGGCCGTTCGTGTCGCCGCCGCGCGCGACGCAGGAGCCGACCGGCTGCGACTTTTCGTTGACCTTGATGCCCCATTCGTCGACCGGCAGGCCGTTCGGGAGGCCCTTGTCGCCGTTGCCGGCCATGGACAGCCAGGCGTCGGTGAAGCGCCAGCCGAGCGACGGGTCCTTCTTGCCGTAGTCCATGTGGCCATAGACCTTCTTGCCGCCCACGTCGCGACCGGTGAAGAACTCGGCGATGTCCTCATAGGCCGACCAGTTGACTGGCACGCCAAGCTCGTAGCCATACTTGGCCTTGAAGTCGGCCTTGTTCTTGGCGTCGTTGAACCAGTCGTAGCGGAACCAGTAGAGGTTGGCGAACTGCTGGTCCGGCAGCTGGTAGAGCTTCTTGTCCGGTGCCGTCGTGAACTTGAGGCCGATGAAGTCCTCAAGATCGAGGCCGGGGTTGGTGACGTCCTTGCCTTCGCCAGCCATCCAGTCTGTGAGCGGGCGGGCCTGCTGGTAACGCCAATGCGTGCCGATCAGATCGGAGTCGTTGACATAACCGTCGTAGATATTTTCGCCCGATTGCATCTGGGTCTGGAGCTTTTCGACCACGTCGCCTTCGCCGATCAGGTCATGGGTGACCTTGATGCCGGTGATTGCTGTGAAGGCGGGTGCCAGCACCTTCGATTCGTATTCATGCGTGGTGATCGTTTCGGAGACGACCTTGATATCGAGGCCGGCAAGCGGTTTTGCCGCGTCGATGAACCATTGCATCTCCTTTTCCTGTTCGGCGCGGGAAAGCGTCGAGAGGTCACCCACCTCCTTGTCCAGGAATTGCTTTGCCTCATCCATACCGGCATAGGCGGAACCGGTCAGAGCAAGCAGTACCGCTGCCGTCGTTGTCATAAGATGCCGTCGCATTTTATCCTCCCAGAGTTTTGCGATTGCAATTTTCGTACCGAGTGGCGGTCCTCCCGCCACCTTTTCAGCTTGCCTTTCAGACGAAGCGGAAGACGCCGATTGCGTAGACCACTGCCAGGGCAAGAGCCCACCACAGGTTGGGACCGATGAGCCCCAACCATGCGAGATGAATGAATGCCGCGCCGAGCAGCGAGATGAAGAGCCGGTCTCCCCGCGTCGTCTCGAAACGCAGAATGCCGACCCTGGGTGCACCCCCGGGCGCGAAATATTCCCAGATGCTCATGCCGATGAGCAGGGCGAGGATCGTCAGAAAGAACAGGGCCGTCGGCAGCGTCCAGGCCATCCATGAAAGGTTCATGCGTGGTTCCTCCTTGTCAGACCCGGCCGAGGGCAAAGCCCTTGGCGATGTAGTTTCGAACGAAGTAGATGACGAGCGCGCCGGGAACGATGGTCAGCACGCCGGCGGCCGCCAGCACGCCCCAGTCCATGCCCGAGGCGGAAACGGTGCGCGTCATGATGGCGGAAATCGGCTTGGCGGCCGTCGTCGTCAGCGTGCGGGCGAGCAGCAGTTCCACCCAGGAAAACATGAAGCAGAAGAAGGCCGCGACGCCGATGCCCGAGGCGATCAGCGGCATGAAGATCTTCACGAAGAACCTTGGGAACGAGTACCCGTCGATATAGGCGGTCTCGTCGATTTCCTTCGGCACGCCCGACATGAAACCTTCCAGGATCCAGACGGCAAGCGGCACGTTGAACAGGCAGTGGGCAAGCGCCACCGCGATATGCGTATCGATGAGACCGAAGGCCGAGTAGAGCTGGAAGAAGGGCAGGGCGAAGACGGCGGGCGGCGCCATCCGGTTGGTGAGCAGCCAGAAGAACAGATGTTTGTCGCCGAGGAACCGGTAGCGGGAAAAGGCATAGGCTGCCGGCAATGCCGCCAGGACCGAGATCGCGGTGTTCAGCCCCACATAGATGATGGAGTTGATATAGCCGTTGTACCAGGAAGGGTCCGTGAAGATCACCATGTAGTTCCGGATCGTCGGGTTCTGCGGCCAGAGCGAGAAGGCGCCGGTGATCTCGGCGTTCTCCTTGAAGCTCATGTTGACGAGCCAGTAGATCGGCAGCAACAGGAAGATGATGTAGATCGTCGAGACCAGCCAGGAGAAATTGCCTGCAGGCTTGTATTTGATTGTCCTTGCCATCGTTCTTCTCCTCCCTTCAAGCGTCTGCATCGCTGCTGGTCATCACGGTGTAGAATATCCATGACAGCAGCAGGATGATCAGGAAGTAGACGATCGACATGGCGGCGGCCGGCCCGAGGTCGAACTGACCGACGGCCGTCTTGACGAGATCGATCGACAGGAAGGTCGTGGAGTTTCCCGGGCCCCCGCCCGTGACCACGAAAGGCTCCGTGTAGATCATGAAACTGTCCATGAAGCGCAAGAGGACGGCAATCAGCAGCACCCGTTTCATCTTCGGCAGCTGGATGTAGCGGAAGACCGACCACCGCGAAGCGCCATCGATCTTGGCCGCCTGATAATAGGCATCCGGAATGGAGACGAGACCGGCGTAGCACAAGAGCACGACGAGGCTCGTCCAATGCCAGACATCCATGATGATGACGGTGATCCAGGCATCCACTGGATCGCGCACGTAGTTGTAGTCGATGCCGAGTGCCGCCAGCGTATGTCCCAGGAGGCCGATATCGACCCGCCCGAAGACCTGCCAGATCGTGCCGACGACATTCCACGGGATGAGAAGCGGCAGGGCCATCAGCACCAGGCAGACAGGCACGCCGAGACCCTTCTTCGGCATGTTCAGCGCAATGAAGATGCCGAGCGGAATTTCAAGCGCAAGGATGATGAAGGAGAAAAGCAGATTGCGCTGCAGGGCTTCCCAGAAACGGGCCGAATGCAGGATATCGTCGAACCAGTCGGTGCCGGCCCAGAAGAACGCATTGTTGCCGAACGTATCCTGGACCGAGTAGTTCACGACGGTCATCAGCGGAATGGCCGCCGAGAAGGCGACGAGAAGCAGCACCGGAAGCACCAGAAACCAGGCCTTGTTGTTCCACGTCTTTTCCATGGTTCAGGCCTCCCTGCCGACGCGCCATGAATTGGCATAGATATTCAGCGCCCCGGGATCGAACGTGACGCGGGGTTCCGCCGGGAATTCGATATCCTCGGAAGCGACGATCGCGATCGGCTGCCCCGCAAGGTTGGCGCGAACGATCTTCCGCCGGCCGATATCCTCGACACGCGTCACCGTCACCGGCATGCCTTCGCGGCCGATGCGGATGAATTCCGGCCGAATGCCGAGCTCGACCTTGTCTCCCGCGGCAATCTTCGGTGCATGGTCGAGGACGATCGTTTCGCTCCCGAGCGTGATCGTGCTGCCATGGATCTCGGCGGGCATCACATTCATGCCGGGAGAGCCGATGAAATAACCGACGAATGTATGGCTGGGCCTTTCGAAGAGCTCAGCCGGGGTTCCGATCTGGACGATCTGCCCGTCGTACATGACGACCACCTTGTCGGCGAAGGTGAGCGCTTCCGTCTGGTCATGGGTGACATAGACCATGGTGAAGCCGAATTGCTTGTGGAAGCGCTTCAGCTGGGACCGGAGCACCCATTTCATATGCGGATCGATGACCGTTAGAGGTTCATCGAACAGGATAGCGTTGACGTCGTTGCGGACGAGACCCCGCCCGAGCGAGATCTTCTGCTTCTGGTCGGCCGTAAGCCGCTGGGCCTTGCGGTTCGACCAGTCCGAGAGGTCGATGATTTCAAGCATCTCGCGGACGCGACGATCGACATCCGGTTCGGCGATCCCTCTGTTGCGCAGGGGAAACGCCAGATTGTCGTAAACCGTCATCGTATCGTAGATCACCGGAAACTGGAAAACCTGGGCAATGTTGCGTTCCTGCGTGGAAAGATTGGTGACGTCGTTTCCATCGAAGAGAATACGTCCGTGGGACGGCTGCAGCAGGCCGGAAATGATATTCAGGAGGGTGGTCTTGCCGCAGCCGGAGGGGCCGAGCAGGGCATAGGCGCCGCCGTCGGCCCATTCGTGGTCCACCTCGCGCAATGCGTAGGCGGCGTCGGATTTCGGGTTGGGACCGTAGGCGTGGCGGATGTGATCGAGCGTGATGCGTGCCATGTTCGCCTCCTCAAGCCGCCGCCGCGATGGCGCGGCCGTCTGTTCCGAAAGCCATCAGATGACGGGTATCGAGGAAGAGCTCGATTTCCGTATCCGGATCGATTTCGTGGATGCCGGGTGCCAGCATGACCCAGCGCACGCCGTTGTAGTGCATGTGCACGAAGCTTTCGGAGCCCGTGATTTCCGAGATCTGCGTCTGGGCCTTCAGCCTCGCCGCATTCGCGGTCTGGGCCACGAGCCCTAGGTGATGCGGATGAAAGGCGATCGTCACGGGCCCGTCCGGCACACCGGACAGATGCGGGGGCACCGCGAGACTGTCTGCCTCCTGATATCGGAACGATCCGCCGGACTTGACCACATCGATGAAGTTGAGCGGCGGATCGGCGAATGTCTTGGCCGTCACCAGGTCCGCAGGGCGCCGGTAGACCTCGATTGTCGGCCCGAACTGCGTGATCCGTCCTTCCGAGAGCGTCGCCGTATTGCCGCCGAGCAGCAGGGCTTCGGACGGTTCGGTCGTCGCATAAACGAAGATGGCGCCGGATTGCGCGAAGATTTTCGGCAGTTCCTCGCGCAGTTCCTCGCGAAGCTTGTAGTCCAGATTGGCGAGCGGCTCGTCCATCAGCACCAGGCTCGCATTCTTGACGAGTGCGCGGGCGAGCGCCGTACGCTGCTGCTGTCCCCCGGAAAGGTTGAGCGGCGTGCGATCGAGATAGGGCGTCAATCGCAGCAATTCCGCAGCCTTGCGGACTTCCCGGTCGATTGTCGTGGTGTCCTTTCCGGCGATCCGCATCGGCGAGGCGATGTTTTCGTAGACGGTCAGGGCCGGATAGTTGATGAACTGCTGGTAGACCATCGCGACGTTGCGTTTTTGCACCGCGACGCCGGTGACGTCGGCACCGTCGAAGTATACCGAGCCGCTGGTGGGACGGTCGAGCCCGGCCATCAATCGCATGAGCGACGTCTTGCCCGAGAGCGTCGGGCCTAACAGAACATTCAGCGTGCCGCGATCCAGTGCAAGATTGGTCGGATGAATATGGTACTCACCCCCCACCATCTTGGCGACGTTGCGCATTTCCAGCATTCGGGTTCCCGTGCCTCCTCACACTGGGAACACATGCCGCTTATCCGGCCATTTTTGCCGGTATAGCGGCCATGTACTCCTCCAGATATTCTTTTTCCGGTTCACTCAACCGCAGACCGTCCTTGGTTCTCCTCCAGAGCACGTCTTCCGCGCTCATGGCCCATTCACGATCGACAAGATATTTCACTTCAGCCTCGTAGAGATCTCCCCCGAAGTGGTGACCGAGATCCTGCATCTTGGCCGCGCCGCCGAGGATCACCGCCGCGCGGGTTCCGTACCGGCGCACCAGGCGCCGCGCCTGCCTTTCTTCCAGAAACGGATAGCGGGCCTTGAGCCCTGCCACTTCGGCCTCGTAGCCCTGTGCCGCAAAATCGCCGCCGGGCAGATGGCTTTTCGCCGTCCAGGAATGTCCCTTTGCCCCGATCGCTTCGCCGATTTTCTCCAGCGCATGTTCCGAAAGGCGGCGATAGGTGGTCAGCTTGCCGCCGAAGACGTTGAGCAGAGGCGCGCCCTGAGTGACATCGACCTTCAGCACATAATCGCGCGTTGCTTCCTGCGCCTTCGAGGCGCCGTCGTCAAAAAGCGGCCGAACGGCGGAGTAGGTCCAGACGATGTCGGCCGGCAGCACCGGCTCCCGGAAATACTCACTCGCCGCGTTGCAGAGATAGCTTGTCTCCTCGTCGGTGATCTTCACATCCTTCGGATTGCCGGAATAATCCCGGTCGGTGGTGCCGATAAGGGTGAAGTCGTTCTCGTAGGGGATCGCGAAAATGATGCGATTGTCCCGGTTCTGAAAGAAATAGGCGCGGGATCCCTCGAATTTCTTTTTCACGACGATATGGCTGCCCTGGACAAGGCGCACATGGCGGGCGTCGTTGTTGCCGAGCGCCTCGCGGATCACCTGATCCACCCAGGGGCCGGCGGCATTCACCAGCATGCGGGCCTGATAGGTCTCGGTCCTGCCGGTACTGGCGCCGACGGTCTCGATTGTCCAGAGGCCGTCTTCCCGGCGAGCGGCGACCACCCGGGTGCGCGGCAGGATCAAGGCGCCGCGGTCGGCCGCATCCCGGGCGTTCAGCACGACCATGCGGGCATCGTCCACCCAGCCGTCGGAATATTCGAATGCCTTGGTAAAAAGCGGCTTCAGCGGCTTTCCAGCCGGATCGGTGCGCATGTCGAGCACCGCGGTCGGCGGCAGCAGCTTTCGGCCGCCGAGATGATCGTAGAGAAACAGGCCGAGGCGGATCAGCCATGCGGGACGAACCCCGCCCTTGTGATAGGGCAGGACGAAGCGCATCGGCCAGATGATGTGCGGCGCCATGGCCCAGAGGGTTTCGCGCTCCATCAGCGATTCCCGCACGAGCCTGAATTCGTAATGTTCGAGATAGCGCAGGCCGCCGTGGATGAGTTTGGTGGCGCCGGAGGAGGTACCCGAGGCAAAATCATCCATCTCCGCCAGCGCGACCGAATAGCCGCGCCCGGCTGCATCGCGTGCGATGCCGCAGCCGTTTATGCCGCCGCCGATCACGAAGATATCGTGGATTTTTTGACCCATCATTTCCCTCGCTGGTCCGGAACGGCAGCAAGCCACTAGGCATTGTGAACTTTTAAAGGATTAAATCGAAAATATTCCGAATGTCAAACGAAACCGAAAGGCTAATGAACCTCAGCATTCATCTTTAAAGTCTCCACGAGGGCAACGCCGTTCTGCAGGCAGATTTCCCGGATGGAAGGAGAGGCGCAGTGATCCGTGATAAAGGTTTGAACCTGCGAGATCTGGCCGATACGGACGGGGGCGGTGCGCTCGAATTTTGTCGAGTCGGCAACCAGGATCACGTGTCTGGCGTTGGCGATGATCGCCTGGGCAACTTTCACTTCGCGAAAATCATAGTCGAGAAGAGCTCCATCCGGGTCGATCGCCGAAACGCCGATAATCGCGTAATCGACCTTGAACTGGCGGATGAAATCGACCGCGGCTTCGCCGACAATCCCGCCGTCCGACTGTCGAACGACGCCGCCGGCGATGACGACCTCGATTTCGTCGAGAAGACGTAACCTGTTGGCTACATTGATATTGTTGGTAATTACCATGAGTTCCCGGTGGTTGACCAACGCCTCGCTGACGGCTTCCGTGGTGGTGCCGATATTGATGAGGAGAGAGGCGTTGTCCGGGATGAGGTTGGCAGCGGCGACGCCGATCGCCTGCTTTTCCGCGGCGGCGATCTGCCGGCGAGCGTCATAGCGGACATTCTCGTTGCTGCGAGGAAGAGTGGCGCCGCCATGGATCCGCGTGAGGATTTGCTTGTCGCACAGATCATTCAGATCTTTGCGGATTGTTTGCGAGGTTACCGAGAACTTGGCCGCCAGGTCGTCGACGAGGACTCGCCCCGCCGACTTCGCAAGTTCGACAATCTTTCCCTGGCGGTCCGTGATGAACATCTCACCCCTCCGTTCGCTTTTCTTTCATTTTTAGCGAAAGCGCGCGTAAAGGCAAATGCCGTGCGTCGATTTTTCCGACCCCGGGATGGAGCCATACCGGCGTGCTCAGGCGCGGATGCCGGCGACGCCTTCCAGCTCGGTCATCACGGCGTCTGACAGCTGAAGTTCCGTTGCGGCGAGGTTTTCACGCAGGTGGGCCACGGACGAGGTTCCCGGAATGAGCAGAATATTTGGCGCACGACGCAACAGCCAGGCAAGCGCGACCTGCATCGGCGTGGCGTCGAGGCGCTGGGCAACGTCCGACAGGATCGACGATTGAAGGGGGCTGAAGCCGCCAAGCGGGAAGAATGGCACATAGGCGATGCCATCACGGGCGAGATCGTCGATCATGGCATCGTCCTGCCGGTGAGCGAGATTATACTGGTTCTGCACGCAGACGATCCTGGCGATCCTGCTGCCCTCCGCAACCTGTGCCGGCGTGACGTTGCTGAGCCCGATATGGCGGACAAGGCCCTTGCGCTGCAGCTCGGCGAGAACCGTCAGGGGCTCTTCGATCGAGCCTTCGGCGGGGCCGTGGACATCGAACATCACACGCAGATTGACGACGTCCAGGACGTCGCGACCAAGGTTGCGCAGGTTGTCGTGGACAGCCTGGGTCAGTTGTTCGACGGAAAATGCCGGGTTCCATGAACCGTCGGTCCCGCGCATGGCGCCGATCTTGGTCACGATCACCAGATCGTCGGGATACGGATGAAGCGCCTCGCGGATGATCTGGTTGGTGACGTGCGGCCCATAAAAATCGCTTGTGTCTATATGATCGACCCCGGCCGCAATTGCCTGGCGCAGGACCGTCACAGCTGCGTCGCGATCTTTCGGTGGGCCGAAGACACCCTTGCCGGCAAGCTGCATGGCGCCGTAACCGAGACGTTTCACACTGCGGTCGCCGAGGATAAATGTGCCGGCCTGGTCTATATTCGACATGGGATCTCTCCTTTTCATAACGACATAGACATAGACCTTGAGAGCCTGCACGAAAATCCGGTACAATTGGTACAGGCCGTGCGGAATTTCGAACGATGAAAATCGATCTGGGTGATCTGAATGCTTTTGTGGCAGTGGCCCGCGCTGGCGGGTTTCGCGAGGGCGCGCGGGCCTCTGGCAGCAGCGCCTCCGGATTGAGCGAGGCGGTGCGGCGTGTCGAGGCGCAACTCGGGGTGAGGCTCCTCAACCGCACCACACGCAGCGTGGTGCCGACGGAGGCAGGCGCAGGCCTTCTGGCTCGGCTGACCCCGGCGCTCACCGAGGTCGACGCTGCCCTCGATGTGGTCAACAGGTTTCGCGACAAGCCTGCGGGCGTGCTGCGTCTCAATGTACCGGTCAGCGCCGCCCGGCTGGTGCTGCCGGCCATCGTCCCGCGGTTCCTCGCGGCCTACCCGGACATCCGGCTTGAGATCGTCGCCGATGACAGCTTCGTCGATGTCCTGGCTGCCGGATGCGATGCCGGCATCCGCTATGACGAGCGATTGGAGCAGGACATGATCGCGGTGCCGATCGGCCCGCGTCTGCAGCGCTTCGCGGCCGCAGCATCCCCGGCATACCTCGATCGCCACGGTCGCCCCGATCATCCGCGCGACCTGCTTGGCCACGCCTGCATTCGCGGGCGTTTTACAAGCGGAGCAATGCTGCTTTGGGAATTCGAGCGGGACGGCGAGGTGGTGCGGATCGATCCGACGGGGCCGCTGATCGTACAGATAGGTGCTGCAACCGATCTTGCCGTCGAAGCGGCGATTGCCGGCTCCGGCATTATGTTGCTGTTCGAGGACTGGTTGCGGCCCCATCTTGACAATGGCTCTCTCGAACCTGTGCTCGAGCCATGGTGGCAGCAATTTTCCGGACCATTTCTCTATTATCCCGGCCGGCGGCTCGTACCAGCGCCCCTGCGGGCCTTCATCGATTTCGTCAAGGCGTCCAACCAGCCGTGAGAGCGTGCGGCCGGCTTTCTGTTCGATCGACGGCGTGCCCACAGGCCGGATGCCGGTTCGTTGTATCCGTTACCTGTCGGTCTTGGCCGGAACCAGGTCTCCGATGAGGCGTTCAGGCGAGCGCGGAGCATCTAGAAAGCCCGTCCGCGTTGAAATGCCTGGCTAGGTGAGAGTTGGCCTGGCCACATATTAACGAGTCGTTGACTAAGTAATTTAGTGATTTTTAATATTCGCATATGCTAGTGGAACCGTGCAGCGCAATGCGGACATGACGTCTTCTGCAGCCTTGGGCAAACAATAAAGCTGGAATCCGTCATGCTCGCACGCCGCCCGAAGGAGAGCCGTGAAGGCTACTCCGTGTTCATTGCCACTTCACTGCTGCTTCTTGTCGCCATGCTTCTGGGTGGGATAGGAGCCCATGTGGTTGACCGCATGCGCGATTCCGCGAACGCGCTCGACGACAACAGAGCTGTTATGGCAGCAGAGGCGGCTGTCTCCTCATTCAAGGAAAAACTTGCCGCAACCGTGCGGGACAATGCCGTTTGGGATGACGCCTACAAGGCGATAACGCAAGGGGATCTCGATGGCTGGGTTTATGAGAACTGGGGCAAGACCAGTGCGGACTACGCGCTTTATGACGGAGTAGTGCTGACGGCGCCAGCAGGCGGCAAGAGCATCGCCTATCTCAAGGGCGATATAATAGACCCGACCGAATATCTCGGCACAAAATTTACTGGGCAAACGGAAGCCGCCGCTCGGCCTGGCATCGACCCGATCGTCAATTTTTTCAGAAACGGCGACGATATCATCGCGGTGGCGTCGGAAGCGATCCAGCCGTTTGGGGCACAGGCAGAGGATCCAACCTACTATGTCCTCAGCTTCTTCAAAGCTCTGACGTCTGAAGTCGTGGCCCAAATGGCCAGGGAACATCAGCTCCCGGAACTCCACATAACCGACCGTGCGGCGGGCGATCTTCTGAATTCGCCGCTTGCGGATGTGGATGGAATTCAAGTCGCGCGTCTGGCCTGGCCAAGTGCCGCTCCTGGAAACACGATTTTTGACGAGGCGCGCCCCTTTATTGCCGCGGCGATTGCCATCCTCGGCGTTTATCTGGTTGGTGTCCTGTTTGCAGGCTGGTCGGAAATGCGGCGCTTGAAGAGCCTGGCAGATCGCGCCCGACATGAAGCCACCCATGACAGCCTCAGCGGTCTCTTGAACAGGCTCGGTCTGATCGAAGGGCTGGACCGGCTGATGCAGGCTGACAAGAGCCAGGTGCTGGTTTTGCACCTTATCGATCTCGACGGCTTCAAGGCGGTCAACGATGCATGGGGGCATGCGATCGGGGATCAGTTGATCAGGCTGGTGGCGGAAGCTCTGCGCGACGTTCATGCAGACGCATTCGGTGTCGCCCGGTTGGGCGGCGACGAATTCGCTCTGGTCCAGCGTGGCTCCGGAAACCGTGCCGAATTTGACGATCAGGTTCTTGAACGTCTCAAAAAACCGTTTCTCATCGAAGGCCGCACGATCGAAATTGGTGCAAGCATCGGCGTTGCGTCCCGCGACGACGCAGAAAATGCGCATGAACTTCTTCGCCGTGCGGATATGGCCCTTTATGAAGCGAAGGAATTGGGCAGGGGATGCGCGGTCACCTATCGCCCGGATCTTGATCGCCAGCGCGAAGAGATTGCCGGTTTGGAAAGCGACCTTCGGCGCGCCCTCCAGAATGACGAGATCCAGCCGGTCTTTCAGCCTCTGGCTTTGGCGGCCTCGGGCGACATCACGGGCGTGGAGGCGCTGGCAAGATGGGGTCGTGCCGAAGGAGCCATCGGCCCGGATGCGTTCATACCTCTGGCGGAAAAATGTGGATTGATCGATATCCTGGGGCTCCAGATGCTTCGGAAGTCGATCGTGGCGTCCCGGGCATGGTCGCCGCTCTCGCTGTCGGTCAATGTTTCTCCGGTCCAGCTATGTAACCCCAACTTCGCCGGGGATGTGCTTGCTGTCCTGAAAGAGGAAGGGTTTGATCCTTCGCGATTGACACTGGAGATCACCGAAGCGGTGCTGATGTCGAATCCTGAGCAGGCACGGCGCTCCATCACCGCCCTGAAATCGGCCGGAATCTGTTTTGCTCTTGATGATTTCGGCGCCGGTTATGCCAGTATCGGCACGCTGCGTGAGTTCGGCTTCGACCGGATGAAGATCGATCGCTCTCTGGTTCAAGCCATGGATGACGGCAGCACCGGCCGGAACGTCCTGACGGCTACGATCTCCTTGGCTCAGGCCCTCGGGATACCGGTCACCGCCGAAGGCATTGAATCCGCCGACCAGGCGGACGCTCTTCGAATTGCCGGTTGCGATCAGCTGCAAGGCTACCTGGTGGGCAGGCCAATGGGTCGAGACGAACTTACATCCTGGCTGGCTTCATCGATTGCCGCGTGAGGTTCTTCCTGCGACAGCGCCGGCCTAAGCCGAATGCTGCTGTCTGACTTCGTCGAACGGCAGCTCCACCGTGAAGGTCGTACCCTTTCCCAGAAGGCTCTGGACCGAGATCGAGCCGCCATGCAACTCCACAATTTCCTTGACGATGTTGAGACCGATCCCCGTTCCGGCGATGCCGGTGGCGCTACGGGCGCGGAAGTAGGGCTCGAACAGCTTCGGCAGGTCGTCAGCATCCATGCCGATGCCGGAATCGCTGACGCTGACCAGAACCCGCCGACCGTCCTTCCATCCGCTGACCCGGATTTTGGAGCCGGCGGGCGAATATTTCACCGCGTTTGACAACAGATTGGAAAAGACCCGCTCTATCGCGGCCTCGTCGAACATCTGCAGGGCTGGAAGCGCTTCGAGATCGTGGCTGATCATGTGGCCCTTGCTGATCTCCGCTCGGTTTGTGATGCATTGGCGAAGAATCGCGCTGAGCGAACCGGCCTTCTTGTTGATCGCGATGGTGCCTGTCTCCAGCCGCCCGGCGGCGAGGATGCTTTCCATCAGCTCGACCATGCGGGCGACTGCGCTCTTGATCTGCAGGGCCTTTCCCTCCAGGAACTGCGGAGTCGCAGCCGCCTTCGTGCGCGTGAGCCGCTGAGCCGCTCCGTCGATGACGGCCAGCGGCGTCCTGAACTCGTGCGAGATCATCCCTACGAAGCGGCGCTGCAGCGCATTGATGCCCCGTTCGTGCTGGAGAAGGCGATCCAGCTCGACGTTCTTTTCCTGCACTTCCGCCGTCCTCGCCAGAACGATCTTTTCAAGCTCGTCCCGATGCTGGCGCAGTCTGCGCTCGCTGGACTGGAGGGCTTTGAGGGCAAGCTGGCGGTCGTGGACATCCTCCAGCAAACCGTACCAGCGGACAACCCCACCGCTATCGTCGAGCCGGGGTGCCGCCCGGTTCCGATACCACCGATACCGCCCCTTCGCCGTCCCGATCCTGTAGATCATGTCGAACGGCGCGCCGGTCTTGACCGCGGACTCCCATTTGGCAATCACTTCGGGCCGGTCCGTCGGGTGCAAGGTCTTCTCCCATCCCCGTCCCAGCGCTTCGCCGACCTCCCGCCCGGAAGCGTTCTGCCACCCTGGGCCGACTTCGATGAGGTTTCCCTGCGCGTCGGCCAACCACGGCGTTTGGGGATGCAGTTCAACGAGGGAGCGATAGTGTTCCTCACTGGCCCGCAGCACCTGCTCGGCATGCCGAAGTTTGGTGATGTCCGAAATGACGACTACGACGACCGGTTTCTTTCCGCCGGCCACCGGCAGGAAAGACCGTCGCTTGTGCGTGAAAAGCGTCCGGGTCGAACCATCCGGGCCGGTGACCTCCTCCTCGAACCGCCGCTCCTCGCCGGTTGCCAGCACTCCTGCATCCACCTTCTGGATTCGGTCGGCTTCGTCCGCAGGTAGGAAGTCATGGTCCGTGTGGCCGAGCACGTCATCGAGGTTCACGTTGAACATCTCGCATGCCTTGCTGTTGAGGAACAGGAAACGCGACGCGGCATCCTTGATGATCGTCGGTCCCGGGGCGCCCTCGAACAGGTCTTCCAGAAGCTCGCGATAGGATGTTTGCAGATCAGGTCCGATGGCGGAGCATTGGTTCATTCGGAGGCGTCCAGTATACTCGCGCAAATTGATCGACGCCTAATATACATTCAGAGCGTTACCGAATGCTGAAACCGGAGGTGGTAAATTAAGCGGCAAGTACGCTTTGCCAGCAGGCCGGCTCGGGACACTCTTCCAATGGCCCCGAGGGAGTTGCGTGGCTGCTTTATGGGATGAGTCCGCATGACAATGCGCCCCGGCGCACGTTGCGGGCAGGCTGGCCGGCTATTCCTCGACCCAATAGGAAGTCGTATTTTCGATGACTTTTTTAATCTTGCGATTGTCTCTCCATTCTCGTCCGGTGTCGCGGATGACCGGTCTCTGCTGGGGAGAGAAAATGTAGTTCTTGTTCGGCGCAGCCAACCGTTCAAGCTCCGCGTTGACGCCGGAATAGAATTGTTTTTCCGGATCCCGAGAAGGATCCATCAGGCTCGAAGCCTGCCGGGCGAACGATCCGCGAAGGATGGAAGGGGACGTGGTAAATTTCGGAAAAGTCTTGAAAAGCGGGATTTTTATGCCGAGGAACCGGGCATACTCGTTTCTCTCGTGAAGATGACCGTCCTTTGCGATATTCCAATTCTGATCGGCCGTGTGAAAGGAAACCTGCATTACCGCCGGATCTGCAAACGGGGCAAAAATCTCTTCGCCGAGGTCGGTCAGCGCGATCCAGTCATCCTCGAGATGGAACACATAGTCGGAACGGGTATTGGCCCAGAGGCGCTTGACGGCGGCGCCGAACCCCGGCTCGCTCGGTCTGAAGAATGAGGCCGAGGGCAGGCGATCGCCGACCACGCGCAGGCACTCGGTTTCATCCTCTTCGGTTCCGAATATCGGATCTATGTTCACGAGGACGTTCGAGAAGGAAAAATGAGCAAAGCTACGCTCGCAGAAACTTGCCAACGTCTGTTCAAGCAGACCCGGCCTTCTGCCGGCAACTATACACAAATCCACACTAAAATTCGCCACGCGGCATATCCCCGGAAAATCCGGAACTCCGTATAGAGATCCTTTCGCCCAGATACCATAGTGCCCGCAAGGTCGCCACCGGCGTCGAGGCATACCGCCTCGCGACCGTGCATAAAGACGCTTGATCGGGAGCATCCGAAATCAACCGTGCGCGCTCCGGCGACGGAGGCGTCCGGACGCCCCGATCTTCAGAACGCAACGCAGTTCACGGCCCGTTCCCGCATTGCAGGCGACAAAGCCGAGGCATCGGGCAAGTGCTCCGGCAACGGACACGCCGATTGTGCTGCATAAGCCGATACGGGCTATCTTTTGAAGAAAGAAGCCAGGTAGGCGAGGGTGCCACTGGATCTGCGGGTGGCGATCGAACGGACCTGATGGGCGACGGTACTTGCGCTCACATGCGCTCCGAAGTGGCAGAAGCAGACCAGTTTATGGAGTTGTCGGTCGGACAATTCAAAAAACCGTCTGGCTTCCCCATAGGAGTCGTCTCGCATCCCCGCCGCACGTAGAACCGGATCGCCGAAGGCGACGGCAATCGCCGTTCCGTCGCCGCGCATCGCTGCCCTTATTTCATCCGGCTGATATTCGGTTTCCCGAAATGTCGAGAGGGATCGGTCGGGGTTGAGCTCCAGAATTTCGGCCCACCGTTCGAGCCGCTCGCTGCTGGACATCTGGAAGGCGGGATAGCTACGGTTTATCCTGGCGATAGTCCTGAGCTGATCGACTGCACGTTGCTCCATTACGGCCTCCTATTTGAAACGAAATAGATGCCCGTCGCCCACCTGTAATTTGATCCAGACTGCTTTTGATGTCCAATCACGATTGGGCACCGGCATGAGCTGCGGTCTCAGCTTCAGCCAAATTGATGAGCCCGGGGCCGCCGGATCGCAGAGACCAGCGCGTCCGCTCGTCAGGAGAAAAGGTCGCCCTTATGAAGGATCTCGCGGGGATGTGCGGAATGCTCTTTCACCACCTTCTCGGCGCTGTCGATTTCCTGCAGCATGACGTCGTAGCCCCAGAGATCGGCCAGATGCTGGAGGACCTGCTTGGTCTCGCTGTCCTCGAGAACCCAGTCGTTCGGCGCCCGGTGCTGCAGCAGAAGGCGACGGTCGCCGGCGAGATCGACATCGACGATATCGATCCTCGGGTCGGTCCAGCCGATATCGTATTCGCGCGCCAGCTGGCGGCGGACCCGTTTGTAGCCTCGCTCGTCGTGGATCGCCGAAACCAATATCCCCTCGCTCACCTGCGGATCGTCGTAGAGCTGGAAAAGGCGCCACTTGCGGATCAGGTGCGGGCTCAGGAACTGGCTGATGAAGCTTTCATCGCGGTAGTCCGCCCAGATGCCCCGCAGAACCTGCATGGGATCTCCGCGACCGGCGATATCCGGGAACCATTCGCGGTCCTCATCGGTCGGCTTCGTCACGATCCGCTCGATATCCTGCATCATCGCAAAGCCGAGGGCATAGGGGTTGAAGCCGGAGAAGCGTCGGTCGTCGAAGGTCGGCTGGAACACGACATTGGTGTGGGATTTCAGGAATTCGAAATAGTTGCCGTCACTGATCTGCCCACGGTCGTGCAACCTGTCCATGATCTGGTAGTGGACATAGGTCGCCGTCCCCTCGTTCATCACCTTGGTCTGGCGCTGCGGATGGAAATATTGCGCCACATGACGGACGATGCGCAGGATTTCCCTTTGCCAAGGCTGCAGCCGGGGCGACGACTTTTCGAGGAAATAGAGCAGGTTGTCCTGCGGCAGGCCGAGCGCCGCACGCCGTCTTTCGAAATCGACGTCGGCCGCATTCCGTTTACGGCCTGTCGGCACCGTGCGCCAGAGGTCGTTGAACATCTGTTCTTCGTGGGCGCGCCGTTCCTGCAGTCGTTTTTCTTCCTGACGCAGGTCGAGCCGCGTCTTGCCCGCATAACGGTGCACGCCATGCGACATCAGCGCATGGGCGGCGTCAAGGGTTCGTTCGACCGCCGTTTCGCCGTAGCGCTCCTCGCAGCGGGCGATATAGCTCTTGGCGAAATCGAGATAGTCGAGAATGCCCTCGGCATCCGTCCACAGCTTGAAGAGATAGTTGTTCTTGAAGAAATGGTTATGACCGAAGGCCGCGTGGGCGATCACCAGGGTCTGCATTGTCGCGGTGTTCTCCTCCATCAGATAGGAGATACAGGGCGACGAGTTAATGACGATCTCATAGGCGAGATCCCGCATTCCGCGGCGGTAGAAGGCCTCATGATGGGCGAAATGTTTGCCGAAAGACCAGTGCCGGTAAAACAGCGGCATTCCCGTCGATGAATAGGCGTCCAACATCTGCTCGGCCGTGATCACCTCGATCTGGTTCGGGTAGACATCGAGCCCGAGTTCCCCGATCGCGATCTCCTCGCAGGCATCGTGGATGCGCTGCAGGGTGGTGAAGTCCCAGTCGGCGCCCTCGAAGAGCAGGCGATCCTTCTGCATAGCCGCTTGGGTCATGGCGCCGCCTTCGTTGGTGTCGAGCGTTTCTGGAAGAGATCGTGGAAGACCGGGAAGATCTCGTTCTTGCGGCAGACCTTGCGCATCGCAAGAGTTGCTGCGCTGGATCGGATGCTCTCATAAAGGCGCCAGAGGGGCGAATTGGAGGCCAGGGAATCGCCTCCCTCCTCATCGACTTCGATATAGGCGAAATACTGGCAGAGCGGCAGGATCTCGTGTTTCAAGAGATGGCCGGCCGGACCTTCGTCCCGGTAGGAGTTGTCGCCATCCGAGGCCTGCGCGGCGTAGATGTTCCATTCCGTGGGATCGAAGCGCGCGGCGATGATGGTGCGCATGGCCGCAAGCGCGCTCGATACCAGCGTGCCGCCGGTCGCCTGGCCGTAGAAGAAGGTCTCCTCATCGACCTCCTCGGCCTTTTCCGTGTGGCGGATGAAGACGATCTCCACCTTCTCGTAGCGCTGGGAGAGAAACAGGTAGAGCAGCAGGTAGAAGCGCTTGGCCAGATCCTTCATATGCTCCGACATCGATCCGGAGACGTCCATCAGGCAGAACATAACCGCCTTCGCAACCGGCTTCGGTTCGTTGTCGAAACGACGATAGCGCACGTCGAGCGGATCGACGTATGGAATGCGCCGGATCCTGTCCGTCAGCGCCTTGAGTTCCGCCGTCAGCGCAAGCCGGGTCTCTTCGTCCTCGCTTTCCTCGATCTGGCGTTGAAGCGCCTCGATTTCGGCAGGCTTGGGGCGCTTGAGAGCGATGCGCCGCATCATGGCGAGCCGCGTCGTCCGGTCGATGGAAAGGTTGGAAGGGGAACCGGAAATGGAGTAGCCGGCTCGAACCGGGCTCATCTCCTCGGTTTCGCTGAGCCTCCGTTTGGCGAGTTCAGGTAATTCGAGGTCATCCAGAAAGACCGATAGGAACTCTTCGCGCGTCAACACGAAGCGGAAGCCGTCTTCACCATCGCCCTGGCCGGCCTCCTTGGGCCTGCCGGCACCCTGGCCCGGGGGGCGGGGAATGATATCGCCTTCGACGAAGGCCCGGTTGCCGGGCAGGACATGGTCCGTGATCCCGCCTTCGGCCCGGCGAAAACTCGGCTCGCCCATGCCGCCGATCGGAAGGCTGACTTCGCCGCCATCCAGTACATCACGGATACTGCGGCTTTGCAGGGATCGCCTGACTGCTTGCTGCACGGCGTCCTTTGCGCGCCGCAGAAACCGCTGCCGATTTTCCAAACTTTTACCGCGCGGGTTCAGCCGCCGGTCGATGATGTGCATGTTGGCTCCTGCGTGAGCATTAGGGTCTGTACTCAACTAGGTTTCGGACGCCGCACGCCCCAGTATGCCACAATCCTACGTCCTGTCGTCACACACAATGATGGACATCAAATCTACCTTTGTGTGTTTAAGGAACTGAACGGCTTTCTTGCATGGTGCGTTCCAAATCCTAATTGAGTACAGACGCTAACCTGCCTGTTTAACCCGCATGTACCACTCCACCAGACGGCGAACCTGTCTTTCGGTGTAGCCGCGCGCCGTCATGCGCGACACGAACTCGCTGTGTTTCTTTTCGGTCTCGCCGTCCTTCTTCGATCCGAAGGAGATGACCGGCAGAAGATCCTCCACCTGGGAGAACATTCTCTTCTCGATCACTTCCCGGATCTTCTCGTAGCTCGCCCAGGACGGGTTCTTGCCGCCGTTATTGGCGCGCGAGCGCAGGCAGAATTTGACGATCTCGTTGCGGAAGTCCTTCGGATTGGCGATACCCGCCGGCTTTTCGATCTTGGTCAGTTCCTGGTTCAGGAGTTCGCGATCGAGAAGCTGCCCGGTGTCCGGATCCTTGAAATCGACGTCCTCGATCCAGGCGTCGGCATAATCGACGTAGCGATCGAAAAGATTCTGGCCATAATCCGAATAGGATTCCAGATAGGCCTTCTGGATCTCGTTGCCGATGAACTCCGCATACCGCGGCGCAAGGTCTGCCTTGATGAACTCGATATACCGTTTTTCGGTTTCCTCCTGAAACTGTTCGCGGCGAATGGCCTGTTCCAGCACGTACATCAGGTGGACCGGGTCCGCGCCGATGTCCGTGGTGTCGTGGTTGAAGGTCGAGGCCAGTACCTTGAAGGCAAAACGTGTCGATATTCCGTCCATGCCTTCATCGACACCGGCCGCATCCCGGTATTCCTGGACACTGCGGGCGCGCGGATCGGTCTCCTTGAGGCTTTCGCCGTCGTAGGCGCGCATCTTGGAGAAGAAGGTCGAGTTCTCGTGCTTGCGCAGCCGCGAGAGCACGGAAAACCGGGCCAGCATCTCGAGCGTCGCCGGTGCGCAGGAGGCATCCGCGAGCTCCGAACCTTCGATCAGCTTCTCATAGATATGCTGTTCTTCGGTCACCCGCAGGCAATAGGGAACCTTGATGACGCAGATGCGGTCGATGAAGGCCTCGTTGTTCTTGTTGGCCTTGAAACTCTGCCATTCGGCTTCGTTCGAGTGGGCCAGGATGACGCCGGAGAAGGGAATGGCGCCGATATTCTCGGTGCCCATGTAATTGCCTTCCTGCGTCGCCGTCAAAAGCGGATGCAGCATCTTGATCGGGGCCTTGAACATCTCGACAAATTCGAGCACGCCCTGGTTGGCCCGGTTGAGCCCGCCGGAATAGCTGTAGGCATCCGAGTCGTTCTGGGAATAGTTTTCGAGCTTGCGGATGTCGACCTTGCCGACCAGCGACGAGACGTCCTGGTTGTTCTCGTCGCCCGGCTCGGTCTTGGCGATACCGATCTGGCGCAGCCGCGAGGGCTGAAGCCTCACCACCCGGAAGCGGGTTATGTCGCCTCCGAATTCATCGAGCCGCTTGAGGCACCAGGGGCTCATCAGCCCGCTGAGGCGCCGGGTTGGAACGCCGTACTGCGCGAGCAGCATCGGCCCCATCGCGACCGGATCGAAGAGATTGAGCGGGCTTTCGAAGACAGGGCTGATTTCGTCGCCGGCCTTCAGCACGTAGATCGGATTGGCCTCCATAAGCTGCTTCAGCCGCTCGGCGAGAGACGACTTGCCGCCACCGACCGGGCCGAGCAGGTAGAGGATCTGCTTTCGCTCCTCAAGGCCCTGCGCCGCGTGCCGGAAAAAGGAAACGATCCGCTCGATCGTCTCTTCCATGCCGAAGAAACCGGTAAACGCCGGATAGGCCCGGATGGTACGGTTCATGAAGATCCGGCCGAGCCTGGCATCCCTGGCCGTATCGACCATCTGCGGCTCGCCGATCGCCGCCAGCAGCCGCTCGGCCGCGTTGGCATAGGCCATCGGATCTTTCTTGCACAGCGCCAGATACTCGGCGATGGACATATCCGTCTCGCGCCGGGCTTCGTAGTTCCTGGTGAAGGCATCGAACAAGGATTCACTCGGCATAGGCATCTCCAGTCAGGGTTGCGCTACTGCTCGACTGCCGCAAAGATTGAAATCGCTGCGGCAATCCATTGAGAATCAAGATGTTTCTAAACCTAATACGACACCCGGAGCGTTTTCATGGCAATGCACAAAAATGTGCGTCCACAAATCAGTGACGACTTGGCAAACAGCAAGTGAGGACCTGTTGCATCCCGGCGACAGTGTCTGCGCGGGTGCTTCGGGTCTTCCTGCACATCGCGTCGTCGGCGGGAAGACAAGCCGTACTTCGCCGTCTATGGATGCAGCCGACAGGCAGCGACGCGGACGTTTCTTATGGACCAGCAGTTTTTTGACAGAGGCTCCGTGGAGGTGGCACGTGACCTGATCGGCGTCGCGCTCGATGTCTCCGGCGCGGGCGGCGTAATCGTCGAGACCGAAGCCTATGAGCCGGACGAACCGGCCTCCCACAGTTTTCGCGGGGTGACGCAGAGGAATGCGGTCATGTTCGGCCCGCCCGGGCATGCCTATGTCTACCGTTCCTACGGCATTCACTGGTGCCTGAATTTTGTCTGCCGGCCCGGCAGCGCCGTCCTGATCAGGGCGTTGCAGCCGGTCAGAGGCCTTGAGGACATGGAAAAAAGGCGCGGGCTGTCCGATCCGCTGCTCCTCTGTTCCGGCCCGGGCCGCCTTTGCCAGGCACTTGGCATCACCATCGAGCACAACGGTCTGCCGCTGTTTGCGCCGCCATTCGAACTGACCCTTCCGGAGACCTCGCCGTTGATCCTCACCGGGCGGCGGATCGGCATCTCGCAGGCCGTCGATCTGCCCTGGCGTTTCGGTCTTTCCGGCTCGCTGCACATCAGCAGGAAATTCACCGGCAAGGGCGGTCTCGCGCCGTAAGTCCCGGCGCCTTGAGCCTAAGGATTATTTGTTGCGGCCGAGCAGTGACAGCAGCCCTCCGGTCGCAAGCCCGAGCAGGACACCGCCGGCGGCCAGCAGCAGCGCGTAGGACATGATATTGTCCGACAGCCAGTTGGCCGCGATCAGCCGCGCATTACCCGGCGAAAAAGGCTGTGTCGGCATGAACCGGAACCAGCTCACCGGCACGTCGTGCAGTTCCTTGCCGTCGCCTTCGTAGACCATGATGCGGCCTTTCAGCCGGTCCCATTCCTCCCGCGCCGAAAACGCCTGCATGCCTTCTGCGAGCGAGGCGGAATCGGGGGAAATGATCGCGGTCCAGGTGCCGAGCTCCGTCGGGTCGCTTTCCTGGGCGATGATCAGTTTCGCTGTCTGCGGAGGCTTGTAGAGTTCGTCGGTCGCTGGCGCAAAACGCAGCATCGCCATGCTGAGGTCGAAATTGTCTTTCGCCCAGTCGCCGAGCGCCCTGAACTGCTGTGAAAAGAAGTTGTTGCCGGCGCGCTGCTGCCAGTCCTGCAGGGTCAGGGAGGGTCTGGCCGAGGTGTTCGACGACACACCCGCCGGGTTCCAGCTATTGCGGCTCTCCTGGTCGATCTTCAGCTGCGTGAGGATGTTGGCCGGGAATTCCGATATGGAGCCGATAAAGAGCGCGTTCGTTCCGGCGACACGCGCCGCCGATATGGTGACGTCGACCGGCACCACGTGGTGGGAGGCGATCGACATCTTTCCGAGGAAGGTCGCCGCCGCAGACAGGGTTTGTTCGTCGATCCGGCCGAGGAACATTGAAACGGGCTCGGCGCCTATCCGGTAGGGGAAGCCGGTCCCGGCCGTGGCGGCGAGATTGGGCACCTGGGCGATGCGGGCAAAATCGGGCATCTGGAACTGCGAGCTGCCGAAGAGCGCAAACCTTGGCTTGCTGTCGGCGGTACTGCCCGGGGCGCAGGCGATATCCTGGCGCGTCAGGAGCGCTGCTTCCACGGTGATTGTGTTCACGCCCGGCTTGAAATGCTGCAGCGTCAGCTTGATCGGCAGATGACGCAGGATCGCGCCGCCTGAGGAGGTGATCGGTACGGTCGAGGCTATATCGCCGTTGACGAAGATGTCGATATGACTGCCGGGTTGAACGTCGGCCGTATAGGCGGCATCGAGCAGGATGCGCGCTTCCCCGTAGGCATTGGCATAAAAGTCTGCCGGCACGCCGATCGTGAAGCGGGTGCGGAACAAGCGGCCGGCGAATTCCTGGCTGTCGATGCCGAGCTGCGCGAAATCGATCGCCGCATTCGAAAACAGGAACGGCGTATCGCGCCCGTGCCAGGCCTGAGTAGACAGCGTCTCACGCCTTTGCGTGGCCGAACCGTCGGTGGCAGCGACGAAGCTTTCGATGAGCCCTTCCAGAGCCGGCCAACTCGGGCCGGACAGAACGAGGGCCGAGGCGCCGTCGGAGCCAGGGTAGTCGAGAAAACTCGCCACGGCGGCATTGGCGGCGGCGGCCGGAAGAGCCGGCAGCAATGGCCGCAGTTCGTCGCGGGTGCCGACGAAGATCGCAAGCTCGCCGGGCTTCGGCAACCGGCTGGGCGTCTTCTCGAACGTGAAGGACTGGTTGGGCATGCCACCCATCAGCGCCAACCCCTGGGTCAGCCGCATCAGCATATCGGTTGCGCCGAGCTGGTCGAGAGCCGGCACGATCAGCCGGAAGCGGGTATTCCCCTCTTCATCGACGCCGACGGCGCGGATGTCGTCGAGCCGCGAAAGCCGGTTCGTTCCGCTCGCGCCGAACGTCAGGAACGTCCGCTGTGGGTCGATATCCGTCCACAGCTCGAAGGTCGACTCGATCGTGCAGTCGGTACGGTGCCGCTGGTCGGCGCGAAAGCGGACGAAATTGATGCCGGCTTTGAGAACGCCCGCCGGAATATCGAGGACGCGGTCGCTGATCTGATCGGGCGAGGTGATCGGATTGGCGTAGACCGGCACGTCGTTGATGGTGACCGCCAGCTCGGAGACCTCCGGCGCGACGACGATGGAATTCTGGTAGCCGAGGTTGAGCTTTGCCGGTGCCGCCGCCTGTTCGGGCGTCAGGTAAATCGACCACGAGCGCTGATCGGCTTCGCCGTTCAGCCGCAGGCTCTTCTCAGGCACCAGAAAATGCCGCCCGGCAAGCTCTGCGGGAAGGCCGGCGGGCTGCCGTGGCGATGTTGCTGCCTGCCCGGCAGGCGCGGGCGTCGCCGAAGAGGGTGCCGTTGCCCTTGGCGGGGCAGGGCTCGGGGTGGTCTGGCCAGAAGCGCGCGGTGGCGAAAGCGGGATCTGCGTCTGCACCGGGCCGGGAGCAGGCGATGCCGGCCGGGGTGGGGGCGGCTGCTGGCCCGGAGGGGCCAGGGACGGCATGTTCTGGGGCCGCTCCGGCCCCATGTTGAACGGCGCGGGTGTTTGGGCCGGCGCGATGCCTGCGGAGAAGAGAAGAACTGCGATTGCGAGAGCCTTTTTCATCATGCCCTCCTATTTCTGTCCGCCTGCGGCGTTATCGCGCCCGGTGTTGCGGACGAGATAGGAAAGTCCGCGGGCCGTCTGGTAGATCGCGAGGCCGAGAAACCACAAGGTACCGGCAACGAGGCCGGGATTGCGCCGGCGGGAGACCTGGAACTGTGTCCATTGAGCCGAGTTCGCAAAGATCAGGTCGGCGATCAGCCGGTGGTCGGTGGCCCGCTCGGGCATATAGCGGCAACCGATCGTGGAGACGTCGCCGATCGTCTCCACGTTGCGGACCTCGATCGGCAAATCGCTGACAGGCATGTCGCTATAGGGCTGGAATCGAAGGATGCATCTCTTCCCGACCGCGATATCCTTGAAGCCTTCCGTATAGATCTGCACGCCGGCGCCATGCACGGAGACGTCCTCGATCGTGGCGGTGAACCAGCGGTCGCCCGCGCCGAATTCACAACGGCGGCTGACCTTGACGCGCCGCGAAGCCTGCCGTTCGCCCCGTTCAGACACAACCCCGAGGGCGCAGCCGGCAAGGATGATGTTGAGCAGGTTCCAGCCGCCGACCACCAAGGTCACGTCGGCCTTATAGGGCTCGGCGTACACCCGGTAGACGCTGATCGCGAATGCGACGAGCAGCACGAAGAAGATCACGAAGAATGGCCGGCTGATTTCCGAAAGCCGGCTGACGGAAACGGATTCGTCTTTGGCGGTCACCTTGAAGGTCGGTTTGCGCGGATTGAGCATCACCGAGACGACGGCGGGCAGAAGGTGAACCGTCTGCACATATTCGTAGAGTTCGGAAATCCAGGGCCAGCGGAACGCCCCGTAGAGATAGTTCTGCATCATCAGGTTCACCACCATGTAGGCGAGCGAATAGACCATGAACTCGCCGCCGGACGAGGTGAAGATTTCCAAATCGAAGAACAGGTAGAAGAGCGGCGCGAACAGAAAGATCGTGCGCGGGAAGGGAAACAGCCAGAACAGCGTCGACGACATGTAGCAGAATCGCTGCGGCAGCGAGAGGCCGCGTTTGAGCGGCGGAAAGCGGAAGCGCAGGATCTGCATCATGCCCTGCGCCCAGCGGCTGCGTTGCCCGATGAAGCTTGCGAACGTGGCAGGCTGCAGGCCGGCGATCAGCGGCCGGTCGAGATAGAGGCTGTGCCAGCCGCGGGCATGCAGATCGAGTGCGGTCTCGCAGTCCTCGGTGATGCTGACGCCCGAGAAGCCGTTCGACACCTCGAGCGCCTTGCGGTTCAGAACCGCTGCCGATCCGCAGAAGAAGGCCGCGTCCCATTTGTCGAGCCCGCGCTGGATGATGCCGTAGAACATTTCGTTCTCGCTCGGCATCTTCTCGAAGGTTCGCAGGTTACGCTCCACCGGGTCCGGGTTCAGGAAGAAATGCGGCGTCTGGACGAGAAACAGTTTCGGATCCTCGTCGAAATAGCCGACCGTCTCGAGCAGGAAATCCCGGGCCGGCGCATGGTCCGCGTCGAAGACGGCGATCAGTGATCCGGTCGAATGCTTGAGCCCGTTGTTGAGGTTGCCGGCCTTGGCATGCTCGTTGCGCTCGCGGGTAAGGTAGCGCACGTCGAGGTCCTGGCAGAGTTGCTGCAGTAGCTTGTGGCGCGACTCGGCGGCGCGGGCGTCGGCGACATTGGCGGATTTGCGCTTCTGAAGCGTGCCGCCGTCGTCGAGCAGCCAGACCGTCAGCTTTTCCGGCGGATAGTCCATGTTGCGGGCGGCGGCGAGCGTATTGGCAAGCAGCACCTCGTCCTCGTTGTAGCTCGGTACGAAGACATCGACGGTTGGCAGCTCCCGATCGCGTCGTCCATAGGGCGGGCGCGACGGCAGGGGCATGGAAACCACGAACAGGCTGAGCGCCAGCATCAGCACGCTGTACATCTCAGCGAGGTAGACCAGCAGGCCGGGAATGAAGTTTTCGAGCTGGTTGACCGGCGGCAGCGTGCTTGTCGTGCGCCAGTAGACGTAGCGCATCACCATGGCAGTGCCGAAGGCGAGCGCCACGAGACGCCATTTCCCGCCCGCCTTGAGCAGCCGGATGATGCCCATCACGCCGACGACGAGGATGCTGGCGATGAGCTGGGTGCGCGTGTTGATCGGCAGCGTCACGAGCGCGATGATCAATGCGCTCGCGAGCGCCCAGATGACCGCAGAAAGGAATGTCCGCATCCTGGGCTATCTCCAGCAGCCGGAAGATCCGGGCATCGATCGAGAATTGTTCGGCTTATCGGCACGCATTGGCGGCCCCGCTGGTCACATTCGTGCAGGAGGGCGAAGGGACATTCGCCCGCCCTGCCTGCGCAAGGCCCGACGGCGAGGGAACGAGCGGTGCGCGGGAGACGGTCGGCTCCGCCGCGACCGGTGACGCATTCGTTGCGGTCGGCGTCATGACCGGTCTCGGCACCGAAACCGCGGGCACCGCTGCCGAGGACACGCTTGCCGCCGCCGCAGCGGCAGCCGGTGGCGCCGATTGGGCGATGGGGGCAGGCGCCGAGCGGGTGTAGACTGTACCGGCTCGCTGCGGCAATACCGGGACGATCCGCTCGGCTGAAGTGGGCCGCGGATAGATCGGCGCCCCGACTCCGCCGAGGCTCGGGGAGACCGGCTGCGGTTCCCCATAGGGGTTCCAGCCACCGTCGTCCACCGCACCGGTGATCGTGTAATTGTACATGAAGGCCAGCAGCTTCTGTTCCGTGGCGTTCGCCTCGCAGATTCTTGCGCGGATCTGGATCGAGCCGTGGTTCGCGAGCGGCGAGATGGTGCCGGAAGGGCTACGGACCTGCTGCCAGCCATACATGCAGAGGTCGTTGCCGGCGCCGTGCCCGAAGGCGTAGCCGAACGGGCCGTAATTGTTCTGGACGAAGAAGGACGAACGCACCATCCGCACGCCGGGCAGCGCCTGCCGTATCTCCGAGGCGATCCCGGCTTCGGTGACCGGTGTGGAGGTAAGCTTGTTGTCGCTGAGCCTGAAGGGGCTGGCGGTGCCGAAGAACTGGGCTTTCAGCACGTTCTGCCCCGGCGTAAGGGCCGAAGTATAGAGAAAGATGTCCTGATCGACGGCGTTGTCGTAGCGCCGTTCGATGACGCTGACGATCCCGGGGCCGGCCGGCGGTGGCAGGACCATGGCCTGTTCGGCCGGCAGGTTCTTGGCAAACGTACCCGTCTGGACGGGTTGGCCGGCGCAGCCGGCAGCCAGAAGCGGCAGTCCGCAAACCAGAACCGCTGCACCCAGATGGCCGAGGCCGCTCATTTTCTGTTTTCGAACCAGATGCTTTTCCGCCATGCTGAGCATTACCGATGGTCGCGGACATTCATTGCCCGTCGGAAGTCCCCGGTAATCGGCTTCGTTGCGGAGTGAGCTGCAACGGAATCGCTTGCCGGGTTCGACTCGTCCATTTGATTAGGTAAATCTAAATTGTTCGTTAACCATATCGGTTCATTCCTTGGAAACAGAAGGCGCGACGAGCCGAAGCCCGCAGCATGAGGCGTAGACGGGGAGTAAGGACGATAGCGGAGTGAGTATGCGGTTCTCGCTGATCTCATTGACGGTTTTGGGCATTGGCGCCGTGGGGTTGTATGGTTTGAGCCGTCAGCCGACGGTGGACCTTGGCCTGATGACGAGCTCCGTCAATGCGCTTCCGTCGTCGCCCAAGGGATCGCGTCCCCCGGCGCCGCCAACCGAAAAGGCCGAGCGCGTCGTCGCCCAGCTCCTCTATCCGAACCAGAATACGACCCCGCCTGCCAAAACCGGCTCTTCCCCGTTGGTGATCGCCCAGGCGCCGGAAGCAGCCCAGCCCGCCCCTCCTGCAAACCCGCAACAGCCCAATTCAGCCGCCGCCGTGCCGCCGGGCCAGCAGCCGGCGGTCGATGAAAGCGCGTTGCGCTATTTCGCGGCGAGGGGAGATACCGCCCGCCTGCAGGCTGAGATTTCCCGCCTCAGGACGCTTTATCCGAACTGGATCCCGCCGGCCGATCCGTTGGCGGTCCAGATCAATACCGACCGCCAGCTCGAAAATATGTGGTCTCTCTATGCCCAATCCCGTTATGCGGATGTCCGCAAGGCGATCGCCGACCGCCAGGCGACGGAACCCGGCTGGCAGCCGCCGGCGGATCTTCTCGACCGTCTGAAGCTGGCCGAGGCGCGCGCCGGTCTCGTTGCGTCTTCCGACGCTGATAACCACGACGCAGTGATTCGGATGGCGGCAGACAATCCGGGCCTGCTCACGTGCAGCGAGGTCGATATCCTGTGGCGGGTGGCGGAAGCCTTCGCCAGGACCGACAGGCAGGGCCGCGCCCGCGACGCCTATACCTATATCCTCGACAACTGCGGCGATTCCTCGGAGCGTTTCGCCACCGCGCAGAAGGCGAGCGAGCTGTTGCCGCCCGATATGCTGGAGGACCTGCTTGCCAGGGAGCGGACGCCGGCGGGCGGCCCACCGGAATTCGAGCCGCTTCGCGACGACATCGCGCGACGGCTGGTGGCCAGCGGCAATACCGATGCAAAGATCGTGGTGCCGGAGAAATACCTGACCCGGCTGGAGCGGCTCGCTGAAGCGAACGGCCTGCCCTCCGATGCGCTGCTGCTCGGCTGGTATCATTACCGCCGCGACAATCTCGGCGGTGCCGAGCGCTGGTTCCGCCGCGCCTTCAACAAGGAGGAGACCGCGTCGGCCGCCGAAGGGCTGGCACTGACGCTGGTCGCGCAGAAATCGCCGGTGGAAGCGGAAGCCGTGCTCTATCGCTGGCGTGACACCTCCGACGGTTCGAAAGAGGCCTATCTCGCTGCCGTCGCCAATCTGCTGGCGCTTGAGCCTCCGCCTGTCCTGCAGGACGACGTGCTCCGCCGCATGGCGCCGGTGGTGATAACCGCCCGCAACGCGGATGCCGCCCAGCAGTTCGGCTGGTATGCACGCGCCATGCAGCAGCCGCAAACGGCAGCCGAATGGTTTCAGGCGGCGCTCTCCTGGAAGCGCGATGACGAACCTTCGGCCTATGGTCTGGCGCTGACGTTCGACGACCTCGGCGACAAGGCGGGCGTCACCCAGATCCAGAGAGCCTGGAACGGCCGGTCGGAGCGTATAACAAGGCTCGGCGAACCGGTGACCGAGCGGGGCGCGCCGCGCCGGCAGCCCGCGATCGCGTCGAGACCGAATGTCGATGGCGCGAGGACGAACGCCCTTGCTGCCGAACCGCCCGCGCAAGAGGCCTATCCGACCGCCCGGACCGAAGCACCGGTGACGCGGATCGCGCCGCAGCCCACCCAAAGGGCCGGAAGATTACCTGCGCAGGCAACAACCGCCCGCCCCGGGCAATGCTCAACCACGCTCGATCCTCGCCGAATCCCGCCGGAAGCGGCGCTGGCGAGGGGCTGGTGCCTGATGGATCTCAACCGCCCCTTGGAAGCTGCACAATCCTTTGATGCGGCTTATGCAAGTAGCTCGGCTGCTGCTCGTTCCGATGCTGCCTACGGCAAGAGCCTCGCCTATCTCCGCGCCGGCTTGACCGACAAGGCATCCGTCGCCGCGGCCGACTCCGCCCAGACCAACCAGCGTGCGGTGGAGTTGCAGGCCGCGATCCTCTCGGACCGCGCGGTCAACGCCTTCAAGGCCGGACGCTATCGGGAGACGTTGCTGGCGCTCGACCAGCGGGCGCAGATCGCGCCCGAACAATCCGATCTCATGTCGCTGCGCGGCTATGCGCATCTCAACCTCGGCCGGCTTGCCGATGCCACGCGCATTTTCCAGGCGCTCGCCGATATGGGCGACAAGGCCGGCTTGCGCGGGCTGGCCGACGTTCAGGCGATGAACTGAGAAAAAACCGCCGCCCCGCGTAAAGCCGAAGCAATGCGCCCATAGCGGGTAATATGTGCCCGGTTGAAGCAAAACAGGCATCCTTGCACCTTCCATTAACCTTCAGGCAAGGAATTAACCATACATATTAGAGACCACGGCGAAATGGGATGACTGCGGTCCCCCACCAGGCATGAAGCCGCAAAGCCGTACCGGTCCAATCCGGTATCCTCTCATGAAAATCCAGGAAAGCCCGTGGTGACCGCGTTGCCCATGCCCGACGGATATTGATCCGGTCTGGCGAGCATACCCCGTTCATCCCAGGCGCTGGCAGACAGCAGCTTGCATGCCGCCAATCCTCCGGGGAGGTTTGGCTCGATTATTTTGGGGACGGGGTTTTGGTGCAGGAAATGCCATCGGATCAGGCGCGACGTGGCCAGGCAGGCAGCCTGGGCGAGAGACTGGCATTTGCCGGTCTCGACGGCGAACTGCGCGATCTGCTGCGCCGCTGTCGCCCGCAGCTCGACCGGCACCTGAAGACCGGCCTGCGCGATCTCTTCCACCGCTTTCAATCCTTTCCGGAAGCCGCCCGCAATTTCGAGAGCGAGCAGCAGATCGAACGGCTGCACGACCTGCAGGCCTCCCATTGGGGCGTGCTGACCGATGCCCGCTTCGACGCGCTCTATGCCGAGCGGGTGAAGGTCCTTTCCGACGCCGAGAGCCGCATGGGTCTCGATCCGCGCTGGCATGTCGCCGGTCACGCCGTAATGCTCGAACATCTGATCGCCGGCGCGATCGTCGACCTCGCTCCGAAATCGCTGTTGCCGGGCGGCCGCAAGCGTGAGCAGGAACTGCTCGACCTGGTCGGCGCGATTACCCGCCTGGTGATGGTCGATGTCGAGATTGCCGTCTCGCTCCGCTTCAACGAACAGCGCCAGAAGCATCAGCGCGCCCTTGCCGAGCAGCGCGAAGCCGATCATGCGCAGGCGATCGAGACCTTCACGGACGTCATCGCGGCCCTTGCCGATCGCGATCTGACGGCCTCTCTGCCGGCCGATGTGCCGGATGTCTATCGCGAGCTTGCCGACCTTCTCAACCAGGCAGTCGCCGGCATGCGCTCCTCGGTCGAGACCGCCGATGGACACGGCCAGAAGGCCGGCGCGCTCACCCAATCGCTCGCCGAAGGTGCCCGCTCGTTCGCCTCTGCTTCCGAAGAACAGTCGGCCCGGCTCAGGGAGGCGGCCCGCGTACTGCTCGACGTCACCGCCAGGGTCAAGGGAAGTGCCGCCGAGACGGCGGCTGCCGAAAAAGCAGCTGCCGAGACGCGCCGTTCGGTCGAGGCAAGCGGCGAGGTCGTCGGCCGGGCGATCAATGCCATGGCAGATATCGAATCCTCGGCCGAAAAGATCGGCGAGATCATCGGCGTCATCGACGACATCGCCTTCCAGACCAATCTGCTGGCTCTCAACGCCGGCATCGAGGCGGCCCGCGCCGGGGAGACGGGCCGCGGCTTTGCAGTCGTCGCCCAGGAAGTGCGCGCGCTTGCCCAGCGCTCCGCCGATGCGGCCCGCGAGATCAAGACGCTCGTCAATGGCACCAAATCTCAGGTGGATGCGGGTGTCGAGATGGTTCACCGCACCCAGGACGCGATCGGCGGCATCGTCCGCCAGGTCTCCGACATCAATGACGCGATCGCCGGCATTGCCCGCGACGCCGGCGAGCAGGCCGTCGGCCTCGACCGGCTGAGCGCGGAAATCGGGTCGGTCAGCGAACACGTCGCCTCGAATGCAAGCCTTGCGTCCCGCGCGGGCGAGGGCGCCGACGAACTCCACACCGTCATCCTGGAACTCGGCCGCACGGTCCGTGAGTTCCGGATCGAACGGCAGAGCCGCTATTCGGATGCGCGCCGCCCGGCAGCGCCCAGACCTCAGCCGGCCCTCGTCTCGATCGCGCCCGTGACGGCCGGCCGGGAGGATGACGGCGAATACCTCTTTCAGAAACGACAAGGAATAAGCTGATGGCAGCAAAGAAGGCTGGACCTGGAAGTTTGAAGCTGGCCGCGGTGCTGGACCTCAACGAGGCCTCGAGCCTGCATGGCAAGCTGGTCTCCATGCGCGGCAGCGATCTCAAGATCGATGCGTCGGCTGTCGAGCGGGTCGGTGTCCAGTGCGCCCAGGTTCTGGTCGCCGGCGTCAAGGCTTGGGAAGACGACAAGAAGTCCTTTCTCGTCGAGAAGGCTTCGGATGCATTTCAGAAGACGATGCAACTCATCGGCATCAATCACGAAAATTTGGTTGCTAAGGAGATCTAGCAATGAAGAAGAAAGTACTGACTGTGGATGACTCACGGACAATCCGGAACATGCTTCTGGTGACCCTGAATAACGCAGGTTTTGAAACAATTCAGGCGGAAGACGGCGTTGAAGGCCTCGAAGTCCTCGAGGGCTGCAATCCGGACGTCATCGTCACGGATATCAACATGCCGCGCCTCGACGGCTTCGGTTTCATCGAAGGCGTTCGCCGCAACGAAAAATTTCGCGCCGTCCCGATCCTCGTCCTGACGACGGAAAGCGATGCCGAAAAGAAGAACCGAGCCCGGCAGGCCGGCGCGACGGGCTGGATCGTCAAGCCTTTCGATCCTGCCAAACTGATTGATGCGATCGAGCGTGTAACCGCCTGAGCCAGGAATTCCCCCGATGGATATGAACGAAATCAAAGAGATCTTCTTTCAGGAATGCGAAGAGCAGCTCGCTGAACTGGAGTCGGGTCTTCTCAAGCTGAACGACGGGGATCGCGACCCCGAGACGGTGAACGCCGTTTTCCGTGCCGTTCATTCCATCAAGGGGGGCGCTGGCGCCTTCGGTCTGGACGACCTGGTCTCCTTCGCCCACGTCTTCGAGACGACGCTCGATTGCGTGCGTTCCAACAAGCTGGAGCCGACGCAGGACGTCCTGAAGGTGATGCTGAAATCGGCCGACGTGCTCGCCGACCTCGTCAGCGCATCGCGCGACGGCAGCAGCATCGAAGAGTCGAGAAGCCGCGGCCTCGTCAAGGAGCTCGAAGCGCTTGCCCATGGCGAGATGCCGTCGTCCTCCGCCCATGAAGCTCCAAAGCCGGCTCCCAAGGCCGCCCCAGCTCCGGCTCCCGTGGCGAAGGCCGAGACCCCCAAGCCGACCGACGACAGCGGCTTCCAGCCGATCCCCTTCTCGTTCGACGGTTTTGGCGAGGAAGAGGAAGGCTCGGCCTATGAGGTAATCTTCAAGCCTCGCCGCGAACTCTACTCCAAGGGCAACGAGGCAGCGCTGCTGCTGCGTGATCTGTCCCGCCTCGGCGAGATGAGCATCAATTGCGACACGGACGCCCTGCCGGCCCTCGACAAGATGGACCCGGAAGCTTCCTATTTCAGCTGGAAGATCTCGATCCGCACCACCAAGAGCGAAGACGATATCCGCGCCGTCTTCGAATTCGCGGAATGGGATTGCGACCTCGAAGTGAAGCTTGCCGAAGAGACATCTCCCGGCGAAGAGCTGCCGATGGTCCCGGTTCCGTTCGATCTTTCGATCCTCGACGACAGCTCGGCTTCTGACGAGGAAGAAAAGGCCGCCCAATCCTCCGCGGCCGAGACCGTTGCTGCCGCCGTATCCGCGGCTGAAACCGCAACGAGCGTCACCAAGGCTGCGTCCCGCGCTTCGGAAAAGAAGGAATCCGCCGCCGCCGCCGCTGCGGCAGCCGCCCAGAACAATGCCGCAGCGGCTGCAGCAGCAGCAGGTCAGACGATCCGCGTCGATCTCGATCGCGTCGACCGTCTCATCAACCTCGTGGGCGAGCTCGTCATCAACCAGGCGATGCTTTCCCAGAGCGTCATCGAAAACGATGCGACCGGCACGTCCGCCGTCAACATGGGCCTCGAAGAGCTTCAGCAGCTCACCCGCGAGATCCAGGATTCGGTCATGGCGATCCGCGCGCAGCCGGTGAAGCCGGTCTTCCAGCGCATGTCGCGTATCGTTCGCGAAGTGGCCGACATGGTCGGCAAGTCGATCCGCCTCGTCACCGAGGGTGAAAACACCGAAGTCGACAAGACGGTCATCGACAAGATCGCCGAGCCGCTGACCCACATGATCCGCAATGCCGTCGACCACGGCATCGAATCGCCCGAAAAGCGCGAAGCCGCCGGCAAGGACCCGGAAGGCACGATCAAGCTGACCGCAAAGCACCGTTCGGGCCGCATCCTGATCGAGCTTGCCGACGACGGCGCCGGCATCAACCGCGAGCGCGTCCGCCAGAAGGCGATCGACAACGACATCATCGCCGCCGACGCCAACCTGTCGGATGATGAAATCGACAACCTGATCTTCATGGCGGGCTTCTCCACCGCCGACAAGATCTCCGACATTTCCGGCCGCGGCGTTGGCATGGACGTGGTCAAGCGGTCGATCCAGGCGCTTGGCGGCCGTATCTCGATCTCCTCGCGGCCAGGCTACGGCTCGACCTTCACCATGAGCCTTCCGCTGACGCTTGCCGTTCTCGACGGCATGGTGGTCACGGTCGCCGGCCAGACGCTGGTGGTGCCGCTCACCGCGATCGTCGAAACGCTGCAGCCCGAGGCCTCCGCCATCCATTCCTTCGGCGCCAATCAGCGGCTGATCTCGATCCGCAACTCGTTCTGCCCGCTGGTCGATGTCGGCCGGGTCCTCAACTACCGCTCCACCCAGGCCAATCCGGTCGAAGGTGTCGCGCTGCTGGTGGAATCGGAAGGCGGCGGCCAGCGTGCCCTGATGGTCGATGCCATCCAGGGCCAGCGCCAGGTCGTCATCAAGTCGCTCGAGGCGAACTACACACACGTCCCGGGCATCGCCGCAGCCACCATTCTCGGTGATGGCCGCGTCGCGCTCATCCTCGACGTCGATGCGGTCGTCGCAGCGTCGCGAGGGCAGTCCATGAAACCTGAAATGTCGTTAGCCGCCACGGGTTGAGTTGATATGTCGTATGCCGTGAAGAATCTGGTCCAGGGAAGCAAGGAGCTGATCGCTTTTCGCATCAGCGATCAGGAATTTTGCGTGAACATCATGTCCGTCCGCGAAATTCGCGGATGGACACAGGCAACACCGCTGCCGCATGCGCCCGCCTACGTCATGGGCGTCATCAATCTTCGTGGCGCGGTTCTGCCGATCATCGACCTTTCGGCCCGGCTTGGCATGAAGGATGCCGAGCCGACGGCGCGCCATGTGATCATCGTGGCGCAGATGAAGACCAAAGTTGTTGGTCTCCTCGTCGAAGCCGTTTCCGATATCCTTACGATTACCGACGAGAATATCCAGCCAGTACCGGAAGTCTCCTCCGATCTGGAGAGACTATACGCCCGGGGGATTCTCGCCATCGATAAGCGGATGATCTGCATGATCGAGTTGGACGCCCTCTTCCCCGACAAGGAAAGCGAAGTTGCATGAAGCCCTTGGGCGCCATCGAAAGCCGACAGTCACCGGATGAAGTCCTCGCAAGCGGAGAATACCCGCTGACGCGTCGCGACCTCACCGACATTTCGGCGATGATCTACTCGGACGCCGGGATCTATCTCAACGATTCCAAGGCCTCTCTCGTCTATTCCCGTCTTTCGAAGCATATCCGGGCTTTGGGGCTGCGCGGCTTCAAGGACTATTGCGTCCTGGTGGCCTCGCCCGAAGGTGCCGCCGCCCGCCGCGAGATGCTCTCGCATCTGACGACCAACTTCACCCGTTTCTTCCGCGAGAACCATCATTTCGAGCACCTGCGCGACGAAGTTTTGCCGGGGTTGATCAACCGCGCCAAGAGCGGCGGTCGTGTTCGCATCTGGTCGGCCGCCTGTTCGGACGGACAGGAACCGTATTCGATTGCGCTGACCGTCCTGTCGCTGCTTCCCAACGCTGCCGATCTCGACTTCCGCATCCTGGCGACCGATATCGACCCGAAGATCCTGGCTGCGGCCCGCGCCGGCATCTACGATGAGAATGCGCTGGAAACCATGGCGCCCGCCATGCGCAAGCAGTGGTTCCGTGAGGTCGATGCCGGCGGACGCCGCAGGTTCCAGATCGATGAACGCGTCAAGAAGCTGATCACCTTCAACGAGCTGAACCTGATGGCGCAATGGCCCTTCAAGGGCAATTTCGACGTCATCTTCTGCCGCAACGTCGTCATCTATTTCGATGAGCCGACCCAGATGAAGATCTGGTCCCGTTTCGCTTCACTTCTGCCCGAAGGTGGACATCTTTATATCGGCCATTCCGAACGCGTCTCCGGCGATGCGAAAAACCTGTTCGATAACATAGGCATCACGACCTATCGTTATACAAGCAAGAATGCAGGGAGGAAGGCATGAGCGCTCCGGCACGGGTCCTGGTCGTCGATGATTCCCCGACCATGCGCGGCCTCATTACGGCCATCCTGAACTCCGATCCGGAAGTCAACGTCGTTGGCCAGGCTGGCGATGCGCTGGAAGCGCGGGTCGCGATCAAGCAGCTCAATCCCGATGTCGTTACCCTCGATATCGAAATGCCCAATATGAACGGGCTGGAATTCCTCGAAAAGATCATGCGCTTGCGCCCGATGCCGGTCATCATGGTTTCGGCCATGACCCATCAGGGTGCCAATGCGACGCTGGCTGCTCTCGAGATCGGCGCCTTCGATTGCGTCGGCAAGCCGGCTCCCGGCGACGTTCGCCCCTTCATGGATCTCGCTGAAAAGGTGAAGGCAGCAGCCCGGTCGGGGCCACGCCGGAACGGACCGGCGCCGGTCATCGCCGCCTCTCCCGCCGCAGAATACCGCGTCGGCAGGAAGGTTGTAGCCATAGGGTCGTCAACCGGAGGCGTTGAAGCCCTCATCGCAGTGCTGCAAAAGTTCCCGCAAAACTGCCCGCCGACCGTAATTACTCAACATATGCCTTCCACGTTTACCAAAAGTTTTGCTGAACGCCTTAATCGTATCTGCGCCCCTGTGGTGCAGGAAGCGACCGACGGCGCGCGGCTGGAGATCGGCAAGATCTACCTCGCGCCCGGTGGCGAACGGCACTTGCAGGTGGTCAATCCGTCGGCGCCATGTTGCCGGCTGATCGAAAAGGAGCCGGTAAACGGTCACAGGCCCTCTGTGGACGTCCTTTTCGACTCGGTCGCCGATCTGGCGGGTCGCAATGCGGTCGGGGTCATCCTGACGGGCATGGGCCGCGACGGAGCTGCAGGTTTGCTCAGAATGCGTAGTGCGGGCGCACGCACGATCGGGCAAAACGAAAAGACGTGTGTGGTCTACGGCATGCCGCGGGTCGCCCATGAAATAGGAGCCGTCGAGCAGCAATTGCCGCTAGGCTCCATTGGAGAAGAAGTGTTGAAATTAACTGCCGCCCGAAAAGAAGGTACCGAATAAATGTCTATCGCTGAAAAAATCAAAGTTCTGATCGTTGACGATCAGGTCACCAGCCGCCTGCTGCTCAGCGACGCCCTGACACAGCTCGGATTCAAACAGATCACTGCGGCCGGCGACGGCGAGCAGGGCATGAAGATCATGGCGGAACAGCCCCACCATCTCGTCATCTCGGATTTCAACATGCCGAAGATGGATGGTATCGGGTTCCTGCAGGCCGTCCGCGCCAATCCGAACACCAAGAAGGCCGCATTCATCATCCTGACTGCTCAGGGCGACCGCGCCCTCGTTCAGAAGGCGGCCCAGCTCGGCGCCAACAACGTCCTCGCCAAGCCGTTTACGATCGAAAAGATGAAGGCCGCTATCGAAGCGGTGTTTGGAGCGCTGAAATGAATGACGCCGCTGCAGTCAGGCGTGTCCATATCATCCAGGGGGAGTTTAAGGTCCTGAACGACCCGAATGCTGTTCTCTCGACGATTCTGGGCTCATGCGTGGCTGCTTGTCTTCGCGATCCTGTCGCCGGTATCGGCGGCATGAACCACTTCCTGCTTCCGGGCTCCGGCGGTTCCATGACCTCGGGCGGCGATGCAACGCGTTATGGCGTGCATCTGATGGAACTGCTGATCAACGGACTTTTGAAGCAGGGTGCCCGGCGAGACCGGTTGGAGGCGAAGATTTTCGGCGGCGCCAAGACGATTGCCAGCTTTTCGAATGTCGGCGAACAGAATGCCGCATTCGCGATGCAATTTCTGAAGGACGAAGGCATTCCGGTGGTCGGTTCCTCAACGGGCGGGGAACACGGGCGCAAGCTGGAGTTCTGGCCCGTGAGTGGCCGGGCTCGTCAGTATCCGCTGACCGGCGCCGAAACTCAACGGACGGTGGCTATGGAGGAGCGTCCGGTACGCACGCCGCCGAAGCCGGTCGAGAGCTCAATCGAGTTCTTTTAAAGAAGTCATTTCTCGGGGCGAAAGAAGCCATGAACGACATCGTCAAGACGCCAATCGCTCCCTTTGAGGAATCTCTTCCAGAAGTCCTGATGCGTCTGGTTTCGGAGCTTCATGACGTCGCCTACCTGATCGAACGGGTCGAGCCGCAGCTTCTGGAACTCGGCGGCGAAACCATCCTGCAGTCGCCGGACAGCCTGAAAGTCCTGCAGGGTATCGACCTTGCCGTTCAGAAGACCCGCGGCCTTGCGGAATTCATCGACACGATCACCGGCGGCATTCCGAACGAATGGATGGTCGATGTCTCGACCGCCCTCAATCTCGTCAAGCTTGCCGACATGCAGAAGGCGCTCGCCAATGGCATGCGCCACGGCCATTCCCAGCCTTTGAGCAAGGCAGCCGGCGATTTCGACTTTTTCTGATCGCATGCGTCGGCCATGACGGCCCGGCGCCCGCCAGTCTCACGATCCCATCCACAATCGCCAAAACCTTGTGCCAGCGAAACGCTCGCACAAGCTTCGCTTCCTAAGGTGCGATTGAGCATAGGCTCGAATACCTAGTTGGCGATGTGGGAACAGAATGAATCTGTTGGCTCAATTTTCACAAGTCTTTAAAAATCTGGCCGGTTTAGGCCAGACGCGACTTATTGCGTTAGGCGCCGTCGGTGTCATTTCAATTGCGATCGTTATTGCTGCGGCCCTCTTCGTTAACAAGCCGGCTTACGAGACGCTCTATGTCGGCCTCGATACGGCCGACCTCAACCAGGTAAGCATCGCGCTGGCCGAAGCCAACATGTCCTTCCAGATCGGTACGGACGGTTCGAGCCTTCAGGTTCCTGCCGGCTCGACAAGCAAGGCGCGGCTTCTGCTGGCCGAGCGGGGCCTGCCGAACAGTACCAATGCCGGTTATGAACTCTTCGACAACGTTGGTTCGCTCGGCCTGACCTCCTTCATGCAGGAAGTCACCCGCGTTCGCGCCCTTGAAGGTGAGATCGGCCGGTCGATCCAGCAGATCAACGGCGTCAATGCCGCCCGCGTTCATATCGTCATGCCGGATGTCGGCAACTTCCGCAGGGGTGAGCAAAAACCGACGGCATCGGTGATGATCCGGGCCAGTTCGACGACGGGGCGCAAGGCTGCCTCGTCCATTCGCCACCTTGTCGCCTCCGCAGTCCCCGGCCTCGACGTCGATGACGTGACCATTCTCGACTCCGCCGGCCAGTTGCTCGCATCCGGCGACGAATACGGCGGCAGCGAGATGAACAAGTCGCTGAGCATCGTCCAGAACGTCCAGCAGGAAATCGAGAATAATATCGACAAGGCGCTGGCGCCTTTCCTCGGCATGGACAATTTCCGTTCCAGCGTCACGGCCGCTCTGAATACGGACAGCCAGCAGATCAACGAGACGGTGTTCGATCCGAACTCCCGCGTCGAACGCTCGGTCCGTACCACCAAGGAAGCGTCGAAATCGCAGCAGACCCAGGACGACAACGCCACCACCGTCGAGCAGAACGTGCCGCAGGCCGCTCCGCCTCCGGGTGGCGCGAATGGTCCGAAATCGTCTGATCAGTCCGACAAGAAGGAAGAGCAGACCAACTACGAAATCAACCAGAAGACCGTCGCCACGACCCGCAACAGCTACCAGATCGAGAAGGTTTCGGTTGCAGTCGTCGTCAACAAGGGTCGGATCGCCAAAATGGTCGGCGAGCCGGCCGATCAGGCCAAGGTCGATGCCTATCTGGCCGAGATGCAGAAGATCGTGGCATCCGCGGCCGGGATCAATGCAAACCGCGGCGACATAGTCACGTTGACGGCGATGGACTTCCTGGAGAACCAGCTGCTCAGCGAAGCCTCCAGCGGCCCGGGCCTGATGGACATGCTGAGCCGGAATGTCGCAGGCATCATCAACTCGCTCGCCTTCGTCCTGGTTGCCTTCCTTGTGGTCTGGCTCGGCCTCCGCCCGCTCATCCGCACCGTCAGCGGTACCAGCGTCGCCGGCGAAGCAGCGGACGGTGCAGGTCTCGAACTTCCGGACTTCTCGCCGACGACCGGCAGCCCGGCACTCATGGATGGTTTCGGCTCCGACTTCGGTTTCGACAGCTCGAACGACATGCTGGGCGGTGGCGACGACGAGGGCTTCAACCGCCGCGTCAAGGAAGGCCCCGAAAAGCGCCTGGCCCGGATGGTCGAAATCTCCGAAGAGCGCGCCGCCAAGATTCTCCGCAAGTGGGCACTCGAAAAGGCAGCCTGACAGGGTATCACGAAAATATGATCGCTATGGGCCGGACCTTGTCCGGCCCATTTCTTTTCAGCCCCGCCGCACACTTGACTAATTTATCTATATGGCGAATCAGCACGAATATGGCGCAACTGGGGAAATCCGGTGTCGAGGCGATGGTAATTCGTAACGCGTCTCCTACAATGGCCTTGATTCGTACAACCACTTCCAGAGGTCCCAAAGAGGTGGAACTGCTGAAACTCCCGGTGTCTACGACGAGGGAAAGCGGCTACCGCCATTGTTCTTGATGTATTTGCTTGATCCGGGATCGTTTCGGCACTGGAGGGGTTGTATGGGAATCGCAACATGCCGCGATGCGGGCATTCATGAGGAATGCGCCACGTGGCGGGGAGCAGGTACCGAATGGAGTTGTCGGGGGTAGAAATGATGGCGGAGGGGCGCTCCTATGCGGAGTCTGCCGGCTCCAGAGGACTCTCGCGTGAGCAGTTGGTTCGCCGTCTTTCGGTTTTGGCGGGCTCCAACAACATTCAGGCGGTCATGCGCCTGCTCGCAGACTACGTCGGCGCTTCTCATTTTCTGCTGGCCCGCTACGACCTCATCCAGGAACAGGGCCTCGATTTCATCGTTACCTCCAACTGGCCCTTCGATCTCGTACGACGCCTGGGCTCGGAGCTCGCAAGCGGTTACGCGCGTTCCACCGAACTGGAAAAATGCCTCTCGCTGCTCACCCCCAGCTTTGCCTTGCTGCCTGACGACATTGTTCCGCCGGACGACATCAGCCGGCAGTATTGCGCACTGACCTTCTGCGTCGGCAGAACGCGGTTCTCGCTGATGCTGCTGTTCCTGGACGGTATCATCCTGTCGCAGGAACGACTGAGGGAGGTGGGCTTGTTCGCCGCCTACGGCGCCAGTTTTGGAGAGAATGCCGACGCCAGGACTGAACGTGACTTCGAACTTACGGAACGCGAGCTGGAATGTCTCTTCTGGATTGCGGAGGGCAAGACCAGTGACGAGATCGCCGTAATCCTCGGGATCTCCCGCAACACGATCAATAACTACATTACCAGCGTGATGCGCAAGACGGCAACCAAGACGCGCTCCGAGGCGATTGCCTATGCGGTTCGCAACAACTTAGTTTAGGAAAATAATTTCAATGGGTTATTCGCGCAGCGGCACGGCGGACGGACCTGGAAGCATCCAGTATCTGCGCCTCCAGCGCGCTTCGAGCCGGTCGGACATCTTTCCGAAGCTCGTCGCCATGCAGAAGAACCTGAAGGCGCGGAATTTTGCGGTCTTCCGCATTGCCGGCGCCGGTCTGCCCAACAAGCGCAAGCTCGTATGCGAGCTCGAAAACTGGGGAGCCGGCGCGCTGGAGAGCAGCAACCAGCTCGTCGGTGTCTACGGCGAGGCGCTGCTGGACCATATCGAGACGTCCCTCCTGCCGCTGATCTGGAACGGATCGGAGAATACCAGCTTTGCCGATGCGGGCGAGTTTTCGCCCTTGACGCATCGCCTGCCTGCCGGTGTCGTTCCCTTTTCGGGAATCGCCTTTCCCGTGCGTCTCGGCGCCCTCGGCAACGGTTACGTCGCCTTCTTCGGGACATCGATGGAGCTCGTGAGCGATCTCATCATCGACCAGCATGTCAGGAGCTGCCAGGTGGTCATGGACCTGCTGGCGCTTGACGAACGCCGCAGCGTTCCGGCAGAATCGCTGAGCGAACGCGAAATTGCCTGCCTTCAGCTGGCCGGGGACGGTCGCATCAGCGAAGAGATTGCCGAGAAGCTCGGGCTTTCGGTCCACACTGTCAACGCCTATCTGGGCTCGGCGACCATCAAGCTCGATTCGGTCAACCGCATCCAGGCGATCGCCAAGGCGATCAGGCTCGGTTACATCCACTGAGTCGTTCGCGGGACGAAGACCGTCTTTTTCGCCTTGGGGCCGGCCGGGCTCACATCTGTGAGTTGCTGGTCTTCACGAACTTGGCTTCCTGGAGGCTCTTTGCCAGGAAGGCGGTGTTGTCGTGAGGGTCCTCGAAAGGGGCCTGGAATGCGATGTGATCGATCTCGAGGGCTGCCAGCTGGTCGGCCAGCGTCAGGCGCGCATAGACTGAAACGCCGCGCGGCTTGATTTCGAGGTCGAGGACGACTTCCGGCTTGCCGTTCCATTCGAGCCTGTAGTCGCCGCCGGCGCCGAAACTGACGGTTCCTGGATGAAAATAGAGTTCGGCTGCTGAAGACACGAGATCGGCGAGGCTGCTGTGGCACTCTAGACGTAGAAGTGAGATGAGATCGCCGGCATCGAGCAGGCGAAGTTCCGAAGCCACCGGGCTGATTGCTTGTGCAACGATTTCTTCCCGTTCGGTGGAGTAGGTGCATTTCTTCATGACGCTCAGCGTGTCCGTTTTTTGAGCGACCGGGAAGCGTAGACCCGGTGCACGAGTTCTGCCACAGCCTTGTAAAAGACTGGCGGAATGACACTATCCGTCGAGACTTGCGCAAACATGGAGCGCGCCAGGGGCGGATCTTCGAAAACGGGGATGTCGTTTTGCTCGGCGATTTCGCGAATCTTGAGGGCAATCAGGTCCTGGCCCTTGGCGACGACGACCGGTGCGTCGTTTTCCTCGCGCACGTAACGCAGCGCTACCGCAAAGTGAGTCGGGTTGGCGATCACGAGCGTGGCACGCGGCACGTTGTTGATCATCCGCCGGCGGGCGCGGTCGCGCGCTACCGATTTCTGGCGCTGCTTGACGATCGGGTCGCCCTGCGCCTGCTTGTATTCGTCCTTGACCTCCTGCTTGGTCATCTTGAGTTCGTTGTACCAGTGATAGCGCGTCCACAGGACGTCGACCACGGCAAGCATCCCCGCCGAAAAGACGACAACAATCACCATTCGGCGGATGATTGTGTCCAGTTTTACGAGGATGACCTGCGGATCCGAGAACATCGCGTCCAGGGAAGCAAGATATTCGCCGCGCAAGGCGAAATACATGATCACCGCCACGATCAGGATCTTGAAGATCGACTTTCCGAATTCGACGAAACCCGGGACGCTGTAGATCCGTCCGAAACCTTTGGAGGGTGAAACGCGAGAAATCTGCGGGCGCACGCGCTCGAGGACCAGCGACGGCATATTCTGCGCGAACGACGAGCCAAGCCCGAAAATGATGAAGAGCAGCATCACCGGAACGAGGAACGCCGCGATCGCCCAGCCGAGATGGACGCTCAGCGAGACGACGTCGGTGGAGTTTTCGAGCCGCCATTGATCCGGTTGCTCGAAAAGGTCCTTCAGCGTCTCGGCCATCTTTGCGATGTTGGAGGGCAGGAAGAAGACGAGAAAGACATAGAAAGCCAGGATGGAGGCGAAAAGCGGCACCTCTCGGGAGACCGGGACGTTACCCTTGTCTGCCGCCTCCGACATTCGTTTGGCGGTCGGGTTTTCTGTTTTACTGTCTTTATCGTCGTCGGACACGGCTTTGAACCAATCGGTCTTCCGGTTGCGAGGACGTGGCTCAAACGAATCGGCCGCCGCCGCCAGCGATGTTATCGCATCGCGTGCTAGGCGCTAATCGAGTCGATAAAAAGACTGTGGGTGGTCGAAAATAGCGGCGAAAGCCGGCCTGAAACGAAAACGGAGCGAGATGTCTCCCGCTCCGCTTCCTCGTGGCCTCGATCGGCAGGTCAGGCGGCTTCGGCCGGCTTGTCGCCTTCCTTCTTTTCTTCCTTGAGCATGATCTGGCCCGAATTGGCGAGCCGGATCGCCTCCTGGGCGATCGCGCGGCGGGCGATCGCCACTTCGCGCGGATTGAGGTTCATGTTCTGGACCGCGAGATCGCTTTCGATCATGCGGCGCTGGCGCGGGCTGATCGCCGCGAGAACACATTCCTTGATCTCGTTGGTCGCACCACGCAGCGCCATCGTGAGAATGTCCCCGGCGACGTCGTTGAGCAGCATGACGCGGCTGCGCTGCGGCATGTAGAGCAGGTCTTCGAAGAGGAAGATCTTCGGGCGGACCTTGTTGACGGACTCCTTGCTGATCGTCTCGAGCGAGTTGAGTAGGGTATCGACCTGGCTCTTGTCGAGCTCGTTCATCAGTTCGGCGACCTTGTTCGAGCCGTTCGAGTTGCGTTCTGCCTCGATTGCCGCGATCAGTTCCATCACCCGGTTCTCGATGATCTGGGCCGCCTTGGGGCTGACTTCCTTCATGTTGACGGCGCGGTTCATGATATCGGCACGGCGGCTGTCGGGAAGCTGGAGCAGCACCTTGGCGCCAAACATCGACGGCATCTGCGAAAGAATGTAGGCGACCGTCTGGGGATGTTCGCGCGACAGGAACTTGCCGACGAATGCCGGATCGGCGTCCTGAAGGCGGTCCCAGATATTGGCCTGATAGTCGTCGAACGCGGCTCGGCGGCCGAGCAGCCCGTCGACTTCCTCCGGCGTCAGGCCCGCTTCGAGAATGCCCTCGATCGCCGCGGCATTGTCCATGAGGCCGGTGCCCTCGGTGAACAGATCCTCAAACTCGTTGACGAGTTCGAGGAGTTCGTCCGGGGGGATGGCGCGCAGGCTCTGGGCACAGGCGATGATATTCTGCAGTTCGGCCTGGGTGAAATACTTGAGAAGCTTGCCAGCGACGCCCTTGCCCATGGCCAAGAGCACTGCCGCGGCCTTTTCGGCCTTGGACAACGGTTTCGTAGAGAGGGCGCTGCCACCGAAATCCTCAAAGTCCATCATGGTCTTCCTTCTCTGTCCCAAACAGGGATCAGGTTCTTCTCGTGCTCAGTACTTCCGTCAGTCGCACACCGAAACGCGTGTCGTCGTTTTCCAGCACGGTGATTTCACCCTTGCCGATGCGGCGTCCATTGACCACGATTTCAACCGGCTCACCGATCTTCTTGTCGAGTGCGATCGTCGCACCCTCCTCGAGGGTCATCAGGCCAGACACCTGCATGCGGCTCGTACCGAGCACGATCTCGACGTCGATCGGGATATCCATGATCAGGTCGAGATTGGCGTTGAGTGCGCTGCCCGGCTCCTGATAGGCAGCGCTGCTGGCTGTCGAGCCGCCGAAATCGTTGCCGCCGAAGCTTTTTGCGCCGCCGAGACCCGAGGCACTGCCGCCGAAGCCGCTGCCGAATGTATCAGTCTGTGCTTCGAAGCCGCCGCCGAAGGACGGGGCGTCGGCCGAAAAATCGGAGGTTGCGGACGAGCCGAAATCGGCATCGAAATCAGGCGCGCCGCCATCGGCATCCGTCTTCAAGACGCCGCGCAAATCGTCGATGGCCTGATCCAGATCGGCATCATTGCCGAGCGGCATCAGCGAGTCGTCATCGGTGAGAGGTGTCTTCTTCGTAGCCATGCGGTGATTATTCCTGTTGAAACTTGCGTCAGCCTGCCTTGGCGAAAAATGCCGGCGACAGGCTGGCCGCGGATCTAGCCTATCAGGTGTTGGAGAATCTCGTCGTCCGTGCTGATGTTATCCTTTACGCGGACTGTATACCGCTCGCCGGACCGCCCGAATTCGCAGGAATACATGTCGCGACCGTTGGCACTGACCTGAACCTGGACATCTCGCTTGTCTTGGAAAGCGATCACGTCGCCGGCCGCGAGCCGCGAGATCGTACCGAGCGTCAGCTTCTGCAGACGGATACGGGCCTCAAGCGTGACATGCGAGCGGCGGACCTGATCGTTCATGCGGTCCGTCCAATCCTGCTTGGCCTTGGAGGCCTGAGCCTTCGCCTTCGGCATGGTGACTTTGGTCTTCAGGAAGGCACGTTGAGGGATGACGAGGGCGAATTCGGAGGTGACCGAACCGAGCTCGAACGCCATGCGGATGGAGACGCCGAATTCCGGGCGCACCAGATCGTCCGGCTTCGGGCGGTCTTCGGCGTTATGGGGCCGCTCAAGGCTTGCTTCGAAGCTCCCCTGGGCGTTGACGCCGGAGCGCAGCACATCGGCGATCCGCTCGAAGACCATCACGGCGAGGTCGAGTTCGATATCCGAAAGGGGACGTTCGATCGGCTGCATGATCGTCTCGAGCGCGGAACCCAGCATCAGTTCCATGAGCGCAATCACGAAACCGTTGCCGCAACCGAGCACGAAGTTCGGCGACCAGTTGCGCAGGGACCCGTCGGAAAGGGCAAAGCCATCGCCGAGGTCGGCGATGAGGTCGGTCATGAGGCCGGACGTACAGCTCACATAGGAGACGCCGATCCGGATGCCCGTTTCGCTGTGAAAGACGTCCGGCAGGAATTCGGTATAGAGTTGCGCGAATTCGCTGCTGATCTTCTCGACGGTCTTCTTGTCGCCGAGACCTCCGGTCAGTTTTGCCAGGAGCGCCAGGTCCATGCCCGGCGCCGGTGATTGGTTTGCTTGGTTCGACGTCATCATGCCGCCTTTTCTCCACCAGGATTCATCATTTCCTGCTCGACCGAGTCGATCGAGGGCCGTTCTTTGTTGGAAATCGTCTTACGTCCGTATTCGAGCGCGACCTGCGGCACGGAGCCGTTCATGTAGGCAAGCAGGGTCTGCTTGACGATGATGTACAGGCGATGCTGCTTGGTACGGACGATCTTGATCTGCGAGGTCAGCGGGTTGCAGACCGAATAGGACAGGAAGATGCCGAGCATGGTGCCGACAAGAGCCGCACCGATGAGACCGCCGAGAACTTCCGGCGATTCGTTGATCTTGCCCATCGCCTTGATAACCCCGAGAACGGCGGCGACGATACCGATGGCCGGGAACGAGTCGCCCATCGCCGTGATCGCGTGGTAGGGCTTCATCTTGTCGGCGAACATCGTGTTGATTTCTTCGTCCATCAGCGCCTCGATCTCGTGAGAGCGGGCATTGCCGATGATGATGAGGCGCACGTAGTCGCAGATGAAGGCCGTCAGTTCCTTGTTCTTCAGGACTGTCGGAGCGGTCTGGAAGATCGGCGAATCGTCCGGATTGTCGATATGCGCTTCGATTTCATTGCGCGACTTGGTTCTGAGGTCGCGCATCAGCGAATAAAGCACGCCGAGAACGTCGAGATAGTTGCGCTCTTTCGGCACGGCGTTCTTGAAGGCCTCTCCGAGAGCTTTGCCGCTATCCTTCACGACCTTCATCGGGTTGGCCATGATGAAGCCACCAAGGCCGGCGCCGCCGATGATCATGAGCTCGTAGGGCTGAATGAGGACATCGATGTGGCCACCCATGGCCATGAAGCCGCCGAGAATACAGCCAACGGTGATGACAAAGCCGATAATAATATTCATCGCGTACCTGTGCCCGATCGTTTTCGTTTGTCTTGGGGATAAGGCGTCTGGCTTGCGTGAGGCTGGCTGTGAAGACGCTGATGAAAGCAGGCCCCGAACAGCTTCGCACAAGTCTTCGAGCCTAGTTCTGCCCATGATCGGACCGGATTGCCCGCTCCGCAGCGACGTCCGCCGCTTCCGTGGACCTTAGGTAGAGCTACCGTGATCACGACCTATACCAGCTACGCAATGATCAGCCGCGACATGTCGAAGTCGCTGGAGCGCGTCGCCGAAAAGCCGGAAGTTGCGCGCGAGACCGAATATTACCTTTCCAGGATCGGCAGCATCAAGACGATCGACGACTTCATGGCCGATACGCGCGTCTACAATTACGCGCTGAAGGCTCACGGTCTCGAGGACATGGCTTATGCCAAGGCATTCATCCGTAAGGTCCTGACGGAAGGCACCGACAACAAGGCGGATTTCGCCAACCAGCTCTCCGACAGCCGTTATGCGCAGCTCGCCGAATCCCTGAATTTCGCCGCCTTCGGCACCACCGCAACCTCCTTCGACAAGGCCCAGAAGGGCGTCGTCGCCAAGTTCCAGCGCCAGACACTGGAAGAGGATGCGGGCGCCGACAACATGGGCGTCCGGCTGGCGCTCTATTTCGAGCGCACGGCGCCGACGATCAAGTCCGGCATGGAAGTTCTCGCCGATGATGCGCTTTCGCAGGTCGTGCGCACCGCGCTTGGCATGTCCGACGAGATGATCGGCGCCGACCTCGATCGCCAGGCCAAATATATCGAAGACACGATCAAGATCCAGGATTTCCAGGATCCGGCCAAGGTCAACAAGTTCCTCGAACGGTTCACGGCCAACTGGGAGGTCAACAACCCTACCGACGGCTACGACCCGCTTGCCGTCTTCAACTCCCCGTCCTCGAGCGGAATTTCTACGGATCTTCTGATCTCGATCAATAACCTGAAACTCGGAGGCAAATGATATGCAGTCCGGACTTTACGTCGGCATCTCTTCCCAGATCGCGCTCGAGCGCCGCTTGAACACGATCGCCGACAACATGGCCAACATGAACACCGTCGGCTTCCGTTCCACGGAGGTCAAGTTCGACGAGGTCCTGAGCAAGACCCAGAACGATATCGGTGCAAAGGTCGCGTTCGTCACCCAGGGCAACGACTATCTGTCGACCCGTACCGGTGAAATGCAGCGCACGGGCAATCCGCTGGACTTCGCGATCAAGGGCAATGCCTGGTTCGCAATCGATACGCCGGCCGGCCAGGTACTGACCCGCGACGGCCGTTTCACGATGGATGAGCTCGGCCAGCTCCGCTCGATCCGCGGTTATGCGGTTCTCGATGCCGGTGGTGCGCCGATCCAGCTCAACCGCGACGGAGGCCCTCCGACTGTCGGCTCCGACGGCATCATCCGGCAGAACGAACAGCCGGTCGCCAGCCTCGGTCTGTTCACGGCGGACGTCACCAAGGGCTTCGTCCGCCACGACAACTCCGGCGTCATCACCGTCGATACCCCGCAGCCGGTGCTCGAGGGCATCGATAACTCCGTCGTTCAGGGCTACCTCGAAGGGGCCAATGTCAACGGCATCCGCGAAATGACCCAGCTCATCCAGGTCAATCGCGCTTTTGAAAGCATCTCTTCGCTGATGCGCGACAGCGAGACCTCGCTGGACGATGCGATCAAGACACTCGGCGGTTCCAACGCTTAAACGATAGGAAAGAGGGCCCACCATGATGGAAGCGGCTATCCTCGATGCAGTCAACGGCGGCAAGCTGGCCCAGCTTGCCGGCCTTTCGGCGCGTTACTCCGACCCGGCCTTCTCGGTCGCCCATGGCGGTCATGTCAGGACCATCGCTGCGGGACATTATACGGTTGCGGGCTTGTCGAAACACGTGCGGCTTGGCGAATTTGTCGCCCATCGCAGCGCGACCGGCATCCACCTCGGCGAAGTGGTTCGCGTGGAGCCCGACATCATCTACGTCTGCCCCATCGAGCCCGGAGAGCCGATCGGCATCGGCGACACGGTCATCCGCAAGGGCGCCTTCCGTGTCGCACCGGACGACAGCTGGTGCGGCCGTACGATCAATTCGCTCGGAGAGCCGATCGACGGCAAGGGTCCGGTCGGGCGCGGTCTTCATCCGCGGTCGATCGCCAATACCGCTCCGCCGTCGATGACGCGCAGCCGCGTTGAGAAGGGTTTCAGGACCGGCGTCCGGGCAATCGACATCTTCTCGCCGCTCTGCCTCGGTCAGCGTCTCGGCATTTTCGCCGGCTCCGGCGTCGGCAAGTCGACGCTGCTTTCGATGCTCGCCAGAGCCGACTCCTTCGACAAGGTGGTGATCGCGCTGGTCGGCGAGCGCGGCCGCGAAGTGCGCGAATTCATCGAGGACACGCTCGGCGAGCACATGTCGAAATCGATCGCCGTCGTTGCGACCAGCGACGAAAGCCCGATGCTGCGCAAGATGGCGCCGCTGGTGGCGATCACCATCGCCGAACACTTCCGCGACCAGGGAGACAACGTCCTGTTCATCGCCGACAGCGTCACCCGTTTTGCCCATGCGATCCGCGAGGTCGCGGTCGCGGCCGGCGAGCCGCCGATCGCCCGCGGTTATCCGGCATCCGTCTTCACCGAGCTGCCGCGCCTGCTTGAGCGCGCCGGTCCGGGTATCGAAGGGACTGGCACGATCACCGCGATCATCTCGATCCTGGTCGATGGCGACAACCACAACGACCCGATCGCCGACTCGACCCGCGGCATTCTCGACGGTCACATCGTCCTCGAGCGTTCGCTTGCCGAGGAGGGCCGCTATCCACCGATCAACCCGCTCTCCTCGATCTCGCGTCTTGCCCGCAAGGCCTGGACCGAGGATCAGGAAAAGCTGGTATCGCGCCTGAAATCGCTGGTGCACCGCTACGAGGAGACCCGCGACCTGCGCCTGATCGGCGGCTACCGCGCCGGCAGCGATCCCGATCTCGACATGGCGATCAAGCAGGTGCCGGTCATCTATGAAGTCCTGAAGCAGACGCCGGGGGAAAAGCCGACCCTCGATGCCTACGCGGATCTGGCCAATGCGCTGCGGGCGGCGGCAGGGCAGGGCAATCCGCAGTCGGCCATAGCAAGAAGGTGATTATTCGATGAGCGACACGAACAACCAGGAAGCGGCGGCTCAATCGCAGTCGAAAGAGGCTCGGTCGCGATTGGGCGACAAGATCCTTGTCGCGACGGGCATCACCCTGGCCGCGGCCTCGGCCTTCTTTCCCTGGTACGTCTTCCTGAATGCCGACAAGTTCGGCATCCGGACGGAAGCGCTCGGCCGCACGCGCGATCTGCCGCCGGGCGCCGCCCGCTCGGTCGTCACCGTATCGCCTCTCGCCATGACCGACAGCTCGAAGGACGACTGGCCGAAGCCCGTCGAACCGATGGATGCCTTGACCACGGCCACTACCTCGTCGCTCGGCGAGACGCGCAACGACCGCAATCTGCAGGAAGAACAGCCCTTTCCGGGCCGGGGCAATTTCCGGCTGCTTCACGTCGCCAACGGCCGCGCGCTCATCGAGGACGGCTCCGGCATGTACATGGTCCGGGTCGGCTCGGTTCTGCCCGACAACAGCAAGCTCGCAACGCTCGAACAACGTGGCGGCAAGTGGGTGATCATTACTTCCAGCGGAGAAGTTTATCAGGACATGGGCGGGAGTGCTCGCCCGTAAGTCCGACGCAAGGTTACTGGCATAGTTTCCAGACAGAAGATGGAGACAAGCCTATGCAGCCGATTCAATTGTTCGAAATGGCATCCCGTCAGGCCGATTGGCTTTCGGTGCGTCAGGAAGTTGTTGCGGGCAACATCGCCAATGCCAACACGCCGAAGTTCAAGGCGAAGGACATCACGCCTTTCGATTCGGTGCTGGACCGCACGCATGTTCCGATGGCCCGCACCAATCCGGGCCACTTCGCCAGCAACGACCTCAGCGATGAGATCGACATCAAGGCATCGGAACTGAACGAGGAAATCGGCGTCCAGGAATCCGGGAATACCGTCTCGCTGGCCGACGAGCTGACGAAGACGGGTGAAATCAAACGCCAATACGAATTGAGCACAGGACTAGTGAAATCGTTTCACAGCATGATGCTGACGTTAGTTAAGAGGTAAGCAAATGGATCCGCTTTCAGCCTCCCTGAAGATCGCTGGATCGGGAATGGAGGCGCAGTCGACACGTCTGCGCATCGTTTCCGAAAACATCGCCAACGCCCGCTCCACCGGCGACACGCCCGGTGCCGACCCCTACCGCCGCAAGACGATTACCTTCGGCTCCGAGTTGGACAGGGCAAGCGGCGTGGACATGGTCGAGATCAAGAAGCTCGGCAACGACAGCTCCAAGTTCATCGAGGAATATGATCCGGACCACCCGGCCGCCGATGCCAAGGGCATGGTCAAGCTGCCCAACGTCAACATGCTGATCGAAATGGCCGACATGCGCGAAGCCAATCGCTCCTATGACGCAAACATCCAGACCATCAAGCAGACGCGCGAACTTATCGCTGCGACGATTGACCTTCTGAAGGCCGGACAATGATCGACAAGATTCAAAACCTTAGCTCTCTCTCGCTGACCAACGGCCTCGACGAGGTCGGTTCCGCAAGCAGCTCCACGCTCGCCGGCGGCATCGCGACGACGCCCGGCCAGAACACCGGCATGGATTTCGGCAGCATCATGGCCAACATGGCGACGGACACGATGAACAGCCTGAAGGGCGCCGAATCGATGTCGTTCAAGGCCATCCAGGGCAAGGCCAACACCCGTGAAGTCGTAGATGCGGTTCTTGAAGCGCAGCAGTCGCTCCAGACCGCCATGGCGCTGCGCGACAAGATCGTCTCCGCCTATCTCGAAGTCACGAAAATGCAGATCTAGAGTTTGAGGACGAAGACATGAGAGCGCTTTCCGTCGCAGCAACGGGCATGGATGCCCAGCAGACCAATCTCGAAGTCATCGCGAACAATATCGCGAACATCAACACGACCGGTTACAAGCGCGCCCGCGCCGAGTTTTCCGATCTTCTCTATCAAAGCGAGCGTGCCCAGGGCGTGCCGAACCGCGCCAACCAGGCGATCGTGCCGGAAGGTGCGAACATCGGTCTCGGCGTGCAGACCTCCGCTGTCCGCAACATCCACACCCAGGGCGAACTGACCCACACCGAGAACGATCTCGACGTGGCGATCGTCGGCCGCGGCTGGTATCAGATCCAGACCCCCGACGGCCAGACGCTCTACAGCCGCGCCGGTGCCTTCAACAAGAACGCCGACGGCCAGCTGGTCACGATCGACGGTTATGCGGTCGTTCCGAACATCACGTTCCCGGCAGATGTCAGCGAAACCAAGATCACTCGCACCGGCCAGGTCATGGTCCGCATCGGCAATTCCCCGGATTTCACCGAGATCGGCCAGCTCACCACCGCCAACTTCGTCAACGAGGCCGGCCTGCAGCCGCTTGGCGACAACCTGTTCGCGCAGACCGCCGCATCCGGCGAACCGATCGTGGCAGCCCCCGAGGATCCGGGCTTCGGTTATCTGAAGCAGGGTTATCTGGAGAGTTCGAACGTCGACGCCGTCCGGGAGATCACCGATCTGATCTCCGCCCAGCGCGCCTACGAGATGAACTCCAAGGTCATCACCACAGCCGATGAGATGGCTACGATCGTCAGCAAGAACCTGAAATAATAAACAGGAGACGGGCAGACATGAAGTTTCGCCGGAAAAATGCGACTGGCGCCAGGCTGGCCTTGCGGCTCCTGGCAGCTCTTCTCGCCGTAACGGGCTCGCCGGCCCTCGCCGGCATGGGGACGGCCGTTGTGCCGGTCCAGACCATTTATCCCGGCGAAGAGATCACCGAGGGCAGGGTCGAGGAGGTGCAGGTCACCAATCCGAATCTGGGCGGCGACTATGCCCGCAGGACCGAGGAAGTCGTGGGCATGGTGGCAAAGCGCACGCTGTTGGCCGGGCGCACCGTTCCGGTTTCGGCGCTCCGCGAAGCCTTCGCGGTCACCCGCGGCAAATCGGTTCGCCTGACCTTCACCATCGGCGCGATGACGATTTCGGCCTCCGGCGCGCCGCTTGAGAATGCGGCTGTCGGGGATGTCATTCGTGTGCGCAACATCGATTCGGGTGTCACGGTCAGCGGTACCGTCATGGCTGATGGGACGATCCAGGTGATGGCGAAATGAGAACCCGTCTCTTCCTCACCACGCTTGCCGTGATTGCCACCCTCCTGGGCGGCGCGCCAGCGTCCGCCGACGGTCCCTATGTCGTCACCGCCCGCATCAAGGACATCGCGTCCCTGCAGGCCGGCCGCGACAACCAGCTGATCGGCTACGGTCTTGTCGTCGGCCTTCAGGGCTCGGGCGACAGCCTTCGCTCGTCTCCCTTCACCGACCAGTCGATGAAGGCGATGCTGCAGAACCTCGGCATCTCCACCCAGGGCAGCCAGTCCAACGCCAAGAACGTCGCGGCCGTCATGGTCACGGCCAACCTGCCTCCCTTCGCCAGCCCCGGCAGCCGCATCGACGTCACGGTCAGCTCGCTCGGCGACGCGACCTCGCTGCGCGGCGGCACGCTGGTCATGACCTCGCTTTCCGGTGCCGACGGCCAGATCTACGCCGTGGCCCAGGGCGCGCTGGTCGTGTCCGGTTTCTCGGCCCAGGGTCAGGCAGCGACATTGACCGAAGGCGTGACGACGGCGGCCCGCGTTCCGAACGGCGCCATCGTCGAGCGCGAATTGCCGTCCAAGTTCAAGGACTCGGTGAACCTCGTCCTGCAGCTCCGCAATCCGGACTTCTCGACCGCGGTGCGCGTCTCCGACATCGTCAACAGCTTCGCGGCCCGCCGGTACGGCGGCCCGATCGCAGAACCCCGCGACAGCCAGGAAGTGATCGTTCAAAAGCCGAAGTCCGCCGATCTGACACGCCTGATGGCCGAGATCGAGAACCTCGTGGTCGAGACCGATACGCCGGCCAAGGTCGTCGTCAATGAGCGGACAGGCACGATCGTCATCGGCGCGGACGTGAAGATCTCGCGCGTTGCCGTAAGCTACGGGACACTGACGGTGCAGGTCACGGAGAGCCCGCAGGTAATCCAGCCCGAACCTTTCTCGCGTGGCGAGACGGAGGTTCAGCCCCAGACGGATATCATGGCGATGAAGGACGGCGGCCAGGTCGCGCTCCTCAACGGTCCGGATCTGCGGACCCTGGTCGCCGGTCTCAACAGCATCGGCGTCAAGCCGGACGGCATCATCGCCATCCTGCAAGGCATCAAATCCGCCGGTGCCCTTCAAGCGGAGCTCGTCCTGCAATGACCGAGACGCTATTCACCATTTCCGTATCGAAGACGCTGGCGCGCCGGGTTCTCGCCGCTGCCGCTGTCCTGACCCTGGTCTCCCAGGTCGGAGCGCAGCAGCCAGCGCAGGTCACCGAAGCATCGACCAGCGACGAGATCCAGAAATTCTGCACCAACATCGCCGATGCCGCGCGCGATCAGCGTTATCTCCTGCAGAAGCAGGAGCTTGAAAAGCTGCAGGCCGATGTCGACGACCGCATCAAGGCCCTCCAGGATCGTACGGCCGAATACCAGGACTGGCTGAAGCGTCGCAACGACTTCCTGGCGCGCGCCCAGGCCGGCCTGGTCGATATCTTCAAGACGATGAAACCCGATGCGGCGGCGCCGCAGCTGGGAGAAATGAACATGGAGGTCGCAGCCGCGATCATCATGCAGCTTCCGGCCCGCCAGTCGGCCCTTTTCCTCGCGGAAATGGACCCGCAGAAGGCCGGCATGATCTCCACGATCATCTCAAGCGCTTCCGACCCGAACACGTCGAAAGCACGCGCTCCCAATGTTCCGAAAGTGCCATCATGACGAAACGCATTCCCGCAATCCTTTCCGTTCTTCTCCTGGCCGGTTGTTCCAGCCAGACGATCAAGGAGATCGGTAATGCGCCGGCGATGAGCCCGATCGGCAGCGGCCTGCAATATGCGCAGGCGCCGCAGATGTCGTCCTATCCGAAGCAGCCGCGGCAGATGGCGAGCGGCTATTCGCTCTGGAGCGACAATCAGGCCGCGCTCTTCAAGGATTCGCGCGCCCTCAATGTCGGTGACATCCTGACCGTCGATATCAAGATCAACGACAAGGCGTCGTTCGACAATGAGACGGAACGCAACCGCACCAACTCGACCAGCCTGACCTGGGGTGCCAACCTCAGCAACCTGTTCGGCTGGACTCCGAAGGCGGGCACGACCGGCGATCTCGGTACCGATTCGAGCACGGATTCGCAGGGCAAGGGAACGACCAAGCGTGCCGAAAGCTTGAAATTGCTCGTGGCTGCCGTCGTGACCGGCATTCTCGAAAACGGCAACCTCTTGATCAGCGGCTCGCAGGAAGTGCGCGTCAACCACGAAATCCGCATTCTGAACGTCGCCGGTATCGTCCGGCCGCAGGACGTCGATTCCACCAATATGATCTCCTATGACAAGATCGCCGAGGCCCGCATCTCCTACGGTGGCCGTGGCCGCCTGACGGAAGTCCAGCAGCCGCCGGTCGGTCAGCAGGTCGTCGATATGTTCTCGCCCTTCTGACGGACCTGGGCGAAGGTCTCTTGATGTGAAGGTTTGAAGACCATGGCGGATGAAGCACAGGCGGGCGACGCCGGTAAGAAAAAGAAGAACGGCACCATCATGGTCGTCGCGGGCGTGGCGATCCTGACCGTGGTCGGCGCCGGCGGCGGCTGGGTCGTCGGCGGTATGATCGCGCCTAAGGATCCGAACCCGCCGAAGGCCCATGAGGCGGCGGCTGCGGGCGGCGAGCACGGCGAGGCCGGCAAGAAGGAAGAGGGGCTTCCCCATATCTCGACCGAGGCCAACGGCGTCGTCCTCCTCGAGCCGATCACCACCAATCTCGCCTATCCGTCCGAGAACTGGATCCGGCTCGAAGTGGCGCTTGCCTTCAAGGGGCCGCCTGAACTGGTGCTCGCGGAAAATATCCACCAGGATATCCTCGCCTACATGCGCACCGTTTCGCTGCAGCAGATCGAGGGCCCTCGGGGCTTCCAGTATCTCAAGGACGATCTCAAGGAACGCATCGATCTTCGCTCGCAGGGCAAGGTCGCCAAGGTGATGTTCCGTTCCTTCGTGATCGAATAGAGGCGGTCCCAACGACAAGTACGAAAAAAGCGGCCGTAAGCGGCCGCTTTTTTCGTTTGGGTCGGATCTCTGTCCGGTCGTGGCCGCTCCTTCGGTTTTACCCGAAGGAGCGTTGAATTGGTCAGCTCACTCGCTTGAGGAAGCCGTCCGGGGCGACGGTGATCAGCAGCTTGTTCTCGACCGACTTGTCGATCTCGAATTCCGGATGGGTCTTCAGGTATTCGAAGACGGCGGTTTTCGGGTTATCGCCCGGTCCCCACGGACGATCGCCCGCCAGTTCCTTCGGAAGGTCCTCGACGACGGTGTCGAACACGACGCAATAGCTGCCGACGCTGGTGAGCGGGGCATAAAGCTTGAGTTCCTCGAGCACGTGGTCGTGGGTATGGTTGCTGTCGAGGCTGATCAGGATGCGCGAGTAGCCGGCAGCGACCTTGCGGACCTGGTCCATGATCTCGGGCGCGATGCTGGAGCCCTGGATCATCTCGATCCGCGACGCCATCGGGTGAGCCTCGATCGCAGCCTTGTTGTGGGGGCGGATGTCGATGTCGATGCCGAGAACCTTGCGCTTCGGCTTGGCCGGATCGACGACTTCGCCCTTTTCGGCGGCTTCCGACAGTTCCAGCAGGGCCAGCATCGAGGCGCTGAGGATGAGGGATCCGCCATGGGCGATGCCGGTCTCGATGATCAGGTCGGGCTTCACCGTCCAGATCAGTTCCTGCATGGCGACCATATCCTGCGGATACTGGATGATCGGCCGGCCGAGCCAGAAGTAGTTGTAGGAATATTGCGAGGCGATCGACGTGCGCATGAACTGCGCGGCGCTGTCGTTCAGCTCGCTGTTTCCAGGCACTGCCGCGACGCGGGCTTCAACTTCCTTGGTGAAATCACTCATTGTCGATCCCCACATAGGTATAGGCGTTGTGAGACAGCATTCGAATTTCCTCGAGATAATTGGAGTTCATGACGTAGATGGTCGAGCCGTGCGGGAGTTTCGCCAGGGCTTGTTCCGGCGATTGCACCATCAGGCCCGTCGCCGGCAGGAATTTGCCCTGCTTGGCGGGATTGATATCGATCACCATGTCGACCGGCTGACCTTGACGGGATTTCAGCAGGGAGAAGGTCACGCCCTTCGATGCGCCGCCCCAGATCGCCGAACTGTGGCCGGGGGCGATCCGGTCGCCCAGGGTGCGGGTGAAATCGGCGGGAAATGCGACGCGATCGGTTTCCTCGCGCAGCGGCGGCCGCAACGAATCCAGCTCGGCCACTACATAAAGGTACTGACCGCCGAAAACCCGGCCGCTTTCGATGACGGTGCCGAAGATCCGGTGGAAATCGGAGAGGCGGAAATAGTTGACGTGCTCGTAGAACACGTCGAACCAGGCGCGGTGTTCCATGATCCAGTCGAAGCAGGGCACTTCGATATAGATGCGGCCCTTGCCGCCGTTCGCCTTGCAGAGCTCGACGAGGAAGTCATACGGGTCCTGAATGTGCTCCAGCACGTGGCGCAGGATCAGCCCATCGCCCTGCACATCGACGCCGGCCTCGAAATAATGCCGCTTCACGCGCGGGTTGGTGCCCTCGTAGGTGGGATCGAAGCCCGTGAGGTCGAAACCCTTTTCGAGCAGCATTTCGAGGAAGAGGCCCTTGCCGCAGCCGACCTCGACGAGGTTCTCGCGGTCCATCGTCCGCTCGACGATCCCGGACACCATTTCCAGATGCTGGTGGAAATGCCGGCTGACGCCCTGTTCGTTATTGTAGTTGCCGTCGTAGTCCATGAGCTTCGGGTCGAACGCGTCGTTGTAGACGAGGCCCGTCTTCATGTCCTGGACCAGGCGGATATCGCCCTTGGCGCAGGCTTTCGCTTCCGCCGCCGTGGCATATACCCGGTTCTGGAAGGTCGGCAGCTGCTCCTGCGCGTAAAGCAGCAGGGTATCTTTCGTCGTCATGTCATCACCTCGTTAATCCCACAACGCAGGGAGGATCCACCAGATTGTCGGGACGGGCGCCGAATCGTAAAAGATCGCGGCGACCATACTCGTCGGCCAACCGCTCGGCTATCTGCCGCACGGTGACCGGAATTCCGGAGCAGATGTTGGCGGCTCCCGTTCTGTCGCCAAGTCCGATATCGGCGATCTGCCTTCCCGCTTCATGAACGTCCAGGAAGTCGCGGATCTGGTTGCCGCTCGTCAGATCGACGGGTTTGCCGGCGGCGAGCTGGGCGCGAAGATAGGGGAAGAGACGTCGCTCGTCCTCTCCCTCGCCAAACAGATAAAAAAGCCGGCACCAGGCAAAGCTGATCTGATGCAGCGGCAGCCATTGCGACAGGGCCAGGAACACCGCGGCCTTGGCTCCGGCATAGGGGCTGATCGGGCGCAAAGGCGTATCGGTTGCCAGCATGCCGGCGGATACATCGTATTCGAAACAGGTGCCGACGCCGACGAACCGTTTGACCCCGGCAAGTGCGGCGCCCTGCGCCATACGCAACGTGCCTTCGAGGCAGACGATGTTTTCCGGCGACTGCAGGTATTGGCCAGGCTCGGCATACCACGCGACATGCTCGACGGTATCGACGCCTTCAAGCGCCTTCGCCCACCACTCGACCGGCTCGCGGAACAGGTCCGGCGTCCGCACGATGCTCTCGACGGCGGAGAGATCGCCGAGCCGGCTCTCTGCTGATCCTTCCCGTAGGACAACACGAACTCGCGCACCGGATTCGGTCAGCGACCGCAGCACCTGCCGGCCGACAAAACCTGTTCCTCCGGTGAGCAGAACCAGTGGCGTCATACGATCTGCAACTCCGGCACGGCCGTCACGAACTTCGTGCCCTGCTCGGCGAGCGAAGCCAGTTGCTGGCGGACTTCGGCCGCGATGTTCCAGGGCAGGATCATCACATAGTCCGGCCGGCGCGCGACGATCTCGTCCGGATGCAGGATCGGGATGTGGCTGCCGGGCATGAACTTGTTCTGCTTGGCGGCGGCGGCATCGCAGACATAGGGCAGCAGGTCCGGCTTGACGCCGGCGAAGTTCAGAAGCGTATTGCCCTTGGCTGCGGCGCCATAAGCCGCCACCGTCTTGCCCTCGCGCTTTGCCTGCAGCAGGAAGGCGAGCGCATCGTTCTTGACCTTTTCGGCCTTGGCCTGGAAATCGGCATAGGTCGCCGAAGTCTGAAGACCGCGGCGAGCCTCTTCGCCGAGCAGCGCGGTCACCGCTTCGGTCGTCCGTCGCGAATCACCCGCATGGCAACCGTAAACGCGCAGACTGCCGCCGTGAGTCGGCAATTCCTCTACGTCGAAGACGCGCAGACCGGCTGCTTCGAATATCTTCCCGACGGTGAAGAGGGAAAGATAGGAAAAATGCTCGTGATAGACCGTGTCGAACTGGTTGTGCTCGATGAGCCGCATCACATGCGGAAACTCGAGCGTCACCGTCCCGCCGGCCTTCAGCGCGGCCTTGATGCCACGGGTAAAGTCGTTGATGTCGGGGACATGCGCATAGACGTTGTTGCCGAGGATGAGGTCGGCGCTCTTTCCTTCGCCGGCAAGCTGTCGGCCGAGCGCCTCGCCAAAGAACTCCCGGCGGACCGGAATGCCAAGCGCCTCGGCGGCTTCGGCGGTGCTCGCCGTCGGCTCGACGCCGAGGCAGGGAATGCCGGCCTTGACGAAATTCTTGAGCAAATAACCGTCGTTCGAGGCGACTTCGATGACCATGCTGTCCCGGCCGAGGCCAAGACGGGTGGTGATCATCTCCACATAGCGGGCAGCGTGGGCGAGCCAGCTCGTCGAGGCGCTGGAGAAATAGGCGTATTCGGCGCTGAAGAGTGATTCGGCCGACGCATAATCTTCCGTCTGGACCAGCCAGCATTCCTCGCAGACCTGCAGCCTCAGCGGAAAATAGACTTCCGGCCGGGAGAGGTCCTCGGCGGTCAGATAGGCGTTGGACGGCGGCGCGAAGCCGAGGTCCAGGAAATCGCAGCGAAGTGCGGTACCGCAGTGGCGGCAGTTCATGGCGTCAGTCCCGTGAATTGTGATGTCAGGTATGGATGGCTGCGATCCCGATCCGACATCTCGGTGATCTCCAGCGGCCAGGCGATGTCGAGTGCGGGATCCTGCGCGTTCAGCGCACCTTCCGAACCCGATGCATAAGGCATCGAGTGGAAATAAAGGAGTTCGCAGTCGTCGATCAGCGTTTGAAAGCCGTGCGCGAAGCCTTCCGGGATCAGCAGCGAGCGGCGGTTCTCGGCGGAAAGCTCTTGTGCATGCCCTTTCAGGAAGGTCGGGGAATCGTGCCTGAGATCCACGGCGACGTCCCAGACTGCGCCGCGCAGGCAGTTGACGAGCTTCATCTCCGCATGCGGCGGGTGCTGGAAATGCATGCCGCGCACCGTGCCCCTGCGCGCCGTCATCGTCAGGTTGACCTGCGCGATCGGCTTTGCCCAGCCCGCCGGCGCCAGCTCGTCTGCGCAGAACATCCGCGACAGGAAACCGCGCGAATCACCGAGATTCTGGCGTTCGACGAGTTTCAGGCCGGCAAGCGGCAGGTCGGTCACGGTGAAGCGGCTCAAGGGCGTGCCTCGTATTCGGCGATTTCGGCTTCGCAAAGCGCGCGGGCATCGGCGCCGTCATGCTGCGCCCGATACCATTTCATGGTCCGGTCGACGGCTTCTGCCAGCGACCAGCGCGGTTCGATGCCCAGCATATGCCGCGCCTTGGCAGTTTCCAAGGCAAGCCAGCCCGCTTCGTGCGGTCCTTCGGTGCCGTCGCCATATTCGACTTCGCCGCGACCGTAGGAGGTGCGGGCGATCTCGATCACCTGGCGCACCGGCGCGGCCTCATGGCTGATCGGGCCGAAATTGAAGGCGTCGCCGATCGCCGGCTCGGCCCACAGCCGCTCGGCAAGCACGAGATAGGCCGAAAGCGGTTCGAGCACGTGCTGCCAGGGACGCTTCGCCTCCGGCCGCCGGACGCTGAGGGTATTGCCGGACTGCCAGGCGCGCACCGCATCCGGCAGCAGCCGGTCGGCCGACCAGTCGCCGCCGCCGATCACGTTGCCGGCCCGGGCGCTGGCAACCGCCACGCCTTTTTCGCGCAGAAACGAATCGCGGTAGCTCGCAATGACGATCTCGGATGCCGCCTTGCTGGCGCTATAGGGGTCGTGCCCGCCGAGGTGGTCCGTCTCCCGGTAGGGGAAGGCATGTTCGAGGTTGCGGTAGACCTTGTCGGTGGTGATCGCGACGACGACGCGCGCCGCCGGAACCGAACGGACCGCTTCGAGCAGGTTGGCAGTCCCGAGCACGTTGGTCGCGAAGGTGCCGAGCGGATCCTGGTAGCTCGGGCGCACCAGCGCCTGGGCGCCGAGATGCAGCACGATCTCGGGGGAGGCGGCCTGCACGAGCTCGGCAAGTCTGGCCGCGTCGCGAATATCCTGGAAATGGCTTTCCCTGAGATCGGGCCTTGCGAGTGCAAAAAGGCTGGGCTGCGTCTCGGGCGGCAAGGCAATGCCGGTGACCTCGGCGCCGAGATGCCCGAGCCAGAACGAAAGCCAGGCACCCTTGAAACCCGTATGCCCCGTTAGAACAACGCGTTTACCCGCCCAGAAACCGCGGTCCGGGCGAGCCCCGCCGCTCACGGCCAGATTTTCCATGGTGCTTTTCCGGAGGCCCAGAGGTCTTCGAGAAGGTTCTTTTCGCGCAGCGTGTCCATCGGCTGCCAGAAACCTTCATGCTCGTAGGCCATCAGTTCGCCCATCGTGGCGAGGTTCGCCATCGGCGCGGACTCCCACGGAATATTGTCGCCCTCGATGAGGTCGATGCATTTCGGCGAAAGCACGAAGAAACCGCCATTGATCATGCCGCCATCGCCGCGCGGCTTTTCGACGAAGCCGGTGACCTGGTTGCCGGAGCGTTCGAGCGCGCCGTAGCGGCCCGGCGGATGCACGGCGGTAACCGTCGCATTCCTGCCGTGCGAACGATGGAACTTGACGAGCTCGGTGATGTTCACGTCGCTCAAGCCGTCGCCATAGGTGAAGCAGAAGCTTTCCTCGTTGCGCAGGTACTCGGAAACGCGCTTCAGACGCCCGCCGGTCATCGTCGCTTCGCCGGTATCGATCAGCGTGACTTTCCAGGGCTCGGCGCTGCGGCGATGAACCTGCTTTTCGTTATAGGCCATGTCGAAGGTGACGTCCGACATGTGCAGGAAGTAGTTTGCGAAATACTCCTTGATGACATAGCCCTTGTATCCGCAGCAGATGATGAACTCGTTCACGCCATGGGCGGAGTAGAGCTTCATGATGTGCCACAGGATCGGCCGTCCGCCGATTTCGATCATCGGCTTGGGCTTGAGATGCGTCTCCTCCGAGATGCGGGTGCCCAACCCACCGGCGAGAATTACAGCTTTCAATTCCGTCTCTCCGTAACTGACGGCTTATCCATTGGACGACCACCGCCGGCAAACCACGCGATAGGCTTCTCTGGCGATCGGTCGAACGCCTTCATGCGCTAAAGCAAAATGGTCTTGATCAGGTCGTCCTGGGCGAACACGAGGTTCGGCAAATAACCCATTTCCACGAAACGGGTGCGCTCTTCCGGCAAGTGTACCAGGATCGCCGTATTCTCGAGTTGCGCGGGTGTAGGTTCCGCCGGCTCGTCGATGATCTCCAGTCGAGAAGGCAGCCGTACCCTTTGGAGCCGTTCCTTGAGGGTTACGATATCTGGGTATCCGGAGATGACGAGGTTCTCGATGCCCGCAGTTACCCCCAGCTGCCAGGAAAGGGTCTGCAGCGCCGTTGCAAGCAATCCGCCTTCCTTGAAGGACATGACTTCCGGATGCTCTTCGAAGCCTCCGAAGACCATTCTCGTATAGACTTCGTAGGCCTTCACATATTCGCGCATGCCGACAAGCAGGCGCATCGAGACGGCCATTCGCTGCAGCGTGAAGTTTCTGCAGAGGTGTTCCTGGGTCGCGCGTTCGTCGGGCGAGGTGCCGACCTTGCCGCGTTTGGATGCGAAATAAAGGAAGTATTCCAGGCCGCCGCGGTACTGGTCCCATCCGGTTGCCGCGATCTGGGCGCCGCCTTGAACGCGGTCACGTTCGACGCCGGACGCGATGACCTGGCGATAGAAGGGTGTTCTGCGAAAAGCGATGTCGCCCTGGTCCAGGAAGTGGGCAAGCATGGGGAACGGGTAGAAGCAGATATCCCTCGGAACCCAGGAGGCCCGGAAGGCGCTGCTGCGGTAGATGCCGATTTCAGGGAAGATGTGGCCCCGGAACATATAGTTGAAAACTTCGGCGAAGCTTTTCTGCGGAAAGACCTTGTCTTCGTTGACCGTGTAGAACAGCCCGCCCTCGACTTCGTTGATGCCATCGTACATCGCCCACGGCGCATGGCAGACCGTGATGTTCGGGTTCTCATCGAGGTAAGCGACGATATTGGCGACTTCCTGCGGGATCAGGCGATCGTCGTCGGCGAGGTAGAGGATGTATTCGCCGCGTCCCAGTCGCAGGGCGCTGCTCATGTTGGGGATCATCCCCACATTCTCCGCGCCCCTGATGTATCGGATCGGCATGCCCCGCTCGAGGAATTCCTTGGCGACCGCGCCGGTATTGTCCGTCGAGGCGTTGTCGGAAATGACGATCTCGTAGGGGAAATCGAAGCGGAAATCGCGATGGCACCGTTCCAGGCAATCGTGCAGGTGTTTCTCACGGTTGTAGGTGGGGATGCATATGCTGAGCTTGATGGAAGTCACCGAATTTCCTCGACCTGATTTGCTCGAAAACGCAGCGGGCTCGCCGCAAGCAAGGGACGCTCAGCGGCGGTTGTTCCGAGGCGCTTCCGATCGACGTGAGAGCCAGCATGGGGCTTTTCCAGGCTCTGTACGTCCATTAGCTTTTCCTGGATTGAGGCTATTCGACCAGACTTGCGCCAAGCTGAATGAAGATCGCGGCGGCAGCCCGGGCATTATGGTTTGGCCAGGCCTTGCGTGGCTTTCTGTGTACGAGTTCCCGCACGCGCCCCACAGGTGTTGACCTGCATTGGTCAGGGTGACTATCGAAGATGACGCAAAGGACCTTCGTGATCGCATGATTCGGCTGATCTACCTGTTCGTCGCTCTGATGGCGGCACCCGGGCTCGCGCTCGCCCAGCAATCGCCTGCGGATCTTCTCAATCTGCCGGTCGATGGTTCCGCAGCCGCGTGGATCATCCGGACTTTCGGGCTGTTGACGGTTCTCTCCGTCGCCCCCGGCATCCTGATCATGGTCACAAGCTTTCCACGGATCGTGATCGCCTTTTCGATCCTGCGCTCAGGCATGGGCCTGTCGACCGCGCCGTCGAACATGATATTGGTCTCGATGGCGCTGTTCATGACGTTTTACGTCATGTCGCCCACCTTCGACAGGGCGTGGAACGAGGGCGTCCAGCCGCTTCTTCAGAACCGGGTCACCGAGGCGGAGGCGGTTCAGCGGATCGCGGAACCGTTCAGGGTGTTCATGTCGGCCAATACGCGCGACAAGGATCTGGAGCTCTTTGTCGAAATCGCCCGTGAGCGAAACCAGTCCGTCGGCACCCCGCAGGCCGTCGATTACCGCGTCCTGGTCCCCGCCTTCATGCTCTCGGAAATACGGCGCGGTTTCGAAATCGGCTTCCTGATCATCCTGCCGTTCCTGGTCATCGACATGATCGTCGCCGCCATCACCATGGCCATGGGTATGATGATGCTGCCGCCGACGTCGATCTCGCTGCCCTTCAAGATCCTCTTCTTTGTCCTGATCGACGGCTGGAACCTGCTGGTCGGCAGCCTGGTTCGTTCCTTCAACTAAAGGCAGACCTCTTGAAATGGAAACGGCGGGGAGTTTCCCGCCGTTTCTGTTTGGATATCAGCCTTTGCGGAAACTGAAGGGGCCTTCCCGCGGTGGAAGGGCCGGGACGCTGAAGTGGTCGGGCTTGATCTTCGCCTTCGCGCGGTCCGCCATCATCGTGTAGGCGGTCTCCAGATGCCGGGTATACCGCTCGGCATCGAACAGCGGATGGGTGAAGCGATTTGCCTCCAGCCGCGTGCGGACTTCTTTGAGCTCTTCGCGGTTGTTGTAGTAATGGACCGCCCGTCGAACGAAATCGTCCTGATCCTCGGCGACCATTTCCGGCAGTCCCAGCGCATTCAGCAGGCTTTCGCTCACGCGCGACGCAAAGTTCTTGCCCTTGTGGGTGAGCATAGGAAGTCCGGCCCAGAGCTTTTCGGAGGTCGTGGTGTGGCCGTTATACGGATAGGTATCGAGACCGAGGTCGGTGAGGCCGATACGGTTGATATAGGCCGCGTAGTTGTTGACGCGATCACCGAAGATCAGCCGGCTTTCCGGGATTCCCGCTTCCACAAAGGCTTTGATCAGGTTCTTTCGAGCGCCAAATCTCTCGCGGCAGATCAGGAACAGATAACTTTCCGGTGTTTCCTTGAGGACGCGGACCCAAAGGTCGATGGTTCCAGGCGTGAATTTCCAGTGACTGTGGAAGCACGAGAAGATGAATGCGTCCTGGGGCATGTCGCAGAGCGACCGGTCGATCGGCTGCGGCATGGGGCGGTGGACCGCTTCGTTGGGGAAGAACGTCTCCGGCATCCAGCAGATCTTCTCGTAGTAATGCGGGAAGGAGCTCTCCGGCACCACAGTGCTGTCCGCGATGAGGTAGTCGATGTCGACGTTGACCACCGTGCCAGGATAGCCGAGCCAGGTCGCGTGCACCGGCGCGGTCTGCCGGTTCATGACGAATACCCGGTTTTCAGCCGTATGACCCTGCAGGTCGACCAGGATGTCGATATTCTCGGCCTTGATAGCCTCGGCCGCCTCGTCATCCGTCATGCCGCGGATCCGCACGACCCTGCCCCATTCCTCGCGGATGGCGTTGTTGTCGTTGCGCAGCCGCTCGGCAGGGGCGTTGCAGAAGAGCGTGATGTCGAAACGGCTCCTGTCGTGCGATTCCAGTATGCCGCGAAGCGCCTTCATGACGGCGTGTTCCGTCCAAAGGTCGGCAGAGAGATAACCGATGCGCAATTTATGGCCCCAGCGATGCGGCATGTTATGCCTTTTCGAGGCGGCGTTCTTGGGTTTCCGCTCGCCCATTCGGGAGCCGGCAACGGCGTTGGTTTTTTCGTCGTCGCACCAGCGCAGGTTAAAGAGCGATACTTCGTCGGCAACCGCCTCGAATTCACCCCTGGCGATTTCTTCCAGCTGGATAGGCTCGTACTTCCGGATGACATCGTAATCGAGCGCGTCTCTCATGGCTGAGAGATAGAAATTTCGCACGATCCGGTCCTCGGGGTCTTTCTCAAAGATCTCGAGAATGCACTTGTTCTCTTCGTCGCTGCGGTCCTGGAGCCGGATCGAGCGGGCTGCAAGCTGCCGGTGCGTCGGCTCGTCGCTTCTTGCAAGCGTATTGCGGAAGGCTTCGGCGCCCTCCAGTTCCTGACGCATCAGGGCGCCGGACATGAGCACCGCCATATCCGGATCGGCAATCGCCTCTTTCAGGTTGCGCGCGCCGAGGCGCAGGACGTTGATGTCGTCGTTATTGGAGAAATGAAGCCGCATGGCTTCGCGCGTGTACTTGAACTTGTGCGGAGATTCCATCTCGCCGGCAATTTGGAAAGCCTGGGCGGCCTCGGTCTTCATCTTGAGCTTCAACAGCGTTGCGCCCAGGAGTGCGTAGTGCCTCGGATCCTTGTGAACATCCAGCAGCTTGTTCAGGATGCCCAATACATCGTGATATTCTTTTTTGTCGAAGTGATTTTGTGCTGCGACGTATTGCCGTTGTATCTTCAGGGGTTTCAAGGCTTCCCGCTCCAGTAAAGTTGGTGCCGGCGTCCCGGCAAATCGGCTTCACCGCGCATCGTGACAAGCCAAGCTTGCATGAAGCCGACCACCCTGAAGGCGGGCGCCCCGTACACCATTCGTTAATTATGCTGGTCAAACGGTTTCCGGGTCCTCGTTCTGTTTAAAGAACTTAGCAAGGAATTGCTGCGAGATTTGCCTTACACGACGGGTTTGGTGTTCCTTCGGAGCGAAGGTACCGAGTTGGCATGATGCCGGACCGAAGTGCCGGTAATATATTCAGTCCGGTATGTCCCCCCCAAAGTATTTAGTTCAAAGGGACAATCAACTATGGCTAGCATTCTCACCAACGTGTCGGCGATGGCCGCGCTTCAGACGCTGCGCGGCATCAGCAACGACATGGAATCCACGCAGAACCGCGTTTCGTCGGGCCTGCGCGTCGGCACGGCGTCCGACAACGCCGCTTACTGGTCGATCGCGACCACCATGCGTTCCGACAAGGGCTCGCTCTCGACGGTTCAGGACGCCCTCGGCCTCGGCGCTGCCAAGGTCGATACCGCCTATTCCGCCATGGAATCGGCCATCGACGTCGTTACCGAAATCAAGAACAAGCTGGTTGCCGCTTCCGAGCCGGGCGTCGATAAGTCCAAGGTCCAGGAAGAAATCACCCAGCTGCAGAGCCAGCTGAAGAGCATCGCTTCCTCCGCTTCGTTCTCCGGCGAAAACTGGCTCCAGGCCGAAATCGGCGGTTCGCAGAGCGCGACCACCGGCATCATCTATGCCAACACCGAGATCACCAAGCAGCTCGTCGGTTCGTTCGTTCGTGACAGCGACGGCAACGTTTCGGTCAAGTCCGTCAACGTTGTTCTCGACGAAACCAACGTCCTGTTCGACCTTTCCGGCGGCCGCGGCGGTCTTCTCGACCAGAACGCCCTCAACGGTTTCCGCGCCATCAAGTTCGATGACGGCACGACGAACCAGAAGGAATACTTCGGCAAGATCAACACTTCGGCGATCTACGCAACCAACGCTGTCTGGAAGGACATCGGCGGCGGCGTGTTCATGAAGGGCGACACCAACGGCGTCTACTCTTCGGGCTCCAACGGCACCTACATGATCAAGGTCGGCGGCGCTTACATCGACGCAGTCTACACCACCAAGGGTTACGACTTCTCGGCTGGTGCGACCGCAACGTCCGGCATCAAGTACGGTGCCGACATCTCGGTTTCCGACCTCGACATCACCAAGCTCGAAGACTACCGCGACTCCAGCGGCGTCAGCTACCTCGGCCTCGGTACCAAAGCCAGCGATGAAGACCTCATGGCGGCATTGACCTCGTTCGTCGATGGCCAGCTGGAATCGATGGGCAGTGCGGCTGCCAAGCTCGGTGCCGTCTCGAAGCGCATCGACATGCAGTCCGACTTCGTCTCCAAGCTGACGGACTCGATCGACAAGGGCGTCGGTCGTCTCGTGGATGCCGACATGAACGAAGAGTCGACCAAGCTCAAGGCACTGCAGACCCAGCAGCAGCTGGCGATCCAGTCGCTCTCGATTGCCAACTCCGACTCGCAGAACATCCTGTCGCTGTTCCGTTAATCGAAACAGGCTCGATGGCGCGGAGGCTGACCGCGCCATTGACCTCAAAAAGAAGGCCGCGTCCGAATTCGGACGCGGCCTTTTTTATTCTCTGCTTCGCTTCAATGTTCCTTAATCATATTGCTGTTATCTTGAGGCATCGAAACGGTGAGTTAACCAAGAAAATTAAATGGTTAACAAGCATGACGCTGCCCGCTGTTCCCGGTGAATCCGGAATGTCCCTTCCTACAATAAGCCATTCAAGGGGCAATCAATATGACTAGCATTCTCACCAACGTTGCAGCTATGGCTGCTCTCCAGACGCTGCGCGGCATCGGCAACGAAATGGAATCCACGCAGAGCCGCGTTTCGTCGGGCCTGCGCGTCGGCACGGCGTCCGACAACGCCGCTTATTGGTCGATCGCGACCACGATGCGTTCCGACAAGGGCGCACTCTCCACGGTTCAGGACGCCCTCGGCCTCGGCGCTGCCAAGGTCGATACCGCCTATTCCGCCATGGAATCGGCCATCGACGTCGTTACCGAAATCAAGAACAAGCTGGTTGCCGCTTCCGAGCCGGGCGTTGACAAGTCCAAGGTCCAGGAAGAAATCACCCAGCTGCAGAGCCAGCTGAAGAGCATCGCTTCCTCCGCTTCGTTCTCCGGCGAAAACTGGCTCCAGGCCGAAATCGGCGGTTCGCAGAGCGCGACCACCGGCATCATCTATGCCTCCAGCGAGATCAACAAGCAGCTCGTAGGTTCGTTCATCCGCGACGCCGACGGCAACGTCTCGGTCAAGACCATCAACGTTCTCCTCGACGAGCAGAACGTGCTGTTCGACTTGAGCGGCGGTCACGGCGGTCTTCTCGACAGCAACGCCCTCAACGGTTTCCGCGCCATCAAGTTCGATGACGGCACGACGAACCAGAAGGAATACTTCGGCAAGATCAACACGTCTGCCTACTACGCAACCAACGCTGTCTGGAAAGATATCGGCGGCGGCGTGTTCATGAAGGGCGACACCAACGGCGTCTACTCTTCGGGCTCCAACGGCACCTACATGATGAAGGTCGGCGGCGCTTACATCGACGCAGTCTACACCACCAAGGGCTACGACTTCTCGGCTGGTGCGACGGCAACCGCAGGCATCAAGTATGGTACGGACATCTCGGTTTCCGACCTCGACATCACCAGGCTCGAAGACTACCGCGACTCCAGCGGCGTCAGCTACCTGGGCCTCGGTACCAGAGCCAGCGATGAAGACCTCATGGCGGCATTGACCTCGTTCGTCGATGGCCAGCTGGAAACGATGAACAGCGCGGCTTCCAAGCTCGGCGCCGTCTCGAAGCGCCTTGAGATGCAGTCGGACTTCGTTTCCAACCTGACCGACTCGATCGACAAGGGTGTTGGCCGACTGGTTGATGCCGACATGAACGAAGAGTCGACCAAGCTCAAGGCACTGCAGACCCAGCAGCAGCTGGCGATCCAGTCGCTCTCGATTGCCAACTCCGACTCGCAGAACATCCTGTCGCTGTTCCGTTAATCGAAATAGGGTCAATGGCGCGGAGGCTGACCGCGCCATTGACCTCAAAAAGAGGGCCGCGTTCGAACTCGGACGCGGCCTTTTTCGATTTCCTAATCAGTTTTCTCAATTTCCCGATCGGCTTCAATATTCATTAACCATATTGCGGTTACCTAACAGCATCGAAACAGTGAGTTAACCAAGAAAATTAAATGGTTAACAAGCATGATGCTGCCCGCTGTTCCCGGTGAAATCCGGAATGTCCCTTTTCGTAATCAGCCACTCAAGGGGCACCTAAAATGACAAGCATTCTCACCAACATTGCAGCCATGTCTGCTCTGCAGACACTGCGCGGCATCGCGTCCGATATGGAATCCACGCAGAGCCGCGTTTCGTCGGGCCTGCGCGTCGGCACGGCGTCCGACAACGCCGCCTACTGGTCGATCGCGACCACCATGCGTTCCGACAACGGCGCGCTTTCTGCAGTTCAGGACGCTCTCGGCCTCGGCGCCGCCAAGGTCGATACCGCCTATTCCGCCATGGAATCGGCCATCGACGTCGTTACCGAAATCAAGAACAAGCTGGTTGCCGCTTCCGAGCCGGGCGTCGATAAGTCCAAGGTCCAGGAAGAAATCACCCAGCTGCAGAGCCAGCTGAAGAGCATCGCTTCCTCCGCTTCGTTCTCCGGCGAAAACTGGCTCCAGGCCGAAATCGGCGGTTCGCAGAGCGCGACCACCGGCGTCATCTACGCGGCCAGCGAAGTCAGCAAGCAGCTCGTCGGTTCGTTCATCCGTGATGCCGACGGCAATGTCTCGGTCAAGACCATCAACGTCGTCCTCGACGAGCAGAACGTGCTGTTCGACTTGAGCGGCGGTCATGGCGGTCTTCTCGACAGCAACGCCCTCAACGGTTTCCGCGCCATCAAGTACGACGACGGCACGACGAACCAGAAGGAATACTTCGGCAAGATCAACACGTCGTCGTATTATGCCACCAACTCCGTCTGGAAGGACATCGGCGGCGGCGTCTTCATGCGCGGCGATACCAACGGCGTCTACTCTTCGGGCTCCAACGGCACCTACATGATCAAGGTCGGCGGCGCTTATATCGACGCGATCTACACCACCAAGGGCTACGACTTCTCGGCTGGTGCGACGGCGACGGGTGGCATCAAGTACGCCTCGGATATCTCCATTTCCGACCTCGACATCACCAGGCTCGAAGACTACCGCGACTCCAGCGGCGTCAGCTACCTCGGCCTCGGCACCAAGGCCACCGATGAAGATCTCATGGCGGCACTGACCTCGTTCGTCGATGGCCAGCTGGAATCGATGAACAGCGCGGCGGCCAAGCTCGGCGCGGTCTCGAAGCGCCTTGAGATGCAGTCCGACTTCGTCTCCAGTCTGACAGACTCGATCGACAAGGGTGTTGGCCGACTGGTTGATGCCGACATGAACGAAGAGTCGACCAGGCTCAAGGCACTGCAGACCCAGCAGCAGCTGGCGATCCAGTCGCTCTCGATCGCCAACTCGGACTCCGAGAACGTCCTGTCGCTGTTCCGCTAGTAAGCAACACCAAATCAACTCTGGAAGCCGCGCCCCCTCCCGGGCGCGGTTTTTTTGTGCTCCGGTAGATTTCGTTAACTTTCCTAAATTCCATTTAACCTTTGTTAACCATTTCCACCTTAACTGAGCTCATCGAAACGATGGGTTAACCAAGACGAAGAAAAGGTTAACAGGCATCAGGCCAAGCCAACGTTCACCGGTGTAATCCCGGAAATGTCCCTTCCATCTAGCCAATCAAGGGGCAAACCAAAATGACCAGCATTCTTACCAATATCGCAGCTATGGCTGCTCTCCAGACCCTGCGTAACATCGACAGCCAGATGCAGACCACCCAGAGCCGGGTTTCCTCCGGCCTGCGCGTCGGCACCGCTTCCGACAACGCCGCCTACTGGTCGATCGCGACCACCATGCGCTCCGACAACGGCGCTCTCTCCGCAGTTCAAGACGCCCTCGGTCTCGGCGCTGCAAAGGTCGATACCGCCTATTCCGCAATGGAAAGCGTTGTCGATGTCGTCAAGGAAATCAAGAACAAGCTCGTTACCGCCTCGGAAGCCGGTGTCGATAAGGCAAAGATCCAGGCTGAAATCTCGCAGCTGCAGGATCAGTTGAAGAGCATCACTTCCTCTGCTTCGTTCTCCGGTGAAAACTGGCTGCAGGCCGAAGTCGGCGGCGCCTCCAACCCCACTACGGGCGTGATCTACGCGGCCAGCCCGGTCGTCAAGCAGGTTGTAAGCTCGTTCATCCGTGATCCCGATGGCAACGTTGCCGTCAAATCGGTGGATGTCATTCTGAACGAAACGAACGTCCTGTTCGACTTGAGCGGCGGTCACGGCGGCCTGCTCGACGGCAATTCCTACAACGGTTTCCGTGCCATCAACTTCGATGACGGCACGACGAACCACAAGGATTACTTCGGCAAGATCAACACGGCGGCCTATTACGCAACGGACGCGCTCTGGAAGGATGTTGGCGGCGGCGTCTACATGAAGGGCGACACCAACGGCATCTACACGTCCGGCACCAGCGGAACCTACCTCATCAAGGTTGGCGGCGCCTATATCGACGCCATCTACACCACCAAGGGGTACGATTTCTCGGCTGGTGCAACGGCAACCGCCGGCATCAAGTACGCCGCCAACCTCTCCATCTCCGAACTGGACATCACCAAGCTCGATGACTATCGCAATTCGAACGGTGCCAGCTATCTGGGGATGGGAACCAAGGCCAACGACGCCGATCTCATGGCCGCTCTCAACTCCTTCGTCGATGGGCAGCTCGAAAAGCTCATCAGCGCGACGGCAAAACTCGGGTCGATCAATAAGCGCATCGACATGCAGGAAGCTTTCGTCTCCAAGCTCACCGACTCCATCGACAGCGGCATCGGCCGACTGGTGGATGCGGACATGAGCGAAGAGTCGACCAGGCTCAAGGCACTCCAGACCCAGCAGCAACTCGCGATCCAGTCGCTTTCGATCGCCAACACCAGTTCCGAGAATATTCTGTCGCTCTTCCGTCAGTAAGCGGCGCTCTAGGCTAGGAGCGGTTTCGTCCTGCTCTGCTGGCGTGATAGCAAATATTCCGGAGAGAAGACCGCGTCTCGAAAGAGGCGCGGTTTTTCGCGTTTGGCGCGTGGCTTGCGCGAAACCTGCACGGTTGTCGGATAAGCCGTTAAGACTTCATTAACTTCTTGCCAATCCTCAGCCGGGTTTGATAACTGTCGATTTAACGATTTGTTAAGAACGACAGACCGCCCGCATCTGTGATGCTGAGTGGCGGTACGCATGATGCCTCTCGTCGTTTCCGGTGAACTACTCCGGATTTCCAGACCATTTGACCGAGGCACGGCCGATGACCAGCATCCTGACCAATCCCGCCGCTATGGCTGCCCTGCAGACGTTGCGCTCGATCGACCGCAACATGGAAATCACTCAGGCGCGGGTTTCCTCGGGCATGCGGGTCCAGACAGCCGCGGACAATGCCGCCTACTGGTCGATCGCAACCACGATGCGCTCCGACAACCATGCGTTATCGACCATCCAGGACGCGCTCGGCCTCGGCGCGGCCAAGGTGGACACCGCCTACACGGCGATGGAAAGCGCGATCGACACCGTCGTCGAAATCAAGTCCAAGATCGTTGCGGCCTATGGCGTCGGTTCCAATCGCGGCAAGATCCAGGAAGAAATCGCTCAGCTCCAGGAACAGCTGAAGAGCATCTCGGACTCGGCGACCTTCTCCGGTGAGAACTGGCTTCAGGACTATATCAGCGACGGCGGCACCAACGCCCAGGAAAAGCCGGTCGTCAAACAGGTGGTTGCGTCGTTCACCCGCACGGCCTCCGGCGATGTCGCGGTCAAGACCGTCGACTATACGCTCGATTCCAAGACGGTCCTTTTCGACCTCAACGGCGGCAATCTCGGCATATTGGATTCGTCCGTCAAGTTCGTCGCCGAGAGCGAAGTCGCCGTCGACATGAGCACCTCCAACGGCACGATGGGCACGACGAACGCATCCTACGCCGTGTCGGTTCTCGCCGAAAGCCAGCTTATGGCTCTGGGCGCAGATACAAACACAACTGACGCGAGCATATATGCTGTCGGCGGGGATTTCTATCTGAAGGTTGGGGAAGGCAAGTGGGCCGAGGTGACAACGACCGATCCTGCTACCGCGCCGGCGGTAACGACCCCCGCCCACGACGACGGCACCACGAAATACTATTTCGTTGTGACCGCCGGAAACAATCTCAACAACAGAAAACTTGGCATATCCGTCACCACGGTCGACATCAACAAACTGAATGACCTAGCCGTGAAGATGAACACGATGGTCCCGGGTTCGGCGCCAAACACCGACGCGGTGCTCGATATGATGGAGCGTTTTCTCGACAAACAGCTTCTGGCGATGACCAGCGCTGCTTCGAGCCTTGGCTCGATCCAGAAGCGCATCGATCTGCAGGAAAGCTTCGTCGCCTCGCTGACCGACGTGATCGACAAGGGTGTCGGCCGACTGGTCGATGCGGACATGAACGAAGAGTCGACGCGGTTGAAAGCGTTGCAGACCCAGCAGCAGCTCGGTATCCAATCGCTCCAGATCGCCAATACCAACGCCGAAAACATCCTGCAGTTGTTCCGGCAGGGCTAAGAGTGCGCGGCGCCGGTCGCCCGGTCGCCGCCTGATGCTCGGTCGAACCTGTCCGCGAGGTTCGATGCGATGCGGTATCTTCATCCTCGCGCAAGTTTAACTTCCTACCGTTCCGTTAAAGTCCGGCGAAGTGTCTTGTGTCGCCGGGGACAAACGAATGGCAACCTTGTCGGGATGATACGATGATTGCAGCGGTGACGATTTGCGCCTTCGGGAGGCTTATGACGAGCCTCGATCGAATGGCGACGGCAGGGCAGGGGGTCGCGCGATGAGTGCTTCGCTCGTCCTCTACCTGAAGGATTTCAGCGAGCCGCAGACCCCGCCGTCGCCCCTGCTGGCCGATGGTTTCGGCGACGGCCTCGAAGACGATATGGCATTTCCCATTGTGGTTGAGGAGCCTGTCGATATCGAGGCAGAACGCGCGGAGGCCTATGCGAAGGGGCATGACGCGGCGTCCGAGGAGCTTCGACAGCATTTTGATGAAGAGCGTCAGGCGCTTGTGACGGCGCATGCGGAAGAGATGGCGGCGCTGCGCGAAAAATATGAAACCGAAGCGGCTGCGATGATCGCGGCCGGACTTCAGGACATTGCGCGCTTGACGGCACAGGCAGTCAGCGATCAGACGGCAAGGATCCTGTCGCCTCTCGTGGACGAAGCGCTTGTCGCAAAGGCGATATCCGACATGGCGGATATCATCCGCGCCGCGATGCTCGAGGGCGACGTTGGAACGCTGACCGTCCGCGGCCCGCTGCATCTGTTCGAAAAATTGAAAACTGCGCTTGGAGAGCCTGCTCCGCTCCTGCGCCACATCGAAGCGCCTGACCTCGATATCGCGGTCGACATCGGCGAAGCAGCTCTCGTCACCCGCATGTCTGCGTGGCTGGCGAGCCTGAAGAAGGTATTGGGATGAGCGAAGGCGAAAACCATCACCACGGCAAGAATGAGGTCGTCATCGTCAAGCGACATGGCGGCGGACACGACGACGGCGCCCATGGCGGCGCCTGGAAGATTGCCTATGCCGACTTCATGACCGCGATGATGGCGTTTTTCCTCGTCATGTGGCTGGTCAACGCCGCAAATGAGGAGACGAAGGCCTCCATGGCGAGCTATTTCAATCCGATCAAGCTTTCCGACGAGACCCCGGCCTCGAAGGGACTGGAAAAGCCGGTCGATGCGGCCGAGGGCCAGGAAAACGGCGAGAAGTCGAAGGTCAAGGCGGAGGGCAATGTCCAGGGTTCTGCGGCGGCGACCGGGGAAGACATGACCTCGACGTCCGGCGATGAACCCAATTATTCCGAGGCAGATTTCTTCGAAAACCCCTACTCCGTTCTGGCCGAGATCGCGCAACAAGTGGGCCAGCAGGCCAATGTCAGCGCCAAGGGCGAGGGCGGTGCCAGCGATTCAGGCCCCGCGACCGGCGCCGACGGCGGTCAGGCCTACCGCGACCCCTTCGATCCGGACTTCTGGACCAAGCAGATGCAGATGTCGCGTGCCGAGGGTCCCGAGCAGGCTGTAAAGACTACGGCGAGTGATGATCCGCTCGCCCAGATGGGGCAGGCGCCGCAATACCAGCAGGTGCCGCAGTCCACTGAAGCCGCCACACAGCTGCAGCAGACCCAGATGGCTGTTGCCATTCCCATCCCGCGTCCCGACCCGACACAGATGGACAAGCCGCAGACGGCGACGGGCGCACAGGCGGCGAAGCCTGCAAACCTCAACGGACAGAAGCCGGAAGATGGCGCGAAAGCGGAAGAGCAGGCGGAGCGGAAGGCTGCGGAGGAACTGAAGAAGGAAATCCAGCAGCAGATTTCCGGCGTCGCCGGCAAGCTGGCGGAAGGTCTCGTCGTGACGCCTGCGGAAGGCGGGCTGCTCGTGTCGATCTCCGACCAGGCGGATGATCCGATGTTTAACATCGGTTCGGCCGTGCCGCGCCGCGAAATGGTGCTGGCAATGGAGAAGATCGGCCAGATCCTCAAGGATCGAAAGGGCAGCATCGTCCTGCGCGGGCATACCGACGGCCGTCAGTTCAAGGGCACCGAGAACGACAACTGGCGTCTTTCCATGTCTCGCGCCCACAGCGCCTATTACATGCTGGTTCATGGCGGCCTGGCGGAGGATCGCATCAAGCAGGTTTCCGGTTTCGCCGACAGGCGCCTCCAGGTGCCGGCCGATCCGCTCGCAGCCGCAAACCGGCGTATCGAAATCCTGCTCGAGGCGGACGAGGGATAGTGATGGCTCTGGGCATAAAGTCCCTAGTTGCGGCTGGCCTGGTTTTCGGGGTCGCATTCGCGCCTGCGGCATGGGCTCAGGATCGTACGGACCTTGCGCCCTATGCGATGCTTCGGTCCTTGCAATTCGTGCAGGATTCCGTCGTGCTCGGCGATCATTCGGCCGCGGAAATGCAACGCTTCATGCTGGGGACGATCGACCAGCGCCTGCGGACGGCCCCTGCGTCCATCTTCGAAGATCCGCGCAATGTCGATGCGGCGCTGATCTACGCCATGAGCGGCGGCAATCCCGCTACGCTCGAATACCTCGCTTCGCGCGATGTCGCGGGCAATTTCGATAACCGTGTTGCCGACGGGTTGAGAAAATACCTTGGCGGGCGCGGAACTCTGATCGAAAAAAGCCTCAGCGAAATGGCCAAGGAATATCGGGACGAGAAAATCGGTCCCTACCTTTCGCTCGTCAGCGGAAACGTGATGGTCGCCAAGGATCCGAAGGGCGCCTTGGTTTTTTATGACTGGGCGCGTTTGACGGCGCCCGGCACGATCATCGAGGAAGCCGCATTGCGCCGCTCGGTGGCGATCACCGTCGATGCGAACATGGTGGCGCCGGCGCTCTCCTATTCGCGGAAATATGCGCGGCGTTTCATCCATTCGCCCTATGCCAGCCAGTTCGCCGATTTCTTCGTGCAGCTGGTCGTCGGCCATTTCGGTGAGATCACGGAGGACGATATCGACGGAGCGCTGGAATTCATGGATGCCGACCGGCGCCGTGAGATTTTCCTGCGCATCGCCCGTTCGGCCGCGATCGCCGGCAAGAACGATCTGGCGCGTCTCGCCTCCGCAAAGGCCGAAGCGCTCGCCAAAAGTCCGACGCCCGAGGCGCTGGCGAAGCTTTATGGCGGGTTTGCCAATATCCCGACGAAGGACATCGGCGAGGCTATCCAGGCGATAGCCGACGTTCCCGAGGAGGCGCTTTCGCCGCGTGACCGTGCTTTGAGGCAGGCCGCAAAAGTGGTGGCGGAGCAAGTTGTTAGCCGGCCTAAGGCCGACAGCCTCGCACAAGATAAAGCTATCAAAGTGACCAATACAGAAGACGCGAAATCTCCAGTCGCGTTGCCCAGGAATGAGATCGCTGGGCCTGCCTCCGCCACGGAACGTCCGATGGCCGGCACCGCTGCCAAATTCGATCCGGCCTTCCAGACATTCGTCGATAGCGGTCGTTCGAAATTGAGTGCTATCGACGAAATGCTGAAGGAGGAGAACGCTTCCAAATGATTACTGACATTCTTGGTGGTGGTAAGGCTGGCGCAGCCGACGCGGCTTCGTCCACGAAGCAGGGCGTTGCCGGTCGCAAAGGCGCTGACGGTTCCGCTGGCGGCTTCTCCGACGCTCTTTCCGGTTTTGACCGCGATGCGTCTCAAAACAATGCCGACGACCTGCCGGATGAGAACGCCCGTGCGTCTTCTGCGGAAGAGCGCATGGCTGGCGACGTGAAGCAGGGCAAGCCGAAGCCGATCATCGACATCAAGCCGCAATCCCTCCGCCGCTCGCTCGAGGAGACGGAAGATGCCGCCGGCGTACTGAACCAGGCGCTGGCGAAGGAACCCAAAGAAAAGCAGATGACCGCGTCTGAAAAGAAGCTTCGCGACGCCTTGGAAGCCGCGAAGGCTGTCGCAAGGAAGTCGGACGAGGTTCATGGCAAGCGCGCTGCCAGATCCGAAAAGGACGCGGAGGTCGAGACGGAGGGCGGCGACGGGATTGATGTCTCCATGCTTGCCGCTGACGACGCCAAGATCACCGACATGCTGTCGCTCTTGACGAGCGGCGAAGCGACCGGCGCCATCAATGCGATGGCATCGAAGAATGCGTCCGGGCAGCAGAACAAGCGAACCAAGGGCCAGGATGACAGTGGGCGCGAAGTCGATGCCCTCGACCTCAAGAGCGCCAAGCATGCGGGCGCCGGCGGCGTGGAAGCGGACCCGCTTTCGACGCCGGTGGATGCGGACAGGAACGCTCCCGGTACGCGTGTCTTCCGTTTCAGCAATGCGCGTAACGACCAGCATGTCGACATGGCTGTCGGCGGTCGGGGTGAGCGCAGCACGGCGGAATTCAGATCGTCGTCGAGTGGAGCCGCCGAGAACGTCACCGTGCTCGATGCGCGCCGTTTCCTCGGGCTCGCACCGAATTCGAACGGTGCCAATCTCACGGCGATGCTGTCGGGAGATGCCGATTGGGCGGGCGCAATGAGCCCGAGTTCGGCGCTTTCGAATGCAGCGGCGCAGAGCAGCACCGGCACAGTGGTGAATACGCTGAAGCTGCAGTTGAACCCACACGATCTGGGCGCGGTGACGGCCACGCTGCGGCTTCACGGCGAAGAACTCAATGTTCATCTGACCGTCGAAACCCGCGCGGCCTATCGTCAGCTCAGCGAAGACAGCGGTGGCATCCTGGATGCGCTTCGTGCCCAGGGCTTCGCCGTCGACCAGGTAACCATCAGCATCGCGCCGACGGCCGATTCCGACGGTACCAGCAGCCAGCAGGGACAGTCCGGCCAGGCCGGCCAGCAGGCCTTGGCTGAAGGCGGGCGCCAGGGCCAGGCCGCCGGCCGCGGCCAGCAGCAGAACGGGGAGCGACAGGCCGCAGATCAGGGAACGAGGAACGCAAATGACGCGGCATCGGACAATGTTGCTGGCACCGCTCCTGGCGGCTCTCGTCCTGGTCAGCTCTACCTCTGACGTCGGCGCCGGATCGCTCTTCAGTTCCGGAGGTTGGGGAGCGCAGCAGGGCTCTGCTGCGCAGGCCACGCCTCCCAGCAGGGCTCCAGCGACACCGCGCACGCCTGTCAGAGCGCCCGCATACAGCGCACCGAAGGCCACAGCGCCTTTGAGTTCCGGCGTTTGCGAGCGGGAAATACAGGCCGCTGCAGCGAAATATGGCGTACCGGAAGGCATTCTCTATTCGGTCGGTCTTACCGAGACCGGCCGCAAGGGCAGCCTCAGCGCCTATGCAATGAACGTCGAGGGCAAGGCTTATTTCCCTCCTTCGCAGCAGGCCGCGATGACAACATTTTACGACGCCAAGCGGCAGGGCAGGAAGCTCATCGACATAGGCTGCATGCAGATCAATCACTATTTCCACGGCGAAAATTTCTCCTCGCCGGAAGAGATGTTCGATCCGAAACGCAATGTGGAATACGCGGCAAAGTTCCTCCGGAACCTGCACGACAAACACGAGACCTGGACGATGGCGGTGGCACGCTACCACGCCGGACCGAATAACAATCCCGCTCAGAAGCAATATGTCTGCCGGGTGATCAGCAATCTCGTCGCCACAGGCTACGGAGAGTGGACTTCCAACGCTTCCCGGTTCTGCACGGGATAGGCAATCTCCAGTTGAATCGCCGAAATAAAGAATCGCAAAATTGCAGCGATTTGCATTTATGGCAAAAATGGCCATGCAAGTCTTCTTTTACGATGCGTTAATTTTTCCACCGGAAATTTGTGTCCGAAATTGGGGCACCCACTAGATCTAGTGCAAATCGCGGTGCAGTTATTAATCAACTATTAATTTGTTTGGTTAACTTCACACAGCTTGTCTCGGATTCCGCCGATTCGTACCCATAGACATATTGAAACACCACAAGTGATTCGGAGGCGGACGAATGATCGTAGTGGTTGATGAGCGTGAGCTCGTGAAAGACGGTTACACATCTCTTTTTGGACGTGAAGGAATTCCTTCCCAGGGGTTCGATCCAAAAGAATTCGGCGAATGGGTGAGTACGGCGGCGGACTCGGATATTGCCGCGGTCGAAGCCTTCCTGATCGGCCAGGGCGAGCGTACGCTCGAACTGCCGCGGGCCATCCGGGACCGGTCCATGGCGCCGGTGATCGCAGTCAGCGATCAGCCGTCCCTGGAGGCGACCCTCGCCTTCTTCGACAGCGGCGTGGACGACGTGGTGCGCAAGCCCATCCATCCCCGGGAGATCCTGGCGCGTGCCGCCGCGATCCGTCGCCGGCTGAAGGCGATCTCGAATTTCACCGACATCGGTTCGATCCGGGTATTCTCCGACGGTCGCGATCCGGAAATCGACGGCGACGTCTTCGCGTTGCCGCGCCGCGAGCGCCGTATCCTCGAATACCTGGTCTCCAATCGCGGTCGCCGTGTTTCCAAGACCCAGATCTTCAACGCCATCTACGGCATCTTCGACGAGGAAGTCGAAGAGAACGTCGTCGAAAGCCATATCAGCAAGCTGCGCAAGAAGCTGCGCAAGAAGCTCGGCTTCGATCCGGTCGATTCCAAGCGTTTCCTTGGCTATTGCATCGACTGGAACTGATTTTTCTAGAGGGCCTTGCCGCAAATTTTCGGCGGGAATCGTAAGCAGACAGCTTCACGCAAGGCCCGCCACTTACTCTCTCCATCAGACAAAAAGGAGATTTCCTATGAGTATTTTCGGCACGATGAAAACGGCCGTCTCGGGCATGAACGCTCAGGCAAACCGTCTCGGTACCGTCGGCGATAACATCGCCAATTCGAGCACCGTCGGTTACAAGCGCTCTTCCACGGCATTCTCCACACTGGTCCTGCCCTCGACTCAGGGTTCGTATTCCTCCGGTGGTGTCGAAACCAACGTCCGCTACAGCATCGCGGAACAGGGCGGCATCCAGTACACCACGTCGTCGACCGACCTTGCCATCCAGGGCGAAGGCTTCTTCATCGTCAGCGACCCGAACGGTACGCCTTACCTGACCCGCGCCGGTGCCTTCGTGAAGGACGCGACGGGCTTCCTCAAGAACACCGCCGGCTTCAACCTGATGGGTTATCCCTACGGCACAAACCCGCCGGCCGCCGTCGTCAACGGCTTCAACGGCCTCGAGGAAATCAACATCAACGACTTCGGCATGGTGTCCTCGCCGTCCACCGCAGGCAGCTTCCCGGCTAACCTGGACAAGGGAGCGGCTATCGTTCCCGGCGGCTCTCTCCCGAGCGACAACGTCGCAGGAAGCGTCATCACCAACAAGAGCTCGCTGACCGCTTATGACCATGCCGGCGCCAAGGTGCTTTACGACTTCTACTACACCAAGACCGGTACGAACACATGGGAAGTCGCGGTCTATCGCCAGGATCAGGCCACCAATGGCGGCTTCCCCTATGCGGTAACTGCGCCCGACGTCCTCGTACAACAGAAGGTGGATCTGGTCTTCGACCCGAACACGAACAAACTGACGACAGCCTCGCCAAAGTCAATCACCTTCGTCGACCCGAACGATGGCGCAACCCCGGCGCAGTCGATCGAGATCGACCTCTCGGATATGACGCAGTTCGCAGCGGCCTTCACGCCGGGCAAGGGCATCATCGACGGTAACGCGCCGAGCCCGATCACCGACGTCGAAATCGGTGGCGACGGCGTGGTCACGGCGGTCTATCAGGATGGCGGCCGTCGTCCGATCTACCAGGTAGCCCTGGCAACCGTTCCGAGCATCGACAAGCTGCTTCCGCAGAACGGCAACGTCTACCTGCCGACCAACGACTCGGGCGTCGTCACCATCGGCTTCCCGCAGGCCGGCGCCTTCGGCCAGATCTACTCCGGTGCGCTTGAAAGCTCCAACGTCGATATCGCCAGCGAGCTGACGGAAATGATCGAATCGCAGCGCGTCTACACCGCGAATTCCAAGGTCTTCCAGACCGGTTCGGACCTGATGGACGTCCTGATCAATCTGAAGAGATAATCGGACCGACGATCGAGAGAATAAGTCTCAAGAGGTTAGTAAAAAATGTCGCTCGCATCAGCATTGTCTACGGCACAGTCGATCTTCACCAACTCCGGCACCCAGTCGGCGGTCACGGCGAAGAACATCGCTAATGCACAGAACCCCGATTACACTCGCCGATCCGCAATAGTCGTGACCGGCGGCAACGGGGCCATCATCGGCGACATTACACGATCCCAGAACGAGCCGCTGCTGCGCCAGACGATCGCAAGCTCGTCGATCGCAAGCGGCCAGCGGACGGTGCTGGACGGCCTCACCGAGATCAAGAACCTGATGGGGGGGAACGACAACGAGCTCTCCCCCGCCAAGCTGATCGCCTCCTTCCGCAACAACCTCGATGCCTTCGCCGGAAAGGCGAACGATACCGGTATCGGTATCGCATTCATTTCCAGCGCCCGGGACGTTGCGGCAGGCCTGAACATCGCCTCCGACAAACTCCAGCAGATCCGCAAGGATGCTGACGACCAGATCAAGCAGAACGTCACCGATCTGAATGCGCTGCTTGCGAAGTTCGAGACCGTCAACAACCAGGTCAAGAACGCCGTCTCCAGCGGCACCGATCCGAATGACTCGCTTGATGAGCGCGACGGCCTCGTCAAGAAGATTTCAGAAATCGTCGGGGTAACGTCCTATACCCGCGGCGGCAACGACATGGTGCTCTACACCACGGACGGCACGACGCTGTTCGAGGCGGTACCGCGCAAGGTGACATTCCAGCAGACCACGGCCTTCGACGCATCGACGACCGGCAACGGCGTCTATATCGACGGCGTGGCGCTCAAGGCCGGGGATTCGGGCAACACGACCGCCAAGGGCTCGATCCAGGCCCATATGCAGATCCGCGACAAGATCGCGCCGACCTTCCAGAGCCAGCTCGACGAAATCGCCCGAGGCCTCATCACCTCGTTCGCTGAAACCGGACCGACCGGCGCGCTGACCCCGATGACCGGTCTCTTCACATACAAGGACGGCGCCGGCGTACAGCAGACGGCTATTCCCGCCGCTGGCACGATCGTTCCGGGCCTCGCCTCCAAGATCTTCGTCAATCCGGTGGTCGTCCCTCCGGCAGGCACGCCCGACAAGGTGCGCGACGGTGGCATCAACGGCATTGCCTACGTCGTGAATACGGGCGGCAGCAGCTACGGGGACCTCCTCGACAAGTATAACCAGAACCTGACCGGCCCGATGGTCTTCGATACGGACACCGAAATCGCCGATGCGCCGGATGTCCTCTCGTTTGCCGCCGACTCCATGGGCTGGCTCGAGCAGCTTCGCAGCACGGCGACGGCCGCCGACGAGACGAAGACGGCCATGCTGTCGCGCAGTCTGGAAGCGTTTTCCAGCAACACGGGCGTCAGCCTCGACGAAGAATTGTCGCTGCTTCTCGATATCGAGCAGTCCTACAAGGCCGGCGCCAAGCTTATGTCGACGGTCGATGATATGATGAAAGCCCTTTTGGATATTGCGAGCTGATCATGAAGACCTCTTTCATTTCCACATTGTCGATCCAGACCACGATGCGAAACTCCATCTCGAACGTTCAGCGCGAGATGGTGAAGGCAAACCAGGAGGCGGTGAGCCAGAAGCACGCCGATCTCGGCGTCGCCCTCGGCGCCAACACCTCGCGCGCTATCGATCTTTCCCGCGACATTACCCGTACCGACTCGCTTCTGACCACGGCCGCGCTCGCGACGCAGCGTCTCGAAACCGCCGAACTTTCGCTCAAGAGCATGAACGAGCAGGGCCTGAAGATTCAGAGCGCGATCCTGACGCTTGGAAGCTCGGCCGACGAAACGAGCCTCGCGACGGCCCGCATGGCCATGTCCGACGCGCTGGACGCATTCACCAACTTTGCCAACACCGCCGTTCAGGGCGAATATATCTTCTCCGGCATCAATTCCGATGTGAAGCCGCTCGATGATTATTTCGCGACGGGATCGCCTGCCAAGGCCGCTGTGGACGCCGAGCTCACTCAGTACCTTTCGGACAATGCAATCCCGAGCAAGGAGCAGATGACGGCGGCTCAGATGAACGACTTCCTGGATGACCTGGAAGCCAAGTTCAATGGTTCCTCGCCGCTGACGAGCCCCCCGCATCCGGCGGCGGTTGCCGGTCAGGACTTCTGGAAGACCTTTTTCTCGGATGCCAGCGACGAGAACATGAAGAGCCGTATCAGCCCGACGGAAGTGGTCGAAAGCTCGACCAATGCCAACAGCCAGGGCATGCGAAACTTCGCCTTCGCATCGATCATCTCGATGGAATACCTGCAGACCGGGATGGACAAGGATGCCCGAGCTGCCGTGGCCACGCGTACCACGAGCGTCATCAACAAGGCGATGAACAGCGAAGGCAGCATCAACCAGCAGCGGACCTCGATCGGTATCTATACCGAACGCGTCTCCAAGGCTGAGGAAAGGTTGCGGGCGCAGAAGGATATTCTGACGACCAGCCTTGGAAGCATGGAAAACGTCGATCCGGAAGAGGCGGCAACTCGTCTCAACACGATGAAGACGCTTCTTGAAACCGCATATACAGTAACGGCAAAGATACAGCAGCTGAGCCTGGCCAACTTCCTTTGATGAATAAAGGAAGGCTCGTGACGAAGGATACATGAATGTACCAATTTTCATATGCCGAGATCATGGAGGACGGCGTTGCCAACGCCAAGGATCGCGAGCGGCAGGCCCTGGATCGCTCTATCGATCTTCTGATCGCGGCCCGCGATGAGAAGAACTATACGCGCACCACGGTTGAGGCCTTGTTCTACACCCGGCGTGTCTGGATCCGCTTTGTCGAGGATCTGAAGCATCCGGATAACGAGTTGGCCAATGAACTTCGTGCGGACCTGATCTCGATCGCAATCTGGATATTGAAGGAATGCGAAAAGATCAGAAACCGCGAATCGACGAATTTCCAGGGCATTATCGATGTGACCACCATCATCAGGGATGGACTTAAATGAAAAGTACGCTTCGCATCTCTTTGAAATCCGGCGAGCGGATATTTATCAACGGCGCGGTCCTGCGCGTTGATCGCAAGGTCGCGCTGGAATTTCTCAATGACGTCACGTTCCTCCTGGAGAACCATGTTCTTCAGCCGGAAGATGCGACGACGCCGCTTCGGCAGCTCTACTTTATTGCCCAGATGATGCTCATCAACCCGGATGGCAAGGAACAGTCGACGACATTGTTCCGCAAGTCGGTGGCAATGCTGCTGACCTGCTTTACCGACGACGAGATGCTGGCGGAACTCAAGCGCATCGACGGCATGGTCGCATCGGGCCGCGCCTTCGACGCTCTGAAGGCAATCCGCGCGCTCTACTCAATCGAGGACCGCATCCTCAACAATCGGGAAATCGCACCGGCAACTGTCGAGCGGATTCGCAAGGAGATCGCACCATGGCGGTAGACCCGATCAACACCAACAACCCCTATGCCTCCGGCAACGGCAAGGCAGCGTCGTCCGACGCGTCGGCCGCAGGCCTGAACTACGACAACTTCCTGCAGCTCCTCATCGCCCAGATGAAGTATCAGGATCCGACCGATCCGATGGATGCGAGCGAGCAGATCGCCCAGCTCGCCACTTTCTCGCAGGTCGAGCAGTCGGTGAAGATGAACTCCAACCTGCAGTCGCTTATCCAGGCGAACTCGTTCTCGCAGGCCGCCGATATGATCGGCAAGTATATTACCAGCGCCGACGATAAGACCACCGGTATGATCAAACAGGTGGAAATCTACTCCGACGGTCTGGTGGCGATCACCGATAAGGGTGATAAGGTTCTCATACAGCCCGGAATCATTCTTTCGAATCAACCTCCGGCGGCCACTGACGACCAGGACGACGCGGCATGATGCCGAAACCTTAAAGCAGACGGAACCGGCGCAATGAATGAAGCCGATGCCCTTGATATCATGCAGGCGGCGATCTGGACGATCCTGATCGCCTCCGGTCCCGCGGTCCTTGTGGCGATGGTCGTGGGCGTCCTGATCGCATTTCTCCAGGCTCTGACGCAGATCCAGGAGATGACGCTGACTTTCGTGCCGAAAATCGTCGCGATCATGATCACGATCGGCATTACCGCGCCGTTTATCGGTGGCCAGATCAATCTTTTTGCCAATCTGGTATTCTCGCGGGTGCAATCGGGGTTCTGACCCGGTTGCTGCCCGCCCATCTTTTTCGTCTACCCACCTTCGCGCAAGCTTCGCCCTTTAGTCAGGACATGAACTGGTAGGAGTATTTCCTGCCGCCATCTCATGAAGAGACGGGAAAGTCATGGCGCAACCACCTTCACTATCCATTCCGAAAGTAGCCCCGAACGGTCGCGACCTCGGATTTGCGGGCGGCATCGTCGCCATCCTCTGCATCCTCTTCCTGCCGATCCCGCCGTTCCTGATCGACCTTGGCCTTGCCTTCTCGATCGCCTTTTCGGTGCTGATCCTGATGGTGGCGCTGTGGATCCAGAGGCCGCTGGACTTCTCGTCCTTCCCGACCATCCTGCTCATCGCCACCATGGTGCGGTTGTCGCTCAACATCGCGACGACGCGAGTGATCCTGTCGCATGGCAATGAGGGCCATGGCGCTGCCGGTAACGTGATCCAGGGCTTTGCGGGCCTGGTCATGTCCGGCGACTTCGTGATCGGTGTGATCGTCTTCATGATCCTCGTCACCGTGAACTTTATCGTCATCACCAAGGGCGCCACCCGTATCGCGGAAGTCGGCGCCCGATTCACTCTCGATGCCATCCCAGGCAAACAGATGTCGATCGACGCGGATCTTTCCGCCGGCATCATCGACGAGAAGGAAGCCCAGCGCCGCCGCTCCGAGCTGGAGGAGGAAAGCTCCTTCTTCGGTGCCATGGACGGTGCGTCGAAATTCGTTCGCGGCGATGCGATCGCCGGCCTCATCATCACCGCCATCAACATCTTCGGCGGTATCATCATCGGCTACTTCCGCCACGACATGCAGATCGGCGAAGCCGCTGATGTCTTCGTCAAGCTGTCGGTCGGTGACGGTATCGTCACGCAGATCCCGGCCCTCATCGTTTCGCTCGCAGCCGGCCTCCTGGTCACCCGCGGCGGTACGGCGGGCTCCACCGACAAGGCCGTCGTCGATCAGCTGAGCGGCTATCCGCGCGCCCTTTCGATGTCGGCCGGCCTGATGGCGCTTCTGGCGATCATCCCCGGACTGCCCTTCCTGCCCTTCATGGCGCTCGGCGGCCTGATGGGGTTCGGCGCCTGGCTTGTTCCGCGCCGTATCGAGGCGGAGAACAAGGCTCGTCGCGAAGACGAGGAGCAGAAGGTCGTCCAGACCAAGGAGATGGAGAAGGACTCGGTCAAGTCGGTTCTCAAGACGTCCGAAATCGAGCTCGCTCTCGGCAAGCAGGTGTCCACCCGTCTGCTTGGCGCCCACCAGGAGCTCGCCTTCCGCGTCGGCAAGATGCGCAAGAAGTTCGCGACCCAGTACGGTTTCGTGGTGCCGGAAATCAAGGTCACCGACGACATCTCGATCCAGGAAAAATCCTATCAGATCCGTATCCATGGCACGACCATCGCGTCGAATGCCCTGCGGGTCGGCGACGTCCTCGTGGTCACCGGATCCGGCCGCAAGCCGAGCATCCCGGGTGACGAGATCCGCGAACCCGCATTCGGCATGCCGGCGGTATCGATCCTGGAAACCTTCGCCGAAGACTTGAAACGTGAAGGTTTCCACCCGATCGACAACGTCTCGGTCGTGCTGACCCACCTGTCGGAAGTCATCCGCAACAACCTGCCGCAGCTTCTCTCCTACAAGGACGTGAAGATCCTGATCGAGCGTCTCGATCCGGAATACAAGAAGCTCGCGGACGAGATCTGCTCGTCGCACATGTCCTATTCCGGCCTGCAGGCGGTGCTGAAGCTTCTGCTCGCCGAGCGCGTTTCGATCCGCAACCTGCATCTCATCCTGGAAGCGGTGGCCGAGCTTGCTCCGCATGTGCGCAAGACGGAGCAGATCGTCGAGCATGTCCGCGTCCGCATGTCGCAGCAGCTCTGCGGCGACCTCGCCGACAACGGCGTGCTGCGCGTGCTCCGTCTCGGCAACAAGTGGGACATGCTGTTCCACCAGGCGCTCAAGCGCGACGGCAAGGGCGAAGTGGTCGAATTCGACATCGACCCGCGCACGCTTGAAGAATTCAGCGAACAGGCGACCAAGGTCATCCGCGAATTCATGGATCGCGGCCTGCCGTTCGTGCTCGTCACCTCGCCGGAAACCCGTTCCTACGTCCGCATGATCATCGAGCGGCTGTTCGCGACCCTGCCGGTTCTTTCCCATGTGGAACTCGCCAAGGGCCTCGAAATCAAGATACTGGGCGCCATTTCGTGATAGACTGTCCGCAAAGGACGATTCTCGCATGATCACAGACCCGCAGGGGACCATTCTCGCACTTTTCCTTGCGTTTTGCCGCATGGGTACGTGCGTGATGGTTCTTCCGGGGCTGGGAAGTGGCCGCGTGCCGGTTCAGGTACGATTGTTCGTGGCGGTCGCCCTTTCCATGGCGGTATTGCCGGTTCTCTGGGATCAGATCTATCCAAAAGCCTCCGAGCCGACTGCCACCTATCTTGGCCTGATCTTCACCGAGGCCTTGATCGGCGCGGTCTACGGACTGATAGCCCGGCTCTATACGCTCGGCATGCAATTCGCCGGCACGATCCTGACCATGTCGATCGGTTTCACCGCGCCGGGCGGTCATGACGTTTTCGAAGACTCGCAGGAAAACCAGCTGACCATTTTGCTGACGCTGAGCGGCCTGCTGCTGCTGTTCATGATGGACTTCCATCACATCGTATTCCGCGCGCTGGTTGATTCCTATGCGGCGACGCCGGTCGGCGCGCTGATCGATCCGCAGAAGATCCTGATCACCCTGACGGATACGTTGCGTGCATCGACCATCATCATGTTGCGGCTTGCAAGTCCGTTCTTGATCTTCGGGCTGATGTTCAACGTCGCGATCGGCCTCATCAACAAGATGGCGCCGCAGATCCCGATCTTCTTCATCTCGACGCCCTTCCTGCTGATGGGAGGACTTTTCCTTCTCTATCTGTCGATCGCCGCCTTCATCCGCCAGTACGTGGATGGTTTCGCGCCGATCTTCAGGTCCTTCTAGGAGATCGCAATGGCAGGTCCAGTCAAGCGGTCGGATAAGCTCAAGCGCCTCGTGGCGGTCCAGCGGCATATCGAGACGATGGCCGAACACGAGCTTGCTGCGACGACCCGATACCGTGCCGAGGTCAATCAGTCGATGGAAGAGGTCATCGATGCGATCGGCTCGATGAACCCGGTCCACCGGCAGTTCTCCCAGCATTATTCGGAACGCTTCGGCCGCCTGACCACCAAGGAGCGCCAGCTTGCCGGCGTTCAGCAGATCCAGGAAATGAAGGTGCTCAAGGAGCGGACCAAGGCCGACCGCCTGGAAGAGAACATGAAGGATGCCCGTGATCACGAAGACCGCGAGGTGGCCGACGATGCCATCTACGAGCTCATCGATATCACGCTCGCCCTCGAGCAGGTCAAATAGACTGGCCAGCCTCCAGCAAGCTTCGACCTTCATAGTCTCGTCATTGCACTGATTGCCGGTTCGAACGAGGTCGGGCGGGATCATGTGCCATTTCAATCTGTTGCTGCGCTCTTGCACCTCCAGGGATGCGGCTCGCGGCAATCATGAAAGGAGTTGACGTGGCGATTTCACTCCCGAGCGATCTGGTCATGGACGTCGTCCGCGCTGCGGACCCGACTGCCGTCCAAGAAGCGCAGGCCAAGCTGAAGGCGAACAAGGCGGCCTTTGCCGCGACCAGCCTTGCCGAAGTTGGCAAGGGTTTTGGTGCGGCCATGAAATTCATCGACACGCCCGGCACCGCGGCAGGTCTCGGCAATCCGGAGGCACCGAAGAAGGTCGCCGAAATGCCGGAGGAATACCGCAAGTTCGAAGCATCGGTTCTCTCGACATTCGTGAATTCCATGCTCCCGAAGGAGACCGAGGAAGTTTACGGCAAGGGCTCCGCCGGTGAGTTCTGGAAGGGCATGATGGCCGAGAAGATCGCCGACGAAATGTCGAAAAAGGGCGGTGTCGGCATTGCCGAGCAGATGTATTCGCAGGCGCTCGCCCGTGCGGAGCGCCAGGCCACGGTCAATCCGACCACCGATGAGACTGATCGCAGCCGCGCAATCAGCATGATCACCGACTTCGAGCGACAGGTTCTCGGCGTCGGAAAGAAGAGTGAGGCCTGACATGCATCAGACTGGGGCAGAAAACATGGAAGTTGTTTCGAATGATTATCGCATCAAGACCGTGCTTGGCCGGTTGGAGATGATAATCGACAACGAAAATCAGCGGATCGGCCGCGATCCGGAATTCGACCTGAAAGTGTCGAACGCGCACAAAAGCCGCTGCCTCTACGAATTGACCATGCTGTTCCGCGGCACCGATCCGAAACAGCTTGCCACCGGTCATATCGATCAGATGCACGGCTTGAAGGGCAAGCTGGCCCTCAATGCCCGCCGGGTCGAAGCGCATCTTCACGCCGTCCGCGCCGTCGCCGATCTTTTGAAGAACGCCGCGCGGGATGCCGATGACGACGGTACCTATACCCAGGAACAGTTCACCTACGGCGAGGCCTGATGGTCAAGCTCCTTCTCACTGGTCTATGGGTTTGCATCGTCACGCTTGGGGCGGTGTATTTCTCCGTGCAGATGTCCGCAGCACCTGCGCCGGTCGACGAAGAGGCCAGGCGGAAGGAGCTTCTCGAACTGGTGCGCGGGGAATCGATCACCATTCCGATGATCGCGGACGGTGCCATTACAGGTTATTTCCTGAGCCGCGTCTCGTTCATGATGGATAAGGAAAAGATCAAGAATACCAAGCTTCCGATCACCGAACTGACGACGGACCAGCTTTTCACGCTGCTGATCGGCAACCAGATGGTCGATCTCAGCAAGCCCGGCGCCTTCAACCTGGAAAAATTCCGCACCAGCATCAAGGACGACTTCAACAAGAAGCTCGGTGACGGGCTGGTGGCGGAGGTCCTGGTCGAACAGCTCGACTACCTCTCCAAGGAGGACATCCGCAACAACGCCTCGCGCGGCAACAAGAACCCGAACCCGGGCAAGAAGATCGTCGAGGGCGTGAAGATCGAAGATCCGAAAGCGTCGCCTGCGGCCGGCCACTGACGACCCTGCGGCGTAGTTCAGCGAATACCGGCCGGCCTGCTTGGCCGGCCTTTTTATTGCGGGAGCCTCGGAAATCTGGCGATGGCTCGCATTTTACCAATCGATTTAAAGGCGATTTCAGAGCGCGCTGTTAGACCTTGGGGACGAGTTGGTCTTGCCCATGGAAGTGCATCGATGAACGCATCCGGAGACTTCCTGGCATCCGCGTCAACCCGGACCCTGTTCGGCCAGCGTGTCTGCGATCTCGGATGGAATGCCGCGCTCGGCCTCGTGGAGAGCCTTATCGCGCTGCGCGGCAACCGTACCACGCTTGGTTTCCTGGACGGGCGGACGGCCTTGCGCCAGATGGTCGATCCTGCCTATCACAATCAGTTGGGCCGCAGGGTGCTTCTGCCGGGTGGCGGACGCGCTTTCGGCATCCTCGCCAGAGCGCGTCGTGAAAAACCCGCGCCGGTGCGCTTCTCGGCCAAGACCTTCGTGCCGGCCCTTTTGAGTTTTCTGGAAAAGGGCCACCGCATCGGCATAGCCGGCGAAGACAGCGGTCGCACCGAGGCGCTGCGCGAGCATTTTGCCCGTCACGCCCCTTGGCATGAGGTGACTGTGGTCGCGCTCGACCAGGATATTTCGCAGCGTTTCGACCTTATCCTTGTCGATGCGGCGAGCCTTGCCCAGGAACGGCGAATCGAACGCCGGCTTGCATCGGTTCGTACCGGGCTGGTGGTTATGACCGGGGCCGGGCTGTCCGGCTTCATCGAAGGCAGATCGGCGCGCATGCTGCCCACGGCGGTCGTATCGTCGCAGCTTCCGTCTTTCGCCTGACGAGTTAACCTTTTCTTTGCCATGAAATTTTAGACTGCCTTAATCAGAGGGCTGCCCGCGGGATGCCGGCGGTCTCAGATTAGCGTGGTCATCCCATGTATCAGTCGGTGAAAATCGAAGACGACCGAAATCCCGACCCGGCAGCGCTGCGCGCCGGCACCGGTTCCGTGTTCGCCGGATCGCGATCCGCCGCTCTCAAGGTTGTCGCCTTCACGGTGATCGGCGCTCTCCTGCCCCTGCTGTTCGTCGAGACGGTTCCGTATCAGTTCAGCGCCGAGACGCGGTTGAAGGTCGAAGCGGCGAGCGAAGGCACGATCAACACGGCTGCAGCCGCGCTTCGCTCCAAGGCCAACCTCGACAATGTCATACGCGCGCTCAACCTTGGTCGCGGCAGCGATTTTTCCGTCGATCGTCCGACGGTCGTCAGGATCGTCTCCGATATCGTCTCCGGTGAGGCGATGACCGTGTCCGAGGCCGAGAACCGGCTGCGCGAGCGACTTTCCCAGGCGATCACAACGAGTTACGATCGTCGCGCCGGGCAGCTTGCGATCTCCGTCACGGCGGGAGAGCCGGACGAGGCGGCCCGCATCGCCAACATGCTCGGCGACACATTCCACGACGAGATCGCCTTCTCCGGCGCAAGATCGTCCGGCCCGGGGGTGGATAAGCTGCGCCGGACACTCGAGCATGCGCAAGCCGCTCTTTCCGGCTTCATCGCCGAGACCGACGCGCAGAAGCTCGCCGAATTGCGCCGGACCGAGGGCGAGGGACAGCAGCTCGCGGCAGAGATAGACGAGGCGACGGCGCAGCTCGGCGAGCTGAAGCAGAAGGCGGCACAGGCGTCCGCCATGAAGCTCTCGGACGTGCTGAACAAGCCCCTGCCGGACAGTCTCGAATATACCGGCCTCGATTATCAGCGGCAGCGGCATGTCGAGGCAAAGCTTGCCGTTGACCAGCTTTCGAGCGATCTCGGCCCGCGTCATCCACGGCTTGCTGCGGCTCAGGCGGCGCTGGCGGATGTGAAAAACGACATTCAGGACGCGCTGAAACAGCTCGGAAGCTCGCTACGTCAGCAAGAGGCCGCCGCAGCCAAACATCTGGCTGAGCTCAAGGCGCGGCAGGCAAAGAAACCCGATGACAAGGAAATAGCCGACTCCGCAACAACGCTTGCGGCTCTCGAAGCTGCCGTGGACGAGGCGCGGCGGAATTACCTCGAAGCACTGCACGGCTCCGAAGCCAAGGCATCGACGGCCAAAGTGTCGGTCGTCGTTCCGGCCGTGGCGGCATCCGCAGCCGTGATGGGTCCCTCATCCGCCGAACTTTCCGGCGTAGGCGCCGTGATCGGGTTCTCCCTGGGCGTCGCGCTGGTCTTTCTGAGGCGCCGCATGCCGCAGTCGGCGATCTCCGCCGATGAGGTGGATCCGGCCGATGAGCCCGCGCTGATTGTCGATCGGGACCTGCTGGCGGAGCATCTGGACGAGCAGGATTTCTTCCCCGGGGAACCGGCCTACGATTGGCCGGCCGATGAGCCGGAGCCTTCCCGGCATCCGCGCCATCCGGCGCCGGCCAATGACAGTCCGCTTGCCGATCACATCCGCGAAATGCTGATGATCAATCGCCGTCCGGCCCCGCAGGCGGAGCTTCCTTCCCTGGTCGCCGCCGTCATGGCCGGCCGTCTTGCCGATGCGCCGTCCTATGGTGCACCTCGTCGCCCAGCTCCAGCCTTGGCCCCGTCGCCGGAAGAGGTCCGAAAGGCGGAGGAACTTCGCGAGCTTCGCCGCAACATGGCGGAGTTGCGCGAACGGGTTCAGGTCTATTCCGACCGCCGGAACGCCTCCCGAGGATAAGAAGCCTGCGACATCGAATCCGCTTGCATTTGCGGTCTGCGACCAGCATAGGGCGTTGGTGGGCAAATTGAGAACATGCTCAATGTATACATTGGTGGCGGTTTCAAGCGGGAGGTGCGCATGGCTGTGGTGATCGATGGTAAGGAGGCGGCAGCATCTGTAATCGCCGCGGTGACCGAGGCATCGGCTTTGCTCGAAAACGAAACCGGCGTGAAACCGGGCCTTGCGGTGGTCATCGTCGGTGACGATCCGGCCAGCCACGCCTATGTCAATTCCAAGAGCAAGATGGCCAAGCAGTGCGGTTTCAAATCGATCCAGCATAGCCTGCCCGAGGACACCAGCCAGGAAACGCTTGAAAAGCTGGTGGCCGAGCTCAACGCCGATCCGTCCATCCACGGCATCCTCGTGCAGCTTCCGCTGCCGAAGCACCTGAACGCCGAGCCGGTCATCCTGTCGGTCTCGCCTGAAAAGGACGTTGACGGCCTGCATGTCGTCAATGCCGGCAAGATCGCCACCGGCGACCTGGAGACCGGCCTCATTTCCTGCACTCCGGCCGGCGCCATGCTGCTGGTCAACCGTATACATGGCCGTGATCTTTCGGGTCTCAACGCCGTCGTCATCGGCCGTTCCAACCTGTTCGGCAAGCCGATGGGCCTGCTGCTTCTGGCAGCCAATGCGACCGTTACCATGGCGCATTCCAAGACGAAGGACCTCGCGTCCGTCTGCCGCAATGCCGATATCCTGGTCGCCGCCGTCGGCCGTCCGCAGATGGTCAAGGCCGATTGGGTAAAGCCCGGCGCGACCGTGATCGACGTCGGCATCAACCGCGTGGCCGCTCCCGACAAGGGCGAGGGTAAGACCCGGCTGGTCGGCGATGTGGCCTATGCGGGAGCCGCCGAAGTCGCCGGCGCCATCACGCCGGTTCCGGGCGGTGTCGGTCCGATGACCATCGCCATGCTGATGGCCAACACCGTGATCGCCGCCTATCGCAGGGCGGGCAAAACCGCACCCCGATTCTGAGCTTGCGGGAACGGATTTTTTTCATTTGTTCCAAGTCGCTTGCGGAGGGGTTGACTCCTTCGCGAGAGCGTTAAATCTCTCCCATGTTGTGAACTCCCGGCAAGGTAGCAAAAGTCGGGACAACGGGAGGACTATTTCATGAAGGTATCATTTTGGATCGGTACGGCGCTGGCAGCGCTCGTAGCCGGTGGCGCAGTCGCCCAGGAGCTGAAATTCGCGCCCGGCCAGGATTCGAAATTCAACTGGAAGAGCTACGAGGATTACAAGGCTGCCCACGCCGATCTCAAGGGACAGAGCCTGACGCTTTTCGGCCCCTGGCGCGGCGAAGATGAAGTGCTCTTCAACAGCGTTCTGGCCTATTTCAATGCAGCCACCGGCATCAACGGCCGTTATTCCTCTTCGGAAAACTACGAGCAGCAGATCGTCATCGACACGCAGGCCGGTTCGCCGCCGAACATCGCCATCATTCCGCAGCCCGGCCTTCTCGCCGATCTTGCCGCCAAGGGTTTCCTGACGCCACTCGGCCAGGAGAACTCCGACTGGGTCAAGACCAACTACGGCTCGGGCGAAGACTGGCTCCGTTATGGCACCTACAAGGGCAAGGATGGCAAGCAAGGCTATTTCGGCTTCCCGTTCAAGGCCGATTTCAAATCCATGGTCTGGTATGTGCCCGAGAATTTCGAGGAAGCGGGTTACAAGGTTCCGAAGACCATGGAGGACCTGATCAAGCTCAGCGACCAGATCGTCAAGGATGGTGGCGTTCCGTGGTGCATCGGTCTCGGCTCCGGCGGCGCGACGGGCTGGCCGGCGACCGACTGGGTCGAGGACATGATGCTGCGCACCCAGAAGCCGGATGTCTACGACAAGTGGGTGAGCAACGAGGTCAAGTTCAACGATCCGGCGGTTGTCGGTGCTATCGAGGAATTCGGCAAGTTCGCCAAGAATCCCAAATATGTCAGCGGCGGCGTTGCGGCCGTTTCCTCCACCGACTTCCGCGACAGTCCGAAGGGACTCTTCGGCATTCCGCCGAAATGCTACCTGCATCACCAGGCATCCTTCGTGCCGTCCTTCTTCCCCCCGGGTACGAAGCTCGGTACCGATGCCGACTTCTTCTACCTGCCCACCTATGCCTCTAAACCGGAGCTCGGAACGCCGGTCCTCGGCGCCGGCACGATGTTCGCCATCACCAAGGATTCGCCTGCCGCCAAGGCGTTCATCGAATTCCTGAAGACGCCGATCGCCCACGAGGTCTGGATGGCGCAGTCATCGTTCCTGACGCCCTTCAAGGGGGCCAATTCGAATGCCTATGCCAATGACGTAATGAAGAAGCAGGGCGAACTCCTGACCACCGCCACGACCTTCCGCTTCGACGCCTCCGACCTGATGCCGGGCAAGATCGGCGCCGGAGCGTTCTGGACCGGCATGGTCGATTATGTCGGCGGCAAGGATGCAAAGACGGTGGGGACCGAGATCCAGAAGGCATGGGACGGCTTGAAGTAAGCGCTAGACCCCTCCCGGCCTGCCGGCCACCCTCCCCACAAGGGGGAGGGAAACAAGCGGCAAAGTCTCCGTCTCAATCCAGCGGCGGTGCGGCAGGTTAAGTCCCTCCCCCTTGTGAGGAGGGGTTGGGGAGGGGTCTTGATCGACATGCTGACGGATCAGTTAAGCAATGAAAGGGGAGAGGGATGATATCGCAGATCGTTTCAGCCGTCGGCGTCGTGATCGCCGGCGTTTTCGTCTGTGCCTTGTATTACTGGCTCTCGGACAGGATCCTTCAAGTCGTCTTTCCCGTGCCGGTGGACAATGTCCGCGCCGCCTCCGTCAATCTCAACCGCCGCGCCATGGTGCGCCCCTGGCTGTTTCTCGGCCCGGCGCTGATCCTGCTGGTCGTCTATCTCGTCTACCCGGTGGTCGCGACCTTCATTCTGTCCTTCTACGACCGGTCGGGCGGCGATTTCGTCGGCCTTGCGAACTATCGCTGGGCCATCCAGGACGCGCAGTTCCGGCAGTCCATCTTCAACAACATCCTCTGGCTCGCGGTGGTTCCGGCGGCCTGCACCTTCTTCGGCCTCGTCATCGCCGTGCTGACCGACCGCATCTGGTGGGGCAATCTCGCCAAAAGCCTGATCTTCATGCCGATGGCGATTTCCTTCGTCGGCGCTTCGGTGATCTGGAAGTTCATCTACGAGTATCGCGGCGGCAGCGAAACGCAGATCGGCCTCCTCAACGCCATCGTGCAGGCCATTGGCGGGGCGCCGCAGGTGTGGATCTCGCTGCCCTTCTGGAACAACTTTTTCCTCATGGCGATCCTCGTCTGGATCCAGACGGGCTTTGCCATGGTCATCCTGTCGGCGGCCCTTCGCGGCATTCCCGAGGAGACGATCGAGGCGGCGGTGATCGACGGCGCCAATGGCTGGCAGATCTTCTGGAAGATCATGGTGCCGCAGATCTGGGGCACCATCGCCGTCGTCTGGACGACGATCACCATTCTCGTGCTCAAGGTCTTCGATATCGTGCTGACCATGACCAACGGCCAGTGGAACACCATGGTTCTCGCAAACCTGATGTTCGACTGGATGTTCCGCGGGGGGGGCGACAGCGGCCGAAGTGCGGTCATCGCGCTGGTCATCATGGCAGCCGTCACCCCGATCATGATCTGGAACATTCGCCAGGCGAACAAGGAAATGGGAGGCCATTGAGATGAGCGCAGTTGCAAGCCTCCGCCGCATCGGCCTTCCGCGCCTCGTCGTCCATCTCTCCGTCCTCGTCATCTGCATCATCTGGCTCATCCCGACGCTCGGCATCCTCGTCACCTCCTTTCGCGACGCGGGCCAGATCAGCGCATCGGGTTGGTGGACGGCCTTTACGGGCGCCGCCGAGACAAGCGCCGCCCGCCTCGGCGAGCCTTCGACCGCCAAGCAGGACGGCGCGAACTACGTCATTTCGGGTTCGGTCTTCGAAGGAGGGAAGGGCGGGACGGTGCGCGCCTTCGGTACCCGCGTCGCCGCTCCAACAGAATTTACAGTGGGACAGGCCGCCGATATCGGCGACGGCGAGACGCTGACCATCAACGAAGACGGCAGTTATACCTATTCCAAGAATGCGCCGTTCGAGAGCGGGCGTGGCAAGCGCGTTTATCTCTCCGTCGCGACGCCGCCATCCTTCACCACCGAAAACTACCGCACGGTACTGACCTCCCAGGGGATCGGCCAGTCCTTCGTCAACTCGCTGACGGTCGCGGTTCCGGCAACGATCATTCCCATCCTGATCGCCGCCTTTGCAGCCTATGCCCTGTCGTGGATGGAGTTTCCCGGCCGCGCCCTGATCATCGCCATGGTCGTCGGGCTGATCGTCGTGCCCTTGCAGATGTCGCTCATTCCGCTTCTGAAGATGTACAATGAGATCGGCAATTTCTTCGGCGTGCCGTCGCGCAGTTATGCGGGCATCTGGCTCGCCCATTCCGCCTTCGGCATGCCGCTCGCGATCTATCTTCTGCGCAATTACATAGCCGGGCTGCCGCGGGAAATCATCGAATCCGCCCGCGTCGACGGCGCCAGCGATTTCGAGATCTTCGTCAAGATCATCCTTCCGCTGTCATTCCCTGCGCTCGCATCCTTCTCTATCTTCCAGTTCCTCTGGACATGGAACGACCTTCTCGTCGCCATGGTCTTCCTCGGAACCGGCAAGGATCAGCTGGTCCTCACCGGCGCTTTGAACGCACTTCTAGGCTCCATGGGCGGAAAGTGGGAAATCCTCACGGCTTCGGCCTTCATAACAATCGTCGTCCCGATTATCGTCTTTTTCGCCCTGCAACGGTATTTGGTTCGCGGCCTGCTCGCCGGCTCCGTCAAGGGCGGCTGACCAACATCGAACGACAATAGGATATTGAATGAGCATTTCCGCAGAAGCTCCCGCAGCACCGGACAAGGACTGGTGGCGTGGGGCGGTCATTTATCAGATTTACCCGCGCTCCTTCCAGGACTCCAACGGCGACGGCATTGGCGATCTGAAGGGGATCACCGCCCGTCTGCCGCATGTCGCGGCCCTCGGCGCGGACGCCATCTGGATCTCGCCATTCTTTCCGTCGCCGATGCGGGATTTCGGCTACGACGTTTCGAACTACACGGATGTCGATCCGATGTTCGGCTCGCTGTCGGACTTCGACGGGCTGATTTCCGAGGCGCACCGGCTCGGCATCAAGGTGATGATCGACCTCGTCATGTCGCACAGTTCCGACCAGCATGCCTGGTTCATCGAGAGCCGGTCGAGCCGCTTCAATCCCAAGGCCGACTGGTATGTCTGGGCTGATGCCAAGCCGGACGGCACGCCGCCCAACAACTGGCTGTCGATCTTCGGCGGGTCGGCCTGGCACTGGGATCCGACGCGCATGCAGTACTACATGCACAACTTCCTGACCTCGCAGCCGGACCTCAACCTGCACAATGCGGAAGTCCAGGATGCGCTGCTCGACATGACCCGCTTCTGGCTGAAGCGCGGCGTCGACGGTTTCCGCCTCGACACGATCAACTTCTATTTCCACGACAAGGAACTGCGCGACAACCCGGCGCTTGATCCCTCGCGCCGCAACGCCTCGACCGCGCCGGCCGTGAACCCCTATAATTTCCAGGAGCATGTCTACGACAAGAACCGGCCGGAGAACCTGGAATTCCTGAGGCGCTTCCGCGCCGTGCTCGACGAGTTCCCGGCGATCGCCGCCGTCGGCGAAGTGGGCGACAGCCAGCGTGGCCTCGAAATCGTCGGCGAATACACATCCGGCAACGACAAGATGCAGATGTGCTACGCGTTCGAATTCCTGGCGCCCGATCCGCTGACGCCGGCGCGGGTCTCCGAGGTGCAGAAAGCGTTCTCTATCGCCGCACCGGACGGATGGGCCTGCTGGGCCTTCTCGAACCACGACGTGGTCCGCCATGTCAGCCGCTGGGGCCACGACGTTCTCGACCGCGACGGTTACGCCAAGATGGCGTCGGCCATCCTGATGAGCCAGCGCGGGTCGGTCTGCATCTATCAGGGCGAGGAACTCGGATTGACCGAGGCCGACATCGCCTATGCCGACCTGCAGGATCCCTATGGCATCCAGTTCTGGCCGGAATTCAAGGGCCGCGACGGCTGCCGCACCCCGATGGTCTGGGACAGCCAGGCGCTGCAGGCTGGCTTTTCAACGGCGGAGAAAACCTGGCTGCCGATCCCGGTCGAGCACCAGCTTCGGGCAGTCGGCGCTCAGTACGGCGATCCTGCCTCGGTTCTGGAGCAGTACCGTCGCTTCCTCGCCTTCCGCAAGCAACACCCGGCCTTTGCCAAGGGCGATATCGAGTTCCTGGCCGAGGACGGCACCGTGCTCGGCTACAAGCGGCAATACGGCAACGAGACGGTGCTTTGCCTGTTCAACATGAGCGCGTCGGAAACGGCAGCCGACCTGCCGGCCGGCGATTGGGAAGTACTGACCGGCCACGGTTTCGAAAGCGGGCTTGAAGGCAGGCGTGTCGAACTACCGGCCTGGGGGGCGTTCTTCGCCCATCACGCATAACGAGAGAAGGGGAGGAAAACATGGCTGGTGTCGTTCTGAAGGATATCCGCAAGGCCTACGGCCAGGTGAAGGTGCTGCACGGCATCGACCTGGAAATCAGCCAGGGCGAATTCGTGGTGTTTGTCGGGCCGTCCGGCTGCGGCAAGTCCACGCTGCTGCGGATGATCTCCGGCCTCGAAAGCATCACCGGCGGCGAGATGTATATCGACGGCCAGCTGGTCAACGAGGTGCCGCCCTCGCGGCGCGGCATCGCCATGGTCTTCCAGTCCTACGCGCTTTACCCGCATATGACGGTCTACGACAACATGGCCTTCGGCATGCGGATTGCCAAGGAAAGCCGTGACGAAATCGACCGCCGGGTGCGTGCGGCGGCCGATATCCTCCAGCTCACCCCCTATCTCGATCGTCTGCCGAAGGCGCTGTCCGGCGGCCAGCGCCAGCGCGTCGCCATCGGCCGCGCCATCTGCCGCGATCCGAAAGTCTTCCTGTTCGATGAACCGCTTTCCAACCTTGACGCAGCACTGCGAGTCGCCACCCGCATCGAAATCGCCAGGCTGAAGGATTCGATGCCGGACACGACGATGGTCTATGTGACCCACGACCAGGTGGAGGCGATGACGCTCGCCGACCGTATCGTAGTGCTTTCGGCGGGCCGTATCGAACAGGTCGGTGCGCCGCTCGAACTCTACGAGCGGCCGCAGAACCTCTTTGTCGCCCGCTTCATCGGCTCGCCTGCGATGAACATCATCCCGGCCACGGTTGCGGAAACCGGCGAGATGACCACGGTTGCGCTGAAGGGCGGAAAATCGGTGCATATGCCGGTGCCGACAGCGGCTTCGGAAAAGGGCAGGACTGCCAGTTTCGGGGTGCGGCCGGAAGATTTGTCGATTGCCTCAGGCGAGGACTACCTGTTCGAAGGCCAGATCGGGATCATCGAGGCGCTCGGCGAGGTGACGCTGCTCTATATCGAGGGGCTGGCTGATCAAGAGCCGATCATCGCCAAGATTCCCGGCATTCTGCAGGTGAGGAAAGGCGATAAAATGCGCTTTTCAGCAGAGCCCAAGAAACTGCACCTTTTCGACGCAGAAGGTAAAGCCTATCGTATCTAGGGGTAACGATCTGTTTACTGTGATTTTGCGATATGCAATTGGAGTTGTTCTGATTTGGGACTTCAAAACCCTCTGTTAAATTTCACCGGCTAGGCTTCACTCTGTAAAGCAATGGAGGGAAGTCGTGAGCGCGACTCCAAGCAACAAAAATCACTTTTTGAACAAGGAAGAGTCTTTCATGTACGACCGGGAAGCCCGGTTCAAAATGGAAGACACGATGAATGCCGCGCGTATCGAATATACGGAAAACGGCGTGATGAACATGGCGCAGCGTCGCTGCGACGTCATCCGTATCTCGATGAGCGGCGCCATTCTCGGCATCCTGACGCAGTATAATCTGCCGAAGCAGTTTTATCTCGATATTCCCGACGCGCGCATTTCCAAGGTCGGCTGCCTGTTGATGCGCACCAACGCCAACAACACGATCGAAGTGCGCTTCCTCTCGCTGCTCAAGCAGAAGGAACTGGACCGCATCTTCATATTCTCGACCCATCCGAACCATCGCGACCGGACGCTGGATATCCGCTCCTGGTAACCCGGTTCATGACCTGAAATGGAAACGGCGGCTCCACGGCCGCTGTTTTCGTTTCTGCCGGCAACCAGCCCGTTTACGCAAACACGCTGGCGCCCATGTCCGCGGTGCCGACATGGCGGCGGAAGGGGGCGAAGAGTTCGCGCCCCATGCCGAACTCGTTCTCGGAAAGATCGACGACGACGGCCACGCGGGCTCCAAATTCCGCAGCGTCCACCAGCACTTCCAGCGTGCCGGCGACCGCGTCGAGGCGAATGATGTCGCCGTCCTTGATCCTGGCGATCGGCCCGCCGTCCGAGGCTTCCGGGGTGATGTGGATCGCCGCCGGCACCTTGCCGGAGGCGCCGGACATGCGTCCGTCAGTGACCAGCGCCACCTTGAAGCCGCGGTCCTGGAGAACGCCGAGCGGCGGGGTGAGGCGGTGCAGCTCCGGCATGCCGTTCGCCTTCGGTCCCTGGAAGCGCACGACCGCGACGAAATCCCTGTTGAGTTCGCCGCGCTTGAACGCGTCCTGCAGTGCCTGCTGGTCGTGGAAGACGATGGCCGGCGCCTCGATGATGTGACGTTCCGGCTTGACGGCTGAAATTTTGATGACCGCCTTGCCGAGGTTTCCCTTGAGCATCTTCAGGCCGCCATTCGATTGGAACGGCGTCTCGATCGGCGCGAGAACCTTGGGATCGCCACTCTGGTCGGGGATCGCCTCGCGGGTGACCTGACCATTGGCATCCAGCTTTGCCTCGACCGTATAGGCTTCCAGCCCATGGCCGAAGACAGTGCGCACGTCGTCATGCACCATGCCGGTTTTCAGGAGCTGCTTGATCAGGAAACCCATCCCGCCGGCGGCATGGAAGTGGTTCACGTCGGCAAGCCCGTTCGGATAGACGCGGGCAAGCAGCGGCACGATATCGGAAAGTTCGGAAATATCCTGCCAGGTGAGCAGGATGCCGGCGGCGCGCGCCATTGCGACGAGGTGCAGCGTATGGTTGGTCGAGCCGCCGGTCGCATGCAGGCCGACGACGCCGTTGACGATCGAGCGCTCGTCGATCATCTCGCCGGCCGGCGTGAACTCGTTGCCGAGGGCGGTGATGGCGAGCGCCCGCTTGGCGGCTTCGCGGGTCAGTGCTTCACGCAGCGGCGTGCCCGGATTGACGAAGGAGGCGCCGGGCATGTGAAACCCCATGATCTCCATCAGCATCTGGTTGGAATTGGCGGTGCCGTAGAAGGTGCAGGTGCCGGGGCCGTGATAGGACTTCGATTCCGCTTCGAGCAGTTCGGCGCGGCCGACCTTGCCTTCCGCATAAAGCTGGCGGATGCGCGACTTCTCGTCGTTCGGCAGGCCCGTTGTCATCGGGCCGGCGGGGATGAAGACCGATGGCAGATGGCCGAAGCTCAGCGCCGCGATGACGAGCCCCGGGACGATCTTGTCGCAGATGCCGAGGAAGACGGCTGCATCGAACATGTTGTGCGACAGGCCGATACCGGCCGCCATGGCGATCGCGTCGCGCGAGAAGAGCGACAGTTCCATGCCCGGCTGGCCCTGGGTGACGCCGTCGCACATGGCCGGCACGCCACCGGCGACCTGGGCGATGCCGCCGGCTTCCCGTGCGGCCTCGCGGATGATCGGCGGAAAGGTCTCGTAGGGCTGGTGGGCCGAGAGCATGTCGTTATAGGCGGTGATGATGCCGAGGTTCGGGACGACGTCTCCGGCGAGCGCCTCCTTCTCGGCGGGGGAACAGACCGCAAAGCCGTGGGCGAGATTACCGCAGGAGAGCGTCGATCTGTGCGGCCCCCGCGAGGCCGCCCGCCGCAGGCGGTCGAGATAGGCTTCGCGGTGCGGCTTCGAGCGTTCGACGATACGGGCGGTGATTGCCTCGATGCTGGAATGAGCGGCCATGGTCTTGTCCTCTTGTGCGCAACCCCGGCTCGGGAGGGGCAGGACCTTCGGAAAGGCCCTAAGCCACCGGGATTGCTCGTGTTGAAAAGTCGGCGCTTTAAGGCGCCCAGAAAATCTGCAGCGGCGACGAGGCTCGGTTAAGCACGGCGCGGATCGGCATGTCCGTCTCGTCGGAACCGGCCTTTGCCGCTTCGAGCACGTCCTTCTTGCTCTGGCCCTCGATATGCAGCGCCAGGAAACGAGCATCCGCAAGGCTGGCAAACGAGAAGGTCAGCCGCTCTTCGCCGGCCCCTTCCGCCTGCATGGTCAGAACGCCGCGGGGGCCGGAAAGGTCGAGCGCTCGGGCAAGATTGTTCCCATGCGGGAAGAATGACGCCGTATGGCCGTCTCCGCCCATGCCGAGGACCGCCACGTCGAACGGATTGCCGATGCCGGCTGTCTTTTCGGTCGCGATGACGGCTGCTTCATCGATCGACGGCGCCTCGTAGTAGAGAGGTATGAACCTGGCGACGGACGCCTTGTCCTTCAGAAGATGCGTCGACACCAGGAGATGGTTGGAACGCGGGCTGTCAGCCGGCACGAACCGTTCGTCGACCAGCGTCACGGTTACCTTGCCCCAGTCTATGTCACGGGTCGCCAGTGCCTCGAAGAACTTCTTCGGGGTGGAGCCGCCCGAGACCGCGATCGAGGCGGTGCCCCGGTCGCGGATCGCCGCTTCAAGGTGTGCCGCGACCTCGTCCGCCAGACTGGCGGCGAGGGCGGCGGCATCGGCAAATTCATGCATGCTTGCGGTCATGACCCTCAACCTTCATGCCATGTCCGGCCGTCGCGCTCGATGAGAGCGATCGCCTGGCTCGGACCCCAGGTGCCGGCGGTATAACCCTGCACCTGCTGGCCGGCCGCTTCCCAGCCTTTCAGGATCGGATCGACCCAGTGCCATGCGGCTTCCACTTCGTCGCGACGCATGAACAGCGTCTGGTTGGAGCGGATCGTATCGGTGAGCAGGCGCTCATAAGCGTCCGGGTTGCGCACCGAGAAGGCTTCCGCGAAGCTCATGTCGAGCGAGACGTTGCGCAGCCGCATGCCGCCCGGGCCTGGGTCCTTGATCATCAGCGACTGCTTGACGCCTTCATCCGGCTGCAGGCGGATGATCAGCTGGTTGGCCGAAATGCGGCCGGCCGCGGCATCGAAGATATTGTGCGGGATCGGCTTGAAGGTAATGACGATCTCGGACATGCGGGCTGCGAGCCGCTTGCCGGTGCGGATGTAGAAGGGAACGCCGGCCCAGCGCCAGTTGCCGATCTCCGCCTTGATGGCGACGAAGGTCTCGGTATTGGAAACACCGCCTTCGAGTTCGTCGAGATAGCCCTTGACGGGGCCGCCCGCGGATGCGCCGGCGCGGTACTGGCCGCGCACCGTCATCTGCTCGACATTGGCCTCGGTGATCGGCTTCAGGGCGCGCAGCACCTTGAGCTTTTCGTCACGCACCGATTCCGAATTCATGGAGGAGGGCACTTCCATCGCGACGAGGCAAAGGAGCTGCAGGATGTGGTTCTGCACCATGTCGCGCAGTGCGCCGGCCGTATCGTAGTAACCGGCGCGGCCTTCGAGGCCCACCGCTTCGGCGACCGTGATCTGCACGTGGTCGATATGGTCGGCGTTCCACAGCGGCTCATAGAGCGCGTTGGCAAAGCGCAGCGCCATCAGGTTCTGCACCGTCTCCTTGCCGAGATAGTGGTCGATGCGGAAGATCTGGTCTTCGTGGAAGGCCTTGCCGATCATGTCGTTGAGCTGCAGCGCCGAGGCGAGGTCGCGGCCGATCGGCTTTTCGACGACGATGCGGGTCGATTTGGTGATCAGCTTGTGGTCGCGGATCTTTTCGGAGATGGGGCCGAAAATACCCGGGGCGACGGCGAGGTAGAAGACGCGGATGCGCTCCTTGCCGTCGTCGAGCAGCTTCTTGAGTTCCGCCCAACCCCCTTCGGCCTTGGCATCGACCGAGATGTAATAGATCCGCTGGAGGAATTTCTGGACTTCCGCCTCGTCGTATTCGCCCTTTTTCAGATGCTCCTTCAGGGCATCCTGGGCGAACTTGCGATAATCCTCATGCGAAAGCGCGCTGCGCGAGGCGCCGATGATGCGGGTTGGCTCGGTGAACTGGCCCTCGATCTGCCGGTGGTAGAGGGCCGGGAGGAGCTTGCGTTCCGCAAGGTCGCCGGTACCGCCGAAGACGACACAATCAAAGGGTTCAACTGGGATGATCTGGCTGCTCATCGCTGTTCTTTCGTCCTGCATGGTTGGGTGCATACTTATTCTAATCGATTTAAAAACGCTAGCCCGAATTGGCTTTTCAAGTGTGTTACGGACCTTGCTTTGTCAGAGCCTGTCGCGCAGCGCAAACCACGTGAGGGCAAGGAAAAGCAGTGGGGTCCGCATGCGGGGCCCGCCCGGGAAGGCGGGAATTTTGAGTGCGGCGAGGTGGTCGAGATCCGTCGCCTTGCCGCCGACCATATCAGCATAAAGTTTGCCACAATAGTTTGACAGCATCACTCCGTGGCCGGAATAACCGCCGATCGACGTGACCCCGGGCATGACGTCGCGCACGAAAGGCTGGCGCGGCATGGTAATGCCGACATTTCCACCCCAGGCATGAGTGATTTCAACGTCTTTCAGCGCCGGATAGGTCTCGACGATCTGCCTGCGGATGGCGTTTGCCGTGTCTGCCGGGTTGCTTGAGGTATAGACCTCGCGGCCGCCGAACAGCAGCCGGTTGTCCCGGCTCTTGCGGAAATAGCGCACCACGAACCGCGAATCAGCAACGGCCTCGCCACCGGGGAGGACACCGGGAAAATCGTCGATCGGCGCGGTCGCGGCGATGAAGGAGCCGATCGGCATGATATGCGCTGATGTAACCGGTTCGAGATTGCCGATATAGGCATTGGTGGCGATCAGAACCCGGTCGGCGGTCAGGGTGCCTTTGGGCGTCTTGACCAGGATCTTCCCGCCCGGACCGTTCCTGGTCTTCTCGATCGCCGTAGCCGGCGTCATCTCGAAAATCGCCGCGCCGGCCGCCTGCGCCACGCGGGCAAGCCCGACCAGCAGCTTCAGCGGATGGATATGGCCGGTGCCGGTATCGCGCACGCCGCAATAATAGTCTTTCGTGCCGAGCCGCTCGGCGGTCTCCCGGCCGTCCATGAACGAGAGATGCGGATAGCCGTAGCGCTCCGCCGCGATCTCGGCGGTCGCCTGGTATTCCCTCTCGTGGCCCCGTTTGTGGGAGACATTGATCTGCCCCCGCATGTAGTCCATGTCGATGCCGTGGGCCTCGGCAAAGTCGAGGAGGTACCGCTTGGCATCCTCGGCCATGTCGAACAGCGCCTTGGAGCGCTCGTAGCCGACTTCCTTTTCGAGATCTTCCGGCCACCAGCGCTGCCCGGTGCCCATCTGTCCGCCATTCCGGCCGGACGCCCCGTCGCCGAACCGGCTGGCCTCGATCAGAGCGACCGAAATGCCGGCCTTTGCCAGATTGTAGGCCGCCTGCAGCCCGGTATAACCGCCGCCGATGACCGCCACATCGACCATCTTCGACCCGTCGAGCGCCGGATAGGCCGGCCGCTCACCGACGGTTGCCTGATACCAGGAAATCCCCGGCGCGATCGGGCTCTGCCACGTATCCAAGAGGCCAACCCTCACACGTTGAGAAGCAGGAATTCCCGCTCCCAGGGGCTGATCACCTGCATGAAGGTCTCGAACTCGCCGCGCTTGACGCCGGCATAGAGGCCGATGAACTCCGGGCTGAAGACGCCAGCGAGCGCCGGATCGGATTCGAGCAGCGACACGGCTTCGAGCAGGCCGCGCGGCAGTTCGATCGATCCTTCGTTAGCGGTATCCTCGGTCGGCGGGCCCGGCTCGATGGCGTTCATGATGCCGAGCAGGCCGCAGCCGAGCGAGGCCGCGAGCGCGAGATAGGGATTGGCGTCCGAGCTCGGCAGGCGGTTTTCGACGCGGCGGGCATTTGCATCCGAAACCGGTACACGGAAGGCGGTCGTCCGGTTGTCATAACCCCAGGCATTGTTGACCGGCGCGGACATGTCCGGCGTCAGGCGGCGGTAGGAGTTCACATAGGGCGCCATCATCGCGAGCGTCTTCGGCACATAGGTCTGCATGCCGCCGATGAAGTAAAAAAATTCCTTCGAGGCGGAGCCGTCCGGATTCGAGAAGACGTTCTTGCCGGTCTTGATATCGACGACCGACTGATGGATGTGCATCGCCGAACCCGCCTGGCCCTGCATCGGCTTGGCCATGAACGTGGCGTAGATGCCATGCTTCAGGGCTGCTTCGCGAATCGTGCGCTTGAACATGAAAACCTGGTCGGCGAGTTCGATCGGGTCGCCATGGCGCAGGTTGATCTCGAGCTGCGCCGGCCCCTCCTCGTGGATCAACGTATCGATCTCGAGGCCCTGCTTTTCCGAGAAATGGTAGATGTCGTCGATCAGCTCGTCGAATTCGTTGATGCCGGCGATCGAATAGCCCTGGCCGCCGAGGATGGACCGGCCCGATCGGCCTTTCGGCGGGTGAAGCGGATAGTCCGGATCGTCGTTCTTGGCGACGAGGTAGAATTCGATTTCCGGCGCCACGACCGGCTTCCAGCCCCGCTCCTCATAGAGCTTGAGGATGTTCTTCAGCACGTTGCGCGGCGTATAGGGGACCGCCTTGCCCTCGGTATCGACGATGTCGCAGATCACCTGCGCGGTCGGGTCGGTCTCCCAGGGCACCACCGCCAGGGTCGAAAGATCCGGCACCAGCTTCAGGTCGCTGTCGCGCGGCTCATAGCGGAACGTGCCGGTCTCTTCCGGGTATTCGCCGGAAATCGTGTGCCGGTAGAGGGCGGAAGGCAGCGCCAGCGAGGTGTTCGAGGTGAACTTCGAGGACGGCATCATCTTGCCGCGCGGCACGCCGGCCAGATCGGGCGTGATGCACTCGATGTCTTCGATCCCGCGTGCCCGAAGCCAGGCGGCGGCCTCCCGCCAGTCCGCCACCCCTCTGAGCGAGGTGAGCGTCGGCTGGGCAGTTGCGGCCTTCGCCACGGTGCCGGTTGCGAGGGCGGGGGCGGTTTTTTTGCGCGGCATGACACATCGGGGTGGGGTTGATCGGATGTTCCATCATAACCACGGATTGGCGAATGGCGAGAGGGAGACGCCATTGACTTTGAGTTGCCGATCGAAAACAGCAGATATCGAAACAAGGAGAATGCGGTGACGCGGAAATTCGACGTGGTGGTTCTGGGCGCCGGCGGGGCGGGCATGATGTGCGCCATCCGGGCCGGCGGGCGCGGCCGTTCGGTGCTCGTCCTCGACCACGCCAAGGCGCCGGGCGAGAAGATCCGCATTTCCGGCGGCGGCCGCTGCAATTTCACCAATATCCATGCAACGGCGAAAAACTATCTCTCCGCCAATCCGCATTTCGCCAAGTCGGCGCTCGCCCGCTACACCCCGCGCGATTTTGTCGACATGGTCGAACGCCACGGCATCGCCTGGCACGAAAAGACGCTCGGCCAGCTCTTCTGCGACGACAGCGCCAAGGACATCATCCGCATGCTGCTGTCGGAGATGAAGGCGGCGAACGTTACGCTCGAACTGCAAAAACAGATTGCCTCGATCGAAAAGACGCCCGAGGGTTTCCGCATCGGCACTTCAGATGGACCGGTGGAGGCCGGATCCCTGGTTGTCGCGACCGGCGGTAAGTCGATCCCCAAGATGGGCGCCACCGGCCTCGCCTACGACATTGCCAAACAATTCGGCCTGAAGATCGTCGAGACGCGGCCGGCGCTCGTGCCGCTGACGCTCGATCCGAACCTGCTCGAAAAGCTCTCACCGCTCTCCGGCATCGCGGTGCCGGCCGAAGTCCGCCACGGCAGGACCACTTTTCGCGAGGCGCTGCTCTTTACGCATAGAGGCTTGAGCGGCCCGTCGGTCCTGCAGATCTCGTCCTACTGGCGGGAAGGCGACGACGTGACGCTCTCCATCGAGCCCGACCTGGATATCGCAGCGATCCTGAAGGCCGCCCGCAAGGCCAACGGTCGCCATGCGGCGCAGACAGTGCTGGCGGAGGTGTTGCCCAAACGGCTTGCTCAGTTCTTCGTCGAAAACCGCGGCCTGACGGGGCATCTCGCCGATCTTCCCGACAAGGCTATCGAGGGCCTGGCTGCCTCCATCCAGACCTGGGTCATCCGGCCCGCCGGCTCGGAAGGTTACCGCACGGCCGAGGTGACACTCGGCGGCATCGACACCTCCGAGCTGGATTCGAAGACCATGCGGGCAAAGTCGGTGCCCGGGCTTTATTTCATCGGCGAATGCGTTGACGTGACCGGTTGGCTCGGCGGTTATAATTTCCAATGGGCCTGGGCTTCGGGCCATGTTTGTGGGGAAGCATTGTAGTATGGGTTGATTCAGCACTTGTTAATATGGGCACGCCATCCTGCCTTAATGCCAGCCAAATCCTGTGGTTTAAGGCGGGCATGCGCTTCCTGCCGGTGGCGGCTGGAGCGCCAGAGCAACCGCCTTGGAGTGCCCGTTTCCATGCAGAGACCCAGCCGTGCCCGCGCAATAGCAATCGCCAAGGTTCAGGATAACCAGAAGCTCATTTGCCTCCGTTTTCTCGCGATCGCCATCGGAGCAACGGCAGCCCTCCTCGCGCTTCCGACGTTGTTTTTCTAAGAGCACCCGCTCTTCGATCTCACCGTGCGCCTGAACGGCGGCGGTCTCAAGCCACGCTCGCGGAGCGCTGGCCTATTGTTCCGCGCATTCCCGATCTCAGGTTTGCGTCAGCTCCGCACATCGATGGCCCCCTTTAATTCACTAGATTCAAATTTAGCAAATTTTCACTTCCGCCGCTGATACTGGGTCAGTTCATAGTTTTGCGGGGAAGCTGGCCGTCATGATCAAAATCCTGCCGTCATCCGTGGTGTCGCGGATCGTTCTCCTTTGCCTCTTCATGATCTTCGTTGCGGTGATAGCGGTAGGTGGCCTCACCTATACCTACCTGCGCGGCGATATCATGGATACGGCCAGGAACGATGCTCGCAAGGCAATACGCACCATGAGCCTGCTCTACGATCTGGAATTGGATGGCGCCAAAACCGAGATCCGTGACGGCACGGTCATCCGTGTCAGCCAGGCCGAGAGCGCGGTGAAAGATCACGACATGGTCGATCGCACGGCAGCCGCCATCGGCGGCGTCGCGACCTTGTTCGAAAAGAAGGGCAGTGACTATGTCCGGATATCGACCAATGTGAAGACGGAAAAGGGCGAACGGGCGGTCGGCACCAAGCTTGCCGCGGAACACCCGGCGCAGCCGTTCCTGGCGCGCGGGGAAGCTTATTTCGGGCCTGCTGTCCTGTTCGGCAAGGATTTCATGACGGGGTATTTCCCCATCACCAACGCCTCGAACGGCGTCACCGGCCTGCTTTTCATCGGCATTCCGATGGAAGTCTATTTCGCCCATATCGCCACCTTGGGCTATATCCTCATCGGCACGTCGCTTGGCGCTCTTCTCGTTGTCGGCATCGCAAGCCTGTTCGCGCTTCGAGTCTTGCTCCGGCCGCTCGGCGTGCTGACCGGCGTCGTGCATAGGCTTGCCCAGGGCAATGACGCTACCGAAATACCCTATGCCGAACGCCGCAACGAGTTCGGCAACATCGCTCGCGCCCTGGAAGTCTTCCGGGAAGCGGCGCGCGAGAAACAGCGGATGGAAAGCCGCAGCGCCGAGGATCGCGCCGAAGCGGAGGCCGAGCGCCGCCGCAACGACGCCGAAAAACAGCTTGTCGACCGTCAGATCGACACTGCCGTCAGCGAATTGGGTACGGCTTTGGCCCGCCTGGCTCAGGGCGACCTGTCGAGCACAATCGAGACACAGTACTCGGGCCGGCTGGAACAGCTCCGCACCGACTTCAACGGCTCCATCGTCCGGCTGCGCGACACGCTTTCCCACATCCGCGAAAGCACGCTTTCCATCCAGAAAAGCAGTGCCGACCTCAGCCATTCCTCGACCGAACTTTCGCGGCGCACCGAAACCCAGGCGGCTTCTCTCGAGGAGACGGCCGCCGCGGTCGATGAGATCACCGCAACGGTTCGTTCCTCGGCCGAGCGAGCCCGCGAGGCCGACCGGGCGGTCGCGATCACCAAGAAGAGTGCCGACAGCTCCGGTACGGTGGTGAGCAACGCGGTTGCCGCCATGGGACGTATCGAGGAGGCTTCCGGCAAGATCGAGCTGATCATCGAGGTCATCGACGACATCGCCTTCCAGACCAACCTTCTGGCGCTCAACGCCGGCATCGAGGCAGCCCGGGCCGGTGAGGCCGGCAAGGGGTTTGCGGTCGTCGCGCAGGAAGTTCGCGAACTGGCGCAGCGTTCTGCCGGCGCCGCCAAGGAGATCAAGGACCTGATTACCCAGTCGAGCCAGGAAGTGAGCTCCGGTGCCGGCCTTGTGCAGCAGGCGGGCGAAGTGCTGGCATCGATCAGCCAGCAGATCACCGGCGTCAGCCAGCATGTGGAAATGATCGCGACAGCCAGCCAGGATCAATCGGCGGCGCTGCAGGACATCAACAATTCCGTCAACCGCATGGACCAGATGACCCAGCAGAATGGCGCGATGGTCGGCGAGACGACGGAAGCGAGCCGGCGCCTTGCAAGCGAAGCGGAGGCCCTGCTTGAACTGGTGGAGCAGTTCCGCATCGATGCGAATAGCCGCTCGGGTTATTCTCGCGCGGCATAATATCCGGCGATGTCAAAGTGATGGTGAGCCCGGCACCCCGGGAAATCGGGTGCCACACTGCTTAGGCACCGTCCGGTATTGTTGCCTGAGACAGGAGCAGTCGGAGCCTTGGCCTTCGCCTGCTCCACCGGATAGACCGGGCCCGATCCCTTGGGCGGCAGCGATGCCGCCCGTTGTCGTTTTACGTTTGTCCATCAACCGCTGCAGGCTGACGAACCAGCGCGGATAGGGTTGGGCGTAACGTTCGTAGAAATCGTTCTCCGCTGCGATATCGCGACGAACGGGATTTGTTCGGAAGAAGTACGAAAAGGCGGCTGCGACGATGTTCTCATACATCGGAATTCCTCCGTTTGTGGAAATCGTCTCCTCTATTAAACCTCCAAAACTGCTTCTTGTACCGCCAGATTCCCGCTATGTCTTTCACCCATGAAAAATGTCAATTGGGACGCCTATGAACTTTTCATGCAGGTCGCCCGCCTCGGCGGGCTATCCGGTGCTGCCGGCACGACCGGATTGAGCCCCGCGACGATCGGCCGGCGGATGCTCGATCTGGAAGAGGCCGTCGGGCGTCCGTTGTTTTTACGCAGCCGTACCGGTTATCAGCTGACCGCCGATGGGTCTGCCTTGTTTGCCCAGATCCTGGAGATGGAAGGCGCCGCCCGGCGCATCGAGAGCTGGAAACGGGAGGGGGCCGGTTCGACGCTGGTGCGGGTCGCCTGTGGCACCTGGCTTGCCTGGATGTTCACCCGCAATCTCTCGCTTATCCGCACGGAGCGCGATGATTTCCGCCTCGATTTCTATGTCGCCGAACGGCGGGCGAGCCTGATGCACCGGGAAAGCGACATCGGCATCCGCGCCTTCGAGCCGGAGGAGCCGAACCTTGCTGCGACCAGGCTCGGCGAGGTCGCCTATGCGGCCTATCGTGCCCGCAAAGCCCACCCCTCGGTTGCCGACCGCTGGCTTGCTGTCTCGGAGGAGGACGCGATTTCCGCCTATCTGCGTTGGCCGCATCAGGAGCGGGCGGCGCAGGTGGCGGTCACCGTCAACCGTCCGCGCTCGCTGCGCGACTTGGCGCTGGGCGGGGCCGGAACCGCTGTCCTGCCCTGTTTCGTGGGCGACCAGGACATGCGGCTGGAGCGGGTCGGCGGTGAGATCGAAAGTCTCCGGCACGCCCAGTGGATCGTCATGAACAATGACGATCGCCACCGCCGGGACATCCGCGCGGTGGTCGATCGGATGGTGAAGTTCGTCCGGGCTCACGGCCCGCTCTTCGCGGGCCGCCAGCCCTAGACGTGTCTTCCGGTCACTGCACCCGATTGGTGACGATGACCGGGATCATCAGGTCGCCCCAGTGGCCGTCGCCGCCATGGTGGCGGGCGGAGCGGACGAGTTCCACCGAGACCCCGGCCTCGACCGCCTTCATGATTGCATGGTTGAGGCGATGCAGGTCGTTGGCAAGCGTACGGATTGCCGCCTGCTGGTCGGGTGTCATCGCGGTCGACTGTTCTTCGGCGCGTTCCTTGACGTGGGTCTGGATGTTCATGTCGGTTCTCCTCCTGGTGATGAGTTCTTGGGGCTATTCCGCAGCCGGCCTGAACTGGTCGTGCTCGGTGGATTCCTTCATCGCGGTGGTGGACGAAAGTCCGCCGGTGATGGCGACCGAGACAGCGTCGAAATAGCCGGTGCCGACCTCGCGCTGGTGCTTGGTGGCGGTGTAGCCGTTGATTTCGGCCGCGAATTCCGCTTCCTGCAGCTCCGAATAGGCGGCCATCTGGCGGTCCTTGTAGCCGCGGGCGAGTTCGAACATGCCGAAATTCAGCTGGTGGAAGCCGGCGAGCGTGATGAACTGGAACTTGTAGCCCATCGCGCCCAGCTCCCGCTGGAACTTGGCGATCGTCGCGTCGTCGAGGTTCTTTTTCCAGTTGAACGACGGCGAGCAGTTATAGGCGAGCATCTTGCCCGGATGGACCTTGTGGACCCCTTCGGCGAACCGGCGGGCCTGTTCGAGATCCGGCTTCGATGTCTCGCACCAGATGAGGTCGCAATAGGGTGCATAGGCGACGGCGCGGGCGATGCAGGGTTCGAGCCCGTTCTTCACCTGATAGAAGCCCTCAACCGTGCGCCCGGCATCGTAGTCGACGAAGGGCCGGTCGCGCTCGTCGATATCCGAGGTGAGCAGTTTTGCCGCTTCCGCATCGGTGCGGGCGATGACCAGCGTCGGAGTGCCCATGACGTCGGCGGCAAGCCGCGCGGCGGTCAGGTTGCGGATATGCGCCGCGGTCGGGATCAGCACCTTGCCGCCGAGATGGCCGCACTTCTTTTCCGATGCGAGCTGGTCCTCGTAATGGACGCCCGCGGCACCCGCCTCGATGAAGGCCTTCATGATCTCGAAGGCGTTGAGCGGCCCGCCGAACCCGGCTTCCGCGTCTGCGACGATCGGCGCGAACCAGGTGTCGACGGAAAGGCCCTTGCCTTCGGCGGTCTCGATCTGGTCGGCCCGCTGCAGTGTGCGGTTGATGCGCCGCGCCAGTTCCGGCGCCGCATTGGCCGGATAGAGCGACTGATCCGGATACATCGCGGATGCCGTGTTGGCGTCGGCAGCAACCTGCCAGCCGGACAGATAGATCGCCTTCAGCCCGGCCCGGACCTGCTGCATGGCCTGGTTGCCGGTCATCGCGCCAAGCGCGTTGACGAAATCCTCTTTGCCCAGCAGCGACCACAGCCGATTGGCGCCCATTTCGGCGAGCGAATAACGGATCTCGGCCGAGCCGCGCAACCGCTTCACGTCCTCGGCGGAATAGGGGCGTTCAATACCTTCGAACCGGCCCTTTGGTGCGCCGGGAACCAGCGTGTAAAAATCTGTCATTGCTTTCCTCCAGTGTAAGTCTGCCAGCCGCCCGGGAGCGGTTTTGATGTGACCGAATTTACAGAATAGAATGCTGCACTGCCAGAAAAGATACGCAACACGCAGCGGTAAAGGGGTTATTATGTCTTGTCTTTCACAAAGGCTTCTGTGAATATGTCACAATAGTAAAAGCGGCGGGCCTGTCGATTTTGTAAAAACGGTGACAAATGGCGGAACGAAAGATTTTTGCCGGTCCGCGTGTGCGGCGGGTGCGATTGGGGCTTGGACTCACCCAGACGGCCATGGCCGAAGCGCTCGGCATTTCGCCTTCCTACCTCAACCTCATCGAGCGTAACCAGCGGCCGCTCACCGTCCAGCTCCTCTTGAAGCTCGCCTCCGTCTACAAGGTCGATCTCGATGCGCTGCAAGGCGAGGGCGGTGGTCTTGCGGGGCGGCTGCGAGAAGTGTTCGCCGATCCGCTGCTGGCGGGTGAAATCCCCGGTGACCAGGAAATCATCGAGGTGGCGGAGGCTGCTCCCAATGCGGCGCTCGGGTTGATGAAGCTCTATCGCGCCTATCGCGAACAGGCGGCCCGGCTTTCCGATCTCGCCGACCTCCTGGCCCGTGAGGGGCACGAGACCTCGATTGCCGGCACGCGCCTGCCGATCGACGAGGTGCGCGAGACGCTGGAGCGCCGCCCCAACTTTTTCGCGCGCATCGAGGATGCCGCCGAAACCTTCGCGGCCCGGCTCGGGACCGGCGACGAACTGCCGGGCGCCTTGAAGGCGTGGGCGAAGAACGAGCATGGCATCGTGGTGCGCACGCTGCCCGTCCACGCAATGCCGAACCTGCGCCGGCGTTACGACCGTCATTCCATGCGGCTGTTTCTGTCGGAACGGCTGTCGCCCTTCGACCGGACCCGCGAGCTCGCCATGGAAGTGGCGCTGCTGGCGCTGGGCCAGGAGATCGCCGCCGAACTCGATGACCTCAACCTCTCCACCAACGAGGCGCGGCGCATCGGTCGTTTCGAGCTTGCCCGTTATGCCGCCCATGCGCTGATGATGCCCTATGGCGCTTTCCTTTTGGCGGCCCAGCGCGCCCGCTACGATCTCGACGTGCTGCGCTCCCGCTTCGACGTGTCCTTCGAACAGGCCGCCAACCGCCTGACCTCGCTCACCCGCCCCGGCGCGCCCGGTATTCCGTTTTTCCTGATGGAGCTCGACCACGCCGGCAACGCCATCCGCCGCGCCGGCGCGCAAGGCTTTCCCCAGGCCCGTTTCGGCGGGCTCTGTCCGAAGCTCGGGATCCATGCGGCCTTCCTCCAGCCAGGCCAGGTTCTCGTCGATCGCGTCGAGATGCCGGATGGCGGGACGTTCCTGACGTTGTCGAGGACGCTCGAAGGCCCCCAGGCGGGTTTCGGCGAGCGGGTCCGTCGCACCGCGGTCCTTCTCGGCTGCGATCTGTCGAGCGCGGGAGACATCGTTTATGGCGAGATGCTGCCGGGGGCGGCGGGAACCGTGCTTGCCGGCACCGCCTGCCGGCTCTGCGAAAGGCAGGGTTGCCTCTCCCGCGCCGAGCCGCCGGTGACTAGACCGCTCGGTCTAGACGAGATGGTGACCGGTCTCAGCGCCTTCGATTTCCAATGAGTTTTGCGGCGGCGCACATTCCCCCTTGTAGGGTGTAAGATTACTTTTTACTCTCACGGAAAATATAAGGGAATTAGGCGTGGTTTGATGATTGCGCAGAAAAAACTGGAACAGGAGAGATCATGAAAAGTCATTTGCTCAGCCTTGCCGCCGCAGTTGCCGCGACGGCCTTCGCCGCGACGGCTGCCCTGGCCCAGGAGCGCGAAGTCCGCGTCTACAACTGGTCGGACTATATCGATGAGACGATCCTGGCGGATTTCACCAAGGAGACGGGCATCAAGGTCATCTACGACGTGTTCGACAGCAACGAGATGCTGGAGACCAAGCTTCTGGCCGGCGGTTCCGGTTATGACGTCGTCGTGCCGACCGGCCCGTTCCTCGCCCGCCAGATCCAGGCCAAGGTTTTCCAGAAGCTCGACAAGTCGAAGCTTCCGAATCTCTCCAACGTGTGGCCGGTGGTTTCCGAGCGTCTGGCGAAATACGATCCCGGCAATCAATATGCCGTCAACTACATGTGGGGTACGACCGGCATCGGTTATAACGTCGACAAGGTGAAGGCGGCGCTCGGCGACGTGCCGATCGACAGCTGGAATGTTCTCTTCAAGCCGGAAAACGCCGCCAAGCTGAAATCCTGCGGCATCAACATCCTCGACGCATCCGACGAGACCTTCGCGATCGCGCTCAACTATCTCGGCAAAAACCCTGACAGCAAGGACACCAAGGACCTGGAAGCCGGCGGCGCCGTCTACGCGAAAATTCGCAAGTCGGTGAAGACCTTCAATTCGTCTGCCTATATCGATGAACTTGCCAATGGCGACAGCTGCATCACGATCGGCTGGTCGGGCGACGTGCTGCAGGCCAAGACCCGCGCCGAGGAAGCCAAGAACGGCGTCAACATCGAATTCATCATTCCCAAGGAAGGCACGTATATGTGGTTCGACAACCTCGCGATCCCCGCGGACGCGAAGCATGTCGACGAAGCGCATGCCTTCATCAACTACCTGATGAAGCCGGAAGTCATCGCCAAGGCCTCGAACTTCGTCCAATACGCCAACGGCAACCTGGCTTCGCAGAAGTTCATCGACAAGGAAGTCCTGGAAAATCCTTCCGTCTATCCGCCGGAGGACGTGGTCAAGAAACTCTTCACCATTTCGCCATACGGACCGCGCGAGCAGCGGGTCCTGAACCGGGTCTGGACGCAGATCAAGACCGGTAGCTGATCAAGGGCGGGGCAGGCGGAAACGTCTGCCCCGAATACTTTTGGGGCAGCTATCGGGCGAAACGGGGTAAGGGCATGGCGAAATCTCTTGGGCCGGTTAAGCGTAAATTTTCTCCCTGGACCGACCCGTCGGCGGTTCCGTTCATTCGTTTCGAAAACATCACCAAACGGTTCGGCACCTTCACCGCCGTCGATAACCTGACGCTCGATATCTACGAGCGGGAATTCTTTTCGCTGCTCGGGCCGTCCGGTTGCGGCAAGACGACGCTGATGCGCATGCTCGCCGGTTTCGAGGAGCCGACGGAAGGCCGCATCCTGCTGCAGGGCAAGGATATTTCCGGCGTGCCGCCCTACCGCCGGCCGACCAACATGATGTTCCAGTCCTACGCGCTCTTCCCCCATATGACGGTGGAAAAGAACATCGCCTTCGGGTTGGAGCAGGACAATCTTCCGAAGGGCGAGATCGCTACCCGTGTCGAGGAAATGCTGAAGCTCGTCAAGCTGGAGCAGTTCGCCAAACGCAAGCCGAACCAGCTGTCCGGTGGCCAGCGCCAGCGCGTCGCACTCGCCCGTTCTCTGGCCAAGCGCCCCAAGGTGCTGCTGCTCGACGAACCGCTCGGCGCGCTCGACAAGAAGCTGCGCGAAGAGACGCAGTTCGAGTTGATGGACCTCCAGACCAAGCTCGGCCTGACATTCCTGATCGTCACCCACGACCAGGAAGAGGCGATGACCGTGTCCGATCGTATCGCGGTCATGGACAGGGGCCTGATCATGCAGGTGGCGACGCCGGCCGAGATCTACGAGGCGCCGAACAGCCGCTACGTCGCGGATTTCATCGGCGACATCAATATTCTCGAAGGCACGGTCGCTTCGACCGGCAGCGCACTCGGCGCGCCGGGCATGGTCAGGATCGATTGCGACGGCATCGCGGTATCGGTCGAGCAGGAATGCCAGGCGGTCGCAGGTGACAAGGTCGCCTTTGCCGTGCGTCCGGAAAAGGTCCGCATCTCGCTCGACCAGCCGGTCGACACTTCGGCCAATGCGGTCTACGGCGAGGTCTGGGACATCGGCTATCTGGGCGACTTTTCGGTTTTCCTGGTGAGGCTCGCGGATGGCCGGGTGGTGCGCGCGGCGCAAGCCAACGTTTCCCGCCTCGTCGACAGGCCGATCACCTTCGGCGACATGGTCTGGCTCACCTGGCCGCTCGACGCCGGCCTCGTGTTGACGCGTTGAGGGGGGCAAGGAGATGGCAAGCGTTTCCGAAACCCACCCCGCCAACAGACCCAGCCCGGCCCGCTGGCTGGTGGTCGCGGTGCCTTACCTCTGGCTGCTGCTGTTCTTCGTCGCTCCCTTCCTGATCATCTTCAAGATCTCGCTGTCCGAGACGGCGATTGCCATGCCGCCCTATACGCCGCTCTTTGAAGGGTTCGGCGCCTTGGGCGATTTCGTCTCCGAACTGGACCTCGACAACTATCTCTTCCTGACCGACGACCCGCTCTACATCGAAGCCTATCTCTCTTCGCTGCGCATCGCGGTGATCTCCACCTTCCTGCTGCTGGCGATCGGTTATCCCATGGCGCTTGCCATGGCCCGCGCCCCGACGACCCTGCGGCCGACGCTGGTCATGCTGGTCATCCTGCCGTTCTGGACGTCCTTCCTGATCCGCGTCTACGCCTGGATCGGCATCCTGAAGCCCGACGGCCTGCTGACGCTGCTGTTCCAGTCGATCGGGCTCTTCGGCGCCGACGATCAGGTGCAGGTCTTCCGCACCGACTATGCCGTCTTCATCGGCATCGTCTACTCCTACCTTCCGTTCATGGTCCTGCCGCTCTATTCGGCCCTGGAAAAGATGGACAATACGCTGCTGGAGGCCGCCAGCGATCTTGGCTGCCCCCCCTGGAAGGCGTTCTGGAAGATCACCTTCCCGCTGTCGCTGCCGGGCGTGATCGCCGGTTCGATGATCTGCTTCATCCCGATCACCGGCGAGTTCGTCATCCCCGACCTGCTCGGCGGTGCCGACACGCTGATGATCGGCAAGACGTTGTGGACGGAATTTTTCGGCAACCGCGACTGGCCGCTGGCATCGGCCGTGGCGGTCATCCTGCTGATCCTGCTGGTCGTGCCGATCATGATCTTCCAGAACCAGCAGAAGAAGGTGGCTTGAGATGAGATCATCCCGCTTCGACGCCACCGTCCTGACGCTCGGTTTCGCCTTCCTCTACATCCCGATCATCATCCTGGTGATCTATTCGTTCAATGCCTCCAAGCTCGTCACGGTCTGGGGCGGCTTTTCGCTGCAATGGTATCGCACGATGTGGTCGAACCAGGGTCTCATGGACGCCGCCTGGATAACGGCACGCGTCGGCGTCATCAGCGCCACGATCGGTACCGTGCTCGGTACGCTCGCAGCCCTCTCCCTCGTGCGCTTCACGCGTTTTCCCGGCCGAATGCTGTTTTCCGGGATGATCTATGCACCGCTCGTCATGCCGGAAGTGATCACCGGCCTGTCGATGCTGCTGTTGTTCGTCGCAGTCGGCGTCGATCGCGGCTTCTGGACCGTCATCATCGCGCATACGACCTTCACGATGTGCTATGTGGCGATCGTCGTGCAGTCGCGGCTGCTGACCTTCGACCGGAGCCTGGAGGAGGCGGCACTCGACCTCGGCTGCCCGCCGGTCAGGACCTTCTTCAAGATCACCCTGCCGCTGATCTTTCCCGCCGTCATCGCCGGCTGGATGCTGGCCTTCACGCTGTCGCTGGACGATCTGGTGATCGCGAGCTTCACCACAGGCCCCGGCGCCACCACGCTGCCGATCAAGATCTACAGCCAGGTTCGCCTGGGCGTCACGCCCGAAATCAACGCGATCTGCACCATTCTGATCGGGCTTGTCACCATCGGCGTCATCATCACCTCGATCACCACCAAGCAGGCTGAACTGCGGCGTATCCGCGACGAGCACGTCGCAGCCCGTGGTACGAGTTGAGGCTCATTCGCCTCCGCGCGGCGGCAGGAAGATGTAGATGAGCAGCCAGGCCGGCAGCACGATGACGGCCCCGAGCACGATGCGCGGCACTGACCAGACATAGGCGTTTTCGAGCCCGACCCGGATATCGTCCGGCGTCAGGTGCAGGAGCGCCAGCAGCGCCGGTATGGTTATGCCGAAGAAGCTCAGGACCGCGCCCATGATGAGGCAGGCGAGCAGCGCCTTGCAAAGGTTGATCAGGAATCGCGCCACCAGATTACCCCCATCCGGTTGATTCGGCTCATTGTAGGGGTTTCGCCGGAGTTTGCGAAACAGGCCAGATGACGGGGTCGGGCCAGGAACCGCCGATAAAGACCGTCAGCGGCGCGGCATTGGCACCCTGCGGGATCGGTTCGACGGTTGCCGAGAGCGCGAGGCTGTTGTTGATATAGGGAATGACGCCCGAAAGCGTCAGCGTCTCTGCGGCGGTGGTTATCTTTCCCTCGCGAATATCCGCCGATCCGTCCGCAAGATCGGCGGATATGTCGATATGGTCGAATTCCAGGCTGCCGGTGCCGGCATCGCTCAGGGGAAAGTAGGGTCTTTGCGCCGCGAGCTGCCGCACGCCGGCAATATTGACGCCTGAAAGCGAACCGCGGTCCGCACGGAAGCGCAAGGTACCCCTGGCATTGCGCCAGGCCTCCGGCTCCAGCGGTCGGTCGACGTCGAGCGCCAGGTCCAACGATCCGCGTGCCGCCGGAAGTGGCCCGGCGAGGCCGAGTTCCTTGACGATATTGCCGAAATCGGCGTCCTGGACGGCAAGGCGCAGCGCGACTGCCCCGGCCACGCCACCTTTCACGGTAGCGAGCCGGCCGGTCAGCCGGCCCGTCTCGAAATCGCTGTCGGCAATGTCGATACGGGATTGCTCGCCGGTGTTCATCACGCTCACGGCGGCCTCCGAAAGCTGGAGCGGTCCAAGCGTCGCCTGCTGGGCGGAAAGTCGCAGGTCGAGTTCCAGTTCGTCGAGCCGGCCATCGCTCCGGCTGGCGTCTCCCATGGCGCGTGGCGCAATGGCGGCAAGTGCCGCGGAAAAATCCATCTGGTCGAAGGCGAGCGTCCCGGTAAGCCTCGGCGGTTTGCCGGCGGGCAGCAGCAGATCGAGTATGCCGGTCGCCTTGGCGTCATTGAGGCTGAGGGAGAGGTTATCGAAGCGCAGGACGTTGTCGTTGGTAACGATGTGGGTCGTCAAGGAGAAGCTTTTCACGCGTTCCGTGCCGGAAAATTTCAGGCCGGCCCAACTCATCGCCGCCGCAAGGTCGGGAACCGTCAGTTCGGCATCGCCGGACAGAAAGGCATTCGCCGCAAGGTCGGCGACGCCTCGGAACTGGCCATGAAAGAGGGTGGACGCCATCGTGCCCGAGATATCGCCGCTTTTGCCCGACAGCAGCAGCAGCGGCTGCGTCGAACTTATGTCCAGCGTCAGCGCCCGGCCGTTGAGCGCGGCATCCGCCTTCAGCTCCAGGCCGCGGGAAAGCCACGGCCAGTCGAGCGTGCCGTTGATCGACTGGAACCGTGTGACGCGGCCGCTGGCGACGTCCGAGATTTCGAGTGTTCCGTTGGCGATACGGACATCGCCCATGCGCGCGTCGTTATCCGCCGTCAGCGCCTGGCCGCTGCCGTCAGGCCGCGCGTCGCGCACTGCGCGGCTGAGCAGCCCGTCATTCGTCCAGTCAAGCCTGCCGTCGGTCTCCCTGATGACGTAGATTTCCGGATCCGTGAGCCGAAAGTCCTTGAACTCAGGTCGGCCGACCAGGGCCCGCGTCAGATCGAAGGAGGCCGAAAGCCGCGAGACCCGGCCGAGCACGCGCTCGCCGTCTTCCGCCTGCTTGCGGATGGTGATGTCTCTGAGCGTGATCCGAGGCTCGGGCCAGAAGCGGATATCGGGGGTTCCCTCGATCTCCACGTCATGGCCGGTCCATTCGGCGACCGCCCGCTCCATGCTTTCGCGCACGACGGCCGATGAAATGAGGAACGGTGCGATAAGCTGGAAAAGCGCGAACAGGCAGAGGACGACGATAGCGCCGACCAGAACGCGGCGCGACCGCCGGCCCAGCGGGCGGCCCAGGTTCTTCCGCAGATTTCCGATCGGATTGGTGAGCATGATCCCACGCGCATATAGGAAATGCCAGCCCCGCGCAAATCCATGCAACCTGCCGGCTGTCCTCTTTATCACGCGGTGCAACATGCTATACAGGCCGACACGTCCGGCCCTGCGAGCCGGGCGCGGATGGAGATAGGACGGGACCCTGGTTTCCGATGACGGGCAGGGTTCTCCCGGGGGTGGAGGAATGGGAATGGGCAACGAGCAGCCGCTGTGGAGTCCTTCGAAGGAAGCGCAGCAGAAAACCCCGCTTTATCATTTCATCGGCTGGTGCGGGGAGCGCTCTGGCAAAAGCTTTCCCGACTACGATGCGTTCTACGCCTGGTCGATCGTCGAGCGCGGCGAATTCTGGTCGGCGGTCTGGGATTTCTGCGGCGTCAAGGGCGAGCGCGGCAAACACGCGCTGATCAACGGCGACGATATGCTCGCCGCCCGCTTTTTCCCCGATGCGACGCTGAATTTCGCTGAAAACCTGCTCGCCGGAACGGGAGCCGGTGACGCGCTGATCTTCCGCGGCGAGGACAAGGTGAGCTATCGCTGGTCCTGGGATAAGCTCCGCGCCGAGGTCTCACGCCTGCAGCAGGCCTTCACGGCGCTGGGTATCCAGAAGGGCGACCGCGTCGCTGCGATGATGCCGAACATGCCGGAGACGGTCGCCTGCATGCTGGCCGCGGCCTCGATCGGCGCGATCTGGTCCTCCTGCTCCCCTGATTTCGGCGAGCAGGGCGTGCTCGATCGTTTCGGCCAGATCGCCCCGAAACTGTTCATCACCTGCGACGGTTATTGGTACAACGGCAAGCTCCAGGATGTCTCCGCCAAGGTGAAGACAGTCTCGGAGGTGCTGAACACGCCGGTTCTGGTGGTACCCTATGCGGGCGATGCCCCGGGGCTTGCCGCGTCGCTTGCCGATGGCCGTACGCTTGCCGATTTCACGGCACCTTACGAGGCGAGGGCGATCGAGTTCGAAGCGCTGCCGTTCTCCCATCCGCTTTATATCCTCTTCTCGTCCGGCACGACCGGCGTACCGAAATGCATCGTCCATTCGGCCGGCGGCACGCTGCTGCAGCACCTCAAGGAACATCGCTTCCATTGCAGCCTCCAGCCTGGCGAAAAGCTGTTCTATTTCACCACCTGCGGCTGGATGATGTGGAATTGGCTGATCTCGGGCCTCGCCGTCGGCGCCACGCTCTGCCTGTTCGACGGGTCGCCCTTCGCGCCGGACGGCAATGTCCTGTTCGACTATGCGCAAGCCGAGCAGTTTGCGGTATTCGGCACCTCGGCGAAATACATCGACGCTGTCCGCAAGGGCGGCATCGTGCCGAAGGAGAGCCACGATCTCTCGGCGCTGCGGCTGATGACCTCGACCGGCTCTCCGCTGTCGCCGGAGGGCTTCTCCTTCGTCTACGAGGGCATCAAGAGCGACGTGCATCTCGCTTCGATCTCCGGCGGTACGGACATCGTCTCCTGTTTCGTGCTCGGCAACCCGCTGAAGGCGGTCTGGCGCGGTGAGATCCAGGGCCCCGGCCTGGGCTTGGCCGTCGATGTCTGGAACGACGACGGCAAGCCGGTACGCGGTGAAAAGGGCGAGCTCGTCTGCTCGAAGGCGTTTCCGTCCATGCCGATCATGTTCTGGAACGATCCCGAAGGGCAGAAATACCGCGCCGCATATTTCGAGCGTTTCGACAATGTCTGGTGCCACGGTGACTTCGCGGAATGGACAGAGCATGACGGCATCGTCATCCATGGCCGTTCCGACGCCACCCTCAATCCGGGCGGCGTGCGGATCGGTACCGCCGAGATCTACAATCAGGTGGAGCAGATGGAGGAGGTCGCGGAAGCCATCTGCATCGGCCAGGACTGGGACGACGACGTCCGCGTCATCCTGTTCGTGCGCCTCACCGGCGGCTTGACGCTGACCGAAGATCTTACCAAGGCGATCAAGGCCCGCATCCGCACCGGCGCTTCGCCGCGCCACGTGCCGGCAAAGGTCATCCAGGTCGCCGATATCCCGCGCACCAAGTCCGGCAAGATCGTCGAACTGGCGGTTCGCGACGTCGTGCATGGCCGTGCCGTCAAGAACAAGGAGGCGCTCGCCAATCCGGAAGCGCTCGACCTGTTCGACGGTCTTGTCGAGTTGAAAAGCTGAACGGCTGGCATTCCGAGGAGGCGAGATGTATCGCGGCGGCACATCTCCAGCATAAATTCCGGAAATGGGACGCTGTTAACGGGCTATTAAGCCGCTTTGATCAAAAGTGGAGCAACATGGTTTCGTCTCGTGTATGAAATACGCCTAGCCGCGAGCTTTCATAGACATGACGTCTCCACCGACCCTCGTTGGACAGCATTAAACTTCAAAGGCAGCTTCGGCTGCCTTTCTTTTAACACCGTATACAACCTAAGAATGCGCAACGCGTCGTCACAACCATGGCGACGTTGAGACCTTGAAGCTATCACCGGCCAACCGGTGAGGATGCCGAAACCGGCTTTCCGGGATCAGTTCGCCAGCACCCGCGGCGAAGGGAAGGTGATTTCCACCAGCGTGCCTTCGTTCGGTGCGGACGTGATCGCGAAGGCGGCGCGGTTTGCGTCGACCATCGCCTTGGTCAGCGGCAGGCCGAGGCCGGTGCCGTCGCCGCGCTTGCGGGAGGCGCTCGCAACCTGGCGGAACGGCTTCATGGCAAGCTCCAGCTCCGAGCGGGTCATGCCGATGCCGGTATCGCGGACGCGAAGGACAACGTTTCCGTTGGTCTCGTAAGCGGTGGACACGACGATCTGACCGCCTGAAGGCGTGAAACGGATGGCGTTCGACAGGATGTTCAACACGATCTGCTTGATCGAGCGGGGATCGGCGACCACCTGGGGCACGGCATGCGACAGGGCCGTGCGGATGATCACCCGCTGGCCGTTTGCCTGCGGCTGCACCAGCGAGACCGCCTCCGACACCGCCTCGTTCAGGCCGACGGCGACGAAATCGAGTTCCATCTCGCCGGCCTCGATCTTGGAAATGTCGAGGAGGTCGTTGACGATATCGAGCACATGCCTGCCGGAGCGGCTGATGTCATTGGCATATTCCACATAGCGCGCATGACCGATCTGGCCGAAACGTTCGCTCGCCATCATGTCGGCAAAGCCGATGATCGCGTTGAGCGGCGTGCGGATTTCGTGGCTCACATGGGCGAGGAACTCGCTCTTGTGGGCGTTCGCCGTTTCGGCCGCGCGCTTGGCGGTGCGCAGCTCGTCTTCGGTACGCTTCCACTGGGTGATGTCGCGGATGACGGCACAATAGCCGTTCGAGGAGGTCAGTTTGCCGATCGTCATGAACAGCGGCAGAAAGCCGCCGGAAGCTTCGCGGCCGATCACTTCGCGGCCGTCGTTCAGAACGCTCGCCACGCCATGGCCGGCAAGTCCGGCGAGATAATCGAGGATCGCCCGCTGGCTCTCGTGGGCGAACAGCGTGACGAAAGGCTTGCCGTTGATCTCTTCGTTGTCATAGTTGAAGAGCGCACTCGCCGCCCGGTTCAGGGAGCGGATGTCGCCATCCGCGCCGATGATCACCACGCCATCGGTGGCCGTTTCCAGGATGGCACGCAGTTCGGTTACCTCGACCTGCAGCTTGGCGAGCTGGTCGGCGGCGCGGGGCGCCCGCAGCGGAATGACCTCCGCCGCTTCGCCATCCCCGGTGGAGCCCTGAGACTCGGCCACGACCGGCATCAGCGCCAGCATGAGAACAGTCGAATTGTCCCAGCGCACGGACTGCAGGCGCGCGGTCACCGGCACCAGCACATCGTCGGCGCGCACCACGACCATGCCGCCGGCTTCCGCTGTCTTGCCTTCGAGATCCTGGCGCTGCAGCAGCGCATCGAGGCCGCCGACTTCCGCCAGTTCGCCGATCGAGGCATAGCCGGTGAGCCGCAGGAATTCGGGATTGCCGTAGATCAGGAGGTCGCCGCTATGGACGAGAAGCGCCACCGGCATCTGATCGACGATCTCCGCGGAAAGACCGATACGCTCGCGAACCGGGATCATCTGGCTCAACAGCTCGCGGTCGGAAAGCTCCGGATGCGGGTCGGCCAAAACCCCCGCAGCGGCTTCCTTGTCCTGGGCGGGCTCGATCGGCGCGTCGGAAAAAGCCTCGTTCGCATCTTCAGCGAATGCGATCGCCTCTTCCTCCGAAATCTGTTCCGACTCGGAAACGGCATCCTCTTCGGGAGGGGTTTCCGTCTCCGACACAACTTCCATCGGAGCCTCGCGCGTGTCTTCCGAAACGACGATGTCAAAATTCTCGCTCGCCGTCTCATGCCCGGCCTCGATCGGCTCGGTCACGGTCGGCTCATTCCGTTCGATTACAGGCGTTGCCGTTTCGGCCGAGGTCTCGGGCGCCTTTTCTGCGTTGCGGCGGCCGACGAAATTGTCGAGCTGGCGGGCGATTTCGCGGAAAGCCGCCTGTTCGACGGGGGTCAGCCCGTCGCGGCGGTTGGAGCGGCGCTCCTCGAGCTGGATGACCTTGTCCGAATGGCGGCGGCCGGCATTTTCGACGACGCGAAGCGCCGGGCGTTCTCCGGCCGGCCAGTCGAGCAGCGAAGGAATCTGACGGCCGGACATGGAAGGTTTCGGCTCGTCCTGCGCGAGCGGCTGGGACGACGGTTCTTCGGATGGCATGTCTTCGAAAGGTGCGGCGTCCGCGGAAATGTCTTCGGCGACAGCGAGCTGCTCGGCATCTTCAGCAACTTCCGGCTCTTCGGATGTTGCCGGTTCGTCCGTTGCAACGGCATCTGCAATCGTTTCGTCGCTTGCGGGAACCTCAACGACCGTATCTTCGACGGTGCCGATTTCAACGGCGTGTTCCTCTATCCCGGCGATTTCCGCCGGCGTATCGGCAATTTCGTCCTGCCAAACGGACAGATTGTCTTCTGCTGCCGGTCCCGGCGCATCGACGGGCATCTCGTGGCCTTCCGAAATCATCTCCGCTTCCGGTTCGACGACATCCTCCGGCACGGCGCGGGTGAGCGTCAGGCCGACGGCGTTCGGATCCTCCGCCGCATCGCCGATGCGCACGATTCCGAAGCCGCGAAAACCGTCGAACTCCCGGGTGCGGGTGTAGGTCGGCAGCGCGGCGAGATCGACCGGTACGATCAGCGACGTGCCCTCGATCGGCCACCAGATCGTCTTGCCGGACCAGGTATCGCGCTTGTTGAGCAGCTCGGTGATCTTGCCCTCGGGGTCGAGATGGAAGAGGGCGGCGAGATCGGTAAAGGCCATGCCGTTGATATCGGCGGCGTGTGGACCGACCGCATCGGCAAATTCGCTCGAAACTTCTCGGAACCGTCCTTCGGCGTCGATCTTCCAGACGAAGCGGGTCGCGCGTCCGTCACGGCGGAAAACGAAACCGGCCGGTTCCGGCGCGTCGATTTCGACCGCTGCAGGCTCGATCGCAGGCGCCATCTCCACTGTCTCCGGCTGGGCCGCGGGTGTTGCCTCTATCGCGGCTTCGGAAACCAGCTCCTTGGCCGCCTCTATCGCATTAGCGGAGGAAGGGGCCTCGACGTCTGCGGCCGACACGGCATTTTCAGGCGCGGCCTCTTCCGTCGGCTCCTCGAAGGCAGCGGACTGAGCCGGCGCGGCATCCCCACCGGCTTCAAGCGAAATTTCTTCTTCCGGCTCTTCCGTATCCTCGATTTCGGATACAGCGGCGATCACCTCGGCAAAACTGTCGACCGGGACGGCCTCCACCGTGAAGTCCTCGGTATCCTCGCTCGCAGCGGCTTCCATGGTTTCCTCGCCGCTCTCGGCGGTCGTCGGGGCCTCATCGCGCGGTTCGTAGCCGTTGGCGACGGCGGCGCGCCCCTGCTCCGTCTCGACCGTGAACATGAGATGCAGGGCAGGTTCATCGGAGAGCTTGCCGATTGCAGCCGGCAGGTAGCCCTTGGAGGTCGGGATAGGGCGCTTTACGAGGCGGCTCGGATCGGCGCCCGCCATGGTCGCCATCATCTTGGCGGTCTGCGTGGAAACGCCGAGCGTGGGGAACTCGGCCGAAGCGGCGAGCACCTCACCGTTTTCGTCGATCACCGCCATATGCGTATCGGGATCGTCGAAGCCTTCGATCATCCGGGCCGCGGAGGCTGAAGGCGCGAGCCTGCCCCGTTCCACCGGCGCGCTGAACAGCACGGCGGTTTCGCCCTGAACCTGGACAAGCTCGCAGATCGCCTGCACCGGAATGCGCTGGAAACCGGAGGCGACCCGGATCGTCAGGTGGCGGATGTCGCCGACTTCGTCGAGCTGGCGCGCAGCCGCTTCGATCTGGCGGAAGGCGATATCGACGCGGTTGGGACCCTGGTCGAGGAAATCGTAGATGGAGCCGAAACCGAAGAGATCGGCGCCGCGCCCGTTCGCCCAGAGCGGGCTTTGCATGTCCGGAGAAAACAGCACGATCGCCTCGCCTGCCGCGAAACGATCGCGGACGCGCTCATGCACGGCAATGTCGATGAACGGGTATTGGACTGCGGACATAGGCAAAACCTACAGGGCGTTTGTGACCGGATTTCTACGTAGTTTAACGGATTGTTAATAACCTTCCCCTGCCTTCGGGTCGAGAGCGGCGCTGTCCAAACCTCCGATAGGGTTAATTCCGGGAATGATTTTATTGTGCAGCGCACAATGATATTGCAATGCACAACGAGATGGTCTATATAAGAGGCATGACATCTTCGGTTCTGCCGAAGAAATCGCCAACGAGGACCTGAAACGATGGCATACAAGACCGACGATATCTTTTCCTTCTCCGCTTTCGATCCGTCCAAGATGACCGAAGGCTTCCGCGACTTCGCCGAAAAGGGTGCCACCCAGTCTCGCGAAGCGTATGCTAAGATGAAATCCGCCGCCGAGGAAGCCACCAAGACGGTTGAATCCACAATGCAGTCGGCCCAGGCAGGCTCTGTCGAACTCGGCCTCAAGGCGATCGACGCGCTGCGAACCAATGCTGAGGTCTCGCTGACCCATATGGAATCGCTGCTCGGCGTGAAGTCCTTTGCCGAACTGATCGAGCTGCAGACTGGCTTCATCCGCAAGCAGGCTGAAATCACGGTTGAGCAGGCCAAGTCCATGCAGGACACCGCCCGCAAGATCGTCGAAGACGTGACGAAGCCGGGCAAGGAAGCTGCTGAAAAGGTCATGACGACCTTCAAGGCTGCCTAATTCCTAAGCTTGATTTGAAGGAGAAGGCCGGAGCACGCTCCGGCCTCTTCTATTTGCGGGAAAGGACTTGCAAAAAAAGTCCGATCACCGTATGTGACCCCCCAACGGCGCCCAAGGGCGCTTGTGCGGTTGTAGCTCAGTTGGTTAGAGCGCAGGTTTGTGGCACCTGAGGTCGGAGGTTCGAGACCCCCCAACCGTACCATTCAAATTTCTTGCGATGCAAAATGCATCGCATTTGCTTTTGTTGACGTCCCTTCCGTCTAAGATGAATTTTTTCCCTCTGGCGTCTGGATCAGAGCTGCGGCAAGCAGCGTTATATGCGCGGTGCCCCCCAAGCTGATCGTACGATGAAGGGGTAATGCCCATTTCCGGTCCGCTGGACTTGATCCACGCAAAGCTAATGCCTTAGGGAACAGTGCCGCCAGCATGGAAGCCGTCCCTCAATGTGAGGTTAAGCAACTGGTGGCTTCAGCGAAATACCAAACGTTGACACGTAACTTAGAGCAATCAGCAGTACGACGCCGAAAACAATGGTCCAGAGCCGGCGCGCGAGCATAGTTGACGAAACGAAGCGGAGCATGGCTCCAAACACAAATGCGTAGCCATATATGGTAACTCGCACTAAGCCGCCAAACCCACTCGACATGGGAGTGATTGCGCGAATCTCGTCTAGGTTAGGTAAAAAAATGCAAGCTACGACGAGTGCGGTTAAGCACATGGCGGTAAAGCCGCTTCTTTTTTTCCATTTTATGCGATGTGAAAACTTCCGTTTTCTGCCGTTATTCAGATAATACCATATTCCAAACGGCGGGAAGAGCATTAGCAAAGCCAAGATTGGATAATAGCGATACCAGATATCGAGGTCGCAGGCGACAAATTCCGAATCGACTATCTCCTTCGTAGTTCGAGCGTAGGTTGACAGCATAAGTGTCGAGAAGAACACGAGTGACGCTAGGAATGAAGCCAGGAGCGGTGTGATCACTATGCCTGTCCAGCCAAGAGCCACGGCCCAGACTATTTGGTTGTAATGATACCAATGGCTTAGAAGCCAGTTTGCCCAAGCCCCTAGATCCAATACGCCAGACGCGTTCCCGAACACGGCAATAATCGTCCCAACGGCCGAAATCACAGGCCAGATCCTTTGCTGGGTCCAATGTAGCAAGGTTGTTTCACTCCATAGCCATGGTATTCGCCTTTAAGTTGATGCTGAACGAATGATAGTCAAACTCAAGCCCTGAGGCGGTCAGCCGGCAGCCTCTTTAGCTACTGAAGGTGGGGAGTGTTCTCTTGCGGCAATAGTGCCTTACCAGCGCAGCAGGCGCGGTCCCAGCACCGAGCCGAGGCCCCCGGTCGTGAGGATGCCGAGCGAATACCAGATAAGCACGAAGGGCATGCCGTTCTCCGTGCAGAACCAGGAATAGACCCATGCACTGGCAGCGCCCGCCGCGATGCCCGCGATGAAGCCGGTGAGCCTCAGATCGGTCGGCGCGCCGTGGCGAAGCACCCAGATATTCCCGGCAAACACCGGAAGCGCCAGGAGGAATATCAATAGCGGGCAATGCAGTGCGGACGATCCAATGATCAAGGTGCGATAGGTCTCTACCGGCGACATCATCAGCTGGCTCGCCCCAACCACGGCCATGATCGCGACGATCGCCGCCGCGAACTGGAAGAACCGCCCCTTGGAGCCATCGGGCCGCGCCAGGCGATAGGCGGCGAGGAATGCGGCGATCGCCAGCAGGGCGTTATAGGCGGACTTGATCCAGAACACCGGCAACATCAGAGCTTCGGCCACGTCGAAGCGCAAGCCGAGGATTGCCAGCATCAGCACCAGCGACACAGCGAGCCCCGGCAGGACGCCAGTCGCGAACCGGCGCGCCAGCGCATGGCGCGGCACCGGCTTCAGTTCCCCAACCAGGCTGTCGATGATGTCGTCCGTCGTTCTCACTTTCCGCCTCGCAATTTCTCCGCCAGTGCCTTAAGCCCCCTGTGAATGCTGACCTTGACGGCCGATTCCGATTGGCCGGTCCGGCTTGCCGTGTCCGCCACCGACTGGCCCTCGATCTTCACCCAGCGTATCAATTCCCGCTGTTTCGCCGGCAGGCCGTTCAGAAGGCGCTCGACATCCATCCGCGCCGTCAGGCCTTCCTCGTTGTAGTCGCTCTCGAAATCCTCGCCGAGCTCCGTTTCCGCCATCATCCGGCTACCGCGGCCGCGATGGTGGTCGATCAGCTTGTAGCGGGCGATCGAGAAGAACCATGCGGTGAACGGCCGCTCGCGATCGTAGGTTTCCCGGCGGGAATGCAGCGCCAGCAATGTCTCCTGGACGAGGTCTTCCATGTCCGCTTTCGTCGCGGCAGCCATTCGGCGGCCGTAATATCCGACAAGCAGGACGCGCACCGCGTTGAGCAAACGCCGATAGGCGGCCTCGTCCCCGTCAAGAGACAGAAGCATCAGGGCCTTCAGGGCTTCTTCCGAATGGGGGCTCGTCATGCTGTTCAATGATTATTCGGAGAAGCACATAAACGGTTACATCCGGAATGGAAAATAATCGGGATGCTTCCGGCCTATCACATAACCGTGACGCTGTAACGACTTTCTGCGCGGGTCGAATTGATGGCTGTGAGCCTCGGCAGACAGCCGGCGGACACATCGGTTGATCCCAGGAGGATATCTCATGACCAAGCTTCTTTCCACCTTCGCAGCCTGCACTCTCGTCGTCGGCCTGTCGCTTGCCGGTGCCGCTCATGCCCAGAGCAGCACCGGCACCGATACGATGAAGAAGGACTCGATGAAAACCGACACCATGAAGCCGGACTCTATGAAGAAGGATTCGATGGCGACGGGCAGCACCAAGACCGACTGCATGCACAAGGCCGGCATGGAGAAGGACTCGATGAAGAAGTCGGAAATGATGAAGGCCTGCGACGCGATGAAGTGACGCCATGAAATGATCCGACCGCGGCCGCTGAAACTTTATGTCCGGCGGCCGCGTCTCTCTGCCGAAGTCCACGTCCTGTACTCGGAGGAAATACCATGGCCACGATCGATGCCGGCGCTGCGACCGGCCGGACGGTCATATACCGCCACAGCCTGCTGGTGCGCCTGTCGCACTGGGTGAATGTATTCTGCATGACCGTGCTGCTTTTCAGCGGCCTGCAGATCTTCAATGCCCATCCGGCGCTCTACTGGGGCCAATATGGTGCGGATAACGATCCCTCTTTCATTTCCACGGAGGCGGTCGAGGATGGCGACAGGGCGAAGGGCCTGACGCATATCGGCCCGCTCACCTTCAACACGACCGGGTTTCTCGGCGTGTCCGACGTCGATGGCCAGGCGACCGCGCGAGGTTTCCCCGACTGGTTGACGCTCCCGAGCTATCAGGACCTCGCAAGCGGCCGGCGCTGGCACTTCTTCTTTGCTTGGCTGTTCGTCATCAACGGCTTCATCTATCTCGCCTATGGGCTGCTGAGCCGTCACTTCCGCCGCGATCTTCTGCCGACCGGAAATGAGCTGACACCCGCCCATATCGGCCACGAGATCGTCAACCACGCCCGGCTGCGGTTCCCGAAAGGGCCGGAGGCGCGGCACTACAACACGCTGCAGAAACTTACCTATGTTGCGGTGATCTTCCTGCTGCTGCCGCTGATGATCCTGACAGGGCTCACCATGTCGCCCGGCTTCAACGCCGTGGCGCCCTGGCTGCTCGACGTGTTCGGCGGTCGCCAGTCGGCCCGCACCCTCCATTTCCTGACTGCCTTTTCGCTCACTGCCTTCGTGGTGGTCCATGTCGCGATGGTGATCCTGTCGGGCCTCTTCAACAATCTGCGTTCGATGATCACCGGCTGGTACGCCATCGAACAGGAGGACAAGCAATGAGCAGCATCCTCACCCGCCGCCGCTTTCTGATCGGCACGACCATGGCCGCTTCGGCGCTCGGTTTGAGCGGCTGCGACGCGCTCGTCGAAAGCGACCGGACGAAATCCGTCCTCAAGATCGCCGAGGGTTTTTCGATGAAGACCCAGCGCTTCCTGCTCGGCGACGACGCGCTGGCGCGCGAGTTCACGGAGGCGGATCTCTCCCCGGTCTTCCGCGCCAATGGCACCAGCATGCCGGACAATCCGCAATATCTCGACTGGATGAACCGGCAGTTCTCGACGTGGACGTTGGAAATCGGCGGTCTCGTCGACAAGCCGATGCGGCTGTCGCTTGCCGAACTGAAGGCCCTGCCGGCCCGCACCCAGATCACCCGGCACGACTGCGTCGAGGGCTGGAGCGCGATCGGCAAATGGACCGGCGTGCCGCTCGGCGCTCTGCTCAAGACCGCCGGCCTCAAGCCGGAGGCCCGCTACATCGTCTTTCATTGCGCCGACGAATACGAAAAGACGTTGGACGGCACCGGCTGGTACTACGAGAGCGTCGATCTGGTGGATGCCTTCCATCCGCAGACCATCCTCGCCCACACGATGAACGGTAGCGACCTCGAAGTCGCGCATGGCGCACCGCTCAGGCTGCGTGTCGAGCGGCAGCTCGGCTACAAGCAGGCGAAATACCTGACCCGCATCGAGGCCGTGGCCGATCTCGGCCGTCTCTATGGCGGCAGCGGTGGCTTCTGGGAGGATCGCGGCTACGAATGGTACGCCGGGATCTGAAGAGGCTCAGGTTCCCGCCTGTGCCGGAGCAATTCTCGGAAGCCTGATGATGAATCGGGTGCCGCGGACCTTACCTGCTGGCGGGCTTTCGACGGAGATCGATCCGCCGAGAACCTCGGTGACGATCTGGTGGACGATATGCAGCCCAAGACCGGTACCGCCGCTATGACGGGCCGTGGAAAAGAAGGGTTCGAATATCTTCTGAATGTCCGTTTCGTTTATCCCGCGACCATCGTCGGTGAATTCGATGAGGACCTGATCCGCCAGTCTCCGGACATCGACGGTGATCATGCCGGGTTTGCCCGCGTCGAAGGCGTGCAGCAGCGAATTGTTGAGGAGGTTCGACAAGACCTGCGCAAACGGTCCCGGATAGGTCGTGATCGCCAGGTCGCCAGGCACGTTCAGCGTCAGGCTGATACCGGCGCTGGCGTCCCATTTGCGCAGGCGCGGATCGGCATCGGGAATGAATGCGGCGAGATCGATATCCCGCCGCTCCAGCGTCGCGCGGTCGACTGCAACCTGTTTGAAGCGTTGAACCAGTGCAGTGCACCGGTGGATCGCGTCGCGCACCAGATCGAGGCTGGCATCGCTGTCTTCGACATAACGGTCGAGATCGGAGCGGCGCAGCCCTGCTGCGAGCCTTTCCTTGAAAAGCCTGAGATCCTTCGCCGCCTTGCTGAGCACAAGTGCGGCACTTCCAAGCGGCGTGTTCATCTCATGGGCGACCCCGGCAACCATCAGGCCCAATGACGACAGCCGTTCGGCCCGTGCGAGTTCCCGTTGCGCTACGCTCAGTTTTTCGTTGGTCTCGCGCAGCGTTCGGTTGGTTTCCTCCATTTGCCGAGCCCATTCCGACTCGGCCTCCATGCCGTTGGCCAGGCGGCCCGTTACCGCGAGCGCCACCACGGCCAGGATGGCCGCCACCATGCCGAGAATGAGTTTTCCCCGTGTTTCCTGGCTATTGACGGCACCAGCCGCGTCCCGGGCAAGCAGATAGAGGCTGGCATCCGGGGCACGCATTTCCCCGACCTCGCCAGTTGTCAGCAAGCCCGCGCCAGGGTCGAAGCGACGGTAGCTCCAATCTCCTTCGCTGTTGTGGAATCCCCCCCTGCCTCCCTTGCTCACCTCCCGCAGCCTCTCCGTTCGATCCGCGTCGGGCGTTGCTACCCCGAGCTGCCACGCCCAGTTGGCGTTCGCGTCGGGTCCCTGGATCCAGTATCCCGCCTGGTTCATCACATAGAGATCGACGCTCGTGTCGAGCCGCTTCAGGCGTTCGAGCAATCGGGTGCTGCGATAGTTGATGACGATGATGCCCTGCTTGATCCCATTGCGGAAAACAGGGCTGGCAACACGCAATGTCGGCAGATGCGGTATCTCGACCACGCCGTTTTCGATATTGAGATCGAGACTGGAGAAATAAAGACCATGCAGCGGTAGCGTGGCCGTGTCGCGAAAGTAGGGCCGATCCGCCTTGTTCTGCAACTGGTCCTCGGCAACGACGACGGGTTCGCCGCCGCTGCGATGGTTGACGCGCAGTCGTTCGTTGCCATCCGTATCCAGCCACCGTACCTGATCGTAATCCGGCGAGCTGGCGGCGAAACTCTGGAATATCTCGACGCTTAAAGGAGCGAGCGGATTTGCCGTCTCGCTGAAGCGCGATTGCAGGTCCGCAAGGAACAGGGCGTCGCGACCGAGCCGGTCCAGGCCCCGGCCGAGAATGTCATAGGCTTGCGACAGGGTCTCCTCCCTGTTGCGGATCTGAGGTTCCCGGGCATTCACGCCGATCTGATGCCAGAGTAATGGAACGCCGAGGCCAAGTCCGATGACCCAGGGGACGACAAAGATGGCAAGCCGCCTGCGATGGCGCCAGGCGGCACGGAGAGTCAGAAAGAAACGGGTTGCAGGCGTTGGGATCATCGGCTGTTACGCAGTCTCGGCCTGCGATCTTCGCAGCCTTGCGAGAAATTGCCCGAAGGATTCCGGCGGGGCGTAGAGATAGCCTTGCGCCAGAGTGCATCCTCTCGACCGCAGCCATTCCGCCTGCTGCTCGGTCTCGACACCCTCGGCGAGCACACGCATGTTCATGCGCTCGCCCAGCCGAATGATCATCTCGACGATAATCCCGTTCTGGCTGGCGCCTCCAAGTCCGGCAATGAAGGACCTGTCGATCTTGAGCGTGGCGGCCTCGAACGATCGCAGCTTGGTCAACGAAGAATAGCCGGTGCCGAAATCATCGATCGCGATCGCATAACCTTCTCTCCTGAGAATGGAGAGCACATCGTTTGCGTTCTGGTGCTCTTCCATGGCGACCGTCTCGGTGATTTCGAGCTCCAGCCGGTCCGGCGACAGGCCATAGCGGCGCGTAGTCGCGATCAGTTCGTCGATAAATTCCTGTCGGCCGAGCTGCACCGGCGAGACATTGACGGCGAGGGTGACCGTTGGAAACCCCGCCTCGTCGATGGAGCGGAGAGCGCCGCAGGCCTGTTCGAGGATCTGCTGGCCCAGGGGCACGATCAGCCCGTTCGCCTCTGCCAGGGGAATGAAATCCGCTGGTAAGATGATCGATCCGTCCGGACGGGTCCAGCGCGCCAGGATCTCTGCGCCGACGATCCGATTGTCGGTCAGGTCGATCTGTGGCTGGAACGCGACACTGATTTCCCGGTTGAGAACCGCCTTGTAAAGCTGCTGCGAAAGAGCGAAGCGGCGGCGCGTTTCCTCTTCGACATTGGGATCGTATTCGACGAGTTGCCCGCTTGTCCCCTTCAGTCCGGCCCTCTTCAGGAGCAGAAGCCCGGTCGCGATGACGGTTTGAGCCGAGGTGAAATGATTGAGATCGAGAGAGGCCGCCTCCGCGCCGAAAAACAGGGCTTCGGAGGAGTGGGCTCCCGCTTCGAGGCGGTTTACATATTCGATCCGCACCAGATACTCCGGCCCGAGCACGGCAAAGATGTCTTCGTGCAGGCGGGCGATCATGCAGGGCGGCGGAAAGGCTGCTGCCAGGCGCTTCACGAAGGCGCGCAGCAGGCGATCGCCCTGTTCGACACCAAGAGAAACGCAGCTTCTGGCATACTGGTTGAGTTCGATGAACAGGACTTTTCGCCTGCGGGGCGGGGGAACATCGAGTGCGGCCTGTACGCCGCGCTTCAGCGCATTGCCATTGGCAATCTCGAGCAGGCCGTCTTCGTAGGCGATGCGGTCGAGCTGGCTGGTCAGCGCCACGTTGATCAGGCCTGTACCGATATTGGTCGCGAAGACCCGCAGCAGTTCCCGCTCCGTATCGTCGATCCGCCTGTTTGTCGCGATGTAGGCCGCCGCAGCAGGTGCGACCGCCTGGCCCGGGAAAAACAGAACCTGCGCCGTCGCCGTCTCGATAGTCGCCTGCCCATCCAGCGCGCGCTGGATCAGGTCGCGGATGGATTCGTCATTGATGGTATCGAGGGTCTGGTTGAGGACGGAGGCGAACCGCCCCGCCGACCCGATGATCTTCGGCGGCTGTTCGCGGTCACGCCCGCGAACGCAGACGATTCCGTCCTCGCCGACGCCGAGAAGCGCCGCCAGTTCGTGGATCATCCGTCTGGAGAAATCCTCAAATCCCGAGGATCTCGCCAGGCTGTTGCTCGCCTCGACAATGCTCTGGAGACCCCGGCGCGCGCGGTTCAGCACGTCGATCTGCTCGAAGGTCCTCAGGTTTGCGGTGAGAATGCTATGAAGCCTCTCATTGGTGAGGTCGGTCTTCAGCCAATAATCGGCGATATCATAGGTCTCGAGCGACGACTGCATCGGCGCCATTCCGGGTTGCCCCGTGAGCAGCACGATACGCAGCTGCGAGTTGCCGAGAACTTCGCGGATCGTGCGAACCAGTCTGAGCCCTGCATCGTCCGTTTCCATCACGACATCGAGCAGGAGGACCGCGATCGAAGGCGTTTCGAGCAGAAGCTTGGCCGCTTCGTTGGCGGAACCGGCGATCAGGATCCGCGGGGCGACGCCGCGATAGGTAAAGCCCGAAAGCGACAGTCTGAGGGAGTTCTGAAACATCTCGTCGTCATCGACGCTCAAGATGGTGAAATCGGTCATCTCCTCGTGGAATTGGTCGGGCGAAGTCCCTGTTCGGGCGGCGGCCTCCGGTTGAAATTCGAAGAGATCCTGAGATTTCCTGTCTTGTTCGGTATCGCCCACGGACACATCCCCCGATTGCCGCGCAAGGGATCCCCCTGCATTTCCGCGAATCCATTATCCATTCAAAACCAAGCATGTCTCGCAAAAAGATGCGCCGGGAGCGAGATTTTGGTCGTAACTGTGGATTGCGGCCCGTTGGGGGTGTGAACGGCGGCCGGCGGTAGAAGGCGGAACCTCTCAAACCCCCGCGACCAGCGATCGGGCAGAGCCGGGCGTCGAAAACTTTTACCCTTTCGCGCCTGCCGCGGCTTGAGGAAGCGTGTCGCTTCGGCGAAAAGGGAGTGCCGCGTCTCGATATCTCACGCGAGGTGTCGGCAGCGCGTCATTTCACCTGGTCGATACTCTTCGATCGTGATCTTTCGACGGTCCAGACCGCCTGATTCTCCGGCAAAGGTAAGAGCCTGTGGAAGCCAGCCCACCCGATTTTCTCGAGCAGACGGCAGTCCGGGGCGATAGCCTTGCGGCACGGCTGCTGAAGGGGATCGAGACCGCACTCGGCTTCATTGCAGCGCTCATCCTCGCCGCCTTGCTGACGGTCGTGCTGGTCAGTGTCTGCCTGCGCTATTTCTTCAATACGGGCTTTGTCGGCGCCGAAGATTTCGGCATCTGGCTGCATGTGGCGCTGATCTCGATCGGCGCGCCCCTCAGCTTCAACAGTGCGCTGGCCATGCGGCTCGACGCCTTCGTGCGTCTGCTTCCCGCCCGGCTGCTGCCGGCGACCCAGGTTCTGGCCGACGTGTTCACCGTGCTGGCGGCCATGATCCTGCTCTTCGGCGGTTCCGAAATCATGGCCATGCTCGGGGGCATTTCGCCGACATTGGGAGTTCCGGAGTGGATCCGTTTCGGTTTCCTGGGCGTCGGCGGCGTGCTGATCCTCACTGTGCTCCTCCTGGAAAGAGTAGCCGGGGGCAGGGCGCTGCCGGTGCTGACATCGCTCGGCCTCGGTACCGCGCTCTATTTAGGCATCCCGGAAATCTTCATCGACAGCGAATTGCCGCCGAGCCTGTTCCTGGGGTTGGCAGCCGCGCTCGGCCTCGTGCTGGCGGCACCCTTGGCTCATGCCTTCCTGGCCGCCGCCTATGTGGCGATAGCCTTCGGCAGCAGCCTGCCGGAACCGGCGATCGTTTCCTCGACGGTGACGGGCATGTCGAAATTCCTGTTGCTCGCCATTCCCTTCTTCCTGCTGGCCGGGGGGCTGCTGACGTCGTCAGGCGTCGCCAGACAGCTCGTCCGGTTCGCAGCTTCCATGGTCGGCCACCGCCGGGCGGGGCTGGCGCAGACGACGCTCTTGACCAGCGTGCTGTTTTCCGGGGCCTCCGGTTCGTCGGTCGCCAACGCCGCCTTCGGCGCCTCGACCTTCCAGCCGGAACTCGTGAAACACGGTTATCCGCCGGCCCAGGCAGGCGCGATCATCGCCGCCACCTCGGTGCTCGACAACGTCATCCCGCCGTCAATCGCCTTCCTGATCCTGGCGACTGCCACCAATCTGTCGGTCGGTTCGTTGCTCGTGGGCGGTTTCTTCGCCGGCGGCTTGATGGCAATCTGCCTGGCCTTCGCCATCCACCTGTCGGTCCGCGGGCAGGTGGCCTTGCCGCGCGCTTCGGGGCGTGAGCGATGGCAGGCGGCCATTTCCGCCATCCCCGCCTTCGGCCTCGGCATCATTGTCGTGGTCGGCATCCGCATCGGCATCGTCACCACGACCGAGGCCGCGGCTCTCGCTGCGCTCTACACGATCATCCTCGCCGTCTGGGGCAGGGTCGGAGCCGGTTCCCTGCTTGCTTCGTTCCGGCAGGCGGCGACGGAGTCCGCTGCGATCGGTTTGCTGATCGGCACCGCCGGACCTTTCGCCTTCCTGCTTGCGGTCGACAACGTCTCCGGCCTCGTCTCGGATTTCGTGACAATGCTCGGCGGGAGCGCGCTTTCGGTCATCATTCTCTCCAACGTCATCCTTCTGGTCGTCGGACTGGTCCTCGATATTGGCGCGGCGATCCTGCTGTTCGGCCCGATCCTGCTGCCGGCCGCCGTCGCCGTCGGCATCGATCCGATCCATTTCGGCGTCATCATCGTCGTCAACCTGATGATCCACGGCCTGACCCCGCCGCTCGGCATGCTGGTCTTCGTGGTCAGCGGCGTGACCCGCATTCCCGCGAGCGCGCTGTTCAGGGCGGTCGTGCCTTATCTGCTCGCACTGCTTGTTTCCCTGGCGATCCTTTGCGCCTGGGCGATCATCTTCTAGCTCATCTCACAATTTCCGGGGACCTTGAGACATGGACAACATCAACCGCCGAACCCTTCTGAAGACTGCCGCAGCAACCGGCGTAGCGCTCGCCGCTCCGGTCTTCGTACGCAACGCCGCCGCCCGCACCACGACGATCACCACCGCCTCGCTGCTTGGTGACGACAAGCCGGAATCGAAGATCTGGGTAAAGATCGGCGAGCTGGTGGAAGCCAGGCTGCCGGGCCAGTTCAAGTTCAACGTCGTCAAGAACGGCGCGCTCGGCGGCGAGAAGGAAGTGGCCGAAGGCGCCCGCCTCGGGTCCGTGCAGGCAAGCCTTTCGACTGTCTCCTCGCTGTCCGGCTGGGTGCCGGAACTGCAGGTCCTCGACCTGCCGTTCCTGTTCCGTGACGCAGCCCATGTCCGCAAGACGGTTGAAGGCAATGTCGGCGCCGATCTCAAGCAGAAGCTCGCCGCCCAGAATTTTGTCATCGGCGATTTCATCAACTACGGCGCCCGCCACCTGCTCACCAAGGAGCCGGTCACCCGTCCGGAACAGCTGAAGGGCAAGAAGATCCGCGTCATCCAGAGCCCGCTGCACACCAAGCTGTGGAGCGCCTTCGGTACCGCCCCGGTCGGCATTCCGATCACCGAGACCTACAATGCGCTGGCGACTGGCGTTGCCGACGCCATGGACCTCACCAAATCCGCCTATGCCGGCTTCAAGCTCTATGAAGTCGTGCCCTACATGACCGAAACCGGCCATATCTGGGCTTCCGGCGTCATCTATTATTCCGCCAGCTTCTGGAACCAGTTGAACCCCGAGCAGAAGGCGGTCTTCCAGGAGGCATCGAAGGAGGGGGCGGCCTATTTCAACCAGCTCATCGTCGATGACGAGGCGGCATCCGTCGCCGTTTCGCTCAAGAATGGCGGTAAACTGCTGAAGCCCGAAGCCCTGGAGGAGTGGCAGAAGGGCGCGCAAGGCGTCTGGCAGGATTTCGCCGCCATCGTCGGCGGGATCGATCGGATCAAGTCGATCCAGTCGGCCTGATATCGTTTCTGAAAAGTTAAAGAAAATTAATGCGGCACTGCAAACGCGGTGCCGCTTTTGTTTTTTCAGCTCAATTTTGATAAAAAACCCCTGCTTTTAGCTCTTTTGGGTGAGCTAACTAATTTGACGCCGCCTTCTTTCGACCTGAAAGCGAACACATTCTTGTGCACTGCACTATTTGCCCTTGTCTCGGTCGTTAGCATGCCTATGTTTGCGGCAGCCGGTGCCTAATTTTTTATACACCTGCGTCTCGGGCGTTCGTCCCCCTTCACCTGACCGGTTTTCGGCAGGCCATTCTAGAAGGAGCATATAATGACAATCTCGATCAATAATTTCGCATCCGCCAATGGAGCGAAACTCTCTCTGCAGCACATTGCCTCGGTCGTCGCCGAAACGCGCCGCACTGTCGGCTACAGCATCGAAGAACTTGCCATCACGACCGGCCTCGTCAACGACGAGATCGTTCGCATCGAAAACGGCACCGATGCCGATCCTGCCAAGCTGAAGCGCATCGCTGCGGCACTCAAGGTTCCGGTCACGACCTTCCTGCCTTCCTGACACAAGGTTTTCCGGCCGCTTCGGCGGCCGGACCCTGTTTGGGGCTTCGATCTCTTCGCCGTGAAGACCCGTTCGATCCGTCACACAAAGATGTGGCTTTCCCCATCGACCAGTTCCTTCAGGAACTCCACCACCGTCCTCAGCCGCATCAGATCGCGCGTCGTTTCATGATAGGTGGTCCAGTAGGATCGCCGAATGATGGTCTCGGGCAGCACGCGCACCAGTTCCGGATATTGCCGCGCCACGTAGTCGTGCAGAATGCCGATGCCGGCGCCGGAACGCACTGCCTCGGTCTGGCCGATGGCGCTCGAAATCTCGAAGCTCGCATCCCAGTCCCGCATCACCTCGCCGGTGAAATTCAGGGATGGCGAGAAGATCAGGTCTTCGACATAGCCGATGCGCGGATGGCTTTTCAGCGCCTCGACCGTCCGCGGCGTTCCGGCCTGATCGAGATAGGTCTGCGAGGCATAGAGCCCCAGCGTGTAATCGGTCAGTTTCGAGGAGACGAGCCGGCCCTGTTCCGGCCGCTCGATGGTGATCGCGATGTCCGCCTCGCGCTGGGAGAGCGAGAAGGATCGCGGCACCGGCACCAGCTGCAGCTTGAGTTCCGGATGTCGGCGCGTCAGCCGCCCGAGCCGCGAGGCGAGGAAGGAGACGCCAAACCCATCGGGCGCTCCGATCCTCACCGTCCCGGCAATCGCCGCGTCGATGCGGCCGGTGCTCGCCTGCGCGGCCAGCATCTCCGTCTCCATCCGCTCGGCGGCCCGGAAGAACACTTCGCCCTCGGCGGTCAGCTCGCAGCCATTGGTCCGGCGGATGAGGAGGCGGGTGCGCAGATCCTCCTCCAGCGCCGTCACCCGCCGCCCGAGCGTCGCGTGATTGATCCCGAGCCGCCGGGAGGCGGCGAGAATCTGGCCTGTCCGTGCGACGGCCAGGAACATACGCACATCATCCCAGTTCATTGCCGTTCGTCTTTTCCGTGCCTGCAGCGCGTTTCGCCCGCATCATGATGGGCTCGACGTCGATCAGCCTGAGAGACTTCACCATATCCGCCGTGCCGTCCTTGTATTTCAGGAAATGCGGGGTCCGCAGATGGGCTTCATAGGCTTCTCTGCTCGCATAGATCTCCAGAATGCGGATCTGCTCGGGCCGCTCTTTTTCCGAGACGGCCTGCAGCATCAGCACGCCCGGTTCATTGTCGATGGACGCCTCGATCTCTTCGGAAAGCAGTGCTCGATAGGGTTCGATCTGGGCCGGATCGATTTCCAGCTCCGCAATTCTGACGACCTGCTCACGCATCATCTTCTCTCGCGCTTGCTTTAATTTTTGCACAACGGATGCTTATTTCATTCCATTGCTTTGTGCAAATTGAAGTGTAGACTTCGGCCACCTAACAAAATGGAGGAGCATACCCATGCGTGAGATCGGGCATTTCATTGGCGGCAAGCATGTCGCCGGCACCAGCGGCCGCACGGCTGATGTCTTCAATCCGGCAACCGGCGAAGTCCAGGCGAAGGTTTCGCTCGCCAGCGTTTCGGAAATCCGTGCTGCGGTCGAAAACGCAAAGCAGGCGCAGCCGAAATGGGCTGCCACCAACCCGCAGCGCCGCGCCCGCGTGTTCATGAAGTTCGTCGATCTGCTCAACCAGAACATGGACGAGCTGGCTGAGATGCTGTCGAAGGAACACGGCAAGACGGTCGAGGATTCCAAGGGCGATGTCATCCGCGGCCTGGAAGTCTGCGAATTCGTGATCGGCATCCCGCATCTGTCCAAGAGCGAATTCACCGAAGGCGCCGGCCCGCAGATCGACATGTATTCGATTCGCCAGCCGGTCGGCATCGGAGCCGGCATCACGCCGTTCAACTTCCCGGGCATGATCCCGATGTGGATGTTCGCGCCGGCAATCGCCTGCGGCAATGCCTTCATCCTGAAGCCGTCCGAGCGCGATCCGTCCCTGCCGATCCGGCTTGCCGAACTGATGATCGAGGCGGGCCTGCCTGCCGGCATCCTCAACGTCGTCAACGGCGACAAGGCAGCCGTCGATGCGATCCTCACTGATCCGGATATCGGCGCCGTCTCCTTCGTCGGCTCGACCCCGATCGCCCGCTACGTCTATGGCACGGCGGCGATGAACGGCAAGCGTGCCCAGTGCTTCGGCGGCGCCAAGAACCACATGATCATCATGCCGGATGCGGACCTCGATCAGGCCGTCAACGCGCTGATGGGTGCCGGCTACGGTTCGGCCGGCGAGCGCTGCATGGCGGTTTCGGTCGCCGTTCCGGTTGGCGAGGAAACCGCCAACCGTCTCGTCGAAAAGCTGATCCCGAAGATCGAGTCCCTGCGCATCGGCCCCTATACGGACGAGAAGGCCGATATGGGCCCGGTCGTCACCAAGGAAGCGCATGCCCGTATCAACGGCCTGATCGACCGTGGCGTCGAGGAAGGCGCCAAGCTGCTGGTCGATGGCCGCGGCTTCAAGCTGCAGGGCTACGAGAACGGCTATTTCGTCGGCGGCACGCTGTTCGACCACGTCACGCCCGACATGGACATCTACAAGCAGGAAATCTTCGGCCCGGTCCTCTCGGTCGTGCGCGCTCATAATTACGAGGAAGCGCTCGATCTGCCGATGAAGCACGAATACGGCAACGGCGTTGCGATCTACACCCGCGACGGCGATGCCGCCCGCGATTTCGCCAGCCGTATCAATATCGGCATGATCGGCATCAACGTGCCGATCCCGGTTCCGCTCGCCTACCACTCCTTCGGCGGCTGGAAGGCTTCGAGCTTCGGCGATCTCAACCAGCATGGCACGGATTCGATCAAGTTCTGGACCAAGACCAAGACGATCACCGCCCGCTGGCCGTCCGGCATCAAGGACGGTGCCGAATTCGTCATGCCGACGATGAAGTAATCGGAACATCAGTTCAAAGCATCAGGGCGGGCCTCTTCGGGGGCCCGTTTTTTTATGGTCGAGAGCTTCGCGATGTAGAGCGATGATTGAAATGACATGCCCCGCCCTTACAATGACGCGAAGAATCGGGCAGGCGTCCGTCTTCGGTATTCGGCAAGGGGGCATGACATCATGGCGGTAGCAGAGACGGCGCCTCGGGCGGCGACGGGACAGGTTTTTGAGCGCGCATCCTTCACCGGCAGCGCCAGCGAATATTTCGGCATATGGATCGTCAACGTTCTGCTGACGATCGTCACCCTCGGCATCTACTCGGCCTGGGCGAAGGTGCGGCGCATGCGATATTTCTACGGCAACACGGTCATCCTCGACCGCGCCTTCGAATATCACGCAACCGGCAAGCAGATATTCATCGGCCGGCTGATCGTCTTCGGCTTTCTGATCGCAATCAACATCGGCACGGCGATCTTTCCGCCGATCGGCATCGTCACCCCGATCGTGATCCTGGTCGCGCTTCCCTGGCTCATCAAGCGCAGCCTGCGCTTCAACGCCCGGGTGACGAGCTACCGCAACGTGCGCTTCGATTTCGTCGGCACCGCAGGCGGCGCCTTCGTTGCTATCCTACTCGGCAGCTTCGTCGCATTCATTTCCTTCGGCATCCTGGCGCCGCTCGCGAGCCGATGGACCTGGCGATACATCTTCAACAACCTGCGTTATGGCGACCGGCCGTTTTCCAGCGACCCTCGGCTCGGCCGGCTCTATCGCGTCTGGCTCCTGCCGGCATTGATCGTGTTCCTGGGCAGCCTCGTCTTCGGTTTCATTGCCTTCGTCGTGATTATCGGTGCCGCGACCTTCATGCGGGAAAGCGCCGACTTGACGGACACGCAGATGACCATGCTGAGCGTCGCCGGTCTCTATGCCGGGGTGTTCATCTATTTCATCCTCTACGGTCTCGCGGGTCTGTTCTATCGGGCGGGTGTGCGCAACGTCGCATGGTCGGCGGCGGAGCTTGACGGGCGCCATCAACTGGTCAGCGACATCTCCCGGCTGCGTTATGCCTGGATCGCAATCAGCAACGTGATCGTCACCGTCCTGACGCTCGGACTGATGCGCCCCTGGGCGGCTGTCCGGATGGCGCGGTATGTAAACGAACACACCGGCATCAGCATCAATGGCGATCCGGGTGAAATTCTCTCCTCCATCGAGGCGAGCGGTGCTGCGATCAGCGCTGAATATATGGACATGGAAGGCTTCGACTTTGGCTTCTGAAGACATGGCGATCGCGACGGGTGAATGGCATCCGGCCAATTCCAGCCGCGCGATCCCGGCTGTCCTGCGCGAGGACGGCGTCCTCCTCGTGGCGGTTGAAGAGGGGCGGGTCCTTGCGTCGGCCGTGCCGGAGCGGACCGAGATCAGCCCGCGGGTCGGCTCGATCCCGCGGCGGGTGAGCTTTCCGGACGGATCCGTGTTCGAGACGCGCGACAACGACGGGGTCGACACCTATCTGCGCGGCAAGCGCGGCCCGCGCAGCGGCTTGATCCATCGGCTGGAACAGTTCCATCCGAGGCTGATCCTGATGACGCTCGCCGTCATCCTCCTGGCCACCACGATCTACCGCTTCGCCGTTCCCGTTCTGGTGGAAGTCGCGGTCCTGGTGACGCCGCCCTTCGTGCCGGAATTGATCGGCTCCGGCACGCTCGCCTCCCTCGATCGAACGATCCTCAAGCCCTCCGAACTGCCGGAAGGCGAGCGACAGGCGATCTCCGAGGGCTTCTCGAAACTCGCCACGCATTCGAAAGGCGGGCAGGGCGCCTATGATCTTTACTTCCGGGATGGCCTGATCGGCCCCAACGCCTTCGCACTGCCGGATGGCAGCCTGATCCTCACCGATGATCTGGTAAAGCTCGCCAATGGCGACCGGGAGATGATCCTCGGCGTGCTCGGCCACGAGATCGCCCACGTCGAGGGCGAGCACAGCTTGCGGCAACTCTACCGCGCCGCAGGCGTTGCGGCGCTGGTCATGCTGATTGCGGGCGATGTCGGCTCGGGCGTCGAGGACATCCTCACCCAGGGCGCCGCATTGGTGGCGCTGTCCTATTCCCGTGCAGCGGAAGCGGAGGCAGACCGCCGGTCCGTCGAGTTGATGCGGGCGGCCGGTTACGACCCGGCCGCACTTGCCCGCTTCTTCGCGGTCCTCGAAGACAAGCTTGGAGATCATAAGGACGCAAGCATTCTCTCGAGCCATCCCGGCACCCCGCAGCGCCAGCAGGACATCCGCAACTACGCCGCCGAGCTGGAAGGTAGGCTTCAGGCAAGGTAGCCGTGATCCATAGCCACCATTGACGTATCCGCAGGTTATTCTAATTTAGCATGCGGAGTAGGAGTGGGGATGTATGTCCATGGTGTACGAGTGGGATGCGAAGCGCGCCCGCCGCGCGTATTTGGCGAAAATCGGCCTTAGTCTGCTGGCTGCAATGATGATGGTCGCCGTCCCGGCCTGGGTGGCGATCACGATGACCGGTTAATGCGTGCCGGAACTTTTCCTGTAAACCGCCGCCGATCCGCAATAGCGTTCTGAGGCTTCGGGAAATCGACCCATACTCGGCGGTTCCCGTTCGATCGGCCGAAGTCGCGCTCCGCCGTCTCTCTGTTTCGGCCGATGCCAAACCCGCGCGATATCGTCGGCTATCTTTGCACAAACCGTTCGACAGGGACTGAAGTCGCCGCTCGGCGGACCGCGGAGCAAGGGTCGCTGCTCCAGCCTGAACCTCGGTCTTCCGGTTCTCGGTTGTGGGAGGGGCAATTCGCCGCTTGAATTCCGTGCCGATGAAGGCAATCTGACGCGGCTCGGAAACTTGATGACAATTTTCTTATTTTGGAATTGTTCAAAACTAGCGGAGCCATTATATAGGGCGGGTACGAGTCTCGGGAGACCAGCATGCGCTTGACCAAACAGACGAATTACGCAGTACGGATGCTGATGTATTGTGCGGCCAACGATGGCCACCTCAGCCGCATCCCCGAGATCGCAAGAGCATACGGCGTTTCCGAACTCTTCCTCTTCAAGATCCTCCAGCCGCTCAACAAGGCCGGTCTGGTGGAGACAGTACGCGGTCGCAACGGTGGCGTAAGGCTTGGCCGCGCTGCTGACCGGATCACCCTTTTCGATGTCATCAAGGTGACTGAGGATAGCTTCGCGATGGCGGAGTGCTTCGAAGAAGGGGTCGCGGAATGCCCGCTGGTTGACAGCTGCGGCCTGAACGCCGCGCTTCGCAAGGCACTCAATGCATTCTTCGACGTGCTCGCCGAATACACGATCGACGACCTCGTCAAGGCGCGTCCGCAGATCAACTTCCTGCTGGGTATCGACATGCTGCACTTGCCGAAGGTCGTTACACCGAAGGCCGTCGCGCCGGCTGCTTGATCCTGCCCGCTAATGCTTCCTGAAGGCGCCACCGCTGAGGCTGGCGCCTTTTGCTATTCCCCGCATGCCGCAGAAGAGCTTGACCTCGCGCGCATTTGCCATAGAAGGGGACCAGGCGTTTTCTGGCTTTTGTCAGTTTTCCTTCCTGTGGCGCCTTCAGGGTCTAAGCCATGTCTCCTTCGGAATTGCGCGCTTTCGCGCTGACCGCGCTGATCGGCACCGCCGGTGCGTTGATCGCAATTCTCGTTGCTTTTCCAGCCCCTTATCTGATCGGCCCGGCGATCGCCATCACCATTGCGGGGCTTGCCGGACTGAACCTGGCGGTGCCGGCGCAGGTCCGCAGCGTCTGTTTCATCGTCGTCGGGGTGTCGATGGGGGCGACTGTCACGCCGGAGGTGGTCGTCGCGGCGCGCACCTGGCCGCTGAGTTTCGTCATGGTGCTCGTGGCGGTCGTCATCCTGCTCTATGCGAGTTCGTGGGTGCTGCAGCGGTTCTTCCATTATGACCGGATCACCGCGCTGCTTGCCTCGTCCCCCGGCCATCTGAGCTATGTGCTCAGTCTCGCCGCCGAAACCCGCTGCGACCTGCGCGCAGTCAGCGTCGGCCAGAGCGTGCGCGTGCTGGCGCTGACGATCACGGTCCCGTTGATCGTCGAGGTTTTCGATCTTGTCGGCACCGATCCCGTTCTGGCGCCGCTGGCGATGAGCGCGCCTGTTCTCCTGGTCATGCTTGCGGTGTCGGCGCTGTTCGGCCTGTTGTTCATGCGCTGGAATTTTCCGGCGGCGTTGCTGCTTGGCGGCGTCGTTGTGTCGATCGCCACGCATGTGACGGGCTTCATCAGCGGCGGAGTTCCGGACTGGCTGCTGGTTCCGACCTACGTCATCCTCGGTTCGGTCATCGGCACGCGCTTCTGCGGCGTGTCGATCGGCGAATTGCGCACCGCTTTTATCGCCGGCGGCGTGGTGACCGTGGTCGTCATCATGCTGGCGGCGGCAATCGCCGGCGGGGTCTCCTACCTGACCGGTGTGCCGCTCGATGCAGCACTGATCGCCTTTGCGCCGGGTGGGCTCGAAACCATGTCGGCGATGGCAGTCATGCTGCATGCCGACCCCACCTATGTCGGCGCCCATCACGTGTTGCGGCTGATGTTCCTGTCGGTGCTGATGCCGACCGTGCTCGGCAAGGACGCCCGGCAGCGTTGAGGGTCAGTTGACGAGGCGCACCGATGTAACCTCGGAACCGGTTCCACCGGCGGCTCCCGCATAGGGTTCGATCTCCCAGTTCGCGGAGTTCATGATCATCGTATTGACCACGAGGGTAATCAGGTTCGTCTGGTTCGTGGTCGAGTTATACGTGACGTCGCGATTGGGAAGATGGATCACTCCCTCGAGCGTCTCGCCATTGGAACCGTTGAAAATGTATTGCCGCTTGCGGCCATTGTTGGCGGCATCGCTGGTCTTTTCGAACATCAGGATACCCTTGTAGGTGCCCTTGGTCGGCGCCGATGCCGTGAAGCTCAAGCCGCCATTGGCGCGGATTTCGCTGTCGGTATCGGGGAAATAGAAGGTCACGCCCTCCGCGATGACCGTCGAGCCGGAATTGATGATCATCCGACCCTTGATGATATGGAGGCCGGGCTTGAACGTGATCTTCGGCGATCCGTTGAAGGTGGTGCCGCAATGGACGCCTGGCGCCATTTCCTGCACCGCTCCGTCCTTTGTGCCGCTGGTCGTGCAGGTCGAGGAGACAACCGGCTCGGCAATGCTGTCGGCATAGGGGTCTCCGGAAACCTTGCAGCCCGGTTTCAGGTTGCTGAGCGTCCCGCCATTCTTGATATACTGGGTGCCGGCAACGCAGAAGCTCGGCGTGTCGATCGTCGCCCCGCTATTCATGATGAAGGCCGGGTTCTGGGTCGAACTGACCTCCACGCCGCATTTCTCCGAATGCACGTTGGCGCCCGAATTGATCAGCACCGCCTGAGACGCATTGCCGAGCACGTAGATGCATGCGCCTGAAGGTTTCGGGTTCCTGTTCGCGATGGCGGTGGATTGGACCTTGACGTCGATGGCGTGGATGCCGAGCAAGCCGAGGAAATTGGTGGGGACGCCCTGGGCATAGGTACCCGTCAGGCTGCCGTCGGTATTCTCGGCGACGACAAGCGCGGCGTCGAGATCCGTGTCTTCCGGAACCGTATCGGTCAGAAACCGCAGCGCTTCCCGGCGCTGGCTGGTGATATCCGGTTTCGCGACGGCACTGAGCAAGGCCGCGTCGAGCGCGCCCTGCAGCCGGCCGCGTTCCAACGAGGCCTGGGCAAAGTCGATCGCACCGCCGGCGGTCGTCACGAGGACCGGCAGCGCGAGAGCAGTCGCTATCGCAAAATTGCCGCCCCTATCACGCAGGATATGATAAATGCGAGGCACAATAATATTGATGAGTCGCCGCATGATCGTGGATCTCAAGTTGGATTTGGAGGACGTAATTCGGTAGAAGGTGGGTCCTTTTATCGCAGTCCGACTAAGGGTCCCGTAAGAGAATTGGAAAACATGAGGTTAACTCAGTTTCTATATTTGGCCTTTCCACCCATGAACGCCTTATCAATGGAAGTTAATTATGCCCGCAATCGAACTCTCGTCTCCCCTTGCAATCGTCGTCATGGGCGTCAGCGGATCGGGGAAGACATCGGTGGGCGAACATCTCGCCGCGCGGATCGGCTGCGCGTTCGTGGAGGGTGACCGGCTGCATCCGGAGGCGAACGTCGCCAAGATGGCGATGGGCATTCCGCTGGCCGACGACGACCGCTGGCCATGGCTCGATCTCGTCGGCAGCGAACTGGCGAAGGCGAGAGGACGGGGCGAAAGCGTGGTGGTTTCCTGCTCGGCCTTGAAGCAAGCCTATCGGGACCGGTTGCGGCGGGTGAGCGGCGGCACGCTCTATTTTGTCTTCCTCACCGGCGACCCCAAGGTGCTTGAGCAACGGATGGGTGCGCGCACCGGCCATTTCATGCCCACGTCACTGCTTCAGAGCCAGCTCGCCACCCTGGAAAGCCCGGAGCATGAGGTCGGGGTGGTAACTGTCGACATCGATGCAAGTGTCGATATCATTGCCGATAAGGCTTTCGGTGGTATTACCGCGCTCGGTTGAGCATAGATAATTAGATTTAAGCTCTGGTTTTCTCCGATGTTCTGTCTTGTGCATCGGCGTGTAAAGTATTCTAAAAATTACCGGCCTTCGTGATCCGATGCTCTTCGGGCATCGTATAAACAAACAGTTTGTGTTCAAGCAATTCTGCCCCGAGTTACCGTGACTTCATCGGCAACGAAAGGCAGCGGTTGGCAGGTGTTTGAGGAGACGGTTTGCGGATGCCAGATTCGACGCAAGGACCGGGGCGGGGTGCCCTTCGCCGGGTGCCGAAACAGGAGCGAAGCCGCGAGCGCATCGATGAAATCCTGAAAGTATCCATGGAACTGATCGGCCAGAAGGGCATCGACGCAGTGACCATGAAGGAGATAGCCGCCCTCTCCGGCGGGCCTATCGCATCGGTCTATCAGTATTTCCCGAATAAGTCCGCCATCATCGCAACGCTCTACGAGCGCTACGTCGACGAGGTTCGTTCCTTGGTGGTGGAGCAGATCGAAAAGATCGCCACGGCCGAAGACGCCTTGCACGCGTCGGAAGCGCTCTTCGATATGTACTACCATAACATGCGGGAAAGGCCGGCGACCCAGGACCTCCTGAACGCCATCCAGGCGGACAAGGCGCTTGCGGACCTCGACATCGCGGAGACCCGCTTTCAGGCCGACGTATTTTACAAGGCCACGGAACATTTCGTCGAAGAGCGTCTGCGGGAAAGTTATGCGCAGACGCTCCTGGTGATGTTCCACATGGCGGGCGCCACCCTGCGGCTGGCTCTCATGGTTCCGGAAGACGAAGCGGCCGGAACTGTGGCGCAGTTCAAGTCCATTGTCCGGGCGCAGGCGACCTATTACCTCACCGGCAGCTTCCCGGCGTCGCTCTGATCTTGGGCTACACGCCCAGCCGGTCACGCACTCCATACCACCAGGCGCCGAGCACCGTGAGTGGTACCCGAAAGGTCCGGCCGCCCGGGAAAGGCAGGTTGGGGAGCGACGACCAGATGTCGAAGCGTTCCGCATGGCCGGAGACCGCCTCGCCGAGGATCTTGCCGAGCAGATGCGTGGTGGTCACGCCGTGGCCGCTGTCGCCGTGCGAGAAATAGACCTTGTCCGACAGTTTTCCCACATGCGGGATGCGGGTGAGGGTAAGCGCGAAATTGCCGCTCCAGGCATAGTCGATCTTCACGTCCTTCAACTGTGGAAACGTCTTCAGCATATTGGGGCGGATGACGCCCGTGAGGTCGCTCGGGTCGTGGCCGCCGTAACCGATGCCGCCGCCGTAGAGCAGCCGGTTGTCGGCGGTACGCCTGTAATAGTCGAGGATGTAATTGGCGTCCTCGACGCAGTAATTGGCCGGCAGCAGGCTCTCGATCAGCGCGGCGTCGAGCGGTTCCGTCGCCATCACCTGGCTGGAAACCGGCATCATCCGGCCGCTGATCTCCGGAAACTGCGGGGAGAGATAAGCATTGCCGCATACGAGCACATACGAGGCGTTGACCGAGCCCTTTTCGGTCCGCACCACCGGTTTTTCGCCCGTGTCGAGGCCGGTCACGCGCGAGGCTTCGAAGATGCGTCCGCCAAGGCTTTCGAACGCCGCGGCTTCTCCGAGCACGAGATTGAGGGGGTGGATGTGGCCGCCGAGCCTGTCGATCATGCCGCCGGCATACCGATCGGTCTTCACGTATTTGCCGACATCTGCCCTGGGGACCATCTCCAGCCCGCCATGGCCGTATTTTTCCCAGTCGGTCTTGTGATGCTCCATGTCGCGGATCTGCTTGTCGGTGAAGGCCGCGAAGAAACCGCCATGCACCAGATCGCAGTCGATCCCGTATTTTTCTACCCGGCCGCGGATGATCTCGCCGCCTTCGAGCGACATCGCCCCGAGCCTAGCCGCCTTCTCGTGGCCATAACGGCCGGCGATGGTTTCGAGATCTCGGCTGTAGCCGTTGACGATCTGGCCGCCATTGCGGCCCGATGCGCCGAAACCGATGCGCTGCGCCTCCAGCACCACGACGGAATATCCGCGCTCGGCAAGTTCGAGCGCCGCGGAAATCCCGGTGAAGCCGGCGCCGACAACGCAGACATCCGCTTCCGTGTCGCCAATGAGGGCAGGGCGGGCACGCTTGTCCTTGGCGGAAGCCGCGTACCAGGAATTCGCATGGCGGGGATTGTCGGTCGTCCTGAAGGCCATCTCACACGATCCTGATATAGGCGTCGTACCCCACGCCGGTCACGCGCAAGGCTCCCCGACAATCCCTGCTGCTTGCAGACCAGCCCACCAAAGCGAACAGAACTAGGCGTTGAAACGCTCTGGCCTGTAGGCGGAGATGTCTATCAATGTCTTCTCCCCGGCGATGGCTTCGGCAATCACCTGTCCGGTCACCGGTCCGAGCGTCAGCCCGTGATGCGCATGCCCAAAGGCGAACCACAGGCCGTCATGCCGCGGCGCCTTGCCGATCACGGGCATCATGTCCGGCGTGCAGGGGCGGGCGCCCATCCACGGCTCTTGGTCGAGCCGCTCCGCGAGCGGGAAGATGCTGCGGGCGACTGCTTCGGCGCGCTCCAGCTGTACCGGCGTCTTGGGCGCATCGCGGCGGGCGAATTCCGCGCCGGTCGTCAGGCGGATCCCCTGGTTCATGGGCGCCAGGAAATAGCCGCGCTCAGCATCCATGGTCCAGCCGTTGAGCTTGGCATTGCCCTTGGCGGCATAATGCATGTGGTAGCCACGCTTGACGCCGACCAGGAAATTGTAGCCGAGCGGTTTTGTGACCGTATCGGACCAGGGCCCGAGCGCCACGACGACGTCCTTGGCTTCCACCGTGCCGTCGCCGGCGACGATCCGCCAGCCGGTCTTGGTCTGCGACAGGCTCTTGGCATCGCCTTTGAGCACACGACCGCCGAGCTTTTCGAACAGTGTCACATAGGCGCGGGTCAGGGCCAGCGGGTCCTTGACCGACCACGGATCTTCCCAGCGCAGTCCGCCGACGAAATCATTGGAGAGATTGGGCTCCTGCTCGGCGATATCGGCAGGCGAAAGCTCCTTGAACGCGACGCCGTATTCCTTGCGGAGCCGCTCGGCCTCGCCGATCTCGCCGTCATGCTTGCCGCGGGTGCGGAACACTTCCGTCCAGCCGTTCTTGGCGATCAGATCCTGGGCTCCGGCCTCCTCGATCAGCTCGTTATGGGTCGCGATCGAGTGCTCGATCAAAGGCGCGTAGGCGCGCGCGATCAGCTGGTGGCGGGTCAGGTTCGAGTGCCACCAGTATTTCGCCAGGAACGAGGTGACGGATGGGATGGCCTTCCAGTGATAATGCGCGTCGATGCGGTTGTTGAGCGCGTAGCGCAGGATCAGGCCGAACTGCTGGGGAAAGCCGTAGGGCACGACGCCCTCGCGCTGGATCAGGCCGGCATTGCCATAGGAGGTCTCCATGCCGGGGTCCTTGCGGTCGACGAGAACCACCGATTTGCCGCGCCGGGCGAGCTGCAATGCCGTCGAAACGCCGACAATACCGGCTCCCAGCACGATCGCATCTGCTGTCATGATCTGAATTCCATTTCCCAAGTCTTTTATAGTTCGAGGATTTCGAACATGCCGCCCGGAATGCTGCGGCGCAAATGAAAAATCGCCATTGCTCATATGGATTCCCTATTTCTTCGCATGGCGCCTCCAATCGAAAGCCTATGGGGCCGTCGCTACCTTCTGGATCGTGCATCGGTTTCGATGCCGGCCCGCGCGACAACGCCGCGGGCCAATCCCAACAAGGAGTGACTGAAATGTTTGGTCGTTTGGGGAGCGTTTACGTCCTGCATCTTGCTGAAGCCAAGGCCCGGCAGCATCGACTGTTGCAGCCAGATCGCCGGGTCGATGCGAATCTCGGGGTCTTCCTGAGGCTTCTGGGGGTCATCGGTTTCGGCCTCTGCGCCGCGGGTTTTGTTTCCATGATGGTGGCCTGAGGGGAAACGCGATGAACAAGGCAATGTTGAAAAGCCAACCTCACGCGCGCGGCGTGCGTTTCATGGTCGGCCGCGATGCCGGCGGCCGTTGGATCGTCTCCGACCGCGAGGGTCGCGTCGGCGGACTGTTCACCGACCGGGCGTCGGCGGTGCATTTCGCCATGTTTGAAAGCGATCATATACCCGGTGCCGTCTGCTGCGTGCCGGAAGAGGTGACCTTGAGCCTCGGACCGGTTTTCGAGACCCCGGCCACGCGCGCCGACGCGATCACATCCCGTATGAAGATCGTCGGACGGGCGTGAGGATAACGCGATGTCCAGGGTCGCCTACCACATACGCGGACATGTCTATCCGCGCTCCCGTAATTTCGGGAATCCGGACCATCTGCATGCGTCGAGCATCATCCTCGGCATGCTTGCGGTCATGCTGGTCGTGCTCGTTTTCGCCTATGCCATAACCTTTGCGGCGGCCTCCTGGGGATAGCCGCCGCCGGAGAGAACGAAATTCCTATAGGATTTTTATTTCTTTCCTCTGTGCTCCGTCTCGAACCCCTATGCGGTCGCGCCGCATATTAGGGTCAGAGAGATCGCAAAGATCATCTCCAAGCCGGAAAGCATCAAGGTGCCGTCTCATCAGGATGGCACCCTTTGCCTTGTCCGGCCTCGCCTCAACAACAGGAGTCCAGATCCATGATGGACGTCATTCTACTCGGCACCGCAGTCGTCTTCATCGGTCTCTGCCTTGCCTATACCCGCGCCTGCGACAGGCTTTGAAGGGAGAAGCTCCGATGATCTTCGATTATGTCCTGAGCGGTGCCGTGACCGTGTTTCTCACCGTCTACCTCACCTACGCTCTCATTCGCCCCGAACGCTTTTGAAGAGAACTGGCGCTTCTAGTCAAGCTGCCGGGTATTGAAAGTTAACCCCAAATGACCCTCAACGGATGGCTTCAGATCCTGCTTTATTGCGGAATCATCATCGCGCTCGTCAAACCGCTCGGCGGTTACATGACGCGTGTCTTTTCAGGCGAGCGCACTCTTCTGTCACCCGTCCTCGTTCCGATCGAACGGGGGCTTTATGCCGTGGCCGGCACCAGCGAACGCGAGGACCAGCATTGGACCTCCTATGCTTTCGCCATGCTGATGTTCAACTTGCTCGGTATCGTCGTTCTCTACGCGATCCTGCGCCTGCAGGACGTGCTGCCCTACAATCCTGCCGGAATGGCGGCGGTTCCCCCGGAACTCGCCTTCAACACGGCGGTCAGCTTCACAACCAATACCAACTGGCAGAACTATGGCGGCGAAAGCACCATGTCCTACCTGGCCCAGATGGTTGGCCTCAACGTCCAGAACTTCCTGTCGGCCGCGACGGGCATCGCGATTGCGGTTGCCTTCATTCGCGCATTTTCGCGCGCTTCCGGCAAGGCGATCGGTAATTTCTGGGTCGATATGACCCGTGCCACGCTCTATATCCTGCTGCCGATCTGCATCGTGCTGACGCTGGTCTACGTTTATCTTGGCGTGCCGCAGACGCTTGGGCCTTATGTCGAGGCGACGACGCTGGAAGGCGCCAAGCAGACCATTGCCCTGGGGCCGGTCGCCTCGCAGCTTGCCATCAAGATGCTTGGCACCAACGGCGGCGGTTTCTTCAACGCCAACTCCGCCCATCCGTTCGAAAACCCGGATGCGATATCCAACCTCGTCCAGATGGTGTCGATCTTCGCGATCGGCGCTGCCCTGACCAACGTTTTCGGCCGCATGGTCGGCAACCAGCGCCAGGGTTGGGCGATCCTTGCCACGATGGGCGTGCTGTTCGTCGCCGGCGTAATCGTCGCCTACTGGGCGGAAGCCGCCGGCAATCCGCTGATGCATTCCCTGGGCCTCACGGGCGGCAACATGGAAGGCAAGGAAGTCCGCTTCGGCATCGCCATGTCCTCGCTCTTCGCGGTCATCACCACGGCGGCTTCCTGCGGCGCGGTCAACGCCATGCACGGTTCGTTCACCGCGCTCGGCGGCCTGGTCCCGCTCATCAACATGCAGCTTGGCGAAGTCATCGTCGGCGGCGTCGGTGCGGGTTTCTACGGCATCCTGCTCTTCATCGTCGTCGCGGTCTTCGTGGCAGGTCTGATGGTCGGCCGCACGCCGGAATATCTCGGCAAGAAGATCGAGGCGAAGGAAATGAAGATGGCCGTGCTCGCCATCCTCTGCTTGCCGCTCGCCATGCTGATCTTCACGGCGATCGCCTCGGTCATGCCGTCTGCCGTCGCCTCGGTCGGCACCGCCGGCCCGCACGGGTTCTCCGAAATCCTCTACGCCTATACGTCGGCTGCGGCCAACAACGGCTCGGCTTTCGGCGGTCTGACGGGCAACACGCCCTGGTACAACGTGACGCTCGGCATCGGCATGCTGATGGGCCGCTTCCTGGTCATCGTCCCCGCACTTGCGATTGCAGGTTCGCTGGTCGCCAAGAAGACGGTTCCGGCCTCGGCAGGGACCTTCCCGACCGACGGCCCGCTCTTCGTCGGCCTGCTGGTCGGCACGATCCTGATCGTCGGCGGCCTCACCTTCATGCCGGCTTTGGCACTCGGCCCGGTCGTCGAACACCTGGTCATGATCGCCGGCCAGACCTTCTGAGGTACTGAGGGAGCAATGCCATGAGCATCCGCAAAGCCCTCCGCAGACAGGCCACCCTTGCCTCGCAAAAGCGAGGCAAGGGTGAGCAGAACCCCTACGGATCCTATGCAATTTTTATCATGACGGCGGTCATTCTTGCCGTTGTGCTCGTGATCGAAGTCTTGCGCGGCTGATCGAACCTTCGTCGCCTCGTTTGACAAGGCAACTCATTTCAAAGCTGGAGTCTCTTATGAGCCAGGCAAAATCCGCGAGCATCATGGATACTCGCATCCTCATTCCGGCCGTGGGCGATGCTTTCAAGAAGCTCAACCCGCGGACCCTTGCCCGCAACCCGGTCATGTTCGTCGTGGCCACGGTCTCGGCCCTAACGACCGTCCTCTTCCTGCGCGACCTCGCGGCCGGCAACGGCAATCTCGGCTTCTCCTTCCAGATCAACCTCTGGCTCTGGTTCACCGTGCTGTTCGCCAACTTCGCCGAAGCGGTCGCTGAAGGCCGCGGTAAGGCGCAGGCGGATTCGCTGCGCAAGGCTCGTACCGAAACCCAGGCCAAGCTTCTGTCGGGCAGCGACCGCACCCAGTACAAGATGGTCGCCGGCACCAGCCTGAAAGTGGGCGACGTCGTGCTCGTCGAACCGGGTGACATCATTCCCTCCGATGGCGAAGTCATCGAGGGCGTCGCCTCGGTCAACGAAGCGGCGATCACCGGCGAGTCCGCCCCGGTCATCCGCGAATCCGGCGGCGACCGCTCGGCGGTCACGGGCGGCACCCAGGTGCTTTCCGACTGGATCCGCGTGCGCATCACCGCCGCTGCCGGCTCGACCTTCCTCGACCGGATGATCTCGCTCGTCGAAGGCGCTGAGCGCCAGAAGACGCCGAACGAAATCGCGCTCAACATCCTGCTTGCCGGCATGACGCTGATCTTCGTGCTCGCCACCGTAACGATCCCGAGCTTCGCGATTTATGCCGGCGGCTCGATCCCGATCATCATCCTTGTCGCGCTGTTCGTGACGCTGATCCCGACCACGATCGGCGCGCTGCTCTCGGCGATCGGCATTGCGGGCATGGACCGCCTCGTCCGCTTCAACGTGCTCGCCATGTCCGGCCGCGCCGTGGAAGCCGCCGGCGACGTCGATACGCTGCTGCTCGACAAGACCGGCACGATCACGCTCGGCAACCGCCAGGCCACCTCGTTCCGCCCGGTCCGCGGCGTCTCCGAACAGGATCTCGCCGATGCCGCCCAGCTCGCCTCGCTTGCCGACGAAACGCCGGAGGGCCGTTCCATCGTCGTGCTTGCCAAGGAGAAATACGCGATCCGCGGCCGCGATATGGCAAGCTTGAAGGCGACCTTCGTCCCCTTCACCGCCCAGACCCGCATGAGCGGTGTCGATCTCGAAGGTTCGCAGATCCGCAAGGGCGCGGTCGACGCGGTGCTTGCCTATGTCGGCTCGGGCGCAATGTCGGTCTCCGGCAATGCGGCGATCGCCGCCAGCCCGCAATCCGACATCGTGCGTGAACTTCAGGCGATCGCCGACGAAATCGCCAAGGCCGGCGCCACGCCGCTTGCGGTCGCCCGCGACGGCAAGCTGCTCGGCGTCGTCCAGTTGAAGGACATCGTCAAGGGCGGCATCCGGGAGCGGTTTGCGGAACTGCGCCGCATGGGCATCCGCACCGTGATGATCACCGGCGACAACCCGATGACGGCCGCCGCCATCGCCGCCGAAGCCGGCGTCGACGACTTCCTCGCCCAGGCGACGCCGGAGAACAAGCTGACGCTGATCCGCGAGGAACAGGCCAAGGGCAAGCTCGTCGCCATGTGCGGCGACGGCACCAACGACGCCCCGGCGCTCGCCCAGGCCGATGTCGGCGTCGCCATGAACACCGGCACGGTCGCCGCACGCGAGGCCGGCAACATGGTCGATCTCGACAGCGATCCGACCAAGCTCATCGAGATCGTCGAGATCGGCAAGCAGCTCCTCATGACCCGCGGCGCTCTGACCACCTTCTCGATCGCCAACGACATCGCCAAGTATTTCGCGATCATCCCGGCGATGTTCCTGACCTTCTACCCGCAGCTCGGCGTTCTCAACATCATGGGGCTGGCCACGCCGCAAAGCGCCATCCTGTCGGCGATCATCTTCAACGCGCTGATCATCATCGCGCTGATCCCGCTTTCGCTGAAGGGCGTCAAATACCGCGCTATCGGTGCCGGCGCGCTGCTCTCGCGCAACCTGCTCGTCTACGGTCTCGGCGGCATCCTCGTTCCCTTCATCGGCATCAAGGCGATCGACATGATCATCACCGCGATCGGTCTCGCTTAAGGAGAAATGACAATGTTCAAGCAACTTCGTCCCGCGATCGTTTTGATCGTCGCCACCACGGCCATTACCGGCCTCATCTACCCCTTCGCCATGACCGGCATCGCCCAGGCAGTCTTCCCGACCCAGGCGAACGGCAGCCTGATCGAAAAGGACGGAACGGTTGTCGGCTCGACCCTGATCGGCCAGGCTTTCACCGGCGACCGGTATTTCCACGGTCGCCCGTCGGCCGCCGGCGACGGTTACAACGCAGCCTCGTCCTCCGGCTCCAACCTCGGCCCCACCAGCGCCAAGCTGATCGATCGGGTAAAGACGGACTATGAGGCAGCCAAGGCGACCAACCCGAATGCGGAGGTACCGATCGACCTGGTCACCGCATCCGGCAGCGGCCTCGACCCGCATGTCTCGCCGGAAGCCGCACTCTTCCAGGTGCCGCGCGTCGCCAAGGCTCGCAATATGGACGAGGCGACGGTCCGCGCGCTCGTCGAGGCCCATGTCGAAGGTCCGGAGCTCGGTTTCCTCGGCGAACCTGTGGTCAATGTCCTGGCGCTCAATATGGCGCTTGACGGCGCCCGTTCTTGAATTGAAATGGCGGCGGCTGCCAGCATCGGCCGCCGCCGCTTCCCGCATGGGAGACAGGTAGCCAATGGTCGACGACAGCCGCGAGAGTGAAAACAGGCCTTCGCCGGATGCGCTTCTGGAGCATGCCGAGCGTGAGGCGCGCGGGCGGCTGAAGATTTTCCTCGGCGCTGCCCCCGGCGTCGGCAAGACCTACGAGATGCTGATGTCCGGCCGCGCCCGCAAGGCCGACGGCCTGGATGTAGTGATCGGCGTCGTCGAGACCCACGGCCGCAAGGAGACCGAGGCTCTGGTCGAGGGCTTCGAGGTCGTGGCCCGCAAGCTGACAGATTATCGCGGGCAGCAGCTCGACGAAATGGACCTCGACGCCATTCTCGCGCGCCGCCCGGCATTGGTCCTGGTCGATGAGCTGGCTCATACCAATGCAGTCGGCAGCCGCCATCCGAAGCGTTATATGGATGTGCAGGAAATCCTCTCCCACGGTATCGACGTCTACTCGACGCTCAACATCCAGCATGTCGAGAGCCTCAACGATGTGGTGGCACAGATCACCCGCGTCCGGGTGCGCGAGACGGTGCCGGACAGCATCATCGACCGGGCCGATGACGTCGAGATCATCGACATCACCCCGGACGACCTCATCAAGCGGCTGAACGATGGCAAGGTCTATGTGCCGCAGACGGCGCGGCGCGCCATCGAGAACTACTTTTCCCCGGGCAACCTGACGGCACTGCGCGAACTGGCGCTGCGGCGCACCGCCCAGCGGGTCGATGAACAGCTCCTCAATCACATGCAGGCGCATGCGATCTCCGGTCCTTGGGCGGCCGGCGACCGGGTGCTCGTCTGCCTCGACCACGGCAGGAACGGCGCGAGCCTGGTGCGATACGCCCGCCGTCAGGCCGATCGCCTGAGGGCGCCATGGGCCGCGCTTCATCTCGAAACGCCGCAATCGGTCACTCTGCCCGAGCAGGACAAGGACCGGCTGGCGGCCAATATGCGGCTTGCCGAACAGCTCGGCGCCGAGACCGTGACGCTGCCGGCACTGCAGCCGTCGCGCGAGATCATCGCCTATGCCAACGCCAACAACTTCACGCATATCGTCGTCGGGCGCCCGGCCAAGCCGCGCTGGCGGCAGATCCTGCAGGGGTCGGTCACCTACGATCTGATCCGTTATGCGGGCGATATCAGCGTCCACGTCATCTCCGGGAACGTGAAGGAGGGCGAACCGCAGCGCGGCGTGAAGGCTGCGCAATTGCCCAAGGCATTCCGCTTCAAGCCCTATGCCAAAAGCACGATTTTCGTCGCTCTCGCCATCGTCGCGGGCGCGGCACTGGACCAGACGCTCGACGTCCGCAACCTCGCCCTCGTATTCCTGATGGCAGTGCTGGCGGCGGCGGTGCGCGGCGGGCTGGGGCCTGGCCTCTACGCTTCGCTGCTCGGGGCCCTGTCCTTCAACTTCTTCTTCCTGGAGCCGCGCTACACGTTCACGGTCCGCGATCCGGAAAGCCTCATCGCGCTGATCTTCTTTCTGGGCGTTGCGCTCGTCGCGTCGAACCTCACCGCCGCCGTCCAGCGCCAGGCGGCTGCCGCCCGTCAGAGAGCCCGCACCACCGAAGACCTCTACCTCTTCTCCAAAAAACTCGCCGGCACCGGCACGCTGGACGATGTGCTCTGGGCGACCGCCTTCCAGATCGCCTCGATGCTGAAGGTGAGGGTGGTCATCCTTTTGCCGGAAAACGGCTCGATCGCCGTCAAGGCCGGTTATCCCCCGGACGACACGCTGGTGGATGCCGATATCGCCGCCGCCAAATGGGCCTGGGAGCACAACCGGCCTGCCGGCCGCGCCGCCGATACGCTGCCGGGCGCGAAACGCCTCTACCTGCCGATGCGCACCGGCCGCGAGGCAGTCGGCGTCATCGGCCTCGACAACGACAAGCAGGGACCGCTGCTGACCCCCGAACAACAGCGGCTGTTCGACGCGCTGGCCGATCAGGCGGCGCTGGCGATCGAGCGTGTCCAGCTCGTCTCGGACGTCGACAAGGCCAAGCTCGCCGCCGAGACCGACCGCCTGCGCACCGCGCTGCTCACATCCATCTCGCACGACCTGAAGACGCCGCTCGCCGCGATCATGGGTTCCGCCGGCACGCTCAAGGACTTTGGCGCCGACATTCCGGAAGAGGCGCGCGCCGAGCTTTTGACCAGCGTGGTGGACGAGTCGGAACGGCTCAACCGCTTCATTTCCAACCTGCTCGACATGACCCGCATTGGCTCCGGCGCCATGGAGCCGAACTATGCCTTCCATTTTGCCGGCGATATCGTCGGAACCGCCCTCAGCCGGGCAGCGAAGATCGCCTCCCGGCACAGGCTCAGCGTCAACATTCCGGCGGACATGCCGATGCTCAAGGTCGATCCGGTCCTGTTCGAACAGGTCCTGTTCAACCTCATCGACAACGCGGCCAAGTACGCCCCCGACGAGACCGTCATCGATATCCGCGGCTGGCAGGATGGCGATTCAATTCTTATCTCGGTGATGGATGAAGGGCCGGGCATCCCCCGCGACGATCTGGAGCGTATCTTCGACAGCTTCTATCGCGTGCGGAAAGGCGATCATGTACGGGCCGGCACCGGGTTGGGCCTTTCCATATGCCGTGGCTTCATCGAGGCCATGGGCGGCACGATCCGGGCTGCCAACCGCTCCGATCGTCCCGGTGCCATCTTTACGATCCGCATGCCGGTGCCGCCCGAGATGCCCATTCTGGGAGAACAGGAATGACCAATACCGCTGTGCGCGTCCTGATCGTCGATGACGAGCCTCCGATCCGCAAGCTTTTGCGCGTCGGCCTCTCCACCCAGGACTATGCGGTCAGCGAAGCGATGAATGCCAAGGTCGCGATCGACCTCGTCAGGACAGAGAAGCCGGACCTGATCATCCTCGATCTCGGCCTGCCGGATATGGCCGGTCACGACCTGCTCGCCAGATGGCGCGGCGAGGGGCTGGACCTGCCGATCGTCATCCTGTCGAGCCGCACCGACGAGGCGGGCATCGTCAAGGCGCTCGAACTCGGCGCCGACGACTATGTGACAAAACCCTTCGGCATGAACGAACTCGTTGCCCGCATCCGGGTGGCGCTGCGCCACCGCCTGCAGACCCAGGGGGAAAAGCCCGTCTTTCAGACAGGCGAGCTATCGGTCGATCTCGTCAAGCGCATCGTCAAGGTGGCCGACAAGGAGGTCAAGCTGTCGCCGAAGGAATACGAGATCCTCCGTATCCTCGTACAGCATGCCGGCAAGGTTCTGACCCACCGTTTCCTGCTCGAACATGTCTGGGGCGGCCTGACCGACGTGCAGTATCTGCGCGTCTACGTGCGCCAGCTTCGCCAGAAGATCGAAAAGGCGCCGGACCAGCCGCAATACATCCTGACCGAGACCGGTGTCGGTTATCGGCTGCAGGAAGGCCAGTAGGCGCCACGACCCGATCAATGGAAATGACCCATGAAATTGCGTGACTACCTCCTGCCGGAGAACATCGTGCTCGATCTGGCACCGCCGTCCAAGGCGATCCTGATCAAGCAGCTTTCCATGCTCGCCGCTGAGCGGCTGGCGCTGGATGCGGGCGATATCGCTCGGGTGCTGACCAACCGGGAAAACCTGGGATCGACCGGCATCGGCGCCGGAATTGCCATCCCGCATGCGGGCATCGGCGGTCTCGACCGGCATTTCTGCCTGTTCGCCCGGCTTGCGGATCCGGTCGATTTCGACGCGGTGGACGACGAACCGGTCGATCTCGTATTCCTGCTCCTCGCTCCGGAAGCCCGTCCGGATCACCTGAACGTCCTTGCCTGTATCGCGCGGTGCGTGCGCGAGGAGGAGACTGCTGCAGCCATACGTCGTGCCACGACATCGCAGGATGTCTATCTGCGGCTCTGCCCCGTAAATGCATGATTAAAAATACAGGTACCTCAGTTTAGGCGAACGTAAACAACTTTTCACTAACGTCCCTGACTGGCGGATCGCAACTCCTGAGCCGTCCCGTTGCGTCGGTTTGGGAGAGAGAGATGACTGGTGTAATCAAATACCTGCCTGCCAGGACGCTTGTTGCCGTCGCATTTGCCACTTTCGGCTTTGTGGGACTGATCGTCTGGGGAGAGTATTCCAGCTGGAGATCCCAGGTCGCCCGCATCGAAGCGGACCTGACGCAGACGGCCAAGGCGCTGGTGCAGCATGCCGATGATACGGTCGACATGGCAAAGTTCCCGCTGGCTGCCCTGATCACCCAGATCGAGCAGGAACGCGGCGGACCGGGCATGCCGGCAAGACTCACCCAGGTGATGAGGCGCCAGGTGGATACGACCCCTTGGCTCGGCGCTCTCGCCGTCATCGATGCCGATGGAAAAATGATCGCAACATCGTCGCGCATCGACGCCGGCGCTACGAATTTTTCAGACAGGGAATATTTCGTATTCCACCAGTCCTCCGACACGCTGGATCCCGTTTTGGGCAGGCCGGTGAAGAACAAGCTGTCCGGTGAGTGGATATTGCCCGTCACGCAAAGGATCAGCAATCCGGACGGAAGTTTCGGTGGGGTTGTGCTCGCGGCCTTTATCCTCACCGAACTGACCGATTTCTTTCAAGGTTTCAGCCTCGTCAGCGAGGGCTCGTTCCTGCTGGTCCGCCGTGACGGCGTCGTCCTGGCGCGCGCGCCATTCCTCCAGACACCGCTCGGGTCGAGCATATCCTCCGACGATCTCTTCACGACCCACCTTCGCCAACGACATTCCGGCTCCTATCACTTCGTTTCGTCGATAGACGATACGAAACGCATCGGCGGCTTTTATCAGAGCGAGCACAGCGGAATGGTCGGGCTTGCCGCCGTGTCTCAGTCCGAAGCTCTGGCGACCTGGATGAAGGGGGCGCGGATCCGCTGGATGTCCTGCTTCGTCCTGGTGGCGATTACCGGTTCCCTGGTTTGGCGCTGGCGGCGCCAGATCATGCTGCGGCGGGCGAGCGAAGCGTTGCTGGTGGCGCGCGAAGCCGAATTCCGGCTGCTTGCGGAAGGCTCCGGCGACCTGATCCAGCGGTTCAACGGTCATGGGATCAGGGAATATCTCTCGCCATCCGTCCGGGAAATCCTGGGCGTCGATGCCGAGGCGATGCTGGGCACACATATTCTCGAGAACCTGCATGAGGACGATATCGACGTCGTCAGCCAGGTCATGGACCGACTGCGGGAAGGATCGACCAGGGAAAACATGATCGTGCGCCGCAAGCGGGCGGACGGCAGGCAGATCTGGCTCGAAACCACGCTGAACAGGCTGCCGGGCGGCACCGACGGCACCGATATCCGCATCGTTGCCGTCACACGCGACGTCACGCGCCAGAAGAACCTCCAGGAAGAGCTGGATGCGCTTGCCAATACCGACGAACTTACCCAGCTCGCCAACCGCCGTTCCTTCAACATCCATTTCGAGGACATGATGCTGCAGGCCGCCCAGCAGCTCACGCCGCTCTCCATTCTGATGATCGATGCCGACCGCTTCAAGTTCTTCAACGATACGTATGGCCACGCCGCCGGCGATGACTGTCTGCGTGCGGTTGCCAATGTAGTGCGCGGCTCGATCCGCCGCTCGAAGGATCTTCCGGCCCGTTATGGCGGCGAGGAATTCGCCGTCCTCCTGCCGGATACGAACGGTGCCGGCGCATTGAAGGCGGCGGAAAACATCCGCCAGCGCGTCGCCGATCTTCGATTGCCGCATGAGAAGAACCTTCCCTGGGGATATGCGACGATCAGCATCGGCACGGCCACCTTCCATCCCGCAAGGGGCGACAGGGTGACCACCGCGGAGCTGTTCGAGCGCGCCGACCATGCGCTCTACCGGGCGAAGGACAGCGGCCGCAATCGGGTGGCGGCCGCCGAGCAAGAGGCGGCCATGACAACCGGCCGACCGGGTATCAAGTCGGTCTGAACTGCGTCGCCACGGTCACGGGCTCGTTACCTTTTGATAAATGCCAGATTTCGCGCTTGACGCCCGCCGGCAGGGGGATACTAAGAAACATCCCCCACCGACGGCCGTTTGACCGCCGACCATCCATCCCTATCGTGTTCGCCCTGCGGCGTTCCCAGGTGAACCCATGACCAATCCAAGCTCCAACCGGGCGCTCGTCATCGCGGCCGTCATGGCAAGCATGGCGATGATCGCAATCGAGGCGACGATCGTTTCGACGGCCATGCCGCAGATCGCCGCCCAGCTCGGGCAGCTGAACCTCTATAGCTGGGTCTTCTCGTCCTTCCTGCTCGCCCAGACGGCGATGACCGTGGTGTTCGGCAAGCTTTCCGATATCTACGGCCGCAAACCGATCATCCTGTTCGGTACGGCGGTCTTCCTGATCGCCACCGTTCTCGCAGGTTTTGCCTGGTCGATGCCGTCGATGATCGCCTTCCGGCTGTTGCAGGGCATCGGTGCCGGTGCGATCCAGCCGGTCATCATGACGGTCGTCGGCGATCTGTATCCCGGGGCGGAGCGTGGCAAGGTGCAAGGGTATCTCGCCAGCGTCTGGGCGCTTTCGGCCGTCGTCGGGCCCTTACTCGGCAGCGTCATCGTCCACAGCCTGCCCTGGGCCTGGGTGTTCTGGATCAACGTGCCGATCGGTATCATGTCGGCGGTCGGCTTCATCGTCTATCTGCACGAAGAAAAGCAGAGCCGCACGGCATCCATCGATTTCCTCGGTGCGGGCCTCTTTGCGGTGGCCATCTCCGCGCTGATGATCGCGCTAACCGAAACCGAAGGCACCACGGACTACATGTTCGTTTCGCTGGCGATCTTCCTCGTCAGCTTCGTGCTGTTCATCTGGCAGGAACGGCGCGCCGAGGCACCTATGGTTTCCCTCGAACTGTGGCTGAAGAGGCCGATCGCGTTCGCCAATACGGCGGTCTTTCTGTCCAGCATGGCGATCATGGGGCTGACGACCTTCCTGCCCATGTACGTGCAGACGGTGCTCAACCGGTCTCCGCTGGTGGCCGGTTTCACGCTGACCATGCTGCTGGTCGGCTGGCCGAGCGGCGGGACGTTCGCTTCGCGTATGTTCCCGCGCTTCGGGCTGCGGCCGCTGATGATCGCCGGCAGCCTCTTCGTTCCGGTGGGGGCGTTTCTCCTGGTGCTGCTGACGCCCGAAAGCTCGCCCGTCCAGGCAGGCACCGGCTCGCTGCTGATGGGCTTCGGCATGGGCCTGCTCAATATTTCCGGCCTGGTGATCATCCAGGACAATGTCGGCTGGTCCGAACGCGGCAGCGCGACGGCTTCCAACGTCTTTTCCCGCAATCTCGGCAGCACGCTCGGTGCGGCACTCCTCGGCGCCGTCTTGACCTACGGGCTTGCCAATTCCGTCACGGGGCCGATCACATCCGATCAGTTGCGCGATCTGCTGCAGGGTGTCGGCGGCGGACTTGCCGCCGACTCGCCTATCCGCTCTGCGCTCCAGCATGCGCTGCACATGACCTTCATCGCGATGTTCCTGATCACCGCCCTGATCATCGTCGCCTGCCTCTGCGTGCCGGGCGGGACGAAGCGCACCGAGGCGGTGCAGGAAAGCTGAGGCTTTCAAAACGGCCGATATCGCCGGTCGGCGGCGATATCGTTTGGCGGTGACGTATGTCCCGGCTGCCGAATTTGCAGCTTGAGTTTCAGTTGCCGATGCCGGCCTGCGCGACCAGGACCGGTTTGTCGCGGTAGTCGCTCGGGAACAGCTTCTTCAGGTTCTCGATCTTCGGCAGGTCGTTATAGACGATATAGGGATAGGTCGGATTCTGCGTCAGGAAGTCCTGATGGTAGGCTTCCGCCGGATAGAAGGCCTTGCCCGGCTCTATCGTGGTGGCGATCGCCTTGTGGTAGACCTTGGCCTTGTTGAGCTGGTCGATATAGGCCTTGGCGACGCGGGCCTGTTCCTCGCTGGTCGGGAAGACGGTCGAGCGGTACTGCGGGCCTGTGTCCGGACCCTGGCGGTTGAGCTGGGTCGGATCGTGGGCGACGGAGAAATAGATCTGCAGCAGATGCCCGTAGGTGATCTTCTTCGGATCGAAGGTGACGCGAACCGCTTCCGCGTGGCCGGTCTTGCCGTAACCGACCGTCTCGTAAACGGCGGTTTCCTTGGCGCCGCCGGCATAACCGGAAACGGCGTTCTTGACGCCTTCGACATGCTGGAACACGCCCTGGACGCCCCAGAAACAGCCGCCGGCGAAGATGGCGGTTTCGGTAGCAGTCGTGCTCGCCGCCTGGTCGATGGCGGGCGGAGGGATGGCGATACCCTCCTCGGCCGTGGCGGTGGTGGTCGCGCCGACCGTCAGGCCCGCAAAAACCAGCGCTGCGCCGGCAAAGGCGGTGAGGGTGTAGGGTGTCTTCGTTCTGTTTTCCATGGCGGTCTCCTCAACCGAAGTGAATGAAGGGTAGGGGATCAGGCCGATGCCGGACTGAATTTCATGACGGCGCCGTTCATGCAGTAGCGCAGGCCGGTCGGCTTCGGTCCGTCGTCGAAGACATGGCCGAGATGGCCGCCGCAGCGGGCGCAGTTGACGGCGACGCGGACCATGCCGAGCGTCGTGTCGCGCACCGTACCGACCGCTTTGTCGAGCGGCGCCCAGAAGCTCGGCCAGCCGGTGCCGCTTTCGAATTTCGTCTCCGAGGAGAAAAGCGGCTGGTCACAGCCGACGCAGGCGAACGTGCCCTTGCGGTGCTCGTTGAGAAGCGGGCTGCTGCCGGGATATTCGGTGCCTTCCTCGCGCAGGATATTGTACTGTTCCGGCGTCAGAAGCTTGCGCCACTCATCCGCGGTATGGGTCACGGGGAAAGTTTTTCCGGCGGCCGCAAGCGCCGGCCGGATGCTTGTTGCGAAAGGGATTGCGGCGAGCGCCAGGGTGCTGCCTGCCAGGAATATGCGTCTGTTGATCATGATGGGGCCTCCCGGTCCATAATCTGCTTTCCTGCATGATTACGGAAGAGGCGGGCGATGGGTTACACACATCGCTGCGAAACACCGAAACGTGATCCCGGCTTCAAGTCTGAATGCCATGAAGGCCCTGAACCCGGAGGCAGGGCCTTCATGATTGCGGCGTCAGCGCACCGGCCATTTCCAGTTGCGGATTTCCGGCATGTCCTCGCCATGTTCGCGGACATAACGGGTGTGTTCGCCAAGTTTGCCCTTCAGCATGTCGATCACGCCGGCCGCCTTCTCCTTCAGTCCCGGCACGCGCTCGATCGCCTCTATGGCGAGATGGAAGCGGTCGAGTCCGTTCAGCACCGTCATGTCGAAGGGTGTCGTCGTCGTGCCTTCCTCGATGAAGCCACGCACATGGATGTTCCGGTGGTTGGTGCGTTTGTAGGTCAGCCGGTGGATGAGGTAGGGATAGCCGTGATAGGCGAAGATCACCGGCCGGTCGGTGGTGAACAGCCGGTCGAATTCCTCGTCGGGCAGGCCGTGCGGATGCTGGTCCTGAGACTGCAGGGCAAGCAGATCGATGACGTTGACGACACGGATCCTCAAATCGGGGATCGCCTCGCGCAGCAGGGAGACGGCCGCGAGCGTCTCGAGCGTCGGCACGTCGCCCGCGCAGGCCATCACCACGTCGGGCTCGACCGGACCGCTCTCGTTGCCCGCCCAGTCCCAGATGCCGATGCCGGCTTCGCAGTGCCGGATCGCCTCGTCCATCGTCAGCCATTGCGGCTCGGGCTGCTTGCCGGCGACGATGACGTTGACGCGGTCCCAGGTCTTCAGGCAGTGGTCGCCGATCCATAAGAGCGTATTGGCATCCGGCGGCAGGTAGATGCGCACGATATCCGCCTTCTTGTTGGCGACGAGATCGACGAAGCCGGGATCCTGGTGGGAAAAGCCATTATGGTCCTGCCGCCAGACATGCGAGGTCAGCAGGTAGTTGAGCGAGGAGACCGGCTTGCGCCACGGCAGTTCGCGGGAGACCTTCAACCACTTGGCATGCTGGTTGAACATCGAATCGACGATGTGGATGAAGGCTTCGTAGCAAGAGAAGAAACCGTGCCGGCCGGTGAGCAGATAACCCTCCAGCCAGCCCTGGCAGAGATGTTCGGAAAGCACTTCCATCACCCGCCCGTCGCGCGACAGATGCACGTCATAAGGCTCGATCTTTTCCATCCAGACCCGGTCGGTGACCTCGAAGACATTGCCGAGCCTGTTCGACTCGGTCTCGTCCGGCCCGAAGATCCTGAAGTTGGAATTGATGTCGTTCAGCTTCAGCACGTCGCGCAGATATCTGCCGAGTATCTCCGTCGTCTGCACCATGTCGGCGCCCCGCGTCCCGACGGGCACCGCGTAGTCGCGGATGCTGGGCACGATCAGCTCCTTGCGAATGAGCCCGCCATTGGCATGTGGATTGGCACCCATGCGGCGCTCGCCGCCGGGCGAGAGCGCCCGCAACTCCTCCTTCAGCCGGCCATTGCCGTCGAAGAGGTCTTCCGGATCGTAGCTCCGCATCCAGTCCTCAAGGATCTTCCGGTGGCCCTCGTTCTCGCGGCAGCCGGAGACCGGAACCTGATGGGCGCGCCAGAAATCCTCCACCTTCTTGCCATCGACCTCTTTTGGTCCGGTCCAGCCTTTCGGGCTGCGCAGCACGATCATCGGCCAGCGCGGGCAGGTATCGGCGGTCTTTCCTTGGCGCGCTTCGCTCTGGATCGCGCGGATGCGATCGAAGACCTCGTCGAGCGTGGCGGCCATCTGCCGGTGCATCTTCTCCGGCTCGTGGCCCTCGACGAAGAAAGGCTCATAGCCGTAACCGCGGAAAAGATGGTCGATATCCTCGTCCGCCATGCGGCCGAGCAGCGTCGGGTTGGCGATCTTGTAGCCGTTGAGATGCAGGATCGGCAGCACGGCGCCGTCGCGGGCAGGGTTCAGGAACTTGTTCGAATGCCAGCTCGCGGCAAGCGGTCCGGTCTCGGCCTCTCCGTCGCCGACGACGCAGGCGACGACCAGGTCCGGATTGTCGAAGGCCGCACCATAGGCATGCACCAGTGCATAGCCGAGTTCGCCGCCTTCATGGACGGAGCCGGGCGTTTCCGGCGCCGCGTGGCTGGGAATGCCGCCCGGGAACGAGAACTGCCGAAACAGTTTCCGCATGCCGGCCGTGTCCTCGCCGATCTCCGGATAGATCTCGCTGTAGGTGCCCTCGAGATAGGTGCTGGCGACCATGCCCGGCCCGCCATGGCCGGGACCGCAGACATAGATCATGCTGAGATCGCGGTTGCGGATGATCCGGTTGAGATGCGCGTAGATGAAGTTGAGGCCGGGCGTCGTGCCCCAGTGGCCGAGCAGCCGCGGCTTGATGTGTTCCGGCTTCAGCGGCTCCTTCAAGAGCGGATTGTCGAGAAGATAGATCTGCCCGACGGACAGATAGTTCGCCGCCCGCCAGTAGCGGTCGATGAGCGCCAGTTCCGCCGTCGTCGTCTCATGGTTTTCCGGCGCGATGGTGTTGAGCTGCATCTCATTCTCCTTCGATGGGTCGGCCACATCTACCGCGGGCTTCCACCCGGGCTCATGACATGGATCAAGGCTGCGCATTGAGTACGGCGAGGCATTCCTCCGCGATCATCCGCTCCTCGTCGGTCGGAATGACATAAACCGCGACGCGGCTTGCGGGCGTGCTGATCTTCAGCGCGTTGCTGTCGTTGGCGGCCGCGTCCAGTTCGACGCCGAGCCAGAGCAGGCGTTCCGCGATGCGCTCTCGTATCAGCGGCTGGTTCTCTCCGATGCCGGCGGTGAAGACCAGCGCATCGAGGCCGCCCAGCGTCGATGCAAGCCTCCCGACCTCGCCGGCGATCCTAAGCGTGAAGAGGTCGATCGCCTCCCGCGCGTGCCCGCCGTCGTTCTCAATGAGTTCGCGGGTATCGCCGCTGACGCCCGAGACACCGAGGAGGCCGCACTTGTGATAGAGCATGTCCTCCAGTTCGCCCACCGACTTCCCGAGCGGGCCAAGGAGATGCAGCAGCACGCCTGGGTCGAGCCAGCCCGGCCTCGTCGCCATCGGAATGCCGTCGAGCGTCGAAAAACCCATGCTGGAATCGCGGCTCCTTCCGTTCTCGACGGCGCAGAGGCTGGCGCCGCTGCCGAGATGGGCGATGACGATTTTACCGTCGGCGATATCAGGCGCCTTCCCGGCAAGTGCCCCGGCCACGTACCGGTAGGAAAGCCCGTGGAAACCGTACCGTTTGATGCCCTGGTTATGGTAGGCGCGGGGAATGGCGAGACGCCGCACGAGATCGGACTGTGTGGCATGGAAGGTGGTGTCGAAGGAGCCGGTCTGGAAAAGCGCCGGACGCAGGTGCTTGACGGCCCTGATCATTCGTAGAGCCTGCGGTTGATGCAGCGGCGCCAGGTCGGTCAAGGCCTGGACCTTGGCGAGCGTCTCGGCCGTCAGTTCCACCGGGCCGTCGAAGACGTCGCCGCCATGGACGATCCGGTGGCCGGCGGAAGTGACGGCATCGAGATCGAAATGCGTGCCCAGTTCCCGGAACACTTCGTCCATCAATTCGGCGAGATCGTCGCCGGCCTCGCCCTTCAACGGCAGCTCGAACTGTTCCGGGCCTTCCTTCAGATGCAGCGTCAGCGGATAGGTTCCGAAATCGACGACGGCCTTGCCGATCCGCTCCGGTCTGCCGCCGTCCACCGTGAATATGCCGATCTTCACGGTGGACGACCCGGCATTGAACGTCAGGAGAAGGTTGTCCGTCATAGAGGCATCCCTGCTTCAAGTCGTTTCGCGGCAGTCAGCCTCGCAAGAGCGGCGGATGCCGTTCGAACCTTGGCCGGGTCTGCGCGGCTTGTCAGTATGATAGGAACCCGGGCGCCGAGGACCAGTCCCGCGGCGTCCGCGCCGGCGAAATAAATGAGCTGCTTGGCGAGCATGTTGCCGGCTTCGAGATCGGGAACCAGCAGGATATCCGCCCGGCCGGCAACCGGAGAGGCGATGCACTTCGCTTGCGCGGCCTCGATGCTGATCGCATTGTCGAAGGCGAGCGGCCCGTCGACGATCGCGCCTTCGATCTGTCCGCGCGCCGCCATGACGGTCAGGGCCGCCGCATCCAGCGTCGAAGGCATCCGGCTGTTGACCGTCTCGACGGCGGCAAGCACGGCCACGAGCGGCTTTGCGACGCCGAGAAGATGCATGAGATCGACGGCGTTCTGGCAGATGTCGCGCTTCTGATCGAGGTCCGGCTGGATGTTGATCGCGGCATCGGTGACGATCAGCAACTTGTCGTAGGCGGGAATGTCCATGACGTAGGCATGGCTCATGCGCCGCCCGGTCTTCAGTTTCGACGCCGGCGCGACGACCGCCGAAAGCAGCTCGTCGCTGTGCAGGCTGCCTTTCATCAGGGCAGCGACCTTGCCGGTGGAGGCGAGTTCGACCCCGCGGTCGGCCGCAGCATGGCTATGCTCGACGGGCTCGACGTCGATGCCGGCAAGCGACAGTTCGGCGGCATCCGCTATCGCCCTGATCTTGTGTTCCGGGCCGACCAGGACCGGATCGAGAAGGCCTTGTTCCTTCAGTTCGACGGCGGACCGCAGGGTTTCCGTCGAGCACGGATGGACCACTGCCGTTCGCATCGGCGGCAGCGAGATCGCCTGGCGGATGATGGCCTCGTAGCGGCCGTGATGTCTGAGCGTCATCTCCACGAAATGCCTTTCCTCGTCGTGCCGGGTGGCTTCGCTTTTGAACCGCGGCGGTCGGCACCGCCTTGACCCAGCGCAATGCCTCGCAAACCGTCATCAAGGATTCGTCTTCGCGAGACAGGCTGATGGAAACGGCCCCATGGAGAACGAGCGATGGCGCAGACAGCCGGACAGCCCACACCGAACGAAAACGAACCGAGCGATCTTTTCCAGGAGTTACTGGCCCTGCGGCGGGATATCGCCGCGCAGGCGGAGCCAGGCCTTCGCGTCCTGACCGGCGGCGGCGTGCTGGCCGACGAGCATCGGGCGGCGCTTGCCAACCTCTGCCACTATCTTTCGTTGAGGCGCCACGACCTGAGGCCGCTGCAGCGCCGGCTGATGTGGCGTGGGCTGTCCTCGCTCGGGCGGCTCGAAAGCCGCGTCCTGCCGACGATCGACGCGGTTCTCGCCTCGCTTGCGGGCGTCCAGGGAAGCGTTCCGCCCTTCGAGCCGCCGTCGGAGGAGCAATTCTTCCGGGGCGAGGGTCGGCTCACGAAAGCGACCGACGAATTGTTCGGATCACCGGCGGCCCATCGTCGCGGCCGCATCATGGTGACCTTGCCGGGCGAGGCAGCGGACCAGCCGGACTTCATTCTCGATCTTGCAAGACGCGGCATGGACATCGCCCGCATCAACTGCGCCCACGACGACGACAAGGCCTGGGCGGCGATGGCGGGGCATGTGCGGGCAGCCGGCGAAACGCTTGGCCGGCGGCTGACGGTGCTGATGGACATAGCCGGGCCGAAGATCCGCACCGAGAAGACCGCCGGCGACAAGAAGGCGAAATTGCAGGCCGGCGATCACCTGCGCCTCGTTGCCTCGGGCGAACCCTATCTGACCGACGGCGTGCCCTTCTGTTCCGCTGTTTCACTGCCTGAAATAGTCACCCGCGTCTCCGTCGGCGATCGCATTCGCTACGACGACGGCAAGCTGGAAGGCGTGATCGAAAGCGTGTCCGAAGGTGAAGCGGTCGTCCGCGTCACCCACACCAAGACCGGCGGCGCCAAGCTGAAACCGGAGAAGGGCCTGAACCTTCCCGATACCACGCTTGGCCTTTCCCCGCTGACGGCGAAGGACCATTCCGATCTCGCCACGATCATCGCCAATGCGGACATTCTCGGTTATTCCTTCGTCAGCCGGCCGGACGATATCGATCTTCTCGAAGAGGCGCTTGCCACCTTCCCGCCGCGCGAACACCCGCTCGGCCTGATCGCCAAGATCGAACAGCCGCAGGCCGTCACCAACCTGCCGGCGCTGATCGCGCGGGCGCGCTGCCGCAACCGGCCGTTCGGCGTGATGATCGCCCGCGGCGATCTGGCTGCCGAGATCGGTTTCGAACGGGTCGCGGAAATGCAGGAGGAGCTGCTGTGGATCTGCGAAGCGGCGGCAGTGCCGACAGTCTGGGCGACGCAGGTTCTCGAAGACCTGGTCAAGGACGGCCTGCCGTCGCGCGGCGAGATGACCGATGCGGCCATGGCGGCTCGGGCGGAATGCGTCATGCTGAACAAGGGGCCGGCCGTCGGCGAGGCCGTGACCCTGCTTGACAGCCTGCTCGCGCGGATGGACGGCCATATCCTCAAGAAGACGCCCACGCTCCGGGCGCTGAAGTCCTGGCCGGGCGCCGCGCAAGACGCAACCGGTGTCGTGCCAGCCCGTTGACCGATATCAAGGTCCAGGAGGCCGTTGAATGGCCTCTTGGTCGATAGAGGCGGCGGAGCAGGAGGCCGGATATGGCATATGACGATCAAGGCGGCATCATTGCCTTTTTGGCCGACCCGGCATCCTACGGGCTCACAGGCCCCGTCGAGCGGATGGAGACGCATATCTCCATGATTTTCCTCGTCGGCGACCGGGTCTACAAGCTGAAGAAGGCGCTGAAGCTGCCCTATCTCGATTTCTCGACGGCCACGATCCGCGAGCATGCCTGCCGCAAGGAGGTTGCGCTGAACAGCGAGACCGCGCCCGGCCTCTATATCGGCGTGCGGCGTATCACCCGCTCCGACGCCGGGACACTGGAGTTCGACGGCGAAGGACCGCTCGTCGATGCCGTCGTCGAGATGAGCCGGTTCGGGCAGAACCAGCTCTTCGACCGCATCGCGGTTGCGGGCCGGCTGACGCCGGAATTGATGACGCAGACCGCCCGGATGATCGCATATTATCATCGCCGGGCACCGGTCGTCTCAAAGGGAGGTGGGGCGGCCAATATCGAAGCCGTTCTCGATATCAACGATGCCGGATTTGCCACCAGCCATGTCTTCGGCCCGGCGGAACTGGCCAGGCTTGGCGGGAGCTTTCGGTCCCGGCTGATGCGGCATGGTGAGCTTCTCGATCGGCGGGCGCTGGCGGGCAAGGTCCGCCGCTGCCACGGCGATCTTCATCTGCGCAATATCTGCCTGCTGGGCGGCGAGCCATGCCTGTTCGACTGCATCGAATTCAATCTCGGGATCGCCACCGTCGATGTCCTTTACGATCTCGCTTTCCTGCTGATGGATCTGTGGCACCGCGGTTTTCCCGACCTCGCCAATCTGGTGATGAACCGTTATTTGGATGAAACCGATGACGAGGACGGGTTCTGCCTCCTGCCGTTCCTGATGGCGATCAGGGCGGCGGTTCGCGCGCATGTGACGGCGACGCAGGCTGAAGAGCCGGGGCAGGATGCCGCCGGGCTGGCGGATGAGGCGAGGTCCTATTTCAATCTCGCCCAGGCTCTGCTGGCGGAAACGCCGCCGCGCCTCATCGCGATCGGCGGCCTCAGCGGTTCCGGCAAGACGACGGTCGCGGATCGCCTGGCCGCCAAGGTCGGCGCGCCTCCGGGTGCCAGGATCGTCGAAAGCGACCGAATCCGCAAAGCCCTGCATGGTGTCTCGGCCGAGACGAGGCTCCCGGTTTCCGCCTATCAACCCGAAGTATCGAAAAAGGTCTATCGCGAGATGGCGAGGCATGCGGAGTTGATCCTTGCCGAGGGCGGATCCGTGGTTGCTGACGCGGTTTTCGACGATCCGGCCAACCGGCTCCTCATGGAGGGTGCCGCTGCGAAGGCCGGGGCAGGCTTTCAGGGCATCTGGCTCGAGGCAGACCCGGAAGTGCTCTGGCAGCGGGTTCGGGAGCGGGCGGTAGGCCCTTCAGACGCGACGACGGACGTGCTGTCGGGCCAACTGGCCCGCAAACCCACCGGTATAGCCTGGCGGCTTGTCGACGCATCAAAAACGCCTGAAGCGATCACCGCCGCGATCCTGCGGAATTGACTGCCGCGTCGGACGTATGTCGCCCGACGCGGAAGGGAGATCGGGAAGCCTACGAGAAATCCAGCACCATGCGCCCGTCGACCTTGCCGTCCTTCAGCTGCGCAAAGATATCGTTGATGTCTTCGAGCGGAGCCTTGTGGATTTCCGCCTTGACCTTGCCTTCCGTGGCGAAGGCGATGGCTTCGTCGAGATCACGCCTTGTCCCGACGATCGAACCGCGCACGGTGATGCGTTTCAACACCACGTCGAAAATCGGCGTCGGGAATTCGCCGGGCGGCAGGCCGACCAGGCTGACGGTTCCCTTGCGCCGGACCATCCGGAGCGCCTGCGAGAAAGCTGGAGGCGAGACGGCGGTGACCAGCACCCCATGCGCGCCTCCGCCGGTTGCTTTCAGCGTCTCCTCCACCGCAGTCAGCGAGCGGGCGTCCACGGCGAGATCGGCGCCGAGATTTCGGGCAAGCGCCAGCTTCTCCGGGCTGACGTCCAGTGCCACCACATGCAGCCCCATCGCCTTGGCATATTGGATCGCCACATGGCCGAGCCCGCCGATCCCGGAAATCGCCACCCATTCGCCGGGCTTCGCCTCGGTCTCCTTGAGCCCCTTGTAGGTGGTCACGCCGGCGCAGAGGATCGGCGAGATCGCCGCGAAATCGACGTCCTGGGGCAGCCTTGCGGCAAAGGCAGCGGAGGCGATGACATATTCCGCAAAGCCGCCATTGCAGCTGTAGCCCGTATTGTGCTGGTGCTCGCAAAGCGTCTCCCACCCGGTTTCGCAATATTCGCAGCGAAGGCAGGCATCGTGCAGCCACGCGACGCCGACGGCATCGCCTTCCTTCAATCCCGTCACCCCAGGTCCAAGCTCGGCAACGATGCCGGCGGCTTCATGCCCGGGAATGAACGGTGGGCTCGGCTTGACGGGCCAGTCGCCGTCGGCGGCGTGAAGGTCGGTGTGGCACACGCCGCAGGCCATGACCCTGACAAGGATTTCGCCGGGTCCTGGAATGGGCACCGGGACGCATTCGATCGCGAGCGGCTTGCCGAATTGGCGCACGACGGCGGCTTTCATCGTTCGGGTCATCTTCGTCTCCTTGTTGTGGAAAGCACAAGTGCGCGAAGAGTTATCCGGCCCCCGGGGTCGGTTCATTGACCCAGCGCAAGCGGAAGCAGATGGCCGTGGCGCGCGCCCGTTGATGCGCGTCAATGTCGGCGGCGCTGACGACGCTAAAACTCGAGAGCTTAGGTGGCCGGCCCTGCGTGACTTCACGGGCCTTCTGGCGGAGGGAGGATATGGAGATGAATTACGACGTGGGAGTCCTGAACGCGGCGGATGTCTATCGCGCTTTTGCGGTTGTCCAGCTGGTCCTGTCGGGCCTGGACCTCCAGACGTGGAAACGGCTGACGGCCTCGGCCTCATTGCGTCGCGATTGGCTGGCCGTTACGGATGCGCAAGGATATGTCCGCGGCCTTTGCCATGTCTTTGCCCGCGAACATCCGGTTTACGGGCGCCAGCTCGAAATACCGGTTTTTGCATCCATTGGCCTCGTCGATGACCAGGGCGTTGCGAAACGTCTTTTCGAATACGCCAAGCTGCGCGCAAAACTGGATGGGTGCGAAAAGGTCCATTTCTGGTCCTCAGCGTCTCAGGGCGGCCATAGCCTTGATACACTCCGGGACGCAGGTCCCTGGGACGATGGATTGGTCTATGATCTGAGCACCGTTCACTGACAGCGTTTGCGGCGAAGGACGCCAGGGTTCCGCTCGGAAATGATTTCGGCACGCTACTGCACGTCCGTCTCTGCATCCGGAAGCGATATCGGTCTCGCATCAGCCGCATTCGGGCCAACCCGGATCAAACGAGGTCGGCCGCCGTCAGCGTATAGGTGGTGCCCCGATTGGGACGATACGCCTTCATTGCTGCATCCTGAATGCTGGATCTGGCCGCATCGAAAGCCCGGAGGTAATCGTCCTCCGACATGCCTGTCGCAGCGTTATTGGCGAGTGCTTTGGCTTCCACGAAAAACCTGACCTCGAACATGCCGTCATAACCCAGGAAACGAACGACCTTGCGCGCTTCGTCGAAACTGCGGCTTCTGTTCGGGAATATCAGGGTCATGATGTTTTCAGTTCGAGATGGAAGGCATTTCTCTTGGAAACGGCATTCCGGGTTTCTGATGATGCGTGTTGCCGTGTCAGAACAGATCGCGAAGCAGGATGTAGAGAATGAATGCCATGGATATCCCAGGCACGACCATGCGGAACAGACCACCGTAGCCTGCCCGATGCAATTGCGGGCCTGTCTGGGAAAAAGGTTGGATTCGCCTGATGGAAGACATGTCGTCCTCCTCGTTGGGGCCAGGGCTCGCGCCCTTGATCGCAGCGCCCGTTCTGAATCTGCTACCTGCCCCAATATGGGGCGAGCGCGGACAAATACAAGGGGAGGTCTCTCCGCTCTCCAAGAGTTGAGAGATCCGGCGCAGCCGTATTTCATGTGATCCGGCTGCCTGCCTATTGGGGCGGTGTGGCGCTGTCGGCTATTTGTTCTTCAGAAGCCACATTTTGCCGGCCATGGTGATCCCATGCGCGGATTCTTCCGCCGGGACGTCCTCGTTGAGGATACGCAGAAGGCCGTATTCCCGCAGCTCATTCAAGGTCGTGGTCGTCAGGAACTTGATCTTCTGCGGCCGTTCCTTGAACCGGTCGTTCCGCGCATAGGTCACGACCGCATTCAGATGTGTCCACTTCTTGGCTTCCTGCGGAAACAGGTCACCATCCTTGGCGAGCTTCAGGCCCCTGATCTGGGTCGGCGTCAGCTCGACGGTCAACGCATGCGCCGCAGGCGTCGGGGTGGCGGTCGTCTTGGTGTTCTCGGTCGTGTTCAATGTTCGGTCCTTGATCGGTACGGAGGTAGTCTTAGTGCATTGGCTGCGCAGGCGCTGGTATCAGCCTCGCAGATTGCATCGGTTAAGAAATCTTTGCTGCCCTGGCGGCATCGCGGAACGACAGGAGCTTTCGGCTCTTTTCGTCCCACAGCACGAGTTTGACGCATTGGATGCTCTGCCAAAGCGTTATGCGGCCGATGCCGGCAAGCTCGGGGTGATCGCGCAGCACTTCGGGTAGCCGGTAATAGGGGATACGGCTCGACAGGTGATGGACGTGGTGGATGCCGATATTGCCGGTCAGCCAACGCAGCGCCAGCGGCAGGTCGTAATGGGATGCGCCGTGAAGAGCGGCCTCCGGAAACTGCCATTCCTCGGTCTTCGACCAATGGGTTTCCTCGAACTGATGCTGGACGTAGAAGAGCCACACACCGGCGGCCCCCGCGATCAGCACGATCGGCAGATGGACCAGCAGGAAGGGCACGAGCCCGATCGCCCATATCATCAGGGCCGCCAGAATGGCGACCGCAAGATTGGTCGCCATCGTCGAAATCCAGGGCATGGAGCCCGATTTCATCATTCCGAACGGCAGGCGCTGCTTGAAGAGGAAAAGCCAGGCGGGTCCGATGCCGAACATCACCAGCGGGTGGCGATAAAGCCGGTAGGCAAGCCGGCGCGACCAGGGCAGGCCCCGATATTCGTTGATCGTCAGCGTGGTGATGTCCCCGATGCCGCGCTCGTCCAGGTTGCCGGCCGAGGCGTGATGGGCGGCATGCGCCCGGCGCCAGTAATCATAGGGCGTCAGGGTCAGCACTCCGAGCACTCGCCCGGTCCAATTGTCGAGACGCCGGCGGGCGAAGAACGAGCCGTGGCCGCAATCGTGCTGGATCATGAACAGCCGCAACAGAAAGGCCGCGGCCGGAAGGACGAGGATCAGACCGATCGGGTAGCCCAGGAAAACGGAAACATAGGCGCCGGCCCAGAAGGCGGCGAACGGCAGTACTGTGACAAGCAGCTCGAAGGCGCTGCGTCCAAAACGCGGCTGCCGGTATTTCGAAAGAATCTTGAGCCAGGCGCCGATATCGTCTTCGGCAGCGGGCGCAATCGCATGGGCTGTGGCGTTCATGGAAATCGATCCACCTTTTTGGCCTCGGCATGCGGCTCGCCCGAAGCGGGATGTGCCTGCACGTCCTCAGGCACATGCCTCAAATATCAGCCCTGGCGGGCCTTGCGTGCAGCGTAACGACGATCGCGCTCCGCCTTGCGGGCGGCTTCATCGGCGATCACCCGGGCAATCCGGTCGTTGGTTTCCGCTTGCCGGGCTTCGGCCTCGGCCTTTTCATGGGCTTCCGCAGCGGCGGCCCGTGCGGCCGCTTCCTGGAGCAGGCGCTCGTTCTCGGCAGCCTTCTGGGCCTCGCGCTCGGCGCGGCGGGCTTCCCTCGCGGCCGCGATAGCCTCGCGCTCGGCGCGGCGTTCCTGCATTGCGGGATCTGTCGGTTTGGGGGCGGTCGCAAACTTTGCCAAAAGCTCGCGTTTAGCATCCGCTGCGGTTTTGCGGCGCTCGGCAAAGCTGTTGTCGCTCGGGTGTCTCAATGTATCTTCCTTGTCAGATCTGAAATGTTGCGGTCGAAACGAATATCGCGCCTACCGGGAGGTTATGCAGATATTCGCGTCAGCCAGATTCCTCAACGGAAAAAGGCCAGACATACGCCTGGCCTTCACATATCTCTTGCCGCCATGCCAGTACGTCCGTGGTCATGGGAGGCTAAAGTTTTAGGCAGCCTGGAGCTGGCCTGCGGACATCTTGCCCGACTTGCGGTCACGCTCGAGTTCAAAGCCAAGCTTCTGGCCTTCAACGATCGAGCCCATGCCAGCGCGTTCGACGGCAGAGATGTGAACGAAGACGTCGGCGCTGCCGTCGTCAGGCTGGATGAAGCCGAAGCCCTTGGTGGCGTTGAACCATTTAACTGTGCCGGTGGCCATAACGAACCCTTTCATAGCAACATTGATAATCCACCGGGCGACGCACGGCGGGTGTTTCGACTTTTGAGAGGGAAAGTTCGTCAAGAAGCGCGATGCGCAGCAAAAACAAATATCGGCAAACAAAGTATCGAGGTTTTCTCCCTACCGTACGGGGACCGAAGTGTCAACTTTTTGTTTTGAAAATCGCGAATTACACAACCGAGGATAGGCTTTCTATATGGCGAAAGAATATCAGCGGTATCTGCATCAAGGTCTCGCAGGTTGAGCGCGCCGGCGATTTGAAAATCTAGGCCGATGCCGGCATTTCTTCGGTCGTCACTTCGAAAGAGGATAGGATCGCGGGGCCGAAGGCGGTCGAAAGCGCCACGTCCGTCGCATCCCGCCCGGTGGCCATCAGGATGCGCCCGATGCGGGGTGTGTTGTGGCGGGCATCGACCGTATTCCAGCGACCGCCGAGATAGACCTGGAACCAGGCGCTGAAATCCATCGGGTTGACATCGACCGGGACGCCGATATCGCCGAGATAGCCGGTGCAGTACCGGGCGGGGATGTTCATGCAGCGGCAAAGCGTGATGGCGAGATGCGCGAAGTCGCGGCACACGCCCGTACGGTCGGTAAATCCTCCGAAAGCTGTCCGCAGCGGATCCGCGTTCTGGTAGTTGAAGGTGATGTGGTTATGGGTAAAATCGAGGATCGCCTGTACCCGCGGCCAGCCGAGAGGTGTTGCGGAAAATGTCTTCCAGGCGAAATCCGCCAGGCGGTCGGTGTCGCAGTAGCGGCTGCCGAGCAGGAAGACCAGCACATCGTCCGGCAGATCCTTGATGTCGTGCTGGAAGGCGTTTTCCGGCACGGGGTCGGGCGTGCCGTCGTCATAGATCTCGAATTCCGTCGAGATCGTCGTCAGCCCCGGCGGCGCGACGATCCGGCTGCATGAGTTTCCGAAGCTGTCGAGGTAACTCCAGGCCTCGATCGGCCGATCGAAACTCAGGACCTGGTCACTCAGCAGGTCCGCGCGACGCGAGGGATGTATGTTGAGGACTAGCAGCATGGCCGTATCGTGCTGGCATTCATAGCCAAGGCGAAACCCCGCGCGTATCTTCATGATCGGTTCCCTATGGAAAAACTCTCGCCGGAATGGCGCTTCAGCTGCAACGCTCGAACAACCGGGCTGTTCCTGTCACCCATGCAGTTTCACGCTGTGGTCATCGGTCGTGACGTTGACCTGCACGGACATGCCGTCGAAATCGGTCTCGTCGCCATCGTAACTTCCCGAAAGCGGGACTGCCTGCCGCGGGTCGCGAGCGACACCGACGCGGATCAGGTCGCGGTTGCCGACGATGCCATTGGTGGGATCAAATTCCACCCAGCCGGCGCCGGGCAGATAGACCTGGCACCAGGCATGGGTAGATCCGCCGCCGAGCGTCGTCGAGCCGTCGCGGTCGGGCACGTAGATGTAGCCGGTGACGAAACGTGCCGCTAATCCGAGCGACCGCACCGCCTCCATCATCAGCAGCGCGAAATCACGGCAGGTGCCGCGACGCAGCTGCAGGGTTTCGAGCGGTGGTTGCGTCCCGTGTTCCGAGCGCCGGGCGTAGATGAAACCTTCGTGGAGCGCAAAACACATGGTCATCAGCAGGTGGCCGGTCTCGGTGGGGTGGCCGACCTTGATGAATTGCCGCGCCCATTTGCCGACCCGGTCCTCGGGATCGGGATAGTGGCGCTGGATCGTCCGCTCCAGATCAAAGGCTTCTTCGGGATCGTACGCGAAGGGGTAGGTGAGGGCTTCATCGTCGATCTGGAAATCCATCGCCACCTGAGGCGTATGGTCGAGGCGGATGATCGTTTCGAACCTCAGCTCGGATGAGGCTTTGGATATCCCGACGAGCGCCACGCAGTTGCCGAAGACATCGTGAATCCACCGGACATAGTCCGGTTTGGGAAAAACGTTCAGCTGGGTACTCAGCAAAGTCTGGTCAAAACTGTCCCGCGGCCTGAACATCAGCCTGTGTTCGCCGAACTCCACCGGTCTCGTATACCGATAGGAGGTGACATGCCGGACGGAAAATATCGTCATCCAATCACCGCAAAAGCATTAGGGGCGGCATGCGCTGGCGCGGAGCGCCTTATCGCACCCTGCATGGATCACCGCTATAGCAGGCGCCATGCCAAGGCGACAGGAAAAACCGGCCGCGGCGGGTAAAATACGGTAACCCGAACACGGCATCGGACCGCCGCTGTCTCACTGATTGAGCCGCTGCAGCGGATAATCGCCGGCGTCGTAGAGCCTCTGTATCTGGGTGCTGTCGAAACGGGCTTCCTCGACCTCGAGAATGGATCCGCGCAACAGGGATGCAGGCATCACCTCGATTGCGAAACGCAGAGCCTCGGCCACGGTTTCGAACCTCTTGTAGCCAAGCCTGCTCGTTCGCTTCCAGTTCTTGCACGGGTAGAGCCCCGCGCCGGCGTTGTAGTTGAAGGCGGCCATGATGGTGTCCTTGTGGTGGAGGAGATGTGCGTGGGAATGGTCCGAACGAGCATCCTCGCCGGAACGGCTCCCCTTGTCAGGCCGGGTTCAGGCCGGCTGCAATTGCGACGCGCGCCGCTGGAGGCGTTCCTGCTTCTGGGCGAGCTTGATCTCGCGGCTTCTCAGCGCCTGTCTCTGGCGGAATTCCTGCAGCTTGGCAGCATTCGAGCCTTCTTCTGCATCGGGTTTGCGAAACAGATTCTGGGCTGCATTGCGGACGGTATCGATCATTGATGTAACCTTAAAGGGTAGACTGCGGGACGTAACAACGGCCAACGCAAGAGTTCTCCTGCCGACAGGGCGGAGTTCGACGTTCGCAAAATCAAGGGTGTCGCCAAGCAACCGGCAGGACCGGGAGGATCAGGTAGCCGAAAAGGCTGAAAACGTGAATCATATATGGCGATACAATGCGTCACTTTCAAGACTTGCCGCCCGAGGGAGCCGACGCGAGCCCTGGCCCCGACAAAAAGAGGCGCGCGATGTCTTCACGATCCCCGCATGCCTTGTGACGGACGCCAGGCAATACGATCTCCGCAAGGATCAGGATCAGGCCGGAGGCGTCGTGACGCGGCGCCTCCGGCCTGGGCTATTATTTCGGCTTCTTGCCCAAGGTGAGGCCGCTGCCGGCGAGCTTGACCTGCGCGCCTGCAGGCGCGGCCGTGGCTGCGGCGGCCTTGTCTTTTTTCGGTTTGCGCGTTTCGCGATTACTTCGTACCTGGCCTTTAGCCATTTTGTCCTCCTGGGGCGGCGATGGATGGTGGAGAGTGATGTTCTGCCGACAGGCATGCAAAGCGTGAAATGACGGATTTGCGAAACACTGCCTTTGCCGGCCGACGCATCAAAGCTGCGGTAGTACGGTATCTCTGTGTTTGCTCAACGAAGCCGATATCGCGGCCCCAAAGCTCTTCTCGGGGTGATCGCCAAAACGGGCAAGCATGATGGCTGCCCCCGTTGCGCCGACCCGGCCCGTGACGAGCATGCCGCGTGTGTGCAGACGCTCGCCGAATTGATGGAGTTCGATATTTTCCCGGTATCCGGGGCCGCTGACGCGGACCAGGTTGCGGGAGGTGGACTGAGAGAATTCGGAAGACATAACGTCCTCCTTTCATTGGGGCCAGGGCGTGAAAATCCTGAAGCAGCAGCGCCCTTTATATAGCTGCTGAAGTAAGCATCATGCGCCGGACTTGCGCCAAACGCAATGTGCGGGGTTGTGAGAAATGCCTTGCTCAAGACATAGTTGACCGGCGGGGATTGCCGACGGACGTGTCCGTCCATATCTGGGCCCCTCGATCGCGCCGTCGGCGCGGAAATCGGGTTACTTGCGCTTGGGAGCGACCGGCCCTTTCTCCGGTTTCTGGGGATGGCCCGGGGCGATGGGATCGCTTGCCGGAAAAGTCTCTTCGAGCGACTCTTCCAGGTAATCGTCCTGCTCCTTGGCGGCATCTTTGGCGGACGTTCCGGGTGACGGCGTCTCTTTTCTCGTTTCCATTGTCGATCTCCCTGGTTGGTCGAACCGGACGATCCTACTCCCGTTTCTTCGACGGCAGAAGACATGATGGCCTTCGGGAGGGAGGCGCCTTTATCTCAGTGACCTGCGGAAGCCGCGCAGCGAGAGCGCAAAGAACACCGTGGCGATGATGCAAAGCCAGGCGAATTGCGGCCACACGACCGAAAAACCGGCGCCGCGATAGAGGATCGCCTGGGCGAGCAGGATAAAATGCGTGTTCGGCGCGGCGAGCATGATCGTCTGGATCACCTCCGGCATGCTTTCGCGGGGCGTGGTCGCGCCCGAGAGGATCTGCAGCGGCAAAAGCACCAGCATCAACAGCAGGCCGAACTGCGGCATCGAGCCGGCAAACGTCGCAAGCGCGATCCCCATGGCGGTTGCCGCCAGAAGATGGAGCGCCGCACCCGCCATGAACAGCACGACCGAGCCCTCGATCGGCACCTCCAGCAATCCCTGCACCACGAAGACCAGCGAAAGCAGTGTGGCGACGAACACTACCAGCCCCATCGACCACACTTTTGCGGCCATGATCTCGAACGGCGTCAGCGGCATGACCAGAAGATGTTCCACCGTACCGTGCTCGCGTTCGCGGATGAGGGCGGTACCGGTCAGGATGATCGCCAGCATGGTGACGTTGTTGATGACGTTCATCACCGATGCGAACCACATCTGGTTGAGTTCGGGATTGAACCGGGCGCGCAGTGCCAGATCCACCGTCGGCGCCTGGTTGTCCTGGGCGGAGAACTCCGAGACCTCGGTCGAGACGATGTTCTGCACGTACCCGGATCCGGAAAACGCCTGTGTCATGCGGGTCGCATCGACGTTGAGCTGGACCACCGGTGTCTTGCCCGCGATCAGGTCGCTCTGGAAGTTCGGCGGAATATCGAGCGCGAACGTGTCGGTGCCGGAATCCATGCGAGCGTCCATCTCACCCGCGGTGATCATCGCCGGCTGCTTGAAATAGGGCTTCAGGAAAGAGTCGGCGATCCGGCGCGAGAGCGGTGAACTGTCCTCGTCTACGATTGCGATCGGCGCATTGTTCAATGTCTCGGGAACAGCCTTTGCCTCCGTATAGACGGCGATCGTAAAGGAATAGACGATCAGTCCGAGCAATATCGGGTCGCGCATCAGCCCGCGCAGTTCCTTGATGCCGAGATGGAAGACGTTAGCGAACCGCATCCGTCACCTTGCCTGTTTCTTGAGAAAGAAGGTGCTTGCCGCGATCAGCAACGGCGCGGCGACGATGAGCGGCAGGAAGGCTTCAAGCAGGCTGTCGAAGCCGAGGCCCTTCGAAAAGGTTCCGCGGGAGATGATGTTGAAATAGGTGGTTGGATAGATCCGGCCAATCACGGCCCCTGCGCCCTGCAGCGACGAGACCGGGTCGATCATGCCGGCGAACTGCACCGCCGGTATGATCGTCATCAGCGTCGTCCCGAAGATCGCGGCGATCTGGCTCGACATGAAAGTCGAGACGAGCAGGCCGAAGGCGGTCGCGAACCCGACATAGAGAAGTGCCGCGGTGGCGAAGGCGAGCAGACTGCCGGTGAATGGCACCTGGAAAACCAGGATCGCAAACAGCCACAGGAGCACGGCGTTCATCATGCCGAGCACCAGGTAGGGAAACTGCTTGCCGAGCAGGAATTCGAGCCTCGTCACCGGCGTCACGTAGAAGTTGACGATCGAGCCGAGTTCCTTCTCCCGCACCACCGAGAGCGCGGCCAGCATGGCGGGGATCAGGAGAAGCAGCAGCGGAATGACCGCCGGCACCATGGCCACCAGGCTTTCGATGCCGGGATTGTATCGGAAGCGGGTCTCGATGGAGAATTGTCCCCTGGCTGCATCGCCGTAGAACTCGCGCGCCTTCTGGGCCAGCCAGTGGGCATGCATGCCCTGCACATAACCGCGCGTCGTTTCCGCCCGTTGCGGCATCGCGCCGTCGATCCACGCGCCGATTTCCACGTCATGGCCGCGGGCGACATGTTCGGCGAAACCGGCCGGGATCTCGATCGCCAGTTTCAGGGAGCCGTCACGCATGCGGCGGTCGAGATCGGCATAGTCTGCAAGCGGTGGCTGCTCGATGAAGTAGCGGGAACCGGCGATGTCCGCGATATAGTCGCGGCTGGCGACCGTGTCGTCCCGGTCGAGGACCGCAAAGGTGAGGTCCTTGACGTCCATGTTGATACCGTAACCGATCACGAACATCAGGATGACGCTGCCGATCAGCGCGAGCGTGGCGCGGATGGGGTCGCGGCGGATCTCCAGGGTTTCGCGAAGGCTGTAGCTCCAGACGCGGCGCAGGTCGAAGGCGCGATGCCGGTGCGGGCCGGTGAATTTGCGCTCGCCTTCGGCCGTCGGCAACGCCGGCGCGGAGGAAGCAACCGGGTCCCCGATCGCATCTTCGAGATAGGCGATGAAGGCCTCTTCCAGCGTCGTGGCATATCGGTTTTTGCGGATCGCATCGGGCGTATCGCTCACCAGCACCTTGCCGGCATGCATCAGCGAGATGCGGTCGCAGCGTTCCGCCTCGTTCATGAAATGGGTGGAGATGAATATGGTGACGCGGTCCTTCCGCGAGAGTTCGATCAATGCCGCCCAGAGCTGGTCGCGGGCGATGGGATCGACGCCCGAGGTCGGCTCGTCGAGGATCAGCACCTCCGGCGAATGGATCAGCGCCACCGCCAGCGAAAGCCGCTGGCGGACGCCGAGCGGCAGGGCATCGGGCAGCGTGTCCATCACCTCGGCAAGCTCGAAACGCCGCCCCATTTCCCCGATCCGCGCCGGGATCGTGTCAGCCGGCAGCTGGAACAGGCGCGCATGCAGGTCGAGGTTCTGACGGACCGTCAGCTCGCCATAGAGCGAGAAGGCCTGGCTCATGTAGCCGACACGCCGCCGAACATCCATGTCCTTCGGATCGACCGGCTTGCCGAAAAGTTTCGCCGTCCCCTCGCTTGCGGGCAGAAGGCCGGTCAGCATCTTCATCGTCGTCGATTTGCCGCAGCCGTTCGAGCCGAGAAAGCCGAAGATCTCGCCACGGCGGATGCGGAAGCTGACATTGTCCACCGCCGTGAAGTCCCCGAAGCGCATGGTCAGGCCTTCGGCCTCGATGGCGAAGTCAGCCTCCGTGAAGTCCGCAGGCTGGATCGCGACCGCGTGGTGGGCGGCGCGTTTCTCTTCGGGCATGAGCTGGATGAAGGCTTCGTCGAGAGTGTGCGCGCCGGTACGGGTTAGGATCTGCCGCGGCGTGCCGGTCGCCAGCACCCTGCCGGCATCCATGGCCGCCAGCCACTCGAAGCGGGCCGCTTCCTCCATGTAGGCGGTCGCCACGATCACGCTCATCTGCGGCCGCTCCCTCCGGATATCCTCGACAAGGCTCCAGAACTGCCGCCGCGACAGCGGATCGACGCCGGTGGTCGGCTCGTCGAGGATAAGAAGGTCGGGATCGTGGATGAGCGCGCAGCAGAGGCCGAGCTTCTGTTTCATGCCGCCCGAAAGCTTGCCCGCCGGCCGGTCCTCGAAGCCCGACAGGCCGGTGCGCTTCAGAAGGTTGGCGATGCGGTATTCCCGTTCCTCGCGGCCCTGGCCGAACAGGCGGGCGAAGAAGTCGGCATTCTCGAACACCGACAGCGTCGGATAGAGGTTCTTGCCGAGCCCCTGCGGCATGTAGGCGATGGCCGGGTAGGTGCGGTCCCGGTGACGGGCGTCGCGCATATCGCCGCCAAGCACCTCGATCTCTCCGGTCTGGATCTGCCGGGCGCCGGCGATCAGCGAAAGCAGCGAGGACTTTCCCACTCCGTCGGGGCCTATCAGGCCGATCATCCGGCCTGCCGGCACGTCGAGACTTATGCCGTCGATGGCACGCGTGCCGCCGTAGGAATGGCTGACGTCCTTCAGCCTCGCCACATAGGCCGGTTCCGCCGGGATAGCCATCGCCTGCTGTTCCGGGCTCATGGCGTGAGCGGCTGTGACAGGGCCGCGGGCCACTCGGCGGCGGGATCGAGCTTCACATAGGTCCGGCCCGGCAAGCCGGTCTTGACCTGGGCGATATATTTCTGAAGCAGCTCAGGAGAGACCCGTGCCCGCAGGCGGAACATCAGCTTCTGGCGTTCCTCCTCGGTCTCCACCGTCTTCGGCGTAAATTGTGCCACATCGGAGACGAACGAAATCCGGGCCGGAACGACATATTGAGGGGCGGCATCGAGGACGATGCGGGCCTCGCCGCCGATCGGGGTGCGCCCGGCCTCTTCCGTGGCCAGGAAGAAGGTCATGTAGACGTCGCCGACATCGAGGATGTTGAGCACGCGGCCGCCGGCGGCGACCACTTCACCGGGCTGCGCCACGAGATATTGCACCCGTCCGTCACGCGGAGCCTTGAGCTCGGAATCGCGCAGATCGGCGTCGATGCGAGCGACGGTCGCCTGCATCGCCTCGACCGAGGCCTCGGCGTCGATGACCTGAGACTGCGCCGCGCCGATTGCCGCATCCGTCGCCGCAAGGTTGGCCTTGGCGGCGGAGACGGTTGCCACGCTTCCCTCGACCCGGGCCCGGTCGTCGTCCAGCAATTGGTCGGAAACCGACCCGCTGCGGCTCATCTGCTCGCTGCGCGCAAGCCGCTTGCGCGCCGATTGCAGCTGGACCTCGTTCTGGGAAACGGTTGCGGCCGCGGCTTCCTTTTCCGCCCGGCGCTGGACGACCAGGCTTTTCGCGGTTTCGATGGCGATCCTCGCCCTGGCAAGCTGGGCTTCCGCTTCCCGCTTCTGGGCGGCGAGCTGTTCGATATCCATGCGGGCGACGACCGCGCCGGCTTTGACGAAGTCGCCTTCCTTCACCAGAATGTCGGAAAGTCGCCCCGCGGTCCTCGCCGCGATGTCGATCTCGACGGCTTCGATGCGGCCGTTGCCGCTGGCAATTCCCTGCATGGCTTGCGCGGCCCGAAGGTCCTGCTGATACCGCCAGCCGAAATAACCGGCGGCACCTACGACTGCGACAATGATGGCGGCTTTTGCGATACGGTTCAAAGGAGGCTCCATGAACGCTGATGTCGGCAGTTTCGTATCCGCCCATCACGGGCGTTGTGGTGATCTAAGTCAAGCGCGGAAGGTTTTTACCAGCGGCTCGGCACATCGGCGAGGCAAAAGCCGGATTTGCGCGCTTCTCGCTATGGCCGCCCGCGGGCCGCGAAATCGACGAGAATGGGCTGCTGACCCTTCAATATCTTGCGTTCCGCCTCGTCGAGGCCGAACCATCCGGCCCGGTCGACTTCCGGGAACTCCTTCATCAGTCCCGATTTCGGCGGCCACTCGATCTGGAACATGTTGCTGACAACGATTGCCGTGTTGATATCGGCTTCTACCGACCAGGCGAGGACGCGCTTGCCGCCGGGCTGGCGATATTCCCCGAGCCATTCGAAGGGGCCATCTATTCGCGCTCCCACCTCCTCGAAAACCTCCCGTTTCGCAGCCGCCAGTTCGTCCTCGCCTTCATCGACAAGGCCCTTGGGAATCGACCACGCCCCCTCGTCCTTGGCTGCCCAGAACGGCCCGCCGGGATGAACCAGAAACACTTGCCGATATCCGGCCGTTCGCCGGAATATCAATAGACCTGCGCTGCGTTTCGGCATGACGAGCTTTCCTCATGGCGGCGGGCGCCGCTTTCGATCCTAGCCAATCGACGGGCGGCGCGCACCCGTTTCAAATTATCCGGTCCGATTGACGAAGATCATGGCTCGGGCGGGTGCCGGTTCTAGGCTTTCCTCCACAGGGCCGATCAAGGCCTTATGCAGAGGAGAAAGACAATGTCGTTCAAGACAGTGCTCGCAATGATCGGCAATACGGAACCTACCGCTGATCTCGCCCGTGCCATGGAGATCGCGGCCGAACTCGAAGCGCATCTTTCCGTGGTGGTCATCGGCCTCGCCGTTCCGGCAAACATGGGAGATTTTCCGGCCGGCACGATATGGCTCGACCAGCGAGACGAAGATCTGAGACTGCTCAACGGCATCGAGAAACAGGCAGCCGGCGCCTGCGGGACGAACGGCCTCTCGTTCGATGTCGACGTCATCTATGCGGAAGGCGTTTTCATCAGCGAGGAAATTCACCGTCGCGCGCTTTATGCCGATGTGCTTGTGATCGGAGACGGCATACGCAGTGACCCCGCCCTTGCCAGCAAGATCATCGATGGCGGCGTGTTCGAAGCGCGGCGTCCTCTCCTGCTGGTGCCGAAGGACCGCAAGACGACGCTGAAGCCGAGGCGGATGCTGCTCGCCTGGAATTCCCGTGCCGAGGCCGCTCAGGCCGCACGCGAGGCTCTTGAGATGATGACCTGGGCCGAAGAGGTGCATGTCGTGCTCGTGGATCCCGACAGCTCCTACTGGGTCAGCGGCGGCGAACCCGGAGCCGACGTTGCCGCCTATCTCGCCCGCCACGGCGTAAAGGTCGTCGTCGAACAGCTGGCAAGCGGCGGCCGGCCGGTGGAAGACGTGCTCGAAAGGCATGCGCTGGAGATCGACGCCGACCTCATCGTGATGGGCGCCTACGGACATTCGCGGCTGCGAGAGCGGATCTTTGGCGGGGTGACGGCCTCGATGGTGCGAGAAAGCAGGTTCCCCGTCCTGATCGCCCGGTAAAGCATGGAAACATCCGGCAAATCTTGCCTGTCTCACGCAGTCGGCGGGAGGCAGGTTTTGCGTCTATAGATAAGCAGCGACAGGGAAGGGGGATACCTGCCCCCCCCGGACGCAAAGATCCGCCCCGCGGGGGTGAACCCGAAGGGCGGATCACTTGGCATTGCCTGCCGCTTATCGCGCCGGTTGCGCCGTCGGCGTGCGGATAACGACGCCCCCGACGTCGGCTATGCTGGCGGCCAGGATACGTATCGCTTCTTGCTCCGCATCGGAGGCAAACTCGCCGATGACCTCCACGACCGAGTCGCGCACCCTGACCTCGACCTTGTCCTTGCCAAGACCCAGTTCCGCCAGGAGCCGCGTCGCGACGGCGAGCTGCAGCGCATCGTCGCCGCGGGCGATCACGTCAGGGGTGGCGATGGCGATCTTGAGGACATCGCGGCGGCTGACGATCCCGACGAGCCTGCCGTTGTCGAGGACCGGAACGCGCTTGATGGCATGGAGGCGCATCAGCGCGACGATCTCGGCAACACTGGCGCCAGGCGCCACGCTGACGACCTTGCGGCTCATGCAGTCCTCTGCCTTCAACCCGTGCGTCTTGACGTAGTTTTCGAAGAATGCCGGGTCGCTGTTGTCCGGAGCAGCCTTCGGCGAGAGGTTGAATTCGTGGCGCTTCAGAATGTCTCCTTCGGTGAGCATCCCGCACAATGTCCAATGATCGTCGATCACCGGCAGGCCGCTGATGTCGTTGTCGATCATCATCCGGATCGCGTGCCGGAGGCTGGTTCCGGGGCTGACGTGAACCAGCCGGGTGGTCATCAAATCTCTGGCAAGCATCCTGTGCTCCTCTGGTGGCGATCATCCTTCTCTGCCTTCGAGCTTCTCCCATCGTATCCACTCGGGCCTTGACCTGGCGCAATCGCGAAGGGTGCGAAGGGCGATCAGGCCGGGCCCGTTCTGCGGACGCGCCATTTGTCCAGTTCGGTGACCACCAGGATCGAGGAGGCTGCAAGCAGCATCAAAGCCCATTCGGCGAACGAGATCGGGGCGAGATCGAGGGTTTCGCGAAACCAGGGGATATACATCGCCGAAATATGGATGGCCTGGGCGGCGATGACGGTGAGGATCAGCAGCGGGTTGCCGAAGAAGTTCAACGAGAAGATCGATCGGCGCTCCGAGCGGCTGGTGAAGGTCTGGATGTTCTCGAAGAGCACGAAAAGCAGCAGCAGCATGTTGCGCGCCTGCGAAATCTCGTAGCCCTGATACAGCAGATAGGAGAAGATCGCGAAACCGCCCCCGCCGATGACCAGCATCGACTGGACGATCCGTCGTATCATCAGCCGGTCGAAGATCGGCTCCTTCGGACGGCGCGGCGGCCGCGCCAGTTCGTCCCCCTCCGGCTTCTCGCCGGCAAGCGCGACGTCCTGGATGCCGTTGGTGACGAGATTGAGCCAGAGCAACTGCACCGGAAGCAGCGGCATGGGCAGCCCGAGCGGAATTGCCAGCAGGAAGAGCAGCATTTCGGCCGCACCGGTCGCGGCGAGCATCAGGATCACCTTGCGGATATTCGAATAGGCGGTGCGGCCTTCGCGGATGCCGCTGACGATCGACGCGAAATTGTCGTCGGTGACGACGATATCGGCGCTTTCCTTGGCGACCTCAGTTCCCTTGCAGCCCATTGCCACGCCCACATGGGCGTGTTTCAGGGCGGGAGCGTCGTTGATGCCGTCGCCGGTGACGGCCACGAAATGACCGTTGCGGGCGAGCGACAGCACGATCGCGAGCTTCTGCGCCGGGGCGACCCGGGCATAGATGCGCGCCCGCCCGGTCAGTGCGTCGAGTGTTTCCTGCCCGGCCTCCTGCGCCTTTCCGACCTCGGCGCCGGTGGTGATCTGATCGGGCGTGAACCGCAGCCCGGCCTCCGCGGCGATGGCGGCGGCTGTCTTCGGATCGTCGCCGGTTACCATCACCACCGTTACACCGGCGGCGTAGCAATCCCGGATCGCCTGCGGAACTTCCGGGCGGATCGGATCCTGCATGCCGGCAAGGCCGAGAAACATCAGATCGACCAGGTGATGATAACCGAAGGTCTCGTCCGAACCGCCGCGGATTTCCCCTTCCGCAAACGCGAGCACCCTGAGCCCGCGCTCGGCCATCTCCTGCTTTTGCCGGAGAAGCATCTCGCGATCGATCGGCACGATGCCGTTGCCGCCATCCATCCGGTCCGCCATGTCGATCAGGGTTTCCGCCGATCCCTTGACGAAGATGCGTACCCGCTCGCCCCGGCGGTGGAACGAGGCGGCATATTTGAGGTCCGGCTCATAGGGGATGCGCGCGAGCAGCGGGTAGTTGTCCTTCATCGCCTCCTGCTCGAGGCCGCCCTTGCGGGCCGCAGCCAGGAGAGCGATGTCAACCGTATCGCCGACGCCTTTCCAGCCGTCCGCATGGCGGGTGAGTGCGCCCTCATTGGGCAGGACGGCCGCCTTCAGCAGTCTCTCGGCACGGTCACGCGCCTCCGCCGGGCTGAGGTTCGACCCGCGGATCTCGCAGGTATCGAGATCCATGCCGGCATCGAGCACAAGTTCGCTGCCGTCGGGCAGGCGGATATCGGTGACCGTCAGCTCGTTGAGGGTGAGCGTCCCCGTCTTGTCGGTGGCGATCATCGTGCAGGATCCGAGGGACTCGACGGCCGGCATGCGGCGAACGATGACATTGCGCCGGGCCATGCGGCGCATGCTGATCGCCAGCGCGATCGAGATGGCGATCGGCAGGCCTTCCGGAATGGCGCTGACCGCAAGCCCGACCGACATCATGAACAGGTCGCTCCAGGCAAGCCCGCGAAACAGGCCGATGGCGATGAGCAAGGCGGAGGCGATTCCGACGCTCCAGGCGATCATGTTCGAAAAATGCTTCAACCGGATCATCAGCGGCGGCGGGCTGATCGAGACCCTGTCGATCTCGGCGGCGATCCTGCCGATTTCGGTCGAAAGGCCGGTCGCAACAACCAGGCCGGTGCCGCGGCCGCGCGTGACGAGGCTGCCTGCAAACGCAAGGCCGGATTTCCTTTTTTCGTTCGGCGCCCCTATGGCGGTGACGGTCTTGCGCGCCGGCGCGGACTCGCCCGTCAGAAGTGACTCGTCGCAGAGCAGGTCATTGGCTTCGAAAAGCTCGATATCGGCCGGGATGCGGCCGCCGGCCTCGATCCGGACGAGATCGCCCGGAACCAGCAGGCACGCCTCGATCTCCTGCGCCGTCCCATCGCGGACGACGGTCGCAACCGGCTGTTCAAGGCTGCGCAAGGCTGCCGCGGCACGGCCGGCGGAATATTCCTGGATGCCGCCGATCACGCCGTTCAGCACCAGCACGATGCCGATGAACACGGCATCCTCGGCCTCGCTGAAGAGAAGCGAGACCGCAGCCGCGATCAGCAGGATATAGATGAGCGGGCTGCGGAATTGCGCGAGGAAGACCAGGAGCAGGGAGGGGGTCCTGGGCTCGGGAAGGCGGTTCGGCCCGAATCGCGCCAGACGCTCCGCCGCTTCGGCGGCGCTTAGCCCGTAAGGGAACGTATCGTTGTGCTCGGGTTCGGATTGGACCAAGACTGAGTTTGCAGGCATCGGCGCTCCAGATCAAACTGCACCGCCCTCATCGGCAAGACGGAGAGGCGCTCGATCGAGGAGGATAACCGCCAGGGTTTGCCGGTAATTGATATCCGTCAACGGGAGAACGTGTGCTGGTCGCTACGCGGATGATCGCTGACCTGCCATGGAACTTTCATCCAGCGGCGACTAGAGCCCCGGCGGTTTTGAATACGCCAAGTGGCGCGGTGTGAGCAACCGGCGGAAACGCGTAGCCTTCATCTTGCGTAGCGTTGGAGCCGGTTGCGGCGATGGTCCCGGCAAAATCTGCCGGGGTTTGGTATCCGAGCGAGGAGTGCGGCCGGAAATGGTTGTAGTCGTCCGCCCATTCAGCAATGGCGCTGCGGGCATGATCGAGGCCGAAGAACAGGCTTTCGTTGAGCAGCTCGTCGCGCATGCGCCCGTTGAAACTCTCGACATAGCCATTCTGCATCGGCTTTCCTGGCGCGATGTAGTGCCATTCGACCTTGTGATCTTTCGACCAGGCGAGGATGGCATTCGACGTGAGTTCGGTGCCGTTGTCGGAGACAATCATTCCTGGCTTGCCGCGTCGTTCGATCAGCGTCGTCAGTTCTCGGGCGACCCGCCGACCAGAGATAGACGTGTCCGGGATCGCTGCCAGGCATTCGCGCGTCACATCATCGACAATGTTGAGCACGCGAAAGCGTCTGCCGCAGGCAAACTGGTCATGCACGAAGTCCAGCGACCAGCGGGCATTGGCCTTCGCCTCGACCAGGATCGGCGCACGCGTGCCGACGGCACGCCGCCTGGCTTTCCGCTTGCGGACGGAAAGACCTCCCTCGCGATAGAGCCGGTAGATGCGATTGACGCCAGACCGCTCTCCGTCCCGCCGGAGCAGGATGAACAACCTTCTATAACCGAAGCGCCGTCGTTCATTGGCCAAGTCGCGCAGCTTTGCTCGCAGCGCCACCTCCGGCGGTCGGCACGACCGGTAGCGGATCATCTTGCGGTCAGCAGATATGATCTGGCAGGCCCGCCGTTCCGAAAGACCCATCACGGCCTTCAGATGCGTGACGGCGTCACGCTTGGCGGCAGGCCCTACCATTAATGGGATGGTCCGCCTCGTCCTCCTGCCGCATCATGAGGCTTTCAAACTGAAGGAGGTTGCAATGCCACAGCGCAATGTGCCGCGCCCAGCGGCTGTCTACGGAATTGATATCGGCAAGAACATATTCCACGTCGTCGGTCTCAGAAGCGATGGCGTGCCCGTCCAGAAGGTTCGGTTCCGACGCGACACACTGCTGCAGTTCTTCGAACGAGCGGCGCCGGCGATCGTGGGGATGGAATCGTGCGCGGGATCTCAGTGGATCGCCAGGAAGATACAGGCTCTCGGGCATAGGGTACGCTTGATCCCCGCACAGTTTGTGAAGCCCTACGTCAAATCGAACAAGTCCGATATCATCGATGCGGAGGCGATCGCTGAGGCGGCGACCCGACCAACGATGCGGTTTGCAGCACTCAAAAGCGAAGAACAAGCCGATCTTCAGGCTTTGCACCGGGTGCGGGATCAGATGATCGGCACAAGGACACGCCTGATCAATCAAATGCGAGCATTCTGCCTCGAATACGGGATCGCCCTGCGGCAAGGCGCGGGCCTGTTCAAGCTCGACCTGCCGCAAGTTATCGAGGACCGGTCAAACGACCTTTCGTCGGCGATGCGTAAGCTGCTTGCAGATTTGTTCACCGATCTAGGCCAGTTGGAACGACGCATCGGCGACGTCACACGCGAGATCGAAGCTGTAGCCAGTCGAGAGGATGCCGCAAGACGGCTCATGACGATCCCTGGGATCGGAGCGTTGGGGGCAACTGCGCTCCTGGCTGCCATTGGAAACGGCCGGCAATTCCAGAAAGCTCGCGATCTGGCAGCGTGGCTTGGCCTTGTGCCACGGGAATACTCGACCGGAGGAAAGCAGAAGCTTCTCGGCATCAGCAAGCGGGGGAACCGCTATGTGCGCAAGCTCCTCGTACATGGAGCACGATCCTGCTTTCGGCACCTCGACCGAACACGAGATCGATTGGGGAACTGGCTGGATGGCCTTCAGGCTCGGATGCACCCCAACAAAGCTGTCGTCGCACTTGCCGCTAAAATGGCCCGGATCGTCTGGGTCGTCCTGACCAGGCCTGGAGCGCTCTACGAACGCAGAGACCCTGCCTTCACCTGAGGATCCAAGCTCGATTGCAAGGCTCGGGAATAGTGATGACGAAACAGTGGATCAACATGCCGTAAGCCCTGTGCAAAAAAGCGGGCTTCGTGCCTGGACCATTTATTGGGAACGGCGTGTGCGGATCTCATCATGGCCTGGCTGCAACCGCAGTCCACTCGCGAGAGGCCGGATACATTTATGCAACTGGAATCGTCATTTGCGATGTCGCGAACTCTTGCACGGACGAGGCGGACCATACATTTTTTGCAAGAAGCTCGCGCAGTGCGGCTGCATCCAGCATCTGTTCGGCCAGCAGCTTCTTCAGCCTCGCGTTCTCGTCCTCAAGCGCCTTCAGCCGCTTCGCCTCGGAGACCTCCATGCCGCCGTATTTGGCTTTCCAATTATAAAACGTCGCTTCTGAAATTCCGTGCTTGCGGCAGAGATCGGCCGCTTTCGCTCCTGCCTCCTGCTCCTTCAACACCGCAATAATCTGCTCTTCCGTAAATCGCTGCTTCTTCATTCGTCCGTCCTTTTATGGGCCGGACTCTAATCCATTCTGGAGGAAATTACCCGTGGCAGGTCACTGGGCATCACCTTTGGGCACCAGTTCTGGGCATCAGGTCGCCAATGATGCCAAAACACTATCCGGCACGACTGGAAAATCAAGGAATTAAGGGGATTTAGAGAGAATTGGCTGGGGAACCTGGATTCGAACCAAGATTAACGGAGTCAGAGTCCGTCGTTCTACCGTTGAACTATTCCCCAGCAGGGGCCGCCGGGAAATGGTCCGGCCGGTGTGCGGCGCTTATAAACAAAAGCTGGCGGATTGCAAATACCGATTTCGAAAAAAATCGACGCTTCGTAGGCTTTCTCGTCATGGGCCCGGAAAAGCTCGAAAGTCGGCTGATGACAGGGGGATGACGTGGTCGGCAAAAAGCCGTTGGCGAAATCGCCACCGCCTGTTATCTTCGCGCCAACGAAACAATCAGACGCCAGCGGCATACCTTCAAGAGGCCTTGCGCGGCGAGATGGATTTAACAGTGATGGACCCCGATAGCGGCGCAAAGCCGCCGGAAGGCGGGGCGTCGGCGGTACCGCGCGGAGAGGGTAAATCCTCGAGGCGTCGGAAGGCGAAGCGGAACGGCAAACGTCGTGACGCGGCGCCTGTAACCAATTCGGAAGCGGTCGATTCGGCCGCCCCTGCCGGACGTCCCCATAATCAGGAACCCAACCCGTCGGCGCGCAAGCGCAAGCGGCGTCGTGCGAAATCCGCAGGCGCCCAGCAGCCGGCACAGGGCTCGAACGTCGCACCCGCGGCACAGCAGGTTCCGGCGCGCCCCGAGGGCGGGCAGCCGCCGCATTCGGCCAAACCGTCGTCGCGCAATCGGCGCAAGAAGAACAGGGGCGGTCGCGGCCTTCAGGGCCGGCCGCTGACGGCTGCCAAGGCGGCGCCCGGCGTGGCGAAGGCGCCAGCGCCTGCCGGTTCGGGCCCGGTTCCTTCCAAGGATATCCGCGGCCGGGCCGGCGCTGAAAGCCAGGCTGCGGAGCAGCGCGGCGAAAAATTCTCCTACGTCAACGATCTCTATGCCGCGCTCGACCTCGGCACCAACAACTGCCGCCTGCTGATCGCGCAGCCGACAAGGCCGGGCCAGTTCCGGGTCGTCGATGCGTTTTCGCGGATCGTCCGTCTCGGCGAGGGGCTCGGCACCAGCCGCCGGCTGTCGCAGGATGCCATGGACCGCGCCGTCGAAGCCTTGCGCGTTTGCGCCGCCAAGCTTGCCAACCGGCCGATCCGCCGTATGCGGCTGATCGCAACCGAAGCCTGCCGGGCGGCCGATAACGGCGAGGAGTTTCTGGCTCGGGTGATCGCAGAGACCGGGCTGGAACTGGAAATCATCGACCGCGAGACCGAGGCACGGCTTGCGGTTTCGGGCTGCTCGTCGCTGGTCGGCCGCGAGGCCCGCTCCGTCGTTCTCTTCGATATCGGCGGCGGTTCGTCGGAAATCGCCGTCATCCGTATCGATGACAGCCGCTCGAGCCGGCTTGCCAACCATATCACCCATTGGACCTCGCTTCCGGTCGGCGTCGTGACGCTGTCGGAACGGCATGGCGGGCGCGACGTGACGCCGGATGTCTTCAGCGCCATGGTGACGGAAGTCGAGGGCATGCTGGCCGGTTTCGATTGTCCGCCGCTTGCCGCCTTCCGCCGTCAGGGCGCCGAGGATTTTCATCTGATCGGGACGTCGGGAACGGTGACCACGCTTGCCGGCGTGCATCTCGACCTGCCGCGCTACGATCGCCGCAAGGTCGACGGCCTGTGGCTGTCGGATGCGGAAGTCTCCGCCATGCAGGCAAAACTGCTTTCCTGGGATTTTGCCGGCCGTGCCGCCAACCCCTGCATCGGTCCCGACCGGGCCGATCTGGTGCTCGCCGGCTGCGCCATTCTGGAAGCGATCCGCCGCCGCTGGCCGAGCCAGCGCATGCGGGTTGCCGACCGGGGCCTGCGCGAGGGCCTGTTGACGGACATGATGGCCGACGACGGCGTGTGGCGCCGGGTGCGGCCGCGCCGCCCAGGCGGCAATCAGGCCGGCAGTCAGGGTGCCGGCGGGCAGGATGAGGCGGGAGCAAGACGATGACGAAACCACCCTCCAAATCTCCCGGCAGCGGCAATCGCACCGGCCGCAAGCTCGGCCAGAAGGTCAAGAAGGGCAAGCTCAAGGCGTCGTCGCGGCGCTGGCTCGAGCGCCATATCAACGATCCCTATGTCCAGCGCGCCAAGCTGGAAGGATATCGCGCCCGAGCCGCCTTCAAGCTTCTGGAGATCGACGAGAAACATCAGATCCTGAAAGGCGCCCGCCGGATCATCGATCTGGGCGCCGCGCCGGGAAGCTGGTCGCAGATCGCCGCGAATGTCACCGGTTCGACCGACGATGATATCCGCGTCGCGGCAATCGATTTCCTGGAAATGGCGCCGCTCGCCGGCGTCAGGATCCTGCAGCTCGACTTCCTCGATCCCGAGGCGCCGCGCCTGTTGATGGAAGCGATCGGCGGCACGCCGGACCTGGTCATCTCGGACATGGCGGCTCCGACCACCGGCCATCAGAAGACCGACCACCTGCGCACCATGCATCTGTGCGAAGTGGCGGCGCATTTCGCCGTCGAAGTGCTGGGCGAGGGCGGCCATTTCCTGGCCAAGACCTTCCAGGGCGGCACGGAACGCGACCTGCTCAACATGCTGAAGCAGAATTTCAAGCAGGTCATCCACGTGAAGCCGGGCGCATCGCGCCAGGAATCGGTCGAGATGTTCCTGCTCGCCAAGCATTTTAAGGGCCGCGCGCCCGAGGCGGCTGAACCGGCGGAAACTGCCGAGGCGGTCTCGGAAGACAGGGGCTGACTACTCGCCGGCTTCCGGCTGGATCTTGCCGCCCCGGTGGCCGGAAACGGCAGCACCCGTCATCGGATCCAGCCTCAGCAGGGGTATGACCGCCAGAAGCGAAAGGGCGGCCACCAGGAAGAAAGCCAGGTGGAAGTCAAAGAGCTGCAGGTGCGTGCCGGTGACCGCCGCAGAGGCTTCGAGGATGAAGGCGGCAAAGGCGACGCCGAGCGCCATGCTGATCTGCTGCAAGACCGAGGCGATCGAGGTCGCCTGGCTCGCCTGTTCGTCGCTGATCTCGGAATAGCTGAGCGCGTTCGTGCCGGTGAATAGGAAGGAACGGCAGACGCCCGACATCAGCAGGAAGGCGACGATCAGCGCGTGGGAGGTTTCCGGCGTGAAAAAGCCGTTTGCCGCGGTGGTCGCCGCACCGAGCACGCCCGAGACGATCAGCGTCATCTTGAAGCCGGTCATCGCGAAGACTCGGCGAGCGGCGAACTTCACGATCAGCGCGCCGAGTGCGCCCGCGAACGTGATGAGGCCGGACTGGAAAGGGTTGAGGCCGAAACCGAGCTGCAGCATCAGCGGCATCAGGAATGGAATGGCGCCGGTCGAGATGCGGAACAGCGTACCGCTGCTGCTCGCCGCCCGGAACGCGTCGTCCTTGAAGAGCGTGAGGTTGAGGATTGGCGCGGGATGGCTGCGGGCGTGGACGACGTAGGCGACGCCGGCGGCGAGGCCCAATGCCGTCGCCGCGATGCCGATGACCGGCGGCAGCGCCGGAAGGCCGACGACCGAAAGCCCGAAGACTGTTCCGGCCGCGGTGACCGAGGTCAGGAAGAAGCCCCACCAGTCGATCGAAGGCGGGTTGGTTGTCTCGATTTCCGGCAGGAAGATGGTCGCGAGATAGATGCCGAGCAGGCCGACCGGCACGTTGATCAGGAAGATCCAGTGCCAGGTGAAATAGGTGGTGATGAAACCGCCGATCGGCGGGCCGGTGAGGGGCCCGACCAGCGCCGGAATGGTGAGCAGCGCCATGGCCGAGACGAGTTCGCTGCGCTTCGTGGTGCGCAGGAGAACCAGGCGCGCGACCGGCGTCATCATCGCCCCGCCCATGCCCTGCAGGAAGCGTGACAGCACGAACTGGAGGAGATCCGAGGAGAACGCGCAGCAGATCGAGCCGACGACGAAGACGAAGATCGCAACGCGAAAGATCTTCTTGGCGCCGAAACGGTCCGCCATCCAGCCGCTGATCGGGATGAACATGGCGAGCGCCACCATATAGGAGGTCAGCGCCAGTTTGAGCGTGATCGGCCCTACATTCAGGTCCGCGGCGATCGCCGGAAGGGCTGTCGCAATGACGGTTGAGTCCATCTGCTCCATGAAGAGGGCAACGGCGAGAATGAGGGGAACGATGCGGTTCATGGGGGGCCTGCAATGGCGGGAATTGGCCCGTCCATAGACCTCTTGGCTCCGTCTGCCAATTGCTGAATCTCACCATTTCAGATTTTGGGTCACGTCTGCGTGAGAACGGATTTTCTCATCCCGAGCCGTCGTTATGTTCCCTGCGTACCGGACGCCTGCTCACGGGTCCCGCGGTAATTTCAGGAGGCAGTTCAATCATGACGAAATCAGGTATCGGACGGCGCACCCTCATCGGCACGGCCGGTTTGGGCGTTCTCGCCGCTCCGGCAATCATCAATGCTCAGGCTTTTGCCCAGGAGAAGAAGGCGTTGGCAATCGATAGAGTCGTCTCGCCGGATATTCATAAGTTCAGGCTTGGCGGTTTTCAGGTCCTGGTGGTGAAGGACGGGGCCCGCCCTTCCGGCGCTCCCGGCGAAACCTTCGGACTCAACCAAGCGCCCGAAAAGCTTGCGACGCTGCTCGACCAGAATTTTCTGCCGACCGACCAGTTCGTCAACAGCTTCGCGCCGACGCTGGTCGATACCGGCAGCGACGTCATCCTTTTCGATACCGGTCTCGGCAAGGCCGCGCGCGCCCAGGGCGGCGGACGCCTTGTCGAAGGGCTCGCGGCTGCAGGCTATATGCCGGAGGATATCTCGATCGTCGTCATCACCCACATGCATGGCGACCATATCGGCGGCATCATGGAGGACGGCAAGCCGACCTTCCCGAAGGCGCGTTATGTCACGGGCCAGGTGGAATACGACTTCTGGACCGATGCCGCCCGGGCAGGCACGCCTGCCGAAGGCAACCAGAAAGCCGTGCTTGCCAATGTGAAGCCGCTTGCCGACAGGATGGCCTTCCTCAAGGAGGGCGGCGAAGTCGTTTCCGGCATCACAGCAATGCTCGCGCCAGGCCATACGCCCGGAATGCTGATCTTCAACATCGAGTCGCAGGGCAAGCGTCTGGTTTTGACCGCCGATACGGCCAATCACTATGTCCTGTCGCTGCAGCAGCCGGATTGGGAAGTGCGTTTCGACATGGACAAGGCCCAGGGAGCGGCGACCCGCAAGAAGGTCTTCGATATGATCGCCACCGACAAGGTCGCCTTCCTCGGTTATCACATGCCCTTCCCGGCGGTCGGTTTCGTCGAAAAGCAGGGCACCGGCTACCGTTTCGTGCCGAAGAGTTACCAGTTCGACATCTGATTGTGCCGAAAAGCGATGAAAACCCGGGATAAGCGCCTCCCGGGTTTTTGCTATTCCCTTCTTGTCATGAACGTGTTACCAGCCCTCGCCAACTTCCAAGCAATTGTTGCCGGAGCGTCGGGACGCTATCAAAGTCGTTCCTGAGCGTATCCCGCATTTTCTAGATCGAAGGAATTTGGCCATGGCACGCATCATTGAAACCGCAACCGGCGCAGATGCGCTGACCTTCGACGACGTGCTCCTGCAGCCCGGCCATTCCGAAGTGATGCCGGGCCAGACGAATATCGCCACGACTATCGCCCAGGATATTGAACTCAACCTGCCGATCATCTCCTCGGCCATGGACACGGTGACGGAAAGCCGGCTTGCCATCGCCATGGCGCAGGCAGGCGGCATCGGCGTCATCCACCGCAACCTGACGCCGGTCGAACAGGCCGAGCAGGTCCGTCAGGTCAAGAAGTTCGAAAGCGGCATGGTGGTCAACCCGGTAACGATCGGTCCGGATGCGACGCTGGCCGAGGCTCTGTCGCTGATGAAATCCTACAGCATTTCCGGCATTCCGGTGGTCGAGAACGGCGGCGGTCACGTTCCGGGCCGCCTTGTCGGCATTCTCACCAACCGCGATGTCCGTTTTGCTTCCGACCCGGGTCAGAAGATCTACGAACTGATGACCCGCGAGAACCTGATCACGGTCAAGGAAAGCAGCGTCGATCAGACGGAAGCCAAGCGCCTTCTGCACAAACACCGCATCGAGAAGCTGCTGGTGGTGGATGGCGAAGGTCGCTGCGTCGGCCTGATCACCGTCAAGGATATCGAGAAGTCGCAGCTCAATCCCAACGCTTCGAAGGATGCCCAGGGGCGCCTGCGTGCCGCCGCCGCGATCAGCGTCGGCGACGACGGTTTCGAGCGCGCCGAACGCCTGATCGAGGCCGGCGTCGATCTTCTCGTTGTCGATACTGCTCACGGCCATTCGCAGCGCGTGCTTGATGCCGTTACCCGCGTCAAGCGCATTTCCAACCACGTGCGCGTCATGGCCGGCAATGTCGCGACCTCCGACGGCACCAGAGCGCTGATCGATGCCGGTGCGGATGCGGTCAAGGTCGGTATCGGCCCGGGCTCGATCTGCACCACCCGCATCGTTGCCGGCGTCGGCGTGCCGCAGCTTGCAGCGATCATGTCGGCCGTCGAAGCGGCACGGGCGCAGAACATTCCCGTCATCGCCGATGGCGGCATCAAGTTCTCGGGCGATCTGGCCAAGGCGATCGCCGCCGGCGCATCCGCCGTGATGATCGGCTCGCTGCTGGCCGGCACGGATGAAAGCCCGGGCGAAGTCTATCTCTACCAGGGCCGCTCTTTCAAAGCCTATCGTGGCATGGGCTCGGTGGGCGCCATGGCCCGCGGCTCGGCCGACCGCTATTTCCAGGCGGAAGTGCGCGATACGCTGAAGCTGGTTCCCGAAGGCATCGAGGGCCAGGTCCCTTACAAGGGTCCGGTCTCCGGTGTGCTGCACCAGCTCGGCGGCGGCCTGAAGGCGGCCATGGGTTATGTCGGCGGCGCCAATCTCAAGGAATTCCAGGAGCGCGCCACCTTCGTTCGCATCTCCGGCGCCGGCCTGCGCGAAAGCCATGCGCATGATGTGACAATCACCCGCGAGAGCCCGAACTATCCCGGTGGCGGCCTCTAATAGTCGCGGCGGGAGGGGGCTTCGTCTCCTCAAGTCTCGGAATAGTCGGCGGATGCCCTGCGACCTGGCCTCATCGCGAGGTCGCCGGGCTGCGGGCAGGGATGAAATTGCGTGGCGCCGCTCGGAGGGCGCCGCAACTTCGGAAGAGGTGCCTTTCGGCAGGGGCTCCGCCATTGCGCATCGGAGAACCCGTGTTATGGGGGTTCTCTGACGAGTGAGGAGAACCGATGCTTTCCAGTAACGCGACGCTCTGGCCGATGATAGCGCATGCCGCGCTGGTCTTCTTTCTCTACTGGTTCCTGTCGAAGAAACGGTACATGGCTGTGAAGTCCGGCAGGGCCGAGGCCGGCCAGTTCCGTGAAAACCGAGAGGAGCCGCGCGAAAGCCTTATTGTCCACAACAACCTCAAGAACCAGTTTGAGCTACCGGTCCTCTTCCATGCCGTTTGCCTCGCGCTCTATGTATCGACCGCTGACAATTGGGGCTCTGTTGCGCTCGCCTGGATATTCGTGCTCTCCCGCTATGCGCATTCCTACGTGCACCTGACCAGCAACCGGCTCCGCTACCGCCGCCCGATCTTCATTCTCGGCTTCTTTGCATTGATGGCAATGTGGGCCTGGCTCGCGATCTGGCTGGTTCTGAATTAGCCTGGCCAGCGGCGATGCCTTCGGGAGCCTCGCCCACAATCCTGGCGGGCTCGCCGATCGGGCGGACCTCACGAACAAGTGTAATATCCGGCACTTGGATCACTCAGTGTTTCATCTGCAAGTGGCAGTTCCTCGGTATAGATTTCTCCGTCATATTCTAGGGAGGAATAGCCATGGACAACGAAACCCCGAAGATCACCCAGGCGATGATCGACGCCTACGACGAATACACCCACCTGACGCTGGACCGTCGCCGCTTCATGGAAAAGTTGACCCAGCTTGCCGGCTCCGGTGCCGCTGCAGCTGCAATCGCGCCGCTGATCGGCGCGAGTTCCGCCATGGCGGACATCATACCCGCCAATGACGATCGGCTGACCACGGAGGACGTCACCTATCCGGGTGCGGCCGGCGTGACGATGAAGGGCTACCTCGTAAAACCCAAGAACGCCTCCGGCACGCGCGGCGGCGTCCTCGTCATCCACGAGAACCGTGGGCTCAACGCCCATATCAAGGACGTCGCCCGCCGTATGGCGCTCGAAGGCTTCAACGCGCTCGCCGTCGATTTCCTGGCGCCCCAGGGAGGTACGCCGGCGGATGAAGAGCAGGCACGGCAGATGTTCTCTTCGCTGAAGCCCGATGATGTTTCGGCCAATGGCGAAGCAAGCCGCGCCTATCTCGCCGGTACCAGCGGCGCGAACGGCAAGGTCGGTGCGATCGGCTTCTGCTGGGGCGGCGGCGCGGTCAACAATCTTGCTGTGAAGTCACCCAGCCTCAACGCAGGCGTCGCCTATTACGGCGCCCAGCCGAAGCCCGAGGACGTGCCCGCCATCAAGGCGCCGCTGATGCTGCACTACGGCGGTCTCGACGAGCGCATCAATGCCGGCATCCCGGCCTTCAGGGCGGCGCTGGAGAAAGGCGGCAAGACCTTCGAGATCTTCGTCTACGACGGCGCCAACCATGCCTTCAACAACGATACCTCGTCGGCCCGTTACGACAAGGCCGCCGCCGATCTCGCCTGGAGCCGCTCGGTGGCGTTCTTCAAGAAGAACCTAGCCTGACCGATCGGCACGAGGGTGCCGGCCGGCGGTGTAGTCGCTCAAGGCCATGGAAACGAAGAAGCCGGGATTTTGCCCCGGCTTCTTGGATGACTAGCTTTCGTCGCCGTTATCGAGGCCGGAAGGCGCCTGTGCATCTTTCTGTCGTTCGTGTCGGATGGCTGCAATCTCCACCACACCCTTGCGGACGCGCGCTGTCAGGATGAGCGGTCGCATGACGATCCGACGAGAGCCCGGGATCAAGCCCCGTTCTGTCATTTCTGGAAATCGGGCGAGATTCTCTTTCAGTTCCGCCAGCCGAGCGAGCATTTTGCGTGCAGCGCCCGGGTTCTCTTCGGCAAGCGCGGCTATGTAAATAAGAAACCACCGCTCGGCAACCGGCGAAAGCCGAACCACAGCCCGTGGCATTAACCGGCTCGTTTGGAGCGCTTGGCCTCGGCGGCATCGACAATCGATGAGGCTTTGTTCAGCAGATCATCGAGATCGACGCCCTTGCCGTCGTCCAGTTCGGCAAATCCTTCTGCGTCCTGAAGCAGTTCGGCGCCTTCCCGTTCAAGATACTGGGTAAGGGCGCGAAGCATGACCCACGTTCGATCGCGATCGAGAGTTGCCGCGATACGGTCGAACTCGTTGACGAGATCGGTGGGAAGACGAAGTGATATCTGCGACTTGTCCTGCGTCAGCATGTGAACTCCTGTAAGACACCGTATCACAGTGCAACCCATGCGGTCGATAGCCGATCATGAGAGGCAGTCACCAACCCGGCATCACCTGTGCCGCCCGGGCCCGCGGCATCCGCTGGAATGCTTTGACCTCGCCGTCGAGATCGTCCGGCATCACGGCCGGCGAGATGTTGTCGAGGCAGGCGGTGATGTGGTCGGTGATGGCGTTCATCAGCGACGGCGAAAGTCCCGGCCGCTTCATCAGGCCGATCTGCACCGGCGGTAGCGGTGGGAAACCGTCGGCGGACGACAGCACCTTCATGCCGGTGCGCAGCGCCGATTCCGGCAGCACCGAGACGGCCATGCCGGCAAGCACCGCAGCGGCGACGACGGTCGAGGACCAGCTGGTGAACAGGACCTGGTATTCGCGTCCGTCCGCATCGAGCGCCGAGCAGGCGAGCTGCCGCCACAGGCAGTCGCGGCGGCCGACGGCGAGCGGCACCGGCGCGTCGTCCTTCAGCGGATGGTTGGCCGAGCCGACCCAGCACAGCGGCTCCGTGCGCACCACGTCGGAAATCCGCTGGCGCGGGTTATGGGTGACGAGTGCGATATCCAGCTCGCCGCGCGCCATCTTCTCCGCAAGGCTGACCGACGGTTCGCAGACGATATAGAGTTCGACATTCGGATGGGTCTTGGCAAAACGGCCGATGATCTCCGGCATGTAGCGGTCGGCATAATCGTCCGGCGTGCCAATGCGCAGCGTGCCCTCGAGACGGTTGTCGTCAAAGGCGGCGATCGCCTCATTGTTGAGGCGGATGATGCGCCGCGCATAGTTGAGCAGCTTCTCGCCCTCCGCCGTCAGCCGGTTGCCGCGGCCGTCCTTGGCGAAGAGCTGCTTGCCGATCCGTTCCTCGAGGCGACGCATCTGCATCGACACGGCGGATTGGGTCTTGAACACGCGGTCGGCCGCCTTGGTGAAGCTGCCGGTGTCCACGATGGAAATGAAAGTATGCAACTGATCGATATCGAGCGGTGCGGACATGGGAATGATCCATCAGTGAGGTTGATGCTAATCATTAGAAACATTCGTTGGACTGATCAATAGGTTTTCCGCGATAAGGGGATCGCAAATCAAAATCGAAGGGTGCTTCTTCCCTGAGCGCCCAATCCAGGCAGCCCTTCCGTCGGACCTCCGCGGAGGGGATGGCCTTTCTCGTGCCTGCGAAAGGATAGACCAATGCGCACGACCGACTGCGGAACTGAACTCGATCTGGTTCATGAGGAGCGCGGCACGCAAGGCCGTCTGGCTGTCGTGATGCTGCGAACGAAATCCGTGTGGCGTGCCTTTCGCAACCGTCTGGCGAGCAATCGCCTCCATGATCTCGACGACCGCCAGCTCAACGATATCGGCATCACACGGCATGATGTGGTGATGGCGCTCGATCGGTCCGGCGTGCTGGACGATCCGTCGCTGCTTCTGTCGCGCGCCGCTCGCGAGCGTGCGCGGCATCGCTTTGCAAGGCCGGCCAATCGCTGATCTTGCCTGACATTTTCCCCGCAGGGTGATAGCCAATAGCCCTGCTGCTTGCCCGGCCGGTCGATCCGTGCCGGGCTTTTTTTATTTGGAAGGCTTTGGAGCGGGGGGCGTAACCTCCGCTTCGGCGTTGCCGCCTGCGCCATTGCGCAGATAGGTGTCGAAGATCGCCTCCATGTTCTTCTGGTAGCTCTTCTGCACTTCAAGGCCGCTGTCGAACATGTTGTTCAGCACGTCGCGATAGGGATTGGGTTCGGCTCCCGGCACTTCCTTGGGTTTTTCGGAGGCGGGAGCTGTCGGGCTGGGGCTCGTGAAGGCGCCGCCCATCATGTCCTGGAATGCCTTGGCGAAGGGATTGTCGGCAAACAGATTGCCGCTCGAAGGCTGCGGCTGCTCCGGCTTTTCGAGCCCCCACATGGAACGCATTGCCTGGGCGAAGGGGTTGTCGAAGGGGTTGGCGGCGGTCTGCGGTTTCGCTTTCGGCTGCAGGCCCATGCTTTCAAGCCACTGCTGCTGCATCTGGCCCATCGGCGAGGCGGCGAAGGCTTCGTTGGCGCCGGTCATCTGCCCGCTCATCTGCTTGAAAAGCCCGCCCATCAGCGTATCGGCCATCGCCGGCATCATCTTCTTGAAGACTTCCTGGCCGATCCCGGTCAGTTGCTCCGCCTGCGCGGCGATCGCGCGGGAAACCTCCTTGGAGCCGAACAGCTTTTCCAGTACCGCGTTGCCGTCCATCGTGCCCTGCGGCGTGAAAGCCTTGGTCAGGTCCTCGAAATACTTGCCATAGGCGCCGGACACCATGCTGCTCATCAGCGAGGTGAGGTCATAAGGATTGGCGCTGGTGCGCTTCAAGCCGGAGGAGAAGGCGGGCATCAGCGCCGCCATGGCCTGGGTGGCCTGTTCCTGAGCCAGGTTGAACTGCTTGGCGATCGCCTCCATGCCTGCGCCGTTCTGAGCTCTGAGCATCATGTCGAACAGTGGCAGCATGGAGAATCCTTTCCGGTTCGGGTGATGCACCACTATATCCGGAAAGTGCTGAACGGAAACCGGTTTTTAGAACCGATCTCGTTTTCGCTCAGTATTGGTATTCCTCGAACACCGGTTCGACCGAACCGTTCCAGCGGCCGTGGTAGAGAGACAGCATGTCGTCGGCCATGGTGGTCTTCTTGGCCAGCACTTCGTCGAGCGGTTGCAGGAAGATGCTTTCGTCCTGGCCTTCGCCGTTGAGCCGCGCGCGGGCCTTCAAACCCGCCTTGGAGATCGCCACCGCCTCGCGGGCGATGTCGAGCACGGGCTTGCCCTTGATCTCGGCATTCAGACCCTTTGCCGGCACCGCGTCGCGCATCGCAACGACGTCCTCGACCGTCCAGTCGGCCGTCAGCGTTTCGGCATCGGCGAGTGCCGTGTCGTCATAGAGCAGGCCGACCCAGAAAGCCGGCAGCGCGCAAATCCGCCGCCACGGGCCGCCGTCGGCGCCACGCATTTCGAGGAAACGCTTCAGGCGCACGTCGGGGAAGAGGGTGGAAAGATGATTGGTCCAGTCGCCCATCGTCGGCTCCCAGTCCTTGACCTCGCCCTTCAGCGCCCCGCTCATGAACTGGCGGAAGGTGACGTGTGTGCAGTCGTGATATTTACCGTCGCGGACGATGAAATACATCGGTACGTCGAGCGCCCATTCCACATAGTCCGCGAACCCGAAATCGTCGTTGAAGACGAAGGGCAGCACGCCGGAGCGCTGGTTGTCGGTGTCGCGCCAGATGTCGCCGCGCCAGGAGACGAGCCCGTTCGGCCTGCCTTCGGTGAACGGCGAGGAGGCGAACAGCGCGGTTGCGATCGACTGCAGCTTCATCGACACCCGCATCTTGGCGGCCATGTCCGCTTCCGAGGAAAAGTCGAGATTCACCTGGATCGTGCAGGTGCGGTACATCATGTCGAGGCCCTTGGAACCGACCTTCGGCATGTAGCGCGTCATGATGTCGTAGCGGGATTTCGGCATGCGCGGGGTTTCCGCGAGCGTCCACTTCGGGCTGCCGCCGATGCCGAGGAAACGGATGCCCATCGGCTCCGCAATCTCCCGCAGGACGGCGAGATGCTGGTTCGATTCCCGACAGGTCTGGTGAATGGTCTCGACCGGCGCACCGGAAAGCTCGAACTGGCCGCCGGGCTCGATGGAGATCGCGCCCATGCCGGAATGTTCGGCAAGCCCGATGATGTTCTCCCCGTCCATGATCGGCTCCCAGCCGAGCTTGGCTTCCATGCCTTTCAGCAGCGCGGAGATGCTGGCATCGCCGAAATAGGGAACCGGGCTGTTGTCCGCCCGGAAAAAGGCGAATTTTTCATGCTCGGTGCCGATGCGGAAATCTTGCTTCGGCCGCGGTCCCTTCGCCAGGTAGGCGGAAAGCTCGGACACCGAGGTCAGCGGTGTCTGGTCGGTCGTATCGCGGGCCATGAAAATTACCTTGCTCGGAATGCCTGAACTGGACGAACTTGCCGGTGATTGGACCGGATTGATGTGCGCTGCAAGTGAATTTCTTTCAAGATAGGATCAGAATTTCAACGCGATTGTGTCAAGCGGGTCACCGCCAGTCGCCGACCGCTGCCTGGATGATCGCAAGTGCCGCGACCGCGGCCGTGTCCGCCCTGAGAATCCTGGGTCCGAGCGGAATTGCGGTGACGAAGGAGAGCGAGCGCAACCTTTCCCGTTCCTCTTCCGAAAATCCGCCCTCCGGACCGACCAGCAGCGCCAGCTTGCTCTCTTTGATCGCCGAGAGGATCGGTAGCGGATTCTGGCCCTCGTCGCCTTCGTCGCAGAAGATGATGCGCCGGTCGTGGGGCCAGGTGTCGAGCAGGTCGCCGAGCTTCTTCGGCGGCGCGACCTCCGGCACCGACAAAATGCCGCACTGTTCGGCGGCCTCCACCACGTTCGCCTGCAGCCGGTCCATGCTGGTGATCTTGCCCTGCACATGCTGGGTCATGACCGGCTGGATGAACCCGGCACCCATCTCGACCGCCTTCTGCACCAGGTAGTCGAGGCGGCCGACCTTCAGCGGCGCGAAGAGATAATGCAGGTCGGATGCCGGCGGCTGCGGCCGGGTCTCCTCGACCGCTTCCAGCACGATCTTCTTGCGGGTCGGGAAGGTAATCCGGGCTTTCCATTCGCCGTCCCGGCCGTTGAAGAGCAGGACTGCCGAGCCTTCCTCCATCCGCAGCACGTTGGCGAGGTAGTTGAACTGCTCCGAGGACACCTCATGGCGGGCACCGGCGCCGAGCGGCGCGTCGATAAACAGCCTCTGCATCCGGAAATTGGCGCGCATGGAAACCTCGAAGCTACAGGAACAGCGCGAACATAACGGTGGCGATCAGCGCCGCAAGGGCTGCGGCCGCCGGAAGAGTGATCATCCAGGCCGCGATGATGCTGAGAAAATGCGAGCGCCGCACCAGGTAGCGCCGTTTCAGCTCGTCGTCATTGCGTTCGAAAGGTTCCGTCGTATCGAGGTCTTTGCCGGCACGCACCCGCATGTATTCGAAACGGCGGCGGGAATGGCGGGTGTACCATTCGCGGAAGAAGCCGACGCCGAACACCGCGCCGACGGCAATATGGGTCGAGGAGACCGGCAGGCCGATCCACGAGGCAACGATCACGGTCAGTGCCGTCGATAGCGAGACGCAATAGGCGCGCATCGGATTGAGCTTGGTGATCTCGGCGCCGACCAGCCGGACCAGCTTCGGGCCATAGAGCAGCAAGCCGAGCGAAATGCCGAGGCCGCCGATGATCAGTTCCCAGAGCGGGATGCGCACGCCTGCCGAGATGCCCCGTTGCGCCGCCGAAACGATCGCCGCAAGCGGACCGATGGCGTTCGAAACGTCATTGGCGCCATGTGCGAACGAGAGCAGCGCCGCAGAAAGGATGAGCGGAATACGGAAGAGCGTGCGAAGCGACTGATTTCGGTTCTCGAGCCCCTCGGCCTGCCCGGCGATTACCGGGACCAGCAGGCGCCAGGCAGCGAGGCCGGTCAGGAGAGCGATCAGCGTCGCAACCGGTGCCGAGACGTCCACCAGCTCCCCCAGCCCGAGCAGCGCAAGATAGCCTGCAAAGGCGCCGGTCATCAGGCCGATCAGCACCGGCACCCATTTCTTGGCCGCGGCGATCTTGTCCTCGCGGTAGATGATGGTTTCCTTGACGAACAACAGGAAGGCGGCCGCGATGACGGCGCCGAGAATCGGCGAAAAGACCCAGCTTGCGGTAATGCTGGCGATCGTCCCCCAGTTGACGGCCGAGAGCCCGGCGGCCGCGATCCCGGCCCCCATGACGCCGCCGACGATCGAATGGGTGGTGGAAATCGGTGCGCCGAGCCAGGTCGCGACATTGATCAGCACCGCGGCCGAAAGGAGTGCCGCCATCATCGTCCATATCAGCATGTCGGGGCTGGTGATCATCCCGCCCTGCATGATGCCGTTGGCGACCGTATTGGCGACGCCCCGACCGGCGAGCACCGCCCCCGCCACTTCGAAGATGGCCGCGAGCCCGAGACCGAAGGTCATGGTCATGGCGCGGGCGCCGACTGCAGCGCCGATATTGTTGGTGACGTCATTGGCGCCGATGTTCATCGCCATGTAGGCGGCAAGGCCGGACGCCGCGATGACGACGACGGCACCGGGCCTTCCAGTCACATAGGATGCGGCAAAGATGGCGACGAGGATAATGAACAGCAGCGCCGTGCCCGGCGCGGCAAGCCTGCGCGACATCTGTCGGGCGGCTTCCTCCACAGAGGAGAATTTCTCCAGATCCTTGTCGAGCGTCGGCTTCGCCAGGCGCGGCCGTCTTTGGCCCATATCTCCGTCCTTGGGTGAAAAGTAAGGCGCGAGAACGGAACTGCCTGCCGTCTCCGCCTCTCGGAAGAAATCAAGGCCTACCGCTTAATAGCGTGCGCAGGCGAAGGCAATATCGCGAAAGTGTGAAGGTGCTTCGCAGCGCTAACTTGCAGCCTTGATCGATAGCTGTGGAACGCGGGGCTGCATTCTTTCTGCGAACTGCAGGAAGAGGATCTTCAGTTCCGGTTCGTTGACGCGCATCGCCGCCTCTTCACAGGAAACCCAGTCCAGTGTCCGAGAGCCCTTTTCCGGATAGCTCTTCAGGCATTCGTCCACTTCGAGCGCGTGGACCTGGACCCGCACAGGGATCTTCAGGCCGTTATCGAGGGTCTTGCGGTAGTGGTAGAAACCGAGTGGTTCCTTTTCCACCTTGCCCTTGACGCCAACCTCTTCGAACGCTTCGCGCTCTGCGACCTGGTGAGCTTTCTTGTCGGTCATCGGCCAGCCCTTCGGCACGACCCAGCGGCCGGTATCGCGGCTGGTCGCAACGAGAACCTCAAGTTGTCCCGGCTTCTTTTTTATCCGGTAGCAAAGTGCAGCATACTGCTGCCGCGGCGGCCGCTGCAGCATCAACCGAAGATTGCTCGTAACCCGATCCATCAAACCCAATTTCTGTTTAGTCCTCCAGCAAATGGTAATTTACTAATATAATGCTTGCGCGAGGATTAACGACCCCCTGCGACTTTTTTGGGAAGAATCACGGTGGATAACCACCCCTGAAGCGATAACCATTGTGAGGCCACTAAGTCTCACGTCAATAGAAATTTGCACAGGTGTTCAATTGTAATTGTGCATGACGTCCGGCCATCCGCAGGTGCGGCCTCAAAGCCCGGTCTGAATCATCCTGAGTTGTGCGATCCGGCTCCATTCGCCGGTGCGTTCGGCCTCGTCGGTGACCTTGGAAATGAAGTCGATATGATCTTCCGCAGCCCGCCTGGCCCCGGAGGGGTCGCCGTCCAGGATCGCCCGCCCGATCGACTCGTGTTGCGTCATCACGGCATCATGGGCGCCGCCGACATTGAAGATGACACGACGGTTATAGAAGATCCCGTCGCTGAGCAGCCGGTAGCAGGCTCTGAGCGTGTGCATCAGAACGATATTATGCGCTGCATCGCCGACGGCATTGTGAAATTCGACGTCGGATGTCAGCTCGTCCTCGAAACGCCCGTCCCGATGAGCGTGGCGCATCGTCTCCAGGATCCGTTCGATGAGTTGCCGGTCGGTCGCGGTCGCTCGTCTGGCGGCCAGCTCCGCGGTCATGCCTTCGAGCTGGCGTCGGTATTCAAGATAGTCGTGAACCGCACGCTGATGCCGGCGGATCAGCGCGACCAGCGGCGGCGAGAAGATCTGGCCGACGATATCGGCCACATAAGTGCCGCCGCCGTGCTGGCTGGTGAGCAGCCCGCGTGCCTCCAGCTCTTTCAGCGCCTCTCTCAGGATCGGACGGGAAACGTCGAACCGCTGCGCCAGCTCGCGTTCGCCGGGCAGGCGGTCGCCGTCGCGCAGCACGCCGTTGAGGATCAGGCCCTCGATCTGCAGGATGACCTCGTCCGCAGTTCGACCATGCGGCACCGGCGCGAAAAGCTCATGCGTCAACTTTGCCGTCTCCAAATCAGGTGATGCCAGTCGGGCGTTCAGGCTTCTTGTATCACTGGTAAAATAAGTATACCAGTTGATTGTCTTTTAGGAGGAGCCAGTGGCCGATACGATCAGTTTTCTGAAGCCCCGGGATGCGGTGCTGTCGCGCCGGGCGGCGATCATTGCCGACCTGACCGAGCTGCTGCCGCCCGAATGCCTGGTGCATGAGGCGCGCGAGCTTGTGCCGTTTGAGACGGATGCGTTCGTCTCCTACCGCCGCCTGCCGCTGGCGGTCGCCCTGCCGAAGACCACCGCGCAGGTGGCCGCGGTGATGAAATACTGCCATCGCTACGGCATTCCCGTCGTGCCGCGCGGGGCCGGCACCTCGCTCTCCGGCGGGGCCATCCCGCAGGAGGATGCGGTCGTGCTCGGCTTGTCCAAGATGTCGCGCATCCTGGAGGTCGACTACGCCAACCGCACCGCCACCGTGCAGGCCGGGGTCACCAATCTCAACATTTCGGAAGCGGTCGGAATCGATGGCTTTTTCTACGCGCCCGACCCGAGCTCGCAGCTCGCCTGCACGATCGGCGGCAATATCGGCATGAATTCCGGCGGTGCCCACTGCCTGAAATACGGCGTCACCACCAATAATCTTCTCGGCGTGAAGATGGTGCTGGTCGATGGCACGGTGATCGAGCTCGGCGGCAAACATCTGGATGCGGCGGGGTACGATCTGCTTGGCCTCGTCTGCGGCTCGGAAGGCCAGCTCGGCATCGTCACCGAGGCCGTGGTTCGGCTGATCGCCAAGCCGGAAGGCGCCCGCCCGGTCCTGTTCGGCTTCGATACGTCCGAGCATGCAGGCGCCTGCGTTGCCGATATCATCGGCTCCGGCATCATTCCGGTCGCCATCGAGTTCATGGACAAGCCGGCGATCGAAATCTGCGAGGCATTTGCCCATGCGGGGTATCCGCTGGATGTGGAAGCGCTGCTGATCGTCGAAGTCGAGGGTTCCGAGGCCGAGATGGAGGCGATGCTGAAGGCGATCGTCGAGATCGCCGGACGCCATGGCGTCAAGACGGTGCGCGAAAGCCAGTCGGCAACGGAGGCGGCGCTGATCTGGAAGGGCCGCAAATCCGCCTTCGGCGCCACCGGCCGCATCGCCGATTACATCTGCATGGACGGCACGGTGCCGCTCGGCAAGCTTTCTTACGTGCTCAACAAGACATCCGAAATCGTCGATCGTTTCGGGCTTCGGGTCGCCAACGTCTTTCATGCCGGCGACGGCAACATGCATCCGCTGATCCTGTTCAACGCCAACGATCCGGAGGATGCGGCCAAGGCCGAAGAGGCCGGCAACGAGATCCTGAAGCTGTGCGTCGATGCCGGCGGTTGCCTGACCGGCGAGCACGGCGTCGGCATCGAGAAACGCGACCTGATGCGCCACCAGTATTCGGAGGCTGACCTCAACCAGCAGATGGCGGTGCGCTACGCCTTCGATGAAGGCTGGATACTCAACCCGTCCAAGGTCTTTCCGCTGGATGGACGGCCTGCCGCATGACGCTGATACCGAATTCCGAAACGGACGCCGCCTACATCATCCGCAATGCCGCTGGCGATGGAAAGAAGCTCGCGCTGTGCGGCGGCAACACCCGCGCCGGTTTCGGCAATTCCGTCGAGCCGGCCGAGATGGTGAGCTCGACCGGCCTTTCCGGCATCGTCGATTACGAGCCGGCGGAAATGGTGATGACGGTGAAAGCCGGCACGCCGGTCGCCGAGATCGAGGCGGCGCTTGCCGCCAACCGCCAGATGATGGCCTTTGAGCCGATGGATCACCGCGGCGTCATGGGCACGCTCGGCGAACCGACGATCGGCGGCGTGTTCGGCGCCAATGTCTCCGGCCCCCGCCGTTTCGTTTCGGGGGCCGCCCGCGACAGCCTGCTCGGTATCCGGTTCATCAACGGCCGGGGCGAGGTCATCCGCGCCGGTGGACGGGTGATGAAGAACGTTACCGGCCTCGATCTGGTCAAGCTTCTGGCCGGCTCGCACGGCACGCTCGGCTTCCTGACCGAAGTGACCTTCCGGGTGCTGCCGGTGCCGCAGGCGGTGGAAACCATCGTCATCTCCGGTCTCGACGATGCCGCCGCCGCAAAGGCGATGGCGGCTGCGATGGCGCTGCCGGTCGAAGTTTCGGGCGCGGCCCACCTGCCGCAGACCGTCCGGTTCCGTTTCCTCGGCGGTGCTTTGCCGAGCGGGGAGGCGACCGTCCTGCGCCTCGAAGGCCTTGCCGCCTCGGTTGCCGTGCGGGCCGAAAAACTGGCCGCCGTGATGGAGGCATTCGGCCCTGTCTCGCGGGTGGGTCTGGAGGAGAGCCAAACGCTTTGGCGGCAGATCCGCGATGTCTATCCCTATTCTGACGGGACGTTGAAACCGGTCTGGCGGGTCTCCGTTGCCCCATCTGCGGGCCACCAGCTCGTCGCCGCCCTCCGGCTCGAAACCGGCGTCGATGCCTTCTACGACTGGCAGGGCGGATTGGTCTGGATGCGGATGGAAGCTGACCCGGAGGCGGATTTGCTCCGCCGCTATATTCGCGCTCTCGGCGGTGGCCATGCGACACTGCTGCGGGCATCGGATGCCGTGCGCGCGGGGACGCAGGCCTTCGAGCCGCAGCCGGATGCGCTCGCGGCACTCTCGGCGCGCGTCAAACAGAAACTCGACCCGGCCGGCATTTTTGGGCCGGGGAAGATGGGGTGAAAGCGATGGATACCCAATAAATGCAAACCAACTTCACCCTCGCTCAGCTCGCCGATCCGCATGTGGCAGAATCCGAGCAGATTCTCCGCCGTTGTGTGCATTGCGGTTTCTGCACCGCCACCTGTCCCACCTACGTCACCCTCGGTAACGAGCTCGACAGCCCGCGCGGCCGCATCTATCTCATCAAGGACATGCTGGAAAACGACCGCCCGGCGGATGAGGAAGTAGTCACCCATATCGACCGCTGTCTCTCCTGCCTTGCCTGCGTCACCACCTGTCCCTCCGGCGTCGACTACATGCACCTGGTCGACCATGCCCGCATCCATATCGAGAATACCTACCGCCGCCCGCTGATCGACCGGCTGATCCGCAACCTGCTCGCAGCCGTGCTGCCCTATCCCGCCCGTTTCCGCGCCGCGCTTGGTTTCGCAAGATTGGGCCGCCCCTTCGCGCCGCTCTTCAAGCGCGTCGCGGCGTTGAAACCGCTCGCCGCCATGCTGGAGCTTGCTCCGAAATCCGCCGCCGGGGCGTCGCATTCGGCGGCGCCCGGCACCCATGCTCCGGAGATCGAGAAGCGCGGCCGTGTCGCGATCCTGTCGGGTTGCGCCCAGCCGGTACTGGACCCGGGCATCAACGACGCTACGCTCCGGCTTCTCGCCCGCTTCGGTATCGAAGTCGTGGTGCCCGAGGGTGAGGGCTGCTGCGGCGCGCTCGTGCATCACATGGGCCGCGAGGAGCAGGCGCTTGATTTCGCCCGCCGCAATGTCGACGTCTGGACGCGCGAGATCGACAATGGCGGGCTCGATGCGATCATCATCACCGCATCCGGCTGCGGCACGACGATCAAGGACTACGGCCACATGCTCCGCCTCGATCCGGCCTACGCTGAAAAGGCGGCGCGGGTATCGAGCCTGGCCAAGGATATCACCGAATATCTGTCGACCCTGGATTTGCCGCGGCTGGAGCCGAAGCGGCTCAATGTCGCCTATCATTCCGCCTGTTCGATGCAGCACGGCCAGAAGATCACCATGGCGCCGAAGAACCTGCTGAAAGCTGCAGGTTTTACTGTTCGCGATCCGGGCGAGGGGCATCTCTGCTGCGGTTCGGCCGGCACCTACAACATCCTGCAACCGGAAATCTCGGCGCAGCTCAAAGCCCGCAAGGTGAAGAATATCGAAGCCACCAAGGCCGATGTGATCGCCACCGGCAATATCGGCTGCATCACCCAGATCGCCTCCGGCACCGCAATCCCGATCCTGCATACGGTGGAGCTTCTGGACTGGGCCTATGGCGGCCCGAAGCCGGAAAAGGTCCCGGCAAGATAAAATGCCCAGCAAAAAAGCCGGCGCGAAGGCCGGCTTTTCGAAGATATCGAGCTTTGGAACCCGGTCTTAGAACTTGTAGGAGACGCCGAGGTTGAGGGCGTGCGTCAGGATGTTGGTCTTCAGCGAGGCGCCGCTGTCGATATCCACATCCACGAACGAGTAGTTGCCCTTGTATTCGGCGAACATCGACCACTTTTCGGTCAGCTGATACTTCACGCCGGCCTGGGCCTGGATCGTCGCGCCACCGAACTGATATTCGAAGGTACGGCCGGAAGCGCGGGTCACTTCGACATGCGGCACGTTGATACCAACACCGGCGCCGACGTAAGGCGTCCACTTGCTGCCTTCGATCGGGAACTTGTAGAGCGCGTTGAGCGTCAGCAGGTTCAGGCCGTCGGTGAATTCGAAGACGCTCCAGCCACCGGCCTTGACCATGGTTTCGTCGTCTGCATAGACCTTGGCGTGGGTGTAATCGAGCGAAACACCCCAGTTCGTCAGGGCGCCGCCATCGAACCAGTAGGTGCCGCGGACGCCCCAGTAGGGCGGCATCGCGAAGGGCTTGGTATCCCAGCCGGCTGCGAAATCAGGTCCGTCCGAGACGTCGACATCGGAATGCGGCGCGAACTGGTAACCGCCGTAACCGGAGATTTCAAATCCGCCGGTATGAACCGGAGCCACATAGGCGGGGGTTGCTGGTGTCATGTCGGCCGCTTGGGCCGGGGCAATATAAGCAAGACCAGCGGTGAGAAGCGTGGAAGCGAAAGCGAAGGAAAGAATTTTGCGCATGAATCAGCCTGCAGGGAGGAACGTTGGCTTTTTTGATGACTCAATGTTTAGCGGCGGATGCATCGGCGGTCTGTGCTTTTTGTGCATCAGTCGCCGACGAAGCTAGGCCATTTATGGTTAACGAAGTCTAAACCCCTGAAAAGGGCAGCATTTACCGCCCTTTTTGAACCTTTGCGGGATATCTCAGCCGCCGAAAATTGTGCCGAAAATATCGATGCCGCGATCCTTGAAATCGACGTTCCCCTGACGGTTGCCGGGGCCGATGACGATCACCTTGGTGCCGATGTCGGCGCGCGAATAAAGATGCTCGACGTCCTTGTTCATCATGCGGATGCAGCCGGACGACATGTTGAGGCCGATCGTCCAGGGCTGGTTGGTGCCGTGGATGCGGAAGATCGTGTCGCGGCCGCCCTTGTAGAGATACATGGCGCGGGCGCCGAGCGGATTGTCGATGCCGCCTTCCTGCACGGCCGGCAGGATGCGGCCGGCGCGACGTTCGCGAACGCGCATCTCGGCCGGCGGCGTCCAGGAGGGCCACTCGGCCTTGCGGCCGACATTGACCACGCCCGACCAGCCGAACCCTTCGCGCCCGACGCCGATGCCGTAGCGGGTCGCCCGGTTGGGGCCTTCGATATAGTAGAGGAACTTGTTGTTGGTATCGACGATGATCGTGCCGGGTTTCTCGGTCGACGAGAAGCGTACCATGCGGCGCTTGAATTGTTCAGGCACTTCCCGCGGCATCGCGACAAGCGTCACGTCGTCTGCAGGGCGCTCGATAGACGCTGCCGCCGGGCTGATGGCGCTTGCTTGTCCGGTGGTAAGGAAGATCGCGCCAGCCATTCCCATGGCCATCGCGAGCGTCTTGCCTGCCCTTATTCCCCCTGTCCTCATTCCCAAATCCTCTCCGCTCTGTTGAACGGCGGAGGCTAACCGACTCGGACATCAAAGCAAGCCGGGATAGATGCAATAAAGAAGATGTGATGGCAAAAAGGCGGCGGTACTGTGTCTCCGCCGCCTCACCTTTGGCATTTGCCGGCGTTACATGACAACGACTTTGGTGCCGATGTTCACCCGCTCGTAGAGATCGGTAACATCTTCGTTGCGCATGCGGATACAGCCGGAAGAGACGGCGCTGCCGATAGACCAGGGGGCGTTGGTGCCGTGGATGCGATAGAGGGTCGAGCCGAGATACATGGCGCGGGCGCCGAGCGGGTTTTCCGGCCCGCCGTCCATGCGCGCCGGCAGGTAGTGCCCCTTGGCGGCTTCGCGCTGGATCATTTCGGAAGGCGGCGTCCAGTCCGGCCACTCGGCCTTGCGCGTTACACGGTGTTCCCCGGCCCATTCGAAGCCAGGCTTGCCGACGCCGACGCCATAACGCCGCGCCTGACCGTTGCCGGTGACCAGATAGAGGAAGCGATTGTTGGTGTCGATGACGATCGTGCCGGTCTTTTCCTTGGTGTCGTAGGCGACCGTCTGGGGTAGGAACTGCGGTTCGATCTGGCCGCGGATCGGCTGCGGCCGCATCGCCACCGGCTGCACGGTGGAGCGATCGAAGATGCCGCGGCGAACCACCGGCTGCTGCTCGCGCTCTTGGTAGGCTTCACGCTGCTGGTAGATCGGGCGCGGCTGGGCAGCCTGGCGCGGATAGACGACCGGGCGGCCGTTCGGGCCGGCAAGCTGCATCACCCACGGGGCGGCAAGATCGGGGCTGACGACCACAGGCGGACGTTCGCGATAGCGGTCCTGGGCAAGGGCGGGGCCGGGAAGGGCGATATTCGACAGGGCAGTCGCAAGGCCGAAGGCCAGGAAAAGGGTTTTCTTCATGATCGGATCCACACGTTACAAATCACCGACCGGACGCCCATCAAACACTTGGATAATTTGGCGTCGGTGTTGACGAACATGGTGACCGCGAGGTGAAAGCGAATGGTAAACGGGTGGAACATTCAAAGCCGGCCGGCCTATAAACCTTTTGGCAGGGTTACCGCCCGGTTTTGAAACATGGTTGACCAGTGATAAACCCGGCGCAAGGGCCGTTAACCAGCGGGTTTAGCCCAAGGACAAAGGGAGAGGGAATGGACCAGGCGGGAACCATCGTCGGCGAGGACGGCAAGGCGCGTTGTGCCTGGCATGGCGGCCTGGAAGACTACCGGCACTATCATGACGAGGAGTGGGGCCGGCCGGTGACGGACGACATCCGCCTGTTCGAAAAGATCTGCCTCGAAGGTTTCCAGTCCGGCCTGTCCTGGCTGACGATCCTGAGGAAGCGCGAGAATTTCCGCGCCGCCTTTGCCGGTTTCGATTTCGTTGAAGTCGCTCGGTTCGGCGAGGAGGATATTGCCCGCTGCCTCGCCGACGCGGGTATCATCCGCCATCGCGGCAAGATCGTCTCGACCATCAACAATGCCGCACGTGCCATCGAACTCAAGCGCGAGTTCGGCTCGCTCGCCAAATTCTTCTGGAGTTTCGAGCCGGCTCCGCACGAGCGCCCGGCGGTGATGGATCTTGCGACACTCCGGGCCAATCCCACCACGCCGGTGTCGGTTGCGTTGTCGAAAATCTTGAAAAAACGCGGCTGGACCTTCGTCGGACCGACCACCGTCTACGCCTTCATGCAGGCCATGGGCATGGTCAACGACCATCTCGACGGCTGTTTCTGCCGGCGAGAGGTGGAGTCCCTTAGGAAGGAATTCCGGCGTCCATAGGTATCTTTTCAGAATAAGATTGACAAAAGTTAATTATTAATCTGAGATTTATTTACTATTGATGTTTAAATTTGACATTTATCATAGATTTAGCTTTAGTATAAAGGTGTTTTCCCGAATTTAAGATGACGTTTACCGATTTATAATTTGTTATATCCAGAATCTGCGAAACGGTTTTGGTTGAGCTGAGTCATGATTGCATTATTCAAGAAAAAAATTCCGGTTTACTCCGACGGCGTTGTTGAAGGGATGATCACGGAGGTTGCAGGGCCGGTTATTGAGAACACGGCTCCTGAGCCAATCGGTGAGACAATTACCCCCGCTTATGAGGCGATGCGGGTCGTTCGATGCGATGCCGGACTGGGAAATCTCAGCGAGCGCGATTTTCTCTTTTCGGGTCGAAAAGCAAGGTTAGTCATGGCCTATGTCTCGCCCCATGTGGATTTTAATACGGTCGTTGCCGGCATTCGCAGCAGATGCGGTGATATTCCTCTGATCGCCACAACCACCTCGGGTGAGCTTTGTGGCCAGGCCGCGTTGAGTGGCGAGCCCCTCTATTGCGGGGCCGAGGGGAACTGGAACAATCTGGTGGTGCAGATCTTCAGCCCGGATTTGTTGGAGACTGTATCCGTTCATGCCGTCGGTCTTGCCAATGAGGATATCCGCGCCGGCCGGCCGTCTAAGTCGCACGACGCGCGAATAGGCGAGATCGTCAGAAATCTTTCCCGGGTCAGCGTACCGTTCGAAGTCTCGTCGCAGGACACATTGGCATTGACGTTGATAGACGGCCTGTCGGCTTCCGAGAATTATTTCATGGAAGCCGTCTACCGAAGCGATCGTTTCCCCTGCCTCTTCATCGGCGGATCGGCTGGCGGCAAGCTCGATTTCAAGAATACCTTCATCTATGACAACAATCGCACGCTTGAGAATCATGCCGTCGTCGTCTTCGCCAAGATAGCCAGGGGCACGCGGTTCGGTATCTTCAAGAGTCAGAATTTCGAACCCACAGGACGTTCTCTGGTCATCATCGAGGCGTCGGCGGAGACCCGGCAGGTCAAGGCTGCGGTCGATATAGCAACCGTCGAGATTGTGCCGATCGTCGATGCGTTGTGCAAACTGATAAACTGCAAGCGGCATGAATTGTCCAAGAAACTCGAAGGTTATACTTTTGCAGTTCGCATGAATGGCGAACTCTTCGTGCGCTCCGTAGCCGGGATCGACCTCGAAAAGGGTGTCGTGAACTTCTACTGCGACGTCAATCCCGGTGATGAACTGCATCTGGTCAAGGCCACCGATTTCGCCAGCCAGACGCGCCGTGACATGGAGGCATTCTTTCGGGGCAAACCCCGGCCGGTGGCGGGCATCCTCAATGACTGCATTCTGCGTCGGCTCGGCAATACCAGGGAGTTGCACCAGCTTGCCGGCGCCTGGGACATTCCGGTTGCGGGTTTTTCCACCTTCGGCGAACTCCTCGGCATCAACGTCAATCAGACGCTTACGGCGGTTGTTTTCTTCAGGGTCGAGGAGGGGCAGTCGTTCCATGATCCCTATGTCGATCAGTTCGCCATCCACTACGCGCGCTTCTGCCGCTATTTCACCGAAACCCGGCTGAATCGGCAGCAATTGATCAACCAGATCCGCAAGAAGGTGATCGGCAGGCTGACCGACTTCATCGAACGTTCGGCCATGCTGACCGGTCAGCTGGACCAGGTGGTCGGCCGCACCGACGACATGCGCCGCAACGTCGAAACGATGCAGGGCGACATGGAACAGCGTATCCGCGACGTTTCGCGTGTCGATCAGCAAGGGGTTTTGGAGGAGGAATTCCGGAAGGTCGCGGTCATGATGCAACGGCTGAACGATATCGTCAGTGTCATCGACAAGATCACGATGCAGACCAACCTGCTCTCGCTCAATGCCACCATCGAGGCGGCGCGTGCCGGCGAAGCCGGGAGGGCCTTCGCGATCGTCGCCAACGAGGTCCGCAACCTCGCTACCAGCACGAAGCAGACCCTGGACACCAGCCGGGAATCGCTGTCCCAGGTGGAGGAGTCGATGAAGCTTCTCGGCCACCATATCGCCGTTTCCGAAGACAAGCTGGGTCACGCGGAGGTAGGCTACGGCGAAATATTCGGCCAGCTCAGTGCGCTCTTTTCCTCCTTCTCCAAGATCAATGAGGTCATGGTGGAGGTTGAGCGGATGTCGCAGAGCCAGAAGTCGATGATGGGGCAGGTCGAGACGGACATGGAACGGCTGCGGCGTATCGATGCATGACCGAAACTTAGCGTAATCGGCTCAGTAGTTCGGGCAGTTCTCCCAGATGGGGGATCTCGTGGAAACGCGGGACCGATGCCGGCTTTTCGACATTTTCCAGGACCCAGGTCAGCGCATGCGGCACGAACACGCCGTAGCTTCCGGCCGCGATCGCCGGGACGATGTCGGATTTCAGCGAATTGCCGACCATCATCGCCCGTTCCGGGCCGTCCGCGACCTTCGAGAAGATTCGGCGATAGGTGGTGGCGTTCTTCTCGCTGACGATCTCGACCGCATCGAAGAAATCGCCGAGGCCGGATTGCGCCAGCTTGCGCTCCTGGTCGAACAGGTCGCCCTTGGTGATTAGCACCAGCAGATATTCGCCGTTCAAGGCCTCCAGCGTCTCTTCTACATGCGGCAGGGTTTCAACCGGATGGCGCAGCAGGTCGCGGCCGATATCGAGGATTTCGCCGATGATCCTGGTCGGCACCTTGCCGTCGGTGATCTCGATCGCCGTCTCGATCATCGACAGGGTGAACCCTTTGATGCCGAAACCGTAATGGGACAGGTTGCGCTTTTCAGCTTCCAACAGCCGCTCGGCAATATGCGTGCCTTCGGCGAACCCGCCGAGCAGCTTGGCGAAGTGTTCCTCCGTCAGCCGGTAATACTGTTCGTTCTGCCAGAGCGTATCGTCGGCATCGAAGCCGATGGCGGTAATCGGGCGCATGGATCTGCCTCCATACGCTGATATGGCGAAAAAGAAGGTGCCGGGCAAGATGAAAGGCTGCTCCGACCGCTATCGCCAAGCTGCGTCACTTGCCGAGCGCCCCGGCCACGCCCGTAACCTCGGCGTGTGTCCCCCGCGGCCTGGTGCAGAATCGAGCGCGTCACCTCACAGGGCGATGACGTCGTGGACAGCCTGATAATTCTTGTTGAGTTCGCCATAGGGCGCCACCGGCCAAGTCCAGGCCCGCCTTGCCGCTGGCGCCGGCACGCCGCAGAGCAGGTCGGCCTCTTCCAGCATATGGCCGCTTCGGTCGGCCACCCGGTAGGCGGTGTCGGTGATCAGCGCCGTCTTGCAGGGCAGCGCCGCCAAGCCGTCGAGATGCGCCCGGACCAGCCTTTCCAGGATGTCGTTGCGTGCAGGATTGCCTTCGGCCTCCAGCCGGCGTTTCGATCCGACCCCGATCTGCGAGAGGACGTTGGCCGAAACCACGAGATCGAGATACGGCACCTGCCGCAGGAAGGAGAGCGGTTCCGCAACCCTGCCGGCGACCGCATCGTCAAAACCTGAGATATCGCGGGAGATCAACCGGACATTCCTGAAACGCTTTGCCTTCAGCCGCATCCGCACGCCCGCCAGATGCACGAGGTCGACCAGCACGACCGTATCGAATTTAGCCGAGAGATCCTCGATAGGCACATCGCGCAGCAGGCCCGAGCCGAGCACCACTGCGGTCCGCCGCTGCTTCATCCCGGCGATCGTCTCGCGGATGAACGCCTTGCAGCTTTCCTCATGGGCCGCCCAGTCCTTCGCGCACCGCCCGGCCCGCGACCACAGGCTGACGGAGGAGCGAATGAAGGGACGGAATTGTTTTGGCGTGACCAATGCGGTCGCGGCATATTGGATGGCTTCGGTGAGCATGGATTAACGATAGACCTTACTGCGATGGCCGATTTCGATCGCGGATACGAGCGGCCTCGCTATGCCCCATCTTCTTGAGCTGCTTGATCGCGCCGGCCTGAAATTCAATCTTCCAGACCAAGCTCGCGCTCCATCTCCTCCCAAGTATAGACCCGTTCGCCGTTGCGAATCCGTTCCATGGCGGCTTCGGCGAGCGCGATGTCGTGCAGGTCTTCCAGATGCTGTTCCAGGACTTCCTTCACATAGGCGTCCGGCTCCGCACCGGCCTGCGCTGCATATTCGGCAATCAGCCTGTGCATCTCTTCCGGCATTTCGATCGTGACGCGCTTGTTCATGGCCGTTGCCCTTTCATCGTCGCAATATATAGCATCGCGCCTGCGTGTTCACCAGCCGCCGCCCTTGCCGCCCAGGCCTCTATCCTCTAAGAAACCGCACACAAATCCGGCCTCTTCCGGCCGTCGGCAATGGAATTTCGATCATGAACGACAAGAGCAAAAAGCCCCAGAAACTCAAGGCCCGCCTGCCGCGCGGCTTCGTCGATCGCACCAGTGCCGATATCCATGCCACCAACGAAATGATTGCAAAGATCCGCGAGGTCTATGAGCGCTACGGTTTCGACCCGGTCGAGACGCCGCTGTTCGAATATACCGATGCGCTCGGCAAGTTCCTGCCCGACAGCGACCGCCCCAACGAGGGCGTGTTCTCGCTGCAGGACGACGACGACCAGTGGATGAGCCTACGTTACGACCTCACCGCGCCGCTCGCCCGCCATGTCGCGGAGAATTTCAACGAGATCCAGCTGCCCTTCCGCACCTATCGCGCCGGCTACGTCTTCCGCAACGAAAAGCCGGGCCCGGGCCGTTTCCGCCAGTTCATGCAGTTCGACGCCGATACCGTCGGCGCGCCGGGCGTCCAGGCGGATGCCGAAATGTGCATGATGATGGCCGACACGATGGAAGCGCTTGGCATCAAGCGCGGCGACTACGTGATCCGGGTGAACAACCGCAAGGTTTTGGATGGCGTCATGGAGGCGATCGGGCTTGGTGGCGAGGACAAGGCCGGCCAGCGGTTGAATGTGCTGCGTGCCATCGACAAGCTCGACAAGTTTGGCCCCGAGGGCGTGCGCCTCCTGCTCGGCGCAGGCCGTAAGGATGAGTCCGGCGACTTTACCAAGGGTGTCGGGCTGGATGATGAAACTATTGAGTTTGTGATCGCGGTCGTTACCAACCAGCCCTTTGTACTAGGGCTAGGTTCAAAGCCCAAAATTGACGAAATAACTGTTCGACTAGATGCAAGTTCTGCTGCCACAGAAGGCTTTGCTGAACTCAAGCTGATAGAATCACTTATCACCGAGGCCGGCTATAACGACGGCCGGATCAAAATTGACCCGTCGTGCGTCCGCGGTCTCGAATATTACACCGGCCCGGTCTTCGAAGCCGAACTTACCTTCGACGTCACCAACGAAAAGGGCGAAAAGGTCGTGTTCGGCTCGGTCGGCGGCGGCGGGCGTTATGATGGCCTCGTGTCGCGCTTCATGGGCCAGCCGGTCCCGGCGACCGGTTTCTCGATCGGCGTCTCACGCCTGATGGCGGCGCTGAAGAACCTCGGCAAGCTCGGTCAGGACGAGGTGATCGCTCCTGTTCTGATCACCGTCATGGATGGCGATGTCGAGAGCATGGGCCGTTACCAGCGCTTCACCCAGGCACTGCGCAACGAGGGCATCCGTGCCGAGATGTACCAGGGCAACTGGAAGAAGTTCGGCAACCAGCTGAAATATGCCGACCGCCGCGGCTGCCCGATCGCCATCATCCAGGGCGGCGACGAGCGGGCAGAGGGCGTCGTTCAGTTGAAGGACCTGATCGAGGGCAAGCGGCTGTCCGGCGAGATCGAGGACAATGCCAGCTGGCGTGAGGCGCGCGTGGCGCAGGATACCGTTCCCGAGGCGGATCTGGTCGCCAAGGTGAAGGTGATCCTGGCAGCCCAGGCGGAGGATCGGAAAAGGGCGGGCAATGCGTAAGCTTAGACCCCTCCCCAACCCCTCCCCACAAGGGGGAGGGGCTTTCGGCGGCACCGTACTGCCCGACGCATCCTCAACATATTCGGCGACGTTTCTGATCGTTCTCAACGAGGGCCGCGGGTTAGTCCCTCCCCCTTGTGGGGAGGGGTTGGGGAGGGGACTTGTCTCTGGAGCGATCCCATGCCCCTGATCGACATGCCCGACTTCTCTGCCGACCTGCTCGCCGAATTCGCCGCCCGCCGCACCGAGCGGGTCAACACGCCGGTCATCCAGCCGGCCGAACCCTTCCTCGACATGGCCGGCGAGGATCTGCGCCGACGCATCTTTCTGACCGAGAGCGAGACCGGCGCCAATCTCTGCCTGCGCCCGGAATTCACCATTCCGGTCTGCCTGCGCCATATCGAAACGGCCACCGGCACGCCCAAGCGCTATTCCTACCTCGGCGAGGTTTTTCGCCAGCGCCGTGAGGGTTCCCACGAATTCTACCAGGCCGGCATCGAGGATCTCGGCGACAAGGACATCGCCAGTTCCGACGCCCGCGCCATCGGCGATGCGACCGGCATACTGAAGGCACTGCTGCCCGGCAAAAAACTCAGCCTGACACTCGGCGACCAGGCGGTGTTCGAGGCGGTCGTCAAGGCGCTCGGCCTGCCGTTCGGCTGGCAGCGGCGGCTGATCCACGCGTTCGGCGATATGGAACACCTCGAAGCCCTGCTGGAGCGGCTCGCAAGGCCGCAACCCGTCACCGGCCTCGATCCCGGGATCGCCGGACTGATCGCCTCCGACAACGAGGCGGATCTCGTCGCCCGTATCGACCGCACCATGCAGGAGACAGGTTATTCCACCAATGCCAGCCGTTCGCCGGTCGAGATCGCGAGAAGGCTCAAGGAAAAGCTGGAACTGGCCGAAACCCGGCTCGATGGCACCGCTCTGCTCCTGCTGCGCGAGTTCCTGACGCTGCAACTGCCGCTCGGCGAAGCGCCTGCCGCATTGGCCGGCTTTGCCGATGCCGCCGGCCTGAAGCTGGGGGCAGCGGTTTCCCGCTTCGATGCCCGGCTGGCGGCGCTCGCCAATGCAGGTGCCGATCTGTCCGCCATGACCTATCGCGCCGCCTTCGGACGTCCGCTCGATTATTATACCGGCCTCGTCTTCGAGGTGACGGAGGCGGGGTCCTCAGCGGTGCTTGCCGGCGGCGGCCGTTTCGACCGGCTGCTGACGCTGCTCGGCGCCAGGGAGCATATTCCGGCGGTCGGTTTCTCGCTCTGGCTCGACCGGATCGAAACCGCGAGGGCATCCAGATGAGCACGATCACCATTGCTCTGCCCTCCAAGGGCCGTATCAAGGAAGATACCGCAACAGTCTTCGAGCGTGCCGGGCTTGCGATCTCCGCCGTCGGCAACGACCGTTCCTATCGCGGTCGCATCGAAGGCATGGAAGGCGTCGAGATCGCCTATCTCTCAGCCTCCGAGATCGCCCGCGAGCTTGCCAGCGGCGCCGTCGATTTCGGCGTCACCGGCGAGGATCTGGTGCGCGAAGGCATGGCCGGCGCCGACGGGCGCGTGGAATTCTGCGCCCGCCTCGGCTTCGGCCAGGCGGATGTGGTCGTCGCCGTGCCGGAAATCTGGCTCGACGTCGAAACCATGGCCGACCTCGGCGACGTGGCGGCGGATTTCCGCGCCCGCCATGGCCGTCGGCTCGCCATCGCCACAAAGTACTGGCGGCTCACCCAGCAGTTCTTTTCGAGCCAGCACGGCATCCAGCTTTACCGTATCGTCGAAAGCCTCGGCGCCACGGAAGGCGCGCCGGCCGCCGGCCAGGCGGATATCATCGTCGATATCACCTCGACAGGATCGACGCTCAGGGCCAACCACCTGAAGATCCTTTCGGATGGGGTGATCCTCAAGTCGGAGGCCTGCCTCGTGCGGGCGCGCAAACCGGGTCACGAGGAAGACCCTCGGGTTGCCAGGATCGTCGAGGCAGTCCGCGCCGCGCTCTGAGTTCTAAGGAGGAGGAAGGACGATGCATGTAACCGGTCGATGCCATTGCGGCCATGTGACCTATGAGGCCGAACTCGACCCGAAGCGGATCAGCATCTGCCATTGCACCGATTGCCAGGCGCTCAGCGGTTCGCCCTTTCGCGTTACCGCCGTCGTGCCGGAAAGCAATCTGAAGCTCACCGGGCATCAGCCGAAGCTCTACCGCAAGGTGGCCGAGAGCGGCCGTGTCCGCCAGCAGTATTTCTGCCCCGAATGCGGCTCGCCGCTTTTCGTCAACGGCGAAGGTGAGGCGGCCAGGATCTGCGGCATCCGCTGGGGCAGCATAGATCAGCGGGCGGAGTTGAAGCCGCAGCGCCAGATGTGGTGCCGTTCAGCCGTTTCCTGGCTGCCGGAAATGACCGAACTGCCGGCAGTGCAGACCGATTGAGATCATAAAAAAACCCGCCGGACTTCTCATCCGGCGGGCAGTCTTGGGCAGGGAATTTCGAAAGCTTAGGCAGCGATTGCGACAGAACCGCGGCGGGCATCGACGGAAAATGCACCGGCGCCGACTGCGGCCAGGGTCAGGAAGCCACCGGCAATCGTCAGGTTCTTCATCATCATCAGGCTGTTAAAGAGCGTCAGCAGGCCATTGGCGGCTTCAGGGAAGCCCGGGACGTTGATGGCGCCCGAATGGAAGACGAATGCGGTGAAAGCCGAGAAGGCAGCCAGCAGCAGCGCTGCGATACGCGTCTGGAAGCCGGTCAGCACGGCAAGGCCGGTGATCAGTTCGAAGAGGCCTGCGACATAGGCGAGCAGCGTGGCGGCGGGCAGGCCGGCACCGGTGATCATGCCGGCGGTGCCGGAGGGATCGACCAGCTTCTGGAAGCCGGACATGACGAACATGCCGGCCAGAAGGATACGGCCGACGAGAAGCAGGGAATTGGTCGTGGTGGTGGACATTATTTGGTCTCCGGATCAGTGCCCTTGATTGGACACACGGTTGAATTCTCTGGGACCCTATGTGCCTCATTTCATCTGTCTTCGGAAGATGAACGATGATTGACGGTTTGTTCGATAAAAGGAGACGATCGTTTACGCGGCCGCCTGTTCGACCTTAACGAGAGCCCGGCATAGTGCTGCATGGCAAACGGGGTCGATCGCCATGCCGATATCCTGCGCCATGATGTCAAGCGCTTTGGAAACCGGCATCGCGGCCCGGTAGGGTCGGTCCGCGGTCAGCGCGTCGAAAATGTCGGCGGCGGTCAGGATGCGGGTCAGCGGGCAGATTGCCTCACCCGTGAGGCCGCGCGGATATCCGCGTCCGTCGAGCCTTTCGTGGTGCGCACCCGCAAGCCTCGCGAGCTCCCGGAACGCGGAGATTTTTGAGAGAATATCCTCGCCAAGGCCGGGATGGCTGCGAATCACGGCAAATTCCGCCTCGTCCAGCTTGCCCGGTTTGTCGAGGATCTGGTTGGAAACACCGAGCTTGCCGATATCGTGCAGCAGTGCGGCGCGCCTCAGGTACCGGCGTTCCTCTTCCGGCATGCCCAGCTCCTCGGCGATCATGTCGGTGAACAGCGCGACGCGGCGGCTATGGCCGGCGGTAAACGGGCTCTTGGAGTCGACCACATCGGCAAAGGCTGCCGCGACGTCGTCGAGGTAATCGTCGTCGACCAGATATGCGCCATCGTCACCGAAATTCGCCGCCAGTCGTTCGGCAAGATCGGGCGCTGTAAGCGCTGTCCAGAAACCGGATGCAGCGGAGACCGTCTTGAATGCATCGACCAGTACCGGATCGAACCATGTCCCGGCTCGCCGGATGACTTCGCGCCGGGCGCTTTCGGCTCCCGCACTGGTATGGAAGACATCCGCCACCTGGGTGATCAGCGCGATGCGGGCGTAAAGCGAAATGGCCTCGCCTCTCAGGCCCTCCGGCTGGCCCTTGCCGTTCCAGTGTTCGTCGAGGTCGAGAATGCCGGTTGCGACCGCCTCTGAAAAGCGCATGCGCCGCACGATATCGGCGCCGCGCTGGCAGCGGATCTCGACGAGCTCGCGGGCGATCGTCCCGGATTCCTTGAATGTGGTGATCAGGGCGCGGAACCGTTCGGCAAGCCCGGCCTTCATGCCCGTGTGGGAGAGCACGAAGCGCAGCACCTGCGGCAGGCTCTCGTCGACGGTCTTGATACCCCGCTTGAATTCGATGTCGTCGGTGAGGAACAGGTTGCAGATGCGGGCAGCATTGCTGCTGCAGCCGATGTCCTTGAGAAGCAGGGTGTAATAGAGATCGGTCAGTTCATCCGCCGGTATGCCGATCTCGCGGCCGATATGCATGCCGATCCAGGCGCAGCGTATGCCGTGGCCCGCCGGCTGGCCCTCGGTCAGGTCGAGCGCATAGCTCAGCGCATTCAGGAGTTCTGATCGCGTGATGCGTTGCGATGTCGCTGCTGCTGACATGACTGTCCTCGACTTGGGCACGCGTAAAATCGCAGAAACTTTCTAAGGAATTCCCTCTCGGTTTCCGCGGATTTCTAGTCAATCGCGGCAATCTCGCAATTGTGAAGATCGTGGATGCAGAAGGTCGGAAGCCAGCTTGTTGGAATTTGGGATCAACTCTCTTCGATCCGGCGCGCATCTTCCGGCAGGACCGAAAGTTCGCGCCAGTCGATCTCCTCAAGCAGCAGATTGTATTCGTCGACATTGACCTTGTGCACCGATCGAAGCCTTTCCAGCTCTTCCCGTTGCGCGGCAATCGCCGTCAACGCGAGCCGCCGGTAGGTCTCGAGCGAGGCGGCGTCCTCGATACGGGAAGCGGCCATCTGCTCGATGCGGAACTTGGAGCGCAGCAGTTCCGCCTCCGTCTCGCCCGCGCCGTCGAGCCTCGAAAGGCCGGCGAGGGCGATCTTGCCGCGCAGGGCGGCGAGTTCGCCGTGCCCCTCGGCACGCCGGTCGAGGCCGAGCCACCGGATGATCGGGGTGAGCGTCAGTCCCTGGACGACGAGGGTCGCAAGAACCACAGAAAAGGCGGTCAGCACCACCACGTCGCGCTGCGGAAAGTCCGACGGCAGGGCAAAGGCGGTAGCAAGCGTCACCAGGCCGCGCATGCCGCACCAGCTGGCCAGCAGCGCCTGGGTCGTGGTCGCGGGTTCCGGCCTGCCGCGGCTGCGCTCGTGCCAGGCGGTGAGGCGATTGTAGCCGACACAGACGATGAAACGGACCACGACGACAATCACGATGGTGAGCAGCGAAAACTGCGCGGCGTCCCAAAGATGGTCCGCCGGCATTCCGCCGACGATATCGCGAGCCTGCATGCCCATCAGCAGGAAGGCCATGACGTTGAGCACGAAGACGACTGCGGTCCAGACCGCATAGGACTGCACCCGCATGCGCGCCGAGGAGCGCGCTTCGCTGCTTCTCGCAAGCGTCATCGCGAAGGCGACGATGGCGAGCACGGCCGACAGGCCGAGGCGCTCCGCGACGATCCAGAGAAGGAAGGTCTGTACGAACTGCAGGAGGATTCCGCCGAGCGTGCCTGCAACAAACCGCATCAGGTGCCGGACCGCCCCGGCGGCGAGGATGCCGAGCAGGATGCCGCCCGGGACCGCAACGGAGAGATGCAGCGCCACGCCGGTATCGAGACTGCCGGCCGATTGCACCGAAAGCGCGGCGTCGAAGATCAGCAGCGCTGCCGCATCGTTGAACAGGCTTTCACCGCGAAGGACGGTATCGGTGGTGCGCGGGATCGACATCGACGACAGCACGGCAGTCGCAGCCGCCGCATCGGGTGGAGCGACGATCGCACCGAGCACCAGCGCGGCGGCGATCGGCAGTCCGGCAAACGCCCACCCCGCAAAGGCGACGGCAGCCGCGGTCGCGAGGACGCCGCCGATCGCGAAGACGAGCAACGGCACCCAGAACCGGCGGGCGATCCCGATCGGAAAATCAAAGGCGGCATCGAGCAGCGCCGGCGCGATGAACAGCGCCAGGGCGGTATGCGGGTCGAGCGAGATATAGGGCATGCCCGGCACCAGCGCGACCGCGGCACCCGCCAGCGCCAGCATGGAGGGATAGGGCACGGAAAGCCGGCGCGAGATCTGCAGAAGCACAATCGCGACAAGCAGCAGGACAAGCAGGCTTTCGAAGAAACTCATGGCGAGACTGTAGTTGTGGTCTGGATCTTTGTCAGCCGTGCCTCGTCCGGCAGACAAACAAAAAGGGCGACCCGAGGGCCGCCCTTCCTGAACTGAACCGGTTGGCTCAGATGTGAGACCGCAAGGTCTTACATCATGTCCATTCCGCCCATTCCGCCCATGCCGCCCGGCATGCCGCCGCCGGCCGATTCCTTCTTCGGAAGTTCGGCGATCATGGCTTCGGTGGTGATCAGCAGCGAAGCAACCGAAGCTGCGTTCTGCAGGGCGGTACGAACGACCTTGAGCGGGTCGACGATGCCCATGGTGATCATGTCGCCATATTCAGACGTCTGGGCGTTGTAGCCGTAGTTGTCTTCGTTCTTTTCGAGGATCTTGCCGACCACGATCGAGGCTTCGTCGCCTGCGTTTTCAGCGATCTGGCGAACCAGCGACTGAAGAGCGCGGCGAACGATGTTGATGCCGGCTTCCTGGTCGTCGTTGGCGCCCTTGGCAGCGATCTTGGTGGACGAACGCAGCAGAGCCACGCCACCGCCCGGTACGATGCCTTCCTGAACGGCAGCGCGCGTCGCGTTGAGGGCGTCGTCGATGCGGTCCTTCTTTTCCTTGACTTCGACTTCCGTCGAGCCGCCGACGCGGATCACGGCAACGCCGCCAGCGAGCTTGGCAAGACGTTCCTGCAGCTTTTCGCGGTCGTAGTCGGAGGTGGTTTCTTCGATCTGAGCCTTGATCTGACCAACGCGGCCTTCGATGTCGGCCTTGGAGCCGGCGCCGTCGACGATCGTGGTGTTTTCCTTGGAGATCGAGACCTTCTTGGTGCGGCCGAGCATGTCGAGCGTGACATTTTCGAGCTTGATGCCGAGGTCTTCGGAGATGACAGTGCCGCCCGTCAGGATGGCGATGTCTTCGAGCATGGCCTTGCGGCGGTCGCCGAAGCCCGGAGCCTTGACGGCAGCGATCTTGAGGCCGCCACGCAGCTTGTTGACGACGAGCGTTGCAAGAGCTTCGCCTTCGACGTCTTCAGCGATGATCAGGAGCGGCTTGCCGGTCTGGACGACGGCTTCGAGAACAGGAAGCATCGCCTGCAGGTTCGAGAGCTTCTTCTCGTGGAGGAGAATGAAAGCGTCGTCGAGGTCGGCGACCATCTTTTCCGGGTTGGTGACGAAGTAGGGCGACAGGTAGCCGCGGTCGAACTGCATGCCTTCGACGACTTCGAGTTCGGTTTCGGCGGTCTTGGCTTCTTCAACCGTGATGACGCCTTCGTTGCCGACCTTCTGCATGGCTTCGGCAATGTCGAGACCGACCTGCTTGTCGCCGTTTGCGGAGATCGTGCCGACCTGGGCTACTTCTTCCGAAGTCGAGATCTTCTTGGCCTTGGCCTGGAGATCCTTGACGACGTCGGCAACGGCGAGATCGATGCCGCGCTTCAGGTCCATCGGGTTCATGCCGGCTGCAACTGCCTTGTTGCCTTCGCGAACGATCGCCTGGGCAAGAACGGTAGCAGTCGTGGTGCCGTCGCCGGCGATGTCGTTGGTCTTCGAAGCAACTTCGCGGACCATCTGGGCGCCCATGTTCTCGAACTTGTCGTCCAGTTCGATTTCCTTGGCGACCGATACGCCGTCCTTGGTGATGCGCGGAGCGCCGAAGGACTTGTCGATGATGACGTTGCGGCCCTTCGGACCGAGCGTTACCTTGACTGCGTCAGCGAGAATGTCGACGCCGCGCAGCATCTTTTCGCGCGCGGTGCGGCCGAACTTGATTTCTTTGGCTGCCATTTTGATAACTCCTGAAAAGGGGTGTCAGCGATTTCGAATGAAGAGCAACCGGCCGGAAATCAGCCGATGATGCCCATGATGTCGGATTCCTTCATGATCAGAAGGTCTTCGCCATCGAGCTTGACTTCGGTGCCCGACCACTTGCCGAACAGGACGCGGTCGCCGGCCTTGACGTCGAGAGCAGTGATGTTGCCCTTGTCGTCGCGGGTGCCGGTGCCGACGGCGACGATTTCGCCTTCCTGCGGCTTTTCCTTGGCGGTGTCAGGAATGATGATCCCGCCCTTGGTCTTGGCTTCGGATTCGACGCGACGAACAACGACGCGGTCGTGAAGGGGGCGGAAATTGGTGCTTGCCATTGTCTAATCCCTCGATCAAATGACATGGACGGGTGGTAACCCGTATCTCGGTGCTGTTAGCACTCCCCGTTGGAGAGTGCCAGCCAACGCGGAGATAAGGGTGGCCGGCGGATGAGTCAAGAACGGCCGCAAAATTTTCAAGCCGGCTCGGAACCTCATAGGAAATACGCTTAACGATACGAATGCTGGGCAACGCCTGCGTCTGGCGGACTGACGGTCGCCATAGGCACATCAGGGTCTTCGGGTCCGGCCACCTCTCCGGGCAGGTCGGCATGTTGCACCGGACTTTGTTAGAAGAAAGGCGCAGGCGTAGAAGAAAGGCGCTGGCGCGTTTAACGGCGGCAGAGGCCTGCCAATGCCTCGACGAGGCACCCTGCCGAAGTAAGTGTAGCGCCGTCGGCAGTCACGGCCGCGGTTGTCATCCTCGACCCCGCCACCCGGTTCGGCCTGCGGGCGTGGGACAAGCGACCCCTGCGGATGTCGCCGCTACGGTCGCGGCTTTTCTCCCGAATATCTCTTGTAATCCTTACCCGGGTTTGTCATGTGACCCGGAACTTGCGAGATGGGAAGGTTACATGGCAAAGCGCATCGGCAATCTGAGCGAAGTGATCGGTGACTACGACGTGGTCCTTTCGGATGTCTGGGGTGTCGTTCACAACGGCGTCGAGGCTTTTCAGCACTCCTGCAAGGCTCTCGCCGCGGCCCGCGAAGCCGGCGCAACCGTCGTGCTGATCACCAATTCGCCGCGCACGGCGCCCGGCGTCATCGAGCAGATGCGCATGCTCGGCGTGCCCGACGGCACCTATGACCGGATCGTCACATCCGGCGACGTCACCCAGCACCTGATCGTGGACGGCCCGAAAAAGGTCTTCCTGATCGGCCCCGAACGCGACCTCAACCTGTTCGACGGGCTCGGCGTCGAGGTGGTCTCCGCCGATGAGGCAGAATGCATCGTCTGCACCGGCTTTTTCGACGACGAGAAGGAAGTACCGGAAGATTATACTGACATGCTGATGGCGTTTGCCAAGCGCGATCTGCCCTTCATCTGCGCCAACCCGGATCTCGTCGTCGAGCGCGGCCACAAGATCATCCCCTGCGCCGGCGCGGTCGCGGCCTATTACGAAGAGTTCGGCGGCAAGACCCGCGTTGCCGGCAAGCCGCATCGGCCGATCTATGAGGCGGCGATCGAAGCCGCCCGCGAAGTGCGCGGCGATTTCCCGATGAACCGGGTTCTGGCGATCGGCGACGGCATGCCGACCGATGTGCGCGGCGCGCTCGCATACGGCCTCGACCTGCTTTATATCAGCGCGGGCATCCATGTCGCGGAATACACCGTCAACGGCCAGACCGACGAGGCGATCCTCAACGCCTGGCTGAAGCGGGAAAATGCCGCGCCGAAATACTGGATGCCGCGCCTCGCATAGCCCCCCTGGGCCTGAATTGGCCTGAATTGGCCTGAACCGGAACCCGCTGCATGACTGTCTTCCACCGCAACGAGAAGAAGGAACCGCTGCCCGAGGAACTGAAGGGCGGCGTCATCGCCATCGGCAATTTCGACGGCGTGCATCGCGGCCATCGCAGCGTGCTGGAACGGGCGCTGGCACTTGCCGAACAGCGCGGCGTGCCGGCCCTGGTGCTGACCTTCGAGCCGCATCCGCGCACTGTTTTCCGCCCGGAAGAACCGGTGTTCCGGCTGACGCCGGCACCGCTCAAGGCCCGGCTGCTCGAAGCCATGGGTTTCCGCTCGGTGATCGAATACCCCTTCACGCCGGACTTTGCGACCCGCTCGGCGGAAGAATTCATCCAGTCCATCCTCGTGGATTGGCTCTGCGCCAGCGCCGTCGTCACCGGCTTCGACTTTCATTTCGGCAAGGGCAGGGAAGGCGGTCCCGCTTTCCTGATGGCATCGGGCGCCAAGCACGGTTTCAACGTGCAGCTGGTCGATGCCTTCCGCGACGAAAATGCCGACGTGATCTCGTCCAGCCGCATCCGCGACCTGCTGGCGGAAGGCGATGTTTCCGCCGCGGCCGGCCTGCTCGGTTATCGCTACACGGTCGAGGCGGAGGTGATCGGCGGTGAAAAGTTGGGGCGCCAACTCGGTTTTCCGACCGCCAACATGCAGCTGCCGCCGGAGGCCGAATTGAAGGCTGGCATCTACGCCGTCCGCTTCCGCCGCCCCGACGGCACGCTTTTCGACGGCGTCGCCAGCTACGGCCGCCGCCCGACGGTGACCGAGAACGGCTTGGCCCTGCTGGAAACCTACCTCTTCGATTTCTCCGGCAGCCTTTACGGCGAAACCTGTTCCGTCTCCTTCTTCGGCCACCTGCGCGACGAACTGAAATTCGACGGGCTGGATCCGCTGGTCGCGCAGATCAAACGCGACGAGGAGGAGGCGCGGGGGCTGCTGTCCGGTGTCAGGCCGCTTGGAGAACTGGACGCCAAGATCGCGTTTTGAGGGGTTAGCGGCGGCTCAGCGGAAAGCGCTCGGGATCGTCCTGCCAGGGATCGAAGATCGCCGCGCCTGACGCGCGGGTATCCTTCACGTTGCGGGTGGCGAGATAAAGATTGTGCTCGATCGCAGTCGCGGCAAAGAGCGCATCGATCACCGGCGGCGCATGGCTGGTCACCTGCTTCACCCTTCCGGATATAGCGCCCCACCGCCTGACGATCGGATCGCTGACGGAAAGAATTCGTCCGCCGAACCTGTCTTCGAGTGCATCACGGGCTGCAGCATATCGGTATCGGTTTTCGTCTTCCGGCGGCAGGTTTTCGATACCTTTGTCATATTCGGCCAAGGTCAGGATGCTGATGAAGAAACGGTCTTCAGCTTGTCCGGCCGCCCAGCGTTTGACCGAAGGCGCGCCGTTCGGATTGATCAGGGCGGCGATGACATTGGTATCCAGCAGCCAGCCGATCACAGGTCGATGTCCCGGCCGCGATCCGCTTCCCGTTCCAGCTCCAACGTGTCCAGCCCTAGGCCTTCCATGAATTCCACGAAAGGTTTCTTAGGGTTGGCTCTGGTCAGCCTTTCCAGCTCTTCCGTGCTGATCACGACGACGCTGTCGCGCCCCCGCACCGTCACGTGCTGGGGGCCGTCGGTATGTGCGCGCCTCACGACCTCGCTGAAGCGAGCCTTGGCGTCTTCCAGCTTCCAGCTATTATCCTGGACGGTAGGCTTGCCCGGCATGAAAATCTCCGACTGGTCAGCTAGTCAGATATAGCCCTCGAGCGTTCGAAAGTCCAGAACAACATCTTGGTTTTGCCCCTTCCTTTCCGCCGCAAAAACCCTTAAAGAACCGCGTTATGAAGGAATTCCGGCTGGCTCCGATCATTCGAATTATCGGCCCGGCCTTCCGCGCGGCTTGAGAGCGAGCGGGAAGGTCCGGGTTTTCGGCGTTTTTCCAAGCGCCTTCCGCCAGCCAATTTTCATCGAGATGCGCCCCGTCGCGGCGCCAGGACGATTGCTCAATCCATGACCGATACCGCCGAAAAGCTCGACTATTCGAAGACCCTCTATCTGCCCGAAACCGATTTCCCGATGCGCGCCGGCCTGCCGCAGAAGGAGCCGGAACTGGTTGCCCGCTGGCAGCAGATGGACCTTTACAAACAGCTCCGCGCCTCCGCCGCCGGCCGTGAAAAATTCGTGCTGCATGACGGCCCGCCCTATGCCAACGGCAACATCCATATCGGCCACGCGCTGAACAAGATCCTGAAGGACGTCATCACCCGCTCGTTCCAGATGCGCGGTTATGACTCGAACTATGTTCCGGGCTGGGATTGCCACGGCCTGCCGATCGAATGGAAGATCGAGGAAAAATACCGCGAGAAGGGCAAGAACAAGGACGAGGTCCCGGTCAACGAGTTCCGCCAGGAATGCCGCGAGTTCGCCGCCGGCTGGATCAAGATCCAGGCCGAAGAATTCAAGCGCCTCGGCATCGTAGGCGATTTCGACAACCCGTACCTGACGATGAATTTTCACGCCGAAAGCCGCATCGCCGGCGAACTCCTGAAGATCGCATCGAGCGGACAGCTTTATCGCGGCTCCAAGCCGATCATGTGGTCGGTGGTCGAGCGCACCGCGCTGGCTGAGGCTGAGGTCGAGTACCACGACTATGAGAGCGACACGATCTGGGTGAAGTTCCCTGTCAAGGCGGCATCGGCGCCGACTTGGGTTTCATTTGACGCAAATGAGGGTGGGCAACCTCTTTCGCTAAGAGCCGATGAAAGCGCTGATGTAACAAAACGCTCCTTGGAATTGCAGGACGCTTTCGTCGTCATCTGGACGACGACGCCCTGGACGATCCCCGGCAACCGCGCGATCTCCTATTCCCCGAAGATCTCGTATGGTCTTTACGAAGTGACCGAGGCCGCTAACGACTTTGGCCCGCGTCCCGGTGAAAAGCTGATCTTCGCTGATAAGCTGGCTGAAGAAAGCTTTGCCAAGGCCAAGCTCCAGTACAAGCGTCTGCGCGACCTGTCGGTTGACGAAATGGCCGCCATCACCTGCGCCCATCCCCTCGCGGGCCTCGGCGGCGGCTATGACTTCGCCGTCCCGCTCCTCGCCGGCGACCACGTCACCGATGATGCCGGCACCGGCTTCGTTCACACCGCGCCCAGCCACGGCCGCGAGGACTTCGAGGCCTGGACGCATCATGCCCGTGATCTGGAAGCCCGCGGCATCGACACCAAGATCCCGTTCCCGGTCGACGATGCCGGCGCCTACACGGCCGACGCGCCCGGTTTCGAGGGCGCCCGCGTCATGGACGACAACGGCAAGAAGGGCGATGCCAACGACCGCGTCATCAAGGCGCTGATCGAACGCAACGCGCTGTTTGCGCGTGGCCGCCTCAAGCATCAGTATCCGCATTCCTGGCGTTCGAAGAAGCCGATCATCTTCCGCAACACGCCGCAGTGGTTCGTCTATATGGACAAGACGCTCGCCGACGGCACGACGTTGCGCTCGCGGGCGCTGAATGCCATCGACGACACACGTTTCGTGCCATCGGCCGGCCAGAACCGCCTGCGCGCCATGATCGAGCAGCGCCCGGACTGGGTGCTTTCGCGCCAGCGTGCCTGGGGCGTGCCGATCTGCGTCTTCGTCGACGATGAGGGCGAGATCCTCCAGGACGAAGCGGTCAACAAGCGCATCCTCGAAGCCTTCGATCTGGAAGGCGCCGACGCCTGGTTTGCCGAAGGTGCGCGCGATCGCTTCCTCGGCTCCCGCGCCAATGAGGGCTGGACCCAGGTGATGGACATCCTCGATGTCTGGTTCGACAGTGGCTCGACGCACACCTTCACGCTGGAAGACCGCCCGGACCTGAAATGGCCGGCGGATGTCTATCTGGAAGGCTCGGACCAGCATCGCGGCTGGTTCCATTCCTCGCTTCTGGAATCCGCCGCCACCCGCGGCCGGGCGCCCTACGACACGGTCGTCACCCATGGCTTCACCATGGATGAGAAGGGCCAGAAGATGTCGAAGTCGCTCGGCAATGTGGTGGCGCCGCAGGACGTCATGAAGGATGCCGGCGCAGACATCCTGCGCCTCTGGGTCATGACCACCGACTATTGGGAAGACCAGCGCCTCGGCAAGACAATCATCCAGACCAATGTCGATGCGTACCGCAAGCTGCGCAACACGATCCGCTGGATGCTCGGCACGCTCGCCCATGACGAGGGCGAGGAGATTGCCTATGCCGATCTGCCGGAACTCGAAAAGCTGATGCTGCATCGCTTGTCCGAGCTCGATAAGCTCGTGCGCGAGGGTTATGATGCCTTCGAGTTCAAGAAGATCGCCCGGGCGCTGATCGATTTCTCCAATATCGAGCTGTCGGCCTTCTATTTCGACATCCGCAAGGACGCGCTTTATTGCGACGCGCCGTCGTCGCTGCGCCGTCGCGCGGCTCTTGCCGTCATCCGCAGGATCTTCGAATGCACGGTGACCTGGCTTGCGCCGATGCTGCCCTTCACCACCGAAGAATCGTGGCTGTCGCGCAACCCCAACGCGGTTTCGGTACATCTCGAACAGTTCCCGACGGTTCCCGCCGAGTGGAAAAACGAGGCCGTGGCCGAGAAGTGGGCGCAGATCCGCAAGGTGCGCTCGGTTGTCACAGGCGCACTTGAGATCGAGCGCAAGGACAAGCGGATCGGCTCTTCGCTGGAAGCGGCACCTGTCGTTTATGTCAACGACCCGGAGCTGATGAAGGCGCTGGAAGGCCAGGATTTCGAAGAGACCTGCATCACCTCGGGTATCGCCATCGTTTCGGGCGAAGGGCCGGAGACTGCCTTCCGCTTGGCCGAAGTGCAGGGCGTTGCCGTCGATCCGAAGCTCGCGGAAGGCACCAAATGCGCCCGCTCGTGGCGGGTGACGACCGATGTCGGCTCCGATCCGGCCTATCCGGATGTATCGGCGCGCGACGCTGCCGCATTGCGCGAGCTGGCCGCTCTCGGCCGGCTTTGACCGTTGAAAACCACCGGATGATTGCGCTTTGGGCAATCATCCGGTAAAACCGCCTGAAATTGGCCGGATTTTCCGGCCATCAGGCGTTTGAGTGTGTCTGAGGCGTCAGGACGGGCGCCGCTGGAAGGGTTTTGATGAAAGCGACATATGCGTTTCGTGTCGGCATGGGTGTGGCCGGCATCCTCGCCTCGACATTGACCCTTTCGGGCTGCATCGGTGGTCCGACCTACGGCACTGACAAGACGGCCATGGAGCAGCTGACCGACGACCTCGGCCAGTCCGTCTCGCTGGGCGGCAAGAGCGCCGAAGCGAAGGCGGGCCTGAAATACAACCCGCGTCCTTCGCTGGTTGTCGCCAAGGGCCAGGACCAGACGCTGCCGGCGCCCCAGCAATCGCTGGCGAACCGAGAGAGCAACCCCAACTGGGTTGAATCTCCGGAAGAAACCCGCAAGCGCCTGCGTGACGAAGCGGCGGCCCACGAGAACGACCCCAACTATCGCTCACCGCTGCTGGCTGGCAGCGGCCAGGCCGGTCAGATGACCGAGACCGAGAAATGGGAAGCCTTCCGCAAGGCCAAGGCAGATGCTGAAACAGTCAGCGTCACCGGACGTCGCCGCTCGCTTGCCGAGCCGCCGGCGGAGTTCCGTTCGGCGGATGCGGCTGCCCTGTCGGATGTCGGCGAACCCGAAAGCCAGAAGGAAAAGCGCCGGAAGGCGCAAGCCGCGGAAGCCAAGAAGGGCAGCGACTGGTGGAAGCTTTTCTAAGCCCGCTCAGCTCTCTCTTTTCGATCTGAAAAAGCCTGTGAGCAGGCTCGCGGCCTCGCTTTCGCCGAGGCCGGAATAGACTTCCGGCGCGTGATGGCAGGTCGGCTGGGCAAAGAAGCGCACGCCGTTATCGACCGCGCCGCCTTTCGGGTCCTCCGCGCCGTAATAGAGCCGCCGGATGCGCGCAAACGAGATCGCCGCCGCGCACATGGTGCAGGGTTCGAGCGTCACGTAAAGGTCGGCACCCGACAGCCGCTCCTGTGCGATGGCGGCCGAGGCATCCCGGATGACGGCGATTTCGGCATGGGCGGTAACGTCGTTTTCGGCGCGGGTCCGGTTTCCGGAGCGGGCGACGATAACTCCGTCGATGACCAGGACGGCGCCGATCGGAACCTCGCCGCGGGCGGCCGCGTCTTTGGCTTCCGCAAGCGCTGCGTCCATGAACCCATCGGTATTAGGCATTTCGGCGATTTCCTCTTAACCCGGATCGCGCGAACTGGTAGGAAGCATCCAACTGGACGCCCGGCTGCGGGCACGAATCCATCTCAGTCAACACGAACAAGAATGTCCGGATCGCTCCGTAGACATCACGCTTCAGGCAAACAACAAATGAATTCCAAAGACAAGCCGAAGCGCGGCGAAGGCAAGACTTTCGTTCGCGAAACCAAACCGAGAGCCGCTCCGAAGGCCGGCGCCGGCGGCAAGGCGGGTTTTTCCGCCAAGGAAGGCCTTGCACCCCGGAAAAATTCCGCGGCCAAGAGCGGTGCTGAAAAGGCGGCGAAGCCCGTCCGCAAGCTGCCGCCGGCACCGGAAACCATGGAGGCCGAGGGCAAGCCCGAGCGTATCTCCAAGATCCTCGCCCGCGTCGGCGTCGCCTCGCGCCGCGATATCGAGCGGATGATCATGGAAGGCCGGGTCAGCCTGAACGGCAAGGTTCTCGATACGCCCGTCGTCAACGTGACGCTCGCTGACAAGATCGAAGTGGACGGCATGCCGATCCGCGGTATCGAGCGCACCCGCCTGTGGCTCTATCACAAGCCTGCCGGCCTGGTGACCACCAATTCCGATCCGGAAGGCCGCGCGACCGTCTTCGACAACCTGCCCGAAGGCCTGCCGCGCGTTCTGTCCGTCGGCCGCCTCGATATCAATACCGAAGGCCTGCTGCTGCTCACCAACGACGGCGGCCTGTCGCGCGTCCTCGAACTGCCGACCACTGGCTGGCTGCGTCGCTACCGCGTCCGCGCCCATGGGGAGGTCAAGCAGGAGGATCTCGACAAGCTGAAGGACGGTATCGCCGTCGAAGGCGTGCTCTATGGTTCGATCGACGCGACGCTCGACCGCACCCAGGGCCACAATTCCTGGATCACCATGGGCCTTCGCGAAGGCAAGAACCGCGAAATCAAGAACGTGCTCGGCGCGCTCGGCCTCGAGGTCAACCGCCTGATCCGTATTTCCTACGGCCCCTTCCAGCTCGGAGACCTCCCGGAAGGCGAGGTGGTGGAGGTGCGCGGCCGCATGCTGCGCGACCAGCTTGGACCGCGCCTGATCGAGGAATCGAAAGCGAATTTCGATGCGCCGATCTATACCGAGGCGGCTTCCGAAGAGGATGAGAAGCCCGCCCGCGCCGAGCGTGCGGAATGGGCGGCAAGGCCCGAGAGGACAGAACGCCCGCGCGCCGGCAAGCCGGAGGACCGTCGTGAAAAGGCGCTCGGCCGTCTCGATACCAAGCGCGACGACCGCAAGTTCGCCGACAAGCCGCGCGGCGCAAAACCGTTCGGCAACCGGGACCAGGAAGAAGACGACCGGCCGAAGAAGCGCCCGCCGATGGGCACCAGCCGCACCGCCAATGTCTGGATGGCGCCGGGCGCCCGTCCGACCACCGAAAACAAGACACGCAAGTCTTCCGCCCGCGCCGAGGCCGAACAGCTTTTCAAGAAGCCGGCACCGCAGAACGACCGGCCGGTCGTCGTCAACCGCGCCGAAGAGGACAGCGACTGGATCCGCGCCGACGGGCCCGACAAGCAGGAAAAAGGCGATTTCGGCCGCAAGAAATCCTTTGGCGATCGCCCGGATCGTGGTGAGCGTTCTTTCGGCGACAAACCCAGAGGCGAACGTTCGTTCAGTGATAAACCTCGCGGCGACCGTAAGCCGCGCGAGGACGGCGATCGGCCCCGCACCAAATCCTTCTCGGGCGACGCTCGTTCGGAACGACCGCGTGGCGAGCGTTCCTTCGGAGATCGTCCGCCCCGCGGCGATCGTCCTTTCGGTGACAAGCCCAGAGGTGATCGCCCATTCGGCGACCGCAAGCCGCGTGAGAATGGTGAACGTCCCGCACGCTCCTTCTCCGGTGAAGGCCGCCCGGAGCGTCCGCGCGGAGAGCGCGCCTTTGGAGATCGTCCGCCGCGTGGCGACCGTCCGTTTGGCGATAAGCCGAGAGGCGAGCGTCCTTTCGGTGACAAGCCCAGAGGCGACCGTTCGTTCAGTGACCGCAAGCCGCGCGAAGATGGCGAGCGGCCCGCCCGGTCGTTCTCCGCCGGCGAGGACCGTTCGGAACGTCCGCGCAGCGACCGGCCGTTCTCGGATCGGCCGCCGCGTGGTGATCGTCCTGCAGGCGACCGGCCCTTTGGCGACAAGCCCCGTGGTGGAAAACCCGGCGGCAAGCCTTTCGGTGGAAAGCCGGGCGGTGGCAAGAGCTTTAGCGGAAAGCCTTCCGGCGGCCGCGGAAAACCGGCCGGTGGCGGTGGCAAGCCTGGTGGCCGGCCCGCTTCGGGCGGACGCCCGGCCGGCGGCAAGCCGCGCACGCCGAGAGGGTGACGCGCAGTGCGGATTGTCGGTGGTGAATTTCGCGGCCGGTCTCTGGCCACGCCCAAAACGAACGACATCCGGCCGACCATCGACCGGACGCGCGAAAGCCTGTTCAACATTATCGGCCACGTCTATCCGCAGGCGCTGGACGGCGGCCGGGTGATCGACCTTTTCGCCGGCACCGGCGCGGTCGGGCTTGAGGCATTGTCGCGCGGCTGCAAGAGCGCGCTCTTCGTCGAGAACGGCGTCGAGGGCAGGGGACTGCTGTGGGAGAATATCGACAGCCTCGGCCTGCACGGCCGGGCGCGGATTCTCCGCCGCGACGCGACCAAGCTCGGCACGGCCAACAACATCGAGCCTTTTCATTTCCTGTTCGCCGATCCGCCCTATGGCCAGGGGCTCGGCGAGGGAGCCATGCTTTCGGCCCATGCGGGCGGCTGGCTGGCACCCGGAGCCCTTGCCATTCTGGAGGAGCGGGCCGACATAAATCCAGCCGTCGACGCTGTCTTCAAACTTTTGGAGAGCCGGACGTTCGGCGATACCCGCATGGATTTTTTCCGCTACCAGCCGGCCTGAGGTCAGAGGAATGAATACGAGGCTTGCAATTCCCGATCTCGAAGCCGTCAGCGCCAAGGGCGGCCTGACATTTGCTGTGGCTCTCGGCGGCGGTGGCGCGCGCGGCCTCTCGCATATCCAGGTCATCGAGGCGCTCGACGATCTCGGCATTCGGCCGGTGGCGATTTCCGGCTCGTCGATCGGCGCGATCATCGGCGCCGGCATGGCGTCGGGCATGACGGGCCGCGAGATCCGCCAATACGCGCTGGAAACGGTCGGCCACCGCGGCACCCTCTTGAACAAGCTCTGGGGTCTCGGCCCGGCCACCATGCGCGACAAGCTCGGGGGCTTCCGCTTTGGCCAGTTCAATCTCGAGCTCATCCTCGATGCCTTCCTGCCGCCGCAGGTGCCGGAGGATTTCGACGATCTCGAAATCCCCATGAAGATCTCCGCCACCGATTATTACGGCCAGGCGGAAGTGATCCTCGAACAGGGCGAGCTGCGCACCGCGATAGCCGCCTCAGCCGCCATTCCCGGCCTGTTCATGCCCGTCCGGGTCAATGGCCGGGTGATGATCGACGGCGGCGTCTTCAATCCGGTCCCTTACGAGCAGCTGATGGACGTTGCCGACGTGGTGATCGGCGTCGACGTGGTCGGCGCGCCCGAAGGTGACGGCACCCATGCGCCCAATCGCATCGACAGCCTTTTCGGCGCAAGCCAGCTCACCATGCAGGCGAGCATCGCGCTGAAGCTGAAGCTCAATCCGCCGCAGATCTTTCTCCGGCCGTCGGTCAACCGTTTCCGGGTGCTGGACTTCCTGAAGGCCCGCGAAATCCTCGACGAATCCGAACATGTCAAGGACGAGCTGAAGCGCGCCATCGACGCGCTGCATGCTGCGGCAGAAGCGAATTCCTAACCATTCTCGGCCGTCGCCGGCTCGGAGCTCAGCTCGTCATCGACGACCATCGGCCGCTTCGGCTTGATCAGCGGCTCCGGTCGGACCGGGCTGTTGAACAGCATCTCGCGCCCGGCGCCGAGCCCCTGGACGGCCTGGATCTGCAGCCTTTCCTCGTCGCGCCGGCGGATGTCGTCGCCGATCTCCTCGGCCTCGTTTTCGCTCATCCCCAGCGCTTCCAGTGACTTCCTGCCGAACAGCAGGCCGGATTCCAGGGTTTCGCGCAGCTCGTATTCGACGTTCCGATCCCGCAGCGACAGCGAATGAATGCGGTCGTAGGAGCGTACATAGAGGCGCACGTCCGGGAATTGCGAGCGGATGAGATCGACGATCTGGTCGGTGGTTTCGCGCTTCTGGGTGGTAACGGCGACGATCTTCGCCTTTTCGATGCCCGACGCGATCAGCACGTCCCGCCGCGTCCCATCGCCGAAATAGATGCGGAACCCGAAGGAGGCCGCCTGACGGATGCGATCGGCAGAATCGTCGATGACGGTCACTTCGCGGCCGCCGGCAAGCAGGATCTGCGCGGCGATCTGGCCAAAACGCGAGAACCCGATCATCAGCACGTCGGCGCCGGCACCGTCGAAATCTTCCTCCAGTTCCTCGCGCCTCTCACCGCTGAGGAGCCGCTTGGAAAGGGCCGCGCCCAAGGGGGTGAGCGCCATCGAAAGCGTCACGCCGGCGATCAGCAGCGAGGCGGTGGCCGACGAGAACAGTCCGCTGGCGGTCGCCGTGGTGAACAGCACGAAGCCGAATTCGCCGCCCTGCGGTAGCAGGAACGCGATGCGCACCGCGTCGTTGTGCGGCGAGCCCCAGAGCCGGGAGAGCCCGTAGACGATCAGCGCCTTGAGCGCCATGAAGATCGGCACGGCGGGCAGGATGAAGAGGAGGTTGTCGAGGATGACATGGACTTCCAGCGACAGGCCGACCGCCATGAAGAACAGCGCCAGAAGCAGGCCGCGGAACGGTTCGATATCCGCCTCCAGCTCGTGCCGGTAGGAGGATTCGGCCAGCATCACGCCGGACAGGAAGGCGCCCATCGCCATCGACAGTCCCACCGCCTGCATCGCCGCCGCCGATCCCAGCACCACCAGCAGGGCTGCGGCGATCATCACTTCCCGCGCACCGGTGCGGGCGATGATCTGGAACATCGGCGTCAGAAGATAGCGGCCGGCAATCACCATCGCGCCGACCGCTCCGACCGCGATTGCAAAATCGAGAAGCGGCGAGGCTTCCGTCTCCGTCGTCCCAGGTGCCAGGATGGTGATCAGCGCCAGCAGCGGCACGATGGCGAGATCCTGGAACAGCAGCACTGAGAACGAGCGTTGGCCGTAATGGCTGTTCATGTCGCCGTCGTCATTGAGGATCTGCAGCGCAAACGCCGTCGAGGACAATGCAAGACCGAAACCGACGATCAGGCTGCCGCGCCAGTCTGCCATGTTGGTCAGATTTGCCAGTCCGCTCAACGCCAGTCCCGAAATCACCACCTGCGCCGGGCCGAGGCCGAACACGTCGCCGCGCATCTGCCAGAGACGGGAAGGCTTCAGTTCGAGCCCGATGATGAACAGCAGGAAAACGATGCCGAACTCCGCGAAATGCAGCACTTCCTCTGTCTCGACGATCTGCTGCATGATCGGCCCGATGACCACGCCTGCGGCGAGATAACCGAGGACCGTGCCGAGCCCCAGCTTCCTGAACACCGGGGCGGCGATCACCGCGCCGGCAAGCAGGAGGAGCATTTGCGAAAATAGCGAGCCGGAAGCGGTCATGCGGGATACTTTCAGTCTAAGGTGGGACATCAAGAATCGGCGAGCCGCCCTTGATGCTTCTGACAGTGCACAATAAATGGGACGAGAATGAAAGGCTTGCAATCATGACCTCTGAAATCGATTCCGCCGAACTGCTTTCCCGTGCCAGCCAATTGATTGATCTCGCCAAGGCCGCGGGAGCGGATCAGGCGGATGCGGTCGTGGTTCGTTCCCGTTCCCGCTCCGTCAGCGTCCGTCTCGGCAAGGTCGAGGGCACGGAAGCTTCCGAGAGCGACGATTTCTCGCTTCGCGTCTTTGTCGGCAAGCAGGTCGCCAGCGTCTCGGCCAATCCGGGCTTCGACATGAAGGTGCTTGCCGAGCGCGCCGTCGCCATGGCCAGGGTCTCTCCCGAAGATCCGTTCGCCTGCCTTGCGGACGAGGCTGATCTGGCGAAATCCTATCCCGACCTCGAACTTTATGACCCGACCGATGTACCGACCGACGCGCTGCGCGAAGCGTCGCTCGAAATGGAACAGGCGGCGCTCGATGTCCAGGGCGTCACCAACTCCTCCGGCGCCGGCGCATCGTCGGGCATGGGTGGCCTCGTGCTCGTCACCTCCCACGGTTTTTCCGGCAGCTACATGGCCAGCCGTTTCGGCCGCTCGGTCAGCGTCATCGCCGGCGAGGGCACGAAGATGGAGCGCGACTACGATTTCGACAGCCGCCTCTATGCCGCCGATCTCGACGATCCGAAGCTGATCGGCCGCCGCGCCGGCGAGCGCGCCGTCAAGCGCATCAACCCGCGCCAGGTCGATACCGGCAGCAACGTCACCGTCGTCTTCGATCCGCGCATCGCCCGCGGTTTCGTCGGTCACATTGCCGGTGCCATCAATGGAGCGTCCGTCGCCCGCAAGACCAGCTTCCTGCGCGACAAGATGGGCCAGCAGGTGCTGAAGTCCGGCCTCAACATCACCGACGATCCGCTGATCGTGCGCGGCTCCTCCTCGCGTCCGTTCGACGGCGAGGGCGTGTCCGGCGAACGCATGGTGATGATCGAGGACGGCGTCCTCAATCATTGGTTCCTGTCGACCTCGACGGCGCGCGAACTCGGGCTCGTCACCAACGGCCGCGGCGTGCGCGGCGGCACGGCGGTATCGCCCGCCTCCACCAACCTGGCGCTGGAGCCCGGCGACATTTCGCCCGAGGACCTGATCAGGTCGATCGGCAACGGTTTCTACATCACCGAACTGATCGGTCAGGGCGTCAACATGATCACCGGCGAATATTCGCGCGGCGCGACCGGCTTCTGGATCGAGAACGGCGAACTCGCCTATCCCGTTTCGGAGGTGACGATCGCCTCCAATCTCAAGGACATGTTCATGCGCCTGACGCCGGCCAACGAGATCGACCGCAAGTTCGGCGTCGCCTCTCCGACCATCGCCATCGAGGGCATGACGCTGGCGGGACGCTGATCCCGATGACGGTTGCGGAAGACTGGGGACAGGACCTCGAACTCATTCTCGACGCGGCGCGCCAGGCCGGCGAGATCGCCCACGGCTTTTTCGGTCGCTCGCCGGAGGTCTGGTGGAAGAACGAGGGCAGGTCGCCGGTCAGCGCCGCGGATTTCGCCGCCAACGACCGGCTGCAGACGCTGCTCCTGACGGCCCGGCCGGATTACGGCTGGCTCTCCGAGGAAACCGACGACGATGTCGCCCGGCTGGGCCGCGAAACGCTCTTCGTCGTCGATCCGATCGATGGCACCCGGGCCTTCATCAACGGCGAGAAGACCTGGTGCGTGTCGGTCGCCGTCGTGCATCGCGGCCAGCCGGTTGCCGGTGTCCTGGTCGCACCGGCGCTCGACGAGGAGTTTTTCGCGGTGAGGGATGGGCAGGCCCTGAAGAACGGCCGGCCGATTTCGGTCACCGCCGGCCGCAGCAACGGCGAACTGGTCATCGCGGCCGACGAGAACCTCGTCAAGAAGTTCGAGCCGGGTTTCCGCGACGAAGTCCGCCGGGTGCGGCATGTGCCGTCGCTTGCCTACCGGCTTGCCATGATCGCCGACGGCAGCATTGACGGAACGGTCGTCAAGCGCGCCTCCCACGATTGGGATCTGGCCGCTGCCGACCTCATCCTCGAGCGGGCAGGCGGTCGCCTCACCGATCTTGCCGGCAACCGGCTAGTCTACAACCGCGAGAGCGTCAGCCACGAAATGCTGGCCGCGGGCGCCGAACATGCGCTCCGCAGCCTTTTGCCCCAGCTCGCGAGGCTCACTCCGGGTTGACCTTTCATTGGGAATACAGCAGGAAGAGCCGGGGGAGCTGGAACGGACGGATATCGGACATGACGGAAACGGGCGAAAAGAAACAACTTCTGCACCTGGTCTTCGGTGGCGAACTGCAGAGCCTGGAAGGCCTTCAGTTCAAGGACCTTTCGGCGCTTGATATCGTCGGCATCTATCCGGACTATGCGACCGCGCTGACCGCCTGGCGGGGCAAGGCGCAGCAGACGGTCGACAACGCTCATATGCGGTATTTCATCGTCCATATGCACCGTCTGCTGGATCCTGATACTAAGTCGGCTTGAGATAAGCCTCGCGTTTTATAATGTACTCGCAAGCTGGTCCCTCGCCTGGTATCGATCCCGGGGACCCTTTTTTGACGCATTTGTAAAACACAAAAAACTGGGTTACGGATGAGCAATCGGAGGGTCTATCGTATTGATGGCGGCCATCACGCATCGGGGGCAGACGCGGTGAGCAAGATTTCTGCGCGCCTGGCTCTTGCTGGTTACCGGGTGGCCGGTGTTTCCCTTTATCCGCTGGTCGGGCCTTACCTTGCCTATCGCGCCATGAAGGGCAAGGAAGACCGGACCCGCAAGCTGGAACGGCTCGGTTATGCAAGCCTTGCCCGGCCCCGTGGCCCGCTGATCTGGGTGCATGCGGCAAGCGTCGGCGAAACCATCGCCATCATGCCGATGATCCGCGAGTTGCGGCGCCGCGAGATCCACATCCTTCTGACGACGGGCACTGTCACCTCCGCCAATCTCGTCCGCTCGCGGCTGGCTGACGAGGTGATCCACCAATACGTGCCGCTCGACCTGAAATTCCCGATCAAGCGCTTCATCGCCTACTGGAAGCCGGATGCCTGTATCACCGCGGAATCCGAGATCTGGCCGACCACGATCGCCGAACTCGCCCGCCGCCGCATTCCGCAGATCCGCGTCAATGCCCGCATTTCCGACCGTTCCTTCGATCGCTGGCGCAACCGCAGTTCGATCGCCGAAGCCATCTTCGGCAAGATGGCTCTGGTGGTCGCGCAGTCGGATCTGGATGCCGAGCGCTTTCGCGATCTCGGCGCCTGGCCTGTCATCGCATCCGGAAACCTGAAGAGCGATACCGATCCGCCGCCCTGCGACGAGGCGGTGCTTGCAGGTTATCGCAGGCAAATCGGCAGCCGCCAGACCTGGGCGGCAATCTCGACCTTCGATGGCGAGGAAAAGGCGGCGGCGACCGTGCACAAGGCACTGAAACCGAAGAACGGCCAGCTGACCATTCTCGTGCCGCGCCATCCGGATCGCGCCGACGCGGTCGAGGAGATGCTGAAGGAAGCAGGTCTCACCGTGGCCCGCCGCTCGCGCAATGATGTGGTGACACCGGAGACCGACGTCTTCCTCGGTGACTCCATCGGCGAAATGGGACTTTACCTGCGTTTGACCGAGATCGCATTCGTCGGCAGGTCGCTGACGAACGAGGGCGGGCAGAACCCGCTCGAACCGGCCATGCTCGGCTGCGCGGTGCTTTCCGGCCCGCATGTCCAGAATTTCCGCGACGCCTACCAGCATCTGGTGCGCAAGGGCGGTGCCCGCATCGTCAAGGATGTCGAGATGCTGGCGAAGGCCGTCCACTACCTGATGATCAACGATCTCGCCCGGGTGAAGATGATCGATTCCGGCCATGACGCGATGGACGAGATGCGTGGTGCGCTGTCGAAGACGATCAAGGCGCTGGAGCCCTATGTCAATCCATTGACGGTGAGCGCAAGGCTGCAGCCGAAAGCCGCCGCCGTACGATGATCCCCGAAAAGCTCGCAAACATCGCCGGCATCCTGTTCGACAAGGACGGCACGCTGTTGCTCTATGACGAAAGCTGGGGACCGGTAAACCGCGAGGCGGCCCGTATCGCAGCGGCCGGGGATGCCGACCTCGAGCCGCAGCTCCTGTTTTCCGCCGGCATGGATACCGTCTCCGGCCACACGCGCGCCGACAGCCTGCTGGCCGCCGGCAATGCCGCGGAGATCGCCGCCGGTTTCGTCTCCGCCGGATCGCCGATTGGCGTGGCCGAGCTCACCCGTCTGCTCGATGAACTTTTCATTCGATCGGCGGAGTTTTCCGTGCCGGTCACCGACCTTGCCGCGCTGTTCGGCGCGCTCAAGGCGAGAGGCTTCAAGCTCGGCATCGCCTCGAGCGACAACGAACAGGCAATCCGCCAGACCGCCATCCGCTTCGGCATCATCGATCACGTGGATTTCATCGCCGGCTACGACAGCGGTCATGGGGCCAAACCGCAGCCTGGCATGGTGCTCGGCTTCTGCCGCGCCACCGGGCTTGATCCGGCCGAGGTCGCCATGGTCGGCGACAACAATCACGACATGCATATGGGCGCCAGCGCCGGCGTCGGCCTGAAGGTCGCGGTCCTGACCGGCACCGGTTCGCGCGAAACGCTGTCTGCCTCGGCGGATATCTGCCTCGACGACATTACGGCACTGATCGACCTTCTGCCGGAAAAGCGCAGAGCCTAAGCCGCTCAAAAGCTTCAAAGACTTGCCTTTTTCAGCAAACTCCCCTTTTCTTCGCGGGCTGTTTCAGAACGGATCGGCCGGAGACTGTAGAGCATGGTATCGGAAGCACCGCCATTCTGGTGGACCAAAGCGGATTGGCGTGCCTGGGGCCTTGCCCCCGTTTCGTTTCTCTACGGCCGGATCGCCGGCCGCCGCATGGCGAAGGCCAGGCGAGCCAGCGTTCCTGTGCCGGTGATCTGCATCGGCAATTTCACCGTCGGCGGGGCCGGCAAGACGCCGACCGCCATAACACTCGCCCGCGCCGCCAAGGCGAAGGGCCTGAAGCCGGGTTTCCTGAGCCGCGGTTACGGCGGCTCGCTCGATGTCACGACCGTGGTCGATCCCGAACACCACCGGGCCGAGGCGGTGGGCGACGAGGCGCTGCTGCTCTGCCGCGAGACGCTGACCGTGATTTCCCGCACCCGCGTCGACGGCGCCCATAAACTGGTCGCGGAAGGCGCCGACCTGATCATCATGGACGACGGTTTCCAGAGCGCCCGACTGGCGCTCGATTTCGCGCTGGTCGTCATCGACACCGTGCGCGGTATCGGCAACGGCCATCTCGTGCCCGGCGGGCCGGTGAGGGCGCCGATCCCGGAACAGATGCGCCAGCTCTCGGCGATCTTGAAGGTCGGCAACGGCGAGGCGGCCGACCGGCTGGTTCGGCAGGCCGCGCGCGCCGGCAAGCAGATCTATGTTGCGGCGCTGAGGCCGCGCGAAAATCGCGAAATCGCCGGCAAGACGCTGTTCGCCTTCGCTGGCATTGCCGATCCGGAAAAATTCTATCGCACCGTCAGGGAGGTCGGCGGGTTGATCATGGAAAAGCGCGACTTTCCCGACCATCATTATTTCACCGAGGACGAGATATCGGATCTGCTCGACGATGCCGCCAGGGACAATCTGATGCTCGTCACCACCGCCAAGGATGCGGTGCGGCTGCAGGGACATCACGGGCGCATGGAGGAGCTGGCGAAAAAGGTGAATGTGGTCGAGGTCGATATGGCGTTCGACGATCCGCAGGCGCCGGGCAAGATCATCGACACGGCGATCGCCAATTTCCGGGAGCGGCGTATCAGGGAAGGAAACGCCGCGAAGGTCTAGCCACGGCTCTGGTTCGGCAACATGCCGGCGCGCTTGTCGGCTTCCAATGAGGAGGCGCAATCGACATAGGGCTCCTGCCGGGCGACGCTCCAGTAACGCAACTCGTCGATCGGAATCTGCGCGCCCGTCATGGCGCATATGACATAGGAGCCGGCCGTCAGGATCTGGTAATCGCCGTCGAGATACCGGATCTTCGCTTCGCGGAACCCGCTTCCCTCGAACCGGTTCATCTGTCGTCTCCTGCGGAAAAACATGGCGCTTGCTCTAACCCGATTATGCCTTGATTGCCAGCTTTTTCAGCTTCGGCCGAAGAGCCGCTCGATGTCGGAAAGCTTGAGTTCGATATAGGTCGGCCGGCCGTGGTTGCAGGTGCCGGAGCCGGGCGTGGCCTCCATTTCCCGCAGAAGCGCGTTCATCTCCTCCGGTCTAAGCCGTCGGCCGGAACGCACCGAGCCATGGCAGGCCATGGTGGCGGCGACATATTCCAGCTTGCCTCGCAGGCCGCCGGCGGTATTCCATTCGGCGATCTCGTCGGCCAGGTCGCGCACCATCGAGGTGGCATCGACTTCGCCGAGCATGGCAGGCGTCTCGCGCACGGCGACAGCGCCGGGGCCGAACCGTTCGATCGAAAGCCCCAGCCGGTCGAGTTCCTCCGCGTTCGCCATCAGCCGGTCGCAATCCTCTTCCGGCAGGTCGATGATCTCGGGGATCAAGAGGACCTGGCTTGCCAGCCGCTTGTTGTCGAGCGCCTTGCGCATCGCCTCGAACACCAGCCGTTCATGGGCGGCGTGCTGGTCGACGATGACCAGCCCGTCCTCGGTCTGCGCCACGATATAGTTCTCGTGAACCTGCGCGCGTGCTGCACCCAGGCGATAACGCGGTGCGTCTTCACCGGCTGTCCTTGGCGCGGGCTCCGCGATTGCCGTATCGGCACGCGCCGCCGGCATGGTCAGCACGTCGAAGCCGGATTGCACCTGTTCGGAAAAGTCGTTGGCGGGCTGCGGATAGAGCGGCCGGAAGGGCGAGGCGGCGGCTGCCCAAGGGGTGCGCGGGGCGGCATGAGCCGGCTGGAAGCCGGGGCGGAAGGCGCGCATCATGCCCGAGGTTCCGGTCGTCGCCGCACGGTCCCCCTCGCGGTGCAGCGCCTCGCGGATCGCCCCGACGATCAGGCCGCGCACCAGGCCGGGATCACGGAAGCGCACGTCGGACTTGGCCGGATGCACGTTGACGTCCACCAGCGCCGGATCGATCTTGATCGACAGGACCGCCACCGGATAGCGGCCGGAGGGCACGCTTTCCGCATAGGCGCCGCGCAGGGCCGACAGGATCAGCTTGTCCTGCACCGGCCGGCCGTTAACGAAGGCATATTGATGCGCCGAGTTGCCGCGATGGAAGGTCGGCACGCCGACAAAGCCGGAAAGCCCGACATCCTCCCGCATCGCGTCGATCTCGATCGCATTGTCGCGGAAATCGGCACCGAGGATCTGTGCCATGCGGGCAAGGTGATCGTCGCCGGTCGCCGGGAATTCCAGCGTCGTGCGGTCGGAGCCCGACAGCACGAAGCGGATATGCGGGAAGGCGATTGCCATGCGCTTGACCACTTCAGTGATCGCCCCGGCCTCGGCCTTTTCGGTCTTCAGAAACTTCAGCCGCGCCGGCGTCGCGAAGAAGATGTCGCGCACCTCGACGACGGTGCCGGTATTGGCAGGCGCCGGCTTCACCCCGGACATCTTGCCGCCGGTTACCGCCACCTGCGATCCTTCCGGATGACCGTTGCGGCGGCTGGTGATGGTGAGTTTCGCCACCGAACCGATCGAGGGGAGGGCCTCGCCGCGGAAGCCGAGCGTGCGGATGTCGTCCAGCGTCTCGGAGATCTTCGACGTGCAATGCCGCCGCACCGCAAGATCGAGATCGGCCGCATCCATGCCGGAACCGTTGTCGGTAATGCGGATCAGGCTCTTGCCACCGCCGGCGGTGGCGATCTCGATGCGGGTCGCGCCGGCATCGATGGCGTTTTCGATCAGTTCCTTCGCTGCGCTGGCGGGCCTTTCAATGACCTCGCCGGCAGCGATCTGGTTGATCAGGGTCTCGGGCAACTGTTTGACGGACATGCGCCATTTTCCCGGATTCGCGGCTGGAAGGAAAGCCCGGATCGGCACCTGGTCCTAAATCGATAAAAGACCCAGGGTTGATGCACGCCCGTTCATTAATCCGGCTTTAAGATAAAGGCGATAATTTGCTCCCTATTAAACTTGGATGAACCCGGGGGAGCGCCAGCTTCCCGCGAGTGATCGGGATGGCGGCCAGCTGGGCACCGTCATGCGAGCCTGATTACCCGTTGAGGACTTGGAGCCAGCATGTTCCCGCGCCGACAAGACGAAAACTAGAAGGAATAACGCCGAGAGGCGAATATCGGCATTACGGTCCGGCCTTTATCCGGTCCGAAAAAGCATACGGGGAGTCCCATCCTATGAATGATTTGGCGTCGGCGGACGCAAACATTCAAGCTGTCATGCTCGAAGTGATTTCCGAGGGCATTTCGGGCGGTGTATTTGTCTACGACAAGAATGACCTGATCGTCTTTGCGAGCCAGCAATTGCTGACCCTCCTGCCGGTCCCCAAGACCTTTCTGACCCCCGGTACACGCCTTCGGGACTTCCTCGGGGCAGTCTACGATGGCGGCGGACGGTTCTTGACCGACGCCTCCGGACCGCGTCGGATGCTGAGCCGTGAGGATTGGGTTGCCGAACAGATCGCCACTCTCTGGAAGGAGCGGGCCGAGTCGCAGGAACGCCGCGGCACCGACCGCTGGCTGAGCTTCACCAAGCGCCGCCTGTCGTCCGGTTACGGCGTCTGCGTCATCAGGGATATCTCGGATCACAAGAAACGCGAGGAGCAGTGGCGGGCTGACATGGAGCGGGTGCAGATCACCGAAGAGGTGCTCGACAACCTGCCGTTCCCGATTACCGTCAGGGACAGCAGCCTGACCTTCGTCGCCGTCAACAAGATGGCCGCGCGCTTCCTCGATCTGCCGCCCGAAGCGATTCTCGGTCACAAGGGTTCCGATGTTCATCCGCCGCAGGTGGAACAGCGCCTCGACCGCATCAACCGCGGGGTCCTCGATCTTGGCGAGCCACAGCAGATGTCCGAACTGGTGACGCGGCCGGACGGCTCGCAGGTCGTCATCATCGCCAACAAATATCGCATCGGAAAACCGGGCCGCTATTATCTGGTCACCGCCATGGAGGACATTACCGGCCTGGTCGCAACCGATGAAGACGGCGATGAGGTCAGGCCGCGCATGAGCCGGGGCGGTTTGGTCACCACTTCGCTGGCCCGGCAGGAGCGCGACGTACCGGGGAAGGCAGCGATTGCGCCCGATAGCATCAATCTTCCCAGCCGCAAGGTTCTTGTCGCCTCCTCGGATCCGCGGACGGGCGCCGAGGCACTGGAAATTCTCGTCGATCTGGGATTTGACGCCTCCTCCGTTTCAGACGGCGAGGAACTGGAGCTCTTCCTGCAGCTCGCGGAAGAAGCCGGTATCACAATCGATCTCGTCGTCGTCGATACGCTGGCCGACAAGCATTGCCTCGAAATCGTCCAGCGGCAGGGCATTGCTGCATTGGCGATCGATGGCTTCCGGGTGAAGCGGGAGCTCGCCGCCGGGGTCACGCGTCAGTTCAGCCAGCCCGTGACGACTGAAGTCGGGTCAAGAGAGGATTGGCACCCTGGCTCGCAAGCCGGCGAACACGCGGCCATCGACATCCTGGTCGCCGAAGACAACAGCGTGAACCAGATCGTTTTTTCGCAGATCCTCGAGGGGCTGGGTTATCGTTATGCCATCGCCGCCGATGGCGAAGAAGCGGTCCGTCTCTGGCAGGAGCGGTCGCCGCGGCTGATCCTGATGGACATCACCCTGCCGAAACTGAGTGGTTTCGAGGCAAGCGTCCGCATCCGGAACCTTGAGACGATTGAAAACTCCATTCCGATCATCGGCGTGCTTCCCCAGGCCTTCGACCACGACCGCGACCAATGTTTCGCCTCCGGCATGAACGAGGTGATCCTCAAGCCGATAAGTCCCGAGGCGCTGGAATCCGTCTTTCAGACGTTTCTCGGCATTTCCGCAAAGCAGTCTTATGCTTAACCGTTTAATCAAATTGTTCATGTAAGTTAAGCTAGGGCCATGATTTTTTAATCTTTTTCCCGCATCCTGCGCCGGTCTGTGAAGCGCAACGGGATTATTCATGAAGTCGGCGGGAAACCCATTGCCGCAGGTCAGCCAGAATGAACTGCAGGCGATGGCCTACAGTGACGCTCTGACGGGTCTTGGAAATCGATACCGCCTGCGTGACAAGGTGCGCCTGCTGGCCGCCGAGCGAGCCCAGGATCCTGCACCCTTTACCATCTGCATTGCCAATCTCGACGGTTTCAAGCCGATCAACGATCTGTTCGGCGCCGAGGCAGGCGACGAAATCCTCTGCCAGGTCGCCCATCGCCTGAAAGCCTGCATTCCGGACGGCGCGACGGTCACCCGCCATGACGGCGACGAATTTGCCTTCGTCCTGCCCCTGGTCTTCGAGCGCATCGGCGCCGAACGTATCGGCCAGATGATCAAGGACGTCCTGTCCGCCCCCTACGATCTCGGCGACCGCAACGTTCGCCTTTCGGCCTCCTTCGGCTTCGCGATCTATCCTTTCGCCGGCGAGGATTTCGAGGAATTGCTGAAAAGCGCCGAAACCGCGCTCTACCGCTCGAAACGCCGCGGCCGCGGACAGATCACCGTCTATTCCCGCGAGATCGCCCAGGAGATGAAGCGGGCGACACAGCTGGAACAGGCGCTTCGCAACGCCATCATCGCCGATGCCGTGGATGTCCACTTTCAGCCGATCGTGCGCATCAGCGATGGCGGAGTGGTCGGTTTCGAGGCGCTCGCGCGCTGGATCGACGCCGATCTCGGCTTCGTCTCGCCCGCGGTTTTTGTGCCCCTTGCCGAGGAGCGCGGTTTTATTGACGCGCTTTCTGAAACGTTACTGCACAAGGCTGCGGAGGCCGCACTCTCCTGGCCGCGCGAGCTTTTCCTCTCCTTTAACCTCTCCTCGGCGCAGCTGATGGACCCGGGCACGACCGAGACCATCCTCGCGACCCTGGCACGCGTCGGTCTCGATCCCCATCGGCTGGAGCTGGAAATTACCGAAACGGCGGTGATGACCTCGGCCGACACGGCGCAGCGCATCATTACCGATCTCCGTCAGCAGGGCGTGCGCATCTCGCTCGACGATTTCGGCACGGGCCAGTCTAGCCTGGGGCGCCTGCGCGACTTCACCTTCGACAAGGTGAAGATCGACCGTGCCTTCGTCTCGCGCATCACCACGGACCGGGCGTCGGAACACATTGTCAAAGCGATCATCGCCATGTGCGACGGCCTCAATCTGGCCGTGGTGGCGGAAGGCATCGAGGAAAAGGCCGACGCGGACAAGCTCGAAGAACTCGGCTGCGCGATGGGGCAGGGCTATTATTACGGCAAACCGGCTGACAGCGCTGTCACCATGCGTTATCTCCAGGAACACTACCGCGACTTCATGACCATTGAGCGGACTTGAAGCGATCCTCTCCTAGAGGGCGGGCTCGATCTCGTTGACCATCGCCCTGAATTCCCCGCCCGGCCGTTCCGGCATCGGATCGAATACCAGGTCCTCGGGCTTGCGCGTCAAACGTATCTGGTCGCCGACCTCCTCGACGAATGTATCGAAATGCGAGTAGTTGAGCTCCACGAGGTCGAGAACGGGTTCCTCGTTGAGCTCCAATGCCGCCTTGAAGCCTCGGATCGTTCCCGCTTCGGCAACGTAGTCCGACGCGCGGCGAAAGAGCTTCGGCATCAACACCAGCGTTTCCGTCAGGGATCCGATGTTCTCGATGGTGGATAGGGTGTTGGTGCGATCGACGGCGTATATCCCTCGGTTTGCCGTGCGGGCCTCCTGGACTGTCTGGGTCAGCGCCGTGCGCAACTCGCCAAAAAGCGTTTGGTAATAGGTTGGGAAAGCCAGTCCTTGCGACAGCATGAATCGGTTCAGGCTTGCGTCGAGCATGGCGGGCCGAAGGAATATGTCGGAGCCGCTGGGGCTGGAGGGCGCGCCGGGGAAGAGAAACGCGATGATGCGTCCGAACTTGTCGGTGGCGCGGGCAAGGATATGGCCCTCGACCCCATCCGTGGCCGAGAGCACGCTTGATTGATGGGTGTCCCAGACGACGTCGCTGATGCCGAGAAAGGCAAGCAGGGTGTTGCGGGCCTCATTCGCCAGCGCTAAAGGCTGGTGGCGGCCGCCATAATGGGTTTCCAGAGCATCGATCCCCTCGACGCGCACGCTCGTATGCCCGCGAGCGTTTACCTTGGCCGGCACGCCCTGGAGAAGCGCCAAGTCCGAAAGGTCATTCGGCGCAAATCGAACTGTGTCCCCGTCGGGAGAATAGTTCACGCAATGAAATTTACCGGCAATCACGAAGAATGGCATGTCGAACCCCTCGCTCGCGCAGGCGTGGATTATTAATTGCGATGCAACCGGATGTAAATACCTCGCGACGTTCGATCGCCCATTGCGACAGCGCGGAAGCGCGATGCCGTCAATATCCGAAGCAGCGCCTTCGGGATGGAGCGCTGGCCATTCTGCAATTGGGATGTATTGGTTATAGTCGCAAAAAAAGGGCGGCACCCGCGGTACCGCCCCATTGTGTGGTGGCGACGTGTCGCCCGTTCCGGACCCTTGACTGACCGAGCGCTCTTATTTGCTCGGGGCAGCCGGTGTCGTCGACGGGGTAGTGGCGCCGCCTGCAGGCATGGAAGTGCCGGTGGAGGACGTGGTCGTCCGGTCGGTTTCCGCCTGCTTGTCTGCCAGCGTCTTGAATTCCGGAGCGGCCTGAAGGGCTTCTGCCGTTTCCGTGGTGGTCAGACGGACTTCGTTGTTGTTTTCCGCATCACGCGTCATGGTGATCTTGTCCATCGGAAGGGCGACTTCTTTTTCGCCGATGCCGAGGAAGCCGCCGACACCGATCACGGCTGCGACGATGCCGCCGTCCTCTTCAAGAATGAGGTCGTTGACGTCGCCGATGCTCTTGTCTTCCGCGTTGTAGACCGACTTGCCGATATAGTCGTTGGCGCTGATCTGGTTTTCGGCCTGCTCCGTCAGATAGCTGCCGGAAGCGGCGGCCATGTCGGAACCGGTCTTCGGAGCCGGCGTCGCGGCGCTGTCAGCCGGTTTCGCAGCCGGAGCCATCGGAGCGGCGGGGGCTGCCGGAGCCGGGGAGGCCGGCGCCGCCGGCTGGGTCTGGGCCATTGCCGGCGCAATGGCGGTGGACGCCAAAAGAACAACGGCTGCCATCGTGCTAAGGGTCTTCTTCATAACGAACCTACCTTCCTCTGCTCAACGTTATCTGTGAACACGCGGCCGCCCTGTAATTGGGATCTCCGACCGCGCTGGTTCGAGAGGGAAATGTTATGAGGACCAATTGGTTCCGGGTTCGATTGCTGAAATTTTAGGCGTTTTAGCCGGAACTTTTTTGTGTTTTGTTAGTTTGGTGCGCCTTTTGCGTTTTTCATAGGCGATAGGCTGGCTCCGGGTCGCATTGGATGGAAACGGCGATTTCGAACAGCGAACCGGCGAGCGGATCGGCAGTGCGACCGGCTTCGTCCAGCCCCTCCCGGGCCGAAGTCACGGCCAGCCGGTCCTTGCCGATGAAGGCGGGGCAGGTGGTGCGTTTCGCAGGCAGCAGGTGGCGCGACAGATGCTGACCGTCAGCCGAATAATGGTCGATGGCACTCTCGCCCCAGCGGGCGTTCCAGATCGTTCCGTCGCTGGCGCAGATCGACCCGTCGATGCCGCCCGGCCTGCCGTTCTCGTCGACCAGGATCTCCGCCTCTCCGTTCGGCAAGCCTGTCGCCGGGTCGAGGGATATGCGCATCAGCCGGTTGATGCGGGTGTCAGTATAGTAGCCGATCGCACCGTCGGGCGAGAAGCAGATCGAATTGGGAATGCTGATGCGGTCGAACAGCTTCGTCACCTCGCCCTCTCGGACGTGATAGATGGCGCCGGCGCCGTCCTCGGCCTTCCGCCCCATCGTTCCGATCCAGAGGCTGCCGGACGGATGTACCCTTCCGTCGTTCGAACGGTTGCCCGGCTTTTCCGGCTCCAGTTCGCGATAAGGGGATAGCGCGCCGGTCGCGCGGTCCCGGATGAAGATACCCTTGTCGCTCGCGATTAGCTGTCGGGCGGCATCGATCGAGGCAAGCGCACTGCCCATCACCGGCAAGGCATGAACGATCTCCCGCCCGGTCGGCAGATGCAATTCGTGCAATCCTTTGCCGAGAATGTCGAACCACCAGAGCGTTTCCGTCTCCTGTTCGAAGGAGGGGCCTTCTCCGAGTTCGCAGAGGGAGGAAGAAAGGATACGGCCTTCGAAAGCGTGTGTGGTCGCCACTTGAAATCTCCAATTGCATACCGAGGTGATCGATTAGTATCATCGACGGGAGAGAGTCGGCAAACTCCGGCATAGGTGATTTGATCCCCAACAATTATCTCCTGACAAACGGCTGGAGGCATGCAAAGGTTTGCAAATCCGAGTGAATGTCATCATTGTGCGAAGTTGATAATTGGCGTCATCATTTACTCGGAATTGATAATAGTCATAAATTTAGCATCTAATTGAAATCTGAAATAGCAGCCTCCACCACGCAGGCGCGTTCGGCGGGAATTATCCGGGAGATCCGGAGATTTTTTCCGTTCCATGCGTGGGAGGGCGACGCGAATATAAAGGACCGGATTGGGCGGATATATGGGAAATACCAGGAATCGCTCGACGCGACCGGGCGGGCAGAGAAGCAGATGATGGCCAATACCGAGAAAGCAGAAGAACCTCGTGTCTTTGGCGGCAGTGTCGCAGAAATTGCCGATCTCAAGACCCAGTTCGACGTGTTCCGGCTCATGAAGCGGATAGCGGAACACTACGGCTGCCGCGCCTTCATGGTCCTCAACCTGCCTCACGCCACGTCGCTCGAATTGTCGGGCAACACGGTAATCACCAACTGGCCTGCGGAATTGATGTCTCTTTTCGACCGCGAGGGCATGATGCAGACCAGCCCCGTACTTCGACGGCTGCGCGTCTCGACGATCCCGTTCACCTTCGATCTCGACACCGTGCCGCCCGAGCGGCAAGGACCGGCGGTGCGGGGCATGTTCGGAAAGTTCGGTCTCGTCCGTGGCGCTTATTTTCCGGTTCATGACATGTCCGGCAGCCGCGGTGCCGTTTCTTTCGGAGGCGATGGTCCGCTGTTCAGCCACCAGCAGATGATGGAGTTGATGTACATCTCCATCCACGTCTTCGATCGCCTGGCGGAAATCCGCAACCTTGATGTGCGCACCACAGACATGTTGACCGAGCGCGAAATCGACTGTCTCAACTGGACGGCCGCCGGCAAGACCAGCGCGGAGATCGCGGAAATCCTCGGCCTCTCCGAACATACGGTCAACCATTACCTGAATCGTGCCGCCAAGAAGCTGGATACCGTCAACCGCACGCAGGCGGTCGCCAAGGCGCTCAGGATAGGTTTGATCAAGTAACTGAATCGAGTGCTGCGCTGCACAAAATTTCATCGCTGCTCAAGCATTGGCCGGCGCAAAATATGCCTTCTGTCAGGCGATGCTGCGCCGCAGCAGGGCCTTCGGCCGGAAGTAATTGAAAAGGCTCATCAATAGGAAGTATCTTCCCGTCTGGCATGTTTCGTGCTTCTCTAGGGGCAGGTCCAGAGGGGACTGCAAGCGCCCCAAGAGGCGTAACAAGAAAAGCTGCCGTTCGATCAGTGCGCCACATGGCTGCCGATCGAACGGCGGTTTATCTCGCTTGCCCCCGGCAATGCCGAACTCCTATATATCTGCGAACGCGGCCTCCCGTCTCGAGGGATCGGTATCGCATCAGGCATTTGGGAGTTTTGAAATCATGGCCGACGTGACCAAAGAGGAAGTTCTGGCGGTTCTGGCGAAGGTGCGCGGGCCGGACCTCGAAGGCGATATCGTCTCGCGCGGCATGGTCTCGGACGTCTTCATCTCCGACAACAAGGTCTATTTCTCGATTACGGTCCCGGCCGCGCGGGCGAACGAATTGGAGCCCCTGCGGGTGGCTGCGGAACGCACGGTCAAGGCAATGCCAGGCGTCAAGGGTGCGCTGGTGACGCTGACGGCGGACCGCAAGGCTGGCTCCGCTCCGCCGCCCGCCGCTCCGGCTGCCCATTCGCATTCGCACGGGCACGCCCATAACCATCCGCCCCATAGCCATCCGCCCCAGGGCCAGCACCCGGCCCAGCCGCAGCAGCGGGAGAAGCCCGGTGTCCCGGGTGTCGGCGCCATCATCGCGGTGGCATCCGGCAAGGGCGGCGTCGGCAAGTCGACGACGGCGGTCAATCTCGCCCTCGGGCTTCAGGCGAACGGCCTGCGGGTCGGCATCCTCGATGCCGACATCTACGGTCCTTCCGTGCCTCGCCTCCTGAAGATCAGCGGCCGCCCGCAGCAGATCGAAAACCGCATCATCAAGCCGATGGAGAATTACGGCCTGAAGGCCATGTCGATGGGCTTCCTCGTCGATGAGGAGACGGCGATGATCTGGCGCGGGCCGATGGTCCAGTCGGCGCTGCTGCAGATGCTGCGGGAAGTCGCCTGGGGTGACCTCGACGTGCTCGTCGTCGATATGCCGCCGGGCACCGGCGACGTGCAGCTCACCATGGCGCAGCAGGTGCCGCTTGCCGGCGCGGTCATCGTTTCGACGCCGCAGGATCTGGCGCTTCTCGATGCCCGCAAGGGGATCGCTATGTTCCGCAAGGTCGAAGTCCCATTGCTCGGCATCGTCGAGAACATGAGCTATTTCCTCGCCCCCGATACCGGCAAGCGTTACGACATCTTCGGCCACGGCGGCGCCAGAAGCGAGGCGGATCGGATCGGCGTGCCGTTCCTCGGCGAGGTTCCGCTGACGATCGACATCCGCGAACGCTCCGATGCCGGCACCCCGGTCGTCGCCTCCGACCCGGAAGGAGCCTCGGCGAAGATCTACCGGGAGATCGCCGCCAGGGTCTGGGCCGAACTCGGCGGCCTTACCCCGCGACAGGCGCCGGCAATCGTTTTCGAATAAAAATTCGAATAAATATGCCCCGGCGTTTTGGAATACCTCCCTGCCGCGGATAAGGAGGCACTTTCGCCGCCGTCTCCCGCCAAGGCTTTGATGCGGGTAGCGAATCGTCTTGTTGCCGAAGGCCCCTTGAACATATTCGGCGCCGGAGTCATGTTGCGGCGCCCACTGCGAGATTTATACGCCTCTTGATTTTGACTATGGCTGTCTCTATAGGCCCGTCCCGCCGGGGGCCGGCTGGCGGCCCCGGAGCCAGGATCGGCAAACCCGCATCTCGTTCAAGGCCGACGAACTTCGGCCGGAGACCACGATTGATCAATGCCTATAGCGCCACTGGCTCAATGAAGACGCTTGCGCCGGCCGAGGCGCTGCGTCAGCTTCCGGACGACATCGTCTGGATCGATCTGATCGAGCCGACTCCGCAGGAGGATGCCTATGTCGAGGGTCTCGTCGGAATTCAGGTTCCGACCCGCGACGATCTGAAGGACATCGAACCTTCCAGCCGTCTCTACGTGGAGAAGGACTCAGTGTTCATGACCGCGTCGCTCGTCTGGCGCGCCGATGGCAAGGATCCCCAACTCACCGACGTCGCCTTCATCCTGTCCGGCAGCCGGCTGATCACCGTGCGCTACGCCGAGCCGAAGAGCTTCCAGCTGTTCATCGCCAGCTTGCACCGTCTGCCGGAGCCGGGGCGAGATGGCGCCACTTTGCTGGCAAGACTTCTGGAAACCATCGCCGATCGCACAGCCGAAATTCTTGAGCAGACGGTCGATCACGTCGATGCGCTGTCGACCGAAATCTTCCGCGACCGCGGCAAGCGCCGCCCGCCGCAGTTCCTGGAACGCAAGCTGGCCGATATCGCCGAATACCACCGGCTGATCAGCAAGGTGCGCGATAGCCTGGGTTCGCTCGCCCGGCTGTTAACCTTTCTGATGAACGTGCCACAGATCAGCCAGGACAAGAGCGACGACAACCTCTGCCGCACCGTTGCGCGGGATGTCGAATCGCTTTCGGAACATGCCTCTTACATTGCCGGCAATATCGCCTTTCTGCTGGATGCCTCGCTCGGACTGATCAATGTCGAGCAGAATTCGATCATCAAGATATTCTCCATCGCGTCGGTCGTGTTCCTGCCTCCGACACTCGTTGCCTCGATCTATGGCATGAACTTTCAGTTCATGCCGGAACTCGAGTGGCATATCGGATATCCTCTCGCGATCCTCGCGATGCTGCTGTCCGCCATCATCCCCTTTTTCTTCTTTCGCTGGAAAGGCTGGCTTTAAGCCGGACATCCCCCAATGGGTCACCCCGCTGAACATCACGACGCCGAGAAAACGAAGGTCCAGGGCCTTTTTGCGCTTGCACTCGGCTCCGTCGGCGTCGTCTACGGCGACATCGGCACGAGCCCGCTCTATGCTTTCCGCGAGGCTCTGAAGCCGATCGCCCACGACGGCGTCACGGAACTGGAGATCATCGGTCTCATTTCGCTGATGATCTGGACGCTGACGATCATCGTTACGTTCAAATACGTGCTTTTCCTGCTGCGCGCCGACAACGACGGCGAAGGCGGCACGCTCTCGCTCCTTGCGCTTCTGACCAAGTCCGCCAACGGTCACCGGGCAATGCTGATGCTGCTCGGCCTCATCGGCGCCGCACTTTTCCTCGGCGATGCGATGATCACCCCGGCGCTCTCGGTCCTGTCCGCGGTCGAAGGCCTGAAGCTGGTCGCGCCGTCGTTGAGCAGTGCTGTATTACCGATCTCGGTCGGCATCCTGATTGGCCTTTTCGCCATCCAGTCGAAGGGAACGGGCCTGGTATCGCGCTTCTTCGGGCCGATCACCGCCGTCTGGTTCCTCGTCATTGGTGCCGGCGGCATCGCCCATATCTCGGACGATTACAGCATTCTGGCGGCCTTCAATCCGTTCTATGCTGTCGAATTCATGTTGAACGAGAGCTTCGTCGGCATCGTGGTGCTCGGCGCCGTTTTCCTGACGGTCACTGGTGCCGAAGCGCTTTATGCGGACCTTGGCCATTTCGGCCGCCGACCGATCCAGTGGGCCTGGTTCACGCTCGTCTTCCCGGCGCTGACGCTGAACTATCTGGGGCAGGGCGCTCTGGTGCTGAAGCATCCGGAAGCGATGTCCGATCCGTTCTACCTGATGTTCCCGCAATGGGCGCTGCTGCCGGTGGTTATCCTCGCGACCGCCGCCACCATCATCGCCAGCCAGGCGGTGATCACCGGCGCTTTCTCGCTGGTCCGCCAGGGCATCCATCTCGGTTACCTGCCGCGCATGCAGATCCAGTTCACCTCGGAGACCAATACGGGGCAGATCTTCCTGCCGTCGGTCAACACCCTGCTTCTGGTCGGCGTCATCGCTCTGGTCCTGGGTTTTGAAAGCTCGGATTCGCTCGCCACCGCCTATGGTATCTCGGTGACCGGCGCCATGGTCGTCACCACGTTGATGGCGTTCGAATTCGTGCGGGTGAAATGGAAGTGGCCGCAGGCCTTCGCAATTGCCGTTCTCGCACCCCTGCTTGCCCTGGAGCTGGTCTTCCTCGGCGCCAACCTCTTGAAGGTCCACGACGGCGGCTGGGTTCCGGTCACGATGGCGATCATCTTCACCATCGTCATGTGGACCTGGAAGCGCGGCACCGCGATCCTGTTCGAAAAGACCCGCCGCATCGACGTGCCGCTCGAGACCTTCATTCCGATGGTCGAGAAGAAGAGCGATCATGCGCCGGTCTCCGTGCCGGGCGTCGCGATCTTCCTGACCAGCGATCCGGAAACCGCGCCTGCCGCGCTGCTGCACAACATCAAGCATAACCATGTCCTGCACGAAAAGAACGTCGTGCTGACCATCATCACGGTCAACAAGCCGCGCGTGTCGCTCGAGGAACGGTTCAAGATCGAGAAGGTCTCGGAGCGTTTCACGCTGATCGAACTGCGCTTCGGCTTCATGCAGTCGCACAATGTCTCGCAGGCGCTCGCCTATCTGCGCAAGACCGGCTTCAAGTTCGACATCATGTCGACCTCTTTCTATCTCGGCCGCCGCAAGCTGGTCCCGGATGCCGCCTCCGGCATGCCCATGTGGCAGGACCGGCTGTTCATCGCGATGGCAAACGCCGCGACCGACCCGTCCGACTACTTCCACCTGCCGGCCAATCGTGTCGTCGAACTCGGCTCGCATGTCATCATCTGAGGCGTGCTAATGGTGCGCCCTCGCTGACATTGATGTGAATGTGCTAATTCAGGCCGGCTGCCGGGCGTTTCGGCAGCCGACGTTAACCGCTCATCAAGGTTAATGATTGATCTTCATCGGGTTCCTGTTGCCCTGTGGAGTTTAAGGTTTTGCGTTCGAAGAGTGTTTTGCGTCGCAAGTCTTCGTCCGGACTGAATGCATGGACTTCCCCGGCCGTCTTCGGCCTTGCCTGCTGGCTGGTCTTCCCCTCCGCTCCCGCCCATGGCGATCTCGCCGATCTGCTGGCCGGCTTCGACGGCACCGACCAATGGCGGATGGTGCTGACCGATTCGCCGGCCGGCTCGATCCACCAGGCCTCGCTCGCATTTCCCGGCGTCAAGAGCGCGGTTTCCGGCAATGCCGGTCTCGAACTTCCCGACGGCCGCAAGATCGCACTTGTCGACGAGAAGAAATCCTCCGATCCGCGCCCCGATGAAGACCGCGTCAACCGCGCCGCCAAGAAGGGCCGCATCGTCACGGTCGAGCCCATGCTGCCGCCGAAGGCGTTTTCAGCCGGTTCCGTGCTGCAGCGTTCGAGCGCGCTCACCTCGCCCATCGAGGAGAAGGATGCGATGACGGCCTTCTTGAAGGCCGGCAAGAATGACGCCCCGGTAGAACTGGCGTCGTTCTATTTCCGCAAGGACGAGCCGAGGCGGGCGGAGGAAGAACTCATGCCGATGATCGCCAGCCTCATCAACAATCCGAATGCCGATGTGCTGGCCGCGGCCTATGCGCCCCCGGAACCCGATTTCGCCAAGCAGTCGCCGTTCGACGCCATTCTGACTGAAAAGAAGAAGCCCGGTCGGTTCATCCCGCCGATCAGTGCCGACGACCATGCCTGGGCCGCGACCCCGCTGCCGCCCGATTCCTTCTCGGCCAAGCAGCAGCAATGCCTCTCATCCGGCATCTATTTCGAGTCGCGCGGCGAATCCGCCCGTGGCCAGGCAGCCGTCGCTCAGGTCATCCTCAACCGGGTGCGCAATCCGGCCTACCCGAAGACGATCTGCGACGTCGTCTACCAGAACGAGGATTGGCGCAATCGCTGCCAGTTCTCGTTTGCCTGCGACAATATCAAGGACCGCATCCGCTCCGAATACCATTGGCAGATGGCCCGCGAAGTGGCGATGGCGGTGACCGCCGGCAAGATCTGGCTCCCGGAAGTCGGTTCCTCCACGCATTATCATGCCGTCTATGTTCGTCCCGACTGGGCGCGCACGATGAAGAAGGTCGGCCGTATCGGCCTGCACGTCTTCTACCGCACCTATGGCGGCGGCTGGAGCTGAGCCGGTCCTTGCCGCCGAAACAGGTGGCGATTCCCGCGACAGTTTTACCCGGATCCGGTTGTGCTGCGCATAACCAATTGAATTTCCTTGGTTAATTTACCTGAATTGAAGAACCTTGGACGCCTTGACTATGGGGGCGGGCAAAACTATGTTGCGCGCGACTTGAAAACGGGCCGGACGGCGCGAAATCCCCCGCTAACTGCAGTTTTCTGCGGTTGGAAAGCATAAAACCGGTTGTGCCGGGAGCAGAAATAGGGGAGGACGCACATGACGGATCACCGCGACGATGGTCTGGAAGAGCGCCGGCGGCGTCTTTCCGCAAAACTTGCGGAAAAGAAGGCTGACGACGACGCAGAGGCGAGGCGGGACGCGCAATCTGAAGAAAGCCGAAAGGGCATGGCCCTCGGCTTCAAGATTTCCTCCGAGTTCATCTCCGCGATCGCAGTGGGTGCGATTCTGGGCTATGCGCTCGATTATTATGTCGGCACGTCGCCGTGGGGGATGATCGTTCTTCTCCTCCTCGGCTTCTGTGCCGGTGTCTTGAACGTGCTTCGCTCGGTGGGAAAGGTGGCTCAGCCGCCTGTCCTGCAGAAGCGAAGCGACGGGGACGGAAAGGAAGGCGGCCTTTAAGAAGGTCGCTTCCGGCGAAGTTGAAGGGAGCCGCTCAAGGCGGCGAATGAAAGAGGTAGACGGTGGCAAACGATCCGATCCATCAGTTCCAGATCAACAAGATCGTTCCGATCGAGATCGGCGGCATCGACTTCTCCTTTACCAATGCATCCCTGTTCATGGTTGCGACCGTGGCTTCCGCCGCAGGTTTCCTCTATTTCTCGACCTCGCAGCGCTCGGTCGTCCCGGGCCGCGCGCAGTCGGTTGCGGAAATGTCCTATGAATTCATTGCCAACATGCTGCGCGAAGGCGCCGGCAGCCATGGCATGAAGTTCTTCCCGCTGGTCTTTTCGCTCTTCATGTTCGTGCTGACCGCAAACCTGCTCGGCATGTTCCCCTATTTCTTCACCGTCACCAGCCAGATCATCGTCACATTTGCGCTGGCGATCCTCGTGGTCGGCACGGTGATCTTCTACGGTTTCTACAAGCACGGCCTGCATTTCCTCAAGCTCTTCGTGCCGAGCGGCGTCCCGGGGGCACTTCTGCCGCTGGTGGTGGCGATCGAAGTGATTTCGTTCCTCTCGCGTCCGATCTCGCTTTCCGTTCGTCTGTTCGCCAACATGCTGGCCGGCCATATCACCCTGAAAGTGTTCGCGGGCTTCGTCGGCTCGCTCGGAGCGCTTGGCGCACTCGGCATCGGTGGTGCCATCCTGCCCCTCATCATGACCGTCGCCCTGACCGGTCTCGAATTCCTCGTCGCCTTCCTCCAGGCCTACGTCTTTGCGGTGCTGACTTGCATGTACCTCAACGACGCGGTCCATCCCGGCGGGCACTAAGGATAAAGACATTGGCGTCATAGGCGTCAGTCTACAGCCGCAACAACCATTTCGAAGGAGTTTCTCATGGAAGCGGAAGCAGCAAAGTTCATCGGTGCAGGCCTGGCTTGCTTTGGTATGGCCGGTACGGCTCTTGGCCTCGGCAACATCTTCGGCAGCTACTTGTCGGGCGCACTGCGCAACCCGTCTGCCGCTGACAGCCAGTTCGGCCGTCTGGTATTCGGCTTCGCCGTTACGGAAGCTCTGGGCATCTTCTCGCTGCTCGTCGCTCTCCTTCTCCTGTTCGTGGTCTGATATCAGACCAGGAATTCGATCGCGGCCGCCTGAACAGGGCGGCCGTGGTCTTTCGCATTTGGAATTCACCTGGAGGTGATGATGTTCGTGACCTCGGCATATGCGCAGACCGCGCCGGCCGCTCCAAATACGCCTGCCGCGCCCGCTGGCGAGGTGCATACCGAAACCGGCGTTGCCCACGGCGGCGAACACAAGGGTGCGTTCCCGCCCCTGGATTCCACCCATTTCGCTTCGCAGCTTCTGTGGCTGGTCATCAGCTTCGGCCTCTTCTATCTGCTGATGAAGAAGGTCATCGTTCCGCGCGTCGGTGGCATTCTCGAACACCGCCACGACCGGATCGCCCAGGACCTCGACGAAGCCGCTCGCCTGAAGGCGGAAGCGGACGCTGCCGTCGAGACCTATGAAAGGGAACTGGCAGCTGCCCGTTCCAAGGGCCACAAGATCGCCGAAACCGCTCGCGAGGCCGCCAAGACCAAAGCTGCCGCCGATCGCACCGCGATCGAGGCCGAACTTACCGAGAAGCTGGCCGCTGCCGAGATCCGCATCGGCGAAATCAAGGCAAAAGCCTTCGCAGAAGTCGGCCAGATCGCCGAAGAGACCGCCACCGCCATCGTCGATCAGCTGATCGGCGCCAAGGCAAGCGGTGACGACATCAAGGCTGCAGTTGCAGCCGCGAAGACGGAGGCCTGATCCAATGACATTGGATGCAACATTTTTCGCACTCGTCGCACTCGTCATCTTCCTGGCCCTGATCGTTTACCTGAAAGTGCCGGGCATGATGGCGAAGTCGCTCGACGAGCGCGCCGCAAACATCAGCAAGGAACTCGACGAAGCCAAGCGTCTGCGCGAGGAAGCGCAGGGACTGCTCGCCGAATACCAGCGCAAGCGCAAGGAAGCGGAAGCCGAGGCCGCGCAGATCGTGGCTGTCGCCGAACGTGAGGCAGCAAGCCTGACCGAGGAAGCTCGCCAGAAGACCGAGGAGTTCGTCGCTCGCCGCAACGCGCTCTCCGAGCAGAAGATCAAACAGGCTGAAGCCGAAGCGATCGGTGCCGTGCGCGCTGCCGCAGTCGATCTCGCCATCGCCGCCGCCCAGAGCGTCATCGCCCGTAAGGCCGATGCCTCCACCCAGGACACGCTCTTCAAGGACGCCGTCGGCAAGGTGCAGTCGCGATTGAACTGATTTCAATCACATAGGACTTCCGAAGGCCGGGCGAAACCCCGGCCTTTTTCGTTTTGGGATGGAGGATCGCCAATGGCTTTGATTGCGGGGAATCTGTCGAGGGAACAGGCGCTTTCCTTGGCGGGGCAGTTTCTGACCGAGCGCTTTGCCGATGCGGACTTTGCCTTCGTGGCCGGCTCGATCATGCGGGGCACCGGAACCCCGTCCTCCGATATCGACCTCGTTGTTCTGCATTCGGCCTTGCCGCATGCCCATCGCGAATCGGAAATCTTCGAAGGCGTGCCGTTCGAAACCCTGGTCCAGGACGAGGGGACCTTGCGCTGGTTCCTCGATACGGATGTAAAAGCGGGCCGTCCCGTGCTGATCCGCATGGTAATGGAAGGAATTGCTATCGGCCCGCGCCCGCAGCGGGCGGATGCGCTTCGCCGCGAGGCCGAGGCTCTCTTCGTTAAGGGCCCGCCGCGACTGGATCGGGAGGCGCTCGACCGCATGCGTTATGTCATATCGGGCATGCTGACAGATCTTGCCGACGAACGGCCTGCTTTCGAGCGGATAGCGATCGGCGCGGCGCTTTACCAGGCGCTCGGCGATTTCATCTTGCGCAGCAACGGGCAATGGTCCGGTGCCGGCAAATGGCTGCCGCGGCAGGTAACTGCATTCGATCCGGGGCTGGGGGATGCATTCATTGTCGCCTTCGACGTGCTGTTTCGCGAAGGAGAGGCAAGACCGTTGCTGGATTGCGCGGAGCAAGTCTTCGCCCCGCATGGCGGATTGCTGTTCGATGGGTATCGTGCCGAAGCGCCCGCCGAATGGCGCAGGTAAAAAGCAGGAGTGCCGCTCAGCTCTCCGGCAGTTCATCCTTGCGCAGCGGCCGAAAGCTCATCCGGTGCAGCGAGCAGGGGCCGTTCGCCTCGATGCCGGCGCGGTGTTGCGCTGTCCCATATCCCACGTGGTTGGCGAAGCCGTAAGCCGGGAAGACCAGATGGGCGCGGGTCATCATCCGGTCGCGGGTAACCTTGGCGATGATAGAGGCGGCGGCGATCGAGACCGAGCGGGCGTCGCCCTTGATGACCGACTTGCCGGGGCAGCACAGACCCTGCGGCACGTCGCGGCCGTCGGCAAGCACATAGGCCGGCGTGACCGCAAGTCCGGCCACCGCGCGGCGCATGGCATCGAGGCTGGCGCGCAGGATGTTGCGTTCGTCGATATGGCGCGGACCGGACGCGGCGATCGATACTTCCGCAGTCGCCATGATCGCCTCGAACAGAACTTCCCGCTGATTAAGGGTAAGCTGCTTGGAATCGTTGAGGCCGTCGGGGATGTTATCCGGGTCGAGAATGACGGCCGCCGCGACAACCGGGCCTGCCAGCGGCCCGCGTCCGGCTTCGTCGGTACCCGCGACCGGCCAGTGGCCGGCCTGCCGCGCCACAAGCTCCAGACTGAAATCCGGAACCAGCGGTACGTCTTCGAAAAGCATCGGAGAATCGGGCGACGTGCGAGGTAACATGGCGGCAACCTCGCACGTCGTCCCGACCTCCTGCAACCCCCGGCGGGCGATTGCGGCGTCGCTATCCACCGAGGGGCGGCGGTGGAACCGGGGTATTTCCCGACGCGGGGACAGGGCGGGTCGCGTCGGAAATTGGAATTCCTGATTGGGCCTGAGCGGACCGGTCAGAGCAGCGAGAGCTGGATGCCGCCGCCGTCGGGGCGCAGGAAGATATCGTCGCGCAGCGGCAGTCCGCGCCGGACCATGCCGAGCCGCTTGGTCGCCATCTCGAAACGGCGGCCGATCTGCCAGGCATAGGGCCCGGCGCCCTTCATCCGCTTGCCAAACTCGGCGTCGTAGTCCTTGCCGCCGCGCATCGAGCGCACCAGCGACATCACATGCCGATAGCGGTCCGGATAGTGCTGCAGCAGCCAGTCGCGGAACAGGGGGCTCACTTCCAGCGGCAGGCGCAGCAGCACGTAGCTCGCTTCCGTCGCCCCCGCCGCATGGCCGGCTTCCAGAATACGCTCGATCTCATGGTCATTGAGCGCCGGAATGACGGGTGCCACCATGACCGCTACCGGAATGCCGGCATCGGTCAACGCCTTGATGGCGGTCAGGCGCTTGGGAGGGGTCGAGGCGCGCGGCTCCATGGTGCGGGCAAGCTTGCGGTCGAGGGTGGTCACGGAAATCCCGACCTTTGCGAGCCCTTTCGAAGCCATGTCGGCGAGAATGTCGATGTCGCGGGTGATCAGCGCCGACTTGGTGACGATCGCGACCGGATGGTTGGCCTTCTGCAACACTTCCAGGATCTGCCGCATGATCCGCCATTCCCGCTCGATCGGCTGATAGGGATCGGTATTGGTGCCGATCGCGATCGCCCGCACCTTGTAATCCGGGCGGCTCAGCTCCCGTTCGAGCAGTTTCGGCACGTCCGGCTTGGCGAACAGTTTTGATTCGAAATCAAGGCCCGGAGAAAGCCCCATGAAGCTGTGGGTCGGCCGGGCGAAGCAGTAGATGCAGCCGTGTTCGCAGCCGCGATAGGGATTGATCGAGCGGTCGAAGGACAGGTCGGGCGATTCGTTGCGGGTGATTGCGGTGCGCGGCTTTTCCACCTGCACCTCGGTCCTGAACGGTTCGAGTTCCTCCAGCGTCTGCCAGCCATCGTCGAACGCCTCGCGGCGCTCTTCCTCGAAACGGCCGCTCGGATTGAGACCTGCGCCGCGTCCGCGACGCCGGTCGACCTCCACCCGAAGACCGGAGGACTTGACCAACGCATCGGCAATATCTGCCGTATGGGCAGGCGCAAAAGCGTCCTGCCGCAATTGATGCAGCTCGTTCATGGGTTAGCTCCTGAAGGGGAAATTCCCCGTTCCTGATGATTAAATTCCTAGCCTTAAAATAAGAACATTGCAAGAACAAAATTTGGAGCGGGCATTTGTGGCGTTCCTTGTGGCAATGCGTTACATGTCAGGAATGCTGACTGTCATCATGGAATGCCGCGACCAGGAATCCGAGCTGGCGCAGACGCTCTCGGTGCTCGTTTCCGCCGCGGTGGAGGGGCTTGTAAGCGATGTCGTGGTACTCGATCACGGTTCGCGGGACGGTTCCTCCCGCGTCGCGGATGTGGCCGGCTGCCGTTTTCATGGCCACTGGGACATCAAGGATATTCTGCGCAGCGCCCGCGGCGAATGGCTGTTGCTGGTCGAACCCGGTGCGCGGCTGCAGGCCGGCTGGATAGACGAGGTGATGGAATACATCGCGCTCAACAAGCTGCCGGCCCGGTTCGCGCCCGCGCGCAATTACCGGCGGCCGTTCTTCAAACGGATCGGCCGCACCGTGCCGCCGCTGGAATATGGCATGTTGCTGCCGAAGCGGCAGGCGATCGCGCTTGCAAAGTCGGGGATGGATCTCGAAGCGCTGGCGCGGGGCCAGAAGGTGTCGAAGCTGGCGAGTGAGATGATCCCGGCCTGGGTGGCGGCGGCCGTCCGGTAAACGCCTATTTGCCGCCGCGCTTCAGGTGCTCGTCGAGCCGCGGCATGATCTCGATGAAATTGCAGGGCATGTGGCGGTAGTCGAGCTGCGCTTTCAGGATGCCGTCCCAGGCGTCCTTGCAGGCGCCGGGCGAACCCGGCAGCACGAAGATGAAGGTGGCGTTCGCCACCCCGCCGGTCGCCCGCGACTGGATCGTCGAGGTGCCGATCTTGTCGTAGGAAATCCGGTGAAACACTTCCGAAAAGCCGTCCATGCGCTTTTCGAACAGCGGTTCCAGCGCTTCAGGCGTCACGTCCCGGCCGGTAAAGCCGGTGCCACCCGTGGTGATCACCACGTCGATATCCGGATCGAGCGTCCATTCCCGCACCTGGCCGGCAATGCGGTCCTTGTCGTCGGGCACGATCGCGCGCGCCTTCAGTTCATGCCCGGCTTCGGCAATTCGCGCCACCAGCGTGTCGCCGGACTTGTCGTCGGCAAGCGTGCGCGTGTCGGAGACGGTCAGCACGGCGATGCCGACGGGGATGAAGGAGCGGGTGTCGTCGATCCGGTTCATCTTGTTTTCTCGGTCGCGGGGCCAACGGTTCTCACCGCCTGAAAATACCATTCCGGCTTCTGGCCGTTAAGGTTTTCCACCGCCTTTTCCGCCGCTTCGAAGGAAGGAAATATCCCGAAGCAGGTGGCGCCTGAACCGGACATCCGCGTCAGCATGGTGCCCTCCGCGCCGATCAGGCTGGAGATCTGGTCGATCTCTCGCACCAGCGAGCGCGCCGGCGGTTCAAGATCGTTCCGGAGAGTTTTCAGGAAGCCGATCCAGTCGCCGTCGAACGGGCCGATCGCCGCGTTTTCCTTCTGCGTCAGACGGAGGAAGATATCCGGCGTAGAGACCCCGACCAGCGGATTTCCGAGCACCAGCGACAGCGAGGGCAGGTCGGGAAGCGTGGTCAGTTCCTCTCCTATCCCCTTGGCCATCAGCGCCTCGCCCTTGAGGCACATCGGCACATCGGCGCCGAGCGAAAGCCCGAGCGTTGCCAGGTCCCCGTCCGGCAGGCTGGCATTCCAGAAGCGCATCAGGCCGCGCAGGGCTGCTGCAGCATCGGCCGAACCGCCGCCGATACCGGCTGCGACCGGCAGGTTCTTTTCGAGATGGATGGCAACCGGCGGCACTGAAACGCCTCTTCCTTCCAGCGCCTGGCGCAGGAGGTCGCGGGCTTTCAGCACGAGATTACCATGCTTGCCCTCGGCAGAGGTCGGCAGCAGCGAAGCGAACCGGCCGGAAACGGAAAAATCGTCGGCGTCGGCCTCGCTGAAGCACAGCCGGTCGCCGATATCCGCAAAAGTCACGATGCTCTCGAGCCGATGATAGCCGTCCCCCCGCTGGCCGGTCACGTGCAGGGCGAGATTGATCTTGGCGGGCGCCAGTTCGAAGAGGCCCGCCTTGTCGGCGAGCCAGTTGTCGGATGACGGATTGTCCAGAAGCATGCGCGTCAGGATTTCTTGTCGGGATTGGCCGGCGCCGGCGGGGCAGGTGCCACGGGTTCCGACGGGCTGCGGTCGGCGGTCGTCGCGTTCGGATCGAGCGGCGCGAGGCCTTTCTCGATCTTTTCTTTGATCTGCTCGCGGTTGATATCCTCGCCTTCCGAGATCAGCGCCCGATTCCACTGGTAGACGGCCTCGAGCTTGCGCCCGACGCGCCAGTAGGAATCGCCGAGATGGTCGTTGATCGTCGAATCGCCGGCGCGTAGCTGCACCGCACGTTCGAGTTCGGTCACCGCGTCATCGAACTTGCCCATCCGGTAATAGGCCCAGCCGAGCGAATCGACGATATAACCGTCGTCCGGCCGCGCATCGACGGCCCGCTTGATCATGTCGAGGCCTTCGTCGAGGTTCTTGTTCATGTCGACTAACGAATAGCCGAGATAGTTCAAGACCTGCGGCTGCTCCGGGTTGAGCTCCAGCGCCTTGCGGAAGTTCGGCTCGGCCTTCGCCCAGTTCTTAAGCCGCTCATAGGCGATGCCGCGCTGGAAGAAGATGGTCCAGTCGCCGGGCTTCGGCACCGGCCCGATGACCTCGGCGGCCTTGTCGTAGGTTTCCGCCATGGCCTTGTAGTCCTTGGCGTCGGAAAGCACGCTGCCATAGGCGATGTAGCTGCGAATGTCGGACGGGTCGGAATCGATCAGCGACTTCAGGTGCTGCTTGGCTTCGTCCACCTTGCCCGTGTCGGAAAGCGTCACGCCGAGCTGCAGTTCGGAAATGCGGCGCATCGGCGAATCGGCCGGAACGCTGGCATAGAACTTGATGGCGCGCTCCGGCTGCTTGAGCTTTTCGGCGATGCCGCCGAGCAGGATCAGCGTATCGGCGCTCTTGGGATCGAGCGCGTGGGAAATCTGCAGGTAAAGCGAGACCATGTCCTCGGCGCCCTGGCGGTTCAGCGCGCCACCGATCGAAAACAGGACGCCGGCAGCGCCTTCTGCGGCATTGCTCACCTGCTGTTCGGGCTTCTGGCCTTTCTCGATGCTCTGGCGCAGGGCCTTCAGCGGCGCATAGTTGGAAACCATGCCGTCACCGACGGAGATCGCATCCAGCGCCTTCTGCTTGTTGCCGGCAGCCGCCTCAAGACGTGCCAGCGCCATCACCGCGCGCATAAAGGTGTCCGGCGCGGTGGCGACGGCTTCCTTGTTGGTGACGGCGGTGTTGAGATGCTGCCGTGCCGTGCCGATATCGCCGGTCACCAGCGCCATGGCGCCGAGATGGTAATCGGTGAACACCTTGTACCAGGCCGGCCCCTTGAGGTTGTTGATGCTGGCCATCGCCTGCTTGCCCTTGCCGGCGCCGACATCAGCCCAGGCGGAGAGAAGCTGGTGGGTCAGCCGGTCGAGATCGTTCGGGCCTTCATAGGCAAGAACCTTCTTGGCGGTATCGAACTTCTTGTCGCGCATGGCATCGAGGCCGCGGACGATCTTGGTGATCCGCTCGACGGCGTTATCGTCTTTGAGCGCGTTGGCTTCAGCGAGGCCCTGGTCGAAATCGCCGTTGAGCAGCAGCGAGATCATCAGCCGTTCGCGGATTTCCAGGTTGGCGGGATCGAAAGCCAGCGCCTTTCGGTAGAGCGCGATCGCAGTGTCATAGTCATGATCGACGTCGGCTGTCCGCGCTGCCAGGAAGGCGCCGGAAAACGTCTTCACGTTGCCGGGACCGAACGTCACCGTGTCTTTCACCGCTGGCTTCGCTTCCGCCGTTGCCGCGCTGGCCACCGTTCCGAACAGGAGGACGGTTGCAAGTGCTGCGCTGGAGAGCAGAAGAAGGCTGGATTTCTGCCGCATAGACATGCCTTTCGTAAGAGCATGGCAGGCCGGTGAAATACCGCCGCCGATTCCGCCCTATTGATTCACGATAGAATGGCTTTTTTGAAGCACGTCCGCAAGGAAATCCCCAGCGCCGCGCGAGGGCGGCGCCGGTCACACCTTCGTCAACGGACGGCTTGCCGTCAGTTGACGCGCTGGATCGAGAAGTCGATGACTTCGAGAAGAGCGGCCTTGAGCGGCGAGGCTGGAAGCGGCGCCAGCGCATCGCGGGCAATCGTGCCGTAATGCAGCGCGCGGCCGATCGTGTCGTTCAAGGCGCCGTATTTGTTGATCAGCCCGAGCGCCTTTTCGAGGTTCTCGTCGCTGCTTTCGCCCTTCTCGATCGCCTGGCGCCAGAAGGCGCGCTCGGCCTCGGTGCCGCGGCGATAGGAGAGGATGACGGGCAGCGTGATCTTGCCCTCGCGAAAGTCGTCGCCGACATTCTTGCCGAGATCGGCAGCCTTGCCGCCGTAATCGAGCGCGTCATCGACGAGCTGGAAGGCAAGGCCGAGGTTCATGCCGTAGGATTTCAGCGCGCCGCGCCCGGCCTTGTCGGCATTGGCGATGATCGGGCCGACTTCGGCGGCGGCCGCAAACAGCGCCGCCGTCTTGGCGCGGATGACCGACAGATAGTCGTCCTCGGTCGTCTCCATGTTCTTGGCGACGGAAACCTGCAGCACCTCGCCTTCGGCGATCACCGAGGCGGCGGCCGACAGCACGTCGAGCGCTTCGAGCGAGCCGACATCGACCATCATGCGAAAAGCCTGGCCGAGCAGGAAATCGCCGACCAGAACACTGGCCTGGTTGCCCCAGATCATCCGGGCGGTGGACCGCCCGCGGCGCAGGTCGCTTTCGTCCACCACGTCGTCGTGAAGAAGCGTCGCCGTGTGCATGAACTCGACGCTGGTCGCGAGCTTCACATGGGCCTCGCCCTGGTAGCCGAACAGGGCCGCGGAGGCGAGCGTCAGCATCGGTCGCAGGCGTTTGCCGCCGGACGAGATCAGGTGGTTGGCGACTTCCGGGATCATCTGCACGTCGGAGCCGGCCTTGGACAGAATCAGCTGGTTGACCCGATCCATGTCCGCCTTGGTCAGATCCACCAGCGGTTTGACGGATGCCAGTTTGTTTTTGCCTTCTTCAAGCGGTATGACGACGCCCAATGATCAGGCCTCCCTATCGAAATCTTTCAAACGACAATAGAAAGAGGCTGATAGTGCGGCAAGCGCAAATCGCATCCCGCCGGATATAATGGGGTAACAAACAAGCCATGCTGGAGATCATCCGCACCAACGACATCGTGACCCTGTCGCTGGCTGAGAGCCTGATGAAGGATGCGGGCATCCACTGCATGGTAGCCGACCAGTCGATGAGCGTGCTCGAGGGTTCGCTCGGGCTGCTGCAGCGCCGGCTGATGGTGGATAGCGAGCGGGCGGATGAGGCGCGGCGGATTTTGAAGGACGCGGGGCTGGAAGCGGAGCTGCGGCCTTGATGCTTGGGGAGGTCAGATCTGAGTTTTTCTGAGGCCATGGCCTTGGGTGGCTCAAGGGCCTCGGCGCTGAATGTTTTTGGAGTTCTAACCTTGAGCCTCTTTGCGGATCGCCCCCCTCTGCCCTGCCGGGCATCTCCCCCTCAGGTGGGGAGATCGGCCAGAGGCATGCTCCTCGCTCCCAATCTACCGTTTTCCCCTGTGCATTTTATTGCGACGGTTGCCCCCGCATGTCGCAATCCTACCTCTCTTCCGGAACGTCGTTTCGGGGAAAGCGCCGGTCGCGCCACTTGTGATCTCCCCACCCGAGGGGGAGATGCCCGGCAGGGCAGAGGGGGGCTGACGACCGCCGACGCTCAACGTGTTCGGCCTATCCCCAGCATCGAGAAATACCTCGCGCCATGACCACCCCGACCCACACCATCGACGCGTTCCATCGCGGCCGGTTCCACGTCATGCAGCCGAAGGGCGGCGGGCATCGTTCGGGCGTCGATGCGATGCTGCTCGCCTCATTGGTCGCCGCCGACAGGCCGGTTAGCGTTGCTGACCTTGGCTCGGGCGCCGGTGCGGCTGGCCTTGCGGTCGCCGCACGCCTGCAACAGGCAAAAGTCCTGCTGATCGAAAAATCGCCGCTGATGGCCCACTATGCCCGCAGGACCCTGGCACTTCCGGAAAACGCCTTCCTCGCCAATCGCGTCGAAGTGCTCGAAGCCGACGTAACGCTCACCGGCAAACCCCGTGTTGCCGCCGGCCTCGTGGACGAGATCCACGACCATGTGATCATGAACCCGCCCTTCAACCACGCGGCGGATCGCAAGACGCCCGATGCCCTGAAGGCCGAGGCGCATGCGATGACGGACGACCTGTTCGAAGCCTGGATCCGCACGGCCGGCGCGATCATGAGGCCCGGCGGGCAATTGTCGCTGATCGCCCGGCCGCAATCGATCGCCGAGATCATCGGGGCCTGCGGCCAGCGTTTCGGCGGGCTGGAAATCACCGCCCTCCATCCCCGGCCGGACGAAAGCGCCACGCGCATTCTCGTCACCGCCGTCAAGGGATCGCGCGCCCGGCTGACATTCCGGGCGCCGCTTTTCGTGCATGGCACGGACGGCCATGCGTTCTCGCCCTTCGTGGACGACCTCAACAATGGCCGGGCCGCCTATTCCCGCCTCAGCCCGAAACGAAATCCGCCAAGCAATTCCAGGAAAAGTGCGTAGCGGTTTTCCGTCCGGAATTGCGTCAGAAAGCTAGCCGGCGACGAAGTCGACGAGCAGCTTGACGTTCAGGCCGGCAATGACGACGGCGATCAGCCAGGCGATGGCCGAGAGCCAGATCGGTGCTACGAGCTCGCCCATCTTGGCCTTGCTGGCGGTGAACATGACCAGCGGGAAGACTGCGAAGGAAAGCTGCAGGCTGAGCACGACCTGCGTGAGGATCAGCAGTTCCGCCGTCCCCGCGTCGCCGTACCAGATGGTCACGAACGCCGCCGGTATGATGGCGATCGCCCGGGTGATCAGCCGGCGGATCCATGGCTGCAGCTTCATCTTGAGGAAGCCTTCCATGACGATCTGACCCGCGAGCGTCGCCGTCACCGTCGAATTCAGGCCGCAGCAGAGAAGTGCTATCCCGAACAGGGTCGGCGCAATGGCGAGCCCGAGAAGCGGCGCGAGCAGCGAATGGGCTTCCCCGAGCTCGGCGACTTCGGTTCGCCCGGTGCTGTTGAAGGCCGCTGCCGCGAGGATCAGGATCGAGGCGTTGATCAACAGCGCGAAGCAGAGCGCGACGGTGGAGTCGATCGTCGCAAAGGTCAGCGCTTCCTTCTTCTCCGGCAGGGTGTGGCCGTAGTTGCGGGTCTGCACGATGCCGGAATGCAGGTAGAGGTTATGCGGCATGACGGTCGCGCCGAGAATGCCGAGCGCCAGATAGAGCATCTCCGGATTGGTGACGATCTCGGTGGTCGGGAAGAAACCGCGGATGACGCCGCCCCATTGCGGATCGGCGAGGAAGATCTGGATCGCGAAACACAAGGCGATGACGCCGAGCAGGGTGATGATGAAGGCTTCGACCCAGCGGAAACCCATCTTCTGCAGATAGAGAATGATGAAGACGTCGAGCGCGGTGATCAGCACGCCGAGTTCGAGCGGAATGCCGAAGATCAGGTTGAGGCCGATCGCGGTGCCGATCACCTCGGCGATATCGGTGGCGATGATGGCGATTTCGGCAAGCGCCCAGAGCGGAATGGAGACCCATTTCGGAAACGCGTCGCGACAGGCCTGCGCCAGGTCCCGGCCCGATGCGATCGCAAGACGCGCGCAGAGCGACTGCAGCACGATCGCCATCAGGTTGGACAAGAGCGCCACCGCAAGCAGGGCATAACCGAATTTCGAGCCGCCGGCGAGCGAGGTCGCCCAGTTGCCGGGGTCCATGTAGCCGACCGCGACCAGGTAACCCGGGCCTGCAAAGGCCGCCAGCCGTCGCCACCGCGATCCGGAGCGCGAGATGTTGATGCTTCGATGGACGTCGGAAAGCGATGCCTCCCCCCGTTTGTTCCGCCAGCCGCTGTCCTGCTTTGAACTCAAAACGTCCATCTTCATTCCATCTCCGTTCGCGAGCGGATAATGCCTCATTGGAATGATAATGCAAGTCATTCGCAACTGGAAAATCAAAATCCTGCTTTAAGGGGCGCAGCCATTGCGTTTGAAAATCCGTCACATACATGCTTTGGCAGAGCTGAATGCGACAGAAGGAAAAGAAATGGCCGGGTTTTTGAACAGGTTGATGCCGAAAAGGTTCCGTAAGAAGGGCCTCACCATCCCCGTCGTCCGGCTTCATGGAGCGATCATGGCTGGCGGCAGCCAGTTCAAGCAGAGCCTCAACCTGGCGGGTGTGGCGCCGATGCTTGACAAGGCCTTCTCGAAAAAAGACGCGCCGGTCGTCGCCATCTCGATCAATTCGCCGGGCGGTTCGCCGGTCCAGTCGCGCCTGATCTTCCAGCGCATCCGGTCGCTGGCGGAAGAAAAGAACAAGAAAGTGCTCGTTTTCGTCGAGGATGTCGCGGCCTCGGGCGGCTACATGATCGCGCTCGCTGGCGACGAGATCTTTGCCGACCCCACCTCGATCGTCGGCTCGATCGGCGTCGTTTCCGGCGGCTTCGGTTTCCCGGAACTGCTGCGCAAGATCGGCGTCGAGCGCCGCGTCTATACCGCCGGCGAGAACAAGGTGATCCTCGATCCCTTCCAGCCGGAGAAGGAAGGCGATATCGAATACCTGAAGGCCCTGCAGCTCGAGATCCACAAGGTCTTCATCGACATGGTCAAGATGCGCCGCGGCGAGCGGCTGGCTGATGACGCGACGATCTTTTCCGGCCTGTTCTGGAGCGGGTTGCGTGGCCTCGACCTCGGCCTGATCGACAGTCTCGGCGACATGCGCGAGGTCCTCAAGCGCCGTTACGGCAAGGATACGAGGCTGGAACTGATCGGCAGCGCCCGCACGCTCTTCGGTCGCCGCGTACCCGGCGTGGTATTCGGTGAAGGCAGGGCCGGAGAAATCGCCGCAGGCGCGGTCACGGGACTTGCGGCGAGCCTGGAAGAAAAGGCAATGTGGAGCCGCTACGGCCTTTGAGGCCGTCAGGATAGCGCGAGGGGAAATGGCGCAGCTTTTATTTCTGATCATCGTCATCGGCGGCGGCTGGATGCTCTACAAGAAGTTCATCAAGGACGCCGAAAGACTGTCGTCGCGCAGCCGCCGGGAGGAAAAGGAACGCCAAACGGGTGCGATCGGCACCCTGGAACGGGACCCAGTGACGGGGGAATACCGGGTGAAGCGGGATGAGGAATGAGCGCCGCTAAATTCGTTCCTTGATCCGCGAGCTCCAGTCCGAACCGGCATAACTCACGCAGAGAATGGTGACCGTCAGCGTTTCGTCATCGACTGTAAAACAGACGACGGCCTTCTCCATTGCCGGAATAGCTCTAAGGCCGTCAGCAAGATCTTCCCTGATCGAGCCGATTTTCGGAAAGTCCGTGAGTTTGGAGATGAAGCCGGTAATCTCGTCGACCTTGGATTTCCCGATCTCCAGGCCGGCATAGGAGGAAATGAAATCGGTGATGTCGAGTAGATCGCTTTCGACGAGCGGATGTTTGACAATCCTATAACTCATCCGCGGTTCTTGTATTTCTCGTCGAGCTTCGCCTTGATCCTTTCGGCCATGGCCTCGCCGTCCCACGGAAGAAACTCCTCCCGCGGCGTTTCCATCCGGCGGCGGATTTCGTCCTTCATGGCAAGCAGCGGATCGCTCTCGCCGGTTGGCGCCGGATCGGCCTGCATCAGGCTGTCTATGCCGGCCTCGATGACCTTCTCGATGGAAGGGAACTGGCCGTCTTCGACCATACGTTCCGCATAGCGCAGATAGCGTTCGGACAAGGTGAAGCTGTTCTTGACGTTCATGGTCTTTCTCCGGAAGAACCGCAGCACCCTAACATGGATCGCGCCCGGCACGCATACCCTGCAACCGCCGCAGACGCATAAATCCTTGACCCGTGCCCCTGATGCGTGGCACTCGTCCGCATCCTCGAACCGATACAGATATGGCCATGACCGAGCTGCCCGACCACATGTCTCCGACCCGCTCCTTCCAGGGGCTGATCCTCGCGCTCCAGAATTACTGGGCCGACAAGGGCTGCGCCATCCTGCAGCCCTACGACATGGAAGTCGGTGCCGGCACCTTTCATCCGGCCACAACCCTGCGTGCGCTCGGTCCGAAGCCGTGGAAGGCCGCCTATGTCCAGCCGTCGCGCCGCCCGTCCGACGGCCGTTACGGCGAGAACCCCAACCGCCTGCAGCACTATTATCAGTTCCAGGTCATCCTGAAGCCGAACCCGCCGAACCTGCAGGAGCTCTATCTGGGTTCCTTGAAGGCGATCGGCCTCGATCCGCTTCTGCACGACGTGCGTTTCGTCGAGGACGACTGGGAAAGCCCGACGCTCGGCGCCTGGGGCCTCGGCTGGGAATGCTGGTGTGACGGCATGGAAGTCTCGCAGTTCACCTACTTCCAGCAGGTCTGCGGCATCGAATGTTCGCCGGTCGCAGGCGAGCTCACCTACGGCCTCGAACGCCTCGCCACCTATCTGCAGGGCGTCGACAGCATCTACGAACTCAATTTCAACGGCCGCGAGGGCGAGGAAAAGATCTCCTATGGCGACGTCTTCCTGCAGGCCGAGCAGGAATATTCCCGCCATAACTTCGAATTCGCCGACACCGCCATGCTGCACCGGCATTTCATCGATGCCGAGAAGGAGTGCCAGGCGCTGCTCGCTGCCGGTGCTCCGGGCGCCAATGCCAACCAGATGCTGCACAAATGCGTTTTCCCGGCCTATGACCAGTGCATCAAGGCGTCCCACATCTTCAACCTGCTGGATGCGCGTGGCGTGATCTCGGTCACCGAACGCCAGAGCTATATCCTGCGCGTCCGCACGCTCGCCAAAGCCTGTGGCGAGGCCTTCCTGATGACCGATGCCGGTGGCGTGAATTTCGGTCGGGCCGCTTGATTCCAGGTCCGATCGCGTGCGGCGAGCCGTTCAAACGGCTCCCGTCCACTCCGTGCCCAATTGCCAGACGGGTTTGAGGGTCGGATAGGCCCCGGTCGGAAGCTGCCCTGCATAGATCTGCAGAAACCGGCGCGTGCCGGCTGGCTCCGGGGGCTTCATCATCACTGCGTACTGAAAAAACAGCACGGCAAACGCCAGCACATTGGCGGTTCGCACCAAGCACGCCATGGCAATTCCATCCAGATTGTTTTGAGGTGGGCCGAATCGTCGGAATCGCCCGTTTTCTGTAAGAGAATCTAGGACATCCACGCGGCCTGAACTTTGCTGTAAGTCAAAAAATTCACCGCGAAAAATAATCGATGACTTCAACCACTTTTTTAGTGCAAGCCTCTACTGTCGCATCGCAAGGCCAAGTCGGGAGACTCAGATGTACATTTTGATCGGCATAATCGTTCTCGTCGCACTATACGTCGTGATGATCTATAACGGGCTCGTCAAAGCCCGGCAGATGGCGGAGGAGGCCTGGTCCGGCATCGACGTTCAGCTGAAGCGCCGCGCCGATCTGATCCCGAACCTCATCGAGACGGTGAAGGGATACGCCGCCCACGAAAAGGGCACGTTCGAGGAAGTCGTCAAGCTGCGCAACCAGGCGCAGGCGGTGCCGGCGGGCGATGTCGCCGGCCGCGCCCAGGCGGAAGGCCTGCTGGGCCAGGCGCTCGGCAAGATCATCGCGCTTGCCGAAGCCTATCCGGACCTCAAGGCCAACCAGAACTTCTCCGAACTGCAGGCCTCGCTCGAAACCATCGAAGGCGAGATCCAGATGTCGCGGCGCTATTACAACGGTGCTGCCCGCGACCTGAACGTCAAGGTCGAGAGCTTCCCGAACAACCTTGTCGCCGGCCAGTTCGGCTTCTCGAAGCGCGAGTATTTCGAGATCGAGAACGCGGCCGACCGGGCGGTCCCGACCGTCAAGTTCTGAAATCCGACATTGGACGTTGACGCCGCAACGGTTTAAGAGCGCGGTCGGCCGCCTCGTTGCGGCATTCCATTGGCGTTAAGAGACGAATATCATGGGTAGAGCCAAACTCACCATCCTGCCGCCGGGCAAGCCGCTTTCCGGACGCGCCGTGCCGCCGGGCTCGAAATCGATCACCAACCGCGCCCTGCTTCTGGCGGGCCTTGCCGAGGGCACCAGCCGTCTGACCGGCGCGCTGAGAAGCGACGACACGCGCTATATGGCGGAAGCGCTGCGGGCCATGGGCGTTACGGTCGAACAGCCTGACGAAACGACCTTCGTTGTCACCGGCAGCGGCAAGCTTCTGCCCCCGTCCGCACCGCTCTTCCTCGGCAATGCTGGCACCGCGACCCGCTTTCTGACCGCGGCCGTTGCATCGGTCGATGGCACCGTCGTCGTCGATGGCGACGAGCACATGCGCAAGCGGCCGATCGGCCCGCTTGTCGCCGCCCTGAAATCGCTTGGCATCGATGCCGAGGCGCCGACCGGCTGCCCGCCGGTGACCGTGCGCGGCAACGGCCATTTCGCCTCCGGCCGCGTCGAGATCGATGCCGGCCTGTCGAGCCAGTATGTTTCGGCGCTGCTGATGGCCGGGCCGCTCGTCAAGCAGGTCGCCAACGCGCCCTTGACGGTGGCGCTCGCCGGTGCCGAAATCGGCGCCCGCGGTTATGTCGATCTGACGCTCGCCGCCATGCAGGCCTTCGGCGCCAGGGTCGAGCAGATCGACGCTGCGACGTGGAAGGTCGAGCCGACCGGCTACAAGGCCGCGGATTTCGTGATCGAGCCGGATGCCTCCGCCGCCACCTATCTCTGGGCTGCCGAAGTGCTGACCGGCGGCGCCATCGATCTTGGCGTGCCGAACGAAGCCTTCACCCAGCCGGATGCCAAGGCTTTCGATGTCATCTCGAAATTCCCGCATCTGCCGGCTGAAATCGACGGTTCGCAGATGCAGGACGCGATCCCGACGATTGCCGTGCTCGCCGCCTTCAACGAAACGCCGGTGCGCTTCACCGGCATCGCCAACCTGCGCGTCAAGGAATGCGACCGGGTGAGGGCGCTTTCGCTCGGCCTCAATGCCATCCGCGAAGGCCTTGCGACGGAAGAGGGCGACGACCTGATCGTCGCCTCCGATCCCTCGCTCGCCGGCCAGACCTTATCCGCCGAGATCAACACCTTTGCCGACCACCGCATCGCCATGAGCTTTGCACTGGCGGGGCTGAAGATCGGCGGCATCACCATTCTCGACCCGGATTGCGTCGCCAAGACCTTCCCCAGCTACTGGGACGTGCTGGCCTCGCTCGGGGTCGAATACACGGACATAGTTTAAACGGAAAACCTGGATCGGCCGGCGCCGAAGAGGAGAAATGTCGTGATGCGGTGGTTCTCCGGCTTCGGCCTGGTGCTGTTCTTCTGCCTGGCCTCGGTGCTGCCCTCGGCGGCGGAGGAATATATCCGCTCCTATCATTCCGATATCCAGGTCGCCGAAAACGGCGACCTGACGGTGACCGAAACGATCATCGCCAATGCGGAAGGCGACAGGATCAAGCGCGGCCTGTTTCGCGATTTTCCGCTCACCATGCAGGATGCGGGCGGCCGCACGGTGCGCGTCGGCTTCGAAGTCGTTTCCGTCACCCGCGACGGCCAGCCTGAGCCCTTCCACACGGAAAGCGTCACCGGCGGCATCCGCATCTATTCCGGCGACAAGGACGTGTTCCTGCAGGATGGCGAGCACACATTCGTCTTCACCTACAGGACGGACCGCCAGCTCCGCTATTTCGACGACCACGACGAGCTTTACTGGAACGTCACCGGCAACGGCTGGGAGTTTCGGATCGCCCAGGCCTCGGCGCGGGTGACCCTGCCGGGCGGCGCGCGGATCACCCAGACGGCCGCCTATACCGGTCCGCTCGGCTCCACCGCCCGCAATGCCCGCATGCAGGCGAACGGCAATCAGGCGGTATTTACGACCACTCGGCCGCTCGGTCTGCGGGAGGGCCTGACGATCGTCGCCGGCTTCCCCAAAGGGGTCGTCGCTCCCCCTTCGAAAGATCAGGAAAGCGCCTGGTGGTGGCGCGACAATATCGGGACGATCATCTCGATCGTCGGCCTCGTCCTCGTCGTCGGTTATTACGCGCTTTTCTGGACCCGCGTCGGCCGCGATCCCGACCGCGGCGTCGTCGTGCCGCGCTGGGATGCGCCTGACGGCCTGTCGCCGGCTCTCGTCAATTACATCGACAACAAGGGCTTTTCCGGCGGCGGCTGGACGGCTTTCGCCGCAAGCGCGCTCGATCTGGCGGTCAAAGGTTACGTCACGCTGGAGGACCTTGCAGAAAAAATCGTCATCCGGCGCACCGAAAAGGCGGTGCCGCGGGACGTGCCGATCGGCCAGGCCTCGATCCTCGGTTCCATCGGTGCCAAGGGGCAGGCACTGGTGATCGACGAGGCGCATGGCACCTCCGTCCAGTCGATCGGCGCAAGCTTCCGCCAGGCGATCGAGAAGGAACATCGCGGCAAATATTACAATGGCAACAAGGGTTATGTGATCGGCGGCGTCGTCTTGAGCGTCCTCTCCATCCTGGCTCTGGTGGTCTTCGGCAATCTCGAGCCGGACATGATCGCCATGCTGATCATTCCCGCTTTCTTCGCAGTGGTCTTCGGCGTGCTTGCAGCCGCCTTCGGCAAGGGCTTGCGCCGTGGCTCGTCGCTGTTTTCGAAGATCGTCTCGGTCGTTCTTCTTGGCTTTGTCGGCCTGGTGGCCCTGTCGATCGGCTCGGCGGTGCTGGTGGCGATCATGTCGGAAATGACCGGCGACGAGCATTGGCCGATCATGGTCTCGGTCGGTGGCATCGTGCTCGCCAACGTCATCTTCTTTTTCCTGATGGGGGCGCCCACGCCGCTCGGCCGCAAGCTGATGGACGGCATCGAGGGTCTGCGTATCTACCTGACGCTTGCCGAAAAGGACCGCATGAACACGGCTGGCGCTCCGACCATGTCGCCGCAGCATTTCGAAAAGCTGCTGCCCTATGCGGTGGCGCTCGGCGTCGAAAAGCCGTGGAGCAATACGTTCGAGATCTGGCTCGCGAGTGCTGCGGCAGGCGCTGCCGCCGGCGCCTATGCGCCCGGCTGGTACAGCGGCAATTACGGCTCGAACGTCGGCGGTCGCATCGGCGGCTTCTCCTCCTCGATGGCCTCCACCATCGCCTCGACCATCCCCGCCCCGAAATCCTCCTCATCCTCCTCCGGCTTTTCCGGCGGCTCGTCCGGCGGCGGGGGAGGCGGCGGTGGCGGAGGCGGCTGGTAGACACTTTCGCCAATCCGGCTGGTGACTTTTGGCGGCGGGCTTGCTAAGGCCACGCCCTGTTGAACAATCATCAAAAAGTTGATTATCGATGCCCGATCTGCTTCTCGAACTCCGCTCGGAGGAAATTCCCGCCCGCATGCAGCGCAAGGCGGCGGGAGACCTGAAAAAGCTCGTCACCGACGCGCTGGTGGAAGCGGGCCTGACCTACGAGGGTGCGCGCGAATACTGGACGCCGCGCCGCCTGGTGCTCGATATCCGCGGCCTGACGGCGCGTTCGGCGGACCAGCGCGAGGAGCGCAAGGGTCCGCGCACCGACGCGCCCGAAGGCGCCATCGCCGGCTTTTTGCGCGGTGCTGGTCTTTCGTCGATTTCGGAAGCGCAGGTCGTCAACGACCCGAAGAAGGGCGATTTCTACGTTGCCGTGATTTCCAAGCCCGGCCGCCCGGCGGAAGAGATCATCGCCGATGTCATGCCTGGCATCATCCGCAATTTCCCCTGGCCGAAATCGATGCGCTGGGGCGCCGCCTCGATGCCGAAGGGCGCCCGTTTCGCCGGTATCGACGGCAAGGGCCCGGAAAGCCTGCGCTGGGTGCGCCCGCTGCAGTCGATCGTCTGCGTCTTCGGCCCCGAGCATGAAGAAACCCAGGTCATCCCGTTCGAGATCGACGGGCTGGTGGCGGGCAACGTGACCTACGGCCACCGTTTTCACGCACCCGACGCCATCACTGTGCGCCGCTTCGACGACTATGTGACCAGCCTCGAAAAGGCGAAGGTCATGCTCGATGCCGACCGCCGCAAGGACGTCATCCTGCACGACGCCCGCGACCTCGCCTTCGCCAACGGCCTCGAACTGGTCGAGGACGAGGGCCTGCTGGAGGAAGTCTCCGGCCTCGTCGAATGGCCGCATGTGCTGATGGGTGAGTTCGAGCAGGACTATCTCGAAATCCCGTCCGAAATCATCCGGCTGACCATCAAGACGAACCAGAAGTGTTTCGTCACGAAGCCGCAGAGTGGAGAGGGCCTCTCCAATCGTTTCATCCTGATCTCGAACATCGAGGCGAAGGATGGCGGCAAGGAGATCATGCACGGCAACGGCAAGGTGGTGCGCGCCCGCCTCTCCGACGCCAAGCACTTTTGGACCCGCGACCAGGGTAACATGCCGGATCTGGATACGCTGAAGGACTCCGCTGCGAAGTTCGATCTCGACCTCAAGAAGCCGCTCGACCAGCGCATGGCCAAGCTCGATGCGCTGAACGTGACGTTCCATGCGAAGCTTGGCACGCAGGGCGAGCGCGTGGCGCGTATTCGGGCGCTGGCTCAGGAACTGGCAAAAGTCACTGGTGCCGATCCGGCCCTCGTCGATCGTGCCGCGGTATTGGCTAAGGCCGACCTGCGCACCGAAGCCGTCGGCGAATTCCCGGAACTGCAGGGCCTGATGGGTCGCAAATACGCGACGCTGCAGGGCGAGGATGCCTCCGTTGCCGCTGCCATCGAGGATCACTGGAAGCCGAACGGCCCGTCGGATCGTCTGCCCGAGGACAAGGTCGGCTTGACGGTCGCGCTTGCCGACAAGCTCGATACGCTCGTCGGCTTCTGGGCGATCGACGAGAAGCCGACGGGTTCGAAGGATCCGTATGCGCTGCGCCGCGCGGCCCTGGGTGTCGTGCGGATTTTGCTGGAGCGGAAGGTGCGGCTCCCGCTGAATTCGGTCTTGCGCGTAGCGATGCTGCCAGTCGAAGACATCAAGCCATTTGTTACTGACGTGTCAAAGGATGTCTGCGTCACGGATCTCCTGTCCTTCTTCCATGACCGCCTGAAGGTCTACCTGCGCGATATGGGCGCGCGACACGACATCATCGATGCCGTGCTGACGTTTGGAGCCGACGACCTCCTGCTGGTCGCCCGCCGCGTCGAGGCTTTGACGGCATTCATCACCTCGGAAGACGGCAAGAACCTGCTCGCCGGCACCAAGCGTGCCGTTCAGCTCCTCGCCGCCGAGGAAAAGAAGGGTACGGTCGTCGCCGACGGCGTGTCGCAACAGCTTCTGAAGCTTGACGCCGAAAAGGCGCTCTGGGCGGCCGTCGTCGTTGCCTCGAAGGAAGCGTCCGAGGCGGTCGCCAGGGAAGACTTCCGCTCGGCCATGGAAGCCCTGTCGAAACTCCGTGTCCCCGTCGACAAATTCTTCGAGGACGTGCTGGTCAATGACGAGGACACCGCGATCCGCGCCAACCGCCTGGCCCTCCTGAAGGCCATCCGCGAAGCGACCGCAACCGTTGCGGATTTCTCGAAGATCTCGGGCTGAACGTCCCTGACGCCATTGGATGATGGTGGCACATATGTTACCATCATCCAATGAAGATCACCGAATACCTTGACCTGAATGGATCGAGCCCTTTCGGGCGGTGGTTTTCGAAAATCGAGTCCCGTGCGGCCTCGAAGGTGACGATTGCACTGGCGCGCATCGGGCAAGGCAATCTCTCGAACGTGAAATCGGTCGGCGCCGGAGTGCTGGAATATCGGATCGACTATGGGCCGGGCTACCGGATCTATTCGGTAGGGATGGCGAGCAATTGGTGATCCTGCTGGCCGGCGGGACCAAGCAGCGCCAGCAGAATGATATCGAGACCGCGCACGCCTATTGGCGGGACTACAGATCCAGGAAGGGAGGCTAGATGGCCCTGACACGCGAATTCAAGGAAACGGTCAAGGCCCGGCTGGATCAGGATCCGGCGTTTCGCGCCGCTTTGCTTTCGGATGCCGTCGAACTTCTCCTGGAAGGCGATCTCGATACCGGCAAGAGCGTGCTGCGTGATTTCATCAACGCGACGATCGGTTTCGAGGCCTTGGCCGAGAAGGTCGGTATGCCGGCCAAGAGCCTGATGCGAATGTTCGGCCCCAAGGGCAATCCTCGCGCCGATAACCTGTTCAACGTCATCCGGCAATTGCAGGAAAGCTCGGGCATTCACCTGGCGGTGGCCGCAGCCTGATCCAAACCCGAAATAAAAAAACCGCCGGATCTTTCGACCCGGCGGTTCCCCGTCCCCCGACTAACTTTGGTCAGCTGGCGCGGCGCATCTTCTGCGCCATGCGGTTGAGATTGCGGCTCTCGTTGCCCATGTTGCTGATGCGGAAGCTGCTGATCAGGTTCAGCAATTCGTCCGTGTCGGCGGCAAGTGCCTCGGCCGAGGCGGTGGTTTCCTCGGCCATCGCCGCATTGTGCTGGGTGGCCGCGTCGAGCTGGTTCAGCGAAGACGAGATCGAGCGCAGCGTCGTATCCTGTTCGGAAGCCGAATGGGCGATCTTGCCGACGATGTCGCTCGCCGCCTTCACCTGGTCGGAAATCCGCTTCAGCGCTTCGCCGGCCTCGCCGACGAGGCGCACGCCGTTCTGCACCTGTCCGGAAGACCGCGAGATCTGATCCTTGATCTCCTTGGCGGCCGCGGCGGAGCGCTGGGCGAGTTCGCGAACTTCCTGGGCGACGACCGCAAAACCCTTGCCGGATTCGCCGGCGCGGGCGGCTTCGACGCCGGCGTTGAGCGCCAGCAGGTTGGTCTGGAAGGCGATGTCGTCGATCACGCCGATGATCTTGGAGATCTCTTCCGACGAGTGTTCGATACCGCCCATCGCGTCGATCGCCTGGGCGACGATCTTGTCGGAACGGCTTGCTTCATTGCTGACGGAGCTTACGCGCTGGGCTGCATCATGGGCGCCTTCTGCCGTCTGGCGGACGGTGACGGCAAGTTCGTCGATGGCGGCCGACGTCTCTTCGAGATTGGCGGCCTGGCGTTCGGTGCGCTGCGACAGTTCGTTCGAGGCGCGGCGGATTTCTTCCTTGGAGCCGCCGATATCGATGCCCTTGGCATTGACCTTGGCCATCGCCGCTTCGAGATGCGTCAGCGCATCGTTGAAGTTGTGACGCAGGGTTTCGTAACGCGGGCCGAGATCGCCGCAGCGGATCGTCAGGTCGCCCTGGGCGAGTGATTCCAGTGCTTCGCCGATGGTCGAAACGACGCGGGTCTGGCTTGCGGCTTCGTGCTGCTGCATGTCGGCATTCTGCTGGCGCTCGCGGTCGAGCTCCTGGCGCTGGTCTTCCTGGCGCGCGGCCATCGCATGGCGTTCGCGGATCTTTTCCTGCAGCGACTGGGTGGCCTTCGCCATCATGCCAACTTCGTTCGCCATGTCCGTATGCGGGATGGTGATCGCGACATTTTCGTCGGCGACGGCTTCCAGCGCGCCGTGCACGGCGGTCAGAGGCTTGGTGATGCCGCGGATCACCACATAGGCGGCGGCAAGGGCGATGATCAGCGCCAGGGCGCCGATCGCGAGTGCGTCCAGGATCATTCCGCGGACCTGCGCCTGCAGGTCATCGGTGTAGACGCCTGTCGCAAGGACCATCTGCCAGGGTTCGAACGCCTTCGCATAGGAGCTCTTTGAGAAGTCGCCATCAGGCAGCCCCGGCTTCGACGTGCTCATGTAATCGACAATTCCGCCGCCGGATCTGCCAACCGAGACCATCTCGTCGCGGAACAATTTGCCGGCTGAATCGGGTTTGCCCCTGCCGTTCTCGCCGATCTTCTTCTGGTCGGGATGCATCAGCATCTTCACGTCGTAGTCATAGGCGAAAAGATAGCCATCGGGCTGGAAGCTCATGGCGGAGACCGCTGCGAAGGCCTGTTTCTGGGCCTCTGCGCGCGTCAGCTCACCGGTCGCCTCACGCTGCTGGAACTTCTTGAGGATGCCGATGCCGGACTCCACCTGGGTCCGCAGCATGCCATACCGCTCGGCATAGATAGCCCGCGTCGAGGCCTGCAGTTCGAAATAGGTCACGACGGCGAAGCCGGCGATCAGGGCCAGAACCAGCAGCACGAGCTGGTTTGAAATCCTCAGGTTTTTCATGTTCGTTCCATAAGTGATTGAGCCGTCTCGGGCGACTGGGAGGAATGATTCTGGGTAGGGAGGCGCACATTGCGCAGGAAGATGTGCTGCATTGCACACTAGGGAGGATATTCGGCAATATTTGAATAAAAATTAACAAAAGAAAGTTTTGAGCAGAACATCCCGTGGCATGAAAGTTCTATGGCTGATTTCCCGCCGTGTTGCGGGGGTTCGGTTAAAATAAAGCAGGTTTGGCATTCAAGTTGAAATAGTGTGAAATAATATTGTCATATTCGCGTATAAGTGGTTGTTGGCGCAGGTATTGAAAATTGTACTCCATTCCATAAGCAAGCTGCCGGATCTTTCGACCCGGCAGCTTGCCGTCCCATGATTAATTTGGTCAGCTGGCGCGGCGCATCTTTTGTGCGACACGGTTGAGGCTGCTCGAGCCGGTATTGTGGCCTGCGCTGATGCGGAAGCTGCTGATCAGGTTCAGCAATTCGTCCGTGTCGGCGGCCAGCGCCTCGGCCGAGGCGGTGGTCTCTTCCGCCATCGCCGCATTGTGCTGGGTGGCCGCATCGAGCTGGTTGAGCGAAGACGAGATCGAGCGCAGCGTCGTATCCTGTTCGGAAGCCGAATGGGCGATCTTGCCGACGATGTCGCTCGCCGCCTTCACCTGGTCGGAAATCCGCTTCAGCGCTTCGCCTGCTTCGCCGACGAGACGCACGCCGTTCTGCACCTGTCCGGAAGACCGCGAGATCTGGTCCTTGATCTCTTTCGCGGCCGCGGCGGAGCGCTGGGCGAGTTCGCGGACTTCCTGGGCGACGACCGCAAAACCCTTGCCGGATTCGCCGGCGCGGGCGGCTTCGACGCCGGCGTTGAGGGCGAGAAGGTTGGTCTGGAAGGCGATGTCGTCGATGACGCCGATGATCTTGGAGATCTCTTCCGAGGAATGCTCGATACCGCCCATCGCATCGATCGCCTGGGCGACGATCTGGTCGGAGCGGTTGGCCTCGGCGCTGACGGAGGTGACGCGCTGCGCCGCTTCATGGGCACCTTCCGCCGTCTGGCGAACGGCGACGGTGAGTTCGTCGAGAGCTGCGGACGTCTCTTCGAGGTTGGCGGCCTGGCGTTCGGTGCGCTGCGACAGTTCGTTCGAGGCGCGGCGGATTTCTTCCTTGGAGCCGCCGATGTCGATGCCCTTGGCGTTGACCTTGCTCATCGCCGCTTCGAGATGGGCGAGCGCCTCGTTGAAGTTGTGGCGGAGCGTCTCGTAGCGAGCGCCGAGATCGCTGCAGCGGACGGTGAGGTCGCCCTGGGCAAGCGCCTCGAGCGCTTCGCCGATGGTGGAGACCACGCGGGTCTGCAGCGCCGCTTCCTGCTGCTGCATATCGACGTTCTGCTGGCGTTCGCGGTCAAGCTCGGTCTTCTGCTTTTCCTCGCGTTCGGCCATCGCGTGGCGTTCGCGGATCTTCTCCTGCAGCGCCTGGGTGGCCTTCGCCATCAAGCCCACTTCGTTCGACATGTCCGTATGCGGGATCTGGGTTTTGACGTCTTCGTCAGCCACGGCCTGCAAGGCGGTGTGTACGGCAGCGAGCGGCCTGGTAATGTTGCGGATGACGATGAGGGCAACACCGAGTGCAAGCAGGAAGGCGATGAAGCCGATGCCGACCACTTCCATGATCGTCTTGTTGATCTTGACGTCGAGGTCGTCGGTGTAGACGCCCGTCGCGACGATGATCTGCCAGGGTTCGAAGGCGCGGGAATAGGCAGCCTTCTGGAAAACCTGGTCGGCAGGCATGCCGGGCTTTTCCCAGTAATAGGTGGTGACGCCGCCGCCGGCGCGGCCGTTTGCGACCAGTGCCTCGCGGAACAGGTTACCCATCTTGTCCGGCTGGCCCTTCTGGCTCACGCCGACCAGCTTGGGATTATAGTGGAATTGCGTCACGGTGTCGTAGTTCAGGCCGAATATGTAACCGGCCGGCTCGTACTTGATCCCGGCCACGGCCGCGTAAGCAAGTTTCTGCGCGTCCTCGTGCTTCAGCTCTCCCGATTTTTCCCGGTCGTAATAGGACTGCAGGATGGAGATGCCGGATTCGACCTGGGTGCGCAGCATCTCGTACCGCTCGGCATAGATGGAGGCGATCGAAGCGCGGACCTGATAGTAGGTGACGGCGGCGAAGGCCACCATGAGCACTGCCACCATGGCCAATAGCTGGTGGGAGATCTTGAGATTCTTCATGTTTCGACTCACTTTCAGGCAGCCGAATTCTCCCGGAGGAGCCGGAGCGGGACGAGGTTTTTGGGGGAGCGCTTCCTGCGCCGGTCACGTGCTACATCGCACTATGACGGGAGAGTGATCTCGAATATTTGAATAAAAATTTAATTATCCCGGCCTTGACAGCCGTAAATGCGAATATTTTGGGCAGGCCTAGTTTGACGATGCGCAATTTACGCGCATGCCGTGAAAGGATGGTATCCAAGCACTTTTTGCTATGTAAATATAATGATGTTCTAATTCTAGAACCGGCTGGTGCGCAGCTCGAACGTATCAAGTGCCAGCGGCTTCGGAGCGAGGGAAGCTTCCGTCATTTCGACCGGCGCCTCGCCGATCGTTTTCACCGCGCTGGTCATGGCTTCGGTGTCGATGCCGTCGCCCGATGCTTCCACGGTGGCGATCTGCGTCTGGGTCGAACCGTTGGAGGTCGGGTGAAGATCGGCTATGGCCTTTTCCTCGGCCATCCATTTGGGGAGCTTGCTGACATGGATCACCGGCGAGCCGCCGAGCCAGGCTTCGGTACGCGCCAGCTTCTTCTCACCGTTGATTTCGATGATTTCCGTCTTCTGGGTGCCTGCCGGCAGATCGGGAACCTTGTAGGCCGCCTCGTTCGAACTCGGTGCCGCGGCGACCGAGCAGCTTGCGCAGTTCTTGGTGACGATACTGACGCCCGGCTGATGCGTGCCGTTGATCACCGTGATCGACGACGCGAAAGCGGAACCGCTTGCAAATACCAGAACTGTAGCCAGAACGAGACGCATGACCGGGAATCCTTCTTGAGGTCCCGTATGATTACCGTCGCTTCGTTTCCATCCCGTCTGGATAATCGGTAAATTTTGAATGAACCGGCATTTCCGGCACTCAGTTCCTTTCTCGCGCCACCGCCTGCCAGCCGATATCGCGGCGGCAGAAGCCGTTTTCCCATTTCACCTGGTCCACGAGCTCGTAGGCGCGAGCCTGCGCATCCGCAACGGTTGCGGCGGTCGCCGTAACGTTCAGCACGCGGCCGCCGGTTGCGACAAGCGTGCCGTCCTTGAGCGCGGTTCCGGCGTGGAAGATCTTTTCGCCGGGAGCGCTCTCCGGCAGATGGGCGATCGGCGTGTTCTTGTCATAAGCCCCCGGATAACCCTTGGAAGCCATGACCACGGTCAGCGCCACCTCGTCGCTCCACTTGGCGGAAACCTGGTCGAGCGTCCCGGTCGCTGCCGCATGGAGCAGGTCGAGCAGGTCGCTCTTCAGCCGCATCATCAGCACCTGGCATTCGGGATCGCCGAAACGGACATTGTATTCGATCAGTTCCGGACCCTTGGCGGTGATCATCAGGCCCGCGAAGAACACGCCGGCAAAGGGATGCCCGCTTTCGGCCATGCCGCGGATCGTCGGCTCGATGATCTCCTTCATGGTGCGCGCGACCATGTCCGGCGTCATCACCGGAGCGGGCGAATAGGCGCCCATGCCGCCGGTATTCGGGCCGGTATCGCCGTCGCCGACCCGCTTGTGGTCCTGGGCGGTCGCGAGCGCCAGTGCCGTCTTGCCGTCGGACAAACAGAAGAAGCTCGCTTCCTCGCCGTCCAGATAGGCCTCCACCACGACTTCCGCGCCGGCCGACCCGAAGGCGCCGTCGAAACAGTCGTCGATCGCGGCAAGCGCCTCGTCGAGCTGCATGGCGACGGTGACGCCCTTGCCGGCGGCAAGCCCGTCCGCCTTCACGACGATCGGTGCGCCCTGTTCGCGCACATAGGCCTTGGCCTCGGCCGCATCGGTGAAGCGGCGATAGGCGCCGGTCGGGATATCGTAGCGGGCGCAAAGATCCTTGGTGAAACCCTTCGAGCCTTCGAGCTGGGCTGCGGCGGCCGAAGGGCCGAAGGTTGCAATGTTCTCGGCCCGGAGACGGTCCGCAAGACCGGCGACAAGCGGCGCTTCCGGCCCGACGACGACGAGATCGATCGCCTTTTCGAGGCAGAAGGCCGCGACGGCGGCATGGTCGTCGATATCGAGTGGCAGGAGTTCGGCATGATCGGCAATCCCGGGATTGCCGGGTGCGGCATAAAGCTTGCTGAGTTTCGGGGACTGGGCGAGTTTCCAGGCGAGCGCATGCTCGCGTCCACCCGAACCGATCAAGAGAACCTTCATGTCCTGCCCTCGCCTGTGCTGAAAACCATGGCCTTGCGCGGCGGTTAAGGGGAGGGGAGGCAAAGGTCAAGGGCCAAGGCTCAGGTGGCCTCCCATCTTGCCGCCTTCATGGCGTTTCGATGGGAGGCAAGGCGTTCGAAAGAGGTCAGGACTCGCCGTGCCGGTTTTTCGTCCCGTGCCGGATGTCCAGCGTGGTGCGAAAGATCATCCTGTTTCGGTACGCCAGGAATGGCACCGGTTCGTTCCGCAAGGACGCGCTGTCCAGTTTCTGCTCCAGATAGGAAATGGCGGCCTCAAGCTCTTCGCTGGCAACCGCCGTGTCAAATGCCAGGGTTCTGGCAGCTTTCTTGGGCATGATTCCCTCCGTTCGGCCGCGTCATGCGGCGCGGTGCTTTTAATTCCCTCTCGACGGAGGTGAGAGAGTGCCTTTTCTTTTCCACAGGGCTTTGGTTAGCGACCCGTCACCCCGTGTCTCGTTTCGGTTCAGTCGGCCCCAAGCAAATTGTGGAACCGGCATTCGCCACGTTGCCTTGCCACAAACTTCGACTATGGTCGCGCCTCCCATTTGAACGAGGACGCCCATGGCCGCCGATCTCCGTTTCCTTGCCGCCGCGATTGCTGCGGAAATCAATGCCCGTCCCGAACAGGCCGCCGCCGCGATCGGGCTGATCGACGAAGGCGCCACCGTGCCGTTCATCGCCCGCTACCGCAAGGAAGTGACCGGCGGCCTCGACGACACGCAGCTGCGCAACCTGTCGGAACGCCTGGTCTATCTGCGCGAGCTCGAAGCGCGCCGCTCGACCATCGTCGATTCGATCAATTCGCAGGGCAAGATGACCGACGAGCTTGCCGCAAAGATCGGCAGGGCGACGACCAAGGCCGAGCTCGAAGATCTTTATCTTCCCTACAAGCCGAAGCGCCGCACCCGCGCCGAGATCGCCCGCGAGCGCGGCCTCGGGCCCTTGGCTGAAGCGATCTGGGCCGACCGCAGCGCCGATCCGGCGAAACTGGCCGAAGCTTATATCAGGGACGAAGTCGCCGACGTGAAGTCAGCGCTCGAAGGTGCCCGCGATATCGTCGCCGAGGCGTTCTCCGAAAACGCCGACCTGCTCGGCAGGCTGCGCCAGCACATGCGCAATGGCGCAACGCTGAAGGCCAGGGTGGTCGACGGCAAGCAGGAGGCCGGCGCGAAATTCTCAGACTATTTCGATCACTCCGAACGCTGGGCGACGGCTCCCGGACATCGCGCGCTCGCCATGCTGCGCGGCTGGAACGAGGAATTCCTGACGCTGACGATCGAAGTCGACCAGGACGATCCCTCGCCGGTCAAGCCGGCCCAGCGGATCATCGCGCTTGCCTTCGATATCCGGGACCGGGGTGCGGCCGACCGCTGGCTGATGGAAGCCGCCGGCTGGACCTGGCGCGTGAAACTCTCTGTATCGCTGTCGCTCGACCTGATGCGGGAACTGCGCGAGCGTGCCGAGGAGGAGGCGATCCATGTCTTCGCCCGCAACCTCAAGGATCTGCTGCTCGCCGCACCAGCGGGCTCGCGCACCACGATGGGCCTCGATCCGGGCATCCGCACCGGCGTCAAGGTCGCGATCGTCGATGCCACTGGCAAGCTGCTGGAAACCACGACCGTCTATCCTTTCCCGCCGAAGAACGACATCCGCGGAACCCAGGCCGAGCTCGCCTCGCTGATCCGCAAACACAATATCGAACTGATCGCCATCGGCAACGGCACCGGCAGCCGCGAGACCGAAAAGCTGGTGGCCGACATGCTGGCGAACCTTCCCGCGTCCCCCTCGGGAGCCAAGCCCACCAAGGTCATCGTCTCGGAAGCCGGCGCTTCGGTCTATTCCGCTTCCGAGACTGCAGCCTTGGAGTTCCCCGGCCTCGACGTGTCGCTGCGCGGCGCCGTCTCGATCGCCCGCCGCCTGCAGGATCCGCTGGCGGAATTGGTCAAGATCGAGCCGAAGTCGATCGGCGTCGGCCAGTACCAGCACGATGTCGACCAGGGAAAACTCTCCCGCTCGCTGGATGCGGTGGTCGAAGACGCGGTGAACGCCGTCGGCGTCGATTTGAACATGGCGTCCGCGCCGCTGCTCTCCCGCGTCTCCGGTCTCAGCCGCTCGATCGCCGAAGCGATCGTCGCCCATCGCGACCAGAACGGCGCGTTCTCGAGCCGCCGGGACCTGCTGAAGGTCGCCCGCCTCGGCAACCGCACGTTCGAACAGGCGGCCGGCTTCCTGCGCATCCCGAACGGCAAGGAGCCGCTCGATGCCTCCGCCGTCCATCCGGAAGCCTATGGCGTCGCCAAGAAGATCGTCGCCGCCTGCGGCCGCGACCTGCGCTCGCTGATGGGTGACAGCGCGGCCTTGAAGGCGCTCGATCCGAAGCGGTTCATCGACGAGACCTTCGGCCTGCCGACGGTCAAGGACATCATCGCCGAGCTGGAAAAGCCCGGCCGCGACCCGCGCCCGAGCTTCAAGACCGCCACCTTCGCCGAAGGCATCGACGAGATCACCGACCTGAAGCCGGGCATGCTGCTGGAAGGCACCGTCACCAACGTCGCCGCCTTCGGCGCTTTCGTCGATATCGGCGTCCACCAGGACGGGCTAGTCCACGTTTCCCAGCTCGCCGACCGCTTCGTCAAGGATCCGCATGAGGTGGTGAAGGCCGGCGACGTGGTCAAGGTCCGTGTTGTCGAGGTCGATGTGAAGCGCAAGAGGATAGCGCTGACCATGCGCAAGGACGGCGGCGAGGCCGCACCCGCTCCACGCGGCGCTGATCGCGACGCACGGCCGGTTAATCCAAAAATGATGAAAACCGAAAAAAATGTATCGCAGGGCGCTTTCGGTGCAGCACTCGCAGAAGCTTTAAAGCGCAAGTAAATTCGCGATCTTCCGAAAAATCTCAATCACAGCGTGCGGGTCGTCAGCCAAGGGTTTGACGGCCCGTTTTTTTATGTCATTTTCATGGCTGCAATGTGCTTGAAAGTCGCAGGGAAACGATTAGATTTTGGATTAGTAAGGCATCCTTAGTATTATTGGAGGTGGGTCCGTGGCCTCGTCCCTTCACAATCTTCTCAGCAAAATCATCAAGACAGGAACTTTGATCGTACGCGGCTCACGAGGCGAGCAACGTTACGGTGGCGGTGGTGGGCGATCCGTTTCGATACGGTTTATCGACGAGGCCGCCGAACGCGAACTGGTGGCGGATCCTCCTTTGAAGCTCGGCGAGCTTTACATGGACGGCCGTCTCGTCATCGATGACGGTGACATCTACGAGTTTCTAGCCCTGATCAAGGACAATACCCTCAGCGAAGGCCTTACCTTCGGCATGATCTGGCGCGGTATCGCCCGCGTGCTGGTATCCCAGTTCCGCAACCGGGTTCCGATCAACCACAATCGGCGCAACGTCGCCCATCACTACGATCTCGACGAAAAGCTGTTCTCGCTCTTCCTCGACGAGGACTGGCAATATTCCTGCGCCTATTTCAACCCGCCGGGCATTTCGCTCGACGAGGCGCAGATCGCCAAGAAGCGCCATATCGTCGCCAAGCTGCTGGCTGAACCCGGCCAGAAGGCGCTGGAAATCGGCTCCGGCTGGGGCGGCATGGCCATGTATCTGTCGGAATCCTCCGGCGTCGACGTAACCGGCATCACGCTCTCGACCGCGCAGCTCAAGATTTCGAACCAACGCGCCGCCAAGCGTGGTCTTGCCAACAGTGTCCGCTTCGAACTGCAGGATTACTATTATCTACCGCCAGACAAGCGTTACGACCGCATCGTCTCCGTCGGCATGTTCGAGCATGTCGGCCGGCTGAACTATCCGAAGTTCTTTAACAAGGTCAACGACGTGCTCGCCGATGACGGCGTCATGGTGCTGCATTCGATCGGCCAGCCCTATCCGGCCCTCATCAACAATCCCTGGATCGAGAAATACATCTTCCCCGGCGGCTATATCCCGGCAATCTCGGAAGTGATGCCCTCGATCGAGAAGGCGGGCCTCCTCGTTTCCGACATCGAGATCCTGCCCATGCACTATGCCCACACGCTGCGCCATTGGCGCGAGCGTTTCATCGCCAACAAGGACAAGGCGATAGCGCTTTACGACGAGCGGTTCGTGCGGATGTGGGAATTCTACCTGGCCGGCTCGGAAATGGCCTTCACTCACGAGAGCTTCTTCATCTTCCAGATGCAGATTGTCAAGAAGCGCACCGCCGTGCCCGATAACCGCGACTACATCTACGAGCGCGAGGCGGAACTGAGGGCCTTCGAACAGAGCCGCATCCCGCTCGACAAGGTCGCGGTGTGAACTTTCGCGTGGTTAACAAGCTGGCAACGGAAATGCGATAATAGAACAGAAATCCCCTGTGGGATCTCTGTTCTGTTTTGCGTTTTGGGATCCGTTGTCATGTTCTTGCCTCTCCGGGCTGCTCTTTTCATTTCCGCATTTTCGATTGTTTCCTCCGGCAGCGCCAACGCCCAGGAAGGTTTCTGGTCCGGCGACTGGTACCTGACGCTCGGCGGCGCCGGTTTCGTCGCGCCGAAATTCGAGGGCGACAACGGCCGCAGCCTGCAGTTTTCGCCGATCATCTCGCTCGGCCGCCAGAACAGCAAGCAGGCACGCTTTTCCTCCCGCAACGACAGCATCTCCTTCGCGCTGATCGACCAGGGCTCGATCCGCGCCGGCGTGGCGGCCAAGCTGATCATGCCGCGCGACGGCGATACCTCCAATGACCTCGAGGGCCTGAAGAAGGTGAAGCTCGGCGGCGAACTCGGCGGCTTCATCGATATCTATCCGACCGACTGGATCCGCGCCCGCGCCGAAATCCGCCAGGGCATCCGCAGCCACGACGGCGTCGTCGCCGACGTCTCGGTGGATGCCTTCACCGATCTCCAGCCGGACCTGAGATTGTCAGGCGGCCCGCGCGCGACCTGGGCCAGCAACGGATACAACGACGCCTATTACAAGGTCACGCCGGACCAGTCGGCGGCGTCTGGCCTCTCCGCCTACGACCCCGGCGGCGGGCTGCATTCGGTCGGCGTCGGCGCGGCGCTGACCTGGAAGGCGACCGAACAGCTCGAACTCTCCTCGTTCGCCGAATACAAGCGGCTGACCGGCGATGTCGCAGACAGCAGCCTGGTGCGCGAGCGCGGTTCGAAAAACCAGCTGATGTTCGGCGTTTCGGCAAGCTACAAATTCGGCTTCTCGCTACCCTAAGGCGTGGTCTTCCACGCCTTAAAGCGCGAGCGTGCTCACGACGGAAGGCGTGGTCTTCCACGCCGGAGGCGACAAAGCGCCGGCTTGACCGCAACGTTCGGCCGGCGCTAGAACCGGCCATGACGAACGCCGACGATTTCAGCGGCCGCGTGGCCGACGCTCCCTCCGACAATTGGGTCTACCGCGTCCTGCCGCGGCCGGCCTGGCCCTATGCGCAGCTCGCCCGGTGGGACCGGCCGATCGGCTGGCAGCTGCTGATGTGGCCCTGCTTCTGGTCGGCGGCGCTGGCGGCCAATGCGGCGAAGGGGGAGGGGGTGTTTTCCCTTGGCCTCCTGCTTTTCCATCTCCTGCTGTTTTTCTTAGGCTCGGTCGCCATGCGCGGCGCCGGCTGCACCTATAACGATCTGATCGACCACGATATCGACATGGAAGTGGCGCGCACCCGTTCGCGGCCGCTGCCGTCCGGGCGCGTATCCCGCTTCGAGGCGAAGGTCTTTATCGCCGTGCAGGCGCTGGTCGGCCTGCTCGTTCTCATCCAGTTCAACGCCTTTACGATCGTGCTCGGCATCCTGTCGCTGGCGGTGGTGGCGATCTATCCCTTCGCCAAGCGGTTCACCGACTGGCCGCAATTTTTCCTCGGGCTTGCCTTTTCCTGGGGTGCGCTGATGGGCTGGGCCGCTACCTTCGGCAGCCTCTCGCCTGCCGCACTCTGGCTCTACCTGGCGGCCATCGCCTGGACGATCGGATACGACACGATCTACGCCCACCAGGACAAGGAGGATGACGAGTTGATCGGGGTGCGCTCGACCGCGCGTCTGTTCGGCGACAATACCAAGCCCTGGCTGATCGGCCTCTATGGCCTGTCGCTCATTTTCCTGCTGCTCGCCTTCGCATCGGCCGGCGCCGGTTTCCTTGCCTATCTCGGCCTTCTCGCCGCAGCGCTGATGTTCGGCTGGCAGGTTCTGGTCCTCGATATCGACAATGCCGACCAGTGCCTGAGACTTTTCAAATCCAACAACCGCGTCGGCGCGATCCTGTTTGCGGGCCTCCTCCTGTCGCTCGCCCTCTAATGGAAAAAGCCCGACCGGTTGACGATCGGGCTCTCTCCCACCTTATCGCGCGGGTGGTGGACAAAGGGACAAGCAAAGCCCTACCGACGCGCAATAATCTCCTTGCCTTCGATCTTCATCGTCACGCCGAGACTGCCGGTGGCACGGCGGACCAGGAAGCGCGGCCGGCGGGCCGCGAAATAGGAATGGCGGCGGCGCTGCCTGACGCCGCTGGTGCGCACGTCGCCGATATGGTTTTCCAGCGGCCGGGCGATGCCGTCGGCCTCCACCATCAGCATCGGAATGCGGTAGGCGTCCGACCAGCTCCGCCAGTCGGCGGCGATGTCGCAGAGGTCGTGGGCGACGAGCAGCGGAATGCACAGATCCGGGTCGTCGTGATACAGTTCGAGCGTGACCGTCACTTCGCCGTCGCCGTGGTCTATGGCGCGGGCCGCGACACCCTTGAAGGCGCGGGCGGGCAGGGCGAAGGAGAGCGGGAGGCCGCTTGCGGGGAGGATCTTACGCAGCACTGCGCCGCGTTCGTCGATGGTGATGGAGACATCTCCTGATGTCTCGCGCAGCGCATAGGTAACCTGCTGCGGGAAACGAGACGGATCGAGCCTGAATGTCGATCCTGCCCAGACGGGCTTCAGAACAGTGTTGGTCATCGATATGCTACCCTTGTTTTACCTGAGAGCCGTTGCCGGTTTCTCGACGGGACTTTTGTCCTCTGATAGCCAAAGCATAGGGCGGGCCATGTTCGAGACTGCTTAAAAATAGCGGTTAAAGAAGCCTTGCCTGCCTGAATGGTTAGCGAAAGGGCACGCTTTTGGGTTTCCGGAAGGTGAATCACGGCCTTGCTGTGCAGGCCTGGGACAATCCCGGCGTGACGCCGGAACGCCCAGAAAAGCCCCGGGCAAGGCTAGGTTGCGATCATTGCGGCAGCATCATTCCGACTCGTGGGGCCTTTCCGTGGTATCGACCTATCTCACCTTCGATCTTGTCAATCGCGACATGCAGAAAAGCCTGAAAACCATCGCCGGGCAGACGATGGTCGTCAACGATACGAAGTACTACCAGGAGAATATCGGCAAGATAAAAACGGTCGACGAGTTCCTCGACAACTATCGCCTCTACAGCTACGCGATGCAGGCGCACGGACTTGACGACATGATCTACGCCAAGGCGTTCATGAAGCAGGTGCTGGAAAGCGATCTCAGCGACGACAACAGCTTTGCGAACCGCCTGACCGACGATCGCTACCAGAATATCGCCGCAGCGTTCAATTTCGGCGTCTCCAACGGAGAAGGCGCCGCTGCCCAGTCCAACGGGCAGATGGAAGAGCTCTTCGATACCTATGACCAGACGATCGCCGCCCAGAACGATACACTCGAGGCCGACACCCGTTATTTCAAGGTGATGCTGGGCGAGACCGGCAATATCACCAATGTCGATCAGCTGCTGGCCAATCCGAGGCTTCGCGACTACATGTTCACCGCCTATGGCATCGATACGAAATACTACAACTACAATGCCATCCGTGGCGTGCTGGTCAGCGACCCTGCCGACCCGACCAGCTTCTACAACACCGCCTACGGCAACACTCTCGACCAGTATAATGCGGCAAAAACCGAGGACAGCGAGCTTGCCGAGCGGCTGAGCCTCAGCACCGGCATTCCCGCTCTGCAGGACTCGATCACGCTTGGCCAGCAGAAGAAGACCGATCTCGAAACCCAGATCGCCGCCAAGCAGGATGAGTTGAACAATGGCGGTCCGCCGACCCTCCAGGACGAGATCGACGCCATGCAGGTGGAGCTGACCAAGACGGTGGAGGCGATCCAGACGGACCAGGACACTCTTGCCACGTCACAGACACGCTATACCGAGCTGGATGGCCGGCTGGTGCCGATCGCCCAGACGGCCGAGCGGCGCGCCGAACTTGCAACGCTCATCGCCGCCGGGGCGTCCGATGCGCCCTATCTCGGCCTGATGAAATCGCTTGCCGAGGATTTCAACTTCAATGCGGACGGCTCGGTGCCGGCGGGCGGCGCGGTCACTCCGGAAAAGCTGCTGGAGATCGTCGGCGGCTTCTTCAACAAGCAGACCCGTGTCACCCATGCCGAGGCGATGTTCAACCAGGAGCTCTTCGAGCAGGAGCTCAAGACGGCGGACAATGTCAGCGACTTCATCGACGACCCGCGACTTCTCAAATATATCCGGGTCGCCTTCAATCTCGACAAGGCCACGGTCGTTAAATCGACGATCGAGCAGATCCTGACGAGCGACCTCTCCGACCCGGACAGCTATGCGAACCGCTTCGGGACGACCAATCCGGAATATCTGGAGCTGGCGAAGGCCTTCAACTTCAATACCGACGGCACCGTCGCCGCCGGCCAGGCCCAGGATGAATTGCAGACCAGCTCCACCCGCAGCAATTACATGAGCCGCTGGGACGACAAGCAGGAAGACGATCTCGCCAAAACCATCAAGTTCTACAAACTCGACCTCACAGCCGTGAAGACGCTCGACGATTTCCTGAGCTCGGACGCCGAAGACTCCTTGGTTTTCGCGCTGGAAGCGGTCGGGCTAGACCCGGCGACCGTTTCGAAACTGACGATCAAGAATGCCCTGAAAAGCGACCTTTCTGATCCGAACAGCTATATTTACAAGCTGAAGGACGAACGCTTCCTCTCGCTCGCCAAGTTTTTCAACTTCGACACCAAAGGGGCCGTCACTCGGCAGGTGCTGCTTCAGTCCAACGCCGCGATCACCAACGTTGCCAAGGACTATATCCTGCGCAAAAGCCGGTTCATGGAAGGCGATGAGCTCAAGGCTGCCAGGACGAAAGCCCAGACCGAGGCCAAGTACTACACCGACGCGATGCAGCGGATCGGCAGCCGCGACGAACTGCTCGCCGACCGCAAGACGCTCGACATCCTGCTGATCTCCAAGGGGATAGACCCCTCCACGGTCACCAACGATTTCCTGAAGCAGGCTTTCAACTCGGATCCCGCCGATCCCAAGAGCTTCGTCAATACCCAGACGGACAAGCGGTTTGCGCAGATCGTCGGTACCTTCAATTTCGATTCCAAGGGCGAGATCGACCGCAGCTCGGCAGGCGAGGCCCAGAACGGCGGCGAAGTCGTCGCGACCCAGGATCTTTACGTCCGCCAGATGCTCGAAACCCAGCAGGGCGAGGAAAATCCTGGTGTCCGGTTGGCGCTGTATTTCGAGCGCATGTCCGACAGCATCACCGACCCTTACGTGATCCTCGGCGACGAGGCGCTGATGGAGTTCTTCCGCGTCACCTTCAGCCTGCCCGCCGAAATCGGCAACATGGATGTCGACCAGCAGGCCAAGATAGTGGAGAAGAAGCTGAACCTCGAAGACCTCGCCGATCCGGAAAAGGTGAGGAAATTGGTGCAGCGCTTCACGATCATGTACGATCTGGAAAACAGCCCCGTTACGGCATCGCCGGCGAGCATTCTGAGTGGTGGCGGCTCGGCAGGCATCAGCTCGGATACCCTGTGGGCATTGTCCCAGATCAGGCTGAGCTAGGGGCAGGCGCCGTCAGGCGTTGTCGTCTTTGTCCACCGTCTCGAAGCGCGGATCGGCGTTCGATTCCAGCCAGTCGAGGTCTGCGCGCATCGCGTCGCGGCTTGCCTTTTCCATCCGCCGGTAGCGCGACAGCAGTTCCTGCCCGAATTCGGTCAGGCCCGCACCCCCGCCGCTTTTCCCGCCGTGGCGGGTAAAGATCGACGGCTCCTTGAACATACGGTTGATTTCGTCGCCGAGCAGCCATGCCCGCCGGTAGGACATGCCGATCGAGGCGCCCGCCGCCCGGATCGAGCCGTGTTCGGCGATCAGTTCCAGGAGTTGAGCCTTGCCTGGACCGAGCCGCACGCCGTTGTCGAGGTCGATCCTGATCGTGGTCCTCGACGAGCGGGTCATGGAATAGCGACCACCTTGCCGGGGTTCATGATGCCGGCCGGATCGAAAGCCTGCTTGATGCGCCGCATCAGGTCCATCTCGATCGGCGAGCGGATATGGGCAAGCTCGTCGCGCTTCAGTTGGCCGATGCCATGTTCGGCCGAAATCGACCCGCCGGCGGCTAGAACGATGCCGTGGACGATCGCGTTGATTTCCCGCCAGCGGCCGATGAAGGCCGCCTTGTCCGCGGCCATGTCGGCACTGATGGGCTGCGAGATGTTGTAATGGATGTTGCCGTCCCCGAGATGGCCGAAGGCGCATACCCGGGCCCCCGGCATGGCTGCCAGCACCGCCTGCTCGGCTTCTGCCATGAAGCTCGGGATTTTCGACACAGGCACCGAGACGTCATGCTTGATCGAACCGCCTTCCGGCTTCTGGGCGTCCGACATGCTTTCGCGCATGTGCCAGAGCGCCTTCTGCTGGGCGACGGAGGAGGCGATCACGGCGTCACGGATGAGGCCGGCCTCAAAGCCCTGTTCGAGCAGCGATTGCACCATGGACTCGGCCGTCTCGGCGGAATCCGAGGTCGAGATGTCGATCAGCGCGTACCACGGATGCGGCTCGGAGAGCGGATCGCGCACGCCCTCGATATGCCGGGTCACGAATTCGATGCCGATGCGCGGCATCATCTCGAAACCGGTCAGCGCCGTGCCGCAGAGGTTCGAGGCCCGCTCGAAGAGTTTCAGCGCATCCGCCGGCGAGGCGAGGCCCGCGAGTGCCACCTGGTGCCCGACCGGCTGCGGAAAGAGTTTCAGCACGGCGCCGGTAATGATGCCGAGCGTGCCTTCCGCGCCGATGAACAGGTCGCGCAGGTCGTAGCCGGTATTGTCCTTCTTGAGCCGGCGCAGTCCGTCCCAGATTTCGCCGGTCGGCAGCACCACTTCGAGCCCGAGGCAGAGCTGGCGGGTATTGCCGTAGGCGAGTACGGCTGTGCCGCCGGCATTGGTGGAAAGGTTGCCGCCGATGCGGCAGGACCCTTCGGAGCCAAGCGACAGCGGAAACAGCCGGTCGACGGCTTCCGCCGCCTTCTGCACGTCCGCAAGGATCGCCCCGGCATCGGCGACCAGCACGTTTGCGACCGGATCGACGTCCCGGATGCGGTTCATGCGTTCGAGCGAGACGATCAGGTCGTGGCCAGCGGTGCGCGGGGTCTGCCCCCCGACGAGGCCGGTATTGCCGGTCTGCGGCACTATCGGCGTGCCGGTTTCGCTTGCAAGCTTCAGGATCGCTGACACTTCCTCGACCGAACCCGGCTTCAGGAGCATGGGCGACGAACCTTTGTAGAGCCCGCGGCCCTCGATGAGATGAGGCGCAAGATCGCGGGCATCGCGCAGGACGTGGTTCTCGCCGACGATCGCCGCGAAGCGGTCGAGAAGCTCTGGTTTCGGCCCTGAAATGTCCATAAGCGTCTCCTCCTATTAGCCCCGGCTTATTCCCGGGGGGCGGCCGCCCTTGCCAGCCGGTCGTTGATGGCCTCGCCGAGCCCATGGTCGGGAATGGGCGTGACGGCGATACTGACGGCGCCGGTGGCGTCGGCGCGCTTCAGGTAATCGAACAGGTTTGCCGCCGCCTGCGCAAGGTCGCCGGACGGGCTCAGGTCAAAAACCGCTGCGGCGAGTTTCATTCCCCTGACCGGGGCCGAACCGAGCCGGATCAATGCCTCGCCCGCCTCGACATGGTCGGCGTTGAGCCTGACCGCTGCACCCGGCGCATAATGAGAGGCCAGCATGCCGGGAGCCTCGATGATTGCCGTCGGTCCCTCCGGCCGGATCACCGCAAGCCCGGTCGCCTTCTCGATCTCTTCCGCGGCTACCCCGCCTGGCCGCAGCAGCCGGATCACTCCGTTCTCGACCCGAACGATGGTCGATTCCACACCGACCGGGGCCGCGCCGCCGTCGATGATCAACGCCAGCTTGTCGCCCAGATCGTCGGCGACGTGGGCTGCGCTGGTCGGGCTCACCTTGCCGGACGTATTGGCGCTGGGAGCCGCGAGCGGCTTGCCGAAGGCGCGGATCAGTTCGGAGGCGAAACCCTTGGGGAGCCGGATGCCGACCGTATCGAGCCCGGCCGTCGCCAGCGCGTGGATGCCGCTTTCGGGCTTCAGGCGAAGGATCAGGGTAAGAGGCCCTGGCCAGAAAGCTCCGGCAAGCCTGCGCGAGATCGGGTCGAAGACGGCGTAACGCTCGGCCATGTCGAGATCCGACATGTGGCAGATCAGCGGATTGAAGCGCGGCCGGCCCTTGGTCTCGTAAATGCGCGTGATGGCGGCGGGATTGGTGGCATCCGCCGCAAGCCCGTAGACCGTCTCGGTCGGGATCGCGACGGGAAGCCCGTCGCCAAGCACGGCGCAGGCTTGGGCGAGCGCGCCGTCATGATCCCGGGTGATGTCGATGATTTGAGCCGTCATGTCCGCCCGTCAATAACGCGGCCCGTGGCGTCTTCAAAGCCTTTTGATGATCTCGCGAAGCATTTCGTTGGAAGTGCCGAGCATCAGGACGTTCTTGATGGCTTCCATCGGATCGTTGGTCTGGAACAGCAGGCCGTTCTTGCGGATCGTGCGGTTGATCTGCAGCGGCTGACCTGCCTCGCGTTCGACCGCGACGGCAAAGTACATACGTGAATAGGCCGGGCTGATATGCTCGAAGAAGGTTTCCTCCTCGCCGATCTTGGAGAAGAAGTTGGCGATATAGAACGACCAGCTCACCGGGACGCCGCGCGGAAGAAGCGTTCTCGCCGCAGTGACGTGGCAATAGCCGAGATGCGGCCGCTCATCGAGCGTGTGGTGAAAGATGATCTTCGGGAACTGGATCGAGCGGTGGAAGGAGTTGATCCGGTTGTGGCTCGTTTCACCGGCGGCCTCGAGCCTTTTGCCCGTGCGCTCTGCGACTTCGGTGTGGGTGAGGTAGCGACGCTCTTCCGGCAGCCAGATCGGATTGTAGCGGGCGATGCGCCCTGTCCGGAGGAATTCGGAATGGGACGCGGTCTTTGCCACCACCGGCGCTGGAGGCGTTGGTGGAGGAGCTTTGTAATAACGGATCTTTCCCTTGGCCTGCACGGTGGCGTCGCTCCCATTCACGCCGGGATTTTATGGCTTATCCCTTAATGACAGGTTTCGCTTTCGCGGAGCTGGAGTGTTGCATTCTGGGCCGTTTCGCCGCTGTCGCCAACGCGGTTGCCGATGTCGCAATGTTGCCTATGCGACACGCTCGCTCGATGGTTATATCCGCCTCGATCTTGAGGTGCCGCCTGACTAGGGAAGGCGGAGAATTGGGAAGCCGGCAGGGGTTTTCAAAATCCGATCCGGCGCTGCCCCCGCAACGGTGGTGGAGCAACAAGGCACGGCATGAGCCACTGGGAAAGAGCCGCAAAGGCCGCCCGGGAAGGCGCCGAGCCGGTCCCTCCCAGGGACAAGCTCCTGAGCCCGGAAACCAGCCTCGGGACAAAAGATGACGACCGGACGCGGCGGGCGTTCGGGACAGGGTGTTGCGCGGGCTTTCAGGCCGGCCGGCATTTCCATGTCCTTCCGCTGTCCACATTGACGAGGAAGGTAATATGGAAATTCGCAATCAGGCCCTGCGGCAGCTCAAGAACCGTCGTGAAGGCTTCAGCCTCGAGCAGCCCTTCTATACCGATCCCGCCTATTTCAAGCTCGATCTGGAAATGATCTGGTATCGCGACTGGCTGTTCGTCGGACATGATTGCGAGCTGCCGAAGGCCGGAGCCTATTTCACCCTGCAGATCGGCGATTATCCGGTGGTCGTCGTGCGCGGTCGCGACAACCAGATCCGCGCGCTGCACAATACCTGCCGCCATCGCGGCAGCCGCGTCTGCACCAAGGAGCATGGCTCGGCGGTCCGGCTCGTATGTCCCTACCATCAATGGACCTACGAGCTGGACGGCTCGCTTCTGGTCGGCCGCCAGATGGGCCAGGATTTCGACAAGACCCAGTTCAGCATGAAGAAGGTCCATTGCGAGAGCGTCGCCGGCTACATCTTCATCTGCCTTGCCAACGAAGCGCCTGATTTCGCGCCGGTCCGCGCCGCGATCGAACCCTATCTGGCCCCGCATCGCCTGTCGGAAGCCAAGGTCGCGCACCAGTCGACGATCATCGAGAAGGGCAACTGGAAGCTCGTCTGGGAAAACAACCGCGAGTGCTACCACTGCGCCGCGAACCATCCGGAACTCTGCCGCACCTATCCGGAATCGCCGACCGCGACCGGCGTCCAGGGTGCCAAGGACGATCCTGTCATCGCCGCCCATTGGCAGCGCTGCGAGGAGGCGGGGTTGCCGAGCGAATTCCGCATGGACGAAACCGGCCAGTTCCGCGTCGCGCGCATGCCGCTGATCGAGGATGCCGAGAGCTACACGATGAGCGGCCGCAACGCCGTGCAGCGCAAGCTCTCGGACGACGTGACGATCAATTCGATCGGCACCATGCTGCTCTTCCACTATCCGAGCAGCTGGAACCACATTCTCGGCGACCACGCGATCTCGTTCCGCGTCACCCCGCTCGGGCCGGAGGAAACGGCGGTCACCACCAAATGGCTTGTTCACAAGGATGCGGTCGAGGGCGTCGACTACAATCTCGAAGAGCTGACGCATGTCTGGAACATGACCAACGACCAGGACCGCCAGATCGTCGAGGAAAACGCCTTCGGCATCCGCTCGCCCGCCTATGAGCCGGGTCCCTATTCCGTGCTCCACGAGGGTGGCGTCATGCAGTTCGTCGAATGGTATTCGAACTTCATGGTGAACCGGCTGCAGGGCGACCAGGCGAAGCTTTCGATCGTCGCATGATCGCCAGCTCGTGATCGGCGTTGATCGGCGCCTGGCCTGCCTCCAGGAACCGATTGCTTCGTCCGGCGTTGTTTTCTGATTAAAAATCAGATGAGGAAACACCCCGCATGAACGCATTTCGTCTACGCCTGACAGCGGTGGCAGTTGCCGTCGCGACCACGTTTGCCGGGCTTGTGCCAGCGCAGGCCATTCAGATGCCGGCTCCTCCCTCCGGCATTTCGGCCGCGGGCGATGTCACCAATGTCCAGTACCGTCGCGACTTCCGGCGTGACCGCTACGGCTGGTACAGGGGTCATCGCGGTTACCGTGACCGTCGCGCCGGCTATCGCTATCACAACGGTTTCTGGTTCCCGCTGGCGGCCTTCGGTGCCGGCGCGATCATCGGTGGTGCTATTCAAGCCCCCCGCGCGCAGTATTCGAACCGGCACGTCGCCTGGTGTGAAAGCCGTTATCGCACCTACCGCGCCTGGGACGACACCTATGTGCCGCGCGCCGGCGTGCGGGCACGCTGCATCTCGCCTTACAGATAAGCACGCATCGTTCATCTGAAGCCAAGCCCGGTCGCGGACAAGCCGCAACCGGGCTTGCTTCGTCGCGGGGCCCGTTAATTGCGCATTCAGGATGAACTTCCTAAGGTCTCGGCAAATTTCAAATCCGCTGCATATTAAAACAAGTGGCTGTCGAAAATTGAAACATGGACAAGGGATCTGGGGACTGAACATGACTCTTTTGAAGAACATCGCGGTTGCGGGCATCTCCGTTGCCGTTCTCGCCGGCTCTCTGATGCCGGCTCAGGCGATGCCGCTGCCGGCCGCTCCGGCCGCCGGGATCGAAACGAACGCCAATGCGGAGGTCACCCTCGTGCAGTACCGTCGTCATGGCGGCGGCTGGTATCGTGGGCATCGCGGTTATCGCGACTACCGTCCGGGCTATCGCCGCCACAACGGTTACTGGTTTCCGCTGGCGGCATTCGGTGCCGGCGCCCTGATCGGCGGCGCCATCGCTGCCCAGCCGCGTTATGTCGAGCCGGCGCCGGTCTATGGCGGAGGGGACGACATCAATCCGCGCCATTACGAATGGTGCGCTGACCGCTACCGGTCCTACGACGCCTATTCGAACTCGTTCCAGCCGAATTACGGCCCACGCCAGACCTGCTATTCGCCTTATTTCTAAGAGCGCCCTGACAGGCACTATCCAACCCGTCCGGTATCATAGCCGGGCGGGTTTTCATTTGTTCAGCGGTCAGAGAATTCCGGTGCGCTTCAACAGCCACCAGGCGGCCAGCACCGAAACGCCGATCAGGCCGAAGGCATAGGCCGTCCCGCCGGAACCCCCTTCGAAAGGCAGCGACGAGGTGTTCATCCCGAAAAAGCCGGTGACCAAGGTCGGCGGCAGCAGGAAGGCGGTCATTAGCGACAGGATGTAGAGGTGCCGGTTGGTTTCGGAGGAGAGCTTCGAGTCGATTTCCTCGTGCAGCAGCCGGGCGCGTTCCTGTAGCGCGTAGACGTCGTGGTCCGCCGCCTCCAGCCTTCCGATCAGCCGCGCGGCGGCGTCGTCGAAACCGGGCGGCATCTCGTCGTCGTCGGTCGCCGCGGCGCGCCTGAGCAGCGTCAGCACGGTTCTCAGATGCCGGTGCAGCCTGACCACCGTCCGTCTGATCGGCGCGAGACGGCGCCGTTCGTCGCGTGGGGTGTTGTCGTAGACGAAATCCTCGATGATGTTCATCTCTTCGGTCAGTTCCATCACCAGGGCGATCAGCGTGCGCTGGAATTCGGCGACCAGCGTCTCGAACACGTCGATCGGCTTCTTGTAACGCGAGGCGTTCTTTTCGATCGCAGCCCGCACCCGGTCGACCGAACGCAGAGGCTGCAGCCGGGTGGTGATGATCAGCCTGTCCGAGACGAAGAAATGCAGCCAGCCGATATTGCGTGTCTCGCTGTCGAATTCCCGCTGGAAATCGACAAGCGTGCCGTAGACGAGCTGCTCGTCCAGCGTCACGGCAGCGTGGGTGTCGTGGGTGATGAGTGCTGCGATCGCCGGTGGAGTGAGGCCCGGGAAATTTTCCAGGAAGGCGTTGACCCGGCTGTCGGCGAGATTGAGATGCAGCCACAGGAACCCGTCTCCGGGCTCAAGATCGCTGCGTGCCGCATCGAGGGGCAACCGGGTGCAGGGCGCCGATCCCGGATGAAAGCGATAGGCCCAGACGAGGCCTGGGACAGCGGGGTTCATGAGCGACATGGGCGAGGAATCCGGAAGCATAGGCATCACTCCATAGACCCCTTCTGTAACGCTCGTTTCAACAAGATTCTCCAAAGCAGAAAAAGTAGCTTAGGCTCGTCATCTTGCAGCGCCAGACAGTGGCTCAACTCGGCTGGAAATTCATATGCTGCCAGAAGACGAATACCGCAAGCAATCCGAAGTCGCCGCCGCCGCCGACCGAAACGATCCGGCCCCTTTGGCATGGCTGGATGCGGTGCTTGCCGGTTAGCCGAATGCCGGAGACGGAAGGTATCGTCCGTTCGCCCTCTACCGACGAACGTTGACAATCCCGTTTACGTTTACGTAAAAAGCATAGGAGGAATGCCGGCCGCACAGAATCGGCTAGACTAGCGCGGTCGCGGCTGCAACCCGTGAGGAGGAGGAGCATCATGTACAAGGCACCGGTCGAGGAGATCGCCTTCACCCTGAACCACGTGGCCGGTCTTGCGGACGCCCTGGAGATCGGCAGGTTCGGGGATCTGAGCGCCGATCTGGTCGAGGCGATCCTCGAGGAGGCGGGACGTTTCGCCGGCAACGAGATGGCGCCGCTCGGCGAGATCGGCGACACCCAGGGCGCCCGTCTCACGGACGGCAAGGTGAAGACGCCTGACGGCTGGCCTGAACTCTACCGGCACTGGCGGGAAGGCGGCTGGAACGGACTGACCGCGCCGGAAGCGTTCGGCGGCCAGAACCTGCCGCATATGCTGAACGTCGCAGCGCTCGAAATGTGGAATTCCGCCTCCATGGCCTTTGCGCTGGCCCCGACCCTCACTATGGGCGCCATCGAGGCGCTGGTCGCCCATGGCAGCGATGCGCTCAAGGAAAAGTACCTCGCAAAGATGGTCTCCGGCGAATGGACCGGAACCATGAACCTGACGGAGCCGCATGCCGGCTCCGACCTTGGTGTATTGAAGACCCGCGCCGAGCGCAGCGGCGACGGCACCTACCGCATTTTCGGCCAGAAGATCTTCATCACCTGGGGCGAGCACGACGCGGCCGACAATATCATCCATCTGGTGCTGGCGCGGCTTCCCGATGCGCCCGCCGGCACCCGCGGCATCTCGCTGTTCCTGGTGCCCAAATTCCTGGTGGGTGATGACGGTTCGCTGGAAGCACGCAACGACGTCTTCTGCCATTCGATTGAACACAAGCTCGGCATCCACGGCTCGCCGACCTGCACGATGATCTATGGCGACGGCAAATATTCTCCCGGAAACGAGGAGGACATGGGCGCCGTCGGCTGGCTGATCGGCGAGGAGAACAAGGGCCTCGCCTGCATGTTCACGATGATGAACAACGCCCGGCTTGCGGTCGGCATGCAGGGCGTGGCGATCGCCGAGGCCGCCACCCAGAAGGCGATTGCCTATGCGAGCGAGCGCACCCAGGGCAAGGCGCCCGGCTGGTCGGGCTCCGGCATGAGTCCGATCATCGAGCATCCGGATATCGCCCGCACGCTGATCACCATGAAGGCGCTGACGCAAGGCGCCCGCGCCATCTGCTACGCCTGCGCCCACGCGATCGACATGTCGCACCATACCGAAGGCGACGAGGCCCGCCACTGGACCGAACGGGCAGCGCTTCTGACCCCCGTCGCCAAATCCTTCGCGACCGACGCCGGCGTCGACGTCGCGTCGCTCGGCATCCAGGTGCATGGCGGCATGGGCTTCATCGAGGAGACGGGTGCTGCCCGTTACTTGCGCGACGCCCGCATCGCGCCGATCTACGAGGGCACCAACGGCATCCAGGCGATCGACCTCGTGACCCGCAAGCTGCCGCTCTCCTCCGGCGACCAGGTGCGCGGCTTCATCGGCGAGCTGAAGGAGATCGCCGACAAGGTCACGGCCTCGAACAATACGGCATTCGGCGAAACCGGCGACCGTCTGAGGGCCGCCATCGCAGCACTTGAAACCGCCACCAACTGGCTCCTCGACACCCAGGCTGCCGGCAGGACGGCCGATGCGCTCGCCGGCGCGACGCCCTATCAGCGTCTTTTCGGCCTGGTGCTGACCGGCTGCTACCTCGCCAAGGGCGCGCTTGTCGCTGCCGATAATGGCGGTCCCGAAAAGCGGGTCGCGCTCTGCCGCTTCATGGCCGAGAACCTGCTCGCCGAAACCTCGGCCCTGAAGGACCGCGTCATTTCAGGCGCAGCGAGCCTTGAAGCCGCCCGCGCGATCCTGGCCTGAAGGAGAGATCTGTGAGCGACAACCATATCCTCGTCGAGCGTCCCGAAGCCCACCCCGGCGTCATGGTGATCCGCTTCAACCGGCCGGAAAAGAAGAACGCCATCACTTCGGCCATGTACCACCGCATGACCGCGGCGCTCGAAGAGGCCAACCGCGATGACGCGGTGCGCGCCGTCGCCTTCCTCGGCACCGAGGGCTGCTTTTCCGCCGGCAACGACATGGGCGATTTCCTGGCCTATGCCATGTCGGGCTCCAAGGAGGCGCCCGCCGCCGCCGTCTTCATCAAGGCGCTGGCGCTTGCCGAAAAACCGCTTGTATCCGGCGTCGATGGCCTGGCGATCGGCATCGGCACCACTCTGAACATGCATTGCGATCTCACGGTCGCTTCCGCCCGCAGCCTGTTCAAGACGCCGTTCGTCGATCTGGCGCTGGTGCCGGAAGCCGCCTCCAGCCTGCTGGCGCCGAAGGTCATCGGTCATCAGCGCGCCTTTGCCATGCTGGTGGCGGGCGAGGGTTTTTCGGCCGGTGCCGCGCTCGATGCCGGTCTGATCTGGAAGATCGTCGAGCCGGACGCGGTCGAAGCCGAAGCGCTGGCACTTGCCGTCGGCCTCGCGAAGAAGCCCCCGCAGGCCCTGAAGATCGCCCGCGATCTGGTGCGCGGGCCGCGCGACGCGGTGCTCGCCCGCATGGATGAGGAACTGGTGCATTTCTCCGCCCAGCTCAAAAGCGCGGAGGCGCGAGCCGCCTTCGAGGCCTTCATGCGACGTTAACGGTGTCCCATGGGAAACGCTGCTCCCGTCTTCTTTTGACGCAGCTTCGGCGCTAGATTGCCTCCATAACCTGGGAGGAAAGAATGTCGCATCGTTTCTGGTCGTGCCTGCTCGTATTGCTTCTGGGAATAGCGCCGGCGCAGGCCGAGATGCTGCCATTCTCACGGAGCCAGCCGCTGCAGCTCGCCCAGAGCCCTTCCGTGACTATCGGCCCGAACGGCGTCATCATCCGCCGCGACGACGATCGTGATAGGGACAGGGATCGCGACCGTGACCGTGACCGCGATAGAGATCGCCCCCGCCCGCAACGTTACGTCTGCGTCGTCTCCCCGCCGCCGAGCATGGACCGCCGTCGCCCCTTTGTCTGCAACGCAGAACCGGGTCGGGTCGGAGGCCGTTGCCGCTGCTCGGGCGTCGTCGGCAGCGGCACGCTCGATCTGGATCGGTGAACGGCCGGCGGTCCTCCGCCGAGCCGTTGTCCGCTGTTCAGCCGATCGGGTTGATATCACCCACGAAGCGGATCAGGTCGGCCATGGTGAAGTGGCCGGCCGTGGCTCCAGGTAGCTCCGGTGTCCAATTGGAGCGCAGCCACAGGAACGACTCGTGGTCTCCGTGCACGAGGCCGAGAAACGTCTCCGCGACGATGGTCGATCCCATCGGCCCGAGGCGTTCGCCCTGGTGGTGGTGCTGCGCCTCCTTCAGCACGTAGTACCAGAGCGGCGTCTTGATGTGCAGACCGTGCCGCTCCGCAACTTTGCCGTCCTCGCCCCTGGCGATCTGCTCCGGCGTCATCGGCGTCAGACCGATGGCCCGACAGACATCCTGGCCGGATGGCAGGCCGATCTGCACCCCGCGCCTCAGGTTGCGGAAGGCGAGATTGGCTTCGCGCTTCTCGGTCTCGGTGGGATCCTCCCGAAGGCCGGGAAGTGTATGAAGCGAAGGCGTGATGAACGGGTCCAGCCGCCGCGAGAAGTTGAAGGCAAAATCGGGATTGCCGGTTCCCTCGATATCGAAGAACCGCCGCCAGTCGATCGCCCAGTTGGACGGAAGAGCGACCTGCGGATTGAGCGGAAAGTCCTTAGGGTCCGGATCCAGTTCGCCGACGATCTTGCCCGACTTGCCGGTGAAGAAGAAGAGCAGCGGAAGCGTACCATTGGCAATCGCGCCGGGGCCGGGATGGAAGACGTGATTGTGGCTGTATGTCTCGCGCACCATCGAATGGCCGAGACGGTAGGCGGCCGCCGCAAATTCGGCGGGCATGTAGGGCGTCTCGACGAACCGGTAATAACGCCGGCCGGCATTCTTGATCTTGCGGACCAGCCCCGGCTCGGTCAGCCTTTCGACGAAGTCGAACAACACGATCCACTGATAGTGCCAGGTGACGACGCGGCGGGCCTCCTTGAAAAGCGCCGTTCCATCGAGATCGGGCTGTTTCGCCTTGACCCAGTCGACGACGGCATTGTGGAACTTGATCATCAGCAGGTGGGTCTGCGCGACGAGCAGGTTTTCATCGTTGCGTTCGTCGAAGATCAAGGCATGGCCGACCTGGTTGCGCGGCAGGTCGTTGGGCAGCGACGGGATTTTCCCGGTGGGATTGGCCGGCGAATTGTCACCGGATTCCGCCGCATGCCCGACCAGCAGCTTCGGTGTGATCCTGAAGCTCACCGGATCGCGCTGGTAAAGATAGGGATGGATGCCCGGGCCGTCCCCGTAGAGTGAATCGAGATCGAGTGCCGGGCTTCTGAAATTCTTGGTTGCCAGGGGATCGGCCTTCTGCTGGTCGAGCGGCGTCGTGTCGAGCGTGATGTCGTGATCGACGAACTGGCCGAAATAGGTAAAGCCTGCCGGAATGTTCCTGTTGTCTCCCGCGGGATCGGGATTCTTCCCCGGATCCCCCGGCTCCTTCATCGCGCGGGCGAGCTCGATCAGGATATCGTCGTCGATATTGAGCGGATCCAGTTTCGGAAACATCCGCCCGAATTTGCCTGGATCCCCATGCCCGGTCAGAGACTGAAGCGTCTCCCAGTGCATGCCTCGGACGCCGTGTCCATGCATTGCGAATTCTGTCATGATTGCCCTCCTTCGAAGACCATCGCCGCTGAGTATTCGTGGCTGATGGTTGCATCGAAAGATGGCACCTTAACCCCTGGATGCAAACCAATCGGTCGCAATCAAGGATTGTGAGGCCTGTGCGAGGCGCCCTATTTTTGCAGCAGCGCCACCGCCTCCACATGCGGGGACCAGAGAAACTGGTCGATCGGCGTGACGGCCTTGATCTCGTATCCGCCATCGACAAGAATTCTGAGGTCGCGGGCGAGCGTCAGCGGGTTGCAGCTGACCGCCACGACCGTCTTCACGCCTGACCGGACAAGTTCCTTCATCTGGACCTCGGCACCGGCGCGCGGCGGATCGAAGACGACGGCGTCATAGTTTTTCAGTTCCGACACCATCATCGGCCGGCGGAAGAGGTCGCGCTTCTCCACCGACACGGGCTTCAGCCCCTGCGTGTTGCGGGCTGCATGATCGAGCGCTCTGACCGATTTCTCGTCGCCTTCGACCGCATGCACCTTGGCGATGCGGGCGAGCCGCAGCGAAAACGTGCCGGAACCGGCAAACAGGTCGATGACGCGCTTGGCCTTGCCGACATGCGAGAGCACCAGTTCGGCCATCGCGTCTTCCGCCGGTTTCGTCGCCTGGGTAAAGGCGCCGGGGGGCGGGGAGACCTTGACGCCGCCGAAATCCACCAGCGGCTTCTGCAATTCGATGACGATCTCGCCGTTGGCAGAAACCCGCGCGATGCTTTTCAGCGCCAGCACGGTCTCGGTTACCGTGCGGCGCTGCTTGTCGTCGAGCGGCTTCAGCCCTTCCGCTGCAAGATCGAGGCCGGCGAAGGTCTCGAGAACCGAGATCCGGAACGTCTCCGAGCCGGTCGCCAGCGCCTTGCCTACCGCGCGGATCGCCTCCAGCCGGGTTACGATGCCCGGCGAGGCGATCGGACATTCGACGATCGAGACGATATGGTTGGTCTCGGCGCGGTTGAAGCCGAGCAGGAATTCCTTCTCGGTCCTGCGCGCCGAAAACACCACCCGACGGCGCTCGCCGGGATGCGCGATCACCAGCTCCCCGACCTCGGGCGTCAGGCCCTTGGATTTCAGTGCTTCGACCACGAGGTTGCGCTTGAAGGCGTGGTAGGGCGCGTCCGCCAGATGCTGCAGCGAACAGCCGCCGCAGGCGTCGCTGTCCGGGCCGAAGTGACGACAGGGCGGCGTGACCCGGTCAGGCGAGGGATTGGAGGTCGACATGACCGTGCCGTGATCGCCGTTCCGGGCGATCGCCAGCGTTTCGCCGGGCAGCGCATAGGGCACATAGACGGGGCCGTCTTCGCCGTTGGCGATACCGTGCCCCTGGGCGCCGAGCCGATTGATCGTGACGGTGACCGTGCTCATGAGGGTTCACCGGGCTTGCGGCCTGCGAGGAGATATTCCTGGTTGCCGTCGCCGCCGGCTATCGGGGAAGGGATGAGCCCGAGGCTCACCCAGCCCATCTCTTCGACCAGCCAGCGTTCGAGTTCGGCTGCCACCTGCGGCGCCGTCTCCGGCTCCTTCAGAAGCCCCGCCTTGCTGATCGCCTCGCGGCCTGCCTCGAATTGCGGCTTGACCAGCAGCACGCAGAGTGCGCCGGGCTCGGCAAGATCGAGGGCCGGCGCCAGCGCCAGCTTCAGCGAAATGAACGAGACGTCCGAGACGATGAAGGTGATCTCGCGGTCGTCATAATCCTCGGCGGTCAGATAGCGGGCGTTGAGGCCCTCGATATTGGTGACGCGCGGCTCGGCGAGCAGCCGCGGGTGCATCTGCCCATGACCGACGTCGATCGAGGTGACGTGCTCCGCGCCGCGCATGATCAGCACTTCGGTAAAGCCGCCGGTCGAGGCGCCGATATCGAGACAGTCGTGGCCGGCCGGATCGAGCTTGAAGTGATCGAGCGCCGCGACGAGCTTCAGGGCCGCACGGGACACGTAATCCTGCGCCGGGTCGTCAATGGTGAGTTTCGCGTCGAGCGGGAAGGTGAGGCTCGGCTTGGTGACGACGCGGCCGTTGACGGTGACGGTGCCGCGGGCGATCGCGTCGCGCGCACGGGCCCGGCTCGCGACGAGATTAAGCGAGACGAGAAGCTGGTCGAGGCGTTGGTTTTCGGGAGTTGAGGACATGATCGCAGTCAATGCCTGCCTATCGCCTTGCTTGCAAGGGGCCTGCTCGATGAAAACTCGCGGCCGCGTTCAATCAAATTTTAATCATGTTGGGATTCTCTCCAGGCTGGAGGAGATATCCAATGCTGTTTCAACCGAGAGCGGAAGCCACCGATGTCGCTTAAGAACCTATCCCTGAACAAGAAGCTGATCATCACCTTTGCGGCGTTGATGTCGGTTTGTCTGCTGGCGTCCGCCGGCGTTTATTGGCAGGCGCTTAAATCGAGCCGGTCTTCCGCTCAGCAGGTCGTCTCCCAGACCATCCTGATGCAAGTGGATACGGCGCTCGAAGCCATGCTGGAACAAGCGGTCAATCAGCGCGGCTTCCTGCTCTTCAAGAGCGATAGCACCTATGCGGACGTCTTCAACAACCGCGAGAAGATGATCACGGCGATCGACGCCGCCAAGAAGACGGCCGCCGGCATGCCGGACATGATCGCTTCGCTCGACGCGATGCGGGCCGCAGCCGATGTGTTCCACACGCAGCTCACCGTTCCGCAGCTCGACGCGCGCAAGAACACCAGCAAGCCGATCGACGAAGTCATCGAGATCGGTCGCAACCAGTCCAAGGGCCAGCTCGACGTGTTCCGCGACGCTGCCGCCAAGATCAAGAAACAGGCTTTCGATCTGTCGACCGCCATGGTCAAGGCCCAGACCGGCGCCCATAACGACCTGTTGCTGACGCTTCTGATCGGCGGCGCCATTGCGGGCCTCATCGCGGTCGCCCTCGTGCTTGCCCTGTCGCGCGCCATCGTCAAGCCGATCGCCGGCATGACGGAAGCCATGACCAGCCTTGCCGGCGGCAATCACGACATCCAGGTTCCGGCCCTCGAACGCGGCGACGAAGTCGGCCGCATGGCCAAGGCCGTCACGGTCTTCAAGGATGCGGCGATCGAAAAGCAGCGTCTGGCCCGCGATACGGATATGCTGCGCGACACCAGCGAGCGCGAACGCCTCGAGAACGATGCCCAGAAGGCCCGCGAAGCCGCCAATATCGAGTTTGCGATCGACGCACTTGCCACCGGACTTGCAAGCCTTGCCGATGGCGATGTCGCCTATCGCATCGAAAAGCCTTTCTCCGGCAATCTCGACCGGCTGCGCACCGACTTCAACCAGGCCCTCGGCCGGTTGCAGGCCGCTCTGCAGGCGGTCGGCGAGAATGCGTCGGCGATCAGCGCCGGTGCGGGCGAAATTCGCTCCGCGGCCGACGATCTCGGCCGTCGCACCGAACAGCAGGCAGCCGCGGTCGAAGAGACCGCAGCCGCGCTCGAACAGGTGACGACGACGGTGAAGGAATCGGCCCGGCGTGCGGAAGATGTCGGCCAGCGCGTCGAGCGCACCCGCATCGGCGCCGAGAAATCCGGTGAAGTCGTCCGTCGTGCGGTCTCCGCTATGGAACAGATCTCAAAGTCCTCCGGCGAGATCAGCAATATTATCAGCGTCATCGACGACATCGCCTTCCAGACCAACCTCCTCGCACTCAACGCAGGCGTCGAGGCGGCTCGCGCCGGCGAGGCGGGCAAGGGATTCGCGGTCGTGGCGCAGGAAGTCCGCGAACTCGCCCAGCGTTCCGCCAATGCGGCAAAGGAGATCAAGGCGCTGATCACCACCTCCAGCCAGCAGGTGGATGCGGGCGTGGCGCTGGTCGGCGAGACCGGTCAGGCGCTGGAAGCCATCGTTGGCGAAGTGCAGCAGATCAACCAGAACCTCTCCGCCATCGTCATCTCCACCCGCGAGCAGTCGACCGGTCTCCAGGAGATCAACACATCGGTCAATGCGATGGACCAGGGCACGCAGCAGAACGCCGCCATGGTCGAGGAGCAGAACGCGGCAAGCCACAAGCTCGCCCAGGAAGCCCAGGCGCTCGATGCCCTGCTGAAGCAGTTCAACTTCGGCGGCACACCGGCGGCGCGGATCTCCCGTCCGGTTGCGGCCCCCTCGGCAGCTCGTCCGGTGGCGTCGCCGGCGAATGCCCTGCGTTCCACCGTCGCCCGCGCCTTTTCCGGCAAGGCGGCGAGCGCCGCGGCCGTAAAGGAAGAATGGTCGGAATTCTGATCAGCCCATTCTGATTGATCCAAAAGGCAGGCCGAAGACCATCGGCCTGCCTTCTCTGTTTCAGCATTTGCGTCTATCTTCCGGCGGCCGGAAAGCCGGCAGCGAACCGGAGGGACGGAAATGCGGTGGACCTTGCTGATCGGCGGGCTTTTGCTTGTCTCGAACCCCGCATTCGCCAACGATTCCATGGCGGAACTGAAGACGGGCGGACTGATCTACGTCCAGACCTCCGATGTCGCGATGGCCGAGGAACAGCTCTACATTTCCCGTGAGGAAGTGCTGGTCGATTACGTCTTCAAGAACACCAGCGACAAGGATGTCGAAAGCGTCATCGCCTTCCCGATGCCGGATATCACCGGCAGCATGGACAGCAATATCGCGCTCGACGATACCGACAGCGACAATTTCCTCGGCTTTTCGGTGGTGCAGGACAGCCGGCAGATCAAGCCGGAACTGCAGCAGCGCGTGCTGGCGGCCGGCATCGACCGCACCGACGAACTCGTGGCGCGCAACATTCCGCTTCTGCCCTATAGCGACAGGACGCTCGCCGCGCTCAAGGCCCTGCCAGAAGACGTGAAAGCGGCGTGGATCGCCGAAGGGCTGGTGTTCGTCAACCGTTACGACGCAGGCAAGGGCTGGCAGGAGGAGCTGACGCCGGCCTGGACGCTCCGCTCGGTCTATTGGTGGAAGACAAAATTCCCGGCCGGCAAGCCCGTCCGCGTCAGCCACCGCTACAAGCCGAGCGTCGGCGGCACGGTCGCCATGACCTTCATCGACCAGGGCAAGCCGGCGGCCAATTACAAGGAATACGCCGACCGCTACTGCATCGACGCCGCCTTCATGAAGACCGCCGCCAAGCTCGAAGCGGCAGCCGGTAAAAGCGGCCCGAACTACACCGAGCAATGGGTCTCCTACATCCTCACCACCGGCGCCAACTGGGGCGGCTCGATCGGCAAGTTCAAGCTGACGATCGACAAGGGCAGGGCGCAGGACTACGTCAGCTTCTGCGGCAACGGCGTGAAGAAGGTCGGATCCACGACCTTCGAGATGGTTGCCGATGATTTCTATCCGGAAAAGGACCTGAATATCCTCTTCCTGACAGCCGCCGATCGGTAACAGCGGCTCAAATCCGAATTCAGGAATATTGAATGAAACGTGATCGCGCCGGTGCTTGTCGGCCGGGTCGAAAAGCACGATGTTTCCGCTTGTCGTGAAGAGTTCCGGAAACATCCCATGCCGCGTCGCCTTGCAGATGGTTATGACCCCATCGCGATCGTTCTGCACTGGCTGATCGCGACGTTGATCCTCGGCCTGCTGGTCCTCGGCTTTGTCATGACCCGGCAATCCATCGATCCCGCCCTGCAGTTCGCGCTCTTCCAGTGGCACAAGTCCTTCGGCATGCTGGCACTGCTGCTGGCCGCACTGAGGCTGATCCATTCGCTGACCGCCGTGCGCGTGAAGCCCGTGGAAGGTCTGGGTGCCTTGGAGCGTCGCTTGGCCCATGCGATGCACTCTCTGCTGCTGACCTTGGCTGTGGTGGTGCCGGTGGCCGGCTGGATGATCGCCTCCGTCTCGCCGCTCGAAATTCCCACCTTCGCGTTCAACCTCGTCGTCGTTCCGCACCTTCCGGTGCCGAAGTCGGAAGCCTCCGAGGCCTGGTGGACGACCGTGCATGCGGTGCTCGCCTATTCGACGCTGGCACTCGTCTTCCTGCATTCCGCCGCGGCGCTCTACCACCACTATGCCAGGCACGACGACGTGCTCACCCGCATGCTCGGCAGCCGGCACCGCACCGTCAAAACGTCGATCGAGGAGCCGGGACCATGACCCGCAAGACAACAGTCATCGCAGCAATGCTGCTCGCCATATCGCTTCCGCAGGCCGGCTTTTCGGCAGTCGACGTCCCCAGTCTCACGGAGGCGGCCGGGCGTTATGCCATCACCCCCGGCTCCCGCATCGCCTTTGCGGTCGACCAGGTCGGCGGAGGCGGCATCAAGGGCACGTTCGGCAAGTTTTCGGGCACGTTCAACCTGAAAGCCGGCGATCTCGCGCATTCCATGGTGAATTTCGACCTCGAGCCCGAAAGTGTCAGCACCGGCCAGGATCGTATCGATACCTTCCTGCGCTCGGGCGCGGTCTTTGATTCCGCGCATTTCGAGACGATCGCGTTCCGTTCGGAAAGGATCGAACAGACCGGTCCGGACAGTGCCCGCATCACCGGCACGCTGACCGCCAAAGGGCGCAGCTCGCCCGAAATCTTCGACGTGAAGCTGACCTCCTGGAACGGCCGAAAGATAGGCTTCAACGTCAGCGGCAAGATCTACCGCTCCCGTTACGCCATGGACGTCGGCACGCCGATCTATTCCAACGTCGTGCAGTTCGACATGGTGATCGAGGGCGAGCGGAGGTAACGACCGGCCCTCGATCGGAACCATTACTTCATTCGGCGTAGGAAGATACAGATTCGGGGCGTCATTTTGGAAAAGGAATACCGTGTTGCAATGCACCCATACTTGAATCTATTGATTTTAAGTTGGGTTTAAAAATGAAAAGCTTGATTTCGAATTTCTCCGGAGGCTAAGGCTTTCGAAGAATGGGCTTTTGTCATACTTGCGCCATCCCCAAAATATGACAATCTGACCGAAGTATAGGTTGGGGAAGTGCAATGGCGCAGTTAGTATATCCGATTGAGGCGGATACTCTTCTGGCAGATGTTGATGCCGCTCGCTCGATGGCCAGGAATTACGCCGAGGCTTATCAATCGGCAGCGCCTTATCCGCATATCTGCATCGACAATTTCCTGCCCGAGCAGGTTCTGGAAAACGTCCTGACCGATCTCCGGAACCGTCCGGAAAAGGAGACGACTTTTGCGAGGGCGCAGGAGAACAAGAAGGTTTCCTATGCTCCGGAGCGGCTTCCCACCTACACCAAGAACCTGTTCTACGCGCTGAATTCGCGCCCCTTCATCCTGTTCCTGGAAGAAATGACCGGTATCGAAGGATTGATCCCCGACCCGTTCTTTTTCGGCGCGGGCGTCCATGAGACCGCCAACGGCGGGCATCTCGATATCCACGCGGATTTCAACCTTCATTCCAAGATGAAGGTCGAGCGCCGGCTCAACACGCTGATCTATCTCAACAAGGGCTGGCGGGAAGAGTGGGGCGGCTCATTTGAAATCTGGGACAAGGAGATGAAGGGCAAGGTGCACAGTTTCACCCCCTTGTTCAACCGCATGGTCACGTTCTCGACCACGTCGGACTCCTTCCATGGCAACCCCAGCGTCGTGAACCATCCGGAAGACAAGACGAGGGACTCGATCGCCCTCTATTATTACACGGCGACCTGGGACGATTCCCGCAAGTCACATTCGACGCTCTTCAAGCCGCGCCCGAATTCGGCGGACAAGAAGGACTATGCCGAAATCCGCCGCGACGTGCTGCGTGAGTTCACGCCGCCGATGCTCTATCGCAAGATCATCGGGCCCTTGAGCCGACTCGGCTTCTAGTCCGGGAGACCCCGGCCTTCGGCCTCAGCCGGCGAAACCGACGCCGATCTGCGGCTGGCCGAGCGTCCTGAAGACGGTCGAAACGATGCCGGCGCGGTCGAGACCGGCCTTGGCATGCATTGCATCCGGGCTTGCCTGCTGCATCCAGATGTCCGGCAGCACCAGCGAGCGGATCTTCAGCCCGTTGTCGAGCAGGCCCTCGGTCGCCAGGAACTGCAGAACGTGGCTGCCGAAGCCGCCGACCGCACCTTCCTCGATGGTGATGAGCACCTCGTGATGGCGGGCGAGCTGGCGGATCAGGTCCTGGTCCAGCGGCTTGGCGAAGCGGGCATCCGCGACCGTCGTCGAAAGCCCGGCGGCATCGAGGTCTTCCGCGGCAAGCAGACATTCCTTGAGGCGCGTGCCGAAGGAGAGCAAAGCCACCTTGGCGCCCTGCTTGACCACCCGGCCCTTGCCGATTTCGAGGATCTGGCCGCGTTCCGGCAGTTCGACGCCGACGCCTTCGCCGCGCGGATAACGGAAGGAGATCGGGCCTTCGTCATAGGCGGCGGCGGTGCGCACCATGTGCTTCAACTCCGCTTCGTCGGCGGCAGCCATCACCACCATGCCCGGCAGGGTGGCGAGGAAAGTCGTGTCGAACGACCCCGCATGGGTCGGCCCGTCGGCGCCGACGAAACCGGCCCGATCGATCGGAAAGCGGACCGGCAGTCCCTGGATCGCCACGTCATGGACGACCTGGTCGTAACCGCGCTGCAGGAAGGTCGAATAAAGCGCGCAGAACGGCTTGTAGCCTTCCGCCGCAAGGCCAGCCGCAAACGTCACCGCATGCTGCTCGGCAATGCCGACATCGAAAGTCCGGGCCGGGAAGATATCTGCCAGCTTGTCGATGCCCGTGCCGTTCGGCATCGCGGCGGTGACGCCGACGATCTTCTCGTCGAGTGTCGCTTCTTGCACCAGCGCTTCGCCGAAGACGCTCGTATAGCTCGGCGCGTTCGGCTTCGATTTCGCCTGCGCGCCGGTGATGACGTCGAACTTGTTGACGCCGTGATATTTGTCGGCGGCGGCTTCCGCGGGCGCATAACCCTTGCCCTTCTGCGTCACCACATGGATCAGCACCGGACCGCGGGCATTGTCGCGCACATTGCGCAGCACCGGCAGGAGATGGTCGAAGGAATGACCGTCGATCGGTCCGATATGGTAAAAACCCATTTCCTCGAACATCGTGCCGCCGGTAACGTAACCGCGCGCATGCTCGACGGCGCGGGTGATCGCCCGGTCGACATTCTTGCCGAGATAGGCGGTCAGCTTCTTGCCGAGATCGCGAAAACCCATATAGGTGCGGCCGGAGGCGAGGCGCGCCAGATAGGCGCTCATCGCGCCGGTCGGCGGGGCGATCGACATGTCGTTGTCGTTGAGGATGACGATCAGCCGCGCATCGAGCGCGCCGGCATTGTTGAGCGCCTCATAGGCCATGCCGGCCGACATCGCGCCGTCGCCGATGACGGCGATCACGTTGCGCTTCGAGCCGGAAAGGTCGGCCGCGACCGCCATGCCGAGGCCGGCGGAGATCGAGGTCGAGGAGTGTGCGGCGCCGAATGGATCGTATTCGCTTTCGGCCCGGCGGGTGAAGCCGGAAAGCCCGTCTTCCTGGCGCAGCGTTCGAATGCGGTCGCGCCGGCCGGTCAGGATCTTGTGCGGATAACACTGGTGGCCGACATCGAAGATCAGCCGGTCATCCGGCGTATTGAAGACCTTGTGGATGGCGATCGTCAGTTCCACGACGCCAAGGCCGGCACCCAGATGGCCGCCGGTGCGCGACACCGCATCGATCATCTCGTCGCGCAATTCTCGAGCAAGCTGCGGCATGTCGCGGTCTTCGATCTGGCGAAGATCGGCAGGAAGCTTGACCTTGTCGAGCAATGGCGTGGCGGGGATTGATGTCACGAATGGTGGCCTTTTCTGCTCTTTTCCGGAAGCGTGTTCCTCCCCAACATGAGAAGAAAGCAGGCTTTTTCAAGTTGCATGACCTCCGGTTCTAACCGATTTCAGGCCGTGGGCAAGGGGACAAACTCCTCCTCGTCCCCCGGCACGATGTCGAAACGGCCGGTGCGCCACTCATCTTTTGCCTTTTCGATACGCTCCTTGGAGGAGGAAACGAAGTTCCACCAGATATAGCGCTTGGAGTTCAGCGCCGCCCCGCCGAACAGCATCAGGTGACAGCCCATCGCGCCGGCTTCGAGCGTGATATTGTCGCCAGGCCGGAAGACGAGAAGCTGGTCGGCCGCGAACCGGTCGCCCGAAACCACCAGTTCGCCGGACAGAATGTAGATCGCCCGTTCCTCATGCGCCGCGGCAAACGGGAAGCGTTTGCCCGCCTCGAGCCGCAGATCGACATAGAGCGTATCGGTGAAGGTCGAGACCGGCGAGCCGAGGCCTTCGAAAGAACCGATCACCACCCGGCCGCTCGCCCCCTCCGCATCGATGACCGGCATGTTTTCCTTGCCCGTATGCGAAAAGGTCGGGTCGATCTCCTCCTTGTCGTCCGGCAGCGCCAGCCAGGTCTGCAGGCCGGAGACCGACATCGGATGGCCGCGCAGGTTTTCCGGCGTGCGCTCCGAATGCACGATGCCGCGGCCGGCGGTCATCAGGTTGATGTCTCCCGGACTGATCACCAGTTCGGTGCCGAGGCTGTCGCGGTGCTTGATCTCCCCGTCGAACAGATAGGTGACGGTGGAAAGTCCGATATGCGGATGCGGCTTGACGTCCAGCGCCTCGTCGGCACGCAGGAGCGCCGGTCCCATCCGGTCGAAGAAGATGAACGGCCCCACCAGCCGCCGTTGCCGGCTGGGCAAGGCGCGCCGCACGGAAAATCCGCCGATATCGCTGGTGCGCGGGATGATCAGGTTCTCGATCGCGTCGCAGGCAAAGGCGTCGCCCGCGGCCGGGTCGGTTCCGGGGAAGAAGGACATGAGGGGACTCGCTACAGTGTTTCCTGATCGTCCGGATACTGCGCCAGGAATGTTTCGAGTTCAATGAGAAGGGGAGGGAGGCGGTCGACAATGGTCGTCCAAATCACCTGGTCCAGAACGCCTTTGTAGTCATGGCGCAGAACGTTGCCGAGATTTCGAATGGCGAGCCAGTCGTGCGCGGGGAACAGTTCCTCGGCCAATGAACTGAGTTTGACGGCTGCTTCGGAAACCCGTGAAAAACACCGCTCGACGGCGTCGCGAACCAGTCGATTTCCGTATATGCCTGAAAATCCATGCCCTGAGTATACTCAAGGATTGCAGCACCATTCTCGACGATATCGCGCATCCGCGTTAGAGGACGTTTAGAAGGCAATGGCGCGGTCCCGTTCTATGGAGCGCCGCACGTTCTCCTTTTGAATCGGTTCGGCGATCACATCAACATTTTCGTGGCCCGTAATTTCAGTGATACGCTCCTGCAGGATCGCGAGAGCACTGAAATATCCGAGACCGGATCTGATCACGGGGTCGGTCAGCCTGACAAGAATATCGAGATCGGACTCCTCCGTCGCTTCGCCCCTGGCCACGGAGCCGAAGATCGACACATGCTCCGCACCCGCGGCGCGCAGCTCGTCCTCATGCTCCCTCAGCTTGGCAATCACCAGATCCTTGTCCATGGCGGCGAATATAGCGAACTACCCGGATTTGGTCGAGAGCGACGGAGATTGACCATCTATGGCATCGGATGCCATAATCTTCTTATGAAAGCCGAACTCGTCATCCGGGAACGCATTGTCTTCGGCGACGGAGCGATCTTGGAGATCAAGGTATGGCGTGTGCCGAGCGAGGTGCCGCCATCGCGGCATTTCCTGAAATACTCGCTGTTCTACGGCCGTCCCGGCGAACGATTGGTCGGTTACGACAACGAACGCGGCAAGGGTAATCACCGCCACTACGGTGACCGGGAAGAGGGCTACCAGTTTGTTTCGATCGAGCAACTGCTGTCCGATTTTAGGCAGGATGTCGAGGCGCTACGAGGAGAGAAGATATGAGCAAGGACATAGACCTGCATATCGGCGGATCCTTCGACAAGGTTGCGAAGAGGGTTTCCGATGCGTGGCATCGCGCCGAAAAGGGCGAGGCGGTTTCGGAAGATCACCTGACCTTCGTCACTTGGGATGCCTTTTCCAGCACCATGACGGGTAAGCGGCTGGAGCTGCTGCGTTATCTGCACAAGAACCCCCAGGCAAGCGTGGCTGCCCTAGCGCGATCGCTTGGCCGGGATTACCGGCGGGTTCATGAGGATGTCGAAATCCTGGGACGAGCCGGCCTGGTGGAGCAGGACGAAACCGGCCTGCATGCCGGGTACGACGAAATCCGCACGGTCATTTCGTTTTAGGCACATTTAGGGACACCTGCTCAGAACGGTCTCATCCCCCGCCGTCGCTCCAAGTTCCACGCACCCGCCATCATGACATAGCCGCCAGCCGTCCGGCGTCATGCCCGAAGCCGCCAGCAGAATGCGCTTCTGTGGCGGCAGCGTCGGGCGCCAAACCCACCAGCCGTCCTTCAGAACGGCATCCGCCCCCGGCTCCATGCCGGCGCCGGAGCCCTTCACCTCCGCCTGCCGAAGCTCCAGCCCGGCCGGCGTCACCGCCCAGGTCTCGCGCCATTCCGTCTTCTGCACCGAATGGGTCCAGGAGAGCGTGAACATCGAGAGAGCGAGCGCGCTCACCTTGCCGCCCGCCAGGATGCAGAGGCTCATCGCCCGGCGCTCATGTCAGCGCCGGTGCGCCCGGCGCATTGCGGTTGCGCCACCAGTGCTGTGCGACGACGACGATGCCGAGGACCCAGCCGAGTTCGTCGGTCCAGGGAAGCGCCATTACAAGGCTCGCGCCGGCGATCACGGCGAGCAGCCGCTCCCAGGCCATCATGCGGGCAAAAAGGAAACCGACCACCGCCGTGCCCCAGAGCGCGATGCCGAAGCAGGCTTTCAGGAAGACGTAGGCGACTTCGACCGGATAACCCCACGCGGCGGCGACCGCGCCCGGATCCTGCAGCATCAGCGCCGGCGTATAGACGGCCATGAACGGCACGACGAAGCCGGCGGTCGCGAGCTTGGTAGCCTCCACGCCGATCTTCAGCCCGGATGTCTTGGCCATCGGCGCGGCCGCGAAGGCGGCGAGCGCTACCGGCGGGGTCAGGTCCGCCATGATGCCGAAATAGAAGACGAACATGTGGCTGACGATCAGCGGCACGCCGAGTTCCAGCAGCGCCGGCCCGGCAAGCGACGAGGTGATGATATAGTTCGGGATCGTCGGGATGCCCATGCCGAGGATCAGGCAGGTGATCATGGTCAGCACCAGCGACAGGAACAGGTTGTGCTCGCCGACACGGATGATTGCGCCGACGAAGGTCGAGGCGATGCCGGTCAGCGTCAGCGTGCCGATGACGATGCCGACGATGGCGCAGGCGATGCCGACCGGCAGCGCGTTCTTTGCGCCCTCCGCCATCGCGTCGCGGCAGATCGCCAGCGTCTCGCGCCCCCCTTTGACGAAGAAGCATCCGGCGATCAGGGCGATGATGACGATCGCCAGGAAGTTCACCCCGTAGCGCAGGAACGAGGCGGCGGCGATGCCGAGTACGACCCAGAAGACGAGGCGGAAGGCAAGCGGGCCGATGCTTGCGGCAAGCGGCATGCCGAGGATCAGCACGATGACCAGGGCCAGGCCCATCGTTCCGGCGAAGATCGGCGTATAGCCGGCAAATAGCAGGTAGACGAGGGCGGCAAGCGGCAGGATCAGCGGCCAGTGCTCCCTGACGGCGGCCCAGGGGTTCGGCAGGTCGGCCTTGTTCATGCCCTTGAGGCCGGCCTTGCCGGCTTCGAGAAAGACCATCCAGAAACAGGCGCCGAAATAGAGGACGGCCGGGACGATCGCGGCCTTGACGATTTCCGCATAGGAGACGTTGAGCGTTTCGGCCATGATGAAGGCGACGGCGCCCATGACGGGCGGCATGATCTGCCCGCCCATCGACGAGGTCGCCTCGACCCCGCCGGCAAAGGCCGATCGGAAGCCGAAGCGTTTCATCAGCGGAATGGTGAACTGGCCCGAGGCCACGACATTGGCGACGCCCGAGCCGGAAATCGTGCCCATCAGCGCCGAGGACATCACGCAGACCTGCGCCGGCCCGCCGCGCCAGGTGCCGACGAGGCCGAGCGCGAAATCGTTGAAGAGGTTCAGCATCCCGGCTTTTTCGAGAAAGGCCGCGAAGACCACGAAGATGAAGATGTAGGCGGCCGAGACATAGATCGGCGTGCCGTAGATGCCTTCGGTCCCGTAGGCGAAATTCTCGATGATCTGCTCGAAATCATAACCGCGATGGATGAACGGCCCGGGGGCATATTGCCCGAAGAAGCAGTAGGCGAGGAAGATGGCGGCGATGATCGTCAGCGGCAGGCCCATCAGCCGCCGCGCCGCTTCGAAGACGAGCACCATCAGCACGGCTCCGACGATGAGGTCCGGTGTCGTCAGGAACCCGCTTCTGACGATCAGGTCCTGATAGAAGACCCAGTTGTAGACCCCGGTCAGGAAGCCGAGGATGCCGAGCGCCCAGAACCACATCTTGCCGGCCTTCGTCCGGGCGACGAGATTGCCGATCAGCACGAAGCCGAGCAGCAGCAGGAAGCCCACATGCATGGCGCGGACGATCTGGCTCGCAAGCGTGCCGTAGGCCGCCGTCCAGATCTGGAAGAGGGTAAAGGCGAAGGCGATCCAGAAGGCGATACGCCCGGTAAAGCCTTCGCCGAAACCAGCCGGCAGGCCCTCGATCGGCTCTTCGGCGCTCCGCGGTGCTGTCGGATGGTGCATTGTGGATTCGGACATGTTTGCTCCGGAGATCGCTTGCCCCTCACCCTAAACCTCTACCCGCTTGCGGGTAGAGGGGACGTGCCCCGAGCGCGGCCGAGAGAGGGGAAGACGGTGCGGCATATGTCCTTCTCCCCGTTCTGACGGGGAGAAGGTGCCCGGCAGGGCGGATGAGGGGCAATCGCTCCCTTTACTTCACCAACCCGACTTCCTTGTAATACCGCTCGGCGCCCGGATGCAGTGGCACGGGCATGCCCTCCAGCGCCTTCTTCACGTCGATCGCCTTTGCGGCGGCATGGGCTGCGGAAAGCTTCGGCAGGTTGGAGAACAGCAGCTTGGTCATCTGGTAGACGGTTTCGTCCGAGACGCCTGAATGGGTGATCAGGAAATTGCCCACGGCAGCGGTCTCGACGTCGGCGGTCTGACCCTCATAGGTGCCGGCGGGGATTTTTACCGCGACATAAGGCGCCCCGATCTTGGCCACTTCGGCGGCCGGGATCGCCACGACGTTGATCTTCAGCGAGGTCGCAAGGTCGCGGATCGAGGCGACACCGAGGCCCGCCGATTGCAGCGTCGCGTCGAGCTGGCGGTTCTTGATCAGCTCTACGGACTCGGCGAATGGCAGGTATTCGGTCTTGCCGAGATCCTTGTAGGACATGCCGGCGGCGGTGAAGATGGCGCGGGCATTGAGTTCCGTGCCGGAAGCCGGCGCTCCGACCGAGAGGCTCTTGCCCTTGAGGTCGGCCAGCGTCTTCACGCCCGATTCAGCGCTCGCGACCACCTGGATATAATTCGGATAGATGGCGGCGATGCCGCGCAGCTTGTCGAGCTTGGCGGGAAAGCCCGCTTCCTTGTTGCCCTTCCAGGCTTCCTGGACCGAATCGCCGAGCGAAAAGGCGATCTCGCCACGCCCCGCTTGCAGCAGGTTGAGGTTTTCGACGGAAGCCTTTGTGGCCTGCACCTGGGTGCGGGCGTCCTTGATCCCCTGTCCGTAGATTTCCGCAAGCGCGACGCCGAGCGGATAATACACGCCGGACGTGCCGCCCGTCAGCACGTTGATGAATTCCGCCGCTTTCGCGCCGGCGGCGGAAAATGCCGTCGAGACGGCAAGCGTCGCCGCGAACATGAGATTGATTTTGCTGGACTTCACGCCGAAGTTCATAATGGTCTCCTCCCAAAGTAACCACTTAGATGGCGGCTATCATGGGGAGGCGGTCCCGGTGCGTCAATCGGTTTATGACGCATTCGGTGCGAAGGTCGTAAGACTTTGGTTTTAGTCGGGAGCGCTCACTCGCCGTCGAGCGGTTCGACACTCTGCGGCTTGCCGGCGCGGTCGAGGCGGATCTTTTCGATGCGGTTTTCAGCGACCGTCAGCAGTTTTTCGCAGTGTTTCTTCAGCGCTTCGCCGCGTTCGTAGATGGCGATGGATTCGTCGAGCGCCACGTCGCCGCGTTCCAGCCGGGCCACGATGCTTTCCAGTTCGGCGACGGCCTTTTCGAAGGAATAGCCGCTCACATCGAGGCTCTCGGTGGTGTCGGTCATCATCTATCCCTTCATCAGTCTGCAGATGTGCATCCCCGCCGATTCGGCGAGCCCTTCGAGATCATATCCGCCCTCGAGCAGGCTGACGATACGATTGCCGGCATATTTGCCGGCGATCTCCATCAGGCGGCCGGTCGCCCAGTCGAAATCGTCGCCCACGAGATTGATCTGCGCCAGCGGATCGCGATGATGCGCGTCGAAGCCGGCGGAGATGATGATGAAGTCCGGCCGGAAATTGTCGAGCGCCGGAAGCACGCGGGATTTGAAGGCTTCGCGAAAATATTCGCTGCCGGTGTCGGGCGAAAGCGGCGCGTTGACGACATTGTTCTTCGTGCCCGTCTCGTCCTTTGCGCCGGTGCCGGGATAAAGCGGCATCTGGTGCGTCGAGCAGAACAGCACCGACGGATCGTCCCAGAAGATGTCTTGCGTGCCGTTGCCGTGATGCACGTCCCAATCGACGATCGCGATGCGCTCCATTCCGTATTTTCGCTGTGCATGGCGCGCAGCGATCGCGGCATTGTTGAACAGGCAGAAGCCCATCGCCTTGTCTTTTTCGGCGTGATGACCGGGCGGTCTTGCCGCCACGAAGGCATTGTCCACCTTGCCGGTCGCCACGTCGTCGATGGCCGCCATTGCGCCGCCGATGCCGGTCAGCGCCGCCTGAAAGCTCTTCGGTCCCACATAGGTGTCGGCCTCGATCTGGCGGATCGTATCCTCCTCGGGGATTTCGCGCATCACGGCGCGCAGGTGCTCTTCCGGATGGGCGAGCAGGACCGCGTCCTCGTTCGCCTGGGGAGCGTCCTTGCGGTCGAGCCTGGCGAAATTCGGATGCTCCAGCGCGATCGCCAGCGACCGCAGCCGGTCCGCCCGTTCGGGATGTCCCTCGGGCGTGCTGTGTTCGAGGAAGATCTTGTGTTCGTAAAGGCGCGTGGTCATGCGGCGGCCTCGTGAGGGTCAGTCCGGTCTGGACCTTTCCGACATGGCGCAGAAAGCTGACTTTTTCAAGCCGCAACCCCTTGCTCTTGCACTTGTTTAGCTTGAAAGAATGGTCTTACATGAATGGGTGCAACCCAGAGGGTACCGTGGCCAAAGAGCAAGTCAAGTCTCAGGAATTCCGGGTTCCTTTCCGCGATGTCGACATGAACGGCGAGATGTTCCGGTCGTCCTATGTCGTGCGGGCGGAAGAAGCCGTCACGGAATTCTGGCGTCGCCGCAAGCCGCAAAAGGACGATCCGTTCTTCAGGATCGGCAAGATCACCTGCACGTTCCATTCGGCCTTGAGACTTGGGGACGTCGTGCACACGCATATCGGCGTCAGCAAGATCGGCGGAAAGTCCGCCGGCTTCCTGGTGCATATGCTGCGGGGCAACGAGGCCGTCGCGGAAGCCGAGATCGTCTGGATGACCTGCGACCCCGAAAGCATGGAGCCGGTGCCGCTTCCCGAAGACCTGCGCGACTGGCTCTACCAGTTCCTGGATTGATTGAGGCGGTCAGTCAGGCCCGGTGCGGCAGCAGCGGATAACCGACCATCACGGCGCGCCCTGCAAGTGCCGCGATCATCGCCTTCAGCACATCGCCCGGAACGAAGGAGAGGTCGCCGATGAAGGCTTTCGAAAGCCCGGTGCCCGTGACATAGGCGAGGTAGATGATCCCGAGCGCATGATCGATGACCACGCCGCCAAGCAGGGCCGCGAGGAAAAAGCCGGTGATCTGCACGATCCCGGTCTGCGACCGATCGACGAAACGCTCGGAACAATAACCGGTGACGACGGCCGCAAAGAACCAGCCGACGAGATAACCGGCGGTCGGCGAGGCGAAGGTGGCAAGGCCGCCGCGTCCGCCGGACAGCACCGGCAGGCCGATTGCGACGAGCAGCAGGACCAGAAGCACCGCGAAACCGCCACGCTTGGCGCCAAGAATGACGCCTGCCAGCATGACGCCCAGCGACTGGGCCGTGATCGGCACCGGGATGAAGCCGAGCATGATCGGCGGCACGAGACCGAGCGCCACGATAATGGCGGCGAAAAGGGCGGCCAGAACGAGATCACGGGTGGTCATGCTATGCGAATCCCCAGTCGTTATATGGGGTTATTTTTGCGCCCGGACGCCGCGTGCGTCAATGGCGGCGGCGATCTCGTCGGCGTTTTTGAGTGTCAGGATGATCAGCGGCACCGCCAGCGTCAGCGGCCGGACCTTCAGCCCGCGGGCGCGGTGGGCATCCCGGATGGCCTGATAGCGGCCGAGAACCTCCGGCACGAAACGGATGACCAGACCGATCGAAAGCCCGATATCGACGGCCCTGACGAGCCCCAGGCGTTCAAGCGGCATGGCAAGCCGGGTGATCTCGTCGATGAAATCGCCGGTGCTCGTGGTCGCCGTCACCGCCGCGGCGAAGACGGTAAGCGCCGTCAGCCGCGTCACGACGATCGACGCGTCGTGCCACCCGTTGAGGACAAGCGTGAAGAGCGCCACGACCGCGATGGTCAGCAGGATCGGCCGCAGCCGCAGCCAGGATTGCCGCCATCCGAGCCGGAGCGAGGCATAGACGATGCCGCCGAGGATCGCCGAGACCGAAAGAACGGCGGGCGAGTGGATGAGGAAAAGAAAAAGGCTGAGCGCGGCGAGGCCGACAAGTTTCGTCCGTGGCGAAAGATGGTGCAGAAACGTGTCGCCTTCCACGTAGAGCGTCTTCATGCCGCAAGCTCGCGGTAGCGCGCGATGATCTCCGCAGGTGGGCCGTCATGGGCGAGGCGGCCTTCGTGGAAGAACAGGACACGGTCGAAATCGGCGATCAGGCCGAGGTCATGGCTGATGACGATGATGTTTTCGTCGAGCCCGTGGATCGTCCGCTCCACCAGGCTGTGGTTTTTGAGATCGAGCTGGTTGGTCGGTTCGTCCATGATCAGGATACCCGGGTGGGTGACCAGAACCGAGGCAAGAGCCGCCAGCTGCAGTTCGCCACCGGATAATTCATGCGCCCGCCGCTCGCCAAGATGGGCGATACCGAAACGAGCAAGCATTGCCCCGACCGCCGCTTCCGTTTCCGCCTTCGACAGTTTTCGACTTTTCAGCCCAAGCGCGATGTCTTCTTTCAGGATCGGCAGGATGATCTGGTTCTGCGGGTTCTGGAAGATGAAGCCGGCCTGGCCGCGCACCTTGTCGCCGTCCTTCACCGTATCGAACCCGTTGACGGTCACGCGGCCCGCCGCCGGCAGGACCAGCCCGTTGATCATCCGCGCGAACGTGGTCTTGCCGGAGCCGTTGAGGCCGATCACGCCGATCCGCCGCTCGGTCAACGACAGCGTCAGCGGATGGACGACGGTGCGTCCCTCGAAACGCGCTTCTGCCTGTTCGAAACGGATATCCAAGCCTGTCCCTCGCTGTTCAGCGGTCTATAGACCGGAAGAAGAGGAAGGGGAATGTAGAACCGAACGTGAACATTGAATCCGGCGCGGCGACATCCTAGTCTACCTCCCATGGCGATTCTCATTTCGAACGATCAGGCCCGCAGAATATTCCTCGAACGGCAGCGGCTCTGCGAGCCGCCCGGCCGGGCGCTGAGCAAGGCCGGCCTGCTGCAGCTCATCGACGATCTCGGTTTCGTCCAGGTGGACAGTATCGCCACCGTCGAGCGCGCCCATCACATGATCCTGTTCTCGCGCAACCAGACCTACCGGCGCGAGCACCTGACAGCACTTCTCGAAAAGGACGGCGAACTTTTCGAGCATTGGACCCATGACGCGTCGATCATCCCCACTAGCTTCTTCCGCTATTGGAAACACCGTTTCCGCCGCCGCGAGCCGATCCTCGCCGAACGCTGGAGGAAATGGCATGGCGAAGGGTTCGACGCCGCCTTCGAGGACACCTTCCAGCACATCGCCGATAACGGTGCGATCATGTCCCGCGACATGAAGGCGGAGGACCACAAGTCCGGAGGCTGGTGGAACTGGCACCCGAACAAGACGGCGCTCGAATATTACTGGCACACCGGCAAGCTGGCGATCGCCGGCCGCGTCAACTTCCAGAAGATCTACGACCTGATGGAGCGGGTCATTCCGCGGCATCATCACGAGCCGGAAGTCAGCCACGAGGAATTTATCGACTGGGCCTGCCGCGGCGCCATGACCCGCCTCGGCTTCGCGACTTCCGGAGAGCTTGCCGCTTTCTTCGATCTCGTCACTCCCGACGACGCGAAGGACTGGGTGAAGTCCCATCGCGATGAGTTGGTGGAAGTGCTGATCGAGACCGCCGACGGCAGCCGCCCGCGCCCCTCCTTCGCCTTTGTCGGTTTTCCGGAAAACCTCGGGCCGATCCCCGAACCGCCCGCCCGGGTGCGTGTCCTCAGCCCCTTCGATCCGCTCCTGCGCAACCGCGACCGGGCCGAGCGGCTGTTCAACTTCTTCTATCGCATCGAGGTTTTCGTGCCGGAACCGAAGCGGCAATACGGCTATTACGTTTTCCCGCTCTTGGAAGGCGACCGGATGATCGGCCGCATCGACATGAAGGCGGACCGCAAGTCGGGCACGCTGGACGTGAAGAAGCTCTGGCTTGAAAAGGGCGTTCGGGCTTCGGCGGGGAGATTGGAGAAGCTGGAGGCGGAACTGCTGCGGGTCGGGCGGTTCGCAGGGGTGGACAAGGTGACCTATCAGGATGGCTGGCGGGGGGAATAGGCGAAGCCAGCGAAAAACACCATCGCGTCGTTGTGCTTGCGACACCCCCTCAATTTTGGAATATCCGCGTAACTCGCGCTACCCCCGCCACCGCAAGAACACCGTCGCCAGCGGCGGCAGCACCAGCGAGATCGAAAACTCCTTGCTATGGACAGACACTCGTTCCGTCCAGGCCTCCGTCTGCCCCAGATTGGATCCGCCATAAAGCGCTGCGTCCGTGTTCAGCACCACCTCCCAGCGACCTTCCGCCGGCACGCCGACGCGGTAGCCGTGCCGCGGCATGGGTGTCATGTTCGAGGCGACCAGCACATGTGAGGAACGGTCCGGCGACGAGCGCAGCATGCCGTAGACCGAGTTCTCAGCATCGTCGGCTACCGCCCATTCGAAGCCTTCATGATGCAGGTCACCGTATTGCAGCGCGGGTTCCTGCGCATAGAGCGCATTGAGATCGCGGATCAGCCGCTGGACGCCGGCGTGGTCGGGCCTGTCCAGCAGGTCCCAGACGACCGAGCCGTCGTGGTTCCATTCACTCTCCTGCGCCAGTTCACCGCCCATGAACAACAGCTTCTTACCGGGATGGCCCCACATGAAGCCGTAATAGGCGCGAAGGTTGGCCAGCTTCTGCCAATGGTCGCCCGGCATCTTGCCGAGCAGCGAGCCCTTCCCGTGCACCACCTCGTCATGGGAGAGCGGTAGGATGAAGCGTTCGGAATAGGCATAGATCATTCCGAAGCTCATGGCCCCATGGTGGTATTTCCGGTAGACCGGATCGTCCTGCATGTAATGCAGCGTGTCGTGCATCCAGCCCATGTTCCATTTGAAGTCGAAGCCGAGGCCGCCCTCTTCGGTCTTCCGGGTCACCCCCGGCCAGGCGGTTGATTCCTCCGCCGCCGTGAACGCGTGCGGGCAGCGGTCATGGATGATGCTGTTCAAGTGCTTGAAAAATTCGACCGCCTCAAGGTTTTCGCGCCCGCCATACTGGTTGGGGATCCACTCGCCCTCGTTGCGGCTGTAGTCGCGATAGAGCATCGAGGCGACCGCGTCCACGCGTAGCGCGTCGACATGGTAGTGCTCCAGCCATTCGAGCGCGGACGCGATCAGGAAGCCTTTCACTTCGTTGCGGCCGAGATTGTAGATCAGCGTGTTCCAGTCCTTGTGGAACCCTTCGCGCGGGTCGGCATGTTCGTAGAGCGGCGTCCCGTCGAACCTCGCAAGCCCCCAGACGTCGGTCGGAAAATGCGCCGGCACCCAGTCGAGGATGACGCCGATGCCGGCCTGATGGCAGCGGTCGATGAAATAGGCGAAGTCCTCCGGCGTGCCATGGCGTCCGGTCGGGGCAAACAGCCCGAGCGGTTGGTAACCCCAAGACCCGCCGAACGGATGCTCCATGATCGGCAGCATCTCGATATGGGTAAACCCGAGGTTCTGCACATAGGGGATCAGCCGCTGGCTGAGTTCGACCCAGTCGAGATGGCGGTTGCCCTCCTCGGCGATCCGCAGCCACGAGCCGAGATGCACCTCGTAGATCGACATCGCGCCTTCGCGATCCCGCTCAGTGCGCTGCCTGCGCATCCACTCCTCGTCGTTCCAGCGGAACGGTTTCGAGGAGGCGACGATGGAAGCCGTCGATGGCGCCGCCTCGCTGGCGCGGGCGACCGGATCGGCCTTCTGCGGCAGCAGGTTGCCGTTGCCGTCGAGGATCTCGAACTTGTAGCGCTCACCATGGGTCAGGCGCGGGATGAACAGTTCCCAGATGCCCGCCTGCGGACGCAGCCGCATCGGATAACGCCGCCCGTCCCAGGAATTGAAATCGCCGACGACGGAAACGCGCCGGGCGTTCGGCGCCCAGACGGAAAAGCGCACGCCCTCGATGCCCTCGACCTCCATCGGAATGGCGCCGAGCGTCCGGCCGAGATCGTAATGCGTGCCCTGGCCGATCAGGTGCAGGTCGAGCTCGCCGAGCAGCAGCGGGAAGGAATAGGGGTCCTCCATCTCCTGGATGGCGTCCGGCCAGTGGACCCGGAAGAAATAGGTCGTTGTACCGCCGGTCACGCCGGCAAACAGCCCGCCTTCATGGATGGTTTCGAGTTCGGCCAGCACCTTGCCGGTCTCGGCCTCCACCACTTCGACCGCCAGCGCACCGGGCATCAATGCCCGCACCACGGTAAGACTGCCGTATTGATGGCGTCCGAGGATCGAGAACGGATCTCCGTGCCGTCCTTCGACAAGGGCCTGCAGCCCTTCGCGGACGGTGCCGATCATCAGGTCTGTGCGCTCGTATCTCATGAGACATTCTCCAGAAGTCGGGATGCGATCGCCGAGAAGCCGGCAAGCGGCAGGGGTAGCCAATGGGGGCGGCTGCGCACCTCGTAGGCGATTTCGTAAGCGGCCTTTTCGAGCAGAAAGAGATCGAGAATCCGCCCGCGAGCCTCCCGCGGGATGCGCAGTTCCTGCGAGTTGTCGGTCGCCTCGAAATAGGCATCGAGAAAGGCGGGCTCGGCCATCTCCATGAAACGGGCGACCAGTGCCTTGTGGCGCGCATCGTCCACCTCGCTGACGATTTCCCGGTCGAGATCGGCCGAGGCCGCAAGGTAGCTCAGAGAGCGCAGCAGCCCGGCCACGTCGCGCAGCGGATTGGTCTTGGCGCGGCGCTCGGAAAGGTCGCGGGTCGGTTCGCCTTCGAAATCGATGATATAGGCATCGCCTTCCGCGACCAGGATCTGGCCGAGATGGAAGTCGCCGTGATTGCGGGTCATCAGCGTGCCTTTCACGGCGCCAGCGAAATGCTTGGCGAGACCGAGAAGATCATCGCGGCGTTCGAGAAGCGTCTGCGCTTCGCGGGCGATATCCGAATCCAGGCCTTCGACCGTCCTTTCGAGGATCGAAAGGCTGTGGGAAATCTGGCCCGTGACAGCCTCGCGCCATTTTTCCGCATCGGCCGCCGTTGCCCGGACAGGTTGGAAGTCCGGATCGTCGGTCGCCTGGGCGAGTGCCACATGCAGCTCCCCAAGCCGTTTGCCGATGGCGGCGACGAAATTGACGAGCGGCTTGAAATGCTCGTCCGCCACCTCGCCATCAAGGCCGGTCACGACGATCTCGTCGATGGCGCGCCGCAGGTTGCTGAGCATCCAGTTCCAGGCGTCGCCCTGGTTGCGGATGGCGCTCTGCACGATGATCAGCGTGTAGCGGTTGCCGTCCGGCGCCGTGCGGGCGACCTCGCCGAGCAGTTGCGCGGTGTTCTGGTAGCCGACATTGGTCAGGTACCGGGTCATTTCGACTTCTGGATGCATGCCCGGGAAGACGTGGCGGATCAGCTTCACCATCGCCATGTCGCCCAAGATAAGCGAACTGTTGGATTGCTCGGCCGACAGCCAGTGGACGGCCATGTCCTCGTTGATCGTCAGGCCGTCGAGCTTGTCGGTGCCGATGAATTCCAGCGTGCCGGCACGGCCGGAAATCACCGATCGCTCGCTGAGGCCGCGGATCACGCCGCGTGCCAGACCCTCCATGGCGAACCCGTCGGTCAGGAAACCGACACGGCGGCCCTGCCGGATGCGGGCAAGCGCCAGCTGCTGGGCAAGTGCCGTCGGCTGGGCATCGTCCCAGGAAACCGCGAGCGGCAGCAGGTATGTGTCGCTGCGCCCATTCACCTCCGCTTCCAGCTCGCCGAGCAGGATGTTGTTGGCAAACGGGATGGGCGTTGCGGCGACCAGCGAAGCGCCGGTTAGAATTTCGCCCTTGGCGCCGAACCAGCGGCGCTTGCCGAGATAGGCGGGCAGGACCTCGTTCGACAGCGTGCCGGCAAGCCTGGGCTGATCGACCAGTTCCTGCAGGTCGCGGCGGGTGACCATGGTCACCATGTCCTGCATCTGCTCCGGCGGCTCCTTGCGCCAGACCGGGCCGTCGGCTTCCGCTACCAGCTGGAACCAGAAGAAGCCGAACGGCTGCAGGGTGAGCAGGTAGGTGAGCTGGCCGATCGGCGGGAAGGGCGACATGCCGGACAATTCGATCGGCACACGGCCGGCGAACTGCGCCAGGTCAAGTTCGACCGCCTGCGGCAGGCGCGAGAGATTGGCGACGCAGAGGATCGTGTCGCCATTGTATTCCCGCAGATAGGCAAGGATCTTGCGGTTTCCCGGGGCCAGGAATTTCAGCGACCCGCGGCCGAAGGCGGAGTGCCTGTTGCGCAATGCCAGCATCCGGCGCGTCCAGTTGAGCAGCGAATGGGCGTCGGCCCCCTGCGCCTCGACGTTCACCGCCTCGTATCCGTAGAGCGGGTCCATCACCGGCGGCAGCACCAGCCTTGCCGGATCGGCCTTGGAGAAACCGCCATTGCGATCCGGCGACCATTGCATAGGCGTGCGCACCCCGTCGCGGTCGCCGAGATAGATATTGTCGCCCATGCCGATCTCGTCGCCGTAATAGAGGACCGGCGTTCCGGGCATCGAGAGCAGCAGCGCGTTCATCAGCTCGATGCGGCGGCGATCCCGCTCCATCAGCGGTGCAAGGCGGCGGCGGATGCCGAGATTGATGCGGGCGCGGCGGTCGGCGGCATAGATGTTCCAGAGATAGTCGCGTTCCTCGTCGGTCACCATTTCGAGCGTCAGCTCGTCGTGGTTCCTGAGGAAGATCGCCCATTGGCAGTTTTCCGGGATTTCCGGCGTCTGGCGCATGATGTCGGTGATCGGAAAACGGTCTTCCTTGGCGATCGCCATGTACATGCGCGGCATCAGCGGGAAGTGGAACGCCATGTTGCATTCGTCGCCATTGCCGAAATACTCGTTCGTGTCTTCCGGCCATTGATTGGCTTCGGCGAGCAGCATCTTGCCGGGATGGGTGGCATCGAGCGAGGCGCGGATCTTCTTCAGGATCTCGTGCGTCTCGGGCAGGTTCTCGTTATTGGTTCCCTCGCGCTCGACGAGATAGGGGATCGCATCCAGGCGGAACCCGTCTATGCCGGTATCCGCCCAGAAGCGCATGACGCCGAGCAGTTCCTCCAGAACCTGCGGATTGTCGAAGTTGAGGTCCGGCTGGTGGGAATAGAAACGGTGCCAGTAATACGCGCCGGCCACCGGGTCCCAGGTCCAGTTCGATTTTTCCGTGTCGAGGAAGATGATCCGCGTTTCCGGGAATTTCTGGTCCGTATCCGACCAGACGTAGAAATCCCGCTCCGGAGAGCCGGCCGGCGCATGCCGCGCGCGCTGGAACCACGGATGCTGGTCGGACGTGTGGTTGATGACGAGTTCGATGATCACCCTTATGCCGCGCTGATGCGCCGCTTCGACGAAGGCCTTGAACTCATCGACCGTGCCGTAGTCGGGGCTGACGCTGCCGTAATCGGCGATGTCATAACCGTCGTCGCGGCGCGGCGAAGGGAAGAACGGCAGGAGCCAGATCGCATTCGCCCCGAGCGAGGCGATATGGTCGAGTTTCTCGTGCAAGCCCTGAAAATCGCCGATCCCGTCGCCATTGGCATCGAAGAACGACTTGATGTGGAGCTGGTAGATGATCGCGTCCTTGTACCACAAGGGATCGCTCTCTTGGCCCTGCGCCTGGTTCTGAGCCTGACCGCGGCTGCCCGTCATGTCCATTTTGTTTCCTCCCTTATCGCACGCGCCAGATCGCAAACGGCAGGCCGTGATACGGATCGAGCCGGATGCGTTGGACCTTGCCGGCCAGCGTGAAACGGTTGCCGCCGACGAGGTCTTCGAGGTCAAGCGCGCCATGGTCCGGGAGGTTCCATGACCAGAGCGGAATTTCGATATCCGCCTCGTGGGCGTTATGGGGGTCGAGGTTGATGGCGATCAGCAAAACGTTCTCGCGGCCGGCGCTCGCCTTCTCGAAGAACATGATGTTGTCGTTCCACGCGGTAAGCAGCTGCAGGCCGAGATGGGAGTGCAGCGCCGGGTTCTCCCGCCGGAGCCGGTTGAGAAGCGCGATCTCGCCCTTGATGTTGCCGGGGCGGTCGTAATCCCAGGCGCGGATCTCGTATTTCTCGGAGTCGGCATATTCCTTGCGCTTGGCGTCCGGCCGGCCTTCGCAGAGCTCGAAACCGTTATAGACCCCCCAGAGGCCGGACAGCGTCGCCGCAAGCGCGGCGCGGATCAGATAGGCCGGTCGCGGCGCGTTCTGCAGGAAGTCCGGATTGATGTCATGGGTGTTGACGAAGAAATGCGGCCGGAAGAATTCCTTCGGCTCCTCGGTGGTGATCTCGCGCATATACTGCTCGAGCTCCCACTTGGCATTGCGCCAGGTAAAGTAAGTATAGGACTGCGAGAAGCCGACCTTGGCGAGCCGGTACATCACCTTCGGCTTGGTGAAGGCTTCCGACAGGAAGACCACTTCGGGATGTCGCGCGCGAATATCGGCGATCAGCCACTCCCAGAAGGGGAAGGGCTTGGTGTGAGGGTTATCGACCCGGAAGAGTTTTACGCCGTTATCGACCCATTTCTGCACGACGTCGCGCAGCTCGACCCAGAGCGAGGGGATCGCATCATGGGCGTAGAAATCGACATTGACGATGTCCTCGTATTTCTTCGGCGGGTTTTCCGCATAACGGATCGTTCCGTCCGGCCGCCAGTCGAACCAGCCTGGATGCGATTTGAGCCACGGATGGTCGGGCGAGGCCTGGATCGCCAGGTCAAGCGCGATTTCAAGGCCCTCGTCCCTGGCGGCGTCCACCAGCCGGCGGAAGTCCTCGAACGTGCCGAGCTCGGGATGGATCGCGTCATGACCACCATCCTCCGAGCCGATCGCGTAAGGGCTGCCCGGATCCTCCGCCGCCGCGTTCAGCGTATTGTTGCGACCCTTGCGGTTGGTCTTGCCGATTGGATGGACGGGCGGGAAATAAAGCACGTCAAAACCCATGTCGCGGATTTCAGGCAGCCGCTTGATGACATCGTCGAACGTGCCGTGCCGGTTGGGATCGCCGCTCTGCGAGCGCGGAAATAACTGGTACCAGCTCGCGAAACCGGCCGCGATCCGCTCCGCATCGACCGGGATTGCCTGCGAGCGCACCTTGAAGGGACGACGGTCGGCCTCCGCCATCAGATCGGCGGTTGCGGGCGCCAGCAGGATTTCCGTGCGCTGCGGGTCCTGTACCTCGGTCAGCTTGTCGAACAGGGCTTTCAGCCGTGTCTTGATCCTGCCGGACGAATTGTCCAGCGCATCGAGGACGAGGTTGATGCCCTCCTGGATTTCAAGCCGCAGGTCGAGCCGCGCCTCGTGCTTCTTGACGAATTCATAGCGGAAGATCGCAAACGGATTGCGCCACGCCTCGATCAGGAATTCGTGACGCCCCATGCGCTTCAGCGTGAACTCCGCGCTCCAGCGATCGTTGAGCACGAGTTGCATGCGCTCCTCGTTCCATTCGGTCTCGTCGGCCGCGCGCCACTTGAGCGCCGCGGCCAGCGGATCATGGCCATCGCCGAAAATATCCGCCTCGACCGTCACCGTCTCGCCGACGACACGTTTGACCACGAAACGGCCGTCATCGACGGAAGGCGTGATCTTTTCGATCGCGAGGCGTGGCGAGGCGGTCGCCTTGTCGATAGTCGGCACGGGGACAGCATCGACGATCGGCACCGACGACCGGCCCTCGAATATCCGGATCTCGCCAGGTTTCAGCTTGAGCTGTGCGGCAAAGGCTTCGCCGTCCGCCTCCGGCGCTTCGAGCGGCAGGAAAGGCGAGGCGGCTTCGCGAAGCGCGTTGAAGGGAGCGGCAACGGAGCGGCGCAGATCCCGGTTCAGAACCACGACGCGCACCTTCTGCGCCGAACGAACATCTTCCCTGTCGGTCTGCATCAATGCCACGGCCGGCGTCTGGCTGGTGGAAATGAGGCGCAGCGGCTGGCGGGCGAACCCGGCCGCCGTCTTGTTGGTGCCCGTGTTCACGCTGCGGATATCGGCGGAGAGATCGAAAGAACCCTGCTCGCGCAAGCCCCTCAGCCCCGTACCATCGCCGAACAGCGGGTCGAGCGGCGTCGAGGCCCCGAACTCGAACCCCATCGGGATCATCAGCCCGCTGGCGAAGGTCGAGGCGAGTTTGAGCGAGCGGATGGCCTTCCGCTGCAGCACTTCGCAACTGTCGGTGCCATGAGCGATGCGTTTGCCGAACGGCGCTTCCGGGAAGGTGATCTGGTAACCGAGCTGGCGCTGGATCTGGTATTCGTCGAGGATCCACCGTTCCTCCATGTTCCACCAGGCGAGCGACGAGAAGCTGCCGTCGAAGCCGGCGCCCTCGAGCGCCCGGCGATCCTCGAAGGAGGCCCCCGGCGTCCAGGCCAGAAATGTCGTCTCCGGCGCCGCTTTGCGGGTCGAGATGATCAGGTCGTACCAGGCCTCCGGCGCCATCCGGCCGATGCCGAGGCAGCGGAAACCGGCAATCCCGAGGCCGGTCAGCTGCGCCATCCGTTTGCGCCAGTCCTCGATATGGCGGGCTTCACTCATGAAATCGATGCCCCGGCTGCAGCTTTCACGCGGCGCGATACGCGGGTCCGCAAGGATTGGCCCGGCATGGTCCGCGTCCACCGCGACCCGGTCGATCACGAGGTCGAGCATCAGCTTGATCTTACTTTCGCCCGCCGCCGCGATCAGGGCCTTGATCCCGTCCTCGACGGATGAGCCGATCTGGAGCTCCGGGTCGAGCCGATCGAAATTCCTGGTCACGAAGACGCTGGCGTTATTGCCCCGTTCGAAAAGCGGCGCCGTCAGCACCGTGTCGAAACCGAGATCCCTGGCATGCGCGAAAACCTCCCGCCAGGCGTCGAGACCTCTCAGCATCAGGGGATGAACGTAGTAGATCTGCGGGGGGAGTTGCGCGAGCGAAGTCCCGGCGATGAATTGGGGGCGCGTGTTCATCGGTTTTGCCTCGCCGTCGATTAGAGCCGTCGAATTATGCGGTCTAACTGTCGAGCGGCTGTGCTGGTTCCGATAAAATTGCCTGACGCAGGCGGTTTCTCACGCTTCAAGCCTGCATCTTCGGCGAAGCTGTTGATGCAGAAGATCAATCCGCGGTTGCTCGAGAAAGGCGCATTGCCCCCTGTTTCGGACAGGCTGAAATGAAAAAGGCCGGAGATCCTCCCGGCCTTCCTGATACGGTCATGCGTCTGGAAGCCTACTGCTTTTCGATCTTGCCGATCTTTGCCCACTCTTCCCAGCGCTTGGTGTCCATCGTCGCATAGTCGAGGGTCGCCTTCGGGCTGTCGAGCGTCATCGGCTCACCGCCATTGGTGCCGACGAACTTGCGGGCTTCGTCGCTGGTGGTGACCTGCGTCATCACCTTGTGCATCTTGTCGACGATGTCCTTCGGCGTGCCCTTCGGCGCGGCGAGGACCCACCAGATGCGCACGTCGACATTCGGTACGCCCTGTTCGGCGAAGGTCGGGATATCCGGTATCGACGAAATGCGCTTCGCCGTCGAGACGGCCAGCACGCGAAGCGTTCCGTCGCGCGAGCGGGCAAGACCGAAGACCGGGTCGCCGACCATGAAGTCGATCGTGCCGCTGGCAAAGTCGTTCAACGAGTCGGCGCTGGTCTTGTACCGGACCTGCAGGGTTTTCAGGTCGCCGGAATTGGCCTTGTACATCTCGCCGAGAATGGTCGAGGGGAAATTCGACGTGGCATAGGAGCCCTTGTCGCCCTTTTCCTTCATCGCCGCGGTCAGTTCCGAAATCGTCTTGTAGGGCGACTTGGCGTTGACCAGCATCATGAACGCCTGGCTGAACACCGGCGCGACATAATCGAAGTCCTTCAGCGGATCATAGGGCGGGGCGTTGAAGACGTAAGGGGCGGCGGTGAACTGGTCGGCCGATCCGATCAGCATCGTATAACCGTCCGGTTTGGCGTTCTTGAGTGCGACGACCGAGAGGCTTCCGAGGCCGCCCGGCTTGTTGTCGACGATGACGGTCTGCTTGAGCTGTTCCTCCAGCTTCTTGGCGAAGAAGCGGGCATAGACGTCCGCGCCGCTGCCGGCCGGGAAACCGGCGATCAGCGTGATTTGCCGGCTCGGATAATCGTCGGCGGCGGTGGCTGTACCGCCCGGAATGTATGCCGAAAACACCAGCGCCAGGGTGCCTGCCAGAAATCGCTTCACTGCACTCTCCTCCTAGAGTTCAGTCCGGCACCTCGCGGGCGAGGCCGGAGTGTGATGTGACGCGAACAGTCTCCTCCCGTTCGCGCTAAAATATAAGGTAGCCATACATTTTGGGGGCCGTCAAATGCCTCGCCGGCGTGAGGCTCAAATCTAATGGCCTCGATGGCCGTGCTTATGCCGCGACGTTTTGATGCCTGATTTATGGGCGATTTCAAGGTCGCAGACACAGCATCTCGCCGCCCGAAAAGCTGCGGTGAGCAGACGTCGGCCTGCCATTCTGAACGCGGTGGCGGGCATGGGAGGAGGCTCTAGGACCGGCGCCGCGACCAGACGCGAAGAAGAGCGCCGTCGGCGCCTTCCACGGGGTCGGTCTTGGGAAGCGGCAGGCTTGCAATAGTGTCAAGCTGCGCCCGGTTCGCGGGCCGGGTCTGGATGTCCGGATCCTGTCCGGGCGGGTAGGCGCCGACCACCAGGAAATCTCGGCTGGCATCGATCCGCCTGTGGCCGGTGCCGGCGGGCAGGATCAGGCAGTCTCCGGCGTTGACGCCGAGTTCGCTGCCGCGAGGTCCGCCGATCAGTAGCCGGGCCCGGCCGCCCGCAATCCCCAGCACCTCGTGGGCGCCTGTGTGATAGTGCTGATAATCGAAGACGCCATTGCGCCAGATGCCCTGCCAGCCATTCTCCCGGAACAGTTCTTCCAACTTCGGCGCCATCTCGCCTTCGGCCGCGATCGCGTTGCGATAGACCAGCACCGGCAGATCAGGATTGTTCGGCACCCAGTCGCTGAATTCGAAGAGGATGGTTTCGATGGTGAGGTCGGCGACGGATGCGGCCGGATCGAGGCTCGGCGGCGTGATCTTGATGCTTCGGTTCACGGGCGCAATCCTCCACGTCCATAACGTCGCTGTTCGGTCACGTGCATTTCGTCGGACATGGAATCCTCCCGTGGAGAGATAGGACATCCTTGCTGAAACCCGCCCCAAAGGGCAAGGTTCCAGCTCTATCGGGCCGCGGCCGTCGTATTGCGCACCACGAGATGTGTTTCCAGCACGTAGCGCACGTCGCGTATGGCCCGCGACTGCAGCATGTCGAGAAGCAGCGAGACCGCCACCCGGCCGGCCTCCGTCGAGCGGTTGGAGACCGATGTCAGGGCCGGATAGGTGACCGCTCCGAGCACGTCGTCGCAACCGATCAGGCTGAAATCTCCGGGCACCGAAACCTTCTTTTCGGAAAGCCCGGCCAGCACCCCTTGCGCCGTCAGGTCGTCGAACGCGACGGCTGCGGTGGCGCCGGTTGCGAGGATAGCGCTCACCGCATTGCGGCCGGAATTGTAGCTCGCGAGCACCGCCGGCACGGTCTCGACGACGATGCCGAGGCCGGATGCCGCGGCCTTGATGGCGGTGCGGCGCTGCTTGTTCGACCAGGAATTCGACGGGCCGCTGACATAGACGATCCGGCGATGGCCGAGCTTGGCGAGATGTTCGACCGCTTGGCGCACGCCCGATCCGCTGTCGATCAGCACCCGGGGAATGCCGTCGATATCGCGGTTGATCAGCACCAGCGGCAACAGGCCCGCATGGGCGCGGATGCGCTCGTCGGAAAGGCGCGAGGAGGCGAGCACCAGTCCTTCCACCTGGCCGGCGAACCGGCCGACCAGCTTGTCCTCCTGCTTCGGGTTCTCCTCCGTATTGCCGAGGAAGATGCAGAAATCGGAACGGTCCGCTTCCAACTGGGCGGCCTGGATCAGCGGCGGAAAGAACGGGTTGGCGATATCGGGCACGATCAGCCCGACATTGCCGTGCCGCCCGGTGCTCAGCGCCCGCGCCGTGTGGTTCGGCACGTAGCCGAGCGCTTCCGCCGCCTTCATGATCCGCGTCACGGTTTCCGGGGATAGCATGTCCGGCCGCGTGAAGGCGCGCGAGACGCTGGAACGCGCAACGCCTGCCGCATCCGCGACCTGGCTGATGGTGACGCCCTTGGTCCGCTTGATCATCGGCCCTGCTTGATCATTGGAAATCGTGAATTCGCCCGTTGGTTTGGCACTTAGCATGAAGTCCGCGGCGCTATCAATTCCGCCCCCGTATTCAGCCGAAAGACTGCCATTCATCCACTTGACATGCAACCGGTTGCATGGAACTCTTTCACCAACAAGAAAAAGGGGACCTGCAACGGATGCGGCGAGGCGAAGCCCGCCTGCCGACACGTCCCTGCAGACATGGAGACCGCGTTGACCCTCGCCACCGCCCATCGTCCTTTGCCGGAAACGCGGCGGACCTTCGACCGCCTCGCGGTCGAAAGCTTTGCAACGCGGGCCGAGATGGGCGCAGCCGCAGCCATCGACATCGCCGCCGCCTTGGTGGAACGTCTCGCCAACCAGGCTAGTGTCAGGATGATCTTTGCCGCCGCCCCCAGCCAGGCGGACATGCTGAAGGCGCTTTGCGCCGCGCCCGGCATCGACTGGAGCCGCGTCACCGCCTTCCACATGGACGAATATATCGGCCTGTCGCCGTCCTCGCCGGCGCGGTTCGTCAACTGGCTGGACGAGCACGTGTTCGCCAGGTTGCCGTTCGCCGCCGTGCACCGCATCACCCCGGAACCGGATGCGAGCGCCGAAGTGCGCCGCTATTCCGACCTCTTGAACGAGGCGCCGATCGATTTCGTTTGCCTCGGCATCGGCGTCAACGGCCATATCGCCTTCAACGACCCGCCGGTCGCCGATTTCAACGATCCGCTCGACGTCAAGGTCGTCGAACTGGACGACATCTGCCGCCAGCAGCAGGTCGATGACGACTGCTTTGCCGATCTCGCTTCGGTGCCGAATGAGGCAATCACGCTGACGGTGCCGCGCCTGTTGCGCGCCGACCGGCTGTTCTGCGTCGTGCCGGGCGCCATCAAGCGCGACGCCGTTTCGAAGACGCTTTACGGTCCGCTGACCACCGAATGCCCGGCAAGCGTCCTGCGCTTCCACCCCGCCTGCACCCTCTATATCGACAAGGATTCGGACCCCGATGCCTGATCACTCCGTCATCGATGCGGATGCGCTCTGCGAAGGTTACCTTGCCTCGACCCAAAGCCTGATGCGACGGGTCCTGGAGGAGGAAAAGACCGCGCTCGACCAGGCGGCAGTCAAGCTCGCCGACCAGATCGCCGCCGATCGCCTCGTGCATATCTACGGCCCCGGCGGCCATTCCAATCTTGCTTCGCAGGAAGTCTTCTTCCGCGCCGGCGGGCTGATGCATATCAGCGCCATTCTCGATGAAGGCACGCTTCTGTCGAACGGCGCGCTCCGTTCCATGGCGATCGAACGGACGCCGGGTTACGGCAAGGTGGTGATCGCAAACCAGCGGCTCGGCGAAACGGACCTGCTCATCCTCGTCAACGCCTATGGCATCAACGCCGCGCTGATCGATGCGGCGCTGGAGGCGAAACGCCGCGGCGCCTTCCTGATCGGCGTCAGCTCCCGCGAACATGCCTCGAAAACTTCGCCGGACCATCCGGCCCGCCACCCGACCAAACAGAACCTGCACGATATCGTCGACATCGCCATCGACTGCAAGGTGCCGATCGGCGATGCGGTGGTGACGGTTCCCGGCATGAGCGAGAATATCGCGGCGATCTCCACCTTCGCCAACGCGTTCACGCTGAACTGCCTGGTCATCCGCACGGTGGCCAAACTCGTCGAACGCGGCATCGAGCCGCCGGTCTGGCGCAGCGGCAATGCGCCGGGCGGCGACGAGGCGAACGGCCGGTTCATCGCCAGTTTCCAAGGCAGGGTGAGGGCGCTCTGACCATGGTCGTCGACGGTATCGATCCCCGCACCGGCAAAGGTTTTGCGATCGACATCGCCGACGGCACGATTGCCGCCATTCGCCCAGTGGAAAACACCAGCCCGCTTTATCTCTCCGCCGGGCTGATCGACCTGCAGGTCAACGGTTATCGCGGCTTCGACCTTAACAACGGCGAAGTCACCGCCAACATCCTCCTCTCGCTCTGCGAGGAAATGCTGAGCGTCGGCGTCACCACTTGGCTGCCGACCATCATCACGGCGTCGGAGACCTCGATCCTCCAGGCGCTCGCCGATATCGCAAGGATCCGCGCCGGCCACCAGCTGATTGCCGAAATGGTGCCGGGCATCCATGTCGAAGGCCCGTCTATCTCGGACAAGGATGGTCCGCGCGGCGCCCATCCGCTCGCCCATGTCCGCCCGCCGTCGATCACAGAATTCGATCGCTGGCAGCAGGTTTCCGGCAATCTGGTTTCGGTGGTGACGATCGCGCCTGAACACGAGGGAAGCCTCGAATACATCCGGGCGCTGACGGCGAGGCGCGTCCACGTGGCGCTCGGCCACACAGCCGCGACGGCAGATGAAATCCATGCGGCGGCGGAAGCGGGCGCGGTCCTCTCCACCCATCTCGGCAATGGTGCTGCCGCCATGCTGCCGCGCCATCCGAATTTCATCTGGGCGCAGCTCGCCGACGACCGGCTGGCGGCAAGCTTCATCGCCGACGGCTGGCACCTGCCGGCCGATACGTTCAAGGCGATGCTGCGCGCCAAGGGCCTGGACCGGGCGATCCTGGTCTCCGACATGGTGGCGCTCGCCGGCATGCCCGCCGGCATCTACGACCAGCCCGTCGGCGGCCGTGTCGAAGTGTCTCCCGAAGGCCGCATCAGCGTTGCCGGCACGCCGTATCTCGCCGGCGCCAGCCTGCCATTGTCTGCCAACATTGCGATCGCGTCGCAGATGGCGGGCCTTCCACTCGCCGATGCGCTTCTGCTTGCAACCCGAAACCCCGGCCGCTTCGTCGCCGGGCGCGGCCAGCTGGAAGTCGGCGCCCGCGCCGATCTCATCCGCTTCGAATGGCCTGAAGGGGCGGGTGAACTGAAGGTGCGGGAAGCCTGGGTCCACGGCGAGAAAGCTTACTGCGCATGATCCGGGCTGGAGCCGCCATCGTCGATATCACCCCGCCGCCTGGCCTTTCCATGTCCGGCTTCGCGGCCCGCACGCTGCCGGCCAAAGGCGCCCATGATGCCCTCACGGCCCGTGCCGTGGTGGTCGGGGACACGGCGGTCGTCGTCGCCGATGTCATCGGCATCGATGCGGCCATGAGCGCCTGCATCCGTGAGCGTTGCGTCCTGCCGGCGGAAAACGTCGTGGTCGCAGCACTCCACAATCACGGCGGCCCGGTTTCCATGGCCGGACGTCTCAGCATCGCCGCCGACCCGACCTACCTGGAGCGGCTGGAAGACGCTTGCGTCGCCGCCATCGACAAGGCCGCCGCCGCGCGCCGGCCGGCAACCATCACCGTGGGGCAGGGAAGTGATCCGGGGATTGCGCGCAATCGGCGCCATCCGGGCGGACCCGTGGACGCTTCCTTGCCGCTCCTTCGCATCCGTGCCGCCGATGGCGGCATGATCGCTCTCGTTATCGCCTATGCCTGCCATCCGGTGGTGCTGGCGGCCGACAATCTCCTCTGGACGGCCGACTATCCGCATTTCGTGCGCCAGGCGCTGGAAGAAGCCCATCCCGGCGCAGTCGCCCTGTTCATGACCGGCTGCGTCGGCGACGCCAATACCGGCCATTCCGCGCATGCCTCGATCTCGCTCGCCGCCAACCCCGACCGCAGTTTTGCGTCTGCCGAACGGATCGGCCGCAAGGTCGCCGAGGCGGCACTCGGCGCTGCGGAACAGCCGGTTTCGGACACGGTGCATGCCCGCAATGGCACGGTGAGCCTCGCCTTCGAACGCCGAGAGACGGAAGCGCCCAACATTCTCGAAAAGCGCTGGCGGGAAGAAGCCTTGAGCGCCGAACCCGCACGCAAAAACCTGCTCGGTTACTGGACCGATTGGGCGCGTAACATTGCGCCCATCAAACCCGGACCGCTCGCAGCCCGCGTGACCGTCCTCGATTGGGGCGGCGTGCCGATCGTGGCGCTGCCGGGCGAGATCTTTGCGGAGACGGCGCTGACCATTCGTGCGGCACTCGGTCCGGACAAGCCGGCCTTTGTCATCGGCTTTGCCGACGACAATCCCGGCTACATCCCGCCCGCCAGCGAATTCCAGTTCGGCGGCTACGAGGTGGACGAGGCGCACCGTTATTACGGCATGGCGGCAACCTTCGCGCCGGGCTCGGCGGAAGCGCTTGCGGCCTGCGCCATCGAACTCGCGAAAACCACCTGCGCTGGAAGCGAGGCCGCATGAGCGGACGAGCTGCCACAAACGATCCGATGCTTGACACGCAACCGGTTGCATGAGAGCTTTTTGTCAACAACAACAAGGGAACAGGGACATGAAAAACAGATCAGTCAAGACCAGGATTTCGACCCGCGCGCTGCTGATGAGCGCGGCATTCGGCGCTACGCTTCTCTCCGGCGTCACCACTGTTTCGGCTGAAACGCTCACCGTCTGGAGCGGTTATCCGGAAATGGCGCCGTTCTACGAACATGTCGCCCAGGGCATGAAGGCCGCCTATCCAAAACTCGACGTGAAGGTCGAGGCGATCGCCCTTCGCGAGCACGAAAAGCGCGTGGCACTCGGCCTTACCGGCGGCCAGGACGGCACGACGGTCATCGAGCTCTCGGGCTCGACCGCCACCCGTTACCTCGAAAACGACCTTCTGCCGGAAGCGCCGGCCGATATCGCGACCTTCGTGAAGGACCCGAAGAATTTCGACAAGTTCTTCAGCGATACCGCAGGCAAGGGCGGCAAGATCTACGGCGTGCCGCTCTTCCGCGGCCAGGGTGCACTCTTCTATAACACCGACATGTTCAAGGCTGCGGGGCTGACTGCCGCGCCGAAGACCATGGAGGAATATTCCGCCTATGCCGAGAAGCTGACCAAGCGCGACGCATCCGGCAAGGCGACCGTCTCCGGCTGGAGCTTGCGTCTCTCGGGTGGTGGCCAGGGCATCGCGGAGAAATTCTGGATCAACATGCACCAATATGGCGGCGCGATCCTGGTTCCCGCCGGTGACGGCAAGTGGAAGCCCAATTTCGCCAACGAAGCGGGCCGCAAGGCGCTGAAACAGTATCTCACCAACATCTTCACCACCAAGACGGTGACCCCGGAAATGCCGGCCGACGCCGATGCCTTCGAGCGCGGCCAGACCGCCATGTTCATCCGCGAATCCTGGGTGATCGGCGATATCGCCAAGAAGGCGCCGGACCTGAAATACGCCACCGCGCCGCTGCCGAAGGGTTCCATCGCCCTGCCTACCAACCTCTATGTCGCCGGCAAGGGCGCCGATGCCAAGCTCGGCTGGGAATTCGCCAAGGCCGCCAATTCGCCGGAAAACCTCGTCTGGCTGCTGCAGAATGTCGGCTGGCTGCCGAACCGTTCGGGCATCGATTATTCGAGCGTCACCTCCAAGCAGCCGGCCTTCGCCGCCTTCGTCGACTATCCGAAGGGTTACGAGTTCTTCACGCTGCCGTCGATCGGCCCGATCGAAGAGATCCTGACCCGCGTTGCCGCCCAGCTCGTCGTTGCCTTCGGCGACGCGTCCATGGCCGGCGACGATGCCAAGATCGACGCTTTCCTCAAGAAGGCCAGCGACGAAGTGAACACCATCCTCGCCCGCGAAGGCCTGGCTGCGAAATAATCGCCGCCACCACTCGCCAATCGCATGGGCCCGGGGCATCATCGCTCCGGGCACTTTAACGGGGATCCTGGGTCCGACCCGCGCCGCGGCCGAACCCTGCTGTCTACAGGCCAAACTTTATGCTGAAGCGCAAAAGATGGATTTTTGCGATCCTTGCGATTTTGCCGACCCTGGCAGTCTTTGCCTATGTCCGGCTTTATCCGATCGCCGACACGCTGAGGCTCAGCCTTTTCAAGTGGGACATCCTGTCGAAGAACAAGCCCTTCGTCGGCCTCGCCAATTTTCGCGAGCTGATGGGCGACCACCTGTTCCTCGACGCATTGCTCAACACCACGATCATCGCCTTCGGCGTGCTGGTGCTGACGATCCCGATGGCGCTGATCATCGCCGCGCTGATCTTCCACCGCACCCGCTCGCGGATGGCCGGTTTCTACGAGACCGCGATCTTCATTCCGCATGTCGTGTCGCTGGTTCCCGCCGCCATGGCCTGGAAATGGATCTTTGACGCCCGGCTCGGGCCTCTCAACGCGCTTTTGACCTTCTTCGGCATCCCGGCGCAGTCATGGCTGTTCGATCCGGTTCTCTCGGTCATCTGCATCATCGTGCTCTGCTCCTGGCAGGCACTCGGTTATGCGGTGCTGATCTACATCGTCGGTTTCAAGAACCTGCCGGTCTCGCTTTATGAAGCGGCGAAACTCGACGGCGCCTCAGGCCCGCAGAGCTTCTGGTACCTGTCGATCCCGATGCTGAAACCGATCACCCTCTATGTCTCGGTCGTGACGCTGGTCTCCGGCTTCAACGTCTATGCCCAGGCCTTCGTGCTGGCGTCCGATGCGCAGGGCGCGCCGGGACGGCAGGTGAGGGTGCTGGTCCTCGACATGCTGGAAAACAGTTTCCGCAATTATCGCGTCGGTTACGCGGCCTCCGAGGCCGTCGTGCTTCTGGTCATCGTGCTGGCGCTGACGCTCATCCAGTTCTCGATGCTGCGGGAAAGGGGCAAGGCATGACCACCGATTCCGTCACCTATATCGAACCGACTGCCGAAGAGCTTGCCGAGGGCGTGCGCCTGCGCCGCAAGAAGCGGATGACGAATTTCGCGATCGATGTCTTCCTCATCGTCGTCTCGATCCTGATGCTGTTGCCGCTGGTCTTCCTGGTGGCCAACGCCTTCAAGACCCCGGCGGAAATGCTGGCCTGGCCGCCGACCATCATCCCGCGTGATCCGACGATTGCCAATTTTTCGGCGGTGCTCGGCGAAACGCCGCTGCTCCGCTGGATCGGCAACAGCATCGCCTTCGCTGTCATGTCGACCATCGCCATCGTCGCGACGTCTGCGATCGCCGGCTACATCTTCGGCAAATTCCGCTTCCGGACGCTGAACATCCTGTTCGCGCTCTTCCTCGCAACCGCCATCGTGCCGTTCGAGGTCTACATGATCCCGCTCTATTTCCAGGCGAAAAGCCTCGGCATCCTCAATTCCATCTGGGGCCTGCTGCTCGGGTACCTGGTGATGAGTTTCGGCATCTTCCTGATCCGCCAGAACGTCATCCACTCGATTCCCGACGAACTGCTGGAGGCCGCCCGCATCGACGGCGCCGGCGAATTCTGGATCTTCCTCCACATCGTCCTGCCGCTCTTGCGCGGCGCGCTTGGCGCTCTCGCCGTGCTCGCCTTCTTCCAGGCCTGGACCGCCTTCGCCTGGCCGATGATCGTCGCGACCACCCGCACCAGCTACACGATCGAGGTCGGGCTGGCGCTGTTCCAGACCGGTTTCACGGTCGATCTCGGCCGCCTCAGCGCCGCCTCCGCCACGGTCCTCATTCCGTCCATTCTGCTGTTCGTCATCCTGCGCCGCAATTTCGTGCAGGGCGTCGCCAGCACCGGCCTCAAGGAGTGACGAGGATGGATTTCTTCGAAGAGGCGCGCACCACCTATGCCGCCGCCAATGCCGGCACGCTTTACTGGATGCTGCAGCGGCCGATGCTCGGCGGCGGTTTTTTGAACACCAAGCAGAACAGCCTGACGCTGAAGGACTACGGTGCGGAAGACGGTGTTCGCGGCCCGGACTACACCTATGGCTGGATCCAAGGCCGGGGGCTCGAAGCCCTGATCGGTCACGCCGAGTTCTTCGAGACCGAACTGCCGCCGCTTGCCGAAAAGCTGGACGCCGCCGCACGCCGCCTCCATGGCCTTTTGGCTGCACTTCAGAAGCCGGATGGCCATGCCTATTTCTGCTACGACCGCGACATGCAAGCCGTCTATGCCGATCAGGCGAACGTGGTCCACGCCCAGGAAAAGCCGGCCCTGATCTACACCTATTCGGACGCCTTCGTGGCCAAGGGGCTGGTGGCGGCCGCCAGCCGCTTCGGCCTGCCGGAAATCGCCGACCATCTCGCCTATTTCGACCGGGTGATCGCTGCCATCGAAACCGGCCGTTTCCAGATGGATGAACGCCGCCCGCTCTCGCTCGACAGCCTTGCGGCCCAGGCCGATGATTTCGGGCCGCGGATGATCCTGCTCGGCGCGGCCGGCACGCTGAAGCGGGCGGGCCACACGGCGCATCTGGCTTATGCCGACCGCTTCATCGCCCATGTCATCGACCGGCACTACGATGCCGCGACCGGCCTGCTCCGCAACATCCCCGGGGAAGATAGCTGCAACGTCGGCCACGGCATCGAGTTCGTCGGCTTCGCGCTCGACTATCTCGACGACGCCGCCGACACGGCCCTGATCGAGACGCTGGAACGCATCCTCGTCTCGTCCTTCGACAAAGGTTTCGTCGGTCCCGGCATCACGCTCACGGTGTCCCTCAAGACCGGCGCAGCGCAGAGCCCCTATTGCCCCTGGTGGTCGCTACCGGAGACCATCCGCTCGGCGGCTCTCGTCCATGAGCGCACCGGCAGCGCCGAGAGCCTCAAGGTCTGGAAGACCGCGCATGCCGCCTTCTTCGAGCGCTACTGGCGCGGCACGCCGCCGATCGCCTACCAGACCATGACCAGGGACGGCCCCGTCGATTTCGTGCCCGCCACGCCGGATCTCGATCCGGGTTACCACACCGGCCTCAGCCTGCTCGCAGCCATCCGCGCCGCAGATCGGTTGAAGCCCCAAACCCGAACAGTTTCAGGATAAATACATGGCTTCCGTTGAAATCCAGAACGTCCGCAAGGCCTATGGCGACCTCGAGACCATCAAGGGCGTGTCGGTCGATGTGCCGGACGGCGCTTTCGTGGTGCTCGTCGGCCCCTCCGGCTGCGGCAAGTCCACGCTGCTGCGCATGATCGCCGGGCTGGAAGATATCTCCGGCGGCACCATCCGCATCGACGGCCGGGTCATCAACGAAGTCGAGCCGAAGAACCGCGACATCGCCATGGTGTTCCAGAACTACGCGCTCTATCCGCATATGACGATCGCCGAAAACATGGGCTTTTCGCTGCGGCTGGCCAAGAAGTCGAAGGAAGAGATCACCGAGCGCGTCAACGACGCCGCGCGTATCCTCGGCTTGACCGACTACCTCAAGCGTTACCCCAAGCAGCTCTCCGGCGGCCAGCGCCAGCGTGTCGCCATGGGCCGCGCCATCGTGCGTAATCCGAAGGTCTTCCTGTTCGACGAGCCGCTCTCCAATCTCGACGCCAAGCTGCGCGTGCAGATGCGCGCCGAGCTGAAGGATATCCACGCCCGCATCAAGACCACCACCGTCTACGTCACCCACGACCAGATCGAGGCGATGACCATGGCCGACCGGATCGTCGTGATGCGGGATGGCATCGTCGAGCAGGTCGGCGCGCCACTGGAGCTTTACGACAGGCCGGTCAACACCTTCGTTGCCAGCTTCATCGGCTCGCCTTCAATGAATTTCCTCTCCGGAAAGGTGGCCGAGGATCGTAAGTCCGTGCTGACCGAAAACGGCGTCCGCCTGCCGCTCGGCTCGGAGGCCCCGGCTCTCGCCGGCGCGGCCGTCACCTACGGCATCAGGCCCGAGCACCTCTCCATCGCCTCCGGCGGCGAAGGCATTCCGATGACGGTGACGAATATCGAGCCGACAGGTTCGGAAACCTTCGTGCAGGGCACGGTCGACGGCCAGAAATTCTCGGCCCAGCTGCGCGAGCGGCTTTTCATCAAAACCGGCGAAGTGCTTTATCTGGCGCTGGCGCCCACCAACAGCCATCTTTTCGACGCCGCGACCGGCATGCGGATCGGCTGATACTGATAAGGCAGAACGACAATGGAACAGACCTGGCGCTGGTTCGGGCCGGACGATACGGTCAAGCTTTCGCATGTGAAACAGGCGGGCGCGACCGGCATCGTCAGCGCGCTGCATCACCTAAATGACGGCCGCATCTGGCCCGACGACGAGATCGCCAAACGCAAGGCGATCATCGAGGAGGCAGGGCTCGCCTGGTCGGTGGTGGAAAGCATCATCGTCCACGAGGACATCAAAACCCGCACCGGTCGTTACCGCGAGCTGATCGACAACTACAAGGCCTCGATCCGCGCGGTCGCCAGGGCGGGCATCAAGACGGTCTGCTACAATTTCATGGCGATCACCGACTGGACGCGCACCGATCTCGAATACGAGATGCCGCATGGCGGTACGGCTTTGCGTTTCGATATCGTCGAATTCTGCGCTTACGACGTGTTGATCCTGAAGCGCTCTGGCGCGGAGGCAGATCACCCGGCCGACCGCATCGCCAAGGCTCAAGCATGGCTTAAGGCGGCAAGCGAGAGCGACCTCGCCCGGCTGGAGCGCAACCTGATCGAATGGGTGCCGGCCCGCGAATTCGTCTATGACCGGCAGAGCCTCAACCGCATGCTGGATATCTACAAGGAGCTGCAGGAAGGCGGCTTCCGCGAAAACCTCTTCACGTTCTTAGATGAGATCATCCCGGTCGCCGAAGAGGCGGGCGTGAAAATGGCGATCCATCCGGACGATCCGCCGTTCCCGCTCTTTGGCCTGCCGCGCGTCGTCTGCAAGGCGTCCGATGCCCGCGCGCTGCTTACGGCGGTGAAGTCACCCTCGAATGGCATCACCCTCTGCACCGGCTCCTACGGCGCCAACCCGGAAAACGATCTGGTGGCGATGGCCAGGGAGTTCGCTTCCGACATCCATTTCGCCCACCTGCGCAACGTCACCAGGGAAGGCGACGGCTCCTTCCACGAGGCGGAGCATCTGGAGGGCGATACCGACATGGTGCGGGTCACCATGGCGCTGATGGCCGAGGAAAAACGCCGCAAGGCCGAGGGTCGAGCGGATTGGCAGATCCCCATGCGGCCCGACCACGGCCACGCGATCGTCGACGACATAGGCAGACGCGTCAATCCCGGCTATTCCTGCATCGGCCGATTGAAGGGTCTGGCGGAACTGCGCGGCATCATGCGGACGCTGGAAGTTCTCGGCTGAAGACAGATCTTGAGGGGGAGGACGAAATGGCAAAATTGAAAGTGGCGATGATCGGGCTCGGCATGGCGGCTGGGCACCATGCCCGCGCCCTGCTCGACCTGTCCGACCGGATCGAATGCGTCGCGGCCTTCAGCCCCACCGCCGCTCGGCGCGAGGCGTTCGCGGCAGAATACCCGATCCCCGTGACCGGCGATCTCGATGCGATCTTTGCTGACGGGACGATCGAGGCCGTGCTGATCCTCACACCGCCGAGCAGTCACCTGGAACTCGTCCAGCGATGCGCCGCGGCGAAAAAGCATATTCTCTTGGAAAAGCCGCTCGACATCTCGTTTGAACGCTCGGCAGCAATCGTCCACGCCGCGCGCGATGCGGGCGTACTGCTCGCCATGGTCCTGCAGAACCGTTTCCGCTCGGCGGCGCTGAAGCTTGACGAGATCGTCAGCTCCGGCCGGCTGGGCCAGTTGATCGAGGCATCCGCCGCGATCCGCAACTGGCGCCCGCAGAGCTATTACGACGTCGAGGGTCGCGGCACGATGGCGCGCGACGGCGGCGGCGTGCTGCTCACCCAGGGCATCCATACGATCGACCTGCTGTTGAGCTTCGCCGGCACGCCGAAAGACGTCTCGTCCTTCGTCCGCACCAGCCCGATCCATTCGATGGAAACCGAGGACCTGGTGACGGCGACTTTCGCTTTCGAAAACGGCGCGATCGGCACGTTGAACGCCACCACCTGCGCCTATCCGGGCCTGCCGGAGCGCATTGAATTGCTTGGAACCCGAGGTACGGCGGTCTTCACTGGCGGCACGCTCAATGCGGCCTTCGTGGATGGCACGAGCATCACGGAGGGCGACGAAAAATCCGGCAGCGGGGCAGGGGCCAACCCGATGGCCTTCGGCCACGAGATGCACCGGGCTCTGATCGGGAATCTCGTCGATGCGGTTCGAACCGGTGCGCCTCTGCGCGTCACCGGCGAGGATGCACTCAAGGCTCACCGTTTCATCGCGGAAATCCTGGCCGCAAGCCGGTAGGTCGCCTCAGAGCCCGGCTGCCTTGCGCAGTTCCTCGGCCATCTTGGCTCGCCAGTCCTTGCCGCCGGCCTTGAATTTTTCAAGCACGTCCGGATCGAGCCGGAGCGTGACGGCCACCTTTGGCGCTTCAAGCTTCGGCCGGCCGCGAACACGGCGCATCTCGTCGATCGCCTCGAAGAATTCCGGCGGCAGGACTTCGCGGGCCGGCCGCATGCTCGCGAGTTCCTCATCGGTCAGCGGCGGGCTATCGACGGCGTCCCAATCTTCCTTGGTATAGCCACGACCCGGTTGGAATTCCTTCAAAATCCGACGTTTCATTGCCATTGGAGAAGCCTCTTTTCTTTCGTATTGGCCGGACGGAAGCTGACTATCGAGATTGCTTCGGTCCCCAGCTTCGCAAAAATCACGACCGCGGTGCCGTCTTCGAAATAGCCGATTGCCTTGATGCGGCCGGAATGGCCGCGTTCCATCACGGCCGTTTCCCAGCCGAAAAAACCAACATCCGCGAAATCGAGACCGTGCTTCTCGATATTCGCAATCCGTTTCGTCTCATCCCAGATGATCTTCAACTATTATCCGTACACGAAAAATCGCCGCCCGACAACGAGCGACGATGAAACGGTCCTAAACCTTTTGCAACCCTAAGGATTGAGGGTGATCAGCAGATCACCGTTTCGGCGATCTTGATGCCGAAACCTTCGAGGCCGACATAGTGGCGCTCGCTGCGGGTCAAAAGCTTGATCGAGGTGACGCCGAGATCCTTGAGGATCTGCGCGCCGAGGCCGATTTCCAGCCATTCGCTCTCGCGGGCCTGGGCTTCGGCATGGCCCTCCTGGTCCTGGCGCAGCTTGCGGCCATGATCCTTCTGGCCGACGCCGACCGAACCTTCGCGCAGGTAGATGATCACGCCGCGGCCTTCTTCCTCGATCTTCGCCATGTAACGATCGACCGAGCGCTGCGTGCCGAATACGTCGCGGGTGACGTTTTCGAGATGCAGGCGGACGGGAATATCGACGCCGTCGCGGATGTCGCCGAAGATCACCGCCACATGCTGCATCGGATCCCAGGGCAGCGAATAGGCATGCGCCTTTGCCTTGCCGTGCGGCGTCTCGACGTCAAAGGCCGTCTGCAACTCGATCAGCGTTTCCTTGCGCTGGCGATAGGCGATCAGATCGGCGACGGAAACCTGTTTCAGGCCATGTTTGGCGGCAAAGTCGGTGACCTGCTGGCCGCGCGTCACGGTACCATCGTCGTTGACGAGTTCGCAGATGACGCCGATCGGCGGCAGTCCGGCGAGCCTGCAGAGATCGACGGCCGCTTCCGTATGGCCGGAACGCATCAGCACCCCGCCTTCGCGGGCGATCAGCGGGAAGATATGGCCGGGCCGCACGAAGTCGCTCGGGCCGACATTCGGATTGGCGAGATTGCGGACGGTGAGCGTCCGGTCCTCGGCGGAAATGCCGGTCGTGGTGCCGTGCTTGAAATCGACGGTGACGGTGAAGGCCGTCGTATGGGCGCTGTCGTTTTCCGCCACCATGGCGTTGAGGTTGAGCCGTTTGGCCTCCTCGCGCGGCATCGGTGCGCAGACGATGCCGGACGTGTGGCGCACGATGAAGGCCATCTTGTCCGGCGTGCAGTGGACGGCGGCGACGATCAGGTCGCCTTCGTTCTCGCGGTCGTCGTCATCGGTTACGACGACGATTTCGCCGGCTTCGAAGGCGCGGAGGGCGTCGACGACGCGCTTCTGATCATAGGCCATGGCTGTCGTTTCCTAGAGATGTCGTCCGGAGTGACTGTGGCCCGTCTGGGCCCGGTCGCGGAGGTAGTGATCGGCAATCGCGCATGCAACCATCGCCTCGCCGATCGGCACGGCGCGGATGCCGACGCAGGGGTCGTGGCGACCTTTGGTGCGCACCTCGACATTGTTGCCATCGACGTCGATCGAGCGCTGCTCGGTAAGAATGGAGGAGGTCGGTTTGATCGCGAAGCGGGCGACCACCGCCTCGCCGGTCGAGATGCCGCCGAGGATACCGCCCGCATGGTTGGAAAGGAAGATGCGCCGGCCGTCATTGCCCATGCGCATCTCGTCGGCATCTTCCTCGCCGGAAAGTTCTGCGACACCGAAGCCGTCGCCGATCTCGACGCCCTTGACGGCGTTGATCGACATCAGCAGGCTGGCGATATCCTGGTCGAGCTTGCCATAGACGGGAGCGCCGAGGCCGGCGGGAACACCCTCGGCGATAACTTCCACCACGGCGCCGATCGACGATCCGGCCTTGCGGATGCCGTCGAGATAATCTTCCCACACGGGCACCATCGCCGCGTCCGGGCAGAAGAACGGGTTCTGATCGACCTGATCCCAATCCCAGTTGGCGCGATCGATCTTATGCTTGCCGATCTGGATCAGCGCGGCGCGGACATTGAGGCCCGGCACGACCCTGCGGGCAAGCGCGCCGGCGGCGACACGGGCCGCCGTCTCGCGGGCGGAAGAACGGCCACCGCCGCGATAGTCGCGGATGCCGTATTTCACGTCATAGGTATAGTCCGCGTGGCCGGGCCGGTAGCGGCGGGCGATCTCGCCGTAATCCTTGGAGCGCTGGTCGGTATTCTCGATCAGCATGGAAATCGGTGTGCCGGTCGAGATCATCGTCTCGCCGTCGGCATCGATCATCACGCCGGAGAGCACCTTGACGATGTCCTCCTCGCGCCGCTGCGTCACGAAGCGGGACTGGCCAGGCTTGCGCTTGTCCATCCAGGCCTGGATTTCCGCGAGCGTGAAGCGGATGCCGGGCGGGCAGCCGTCGACGACGCAGCCGAGTGCCGGACCATGGCTCTCACCCCAGGTGGTGACGCGGAAAAGATGACCGAACGTGTTGTGCGACATGGCGTGACAAGACCAGCTGTGGCGGAGTTGGCCTTTCGCCAACTTCTGACGCGGCTGTCATATGGAAAAGGTTGCCGGGCGACAAGTCTTTCTTGACGGAACGATCGCGCCGGAATGGTGAACAATGCCGGCTCTAGGCGGCCTTGCGCCAGCCAGCATGCGCAGCCTGGGTGAAATCGTTGAAGGAGAGCGGCCGGGCGAAGGCGTAACCCTGCAAGAGATCGCAGCCGAGTTCGCGCAAAAGGCTTGCATGCTGCATCGTCTCGACGCCTTCCGCCACCGTTTCCACGCCGAGCGAACGGGCGATGTCGATGATCGAGCGCACCAGCGCCCGTTCCTGCGGCGAGGTCAGGATCGGCATGACGAGCTGGCGGTCGATCTTCAGCCGCTTCGGCTTCAGCTTCAGAAGGCTGACGATCGAGGTATGGCCGGTGCCGAAATCGTCGATCTCGATATCGATGCCGAGTTCCTTGATCCGTTCGAGATTGCCGGCCGCCGATGCTTCGCTCTCGTCGAGGAAAATCGATTCCACCAGCTCGAATGAGATCTCGCCGGGCGTGATCGCCAGCGTTTGCAGTGTATCGATCAGCGTCTCGTCATGCAGGCGCTTGGAAGAAACGTTGACGGAAACCTTCGGTACCCGCACACCGAGTGCCGCCCAGCGCATCTTGTCCTTCAGGACTGTCTGGAGCACGATATGGTCGAGTGCTGCGGAGACATTGAGGTCTTCGGCAATCTTCAGGAACCGGTCGGGTGCCAGAATTCCGTGATGCGGATGGTTCCAGCGGATAAGGGCCTCGACACCGGTCAGCTGGCTGGTACGGGCATCGAACTGCGGCTGGTAGAAGGTGATGAATTCGTCGTTGTCGATGCCGGCCAGCACCTCGTCGGCGGTACGCTTGTGGCTGACGATCTCGGCCTGCAGGTTCTGGGTGAAGAATTCGTATCGGTTGCGGCCCATGCCCTTCGCCCGGTAGAGCGCGATATCGGCGTTGACGAGCGTGCGGCGGGCATCGACATTCATGCCGCTTGCCTGGGCGATGCCGATGGAAACGCCGCAACGACAGGCGAAACCTTCGAAATCGATCGGCTGGTGGAATTCCGCAATGATGCGCTGGGCGAGCTGGCCTATCTCTTCGCTGCTGGAATTGCCGGTGGCGAGGATCACGAATTCGTCGCCGCCGATACGTGCGACGATATCGCTGCCGCGGACGTTGCGGGACAGGATGCGCGAGGCGTGCACGAGCATCGCGTCGCCCGCCGCATGGCCGAGCGTGTCGTTGATCTGCTTGAAACGGTCGAGATCGAGATGCAGGATCGAGAACTTCTGGCGCTCGCTGTGGCTGGATCGCGACAGCCGGTCGAGTTCCATGTCCAGCTTGCGGCGGTTGGCCAGCAGCGTCAGTGGATCGTGCAGCGAATTGTGCTCGATGCGGCTCTTGGCGAGTTCGAGTTCGGCGTTTTTGGCTTCCGCTTCGTCCTTGGCATTCTTGAGCTGGTCGGCAAGCAGCACGTCGGCGGTGATATCAAAGGCGATGCCGACGATCTTGGCGATGCCGTTGCGCGCCGTATGGACCTGGCCGACCGAGCGGATATAGCGAATCTGGCCGTTTTCCAGCATGATCCGGTGGATGGCGTTGAGCTTTTCTCCGACAGCGACCGAATTGTCTGCGGCGTTCACGGCGGCTTCGCGGTCGTCGGGATGCAGGCAGTTCAACCAGTCTTCCCGGCTCGTGCGGCGGCCGCTATAGGCGAGCCCGTAGAGCTGATGCATCCGCTCGTCCCAGAACGCGCTGTTGTCGCGCAGGTCTGCCTCCCAGATGCCGCAGTCGTAGGAGTCGAGCGCCAGGTCGAGGCGCTGCGACAGCTCTTCCAGGTCCTGTTCGCGGTTCGACAGTTCATCGAGCGCCAGCTCCAGCTCGGCATTCTTGATGTCGGTATTTTCCTTGGCGTTGCGCAGCGTCTGCGTCATCACCACGTCGCCGGTGACGTCCCAGACGATACCGGTGGTGCGCAGGGTGCCGTCGGCGTTGCGATAGTTCGCGCCCGCGGACCTCAGGTATCGCAGCGTGCCGTCCGGCAACTGGACGCGATAGGTCTCGCTGCAGGGCGTGTTGCTGGAGGCGCAGTTGATGAAATGTGTCTCGGCCGCCGTCCGATCGGGCGGATAGATCGATCCGAGCCAGTCGTAGAGACGATTGCCTTCGCTGGCCGCCGGCTTGTCGTGCAGCCCGGCGGCGCGGCTGTCCCAGAAGAGACTGTTGCTGTTGCCCGTCACCTCCCAGATGCCGATATTGGAGGCTTCCATGGCAAGGTTGAAACGTTGCGACAGCTCGATGAGGTTGAGTTCCCGCACTTTCAGTGCGTCGATATTGCGGTTGCGCTCCGAAATCAGCGAGGTGGCGACGAAGATCGGCACGATAATCGCGAGTGCGGCAATCACGATGGCGAGGCGGATCCCCAGCTGGCTGGGCGGCACGACGTCCCAGCCGGAACGAGGAGCGGCAAGCAGCGTCCAGTTGGCGCCGCCGATAGGCACCGCCCATTTCATCGGAGACTGGTCCTCGATCGAGTCATTGCCGAAGAAGGCGAAATATTCCGGCCTGTCCGCGTCCCGCAAGACGACGTTCAGCCATTCGAGATTGATCAGGTTCGGTTTCGTCGCCGTCGCGGGGGAGAAGGTGACGCCGGACGCCTCCATCAGGCCCTGCTTGTCGATCAGCACGGCGATGGCGCCCCACAGCTCGGTGTCGCCCTCTTCCTTCGGCACCGGCACGACGAGGGTCAGGTGTTCCTCCTGACTTCCGCTCAGCAGCGATACGCGGTTGCGGCCGCTGACGGATTTCAGGTCGTTCGCGAGGCGCGGGATATCGATCCTGCCGACCTTGCCCGGCATGCCGCCGGCAATGCCGTCGCGCGTGATGAACTGGGCAAACTCGAAATTGGGCGCGACCGCCACGCCCGAAAAATGCGCTGCCTCGCCAAGCGCCTTGTCAACGTAGTGCTTGAACCCCTCCGCAGAGCCCTCTGCGTCTTCCCTCAGGGCGTGGACCAGATGGCCGGCGGCAGCGGTGTCGGTCTCCACGCGTGCAATGAGGCGCCGCGCCAACAGGCCGGCAACATTTTCCGTCGTCGCCCGAAGGTCGCTCCGAAAGCCCTCGGTATAACGTTGATCGACGATCACGCCGATCGAGATCACCGTAAGGGCGATGACGAATGCGATTGCCGTCGGGGCCTTGGTGCTGCGCGCGAGGCGCAGTGATTTGGAACCGGACAACGGCCAGAATTTCACGCGCGCAAACCTTCTCATTAACCTCTGTGGCATGATGGGGCAGCCTATGGGGCGGGGGTTAATTTACGCTTTCACCACACCCTACAAACTTTGGCGCGATTTATTGTACGAATACTATGAATGGTTTGCGGACGTGGCGGGGCTCGATCGCCGCGCGGCATCGAATCTTGGAAAAGCGTTAACTATCAGCCCATTACTTATACGGAAAATGTCATGGTGCGGGGCGATTTTCGCCACAATCAGGAGGCTATCTGTGCTTCGAAACGAGACATCATCGACCTCATCAAGGCTTTCGACCATGCGCATCCTGATTGCTGCTCTGCTTGCCACGGCCAGCGTCTTTTCGCCCCTCAACAGCTGGGCGCAAAGTGCCGACGTCGAAGCCACGATCAAGGCCGTGGACGCGAAGGCGCTCAACTTCACGCTCGACGACGGAAAGACCTACAAGGTGCCTGAGGAATTCAATTTCGAGGGCTTGAAGGCAGGCGTCAAAGTGCTCGTCTTCTACACGGTTGTCGATGGCAGCCGCGTCGTCGATGATCTGCAGATTGTTCAGTAATACTGCAGGCTTAGCGAAGTATAATTTAGAATATATGTTGCGCCGTTTCAGCTACGGTCAGACCCATTCGATCTGGTTGCTGCGGGTATCGACTTCAAGGATGCGGTCCTGCGGTGTCGGAACGGTGGCGGCCTCGTCTTCGTCGAGGTTTCCGATCAGTCGGAAGAGCGAGCGGATCACTCCGCCATGGCTGACGCAGACGGTCGGGCCGTCGAGGGATTGCAGCCAGGCGCCGATCCGCCAGCAGAGGATCTCATAGCTCTCGGCAGACGTGCCCGGCGGGATGAAACTCCATTTCTGCTCGGCCCGGGCGCTGAGCCGATCCGGAGAAATGTGGCCGATTTCATCGAGTGTGTAGCCTTCCCAGTCGCCGAAGGAGACCTCGATCAGCCGTTTGTCGGTCTTATAGGCGAGGGGATCGAGGCCCATGGCGGTGCGCAGCCGTTCCATGGTTTCGCGAGTCCGCGACAGCGGGCTGGCGATGAAGCTGAACCCGTCGGCCGCGCCGATCATCTCGCGCAGCCGCTCGCCGTTGCGCGTCGCCTGGGAGCGGCCGAGCGCATTGAGCGGTATATCCTGCTGGCCCTGGAGCCGGCCTTCGGCATTCCAGTCCGTCTGCCCGTGGCGGATCATGTAGATGAGCACGGCAGACGTCCCTGGAAGAGCATCAGTCCTTGATGACCGAAATATCAGGCGCGTCGACGGCCTTCATGCCGACGACATGGTAGCCGCTGTCGGCGTGATGGGTTTCGCCGGTGACGGAGCGAGACAGGTCGGACAGCATGTAGAGACCGACATCGCCGACTTCCTCGATGGTGACGGTACGGCGCAGCGGCGCATTGTATTCGTTCCATTTGAGAATGTAGCGGAAGTCGCCGATACCCGACGCTGCGAGCGTCTTGATCGGGCCTGCCGAGATCGCGTTAACGCGGATGTTCTTCGGGCCGAGATCGACGGCGAGATATTTGACGCTCGCTTCGAGTGCCGCCTTGGCGACGCCCATGACGTTGTAGTTCGGCATGACCTTTTCAGCACCGTAATAGGTCAGCGTCAGCATCGAGCCGCCGTCGGTCATCAGCTTTTCCGCGCGCCTTGCGACCGATGTAAAGGAATAGACCGAGATCTGCATGGTCTTGGCGAAATTGTCCGCCGAGGTATCGACATAGCGGCCGGTCAGCTCGTCCTTGTCGGAAAAGCCGATCGCATGCACCAGGAAGTCGATCTTGCCCCAGTGTTTTTCGAGATTGTCGAAGACCTCGTCGATGGTCGATTCGTCGCCGACGTCGCAATGGCCGGCCATGAAGGCGCCGAGTTCAGCCGCCAGCGGCTCGACGCGCTTCTTGAGCGCATCGCCCTGGTAGGTGAACGCTACTTCCCCGCCTTGGCTGTGGATGGCCTTGGCAATGCCCCACGCGATCGAACGGTTGTTGGCCACGCCCATGATGAGACCGCGTTTGCCTGCCATGAGGCCGGAAGCCTGAACCATACATAGTCCCCTGATACCTTAGATGAACGCTGCCTATGACATAGGCGGCTCTAGGGTTCAAGCAGACTTGGATCATCTCGTGTTAGTGGCGGTAACAAAGGGTGCGCAGCGGTGAATACCGACGCAAAACTGTCATATTGGGCGCTGTCTTCAGACATACAGCCCGTGACGCATGTGCCGCATCAGGTCGGTGACCTTTTCGTTCGGCTTTTCCCACAGCACGACGCGAAGTTCGACCACCAGCTCGCCGCGGCCGCCGGCATCGTCATGGAGGCCAAGGCCGTTCAGCCGGACCGTCTGGTCGGAGCCGGACCAGGCCGGAATGCTGATGTTGCGATTGCCGTCCGGCGTCTCGACCGAGGCATCGCCGCCTAGAACGGCATCTTCGAGCGAGATCGACAGGGTCGTGTGGAGATCGAAACCTTCGACGCGGAAACGGCTGTCGCGGGCAATCTTGATCGAGGCGAGGAGGTCGCCGGATTTCATGCCGGTGAGCTTGAGGCCCTGGCCCTTCAGGCGCGCCACATGGCCTTCCGTCATGCCTTTTTCCAAGGCGAGGCGCACTTCGCGGTCGTCGGCCATTTTCAGCGTGATCGTGTTGAGCTTCAGCAGATCCTCGACGGTGACGGTCGCTTCGACGGAAATGTCCGGAGCCTTTTCCGGTGCCGGCGTCGTGCCGCGGAAGCGACGCACGATGGAGGCGATAAGGTCGATGGCAAGGGCGGGCAGGGGAGGCTTTTCGCCGCCGGATGCCTCTGCCTTGGCCGCGTCGGCCGAATCGCCATTTGCCTGCGGCGAGCCGGTCGGGTGAGATTTTGCCTGTTCGGCTGCCGCAGCGCCGAAGATGCGCTCGATCATGTCCTCGGGCGTTTCGCCTGCCGGGCCGGACTGGTTCTGAGCTTGAGCCTGAGCCTGCGATTGGCCGCGAGCCTGCGCCTGTGGCTGGGCCTGCGCCTTGGCGTTCTGCGCATTGGCCTTGGCGAGTTCTTCCATGACCTTTTCGGCGTTGGCCTTGGCGACCTTGGCACGTTCGGCGGCTTCGCGGGCAGCATTGCGCTGCTGCATGATGGTCTGGTGCATCTCGGCGGCCTTGTCGTATCGCTTGCGGCGCTCGGGGTCCTTCAGGACCTCGTAGGCCTGGCCGATCTCTGCGAAACGGCTCGTCGCAGACGGATCGTCCTGATTCTGGTCGGGATGAACGGTCTTGGCCTTGGCGCGCCAGGCTGCCTTGATTTCATCAGGCTCGGCATTGCGCTTCACGCCGAGAAGAGAATAGGGATCACGCATTGTGGGACCACCGGTTACTTGAAACGGCAGGCCCCCGCTTGATCCTTGGACCCCCGATACTCGTCACAACTCCGACAGGCATCCGCCGGTTCCTCATGTTACGGACAGATTACTGCTTACATCCGCCGAGCCTATGTTAGGACTTGTGAATCAGTGGTTACGCGGCCGCCACTCCCACTCGTTAAGGTAAACGAATGGTTTCCGGCACGATTTGCCGAATCGCCAGATACGCATCTTCGCGGCCGCGTCGGCCTTTGGAGGAGGGGTGGACCGCGACTACTGGCGGTCGAAGGCGGTGAGCATCCAGTCGCCGCTGCCGGTCAGGCAGGTCTGCCCGGAGAACATGGCGATACCCTCGTAGGAATGCCGCGTCGTGGTGAAGGCGCGGCAGATCTGCTCGCCGTTGCGGGCCTCACGGATCTGTGACACCACGCCGGCGCTGCCCGTTGCGGTGTTGGCCCACGGAACGGATGCCGCGCCGACCTTCGCAAGGTCGGCCGAGGAGACGGCGTTACGCACAGTCGCTTCGTCGGAAAGCGTGGCGCCCGTGTGCTGGGGCGCGCCAGGCACCGTGCCGGTCGCGATCGACCGGTCGACTTTTGGGGAGCTCCCGAAGAGATCGAGGCTGCTGGTACAACCGGCAAGCGAAAGCCCTGCAAGGCAGAGGGCGGCTGCCCGTCTGCCGAGGAGAAACGACCTCTTTGTGCGGCTCTTCGACTTTGCTATCACTACCACCGTGCGTCCTGTCCGACTGAAAAACTCGGGCATTTTTCATGAGATTGGGAGTATTTTAGTCAATATGTCTGAGAGCGGGTTAACAACTGGTGACTTCACCGCCGAGAACGAACCTTTCGCGCTTTTCGGTTCCTGGCTGAAGGATGCCGAGAACTCCGAACCCAACGATCCGAACGCCGTGGCGGTTGCAACCGTCGATGAAAACGGCATGCCGAACGTTCGCATGGTCCTGTTGAAGGGGTATGACGAGAACGGTTTCGTCTTCTATACCAATTTCGAAAGCCAGAAGGGCCGCGAGATCCTCGGCCAGAAAAAGGCGGCGATGTGTTTCCACTGGAAATCGCTGCGCCGCCAGGTTCGCCTGCGCGGCGAGGTGGAGGTGGTGAGCGATGCCGAGGCGGACGCCTACTACGCCTCGCGCGCCCGCGGCAGCCGCATCGGCGCCTGGGCGTCGAAACAGTCCCGGCCGCTCGAAACCCGCTTCGCGCTCGAAAAATCGGTGGCCGAATACACCGCCCGCTACGCGATCGGCGACATTCCGCGCCCGCCCTACTGGTCCGGTTTCCGCATCAGGCCGGTGTCGATCGAGTTCTGGCACGACCGCCAGTTCCGCCTGCACGACCGCATCGAATTCCGCCGTGCCGTCGCCGACGGCCCGTGGGAGAAGGTGAGGATGTATCCGTGAGGGCAGCTCACCGCCCGATCGCGAAGGGAATGCCTGAAGCGAGTGCCGAGACGTAGCGCGGCTGCTGGTAATAGCCGTTGAGCGAGATGCGCGGCAGGCCGGTGAGCCTGCTCACGTATTTGGCGCAGAGCGTGCCGGGCTGCGTCGTCACCGCAACCGAAAAGCCGAGCTCCCTGGCGATGCCGTAGTCGCGCTCGGAGACCGCGGCGCGGCTGCCATAGGGATAGGCGATCGTGTCCGGCCGGTCGCCGGTCAAGGCCTCGATCCAGTCGGCCGACTGCTTCATCTCTGCGCGGGCGTCTTCCGCCGAAAGCCGGGCGACGGCCCTGTGGCTCGTCGTATGGGCACCGAGCGAAGCCAGCGGATGGGCGGCGACCGAGCGGAGCTCCTCGGCATTCATGGTCAGGTCGGCGGTGATCTTCAGCGGATCGACGCCGTGTTTTCTCGCCAGCGCATCGATCCGCGAGACGGCGGCCGTCTCTTCCACTTCCAGGACATAGCTTGAGAAGCGGTCGAAGGCGTCGAATTTTCTCGCCTCGGAGGTGAGGTCGAGGACTTCAGGTCCGCCGCCGAAATCGAACGTCACTTCCCGCTCGCGCCCGAGCAGTTCGGCGACCGTCTCCCACCACAGCGAATGGCTTCGCTCGGCGAACCCGCGGGTCACGAATATCGTGAAGGGCACGCCGTGGCGGGCAAATACGGGCAGCGCGTATTCGGCATTGTTGCGGTAGCCGTCGTCGAGCGTGAAGGCCGCGAAGGGCTGCTTGGTCGGCGCGGCAAGCCGTGCCGGTACGGCGCTCAAAGGGATGAACTCGTAGCCTTCGGCCGAAAGCCGTTCGATCGCTTCGCCGAGGAAATCCGGTGTCACTTCCAGATGTCCGCTCGGCTGCAGCGGACGGCTCTGTTTCGGCCGCACATGATGGAGGGTAAAGATGGCGCCGTGGCCGCGCGCATTGGGCATCATCCCGGCACGGGCGAGTGCTGCGGCCATGTCGAGGCCACCGGCGACAAGCCGGCGTTTGACATCGCGGCGCCAAAGCGCCTGAAACCTCTCCCTGGTATTCCCCACCGCGATCACGCCCACGTTACTTCGGTGAGGGCGACCCTACCCCGGACCAGTTAAGTCTTGCTGAATAAGCAGGGGCCTGATCTTGGTCAGGGCCGCAGGGCGTCGAAAAGCGGCAGGCTGACGATCGCCGCCATGGCGATCAGCAGGAAGCAGATGCGCCGAAAGGTGCCTTCGGAGGCAAAACCGAACAGTCTCGAACCGGCGATCACACCGAAGCCGTAACCCGGCCCGGCGATCAGTGCGAGGGCAAGAACGTCGAACGTCAAAAGACCGCCGATGACATAGGCCGCGGCGGAGATCACGGTCGCAAGCGCGAAATAGACGATGAGGTTGGCGCGCACGGTGAGCGGCGGGATGGCGCCGCCGAGCCAGTAGGCGACGACCGGCGGCCCGGAGAGTTGCGCCGCGCCGCCGAACAGGCCGGCAAGTGCCCCGACGCCGATCGTCAGCGGCGTCTTCGGCTTGCCATGATAACGCCAGCCGGAAATCAGGAAGATCAGCAGAAAGAGCACGACGACCGAGATCAGCCACCGGAGCGCCGTCGGATCGATCAATGCCAGCAGCGTCGTGCCGGCCGGCACGCCGATCAGCGTACCGATCAGCATCGTACCCACCTCGCGGCGGTTGGCGCGCTTCCAGCCGTCCGGCACCATGCCGAGCGTCGTCACACCGTCGATGACGAGCAGCAGGGCAGGGGCGATCTTCGGGCCGACGGCTGCACCGGCGAGCGGAACGAAGATCAGCGCTCCGCCGAACCCGGAAAACCCGCGCGCCAGCCCGGCAATCAGGGCCGAAAGGAAAAGAAACACGAGTTGCGCCGGCTCATGGCCCGGAATCCATGCGTCCAGCAAGGCGGAAATCGGATTGGCGGAGTCCATGGAAAATGCCGTGATGCGGATGGGATCTGATGGTCCGCACCTGCCGGGATTTGGGTCTGGGTGTCAAGGCAGGTATGGTTCGGGGCAAATTTGGGTAGATGACTTTCTCCATCTAAGCGAGTATACAGAAATTAAGGCAATCAGATGCGCTGGATGGAATAAACTAAGCGTGCTGCGACGTGTTTCTCCTATCCAATATGATACGGCGATCAAAAATGGGCGGACCCAGCCCTCAGCTATTACCTGTGAGCTGCCGGATGGTAATACAGTTGAAGTGGTAGCGAAATTTTCGGCTGGTTGTGATCAGGGAAATGTTAATTTAGCACGCGAGGTCATTAGCGCATGCCTCGCCGGTGATCTATGCCTGCCCGTTCCGGAGCCGTTTCTTGTAGAAACCACGCCTGAGTGGATCGCTACTATTCCAGATATAGGTAGGCGCGTAAAAGCTGAAAACAGTTCGCCAATCGCCTTTGGATCACGCTTAGTGATCGGTCAGTTCGGAGCCTGGGGCGCTGGCAACCGGATTTCCGAAAGTATGCTGCTCACCGCTGCCGGAATATTTGTATTCGACTGTGTTATCCAAAATCCAGACAGAAGGCTAGGGAATCCGAATTGCCTCGTTCGTGGAGATGAGCTTCGCATTTTTGATCACGAGTTGGCGTTTTCTCATAAACTTGTGATCGGTTGGAAGCCGCCTTGGCATATTGGTGGCCTTAAGTCGTTTGAAACGAATGGAAACCATATATTTAGAGAGGGTTTAAGAGGGCGCTCGATTGATTACACATCCATCCGTTCGGCTTGGGAAAAACTAACTGACAACAAAATTGGCGATTATGAGAATGTGCTCCCGGTTGAATGGAGTGATGCCAAGTCTTCTGCGGTCGATGCGGCCCAATTGATTAAAACAGCACGGGATAATATCGATGCTGTTTTGGAGGAAGTGAGGCGGGTGCTAAAATGACAAGCAAAATGGCTTATAGCTATACCCTGCTGCGGTATGTACACGATGTGCTTACAGGCGAATTCGTTAACGTCGGCGTAGTGTTATTTGTGCCATCTACCGGTGTGGTGAAATTCAAAACTCGGGCTACGATTGGTCGTTTAAAAGGAATATTTCCCGATATTGATCGTAGCGCCTTTGTGTCATCCATGTACGCTATTCGGCGCGCTCTTCAACGTATAGCAAAAAGCGAAGCAAATGCGGGCTTTTTAAAAACTGAAGGTGATGCGGTCTCTATCGGAAACAAAGCTGTCCCGGCTGACTACAGCTCGTTCCAATGGTCATCTTCTGGTTCTGGTCTTACTTCGCACGCTGAGGAAACGGTCGATCGCCTTTATGAGCGCTTTGTATCCAGGTATGATACGCATTCTCGCAACCGGCGCACTGACGATGATGTCTGGCGTCCAGTTCGTCAAATGCTAGAAGAGCGTAACCTTGCCCAACGACTCCAAGAGAAGTCAATTCGTGGCGGACTAGATGATATCATATTTAAGCATGCCTGGAAAAATGGGCAGTGGCATGTATATGAGTCGCTCTCCTTCGATCTTGCTGATGCGGACGGCATAAAAAGTAAAGCTCGAGAATGGCTGGGTCATCTCTCCGCTGTCGTCGCGGGAGGAGAGGCAGAGCGTTTTAAACCTCATTTTATTGTTGGGGCGCCATCCAATGTGGCTCTGAACGAAGCTTATCGAACAGCGCTAGCAATTTTGGAAACTGCTCCCAATAGCCCTGAGATTTTCGAGGAGACCGAATTAGATAGCCTAGTCTCTAAGATTGAGAATGAGGTAAGAGCTCACGATCTGGAGTTGTGAACGGCGTCATCAAGCCTTCGTCCCACCCACCGTCACCTGATCCATCCGCAGATGCGGTTGCCCGACGCCGACGGGGACCCATTGGCCGCCCTTGCCGCAATTGCCGATGCCGGTGTCGAGCTTCATGTCGTTGCCGACCATCGAGACCCGGCGCATCGCATCCGGACCGTTGCCGATCAGCATGGCGCCCTTGATAGCCGGGCCGATCTTGCCGTTCTCGATCATGTAGGCCTCGGTGCAGCCGAACACGAACTTGCCCGACGTGATGTCCACCTGGCCGCCGCCGAAGGAGACGGCGTAGATGCCCTTCTTCACCGAGGCGATGATTTCTTCCGGGCTCTTGTCGCCGCCGAGCATGTAGGTGTTGGTCATCCGCGGCATCGGCGTATAGGCATAACCCTGCCGGCGGCCGTTGCCGGTTGGGTTGACGCCCATCAGCCGGGCGTTCTGGCGATCCTGCATGTAGCCGACCAGCTTGCCGTTTTCGATCAGCACGTTGTAGGCCGACGGCGTGCCTTCGTCGTCGATCGTCAGCGAGCCGCGGCGGTTGTCGATCGTGCCGTCATCGACGACCGTGACGCCGGGCGCCGCAACCATCTCGCCCAGAAGCCCGGCAAAGGCCGAGGTCTTCTTGCGGTTGAAATCGCCTTCGAGCCCGTGGCCGACCGCCTCGTGCAGCATCACGCCCGGCCAGCCGGAGCCGAGCACGACGTCCATCGTGCCGGCCGGCGCGTCGATGGCGGTGAGGTTGACCAGCGCCTGGCGCAGCGCCTCGTCGGCGCCGGTCTGCCAGTTGCCTTCGGTCACGAAATCGCCAAAGCCAATGCGGCCGCCGGTGCCGAACGAACCGCTTTCCTGCCGGTCGCCGTCACCGACGACGACGGAAATGTTGATGCGGGTCATCGGGCGGATGTCCTGCACACGATGGCCGTCGGCGCGCAGGATGTCGACCACCTGCCAGCTTGCGGAAACGGTGGCCGTCACCTGCCGCACCTTGTCGTCCTTGGAGCGCAGATAGGCGTCGATATCGGTCAGCAGCTTGACCTTCTCCTCGAAGCTCGGGGATCCGATCGGGTTCTCGTCGCCGTAATATTTCTTGTTGGTGCGCTGCGGGGCTGCGGCATAGGAGCCGGAATACCCGGCGGTGACGGCGCGAACCGCATGGGAGGCGCGCGAAAGTGCCGCCGCCGAAAGCTCGCCCGCATGCGCATACCCGACCGCCTCGCCGGCGACCGAGCGCAGGCCAAAGCCCTGGTCGGTATTGAAGGAACCGCCCTTCAGGCGGCCATTGTCGAAGGTCAGCGATTCCGCCTGGGCATGTTCCACGAAGAGCTCGCCGTCATCGGCGCCGGTAAGCGCCTCGGAGAGGATCGAGCGCAGCTTGGTCTCGTCGCAGTCGAAAAGGTTGAGAAGGTCGGTGTTCATGGGTGCTCCTTCGGCGCTGCCCTTTTGGAAGACGCGCGCTCTGTTCCAACCGATGTAGGTCTGGGGAGGGACCGAAGCAAGCCTATCCTGCGGGTCAGGCGCGTTTGCGGCGGAAGATCATGCCGATGACGACGGCAACCAGGGCTGCGGCAAGCCCGTACCAGGTCACGGCATATTGCAGGTGGCTGTTGGGGAGGTCGAACTGGGTGACGCCGCCTTTCGGCCAGCCGCCCGTATTGGAGACCGACGCGTCGGCATCCACGAAGAACTGCACGACTCCGGCGGGGTCGATCCCGGTGGTGGAGGCCATGGCATCGAGATCCTTCCAGTAGAAGATGTTCTTCACCCTATCGTTGTCCGGCACGATGGAGGACGGCTTTTCGCCAAGCCGCACCCGCGCATAACCGGTGACGGTCTGCTGGCCGACAGCCTGCCCGGCGGTACGGGTCTTCGGGTCCTTCATCTCGTAGGGCACGAAACCTCGGTTGACGAACAGGATGCGGCCGTCGGAGAGCGTCATCGGGGTATAGATGTAGAATCCGGTCTGGCCGTTGAAGGTCGCGAAGAAATGCCGCTCCCTGGCATGATCGAATATCCCGGTGACCGACACCCGGCGGTATTCGATATCGCCTCCGGACGTCCGGATCGCCTCGATATCGGAAAGCGTAACCGGTGCCGCCGCCCGCCGCTCCGCGATATCGGCGAGCAGGGCTTCCTTCCAATGCAGCCGCTCCACCTGCCAGGTGCCCAGCGACAACAGGATGGCAAGCGCCGCCAGCACCGCGACGGCGGTCGCGATCACCCGGCCACGGCCGGGTGTTTTATCCGATGCGGTTGGAAAGGGAGCCTTGGTCGCCATTCGTATCAATCCTCAAAAAGCAGAAGGGCGGCTCATCGCCGCCCTTCCCGAATTCATGTCCTCTCGATCAGTGGGCGAGCGGTGCGCCCCAGCCACCCCAGATGTAGATGGCGAAGAACAGGAACAGCCAGACCACGTCGACGAAGTGCCAGTACCAGGCGGCCGCTTCGAAGCCGAAATGCTGGGTGGGCGTGAAGCCGCCGGCAACCGCGCGCAGCAGGCAGACCAGCAGGAAGATCGTGCCGACCAGAACGTGGAAACCGTGGAAGCCGGTCGCCATGAAGAAGGTCGCGCCGTAGATCGAGTTCGAGAAGGCGAACGGCGCGTGGATGTATTCGTAAGCCTGGACGCAGGAGAACAGGATGCCGAGCGCGACGGTGAGCGAGAGGCCGGTGATCAGACCCTTGCGGTCGCCGTGCAGCAGCGCATGGTGAGCCCAGGTGACGCAGGTGCCGGACAGAAGCAGGATGATCGTGTTGTAGATCGGCAGGTGCCACGGATCGAGCACCTCGACGCCCTTCGGCGGCCACTGACCACCGAGGAACTCGACGCGGGTAGCCTGGATCGCCTCGTTGGCATAAAGGCTCGCATCGAAGAAAGCCCAGAACCAGGCGACGAAGAACATCACTTCGGAAGCGATGAACATGATCATGCCGTAGCGCAGGTGCAGCGACACGACGCGGGTATGCGCGCCGGAATTGCCTTCCTTGATCGTGTCCGCCCACCAGCCGACCATCGTGTAGAGGATGATGGCAAGGCCGATGTAGAACAGCCACGGCGTGGCAAGATCCAGACCGAAGATGTGGAATTGGCCGCCATGCAGATAGCGCATGTAGCCGACGCCGCCAAAGGTCATGACGAAGGCGCCAAGTGAAGCCAGGATCGGCCACGGGCTCGGATCGATGATGTGGTAGTCGTGATTTTTCTGATGCGCGTCGGCCATGTCAGAATCCCCGGATGAATGCCTGCTTCGCCGGAAAACCGGCGAACCCTCTTAAAGTTTCCCTGTGCCCGTCTTCTGGCCTTCCGGCAGAGCGGCAACCGGTTTGGACGGTTCGCTCGGATAGAAGGTGTAGGACAGGGTGATCGTCTTGATGTTCTTGGTCTCTTGGGCCGTGGCGATCTCCGGGTCAACGAAGAACACCACCGGCATCTGAACCGACTGGCCGGGCTGCAGCGTCTGCTCGGTGAAGCAGAAGCACTCGACCTTGTTGAAATAGGCGCCGGCTTCCATCGGCGTCACGTTGAACACGGCGCTCCCCGTCGTCGGCTTCGACGAGCGGTTGGTCGCGGTATATTCGATCTGTACGGTCTCGCCGATCTTCGGGTTGACCGTCTTGGCGGGCTTGAACTCCCAGTTCAGGCCCGGCGAGATGTTGGCGTCGAACGTGACCTGGATCGGCTTGTTCAGGATCTTGTCGGAATACTGCTCGACGCGCTGGGTCGTGCCGTTATAGCCGGTGACCTGGCAGAACAGGCGATAGAGCGGCACGGAAGCATAGGCGGCACCGACCATGCCGGCCACAAAAACGGCACAGCCGGCGAAGATCGCGCTGTTGCTGACCCGCTTTACCTGACCGTTCTGCGCCTGACCGTTCCGAACCACGTCCGTCATCGCTCCACCCTAGTTCCCGACTCCGCCGATTTTCACCAGCGTCATGATGTAGAAGAGGACCACGAGCCCGGCAAGGACGATGCCGAGCGCGATATTGCGGTTGCGGCGCGACTTCCTCTGGGCTTCGCTGAGCTTGACGGTCTCCATCACAGCAGGCCTCCCACGAAGTGCGGCAACCCGGCCAGCAGCCGGTCGGCCAGCAGGCCCGAGAAGATCGCGAACAGATAGAAGATCGAATAGGCGAACATCTTCTTCGCCGGCATCATCTTCTCGTCGCCGTCGGGCATGCGCCGGACGGCGATGGAACAGATGACGAAGATCGCGCCGAGCACGGCGGCGAAAATGCCGTAACCGAGGCCGGCAAGGCCGGTGAAGGTCGGTACAACCGCGATCACCGCCGTCAGCACCGCGTAGACGATGATCTGGTTCTTGGTGGAGGCCTCGCCCGCGACATTGGGCATCATCGGCACGCCGACGGAGCCGTAGTCGCGCATCTTGAAGAGCGCGAGCGCCCAGAAATGCGCCGGGGTCCACAGGAAGATGATCAGGAAAAGCAGGATGCTGTCGAGCGAGACGCCGCCCGTGACGCAGGCCCAGCCGATCATCGGCGGAAACGCGCCGGAGGCGCCGCCGATGACGATATTCTGCGGCGTCGAGCGCTTCAGCCACATCGTGTAGACGACGGCGTAGAAGAAGATCGTGAACGCCAGCAGGCCGGCGGAGAACCAGTTGACCGCAAGGCCGAGGATGACGACCGAGAAGACCGAGAGCGTCAGGCCGAAGGCGAGCGCTTCCTGCGGCAGGATGCGACCGGCCGGGATCGGGCGCTTGGCGGTGCGGGTCATGACGGCGTCGATATCGGCGTCATACCACATGTTGAGCGCACCGGAGGCGCCGGCGCCGACGGCGATGCAGAGAATGGAAATCACGCCGAGGACCGGATTGATCTGACCGGGCGCGAGAATGAGGCCGGCGAATGCGGTGAAGACCACGAGCGACATCACCCGCGGCTTCAGGAGTTCGAAGAAATCGCGCGCGCTCGCCTCCGAGAGGCGCGAGCCTCCATCGGTGCCAAGAGCGTCGTGATTGTCCATAACCGTCATTAAACCGTCCTGTCTGGTATTTCAGGGCATCGCGGTTGCCGCGATGCCCTTCTTCAAAGATTGCCCGCTTACTTGATGCGCGGCAGCTGTTCCCACTGGTGGTACGGCGGCGGCGAAGAAAGCTGCCATTCCAGCGTGGTCGCACCTTCGCCCCACGGATTGTCGCCGGCGACGCGCTTCTTCGCGAAGGCTTCCCAGACGCCATAGAGGAAGATCAGCACACCGACGAAGGAGACGTAGGAGCCGAGAGAGGAAATGTAGTTCCAGCCGGCGAATGCATCCGGATAGTCGATGTAACGGCGCGGCATGCCGGCCAGCCCGAGGAAGTGCTGCGGGAAGAACACCAGGTTGACGCCGATGAACATGACCCAGAAATGCGCTTTGCCGATCTTTTCGTTATACATGTAGCCGAACATCTTCGGGAACCAGTAGTACCAGGCCGCGAAGATGGCGAAGACCGCGCCGAGCGACAGAACGTAGTGGAAGTGGGCCACGACGTAATAGGTGTCATGCAGCGAACGGTCGAGGCCGGCATTGGCGAGCTGGACGCCCGTGACGCCGCCGACGGTGAACAGGAAGATGAAGCCGATCGCCCAGATCATCGGTGTCGAGAAGGTCAGCGAACCGCCCCACATCGTCGCGATCCAGGAGAAGATCTTGATGCCGGTCGGAACCGCGATGACCATCGTCGCGAACACGAAATAGCGCTGCGCGTCGAGCGACAGGCCGACCGTGTACATGTGATGGGCCCAGACGATGAAGCCGACGGCGCCGATCGCGACCATGGCATAGGCCATGCCGAGATAACCGAAGACCGGCTTCTTGGAGAAGGTCGAGACGATGTGGCTGATAATGCCGAAGCCGGGCAGGATCAGGATGTACACTTCCGGGTGACCGAAGAACCAGAACAGGTGCTGGTAGAGGATCGGGTCGCCGCCGCCTTCCGGCGCGAAGAAGGTCGTGCCGAAGTTGCGGTCGGTCAGAAGCATGGTGATGGCGCCCGCCAGAACCGGCAGCGACAGCAGCAGCAGGAATGCGGTGACCAGAACGGCCCAGGCAAACAGCGGCATCTTGTGCAGCGTCATGCCCGGAGCGCGCATGTTCAGGATCGTGGTGATGAAGTTGATCGCACCGAGGATCGAGGACGCGCCGGCGACGTGCAGCGAGAAGATCGCAAGATCGACCGCCGGACCCGGATGGCCCATCGTCGCAAGCGGCGGATACATGGTCCAGCCGCCGCCGACGCCGTATGCGCCTGCCGGACCTTCGACGAACATCGAAAGCAGCAGGAGCAGGAAGGCCGGCACGAGCAGCCAGAAGGAAATGTTGTTCAGGCGCGGGAAGGCCATGTCCGGCGCGCCGATCATGATCGGCACCATCCAGTTGGCGAAACCGCCGATCATCGCCGGCATGACCATGAAGAAGATCATGATCAGCGCGTGGCCGGTGGTGAACACGTTGAACATGTGCTTGCCGCCGTCGATGGCGGCATCACCTTCGAAACCGTAGACCATCGATGCCAGACCGTGGAAGATCTGGATACCCGGCTCCTGCAGTTCCATGCGCATGGCAACGGAAAGAAGGCCGCCGAGAATACCCGCCATGATCGCGAAGATCAGGTAGAGCGTGCCGATGTCCTTGTGGTTGGTCGAAAACAGCCAGCGCTGAGCAAAAGTCGGCGTGTGCGAATGACCATGATGATCGTCGTGAGCATGCGCATCGTCGTGGGAGGTGCGAGCATGTGCGTGATCGTCGTGAGCGGAATGTCCAGCCATTGTCCTCACTCCTCTGAATTACTTGGATTCGTTTGCCGCGACGGCAAAATTGCCGGCAGGCTTGTCGACCGCAGCCACGAGAGCCTTGTAGGCGCCCGGCAGGTCGGTCGCAGCAGCTGCGAGCCAGGTCTTGTACTTGTCTTCCGAGACGACGCGGATGGCGATCGGCATGTACGCGTGGTCCTTGCCGCACAGTTCGGAGCACTGGCCGTAATAAAGACCTTCCTTCTCGGCCTTGAACCAGGTTTCGTTCAGGCGGCCAGGAACGGCATCGATCTTGACCCCGAAGGCCGGCATTGCGAAGGCGTGGATAACGTCGGACGGAGCGGCAGTCACCAGAACACGCACGGTCTTGTTGACCGGGATGATCATTTCGTTGTCGACGGCAAGAAGGCGCGGATAGACGGCAGCATCGGTCTTGCCGGCGGCGGCGCGGTCCTGGTCCTTCAGCATGAAGCTGTCGAAGGCGACCGGCGCCGGCGTGCCTTCATATTCGTAGTTCCACTGCCACTGGGTGGCGGTGGCCTTGACCGTCATGTCCGAGTCCGGAATTTCGAGCTGGGCATTCAGGAGGTTGAAGGATGGAATGGCGAGGAAGAAGAGGATGAGAACCGGGCCAAGCGTCCAGATGATCTCGATCGCCGTGTTGTGGCTTGTGCGCGACGGTACCGGATTGGCGCTGGCGCGGAACTTCACGACGACGACGACCAGCAGGGCCAGAACCAGCAGCGTGGTCGGCACGATGAACCACAGCGTATAGTGGTTGAACCAGCGGATCTGGTGCATGATCGGCGTTGCGGCCGCCTGGAAATCAATCTGCCACGGGTGCGGCTGGTCCGCAAAACCCGCGGAAGCAAAGAGCAGACAGATGAGCGCCGTCATCACTGCAAAAGCCCTGTTCATCACTAAAATCTCCCCATGCGTCTGATCTCGATCAAACCGAACGCAGAATCCAAGCTATATGGTCTGCTTCAATCACAGTTTGCCTGCCGCCGCAATATCTGGCGGGAAAAGCCCGTGCGGCATTTTGCGCCTCCCGCAAAAGCCCGGAATCCCCCGATAATCAGGGCGCGCAGCTCGCCTTTCCGGCCGGGCCGAGGTCGTATTCCAAGGGCCTTCCACACCCCTGGCCGCGTCATTATAGACCGCACGGGGGCCAAAATCCGGCGTTTTCTTGATAAAAGTGACGGCTGAGCCACGCGCCCCGGCGGGTCCCACTTTCGCCGTACTCCACTGGAAAGAGGTCAGGGCTTTTCATTTCGTCTGGTGGACGACAAGAATAGCCGCACTGATTCGTCTTCCAGAGGTTTCCATGGGTCGTCCCTCCCTGATCTGCGCCGGTCTAGCCGTGATGCTTGCAGCCGCCGTTTCGCTTCCCGCGTTGGCGCAGCAGCCGCAGCCCGGCCCGCGGCCCGCGGCACCCCAGCCGACACAGGGCGCCAAGCCGGCACCGCAGCCGCCGCGCCCGGCAGCCAACGGCGGGCAGGCGCCGCAGGCTCCGGGGCAGCAGGCGCAGCCTCCCGGCAACGTGCGCGAGAATCACGGTGCCTGGTCGATCATCTGCGACCGGCCGGCCGGCGCTTCCGCCGACCAATGTGCGCTGATGCAGAACGTCATCGCCGAGGACCGGCCGGAAGTCGGCCTGTCGGTGGTGGTGCTCAAGACCGCCGACCGCAAGGCGCGCATTCTGCGCATTCTCGCGCCGCTCGGCGTTCTCCTGAAAGACGGCATGGAGCTCTATGTCGACAACAACAATATCGGCCGCGCCTATTTCACCCGCTGCTTCTCGGAGGGCTGTTATGTGGAAGTTGAGATCGACGAGGAACTGATGCGCATCCTGCGCGCCGGCAAGGCTGCCGTGTTTGCCCTGCGCGAATCCGCCGATCAGGACCGGGTCGGCATCCCGATCGAGCTGACCGGCTTCGGTCCGGGCTACGACGCCCTTCCGTGATTTCATAAAGACGGGCGAAGCTCCATAGGCGTTGACGACGATCGTGATTTCCCGCGCGCTTCGAAGACGTGGCGCGCGACCCGATCCCCTCCTTGGCCCCAAATTGAAGCTCTTCTTTCTTGTGTGGGTCACCATTGCCGCTATATATGGCGCGTGGTCCGTTAAGCCGCGCATCCTGCTCAATCCAGCGCGGCCCGGCCATTCCCGCTCTCGTGCTGACAGTCCTGGCGTCCTGATTTGATGGCATCATCCATACCCGAAAAAAGCCCGCTCAAGATCCGTCTCTGCGGTCCGCGCGGTTTCTGCGCCGGCGTCGACAGGGCGATCCAGATCGTCGTGCTGGCGCTGAAGGCCTATGGCGCGCCGGTCTATGTCCGCCACGAGATCGTCCACAACCGTTATGTGGTCGAAGGACTGGAAGCCAAGGGCGCCATCTTCGTCGAGGAACTCGACGAGATCCCGGCCGAGCACCGCGAGCAGCCGGTCGTCTTCTCGGCCCATGGCGTGCCGAAATCGGTGCCCGAGGATGCGCAGGCCCGCAATCTCTTCTACCTCGACGCGACCTGCCCGCTGGTCTCGAAAGTCCACAAGCAGGCCATGCGCCATCAGCGCCTCGGCCGCCATGTGGTGCTGATCGGCCATGCCGGCCACCCGGAAGTGATCGGCACGATGGGCCAGCTGCCGCCCGGCACGGTGTCGCTCATCGACACGATCGCCGACGCGGAAGCCTATGTCCCGGAAGATCCGGACAACCTCGGCTACGTCACCCAGACGACGCTCTCGGTGGACGACACCGCAGGCGTCATAGCCAAGCTGCAGGAGCGTTTCCCGAACCTCACGGCGCCGGCTGCCGACAGCATCTGCTACGCCACCACCAACCGCCAGGAAGCGGTCAAGGAGGCGGCTCCCGGCTGCGATCTCTTCATCGTCGTCGGGGCTCCGAATTCGTCGAATTCCAAACGGCTGGTCGAAGTTGCACTGAGGGCAGGGGCCAGGCGTTCGCTCCTGGTGCAGCGCGCCTCCGAACTGAACTGGGACGAGATCGGCCGCATCGGCACGCTCGGCCTTTCCGCCGGCGCCTCTGCCCCGGAAGTCATCGTCGACGAGATCATCGCCGCCTTCAAGGACCGTTTCGATGCCGAGATCGAGCTGGCGATCACGGCGGAGGAAACCGAGAACTTCCTCGTCAACCGCGAGCTGCGCGGCGTGCCTTTGACCGTCGAGGACATGGCATGGGTGAATGGGTAGGGAGCGGTCCGGCGGAGCCGGAAAAGTCGATCCGATGGTTCGATTTCAGCTTCGAACGCCCCGAGCTCTAGCGAAGGGCCGGGCGAGCCGCTAGGAAAGCCAGATCACCTCTCTGCACGGCAGAATCACAGCGGGAAGCACCTTGGCCGTTTATACCGATATCACCGAAGACGACCTCAAGCGGTTCCTGACGGAATACGAGGTCGGCGAGCTGACCTCCTACAAGGGGATTGCCGAAGGCGTCGAGAATTCGAACTTCCTGCTGCACACGACCCGCGATCCGCTGATCCTGACGCTTTACGAAAAGCGGACGGATGAGCGTGACCTGCCGTTTTTCCTCGGCCTGATGCAGCATCTGGCCGCCGGCGGCCTGTCCTGTCCGCTGCCCTTGCCGCGTAACGACGGAAATCTCTACGGCACCCTGTCCGGTCGCCCGGCCGCGCTCATCTCCTTCCTCGAGGGCATGTGGCTGAGGAAACCGGAGGCGAAACACTGCCGCGAGGTCGGCAAGGCGCTCGCCCGGATGCATCTTTCCGGCCAGGATTTCGAACTGACGCGCCCGAATTCGCTGTCCGTCGAGGGCTGGAAGTCGCTTTGGGAAAAGTCCGCCGACCGCGCCGACGAGGTCGAAACCGGCCTGCAGGACGAGATCTCGTCGGAACTCGATCACCTGGATCGCAACTGGCCGAAGGACCTGGCCGCCGGCGTCATCCATGCCGATCTCTTCCAGGACAATGTCTTCTTCCTGGGCGACGAGCTGTCCGGCCTGATCGACTTCTATTTCGCCTGCAACGACCTTTTGGCCTATGACGTATCGATCTGCCTGAATGCCTGGTGTTTCGAAAAGGACGGCGCCTACAATCTCACCAAGGGCCAGGCGCTGCTCGAAGGTTACCAGAGCGTCCGTCCGCTCAGCGTACAGGAGATCGAGGCAATGCCGATCCTCGCCCGAGGTTCGGCATTGCGGTTTTTCCTGACGCGGCTCTACGACTGGCTGACGACGCCGGCCGGCGCGCTGGTCGTCAAGAAGGATCCGCTCGAATACCTGCGCAAGCTGCGCTTCCACCGCCAGATCACATCGGCCACCGAATACGGGCTGGCCGGGGAAAGACCGTCCGCATCATGAAGCAGGTAGAGATTTTCACCGACGGCGCCTGTTCCGGCAATCCCGGCCCGGGAGGCTGGGGCGCCATCCTGCGTTATGGCGAGACGGAAAAGGAAATGTTCGGCGGCGAGGCCGAGACGACCAACAACCGCATGGAGCTGATGGCGGCGATCACCGCGCTGAACGCGCTGAAAACCCCGTGCGAGGTCAACCTTCACACCGACAGCAAATATGTGATGGACGGCATATCCAAGTGGATCTTCGGCTGGAAGAAGAACGGCTGGAAGACCGCCGACAAGAAGCCGGTGAAGAATGCCGAACTCTGGCAGCAGCTCGAGGAAGCACGCAACAAGCACAAGGTGACGCTGCACTGGGTGAAAGGCCATGCCGGCCATCCGGAAAACGAGCGCGCCGACGAGCTCGCGCGCCTCGGCATGGCGCCGTTCAAGAAGAGATAGCCGACCAAGCCTGGGAGAGAATCGATGGCCCAGAACGTCTACGACACGCCGGAATTCTTCGAGGGCTACAGCCAGCTCGGCCGCTCGGTGCATGGTCTTGCCGGCGCCGCCGAATGGCCGATGATCCGCACATTGCTGCCCGCGCTGAACGGCTTGCGCATCCTCGATCTCGGCTGCGGTTTCGGCTGGTTCTCCCGTTTTGCGGCGGCGGAGGGCGCTGCCTCCGTGCTCGGCCTCGATCTTTCGGAAAACATGATTGCCAGGGCGCGGGCGGAAAACGCTCATCCGGCCATCGTTTACGAGATCGCCGATCTGGAGCGGGTCGAACTGCCCGCGGCAGCTTTCGATCTCGCCTACAGCTCGCTCGCCTTCCATTACCTGGAGGATTTCGGCCGGCTGGTGGCCGAGGTTCATTCCGCCCTCGTGCCGGGCGGAAAATATGTTTTCACCATCGAACACCCGATCTACATGGCCTCCCAAAATCCCGGCTGGCGGACGGATGACGCGGGCCAGAGATTCTGGCCGGTGGATGGTTATTCGGTCGAGGGTCGGCGCACGACCGACTGGCTCGCCAAGGGCGTCGTCAAATATCACCGCACCATCGGCACGACGCTGAACACGCTGATCGATGGCGGTTTTGCCATCCGCCGTGTCATCGAATGGCATCCCTCGCCGGATCAGATTGCCGCCAATTCCGCACTTGCCGAGGAGATGGACCGTCCGATGATCCTCATGGTTTCCGCGGAGCGCTGAGCGATGACCCTGCGCCTGATCTCCCTCAACGCCTGGGGCGGCCGCGTCCACGCGCCGCTGATGCAATATCTCAAGGCGGCTGATCCGGATGTGCTCTGCCTGCAGGAAGTCACCCGCACGCCGGATGCGGTCGCCGACTGGCTGGCCTACCGCGACGGCGCCTTCGAACTGCCGCAGCGGGGCAACCTCTATGAGGAGGTTAAGGCGGTCCTGCCCGGCCGTGAGGCGATGTACGCTCCGGTCGCCCGCGGCACGCTGTTCGAGGGTGAGCGGGAGGTCGGCTCCGAATTCGGCCTCGCCACTTTCGTGCGCGGCTCTTTCCCTATCATCGGCCAGCAGCTCGGTTTCGTGCATGGAGAGTTTTCGGCCGGCGGCTGGGGCGAGCATCCGCGCTCGCGCAACGCCCACGCCGTCCGCATCCACCGCTACGAGACAGGCTCGGAGGTGACCGTCGTGCAGATGCACGGGCTGCGGGATCTCGCCGGCAAGGGCGATACGCCGGCCCGGCTGTCCCAGGCCCATGCTCTCGTCGCGCTGATCGAAAAGGTCTGGCAGCCGGGTGAACCACTGGTCGTCTGCGGCGATCTCAATCTGCTGCCCGGCAGCGAGACCTTCGCCATTCTCGGAAACCTCGGCCTCACCGACCTCGTCACCTCGCGCAGCTTCACAGACACCCGCACGTCCTGGTACCCGAAGGAAGGCCGTTATGCGGACTACCTGCTGGTGACGCCGGAGGTGAAGGTCGAGAGTTTTGATGTGGTCGCCGAGCCGGAAGTCTCCGATCACCGCGCGCTTCTTCTGGAAATCGCCTGAGCCGCGGTTGCGCTCCGAGCATCAGTCACTATTCTGCCGCAAAACAACTCGGGAGGCCGGCTCATGATCCTGCATTGCGTATTCGTTCGCTTCAAGGCAGCCATTCAACAGGCCGACAAGCAGTCGATCTACGATGCGGTTGCCGCGCTGAAGGATGTCACGCCCGGCATCCTCGACGTGAAATTCGGCCAGAACGTTTCGCCTGAAGGGCTGAATGGCGGCTTTCTCGACGGTTTCATCGTGACATTCGAGAACCCCGAGGCGCGCGACGCCTATCTCGTCCATCCGGACCACATTGTTGTCGGCGACCGGATCATCGGTTCTGCGGACGGCGGTCTGTCGGGGCTCCTGGTTTTCGATATGGCGGTCTGAGGAAAGGCCGCGGGGGTCTGCCCGCAGCCTCCTCTTGCGGGGTCAGCTCGATTTCGCCATCGCCGCGGCGATCTGTTCGACATTGTAGCGGAACATCTTTTCATAGGTCGGCGCCGGTCCCTTGGCGTCCGAGAGCGATTCGACATAAAGCTCGCCGCCCGGCTGGGCCGCCGTCGCCTTGGCGATCTGCTTCACCAGCCGCGGATCGTTCGAGTTTTCGAGGAAATAGGCTTTTACGCCCTCCGCCTTGATCTGCTCGATCAGCTTGGCGACGTCGGCGGCGGAAGCTTCCGTTTCGGTCGAGAGGCCGAGCGGCGCCAAAAAGCTGACATTGTATTCGCGGCCGAAATAACCGAAGGCGTCGTGGCTGGTCAGCACCTTGCGGCGGTCGGCCGGCACCGCGTCGAACTTGGAATGCGCGTAGGCATTCATCGCGTCGAGCTTCTGGAGATAGGCCTCGGCATTCGCCTTGAAGGCGCCCGCGTCGGCGGGGTCTGCCTCCGACAGCGCCTTCTCGATGTTGGCGACCCAGACTTTCACGTTGACGGGGCTGTTCCACACATGCGGATCGGTGACCATCCTGCCGTCTTCCTCCATGCTGCGCGTATTGACGCCTTGCGAGACCACGACCGGCCTGCCCTTGTAGCCCGATGCCGTGATCAGCCGGTCCATCCAGCCTTCCAGGCCCTCGCCGCTGACGAAGGCCACCTGCGCCGCCTTGAGGTTGCGGGCGTCCGTGGGCGACGGCTCGAATTCATGGGGATCGCCGTTCGGGCCGACGAGGTTCGTCACCTTCACATGCTTGCCGCCCACCTGGGAGACGACATCGCCGAGCACCGTGAAGGAGGCGACGACCTTGAGCGTGTCCGCGAAGGCCGGGGCTGCGGAAAGGATGATCAGCGCCGGAAGCGCGGCGGAGAGAAGCAGTCGGCGGGATATCATCGAAGTCTCCTTGAAAATCAGCCCGCGAGATGCGGGCGGGGGAAGAGCCGCCGGACAAGGCCGGACGGTGCGAAGAGGATGGAAAAGCCGTAGATCGCCGCTGCCGTCATGATGATCGTCGGGCCGGAGGCGAGTTCGAGGTGATAGGAGGCGACCAGCCCGACATAGCCGGAGATCGCGGCCGTGACGGCGGCAAGAGTTATCATCGCGGTCAGGCTGCGGCCCCAGAGCTGCGCCACCGCCGCCGGCAGCATCATCAGCCCGACCGCCATCAGCGTGCCGAGCGCCTGGAAGCTTGCGACCATGTTCAGCACCACGAGCAGCAGGAAAAGCGCGTGATAAACCGGCCCGCGGCCGCCGACGGTGCGCAGAAAGCCCGGATCGAAACATTCCGCCACCAGCGGCCGGTAGACGAGGGCAAGGGCAACGAGCGTCACCGACGTGATCGAGCCGATGAGTGCGAGTGCCGCGCCGTCGATGGCAAGAATGGTGCCGAACAGCACGTGCAGCAGATCGATGTTGGAACCGCGCAGCGAGACGATCAGCACGCCCAGGGCCAGTGAGGTCAGGTAGAAGCTTGCGAAGCTTGCATCCTCCTGAAGCACGGTGGCGCGGCTGACGATGCCGGAAAGCAGAGCCACGGAAAGACCCGCCACAAGCCCGCCGATTCCCATCGCGGTCAGCGACAGCGAGCCGGCGACGAGATAGCCGATCGCCGCTCCCGGCAGCACCGCATGGCTCATCGCATCGCCCATCAGGCTCATGCGCCGCAGCATCAGGAAGACGCCGATCGGGCCCGAGCCGAGCGCCAGGCACAGGCAGGCGACCAGCGCCCGGCGCATGAAGCCGTAGTCGGCAAACGGCGCGATCAGCAGATCGTAGGTACTCATGCGACCACCCCGCTGTTCGACGCGTCGCTGACCGGCGGCTCGCAGGTTCCGGCACCGTCGTCCCATCGCTCGGCCATCATCCGCGCCTTGAGCAGGTTGCCGGCCGACATCACCTCCGCCGTCGGCCCCCAGGCGATGCATTCGCGGGCCAGAAGCAGGGTCTCGGGAAAATGCGCCCGCACCTGTTCGAGGTCGTGCAGCACGGCGATCACGGTGCGGCCCTCGCCATGCCAGTGCGCCACGATGTCGAGCAGGTCCTGCGTGGTGCGCGCGTCGATCGCGGTGAACGGCTCGTCGAGCAGGATGACCTTCGCATCCTGAAGCAGGAGGCGCGCAAACAGCACCCGTTGGAACTGCCCGGCCGAAAGCGAGCTGATCGGCCGCCGTTCGAACCCGCCAAGGCCGACAGCGGCGAGTGTCTCGGCCGCGTGGGCGCGTTCCTTCGGTCCGTTCGCCCTGAAGGCTCCCGTATGCCGCCACGCGCCGAGCAGTACCGTATCGAGGACCGAGATCGGAAAACGTCGATTGATATCCGCCGCCTGCGGCAGATAGCCGAAATCGCTGCGGGCGAGGTGATGCCGCAGCCGACCTTCCGCCGGCCGCAATTCGCCCATGATCGCCTTCATCAGCGTCGATTTGCCGGCACCGTTCGGCCCGGCAATGGCGGTCAGGCTGCCGGCCCGGAAGAAACCCGATACGTGATGGACGGCGGGATGGCGATCGTAGGTCACCGTGAGATTATCGAGCGTGAGGAGGGCGTTCACGGCAGCATCGCCGCCCAGCCGATCGCCAGCCAGAGAAGGCCAAGGAGCAGCGCGACGTAGGCGAGGCGGCCAAGAGCCGAGCTGCCAACCAGGCTGGAGGAGAGAGAAAGTCGTTTCATGGAAGCTGCCATTTATGTAATAACATTACTGTTATGTTATAACAAATATGGCGAAAAGAGGGCGCGACTAGCGACTTTTAAATGCCGGTTCACCTCAAAATGAGGCCATTCGCTCGAAGCTTGATAAGAGCTGGGAGGTGTGCGCGAGATTGTCAGTAGCTGTTACAGGTTACGCTATTGCCGTACCTGTAGCAGTTCGTGGTTGTCGGTGACCTGGGAGCCGACATTACGATAGGCGGCGCGCTATAACTTTGACCTCTGAAAGGGAAAGAAGGCATTCTTCCGTCTGACCGGCCGCACTCATAACTCATACGGTACCATGTAACTGGCCCAGGTAAAATATCGGCTATCAGCCCACCTGCATTGCTTGAGCTGTCAAGCACCTGATACGGCCCTTTGCAGATATCAGCTGCTGTTTTAAGGCAGCCCTGGGGCGACCCGTTACATTTCGCTTCGCGCATCGCCTTGCCGCTTGGTCCAGGAATGCTCTCTCCGGAAGAAGCCACACAGCCGGACAATATTGCCGGGACTGCCGCAAGCAGCAATAAAGCGAGTTTCAATTTCATGATGTGCCCCAGCCTCACGCGTACTACACGCACACATTCAGCTCATAGTCGAGTGGGTATCGAGCGCGGCAACAGCCTGAAAACAAAAGGGCACCATCCGGCGCCCTCTCAATTGGGATGCCAACTCTTACCTCAGAGCTGTTCCAGCATCGCGGCCGCGCCCGAGACGGTGGCCTGGCCGGGGCTTTCCTCGACGTTGAGGGACTTCACCACGCCGTTTTCGACCAGCATCGAATAGCGCTTCGAGCGCACGCCGAGGCCGCCGGCGGAAAGGTCGGCGTCGAGGCCGAGCGCCTTGGTGAAGGCGCCGTCCCAGTCGGCCAGGAAGTGGATCTTGCCGAGGCCGCCGGTCTGGGTCGCCCACGCACCCATCACGTGCCAGTCGTTGACGGCGAGGACGGCGATGTCGTCCACTCCCCTGGAGAGGATCGCGTCGCGGTTTTCCAGATAGCCCGGCAGGTGGTTCAGCGTGCAGGTGGGTGTGAACGCGCCGGGAACCGCGAAAAGCACGACCTTCTTGCCGTCGAAAAGCTGTTCGGTGGTGATCTCCACCGGACCGTCCGCGGTCTTTTCCTTGAACTTGGCGGTGGGAAGTTTATCGCCGATGGCAATCGTCATGGGGCTCTCCTCGGTTGGGCGAGCGCGTGGTTCCGGCCCGCCATTCGCGGCGCACTATAGAGCGCACTTGGCGCAAGACAAGGGAAAGACAGCTATGAAACCGGCCCACGGGAGCGGGTCCGATCACCAGGGCGTGACGTCACTCGAAGGCGAGCGAGGTTTCCATGGCACGGTTGCCGGCGATCACCAGAATGCCCCAGCGCTTGCCCTTGATGTCGTAGTTCTTCGGCAATTTGCCGACGGGCATGTCGAGCGCGTAAGCGTCCCCGTCGCGCCGGCCGTTGACGCCGTCGAAGAGCACGTGGCCCTGCGGTCCGGTGACGATCACCTGCGGCGGTTCCGAGGCCTCTGCCGGCAGTTTCAGCTTCAGGGCCAGCTTGTCGCGCCCGTGCGTCATCCCGTAGTAGGTGACGGCGAAATCGTCCGAGGGCGGTTCCGGAAGTTTCGAGGCCGCCGCGTTGAGGATCATCGCCTCTTCGACGGGCGTGCCCTTGGTGGCTCCGAGTTGCAGCGAGAATTCCGCCTGGAACGGAATGCAGATATTGCGGCAAAGGCCGACGAAGGCGGAGGCGCCGAGGTTCAGTGGCCTGCCGGGATCCTCCATCTTGAGCTCGAAGGGCAGGGTGACCGCATGGTCGTAGCCGATGTCGCGCAGCTTGCCGTTGTCGATCCGTTTCGGCACGGGATAACTCATGCTGTTCAGCGTCACGCCGCTTGCCTTGGAAAACACCATCTGCGGCGGAATGCCGGCATCCCCCGGTTCCTTCCAATAGGTGATCCAGCCGGCCTTCGGTTCGATCTGCAGCGCGCCCCGCACCGTGCCGTCGGGCTCGGGCGGCATCGCCACCACCCGCATCCGGCCGCCCTCGTTCGTCGCCCAGGGCGTGGTCTCGGCGCAGCTCATCGAGGCAATACCCAGGACTGCGCCCGCAGTGATGCAGGCGGCGAGCACCGCAGGCGCGCGGGACGGAATGCTGTTCAGCGAAATTCTCTTCATCGACCAAGCATTTAACCGATTGGTCTTGCCCGAACCAGTCACGAGCCCGCGCGAACCGATCATTTTCGGTTGATTGATCCGGCCGACTGCCCCATCTTGATGGAATTGCAATTGACGCTCTCCAGCCCGTTGGCCGGGCCGGAAGGCAGGCTGGAGGCATCATGTCTTTCTCGACCCTCGGGGACAAGAGCGAACGGGGCTTCCTGGACGGACAGTTCCTGATTGCCATGCCGGGCATGCAGGACAGCAATTTCACCCGTGCCGTCGTTTATATCTGCGCCCATTCGTCGGCTGGCGCGATGGGTTTCATCATCAACCGCGCGCAGCAGATTTCGTTCACCGACGTTCTCCTCCACCTGAAGATCATGGATCAGGCCGATGCGATCATGCTGCCGGTGCAGACCCGCGATCTGCCGATCCTTTCCGGTGGTCCGGTGGAGACTGGCCGCGGTTTCGTGCTGCATTCGGACGATTTCGTCAGCGAATCCTCCATCCCTGTGAGTGACGACATCTCTCTCACCGCCACGCTCGATATCATTCGTGCCATCTGCGACGGGCGGGGACCGGCGCGTGCCACGATGCTGCTCGGTTACGCGGGGTGGGGCGCCGGCCAGCTGGAACTCGAGATCGCCAACAACGGCTGGCTGAATTGCCCTGCCAGCGACGCGCTGATCTTCGACAGGACGCTGGAAGGCAAATACGAACGCGCCCTGGCCCTCCTCGGCGTCAGCCCGGAAATGCTCTCCAGCGAAGCCGGTCACGCCTGATCGTTCAATTTTAGAAGATTTCCGGAACGAAGCCTCGGGCCGGGAGTTCTTTTCCCAGAAGGACGATGGTCGTCCTTACCGAGGAGAAGCATGATGGGCAGCACCAGTGACAAGATGGCCGGCAAGGCAAACGAAATGGCCGGCAAGGTCAAGCAGGCCGCCGGCGATATGACCGACAATCCGAAGCTCAAGGCAAAGGGCGCGGGCCAGGAAGCCAAGGGCCATGCGCAACAGGCCAAGGGCAAGGTCAAGGATGCGGCGAAGGGTGTTGTCGACCGCATGTAACGGTTGCTTTACCAGCTAAGAATGCGAACCTGTTCCGGCTCCGGCCGGAGCAGGTTTTCTGTATCCGCCCTTTTGAAACTCACGGAACTTCCATGCGCCTCTACGACTGCGATCATTGCGGCCAGACCATCCATTTCGACAATCGCTCCTGCGTGAACTGCGGCCACCGGCTGGCTTTCGTCCCGGAGCATATGGCCATGCATGCGCTTGCGCAGGATGAAGGGGAGGGAACATGGCATCTCGTCGCCCGGCCCGACTACAAGGTGCGTCACTGCGCCAATGCCGCGATGGACATCTGCAACTGGACGGTCAGCGCCGACGATCCTCATCCGTTCTGCCCTGCCTGCCGGCATAACCGCCTGGTTCCGGACGCCTCGACCGAGGTCGGCCTCAGCCAATGGCGGCGCATCAGCCAGGCGCAGCGGCATCTCTTTTACTCGCTGATGCGCTGGAACCTGCCGCACACCAATCGTGAGGAGGATCCGCAGGGCGGCCTCGTTTTCGATTTCCTGATCGACGAAGTGCAGCCGGACGGCACCATCGTGCCGGCCATGACCGGCCACGAGGACGGCCTGATCGCGATCCGCGCCGCCGAGGCCGACGATGCGACCCGCGAGCAGGTGCGGGTCTCGATGAACGAGCCTTATCGCACCATGCTCGGACATTTTCGCCATGAAACAGGTCACTACATCTGGGACAAGCTGGTGCGGGACGGCGGCAGGCTCGAGGAATTCCGAGCCATCTTCGGTGACGAGACGATCGATTACGGCGCGGCACTACAGAGAAATTACGAGCAGGGCCCGCCGCCGGGCTGGCAGGATTTCTACATCAGCACCTATGCCAGCACCCATCCGTGGGAAGATTTCGCCGAATGCTTCGCCCACTACCTGCATATCGTCGACACGTTGGAGACCGCCCGCGCCTATGGCATGGTGATCGAACCGCGCGGCCATGCCGAAATGGCGGCGGAGGTGGCTTTCAACCCTTATGCGGCGCGTGATGCCGAACAGCTCGTTTCCGCCTGGGTGCCGTTCAGCATGGCGCTCAACAGCATCCACCGCTCGATGGGCCAGCCGGATCTCTATCCCTTCGTCCTTTCGCAGGCCGTCATGGTCAAGCTGGAATATATTCACCGGCTGATTGAGGCCCAGAGGGGATAAGCTCGGCCCCAAAAAGAAAACCCGCCTTTCGGTGGATCGAAAGGCGGGAAGTAGTTTATGGGGCGCATTCAGAGACCCCTGGGAATTAGGGGGTAAGATCACGATTTCGTCAACTCAAAATATGCATTTTCATATTTTAAAAGTTGCAACTTGGCGCTGAAATCGCTCCCCTTGCTTCATTTCTCGGGCAAAATACAGCCTATGCGGGTTCCGTGCATCTCCACCTCAAGTTTTTTGTGTCTCAAAAGGTCCTGAGCGTGTCGAGATCCAGGGCCATGCGGCCGGAAAATTCCTGCTGCGCTCCGGTTCTCATGGGATGGTAGCGGGCGCCCTGAATGTCGCGGAACCGGCGTTCCAGGCCCTTGTCCCGATAGAAGGCTGCGCCGCCCGCGGTTTCCATGGCGAGTTCCGTCGCGGCGATCGCGTGGCGGGCGACCAGGGAGCGGCCGATCATGATCTCGTTGGTCGTGGCCGGCGAAGGTTCGCCGCGCTCGGCCGCCGCGATCATGCCGGCATGGGCGTATTGCGCCGCCCTGAGTTCGGTCTCCATCCGCCCGGCAAGCTCGATCACATGCGCATCCGGCGCCTTCCGTTTCGCAATCTCGACCGCGATGTCGCGAGCGCTTTCGGCGACGCCGAGATAGGCCGAGTAGATCAGCGGGAAGGCGATCATCGAGATGATGTGGAAAAGCATGTGCCATTCACCCTGGTTGCGCTTCAGCGCCACCGCTTCTTCCGGCACCACATGGCCCTCGACCATCACGTCGTTCGAACCCGTGCCGCGCATCCCCATCACCTTCCAGGTGTCGAGAACCTTGACTTTCGGGGAGTTCATCGGCAGGCCGAAATGCAGGACCTTCGGCCCGTCCGGTTCGTCGAACACCGCGCCGGTCATCAGGATGTCGCCGACCGGCGAGCCGGAGGTAAAGATCTTGCGTGCGGTGATCCGGTAGCCGCCATCGACCTTTTCGGCCTTGCCTGACCCTTCGATCCAGTCCGAGCCGCCGCTCGACAGCAGGACGACCCGTTCTGCCGCCACGCGTTTGAGAAGCGGCATCACCGGCGCCGCCTTCTGATGGGTCCAGCGCCAGGCCGGGATCGCCACCTGATGCGTGTGCATCGAAAAGGCGAGCGCCGTCGAGCCGCAATGATGCGCGAGCTCCCGGATCATGTCGCAGAGTTCGCGAACCTCAGCGCCGCCGCCGCCGAGATCGGCTGGAACGCCGGCCTCGATCAGGCCGGAGTGGCGCAGGTCACGATAGTTCTCGGCGACAAAGGCATCGCCGTCGTCGGCCTTCGCGGCGCGTGCGGCAAAGACCGGCCCGAGCGATCTGGCAATGCCGATCGCATTCGAATGGACCGAGTGGGTGGGTTTGAATTTGCTTGCGGCTGTCATGTCTTTCTCCTCCCATTTGTCGAGAATGGGCGGAGTGTTGGCCGCTCGGGCGTGCAGCCGCAAGTACAGGAAATGGACTAGCCCCTGCCGGATATCGACCGCCGCGGCCCCGGCGTCGCGGATGGTCGGGGCAAGCCCGACAACTCGAGCCGCTTGATCGCGACGTCGGAAAGCGGATCGATCCCCGCTGTTTCGCGATGCTTTTCAAGCAGTTTTCGGCTTCTTTCGGGGGCGGGCGGCATTCAGCGCCACGGCGGCACGAATGAGTGCCTTCAGGGCCTCTTCGTCGATTCTGTCGCCCTCGTGAAAATCGATGGCACGCCTGGTATTTCCGTCGAGGCTGGAGTTGAAGAGGCCGGAAGGGTCGTCCAGCGAGGCCCCTTTGGCAAAGGTGAGCTTCACGGCGGCCTTATAGGTCTCGCCGGTGCAGATGATCCCCGAGTGCTCCCAGACCGGAACCCCTCGCCATTTCCATTCCTCGATCACGTCAGGCTCGGCCTGCTTGATCAGCAACCGGACACGCGCGAGCGTCTCGCCCCGCCAGTCGCCGAGTTCGCGGATCCTCGCATCGATCAGCTGCGCCGGAGAGGGTTCCTTGTTCGTCGAAATGCTTTCCATGGTTGTTGTCGCTTTCTTCATGCTGTCGCCGTTCGCCCGTCGCTACATCCGTTCGCCGGGCAATTGGCTGGCCTGCTTCACCCAGTCGGCGAGCTGTCTTTCGTCAAGCTCGTCGCCCTCGTGGATATGGAAGTAGCGCGCCTGCGGGGTTTTGGACGTCCCGGGAGGAACTGGATTGAGCGAGGTGCCGCGGAAGAAGGCCAGCTTGATATAGTTCGTGAAGCAATGGACGCTGAGGAACCAGCCGTCACCCTCGATGCCGTAGAGCGGCGAATTCCATTTGACCGCCTTGTAGACGTTGGGGACTGTGCTGGTGACGAGTGCGTCGAGGCGGCGCCCGACATCGCTTTTCCAGCCCGGCATGGCCGCGATATAGGCTTGTACGGGCGCGTCGCCGTAGCCCTTGGCGATCTGCGGGTTGCCGCCCGAAAGGAGAGCGGGCTCCGCAGCGATGTGCCCGGCGGATACCGGCTTGGCGGCCTTCCCGGATTTTGCCGATGTCTTTCCAACCACCGGGTTCACTCCTATCTGCCGGTACGTTGCCCGCTGCGGCGGGCGTATGGCAGCGCGAACAGATAAAGACCGCTCGACAATAACAGGAACAGCGGGAACAGGGGAGAGTAGACGACCCACATGGGCGGATCCCCGAGGCCCATGGCGACGAAGTTCGCGATGACGGTCACCGTAAAGACAATCGACAGCCAGCGGTGGACCTGCCGCGTCAACGTGTTCCAGTTCAACGATAATACCTCCCCTGAAAACGAACGGCGCAACCGTTCTCTAAAAAGTCAGGCCTCTCGCAAGGCCTCAGTCTAGGCCCGCCAAAACCGTCTCCAGCGCTCCGAAAAACCCCTGCCACCCGTGGCGGGCGCCGTTGTAGGCAAGCTTCTGCTCCGGGCGGAAGCCCGACTGCTCCATGCGCAGAATGGTTCCTGTGCTGGTCGGGGTGAGGGTCAGGGTCACCACGCTTTTCAGATTGTAGGCCGCATCGTCATGCGCGTGGTCCCAGGTGTAGGAGAGCTTTCTGTAGAGCTCCACGGCCAGCACTTCGCAGTCCAGGACGCCGCCCCACTCGCCGCGAAGATTGAAACGGTGGCCCACGACCGGCTGGAAATCGTTCTTCATCAGCCATTCCTCGATCAGGTGCTGTTGCGTGAGCGCGCGCCAGACCTTTTCCGCCGGGTGGGGGATCTCGCGTTCGACGACGACGGTGCGTGTTTCGGTCGAGGTCTCGTTCATTGGTCCATCCTCTTAAGCAGGTCTTCGAGACGGTCGAAGCGGTTTTGCCAGAAACCGGCCATCTGGCTCGTCCAGTCGACCAGGGGGGCGAGCGCGCCGAGCTGGGCGCTGTAATGCGTCTGGCGGCCTTGGTGGCGGTCACGCACCAGCCCGGCCTGTTTCAGCACGCCGAGATGTTTCGAGACGACCGGCTGCGAAACCCCGGCTTGCGCCGTCAAAGCCCCGACCGTCTTCTCGCCTTCGCGGCACAGCCGCTCGAAGATGGCTCGGCGCGTCGGGTCGGCGAGCGTTCTGAAGAGCACGTCGTGAGCGTTCGTCACTTGGAATTCATACCTCGTTGGCTATGGATTGTCGTATAGCTGGAAAGCTATGAATATGTCAAGTAGAAATCACACAAAAGGGCCGTATCCCTTGGCTTGGAAGGCTCGTGTTGGATTTGTTATGCCCCGATGGCTATGCGTCGCGGTCGATCGTGCGGCGCCGGGCTGGATGAGGTCCTTCATATCCGGAGCCGCTCCGATGTCGGATCAGTAGTCCATAAAGTGGACTTGGTCGGTTTCCGGAACGGGATTAATCTGCCTTGGGGCATGCCGAGGAGATTGGCGATGTTGGAAGTGACCGCGAGCTACGGCCAGTTCTGCCCGGTCGCGATGGCGGCGGAGATATTCTGCACCCGTTGGACACCGCTCGTCCTGCGCGAGCTTCTGTGTGGCAGCTGCCGTTTCAACGACCTCCGGCGCGGCGTACCGCGCATGTCGCCGACCCTGCTTTCGAAACGGTTGAAGGAATTGGTGCAGGCCGGCATCGTCGAAAACCGCAAGGCGGCCGATGGGGTAGTGGAATATCACCTGACGCCGGCCGGTGAGGATCTGCGCGATGTGGTGATGACCCTCGGCTTCTGGGGGCAGCATTGGGTCGAGACCCAGCATTCGCTTCAGAAACTCGATCCGTCGCTTCTGATGTGGGACATGCGCCGCCATCTCGATCCGACCCCGATGCCTCCGCGGCGCTGCACGGTCCTGTTCTTATATCCCGACCGGCCGCCGGCGCAGCAACGTTACTGGCTGGTCGTCGATGGTCGTGAGGTCGATGTCTGCTCGACCGACCCCGGTTTCGAGATCGATCTCTACGTGACCTGTCCGCTGCGAACGATGACGGCGATCTGGATGGGTATCGCGACGGTCAGGGCCGAAATGGCGGCGGGCCGCCTCGCACTCGACGGCGATACCGAAATGGCAGGCGCCATGCAGCAATGGCTGGGGTTGAGCCCGTTTGCACGGGAACGCCCGAAAACGGGGAAGGCGGCGTAATCTTGCCTCCCTTTTCGACCGGTAGATTGCGAAAAGTGCGACAGCCTCCCAACGATCCCCCCTTGAGGGGGAGATGTCACGAAAGTGACAGATGGGGGTAGCGACGGTGCGGCAAATGCAGTGGTGGCGGAATATGCCGTGGCACCCCACTCTGCCCTGCCGGGCATCTCCCCCTCAAGGGGGGAGATCGGCAAGGCGCACCCGTTTCGCTTCACATGATCGGCTGAAAATCCTACGCCCGCTTGGTCAGCGGAAACCGTTCTTTCAGGAGCCGCAGCACCGCGTCCGCCGGGGCTGGTGGGCCGAACAGATAGCTCTGGCCGAAATGGCAGCCCATCTTGGCGAGTTCCGCCGCGTCCTCGTCGGTCTCGACGCCTTCCGCGACCACCGTCATCTCCAGCGCGCGGGCCATGGCGATCACCGAACGCAGCAGCACGGCCCGCTTTTCCGTCGCGTTGCGGACCAGCGCCTTGTCGAGCTTGATCGTGTCGAACGGGAACTGCGTGAGGTAGGCGAGCGACGAATAACCGGTGCCGAAATCGTCGAGCGCCAGGCCGAGGCCCGTCTCCCTGAGCTTGCCGAGCACCAGCCGCGCCTGTTCCGGGTTCTCCATCATCAGGGATTCGGTGAGTTCGAGCTTCAGCTGGCCCGGATTGACCTGGGTCTTCTGCAGCAGCGCGCGCACGTCGTTGTAGAGATCAGCGTTCAGAAGCTGCGCGCTCGACAGGTTGACCGACACGAACACCGGCAGGTCGCCGGTTTGTTGCTGCCAGACCATCAGGTCGGAGGCGGCACGGTCGATGGCGAACAGGCCGAGCGGGCCGATCAGGTCCGACATCTCGGCGATCGGGATGAATTCCGAGGGGGGGATGCTGCCGCGCTTGGGATGATCCCAGCGCATCAGCGCCTCGAAGCCGGCAATCTCGCCATCCTTGAGGCTGATGATCGGCTGGTAGGCGAGAAACAGTTCCTTGCGCTCGATCGCGCGGCGAAGGTCGGTCTCGATCTGCAACTTGTCGGCGCCGGCGGCCCGGAAGGCGGGGCGGAAGGGTTCGACGCGGTTGCCGCCGGAGCGTTTCGCCCGGTACATGGCAAGTTCGGCGTCGGCGAGCATGCCGGAGGCACTTTCCTGCTGGTCGACCCAGGAGGAAAGCCCGATCGAGGCGGTCAGGATGATTTCGCGGTTGGCGAAATTGATCGGCACCATGATCGCCTTCGAGACCGCATCGGCAAAATCCGCCACCTTGGCCGGATCGCGCTCCGAGACGAGGATCAGTCCGAACTGGTCGCCGGCCAGCCGCGCCAGCGTGTCCTGCGGCTTCAGGAGCCGGCGCAGGCGGCGGGTCAGCGCGATCAGGATATTGTCGCCAGCCGCGATGCCGAGTGAGTCGTTGACCTGCTTGTAGCGGTCGATGTCGATCGCCATCACGGTCGGCCGCACGGTGTCGCCGCCCGGCGCCAGCGTCAGCACCGATTGCAGCCGGTCGAGGAAGACCTGGCGGTTCGGCAGGCCGGTCAGGTTATCGTGCAGCGCGTCCTGCAGCAGGCGTTCGACGGAATTCTTCTGCTCGGTCACGTCGATGATCGTGCCGACGCAGCGGATAATTTCGCCGTTCGAGCCGAGCACCGGCCGGGCGCGGATCTGCAGCCAGTGGAAATGCCCGTCCTCGGCGCGGATGCGGAATTCGTGGTTCAGGCGGCCGCGGCGGTGTTCGAGCAGCACGTCCAGCGTCGCGCGAAACCGGTCGCGGTCGTCGGGGTGCAGCCGCGGCACCCAGTTGCGCACCGGTCCGTGCATGGCACCGGGATCAAGCCCGAGGCGGGTCGAGATGTCGGGCGTGGTGACGACGCGGTCGCGCGCCACGTCCCAGTCCCAGACGGTGTCGCCGCTGCCGGTCAGCGCCAGCGATTGCCGCTCGAGGTCGGAGAACAGCCCCTGCTGGTAGGCGCCGCCGGCAAAGGCGTGCTGCATCACCGTGAAGCCGATCAGGAGAACGATCAGCACCAGGCCGCCGCCCAGCGCCGGCTGGATGATGTCGTTGTCCAGCTTGCCGGTCACCGTCAGCCAGCCCGCGAACAGCCAGACGAGGATCAGCGCCCAGGTCGGGACCAGCAGGATCGCGCGATCGTAGCGGTTGAAGCCGAGATAGATGATCAAAAGAATGCCGACTGTGCCGGTCAGCGCGAACGAAAGGCGGGCGATGCCCGAGGCGACCGACGGATCGTAGATCGCCACGCCCCCGAGCAGCACCAGGCCGACCACCCAGGCCAGCGTCGCGTAGCCGAGATGCACGTGCCAGCGGTTGAGGTTGAGATAGGTGAACAGGAAGATCACCAGCGACGAAGCGAGCGCCACCTCCGCCGCCGCGCGCCAGATGCGCTGGTCGCCGGACGTGACGGTGATCAGCTTGTCGAGGAACCCGAAGTCGACGCAGATATAGGCGAGCACCGCCCAGGCGAGTGCTGCCGCCGCCGGCAGCATCGACGTGCCCTTGACGACGAAGAGAATGGTCAGGAACACCGCCAGAAGGCCGGCAATGCCGAGCACGATGCCGCGATAGAGCGTGAACGAATTGACCGTGTCCTTGTAGGCATCCGGCTGCCAGAGATAGATCTGCGGCAGCGACGGGGTCGCGAGTTCCGCGACGAAGGTGATGGTCGAACCGGGGTTAAGCGTGATCCGAAACACGTCGGCATCCGGGCTCGGGATACGGTCGAGCGCAAAACCTTCCGAGGGCGTGATCGAGATGATGCGCTGCGAGCCGAGGTCCGGCCAGAACATTTTCGAATTGGCGAGCCGGAAATGCGGGGCGACGATCACCCGTTCGAGCTGTTCTTCGGAGACGTTGGAGAGTGCGAAGACCGCCCAGTCGCCCTGGTGGCCGGGAGAGCTTGCGCGCACCTCGATGCGGCGGCGGATACCGTCCGCGCCGGCAGCGGTCGAGACCTGGAAAGCCTCGCCCTGGTTGGCGTAGATATCGGTGGTTCTGGTGAGGTCGAGCGCCGTGTCGTCTCGCGAGATCTTGACCGGTTCCGCGGCGCGCGCACCCGGCGCCGCCGTCAGGAACATGGCGGCAGCAAGGAGGGCGATGATCGCCGGGAAAAAGCGGATCAGCGACGCAAGACGCAGGGCAGGAGTTCTCATGGTTTCAGCATCTTCCCGAACTCGCCGTCTTCCGGCAACCGGGAAAACATCAGGTGGTCGCGCCATTCGCCATTGATTTTGAGATATTTGCGCAAAAGACCTTCCTGCTCGAAGCCGGCTTTTTCCAGAAGCCGCACACTTTTCCAGTTCTCCGGAATACAGGCTGCCTCGATCCGGTGCAACTGAAGTCCGCCGTAGATGTATGGGATAGCCACCTTCAATGCGGCCAACATATGGCCCTGACCGGAATGTTTCTCGCCCATCCAGTAGCCGACCATGCAGCTCTGCGCCGCACCCCGCCGGATGTAGCCGATGGTCAGGCCCCCGAGCAGAACCTGGTCTTCGCGGCGGAAGAGGAGCAGCGGCACGGCAAGCCCGGAGGCATATTCCTGGCCGCTTCTGACGACGCGCAGGCGGAACGCCCCTTCGGTCAGCTCGTCCGGCCGCCAGATCGGCTCCCAGGGCTGCAGGAAAGGGCGGCTTTCCGAGCGCAGCCGCTGCCATTGCTTGTAGTCGGAATAACGGGGAAGCCGGAGCAGGTGGTTTTCGCCATAAAGCTCTGGTGTGTCCGGCTGTCGCGACAGGAACCGAAACACCGACTTGTTCATACTGGCGCTGCTCCGGGCAGGGCGGCCGGTTTAACCGGCAGCCTTCTTCGTCTGGATCCCCGGCGTGGCAAGCGCCGTGGTGATGTCGCTCAACGGTGCGAGCTGTTCGATCGGGCCGACCGCCGACAATGTCGGAACTGTATCGAAAAACAGCCGTCCGGCAAGGTCGGTGAGCCGCTCGGTGGTGATGCCCTCCAGCCGTTCCATCATTTCCGGGTTCGGGATCGGGCGCCCATAGAGCATCATCTGGCGGGCGATCTGGCCGGCGCGGGCGGCCGGGCTCTCCTGGCCCATCAGAAGCTGGGCGCGGATCTGCGCCCGGGCACGGTCGATTTCCTGTTGGTGGATCGTCTCCGAGGACTTGCGCAGCTCGTCGATGATGACGGGCACCAGCGTCGGCAGCTCGTTGCCGCCGGTTGCCGCATGGATGCCGAAGATGCCGGTATCGGAAAAACCCCAGTGAAAGGCATAGACCGAATAACACAGGCCGCGACGTTCGCGCACTTCCTGGAACAGGCGCGAGGACATGCCGCCGCCGAGGATGTTGGCGAGAATCTGCGAGCAGTAGAAATCCCGCATATGGTAGGCCTTGCCCTCGAAACCGAGCAGGACCTGCGCGTCCATGAGGTCGCGGGTTTCACGCACGTCGCCGCCGATGTAACGGGCGACTTCCAGCACGGGCGGGGCGCTCGGGGTCATGGGAAGGCGGGCAAAGCGCTCTTCCACCTGCTTGACGAAGGTGGTGTGATCGACTGCGCCGGCCGCGACCACGAACATCCGGTCGGTCGTGTAGTTGCGCGAAAGGTAGTTGCGGATCTGCCCCGGCGTGAACCCCTTGACCGTGTCCGGCGTGCCGAGGATCGGCCGGCCGAGCGTCTGGCCCCGGTAGGCAACCTCGGAGAACTTGTCGAACACGACGTCGTCGGGCGTGTCGTTGGCAGCCCCGATCTCCTGGAGGATGACGTGCTTTTCGCGACGAAGTTCCTCCTCGTCGAATTCCGATTCCGTCAGGATATCGGCGAGGATATCGACCGCGAGCGGTACGTTGTCCCTGAGCACCCGGGCGTAATAGGAAGTGGTTTCGGTGGATGTCGCGGCGTTGAGTTCGCCGCCGACATTCTCGATCTCCTCGGCGATGTCGCGGGCGCTTCGGCGGGCGGTGCCCTTGAAGGCCATGTGCTCGAGGAGGTGGGCGATCCCATGTTCGTCCTCGGTCTCGTTACGCGATCCGGACTTGATCCAGACACCCAGCGCGACGCTCTCCAGATGCGGCATGGTTTCGGTGACGACCGTCAACCCGGAGGCGAGCCGGGTGATTTCTACATTCATGTTTACGTCTTTCCGGCGCCGCCGATACCTTACTTACTTAGCGCGGGCATGCTCGCCGATGAAAGTTTCGACGGCCTTAAGCTCAGGCTCCAAGATATCGAAGCGCTCCTCCCTTTGCATAAGATCAGCAAGCCATGATGGAAGCGCCGGATCAATTCCGCAAGCGGATTTTACCGAGGCCGGAAATTTGGCCGGATGCGCGGTGGCGAGAGTGACCATCGGGCTTGTCGGTTTTGCGTTCTTTTTCGCGACGAAAACGCCGGTCGCCGTATGCGGGTCGAGCAGGTAGCCGGTCTCGGCAAGCGTCTCGCGGATCGTCGCGGCAACCTGCCGCTCCGTCGCCCGGCCCGCCCGGAATTCGCGGCGGATCGCCTTCAGCGCCTCCGGCTTGATCTCGAAACTGCCGGACTGCTTCAGCCCGGCCATCGCGGCGCGCACCGAGACGGCGTCGCGGCCATAGGCCTCGAACAGCAGCCGTTCGAAATTGGACGAGATCTGGATGTCCATCGACGGCGAGGTGGTCGCCTTGACGTCGCGCATCTCGTAGCGCCCGGTCTTCAGCGTCCGGGCGAGAATGTCGTTGTCGTTGGTGGCGATCACCAGCCGGTCGATCGGCAGGCCCATCTTCTTGGCCACGTAGCCCGCGAAGATATCGCCGAAATTGCCGGTCGGAACGGTGAAGGAGATTTTCCGGTCCGGTCCGCCGAGCGAAACGGCGGCGGTGAAATAATAGACCACCTGCGCCATGATGCGCGCCCAGTTGATCGAGTTGACGCCCGAGAGCCGAACCCGGTCGCGGAAGGCGACGTCGTTGAACATCTCCTTGACGATGTTCTGGCAGTCGTCGAAATTGCCCTTCAGCGCCAGCGCATGCACGTTGGCGGCGCTCGAAGTGGTCATCTGCCGCTGCTGCACGGGCGAAACCTTGCCATGCGGGAAGAGGATGAAGATGTCGGTGCGCTCGCGTCCGGCAAAGGCATCGATCGCCGCTCCGCCGGTATCGCCCGACGTCGCGCCGACGATCGTGGCGCGCTCGCCGCGCTCGGCCAGCACATAGTCCATCAGCCGGGCGAGCAGCTGCATCGCCACGTCCTTGAAGGCGAGCGTCGTGCCGTGGAAGAGTTCGAGCACAAAGTCATTGGGTCCGGTCTGCACCAGCGGCACGACGGCCGGATGCCGGAACGTCGCATAGGCTTCCGTGATCATGCCCTTCAGCTTGTCGGCCGGAATTTCATCGCCGACGAAGTGCCTGAGGATTTCGAAGGCGACCTCCTGATAGGACTTGCCGCGCAGCGCGCGGATTTCCTTTTTGGAGAGCGAGGGCCATTGGCGTGGCACGTAGAGGCCGCCGTCGCGGGCAAGGCCCGCCATCAGCGCATCCCGGAATCCGAGAGGAGCGGCTTCGCCCCGGGTAGAAATGTAGTCCACGACCTTCAATCCCCAATCGATTTTTATTCGCGCCGCTGATATAGACCAGGAAAATGGGCGGTGAAAGACCGGAAAGTGACGTCTCCGGTTCGCCAGGTGAATAGCCCAGAAATTGGGATGGAAGAGGGTTGAGTACGGTGTTTGCAAAGATTTCGCGTGGTTTTCTGGCGGTATCGCTCGCGGCGGTTCTCGCAAGCTGCAATTCCTCGGCGCCGACCGAAGGGTTGACCCCGACCGCAACCGCCGCCCCTGCCGCCGAGGCATCGACCCCCGTGGTGCAGGCATTCTGCCCGCCGATCGTCATGCTGGAACAGACCGCCGTTCACCGCGCCTATGCGCGCGGCGGGGAGAACCAGCCGGAAAAACTGCTCTATCAGGCCTCGCTCGCCGACGCGACGCGCCAGTGCACCGCCAATGAAACGACGCTGACCATCAATGTCGTCGCGCAGGGCCGTGTCGTTCAGGGCCCGGTCGGGGTTCCCGGCAAGGTCACCTTGCCGATCCTCGTGGAAGTGGTCGATGGCGACAGCGTCATCTACTCGCAGAAGGTGGCGTTCCCGGTCGAGATGCCGGCCGGCGGCACCCAGTTCATCTTCAGCAAGGCGGATGTGCAGATCCCGAACGCGCAAGGCGGCGCCTCGCGCTTTACGCGCGTTCGCCTGGGCTACGACAACGGGCCCGCAAAGAAGCCGGCCCGCCGCGGCTGATAGAGGGAATCAGAGCGCCCCGGCCCATTCCCCGAGGGCGGCGATGACGGCCGGCAGGTCCATCATCCGCGAGATCACCGTTTCGGCGCCGGCGTCCGTCAGCCGGTCGGCATGGCTCGGATAGGTGTGCGACGCGCCGGTAAAGCCGACAACGCGCATGCCGGCCGCCCTGGCGCCGTGGACGCCATGGGTGGAATCCTCGATCACCAGGCACTTTTCCGGCGCGACCTTGAACTGCTCGGCGGCATGCAGGAAAATGTCCGGCTTCGGCTTCACCCGATCCGGACCGAGGTCCTTGGCGGAATAGATATGCGGCGCGAAATAGGGCTTCAGGCCGACCTTTTCGAGCATCATGTCGAGCCGGTGGCTGCTTGAATTGGAGCAGATGCAGCGCTGCGTCGTCAGCCTTGCGAGTGCGAATTTCACCCCGTCGATGATCTTCACGTCGCGGGCGAGGCGGGCGTCGAGCAGGGTCTCGGATTTGTCGATCAGCGAGGCGGAGAGCGGGATATCGGATTCCTTCTCCACGGCCAGAAGGATGTTCTTCCAGGTCATGCCGGCGAAGCGCTCGCCCATTTCCTCGACGCTGATCGGATAGCCCGCTTCGGTCAGCAGACGGGACTCCACCTGCGCCGCGATGATTTCGGAATCGACGAGAACGCCGTCGCAATCGAAAATGATGAGGTCGAAGCTGCTCATGAGGAAATGCCTTCCATCGGCCTGATATAGGGTGCGGCGGCCTTTTATACGATGGTAATGCAAACCTCAACCAACCGCCATGCATGGCTGGAACAAGCGTAGCGGGCGGCTCTCGACAAGCCGGGGGTGGCGTTCTAAGGAACGCTGATGAGCAAGGAGCCGGAAGACACAATCGCCAGCCGAATCAGCCGGGTGCTTGCCGATCGCATCGTGCGCGGCGAGATCGCCCCCGGTGCCCGTCTTCGCCAGGATCACATCGCCGAGGAGTTTCAGACCAGCCACGTGCCCGTGCGCGAGGCTTTCCGTCGGCTGGAAGCGCAGGGTCTCGCGATCAGCGAGCCGCGCCGCGGCGTGCGTGTCGCTTCCTTCGATCTCGCCGAAGTCCGCGAAGTGGCGGAAATGCGCGCCGTGCTGGAGGTGCTGGCGCTGCGCCACGCCGCCCGGCACCTGACGCCCGCCATCCTCGACGCGGCGGAGGAGGCGACCCGCGAGGGCGATGCCGCCGCCGACGTGCATGCCTGGGAAGACGCGAACCGCCGTTTCCACCGGCTGATCCTCACACCCTGCGGCATGAAGCGCCTGCTTGCCTCGATCGACGACCTGCATGCCGCAAGCGCCCGCTTCCTGTTTTCGGCCTGGCAGTCCGGCTGGGAAAAGCGCACCGACCATGACCACCGCGCCATCCTGGCCGCGCTCCGGCAGGGCAAGACGGATGAGGCGGCCGCCACCCTGCAGAAGCACGTGCAATGGATCGGCCGCGGCCCGCAACCGGCCAAAAACGGTGCGCCGCGCGAAGTTTTCGCGATCGTCGGCTGATCGTTCTCAAAATTATAGATAATTTCTCTTTCCGGGAAACCGCAAGATTTGGCTTATTTTAGCCAAATATACGCGTGGCGTGCTCTTCATTCATTAGAGGCCTGGCGCCGAGCCTCTTGCTTTCGATGAAAATGCGCCTCATAAAATAGATGGGAGTCAAAATTATCTATAATTTGAAAAGGAGAGCTCGATGTCCCTGATTAGTTCCCACCAGACGTTTGTTTTCGATCCCCTTCGGCTTGCCGACCGGTCCGTTCTCGCCAAGGTCCTGTTCGTGCTTGGAGGCACGCTGGTTCTGGCGATCGCGTCGCGGATCTCCGTGCCGATGGTTCCGGTGCCGATCACCATGCAGACCTTCGCCGTGACCATGATCGGCGCGCTCTACGGCTGGCGTCTCGGCGCCTTGACGGTGCTGGCCTGGCTTGGAGAGGCGGCACTTGGAGCGCCCGTGCTGGCGGGCGGGGCAGGCAGCCTTGCCGCTTTCGCCGGGCCGACTGCCGGTTATCTCTTTTCCTTCCCGGTGATTGCAGCCCTGGTCGGCTGGCTCGCCGAGCGCGGCTGGACCGGGCGGCGCATCGCCGCCAGCTTCTCGGCGCACCTGATCGCAAACCTTCTATGCCTTGCGCTCGGCTGGGCCTGGCTTGCGGCACTGATCGGCGCTGAAAAGGCGTTCTGGGCCGGTGTTGCCCCGTTCATCCTCGGTGCTGCGCTGAAATCGGGCCTGGCGGCGGCTGTCCTTGCCGCGGTCGCCTCCCGCAACCGCGCCGCGGCAGAGTGACGGTGAGGCTGCGGCCGCATCATCTTCTCTGCATGCTGACCTTTGTCGGCGAGGGCTACAGCCCGGCCTTCGTCGCCAACTATCGCCGTCTCGCCGGCCGGCTGTCCGCCGGCGAGACGATCGAGATCGTCTCCGGCCCCGACGATATCTGCGCCCCGCTTCTGTCGGATGAAGATGCGCATTGTTTCGGTGCCTCGGTTGCCGGCCGCGATGCGGCGGCGCTGGCGGATATTGCCCGCCTGCTTGGGCGAGAGCTTGAGGCGGGCGCCGTGATCGCCCCTGATGCTGGCTTGTTTGAAAAACTGCGGGATGCCTTCTCTGCCGGCGTGACGCGCCGCGCCTGCACGGGTTGCGAATGGAGCGGCCTCTGCGATCGGATCGCGGGAGAAGATTATCCAGGCGTACTGGTCATGCCAGGCGTGCTGGTCATGGAGGTCAGCCCGCCGGAAACAGCGAAAGAAATTTCCGCTCGCCCTCCGGAGTGAACAGCACCGCGCGGCTTTCCCCGCTGCGCCGTGCCCAGCCCTTTTCGAGGAAATGCGCAAGCAGCGCCTTGCCGAGCGTGCCGGCCAGATGCGAACGCCGCTCGCTCCAGTCGAGGCAGGATTTGCAGAGCGGCCGGCGACTGGATGTGAGCGATGCCACGTCGATGCCGAGCGTTCCGAGCTCCTCGCGCCCATCTTGGGTCACCGTGAGGTTCTCGCCATCGCTTTCGATTGCGCCGCGGGCGACAAAACTGTCGAGCATTCGCACACCGTAGTCGCCGGCGAGATGGTCGTAGCAGACGCGCGCCTTGCGCAGCGCCGGATCCTTCGGTCCCGGCCGGTGGCGCAGATGGCCCCGGCTTGCCGCAAACCCCATGATGTTTTCGAGCAGCGTGCCCGCCGCCGCGTCGGCCAGCGTGAAATAGCGATGCCGGCCCTGCTTGCGCTGGGCGAGAATGCCGCCTTCCTCGAGCTTGGAGAGATGCGAACTCGCCGTCTGCAGCGTTACGCCGGCCGCCTGCGCAAGCTCGGTCGCCGTCAGCGCCTGGCCGCCCATAAGCGCGGTCAGCATGTTGGCACGGGCGGGATCGCCGAACAGCATCCCGATGCGGGCAATGTCTGGACCTTCTTTCATACTTCGACCGTAACCGAAGCATCCCCGTCTGGCAACATGGCAAAAACAGCTTCGCAACCAAAGGAGTGAAAGCCATGATCACCTGCTTCATCCGCTACGAGATCGACCCGCTCAAGAAGGACGAGTTTGCTGAATATGCCCGCAACTGGGGCCAGGCGATCCCGCGTTGCGGCGCCGACCTGATCGGTTATTTCGGTCCGCACGAAGGCTCGGCGACGACCGCCTACGGGGTCTACAACATCGAAAGCCTCGCCGCCTACGAGGCCTATCGTGCCCGGCTGACGGCCGACCCGCTCGGCCGGGAGAATTACGCGTTTTCGAAGCGCGAGCGTTTCATCCTCAAGGAGGACCGGATCTTCCTCAAGAACGTATCCATGCCGCACGGAGCTTTGGTAAAGCCATGATCGCCGTCATTTTCGAAGTCATTCCCTATATGGGCGAACGCCACAAATATCTCGACCTCGCCGGCGAGCTGCGATCGGAACTGGAAACCATCGACGGCTTCATCTCGATCGAGCGTTTCGAAAGCCTGACATTGCGCGGAAAGATCCTCTCCCTGTCGTTCTGGCGGGACGAGGAGGCCGTCAAGGCCTGGCGCAATCTCGAAAGCCACCGCGCCGCCCAGAAAGCCGGCCGCGGCGGGGTTTTTGCCGACTACCGCCTGCGCATCGGCCACGTCGTCAGGGATTACGGCATGTTCGAGCGGGAGGAGGCCCCGAAGGACAGCCGCGAGGTGCATGCGGCTTGATTACGGCGCCTCGACCATTCGCAGTATCGCTTCTATGGCAAGCCTAAGCTTCGGGATTTCGTCCACGATCACGCCCCAGATGATTTTGTCTGATAGGCCATGATATTCGTGGCGCAAGACGTTGCCGATACCTCTAATTTTCGGCCACGGGATTTCTGGGCGTGATGTTTTGAGGTCATCCGGAATCCCACGACTTGCCTCCGAGATGATTTCGACAGCGCGCTCCAGACCAAGTTTGAGAATCGGATCGCCGCTATAGTCGGCGAACGATTTGCCAGCGGTCGCATCTTCGATGATGGAGATCGTTTGGCGAATATCGTAGAGAAAATGCCGAACCTCGCGGGGCATCAAAAGACCTGCAACGCGGAGCTTTCGATTCTGTCCTTCAGAATCGGGTGAAGGCTGTCGCGCGTCGTTATATCGACCTCCGTGGCAAGCTCATCCTCGAGAAATAGTTTGATACCCACGAGGTCGAGCGCGTTGAAACGGCTCTGTGGATCATAATCGATAAACAGGTCGAGATCGCTAGCCGGCCCCGCCTCGTCGCGGGCGACAGAGCCAAAAAGATAAAGCGACGTCGCGCCGAGCGCCCGGATGGCGTCGGCCTGCTGCTTCAGCTTTTCGATCGCTTCGCTTCTTTTCATGAGTTGATTGTAGCGCAACCCGCAGTCTCTTTCCACGTTTCGAAATTTTTCCCGAATTCTTCCACCGGTTCAGGCTTTGGTAACCAAAATAGGTAACCATAACAGGCAGTAAATTGGTATCGAGTAGAGCGTAGCGAGTAGCACATGGCAGCAGTTCTTCCGCTGGCCGACCTGAAGCGTCAGGTCCGTCCGGACACTTGGCTAAACTCCATCATCAAGGGCGATTGCGTCGCTGCCCTGGAAGCCCTTCCGGATCATTCCGTCGATGCGATCTTCGCAGATCCGCCGTACAATCTCCAGCTCGGCGGCACTCTGCACCGTCCCGACCAGTCGCTGGTCGATGCCGTCGATGACGAATGGGACCAGTTCGCCTCCTTCGAAATGTATGATGTGTTTACCCGCGCCTGGCTGCTCGCCTGCCGCCGCGTGCTGAAGCCGCATGGCACGATCTGGGTGATCGGCTCCTATCACAACATCTTCCGCGTCGGCGCGATCATGCAGGACCTGAATTTCTGGCTGCTGAACGACATCGTCTGGCGCAAGGTCAACCCGATGCCGAACTTCAAGGGCCGCCGGTTCCAGAACGCCCACGAGACGATGATCTGGGCGAGCCGCGACGCCAAGGCCAAGAGCTATACGTTCAACTACGATGCGCTGAAGGCCTCCAACGACGACGTGCAGATGCGCTCCGACTGGCTGTTCCCGATCTGCTCCGGCGGCGAACGCCTGAAGGGCGAAGACGGCAAGAAGGTTCATCCGACCCAGAAGCCGGAAGCGCTGCTCGCCCGTGTGATCATGGCCTCGACCAAGCCGGGCGATGTCATCCTCGATCCCTTTTTCGGGTCGGGCACGACCGGCGCCGTTGCAAAGCGCCTCGGACGTAATTTCGTCGGCATCGAGCGCGAGCAGGATTATATCGATGCGGCTTCCGCCCGCATCGCCTCCGTCGAGCCGCTCGGCAAGGCGGAACTGACGGTCATGACCGGCAAGAAGGCCGAACCCCGTGTCGCCTTCAACACGCTGGTCGAAAGCGGTCTCGTCAAGCCCGGCCAGGTCCTGACCGACGCGAAGCGCCGCCACAGCGCGATCATCCGCGCCGACGGCACGCTCTCGGCAAATGGCGACGCCGGTTCCATTCATCGCCTTGGCGCGAAAGTACAGGGCCTTGATGCATGCAACGGATGGACTTTCTGGCATTTCGACGACGGGCAGTCTCTCAAGCCCATCGACGAACTGCGCTCCGTGATCCGAAACGGTATGGCGAAACTGGACTGATCCACCGGTCCCCGCCACATCGACTTGAATGCCTCGTCCGGTTTCGTACCTCTAGTCCCGGACGAGGATAATTGGCGCCCGGGAAGGCTGATCCCGGGCGCCATTTCTTTTTGCGCTTCATTTTGCCGGTGGGGCCGAATCCGGCAGCCCTGCGAAATTTTGGGTATTCCCGCCGTCACCTGCGCTTGTTATCGTAGGTTGTATAGGGTTGAGTGAGTTTCCAATTTTGCGTTTCTGAACAATGTCCCTGCCTGTCAATGGCGAGTTGCGCCACCGGATCGAGCGTGCGCTGGCGCGGTTCTCTCCAAGCTGGGAGGGCAGGGATGCCGCGCGCCGGGCCGTGGCACTGAAGATGCTGATCCTCTGCGAACTGGCCGGCGGCCGTCTGCGCGTGGTGGATGCGCTCGGCCTCAACGACAACACGCTCGACAACTACCGTCATGGCAAGACCGAACCGCGCCACAGCACGCTCAACATGATGGCGGAGCTCGCCGAAGTGCCGATCGAATATCTCGGCAACGACTGGTCGGTGGAGGAAGGGGTTATCCATTTTGCGCCCCTGGAAATCCCGCCGGCCGGATTTTCCGAACCGTACCCGGTCTGGAATGCCGCCGATCGCATCCTTATCCCGGCTTATGAGGACGAGGCGGCCGGGCTGCCTCCGCTCGAACGGCGCGACACGACATGGGCGGCCATGCCCCAAAGCTTCTGGGCGAAGCTTTCCGTCGATCCGGAAAACCTGCGGATCGTCTCCGCAAGGGGCGACAGCATGTCGCCGACGATCGTCGACGGAGCCCCGATGTTCGTCGATATCAGCGACGGCAAGCTGGAGGATGGGCGCGTCTACCTGTTCGATATCGGCGAAGAACTGATCGCTCGGCGGGTGCAGAGGCTTGCCGATGGCAGCCTCGAACTCCTGCCGGACAATCCGGAACGATACCGCCCGCAGCATGTCCCGAAGGAGCGCCTGCCGGACCTGAAAGTTGTGGGACGCGTCTGCGCCGCGAGCCGGATCCTGTAGGGCCGGCCCGCTGATCCCTGAGATTACAGCTCGACTCCGTGAGCGGCGAGATCCTTCCGCAGCGTTTCCGGGTCCTTGAAATGCACCGCCTGCCAGCCGGCGGCGCGGGCACCTTCGACATTCGGGTAGCTGTCGTCGATGAAGATCGAGGCCTCCGGCGTAAGCCCGAAGTCGCGGGCGTGCTTGTCGTAGATCGCCACGTCGGGCTTGATCAGGCCGATCTCGCCCGACACGGTGACGCCGCGCGGCCTGTTGAGAAACGGGAAGATCTTTCTGGCCTCGACGAACGTGTCGGCGGCGAAATTGGTCAGCATCGTCACGTCGCGGCCCTTGTCGATCAGGCCTTCCATGATCGCGACCGAGCCATCATAGGCATGCGGGACCATTTCGTGCCAGTATTTGCGGAAGGCGCGGATCTGCTCCTCGCGCTGCGGATATTGCGCGATCAACAGCGCCTCGGCGTCTTCCCACTTGCGGCCGCGATCCTGTTCCAGGTTCCATTCGTGGGTGCAGACGTTCTCGAAGAACCATTTGCGCTCCTCTTCGTCGGGAATGACGCGGGCAAAGGGAAGGTTCGGATCGTAGTGGATCAGCACCTTGCCGATGTCGAAGACGATGTGGTCGATCTTGGCTGCCATGGATGTTTCCTGGAAATTCAGTTCGGGGACTTTTCGAAGGCCAGAGGAATAGCCTGAGAGATGGCTTTTTTCATCACCGTCGGCAGCGCCTGGGCTTCAAGATTTGTGACCGGCTCCCACCATCCGTCAATAGTGGCGACCCGTGCGGTCTTCGCCCGGAAGACGGAGAGCCTCAGTTCGAAATGGGTGAAGACATGGGTGACGGTACCGGATGCCTCCCAGTCCGCGGGGAAGGGGGCATGCTCCGTCGTCGTCCCGCCGTCGATGCGCGATGTCCAGGCCGTGGTCGGCACTTCGGTCATCCCGCCGAGCAACCCGCTGTCGATCCGCCGCCTCAGGAGCACCTCGCCCTCGGGCGTCACGGCAACGAAGACGGCGCCGAGCCGTACCGGCTTTTCCTTCTTCGCCGCCTTGACCGGAAACCGCTCCGGATCGTGCTCTGCGAAGGCCAGGCAGTCGTCGCGGAAGGGACAGAGTGCGCAGGTCGGCCGTTTCGGGGTGCAGATCGTTGCGCCGAGATCCATCATGGCTTGCGCGAAATCGCCCGGCCGGTCGGTCGGCGTCAGGTCCGCCACCTTTGCCTTCATGACGGGTTTCGATCCCGGCAGCGGCGCGTCGATGGCGTAGAGCCGCGAAATCACCCGCTCGACATTGCCGTCCATGACGGCCGACTGACGGTTGAAGGCGATGGCCGAGACGGCGGCGGATGTATAGTCACCGATGCCGGGAAGCGCTCGAAGGCCTTCCTCCGTATCGGGAAACACCCCGTCGTGCTCGGCGGCAACCGCTTCGGCGCATTTCTTCAGGTTGCGGGCACGGGCGTAGTAGCCAAGGCCCGCCCAGGCGGCCATCACGTCCTCGACCGGCGCGGCTGCAAGGTCGGTCACCCTGGGCCAGAGCGCCAGGAATTTGGCGAAATACGGTTTCACTGCCTGCACGGTGGTCTGCTGCAGCATCACTTCCGAAAGCCAGACATGGTAGGGATCGGCCCGTTTCCCGGCCTTTGCCGCGGCCGGGCTCACCCGCCACGGAAGCTCGCGATGGTGCCGGTCGTACCAGGTCAGCAGCTTCTGGGCATGGGTAATGTGGATCGTCTGGAGCATTGTTTGCCGTTATGGGAAGAGATGGCGTATAGTTGTGGGAAGAGTGCGCCGGCATCAAGGCCTGCCGGCGCCACAATGGCAGGCGTCATGAGTTATCCCAAGAAACGCGAGCGGCAGATCTCGGAAGTGGCGAACGGCATCATCGATCCGGTGCTCGCTCGCCGCGCCGGCATATCGACGGCGCTGCTCGGTTCCTGGGACGAGATCGCCGGCGAGGATTTCGCCGATTGCACGCGGCCGGAAAAGATCGCCTGGCCGCGCCGCGACGAGGGCACCGGTTCGGGCGGCGGCCACCAGGCCGGCGTGCTGACGATCGCCTGCGAAGGTGCGCGCGCGCTTTTCCTCACCCATGCCCAGGGCGAACTGATCGCCCGCATCAACGGCTTTTTCGGTTTTCCGGCCGTGCGCCAGATCCGCATCGTCCAGAAACCGGTGTCCCAGACCTTCAAACATCCGCGCAAGCCGCCGCCCTTGAAGGGTGAGGCCGCCAAGCGGTTGGAGGCCATGATGGAAGGCATCGAGAGCGAGGCGCTGAAGAAAGCCGTGGCAAGGCTCGGCACCGCCGTCCTGCAGCAGAAACGCAAGGTCTGAGAGATAAACCCGCCGATCCTCTTGATAGACCTCCGATTTGTCACAATTCTTTGAAGAGATTTGCCTATCGACAGCTTGTTCGCGTTGGGGCGCCGCGATACGGAATGTCACCTTTATTGAAGATCTCTCGCAAACGGGTGTTCCATGCAGATGAACGAAATGACCATGACCAGGCGCGCTCTTCTCGGCGGAGTGGCCGTCACCGCCCTTTGCCTGGCGCTGCCGCTGGGGGCTTCCGAAGCCTTCGCGCAGGAAATGCCGGAGTCCCAGGGCGACGTGGACATGGCCGCTGCGGTAAAGCCCGGCCCGCTGCCGGAAATGGCGCTGGGTGACGAAAAGGCCAAGGTCACGATCATCGAATACATGTCGATGACCTGCCCGCATTGCGCCAATTTCCACAACAAGACGTTCGACACGATCAAGACCAACTATATCGACACAGGCAAGGCGCGCTTCATCATCCGCGAATTCCCGTTCGATCCGGTCGCGACCGCCGCTTTCATGCTTGCCCGCTGCAGCCCGCAGAACGCCGCCGAGCTTGCAACGCCAGCCCAGTATTTCCCGATGGTCTCGATGCTCTTCAAGCAGCAGCGCGGCTGGGCGTCGCCTGCTGACGGAAACGTGCGCAATGCGCTGCTCCAGACGGTCAAAGTCGCGGGTTACTCACAGCAGACTTTCGAGGCCTGCTTGACGAACCAGAAGCTTCTGGATCAAGTGAATGCTGTCGTTAAGCGGGGAGCGGATGAATTTGGCGTCAACTCCACGCCGACCTTCCTGATCAACGGCAAGAAATATTCGGGAGATATGTCGGTTGAATCCATGTCGAAGCTCATCGACAGCCTGTCGTGAGTACGCCTTCCCTGACGGGAAGGTGAGGGGCGCGGCATGAAGTTCAACAAGCTGCGCGTCCTCGGATTCAAGTCTTTCGTCGAACCGACGGAATTCGTCATCGAGCGCGGGCTGACCGGCGTGGTCGGCCCGAACGGATGCGGCAAGTCCAATCTTGTCGAAGCGCTGCGCTGGGTGATGGGGGAAAACTCCTACAAGAACATGCGCGCGTCCGGCATGGACGACGTGATCTTCTCGGGGTCCGGCAACCGTCCGGCCCGCAACACCGCCGAAGTCGGCCTCTATCTCGACAATGCCGACCGCACGGCGCCCGCCGCCTTCAACGATGCCGACGAGATCCAGGTGACGCGCCGCATCGAGCGCGAGTCCGGCTCCGTCTATCGCATCAACGGCAAGGAAGCCCGCGCCAAGGATGTGCAGCTGCTGTTCGCCGATGCCTCGACCGGCGCCCGCTCGCCCTCCATGGTCGGCCAGGGCCGCATCGGCGAGCTGATCCAGGCAAAACCCCAGGCCCGCCGCCAGCTTCTCGAAGAGGCGGCCGGCATTTCCGGCCTGCATTCCCGCCGCCACGAAGCGGAACTGCGGCTGCGCGCCGCCGAGGGTAATCTCGAACGTCTGGACGACGTGCTCTCGCAGCTCGAAAGCCAGATCGAGAGCCTCAAGCGCCAGGCCCGCCAGGCGAGCCGCTTCAAGACCCTGTCGGCCGATATCCGCGCCCGCGAGGCGATGCTGCTGCATATCCGCTGGGTGCAGGCCAGGGAGGCGGAGGGCGAGGCGGAAAGCGCGCTGAACCAGATCACCAGCGTCGTCGCCGAAAAGGCGCAAGCGCAGATGGAGGCCGCCAAGCAACAGGCGATCGCCAGCCTCAGGCTGCCGGAACTGCGCGAGGAGGAGGCGAAGGCCGGCGCTGCTCTCCAGCGCCTGCAGATCGCCCGTGGCCAGCTGGAAGAAGAGGCGAACCGCCTCCTGAAACGCCGCGACGAACTGACCCGCCGGCTCGTCCAGCTCGGCGAGGATATCGCCCGCGAGCAACGGCTCGCCGCCGACAACACCGCCTTCCTCGAAAGGCTTGGCCAGGAAGAGGCCGAACTCAACGACATGCTCGCCGATTCCGGCGCCGAAGCCGAGGAGATGCGCGAGACTTTCGAGGCCGCGGCCGCATCGCTTGTCAGCAGCGAAGCGCTGTTTTCGGCGATCACCGCCGAGCGCGCCGAGGCCGCCGCCGGCCGCAACCAGCTCGAACGGCTGATCCGCGATCTCGCCGAGCGCCGCCAGCGCCTCGACCGGCAGCTCGGCGATGCCACGGGCGAGCTTGACGCGATCAACGAGCGGCTGTCCGGCCTCGACGATCCGGCCGAAAAGCGCGAGGCGGTCGAGGCGGCAGAAATCGCCGTCGAGGATGCGACGATCGCCGCCGAGGATGTGGAAGTGGCGCTTTCCGCCGCGCGTTCCGCCGAACTGATGGCCCGCGGCCCCGTGGAGGCCGCCCGTTCCGCGCTCAACGCGCTGGAGACCGAAGCCCGCACCATTTCGAAAATGCTGGCCGCCGGCGCCACGTCGGGAGATTTCGTCGCGGTTGCCGACATGATCCGCGTCGATCGCGGGTTCGAGGCTGCCCTCGGTGCCGCCCTCGGCGAGGATCTCGAAAGCCCGGTCGATGCGTCGGCCCCGACCTACTGGTCGGTGAACGGCGACGGTTCCGGCGACCCCGGCCTGCCGCAGGGTGCCCAGCCGCTGATCGCCCATGTCACCGCGCCGCCGGAACTGTCCCGCAGCCTTGCCCAGATCGGCGTGATCGCGTCCGGCGATGCGCATCGCCTGATGCGCCTGCTGCGGCCCGGCCAGCGGCTGGTGACCAGGGAAGGTGCCGTCTATCGCTGGGACGGGCATGTCACCGGCTCCGAGGCGCCGGGTGCCGCAGCGCTCAGGCTCTCCCAGAAGAACCGTCTTTCCGAACTGGAAGCCGAGATCGACGAAGCCCGCATCGTGCTGTCGGAAACCGAAGTGGCGCTGGCCGCCGCCGCGTCCGAAATCACCATGGCGGAACGGCGGCTGACCGATGCCCGCGACCGCGCCCGCATTGCCGCCCGCCAGCTTTCCGAAGCCCGCGATGCGCTGGCCGCCGCCGAACGCGCCGCCGGCGACCTGATGCGCCGCCGGGACGTCGCCGGCGAAGCTGTGAACCAGGTGACCGCCCAGATCGAGGATCTCGGCGTCCAAGAAGAGAATGCCCGCATCGAACTCGAGGACGCGCCGGACATTTCCCACCTCGACAACCGGCTGCGCGACCAGCAGGCGGTCGTCGCGACCGATCGCGGCCTGCTGGCCGAGGCGCGTGCCCGTTACGAGGGGCTGAGCCGCGAGACAGAGGCCCGCAAGCGGCGCCTTGCGGCGATCGCCCAGGAGCGTGCTTCCTGGACCGCCCGCGCCGCCAGTGCCGCCCATCAGATCGAGAGCCTGCGCGAGCGCGAGGAAGAGGCCCGCGAGGAGATCGCCGATCTCGAAGCCGCGCCCGAGGAATTCGACGACAAACGCCGCGCGCTGCTTTCCGAACTGCAGAAGGCCGAGGAGGCTCGCCGCGCCGCCGCCGACCGGCTGGCCGAAGCGGAAACCCATCAGCGCGAGGCTGACCGGATTGCCGCCGTCGCGCTGTCCGAACTCGCCGAGGTGCGCGAAAAGCGCGGCCGTGCCGAGGAGCGTCTGGTTTCCGCAGCCGAGAAACGCCACGAGAGCGAGAACCGCATCCGCGAGGCGCTCAATGTCGCGCCGCATGAGGTCCTGCGGCTGGCGGGCCTGAAGCCCGGCTCGGCCCTGCCGGATGTCCGCGAGATCGAGCGCGAGGTAGACCGCCTGCGCATGGAGCGGGAAAGGCTCGGCGCCGTCAACCTGCGGGCCGACGAGGAACAGAAGGAACTTTCCGACAAGCTCGACAACCTGATGCGCGAGCGCGCCGACGTGATCGACGCGATCCGCAAGCTGCGCGGCGCCATCCAGAGCCTCAACCGCGAAGGCCGCGAACGGCTGCTGGCCGCCTTCGACGTGGTCAACGTTCAGTTCCAGCGGCTCTTCACCCACCTTTTCGGCGGCGGCACGGCGGAACTGCAGCTGATCGAATCGGACGATCCGCTCGAAGCCGGTCTCGAAATCCTCGCCCGCCCACCGGGAAAGAAGCCGCAGACGATGACGCTGCTCTCCGGCGGCGAGCAGGCGCTGACGGCTATGGCGCTGATCTTCGCCGTCTTCCTCACCAATCCGGCGCCGATCTGCGTGCTGGACGAGGTCGATGCACCGCTCGACGATCACAATGTGGAACGCTATTGCAATCTGATGGACGAGATGGCGGCATCGACCGAAACCCGCTTCATCATCATCACTCACAACCCCATCACCATGGCCCGCATGAACCGCCTTTTCGGGGTGACGATGGCCGAGCAGGGCGTATCCCAGCTCGTTTCCGTCGATCTTCAGACGGCGGAACTTCTGCGGGAGGCGAGCTGAACGGATGCAGTTGTGGCGAGTTGCATTCTCTGGCGACGTGATTTACGTCAATTCATTGACCAGCATCAATTTTTAGCGCTTCATCCTGAGGTAAAGTGCCTGCATTCTACGTAGAATCACCCATATGGGGGATGTAATTTTCTGACTATTGTTATTCTGTGGACCGTGGAATTGGAACGCGCGTGAGCGTCCATACGCTTCGCAGTCCGACTTGAAGTTCCCCACCCCCCGCCCGGGTTTCCTGTCCCGGGCGGAAAGCTTTGCGGGGCCGCCTGTGATCCGGCCCCGCAAAGCTTTGTTTTTAAGCGCTCCGACGACTGTTTCTTAACCGCCTGGAGTCGCTTTTGTTGCGACGCAACATAATCCTGCCGAGATCCGTTTCCAAACCGTCATAAAACTTGTAGTTATTGCGCAAAAGACTGCGACGGGTGGAGAGCAGCAATGTCGAAATGGGTCTATCGCTTCGGCGGTGGCGAGGCGGAGGGCCGCGCCACGGATGTCGAGCGGCTGGGTGGCAAGGGTGCCAATCTCGCGGAGATGGCAAGCCTCGGCCTGCCTGTTCCTCCGGGACTGACCATCGTCGCCGATGCCTGTGTTTTCTATTTCGAGAATGGCAGGACGCTTCCGGATGACCTGAAGGCACAGGTCCTCGAAGGCATAACCGCGATCGAAGAGCAGACCGGCCGCGTATTCGGCGGCAAGACGAAGCCGCTGCTGCTGTCCGTACGTTCCGGCGCCCGCGCCTCGATGCCGGGCATGATGGACACCGTGCTGAACCTCGGCCTCAACGACGAGACCGTGCAGGCGCTTGGCCACGACGCCGGCGACGCGCGTTTTGCCTGGGACAGCTATCGCCGCTTTATCCAGATGTATGCCGATGTGGTCATGGGCCTCGACCACGAGGTCTTCGAGGAAATCCTGGAGGACGAGAAGGCGAGGCTCGGCCATGACTACGATACCGACCTCTCCGCCGTCGAATGGCAGCATGTCGTCGGTCTCTACAAGAGGATGATCGAGGAGGAGCTCGGCACCAGCTTTCCGCAGGATCCGCATGTGCAGCTTTGGGGCGCCGTCCGCGCCGTCTTTTCGAGCTGGATGAACCCGCGCGCCATGACCTATCGTTTGCTCCACCGCATTCCGGAGGAATGGGGCACGGCCGTCAACGTCCAGACCATGGTGTTCGGCAACCTCGGTTCGTCATCTGCGACCGGTGTCGCCTTCACCCGCAATCCATCGACCGGCGAAAAGGCGCTTTACGGCGAGTTCCTGGTCAATGCGCAAGGCGAGGATGTCGTCGCCGGCATCCGTACGCCGCAATCGATCACCGAGGAAGGGCGTCTCGCCTCCGGCTCCGAAAAGCCGTCGATGGAAAAGCTGATGCCGGAAACATTCGCCGAGTTCAAGGCGATCTGTGACCGGCTGGAGGCCCATTACCGCGAAATGCAGGACCTCGAATTCACCGTCGAGCGCGGCAAGCTGTGGATGCTGCAGACCCGATCCGGCAAGCGTACCACTCGCGCGGCGATGAAGATCGCCGTCGATATGGTGGAGGAGGGCGTCATCACCGAGGAGGCGGCGGTCTGCCGAATCGAGCCGCCGTCGCTCGACCAGCTCCTGCACCCGACCATCGATCCGCGTGTCGAGCGCCACGTGGTCGGCTCCGGCCTGCCGGCGTCACCGGGGGCCGCGACCGGCGAGATCGTCTTCACCGCCGAGGAGGCGGTCGAGGCGGAGCACGAGGGCCGCAAGGTCATCCTGGTGCGCATCGAGACCAGCCCCGAGGACATCCATGGCATGCACGCCGCCGAAGGCATCCTCACCACCCGCGGCGGCATGACCAGCCATGCGGCGGTCGTCGCCCGCGGCATGGGCATCCCCTGCGTCGTCGGCGCCGGCTCGATGCGCGTCGACATGCGCAACGAACTCCTGATCGGAAGCGGCGGCGTGACGCTGAAGCGCGGCGACACGGTCACCATCGACGGCTCGTCCGGCCAGGTGCTGAAGGGCGCCGTCCCGATGATCCAGCCCGCGCTGTCGGGCGATTTCGGCAAGCTGATGGCCTGGGCCGACAAGACCCGCCGCATGACGGTGCGCACCAATGCCGACACCCCGCAGGATGCCCGTGCCGCCCGCTCCTTCGGGGCCGAAGGCATCGGGCTTTGCCGCACCGAGCACATGTTCTTCGAAGGCGACCGCATCCACGTGATGCGCGAGATGATCCTCGCCGAGGACGAGAAGGGCCGCCGCGAGGCGCTCGGAAAGCTCCTGCCGATGCAGCGTTCGGATTTCATCGAGCTGTTTTCGATCATGCACGGCCTGCCGGTGACCATCCGCCTGCTCGACCCGCCGCTGCACGAATTCCTGCCGAAGACGGAAGGCGAGATCGCCGAGGTCGCCAAGGCGATGGCGATGCCGCCGGCCTTCCTCGCCCGCCGCATCGACGCTATCCACGAGTTCAACCCGATGCTCGGCCATCGCGGCTGCCGGCTGGCGATCTCCTATCCGGAGATTGCCGAAATGCAGGCGCGCGCCATCTTCGAGGCGGCGGTGGAGGCCGGAAAGCTCACCGGCGAGCCGGTCGAGCTGGAAATCATGGTTCCGCTCGTCAGCCTGCGCAAGGAACTCGACTATGTGAAGGGCGTCATCGACCGCGTCGCCGAGGATGTCGCCAAGGAAACCGGCGTCCCGATCGCCTATCTCGCCGGCACGATGATCGAGCTGCCGCGGGCCGCGATCCGCGCCCATGTGATCGCCGAGACGGCCGAGTTCTTCTCCTTCGGCACCAACGACCTGACCCAGACGACCTTCGGCATGTCGCGCGACGATGCGGCGGCCTTCATCCCGACCTACCAGAAGAAGGGCATCATCGAGCACGACCCGTTCATTTCGCTCGATTTCGACGGTGTCGGCGAACTGATCCAGATGGCGGCGGAACGCGGCCGCCGCACCCGCAATGACCTGAAGCTCGGCATCTGCGGCGAACACGGCGGCGACCCGACCTCGATCCGCTTCTGCGAACACGCCGATCTCGACTACGTCTCCTGCTCGCCCTTCCGCGTGCCGATCGCCCGCCTTGCGGCGGCGCAGGCGGCGATCGAGAGGAGGAAGGGATGAGCGCCGGAGCTGTTGCCTATTTCAAATGGTCGGGCCATTTTCGGGATGTATGAAAAATTGCCAATATCTCGGCCCGTTCGCGCAGACGATAAAAGGCGATATAGGGAGTGCCGGCAATGGTGAGACGCCGGGTATCCCCATCCGATGTCAGCCGCCCGACTTTCGGATGCCATGCCAGCATGGAAACAGCTTCCACGATGCGACGAACCACGTTTTCAGCAGCCTTTGGGTTGTCGAGTGCGATATAGGAGCCAATCTCATCGAGATCTTGCAGTGCCTCGTCCAGCCAGACGAGTTCATCCATTGGGGACGAATTTGCGGATCACCGCCTTCACGGTCTCCGCGGAAGCAAATCGTCCTTCATCAGCCGACTTCTTTCGCTCGGCCAGTTTTCTGACCTGCCACGCGTGCAGGTCGTCGGCTGCCTCCGTCGGCGCCGGCGAAATAGCATCTTCAATCGAGATTGGCTTTTGCGTTTCGCTCATGGAAAGATCATGGCAGATCGAACCCGCTTTTGAAAGCTGATTGGCAGTCTATGTGATGCCGGCCGTCAGGAGCAAACGAATTCGCCGTTCGGAAATGCCAACCGGAGACCGTCATGAGCCAAGTTACAGTCCTCGCCGTCCCCGTCTTCAGCACGCTCTGCAACGAAGGTTTCCGCCTTCGCCGGGAGGTCTTCATCGTCGAGCAGAACGTCCCGGCCGACATGGAGTTCGATGCCGACGACCTGACCGCCTTCCACTTCGTCGCCGTCGTCTCCGGCGAGGTCTGCGGCACGCTGCGGGTTATCTATGCTGAGGACTGCGTCAAGATCGGCCGGGTCGCGGTCACCAGGCCCTGGCGCGGCAAGGGTGTGGCCAGCGCCATGATCCGCGCCGCCATGGAGGCGCACAAGGACGCGAGGGAGAACCGCTTCCATCTGGCCGCCCAGAGCGACAAGATCTCCATGTATGAACGCTTCGGCTTCAAGGCCTATGGCGAGGAGTATTTCGACGTCGGTATTCCCCACTACGACATGAAGAATTTTTAGCTCCCGATCTTTCCCCCATGCCTCCCAGATGCTGTGTTATGCTCGGTATAGAGGTGCGACAAAGGGGAGGGGCATATGCCGCGTTTGGATCACGTGACGATCCGTACCCGCGATGCGGGGCCGATGATGGCATTTCTCGAAAAGGTGCTGGGGGCAAAGGAAGGGTTTCGGCCGCCATTCCCTTTCCCGGGCCACTGGCTCTATATCGATGGCCATTCCTGCATTCACCTGCTGATCACCGAGCGGAAAGACGATCCTCCGGTCGGCATCTACGACCACGCGGCGTTCTCGTTTTACGATCGCGATATCGCCGTCAGGAACATCGAAGCGACCGGTTACCGCTTCGAACACGACGCCATTCCCGGTACCGACATCGGCCAGATTTTCGTCTACGGCCCGGAAGGCGTGAAGATCGAGCTGCAATACCGCCGGTGATAGAACAGGCATTCGCTTTCGAAGCCGGATATCGCTGGGGCTGATCGAGGAGCCCCGGCCGGTGGTATGCGGGTTTTGATGGAGTACGCCGTTATGGCGCCGCTCTTGTGCCGGCGGCTCAGCGCCGCTCGACGATCACCCGGCGCTCCACCACCATCGGCCGCCACATCATCGCGTCGGCACGGGATTGCATCGAGCGGCCTTCGGCCCGGCGGTCGAGTTCGATGTCGAGCATGCAGCGCGCCATGGCATCCGTACCCCGCTTGAAGCCGTAGCTGGCGCAGGTAGTTTCGTCCGCCGCACGGCGTTCCTCCGGCGTCATGGTCTGGCAGCCGGCCAGCAGGGCGCAAAGCGGGACGATGAGGAGAAGGCTGTGAGGGCGCATGGGCATGAACTCCTTTTCATTCAGCCGGGCTGCAACCATGGGATTCCATTCCGGGCGAAGCTGTTTTACACAGGAGCAAGCGCTGTTGCCATGGAGCCTTTGCCGATCCGATGCCCGTCCGTTTTGTCCGGCCCGTTTCCCACTCGGCCTATACGGCCCGCAGGCTGGCCTTGTCGGCCCTGGCGCTGTTCGTCATCGCCACGCTGGCGCATCGTTTCGGTCCCCTGGCGACGCCGGATTTCCTCGCCCTGCTGTTTCTCTCGGCGGCGATTGCCGCCGTTTCCGTGCCCCTGTCGCTGATCGGCCTGATGCGGCTCTGGCAGGTCGGCGCAAGCGGCGGCGTCGCGGCGACGAAAGGGCTGATCTATGCCGCTGTCCCGCTTGCGGTGATGGCGACCGGCGCCTTCTATTATTACACCCTGCCGCCGCTACACGACATTTCCACCGATATTGCCGACCCCCCGCCCTGGGTTGTCGAGCCGAAGGCCAACCAGAAATGGCTGCCGCGCTCGACGGTGATCACCCCTGCCGATCGTCGGGTGCAGTTCGCCGCCTATCCCGGCCTCACCGGCAGGCGTTACGAAGGCGCCCTCGACCGCGTCTATCAGGGTGTGCAGAAGGCGGTGCTCTCAGCCCGGATCGCAATCACGAAAAAGGAAGGCGTCGAGCTGATCGCGCCGGATATCTCGCAGCGGCCCGCGCCGCAGGACGAACAGGCGCCGGTGCCGGACGTGGCGCCGATCCCGCTGCCGCGCCCGGAACCCTCCCTCGCGCCGGTTTTCGTCAATGCCGGCGATGTCCTGCTGCAGGGGGAGGCCCGCACCCTGGTTCTCGGCCTGCGTTTCGACCTGGTGATCCGGCTGCGCGAAGATGCCGAGACGACCTCCGTCGATATCCGCGTCGCCTCGCGTTACGGGCCGCATGACCTTGGGATGAGCGAAGCCATCGCCGAGGATTTCCTCGACCGGCTCGATATCGAACTTCTCGGGATCGCCGGGAACTAGGCCGCCCAGTACACGCCCGCAAGCGATGGCGGGCCTTCGGTCAGCACGCGGCCTTTTTCGACCAGGTCTTCGAGATGCGCGAGCACGGAAAGGGCCGCCGCCCCATGCAGGCGCGGATCGGTGCTGGCATAGATCACCTTGACCATGTCTGGGATCAGCCGGTCGCCGGCCTTGATGCGCTCCAGCACGGCGCGTTCGCGCATCCGCCGATGGGTGCGAAGCCCCCGCAGGAACGAACCCGGCTCCCTCACCGGGCCGCCATGACCGGGCAGGAAGATCCGGTCCTCGCGCGGCAGCAGTTTTTCGATCGAAGCCATGAAGTCGGCCATTGAACCATCCGGCGGCGCCACGATCGTGGTTGCCCAGGCCATCACGTGATCGGCGGAAAAAAGGACGCCGGTTCCTTCCAGCCCGAAGGCGGAATGGTTGGCGGTATGGCCGGGTGTGTGCACGGCCGCCAGCGCCCATCCGTCCCCCTCGATCACCTGGCCGTCGGCAACCGCGATGTCGGGTACGAAACCGGTGTCGGCGCTTTCGGCGAACGGGTTGACCTCGCCCGCATGCAGCGGTCGCGAGGCCCGGTGCGGTCCTTCGGCGACGGTGAGCGCCCCGGTTTCTTCGCTCAGCCGCCGGGCGAGCGGGGAATGGTCGCGATGCGTGTGGCTGACGAAGATATGGGTGACCTCGCGTCCCTTCAGCGCCGCCATCAGCGCCTCGAAATGCACCTCGTCCTCCGGGCCGGGGTCGATCACCGCGACCGACGACCCGCCGACGATATAGCTATTGGTGCCGTGAAAGGTGAAGGGCGAGGGGTTGTTGACGGTCAGCCGCTGCACGCCTTCGGCCACGCTGACCGGCACGCCATAGGAAGGGGAAAATTCCATGTCGAAGGTAATGTCTTCTGCCATGCCGGCTCTCCGCGCCTGATGCGATCCCGATGACGGCCACCGCGGCATCGCCGGTTCTACGCCGGACGGTCCATCGCATCGATACGCTATACAAAGCGCCCGTGAGATCTAGCATCGCTTTCGCTGCGGTGCATTCAAAAATTGCCGCCGGCTGTCACCCTTTCGGGCGGCGGCCGGCGGCTTCCATGATGTGGAGCCCGCCCGTGGGGGCTTGCCCGGCTCAGCTGGCGGTCAGCAGTTCCGTGCAGTAGCTCGGGCCGTTGGCGCCCGGGCGATCGGAGACGATGGTGATATCGCGGATCACGTAGCTCGAGGAGACGGTGATCTTGGCCGTGCAGCTGACGCTCACGGAGCGGTTGCTGCCCTGCTGCTTGATCCGGTTGTAGCCGCCGCGCCAGTTATAGATGGTCGTCGAGCCGTCGTCGGTGTCGCTGATCGGCGGGCTGAATTTCGCGAAGAACTCGCCGGCCGAGCGACCCACCCAGCGGCTCTCGATCGGATTGCTGGCAACGCTGACGGTGGTGCAGGCCGAAAGGGCGAGCGCGAAAAGGGCGGTCGATGCGATGACGCGGCGGCTCATGATCCTGAAAAATCCTTCATGTCTTCTGTTGTGCCTGGGAGGCAAGGTTTTCAAGACTGCACGTAACAGATTTCTGTCAGGCTTCGCGAGACGATGAGAGGCCATCGACATCAAATTTCTCCTGCGCCGCTTTTTTGCAACGCCCTGATTTTCCGGCTTTCCGCAACGGGGCCATCGGCGATCACGCCGCTGTCGCATATTTTTCATGAGCGGCGCTTGTGCAATGAAAAATGCTGGTCTATAGAGGCGCCGCTGGTCACGGAGTGTAGCGCAGTCTGGTAGCGCACCACGTTCGGGACGTGGGGGTCGAGTGTTCGAATCACTCCACTCCGACCAGCTGATCTCTCTGGTTTCCCAAGAGATTTCGCTCTCCCGAAAGCTTTCCCCGCAAAACTGTAGTTCCATCAGGCCCACTGCGCGGCCGAATAGATCGAAGCCGCCGTTCCGGGCCGCCTTATCCACAACCCTCACTTCGGCGGGGTGAGATTGTATTAGGTCCCGACATGCCGTTGCGGCATCATCACAGCGGGAACGTGTAACTTGTCGAAAACCTCCCGGATTGGGAGCCGCTTCGGGCGGCGGCCTCCGTCCGGCAGGAGAGAGGGCCGCAGAACGCATGCCGCCTAGACGTGCCAGATCGGAACGGGTGACCCTGCTTGATGTCGCCAACATTCTCGGGATCAGTTCGATCACCGTTTCCCGAGCCCTGCGAGAACCGGAAAAGGTATCCGAGCCACTTCGGCAGAGGATACTCTGCCAGGTGGAGCAGATGGGATATGTGCCCGATCTCGCCGCCCGGGCGCTTGCAAGCCGACACAACGGCATGATCGGGGTTCTGGCGCCGGCGTTGACCAATCATGCCTATCTCGGCATCATGAGCGGCATCGAGGAACGGGTGCGCGATACGGATTTTCGCATCCAGTATGCCAATACCAACCACGATCCCGATGAGGAATACCGACGGGTCAAGCTTTTCCTGTCGCAGCATCCGGCCGGCATCCTGTTGACCGGATTGCAGGACCAGCGGGTCAGCGATCTGCTTGCGCTTGCGCCGTGCCCGGTGGTTCAGATCGTCGATCTCAACCTGCTGCCCTCGGGTTTCGCGGTCGGCATCAATCATCGCGAGGCGGCGGAGACTGCGACGCGCCATCTGCTCGCCTGCGGATATAGCCGCATCGGCCTGATCGGCGGCAGCCGCGATCTCCGCGCGCAGAGACGGCATGATGGCTATGCGCTGGCGATGCAGGAGGCGGGGCTCTACGATCCGGGCCTCGTCATGACCGAGCACAGGCAAACGAGCATGCAGCTTGGCTGCGACCTCTTCAAGCGGCTGCTGGCAACGGCTCCCGATGTCGATGCGGTATTCTGCCAGAACGACGATCTTGCGCTCGGCGCGCTGTTCGAGGCCCACAGGGCCGGCCTGCGGGTGCCCGATGATTTCGGGATCTGCGGCTATAACGACCTGGAGTTCGCGCTCTGCGCCGAACCGGGGTTGACGACGATCCGAGTGCCGCGGTTCGACATGGGTTATCGCGCCGCCGATCTCATAATCCGGGCCGTCAACGGCCAATGCCTGCCCAGCCGCGTCATCCAGCTGCCGTTCAACCTCATCCAGCGCGGTTCGACGCGGGCGCTTGCCTGACCGCGGACCTGGCAACAAAAAAGGGGCCTTTCGACCCCTTTCCATTTCCCGCCGATCGCAAAGATCAGATGTCGCCGCCGGCGTTGGAGAACAGCTCCGCCGCCTGCTTGGCGGTCATCCGCTTGACCTCGGTCTCGTCGCGGCGGTTGGCGAAGAGTTCGCTTGCCATCAGCTGCTCGGCGAGATCGGCCGGCAGCGACAGCACGACGCGCTGGTCTTCACGGTGAATGCCGCCGACTTCGCCGCGCTTGGCGGTGATCATGCCGCCGGCAACCGTGTTCAGCGTATCCGGATCGATCAGGATGAAGGCGCCGGTCGAGCGGTTCTGGTCGTAGGCGTCGAAGACCGCCAGTTCCTCGAAGGAGAGGCGCACCTTGCCGATCGCGTTCATCGCCAGCGTCGAGGCATGCGGCTGCCATTTGCCGGTCGCAAGCTCGAGCTGGCTGATCGGTTCGACCGCGACGCGCTGGCGGCGCGAACCGCTCTTCAGCCAGTAGCGTTTGCCGGGTTCGATGCCGCCCGGCTGCAGCGAGACGAGCTGGGCGTCGAAATGGTGGCCGGTCATCGGCTGGCCGTCGAGCGAGACGATCACGTCGCCGCGCGCGATATCCACCTGCCGGTCGAGGACCAGCGTGATGGCATCGCCGGCGACAGCCGCGTTGCGCACCAGGTCGAAGGTGACGATCTGCTTGACGTTGGCGACGGTGCCGGAGGGCAGGACGACCACCGAGTCACCCGGCTTCACCGAGCCGCCGGCAACAGTTCCCTGGTAGCCGCGAAAACTCTCGCCCGGACGGACGACGCGCTGCACCGGCAGACGGAAGCCGCCGGCCTGGGTGGAGCGCACGGTCGCCAGCTCCAGCGCTTCGACCAGCGTCGGGCCGTCATACCAGGGCATCGAGGTGTCGGCCGGATAAACGACGTTTTCACCCTTCAGCGCCGACATCGGGATGGCGGTGATCTGGCGCACGCCGAGCGACAGGGCGAATTCGCGGAAATCGTGGGAGATCCGGTCGAAGACAGCCTTGTCGTAGTGGACGAGGTCGATCTTGTTGACCGCGAGCACGAACTGCCGGATGCCCATAAGGGCGGCGATCGTCGCATGCCGGCGGGTCTGCTCCAGAAGGCCGGCGCGGGCGTCGGCCAGCAGGATGGCGAGATCGGCGGTCGAGGCACCGGTCGCCATGTTGCGGGTATACTGTTCATGGCCGGGCGTATCGGCGACGATGAACGAACGCCGGTCGGTCGAGAAATAGCGATAGGCGACGTCGATCGTGATGCCCTGTTCTCGCTCGGCCTGCAGGCCGTCGAGCAGCAGGGCGAAGTCCGGCAGGCCGAGGTCGTTCTGGCTGCCAGAGTCACGGGCGAGCGTCGCGGCCTGATCTTCCTTGACCGCCTTGGTGTCCCAGAGCAGGCGGCCGATCAGCGTCGACTTGCCGTCGTCGACCGAACCGCAGGTGATGAGGCGCAGCGGGCGGGTGTCGCGCACGGCCTTCAGGGGCTCTGCGAAGGGGAGGATGGTCGCGGAGGGCGAGGTTGCTGTTGCGGTCATCTCAGAAATATCCTTCGCGCTTCTTCTTTTCCATCGAGCCGGACTGGTCGCGGTCGATGGCGCGGCCCTGGCGTTCGGAAACCGTGGCGATTTCAAGCTCGGCGATCACTTCTTCGAGGTTGGATGCCGTCGAGTGGAGGGCGCCGGTCAGCGGGAAGCAGCCGAGCGTGCGGAACCGGATCATGCCCCGCTTTACGGTTTCGCCCGGCAGCAGCTCGAGCCGCGGATCCTCGGCGAGGATCATCATTCCGTCGCGCTCCACATAGGGGCGTTCGGCGGCGTAATACAGCGGCACGAGCGGGATGTCCTCCGCCTGGATATAGCGCCAGATATCGACCTCGGTCCAGTTGGAGAGCGGGAAGGCGCGCACGCTTTCGCCCTTGCGGATCATGCCGTTATAGACGTTCCAGAGTTCCGGGCGCTGGTTGCGCGGGTCCCATTTGTGGTCCGGGGTGCGGAACGAATAGATGCGTTCCTTGGCACGCGAGGCCTCCTCGTCACGCCGAGCGCCGCCGAAGGCCGCATCGTAGCCGCCGGCGTCGAGTGCCTGGCGCAACGCCTCGGTCTTCATGATGTCGGTGTAGAGCGCCGAGCCATGGCTGAACGGGGTGATCCCTTCCTCGGCGCCGCGCGGATTGGTGTGGACCACGAGGTCGAGATCGTATTTCTCGGCGATCTCGTCGCGGAACGCGATCATCTCCTTGAACTTCCACGTCGTGTCCACGTGCAGGAGCGGGAAGGGGACGCGGCCGGGATAAAAGGCCTTGCGGGCGAGATGCAGCAGGACGGAGGAGTCCTTGCCGATCGAATAGAGCATCACCGGATTTTCGAATTCCGCCGCCACTTCGCGAAAGATATGGATCGCTTCGTTTTCGAGGGCCTTCAAATGCGGATCGAGCGGCGGTCTGGAAACGGGCGGGTTCTTCACTTCCGTTTCCTGTACTGACAAGGGCATTTCGGTCTCCGGGTAGTCTTAAGAAACAAACACAAAAGGCTTCAATTCGCGTGGGGCGTGAGCTCCGCGACGGGCTGAGCGACGTTTTCCGGCACATGCAGGCCGCATTCACGCTTCTCGTCGTTTTCCCACCACCAGCGGCCGGCGCGCTCGGGCTCGCCGGGCTTGATGGCGCGGGTACAGGGCTCGCAGCCGATCGACGGGTAGCCGCGCTTGTGCAGCGGGTTGACCGGGATCGCTTCCGACGCCACATGGGCGTTGATCGTCTCGATGTCCCAGTCGGCGAGCGGGTTGATCTTTAGGAGGTTGCGCTCGGCATCGTATTCGGCAAACGGCGTCGTGGCACGATTGCCCGACTGGCCGCGGCGAAGGCCGGTGACCCATACGTCGGCGCCAGCCAGCGCCTTGGCGAGGGGCTTCAGCTTGCGCACATGACAGCAGGCGTGACGGGCCTCGACGCTGTCGTAGAAGCCGTTCAGTCCGTATTTCGCCGTGTATTCGTCCACGTCACCCTGCTCCGGGCGGAAGCGCCGGATCTCGATGCCGTAGCGTTCCTCGGTCTCGCCGATCAGGTCGACGGTTTCCTGGAAAAGCCGCCCGGTTTCGAGCGTCGAGACTTCGACCGGCAGGCGGTGCGTGCCGATCGCCGCCGTGATCACCTGGTCCTCGATACCGAGCGAGGTGGTGAACACGGCGTGGCCGAGTTCGGCGGCAAGCGCCAGACGGCCGGCAAGATCGAGGCTTTCGAGCTTTGCGTCGAGGGAGGCGGCCAGTTCCAAGCGGTCCCGGCCGGCGGCATCGTGCAGTGTCATGGGTCTTCTTCCGTGAGCGATTGCTTGATTATTCCGATTTCCCGCGCGCAAGGACAGGAAAACCCGTTTCTTCCCATGGTGATGCGGAGCAAATATCTCTCCAAAGCGGTGCTCACACAGAAAACCTGCCGCCTTAACCAAAAGTGACCGGTTTAATCCCCGGAAACCCCTGCATTGGTTTGTATTTTCTCATGATTTGAGATATTGCGGGAGCATGTCTCCGGGGCGCTGTTTCCCCTGGCGGACATGCAGCCCCTGAGCGCCCTTCCGGCGACCCCGTGGATGCCCCGAACGAAGCTGAAGTGAGCGGCGCCGTGAGGACGATTTGCCTTGCGGCGGCGCTATTGTCGATGGTTGCGTGATGATATCCCAGAAAGCGAAATACGCCCTTCGGGCCCTGGCCGCCCTGGCACAGGCCGATCCCGAGGCGCCCATGCTGATTTCCGAGATTGCCCTCCAGCAGAGCATTCCGAAGAAATTCCTGGAACAGATCCTGCTCGACCTGAAACGCTCCGGCATCGTCGTTTCCCGACGCGGCAAGCAGGGTGGCTATCTTCTCCTCAAGCCCGCCGATGCGATCACCTTCGGAGAGGTCCTGCGCCTCGTCGATGGCCCCATCGCGCCGCTGCCGTGCCTGTCGCAGACCGCCTACCGCAAATGCGAGGATTGCGACGGCGAGCACCAGTGCGAAATCCGCCACGTCTTCGCCCGCGTCGCCGACGCGACCCGCGACGTGCTGTTCAACACCACGATCGCCGATGCCGTCGAAGGCGCCGGGGATACCAAGGCTCCCGTTCGCGAGTTGCTGACGGCCTGAGGGCTGCTTCCGGCTTGGCGAACGCTTAATGTCCCGCGTCCGGGACGGAGAGCGAAATGTCGAAGATCAGCAATCCGGGCTGGTCCAGCGGGAGTTGCGCCACAACGTCCCCTTCCGGATTGAGAACAGCTGTCGGTCCCCACGCGATGCGCCCGTCGCGCTCGCCGGTAATATCCGACGACACCAGCCACAGGCCGGTTTCGCGGCAGCGATCGCCCCGCACGGCATTGTGCAGCTCCTTGAAAATCTCGGCTTTGTCCCGCGGCATCATGTTGTTTGCAGCACAGACGAGGAGCGAAGCTCCAAGCTCGGATACGCGTCGCGCTGCCTCGGGAAAGTTCGTGTCGTAGCAAATGTTGATCCCGAACCGCAGGCCGTCGATCTCAAAAATCGGCGTATCGGTTCCCGGGTCGAAGGCCTTTTCCCCGTCGAGCAGATGGATCTTGCGATAGCGCCCAATAACGGCGCCACGATCGATTACAAGGGCCGTATTGAACAACCGCCCGCCTTCGGTCTCGATCATGCCGATGACGATTGTCATCTCCGTTTTCGGAATCCGGCGCAGGACGGCGTCGAATTCGGGCGACGAAAGGTCGAGCGCAACCCGGCGCGCGGATATCTCGTCAGTCAGATATCCCTGCAGGAAGCCTTCCGGGAAGCACAGCAGGCGAGCGCCTTCGTACTCTGCCTGTGCGGCGACCTCGGCGATACAGGCCAAAGCCGCATCGGCATCCTCCCGATATTCGTTTGGTTGGGCTGCGGCGATCCGAATGGTCTTCATCGGCGATCTCTGAGTTCTGGATATTGCGGGGAACTGATCCGGATTCGCGCTGGATGTCAGGCGATATCTTCGAAGCCGCGTCCGGCTCTTCAAAAAATCCATAAAGGTCGCCAAAAATCCCGAATGCGGCCGGATTGTGATTTTGCGAACCGGCGGTTTGCCGACGCGGCCATTCTGCCCATCCGGCGAGGGTTAATGCTTTCTTTGTCGCCTCGACCGGTCAAAGGGAAACAGTTTTGCCTTCTGATCCGCCTCGGTTGACTAAGACGACTCAACCGATAGAGTTTCGGCAGAACCACAGGAGGGAACCTTATGTTCAATTTTGCCCCGGGATTGGGCCGGCGACTGGGCACGCATTTGGGCGCCGTCGCACTTGGTCTGTCCCTGACGGTCGGGATCGTCGCGCCGGCTTTTGCCGATACCCAGTTGCTCAACGTCTCCTACGATCCGACCCGCGAGCTCTACAAGGATTTCAACGCCGCCTTCGCGAAATACTGGAAGGCCCAGGGTGGCGAGGATGTGACGGTCCGCCAGTCGCATGGCGGCTCAGGTGCGCAGGCCCGTTCCGTGATCGACGGACTGGAGGCCGATGTGGTGACGCTGGCGCTCGAAAGCGACATCAACGCGATCGAGAAGTCCGGCAAGATCAAGCCCGGCTGGCGCGACCGCCTGCCAAACCATGCATCTCCCTATACATCGACGATCGTCTTCCTCGTCCGCAAGGGCAATCCGAAGGGGATCAAGAACTGGGGCGACCTGGTCAAGGGCGACGTGTCGATCGTCACGCCGAACCCGAAGACCTCGGGCGGCGCCCGCTGGAACTACCTTGCCGCCTGGGCCTGGGCGAACGAGGAATACAAGGGCGATCAGGCCAAGATCAAGGCTTATGTCGGCGAGCTCTACAAGCGCGCTCCGGTCCTCGACACCGGCGCCCGCGGCTCGACCGTCACCTTTGCGCAGCGCCAGATCGGCGACGTGCTGCTCGCCTGGGAAAACGAGGCTTATCTCGCCGGCGCGGAATTTGGCAAGGACGCTTTCGAAATCGTCGTTCCGCCGATTTCCATCCTCGCCGAGCCGCCGGTCGCGGTGGTCGATGCGACAGTCGATGCCAAGGGGACCCGCAAGCAGGCTGAGGCCTACCTGCAATATCTCTATTCCGATGAAGGCCAGAACATTGCGGCGAAGCACTTCTATCGTCCTTCGAAGCCGGATGTGGTAAAGCCGGAACTCTTGAAGGCGCTGCCGAATATCAAGCTCGTCACCATCGACGATCCCATCTTCGGCGGCTGGAAGAAGGCGCAGCCCGAACATTTCGGTGACGGCGGCATTTTCGACCAGATCTACAAGCCCGGTAAGTAAGGTCGGAATATTCGATGATCCATAACGCCACTGTCTCACCGGCAAAGTGGCGACTGAAGCAGCCGAGCATCATCCCGGGTTTCGGGTTGACGCTCGGCTTTTCGCTCGCCTACCTGTCGCTGATTATCCTGATCCCCGTTGCCGGCCTGCTCTGGCGTACCGCCGGGCTTGGCTGGAGCGGTTTTTTCGCTGTTCTGACCGACCGGCGCACGCTGGACGCACTTTATATATCCTTCGGCACGGCCTTCCTGGCCGCGCTGGTCAATGTCGTCTTTGGCACCGTCGTCGCCTGGGTGCTGACCCGCTACAATTTTCCCGGCCGCCGGCTGATCGATGCGATCGTCGATCTGCCCTTCGCCCTGCCGACGGCGGTCGCCGGCATCGCGCTCGCAGCGCTTTATGCCCCGAACGGCTGGGTCGGTTCGCTGTTCATGCCGTTCCGCATCGCGTTCACCCCGCTCGGCATCGTCGTCGCGCTGGTCTTCATCGGCCTTCCCTTCGTGGTGCGCACCGTGCAGCCGGTCATGGAGGAGCTGGACCGCGAGGTGGAGGAAGCCGCAGCCACCCTCGGCGCCAACCGTTTCCAGACGATCTCGAAGGTGATCTTGCCTGGGCTGACACCGGCGATCCTCACCGGTTTTGCGCTCGCCTTTGCCAGAGGCGTCGGTGAATACGGCTCCGTCATCTTCATTGCCGGCAACATCCCTTACGTCTCGGAGATCGCGCCGCTCTTGATCGTCATCCGGCTGGAAGAGTTCAACTATGCGGGCGCGACGGCTATCGCCACCATCATGCTGCTCATCTCCTTCGTGATGCTTTTCGTCATCAACCTCATCCAGGCCTGGAACCGAAGGAGATACGGCAATGTCTGAAGTCTCCCGCTCCGCGCCCGGCAAACCGCCGTCATTCCGCAACCCTGCCGATGAGCGGCCGCTCGCAAAGATCCTGCTGATCGGGCTGGCGCTGGTTTTCCTCGCCTTCTTCCTGCTGCTTCCGCTGGTTTCCGTCTTCGTCGAGGCCTTCCGCAAGGGCGGCCAGGCATATTACGAGGCGCTGATCGAGCCCGACGCGGCGGCGGCGATCCGCCTGACGCTTCTGGTGGCAGCGATCTCCGTGCCGCTCAACCTCGTCTTCGGGCTCTGCGCCGCCTGGGCGATCGCCAAGTTCGAGTTCAAGGGCAAGTCCTTCCTGATCACCCTGATCGACCTGCCGTTCTCGATCTCGCCGGTCATTTCCGGCCTGGTCTACGTGCTCCTGTTCGGCTCAAGCAGCCTGCTCGGTCCCTTGCTGAAAAGCCAGGGGATCACCATCCTGTTTGCCGTGCCGGGCATCGTGCTCGCCACCGTCTTCGTCACCTTTCCCTTCGTCGCGCGCGAGCTGATCCCGCTGATGGAGGACCAGGGCACCGGCGACGAGGAGGCGGCCCTGTCGCTCGGCGCATCCGGCTGGCAGACCTTCTGGTACGTGACGCTGCCGAACATCAAATGGGGGCTGCTTTACGGCGTGCTCCTCTGCAACGCCCGCGCCATGGGCGAGTTCGGCGCCGTTTCGGTGGTTTCCGGCCATATCCGCGGGCTCACCAACACCATGCCGCTGCATGTGGAGATACTCTATAATGAGTATAACTTCGTCGCGGCCTTCGCGGTGGCCTCGCTGCTGGCCTTGCTGGCGCTTGTCACACTTGCATTGAAAACCCTTCTCGAACTTCGGTTCGGAGCCGGCGCCGCCGGCGGCAGGCATTGAAAGGTCTGAGGCTAGATGGAAGTCACCATCAACAATATCCGCAAGGAATTCGAACGTTTCCCGGCGCTGAACGACGTGTCGCTGAAGATCGCCTCCGGCGAACTGATCGCGCTGCTCGGTCCGTCGGGCTCCGGCAAGACGACGCTGCTGCGCCTGATCGCCGGCCTCGATTTCCCGACCTCGGGCAAGATCTTCTTCGGCGATCAGGATGCCTCGCACCATTCGGTGCAGGAGCGCAATGTCGGTTTCGTCTTCCAGCATTATGCGTTGTTCCGGCATATGACGGTCGCCGAGAATATCGGCTTCGGCCTCAAGGTCCGGCCGGCCGGCAGCCGCCCGCCCAAGGCGGAAATCCGCCGCCGTGTCTCCGAGCTCCTGGAGATGGTCCAGCTTGGCGGCCTTGAGAAACGGTATCCGAACCAGCTTTCCGGCGGCCAGCGCCAGCGCGTCGCACTTGCGCGCGCCATGGCGATCGAGCCGCGCATCCTTTTGCTCGACGAACCGTTCGGCGCTCTGGATGCCAAAGTCCGAAAGGAACTGCGACGCTGGCTGCGGGAATTCCACGACCGCACCGGCCACACCACCGTTTTCGTCACCCATGACCAGGAAGAGGCGCTGGAGCTTGCCGACCGCGTCGTGGTCATGAGCCAGGGCAAGATCGAGCAGGTCGGATCGGCCGACGACGTCTATGACCGGCCGGGCTCCCCCTTCGTCTTCTCCTTCATCGGCGAGTCCTCTCAGCTCCCGGTCGAGGTGAAAGACGGCACCATGCTTTTCCAGGGCAAGCCGATCGGCATTGCGGAGGCGGGCGACGGGGCAGGCGAACTGTTCTTCCGGCCGGAGGACGTGACATTGATCGACGCGCCGGATGCGCTGTTCGGCAAGGTCACCGCCTGCCGCCGCCTCGCCGGCACCCGCATCGCCGAGATCGACATCGCCAATGACGGCCACGCGCCTTATCACGTCGAGGTCGAGGTGCCTTTGTATGCCCCGATCGAGCTCGGCAGCGAGGCTCGTTTTCGGCCGACACGCTGGAAGGTTTTCCGCAAATAGGCGTTTGTGCAGCCTGAAGTTGACGCAGGCCGGGGGCATATGCAGCCGGCTGCGTCAAAACCGCGAAATCGCTGTGAACGCCCTTGTGCTGCGTGATGTTTTTACCCTAATCACGGAAAGTTTTTCAAAATTGATATGCGTCAATTTTTGATTGGCAATGAACGAGTATGAACCTCACGGGCGCAGGCCCTGACGAACGCTGGTGTAACGTTCTTTCTGTGACGGGTAACCTATGGCAGACTTTGCCCACCTCGACGATACCTCCGAGCCGGTCTCCGGCTCGCCGGCAAAGCATTCTGCTCAAACTGCCGTTTCGATGGGAAGGGTACTGATCGACCGCCTTACCCCCGATACGAGCGTGCTCCTGATCTTTGGTCTTTTCCTGTTCGTGGTTTCGCTTGGCGTCAATCTTTTCCTGGAGGAAAGCCTGGCGAGGCTCGGCTGGAGCCTGCTTCTGTCGAACAGCGATATTCACGCCCCGACCGGTCTGGCGCTGACGCTGCTGATCGGCACGCTCGCCACCAACCGGCTGCGGCGACCGCGACGCTGTCGCAAGCCGCCGGCGAGCGACGAAATGAACCGTGCCGTCGAAATTCTCGCGACGCAGCCGAATGCGAGCGCCGGCCTCGTGCGCCTCGGCGACAAGAAGGTCCTCTTCTCCGACTGCGGCAAGGCTTTCATCATGTACGCGCAGCAGGGTCGTTCCTGGGTTGCCCTGTTCGATCCGGTCGGCGACCGCAAGGCCTGGTCCGGCCTGACGCTGAATTTCCTGGAACAGGCCCGCAAGGCGGGGTGCCGTGCCGTTTTCTATCAGGTCTCCCCGGATTTCCTGCCGCTCACCGTCGAAGCCGGACTGAAACCCTACAAGCTCGGCGAGCAGGCGGTCGTCGATCTGACGAAGTTCGATCTCAAGGGCGGCGCCTGGCTGAAGCTGCGCCGATCCATCAACCGCGCCGAGCGCGACGGCCTGCAATTCTCGATGCTGATGCAGGATGATGTGCCGGCCGTCCTCGACGAATTGCTCTCCGTTTCCAGTACCTGGCTCGATGCCCAGAACGCCGCCGAAAAGGGCTTTTCGCTCGGCACCTTCCAGCCGCATTATGTCGCGGCCGGCCCGGTTGCCATCATCCGCCTTGAAGGCCGCATCGTCGCCTTCGCCAACATCCTGTCGGCATCGTCCCATGGCGACGCCTTCATCGACCTGATGCGGCATATTCCCGATACCCATCGCGGCATGATGGACCTGCTCTTCGTGCGGATCATGGAGCATTTGCAGGCTGCAGGCTTTCGCACCCTCAATCTCGGCATGGCCCCGCTTGCCGGCCTTTCGACCCACAACAAGGCGCCGCTCTGGAACCACGTGGGCGAGCGTATCTACCGGAACGGCGAGCGTTTCTACAATTTCCGAGGCGTGCGTTCGTTCAAGGATAAATTCGATCCGGAATGGCAGCCGCGTTATCTCGTCGTCTCGGGCCGTGGCATGCCGGTCATTTCGATGTTCGACATTACCATGTTGATCGGCGGCGGCCTGAAGGGCATCCTTCGCAGATGAAGGTTCTGCCGATCATTTTTGCAGGCATCACGTTCGTCGCCGCCATCGTCAATATCGTCTCCGATCCGGCCCTGAAGGCCAAGAGCCTGCCGATCGACCGGATTTCCTTTCCCGAAGGAAAGGCGACCGGAGTAGTCCTTCTGCTTTCGGGCGGCGAGGGGTGGTCGGACCGCGAGGAGCGGACGTCCGAGGCGCTGATCAGGGACGGCGCCCTGGTGGTCGGCGTGGATGTGCGCGACTATTACGCGGCGCTCGAGGAAGAGCGGGACGACTGCCTCTATCTGGTTGCCGATATCGAAGACGTGACGCGCCAGCTGCACCGCTCGGCCGGTATCGCCACCTATCACCCGCCGGTCGTGGCAGGCATCGGCGACGGCGGTACGCTGGCGCTGGCCATCGCCGCCCAGACGCCGGATTCGACGATCGCCGAGACGCTTGCCATCGATCCGCGGACCACCGTCCCGCTGTCGACCATCCTCTGTACCCCGGCGCCGAAGACGCCCGCCCCCGGCGGCGCGGTCTACGGCCTGACGGAAGGCGACCTCCCCAATCCCGTCCGGATCGTCTTCAGCCCCGCGGCCGACGCGGCGGGCCGTGCCCACGCGGAAGATCTGAAAAACACCCATCCCGCGATCGAGTACCGTGAAACGGCTGAGGGCGCGGATGTGGCCCTGCTGGAGAACACATCGGCCATCGTCCGGCGGCTCGCCCATTCTGCTTCGCCGCTCAATCTGCCGATCGTGCCAATCCATGCGACGCCAAAGCACAACACCATGGCGATCATCTATTCCGGCGACGGCGGCTGGCGCGATATCGACCAGCAGCTCGGCGCCTATCTGAAGGAAGAGGGCATCCCGGTCGTCGGCGTCGATGCATTGCGCTATTTCTGGAGCGAGCGAACCCCGGAACAGACCGCCGCCGACCTTTCCCATATCATCGGGTCCTACCGCAAACGCTGGAACGTCGACAACGTTCTGCTGATCGGATATTCCTTCGGCGCCAACGTCCTGCCGGCCACCTACCGGCTTCTGCCGGAGGCCGACAAGCAGGCGATCTCGCTCGTCTCGCTTCTGGCACTGTCGCATCAGGCGGATTTCGAGATCGACGTGAGCGGCTGGCTTGGTTTTACCGGGCTCGGCAAATACGGCGATCCTGTTGATGACCTGCGCGAGATAGAACCGTCCAAGATCCAGTGCATCTATGGCCTCGCGGAAGAGGGCAGCGCCTGCCCGGCAGTCCAGGACATCCGCGGTGCCCAGGTCCTTGCCCGCGAAGGCGGCCACCATTTCGACGGCGACTACCGCGCCCTCAACCGCCTGATCGTCGACCGGGCCGTGGCACTGATGGCGACCAACTGACCATCGACAGCGCTTCGACGTTCAAGAAACGGTGAAACCTCTGGTCATCGGCGCAGGCTCCCACATCTTCCGGCACATGATCCGGAACAGAGGAGAGCCGTCATGCCCCGCCTTTCGATCACCCGCATTCTGGCCGGCACCGCGATTGCCGCATTGCTCGCCGGCACCGCCGCCGCCCATCACGGCTGGTCCTGGGCGGAAGCCGACCAGATAGACCTCAAGGGTACGATCCAGTCGATTTCTTTCGCGCCGCCGCATCCGATGCTGGAGGTGAGGGCCGAAGACGGCGTCTGGCGCGTCGAACTCGGCAATCCCAACCAGACCCAGCGCTCCGGCTTCGTCGAAGGGCAGGCCAAGGTCGGCGACCAGATCATCGCCACCGGCAACCGCTCCGAAGACCGCAGCGAAAAACGGCTGAAGGCGGTCAGGATCGTCGTTTCCGGCAAGACCTTCGACATCTATCCGGAACGCATCAAGACCAACTGAGGCGGGCATGGAAGTTCTCGCTCCGCTTGCCGAAACGCCGTTGGCGCGGGCGCTGATCACGTCTTCGACGCTCTATCTCCTGGTCAACGCCGCCCACATCCTCGGCATCGGCATGCTGTTCGGCGCCATCCTGGCGCTCGATCTCCGGCTGCTGGGCGTCGCCCCGGTCGTTCCGCTTGCCGCGATCGCGCCCTACCTGTCGCGCCTGGCCGGCGCAGGTGTCCTGGTTGCCGTCATCACCGGGCTCTGCCTCTTCTCGGTCCGGCCGCTGGAATATGCCCGCAACCCGGCTTTCCTCGCCAAGCTCGGCCTGGTTGCCCTGGGTCTCCTGAACGTTGCCGCGGTTCATTTCAGTTCCGGGTGGCGGACGGTGCTCGCCGGCGATGTGCCCACGGCAGCACTTCGGATCTCGGCGGCGTTCTCGATCGGGATCTGGATCAGCGCTGTGATTGCCGGCAGATGGATCGGGTTCTTGTAGGCGTCTTGATTAATTCCACCACCTCAAGCACACTGCATGGAGGACGGCGAGACTGTCACCATCGCCGCCGTCCGCCATCAGCGCGAAGACGACTATTACTGATCACCGGTCACTCACCATCGCCCGCGGATTGACCCAGGGCTCCTGGTTGCTGCGCGGCAGGGGCGTCTTGCCGAGAATATGGTCCGCCGCCTTTTCCCCGGTCATGATCGAAGGGCCGTTGAGATTGCCGTAGGTCACGTGCGGGAAGATCGACGAGTCCGCGACGCGCAGGCCGTCTACCCCGATCACCCGGCATTCCGGATCGACAACGGCCATGGGGTCATCGGCGCGGCCCATGCGACAAGTGCCGCAGGGGTGATAGGCGCTCTCCAGGTGTTCGCGCAGGAAGGCGTCGATCTGGTCGTCCGTCTCGACCTGTTCGCCCGGCTGGATTTCCGGCCCGCGATACTCATCGAACGCCTTCTGGGAAAAGATCTCCCGGGTCAGCCGTACGCAGTGGCGGAACTTCTCCCAGTCTTCAGGGTGGCTCATGTAGTTGAAGCGTATCACCGGATCGGCCTTCGGATCGGCCGAGCGCAGCGTCACGCTGCCGCGCGATTTCGACAGGTTGTAGCCGACATGCACCTGGAAACCGTGACTTTTCGCCGCCGCCTTGCCATCATAGGAAATCGCCACCGGCAGGAAATGATACTGGATATCCGGTTGGCTGAGCCCCGCGCTCGAGCGCAGGAAGGCGCAGGCCTCGAACTGGTTGGAGGCGCCAAGGCCGCCCTTCGACAGCAGCCATTGCGCTCCAACCACCCCTTGCCAGAACCAGGGCAGCCAGGAATAGAGCGATACCGGCTTGGTCGAGACCTGCTGGAAATAGAATTCCATATGGTCCTGCAGGTTGGCCCCCACCCCCGGCCGGTCGGCCTTCACCTCGATGCCCATCTCCTTCAGGTGATCCGCCGGGCCGATGCCCGATAGCATCAGCAGCTTCGGCGAGTTGAAGGAGGAGGCCGAGACGATCACCTCGCGGTTGGCCTTGATCGTCTCGCTGACGCCGCGGCGAAAAACCTCGACACCGGTGGCGCGGCCGTTCTCGATGACGATCTTCTGGGCCAGCCCATAGATCAATTCGACATTCTTGCGCTTCAGCGCCGGCCGCAGATAGGCATTGGCGGCGGACCAGCGGCGGCCGTTGTGGATGGTCTGCTCCATCAGCCCGAAACCTTCCTGCTTCGAGCCGTTATAATCCTCGGTCATTTCGAAACCGGCCTGGGAGCCCGCCTGGATGAAGGCATGGAACAGCGGATTGGTCACCGGCCCGCGCTTGACATGCAGCGGCCCGTCGGTGCCCCGCCAGCCTTCCTCGCCGCCGTGGGAATGTTCCATGCGCTTGAAATAGGGCAGCACGTCCGCATAGGCCCAGCCGGTCGCGCCGAGCTCCTCCCAGCGGTTGTAATCCTCGGCATGTCCCCGGACATAGACGAGCCCGTTGATCGACGACGAGCCACCGATGACTTTTCCGCGCGGCGCGGTGATGCGGCGATTGTTGAGGTTCGGCTCGGGTTCGGAGAGATAACCCCAGTTGTAGCGCTTCATGCTCATCGGCCACGCGAGAGCCGCCGGCATCTGGATGAATGGCCCGAAATCCGATCCCCCCGCCTCGATGACGATCACCGAGTTCTTGCCGTCCTCCGACAGGCGATAGGCCATGGCGGAACCCGCCGAGCCGGAACCGATGATGACGTAATCTGCCTGCATGGCCTCAATCCCTGATTGCGTTAATTATAGCTATTAGCTATATTGATGCGATGAAGCCGGTGGATTATTCTAAGGTCGCATTGAAAAGCCTGAGCCGGATGCAGCCCAAACGTCAGGCCGCGATCAAGGCGAAGGTCGACGCGTTTGCCCGAGGTGAAAAGGTCGATCTCAAGAAGCTGGTCGGCAGTCCGCTCGTCCGTATCCGCGTCGGGGACGACCGGATCATCATTGATGAACAGGCGAACCTCGTCCTGGTCATCGATGTTGGTCCCAGGGGCGGTATCTACAAGGAGTAATTCATGGGTGTTTTCAACAGGACGGTTATCGACGGCAAACCTTTCGTCCTGGTGCCGGAGGAAGAGTTCGAGGACATGATGGACATCATCGCTGCCAAAGAGATCATGGCACGGGTCGCGGCCGGCGAAGAAACCTGGCCGGCCGAGCTTGTCTACGAGCTGCTCGAAACCGATAGCCGTATCCGCACCTTCCGTAGCTACAGAAAGATGACCGTTTCGGAGCTCGCCAAGGCGGCCGGCATTTCTCAACCCTATCTTTCCGAGATCGAGGCCGGCAAGAAGAACGGTTCCATCGATGTTCTGAAGCGTATAGCCGCTGCTCTCAGCGTCGATCTCGACGATCTGGTTGTCGACTGAAGCCATTTCAATACGGCGCCTCGACCTTGCCCATGCCCACATAGACCGTCTTCAGCTCGGAATAATGCTCCAGCGCCGCGACAGAATTCTCCCGCCCGAAACCGGATTGTTTCGAGCCGCCGAAGGGAATTTCCACCGGGCAGAGATTGTAGGTATTGATCCACAGCGTGCCTGCCTCAAGCTGATCGACAACGCGATGGCCGCGCGTCAGGTCCGAGGTGAACACGCCGCCCGACAGGCCGAATTCCGTGCCGTTGGCGCGGGCGATCACCTCGGCTTCGTTATCGAAATCGAGCACGCACATGACAGGCCCGAAAATCTCCTCGCGGGCGATCGTCATCTCGTCCGTGACGTCGGCAAAAACCGTCGGCTGCACGTAATAACCTTCGCCGGTCACGTGGTTCGGAATGCCGCCGCCGGTGACCAGCGTGGCACCCTCGGCCTTGCCCTTGTCGATATAGGACAGCACCTTCTGCCGCTGGTCGAACGAAACCATCGGGCCGAGCTGCGTCGCCTCGTCCATCGGATCGCCGATCACCATGTTTTCGGTGCGCGCCTTGAGGCGCGACAGGAACGTTTCCTTGATGCCGCGAGCCACGAAGACGCGGGTGCCGTTGGAGCAGACCTGGCCGGTCGAATAGAAATTGCCGAGCATCGCCCCGCCGACCGCCGAGTCGATGTCGGCATCGTCGAAGACGATCAGTGGCGATTTGCCGCCGAGTTCCATCGTCACGTGCTTCAAGCTGCCGGCCGCCGCTGCCGCCACCTTGCGGCCGGTCGGCACCGAGCCGGTCAGCGACACCTTGGCGACATCCGGATGGTTGACCAGGAGCGGCCCGGTCGTCCGGTCGCCCTGGATGACGTTGTAAAGCCCCTTCGGCAATCCCGCTTCGATCAGGATCTCGGCGATCTTCAGCGCCCCGAGCGGTGTGTTTTCGGATGGCTTGAACACCATGGCATTGCCGCAGATCAGCGCCGGGGCACCCTTCCAGCAGGCGATCTGCTGCGGATAGTTCCAGGCGCCGATGCCGACACAGACGCCGAGCGGCACCCGTTTCGTATAGGCAAAGTCCTGCCCCAACGGGATATGGCTTCCGTTCAACCCTGCCGCTGCGATACCCCCGAAGAATTCGAAGCTGTCGGCCCCCGATGTCGGGTCGGCGACGATGGTTTCCTGGATCGGCTTGCCGGTATCGAGCGTCTCCAGCTCGGAAAGCTCGCGGTTGCGCTCCCGCATGATGTCGGCGGCGCGTTTGAGGATGCGGCCGCGCGCGGTCGGGCTCATCGCGGCCCAGGCCGGCTGGGCGCGTTTCGCGGCGGCGATCGCCTTCTCGACGATTGCAGGCGTTGCCGCATGCAGCCGGGCGATCACCTCGCCGGTCGCCGGGTAGAGGCTTTCGATGACGGTGCCGTCGGCATCCTCGACATATTCGCCGTCGATGAAATGGCTGGCGATTGGCTGGGCTTTCATCTCATTCTCCGCGCGGGTAGCGTTTGGACTCCTCGAGATTGTCGAGGTTCATGTGGTTGCGCATGTAGCGCTCGGATGCTTTCTGCAAGGGCTGGTGGTCCCAGGGATAATAGGCGCCGTTGCGCAGTGCCTCGTAGACCACCCAGCGCCGGGCCTGGCTTTCACGCACGGCGGCGTCGAAGGCGCCCATGTCCCACCGCTCCTCCCGCTTGCGGCGGAAGAGGGAGACGACATCTTCGAAAGCCGGGTCTTCTGCGAGGTTGTTCAATTCCAGCGGATCGCTTTCCAGGTCGAAAAGCTGGTCCGGATCGAGCAGGCAATGGATATATTTCCACTTGCCCTCGCGGATCGCGACGAGCGGCGCATAGGAGCCTTCGGCGGCATATTCCATCAGCACCGGGCTGGTGCGCGGAGCGCCGTCCATCATCGGCTTCAGGCTCTCGCCATCCGTCCAGGGCTTGATCTCGTCCATCGAAATGCCGGCGAGGTCACACAGTGTCGGTGTCACGTCGAGGTTGGAAACCGGCGCCAGATGCAGACCGGCGGGAACGCCGGGGCCAGCGATCATCAGCGGTACGCGGGCCGAACCCTCGAAGAAGTTCATCTTGAACCACAGCCCCCGCTCGCCGAGCATGTCGCCGTGGTCGGAGCAGAACAGGATGATCGTGTCGTCCAGCATCCGTGTCCGCGTCAGCGTGTCGATCAGCTCGCCGACCTTTTCGTCGATATAGGAAATGTTGGCGAAATAGGCTCTTCGCGAGCGGCGGACGTTCTCTTCCGTCACCTCGAAATTCTGGTAGTCGCAGGAAAAGATGATCCGCTTCGAATGCGGGTCCTGGTCCTCGAGCGGGATCACCCCGACTTCCGGCAGCAGGTACTCGCAATCCTCGTAGAGATCCCAGAATTTTTTCCGCGCCACGTAGGGGTCGTGCGGATGGGTGAAGGAGACCGTCAGCGCCCACGGCCGCCGCTCGGCATCGTCCCGTTCGCGGGCGAGCTGATAGAGCTTCTGGTTGGCGAGGAAGGCGACCTCGTCGTCATATTCCATCTGGTTGGTGATCTCGGCCACACCCGCGCCGGTCACCGAACCGAGATTGTGGTACCACCAGTCGATCCGCTCGCCCGGCTTGCGATAATCCGGCGTCCAGCCGAAATCGGCGGGATAGATATCGGTCGTCAGCCGTTCCTCGAACCCGTGCATCTGGTCCGGCCCGACGAAATGCATCTTCCCTGAAAGCGCCGTGTAATAACCGGCGCGGCGCAGATGGTGCGCGAAGGTCGGGATCGACGAGACATATTCGGCGGCATTGTCATAGACCCGCGTCCGGCTCGGCAGTTGCCCCGCCATGAACGAGGCGCGCGCCGGCGCGCAGAGCGGCGAGGACGTGTAGTTGTTGGCGAACCGGGCGCTGCGGGCCGCAAGCGCCTCGAGGTTCGGCGCATGCAGGAACGAAGCCGGCCCATCCGGAAACAGCGTTCCGTTCAGCTGGTCGACCATGACGATGAGGATGTTGGGCTTGGTCATGCTGTCCTCAAATGTCGGGATGGACGCGGGGAGCCGGCGCTTCCGCGCGCGGCAGGCAATGCCCGGAGGCCAGGCGGATGGATCCTCGGGTCAAGCCCGAGGATGACGGAGCGCGTGGGATCGGTTGGCGCAGCAGATGAGTTGCCGGCTGCCGGGAGGTCTCTCCTCTCATCCGTCACACCTCCCTCTCCGCCGTCATCCTCGGGCTTGACCCGAGGATCCAACCAGGTGCACCACTGCTGATGCGCCACCCATCGCCTGCCATGGCACCGTTTTCACGGAGAAAGGGCGTCGCACGTCGTTGCTCGGCTGTCACCATCTCGATTTCGCCTTAGATTCCTTCAGTGATTTGAGTTATTTTTGATCGTCTTGGCAATCAAGAAGCGATTGCGAACCTTCCTGTCCCAAAAGCGCGCCATTGACCCGGATCAAGCCCGCTCCACATCCTATCCGTTATGTTCGGGTGAGGTTTTGGAAAAAGGGGCTTGGCCATGACGTTCGGTCTGGATGCACCGTCGGTTTTGACGGTCCGTGACAAGTGGGGCTGGTTTCTCGCCCTCGGCATTCTGCTGCTGGTCTTCGGTTTTATCGCGCTCGCCAATCTCTTCGTGGCGACCGTTGCCTCGGTCTTCTACATCGGCATGATGATGCTGGTCGGCGGCATCGCCTATCTCCTCCACGCCTTCCAGGTGAAGGGCTGGGACCATATCCTGTTCTGGGCGGCAAGCGGGATCCTCTATACGCTCGCCGGCCTGCTCGCCTTCTGGAATCCGGCGCTGACCGCCGTCATCGTCACCTTCTTCATGGCCGTGGCGCTGATTGTCGCCGGCGGTTTCCGCACATGGGTCGGGTTCAGGATGCGGCCGATGCGCGGATCTGGCTGGGTGATTTTCGGCGGCGTCATAACTGCGCTGGCGGGCCTCGTCATCGCGCTCGGCTGGCCGGTGAACAGCCTCTGGATCCTCGGCCTGTTCCTCGCGATCGACCTGACGATGCAGGGCTGGGCCCTGATCGCGGTCGCGCTTGCGGCCAAGCCGTGAAGCACGCAAAGGTTGCCGCTAAGTCTCTAAAATCTTGTATAAAAATACCTTTTATCGTCATGAAAATTTCATCCAGCTGTCACGTTCGAGAAAGGTATTTTTGACCAATTGCTGGGAACCTGACATTCGTGTTGAGACGTGTTTTAGGCCATTGCGCAGTGGAGTAGTGAGTAATGTCGTCTGCGGCCATCTTGGAACCGGGCGTTTTCCGCCGGTATGCGAGCGATCAGCTTGTCACCCTGGCAAAATTGGTTCTTGAAAATGCCTTCCAGCCGATCGTCGAGGTCGGCACCGGTTCCGTCTTCGGTTATGAATCGCTGCTGCGCGGCCAGGAACGGATCGGGTTCTCTTCGCCGCTCGAACTGCTTGATCAGGCCCAGGAGACCGGCCAGCTTCTGGCGCTCGAACAGATGATGGCAACCCGGGCCCTGGCGAAATTCGCCAGCCTGCCTGATTTTTCGTCCCAGACGCTGTTCCTCAATCTCGACGTCCGGCTGATCCGCCACGGCCACCATTTCCTCGAAAAGGTCGTGCAGCACCTGCGCAAGGCGAATATCGCACCGTCTTCGGTCTGCTTCGAATTCTCTGAGCGTTTCGACAATACCAGCGTGCCGGAATTCGCCGATCTGGTCACCCAGATGCGCAAGGAGGGCTTCAAGCTGGCGATCGACGATTTCGGCGTCGGCCATGGCGAGATGAAACTGCTCTGCGACTATCCGGTCGACTACCTGAAGATCGACCGCCATTTCGTCGCCGGCATGGACGAGAACCCGCGCAAGCGCCACCTGGTCAAGAACATCGTCGGCATGGCTCACGTGCTCGGCATCCGCGTCATCGCCGAGGGCATCGAGACGGAAGCGGAATTCCTCGCCTGCCGCGAATACGGCGTCGATCTCGTCCAGGGCTGGTTCATTGCCCGGCCGACGACATTCATCTCCGAGCTGCAACCGTCCTTCCCCTATCTTGCCGATATTGGCCGTATCCGTCGCTCCAGCCAGTCGCTCGACGAAATCCTCATCCGCAAGCAGATCGAACACCTGCCGGCGGTCTACGAGAACCAGAGCATCGACAGCGTCTTCGACCTGTTCCGCCGCAATCCGCGGCAGGCCTTCTTCCCGGTTCTGAACGCCAATGGCGAGCCGCGCGGCGTCATCAACGAATACCACCTCAAGGAATATATCTATCAGCCCTTTGGCCGCGATCTTTTGAAGAACAAGGTCTACGAGCGCTCGATCTCGCATTTCGTCGATCGCGCCCCGATCGTCGGGCTGGATGCGGAAGCCGAAGAACTGATGACCCTGTTTGCGAATATGGAAAACAGCGCCTGCGTCATCCTCACCGAAAACATGCGGTATGCGGGTGTCGTCTCGGCCGCCTCGCTGATCAAGGTCATCAACGAAAAGCAGTTGAAGATCGCGCAGGACCAGAACCCGCTGACCGGCCTGCCGGGCAACCGCGCCATTCGCGATTTCATGCAGGAAACCGGCCGCGACGACGAGGAGGCCCGCTTCTTCTGTTATTGCGATTTCGACAACTTCAAGCCGTTCAACGACCATTACGGCTTCCAGATGGGGGACCATGCGATCTCGCTGTTCGCCGCCCTGGTAAAGCGATATTTTTTCTCCGACGGCGATTTCCTCGGCCATGTCGGCGGCGACGACTTCTTCATCGGCGTGCGCGACTGGACCCGCGACGAGCTGAACGAGATCCTTGAGCGCCTGCTCTCCGATTTCCATGACGACGTCGTCGAACTCTATTCCCCCGAAGAGCGCGCCGCCGGCAAGATCCGCGGCCACGACCGCTCCGGCGCCGAGCGGGATTTCCCGCTGCTGCGCTGCTCGATCGGCGTGCTCGAACTGTCCCAGGGCCTTTTGCTCGACGATGTCGGCCGCATCGGTTCGGAGATCGCCGCCGTCAAGGCGGAAGCCAAGGAAAGCGAGGGCGGTCTGGTTTTCGCGAGTTTCGGCGAGACAAAATGACCTAGGCGGCGGAACGCCGCCTTCCTATCGGCAAAGGACTGTCCTAAGTCAGTGCGCGACGCCGGCCTGAAGTCGATGGCCGGTTCTGAGAGGAGTCCTTCCATGCCGCTTCCCACCGAAATGCGTTTCGTCGATCTGCCGTCCTTCGGAGAGCCGGAGGTGATGACCATTGCGAGCGGCCCGCTGCCGGCGGCGCGGCCGGGCGAGATCCTGGTCAAGGTGGAGGCGGCCGGCATCAACCGCCCGGACGTGCAGCAGCGCAAGGGCGCCTATCCGCCGCCGAAGGACGCAAGCCCCATCCTCGGCCTGGAGATATCAGGCGAAGTGGTGGCGCTCGGCGAGGGCGTCGATGAGTTCAAGCTCGGCGACAAGGTCTGCGCGCTGGCAAACGGCGGCGGTTATGCGGAATATTGCGCGGTGCCGGCCGGTCAGGCGCTGCCGTGGCCGAAGGGTTACGATGCGGTGAAGGCTGCGGCCATTCCGGAAACCTTCTTCACCGTCTGGGCCAATCTCTTCCAGATGGCGGGCCTGACGGAAGGTGAAAGCGTGCTGATCCACGGCGGCACCAGCGGCATCGGCACCACCGCCATCCAGCTCGCCAAGGCTTTCGGCGCGACGATCTATGCCACGGCCGGCTCCAGGGAAAAATGCGAGGCCTGCGAAAAGCTCGGCGCTGCGAGGGGCATCGACTACAGGACCGAGGATTTCGCCGAGGTCATCAAGGCGGAAACCGGCGGTCGGGGCGTGGATGTCGTGCTCGACATGATCGGCGCCGCCTATCTCGAAAAGAACCTCTCCGTTCTCGCCAAGGACGGCTGCCTGTCGATCATCGCCTTCCTCGGTGGCAACATGGCTGAAAAGGTCAACCTCTCGCCAATCATGGTCAAGCGCCTGACGGTGACGGGCTCAACCATGCGCCCGCGCACCGCAGACGAAAAACGCGCCATCCGTGACGATCTTTTAAGCCAGGTCTGGCCGCTCCTGGAGGATGAAACCGTCGCCCCGGTCATCCACTCCGTCCTGCCGTTCGAACAGGTCGTCGAGGCCCACAAGCTGATGGAAACCAGCACCCATATCGGCAAGATCGTGGTGACGCTTGCCTAGTCCTGTTGTCTGGCTATACTGGTTTTGATATAAATCGTTGGTCGATATGAAGCGGCTGGAATTTCTCGGAGACGCGTTGGATCGCCTGCGGGACTTTCCGGAGCCCGCCCGGAAAGAGGCGGGCGTTCAGTTGCACAAAATTCAGCTCGGCCTGGAGCCGAACGACTGGAAGCCGATGACTGCGATCGGAGCGGGTGTGCGGGAAATCCGCATCCGTGACGAGGCGGGCGCATTTCGCATCATCTACGTGACCAAAATAGAGGATGCCGTCTACGTCCTGCATGCATTTCAGAAGAAAACACAGCAGACGGCAAAGCGGGATCTGGATATTGCCACCGCACGTCTGCGGCAGATCTGATCGGATGGAACCCATGGAACGCGAGAGCTTTGCAAATGTCTGGGACGCGCTGGAAAATACCCCGGCAGAGGCGGCGAACATGTCGATGCGTTCGACCCTGCTGATTGCGATCGAGCAGAAGGTCCGGGAATGGAAAGTCACCCAGACCGAGGCGGCCACTCGCCTTGGCATTACCCAGCCGCGGCTGAACGATCTGCTGAGAGGCAGAATTGCAAATTTCAGCCTGGATGCGCTGGTTGAACTGGCTGGAAAGGTTGGGCTTTCCGTCCGGCTGGATATCGCGGACGCCGCCTGATCTTCGATCCCCCGATGGATGGAAACCAGCAGCCATATCGGCAAGATCGTGGTGAAATTGGGCTGAGAGGCGAATCCGGCTCGATCGAAGCTGGCGAATTCTAGGGGCGGAAGGTCGCCTTCGCAACTCAATTAAATACGCGATCGTTTATATAACGTGGCTTGCAGAACAGCGCTTTGCCCCCTACCTTTTAATCATCGTCAACGTAGTGAAAGGAAGGTGATCCAATGTCTAGTGAGATTTCGGTCTGTGTAACGGGCAATGGAAAGGTGGCGGTCTTGACGGGGCAACCCTCGGCCTGAACTTCATCTTCCTTCGGGCCGCTGCGAAGCGCCCCGGGTTCGTTCAACCGGACCAAACTCATGGAAGGGTCGCCTCGAGCGGCCCTTTTCCATTTTATGGCCTCTTCATTTTTCATTATTTCTAATAGGACAAAGACCCATGCGTCCGTCGCATAGGTGGCCTGCTGAGTGGGCGCTTTCAGTGCACGTTTGATGCGCTTATATAAGTCTCATCGAAGCAAACGAAAGCGCCAAGGACTGGCAGCTGGGCTTCGAAAATCCCAGGAAAGGGGAACCATCATGAACGTCGCACGCACTCTCAACAATTGGCGCAAGTACCGTCAGACGGTTGCCGAACTGGGCCGTATGACACCGCGCGAACTCAACGATCTCGGCATCGCCCAGGGCGACATCCGCCGGGTAGCGCGTCAGGCCGTCGGCTTCTGATCGCCATCTGACATTTTTTATGTCGAACGCCCGCATCCGCGGGCGTTTTGCATTTTACGCATAGCTGCCATCCTAAATCCCGATCCGTCCGAGCGCCGGAACCTTGATGCCGGGATTGGCGATATCGATGCCTGCGACCAGGCCCAGGAAGTGCACCTCGAACCCGCTGCGCAGGCCGGCCGACAGGCCGATGAGGCCGCGCAGGGTCACATGCACATCGCGCCAATCGTCGTCCACATGGATGAACTCGCCGTCCGGCAGATAATCGCGCCCGACCGCGTGCGGCGGCAGCACGGCGCCGAGTTCCGGCACGGTCCGCAGCACATGGGCGACGAAGGTGTTGGAGTTCGGCCCCGGCCAGATCGTATAGCCGCCCGGCTCGGCATAAGGATAGGCGGCGATCGCGCCTTCGACCTTGGGGATCAGCAGTTCCGCCTTCGAACCGGTGACGGAGGTGACGATCTGCGGCGTGTTGGAATACCAGTAGGCGTCAGGCGAATAGCCGTTGCGGCGAATCGGCGAACCCCATCCCACCTTGTCGAAGCGCGTATAGGTTTTCGCGCCTTTTTCCTTGAAGACAATCCAAGCATGGCTCGCGACGGCACCTTTCAGGCCTCCGGTCATTGCCGAGAAGACGTAGATCGCCGCTTCGTTACTCGTTTCTGGCTTCGGTAGGATGCCCGCCGACGACCAGCGGGCCTCGCGCCAGCCCGACGGACGCTCCTTCATCGCCCAGAGACCGGCGGACGCGAAGGTCGGAACCAGGTAGACAATGAAGATGGCCAGAAACAACCGCTTAACCGATTTCATACGGTCCCCCATGAAAATCCCGCCGGACTCGTTTAAGAGCCTGTGATATGCGCCAGACGATAGGCGCCATTGAAACCGGCAATTTCAGGACAGACCATGCAAAACCCCGTTACCGTCGAAGTTACTAGAGGCAATCTGGTCGAAAGCCGTCACCGCGGGCTCGGTGCCGTGGTGGATGGCGACGGCAAGGTGCTGTTCTCGTTCGGCGACGCGGACGCGCATGTTTTCCCCCGGTCCGCCAGCAAGGCCATGCAGGCGCTGCCGCTCGTCGAAAGCGGTGCGGCGGATGCCTATGGCTTCGGCAACAAGGAACTCGCCTTTGCCTGCGCCTCCCATTCTGGCGAGGACGCGCATGTGGCGATGGCCGCCTCGATGCTGGGCAAGGCCGGCCGCGACGACAGCGCGCTCGAATGCGGCGCCCATTGGTCTTCGGAACAGGCGGTGCTGATCCACCAGGCCCGCACCATCGAGGCGCCGACCGCGCTTCACAACAACTGCTCCGGCAAGCATTCCGGCTTCGTCTGCACCTGCGTCCACGCCGGCATGGATGTGAAGGGTTATGTCGGTTACGACCATCCGCTGCAGGCGGAAATCCGCGGCACGATGGAGACGCTCACCGGAGCCATCATCGGTCACCAGAATTGCGGCACCGACGGCTGCTCGATCCCGACCTATGCGGTACCGCTGACGGGCCTCGCCCACGGCTTCGCCAAAATGGCGACCGGCAACAGCTTGTCCGCCGAACGCGCCAAGGCCTCGCGCCGGCTGATCGAGGCCTGCATGGCCGAGCCCTTTTATGTCGCCGGCACCAACCGCGCCTGCACCAGGCTGATGGAAGTCGCGCCCGGCAAGATTTTTGCCAAGACCGGCGCCGAAGGCGTCTTCATCGCCGCCCTCCCGGACCAGGGGATTGCCATGGCGGTGAAATGCGAGGACGGCACCACCCGCGCCGCCGAAGCGATGATCTTCGCCCTGATCGCCCGCTATTTCGAAAAGGGCGGCGAGGTGCACACCCGATTGATGGAAATGGCCAACAAGCCGATGAAGAACTGGAACGGCATCCATGTGGGCGATGTGAGGGTGACCGACGCGCTGTTTGCGTGAGATCGGTCAGATCGCTTCAATCGGGATGCGATGCGCCGGACGAGATTGGCGCGACCATTTCCCCACACTCCGTCATCCTCGGGCTTGACCCGAGGATCCATCCACGCGAAGTCCTTCGCGTGAAAAGAGTCCCTTCGCCGCAGACGCGGCGGTGGATCCTCGGGTCAAGCCCGAGGATGACGGCGGGGAGGGTGGGCCCCTGCACATACGGCGGTGAAGAGGCGTTATTTGCGCCTAGCAGTGTCTGGTTTCAAGCGCCCGATCTACCCCTCGATCACACGAATCCCCATCCCCCTGTAAGACGCCAGCCGCTCCTCCTCGATCCCCTCCTGCACGATCATGCCCGACAACGCCGAAACCGGCATGATCACGTGCGGTGAAACCGCATCCAGCTTCTCCGCTGTCACTAGCGTGATCGTCTCGGCCGAACATGCCGCGATATGCCGCTTGATCGCCGCCTCCTCGAAATCGCCGGTCGAGAGCCCGCGCACCGGATGGGCGGCGGTGATGCCTAGGAAGAAGATGTCAGGCCGCATCAGCGAAATCTGCGCCATCGCCGCCGCCCCCGTCGCCACCATCGAATGTTTGTAGAGCCTGCCGCCGATCAGGATCACCTCCGCCGTCGGATGGTGCTCGAGTTCCGCCGCGATCGTCGGGCTGTGGGTGACGATGGTGAATGCGAAATCGCGGGGCAGGGCGCGGGCGATCTCGGCGGTCGAGGTGCCGCCGTCGAGAAAGATCGTCTGGCCCTCGCGCACCATCCCGGCCGCCTTGGCGCCGAGCCGCTGCTTCACATCCGATGACACCGCCCGCCGGGCGGAAAAATCCGGCAGGTCCGGCGCGACCGGCATCGCCCCGCCATGCACGCGCCTGAGCAGGCCCTCGGACGCCATCTCCCGAAGATCCCGCCGGATCGTGTCCTCCGACAACGAGAATTCTTCCGCCGCCTTTTTGGCGACGACCTGCCCCTCCCGGCGCAGCATGTCGAGGAGGAGGTTCTTGCGTTGGCTGGTCAGCATGGTTCTTGACTCTGCACGAAATTGCATGAATAAGCGCAAATATGCCTGATTTTGCCAGCTATGTAAAGCATTTCAGGTAAATTCGTGCAATTCCGCGATGAATGCGGACAAGTTTGGAGAAACGAAGATGTTGATCTTGATCGCAGGCCCCTATCGTTCGGGCACCGGCGACGACCCGCAGAAGATGGCCGAGAACCTGAAACGGCTGGAGGCGCCGTCGCATGCGCTGTTCAAGGCCGGCCACGTGCCGATGATCGGCGAATGGGTGGCGCTGCCGGTCTGGCATGCCGCCGGCGGAAAGCATGTCGGTGACGATCTCTATGAAGAGATCTTTCACCCGGTCGCCGGCCGCCTGCTTGAGCTTTGCGAAGGCGTGCTGCGCCTGCCGGGTGCCTCCAAGGGCGCCGACAACGATGTCCGGATCGCCAACGAGCGCGGCATTCCGGTCTGGCATCGGCTGGAAGACGTGCCCGGCGTGAACTGACCGGCGGTTTGAGGCTTTGAGCCTGAAAAAACCGTGCTAGAACGACGCGGTCAAAAGGAGGATTTTCATGTATACGCTGTTCTTTTCGCCCAATGCCTGTTCGCTGGCCAGCCATATCGCGCTTGCCGAATCCGGTCTGCCCTACGAGATCAGGTGGGTGAAATTCGCCGACAAGGAACAGCAGTCGGAAGCCTATCTGAAGATCAATCCGAAGGGCCGCGTCCCGGCGCTTGCAACGGACAGGGGGGTCATCACCGAGTCCGTCGCGATCCTTGCCTTCATCGCCCAGGCCGCGCCCGAGGCGAAGCTCGCGCCGCTCGACGACCCGTTCCTGTTCGGCAGGATGCAGGCCTTCAACGCCTATATTTCATCGACAGTGCATGTCGCTTATGCCCATTGGCGCCGCGGTTATCGCTGGGCGGACAACCAGTCCTCCTTCGACGACATGGTCGCCAAGGCGCCAAAGGTCTTTCACGGCTGTTTTCAGGTGATCGAGGACTCCTTGCTGGAAGGTCCATACGTGCTCGGCGAAACCTATTCGGTCGCCGACGCCTATCTCTACCTGATGACCGATTGGCTCGCCAACATGAAGCTCGACCGCGCCGATTTCCCGAAGGTCAACGCGCATTACGAGCGGATGAAACAGCGTCCGGCCGTCCAGCGGGCTCTGGCCGAACAGGCCGCCGCGACTGCCGCCTGAAGCCGGCGGCGGGCTTTTTCGCCCGAAACATGCATTCACGTCAGCCGCCCGATCCGCTCTTTCGAGAAGCGGATCATGGGGGCGTCAGGCACATTTCGCGAGAGGCGCTGCGTTGCAATTCGTATCCGCGTGAGCCAAGCGCGGGAAGGGTAGGTCGGCGAGCTGCCGCAGGTCCATCGAGCGGACGTCGGGATGACGGAACGGGTCGTTCGCCTCGATGTCCGCCAGTGTTTCGGTCGTTTCCAACCAGGCTTTCAGGTTCAAGAAAATCTTCAGCGGTCCCATGACCGGTCACCTCGCAAATTTGTTATCATTTGCAGCGGCAGTATCCGCTCTGTTGCCGCCTTTTTCAATTGAGTTGTTGAGAGGCGGGCTATAGAAAATCTATATGAGCAATCTCAACCTGGTGCATCTCAACGGCTTGCGGGCGCTGGAGGCGGTCGGGCGACTAGGCTCCCTTCAGGCGGCTGCCGACGAACTCGGCGTCTCGGTCGGCGCCGTCAGCCAGCAGGTCATCAAGGCCGAAGCCCAGCTTGGCCAGCCGGTCTTTCAGCGCCTGCCGAAGGGCATGATGCCGGTCGATGCGGCGCGGCCGATGCTGGCGCGATTGACCGAAGGTTTTCACGCGCTTTCGCAAGCGGTGGCGATCGGCAGGCGCCGGGACGATGCGCTGCTGACCATCTCCGTCGCGCCGGTGTTTGCGGCACGGTTCCTCGTCCACCGGCTTGATCGGTTCTCAAGCCTGCATCCGGAAATCCGCCTGCGCATGGATGCGACGACCAGACTTGCCGATCTCGGCGTCGACGATATCGATCTCGGCATCCGGGTCGGGCCGGGCATATGGCCGGGCGTCGATGCGGAACTGCTGATCGAGCAGACGGTGTTTCCGGTCTGCTCCCCGGCGCTTGCAGAAAAACTGAAGGAGCCGAAGGACATCCTGAAGCTGCCGGCGATCATCGACGGCCCCTCGATGTTCTCCTGGGAGATCTGGCTGAATGAGGCTGGCCTGTCCGGCGCCGGCATGGCGACCCGCCACGTGTTCAACGACGCCTCGCTCTGCCTCGACGCGACGATTGCCGGGCAGGGGGTGATGCTCGCCTGGCATACGCTCGCCACCTACGCACTGGAGCAGGGGCGGCTGGTCGAGCCGTTTTCGATCCGGGCGCATACTGGCATGGGGCACTATCTCGTCACCCGCGCCGGCGCACGGCTGCCGGCGAAGGTGAGGGCTTTCCGGGACTGGCTGAAGACGGAGCTGCCGCCGCTCCCGGAAAGCCGAGCTTAAGGCGTTACGCCGGTTCGGCGGTCCGCTTGTCCCACATCGCCTTGAAGCCGGGGCGCGCCTGGGCGGCCTCGATCCAGGCCTTCAGGGCCGGGCGGCTGTCGAACAGCGGCGCGTAGCCCTGGGCGTAACGCACGACTTCCGCGACGTTGATGTCCGCCACCGTAAACCGGCCCCCGACCATGTGGCTGTTCCCGGAAAGGTGCTTTTCGAGCGCGTCGAACGGCCGCTTCAGCAGGCGGGCGGAAACCTCGATATCCGTCTTGCCTTCCTCGCTATCCTGCTTGCCGCCGGCGATCGTCGAGGAGATCTTCAGAGCCGGGGTTTCGATGCTGGTCGCGCCGAACAGCGACCACTGCACCATCAGCGCTTCTTCGGCGATGTCCTTCGGGCCGATATCGCCGCCGTATTTGCGGGCGAGATAAAGCGTGATGGCAAGCGATTCGTGCAGCACGAAGCCGTCGTCGTCCATCGACGGGATGGAACCCATCGGGTTGATCGCCAGGAATTCCGGCGACAGCGTATTGACCGGCGCGCCTGACGCCATCGGCTCCTTGAGGCGGTAGGCCTGAATGACCGGAACAAGTTCGAAAGGAACACCCAGCTCCTCGATGAGCCAGAGTGGCCGCGTGGCGCGCGAGCGGTAAACCCCATAGATCTTAAGCATTAAAGTCCCTCCAGAAATGCGAGCGCAAGCTAGTGGCAGCGCGCACAAAACGGAAGACCAATCCGCGTTGGACGATGATGAAAGTTTTCGATGGGATTTAATCGTGTCCGATCTCTAGGACAAGGAGCCCATCATGCGCACCACCCAGTCGCTCAGCATCACCATGCCGCTCGAAATGGCACAGATGGTCAAGGCCAAGGTCGCCTGCGGCGAATATGCCACCGAAAGCGAAGTCATCCGCGATGGCCTGCGCACGCTGCTCGCCCGCGATGCGGCCATCGAGAAGTGGCTGGTGGAGGAGGTGGCTCCGGCTTACGACGAACTCAAGGCTAATCCTGAACAGGCGCTTTCGGGCGAAGAAGTCCGGGAACGCCTAAACGCCCGTTTCGACAAGCTGACGGCGAAAGACTAAACGATCCGGTTGTTCTCGATCGTCAGATGCGCGAATGCCCGGCTATCGCCGCGGCCGAGCTCTGCCGTGGACGGCGTCTTCCACCGGTGCCCGATAAGCGCCCCGTCCTTTACCGCCTCGAACAGGTTACCCGAAATCACCGCGCTGCCGGCGCCTTCCACCACCGTCACCGCGCAGCCGATCTTCGCCTGCCGCACGATGTTGTTGCTGGCGAGCACGTTGCGCAGATACGGTCCGAAACCGAGCGCCATGCCCCAGAGCGGCACATTCTCGATGACATTGCCGGTCACCGCCGTATCCGCCTCGACGCTGATGCCGACGCCGAAGATCGCTTCGTCGAGCACATAGGGTCCGGTCGGTTTGAGGTTGCGGACGATGTTGTTGGCAACCGTCGCCAGCCGGCCGCCCTCGTTGAAATTGACGACTGAGATGCCGTTCGCGGCACCATCGACGATATTGTTCGAGACCATCGCACCCTCGAAGGCGAATTCCGCATAGATCGCCGTCTCGCCCGACGCGAGGCAGGTATTGTTGGCGATCTGGGCGTTTGAGGCGCTGTTGGCGCGGATCGCCGAAAAAGCCGATTGCGAGATCTGGTTCCCGGTCACCATCACGTTGTCGGCGCGGAACAGGTTGATCGCATTGCCGTACTGGCCGGTGCCGCCATTGGCGGCCCCGATCCGCAGGATGCGGTTGCCGGAAACGATCGTACCGTCGGCGCCCTTGGTCCAGCGATGGATCAGGATGCCGCCATTGCCGCAGTCGAAGACGGTATTGCCTGTGACTGAAAGGCCCGTGCTTTCAACGGCATAGAGGCCATATTCGGCAGCGCCGGAAATGCGGCTCCGCTCGATGCGCCCGCCCGAACGTTCAAGCTGCACGGCCGTCCTGCCTGCGCCAACGACCTCGCAATTGTCGATGACGACCTCACCGATGCCGCGCATATGGACGAGCGCCGGGCTCCGGTCGTCGAGCCGGCGGTTCGCCCCGTCGATGACGATGTTGGAAAGCTCGATGCGGCGTACCCCGTCGGCTGCCAGCATCCGCCCGTCGCCGGAATAGACGAGCCGCGAGGCCCCCGGCACGCCGGTGATGCGGGTGCCTTCGGGCAGGTCGAGATTGGAGACGTGGTAGTTTCCAGGCGGCAGGAAGACCGGCATGTTCTGGCGGGCTGCCGTGGCGATGATCTCCGCGAGCTTGCGGGCCTGCTTGTCACCGCCGTCCGCTATGACGCCGTGTGCACCGGCATCGATCGAACCGCGCAGGTCGATCGTTGAAAAGCCCTTGGGGGCGGAGAAGCCAGGCCGAGGCACGACCCCGGCAGCCGCCGCACCCGCAATCATCGTCAATGCCGTGCGTCTCGAAATCATCCAGCGCTGCTCCTCTGCGTCAATAAAGCATTTTCCATGCCGACCCTTTATATTGTTACTATGCTCGAAGGCTCCGGATGATTGAGTAAAAAAGACTTCTTTCGAAGCTTCAATCATGGCAATTTCACAATGATCTTAAGCAACGATAAGGAATTCTGCGCCATGCTGGACGGCAACTTGGCGCGAGTTCCCGCGTATTTTCTATCGAAAATAAAAAGGAGGCACTCGGATGGCGGGACCCATGTCGCATAGCATGCCCTTGGTTTTTGTCGATCCGATGGACGAACTCTGCAGCCGCCTCCTGCGTGTTTCCGCCGACAGCGAGGTAGACCTCGACATCGCGCTGGTCACGCGCGAACTCGAAACCCGCACCCTTCTCGATCAGCTCCCGGACTTCATTTACGTAAAGGACCGCCGCGGCCGCTTCGTCTTTGCCAATGCCGCAGCCGGACGTAGCAGCAAGCTGCATAAAGGCAACGACCTGATCGGCAAGACGGATTTCGATATTCTCGATCATGAGACCGCGCGCGAACTGTTTCTCGTCGAACAGGAGATCATGCAGACCGGCGTGGCGATCGACGGCCGCGAGGAACGCGTCAAGCTCGGCGATGGCCGCATGCTCTGGCTCACCACCTCGAAAATGCCGCTACGCGATGTCCACGGTCAGATCGTCGGCCTGGTCGGGATTTCGCGCGACATTACCGAGCGCAAACGCCAGGACGACCGCCGGCATGGCCACGCGCGTCTTATCGAGATGATCGCCCGGGGCCAGCCTTTGTCGGCGGTTCTGGATGCGCTTGTCAAAACGGTGGAGGATGAGCTGGACGACGTCACGGCCTCGGTCCTGCTTCTCGAAGAGGGTACGGACCGTCTGCGCCATGGCGCGGCGACCCGCCTTCCGCCAGCCTATGTAAACCTCATCGATGGCATCGAGATCGGCCCGAAGGTCGGCTCCTGCGGCACGGCCGCCTGGCGGCGCGAACCTGTCTTCGTCAAGGACGTCCTGGTCGATCCGCTCTGGGAGAATTATCGCGAGCTGGCGCTGAGGTTCGGTTTTCGCTCCTGTTGGTCGACGCCGATCTTGAGCGCCGACGGGCTGGTGCTCGGCACGTTCGCTCTCTATTCCGATTCGCCGCGCGAACCGACCGAGCTCGAACTCGAGCTGACTGCGATGGCAACCGACATTGCCGGCATCGCCCTCGAGCGCGCCCGTGCGGAAGAGCGTATCCAGCACATGGCGCACCACGATCCCTTGACCAGCCTTCCGAACCGGACGCTGTTCTGGGCGCAGTTCAGCCGCGCGCTGCATGATGCCCGCCGCGAGAAACGCAAGGTCACCGTCGCCTATCTCGATCTCGACAACTTCAAGCAGATCAACGATACGCTGGGGCACGCGGCCGGTGACGAGGTGTTGAAAACGCTGTCGTGGCGCATGGTCAACTGCGTCCGTGTGACCGACCTTCTGGTTCGCCTTGGCGGTGACGAGTTCGCGATCGTCTTTAGCAATGTCGGTCAGGACGAGCTCGGTCTGGTACGCCGGCTTCAGGAATTGCGGACCGCGATCTCGAAACCCATCGTCATCGACGACAAGAGCGTCATCGCCACATGCAGCATGGGCGTCGCCTTCTTTCCGCAGGACGGCGATACGCCGGAGGAACTGCTCGCCCGCGCCGACCGCGCCATGTACGAAGCCAAGGACCAGGGCCGCGACCGCCTGCGCGTTTCAGGAGGCGAGGGGATTTAATCCTCGTCGTCCGGGGTGATATCCACGCCGAAATGTCGCCCCGCATTTCGGTGGCCTTCGAGGATATTGACGACTTGGAAGCGGTCGTTGAAGTATCGAAAATAGATGATATAGCCGCGGTAGGCGGTGCTTCTCAGGTCCGGACCAAGTTCCGAGCGGTCTCGCCCCATAGCGCCAGGCAAAGTCGCCAGATCGCGGCACTTCTGACGCAAGGCTTTCACGAATTGCCGAGCAATAACGACGCTGCCGCTTTCCTTTGAAATGTAACGGGCGATTTCCCCGAAATCGGTCTGCGCGCTATCAAGATATTGAATGCGCGGCACTCAATAACCTTCTTTCTCAAGCTTCTCGAACTCTGCTTCCAGAAAAACATCGAGTTCTTCGTCGCTGACGTCTCCGCCGGCCTCGATCGACTTCCGCAGCTTTTCCTTGAGCGCTGCAGTCTCGGCTTCGCGTTCCTGTATCAGCCGGAGGCCTTCGCGCACCACGTCGCTCGCAGAGCCATAGCGCCCGTCCTGCACGACTTCCTCGATGAATTTTTCCCAGCGTGGACCGATCGAAACATTCATGCGCGCGCCTCCAGTTTCTATCCGAAATTATACGGGAGTAACAATTTATGCGCAATCTATGGCATCGGCTGAGGCGCTTCGGAAAGCTCCCCCTCCGCCGACCTTTCCGCCGTCACGAAGACCTCTTCGTAGCTCGAGACGAATTTTTCGAACAGCATCGAGAATGCGTGAAGCTCGTCTTCCGGCCAGCCCTCGAGGACACGTGCCAGCAGGGTGCGTTTGACTGCGCGGATCTCGGCCAGCAGGCTGTCGCCGAATTCGGTTCTTACCACCAGCGAGCGGCGGCCGTCCGCCTGCGAAGCGTCGCGGCGCAGGATGCCGCGCGTGACGAGGTCGGCGACCAGCCGGCTGCCGCGCGAAGGGTCGATCCGCATCGCCTCGGCGATCGCGCCGACGGTCACCTCGCCCTCGATGCGGCGCATCACGTCCAGCACGTCGAGATGCGAAATTTCCAGGCCCGGCGCGATATTGGCGATCGCCGTGCGGCCGATGATCCGCCGGCCGATCAGGATCCGCATCCGCCCGAGCATTTCGCTCACGCGGACGACATCCTCCGGGGAAGGTGAAGCGGCAGAGGTTTTCTCTTTCAGAAGGCTCTTTGTCGTCATGGGACGAACATATCAAAGCGTAAAGGGCTTTCCAATCGTTCTTTGCGTCGCGCATCAAAGTGCCGTTGACAATTATATGCGGAAGGCACATAAATTTCCGACACTGTGGATTGATCTCATGGATATGACCCGCCCGGCCCAGGTGCCGCTTGTCGCCAGCCACCGCCAGCGGTTGGTGATCTTCTGCTTTTTGCTGACGGCGCTGTTCATGGCGACGCTGGACAACCAGATCGTCTCGACGGCGCTGCCGACGATCATCGGCGAGTTCGGCGAACTGGAGCGTTTCGGCTGGGTCGGCTCCGCCTATCTTCTCGCCAGCAGCACCTCGATGCCGATCTACGGCAAGCTTGGCGACCTGTTCGGCCGCAAATACGTGATGCTGGCGGCGATCGTCATCTTCACCGTCGGTTCGCTCACCTGCGGGCTTGCCTGGTCGATGGATTCGCTGATCGCCTCGCGCGTGCTGCAGGGCTTTGGCGGCGGCGGCATCATGGTATCGATCTTCTCGATTAATGCCGACCTGTTCGAGCCACGCGAACGGGCGAAATACCAGAGCTATTCGAGCCTGGTGATCATGGCCTCCGGCAGCCTCGGCCCGCTGCTCGGCGGCACGATGAGCGAACTCTTCGGCTGGCGGTCCATCTTCCTGATCAATCTGCCGGTCGGCATTGTCGCCGTAACCGGCATTTCGCTTCTGCTTCCCTATCGCCGCCCGATCCGCAAGCCGAAGATCGATTATCTCGGCGCCGTCCTTCTGGCGGGAACCGTTGCGAGCATCGTCGTCTGGGCCGACAGCGTCACGCTGTTCGGTTCGCTGGTCGCCTGGCAATCCCTGGCTGTCGTTGCGGTCGGTACCCTTTGTGCCATCCTCTGGGCCGTTGTCGAAGGGAAGGTGCCCGAGCCGATCGTGCCGCTGAAACTCTTCCGCGATTCGACCTTTTCGTTGTTCCTGATCGTCTCCTTCTGCACCGGCGCGGTGGCGATCGGCATGGCCAACTATTTTGCGCTTTTCCTGCAGACGACCACCGGCCTGTCGCCCACGACCGCGAGTTTCTGCTTTGTCGCCACGACGCTCGGCATCGTCATCGGCTCGCTGTCGACCGGCCGGCTGATCTCGATCACCGGCCGCTACAAGCCGTTCACGCTGCTCGGTCTGTCGCTGAATATCGTCGCCCTCGCCATCTTCTCGCAGCTGCCGGTCGGAACTCCGATCTACGTCATCCTCGGCTTCATGCTGATGCAGGGCCTGGCGATCGGCTTCGGCCAGCAGGCCCCGATCATCGGCGTGCAGAATTCCGCCCCCCGCGAGGATGTCGGCGCGGCGACTGGCGCCGTGACGCTGATGCGCATGGCCGGCGCCTCGATTGCCATCTCGGTCTATGGCGCCATCGTCGCCGCCGGCATCCGCGGCGTCGGCACCAGCATTCCGGGCGTCGAGGATATCGGCTCGCTGACGCCGCTGATGATGCTCGCTTTGCCCGAGCCGTCGCGGATCGCCGTCCATACGCTCTACACCGAGGCCTTCACGCCGGTGTTCATGGCCGGCAGCGCCATCGCCACGATCGGTCTCATCGCCGCCTTGATGCTGAAGCCTGTCCGCCTGCCATCTGCGCTCGGGGCCGAAAACAAGCCCGCCGCCGCGTCGGAGTGATCTGGCGCAGCGCCGTTTGCGCCCTATCTTCAAGGGCATGAGACCAGAGGCGCTGCTTCATCCCACCCCGGCCGGGCTGTTCTGCCCCATCGGCCGCTTCCATGTCGATCCGGTGCGTCCCGTCGAGCGGGCGCTCATCACCCATGGCCATTCCGATCATGCCCGCGCCGGCCATGCGAAGGTTCTGGCGACACGCCAGACGCTCGACATCATGCGGCTGCGCTACGGCGACGACTTTTGCGGTGAGGAGCAGGCCGCCGCCTTCGGAGAGGAGATCGATATCGACGGCGTGCGGGTGAGCTTCCACCCCGCCGGCCACGTGCTCGGTTCCGCGCAGATCGCCATCGAGAAGGATGGACTGCGGATCGTCGTCTCGGGCGACTACAAACGCGGCGTCGATCCCACCTGCGCGCCCTTCGACCCCGTCGCCTGCGACGTCTTCATCACCGAGGCGACCTTCGGCCTTCCGGTCTTCCACCACCCGGACCCGAAGGCGGAGATCGACAAGCTGCTGACCTCGCTGAAACAGTTTCCCGAGCGCAGCCACCTGATCGGCGCCTATGCGCTCGGCAAGGCCCAGCGGGTCATCCGGCTGATCCGCGATTGCGGATATCAGGAGCCGATCTATATCCACGGCGCATTGGCGAAACTCTGTGATTATTACGTCGGCCAGGGCATCGACCTCGGCGATATAAGACCCGCGACCATCGAGAAGAGCAGCCCGGACGCCTTCAAGGGCGCCGTCATCGTCGGCCCGCCCTCGGCTTTCCAGGATCGCTGGGCGCGCCGCTTCAACGAACCGCTGATCGCCTTTGCGTCGGGCTGGATGATGGTGCGCCAGCGCGCCAAACAGGGCGGTGTCGAACTGCCGCTGGTCATCTCCGACCATTGCGACTGGCCGGAACTGCTGTCCACCATCGCGGAGATCGGACCATCGGAAGTCTGGGTCACCCACGGCCGCGAAGAGGCACTGGTGCGCTGGTGCGAGCTGAAGAACATCCCCGCCCGGCCGCTGCATCTGGTGGGTTATGAGGACGAGGGGGATTGATGAGGATGGCTCTTAACCGTCGAACCACCGGTACCCCCCTCTGGCCTGCCGGCCATCTCCCCCTCAAGGGGGGAGATCGGCTCGCGGCATGGCCATTGCCATTCTTCAAAGACAAAACCCCTCCCCAACCCCTCCCCACAAGGGGGAGGGGCTTCGCTGCCACGCGTTGCTGCCGAGATAGGGGCGAGACATTGCCACGAGTTTTCTCCCCCCTTGTGGGGGAGATGGCCGGCAGGCCAGAAGGGGTCTTTCTTGAAGAGGGCACCCCATGAAAGCCTTCGCCACCCTCCTCGACCGCCTCGTCCTCACCCCGTCCCGCAACGGCAAGCTTAAACTTCTTGCCGACTATTTTCGCGACACGCCCGATCCCGACCGCGGTTACGGCCTTGCGGCCCTTGCGGGCGGGCTCGATCTGAAGAGCGTCAAACCCGCCATGCTGCGCGAGCTCGTCCTGGAGCGCATGGACGGTGTCCTGTTCCAGTATTCCTACGACTATGTCGGCGATCTCGCCGAAACCATCTCGCTGGTCTGGGACGGCACCCGCAAGGATGTGATCGATGACGAGCATCAGCCGCGGCTCGGCGAGGTGGTCACCCGCATGAACTCGCTCGGCCGCACCGAAGTGCGCTCCGCCGTCCGGGACCTGCTCGACAAGCTCGATACGTCGAGCCGCTTCGCCTTCCTGAAACTCGTGACCGGCGCTTTGCGGATCGGCGTTTCCGCCCGCCTCGCCAAGCAGGCGCTGTCGGACATGAGCGGAAAGGACGTCACCGAGATCGAGACGCTCTGGCACGGGCTGACCCCGCCCTACGAACCGCTTTTCGCCTGGCTGGAGGGCAGGGCGGACAAGCCGGTTCTCGCAACGCCGGCGATCTTCCACTCGGTCATGCTGGCCAATCCGGTGGAGACGGGCGATCTCGAAAAGCTGGACCCCGCCGATTACGCCGCCGAGTGGAAATGGGACGGAATCCGCGTGCAGATGTCGAGTTATGGCGGCACGAAGAAACTCTATTCGCGCTCCGGCGACGACATCACCGCCGCTTTTCCGGATGTGGTCGGGTCGATCAATTTCGAGGGCGTCATCGACGGCGAACTTCTGGTCGGCGGCACCGCCCGTTCCAACAATCCGACGCGCACCTTTTCGGACCTGCAGCAGCGCCTGAACCGCAAGACGGTGACGGGCAGGATGCTCGAAGACTATCCGGCCTTCGTGCGTGCCTACGATCTGTTGTTCGAAAGCGATTCTGATATCCGCGCCGAGACCTTTTTCGAGCGCCGCCGCCGTCTCGGCGATGTCATCGAGCGGGCGCCGCATGATCGTTTCGACCTCTCCGAACTGGTGCCCTTCGCCACCTGGGACGAGCTCGACCGCATCCGCATCGCCCCGCCCGATCCGGTCATCGAAGGGGTGATGATCAAGCGCAAGGACAGTTTCTACCAGGCCGGCCGGCTCAAGGGGCCGTGGTTCAAGTGGAAACGCGACCCCTACAATATCGACGCGGTGATGCTTTATGCCCAGCGCGGCCACGGCAAGCGGTCGAGCTATTATTCCGACTTCACCTTCGGCGTCTGGGCCGAAACGCCGGACGGCGAGGAACTGGTGCCGGTCGGAAAAGCCTATTTCGGCTTTACCGATGCGGAACTCGAAGTGCTCGACAAGTTCGTGCGCGACAACACGATCGACCGTTTCGGGCCCGTCCGGGCCGTGCGTGCCGAGCGGGATTTCGGTTTCGTGCTGGAAGTCGCCTTCGAGGGCATCAACCGCTCGACCCGCCACAAGTCGGGCGTCGCCATGCGCTTTCCACGGATTGCGCGCCTGCGCCAGGACAAGCTGCCGCGCGATGCGGACCGACTGTCGACCCTGACGGCGATGGTGGAGGCCAAGGCTGGCTGAAAGCCGGGTGCCGTTCCCGAATGGTTGAATGGACAGGGCCATTCACGAGTGCTGAAATCAGATGGGCGCGCAACGCAAGAATGGATTCCGCAGACATGACATCAGAAGACATGGCATCAGACCGCATCATTGCTTCGAAATTCCCATTGAGACACGAGGGCGTCACGCGCCGCACGCTTCTGGCAGGGGCCGCCGGCCTCTCGGTCGCAGCCATGCTGCCGACCGTCGCCAGCGCGGGATTTCCGGTTCCTGAGGTTCCGCCGCTCGAGAAGGAAGACTATGGCGAAGCCCGCAAGCGGTTCCATACCAATCTGTTGAGAAAAGGCCCGTCGCCGGAACAGTCTCCACCGCTTGGCGCGCCGGCGGGAGCGAAGAAGGTGATGTATCGCGGCGGCCCGGACGGCTCGATCGAACTGATCGCCTGGATCTCTCATTATGAACCGTCCGCAAAGCTGAAACCCGCGGTTCTTTTCCTGCACGGCGGCAACGCCACCGGTGACGGTCACTGGGAGCTGATGAAGGCCTATTGGGAAGCCGGTTATGTCGTCATGCTGCCCTCGTTCAGGGGCGAAAACGGCCAGGCCGGCAATTATTCGGGCTTCTACGACGAGACTTCCGACGCGCTGGCGGCAGCCGCCTATCTGGAGGAACTACCGGGGATCGACAAGGACCGCTTTTTCCTCGCCGGCCATTCGAACGGCGGCACGCTTTCGCTGCTCGCCTCGATGACGCGAAAGTTCCGCGCCTCGGCGCCGATCTCGGCCGGGGTCAATTCCTGGCGTTATTTCGGCCGCTTCGAGCGTGAGGTCCGTTTCGACGAGAGCGACCAGAAGGAATTCATCATGCGCTCTTCGGTCTGCTTCGGCCACAGCCTCAAATGCCCGACGCTGCTGCTGCGCGGCACTGAGGAACGGCCATTCGACGCCGATCACCGTTTGCTGATGGACCGGGCGAAATCAGCCGGCGCCCAGATCGAGGCCAAGCTCCTGCCCGGCAACCACAACGGCGTCGTGCCAGGCGCGGTCGTCGAAAGCATCCGCTTCTTCAACCAGGTCACGGGGTAAGGCCGGGCTTTTGGCGCCAGGCATCGCCGGGACTACCCGAACATCAGCGACCGGTGCGTCCCCGCGCCCGCCATGGCGCCGTCACCGACGGAAATTGCAACCGAGCCCGCCGCGCGCGCTGCATCGCCGCAGGCAAAAACGCCGGGAATGCTGGTCTGCTGGGTGATGTCGGTGCGGATGAATTTGCCCACCGGCCCGTCCTCCAGGGCGCAGCCGAGCTGTTCGGCAATGGGGCTTGCCAATTCCGTCCGGGACAGGACGAAAAGCCCGGAAAAATTCAAGGCCCGGCGGTCCTGCAGTAGGATCTCGGCGTGGCCGCCGATCGACAAGATCGGAGTTTTCTCGATGGTGACCTCGCGCGCCGCGAGCTGGCCGGCTTGTTCCTCGTCAGGCCGGAACGCATCGTTGAGCAGCAAGGTGGTCGGTCCCCAGTCGGGCAGCATCAGCGCGTGATGCATCGACATGACGGAGACGCCGATCACGCCTACCTGTCCGCGGTTCAATTCGTAACCGTGGCAATAGGGGCAATGAAAGACGCTTTGGCCCCACCGCTCGATCAGGCCGGGGATCTCGGGCAGATGATCCCTGACGCCCATGGCGAGCACCAGCCGCTTCGCCGCGAGCTCCTTGCCGCCTGCCGTCACCGAGAAGCCGCCTTCGCTTTTACGGGCATCCTCGGCCCTTGCGTCGAGCCACTCGACAGTCGGATAGGCCATCAGCTGGGAGCGGGCCTCGCTGGCGATGATCTCCGGCCGCTCCCCATCGCGGGTGAGGAACCCGTGAGAAGTCTCGGCAAACCGGTTGCGGCGCAGGCCCTCATCGATCACCAGGATGTGCCGCCGGGCGCGGGCGAGCTGTAGGGCGGCGGAGAGGCCGGCATAGCTGCCGCCGATGACGATCGCTTCGTAATCCATGCAAAATCCTCTTTATAAATTTCGCAACAACATAAGTTACATGACGTCGCGAGGTCAATGGGTTTGTAACTTATGTTGTTGCGAATAGATCCGCGTGTTAGGGATGGTGTCGATTGCCGCGAAAGGATCGTCTCGATGAGACACGACAGCCGCCTGTCCCGCATGCTGCATGTGTTGATCCATATGGATCGCCACGAAGGCGCGGCCACGTCGGAAACCATTGCTGCGATGCTCAACACCAATCCGGTCGTGGTCCGCCGGACACTGGCGGGGCTGCGGGAAAAGGGCTATGTGCGCTCGGAAAAGGGCCATGGCGGCGGCTGGACGCTGGGTCGCCCTTTGGCGGAAATGACATTGCTCGACATTTACGAAGCGGTCGGCGAGCCTGCGGTGTTTGCGGTCGGCCCCGCCAGCGACCAGCCGGCATGCCTGGTGGAGCAGGCGGTCAATGCGGCCCTTTCCGAAGCTTTCGAAGCGGCTGAAAAGCTGCTTCTCAGCCGCTTCGGCAAGGTGACGCTGGCAGATATCGCCCGCGACTTCGATGCCCGCATGGCGCGCACTCCGGCATTGGCAGGCCTTGCCGGGACGGGCTGGCACTCGTAAACGGCTTCACCAGCTTCGCGCCAGCCGCCTCTGCCATTGTCGGCTGGACGTCATCTGCCGGAAGCGGGTTCCCATGCCATTCTCTTTTCCACCTTTCCGCCGACCTCTTGGTCTTTCCGTCATGCTCGCCGCGTCGGCGGCACTTGGTGGCTGTCAGATCCCGCTGGTCACCGATACCAGCCGCATGAACCCGGACGTCTTCGTGCAGCAGACGGCGCCGGTCTTCAACGTCGCGCCCTATGCCGATCCGCCGACCAATCAGCCGCCGCCGATGCCGGGTGCCATCCCCCACAAGCGCCAGCTCTACCCATCGACCTTCCACCAGACCTATGGGCTGCCGGTCTCCAATCCGGTCCACCGGGCCATGTACGGCGTGATCCGCGACGACGGCCACACGCTTCCGGCCATTCCCTATTCGCGCATCGATGCCCGATACCTGCGCCAGGACGTCGATTACCGCACCAATGAAGCGCCGGGCACGATCGTCGTCGATACCAGGGAACGGTTCCTCTATCTCGTGCAGCCGGACGGCAAGGCGATCCGTTACGGCGTCGGCCTCGGCAAGGCCGGTTTTTCGTGGCAGGGCCGCGGCGTGATCCAGCGCAAGGCCGAATGGCCGCGCTGGACGCCGCCGGACGAGATGGTCGCCCGCCAGCCGGATCTGCGCAAGTTTTCGGCCGCGGAGGGCGGTGCCAATCCGGGCCTCAACAATCCGCTCGGCGCCCGCGCGCTCTATATCTTCAAGGATGGCCAGGACACGCTCTACCGGGTGCACGGCACGCCGGACTGGCAGTCCGTCGGCAAGCAGACCTCGTCCGGCTGCGTCCGCATGCTGAACCAGGATGTCATCGACCTCTTCGACCGCGTGCCTTCGGGCACGCCGATCGTGGTCATCTGACCGCGAAAACACCCGCCAATCGACGGAGAGAGCGGCTTTGCCGCTCTTTTTCGTTCGTCATCTCAAGGGTTTGACCCGCCGTGTCGATGTCGTGAATGGTTGATTAAGGACCGCAGACCTATCTTCCAGTCGAAGGAGCGAGTCGGAACCTTTCGACCGCCCTGCCGTTAAAGATCGATTTTGCTGTTCCCTTGCGTTTCTATTGAGCGGTCCTGCCTCAGATGATCCTGACCCCTTCCTTTTCCCGCCGGAGTTTTCTGTCTCTCCTCGGCGCGGGTGCCGCCTCCACGCTTGCAGGCTGCGCCTCGTCCGTGCCGCGCCCGCTGGCGACGACGGTTGCGTTCCGCCCGGAGCCTGTCGAAGGCCCGTCGTCGGAACTGGATCTCATGTACGGCTCCATGGTCGACGGCGGCTTCGTCATTCCGGCGATCCCCTACCGCCAGATCAACCCGCGCTATTATCGCCAGCAGGTCGTCGATCCGACCGGTGAACGCCCCGGCACGGTGGTGGTCGACACGGCCTCGCGCTTCCTCTACCTCGTCGAGCCGGGCGGCACCGCCATGCGCTACGGCGTCGGCATCGGCCGCGAGGGTTTTGCCTGGCAGGGCGAGGGCGTCATCCAGTGGCGGCAGAGATGGCCGAAATGGACGCCCCCGGACGAGATGGTCGCCCGCCAGCCGGAACTCACCAAATATTCGGCCAAGAATGGCGGCATGCCGCCCGGTCTTCTCAACCCCCTCGGCGCCCGCGCGCTCTACATCTTCCAGAACGGCAAGGATACCCTCTACCGCCTGCACGGATCGCCGGAATGGAATTCGATCGGCAAGGCCGTATCGTCGGGCTGCGTGCGCCTGATGAACCAGGATATCATTGACCTCTACGACCGCGTGCCGGAAAAGGCGCGCATCGTGGTGTGGCAGTAGTTTCTGTCACGGACCCTTGCTAGTGATCCCCGGCGCAACCTAGTTGTCGCGCCGAAAGGGATTGACGCATGGTCGAGATCGACACCGCTCTCGTGAAAAACCTGATCGCCGCCCAGTTTCCCGATTGGGCGACTCTCCCGGTGCGGCCGGTCGCGACCAGCGGCTGGTGCAACCGCACCTTCCATCTCGGCGACACCATGTCGGTCCGCCTGCCGAGCGCCGAACGTTATGTCGCGCAGGTCGAGAAGGAACATCGTTTCCTGCCGGAGCTTGGTCTCGGGTTGCCGCTTCCCATTCCTGTCCCCCTCGGGCTCGGAAAGCCGGGCCAAGGTTATCCTTGGCCGTGGTCTGTCTATGCCTGGATCGAAGGCGAGCGATCCAGCCTCCGGACAATCACCGACCTGACCGTCTTTGCAGAGGACCTCGCGGACTTCCTCCTGGCGCTCTGGGCGATCGACGCCTCCGACGGCCCGCCGGCAGGCCAGCACAGTTTCCACCGTGGCGGTTCGCTGGCCGTGTATGACGCCGAAACCCGCCGCTCCATCACAGCCCTTTCAGGCGAAATCGACGTGCCGCTGATCACCGAAATCTGGGAACGGGCGCTCGCCTCGACCTGGAAGAACAGGCCCGTTTGGGTGCATGGCGATGTTGCCGAGGGCAATCTGCTCGTTCGCAACGGACGGCTTGCCGCGGTGATCGATTTCGGCAGTTCTGCCACCGGTGATCCGGCCTGCGACCTGGTCATCGCCTGGACCCTGTTCGACGAACCGGCGGCCCGCGCTTTCCGCGATCGGGTCGGGCTCGATCCGCAAACCTGGGAAAGGGCGCGCGGCTGGGGCCTGTGGAAGGCGCTGATCACGGTTGCCGGCGCGCCCGGCACCAATCCGCTCGTCAAGGAACAGCATCGGGGCTGGCTTGACCGGATCGTCGCGGACCACTTGCCGATTGCCGGCGTCCCCTAGTCCCTCACTCTCCCGCCTTCATCAGTCTCTGCTTCAGCGCGATCAGTTCGTCGCGCAGCGCCACGGCCTCCTCGAAACTGCAGCCGACGGCCTTGCCGATCGCCTGGGCGACGTTGGCTGCCTGGTGCCGAAGGTCGTCGCCTTTTGCCGTCAGCGAAATTCTCACCTGCCGCTCGTCGTCGCGGTCGCGCTTGCGGGCAACCAGGCCGGATTGTTCCAGCCGCTTGAGGAGCGGGGAGAGCGTGCCGGAATCGAGGCCCAGCCGATCGCCGATCCCCTTCACCGGCTGGTCGTCCTCCTCCCACAGCGCGATCATCACGAGATATTGCGGGTAGGTGAGGCCGAGAGGTTCGAGCAACGGCTTATAGGTGCGCGTGAAGGCATGCGCCGCGCCATAGATCGCAAAGCACAGCTGCGCATCGAGTTCGATCTCGAAATTGTCCGGGTCGCGCGGTTTTTTCTGCATGGCCGGTCCTGTTTTCACGTGCTTGTGCTCTATCTTTTTCGGCGAGCGCATTTTCGCAGGCTTGACGAGAAAATGCAATGCGCGTAATTAGATTGTGCGCAATTGAATTGCGGACAAGATTTTTAACCCAGGACCATCATCAAAGACCAAGGGAGTTAGACCCATGCCCATTCTCTACACCACCAAGGCTTCCGCCACCGGCGGCCGCGCCGGCCATGGCGCCTCAGAAGACGGCGTTCTCGACGTCACGCTGACCGTTCCGAAGGAACTCGGCGGCGACGGCGCCACCGGCACCAACCCGGAACAGCTTTTCGCCACCGGTTATTCCGCGTGCTTCCTCGGCGCGCTGAAATTCGTCGCCGGCAAGGAGAAGGTCAAGATCCCGGACGACGCCAAGGTGACGGCGACTGTCGGCATCGGTCCGCGCGAAGACGGCGGTGGCTTCGGCATCGAGGTCTCGCTTCTGGTCGATATCCCGGGTCTCGAAAAGTCGGTCGCGGAAGACCTTGCCGCCAAGGCCCACATCGTCTGCCCCTATAGCCATGCGATGCGCACCTCGACCGAAGTGCCGGTCAAGGTCGCCTGATCGTTCCGAAACTTCGAGACGGAAGGCCGGCCTTTGCGCCGGCTTTTCTTATTTGATCCGGGCCAACGTTGCCCGCAGGCGGCCCGGTTCGCCTTCGCCAAGCTCCGCGTCGATCTCCGCATGCACTCGTGTCCAGATCGGCAGTGCGGCCGACAGCATGGCCATGCCGTCGTTCGTCAGCCGCAGCAGCCGGCCGCGCCGATCCTTCGGGTCGGTGCTGGTTTCGACCAGGCCGCGCCGTTCGAGCACTTTGAGCGCCGCCGTCAGGGTCGTGCGGTCCATCGCGAGCAGGCTGGCGACCTGGCCCATCGGCGCCGGCTGCGGCCGGTTCAGCGACATCATCAGCGAGAACTGCCCGTTGGTGAGCCCGATCGGCTTCATCGCATTGTCGAAACGTCGGGCCAGCGCCCGCGCCGCCCGCTGCACATGCAGGCACAGGCACGTGTCGCGCACGAGCAGCGTGGTCGAGAAGGGAATCACATCGACAGTCGGGGTGTTTGACAGCATGGAAATATTATGTTGATATCAAGCTATTCTGTCAAGCATGTGAGGAGGCCTGCCATGGATGTCACCCTGTCCCCCGGAAAACCGTCCCGGAACCCTGTCGTATCCCGCGAGGAGTGGCTGGAAGCCCGGCGCAGGCTGCTGGCTCTGGAAAAGGAGGAAACCCGTCTGCGCGACAAGGTGCGCGCCGAGCGCCTGGCCATGCCCTGGGTCAAGGTCGACAAGGACTATGCGTTCGACACTCCGAAGGGCAGAAAGTCGCTCGCCGACCTTTTCGATGGCCGCAGCCAGTTGATCGTCTACCACTTCATGCTCGGTCCGGATTGGGATGCCGGCTGCCCCGGCTGTTCGTTCCTGTCGGACCATATCGACGGTGCGCTGCCGCATCTCAACCACCACGACGTCACCTTCATCGCCGTCGCCCGCGCGCCGCTCGACAAGATCGAGGCCTACAGGAAGCGCATGGGCTGGAAATTCCCCTGGGTCTCGTCCTTCGGCAGCGATTTCAACTTCGACTATCACGTTTCCTTTTCCAAGGAAGACCTTGCCGGGGAGACGGTGTATTATAACTTCCGCGAAGTGCCGCCATCCGAGGCGCATGACGAACTGCCGGGTCTTTCCGCCTTCTACAGGAACGAGGCGGGCGAGGTCTTTCATACCTACTCCAGCTACGCCCGAGGCGGCGAAGAGCTGATCGGCACGCTGATGATCCTTGATCGGGCACCGCTTGGTCGCAACGAGGATTCGACGATGAACTTCGTCAAGCGCCACGACGAATACGAACAGAAACCGCAAGAGACGGGTTCATCCTGCTGCCATTGAACGGGCTCATTCTGGAGCTTCGAAAAGAGGAGGAGGAAAAGATGAGCATGATGGAAATGCCCAGGCCCCAGGCCGAACATGGCTTTCTGGAACGAATGGTCGGCCTCTGGGAGGTGACGTCCACCAGCATGGGCCACGACGAAAAATGGGTTGAGGTCTGCCGTTCGCTGAACGGCATCTGGTTCGTTGCCGAAGGCAGCGGCGACATGCCGGGGGGCGGCGGGCCCGCAACCACCATCCTCACGCTCGGCTACGATCCGGCCAGGGGCAAATATGTCGGCACCTGGCTCGGCACGATGATGAACCATCTCTGGGTCTACGAGGGTGAGGTGTCGGACGACGGGTCGACGCTCAATCTCTACACGAGCGGCCCGGATTTCGCCAATCCCGGCAAGACCGGCGACTACCGCGAGCAGATCATCTTCACGGATGACGATCACCGCACCTTCAATTCCAGCGCCAGGCAGCCGGACGGCAGCTGGCAGCAGTTCATGGAAGCGCATTACGCCCGCAAGCGCTGAGCGCTGCGGGCCCTCAATCAATGCGTCGGTCGACGCAGTAATCCGGAGAGGAGACGACCATGTTGCAGACCGCTACCGGGGCCAGATCGGCGACCCATGGCAAATTTATCTGGGTCGAGCTGATGACGCCCGATACCGATGCCGGCGGAAAATTCTATTCGTCGGTGGTCGGCTGGAAGGTCAAGGAAATGAGCATGCCCGACATGCCGCCCTATTTCCTGTTCGAGATGGGCGAGGGCGATAATTGCCCCGGCATCGGCGGCATGATGAATTTCCCGCCGGAACTCGAAGGCAAGATCCCGCCGAACTGGACGGGTTATGTCTCGGTCGATGACGTCGATCAGATGGCCAGGGACTATGTCGCCAATGGCGGCCGCGTCCAGCGCGAGCCGGAGGATATTCCCGGCATCGGCCGGTTTGCCGTCGTCGCCGATCCGCACGGCGCCGTCATCTGCATCATGACGCCCCTGCCGATGGAGAATGCGCCGCCGGAACTCGCCCCGGATGCGGTCGGCAATGTCGGCTGGCGCGAGCTTTACGCCGGCAACGGCCGGGAAGCCATGGACTTCTACGGCAAGATGTTCGGCTGGAAGCTCGACCACGATTTCGACATGGGGCCGATGGGCACTTACCACATCTTCTCCCATAACGGTCGCCAGATCGGCGGCATGATGACCAGACCGGAACAGGTGCCGATGCCCTGCTGGTGCTACTATTTCATCGTCGATGCCATCGACGGCGCAGTCGAGCGCGTCAAGGCCGGCGGCGGCCAGATCCTGATGGGGCCGATGGAAGTCCCCGGGGGCAGCTGGATCGTTCAGGGCATGGACCCGCAAGGAGCCTTCTTCGCCCTGACCTCCGCAAAGAAGTAGCGGCGCGGTCTGTCTGGCGGGCATGAGCCCTCATCCCGAAGTGCATGCGAGGCGTTGAAAAAACGCAAGGTACGCCACCAGGGGTGAGGGCCTTCCTGCTTGCACGGCCGCCAAAACCGACGTCACCCGCGACCGCGTCCTCAACGCGAATGGATAGAGCCTGGCGCTTTGGCACCCGCGCGGAACCTGCGTCCGGTCACGGCCGCCTCAATCTGTTGCGAATACCTGCGACGGAGATTTTGCAAACATGGCGAAGCTCATCTTTGGAATGAACCAGTCCCTCGACGGCTACGTCGACCACCAGGAATTTGCGCCGGGTCCGGCGCTCTTCCGTCACTGGATAGAGCATGTGCGCGATCTGACGGGCAGCGTCTACGGTCGCCGCATGTACGAGATCATGCGCTATTGGGACGAAGACCATCCCGAATGGAGCGCCGAACACCGCGAGTTCGCGGCTGCATGGCGGCGTCAACCGAAATGGGTCGTGTCACGCTCGTTGAAGTCGGCCGGCCCCAATGCCACCCTTGTCGGGGATGACGTCGGGGCGGTGGTCCGTGACCTGAAGGCTCGGCTTGCCGGGGAAATCTCAGTGTCCGGGCCGGACTTGGCCCAAAGCCTGACCGGCCTTGGTCTCATCGATGAGTATCGGCTCTACTTCCACCCCGTCGTGCTTGGTCGCGGCAGACCATTCTTCGCCGGCCCGCGGCCGCCGCTCCGGCTGGTTTCCACCGATCGTGTCGGCGAGGACGTCATCAGGTTGACCTACGTCCCCGCCTGATCGCTTCGCGTCAGCTACGGCTTGCCGCGAAAAACTCCTCCGGGCCATCCACTTCGATGAGCTTCTTTCTCTCGACCAACCAGAAGCGGGTGCCGACGGCCCGCACGAAGCTGCGGTCGTGGGAGGTGAGAAGGCAGCTTGCCTGATGCGCCATCAACTCGCTCTCGAGCGCTTCCTGCCCGTCGATGTCGAGATGGTTGGTCGGCTCATCGAGCAGGTAGAAATTCGGCTCCCGCAGCCGCAGCACCAGCAGGCCGAGCCGCGCCTTCTGCCCGCCCGAAAGTTCTCCGACCGGCCTTGCCTGCATTTCCACCGTGATGCCGATGCCGGCGAGCAGCGAGCGGGCCTTCTGGTCGCCGATGTCGAAGCGGTGGATGATCGTGCCGTGCGGCGTCTGCCGGTCGTCGAGATCGGCGAGCGACTGGTCGCCGTAGCCGAGGATCAGCGTCGGCGTCGCCCTGATGCCGGCGACCGTTGCGGAAGGATCGGAAATCGCCTGGCGCAGCATCGCCACCAGCCTTGTCTTGCCGGTGCCGTTGCGGCCGAGCAGCACGATCCGGTCGCCCTGGCAGATGAACTGCCTGCCGGTCCTGAACAGAAGCGTGCCATCCGGCGTCGTCACCGCCGCATCCTCCAGCGTCACCAGAACCTTGGCATGCGTGCCGCGACTGGCGAGCCGGATCGCGCCGGCCGAGCGCTCCAGATGCGCGGGCTTCGCCGCGTCCTCCAGCTTTTCTGCCCGCTCCTTCAGCTGCTTCGTCTTGACCACCAGCAGGTCGCTGCCGGAATTGATGCCGATATTCTTGAGCCTGGCAGCCTGTCGGCGCAACTGGTCGGCCGTCTTCATATCCCGCTCGTAACGCTTCGCATCCGCCGCATCCGCCTCGTCGAGCGCCATCCGCGCCCTGCTGTAGGGGAGCGCGAAGGTTTGGGAATTCTCCGGCCGCAGGAAAAGCGTGCGATTGGTGACGGCGTCGAGAAAGGCGCGGTCGTGGCTCGACAGGATCACCGGCATGTCGCGGGGCAGGGCGTTCAGCCAGTCTTCCAGAAGCGCGATCTTGGCAAGATCGAGATGGTTGGTCGGCTCGTCGAGCAGGAGCACGTCGGGTTCCGTCACAGAGGCCCGCGCGATCAGCGCCAGTCTCTGCCAGCCGCCGCTGAGAGCAACAAGCGGCCGTTCGCGCAGCTCCTCCGGCACGTCCATGCCTTCGAGCGCCACGTCGGCGCGCCAGCTTTCGCTCTCGATTTGGTCCGCCGGCAGTGCCTGCAGCACGGCGTCGCGGAAGGTTGCCTGCATCAGGGCAGGGGGCACGTTCTGCTCCACCGTGCCGACCGTCAGCCCGCGGCTTCTGGTGATCTCGCCCTCCGAGGCATCGAGGGTGCCGGTGATGCATTTCAGCAGCGTGGATTTGCCGCGTCCGTTGGCGGCGACGATGCCGATCCGGTCGCCGGCATTGACGGTGAGGCTAAGCCCGGAAAACAGCGGGCTGGAGAGGATAATTCCAAGATTGCGCAGGCTGATGAGGCTCATTGTCGTTCTCTGGTCTTGGCTCGCAGGCGCAGGGCATCGATGGCGCTCGGGCCATGATCGATGTATCGCTCGGCTTTGCCGATGCGTAGCGGCTTGCAGCATGTGAAAATCGCGAGCAGGCACGAGTGAAAACTCGGCGCTGCGGGCCACGAAGGGCAGACCAGGAAGGGGATGCTTTGAGAGAAAGGCCTCTGGTCAGCCCTGCAAACGTATTTGCAGGGCGTCGACGGGACCACGTGTCCGGTAATACCGGAAATAGAAATTGTGCACGTGACCCTCCTTTCTCTTGAAAAGCACATGAGCGAGATACCACCGCGTCCAGGCGAATGCAACCGGACGATGCCTGCTCCGCCATGGTGCCGCATGCTTGCTCGGGGCGGTCCGGCTGTTATAAGCGGCAACCGCCGGACCGGCGATTGTTGATTTCAGGAGAGACGCCGATGGCAGGCGATGACGATGAATACGTTTATGACGAAGTGACGGGCGAATGGCGCCCGGCCTCGGAAATGGCCGCCGCCACTGCGGGTGCCGTCGAGGTGCTCGATGCATCCGGCAACGTCCTGAAGGACGGCGATTCCGTCACCCTCATCAAGGACCTCAAGGTCAAGGGCGCAGGGCAGACGCTGAAGCAGGGCACGGTCATCAAGTCGATCAGACTGACCGATAACCCGGAAGAAATCGACTGCCGGCATGAGGCCATCAAGGGCCTGGTGCTCAGGACGGAGTTTGTGCGGAAAAGGTGATGGGTTTGATTTGAGGGCGCTCGGTGGTTGCCGCAGCACCCCCTCTGCCCTTCCGGGCAGAGGGGGTAGCACGGGGCACAACACCTCAAAAAATCCCGCCGCCCTACAATCCAGTCCCCAAACCCTACCGCTTCAAACTCCCCAATATCCCCCGCACGATCGCCCGGCCAACCTGGGTCGCAACCGTCCGCGTCACGCTCTTCATCGCCGCTTCGATGATCGTCTCGCGCTGGTAGCCGGAGCGGCGCGGCTGGGGGCGGCTGCGATCGTCGTCGTCGTCCTTGCCGCCGAAACCCGGCAGGGTCCAGCCGCTGGTCTCGCCGGAGCCGGCCGGCGGGGCGGCCTGCAATTCGTCCTGCGCCTTCTTCGCAGCGGCTGCATCTGCGGCCTGCCTGGCGCGGGCGGCGAGGATTTCGAAGGCGGATTCGCGGTCGAGGTCGTCGTCATAGAGGCCGAGCACCGGGCTGCGGTCCATGATCGTCTGGCGTTCCTGGTCGTTGAGCGGGCCGATGCGGCCGGACGGCGGGCGCACCAGCGTGCGTTCCACGATGGAAGGCGCGCCCTTGCCCTCAAGCGTCGAGACCAGCGCCTCACCGGTGCCGAGATTGGTGATCGCCGTGGCGCAGTCGAAATCCGGATTGGGGCGGAACGTGTCGGCGGCGGTCTTCACCGCTTTCTGCTCGCGCGGCGTATAGGCGCGCAGCGCATGCTGCACCCGGTTGCCGAGCTGGGCGAGCACGGTTTCCGGCACGTCGAGCGGGTTCTGGGTGACGAAATAGACGCCGACGCCCTTGGAGCGGATCAGCCGCACCACCTGTTCGACGCGCTCGGTCAGCACTTTCGGCGCGTCGTTGAACAAGAGATGCGCCTCGTCGAAGAAGAACACCAGTTTCGGCTGGGCCGGATCGCCCACTTCCGGCAGTTCCTCGAACAGTTCCGAGAGCAGCCACAGAAGGAAGGTGGCGTAGAGACGCGGGTTCATCATCAGCTTGTCGGCGGCAAGCACCGAGATCTGCCCGTAGCCGTTATTGGGGTTGGTGCGCATGATGTCGGTGATCTTCAGCGCCGGTTCGCCGAAGAAATGCTCGGCTCCCTGCTGTTCCAGCACCAGCAGCCCGCGCTGGATCGAGGCGACGGACGCCTTCGAGATCAGCCCGAACTGGCTGGAAAGCTCGCTGGCATTCTCCGCCATGTAGTTCAGCAGCGAGGCGAAATCCTTGAGGTCGAGCAGCGGCAGGTTCGCCTTGTCGGCGATCTTGAAGGCGATGTTGATGACGCCTTCCTGCGGCTCCGACGCATCCATCAGGCGCGACAAGAGCAGCGGCCCCATCTCGGCGATGGTGGTGCGCACCCGGTGGCCCTTTTCGCCGAACAGATCCCAGAAGATCACCGGGAACTGTTCGAAATCATAATCCTGGAAACCGATCTGCTCGGCGCGCTTCAGGAGGAAATCCTTTGACTCTCCCTTCATGGCGATGCCGGAGAGATCCCCCTTGATGTCGGCGGCGAAGACCGGCACGCCGGCCTTGGAAAAACCCTCGGCGAGCACCTGCAGCGTCACCGTCTTGCCGGTGCCGGTGGCGCCGGTGACGAGACCGTGGCGGTTGCCGAACTTCAGTTCCAGGTATTCAGCCTTGTTGAGCGAATCGTCCGGCTTGCGGCTGCCGCCGATGAAGAGCTTTCCCGTATCGTCCATGCAACTATGCGCTCCCTGACCGCGTTCTCTGCCATTGCTTATAGGATGTGCGGAGGCGCCGGGCAACGGCAACCAGGCGGCCTGAAGCTCGTTCGCTAGGGGAAGGCTGGTTGGATAGATGAGCGTCGAAACGGCTCGCGCATCGGAAAGCAACAGGGGACGCGAGGCCGGCTCTCCCGAGGAAATCCCGGCCCCCGGCTTGAAGGACGTCTTCTGGCGGGTCTATGCAGGCGTCACCCAGGACCGCATCACGCTGATCGCCGCAGGCGTCACCTACTACCTCCTGCTGGCGCTGTTTCCGGCCGCAAGCGTGCTGGTATCGATCTACGGCTTCGTCTCGGACCCAGCGGCGATCGTCGATCGCATCGCATTCCTGAGCTCGGTCATGCCGGCGGATGCGCTGAACATCTTTCTCGACCAGTTGCGGGCGCTGACCACGGAGCGCAATACGACGCTGTCGATCGCCCTGGTCGGCGGCCTGGCGCTGGCGCTGTGGAGCGCCAATAACGGCATGAAGGCGCTGTTCGAGGCGATGAACGTCGCCTATGCCGAAGAGGAAAAGCGCAGCATCATCCGCCTCAACTTCGTCTCGCTGCTGTTCACCCTCGGTGCGCTGCTTCTGGCGATCGTCATCCTGTTCGCCATGGGCGTCGTGCCGGCGGTGCTGCGTTATCTCTGGCTCGACCGATGGACGGAGATCATCATCCGGCTGGTGCGCTGGCCGGTGATGATGCTGTTCGTCGCGGGCGGCATCATGATGCTCTATCGTTTCGGTCCGAGCCGCGAACCGGCCAAACTGAGATGGCTCACCTGGGGTGCGGCATTCTCGACCGTCGCCTGGCTCGCCGCCTCGATTGCGGTTTCCTTCTATCTGGGGAATATTGCCGATTACAACGCCACCTACGGCACGCTCGGCGCACTGATCGGGTTCATGGTCTGGACATGGATATCGGTCATCATCGTCATCGTCGGTGCCGAGATCAACGCGGAACTCGAGCACCAGACGGCTCGCGATTCGACCACCGGCGCACCCGTGCCCTTGGGCGCTCGCGGCGCCTACATGGCCGATACGGTGGGCGAGAGTTCCGGCGAAGCATGAAGCCTTGAGATGCATGACGCTCCCTGTTGGCTTCGGCGAAGACTGTGTGTATTACCTTGACGTGAACGTCAAAACCTTCAGGAGAGATTGATGAACGAACTGGTTTCCCGCGTTGCCGAAAATGTCGGCATTGCCCCTGACGTCGCCGAAAAGGCGATCGGCATGATGCTCGGTTTCCTGCAGCGCGAGGCCGATGACGGCGCGGTTGCCAGGATGATCGAGGCGATCCCGGGGGCTTCCGAACTGGTCGCCAAGTTCAACGGCGAAGGTGCCGGCGGCGGCGGTCTGCTCGGCGGCCTGATGGCAAGCTTCGGCGGCGGCGTCATGGCGCTCGGCCAGCAGCTGATGTCCCAGGGTCTCGGCATGGGCGAAATCACCGGCCTTTCCAAGGAAACCATGGCGGTCGCCCGCGAACACGCCGGCGATGAGGTCGTCGACACGGTCATCGCTTCGGTGCCGGGCCTGTCGCAGTTCGTGTGATCGGCACTCTTCGAAAGATCTAAGCCGCCGGCCGCGCGGCCGGCGGCTTTTTGTCGAGTCCAAGGCAATGAGACCGGCAAGGCACCAATCGGCGTCGTCTGCCCTTGCGGGCTTGTCCTCCGATCAGCACTCTCCATGTCAATGGAGTTGCCCAGGATGGGAGGTCGCAATGCCCGATAGAGAAGAGGCCGCCATGGTGCGGATAACGGGAAGGGTACAGGGCGTCGGTTTCCGTGCCTGGACCTGCGGGGAGGCGGAACAGCTGGGTTTGACGGGCTGGGTCCGCAATGAGCCGGATGGTTCGGTGGTTGCTTTGATAACCGGATCACCCGCCGGCATATCGCAAATGCTCGAGCGTTTCCGGCACGGTCCGCCCGGTGCGTCGGTCTCCGGCGCCGAGCGACAGCCGGCGAAGCTCACGGAAAAGCCGGTCGGTTTCCGGATCACGAGATGACCCGGCCGGTCGCTCGGTTTCGCGGTTCCCGGTGGCGATCTTCCGCGGTTGTCCGGCCCGAAGCGGCAGCGTTTTTTTTCCGCGGCGGCTGCGACAGAAAAGCCATTGACTTTTCATCCTTTAAGGCACATTTCCAAAGCGAAGTGACGCCCGACCGGGCGCCACTCTTTCAAAGGACAATTGAGATGAACCCCGACAGTCGAAGTTCGACGTCATCATACCGACCCGTTTCTCCGGGGCTCTAGTCCTTATCGATAAGGATGCGCGCTCCGAAGGGACCGATGGTCCGAAAAAGGAGCCGTCATGCTGCGCATCCATGCCTACGATCTTGATCGCCTTGTTTCCGTCGCTTCCGATGTGCCGGCCGTTGCCGCAGCGCCGGTCGCTTCCGATCCGTCGGCACCGGTCACCTCCGCCCCCGCCACCCCTGCAGTCGTCTGGTACGACCTCGTCAGCCCCACGCCCGACGAGGAGCGCATCGTCGGCGAACGCCTCGGCATCACCGTGCCGACCATGGACGAGATGGAGGATATCGAACTCTCCGCCCGCCTCTACCAGGAGGATGGCGCCGAGTTCATGACCATGACGGTGCTGACCCGGCCCGATGCCGGCACGCCGCGCAAGGTTCCCGTCACCTTCATCGTCAAGGGCCAGGTTCTTGTGACCGTCCGTTATGCCGAACCGCGTCCCTTCGACGCCTTCATGGCCCGCGCCCGCAAGCCGAACGGCACGGGACTGCATTGCGGTTACGGCGAGCTGATCATGACCGGCCTGATCGAGGCGATCATCGACCGCATGGCCGATACGCTCGAACGGCTCGGCACCGAGATCGACCAGATTTCCCAGGAAGTCTTTTCGACCAAGGCCGCCAAGGCCAACAAGAAGACCCGCGACCTGCAGGACCTCATCCGCGAGGTCGGCCAGAAGGGTGAGTTCATCACCGTGGTGCGCGAAAGCCTGGTCAGCGTCTCCCGCGTCGTCGCCTATTACGCGGCGCTCGACGGCGTCGATCGCAAGCTTTCGAAGGAACTGCGCCAGCGCCTGAAACTGCTGCAGCGGGACGCCACCTCGCTCGGCGATCACTCGGCCTTCCTGTCCGGCAAGATCAATTTCCTGCTGGATGCGACGCTCGGGCTGATCAATCTCGAACAGAACCAGATCATCAAGATCTTCTCGGTCGCCTCGGTCGTCTTCCTGCCGCCGACCCTGGTCGCCTCGATCTACGGCATGAACTTCGCCTACCAGCCGGAACTGCAATGGACCTACGGCTACCACATGGCGATCGCCATGATGATCGTCTCGATGGCCCTGCCGTATATGTATTTCAAGCGGAAGGGCTGGCTGTAGGGAAGGTGCCCCTCATCCCCCTGCCGGGACCTTCTCCCCGCTTGCGGGGAGAAGGACATGCGCCGCACCGTGTTGCTCCCCATCGGGCGTCTCACGAGGCACGTCCCCTCTCCCCGTTCCACGGGGAGAGGGCTAGGGTGAGGGGCAGCCTGCACCTGTCAGTGCTTCGTCAGCCACTCCCGCAAGGCGTCGTTGATACGGGACTGCCAGCCCGGGCCGTCTTTCCTGAATCGCTCCAGAACATCCGCGTCCAGCCTGATCGTAGTCGAAACCTTGGTTCGCTCGCTTTTGGGACGGCCGCGGACGACCGGCGCTTCTGCGAGTTTTTCCGCCCACGGGCTTTCGCTCAGGTCCGGCGCATCATCCTCAATGTCCGGCAAGTCTCGGGCCATAGGCTTTTTGCTCTCGGTCATTGGCTTTCCTCATGCTGATGATGCGCTGGTCGTCTCCCCGCGGCGTCCAGACGAGAACGACCATGCGTTCGTCCAGAAAGCCGACGGTGAAATAGCGCGTTTCTCCATAGTCGATCCGGTCATCCTCGATCGACAGATGAGGACCGTCGAAGACTTTGCCCGCATCGGCAAAATCGAGGCCTCGTTGCTCAAGGGTGAGAATGCGTTTTGCCGGATCGAATATGACAGCCATTTATTGTTACTACAAAAATAGAGGCTTTCCAATCGGCTTCTAAAACGAAAAATGCGCCGGAGATCCCGGCGCATCCTGTCGGCTTTGTCGATAAAGGTCAAACATCCCATTCCGGTGCGAGATGCCCCGGATTGACGATGCGGCCGGTCGGCTTGGCGAGCTTGTGGATCGCCTGCATCTCTTCTTCCGACAATGCGAAATCGAACACGTCGAAGTTTTCCGGCAGGCGGGCAACGGTCGCGGTCTTGGAGAGTGCGATGACGTCCTTCTGCTGGATCGCCCAGCGCAGCGTCACCTGGGCGGCCGTCTTGCCGTGCCTGGAACCGATGTCCTTCAGTACCGTGTCACCCGGCACCGCGCCGTTCGCCATCAGGTAATAGGCGGTCAGCGACATGCCGTGCTTGCGCACCTCGCCAAGAACCTTCGTCTGGTCGAGATAGGGATGGTACTCCACCTGGTTGGTGGCAAGCGGGGCATCCGAAAGTTTCACCGCTTCGGCGATCAGCGCGGTCGAGAAGTTGGAAACGCCGATATTCCTGACCTTGCCGGCCTTTTTGAGTGCGTTCAGCGCGCCCATGCGGTCGGCGAGCGGCATTTCGCTCTGCGGCCAGTGGAGGAGAAGCAGGTCGACATAGTCGGTCTTCAGCTTCGTCAGGCTCTCGTCGACCGAGGCGATGAAGGCGTCATGGCCGACGCGGTCGACCCAGACCTTGGTGGTGAGGAAAATGTCGGCGCGCGGAATGCCGGACTTGGAGAGCACGTCGCCGACGGCCGCCTCGTTCTTGTAGATCTGCGCGGTATCGACATGGCGGAAGCCGAGCTTGAGGGCTTCCGGCAGCACGCGGGCGACGTCCTCGTCGGGCATGCGGAAGGTGCCGAAACCGAGGGCAGGGATGTTGGCGCCATTGGCGCTGACTGTGAACATATTGAACTCCTGAAGGAAGCCCGGCGAACGGCCGGGCGGAATGAGGCCCCTACTACATGGACCGATTCTGTCACGGATCAACTACCCGAGTTTTCGGGGTGTCAGCCGGCGATGGGCGGATTGAGGCGGGCGAAGCCTTCCTGGCGCCGGTATGGGAAGTGTGGGTAGGGCGCTGTCACGGCACTTGCCGCATCGAGCGTGCCGATCTGCTCCCTGGTCAGCGACCAGCCGACGGCCCCGAGATTCTGGCGAAGCTGCTCCTCGTTGCGGGCGCCTATGATCACCGAGGAAACCGTCGGCCGGCTGGTGAGCCAGTTGATCGCCACCTGCGGCACGGTCTTGCCGGTCTCTTCCGCCAGGATCTGCAGCGCATCGACCACCCGGTAGAGCAGTTCCTCCTCGACGGGCGGCCCAAAATCCGCCGTCTCATGCAGGCGGCTGCCTTCCGGAAGCGGCTTGCCGCGGCTGATCTTGCCGGTGAGGCGCCCCCAGCCGAGCGGGCTCCAGACCAGCGCGCCAAGCCCCTGGTCCTTCCCGAGCGGCATCAGGTCCCATTCGTAATCGCGGCCGATCAGCGAATAATAGACCTGGTTCGCCACATAACGGGTCCAGCCGTTCCTGTCGGCGGCCGCCAGCGACTTCATGATCTGCCAGCCGGAGAAGTTGGAAACGCCGATATAGCGCAGCTTGCCGTCCTTCACGAGCTGGTCGAGCGTCGAGACCACCTCTTCGACCGGCGTGGAGGCATCGAAGGCATGCAGCTGGAAGATGTCGATATGGTCGGTGCCGAGCCGCTTCAGCGCCGCCTCGACGGAGCCGATCAGCCGCGAGCGGGAGGAGCCCCAGTCGTTCGGACCGTCGCCGGTCGGCAGGCTGGCCTTGGTGGAGATCAGCACGTCGTTGCGCCGGCCCTTGATCGCCTGGCCCAGCACCTCTTCCGAAGCGCCGGCCGAATAGACGTCGGCCGTGTCGAACAGGTTGACGCCGGCTTCGAGGCAGATGTCGACGAGGCGGCGGGCCTCCTCGACATCGGTCGTGCCCCAATGGCTGAACAGCGGGCCGGAGCCGCCGAACGTGCCGGCTCCGAAGCTGAGCACCGGCACCTTGAGGCCGGATTGTCCGAGATTGCGATATTCCATGCTCGTACTCCTTGGATGCGGAAATTATTCGGCCGGGCAGGAGAGGGCGGGCGTGCCGTTGACGGCGGTCTCGCGCCGGTCCAGCCGGATGGCGAAGAGGGCGACGGCAAGTGCGGCAAGCGGCACCAGGCCGGCGATCAGGGTGACCGAACCGAGACCCGGGCCATGGTCGATGACCACGCCGCCAAGCCAGGCGCCGATCGCATTGCCGAGATTGAAGGCGGCGATGTTGAACGACGAGGCAAGGCCCTGGCCGGCACCTTCCGCCTTCTGCAGCACCCACATCTGCAGCGGCGAGACGGTGGCGAAGGCTGCGGCGCCGAACAGGCCGATGGCGATGACGGCAAGCACCGGCTGGTGGATCGCGGCGGTCAGGCCCAAAAGCACGACCGAGAGCGCGACCAGGCTGGCGATGATGGTCGGCACCAGATGCCGGTCTGCCAGCCAGCCGCCGGCGAGGTTGCCGATCACCAACCCGCCGCCGAAGACGAGCAGGATCGGCGACACGGCGGCTTCGGAAAAACCGGTGATCTCGGTCAGGATCGGCGCGATATAGGTGAAGCCCGCAAACACGCCGACCCAGCTCAAGACGGTGATCAGCAGGCCGAGAAGCACCGGGCGGCGGCCGAGCACGGCAAGCGCGCCCTGCGCATTTTCCTCCTGATTGTCCGCGGCCTTGTCCTTCGGAACGAAGAGCGCGATCACGGCGAGAGCGGCGATGCCGATCAGGGTGACGGCAAAAAAGGTCGAGCGCCAGCCATAGGCCTGACCGAGCCAGGTACCGAAGGGCACACCGAGAATATTGGCGACGGTGAGGCCGGTAAACATCACGGCAATGGCGGAAGCCTTTTTATTCGGGGCGACGAGGCTGGTGGCGACCACCGAGCCGACGCCGAAGAACGAGGCATGCGCGAATGCGGTCAGCACCCGGGCTGCCATCAGCGTCCAGTAATCGGGCGCCAGGGCACAGGCGAGATTGCCGATGGTGAACACCACCATCAGGCTCATCAGCAGGGTTTTCCGCGACCATTTGCCGGCGATCGCGCCCAGAATGGGAGCCCCGACCACGACGCCGAGCGCGTAGCCGGAAATCAGCAGGCCGGCTGCCGAGATCGACACGCCGAGATCGGCGCTGACATCGATCAGCAGGCCCATGATGACGAATTCGGTAACCCCGATGCCGAAGGCACCGGCGGTCAGGGCGTAGAGAGCGAGAGGCATTGTTGTGTTCCTGATCCTTGGGAGGAAGGGATTGCATTTGACGCACCGCAATATCGGCGCGGAGGACTTGCCTGTGTAGCCGCATAAGCGGATAATCATTTGTGAACTGAAGTCACAGGTATTGGAGGCCGTACTCGGGACACCCCCTCTGGCTTGCCGGCCATCTCCCCCACGGGTGGGGGCAAGGAAATCGCAAAAGGGCCAGTGGCTGCGTGGAGCCCCGCCCCCTTGTGGGGAGGGGTTGGGGAGGGGACTTGTGGGGAGGGGTTGGGGAGGGGACTTCGTTCAGTATCAAAACCCCTCCCGCCTGCCGGCCACCAGCCGGGGACGGGTCGCTTGCCCCGTCCCGTCCTCCGGACCCCCACAAGGGGAAGGGTTAAGACCGCCGTACCGCCTCGCGCCATGTGCTAAGCACTGGTCGTGGGGGAGATGGCCGGCAGGCCGAGGGTGCCCCGAGAACGACATTGATGATCGGAATTCGAAAGCGAGACCCGAATGGACAACCGCGCCGGAGAAATGGAAGTCTTTGCCCTGGCCGCCGAGCTTAAGAGCTTCTCGGCCGCCGGCCGCAAGCTCAAACTCTCGCCCTCGGCGGTGAGCAAGCTGGTCACTCGCCTCGAGGGCCGGCTCGGCGCCCGCCTCGTGGTCCGCTCCACCCGCATGCTGCAGCTGACGCCGGAGGGCGAGACCTATCTCGCCCGCGCCCAGCGAATCCTGGCCGAGATCGCCGATACGGAAGAGATGGTCTCCGGCGGCGGGCGGACGCTACCGCGCGGGCCGCTGTCGATCAATGCTTCGGTCGGTTTCGGCGAGCGTTATGTCCTGCCGCTCACGTCCGAGTTCCAGCGGCTTTTCCCGGATGTGCAGCTCGATATCACCCTCACCGACGACATCGTCGATCTCATCCGCGAGCGGGTCGATATCGCCATCCGCCATGGGCCGATGCGCAACTCCTCGCTGATGGCGCGAAAGCTCGGCGAGAGCCGCCAGGTGGTGATCGCATCGCCGGGTTATCTGGCGCGTCACGGCGTCCCGAGGACGCCGGCCGAGCTCATCGATCACAACTGTATCAATTTCAATTTCCGGCGAGCGGTCGAAGGCTGGCCTTTTCGTGATCCGGAAACCGGCAGCCGGGAGCTGCTGCCGGTTTCCGGAAGCCTGAAGGCGAGCAACGGCTCGATCATCCGGCAGTTCTGCCGGGATCACCTCGGCATCGGCCGGGTCGGGCGTTTCCATGTGGAGCCGGATATCGAAGCCGGCCGGCTGGTACCGGTTCTGGAGGATTTCAACCCGGAGGACATCGAGGAAATCCATGCCGTCTATGCCGGGCACGAGCACCTCGCCCTGCGCATCCGCACCTACATCGATTTCCTCGCGGCACGACTTTAGGCGACTATCCCGATCACGTTGATCGGCAAACGTGTCTTTCCGGCCACAGTTTAGCCTTGCTTTGGTCGATTTTGCCACCCACATCCGAAGGATTAGGAGAATCTAATCCCATGAATGAACAGTTGAGTGAAATCATCGCCCGTATCCGGTCGGAGGTGACTGTCGGCCCGGCCGATCGCTCGCATGTCGCCATGTCGATGGAAGACCTGCGGCTGCTTGTTCAGAGCTTTGAAATCCTCCACTCCGAGAGGGACGAGTTGCGCCGCAGGGCCGAACTGCATGCCGATGTCATCGAGGCGGTGACGGTGTTCATGGAGGCCTATCGCGACAAGTACAAGAACTACGGCAGCGGCGGCGTCCGCCCGAGCGCGGTCCTGCGCCACGAGGTGTGGCGGGTCTATGCCGCCATGAGTGGGCTGCCGATCGCCAATGACAGCATGTTCTAAAGGCCGGTCGCGACGTCCCCCGACCTTCCTTAGTCCCCGACCTGCCCTAATCCCTGACCTGCCCTAGTCCCTGTCCGGCGCTCCGAGCGGGAAGAACGAGCGATAGGGCCGAGCCTCGTCCACCGCACGCGCAAAAGACGGCCGCGCGAGCAGCCGGCTGCGATAGGCGCGCAGATGGCCGAACTGATCGCCGATCGGGTGCGTCCAGTCCGCATAAAAGAGGGCGGGCGCCGCGGCGCAGTCCGCAAGGCTGAACGCCGTGCCGGCGGCCCATTGCCGGTTCGCCATGCGCTCGTCGAGCCAGCCGTAGGCGGCATCCAGCATGCCGCGCGCTTCCTGCACGCCGTACGGGTCGCGGTGCTCCTCCGGCCGGATGGCGTTGAACACCACCTTCTGCTGCGGGGTGGAAATGTAATTGTCGAAGAAACGGTCCATCATCCGTACATCGAGCGCCGCATCGGCATCGTCTGGGATCAGCTTCACCGGTCCGGGATAATGCACGCCCAGATATTCGATGACGATCGACGCCTCGAAAACCCGTTTCTCCCCATCGACCAGGATCGGAAAGCGCTTCACCGGCCACATGCTGCAGAGATCCTGGTAGGCCGAAGGATCCTCCGGCCCGAGCATGCGCGTGTCGAAGTCGGTGCCGTTCTCGTAGAGCGCGGTCAGCACCTTCTGGCAGTAGGACGAGAATGGATGCGAATACAGAATCGGACGCATGACGGCCTCCCATAACCGATTGCGAAATGAAACTGGTTTACTGGGTAACTTACCTGATTGCTTTTTGCAATCGGTTTTGCGTCGAGGCGGTCTTCTATTCTCCGTGGCGCCCTGCAGGGCAGAGGGGCTGGCACGGCACAGCGCCTCTTACTTATGCCAGGGCCGCACCTCCGCCTCAGGCCCCGACCGCAAGCTTCTGCCGCACATGCAGCGCCCGGATTTCCTCCGCCACCATCTCCTGCAGCCGCCAGAGATTGCGGTCGTGGATGCCGAATTCCGCCAGATGCACGACGGTATTGTAGAGATATTCGGCGCACGATCCCCGATGCCCGCAGGCGCGCGCCAAAACTCTTGCCACCTCGTCGAGCGGCAATAACGGCCGGATGATACGCTTGCTGGTACCGCCCACCCAGAAGGTCAGCGCCCGCACGGTCTCTCCGGCCGGGGTACGGACCGGCAGCCAGCGGAACGAGGTCAGGCTGTCGCGGTGGCTGATCTCGCGGCGCAGGGCTTTTTCGATCTGGACGCGCTTGTCGTCGTCGGCAACCTGATAGATCACCCCGTCGCAGCGGCCGCCGCGCGACAGCATCATCATCAGCCCCGGCTGTGCCGGCGAACCCCGGCCGCGCTCGATCCGGAGCGAAAAGGAGCGATGCCAGCCATAGGCGGCCGCCCGCTGGCAGGCGATTGAATCGAAGCCCGGTTTCCAGATCAGCGAGCCATAGGCGAAGATCCACAGCGGTTCCCCGCCGGTTTCCGCAAACAGCCGATCGGCGATCTGTACGTAGTCGTCGTCGGTCAGCGGCTCCCATGTGGCCGGCGGGCCGGGATCGGCCTCCTCACGAAAGCAGAGATCGACGAGATCCTGGGTGAGCGACAATGTGGATGGTTTCGGCATGGCTTCGAACGGCTTTTCGGCAGGACGAGGAAAATGGCAAGGCTGAAGAGTGCAAGCGCACCGGAGCCGAGTCAACCTGTTTCCCGGCCCGGTTCTGCCTGTTTTCCGGCTATTTCGGCGGCCCGGTTCTCCGTTTTGCTGTCCCGGAATCGCCGATTTGCTGCGTTGCCGCACCGACGCCCAGATGTTTTGCTCCAAGGATCACGGAATGTTTCCGTCCGGAAATTTTCTCGATGACTGACGAGTGGAGTTACTGAACTGATGCGTTGGCTTTTTATCGCGGTGCTGTTGATCCTGGTCGGTTGTGTTCTGAGCATCATCTGGATGAACGATTCCGGCGTCGGCCGCATGGAGGTCACGCAGCCTCAGCCGCAAAACCCGCTGGCCCCGCCGCCGGGTACGCCTTGACAGTCGATTTCGTCAGGCCTTCACCGCGATGATGAAAAACCGCGGGAAGCGTAACAGCACCCGCCCGTCGGCCATCGGCGGGTAGGCTTTGGCGATGCGGGCGGTATAGTCCGCCTTGAAGGCTTGCCGATGTTCAGGGCCCGCCGCATCGAGATAGGGCCGCAGCCCGGTCGCCTGGACCCATTCGACGATCGCGGGCGCATCGGCGAGCGGGTGGTAATAGACGGTGTGCCAGACATCGACGCGGGCGGATTTCGGCATCAGCCGGTTGAAATAGTCGGCCGGCGGCGGCAGGGCCGGGCGGCGTACCCGGCCGCCTTCGAAGGCAGCCTTCCACGGGCCGTCCGCCCCGGTCTGTCCCATCAGCGTATGGCTCGGCTCCGCGAGGTTGTCCGGCATCTGCACCGCCAGCACGCCGCCGGGCCTCAGGTGGTCCATCAGCCGGGCGAGAACGGAAATATGGTCCGGCACCCACTGGAAGACCGCATTGGCATAAAGCAGGTCGGCCGGCTCTTCCGGCACCCAGCTGTTGAGATCCGCCTTCAGGAAAGTCGTGCCGGGCAGGCGCTTGGCCGCCGCCGTCAGCATGTTGTCGTCGCTGTCCAATCCGATGACGGTGCCTGCCCCGAAACGCTCGGCGATCAGTTCGGTGGAATTGCCCGGGCCGCAGCCAAGGTCGTAGGCGCTGGTCACCGAGGCAAGCGGCACCTGCGCCAGAAGATCGCGCGCCGGGCGTGTCCGCTCGTCCTCGAATTTCACGTATTGCTCCGCCGACCATGCCATGCGCGTCTTCCTCGGGTGTTCGTTTCCATGCAACATGGCACTCCGGCATGCCGGTCTCCATGGTCAAGGATATCAATTTTTGTGATGATCCATTTGATATTATCGCTTGACCTCGGCGGCGGGGCCGGACTTCACTCACCCCGCAATTTTGAAGCGTCCCGCCCTTTCGCATGACCAAGGAGATCGCCATGCCCGTCAACACAGCCCCTCGCACCACCACCTGGACCTTCGTGGATGGCGAATGGCTCGAGGGCAATCCGAAGCTGATCGGCCCGACCTCGCATGCCATGTGGCTCGGCTCCACCGTGTTCGACGGCGCCCGCTGGTTCGACGGCATCGCGCCGGACATCGACCTCCATTGCCAGCGCGTCAACCGTTCCGCGACGAACATGGGCATGAAGCCGGTGATGCAGGCGGAAGAGATCGAGGCGCTCGCCTGGGAAGGCGTCAAGAAGTTCGACGGCAAGACGGCGATCTACATCAAGCCGATGTACTGGTCGGAACACGGCATGCCCTACAGCGTCGTCACCGCCGACCCGGAATCGACCCGTTTCGCGCTCTGCCTGTTCGAGGCTCCGATGCAGACCGCCAAACCCTCGTCGCTCACCGTCTCGCCTTACCGCCGCCCGAACCCGGAAGTGGCGGTGACCGGCGCCAAGACCGGCAGCCTTTATCCCAATAGCGGCCGCATGATCATGGAAGCCCGCAACCGCGGCTTCGACAATGCGCTGGCCCGCGACATGAACGGCAATGTCGCCGAGACCGCCTCCTCGAACATCTTCATGGTCAAGGACGGGGTGATCATGACCCCGATCGCCAACGGCACCTTCCTCGCCGGCATCACCCGCTCGCGCGTCATCGGCCTTCTGCGCCGCGGCGGTTTCGACGTGCGCGAGACGACGCTGACCGTCGAGAACTTCATGGACGCCGACGAGATCTTCACCTCCGGCAACTATTCCAAGATCGTGCCGGTCAACCGTTTCGAGGAACGCCAGCTCCAGGAAGGCCCGGTCGCCCGCAAGGCGCTCGAACTCTACATGGACTGGGCGCGCTCGCCGGGCGACGAGGCCTGAACCTCTGCGTTCCAAATCCGCCGTCTGGTCGCGCACCAGCGCTGCCAGATCCGGCGGGTTATTTCACCGTCAGCTTGTCGGCGGAAATCTCGCCGCCGATCTCCGCCTTGCGGGTCTTCTTGTCGAAGGCGCAGATCGTGCTGATCGTCACCTTGGCGCCGGCCGCCCTGCCGGAGACGACGGCGAGCCCGTAGCTCTGGCTGCCGAACGGATCGACCAGCGCCTTGCCGTCCTCGATCAGCCCCCTGGCGGCGGTGACGCAAGCCTTGGCGACTTCGGCCTGGAAACTGGACCAGGCGTCGTCCGAGGAGGCGTGCGCGACGGTGGCGCTGGATGCAATGACGGCTGCGGCAAGAGCAGAAGTGGTCTTCATCGAACGGGCTCCGAATCGGTGGTCTGGCCCGTTTCCTGTATCTTGAAATTTCAGCAGGTTCTTGACGCGATTGGCTTGATTTTTGGCAAAGTTACCGTTGCCTCTTGGCCCCCGCGCTCCTATGTTCCCGCACGACGCTTTACCTACGGTGTGTGCCGAACAAGGAGTAGACCAATGGCTTTCGAACTTCCCGAACTCCCCTACGATTACGAAGCCCTTTCGCCCTTCATGTCGAAAGAGACGCTCGAATTCCACCACGACAAGCACCACAAGGCTTACGTCGACAACGGCAACAAGCTCGCTGCCGAGGCTGGCCTGGCCGATCTGTCGGTCGAAGACGTCGTCAAGAAGTCCTTCGGCACCAACCAGGGTCTCTTCAACAACGCTGCCCAGCACTATAACCACGTCCATTTCTGGAAGTGGATGAAGAAGGGCGGCGGCGGCAACAAGCTGCCGGGCAAGCTCGAAGCTGCAATCACCTCGGACCTCGGCGGCTACGACAAGTTCAAGGCCGATTTCATCGCTGCCGGCACGACCCAGTTCGGTTCCGGCTGGGCCTGGCTCTCCGTCAAGGACGGCAAGCTCGTCATCTCCAAGACCCCCAACGGCGAAAACCCGCTGGTCCACGGTGCCGACCCGATCCTCGGCGTCGATGTCTGGGAACATTCCTATTACATCGACTACCGCAACTCCCGCCCGAAATACCTCGAAGCCTTCGTCGACAGCCTGATCAACTGGGACTACGTGCTCGAACGCTACGAAGCCGCCACGAAGTAATCGAACGGCTTGATAGGCGATCTTTTCGAGAACACCCGGTGTCGCAAGGCGCCGGGTGTTTTTTGTTCGGTCCATCACTGGAGTTGGGGAATGAGCAGACAGCCGCTAGACACCATCCTTGTCGAACTAGCAGCGCGCGAGCCGATTTTCGACTACCGCGAATCGATCGCCAGCCGCGAGGCGCTGGAAGCCATGACGGAGGAGGACTTCTGGGAGATCGGCGCCAGCGGCCGGGTCTACGAGCGCGGCTTCGTGATCGATAATCTCTTGGAACGCTACCGCCGCCAACCGGAACCGCATGGCTGGCCCTGCCGGGATTTCTCGATCAGCCGCCTCGCCGACGACCTCTACCATCTGTCGTATATCCTGGAAGAGCCGGATCGCCGCAGCCGGCGGTCTACCTTCTGGAGACGCACCCCGACCGGCTGGAAGATCGTCTTTCATCAGGGAACGGTGATTGCGTGAGGAAGAGGGGTAGCATCCTTCGTCACACGCCTGTCACAACCACCGACTACCTCGGCGAAATGCCCCACGAAAAACCTCTCCTCCGCTTTGGCGTGATCGCCGATCCGCAATATGCCGACCTGCCGCCATGGCTGGAGATGGACCGCTATTATGCCAACAGTCTCGACAAGCTGAGCCGGGCGATCGGCGTGCTGAACGGGGAGGATCTTGCCTTCGTGGTGACGCTCGGCGATCTCATCGATCGCGGCTGGGAACACTACGGTCCGGTGCTTGCCGTCTATGACGGCCTGCGCCACGAGAGCGTCCTGATACCGGGCAACCACGATTTCCTGGTTGCGCCGGGGTATCTGGCCGATGTCCATGCGCGGCTCGGCATGCCGGCCGCCTGGCACGATTTTTCCCGTGGCGGTTTCCGCTTCGTGGTGATCGACGGCAACGAGATCAGCCTGTTTTCCACCCCGGAAGGCCACGCGCGCCACATTCTGGCGCGGCAGCGGCTGGAAACATTGCTGGCCGAAGGCGCGATCAACGCCAAGGAATGGAACGGCGGCATCGGCGACGAGCAGTTCGCCTGGCTGGATGGCGTGCTCGAGCGCGCCCGCGCCGCCGGCGAGAAGGTCGTCGTCATGGGCCACTATCCGCTCTACCCGGAAAACGACCACAATCTCTGGAATGCCGATAGGGTGGTTGGCCTGTTCGAGCAGGCGGGCAACGTGATCGCCTATCTGAACGGCCACAACCACGTCGGCAATCTCGGCCGCACCGGGAACACCTGGTATGTCAACTTCAAGGGCATGGTCGACACCGAGACGGAAAACACCTTCGCGGTGGTGGAAATTTTTGCCGACCGAATCGAGATCACCGGCCACGGCCGCGAAGAAAGCCGCACGCTCGCTCTCTAGGTAAAGGGCGTCAGCCACGCGCCGCCCAGGTGAGCCCGCGCCGCAGGATGCTGCGCATATGCGGATGTTCGAACTCGGCCGCCACATGGCCGAGTGCCGAATAGAAGATCCGTCCCTCGCCAAAATGGCGCTTGAAGACGACGGGCATCACCACGTCGCGCACCGCCTCGTCATATTCGCCGGTAAAGGTCGTCGTCGCTAGGATTTCCACCGACGGGTCGTAATGCAGGTAATACTGTTCCGACCTGTAGTCGAAATCCGCAATGTCCCGCATCAGCGGATCGTCGGGGCGGGTGACGTTGACGCGGAAGTCGATGATATTGCCGGGATGCGCCACCCAGGTGACGCCGGACAGATAACGGAAGGCGGCGCTTTCCTTGAAGGAGGTCGCAAGCGCCCCGTGATGGCCGCCGAGCCCCAGCCCGCCGCGCACGGCGGCGACCAGCGCCTGGGCATGTGCCTTTTCCAGCTTTTCGCCGGTAATGATCGGCACCAGCAGATCGGCAGCGGCTATGTTCCCTGAGCCGAATATGCCGAGATCGGCGGTAATCTCGACCGAAAACCCGTCCTCGCGAAGAATGTCGCCGGTAATGCCGGCGCATTCCTCCGGCTCATGGATTTTCGATCCGCCCCAGACGATGATTGCCTTGCGCATTCACCCACTCCCATGCCCTGCTGATTCCCGAGGATGCGCGCGCACCATAGGGGCAAAGCCGCGGCCTGTCAGGCGCGGGCTTCGTCAGCCCGGCATGCCGGTCACATCGGCGGATTGCTCCAGCCCTGAACCCAGAGCTGCCGCAGCGTCTCGCCTTCGCCGCGGAAGAAGCCGTCGGCCAGCTCGCAATGCTCCACCCGGTCGGCGCGAAAATTGCGGATCGCCTGCCGAAGCTCGCACCAGGCGACGATATTGGCCGTCTGCGAATAATAGACCAGCGCCACCGGCCGGATCGTCCGTTCCGTGGCCCGGGCATGTTCGTCGCGGTAGTCGAGCGCCAGTTTCTGCTCGTCGCGGATAGCCCTGCGCACCATGGCAAGGTCGAGCGCATCCGGCACGGGGGCGACCGAGCCCCAGGCATGCAGCGCATTGGCGGAAAACGTGCCGGCAAGCGGCGCCGGCACCACGGCGGCGATCTTGCGGTTCACCTGCTTGGCCGTCTGCCGCAGTTCCGTGTCGCCGGTGCGCTCCAAGAGCGCTAAGGCCAGCACGATCGCCTCCGTCTCCTCGATCGACAGCATCAGCGGCGGCAGCGTGAATCCGGGGCGCAGGATATAACCGATGCCGCGCCCGCCTTCGATCGGCACCCGCATCGCCTGCAGCGCCGCGATATCCCGGTAGATGGAGCGCACGGTCACTTCCAGCTGCACGGCGATCTCCGCCGCCGTCACCGGCTTCCTGGCAAGCCGGAGGATCTGGATGATCTCGAACAGCCGCGAGGCCTTGCGCATGCCGTTTTTCCTTCGTCCCAAACCATTGCTACTGACAATACGCTGTCAGTTGGGCTGCCGTATAGGACCGCATATCCATTTGAAAAACAAGGCTTCGGCATCCGAAGCCGGTTATGCGAGGCTCAGGAAACTGACATGACCTATACCGAAAACCTCTGGCTCTTCTTCACGCTCCTGTTCGGCATCATCGTGGTGCCGGGCATGGACATGATCTTTGTGCTGGCCAATTCGCTGACCCGCGGACGCGCGGCAGGGCTTGCGGCCACCGCCGGCATCATCGCCGGCGGGCTGGTGCATTCCCTCTACGGCGCGGTCGGCGTCGGGCTGCTCGCCAGCCTGATGCCGGTTCTGTTCCGGCCGCTGCTGATCGCAGGGGCGCTCTACATGGCCTGGATCGGGGTAAGCCTGATCCGCAGTTCGATCACCGTCGATCACGTCGGCCCGGCGGACACGCGGTCGAACCGGGAAGCGTTCCGGCGCGGCGCGGTGACCTGCCTCATCAATCCCAAGGCCTATCTCTTCATGCTCGCCGTCTATCCGCAGTTCCTGCGCCCGGATTTCGGGCCGCTCGCCCCGCAGGCGGCGATCATGGCGGTGATGACGGCCGCGACCCAACTGGCGATCTATGGCGGTCTCGCCGTAGCCGCCGGCCACGCGCGAAAATTCCTGGTCGGCAACGGCGGCACAACGATCTGGGTCGGGCGGATCGCGGGCTTCCTTCTGCTTGCGGTTTCGACGCTGACGCTTTGGGAGGGGGTGATGGCGTGAGGGGGCAGGCGGCATGCTCGCGGAGTCATGACAGAAACGTTACTTTTTTCAAACGCATAAGCCGGCAATCATGCGCGCGCAAAACTGCGCCGGCATGACCGGCTCGATGAGGAGAGGAATGGATGAAGTTTAAACTGATTGCCGCTGCCGCTGCCGTACTCTGTCTTGGCTTTACGGCCGTGACCGCGCAGGAAACCCCGATCGCCAAGCGCCAGGCCCTGATGAAGGGTATCGGCGGCGCAGCTGGCGCCTTGGGTGGCATCGCCAAGGGCGAAAAGCCCTATGACCAGGCTGCCGTCCGCACGGCGTTGACCACGATCAGCACCAATATCAAGGCCTTCCCGGATCAGTTCCCGGCAGGCTCCGAGACCGGCGATAAGACCAAGGCGGCGCCGGCCATCTGGGAAAAGAACGCCGAATTCCGGGGCAACGCACAGAAGCTCGGTTCCGATGCGGAGGCCCTTCTGGCTTCCATGCCGGCAGACCAGGCCGCTGTCGGCAAGGCCCTGCAGACGCTCGGCGGTACCTGCAATACCTGCCATCAGAACTTTCGCCTGAAGTGATCGCGGCCCCTGTCCCGGTATAGAGGACGGCCGCAGCTTTCTGCGGCCGTCCTTGCATTGCGGAGTGACGCTGGAGGAGAAAGACGATGACCTCGATATGGTCCAAGATCCTGGTGGCGGGCGTCGTGGTGGTCGCCGCCGGCGCTGCCACGGCGTGGGCGCTGGCCAATCCCGATCCTTATCCGGATTCGCATTGGGCCGATCTCGGCGCGCCGGATCTGGCCAAGGGAGAGCAGCTTTTCTGGGCCGGCGGCTGCGCAAGCTGTCATGCCGCGACCGGTGCGACCGGCGATGCACTCAAGGTTCTCTCCGGGGGCAGGGCGCTGCCGAGCCCGTTCGGCACTTTTCATATTCCCAACATCTCGCCTGACCCCAATGCCGGCATCGGCAACTGGACTTTGGCCGAGTTCGGCAATGCGACCACCCGAGGTGTCGGGCCGAACGGCGAACACCTTTTTCCGTCCTTCCCCTACGGTTCCTATGCGCGGCTCTCGACCAGGGACGTCAACGATCTCTTCGGTTACCTGAAGACCCTGCCGCCGAGCCCCAACGTCGCGCCGCCACACCAACTGCCGTTCCCCTACAATATCCGGCTGGCGGTCGGCGGCTGGAAGTTCCTCTATTTCAGTGACCAGCCGCGGGTGCAGCTCGCATCCGCCGACGACAAGGTCAAGCGCGGCCAGTTCCTGGTCGAGGGACCGGGCCATTGCGGCGAATGCCACACGCCGCGTGACGCGACGGGCGGCTTCCTCCCGGACCGCTGGCTTGCCGGCGGCCCGAACCCGGAAGGCAAGGGGACCATTCCCAACATCACGCCGGGATCGAAGGATATCGGCTCCTGGAGCGAGAGCGACATTGCCGGCTACCTCGAAACCGGCTTCACCCCGGATTTCGACACCGCCGGCGGCTCCATGGTCGAGGTGCAGCAGAACCTCGCGCATCTGCCGAAAAGTGATCTGGAGGCGATTGCGGCCTATCTGAAGGCGGTGCCGGCGCGGTAGAAGCTTTCCCCCTCACCAACAAAATCTAGCACTTAGCTGACGCTAAGATGCTGATTTTGCAACCTCTCCCGCCAAGGGAGAGGTAGACTCGTGGCAGTGCGGCATCTTTATCTCTCCCCTTGCGGAGAGAAAGCGATTTCAACATCTTAGCTTTGGCTAAGTGTTAGAAACCGCAAGTGAGGGGATGTTGTATGGCGCGAGATATCTATCTCAAAATCCTGGCCAAGGCCGCCGGATAGGCCTCGACCGCAGATATTACGCCAGCGCCTGCATGTAGCGCATGCCGGTGACCGGGCGCGGCTTGAAATCCATGTGTTCGTAGAAGCGGTGGGCGGCGAAATTGCCGGTGGCGGCGCTGACCGAAAGATAGTCGCAGCCAGCACTTCTGGCGATTTCGCGGGCGCGGGACACCAGATGCTGGCCGATTCCGTGGCCGCGATGCCCGTCGCGCACGAAGAGATGATGCAGGTCCATGCCGCGCGTGCCTTCCTGCGCCCGGTAGAGCGGCACGAGAATGGCGTAGCCGATCAGGTCCGAACCGGTATCGGCAACCAGAGCGCTGATCCACGGCATCGCGCCGAACAGGTCGCGCTCGAGTTTTTCAGGGGTGATGCCTGCGGGGTCGTTGTGATGCGCGGCGAGCAGCGCGATCATCTCGTTGAGCTCCGGCAGGTCGCGCGATTTCGCGTTGCGGATCGTCACGACCGGCGGACGGGGCAGGGTGATATCGGTATCCTCGATGGTCTGTGGGGTCATTTCCGGCATCCTCTTTCGGTATTCTTGCCGTCAGGTGCCGTTTGAAACAACAAAGCCGCCTGACGGCGGCTTGTTGACATGGTGATCTGTCGAGCCGCCCTTTAAAGGAAGGCCCAAAAATACGAGCAGGCGGTGGTCGTGCGCGTGTTGATCATGACGCCTAGATGCTCCCGATCCCGAACCTTGTCAAGCACCATCCGCGAAACGGTGGCGGCTGCAATGATCGCCTCCGCCATGCCCGAACCGGGGCCGCCAACCGCCTTCCATCTTGCCGATTGCTCGTGATGGGGTATATTACATCAGGCATCACGGGGCCGCCGATGGCCAAAGCGACACTGGTTCAGAAGACGCGTAGCTATCTGCGTGAAGGCGTGTTCGTGGAAATCGTGGTCTGGCGGGTGCCGGCTTCGCTACGCGGAAGCGCTCACAAGTTCAAATACAGCATGGCGCTGGTGGCCGGAGGCGAGTGCGTGTTGCGATATGACAACGAGGCCGGCAAAGGCGATCACAGGCATTTCGGCGCATTGGAAACGGCATATTTTTTCAAAGATATCGACCAGCTTTTGGCCGATTTCACCGCTGATGTGAGAGGATGGCTGCATGACAATGCTTAGAGTGAAGATCGAGACTCTCGAACAGTCCATGAGGTCGGTTTCAGAGGCCGTTAAGGCGGTAGAGGCCGGTGAACATCGGTCTGCAACAAGCGTATTGTCCTTCCCGTCCTGGGAAATGCTTCATCGTGTTCTGGCGCCCAAACGTCTAGAAATTGTGCAAGCGATGACCGGGCAGGGGCCTTTGAGCATTCGCGAGGTTGCCCGCCGGGTGGGCCGGGATTTCAAAGGTGTTTACGGCGACGTGGACATGTTGCTTGTCAGTGGTGTGATCGATAAGGCCGAGGGCGGTGGGATCGTATTTCCCTATGATCGCATCCACTTCGAATTCGACATCGAAGCCGCAGCCTGAAGCCACCGGGCCGGCACCCTCAATGCTCCCCCTCGCACAGCCCGTGGTCCGAAAGCGCCCGGATCACATAACAATCCTCGATCGAATGGCCGTCGCAGTGTGAGATGATCCGTTCGAGTTCGTGTTCCAGCTTTTTCAGCTTTTCGATCTTTTCACGCACGGCGATCAGATGGTCGGCGGCTATCTTGTCGGCATTGGCGCAAGGTAGGTCGGGATGCTGGCTGAGCGCGATCAGTTCGCGGATTGCCGGGATGTCGAGGCCGAGGTCGCGGGCATGGCGGACGAAGGCGAGCCGCTCGAGATCGTGCCTCTCGTAACGCCGCTGGTTGCCCTCAGACCGTTCGGCCGCTTCGATCAGGCCCATCTGCTCGTAATAGCGGATGGTCGGCACCTTGACGCCGGTACGTTTCGAAAGATCGCCGATCGACAGCATGGCTGAAAATTCCTCTTGAAGCTCTAGTTACTGGAGGAATTATCTAGTCGGTCACCGGCAGGAAGACAAGTCGGGCCGGACGAACGACAAGCGGGCCGGAGCAAACGAAGAGGTGACGCCATGAACGGATGCTGCAGCCATTGCCACGCCAGGTGCGACGGAGTTTTACGGGATATCCTTCGATTATTCTGGGCGTTGGTCGCCACGGTGGCCGGCATGTGGCTGATCCTGGCGATGGAGATGTTGCAGCGGTCACGGCCGCAATGGGAGCCCGAACCGCATGGGAACGAGGAATTGTCCGCGATGATCACCGACGAAAATGTCGGCCATCGCCCTGATGCAAACGGCCGCGGTCCTGATTGACAGGGCCGCAGCCGCCCGATGGCTTCCTGAACTCGCAGGACCTTTACAGGGAGAACAGCGGATCGTCCTTGGTGCCGTCCTGCAATGGCCGTTTCTGCGCGTCGCCCTGTGCCAGTGCCGCGGGGTTGCCGCCCATGTCCATCGCGGCTTCCTGCTTCTGGCCGTTGACGCCCATGGCTTCGAGGATCGCCTTGCGGATATCCGCCTCGATCGCCTCGCGGTCTTCTGCCGACATGGCCTTGAGATCGTCCTCGGTAAGATCCTTGTCCTTGAGATACTGTTCGCGGATACGCTCGGCCAAGGTCTTCTTGGCGAGATCCATGAACTCGTCCTCGTATCTGGTCGATGGCGCCTCGCCAAGCCAGGTGTCACCGGCGCCCTGATCGACCTCGACGCCCTGGCTTTCCATGGACCAGAGGCTGTCCGCCAGCTTTGCGCCGAACACCGTATCGCTGCCGGTCATGCCGCCCGGGACGGACTGCCGCGGCGCCGCGTAGTCATTGGCATTGCCCCCCGATGCGTTCTTGTCGCCGCCGTTCTTGCCAAGGATGCCGTAAAGAGATGCATAATAAGGATTGGTGCTTCCAATTGTCGTCATCGCGACTCTCCCCGTGTGAGACCACTAGCGGCTTAGGTCCCGAAACCTGCATGGGGCTTTCGGATTTGACTTGCGTCGGATCGTCGGTAATACCAATATAGGGTACCCCCCTATATTACCTGGAGACGCTGGTGGCGCATACCATTCGGGAAAAGGCAAAGCTCCTGGCGCGGGTTCGCCGGCTGAAGGGGCAGATGGAGGCGGTCGAGCGGGCGCTAGAGGCCGAGGCACCCTGCGGCGAGGTGCTGCAATTGCTCGCCTCGATCCGTGGCGCACTGTCCGGGCTCACCGGTGAAGTCATGGAGGATCATCTGCGCGAGCACGTGCTGCATGCGGATGACGAGAAACAGAGGGCGCAGGCGGTCGATGAACTTGCCGATGCGCTCCGCACCTATATCCGCTGATCGAGACGAAGGAGAAGAGCATGGCCGATCCCATCGAAGCGCTGAAGCACGAGCACGTGTTTCTGGGCGCCGACCACGAGCGCAACGAGCGCAAGGTCTGGCTGGTGATCGCGCTGACCGCGACGATGATGGTGGCGGAGATCATTGCCGGCTCGCTCTTCGGTTCGATGGCACTGACCGCCGACGGCTGGCACATGTCCACCCATGCGGGCGCCATGCTGATCGCGGCGCTCGCCTATCTCTATGCCCGCCGCCAGGCCCGCAATCCGCGTTACACGTTCGGCACCGGCAAGCTCGGCGATCTGGCCGGTTTCGCCAGCGCCATCGTGCTGGCATTGATAGCGCTGCTGATCGCCTGGGAGAGCCTTGTCCGCCTCGCCAACCCGGTGGCGATCGATTTCGACCAGGCGATCCTCGTCGCCGCGGTCGGGCTTGCCGTCAACCTGCTCAGCGCCTGGCTGCTCCGGGAGGATCATCATCATTCCCATGCCGGCGGCCATTCCCATGACGGTGGTCATCATCACGGCCATCACGGGGCCCACGCGCACGGGGCTGCCGCCAAGGACCACAATCTGCGGGCCGCCTACCTGCATGTCCTGGCCGACGCGCTGACCTCGGTCCTGGCGATCGTCGCCCTCATTCTCGGCCGGTCCTATGGCTGGGCCTGGCTGGATCCGGTCATGGGCGTGGTCGGCGGCCTGGTGATCGCCCGCTGGTCCTGGGGGCTGATCCGCGTGACCGCGACGGTCTTGCTGGATGCGCAGCCGGATGACGAGGAACTGGCGGCCAAAATCCGCCGCAGCGTCGAGACGGAGGAGGACAGGATTTCGGACCTGCATGTCTGGCAGGTCGGTCCGGGGCACCATGCGGCGATCGTCGCGCTGGTCACGCCAAAACCCCAGGCGCCGTCCTTCTACAAGGATAAGCTCCGGGGCATCCGGGATCTGTCGCATGTCACGGTGGAAGTCACGCCCGCCAGGATGGGGTAGCCGGAAGCCTTAGAACTCGGCGAATTCCTGATAACGGTTTTCGACCCAGTCCTGCGGGGCGGACCGGACCTGCATGTCGACGTTTGCAGAGCCTGCATCGTCGATTTCCATGACCCAGAGCGCATTGGCAAGCGAAGACGACAGAAGCGTGCTGCTTCCCGTCAAGGCATTGGGGGACCGCTGGGATGCCACAGTTTCACGCTGAGGCGCTTCCTCGACTTTCCGGTCCATCTCTTGTGCCCGGTTGGGATAATAATAGCCGTTGAGGCCGCTATCGATCTTCATGGCGAAACGCCCGCGTTCAAAATGGTTAACAAATGGTTAACGCACGAAGCTTACGCGAGGCTTGCGGCCGATGTTGCGGTTTGACGGCAGGGGCTTGACAAAAATATGACGGCGGACGGCTGTTTCGTGCGTTCCTTATCCGTTCCGGTCGCGGAGAAAACGGTCGAATATCGCCTGCGTCAGCCGCTGGTTCTGCCGGTACCAGCTGTCTTGGGTGTAAAAGACCGGTTCGGCGGGGTCCCAACCGCTGAGGGTAAAGTCGCTCTGGCGGGAGAAGAATGCGGCGAACTCTTCTTCGCTTGCCCAGGTGGCAATGGCCGGTCCCGGGTGAAAGCCATCCTGGATGTCGCAGAGGATGACGCCGGTCTCGGTGCGGATCAGGCCGTGGCCGCAGAAATCGCGGTGGAATTCGTGGATCAGCCCTTCGCCGATCCCGGCCTCCTGCAGCTTTTGCCACACGAGGCGCATCCGCTCGGCCCCGAGCGCCTTATGCGAGAGCCTGTCGCGCACCTCCGCCCGCCGCCGGTCCATTTCCTCCTCGCTCGCATTGATCAGGGGGTAGGGCGGCCAAGCGGGCTGCCTGCTCTTGCGCCGCCGCCAGACGGACCAGCCCGCCACGCCTAAAACGTAGATGATCACGGCGTAGCAGACGATCGGAATGATGATGCCCGCCATCGGTCGCTCAGCCTTCCATGGCGCGGGCGATTTCGGCGAGCTTGCGCACGGTATTGAGGTTGCGCGACGTGCCGGGTTTCAGCGCCGCGAGCTTCAGCTTCGATTTTCCCGAGCCGATCGGATAATGGACATAGATCTCGCGTCCCGCGACGACGGCCTCCTCGCCATCCGGGGCCACCATCGTGTCGAGTGCATCCCTGGCGGGCTTCTCGGCCAGGAAATACACGAGCAGGAAATTCGGCTTGGCATCAGGGAAGGGGACGTTTTCGACGATCGCCTCCAGCTCTCCGGTCGAGCGCACCATCACGCCCGGCTTCCGGCCCAGTTTTTGGCCCAGCGCCTCGTCGAGTTTCTCGGCGACCTTCGCCTCCGCTTCGTCTGACCGGAACAGCACATTGCCGCTCTGGATATAGGTCCTGACGTCCGAGAAGCCGAGGGTTTCGCAGATCGACTTCAGTTCGGCCATCTGGAGTGCGGTGCCGCTGACGTTCACCGCGCGGAGCAGGGCAACGTAAACGGTCATGTCTCACCTCCCAAAGGCCACACTATTTTATGCTCCGGTTCCACCGGACGTGCATTCCGGGCATGAATTGAAGGGCATCGCAGGCCAGAGGGGGGCCTGCACGGTACGCCCTCTCCGCATGCCGCCTTACATCTTCCCCGCCACCTTGATCGCAAACGCATATTCGAAGGCAATCTCCTCCAGCCGCTGGAAGCGTCCCGACTTGCCGCCATGGCCCGCCGCCATATTCGTCTTGAGCAGGTAGGGACCGCCCTCGGGAGACATCTCCCGGAGCTTCGCAACCCACTTGGTCGGCTCCCAATAGGTGACGCGCGGATCGGTGAGGCCGGAGATCGCGAGGATCGGCGGATAGGGTTTCGCCTGGATATTGTCGTAAGGGCTGTAGGCGGCGATCCACTGGTATTCTTCGAGGCTGTCGATCGGGTTGCCCCATTCCGGCCATTCCGGCGGGGTGAGCGGCAGCGTGTCGTCCAGCATGGTGTTCAACACATCGACGAAGGGCACGGCGGCGATGATCCCGGCGAACTTTTCCGGCGCCATGTTGGCGATGCCGCCCATCAGCATGCCGCCGGCCGAACCGCCCTCGGCGATGATGTTCGCGTAGGACGTGAACTTCTCCTGATTCAGATAGTCAGCAGCGGCGATGAAGTCTTTGAATGTGTTCTGCTTCATCTCCATCTTGCCGTTTTCGTACCAGGCGAAACCCTTGTCCTTGCCGCCGCGGATATGGGCGATGGCATAAACGAAGCCGCGATCGGCGAGCGACAGGTTGTTGGTCGAGAACCCGGCCGGGATGGTGATGCCATAAGCGCCATAGCCATAAAGCAGGCAGGGCGCCGAACCGTCGAGCGGCGTATCCTTCCGGTAGAGCAGCGAGACCGGCACCAGCTCGCCGTCATGCGCCGGCGCCATCACCCGGCGGGTGACGTAGTCGTCGGGATTATGGCCGGAGGGCACTTCCTGGGTTTTCAGGAGAACCCGCTCGCGGGTCTTCATGTCGTAGTCGTAGAGCTGGCTCGGCGTCGTCATCGAGGAATAGGAAAAGCGGATGACGTCGCTGTCATATTCGGCGGCACCCTGCAGGCCGAGCGAATAGGCCTCTTCGGCAAAGGCGATCGCGTGTTCCTCGCCGGTCTGCCGGTCGCGGATGATGATCTGCGGCAATCCGTCCTTGCGCTGCAGCCAGAGCAGATAGCGGGCGAACGCCATGTGGCTGATGATCAGCCGGCCAGGCTCGTGGGGCACGACCTCGGTCCAGTTCGCTTTGCCCGGCGCCGTAACCGGCGTCTGCATGATCTTGAAGTCTTTCGCGTCGCCGTCATTGGTGAGGATGTAGAAGACGTCGCCGCCCTCCGTCATCGAATATTCGATGCCTTCCTCGCGTTCCGCGACCAGCGCCGGCTCTGCGGTGAGATCCCTGGTCGACAGCAGCCGGTATTCCGACGTCTCGTGGTCGTGAATGTCGATATAGATGAAGTCGTCGAGCAGCGAACCGCCGACGCCCATGAAGAAGCCCGGATCCTCTTCCTCATAGACCAGCCGGTCTTCCGATTGCGGCTGGCCGACGATGTGGTGGAAGACTTTCGAGGGCCGATGGTTCTCGTCCTGCAGCGTGTAGAAGAAGCTCCGGCCGTCGGGCGCCCAAACCCCGCCGCCGCCGGTATTCTCGATCACGTCGGCAAGATCTTCTCCCGTCGCGAGGTCGCGGATGCGCAGGGTGAAATATTCCGAGCCCTTGTCGTCGTAACCCCAGATGCCGCGGGAATGGTCGGTCGCATGGTCGATGCCGGAAAGGCGGAAATAGTCCTTGCCGACAGCTTCCTTGTCCCCGTCGAGCAGGAGGTGCTTTTCGCCACCGTCGCGCGGGGTGCGGAAATAATGCGGCTGCTCGCCGCCGGTCACGAACAGCGTGCCGTAGGCGAACGGTCCGTCCTTCATCGGCACGGAACTGTCGTCCTCCTTGATGCGGCCGCGCATTTCGGCAAACAGCACCTTCTGGAGCTTGGCCGTATCGCCCATCGCCGCTTCCATATAGGCGTTCTCGGCCTCGAGATGCTTGCGGATCTCCGGATCGAGGATCGTCGGATCCTTGAACATCGCCTGCCAGTTGTCAGCCCGGAACCAGGCATAGTCGTCGGTGCGGGTAATGCCGTGGCGGGTATCGGAAACCGGCTTCCTGGCCGCAACGGGCGCGGCGGGAAGGTTGGCGAAAGGCGATGGGCGGGAGGTGGCCAAGGAAGCACTCCGGATTGGAAAAGAGGAGTGCCAGAGATAGGGGGCGTCCGGGCGCGAGGCAAGCGGGGAAGGAACGAGGAGTTTACTTCTTCCTGGGCTTCTGATTGGGAAGCACGCCGTCACGCCAGCTCTGCCAGAAGACGAAAGCAACGACGAAGGCCAAACCAATCGCCGGCATCAGAAGCAGGATTAGTTGCTCACGTGTCACTTGCTGAGTCCTCGTAAGATCCAACTCCCCGCAAAATGTAATGCTCCCCCGAATAAAAAGCAAACCGCCATGGTTCCGCCGATGGAAACGAGATCCCTCGATACGGCAGCTGGCTCGTACATCGCACGAACGATCGGCGTGAACACGCCGATCAGGATGACGCCGATCCCGATATTGTTGAGAAACGTCGCCCGCAGCTTGATCTGCTCTTTCTTTGCATCCGAGAGCGCACCGTCCGTCATCCAGCCCCAATACTCCCACCCGATCACATCATCCTATTTCCCGTTCTGGTAGGTGGTCAATCGCGTGACCATCTCATAGTTTCCGCCCGTCCGAGTCATATTGGATAGGAAATGACATGATGAAAACCTGGTCACTAGCTGCACTGGCCCTTCTTTCGGCCCTGCCGGCGCATGCACTCGATGCCCGCATCGTCCGGCAGCTCGATGCACTCGCCCCGGACGAACGGCGCGAACAGCGCTGCGATATCGAGGCGATGGATCGCATCAAGCAGGATAACAAGGGCGAGTTCAAACCCGACAAGGTGATTGCCTACACGTTCGGCGATCCGATCGAGGCCGGAAATGCCATCCGCGCACCGGGCGCGGTTTTCCGCAGCGCCGGCGACTGGTACCGGCTCAGATACAAATGCGAGACCGGCGACGAGGGCCTGAAAGTGATGTCCTTCGACTACAAGATCGGCTCGAAGATCCCGCGCGAGGAGTGGGAAAAGTATTACCTCTACGAATGAGGTCATCCCGGCAGGTGCGGCACGGTCTTTCGGTCGGGGAAAAGTTCGTTCAACACCGTCATCATGATGAGGGAAAGCGGCAGGGCGAGCATCGCCCCGACCGCGCCCCACATCCAGGTCCAGAACAGGATGGCGATGAAGACGATGAAGGGGTTGATCTCCCATTGCCGGCCCATGATCGCCGGGAAGATCAGGTTCTCCATGGCAAGATGAACGGTGAAGAAGACAATTGCCGGGATCAGGCCGAGAAACAGAGCGTCGTGGGTGAGGATGCCGGCGATCGCCACCGAAACGGTCATCAGCGTGATGCCGAGGAACGGGATGAAGCTTGAGACGAAGGCGAACAGCCCCCACAGGACCGGCATGGAAAGCCCGCCGAAATAGGCAATCAGCGTCATCACCACGCCAAGCCCCAGATACAGGAGGCTGGCGGTCGCGAAATAATAACCGAGCACCTGGTCGATCGAATTGAGCACCCGGATCGCCATCAGCCGCTGCCGGCGTGTCGGAAAGGCGAGGATGATGGTGCGCCGCAGCCGCACCCGGCCATAGAGGAAGAGCAGCAGCGCCGCAAAGAAGATCATTCCCTGGATGATCGCCGGGGTCAGGTTGGCGGTGACGATGCCGAGAATGTTGCCGGAATTCTCGATCAGCGACTGCATCGACATCGGCCCGGTTTCGAATGTCGCGGGGGACACGTTCAGCCAATGCTGGCTTTCGAGGAACGGCTTGATGCGGTTGATGGTCCGCTCGATGAAGCTCGGGCCTTCCTGGATCAGCGTCGCGACCGGTTCGGCAAGCGAATTGATGATCAGGAACATGACCGCGAAGACCAGCGTCGAGAGGATGAAGGCAATGCCGAAACGGGGCACGCCGGCCTTGCCGAGGCGATCTGCGACGAGACCGAGGATCAGGCCGACGACGATGGCGAGCGTGACGGGGATCAGGATCAGCGACATGTAGTGGACGAGCGAGAAGAATACGATCGCGAAAATGCCGATCACCGCCCATGCCATGGCCACGTCGAGCGCCTCGCGCCCGAGCGGCAGGTTCTCCGCCGCCTCGATATCTTCCGGGCGAAGGATCGCGTCCTTGCGTTGCGCCGACATGTCCGTCAGGTGTTTCTTCAGCTTGCCGTTGCCGTGCGCACTCATGATCGTCATGTCCAGAGGTCCCCGTGATCGCTCTCAACGCGAAAGCGGCGCTCCGGTTCCGGAGCGCCGCTTTCGCGCAAAAACGGGCAGGGCGGTGCTTAGGCGGCGAGCGTCAGGCCTATGCCCCACGGGTCTTTCAGCGACCAGCCTTCTGCGGTTTTGGTCGTGGCAATCTCCTGGGTCTCGAGCGCTGCCAGCGCCCTGTCGAGCGCCGCCTTCTCGTTGAACCGGACCGTGTAGTCCGAGAGCCCCGTCATGTTGCCCTGGCGCGCCTGCGCGCCGCGGCTGTTCCAGATATTGGCGGCGATATGGTGGTGGTAGTCGCCGGTCGCAAAGAAGCTGGCGCCCGGATATCGCGCCATGATCTTCAGGCCGAGCACGTCACGATAGAAGGCGTCGGCCTGCGGGATGTCGCCCACCTGCAGGTGGATGTGGCCGACGGCGGTGCCGTCCGCCATTCCGTCGAAAGCCGTCTTCGGCGCGCTGTTGTAGAGTTCCTGCAGGTTCAGGCGTTCGGTCGCCATGGCGACCGTGCCGTCCGGCTGGTAGCTCCACTCCTGCGGCGTGCGGTCGCGATAGATCTCGATGCCGTTGCCCTCGGGGTCGGAGAGATAGATCGCCTCGCTGACGAGGTGGTCGGACGCGCCGTCCAGCCTGATGTTGTTGTGAGCCGCATGCGCAAGCCAATGGGCGAGTTCCTGCCGGTCGGGGACCAGGAAGGCGGTGTGGAACAGGCCGGCGGCATTGCGCGGCGCGCGGGTAACGTTGTGGCCGGTCGTCAGCGTCAGCAGCGGCTGGCCGTTGACGCCCAGCACTTCGCCGCTCGGGCTCTTTTCGAGAACCTTGAGGCCGATGATGTTCTGGTAGAAGCCGGACACCAGCGGCAGGTCAGTGACGACCAGATGCGCACCGCGGACATAGGCCGGGCGGCTCAGGGCGAAGGGTAACGTGACATCGGACATATCGAAAATCCTCATCTGGCGTGGGCGTTCGAAACGCCCTGTTGCCATCTATATGGTCCATGCCCGTCGTTCACGATAGAGTGCAGAATGGCGATTGATTGTCTCTAAATTGTAGACGATCGAAAGCCGCTTGACCTTGGTCAAGGCGGTTCGGCACATGCGGAGCTACAATAAACAAAACGCATGAAGGAGATCGCATGTACAAGAAGATCATCGTCGCGGTGGATGTCTCCGCCCTGGAAAAGGGCGAGCGCATCCTGCTCACCGCATCGAACCTGCTCGACAGGGACGGCACGGTCCTGATCGTCAACGTGGTCGAGGACATGCCCGCTTATCTCGTCTCCGACCTGACCGTCGATCTGATCGTCGCAGCCCGTCAGGATGCCGAACGGCAGCTCGTCGAACTTCGCCGGAAGGCCGGCATCGAGGCCGATATCGAGATCCGCCAGGGCTCCCCGGCCCGCGAAATCCTGGCAGCCTCGGAAGAGCAGGGCGCCGATCTCATCATCGTCGCCTCGCATATTCCCGACCTGTCGAACTATCTGATCGGCGCCACCGCCGACCGCGTCGTGCGCCACGCCACCTGTTCGGTCCTCATCGACCGCTGAAAAGGAACGGATCCATGGATACCGCAAGATATGACGGCATTCTGAGGGCGAGGAAGGCGGAGCTGGAAAACCGCCTGAACCGCATCGAACAGGATTTCGTCACGCCCCGCAATCCGGACGACGACGACCGCGCCGTCGAACGCAACAATGACGAGGTGCTGGAGGAGCTCGGCGAAACCGGCGAGCGGGAGCTTGCGGCGATCGATGCGGCACTGGGCCGCATCGCTGCGGGCACGTTCGGCATCTGCACCCGCTGCGGCCAGCCGATCGCCGAGAAACGCCTGGATGTCGTGCCCCACACGCCGCTTTGCCAGACCTGCGCCAGCGAAGTATCTGGCGAAGTTTAAAGCGGGAAACGGAATGTGAATCCTCCCGCTCTTGCCTTCCGTCCTTGTCATGCTCATTCTTGGGGTGAGGGAGATGGAAAGGTCGGATGAGCGAGTTCTTCAACTTCGGGCGGAAATACGATTTTCACGAGATCGTCGCGGATGGCATCATCCACGGCATCGGTATCGTGTTCGCGCTGGTCGGCGCCACCGCGCTGATCTTCTACGCCACCGTCTGGTCGAGCCACGGCGAGATTGCCGCCGCCTGGATCTACGGCCTCGGCCTGATCATCTGCCTGTCGATCTCGTTCACCTACAATATCTGGCCGCACTCGCGCACCAAATGGGTGCTGCGGCGGCTCGATCACTCGGCGATCTTCATCCTGATAGCGGCGACCTATACGCCCTTCCTGCAGCGCGGGGCGCACGACCCTTGGATCTTCGCCATGCTCCTGGCGATCTGGGCGACCGCCATCTTCGGCATCACGCTGAAATGCCTGTTTCCCGGTCGTTACGACAAGCTGACGATCCTGCTCTATCTCGCCATGGGCTGGAGCGGCGTGATGGTGGCCGGATCCATCTCGCAATACCTGCCCGCCGTCACCATCTGGCTGATCGTCATCGGCGGACTGATCTATTCGCTCGGCGTGATCTTCCACGTCTGGGAGCGGCTGCGTTTCCAGAACGCCATCTGGCACGGTTTCGTGGTCGCCGCCGCCGCCGTCCACTACGGCGCGGTGATGACCTGCTTCAGCCTCTCCGGCGGTTCTTGACCCTTGCCTGCCAGGGGGCTACCTGGCGCAGCCGACCGGTTTCAGGCTGGCGACCATGCGCTTGACGATCGCGTCATAGGCCTTGAGGTCTCGGCTGCGGTATTCGAGCATCACGAAGGCCGCCGCCTCGTTGCAGAGCTGCACGCCGCGCACATATAGAACACGATTCCCCTTGGCCCCCGAATAGCTCGTCCAATCCACCTCGACTCGCGAATAGGAAATCTGCCAGCCGTCGTCCATCGCCTGGACGATGCGGTTCGAGGCTTCGCCTTCGAAGGCGGTGTCGATAAGGTTGGTGCCGAAGACGAGGATACGGTCGCCATTGGCACCGGTGAATGTCCGCCCGTCGTCATTGTCCGGCGCCCGTCCCATCTTGAAGCCGGGCGGCACCTCGACGCGATAACCGAATCGGGCATTGCTGTAGCTCCGCCATTCGGCGGCGGACATTGCGGGCACGGCGATCAGCCATGCCATGACCATCAGCAAATACCGCATTCCGCCCCTCCCGCATTCGCCCCCGCGAGGCTATCAGAAGAGACGCATGCCAACAATCTGGACTCGCCGGCCTGGCGTCTGCTATAGTAGACGAAATAGCATCATGATGGACGATACGACATGACCGAACCCCTTGTCCGCGACGCCGCCGAAACCGATCTCCCTGTCATCATGGAGATCTACAACGACGCGGTCGCCAACACGACGGCGATCTGGAACGAGGTCTTGGTCGATCTCCAGAACCGCAAGGAATGGTTTTCAGCCCGCAAGGCGCGCGGCTTTCCGGTTCTGGTGGCGGATGTCGGCGGCGCAGTCGCGGGATATGCCTCCTATGGCGACTGGCGCGCCTTCGACGGTTTCCGCCACACGGTCGAGCACTCCGTCTACGTCCATCGCGATTTCCGCGGCGGCGGCATTGGCCGGCTGCTGATGCAGGAACTGATCACCCGCGCTGCCTCGAACGGCATCCACGTCATGGTCGCCTGCATCGAGGCGGGAAATTCAGCCTCGATCGGCCTCCACGAAAAACTCGGTTTCCGCACAGCCGGCACGTTTTCCGAAGTCGGCACCAAGTTCGGCCGCTGGCTGGACCTGACCTGCATGGAGCTGAAGGTTACGGGGTGAGGTGGCGCGGTGTTGCTGCCTATGGTGGTTTTGGCATCGGAGGATCAGCCCATCGATGATGACGATCCGCTCGAAGCCTGGCTCGACCGCGCAGGGTCACCGGAAGGGAGAGCGAAGCGTTTGGCGGCGCTGGACGCCGCGCTTGCTCGCGGTCTTGCCGATGCCGAGGCAGGTCGTGTTAAGCCGGCTGAAGAAGTCCTCGCCTATTTCGAAGCCAAATACCGGAAGCTGTCGGAAGAACGCGCCAAGAGCGGCCGGTCGGAAATGGACTGACTAGCTCCGCTGCAGCGCCAGGTGCGCGCCGAGCCCGACCAGCAATGCGCCGCCCGCCCGCTGCATCAGCCTTTGCGCCCCGCTGGAGCGCTTCAGCCGGGTGATCACCGCGCCGGCCAGCAGCACGCAGACGATATCGGCCGACGAGAACATCAGGTTGACGATCGTCCCGAGGATGACGAACTGCAGCCAGATGGGGAAGGCCGCGGACGCGTCGATGAACTGCGGCAGGAAGGCGAGGAAGAAGATCGCCGTCTTCGGGTTCAGTACTTCCACCGTGATGCTTTCGAAAAACGCCCGCCGGCCGGATTTCTGGGCGATCTCCGGAAGCTCGACATCGCCCGCCGCCCTGGCGCGGAAGAGCGAGATGCCGAGCCAGACGAGATAGGCCGCCCCCGCCAGCTTCACCGCCAGGTAGAGCATCGGCACCGCGTGGAAGAGCACCGAAAGCCCCGCCGCGGCGGCAAACACATGCGCATACCCGCCGATATGGATGCCGAGCGATGCCATCAACCCCGACCATCGCCCGCGCGCCAGCGTCTGGGCCGCGGCATAGAGCATGGCCGGGCCGGGAATATAGGCAAACACCACCGTGGTGGCGAGAAAGGCGATAAACAGCTCGGTCGAGGGCATGCGCGGCTCCGTCAATGGGCAACCATCAATGCAGGAGCTTTCATCCGCCTGCAAGCGGTGAATAGCTCGAATTCGTTAACTCTGAGAGCGGCGGCAGTAACGGTTGTTGTGGTCTTTTGCCAAAAGCAGGAGTAGTATCCCGCCGCCCGTGGAATTCAAGAACCAAAGGGCAGGTCCTGAGGATGAACACGGGTCGGTGTCGGCTTTTGCCCTGTTGAGGAGGCGGCCATGCATGCCATGACCCCGGTAAAGCTTCTTTCAATTACAGCAGCATCCCTTCTGGTCCTTTCCACGCAATCCCAGACTCAATCCCCGTCCCAGACCGGATCTGAGGCGCAGGCCATGCCGACCCAGGAGCAGCTCGCCAACGACAACAATCTGTTTCTGGCGATGGCCAGGAAGGCGCTCAAATGGGAAGAGCCGGACGAACCCGTCAGGATCGTCGGTCCCGTCTATTTCGTCGGCACCAAGGGGCTCGGCTGCTTCCTGTTCTCAACCTCCGAGGGGTTGATCCTGATGAATACCGGCATGCCGTCCTCCGGGCCGATGATTGCCGATTCCATCCACAAGCTCGGCTTCAGGCCGGAGGACATCAGGCTGATGATCAACGGCCACGCGCATATCGATCATGCCGGCGCGTTTGCCTATTTCAAGGAACAGTTCGGCGCGCCGCTGGCGGTGATGCGGGAGGACGTCGCGGCGATGGAGAGCGGCGACAAGAACGATTTCAAATACGCTGACGACTTCGTCTACCCGGCCGCCAAGGTCGATCGCATCCTGCGTGATGGCGACGTGATCAGGATGGGTGATATGCGGCTGACGGCCTATCTCACCCCCGGCCATACGCGCGGCGCGACCACCTGGATCGCCGACATCGTCGTCGATGGAAAGCCTTACGTGGTGGCGTTTCCGGATGGGGCGGGATTCAATCCCGGCTATCGTGTCGCCAGGAACCCGTCCTATCCCGGCATCACCGAGGATTACCGCCGTACCCACCACCAGCTCGAAATGCTCAAGCCCGATATCTGGCTGGCGCAGCACAACGAATATTACGACCTTGCTGGAAAACGGAAACGCGCAGAAACCGAGGGCGTCAATGCCTGGATCGATCCGGAGGGCTACCGGCAGTTCATAGCCGGTAAGAAACGCGCCTTCGAGGACGAGGTGGATCTCGAAATGGGTGTCGAGAAGGCCGCGGAGAAGATTACCAAGTAAGCAGCAGGGTGAAGGTGGACGGCCTTCCCGCTCAGACCATGGCTAGAAAAGCAGGATCTCCGGGGCGAGGTAGGGAATGCCGGCTGCATCCCGCCAGCCCATGTCCGCAATCGGCTGCTTCACGCAAGCCGACCGCCGCGAGTGCCATATCTCGCCTTCGCTATTGGCCTCGTTTCGCAGCCGATCCCGATCGGCATCGAAATACTTCGATCCGCGCCGAAGCATCCCCCTGCCGCGTTGACCTAGAACGGGCGCATCGGAAACGCGAACGGGCCAGGCGAGATCATGCCGAACACACCGAATATCACCAAAGAACTCGCGCTGCTCCTGGCGCTTTCGACGCTCTGGGGAGCCTCCTATACCTTCATCAAGATCGGCGTCGAGACCATTCCGCCGGTCACGCTGATCGCGCTGCGCACACTCATTGCCGGAACGGTGCTGCTTGCCATCATCCGCTGGCGCGGCCTGAAGCTGCCGCGCGATAGGGGTACATGGGCGCGTTTCCTGTTCCAGGCCTGCCTGAACAGCGCCATCCCCTTCACGCTGATTGCCTGGGCGGAACAGACGACCGACGCCGGGCTTGCCGCGATCCTCAATTCCACCACGCCGATCTTCGCCTTCCTGATCACCGCGTTGATCACCCGCCACGAGCCGGTGACGGCGCGAAAACTGTTCGGCGTCGGCGCCGGGCTTGTCGGCATCTGCCTCGTCATCGGCGTGCAGGCGCTGTCGGGCCTCGGCGAGGGGTTGATTGCCCAACTCGCGATCGTGCTGGCGACGGTGTGTTATGCGGGTGCGGCGATCTTCGGCAGGAACTTCAAGGGTCTCGACCCGATCATGCCGGCGGCGGGCTCGCTCGTCTGTGGCGCAGCCCTGCTGATCCCGGCGAGCCTGATCATCGACAAGCCCTGGACGCTCGCGCCTTCGCTGGCGTCGATCCTCGCGCTGGCCGCGCTTTCGGTCTTCTCAACCGCGCTCGCCTTCGTCATCTATTTCCGGCTGATGCAGACCCTCGGCTCGGTCGGCGCGACGGCGCAGGCCTATCTGCGCGTGCCGGTCGGGGTGGCGATCGGCGTCGTTTTCCTTGGCGAAAGCCTGAATTCGAGCGCATGGGCCGGCCTCGTCTGTGTCGTCGCGGGTGTCATCGCCATGACCCTGCCGGCGCGGCGAAAATTAGCGGCGGCGTGATGTCGTGGCCGTCAATCCTGCGATGGCTCGCCGGGCGTCTGGCGGGACAGATGGGCCTCGACGGCGAGGTTCAGTTCCCGAAGCAGGCCGGCAAGCTGCCTTTTCTTTTCAGGATCGAAGCCCGCGATGGCTTCCGCCTCGCTCGCCATGTCCTGCCGGAACGCAGCCTCGGCCCGCCGGGCGCCTTCGTCCGTCAGCTGCACCGCCAGGCTGCGGCCGTCGTTGTCGGAAGGCACGCGCTTGATCAGGCCGGCTTTTTCCAGCCGGCCCAGCCGGTGGGTGAGGCTGCCGGAGGCGATCATCAGCGAACGGTAGAGCTCCGTCGGCGTCAGCCGATGGGGCGGCCCGGAGCGCAATAGGGTCGCCACGACGTCGAACTCTCCGCGGTCGAGCTGGAAGGATGCGAATGTCGCCTCGATCGACGGCGTCACCAGCCGCGATACGCGATAGATGCGGCCGAGAATCTCCATCGGCCCCGTATCGAGATCCGGCAATTGTTTGGCCCACTGGCCTCGCGCCCGGTCGATGTGATCCTGCGTCTTTCGTTCTTCCGCCATTCCGATTCTCCGTCTCGACAAAACTATCTTGACATGAAGATAAATCAGGAGCAAATATCTTCACGTGAAGATAAATAGGTGAGGAACCGACCATGCCTTCGATCGCCGCAAGAAAGCCATTTGAAATCCTGCTGATCGTGCAGATGCTTGCCTGTTCCTTCCTGTGGGGAGCGGCCTTCATTCTGCTGAAGGTGGCGGGCACGGCGCTGTCGCCGCTCGCCCTGACGGCGGTGAGAGGGCTGATGGGCGGCAGCCTGATCGCCGTCTGGATGATCGTCTCCGGCCACAACATTCTCCCGCGCGGCCGGGAGATACGCGACTGGATTGTCCTCGGTTTCCTGCAGGGTGTCGTGCCGAACAGCCTGACGGCCTACGCGCTGACGGAAATTTCGGCGGGCCTGACATCGATGATCCAGGCCGCCACGCCGCTCGTCGTCGCGGTTCTGGCGCAGGCGCTGTTTGCGAGCGAACGGCTGACGCCAAAGGTGGCGCTCGGGCTTGCGACCGGGTTCGGCGGCATGGTCCTGCTGATCGGCCCGGCAGCGCTCGGTGCAGACAGCGTCAGTCTTCGCGGCGTCGGCGCCGTGGCCATCGTCGCAGTCAGCTATGCGCTCGGCAATCTTTATGTGCGTGGCATTCCAGGTGCCCAACCGGTCCGGCTGGCGCTGGGGCAGCAGCTGTTTTCCGGCCTGCCGACCTTTGCCGTGGTGATCTATATCGGCGGTTTTTCGGCCTTTTCACCAGCGCTCGGAAATCTGCCGCTGCTTCTCGTCCTCGGCGTGTTCGGCACGGCCCTGCCGATCGTTCTCTATATGAACATCCTCAAGAAGGCAGGTCCGACGATCGGTTCGATGAACGGCTATTTCCTGCCGCCCTGGACGATCGTCCTCGGTTTTGTCCTGCTGGGCGAACCGGTCAGCCTCAGAGAGATCATCGCAACCACGATCGTCCTTGCCGGTGTCGCAATCGTGTCGCTGAAGACGGAAATTCTTGTCGGCGCCAGCGGCAGGCTTGCCGCCGTCCTTCGCCCGCGGCGTAGCGGCAAGATTGCCTGAGCCTGTGAGCCTGAGCCCAGGAGTTCGACGAAAGGCCCAGCATCCCGGGCCTTTTTTCATTGCCTCGGCAGCACTGCTGCGACAAACCCTTCCAGGCTCCGGCGCACATGCGCGTCGATCGGCCCCATGGGGTTGAACCCCCACCAGAGAAGGCAGCCCTGCCACTGCGAGGCCATCAGCATGCCGATATCGTCCGGCGTGCCGGGCGTCGCTGCAAAACAGGCGGTGATCGCAGTGGAGATAACCTCGCCCCAGGCGCCGCCCCGGGCACGCAGGCGCGGATCGCGAAAATCCTCGCGCAGCATCAGCAGGCCTTCGGCATAGGCTTCGATGCTGCCATAGTCTCCCGAAAGCGTTGCGAGAATGTCCACGGCACCTTGGGGCGTCTTCGGCGCGGCCGCGATCGCCGCCTCGGTCTTGGCATCGAGATCGTCCCAGGCAAACAGCAGGGCGGCGCGGGCAAGTTCTTCCTTGTTCCTGAAACGCTGCACCAGCGTCGAGCCGGAAAGGCCGCAGGCGGTCGCAAGCGAGGCGAAGGTCAGCGCCTCCAGGCCTTTTTCGTGCATCATCTTCAGCGCTGCCGCCAGTACGTCGCTGTCCGGCATGGTTTTTGGTCGCGCCATCTCGTCTCTCAAATTATAAACGAATAAACGTTTATATATTAGCCATGATTTGGAAAGCCACTTCTAACCATACGGAAACGGAAGGGAAGGAGTCGTCATGTCACACGTGTACAAAAACCGCCGGAGGGGAAAATCGCGCTCGTGGCGGGCGGGGTATCGCGGTGGAGCCCGGCGCGGTTCGCGGCCGGATGCCGGCGCTACCTGAAAGAGGTCCAGGAGCGCGGCAAGCCGGCCGACGCCACCGGCTATCGCTGGTCCGCCGCCATCGCCGCCCGCCCGATAGCAAGCCGCTCGGCTTCGTCGCGCAGGTCGAGCGTGATCAGGGTGCCGTCGCGGATGCCACGTTTCAGCGCGTCCTTCCGTTCCGGCCCGATCCGAAGCTCGCCGGCGTCGGAAAGCGCCTGCAGCCGGCTGCGCGACAGCGGCAGTTCCGCCGCCAGCAGCCGGTCGAGCCGCAGGCCGGTCGGGTAGGGCAGGGCGAGCGCGATCACGATCCGCCGCCAATCCGCATCGTAGCGCAGGACCGTCCTGCGCATGTCGATGTCGTCGCTTTCCTCGACGCGGCTCGCCCGGGCCTTCAGCGCCTGCACGTCGAACTCGATGCGGGAGACGAAGTCCGGGGTGCTCGCCTGCATCGCTTCGAGCACCCCAGGATCGATCGCCCGGACGTTCTGCCGCTCGAAGATCGGCCGGTTCCAGGTGCCGTCGCAATCGAGGCATTTGTAGATGAGCCACGCATCGAGCCGCTTGCCATTGGCGTTGAGGCGGATGCGGCCGCTGGAGCGGAACGGTTTCGAGAGCCTGCAGCCGCTGCAGGCAAGGATCGGCCGGGGTGGAGTTTTAGGGGTTGCAGTCCATTCGAGATGGAGGATGTCGCACATGCCGTTTTGATCTTCCGGTCAGGAAGTTCATGCGGGAAACGGCACTCAAGAAGCCCTCTTGGGGCGCACGCGGCGTGGCGAAGGTCCGGACTGTGGGAAGGGAGCGTCGGAAGCAGGGCGACGGAGGCCGCACTGGCACGATCAATGCCAAACCGGTCTCAAGCCGCCACCCCGATGAACAGTGTTCCCACGCGGACAAGCGCCATCGCTCTTCCGAATGGGAGGGTGAACCTGTCGAGACCGGGGATTACTTGGGCAAACTGAACCTCAAAGGCCGACGCTCTTCGACGGAAAGGGATAATCATGCCAAGATGGAAGTCAAGTTTTTTGGGCGTGGCGGCCACTACGGCCTATATGCGGCCTATATGAAGACGGACCAGTCGTTCAGCGAGGATCGAATCATGGACATCAAGCGCAGCGGATCGCGGCCTTCGCAGGCTCCCCCACAATATTTCACCGGCACCGTCCGGCTCGATCCGATCGTCGAGGCGCCGGAGCCGGCCCGGGTCCGCGCCCTTTCCGTCACCTTCGAACCGGGCGCCCGCACCGACTGGCACACCCACCCGCTCGGCCAGACGCTGATCGTCACGGCCGGCGCCGGCCTCGCCCAGGTCTGGGGCGAGCCGGTCCGGGTCATCCGACCCGGCGACGTGATCTGGTTCCCGCCCGGCGAAAAACACTGGCACGGTGCCGCCGCCGCCACCGCGATGACCCATATCGCCATCCAGGAAGCGCTGAACGGCAGCACCGCCGAGTGGCTGGGGCCGGTGACGGACCAGCAATATTCGGGCGATATTGCGCAGGACTGAGGTTCGCGCGGTTTAAATTGTCGGCCTCGGGGACCCGGACCGCGCTTTGGTCATCGAATGGCAATCCTTGTGACGGAAGCTTGGGATCATTCAGCCGAGAGGAACCGCCATGCCCAGCCAGACACGCATTTCCAACCCGTACCTGACCGTCGATATTTCCTCGCTCGGCTCCGAGATGCAGGCGCTGACCGCGTCCGACGGCCGCTCCTTCCTGTGGAACGGCGACGCCGCCTTCTGGAACGGCCGCTCGCCGGTTCTGTTTCCGATGGTCGGCAAGGCGCCGGAAAACCGCATCAGCGTCGAGGGCAAGTCGTATGAGATGGGCCAGCACGGCTTCGCCCGCCGCAGCGAATTTACCCTCGCCGTGTCGAGCGATACCATGTGCCGCTATGAGCTCGCAGCCTCGGATGCGACGCGCGCCGTCTATCCGTTCGAATTCCTGCTGGCGGTCGAGCACTTGCTCAACGGCCGCGCGCTGACGGTCGCCGCCGAAGTCGAGAACCGCGATCAGAAGCCGATGCCCTTCGGCCTTGGCTTCCACCCGGCCTTCGTCTGGCCGATCCCGGGCGCGGCTGCCACCGCGGCCCACACCATCACGCTCGACAACGGCGCCGAACCGGCCCTGACGCGGCTCGAAGGCGGGCTGGTGAAGCCGGAAAAGCTCGCTTCTCCCTTCAAGGCCGGAAAACTGACGCTCGATCATTCGATGTTCGAGGCCGATGCGATGATCTTTGCGGAAGGCGCGGGCGAGGGGCTGACCTATGCCGCCGAGGGCGGTCCCGCCCTGAAATTTTCCTTCGAGAACCTGCCGAACCTGGCGCTCTGGCAGAAACCCGGCGCGCCGTTCATCTGCATCGAACCCTGGTATGGCACGGCGGCCGAACTCGGCGGCTCGGACGACATTGCCAGGCGCCCCTATGGCCTGGTTCTTCAGCCGGGCGAAAAGGCCCGTTTCGCCTTCACGGTGGAACTGCCGGTCTGACACCCCGGAGCCATCCCGGCTTCCCGCCGTCCCGCATTCGGTCTATGACTACCGCCGGCATTCCCGGGCGCAATCGCCGCCCGGGACAGCAAGGACCAGACCTTATGTCAGGCGGTCCCGCGAGAGCTGATTGGGGGGAGAGCATGGCCGCGTCGCTTCGCATAAACCACCTGTCCATCATGGTCCGGGACCTCACCCGCAGCGCCGACTTCTATCAGAAGGTCCTTCGCCTGCCGGAAATCGAGTGCAAGGCCCGCAAGCCCAACATCCGCTGGTTCGGCATCGGCGACGACCAGTCGATCCACCTGATCGAAGGTGATTTCGGCAAGACCTACGTCACCATGTCGACCCATCTCTGCATCGCCGTCACCGACCTCGACGGCACGATCGCCCATATCGCCGCAACCGGCACCAGATACGGGGATCTGGCGAGAAACGAGGGCAGGATCCACACGCGTGCCGATGGCGTGCGGTCCGTCTACCTGCAGGACCCGGACGGCTACTGGCTCGAGATCAGCGACGATTATTGAGGCGGCGGACCGGAACGGCTCAGCCTTCCGCCCTGCCTACTTCATCGCCTCGAAATCCATCGCATGGCCGTTGATGCAGTAGCGCAGGCCGGTCGGCGGCGGGCCGTCGGGAAAGACGTGGCCGAGATGGCCGCCGCAATTGCTGCAGCGGACTTCGGTGCGCACCATCCCGTGCGAGGTGTCGCGGATTTCGGTGATTGCCTCCGGGTTCACAGCCTCGAAATAGCTCGGCCAGCCGCAGCCGGAATCGAACTTGGTGTCGGAGACGAACAGCGGCTCGTGGCAGGCGGCGCAGCTGTAGAGACCCTTTTCGTGGCTGTTCCAGAAAGGGCCGGTAAAGGCACGCTCGGTGCCGGCCTGCCGCAGGATGCGGTACTGCTCGGGCGTCAAGAGCGCGCGCCATTCCGCATCGGTCTTCTGGACTTTCGGGGTGACGACTTCGGACATCGCAAGGTTCCTTTCGTTTTCCCCTTAGATAGGCATTGAGGCGGCGAAGGAAAAGTCCGCGATTGGAGAGGCACGAATTTGATAAAGCATGGGTCAGTCGCGAACGATGAAGCGGTCGTTGCCGACTGTTTTGGTTAGCCGGACGCGACCACACTGGCGGCCTTACGGATCGCCGATGCAATCTCGTCTTCGCTGCGTCCCCCGTTGATGGCGATGCGCCCGCCGAAGACGAAATGAGGAACCGAGCTGACCCCGGCAGCCATTGATCGGGCCGCCTCCTGCTCGACACGTCTGTGTTGCTCAGGATCGAGTGCTACCGCCCTGGCTTCTTCTCGTTCGAACCCATGGGCCACGGCAATATCCGCGAGGACGTCGGCATCCGAGATATTCTTCGCTTCCAGGAAGTGGGCATCAGTGATCGCGACCGCGAGCTTATGCTGGGTTCCGCGTGCTTGCGCCGCGAGGATCAACCCATGCGCTGCCTGCGTCCTGTAAGTCCAGGGCTGGCGGCTCAGGTCAAGATCAAGGCCCGACGCCCGCGCCTCTGCTTCAGGCCGGGCGAACGACGCCTTCGGGTCGGTCACACCATAGCGCTTGAGGAGAAGATCGGGAATGTAGAGGCCCTCTGCAGGCACATCTGGAAGCAGAAGGACCGGGTGTTGGCGGATATCCACGTCCAGTTCAGAGAAACGTTCCGCCAGAACCTTGTCGAGGCGATGATGTCCGATGATGCACCAGGGACAGGTGATTTCGGTGTAAAGATCGATTTGCAGCATCTGTTGTCCTTCGGTCCGTTGAGCGTGCAGCTCCGGCACGACTATGAGCGCACGCTCTTCAAATTGAGGTTCTTCCTGCACGGCCGGTTCAACAGGTCGATGCTGAAGAAACGCCCATGCCAGGAACCAGTCAGGACTGCGGCGGCGCGGGCAGGATCACCTCGACCCGGTCGCGTTTGACGACGAGGTTCCGGATCTCCTCCGCAATGACATCGGGATCGATCGTCGGAAGCCTCGGATCGAGGGTTGCGCCACCGGCGGTCGCAATGCGCATTCCGGTCGAGCGCTCGATCATTGCGCCGATACTCACAGACCCCGCGAACACGCCCTTACCGGCCACCTCGGCATTGAGCGTGAGGATGTAGTTGCGCGCCGCCGTCATCGCGGGGCCTACGCCGCTTACGCCGGGCACGGTGACAACGGCCGTGAGGCCGGTGACGAGGACAATCGCGCCATCCCCACGGGCCAGCATGCCAGGCAGCAGCGCATGCGACACTTCGACCGGCGCATAGGTGAAGATCGGCGTCATCGACTGCAGCTTGGCGCTGTCGAGATCGACCGCCGAAACGAAACCGGCGTTTGAAGGTACCGGCGAATAGATCGCAACGTCGATCGTCCCGAAGCGCTCCTCAATCGAGTGAATGAGCGCGGGAATCCCCGATAGATCTGTCAGATCCGCAGGGAATGCGACAGCTTCGATCCCTTCTTCGGCCAGTTCGGCCACTCGCTTTTCTAAAGGTTCGGCAGAGCGCGCCACGAGCGCAACGCGGTAGCCTTCTCGACCAAACCGCGTGGCAAGAGAGGCGCCAAGCCCCGCGCCGGCGCCGAATATCGCGATCGTCTTCTTAGTAGTCATGACAGGTCCTTTTTGTTGTTGGGAGCAGCCGCCTGGCGGCCTTTGCTCTGACGTGAACCGGGTGGTACACTTTTGTTACCAACACTATTAAGGTGACCACCCTTTCCCCCGCAAGAAGGCACTCCTATGACACTAAGTGACATTGATTTTCCTACCCCCGGCGAAGGTGACGACTGCCGGGTCGTTCGGGAAATCCTCGATCTCGTCGGCGACAAATGGACCCTCTACATCATCGCGACGCTGAGAAATGGACCCGTTCGGTTCAATGAACTGCGGCGTCAGATCGACGGAATCTCACAACGGATGCTGACCATCAACTTGCGCGGACTGGAACGTGATGGGTTGGTAAAGCGGACATTGTTTCCCACTGTTCCGCCGCGCGTGGACTACGAATTGACGGAGGTAGGACGGACGCTTCTTGCGCCGGTGATGGCGCTCGTCACATGGGCGAACAGCAATCAGGACAATATCCGAAGCGCCCGCGTTCGGTATGATGCAAGCTAAGGTGCGCTTCGATCTCCGCAGTTGGCGCGCGAAGCGGCCGTGTCGTCTCGACCGCGAGGGTGCCGGGTCCCTTCCAAAGAGGGCGCCATGTTCCAATCCACCGCCCCTATTGACGAGGGCACCTTTCACCACGATAGGGTCAAGCTGAAATGTTGCAATCGCCAAACAGATAACGACTGGAGTGAAATAGTGAGCGAACCGACCGTAGCAGATGCAACAGGCCGCATTTATGAATCGCTCCAAGCGAACAACGCCGACATCGACGTGCATATCGCGGCGCTCAAGGCGGCGATGGCCCGAACGGGTTTGAAAGAGGCCGTATTCGACCCGGCCAAGCTGGTGCAGAACAACCGTTCTGGCAGGAAGCTAATGCAGGCCTACTTTCGGCAGCGCGGCGTGACGGTGAAATTCTCGGCTTCTTCGTGAAGCCTTCTCATGAGGCATGATGCCCAACCGTTGCTTAAGCATAGGCCAAACACCAGCCGGTAGCGCGAACCCGACATGGCTCGGCCGGCCGCAGAATAGGCAGTTTTGCGAGGCCAGTAGTGACTGCTCATCGCGCAAAGCTTCCCCTCGAGCGTCCGTCGCACCTGCCCTCGAATTCCCCAAAAGTCGCGTTTCTGTGTGTTTCGTCCGGTTCCGCTTGAGGCGGGGACATGTTTCCCCTAGAAAATCACCTGCCTCCGAACGGTCGGGGCGGTGTAAGGCTTTTGAAGCGTGGAGATGACATGGCTGCCAATGCGCCGGCGTTGACGTTCTTCGCACTCTTCCTTCCCTTCGTCGCTTCCGCTCTGGCGCCCTTCCTCACCCGTCTTCTGGGAGACAGGGCAGCCTGGGTTCTGGCGCTGGCCCCCGCGCTCGCCTTCCTGCATTTCTGCGCCTTCCTGCCGGAGATCGCCGGCGGCGAAGTGGTGACCGGGGGGTATGCCTGGGCGCCGAGCTTCAACCTCTCCTTTTCCTGGTTCCTCGACGGCCTTTCGCTCACCTTCGCGCTGCTGGTCACCGGCATGGGGATGTTGATCGTCGCCTATTCCGGAAGCTACATGAAGGGCCATGAAAGACTGGGGCGCTTCCTCTCCTTCATCCTAGCCTTCATGGGCGCCATGCTCGGCCTCGTCGTTTCGGACAGTTTCCTGATGCTGTTCGTCTATTGGGAGCTCACCTCGATCACCTCTTTCCTGCTGATCGGTTTCGATCACGAGCGGGAGGCCGCGCGCCGTGCGGCGCTTCAGGCGCTGGTGGTCACCGGCGGGGGAGGACTCTGCCTGCTCGCTGGCCTGGTCTTCCTCTGGAACATTACCGGCGTCACCCAGCTTTCGCTGCTCGTGCACCTGGGCGACGCGCTGCGCCAGAGCCCGTTCTATCTCGCGACCCTGCTGCTGGTGCTCGGCGGCGCCTTCACCAAGTCGGCGCAGTTCCCGTTCCATTTCTGGCTGCCGAACGCCATGGAGGCGCCGGCCCCGGTTTCCGCCTACCTGCACTCCGCGACCATGGTGAAGGCCGGCGTCTACCTGCTGATGCGCCTCAATCCGGTGATGGGCGCCACGCCGGCCTGGGAAATCCTGCTTCCCTTCTTCGGCGGCATCACCCTTGCCGCCGGCACGGTGATCGGCCTGCGGCAGACGGATATGAAGCTGATACTGGCCTATACGACCATGGCGTCGCTCGGGCTCCTGGTAATGTTGACGGGGTTCGGCTCGGCGCATGCGGCGCAGGCGGCGGTGCTCTACCTGATTGCCCATTGCCTCTTCAAAGGGTCCCTCTTCATGGCGGTGGGCGCCGTCGATCACGAGGCCGGCATTCGCGACGTGACGCAGCTCGGCGGATTGCGCGCCGCCATGCCGATCACATTCGCCGCGGCCCTGCTCGCGGCGCTCTCCATGGGCGGCCTGCCGCTGTCCTTCGGTTTTCTCGCCAAGGAGGAGATCTATGCGGCGCTTGCGGCCGGAAATCCGCGCGCCGTCTTCTTCACCGGCCTTGCGGTGATCGGCAATGCGCTGATGTTCACGCTTGCTTTCGCCGTCGCGTTGAAACCGTTCCTCGGCCCCCGCAGCGAGGCGGTCAGGGATGTGCATGAGGCGCCGATCAGCCTCCTGCTCGGCCCGTTCTATCTCGCCATCCTCGGTCTGCTCGGCGCGCTCTTTCCCGATATCGCCCATCGTTACATCTCCTCGCCGATGGCGAGTGCGATCGCCGGCAGGCCGGTGGTGATCGACATCACGTCGATGCCCCATATCGGTCTGCCGCTGTTCCTTTCTCTCGCCACGATGGGGCTTGGAGCGCTCGTCTACTGGCGGCTGGACGCCGCGCGGGGGCTCGCGGTCCGCCTGGTGGAAAACCTCGGCCCCGGTCCCGACCGCGGTTTCGATCATTTCGTCTCCGGCATGGTGCGGCTTTCGGGGGTCGTCACCCGCCTGGTCCAGCCGGGACGGCTGGAAATCTACATCACCGCAACCTTCCTCCTGCTGGCGGTGACGCTGCTCGTGCCGCCCTTCGTGTTCGGCGAATTGCCCGCCATGCCCGCCTGGCCGGAAGACGTGCTGGTCCAGGAAGCGGCGTTCTTTCTGATCGCGGTGATTGGTGTTGTTGCCGTGCTGCGCGCAAAGGACCGGCTGACGGCGATCGTTTCCCTCGGCATCCAGGGTTTTGCCGTCGCCGTCATCTTCCTGCTGTTCGGTGCGCCGGACCTGTCGTTCACCCAGTTCATGGTCGAGACGCTGTCGGTCGTCATCCTGGCGCTGGTGATGACCCGGCTGCGGCTCTCGCCCCGGGATCATCGGCCGCTTGGACAAACGCTCTTCGACGGCGTGGTCGCGGTCGCCTGCGGCCTCGGCTTCACGCTGTTCCTTCTGAAATCGACGCAGGTGCCGTTCGACAACCTGCTCACCGATTTCTTCAACACCTATTCCAAGACCGTCGCCCACGGCGCCAACGTCGTCAACGTCATCATCGTCGACTTCCGCGGCACGGATACATTGGGCGAGATCGCGGTGGTGATGATCACGGGCCTGGCTGTCCTGGCGCTGATCCGGGTGAGGGCGGGGCGCAAAACGGTGGAAAAGGGGGAGGGGAAATGATGGCATTCGCCTCGGCGCACCCCCCTCTGCCCTGCCGGGCCAACCTGCGAGGTGCTCATCCGTGAACACGCTTATCCTGCGTACCGTCGCCCCCTCTCTCACCGCGTTGATGCTGCTGTTCTCCGTCTTCGTCCTGCTGCGCGGCCATAACGAGCCGGGGGGCGGGTTCATCGGCGGGTTGATCGCGGCCTCGGCGCTGGCGATCTACGGCATCGCCTTCGGTGTGCCTTCGGTACGCCGCGCGATCCGGTTCCACCCGATGGCGATCGCCGGCTTCGGCCTGCTGCTCGCGACCCTCTCCGGCCTGCTCTCCATCTTCCTCGGCGTGCCGTTCATGACCGGGCTCTGGGTCTATCCCGTCATTTTCGAGGTCGAGCTGCCGCTCTCGACCGTGATGTCCTTCGATATCGGCGTCTATCTGGTCGTGGTCGGGGCGATCACCTCGATCGCGCTCGCACTCGAACAGGAGCCGGGTTCCGACGCGGAGGGAGAGAACTGATGGAAGCGCTGTTTTCGATCCTCATCGGCCTGTTCTTTACGGGCGCCATCTATCTGATCCTGTCGAAATCCACCGTGCGCATCCTGCTCGGCGTGGTGCTGCTCGGCAATGCGGTCAACCTGCTGCTGTTCACCGCCGGCAGGCTGACGCGCGAAGTGCCGCCGATCATTCCGGCCGGCATGGACACGCTGTCGCCAGGTGCCGCCAATCCTCTGCCCCAGGCGCTGATCCTGACGGCGATCGTCATCTCGTTTTCCTTTTTCGCCTTCCTCCTGGTGCTGACCTACCGCGCCTACCAGGAGCTAGGCACCGACGATACCGACGAGATGCGGCTCGCCGAACCGCGGCAAGAACCACTCCCGCCGCTGGGATATTGAGAGGATGGTTTTGCAGTTTTCTCCGGATACTTGTTGTTACGCTATCGGCTCTCCTGCCCGCGGCACCCCCTCTGCCCTGCCTGCTTCGACGATAACCGTCCGGGCAGGTCAAGCTGCCGCGGCCCCGATATCCGACAAGCCACCGGGAGGCATCCACTAATGGCCTCTCCCGCCGCCGCCATCGACCTTTCCGCCGCCCTGATCCTCTCCGCCCCGCCGCTGGCCGAATGGCTGGTCGTACTCCCCGTCGCGCTGATGATCGGCCTCGGTGCCGTGCTGATGATGGTGCGCAAATCCGTCCGCCTGCATGGCGGCATCGCGATTGCCGGGCTGGCGCTGCTCGTCATCCTCGATGCCGGTCTGCTGTGGCGCGTCTGGACCCACGGGCCGGTCACCATGGTGATGGGCCGCTGGCTGCCGCCCTTCGGCATCGCGTTTACCGCCGACCTTTTTGGCGCGGTCATGGCGCTTGCGGCGGCCATCGTCGCCCTTGCCGCCGGCATCTTCGCGCTCGGCGATATCGACGCGAGCGGCCGGCGCTACGGCTTCTACCCGTTCCTGATGCTGCTGATGGCCGGCGTCTCGGGCGCGTTTTTGACCGGCGACATCTTCAACCTCTATGTCTGGTTCGAGGTCCTGCTGATCGCGTCCTTCGGCCTCCTGATCCTCGGTTCCGAGCCGGAACAGATCGATGGCGCGCTGAAATACGCGGTCCTCAACCTGATCGGCACGACGCTGTTCCTGATCGCGGTCGGCTATCTCTATGCGATCTTCGGCACGCTCAACATGGCCGATATCGCCCGCAAGGCGGCAGGCCTGCGGGAGACCGCGCCGCTGGCGACGCTGACGGCACTGTTCATCCTGGCGTTTGCGATGAAGGCCGCCGCCTTTCCGGTGAATTTCTGGCTGCCGGCCTCCTATCATACTCCGCGCGTCACCGTATCGGCGCTGTTCGGCGGGCTGCTGACCAAGGTCGGCATCTATTCGCTGATCCGCGTCGCCATCATGCTCTTTCCCGTCGAGCGCGAGGCGTTGAGCCTGATCGTCGCCATATCGGCGGCGCTCACCATGCTGGTCGGCGCGCTCGGCGCTCTGGCGCAGAACGATATCCGCAGGCTCGTCGGTTACGTGGTCATCGCCGGCATCGGCAACATGATGGCGGGCGTCGCGATCGGCACGCCGGCGGCCGTCAGCGGCGCGATCCTCTATGCGCTGCACTCGGTGGTGACCATGACCGCCCTCTACCTGGTGGCGGGCGAAATAGGCCGGCTCGGCGGCACCTGGGCGCTGACCGGCCTTGGCGGGCTTTACCGCAAGGCGCCGTTGTTTTCGGGCGCCGCCTTCCTGCTGTTCCTGGCCGCCTCCGGCCTGCCGCCGCTGTCGGGCCTGTGGCCCAAGGTGGCGCTCCTGAAGGCTTCGCTCGATATCGGCGCCTGGTGGCTGGCCGCCGCGATCCTCATCTCCGCCTTCCTGGTCACGCTGGCGCTGGCCCGCGTCTTCCTGCTTGCCTTTTGGCGGCCGCAGCCCGAACCTGTTCCCGAGGCCGCCGATGCGGGCGGCGCGGCCGTCGACTGGCGCATTGCCCTGCCACTCGGCTGCCTGACAGGGCTCGTCGTCCTTTTCGGCCTGCTGCCGGAACCGCTGCTTAGCCTCGCCCAGACGGCGGCGGAGGGGCTCGCCCAACCGGCGGCCTATATCCAGTCGGTCTTCCCGGGAGGAGCAGCGCGATGATCACCTACATCCTGTCACTGGTCTTTGCCGTCGTCTGGGTCGCAATCACCGGCAGCGCGACGCTGCACAACCTGATCTTCGGGTTCGCGCTGTCGACGCTGGTGCTGTGGATCGTCCGCGACGAGATGGGTGCCCGCGGCTATTGGCGGCGGCTCGGCCGCATCCTGTCGCTGCTCGTCCTGTTCCTGAAGGAACTGGCGCTGTCGGCCTGGAAGGTGGCGGTGCTGGTCGTCAGCCCGCGCATGGACCTGAAGCCCGGCATCTTCGCCTTCCCGCTGACCGTGACCCGCGACTTCGAGATCACCCTGCTTGCCAACCTCATCACGCTGACGCCCGGCACGCTGTCGGTCGACGTGTCGGAGGACCGCAGCACCCTGTTCGTCCACGCGATCGATTGTTCCGATGTCGAAGCCACCAGACGGGATATCGCCAACGGTTTCGAGCGCAAGATCATGGAGGCGTTCCGATGACGACGGCGCAAGTGATCATCTCCTATGCTGTCTGGCCGGCGCTGGTGATGCTCTGCTTCTCCTTCCTGCTCACCGTCTGGCGGGTGATCAAGGGGCCGACGCTTCCCGACCGGGTCGTGGCGCTCGACATGCTGACGGGCATCGTCATCGGCTTCATCGCCCTGATCGCCATCCGCACCGGCTTCACGCTCTATATCGATATCGCCATCTCGCTCGGCCTTGTCGGCTTCCTCGCGACCGTGGCCTTTGCGCGGTTCATCCTGTCGCGCGGAAACAGGGAGGCCCCGAAGGGTGACATGATAAAGACGCTGACGGCATCGGTCTCCGAACCGCGCCGCAGAACCGCAGCAAGGAGCCCATCCGGCACAGGGCCGGCCGTCAGGCGGAAGGCAAAGAAATGATGGACATCCTGGTAGCCGCGATAACCGCTCTTCTGATCCTCGGCGGAGCCGGGTTTGCGCTGGTGGCGGCGATCGGCCTCAATCGTTTGCCGGACCTCTATACCCGCATGCATGCGGCGTCCAAGGCCGGCACGGTCGGGTCGGGCCTGCTGCTTCTGGCCGTCGGCGTCCATGCGGGCGACCTGCCGACTTTTGCAAGGGCGCTCGCAGGCTTCTTCTTCTTTGTGTTAACGGCGCCGGTTTCGGCGCATCTGCTCGCTATGGCAGCGCACAAGGTTGGCTATCCACTTTACGCTGAGTCAGTCCGGGACGAGATGAAGGATTATGATAAGCGAATATAATCCTTTCTGAGCCGAGTTATAACGCTGGGACGACTGAGCAAATGCCCATCTATTCATCAGTAAAGCTGATGTAGGGGCGATATAGGCGGTAGAAAGGCTGGTAACCAGCAAAAATCGCACTTGGAGATGAGGCGAAGCAGTGGTACTTCATTGCAAGTAGAGTGCAGATGTTGTTCTAGATTAGGCGTTCCCTCGGCAATTCGGTAAAGTCGGCAAGTTCTTCGAGTGGAAGAACGATAAACGCCGCTCACGCGCGAGGGCATTTCAGTCGAACGCAACTTCCGGCGTGAACCGTTTTCTTTTCCGCATGAGGCTTAGGGGTAGGCTTCGGTCGCAAGACGGCGGGGCGGCATAGGTTTTCTCCGGGAAGACTCTACGAACGGGCAGGTGTCGCGGAGGTCGCGGGGCCAGCCAGTCATTTAAACAGGAGACAGGAAATGACAGACATCGCATTGGGCAAAAGCCCGGATCTGCTGGTAGAGCTGACCGCAGATATTGTGGCTGCCTATGTGAGCAACCATGTGGTGCCCGTCAGCGATCTTTCGAACTTGATCGCGGACGTGCATTCGGCGTTGAGCAACACCTCTTCGCCGGCACCGGTTGTCGTGGCCATCGAAAAGCCGAAGCCGCCGGTCCCGATCAAGAAATCGATCGAGGACGACTATCTCATCTGCCTGGAAGACGGGCAGAAGTTCAAGTCGCTGAAGCGTCATCTGATGACCCACTACAACATGACGCCGGAAGAATATCGCGAGAAGTGGGGCCTGCCGGCCGACTATCCGATGGTGGCGCCCGCCTATGCGGAAGCCCGCTCAAGGCTCGCCAAGGAAATGGGTCTCGGCCAGCGCCGCAAGCGCGGCAAGGCCTGATCCGGGGCGACGCCCGACAAGGCAGGGAGGATTTGAGACCAGCCCGATGAGGACCGATCGCGACAGCGGCGGGTGGCTGGTTTTGGCATCTAAATGGAGATGCGGATAAAGAACCGGGCCGATCAAGTGCCCGGTTTTTCTTTTTGTAAGTGAACGTCATGGGGAGGGTTGGAGGAAAAAAATCCCATTATTTTTCTGGGGCTTGGCGAAATTATCAACATTTTCAGCGCGTGATCGCACGGAAGCAGTTTTCACCATCCCCGTTCTTGCTCTAGGGTGTATGAATTAATTCCTATTAATTGAGGAGTTGTCATGCCTTTCGAGAGATATTTCCAGCCCTCCGCTCTGCCTCCATCTTTGCCGTTTTCTCCGCCTGTGCCGGTGGTTCCTGCAGGTTCGCCGAAGCTTCCCGCCAGCCTGCCGCTCAGGAGCGCCTGCCGCATCGTCCGCCAGATGGTCTCCGAACTTGTGCTGCTTTTCGGCGACCGGGTGATGCTGCGCCGCGACCGGCGCCGGCTTTCCTGCCATGTGCGCCAGATCGCCATGTATGTCTGCCATGTGGCGCTCCAGATTTCGATGAGCGACATCGGCGAGGCTTTCGGCCGCGACCGCACCACGGTCGGCCATGCCTGCCACGTGGTGGAGGATCGCCGCGACGATCTGGCCTTCGACGAGTTCGTCTCGGCCGTCGAACGAATCGTCACCGCCGTCTTCGGCCTGTCGGAGGTAACGGCGCATGACTGAGGCAATCCGGAAATCCGCAATGGACAAGGCTGCGGATCCAGCCTTCAGACGGCACCTCCTGCGGCTGATCCGCCAGCTCGCCCGTGGCGCTTGCGCGATCGAGGCGGGTGAGGCGGGTGAGGCGGGTGAGGTCCGGCTCGTCGGGGCCGAAGAGCGGACCTATCCCGAAGCGGTGATCGCGCAGGCCCGCTCGCTCGGACTGGCGCAGCTTGCCGACGGAAAGATCGCCGCAAGTGCGGCGGCGTCCAGCTTCCTGCGCCGTGCGCTGGTGACCGGCGAGGAAGTGTTCGTCGAACAGCACGGCGAGATCGTCACGGCTTCGGTCGAGATCGAGGGTATCCGCCAGCCGGTGCGCCGGAACCTTGCCGAATCACCGCTCGGCGTGATTGCACGGATGAAGGACCGCGACGGAAAGCCGTTTTTGCCGGCCGAAGCCCTGGACGCGGGCGAACGTCTGGCTGCCGATTTCACCCGTGGCCAGCTCCAGCCGCGCGTCACCGCCTCGTGGGAGCCGCGGCTCGCCACCCGCGCCAAGGGCGCCGCCGGCGGCCAGGCCGACATCGCCGACAGCGCGATATCCGCCCGCAATCGTTTTTCGAGGGCGGTGGAAGCGATGGGACCGGAGCTTTCCGGCGTGGCGATGGATGTCTGCTGCTTTGTGAAGGGTCTTGAGACGGTGGAGCGTGAGCGCCAATGGCCGGCGCGCTCGGCAAAACTCATGCTGCGCACCGCGCTGCTGGCGCTCGCCCGCCACTATGCGCCGCCGGTTCCGGCAAAACGCCGCCACAACCATCATTGGGGAGCGGAGGACTACCGGCCGGTCCTGTGACGGAGACATGTTAGGCTGACGCCGCAATTGGTGCCAACGTCCGCTTCGGCTCGAAGCGGACGGGGCCTCTGGCGTCTGCCGATCAGCGCGGCAAAACCTCGGCCCTGGACGCTCAGGTTCCGAGGCCGCCGGCGACGTTGATCTGCTCGCCGTTGATGTAGCCCGCATGCGGCCCGGCGAGGAAGCAGATGGTTTCCGCCACTTCCTCGAGGGTCGCGATGCGGCGGATCGGATGCATGTCGAGGATGGCGTCGCGGTTCGGAAGCTCGCCGGCAACGTCCGCGGCCATGTCGGTCGGCATGATCCCCGGCTGGACCACGTTCACGGTGATATTGCGCCGGCCGAGATCGCGCGCGATGCCTTTCGCGTATCCGGCGAGCGCCCATTTCGTCCCGGTATAGTCGGCGACGCCGGGGAAGGGGACGTAGGAGCCGAGAAGCGAGCCGACGAAGATGATCCGGCCGCCGTCGGTCAGCTTTTGCGCCGCCGCGCGGGTGTTGGCGATCGTACCGAGGACGTTGACCTGCCACTGGCGATTATAGTTTTCTCCATCGAGTTCCGGGTCGTCGACCATCTGGCCCTGGATGGCGATGCCGGCATTGTTGACGAGGATGTCGAGCCTGCCGAATTCGTCCATCACCCTGTCGATCAGGGGCTTTGCGGAAGAAAGGTCGGCCTGGTCGCTCTGCACCGCGATGGCGCGGACACCCTTTGCCCGGAGTTTGTCGACGACCGCTTTCGCCTTGTCGGCCGAGGCCGCGTAGCTGATCGCGACGTCTGCGCCGTGATCGGCGAACGCTTGCGCCGTCGCTGCCCCAAGGCCGCGTGAGCCGCCGGTGATGAGGACGACTTTTCCCTTGAATATGTCGGACATGAGTATCCCTTCTCTATTCGACGAGGGTTCCGCCCGGTCCCACCGGGTGGCCCTCAAATTTCATAACGAATGTTACGATAACGATCGGTATGAAATTTGACAGCGACGGTCAAGGGGTTTAATAACGATCATTATGAAAATAACCGAGCAGGGCTGATGGGACGCCATCGCGAATTCGATGTGGAGAAAGCGCTCGACGCCGCATTGTGCGTCTTCTGGCGCAAGGGGTACGAAGGTGCGTCCTATGCCGACCTCACGGAGGCGACGGGCGTCGAGAGACCGGCGCTCTATTCTGCATTCGGCAACAAGGAAGCGCTCTTCCGCAAGGTTCTGGCGCGCTACTACGAGCGCTATGTGGACTATCTTCCCGTTGCACTTCAGCTCCCGACGGCGCGTGAGGTCGCGGCGCATGCTCTCCGCGGCGCCATCGATCTCACCACCCGTTATCCCGACCACACCGGATGCCTCGGCATCCAGGGGGTCCTGGCGGGATCGGATGAAGCCGAGCCTGTCCGGCAAGCGTTGATAGAGACGCGTGTCGAAGCCGAGGCGCAGCTTCGCGAACGCTTCGAGCGGGCAAAGGCCGAGGGCGACCTGCCGGAGACGGCCAGGCCCGACACACTTGCGGCGTTCCTGATGGCCGTTCTTCACGGCATGGCGGTGCAGGCCAAGGCCGGCTTCAGTCGCGAGACGCTGGAGGCCGTTGCCGAGCAGGCGCTTTCCACCTGGCCCGTGGGCAGGGGGGAGAAGGTCTTTGCGCCCTAAGCCGCGGCCCGGACCTTCGCCTCTTCCCGGATACGCTTGACCATCGAGCGCAGCCCGTTGGCGCGCTGCGAGGACAGGTGTTCGACCAGCCCGATGCGGTCGAAGATCTCGATCGCGTCGGTGGCGGCGATCTCAGAGGCGGTCCTGCCGGAATAGACGGCGAGCACGATGGCGACCAGGCCGCGCACGATATGGGCGTCCGAATCGCCCTCGAAGGTCATCACCGGATCGGCGCTTCCGTCCTCGATGTGGCTGACCAGCCAGACCTGGCTCGCGCAGCCCTGCACCTTGTTCTCTCCGGTCTTCCGGTCGTCGGGCAGGTCCGGCAGCGCCTTGCCGAGTTCGATCACGTAACGGTAGCGGTCTTCCCACTCGTCGAGGTATTCGAAATCTTCGATGATCTGCTCGAGGCTGGCCATAAGCGCTCCGGTTCTTCTATCTGCTCCATATAGGCGCTGTAGCCTGCGATAAAAGCAAAAAAATGCGCCGTGAGGGGTTCAATCCTCACGGCGTCAGCATGTGCTGAATTCAGGGCAGGCAGATCAGGCACCGGGAACCGTGGCAATGAGACCCGGTGCAAGCTTTGAAATTCGAAATCGGATTAGTGCGTCGGGCGTCTCTGCGGCACCGGCACCGTGCCGGTCAGGATGGTATCGGAAACGGCGGCGGCTGCCGTTTCGGCCTGTTTGGCCGGGAATGGGATCGGTTGCGGATCGGCGAGGACCGCGGTCTGGGCGCCCTTGTCGCCGAACTGCTTGTCGAGCAGCTCGAAGGCGACCTGGGCGCCTTGCCTGGCCCTCGTGCCGAGCGCCGAGAAGGTCTCGGCACCCTTTTCGCAGACCTCAGGCTTCTCGGTGCAGATGGCGCTCACATATTGATAGGCTTCGGTCGCAGCCGAAAAGGCGTTGCTGACCTGCAAAGGCGAAAGCCCCTCGGTCTCGGTCGCCGGCTTGCTGCTGAAGTAGGAGAGCACCACCAGCACCGCCGCGAACCACATACTTCCCTTGATGAGAAACCACATCGTTCTATCCACCTGTTTTTCCCGCACCTCGGTCTTTTCGCGGGCCGCCGGATCTGTGCCGGTCTTGAGTATGGTTGTACCGCCGGGAAGCAAATATGGCTTTGACGGGATCGTTCGGCTTTTCGGCAAATTTGCCTAAAATGCGAAATATCCGCATTTGCAGCGCCTTTGTCGCGAACTCGGATCGAATTTTAGCGATCGATGTTAAGCATAATTGCGGCGTTCTGCCCGAAACCCCTGGCTTTCTTCCCTCTTCGTCTGCCACAATGGTTAACGTTTTTGGAAAAATTGAAGCAAATCCGTCGCTTACCCCCCGTTAACCACAAACTCGGAAGGCTTGGCCCTTCTGTCCCAAAGCCGGATTTTGGCTCATTGCGGGACCTTCCGCACCCTCTGCTTTTATCCTTTCCTTAAGCCACGGGGGCCTATTGTCGGCTTCGATAAACGAGTCTGTGCAGGGTTTTGCGTGCGCGTATTGAGTAACATTGCCGGAAAGGCGGTCATGCTGGTCGACGAGACCGCAAGCCGCTGGCTGACGCGCCTCGGCGAGGGCGACACCGCACGTCCCGGTGAAATTGCCCAGTTCCGACGGCTCGTGTTCTGTGGCCTTGGCGCATTCGTCACCATGCCGGCGGCGCTTGCGCTGCTGCTGCCGCCGGCGCTGGCTCTGCCGGTCGGCGGCGCGCTGGTTCTGTCGCTTTTCCTCCTGGCCGTGGCCGCCTCCTTCGCCTTTCCCCGCCACGCCGTGGCCTCCGTCGTCGCGCCGCAGCCGGAAGACGCGGCCTTCGATGCCATGCCGGGCCTGTCGCTCATTCTCGATCCGCATGGCCTGCTGGTGAAGACCGGCGGCCGCGATCAGCATCTGTTTCCGCCAAGCCTGCGCGAGACGGCCGGCGAGCCGCTTGCCGAGCGCGTCCACGTCTCCGACCGGATCGGCCTCGTCCAGGCTTTCGACATGCTGCGCCAGGGTGTGCCGGGCGCCGTCGCCGATATCCGCATCGAGCGGCCGTTCTCGGCGGCCGGCCGCCAGTTCCTGTCCGTTCGCCTCGACATGACCGCCATCCGCGACGGCGAGGGGGAACTCCTCTACGTCCTGGCTCAGGCGCGCGACATGTCGGAGGAGGAACATCTCCGTTCGGAAGCCGCGGCCAACATCGCGGAGGCGCGCTCCGCCCATGAGGCGAAGTCGAGGTTCCTCGCCGCCGTCAGCCACGAACTCCGCACGCCGCTCAATGCCATTCTCGGTTTTTCCGACGTGCTCATCGGCGAATATTTCGGCAGGCTCGAAAACGACCGCCAGCGCGAATATGTCGGGCTGATCCGCCAGTCCGGCGGCCATCTCCTGTCCGTCGTCAACACCATGCTCGACATGTCGAAGATCGAGGCTGGCCGTTACGAACTCCTCGCCGAACCCTTCGCGATTGCGGAAGCCGTCGAAACCTGCCGCGCCATGCTCGATCTGACCGCCCGCGAAAAGGGCGTGACGCTCACCAGCCGTGCCCCGCGCGGGCTCGGCGAAGTGATCGCCGACCGCCGCGCCGTGCAGCAGATCCTGATCAACCTGGCGGGCAACGCGATCAAGTTCACCGGCCCGGGCGGCGTCGTGTCGATCGACGTCGTGCTCGAGGGCGATGACGTGAAGATTTCGGTCAGCGACACCGGCATCGGCATCGCGGCGGAAAAGCTGCAATATATCGGCCAGCCGTTCATGCAGGTGGAAAATGCCTATACCCGCACCTACGAAGGTACCGGTCTCGGACTTTCTCTGGTAAAAGGCCTGGTGGCGCTGCACGGCGGTCGTTTTACGATCGCCAGCCGTCCGGGCGAGGGGACCGTGGTGACGATCTCCCTGCCGGCGGACGGCTCGGGCGTCGAAGCAAAACGGGATGGCACCCGGGAGGAAAAAGTCGAATTCCCGCCGCGGCTGAGGGCAGCCCGGCATGCGGCCATGATGGACGAACAGGATTTTATCGATGACCGCGCGGAAGCGAAAATCGCTTGACAGGAAAAAACCTGTCAAGCAACCGGGCATACTGTCGAGCTTGGCTCTGGCGGGAGCGCGGGCCGCTGCGCGCCGGCCGAAAACGCTGTTCGGCTGCGCGGCCTTCGGCGTCGTCTTCTCCTTCGTCGCCGCCAACGCGCTGTGGTACCAGCCGGGCGGCCATCCGTCGCCGTTCCTCGCCACCCGCGATTCCAAGAACCCGAATCAGATCGCCGGTTATCGCCCGGCAAGGCGCACAGCGCCGGCGGACGTCACCACGTTCCGCATCGAGCGCGCCGACCCGAATGCCGCAACACCGGCCCCAGCCGTGGCACCCACGGCAGCCCCGGCGCAGCAGACGGCAACGCCGCTGCAGCCCGCACCTTCCGTCGTAGCCCCGATCCCGCGCCCACAACCGCAGCAGGCCGCCGCTCAACCGGCAGCGCCCAATGAGGCGCAGCCCGCGACGCCGAAGCTCGCCGAGACGCCAAGGGCAACCCCTGCCGCACCGACAAGGCCTGTTCAATCCGCCGCCCTGCCGCCGAAGCCCGTTTCTCCGGTCCGCCCGGCCGAGAGCGCGCGCGGCGAAGACCCGGTTGCCGCCGCAATCCGCGCCTCCGAACGCAAGCCGGGCATGACGCCGCCCGCCAACATCCCGAACGCCGCCTCCAGTTCCGCCCGGCCGGCCGCAACGCCAGTGTCCCAGAGGCCGAACGCGCCCGCTCAGCCGAGCGACCTCGTGCTGCAGATCCAGCGCGGCCTGTCGAACATCGCCTATGCGGATGTCGGGGTGGACGGCGTCGCCGGCGCCCAGACCAAGGCCGCCATCCGCCGCTTCCAGCGCCACTACCGCCTGCCCGAAACCGGCGAGCCGGACGAACTGGTGCTGAAGAAACTGAAGTCGATCGGCGCGCTGTAGCGGCGGGTGCGTTCCACGCGCCGAATACCGATATCTCAAGACTGCCCGGTCCGAGGCGGTTGAAGCCGCGCAAGATCCGCGGAGTGGCGGGCTGCGCGCCTAGCGTGTCGCCACCGCCTCCAGCACCAGCCGTTTCAGCTCCTCGGCGGGAGCGGGCAGCCGGGTTTCGGCGACATGTAGCGCAAGTTCGATCGTGCCGAGATCGGGCAGCGCGGCGTCCCCGGGGTCGAGTGCGGCGAGATGTACCGGCTTGCCTTCAAGGATGCGGGGCGTGACGCCGAGGCCGGCGGTGACCGCCGCCCAGAGGCCGGCGAGGCTGGGGCTGGCGAAAGCATGCCGCCAGGTGATGCCGTGGCTGTCGAGCGCGTCGATCGCGGCCTTGCGGAATGCGCAAGGGGGATCAAAGGCGACGATCGGGAGCGGATCGCCGGGCGCGTGGCGAAAACCTGACGGGCCGATCCAGGCAATCTCCCGCCTTGCGAGGATTTCGGCCCGTGGATTGGCGATCGTCCCCCAGGTGAGCGCCACGTCGAGCTCGCCCCTGTCGATCGCCTGGACCATGGCGACACCGCGATCGACCCGCGCCTCGACCCGCACCTTCGGGTGATTCTTCGAAAAACGACCGAGCAGCCCCGGCAGCCAGGTTTCGGCAAAATCCTGCGGCACGCCGATCCTCACCCAGCCTTCGAGTTTATCGACACCGCGCACCGCCGCGCGCGCTTCGTCATTGAGTTCGAGAATCCGCTTTGCGTAACCGAGCAGGATCTCGCCGGCCTCGGTGAGGGCAAGTCCGCGCCCCTGTTTGTGCAGCAGCGTTTCGCCCACCTGCTCCTCGAGTTTCTTTAGTTGCAGACTGACCGCGGAAGGCGAACGCCCGAGCCGGTCCGCCGCCCTGGCGAAGCTGCCAAGTTCCACGCCCAGCGCGAAACTCCGCAGAAGGTCGATATCGAGATTGATCGGCAACATATTGTTGAGTTCCGCAAAAGTATCGGTTTTGAACTTCGCGATTTTCAAAACAATTGTGCCGATGGATCATGCAGTCGTCAACCCGGCTCGAAAAGGAGAAAATCCATGCCATTCGTTCACGTCATCATCGCCGGCAGGAGCATCAAGCCGCAGGCAAGGCAGAGGCTGCAGCAGGAAACGACAACGCTGATGAATACGATCATGCGCAAGCGCCGCGAGGTCACCGCGGTTCTCGTCGAGGAGGTCGATCTGGCAGGCTGGACCGTCGGAGGCGAACCACTGGAGGTTGCCGCGCATGTCGAGGCCAACGTCACGCTCGGCACCAACACCGCAGAGGAGAAGGAGCGCTTCATCCGGGCGATGGATGCGCTCTTGAAGGAAAGCCTCGGCGAGATGCCGCCGGCGACCTATGTCATCGTCCGGGAAGTGGAAGCGGATGCCTGGGGTTTCGACGGCGTGACCCAGGAATATCGCCGCAGCCAGGCATTGGTGGCGTGATCGCGATACGCCGGAGGGTTGGCGCCCGGCGTGGCCGGGCGCATCTCCCTCAGAAAACCGCCAGATATTTCAGCAGCGAAATGATGCCGATGATGATGATGATGATCTGCGCGATCTGTTTCGCGCGGCCGTCGATCGGCAGGCGGGCGACGAGATAGAGAACCAGGACAATCACCAGGAAGGTGATCAGGATGCTGATCAATGCGGAAGTAGCCAAGCCCCAAACTCCTTTTCATGACAGTGCCGAACGGCACTGATGGGTAATTATGGTGCGCTTGCTGAAAGGAAAGGGTGCAGCGCGCGATTTCCCGTTTCTTCTCAGGGACTTCCGAGTGACGGGCTCAGATCGCGTCGGCACCGAGTTCCCATGCCCAGTGGAGGTGGCGGTCCTTCAGCGTCCGGTCGCGCAGGTAGCCGGTCAGCGCCTCGTCGATCTCCTCCAGCCGCTCGATCGCGAAATCCTCCGGCCGGTTGGCGTTCCAGGCCGCCTGCAGGGTCTTGTTCTGATGGCTGCCGTGCCGCAGCGTGAACCACACGCGGTTCTGGATCTTGTCGAGGTCGCCCGTCCGGCCGATCCACCGCTGCCCCATGGGCGCGAAACGGATCGCGTAGATGCCGGCCGGAGCCTTGCGTTCCTTGTAGGCGGAGATCGCCGCCTTCCTGTCGATGATGTTCATGTCCGTGCCTTCTTTAAGGGAGGTGCAGCCAATATCATCCGGGTAATATTATGGCAATAGTTATATCCGGGTAAAATTGCGCGAGCGCGAATTTGCACTCGACCACGAAGCGCCCTAAGACGGGTCATGCGCCTGAAATCCGAACTCGTCGTCTCCGCCATGATCCGCCGCGTCTTCGGACTTGGCGGTTTTGCAGCCGTCGAGAAAAAGGGGGCGGAGGAGGCGGGCGCCATCTTCATCCGCCAGCGTTTTCGCGATGGGCTGGAAACGCTCTATGCGCCGGCCCCGCAGAACTTCTTCGGCGAGGAGGACGATGGCGGGCGTAAATTCGAGGTGAGGGCGGAACGGGCCGAGCCGGAGGCGATCCGCGAGATGCTGTCGCGCGAACTGCGCTTCGATCCGGATCTCTGGCTGCTGGAACTGGAGATCAACGACGTCGCCGACCTCTTCGAGGTGGTGAAGCCTGCCTGACCGGCCGCGCTATGACCGTCAGCGCACCCGGTAGAGGCCGTTGAGCGGCTTGCGGGCGCTGGCGGTGGTGCGGATCACCCGCGGCTGGCGGCTGTCCTCCGCGCGGTTGTCGGCAAACATCGGCTGGTGTTGCGGTTCCGCATAGGTATAGCTGTCGGCGCGCCGCCAGGCCTCGACGCGTTTGCCGCATTCGTCCTCGTCGAGCGCATCCCAAAGTGCGGCGGCTCGGGTCGCCCCGTCCTGCGCTACGCCCAGATGGTCGTAGAGACGCTGCAGGATGAACAGCGCATCCTCCGTTTCCATCGCCAGGCCCTTCAGCGTCGTGGCGAGCTGCTGGCCGGAAATGTCGAGCATGATCCGTTCCGCAAGCCAGTGGCTGGCGGACAGCGTATCGGCAAGCACGGTCGCGAACAGGCCGGTCTCCCGGTTGCGGGCGAAACGCACGAGTAGCGCCTCCTGGATCGCCGACAGATTGCGCAAACCCAGCCGGTCGTCGGCCGGCCGCGCGACATGGCCGGCGAGCGCCTTGATGCGGCTGCGCAGGAGTTCCTCGCGAGCGTTGCGTTCGGCCTCGTCGATCATTTCCGGCGTCGGCCTCGGCGGCAGCAGCGCCTCGAGGTTTTCAGGCGCGTCGCTGCGCTTCGTGCGGTCGTGGCGCAGCCCGACCAGCGCGTCGATCACGGTCGGCGACAGCGCCTCGCGGCGCACGATGGCGCGGGCATGCGCTTCCCCTTGCGTGCGGGCGATGGCGATCAGCGCATCGTCGGAAAGGCAGGTCGAGGCGGTGAGGAACGGTGCTGCGACGGCGATCGGCTGGCTGGCGATGAAGAAGGCGACAGCCGGCGGAATGTTCTTGCATTGGGAGAGGGCGGCCACCGCATCGCGGCGGGCCTCTTCGGACGATGCGGAAAACAGGGGGGCGAAGAGCTCGGCGAACTGTCGAAGCTCCGACCGCGAAGGGTACGGAAGACTTTCGAAGCTCGTCACGGTGGCCATCAGCACCACATCCTTCTTACGCATGGCCCGGGGCCTTTCAAGGTCTCGAAATTCATTCGTCACTGGCAAACTCGCAATCTACGCAAAACAAATCCGGAGTGCCGAACGCCGATCAGGTGTGCCGGAAAAGCTCGCCTGGCGTTCTCATCGTACCTTGCCTGGGAAACTCCCGGTGGCGCGCCGTCCGCTCACGCAGCTGTGAGAACAGCTGCAGAATGGGGTCGCCTTGGTTTAACCGGATGCTAACTCTTGGAGGGTTAACGGTCTGTGAAAATGGGTCGTTTTGATACGTCTGTCATTTCTTGCAGTTTCGGTGTTTCGGGCATGGGATCGCGGCTCCGGTCGATGCCCGCAAGGGCCGTGAACCAAACAGGCGCTCCTGCGTTCTAGCGGCGGACAACAGACATGCACCGGTAGCAAGTGCTATATTAGCAGTAAGACATTGTTAACGGTCGTCTGGCTGAATTCAGGTAGTAACCGGCGTGTGTTTTGCCGGGTTTTCAGGTTCCGGTTGGCCATCGCGTTCCTGTGGCCATCTCGATAACGGCCGGTTCAGGCGGAACCGGCCGTTCAAGCGGAAATGTCGTTGCGCTTTCGAACAAGGCGCACAGGCGAGAAAGGCGCGGATGCCCGGACTTGTCCGGGAAGCGTCAGGCCCTTGGAGAGGGCAGGGTGAGATCGGTCCGTCTTCATCCGTCTCGAATTCCTTAAACGGAGACGAGCATGGCAGAGATCGTAGTATTGAACAGATGGCGCAGCGACAATCAGCGCCGGCCGCAGATCAGGATCGGCGAAAGCGAGAACGCCGGACAGGTTCTGCTGTTCACCGGCGTCCGATACGAACGGTTCGAGGATTTTGGCGACCGCAACGCGGAAAACCACGCGGTTCGCGCCGAATAGTCGGCACATAACGGATCAGAACCGGCTTCGGGAGCGCCATTCGAAGGGTGCGCAGGTGGCCTGGTTCAGGAATTGCGACACGATACCCGCAAAGCTTGGTTGCGGGACGAGACTTCTCAAGACCACATATCCCTCCGTCTCCCGCGCTTCCACCAGGATCGATTGGGAAACCGCCTGCGGCAGCGCCTTGCGCAATGCCGTCAGTTGCATCGGCGATGCGATCACCACATCCAGCACCCCGCCGGCCGACGTCCGGTCATTGATGCTGAACACTTCGTTGGACGATTGGTCGTAGACGCCGAGCGACCAGAAGGGCACGCCGCCATTGGCGGCCGTCAGCCTCACCGGCCCCTCCGAGATGTCGAAGGCGCAGACCGCCGCATCGACGAACGGATCGTCCTTGGCAAGCCCGGCCCGGTCCGGCTTTTCCCCCAGCCGATAGAAACGGTAGATCTCGCCTTCCGCCAGGACCCGCGTATAGGCGTCGCGCTCGCTGAAATCGGGCAGCGCCAGCACGATGATCAGGTGCAGGAGCGCCGCACCGACGAGGCCGGTCGCCACCGCCAGCAGGACCTTCAGCGCAAATCCGCGGGATCCGGCCTTCCGGGACCCAAGATCCCTGGACCCCAGCCCCCAACCTCTGGAGCCCGGACGTCTAAACCTCAGGCGTCTGAACCGGGGGCTTCCGAATCCAAGGCTTCTAGACATTGCCGCACCCGGTCTTCTCGATACGCGGCATGGTGAGGTCGATCAGCCCGGAACTGCCGGCCGTCGGCGTATCGAACAGCGTCAGCGTCAGCCGGAACACGCCGGGCGTCGAGACGGCCAGCCAGTTGCCGGGCTTGGCGGTTGCGGAAATCGCGATGTCGAAACCGCCGTCGCTGTCGCTGTTGCGCAGCACGATGCGGGAATTGAGCGCGGTCGGCAGGTCGGATTGCGCCGAGGGCGGGGCGGCACCGGGGGCTGCGGCAAACAGCGTCCAGAAACGCGCCGGCGGCGTGTGGCCGGTGAGGCGATAGGAACAGTTTCCGGTCAGGCGCTCGCCGGCCTGATCGACCGAAGCGATGAAGGCAAGGCCCTCGGCGCTCGCGTAGATGAGCTTGCCGGCACTGGCCCGGTGCGATTTCGCGTAAGGGTCCGCCTGCGCGGTCTGCGCGTCCGGAAAGGCTTCCCACGAGCCGAGCTTGATCGCACCGAAACCGATCGTGGCGTCCAGGGCCACCAGGGTGGACCATATCCCGCCGCCGAAGGCGATGGTGAGCGCGATCGCGATGAGGAAGGGAACACGGAACACGGGTTTGCTTTGGCCCTCGGACAGCTATGCCAGAGGGTTACCATTGATTCTATTGCGAAGGAATGGGTGGGCTGTGTCTTTCCGGCACGCTCGTCCCATGGCTTCCGGCGCGGAGCGAATCGCTCCCCGTCTGTCCTCCGGGAATCGCCCGTCTCCCTTCCGCCTACTCCCCCCGGATGGATGGCGAGGAGCCCGCCGCCTGTGCCGGGATCGGTCAGGCAAGGCCTTTGCGTGCCATTCCCACACAGGATCGATCCCGGGGTTAACCTTTTGATAAGGTTGTTGCGCGCGGTTCCTGTGACTAAAAACCGGCAAGACGTTGTCCGGTTCATTCCTTGACTACCGTGTCTGCGACGACGTTCCGGAGCAGAGACGATGAGAACATGGATGATGGCGACCGGTGCATTGATGGCGGTGGCTGCCGGATTTTCGGGAGCCTACTATCACCTGAAACCCGCGCCGGGGCCTTCGACCCCGCAGGACATTTCCCTCGACTTCATGACGCTGACCGAAAGCCAGCCGACGGAGGCGCGTCGCGCCATCGTCGACGGTATCGAGATCTGCCTTCCCCACCCGGCGCGGGAAGGCTGGACGAGTCCGCCGGTCAAGAACCTCGCGGTCGACAGCTATATCCGCTTTTTCGAGCTGATGGGCCAGGAGGTGGGGCAGGCCGAACGCAGCGCGGAGTTCAGCACCTGGCTCTCGCAGGCAGGCGGCGGCCTGTCGGAGCGGGATCGGATCGCCTTCGGCAAGCTGACCCGGGGTGGCCTGCACGAAGGCGTGACCGCGCTCTGCGTCGCCGCGACCGTGCGCGGCAAACTCGGAAGCCAGGGGTTCAGGGGGTTCTGGAACTGACGGGCGTTACCTCGGCGACCGATCCCGTCGTGGTCTGGTCGGCAACCTTGGCGGTCGCAGGCCCCAACCGGCCCGCCTCTTTCAGCTTTCCGGCGATCTGCCGCAGCAGCCGGGTGGATTCGGCCGACAGGGAACGCGGGCGGATGAGCGCCTGCAATCCGGTATCGGTGGTGCCATCCTTCTTCTTGGCGACGGCGTTGCCCTTGTGGTCGCCGGTCGGCAGCGGATTGTCGATGCCGGGAATGGCGCGCAGCTCGATGCCCTGATGGGCATAGTCCATCACCGTCTTGAACGTCGCGGCCGGCAGCGAGCCGCCGGTCATGTTGTTCATCGAGGTGAAGTCGTCGTTGCCGAACCAGACCGCGGTGGTGTAGTTGCCAGTGAACCCGATGAACCAGGCGTCGCGATAGCTCTGCGACGTGCCGGTCTTGCCGGCCGTGACGATGCCGCCGTCGAGCGCTGCCTTGCGGGCCGTGCCGATCACCGGGATCTGCGACAGGATACGGTTCATCGACGATGTCGCCTGCTCGGAAAGCACGCGCTTCGCCGGCGGTTCGTCGCGGTTGAAGTCGTAGAGCACGTCGCCGCCGTAGCCGAGGACCTGCTCGATGCCGTGGCGGCGCGATTCCATGCCGCCGGCCGGCATCACGGCGTAACCGGTCGCCTGGTCGAGCACGGTCATTTCCGAAGTGCCGAGCGGGATGGTCTTGTCCTTGCGCAGCGGCGTCTCGACGCCGAAGGCCTTGGCGGTATTCACGATCACGTCGGTGCCCAGATAGTCCTTGGCGAGCCTGACCGGCACGGTATTGAGCGACTGCGCCATGGCCGACAGCAGCGTCACCTTGCCCTTGTACGACCGGCCGTAATTCTGCGGCGACCAGCCGTTCCAGGTGATCGGCGCGTCGGAGATCGTCGATTCCGGCTTGAAGCCGTTCTCCATCGCCGCCGAATAGGTATAGAGCTTGAAGGACGAACCCGGCTGGCGCAGCGCCTTGGCGGCGCGGTTGAACTGGCTTTCGCCATAGTCGCGGCCGCCGACCATGGCGCGCACGGCGCCACCGTTCTCGATCATCACAAGCGCGCCCTGCTTCACCTTGAAGCTGTCGCCATATTCGCGAAGGCTCGATTCCATCGCCGATTCCGAGGCCTGCTGCAGGCCCATGTCGATCGTCGTGCGCACCACGACCGAATGCTCGCGGAACTTGCCGGCCTGTGCCAGCCGCTGCACTTCGTCGAAGGCCCAGTCGAGGAAATAGTCCGGCGCCTTGGCGTTGGCGCGGTCGATGACGGTCGCCGGGCTGCGACGGGCGGCGATCACCTGGCCTTCGGTCATCAGCCCGCTCTGCACGAGGTTGGAAAGCACCTCGTTGGCGCGGGCGCGGGCGGCCGGAAGGTTGACATGCGGCGCATATTTGGCAGGCGCCTTGAACAGGCCGGCCAGCATGGCGCTTTCGGCGAGGTTTACTTCCGTGATGTTCTTGCCGAAATAGAACTGTGCCGCCGCCGCCGCCCCGAACGTGCCGCCGCCCATATAGGCGCGGTCGAGATAGAGCGACAGGATCTCCTTCTTGGAGAGATTGGCTTCGAGCCACAGCGACAGGAAGGCTTCCTTGATCTTGCGCTCGATCGACCTCTCGTTGGTGAGGAACAGGTTCTTGGCGAGCTGCTGGGTGAGCGTCGAGCCGCCCTGCACGACGCCGCCGGCCTTGGCGTTTTCGCTCATGGCGCGGGCAAGGCCGAAGAAGTCGATGCCGAAATGGTCGAAGAAGCGCCGGTCCTCGGTCGCCAGCACCGCCTTGATCAGGTGGTCCGGCAATTCGTCGATCGGCACCGAATCTTCATGGATGATGCCGCGATGGCCGATGACGCTGCCGTAGCGGTCGAGGAAGGTGACGGCGAAATCGCCGCGGTTGCGCCAGTCCTCGTGGGTTTCCTCGAAGGCAGGCTGGGCAAGCGCCAAGAGCAGCACGAAACCGGCGGTGCCCAATGTCATCGCCTCGCCGGCGAGTTCGAAGCCGATGCGCTTCCAGCCGCGAACGCGAAAACGGCGGAAGAAGATGGTGATCTCCTCCCAGATTTCGGCAAGCCGGAAACCGAGATTCCAAACGGTGGAATCGATCCAGGAATCGATGCGCAGCAGCAGGTGGCGCTTTTTGCGCGGCCGGTCGTCCGATGACTTTGGCTCGTCCTGCACCTTGGAATTCCCCGCCCTTTCGATGAGATGTGCTTGACGCGGTCCCTTCAAGGGATCAAGAGCTTTAGCCTCTCACCGTTAATCAGCTTTAGCTGACAAATGGTTGATGCGCGATATCAAAATCGCAACAGGTAAAATGCAGATGCGGGGATTTGTTCCGCCCTGCCGCAAATGTGATACCGACGATGACCGACGAACTTTTCTGGAAAACCAAACAGCTCGACCAGCTCACCCAAAGTGAATGGGAAAGCCTGTGCGACGGTTGCGGGCTCTGTTGTCTCAACAAGCTCGAGGACTGGGATTCGGGCGACGTCGTCTTCACCTCCGTCGCCTGCCGTCTGCTCGACGGGGAGAGCTGTCGGTGCAAGGACTACCAGCACCGCCAGGCGACCGTGCCGGACTGTATCCAGCTCACCCCGACGACCGTCAACGAGATCGCCTGGCTGCCGCCGACCTGCGGTTATCGCCTCGTCCGCGACGGCGAGGACCTCTACTGGTGGCATCCGCTGGTATCGGGCGATCCCGATACCGTGCACCAGGCCGGCATCTCCGCCCGCGGCCGCACGGTCAGCGAAAACGACGTCGATGTGGAGGATTTCGAGGACTATGTGGTCGACTGGCCCCTGACGGTGGGCGAGGAACGTTAGGCCGGGAGCGAGGATCCCGCGGGAAGTCGCTCGAAACACAAGTTTATTACTTGCCAATAACATAAGTTAAAGTGAACGATCCAAGTTCCAGGTAATTCTACCAGTAGGCCCCGGCTTGCAGAAGTGCTAAGATTACTGTGATACTCAAGTTTCAGTCCCAATTCATCCCGATGGCATCCCCATGAGTGCAGAAGGCACGCTCGCAGACCGCCTCTACGAGGCAGCCCTGGTCCCGGAGCTATGGACGGAGACTTGCGAGAGACTGGCTCTGGAAGCCGGGTCCAGCACCGCCTCCATCTTCACCATCGACGGCAACGGCAACCATCGTTACGTGACGACGCCGAACATTGCGGACGCCTTTGCCGCGTTCGTCAAGAGCGAGCACAGGTTCACCAATATCCGCCCGATGCGCGGGATGGAGCGGTCCCCCTTCTCCTTCGCGCGCGAAATCGACATCATGAGCAGCGAGGAGTTCGAGGAAGACGTGATCCGCCGGAAGTTCCTGCTGCCCTACGGCATGGAGTGGGAAGCCGGCTGGGCCTTTCAGGAACCGACCGGCCATATCGTCGTCGTCAGCATGATGCTCGCCAGGGGCCTGGCGCATTTTTCCGACGAACAGCTGGCGCGCCTGGATCTCCTGAAACCGGATATTGCCCGGGCCGCCTACATGTCGTCGCGGCTCGCTTTCACCGAAGCGCGTTCGATGACGGAGACGCTGTCGCTGCTCGGCCTGCCGGCGGCGGTCATCGGCGACGGCGGTCAGGCGGTGGCCATGAACCCGGAAATGGAGGCGCTCACCCCCCGCATCCGGGCCGGCGCCGGCGACCGGCTGGTGCTGGAAGGGACGGGCGCCAACGCCCTGCTGGACGAGGCGATCGAGCGCTACAAGGTGCAGGCTTCCCCGACCGTCCAGTCGCTGCCGATGCCGGCGCGCGACGGCACGCCGCCGCTGATCCTGCATCTTCTGCCGATCCGCCGCGCCGCCCGCGACATCTTCTCCCGTTCGATGGCGGTACTGGCCGTCACCCAGGTCGGGCAGGTCGGCCCGCCGGACATGCGGGTGCTCTGCGGCCTCTTCGACCTCACCCCCGCCGAAGCCCGCGTGGCGCGCGGTATCGCCATGGCCCAGACACCGGAAATGGCCGCCGCAGCCCTCGGCATTTCGCTGGAAACCGCCCGCTCTCACCTGAAGAAGATCATGCTGAAGACCGGCACCACCCGCCAGGCGGAACTGGTGCTGCTGCTTTCGGGGCTGAATGCGCCAAGCTTTGGCGGCGGTCAGCAGGACGTCTAGGGCCTCTTGGGATCGCCTCAAGAGAAATCGATTTCACCCCCCCCTTGACCTTCCCATGATGGGAAGCTCCACATAGGGCGGGAAAGCGAGGTCCCTCCCATGAACCAGACCGTCAAACCGATCCACAAGGCAGAGCCCTTCACCGTTCCCGTCGAGGGCATGACCTGCGCGTCGTGCGTGCGCCGCGTCGAAAATGCTGCGGCAAAAGTGCCCGGTATCGACAAAAGTGCCGTCAATTTCGCGACCAGGAAGCTGACCGTGGAATCGGCGGAAGGGTTCTCGCCGGAGGATCTCGAAAAGGCGATCCGGAAGGTTGGTTACGAGATCTCGCCGGGTGCCATGGACTATGCGCTGCGCGAGGCGGGAATGCTGCCGCCCGTGGTGCCGATGGCGCATGCCGGGCACGCGCATCACCACGACCATCGTCATTCCGGGCCGCAGGCCCACGACCACATGGACCACGCCGCCATGGGGCATGACCCCGCCGACCATGCCGGCGGGCATGACCACATGCATATGCACCAGGGCGAGGAGGGCGTGCTGAAGCGCGATCTCGCCATCGCCTTCGTGCTGACCTTGCCGCTCTTCGTGCTGGAAATGGCAAGCCACGCCTACGATCCGTTCCATCACTGGCTGATGGGCGTGATCGAGACGCAGAACCTCTATTACATCTATTTCGCGCTGGCGACCGTGGTGGTCTTCGGTCCGGGCTTCCGCTTCCTGCGGATCGGCCTGCCGGCGCTGTTGCGTGGTGCGCCGGAGATGAACTCGCTGGTCGCCGTCGGCGTGCTCTCCGCCTACGGTTATTCGCTGGTGACGACCTTCGCTCCGGACCTGCTGCCGGAAAGCGCCCGTTTCGTCTATTACGAGGCGGCGACCGTGATCGTCACGCTGATCCTGTTCGGCCGGTTGCTTGAAGCGCGCGCCACGGGCCGCACCGGCGAGGCGATCGAGAAGCTCAGCCGGCTGCAGGCCAAGACCGCCCGCGTCGAGCGCGACGGCAAGGTGCTGGATATTCCGACAGAGCAGGTGGTCGCGGGCGACGTGCTGGTGATCCGGCCGGGCGAGCGCATTCCGGTCGATGGCACGGTCATCGACGGTTCCTCGAATATCGACGAATCGATGATCTCGGGCGAGCCGTTGCCGGTCGCAAAGGCGGTCGGCGCGACCGTGGTCGGCGGTACGATCAACAAGACCGGCGCCTTCCGGTTCCGGGCCGACAAGGTTGGCCGCGACACGATGCTGGCGCAGATCATCCGCATGGTCGAACAGGCGCAGGGCTCGAAACTGCCGATCCAGACGCTGGTCGACCGGGTGACCGCCTGGTTCGTGCCGGCGGTGATCGCGCTGGCCGTTCTCACCTTCGCCGTCTGGTTCTTTCTCGGCCCCGAACCGGCGCTGACCCATGCCCTGGTCAATGCGGTCGCCGTGCTGATCATCGCCTGCCCCTGCGCCATGGGGCTTGCGGTGCCGACCTCGATCGTCGTCGGCGGCGGCCGCGCGGCCGAACTCGGCGTCCTGTTCCGCAAGGGCGAGGCGCTGCAGGAATTGCGCAATGTGCAACTTGTCGTGGTCGACAAGACCGGCACCGTCACCAAGGGCCGGCCGGAGCTGACCGACCTGGTGACGGCGGACGGTTTTGGCCAGGAGGAGGTGCTGGCGCTGGTCGCAAGCGTCGAGGCGCAGTCGGAACATCCGATCGCCGAGGCGATCGTCAAGGCCGCCGAAGCCAGGGGGCTGGTCGTCCCCAAGGCGGAAAACTTCGCGTCGGTGACGGGCTACGGCATCGAGGCGGAGGTGGATGGCCGCAGGGTTTCGGTGGGCGCCGACCGGTACATGGAAAAGCTGGGGCTCTCGGTTCAGGCCTTTGCCGAAGCCGCGGCCCGGCTCGGCGACGAAGGCAAGACGCCGCTTTATGCCGCGATTGACGGCAGGCTGGCTGCAACCATCGCGGTTGCCGATCCGCTAAAGCCGTCAAGCCGCGAGGCGATCAAGGCGCTGCAGGCGATGGGTGTCGAAGTGGCCATGGTGACCGGAGACAACCGCCGCACCGCCGAAGCCATCGGCCGTCAGGTCGGCATTGCCAACGTCGTGGCCGAGGTCCTGCCGGAGGGCAAGGTGAAGGCGATCCACGAGATGCGGGCCGGCGGTAAAAGGCTCGCCTTCGTCGGCGACGGCATCAACGACGCGCCGGCGCTGGCCGAGGCCGATATCGGCCTCGCCATCGGCACCGGCACGGATGTGGCGATCGAGAGCGCCGACGTGGTGCTGGTCGGCGGCGAGCTTTCGGGAGCCGTCTCGGCGATCACTATCAGCCGCGCCACCATGACCAATATCAAGCAGAACCTGTTCTGGGCCTTCGGCTACAACGTGGCGCTGATCCCGGTGGCGGCCGGCGTGCTTTACCCGGCCTTCGGCTGGCTGCTGTCGCCGATGATCGCCGCAGGCGCCATGGCGCTGTCGAGCGTCTTCGTGCTCGGCAATGCGCTCAGGCTGAAGACCGCGAAAGTGGGAGAAGCCAGATGAATATCGGCGAGGCCTCCAGCGCGTCCGGCGTTTCGGCCAAGATGATCCGCTATTACGAGGAGATCGGCCTGATCCGCCCGATGGGCCGCACCGGCAACAATTACCGGGTCTATGGCGACGAGGAGGTGCATATCCTGCGCTTCATCAAACGCGCCCGCAATCTCGGCTTCTCGCTCGAGGAGACCGAGACGCTGTTGAAACTCTGGCAGGACAAGAGCCGCGAAAGCGCCGCCGTCAAGGAGGTGGCGACCGCCCATATCGGCGACCTCGAACGGCGCATCGCCGAGATGCAGGGCATGGTGAAGACGCTGAAACACCTCGCCCATTGCTGCGGCGGCGACAACCGCCCCAACTGCCCGATCCTCGACGACCTGGCGGGAGACGGGGAGATGGACGAGAGGACTGCAGCCCCGGCGATGAAAAGGAAGACGAAACAGAATGCCTGATGTATTTCGGCGCGATGCCCCTCATCCGCCTGCCGGCACCTTCTCCCCGTGAAAAACGGGGAGAAGGACATATGCCGCGCCGGCTTGCCCATTATCGAGGTTGCAAGATGAGCCTGGGAGCATGCCACTTGCGTCCTTCTCCCCGTCGGGACGGGGAGAAGGTGCCGGCAGGCGGATGAGGGGCAATTCCCACGCGTCTGACATGCCTGAGTCGGGCTTGACCTTCCCCCCGTGGGAAGGTGCAGAACACATACGCACACCGAACAAGGAGATTCTGATGACTGCGATTTTCACCGTGCCGGACATGACCTGCGGCCATTGCGAAAAGACCGTGCGCGGCGCGCTGGCGGAAGCCCTGCCGGGTGCCGTGGTGGCGATAGATCTCGCCGCCAAGAAAGTGACGATCGAAGGGGATGCGGCGAAGGCCGAAGACGCGATCCGCGAGGCGGGCTATTCGCCGGAGCATATCGGGGCTTAGCCAAGAAAGACCCGAGTCTGGTCGCCAATTTCGCTCGTCGCTGCAACGAGCTTTTTCCGAGCTAAGCCCACCGACAACATCTTCCCGTTCGAGGCTTCTCGTGCCTCAGCGGAGCAATGTCGCGGCCCTGCTCTGCACCCGTCATGAAAAATTCAACATTCTGACGGGCAAACGTTACACGTCCGCAAAATTCGCATGGCAGACAAGAGGTGGCTCCTGGACTGGCTTTCATTCGTGGGGCTGGCCTGCTGTTTTTTCACCCGCCCTCGAATTGCCGGACGTCCCCATGCTCAAAGCGCTGTTTTCAACCGCCGCCCTTGCCATTCTGTTTTCGACCGCAGCCCAGGCCGCGGAGCCCGGCGTGACGGTGACCACGCCTTGCCCGTTCGGCGATTGCAAGGCGGCCATCGAGCTTTCCTTCGCCGGCGAATATACGATCCCGACCGGCACGTTGTTCGACGGCGTCGAGTTCGGCGGTCTGTCCGGTATCGACTACGATCCGGTCCGCAATCGATACATCGCCATTTCCGACGACCGTTCCGAACGGGCGCCGGCCCGTTTCTACGAGCTTTCGATCGAGGCCACCGCCGCCGGCATCACCGATGTGAAAGTGGTGAAGACGGTGACCCTGAAGGACAGGAACGGCGAGGCTTTTGCAGCCAAGAGCGTCGATCCGGAATCGATCCGGCTTGCCAAGGACGGCATCTACTGGTCGAGCGAGGGCGACGTGAAGCAGCTCCTGCCGCCCTTCGTCCGTGTCGCCAGCCTGGACGGCGCGTTCCTGCGCGAGTTCGAGCTTCCCAAGGCGTTTCTGCCGACCGCCGATAAATCCGCCGGCATCCGCGACAACCTCGCCTTCGAGGGGCTTGCAACGCTGCCCGGCGGCGACCTGATGGTGGAGGTCGAATCGGCGCTGTTCCAGGACGGACCGATCTCGGGGCTTGGCCGCGGTACGCTCGCCCGGATGATCCGCTACGACGCGGCGACCGGCAAGCGACAAGCCGAATATGTCTATCCGATCGCGCCGATACCTCAGGCGCCGACCGTCGAAAAAGGCTATAACGACAACGGCGCCTCGGAAATCCTAGGGCTGGACGACCACCGTCTTCTGGTGGTCGAGCGCGGTTTCGCGCAAGGGTTCGGCAATTCGATCAAGGTCTTCATGGTCGATACCGAGGGCGCGACCGATGTCTCGGCCATCCCTTCGCTCGCCAATGCCGATGCGGGCATCGTGCCCGTGCGCAAGGCCCAGGTGCTCGACATGCAGGCGATCGGCTTGAAGTCGGACAATATCGAGGCCGTTACCTTCGCCAAGGGCACCGACGGCAGCGACCTCTTGGTCTTCGCCTCCGACAATAATTTCTCAAAGGAACAGAAGACACAGTTCATCGCCTTCAAGGTGCTGAGACGCCCCTGAGGAAGCAGGCCGACCCTCAAGATCTTGCTCCACCTTTTCACAAGGTGGAGCATTGAAACAGATCTCGAGGCCGCGGCCTAGAACTTCACGCCGATGCCGACGTTGATGACATGCTGGTTGAAGTCGAAATCGGCGCCGGCAAGGCTGCCGTTGCCGAAGTCGTTGTAGCGGTATTCGAGGCGGCCGAAGACATTGTCGGTGAACGCGTAGTCGACGCCGGCTCCGACGGTCCAGCCGTTGAGCATGTCGTCGTCGTCAAAGCCGCCGCCGTCGATATGGGCGGTGGTGGCCGTCCAGCCGGCTGCCGCGAAGATCAACGCCCGGTCCATGGCATAACCGACGCGGCCGCGAACCGAACCGGAGAAGCCGGTATCGATATCGATGCCGCCGGCATAGCTGTTCTCGTTCCAGTCGTAGTTGACGTCGCCTTCGATACCGGCCACGAAACCGCTGGAGAACTGCCAGTTATAGCCGACGAAGCCACCAAGCCTCCAGCCGTCGAAATCGTCCGATCCGCCGCCGGCGCCATCGCCGTTGCCCCAGGCATACCCCGTATGGGCGCCGATATAGGGACCGTTCCAGGAGAACACGACCGGCATTTCGACGGCTTGCGGCGCTTGCGGAATCTGCTCGACGGCGTCGGCTGCGTAAGCAACGGAAGAGGCGGTCATGGCGGCCGACGCTGCAAGAATGAAAAGAGCCTTCATGGATATTCCCTCCGATTGATTGGCAAAACGCAAATAGTGCGATTTGCTTGGAAAGCTGTAGCTAAAATACAACAAGGGAAAAAATCTGCAATTACGACTTAAGATACTGAAAAAGCGTGATTTAAATTTTTGGCTTTTCCCTTGACCTCAATCATGCTTGAGGTTGTAGCGTCCCCGGGACTGAAAACAGGAACTGAAAACAGGAAAAGGGGCGGGGCGTGTTGCAGGACATTAATGTGGGCTGGTCGAGGCTTCTCAAGGGCCGCGAAGGAGCGATGCTGGGGCTGATTTCGGCGGGGATCGGGCTGCATGCCTTCAACCAGTTCGCAATCGTCGCGGCCCTGCCGCCGGCGGCAAGGGAGATCGGCGGCGCGGGTTATTTCAGCTGGGCCTATACGCTCTATTTCCTGGGCTCGATCGCCGGCGGCACGGGGGCTGCGGCAATGCGCGACCGGTTCGGTGCGCGCTTTATTCTGCTTCTTTCCGCGGCGATCTTCGCGGCTGGCGGGCTGCTCGCGCTTTCGGCGCCGGCGTTTTCCTGGATCATGGCCGGGCGCCTGCTGCAGGGGATTGCCGACGGGCTGATCGTGGCGATCTGCTACAGCCTCATCCCGGCCAACTTTCCCTCCGCCCTGATCGCGAAGGTGTTTGCGGTGGAGGCGATCGTCTGGGCGGTGGCGGCGATCGCCGGGCCTTTGGCGGGCGGGCTTCTGACCGAGGCCTATTCCTGGCGGGCGTCTTTTCTGGCCGTCGCGCCCTTCGTGGCTCTGCTCGCCGTCTTTGCGCTGACCGCGAAGGTCAGAGTGACCGAGGCGGCGCCGGTGCCGCTGTCCGTCGCCACCATTTCGCTCTGCCTGGCGGCATCGTTCGTCCTGTCGCTCTCCTCGGTGGCGACCGGAGGCGCGATGCAGGCGATGGCGGTCGTGGCAGGCGTTGGCCTGTTCCTGCCCGCACTGAGGCTCGACGGCCGGATCGGGCCGAAACTGTTCCCGGACGGCGCCTTCCGGCTGGGATCGGTGCTGGGACACGGGTTCTGGGTGCTGTTCCTGATGTCCGCGAGCCACTCCGTCGGCAGCGTTTACCTGGCGCTGATGATCGATGCCGTCTTCGGTTTCCGGCCGGCCGTGGTCGGCTATCTGGTGGTGACCATGGCGCTCTCCTGGAGTGCCGTCGCGGTGGTCGCGAGCAGGGTCACGGCGCTTGGGCCGAGGCATCGGTGGATGCGCGCCGGCGCGTTGTTTCAACTGGCCGGTTTCCTGTTCCTCGCCGCCGCGTTCGCGAGCGGTTCGCTCCTGCTGCTGCTGGCGGGCCAGGTGGCGATCGGTACGGGCTTCGGCGTCGCCTGGGCAAGCGTCAACCAGGCGGCGATGGAAGCGGCAGCAAGGCAGGAGCGTGATCTTGCAAGTGCCTTGCTGCCGACGATTTCGACCGCGGGATATGCGATCGGGGCGGGGATCGCCGGCATGATCGCGGGATCGACCGGCCTGGTTTCGGCGCTGGAAAACGGCGAGGCCGCCGGCCCGGCTCTGTGGCTCTACGGGACCGCCGCGGCTGGCGCCCTCATGACCTTCGTCCTCGGTTTCGGCGTGCGGCTCGCCAAGCCTTGAGAGGCGCAACAAAAACGCATTTCGCTTGTTCGGCGGGACAGATTTCCCATATTTGAAGAAAAGGTCGCCGCATCCGGTCGGCCAGAGGAGTCCTTCCCGTGTTCCAGTTCGACAACTCCTATGCCCGCCTGCCGGACAGGTTTTTCGCATCGGTCTATCCGGAGCCGGTAGAGGGGCCGAAGCTTCTGAAATTCAACGCGGAACTGGCGGCGGAGCTGGGCGTCGAGGCGGATTTTTCCGATCCCGCCCGGCTGGCGGCGGTCCTTGCCGGCAATGTCGTGCCGCCCGGCGCCATGCCGATCGCGATGGCCTATGCCGGCCACCAGTTCGGCAATTTCGTGCCGCAGCTCGGCGACGGACGGGCGATCTTGCTGGGCGAGGTCGTCGACCGCAACGGCATCCGCCGCGACATCCAGCTGAAAGGGGCGGGGCCGACCCCGTATTCCCGCCGTGGCGACGGGCGTGCGGCGCTCGGGCCGGTGCTGCGCGAATATATCGTGTCCGAGGCGATGAACGCGCTCGGCGTGCCGGCGACACGGGCCTTGGCGGCTGTCGCGACCGGCGAACAGGTCTATCGCGAGACGGTGGAGCAGGGCGCGGTATTCGTGCGGGTGGCGGCAAGCCACGTACGGATCGGCACCTTCCAGTTCTTTGCCGCCCGCGGCGACAATGACGGGGTAAAACTGCTCGCCGATTACGTGATCGAGCGGCATTACCCCGGGCTGAAAACGGCGGAAAATCCTTATCTGGCGCTGCTGCAGGGCGTCGCTGCGCGGCAGGCGGAGCTGATCGCCCGCTGGCTGGGCGTCGGTTTCATTCATGGGGTGATGAACACCGACAACATGACGATTTCCGGCGAGACGATCGATTTCGGGCCCTGCGCCTTCCTCGACGAGTACGACCCGATGAAGGTGTTTTCGTCGATTGACCAGGGCGGCCGCTATGCCTATCGCAACCAGCCGGGCATCGGCCAGTGGAACATCGCGCGGCTGGCGGAATGCCTGCTGCCGCTGCTCGACGAGGATGAGGAGAAGGCCGTGGAAGCGGCAAACGCGGTGCTGAAGGCGTTCGGCGAACGGTTCCAGCAGGAGTGGATCGGCGTTTTTCGGGCAAAGATCGGTCTTGCGACCGAGGCCGACGGCGATGGCGAGCTGATCCAGGCGCTGCTGGCGGCCATGCACGAAGGGCAGGCCGACTTCACGCTGGCCTTTCGGCGGCTCGCCGATGCGGCGGAGGGCAGGGACGCGGCGTTCCTGGGCGGTTTTGCCGATCCCGACAAGGCTCAGGCCTGGCTTGCCGACTGGCGCGGGCGGCTGGCCACGGAGGCACGGCCGGCCGGCGAAACGGCTGCCCGACTGCGCGCGGTCAATCCGGCGGTCATTCCCCGCAATCACAAGGTCCAGGAGGCCCTTTCGGCTGCCAACTATGGCGATTTCGGTTTCTTCGAACGATTGCTGGAGGCACTGGAAAAGCCTTACGAGGACCGGCCGGAATTCGAAGGTTACACGCAGCCCCCGAAGCCGGAGGAACGGGTGACGCAGACGTTCTGCGGGACGTGATTCCGCCTGTAAATTAATTTTTGCTAATTAGGAAAATAGTCCTTGACGGCGTGACGGTTGTTTGATAGGGTTTAGGCATAGTCGAAGAATTGCGCCGGCAATCAGCCTTCGGGCGGCCGGTGGCAAGACTTCCAGTCAAACTGGCCCGGTCTCAGAAGCCGGGCCTTTTTTATCTCGAAAATCGGCGGCGGGGACGCGCGGCGACCGGAAACGGCGCGGCGGGATTTTCCGCGCCGAATTTTTGGCCTTCAATTCGGCCCCGGGGATAACCGAAATGGATGAATTCGAGACGTTCGATCCGGCGCTTTTCGGGCTCTGGGCGGAGGCGCCTGTCTATGGCGACACGGTCGCGATGGACGATTCGGCATTGGTCGATGCGGTGCGCGGCGTGCTGCTGGAGATCAAGTCGGCCGAGGACGCATTCTCTCCCGGCGAGGAACTGCGGCGTCTCCTGAACGAGATGACGGTCGAGATGCGCGATCAGTTTTCGACCTTCCGGCGGATGCGTACCTCGGCGGAGGCGGCGCTCGAAAATGGCGACGACGCTGCGCAGAAACTGGCGCGCGCCGACGTGAAGGCGGCGACCGACGCCATGTCGCTGATCGTCCGCACCCTCGAAAAAGTCGACAGCCTGCAGCGCCAGCTCGCCCGCGACCGCGACGAGGCCGCCGAGCGCGATGCGGACGAGAGCGGCTATGAGGAGGCGAAAGCCCGCTTCATGAAAATGATCGAGGATCGCGCCAATGAAAATGCCTATCGGCTTTACGAAGCATGGAAGCGGGATGGGCCGCCACCCGCCGTTTTGGAGAGATTTGGACGCGTGGTACCCGAGCCAGCGGACTTCGCGGCGGGCTCTGGAAAAGACGGCGGGCAAATCGGTCTCGGTGGCGGCGGGGTTTCGACGGGATCTGCGTCAGGTCACGGAATTTCGTGAGGAATCTCAAGCGGCCGTTTCGGAAGGCATGGCTTTGAGCGATGCGATCGGGCAACGGAACGCCGGGCGGTGCGGCAACCCGATCTCCCCCCTTGAGGGGGAGATCAATGGGGGTTTGCCGCAGCCGCAGGGTCTTCTTCCTGCAGGCGGGCACTTTCCAGAGAGGAACGAGCAGCCCGATACGTCCCTGACCGGCTTCATGCGGGATCATGAGCGCGATTGGGATATCAAAGGCCGCTGCGAACAGAGGCCGCCCGCCGGAAACTGGCGGACATGGTTGATCATGGGCGGGCGCGGCTCGGGCAAGACGCGGGCCGGTGCCGAGTGGATCCATGGGCTTGCTTCGGCGGAGAAACGGTCGCAGCTCAGGATCGCGCTGGTGGCGGAAACGCTGGGCGATGCCCGCGAGGTGATGATCGACGGGGTTTCCGGCATCTGCCGGATTGCGCGGAGGAACCGGCCGTCTTTCGAGATTTCGCGCCGGCGGCTGGTTTGGCCGAACGGGGCGATCGCGCAGATCTTTTCCTCGGAAGATCCGGAGAGTTTGCGCGGGCCGCAGTTTCATTTCGCCTGGTGCGACGAACTCGCCAAGTGGCGGCATGCGGAGGAAACCTTCGACATGCTGCAGTTCGGGCTACGGCTCGGGGCCGATCCGCGCCAGCTGGTGACGACGACGCCCCGCCCGGTGCCGATCCTGAAACGGCTGATCGCCGATCCCGGCACGCAACTCGTCCGGATTTCGACCCAGGCCAATGCCGGCAATCTTTCGCCGGGTTTCATATCGGCGCTGGAAGCGCGCTACGGGGGGACGCGGCTCGGACGACAGGAACTCGCCGGCGAACTGATCGAGGACCGCGAGGACGCGCTGTGGAAACGGGCCGACCTGGAAGCCTTCACGATCCGCTTTACCGGTGCGCTGCGGCGCATCGTCGTCGCCGTCGATCCGCCTTCGGGTTCGGGCGAACATTCCTGCTGCGGCATTGTCGTCGCCGGTTTGGAGGCAAGCGGCCGGGCGGTGGTGCTGGCCGATTGTTCGGTCGAAGGCAAATCGCCGGCGGGTTGGGCGAATGCGGTGGCGCGGGCCTATGCGCGCTTCCAGGCGGACCGGGTGGTGGCCGAAGTGAACCAGGGCGGCGAGATGGTGACGGCGATGCTGAAAAGCGTCGATGCGGCGCTGCCGGTGACGATGGTGCGGGCGACGCGCGGCAAGTTTTTGCGCGCCGAACCGGTGGCGGCGCTCTACGAACAGGGGCGGGTGGCTCATGCCGGGCGGTTCGCGGAACTGGAGGACCAGATGTGCGATTTCGGACCCGACGGCCTGTCCTCAGGCCGTTCGCCCGACCGGCTCGACGCGCTGGTCTGGGCGCTGACGGCGCTGATGCTGGAAGGTCACGGGGAGCCGCGGGTGCGGGGCATCTAGGCGCGGCTCTCTGCGAGGTCGATGATGATCAGCGCGATGTGGCCGGCTTCGGCTGGGCGCTTTCGCGAATCTGCCTCCACTCGGATTCCATCCGCTCGACGACATGCTGCGGGATCGGCTTGGAAGGGGCGGCCGGTGCGGGCTGCTGCATCGTCATGATCTCCTGTTGTTTAGAAAGCCGACATGAACGTCGTGTGGAGCCGTTGGTTCCACATCGTTAGAAAAAAGTAAACTGCCGCCTAAGGTCTTAAAACGATTTAGTTTTTCTAAACCGATTGAAACTTTGCGACGCGGTATGGGAGTAGGCTCCACATGGCTCACAACCGGCATGCTTTCTTTGATTTCGTTCGGACGAGGCTCTTCAAAGGCCGGCTGGTCACCGGCCAGGTGGAGGGGCTGACGGCGATTCTCGACGGTTGGCGGGAGAGGGGCGGCCAGGACGAGCACCCGCCGCTCGCCTACGTCCTGGCGACCGCCTTTCACGAGACGGCCGCCACCATGCAGCCCGTTCGGGAGACCCTGGCGGCCAGCGACAGGTCCGCGATCGCGCGGCTGGACGCGGCTTTCGCGGCGGGCCGGCTCGGGTCGGTGAAGACGCCCTATTGGCGGCCGGACGCAGACGGAAAAAGCTGGCTTGGCCGCGGACTGGTGCAACTGACCCACCGGCGGAACTACGAGGCGATGTCCAACGTGACCGGGATCGACCTGGTGGCCGATCCGTGCCGGGCGATGGAAATGCCGGTCTCGGTCGCGATCCTGATCGAGGGCATGCGGCGCGGCAGTTTCACCGGGCGGAAGCTTGGCGACTATTTCGGGCAGGCTGGGGCGGACTGGGTGGGCGCGCGAAAAATCATCAACGGCAGCGACCGGGCGGAACTCGTGGCGCGGCATGCGCGGGGGTTTGCCGAGGCGCTGCAATAGGCCGCATTGTGGCCCGTGGCAGCCCGTGATAGCGAGGCCTCCGCATTGCTGGAGGTTCCCATGATACGTCACATCGTGTTTTTCACGGCTGAGGCCGGCGAGATCGAGCGGGTACGGGCGGGCCTTTCCTTGCTGACCGGCAATCCGCATGCGTCTATCCTCGAGATCGGCACCAATGTGAAGAGCGACCAGCTCGGCAACGAGGTCGATCTGGTCGTTTACGGCGAGTTCGAGGATGCCGCGGCGCTGGCCGCCTACAAGGCGCATCCGGTCTATCAGGCATCGATCGACATCGTCCGGCCAATCCGTGAAATCCGCATGGCAGCCGATTTCGACAGCGAAAGCGCGGTGAAGGCGCCCCTGCCGCTTCCCTAAGGCGGGCCTTGGCGCCCGAACGAAAGGACAAGTCACAATGAAATCTCCATTCCGGCGCCCGTGGTTTTCCACGGGCGGGCGACAGGGCGTGCCCGAAGTTCCGAGGACGGAAACCCAGAAGAGCGAAACCAAGATGACCTCCGGTTTTGCGATCGTCTCCGGCGAGGCGGCGGCGCATTGGTCCGGGCGGTCCTATGCGGCGCTGGCGCGGGCAGGCTTCATGAGGAACCCGGTCGCCTACCGGGCGGTGCGGATGATCGCCGAAGCCGCCGCGGCCGTTCCCTGGCTTGCCTATGACGGAGCGACCGAGCTTGCCGACCACCCGGCGCTGGCGCTGCTCGCCCGGCCGAACGGACGGCAGGGCGGCCCCGACTTTTTCGAGGCGCTCTACGGGCACCTGGCGCTGTCCGGCAATGCCTATGTCGAACCGCTGTCGATCGGCGGGGAGTTGCGCGAACTGCATCTGCTGCGGCCCGACCGGGTGAGCGTGGTCGAGGGGCGTGACGGCTGGGTGGCGGGCTACGATTACCGCGCCGGCGGCACCACGCGACGGCTGCCGGTTGAAAGCGACGGCATCGCGCTGCTGCACCTGAAACTGTTTCATCCGCTCGACGACCATTGCGGCTTTCCGCCGCTCGGCGCGGCCGGCGCGGCACTCGACCTGCACAATGCGGCGGCGGGCTGGAACAAGGCGTTGCTCGACAATTCCGCCAGACCGTCCGGCGCGCTGGTCTACCAGCCGAAGGATGGCGGCAACCTCTCCGCCGACCAGTACGAGCGGCTGAAGGATGAACTGGAGGCGGGTTATTCCGGGGCAGTCAATGCCGGGCGGCCGCTGCTGCTCGAAGGCGGGCTCGACTGGAAGGCGATGGGCCTGTCGCCGAAGGACATGGATTTCATCGAGGCGAAGAACGGGGCCGCCCGCGACATCGCTCTCGCCTTCGGCGTGCCGCCGATGCTGATCGGCATTCCCGGCGACAATACCTATGCCAACTACCAGGAGGCCAACCGCGCCTTCTATCGCCTCACCGTGCTGCCGCTGATCTCCCGCACCGCCGCGAGCTTTTCCGCCTGGCTGTCCCAGGCCCATGGGGAGCGGCTGCGGCTGGAACCTGACCTCGACCGGATCGCCGGGCTCTCCGCCGAGCGCGAGGCTCTGTGGGCGAGGGTCGGGGCGGCGGCGTTCCTGAGCGACGAGGAGAAGCGGGAGGCGGTGGGGTATTAATCGGGTAAGGTATGGTGTATTTGTAATACGCGGTATTACAAATGGAGGCGACCATGGCCAAACCTACTCTCTCCGATCCGATCACCCTGCGTCTGCCGGTCGAGATTCTCGCGGACATCGAGAAGATCGCCGAGACGGCGGATCGCAGCCGCAGCTGGGTGATCGTGCGGGCGCTGAAAGCCTACCTGACCACGGAAGGAAGCGAGCTTCTGGAAATTGCCGCTGCGCGCCAGGACGTGCGTGACGGAAAGGTCATGGATATGGACGACCTTCTCGACGAGTTGGACGGCTTGAATGCTGCGGATGAGAAATCCCGGACCGATGCCGCATGAAGAAAGTCCGCATCTCCACGATGGCTGCGGACTACATCAGGTCGGAGCGGATCTATCTGGCTAGGTTCAGCGCTCCGGCGGTGCGCGAGCTGAGCAGGAAATTGCGGAATGCCCAGGCGCTTCTGGCGCAGCATCCGGAAATGGGCAAGGTCAAGCCGGGCTCCAATGGCGTCAGGATTCTGGTCATTGCGCCCTATCTCGTCGAGTACGAAGTCGATCCCGAAGGGGTGCTGATCCTGATCGTCAGGCATGGCAGGCAGGATGACAGGCCTGATGAAGATGAGGACATCTACAGGCAATAGACGGACGGCTCGGCTTGAAACTGATGATGCCGTCCGGGGATGGTTCGGCCGCTCCAGGCATTTCGTGCAACTCACTCAACTTGCGAAGTGCCGGACTCAACTTCCCAGTAGATAGCCTCAAGCGATTCTGAACATTGATGGAAACTGGATCCGCCGCCCCTTGTCGAGCGCGGAACGGCCGGTTGCATGGCAGCAGCGCCGTTCGATCCATATGCGTGCATCATAAACAAGAGAGATTAAAAATGGCTGACCTCGGAAACGATCCGGCCGTCCTTCCCGGCATGTGGGCTGCGAGGATCGCCGGTGCCACGGCGGGGGCCGGCGTGTCGCTGATCTATCTTTTGCCGAAAAGCCGCCGCGAGGCGGCGAGCCGGTTTCTGACGGGCTTGAGCTGCGGGATGATCTTCGGCGGGCCGACCGGGCTTTGGCTGGTGGAAAGGCTGGGGATCGGCGGGGAGCTTTCCGGCCCCGAGGTGATGCTGACGGGCTCGGCTGCGGCCAGTCTCTGTGCCTGGTGGGTGCTGGGCATGCTGGCGCGGGTGGCGGAGAGGTATGGGAAGAGGGCGGGCGGATAAGGGGCTTCCGGCTTGTGGCTTTGCCCCTCATCCGGCTGCCGCCACCTTCTCCCCGTCGTGACGGGGAGAAGGACGCAAGGGGCTTGCTCTCCGTTTTCGTACGAACGGTGAGATTGGGAGAAGACGGTGCGGCGCATGTCCTTCTCCCCGCATGCGGGGAGAAGGTGCCGGCAGGCGGATGAGGGGCTGCTGGCCTCAACCCTTTTGCCGGCGACATCATTTCAATTTTAGGGAGACCACCCATGCACGCTTATCGCGGGCCGCGTCCGACTGCGCGCAAATTCGCCAATCTGGAACTCGCCGGCATTACCGGCGACGGGGTTTTTTCCGGTTATGCCAGCGTCTTCGGCGAGGTCGATCTCGGCAAGGATACGATCGAGCGCGGCGCTTTCCGCAACTGCCTCGTCGAGCGCGGGGCGCCGGGCGTGCGGATGCTCTACCAGCACGATCCTTCCGAGCCGATCGGCGCCTGGCGGACGATCCGCGAGGATGCCCGCGGGCTTTATGTCGAAGGCATGCTGTCGCCCGGTGTCGCCCGCTCCCGCGAGGTGCTGGCGCTGATGAAATCAGGCGCGCTCGACGGGCTGTCGATCGGCTTCCGCACGGTCAAGGCGCGCACCGACGCCAAGACCGGCGTGCGCAAAATCATCGAGGCCGACCTTTGGGAAATCTCGGTGGTGACCTTTCCGATGCTGCCTTCGGCCCGGGTCTCCAACGTCAAGCATGCGCGGTTCTTCCGCGACAGGGAAACCGAACTCGTCCGCCAGATGCGGCGGGCGGCGAAGATGATGATGAAATCAACCTTCAAAGGAAAAACGATATGACGGATCAGGCGAGAACGATGGCAAGTGTGGCGCCCGAGGTGAAGGCCGTCCCGGAAACGGTGACGGCGGCCTTCGACGAGTTCATGGAGGCGTTCGAGGCCTTCAAGGAGGTCAACGACCGCCGTCTTGGCGAGACCGAGCAGAAGCTGACCGCCGACGTCGTGACCCGCGACAAGATGGACCGCATCAACCGCGCCGTCGACGACCAGAAGAAGGTGCTCGACCAGCTGGTACTGAAGAAGGCCAGGCCGCAACTTGGCCGCGGCGATGCGGAGCTTTCGGCCGAGGCTGTCGAGCACAAGGCGGCCTTCGACGCCTATGTCAGGCGCGGCGATGAGAACGGCCTGCGCGAACTGGAGGCCAAGGCGTTTTCCGGCGGGACCGGTGCCGACGGCGGTTATCTCGTGCCCCCGGAAACGGACACCGAAATCGGCCGGCGTATCTCTATTGTTTCGCCGATGCGGGCGCTATCGACCGTGCGCACCGTCTCCTCCGCCGTCTTGAAGAAGCCGTTCGCGGCGGCCGGGCTTTCGACCGGCTGGGTGGCGGAGACCGCGGCGCGGCCGCAGACCAATACGCCGCAGCTGGCCGAACTCTCCTTCCCGACCATGGAACTCTACGCCATGCCGGCCGCCACGCAGTCGCTGCTGGACGATTCGGCGGTTGATATCGAGGCCTGGATCGCCGGCGAGGTGGATATCGTGTTCGCCGAACAGGAGGGCGACGCCTTCATCCGCGGCGACGGCATCAACAAGCCGAAGGGATTCCTGTCCTATCCGACGGTGGCCGACAGCGCCTGGAGCTGGGGCAATATCGGCCACATCGCCACCGGCGTGGCTGGCGGCTGGAAGTCGACCGGGCCTTCGGACACGCTGATCGACCTGATCTATGCGCTGAAGGCCGGCCATCGCCAGAACGGCACGTTCATGATGAACCGCAAGGCGCAGGGCGATATCCGCAAGTTCAAGGATGCCGATGGCAACTATCTCTGGCACCCGCCGGCATCTGCCGGCCAGCCGGCCTCGCTGATGGGCTTCCCGATCGCCGAAGCCGAGGAGATGCCCGACGTGGCGGAGAATTCGCTCTCCATCGCGTTCGGCGATTTCCGTTCCGGTTATCTCGTCGTCGACCGGGCGGGGGTGCGCATCCTGCGCGATCCCTATTCCGCAAAACCCTATGTGCTCTTCTACACCACCAAGCGCGTCGGCGGTGGGGTGCAGAATTTCGAGGCGATCAAGGTGGTGAAGTTTTCGGCGGCGTAAGCCGGCCGGCGTCTCGTTATCGGGCAGGCGCTACGGGCTGCCCCTCACCCTAACCCTCTCCCCGCAGGCGGGGAGAGGGGACGTGCCCTGCTCCTGTCTCTCTTCGTGATGCCCGTGCGGCATATGTCCTTCTCCCCGCCTGCGGGGAGAAGGTGCCGGCAGGCGGATGAGGGGCCGCCCAGTTTTCCAAGGACGAATATGACCTACGCCCAAACCACTCCGCCCGCTGCGGAGCCGCTGACGCTTGCCGAGGTGAAGGCGCATCTGCGTCTCGATGGAAGTGACGAGGATGCGCTGCTGGCCTCGCTGATCAGGACCGCCCGCGAACACCTGGAAAGGGAGACGGGGCTTTGCCTGATGTCTCAGGGATGGCGTCTTTATCTCGACCGCTGGCCGTCGGACGGCGTGATTCGGATTTCGAGATCACCGGTGCAGGCGATTGAGAACGTTACCGTTTACGACGCCGACGGAATGCAGCTTGAAGTTCCACTGGAAGATCATCTGCTCGACGGTGAAGGCCGGCCGGCCCGGCTGTGGCTGAGGCATCCGCCCGAGCCGGGCAGATCCGTCAACGGCATCGAGATCGACTTTTCCGCCGGTTTCGGCGAGGCGGGAACCGACGTGCCGGATACCTTGAAGCGGGCGATGTCGCTCCATATCGGCCACATGTTCGCGTTCCGCGGCGTCGTTTCGCCGGACCAGCAGCCGGCCGGCATTCCCGACGGCTACGAGCGGCTGATCGCCCCCTTCCGGATGCGGAGGCTCTGATGGTCCTGTTCTTCGATCCGGGGTCGATGACCGCCCGGCTCGACCTCGAAGTGCCGCAGGCGCAGCCGGACGGTCAGGGCGGCGCGACCGTCACTTGGGAGGTGATGGCCTCGCTCTGGGCGCGGATAGAGCCGGTCTCGTTCGTTGTCGAAGAACAGGCTGCGGCCGAGGGCGGCACGATCAGCCATCGCATCTGGGTGCGGTTCCGCGACGGCATATCGGCCGGCCAGCGGTTTCGAAAAGGGGCGCGGGTCTTCCTGGTGAAGCTGGTGCACGATCCGGACGAGACGCGGCGTTATCTCGTCTGCCAATGCGAGGAGGAGGCCCGATGACGGCGGCGAATGCACTTCTGCAGGCGATCCATCGAACGCTCGCCGGCGATGCGGCGCTGACCGCGATCATCGGGGCGGACGGCATCCGCGACCGGCTGCTGCCGCGGGCGAAACTTCCCTCCATTGTGTTCGGCGAAATCGAGACACGCGATTTCTCGACCGACGGGGGGCCGGGCGAGGAACATCTTCTGGTCCTGGAAATCTGGTCCGAAGCCGAGGGACGGCGACAGGCGCAGGAAGTCGCCGGGCTGGTACATGGCCTGCTCCACGACGCGGCGCTGGCGCTCGACGGCAGCTTGGTGCTGGTGAACCTGCAGCAGGTCGGCATGCGCAGCCGTCGCGAGCCGAAGACGAAGTTCCATCTGGCGGAGATGCGGTTCCGGGCGGTGACGGAATAGCCTTGCGTAAATTACGTGTTTTTCGTATTTTACGCAAATTGAAGGAGGCACCCCATGGCTGAACCCCTCCGCGTTGCGGCTACGGAATTCGCTCGCAATTTCGCAAGATACCAAGACGAGGCGATCAGTGCCAAGGTGATCAGCGTCACCAGCCACGGGCGCGTCGTGGGCGGTTATCTGTCCGCCAGCGAGCTTGCCCACTATGAAATGCTGAAACGCAAGGAACGGGAAATCCTGACCATCGGCGAACTGGATGACGCGACGCTTGCGGCCATCGCAGACGCCGAATACGGCACGATCGCCAAGTGAGCATCCCCGAGCCGAAACCGGGCCTGGTCATCCGTTATGCGTTTCTCTGGAGCAGTGAGGAAGATCACGGTTCCGTCGAGGCGACCAAGGATCGTCCCTGCGCGATCGTTGTTGCCGCCTACAATCAGGCGGGTGCCATCCAGACGATCGTGGCGCCGGTGACGCATTCCCCGCCTGCCGGGGACAGTAAGGCGGCATCGCTCGAAATACCTGCCGCGATCTGCAAAAGCCTCGGTTTCGACGATGGTCGTCACTGGCTGCGGCTGGACGAACTCAACCGGTTCATGTGGCCCGGTTACGACCTGAGACCGCGCCCGGACGATCCAAACCGCTGGGACTACGGCATGCTGCCCAAGGACTTCTTCGAGAAGATGCGCGTGCGCATCGTGGAACTGGATCGGGAGCGGAAAAACAGGATCATGAAGCGGGACTGAGGTCTTCCCTTCGCGCATCCGCCGTGCGCACCAGCCTCACCAGCATCAGCACGAAGATGAGCGAGACCGCCGAGAGCGTTGCGCCCGTTAAAAGGACGGCGCCGGCGCCGGCGCGGTCGAGAAGTGCGGTGAAGATGACGGGTGCCGCGGCATTGGCAAGGTTTTGCGGCAGCAACAGGCGCGCCGATTGGAGACCGAATTCCTTTGCCGAAAAGAGCGACAGCGGCAGCAGCGCGCGGGCGACGGAAACGACGCCGGCGCCGAAGCTGAAGAGTACGACGAAAGCGATCAGCGCCGCCGACGAGGACGTGACCGCGGCTGCCAGAAGGAAGCTCGCCAGCGTCAGGACCGTTCCGATGATCGTGGTGATGATCGCATTGCCGCGCCGGCCGAGCAGCATGTCGACGAACCTGGCGGAAACGCTGATCGCGCCCCGTGCCGAACCCAGCTGCAGCGCAAGTGCCGGCGACGCGCCCGCAGCATTGAGCAGCGCCAGGAACGTCGGCGACATGCCGAAGCCGACGAAGGAACTCAACGTGGTCGTCGCGGCGACCAGGAAAAAGGCTTTGCGGCGCTCCGGCTCGGTGAAGGGGACCGGCACGGTTTCGGCGGCCGCTGCCTGTTCCCGGCTTTCCATCGGCTTCGGCAGGCCGAACAGATAAAGCGGCAGGCAGACGAATAGCTGCAGCCCGGCGGACAGAACGAAGGTCAGCCGCCAGCCGACGAGATTGTTCATCAGCGCCAAGGCCGGCCAGAAGATCGTGGCCGAAAGGCCCGTGAACACCATCAGGATGGCGATGATGCGCTTGCCGCCCAGCCCTTCGCGCTCGACGACCGCCGTATAGGCGGGCGCCGAGAGACCGAGCGCGCCGCCTATGCCGATGACGATCCAGGCAAGGCCGTAGATCAGGATTTCGTGCGCGGCCGCCAGCAGCAGGAGGCCGACCGCCAAGATGACGGAAGCCGTCGCCATGACTTTTGCTGCACCGTGGCGAGCGAGCAGCCGGCCCGCCATGGGACTGGCAAGCGCACTGACCAGCATCATGATCGACAGGCCGAAGAATACCACCTCGTTTGGCAGGCCGAGTTGCGGGGCGATGACGCGCCCCATGACGCCGAGCATGTCGAAGCTCGTGCCCCAGGAAATGATCTGCGTGACGGAAAGCACGGCGATCGTCTGAGCGGAGCGCAGGGGAAGGGGTGTGGACATGGCGTGGAGGCGCATTCGCGAAAAAGGTGTGCGCCCGATGCTCTAGCACCGCTTTGCGGCGGGCGGAAGCGACAATCCGACAACACTGGAAAGGACTTCCACATGGTGGCGCAGAAGGGCAAGGACCTGCTCTTGAAGATCGACAACGACGGCGCATTCCTGACGGTGGCGGGGCTGCGCTCGAAGCGGCTCGCCTTCAATGCGGAGACCGTCGATATTACCGATGCCGAGAGCGCCGGACGCTGGCGCGAGCTTCTGGGCGGCGCCGGCGTGCAGCGCGCCTCGCTGACCGGGGCTGGCATCTTCAAGGACCAGCAAAGCGATGCGTTGGTCCGGGCCGCGTTTTTTGCAGGCAGCATTCTTGCCTGGCAGATCCTGATCCCCGCCTTCGGAATGCTGACCGGACCGTTCCAGGTGACCGCGCTCGAATATTCCGGGGAGCACAATGGCGAGATCCGCTTCGAACTGGCGCTGGAATCGGCCGGCAGCCTGACCTTCGGAGCGCTCTGATGGCGGGCGGGCACGCAAACCGCAGGCGCGGCGAGGTGGAGGCGGTGATCGACGGCGAGCGCCGCATTCTCTGCCTGACGCTCGGCGCGCTGGCGGAACTGGAGACGGCCTTTTCCGTCGGCGACCTGAATAGCCTGGCGGAGCGGTTTTCCTCCGGCCGGCTGAAGGCGGCGGACATGATCCGGCTGATCGGCGCCGGCCTGCGCGGCGGCGGCAACCTGTTCTCCGACGACGAGGTGGCGGCGATGAGCATCGAGGGCGGAATTCTGGGCTACGCCGAGATTGTCGGCGATCTGCTGGCGGCGACGTTTGCGGGGCCGGGCGGGGACGCTACGGCAAACCCTTGAGGGCCGTGGCGGGCAACGGGGCAGTGGCAGTCGGTTATCCCTCTGCACCTGCGACCGAACAATCAAGGCCGGAACCGTTTCCCTGGGAAACGGTGATGCACGCCGGCCTCTGCCTGCTGCGGCTTCCGCCGAGGGATTTCTGGGCGCTGACGCCGGTCGAGTTCTTTGCGATGACCGGCGGGTTGAGGGCGCGGCGGGCGGGGATCGGGAAGGCCGGGCTGGAGGCGTTGATGCGGGCGTTTCCTGACCGGTGAGTGTGCCGCTTGTCTGGTTTTGTCAGTTGGCTTTGCGTCTTAAAATTGTCCCTCACCCTAACCCTCTCCCCGTTTTGACGGGGAGAGGGGACGTGCCCCGCGTGTTGCCTGTGATTGGAGCAAGGTCGGTGCGACTTACGCCCTTCGCCCCGTGAAAACGGGGAGAAGGTGGCGGCAGCCGGATGAGGGGCAGTTTCTCTGATGTTCCCTGTTCATAGCAGCGGCGATGAACGGTAAGAAACGGAAGGCAACCATGGAAGACGACGACAAGAGTTTGGCCGGGACCTTGTCCGGTGCCGAGGCGCTGACCGACGTGATGGCGGATCTCGAAGTCCGTTCGCAACGGTTTGGAGCAGCCCTGACCGGGGCGCTCAGGTCAGCGACGACGGGCGGGCGGGGGCTGGAGGATGTGTTGCGCGGCCTCGGCAACCGGCTTTCCGACATTGCGCTTGCGGCCGGGCTGCGGCCGCTTGAAAACATGCTGGGCAACGCGATTGGCGGGCTGGTTGGGTCTGTGACGCCATTTGCAGATGGCGGCGTGGTGCGGGCGCCGAGCTTTTTTCCGATGGGCGGCGACATGGGCCTGATGGGCGAGGCGGGGGCGGAAGCGATCCTGCCGCTCAGACGCGGCCCGGACGGCTCGCTCGGCGTGGCGGCGGCCGGCGGCGCTGGCCCGCAGATCGTCTTCAACGTGACGGCGGGCGACGCGGCGAGCTTCCGCAAAAGCGAGGGGCAGATTTCCGCCATGCTGGCGCGCAGCGTTTCGCGCGGCCGGCGCGGCTTGTGACCTGAAATTTATGAGGAAAAGATGAGCGGTTTTCACGAGGTCCGGTTCCCGCTGCGCCTGGCGCTCGGGGCAACCGGCGGTCCGGTGCGGCGCACCGATATCGTCAACCTTTCCAATGGGCGCGAGCAGCGCAACCAGCGCTGGCGGGATTCAAGGCGCGGCTATGATGCCGGTTCGGGGGTGAAATCGCTCGCCGATCTTTATGTGGTACTGGAATTTTTCGAGGCGCGGGGCGGGCAGCTTTACGGATTCCGGTTCCGCGATCCGGTCGACTGGAAATCCTGCGCACCGGGCGAGGTTGCGTCGGCGACCGATCAGGTGATCGGCACGGGCGACGGGGAGACCGCGGCGTTCCAACTCGTCAAAACCTACGCGGATGGCGGGGGCGGCTGGACGAGACGGATCGCCAAGCCGGTCGCAGGCTCGGTGGTGGTGTCGGTGGACGGCGTAGGCCAAGCGCCGGAGGCCTGGTCCGTCGATGCGGCGACGGGGATCGTCAGCTTTGCCGCCGGGCATGTCCCGCCGGTCGGGTCCGCTGTGCGGGCGGGCTACGAATTCGACGTGCCGGTGCGGTTCGATACGGACCGGATCGACATCAATCTCGCGCATTTCGATGCCGGGCATATTCCAACCATTCCGCTGACGGAGGTTTTGGCATGAGAACCGTACCGGCTGATCTGGCCGAACATCTGGCGCGGGAGACGACGACCACCTGCCATGCATGGCGAGTGACGCGGCGTGACGGCATCGTGCTGGGTTTTACCGAGCATGATCATGACCTTACATTCGACGGCACGACCTTCCTGGCGGCGAGCGGTTTTTCGGCAAGCGAGGCGGAGGCGGCGACTGGGCTTTCGGCCGGTGCGGACGAGGTGGCGGGCGGGTTTTCCAGTGTGGCGATCCGCGAGCAGGACCTGGCGGCGGGCAGATATGACGGCGCTCGGGTGGAATTGTTTCTGGTCAACTGGGCGGCGCCGGATCAGCACGTGCTTTTGAACGTGCGGGAGATCGGCGAGGTTTCCCGCGCCGGCGGGCAGTTCCGGGCAGAGCTGCGCAGTCCGGCGCATCGGCTGAGCCAGCCGCAGGGGCGTGTCTACAACCGGCGCTGTGACGCGAGCCTTGGTGACGTCCGGTGCGGCGTCGACTTGGATCCGTGGCGCGGCGAGGGGGCGGTGATCACGGTGAGGGATGCGAGCCGGGTTGTCGTTTCGGGGCTCGGCGGTTTCGAGAGCGGTTTCTTCCGGCAGGGCGTGCTGACGTTTTCGGGCGGTGCGACGGTGGATGTCGATGCGCACGAGAAGCGGCCGGATGGTTCGGTGGAGCTGACTTTCTGGCTGCCACTGGAAATGCCGGTCTCGCCGGGCGACACGTTCGCGGTGACCGCCGGTTGCGACAAGTCATTTGCGACCTGCAGGGCGCGTTTTGCAAACCACTTGAATTTCCGCGGCTTTCCGCATGTTCCGGGTGCCGATTTCGCCTATTCCTATGCCGATGGGGAGCGGGTCCATGACGGCGGCCCGATCTTCGAATGAGCGGGCAGGGTGAACGGATCGTGGCGCTGGCGCAAGGATGGATCGGCACGCCCTATCGGCATCAGGGCGCGACGAACGGTGTCGGCTGCGATTGCATCGGGCTGATTCGCGGCATCTGGCGCGAGCTTTACGGCGAGGAACCGGAGACTGTGCCGGCTTATGCGCCCGATTGGGCGGAGCGAAGCGGCGAAGACCGGCTCGCGGAGGCGGCGATGCGACTTTTCGGGCCGCCGCTGCCGATGGCTGAAGCGGAGGCCGGTGATGTCCTGCTGTTCCGGTGGCGGCCGGATTGTGCGGCCAAGCACGCGGGGGTCCTCGCCGGGCCACAGCATTTTATCCATGCGTATGAGCAGAGCACGGTGACACGCTCGGCGCTAGTGCCCTCGTGGCGGCGGCGGATGGCGGGGGTGTACCGGTTTCCTGTCAAGGCACGATGCCCGCAACCGAGCACCCTTTTACGCTGTAAAAACAACCTTTGATTGCAATTTTGGAGCGGCGAGTTGCATCTGGTCGAATGTGGTATATATTGGTGGAGTGATGGGCGAGGTTGCCGCCTCGCCCATCGTTTTACTTAGGTAGCGAATATGACCCGGACGGCTATTGACCAGCCCGTCCGGGTTTTTTTCACCATCAGCGTGACGCTAAAAGGCCTTCGCCCCATAACATCCCCTCCATGATTGAGAGCAGGGCCTCTGCCAAGGTCGATGAGGCCTATGTCATCGACGCGCCGGCTGGTGCGGCGCATGCTGCTCTTGCTCACAACCTCCACAAGCTTAGCATGCAATCATGAAGGGTGAAAAGTGGTCACTCGCGTGATTGCAGAACGCGAGGTATTTCCATGGCCACTATCCTTTTCCAGGCGGCGGGCGCGGCGCTCGGCAGCGTGTTCGGTCCGGTCGGCGCGATCATCGGGCGGGCCGCGGGAGCGCTGGCCGGCAGCATGGTCGACCGGGCACTGATCGGCGGTGGCGGCACGACCATCTCCGGGCCTCGCCTTGCGACGGCGCGCATCCCGGGTGCGGACGAGGGGACGGCGGTCAACCGTATCTATGGAACGGTGCGGATCGGCGGTACGCTGATCTGGGCGACGCGTTTCGAGGAGGAGGTGACGCGCGAGCGCTCCGGCGGCAAGGCGACGAGCGGGTCGCGGGTGGAGACGTTCCGCTATTTCGCAAACCTGGCGGTCGGGCTCTGCGAGGGGACGATCGCGGGCGTGCGGCGGGTCTGGGCCGATGGGCGCGAGCTCGACCTGACGGCGATCGAGATGCGGGTCTATCGTGGTGACGAAGAGCAGTTGCCCGATCCGTTGATCGAGGCGAAGCAGGGCGAGGGCAATGCGCCGGCCTATCGCGGACTGGCCTATGTCATATTCGAACGGCTACCGCTCGACAGTTTCGGCAATCGCATTCCGCTTCTGCAGTTCGAAGTCCTGCGGCCGGTAGGCAGGCTCGAGAAACAGATCCGCGCCGTGACGGTCATTCCGGGCGCGACCGAACATGGTTATGCGACTGTGCCGGTGACGGAGAAGACCGGCGAGGGCAGTGCGCGCATTCTCAATCGCCATACGCTGACATCCCGGACCGACTGGCAGGCATCGATCGACGAGTTGCAGGCGATCTGCCCGAACCTCGAACGGGTGGCGCTGGTGGTCTCCTGGTTCGGGACGGATCTCCGAGCGGGGTTTTGCCGGATCGTGCCGGGGGTCGAAGTGCCCGAGCGGTGGGAGGAGAGCGCCGAATGGTCAGTGGCGGGCATGTTGCGTCGCGAGGCGCATCTGGTAAGCCGGGACGGCGGGCCGGCATTCGGCGGCACGCCAAGCGATGCGAGCGTGGCCCAGGCGATCGCCGACCTCAGGGCGCGTGGGCTGAAGGTCTATCTCTATCCGTTCGTGATGATGGATATCCCGCCCGGCAACGCCCGGCCGGATCCTTATGGCGGCGCGGAGCAGGCGGCATTCCCCTGGCGCGGGCGGATCACTTGTTTCCCGCTGTCGGCGGATAGGAGTGCCGGTGCGCGGGCGCAGGTGCAGGCTTTCAGCGCCGGCGCGGAAGGTTACCGGCGCATGGTGCTGCACTATGCCGGCCTGGCGGCTGCCACGGGCGGGGTCGATGGCTTCGTCATCGGTTCGGAACTGCGCGGGCTGACGCGGTTGCGCGACGAGACGGGGGCGTTTCCCTTCGTGCAGGAATTGGTCGGGTTGGCAGGAGACGTGCGGGCGATCGTCGGGCCGGGGACGAAGATCACCTACGGCGCCGACTGGAGCGAGTATTTCGGCTATCATCCGCAGGACGGTTCGGGCGAGGTGCATTTCCATCTCGATCCGCTCTGGGCTTCGCCGGATATCGATGCGGTCGGCATCGACAATTACATGCCGCTCGGCGATTGGCGCGACGAGGATCTTTGGACCGAAAATCCAGATGGCTTTCGTCTTGCGGACGATGAGCAGGCCATGGCGGCGCAGATCGCCGCCGGCGAGGGTTTCGACTGGTATTATGCGAGCGAAACCGACCGGCGGAACCGGATGCGGTCGCCGATCAGCGATGGGCTGGCAGGGAAGCCCTGGGTCTACCGTTACAAGGATCTCTCGGGCTGGTGGTCGAACCAGCACTTTGATCGTGTGGACGGTGTCGAGGCCGGGATGCCCACGGCCTGGGTGCCGGGCATGAAGCCGATCTGGTTTACCGAACTCGGGTGTCCGGCGGTCGACAAGGGCGCCGGTCAGCCGAATGTCTTTACCGACCCGAAATCCGCCGAAAGCGCGCTGCCGTATTTTTCGAGCGGCGGGCGATCGGACGGCATGCAGCGGCGGTTCCTGGAAGCGCATCACGGCCACTGGCTGGGAGAGGCGGCGCCGGGAGGCATGGTCGATCCGGGCCACGTCTTTGTCTGGACCTGGGATGCGCGGCCTGTTCCGGCCTTTCCGGGCGATCTTTCGGCCTGGAGCGATGGGGGCAACTGGCGTACCGGCCATTGGCTCAATGGCCGGCTGGGCGGAACGACGCTTGCCGATGCGATCGCCGCGATCCTGGCCGAGCATGATTTTGAAGAGTTCGATGTTTCGGAGGTAAGCGGTGACCTGACCGGCTACGTGCAGGGCGAGGTGACCTCCGCGAGGGCGCTTCTGGAGCCGTTGATCGAGGTCTTTCAGGTGGATGTCGCCGAAGACCGCGGCAGGCTGCGCTTCTGGTCGCGGCTGACGGCGAGCCTGGCGGCGAAGGAGATCACCGTTGTCGCCGATATCGAGGATGAGCCGCTGTGGTCCGAAAACCGTGGGCATGACAGCGATTTTGCGGCTGAGGCGGTGCTGACCTCCTACAATCCGAGCCTGGATTACGAACAGGCGGGCGTGCGGTCGCGCCGGGCGCGGGCGGAAAGTCAGCGGACGCTGAGTTACGATCTGCCGGCGGTGCTGCCGGAAGAGACGTCGCTCGCTGCGGTCGAGACGTTGCTGCGGACCCACAGGGTCGCGAGGCGGTCGCTGAGTTTCGCATTGTCGCCGGCGGATATCGCGGTCGAACCCGGCGATGCGCTACGCTTGGCTTTACCGGATGCGGGCGGCCCGGAGGGAACCTTTATCGTCGAGCGGATCGAAGAAGGGGTTGCAAGGCGGATCGAGGCGCGGCATCACGCGCCGCTCGCGCCGTCGAACCATGCAGGCGACGAGGGGCGCAGGAATGGCGGGTCCGCCGTCTCCGATGCATTTGCGCCTGTACTGCACTTTCTCGACCTGCCGCGGTTTGCCCCGGGCGAGGCGGCGAGCTTCTCCCGCGTCGCGGGCTTCTGCCGGCCGTGGCGACGGATGGCGCTGTCTTCCTCTGTAACGGCGGAATGGTATCGCACGCGCTCGGCGCTCGACCGGCCGGCGAGGGCGGGCATCCTGGCGGCGCCGCTTTCGGGCGGGGTTGCCGGGCGCTTCGATCGGGGGCCGGCCATGGAGATCGAATTGTTTTTCGGCGGATTGTCGTCGGCGGACGAGCAGGCGGTCCTGAATGGCGAAAATCGAATTGCGGTGAAGGCGCAGGACGGTGCCTGGGAAATAGTCGCCTTTGCCGCAGCCGAGGAGATCAGCCCGAACCGCTGGTCATTGTCGAACCTGCTGCGCGGACTGGCAGGGACCGAGGATGCGATGCAGGCGGGCGCCGCGGCGGGTGCGGCCGTCGTCGTGCTCGACGAGGCAGTTGTGCCCCTCGGATTGTCGGCGGAGGAGCGGGGCCTGGTCATGAACTGGCTGGCGGAAAGCCCGGGGCAGGCGGGAGGGCGTTCCGGCCCGCACAGGTTTGCGGGGGGCATGCGCGCCGAGACGCCGCTTTCGCCGGTGCATATCCGCGGCGCGCGGCAGGTTGCCGGCGACGCCCGGCTGACCTGGGTGAGGCGTGGCAGGATCGAGGCGGACAGTTGGGACGGGACAGAGATCCCGCTGGACGAGCCGGAGGAGCGCTACCGGCTGGAAGTGCTGGACGGAACTGTCGTCAGGCGCGTCGTCGAGGTGGCAGAGCCGGCTTTCATCTATCCGGCGACCGATGAGATCGCCGACTTCGGCGGGATTCAACCGAGCCTTTCGTTGCGGGTCCGGCAGATGGGCCGGGCGGTCCCGCTCGGCGCCCCGGCCGAGGCGACCATAGTATTCTAGGCTGAAACAAGGAGAAGACGCATGGACGGCATGAAGGTGTGGTATCAGTCGAAAACGGTCTGGGGCGGGTTGATCGCGGTCGCCGCCTCGCTTCTGCAGGTCACGGGGATTCAGCTCGGAGCGGATGTTCAGGCCGATCTCGCGGACCTCGCGGTGACGCTGGCAGGCGCAGCCGGCGGGCTTTTTGCGATCTATGGACGCGTCGCGGCGCAGAGCGGAATCAGGGGAAAATAGGCCCATGAAGGAAAGCATTACGGACCATTCATTTGCCATTCAGCCGCCTTTGGCTACATACTCCATCACATGCTTTGGACATGAATCCTGTTTGTCTTGTGAGTGGAAATTGTAACCATGGCGCGACTGCCAATCATCGCGATACTGACCGCCGGCCTTGCCGGTTTCGCCGGCTTTTTGCCGGAGAAGGTCGTTGCGCGTGATTATCTGGTCCTCGTCGCAGGCGATTGCGGCTCGGCGGCGTCCCGCGTGGTGCGGGAAACCGGCGGCCAGCTTCTTTCCGCTCAGCCCTCCTCCGATGGCCAGACCTGTGTCGTGACGGTGCTCGTCCAAGGCGATGGCAATCAAAGACCGCGCAAGGTGACCGTCAGGGTTCCGATGTAAGGCGGGTCCGGTGGCGGTCAGCCGCCGGCATATCATTCGAGGGGCGGTGCATGCGCATTCTGGTGGTCGAAGACGACGTCAATCTCAACCGGCAGCTTTCCGACGCCCTCAAGGAGTCGGGGTATGTGGTCGATCAGGCCTTCGATGGCGAGGAAGGCCATTATCTGGGCGAAACCGAGCCTTATGACGCGGTGATCCTCGATATCGGCCTTCCGGTCATGGACGGTATTACCGTCGTCGAAAAATGGCGCGCCGGAGGCAAGGGCATGCCGGTTCTGATGCTGACCGCCCGCGACCGCTGGAGCGACAAGGTGGCGGGCATCGACGCCGGTGCCGACGATTATGTCGCAAAGCCCTTCCATGTGGAGGAAGTACTGGCCCGCGTCCGGGCGCTGATCCGCCGGGCGGCGGGGCATTCGTCCTCCGAAATCGTCTGCGGGCCCGTGCGGCTCGATACCAAGGCTTCCAAGGCGAGCGTCGAAGGCGTCGCCCTGAAGCTCACCTCGCACGAATTCAGGCTGCTGTCCTACCTGATGCATCACATGGGGCAGGTCGTTTCCCGCACCGAGCTTGTGGAGCATATGTATGACCAGGATTTCGACCGAGATTCCAATACGATCGAAGTTTTCGTGGGCCGGCTTCGCAAGAAGCTCGGTGTCGACCTCATCGAGACGGTCCGCGGGCTCGGCTACAGGATGCAAGCGCCAAACGATGCGCCCTAAATTCCGGATGATCGGACCAAGCTCGCTGACTGCCCGCGTGCTGCTTCTGGCCACGTTGTGGTCGGCGCTGGCCCTGGTGGTCATTTCGATCGTCATCTCGCAGCTCTACCGGCAATCGGCCGAACGCGCCTTCACCGACCTCCTGCGCGCCCAGCTTTATAATGTCATCAACTCGATCACGATCGGTGACGACAACAAGCTTGCCGGCAGCCCGCAGCTCGGCGACCTGCGCTTCTCGCAGCCCGAGACCGGGTGGTACTGGATCATCGAGCCGCTCGGTACCTTTGCGGCCACGCCGCTTTCATCCTCTTCGCTCGGCACCTCGAACATCAGCGTTCCGTCGATCCTGGCGGTGCCCTTCAACAATCGCTACGAGCGCTTCTACCCCGCGATCGACGCCTACAAGAACAATGTGCTGGTTGCCGAGACGGAGGTCGTTCTCGATGGCGAAGGCCGTGCCGCGCGCTTCCGCGTGTCGGGCAATCTCGCGGTCGTCGAGGAGGATATCCAGGCCTTTACCCGCAGTCTCTATATCGCCCTTGCGGTTTTCGGTTTCGGAAGCCTCGTCGTCAATGGTCTGGCCATCCTTTACGGCCTGCTGCCGCTCGACGGCGCACGGCGCTCGCTGGAAAGGGTTCGGCGCGGCGAGGCGGAGCGGCTGGAAGGCGAGTTTCCCCGCGAAATCATGCCGCTTGCCAGCGACATCAACGCGCTGATCGAAAGCAATCGCCGCATCGTCGAGCGGGCACGCATGCAGGTCGGCAATCTCGCCCATTCGCTGAAGACGCCGATCGCGGTCCTGCTCAACGAATCGCGCGCCGTCGAAAAGGTGCAGTCGGACATGGTGCGGTCGCAGGCGGAGGGCATGCAGGCGCAGGTGCAATCCTACCTGAACCGCGCGCGCATCGCCGCTCAGCGCGAATCGCTGCTTGCCCGGACGGAGATCGAGCCCGCGCTGGAACGCCTGGTCAGGGTGATGCGGCGGCTCAATCCGGAAAAGGAATTCCACCTGTCGGTTTTCCCGCCGGGCGTGGCGCTTGCCATGGAACAGCAGGACGTCGAGGAGACGGTCGGCAACCTGCTCGAAAATGCCGCGCGCTTCTGCAAAACCGGCGTCTGGATCACTGCGACGCCCACATCCGGTCCTCAATCCGGCGAAGGGGAAACCGCACGGCGCTCTTGGGTGGAGGTCGCCGTCGAGGACGACGGTCCGGGGCTGGAACCGGATCAGATCCGCGAAGCGATGAAACGCGGCAGGCGCCTCGACGAAAGCAAGCCGGGCGCCGGGCTCGGACTGTCCATCGTGCGCGAGATCACCGGCGAATACCAGGGTTCGGTGGAGCTGACGCGCGGGGCGCGGGGTGGTCTGAGGGCACAACTTCTGCTTCCGGGTGTCGCCAAGGAAACCCCGTAACGTTGGAAATCTCGTAGTGCCGTGCTGCGCAACTGTTGCGCAAGGGCAACACCGGCCTATTCCCTGCCTTTGGTTATGGACGGATGGATCGCCTGCTATATCTTTGTCGGAAGAGACATTTCGATGATGTCTGCTAATATACGGGGAGACTGAAAGATCGTCGGATTTGTGTGTTTTCCCAATGACGCCATAATGATGCCATGCCGGGACGGGACCAGTCTCGATAAGATTTGCCAAGAAAACGAGCCGCGACCGGTTTCCGACACGATGCGATTATTGAGCCTCCGAAATGCCGTTTCATCGATTGTGGTTGCTGGCCTGCTGGCTGGCTGCGGCACGTCTTCGGGAGCGGGAACCGGCGGCGCGCGCGGCCTGCTGACACCGCGGCCTTCACCATCGGCTTCCTATATTTCCGCGCTGCAGGGCGGCATCGTCGGCCGCACCGGCGCAACGCTTTCGGCAAGCGACCGTTCCCGCGCCCTCGAGGCGGAGTATCGCGCTTTGGAAGGGGCCGCCGGCGGCGAGGCAATTACCTGGAAGGGTGACGATGCGAACGGCCAGGTGGTCGCCAACGCCCCCTATCAGGTGGGCACCCAGAACTGCCGCCAGTATCGCCATACGGTCACCATGAATGGCCGCGACATGACGGCGCGGGGCGCTGCCTGCCGCAATTCGAACGGCACCTGGACGCCGCTCACCTGATTCTCCCATCCGATTCTTCCGCGGCTGTTTGACATGGGTCATGGCCGCCAGATCGGATCGGCCCCATATGCAGGTCTGGACTTGCGGCCAAAGGCCTCAAATTCGCGTCAACGCCGGTTGCGCTGTTGGAAAGCGCGGGCCGTTGCAGTATTGGGCCATTATGGTTTTATGGATCATCCTTGCAGCTCTGACGGCGGCCGTTGCGGCAATCCTCATCCTGCCGTTCGCCCGAGCCACCAAGACAGCGTCTGTCGACCGTGCCGGAGAGGTCGCCGTCTATCGCGACCAGCTGGCCGAACTGGACCGCGACCGGGCCCAGGGCCTGATCAATGCGGAGGAGGCCGAATACGCCCGCGCCGAAATCGGCCGCCGGCTGCTTGCCGCGGCCGGTGCCGGGGAGGGCAGGGAGACCGCCGCCCCGAAGGCGCGAAAATATGCGCTGGCCACCGCTGTGGTTACAATGGTTCCGCCCGTCGTCGGGCTCTGTCTTTACCTGGCGCTCGGCAATCCCGGGCTGCCGGACCAGCCGCTCGAAGCGCGGCTTGCCAATCCCGGCAACAATGTCGCCCTGCTGGTCGCCAAGGCGGAGCGGCACCTGGCTGAAAATCCCAAAGACGGCGCCGGCTGGGATCTGCTCGCGCCGATCTATTTTCGCTCCATGAGGCTCGGCGACGCGGAACTCGCCTATCGCAACGCGATCCGCATTCTTGGCCCCAATCCGGTCCGGCTCGCGGGGCTTGGCGAAACGCTGGTCGCCTCGAACGACGGGATCGTCACCGAGGATGCGCGTTCCGTATTCGAGCAGGCGATGAAGCTCGATCCGGACAATCCCCGCTCGCGTTTCTATGTCGGCCTCGGCTTCGAACAGGCAGGCAGGGCGGCTGAAGCGAGGGCGCAGTTCGAGGCGATTGCCAAAGGCTCGCCCCCGGATGCGCCGTGGATGCAGCTCGTCAACCAGCATATCGCCAAGAACGGCGGTACCATTACGCCTGGCCGGGATACGGCGCCGGCGCCCGGCAATCCGAGTCCGGCGGACGTGGCGGCGGCGGAAAACATGTCGCGGGGTGATCGGCAGGCCATGATCCGCGGCATGGTCGACAGCCTTGCGGAACGTCTGAAACAGGACCCGAACAATCTTGAGGGCTGGGTAAGGCTGATACGCTCCTATTCCGTGCTTGGCGACAAACCCAAGGCCGAGGAGGCCCTGAAGAGCGGCCTCAAGCAGTTCCCGTCATCAGGCGAGCTGGTGGCGCTTGCCAACGAAATGGGGCTCGCCGTCGAAGGAGTGGCGCAATGACGCGCAAACAGAAACGGCTGGCGGTGATCGCGGGCGGGATGAGCTTCATCCTCGTCGCCGTCCTTTTGGTGATGTTCGCCTTCAGCCAGTCGGTCGCCTATTTCTTCATGCCGGCCGATCTTGCCAAGGCCGACGTCAAGCCCGGCACTCGCATCAGGCTCGGCGGACTGGTGGCCGAGGGCTCGGTGAAGCGCGGCCAGGGCTCGACCGTGAGCTTTACGGTAACGGACGGAACCGGCAGCGTGCCGGTCACCTACACGGGCATATTGCCGGACCTGTTTCGCGAGGGGCAGGGCGTGGTGACCGAAGGCGCCTTCGACGCGGCGTCGCGCGGTTTCGTGGCCGACAGCGTGCTCGCCAAGCATGACGAGAACTACATGCCCAAGGAAGTCGCCGACCGGCTGAAGGCGCAGGGCGTCTGGAACGAGGGCCAGGGCAACGAAAGCAAGGGCAACGGCGCCAAGGGGACGGCAACCAGATGATCATCGAGATCGGCCATTATGCGCTCGTTCTGGCGCTCGCCACAGCGCTGATCCTGTCGGTCCTGCCGGTGATCGGTGCAAGGCGCGGCGATGTCGCCATGATGGCGCTGGCGCCCACCGGGTCGCTGGTGCTGTTTGCGCTCGTCGCCTTCTCCTTCGGCGTGCTCACCTGGGCCTATGTGGTCTCCGATTTCTCGGTTGCGAACGTCTGGGAGAATTCCCATTCGCTGATGCCGCTGATCTACAAGTTCTCCGGCGTCTGGGGCAATCACGAGGGCTCGATGCTGCTCTGGCTGCTGATCCTCGTCTTTTTCAGCGCGCTCGTCGCCATCTTCGGCCGTAACCTGCCGGATACGCTGCGGGCCAATGTGCTCGCTGTGCAGGCCTGGATCTCGACAGCCTTCCTGTTCTTCATCCTGCTCACCTCCAATCCCTTCCTGCGCCTCGATCCCGCTCCGGCCGAGGGACAGGACCTCAATCCGGTTCTGCAGGATTTCGGCCTCGCCGTGCATCCGCCGCTTCTCTATCTCGGGTATGTCGGCTTCTCGGTCTGCTTCTCGTTTGCCGTCGCGGCGCTGATCGAAGGCCGCATCGACGCCGCCTGGGCGCGCTGGGTGCGGCCGTGGACGCTTGCCGCCTGGACGTTCCTCACCGCCGGCATCGCCATGGGTTCCTACTGGGCCTATTACGAACTCGGCTGGGGCGGCTGGTGGTTCTGGGATCCGGTCGAGAACGCCTCCTTCATGCCCTGGCTGGCCGGCACGGCGCTGCTGCATTCGGCGCTGGTCATGGAAAAGCGCGAGGCGTTGAAGATCTGGACCGTGCTCCTGGCGATCATGACCTTCTCGCTGTCGCTGCTCGGCACCTTCCTGGTGCGCTCAGGCGTACTGACCTCGGTGCATTCGTTCGCGACCGATCCGACCCGCGGCATCTTCATCCTCTGCATTCTCGGCATCTTCATCGGCGGCGCCTTCGTGCTGTTTGCCTGGCGGGCGCCGATGCTCAAAGCCGGCGGCATTTTTGCGCCGATCTCGCGCGAGGGCGCGCTGGTACTCAACAACCTGATCCTCACGGTGGCGACCGCCACCGTGCTGACCGGCACGCTCTACCCGCTGATCCTCGAAACGCTGACCGGCGAGAAGATCTCGGTTGGCGCGCCGTTCTTCAACATGACCTTCGGCCTCTTGATGCTGCCGCTTCTGGTCGCCGTGCCGTTCGGCCCGGTGCTGGCATGGAAGCGCGGCGATCTTCTGGGCGCCCTGCAGCGACTGTATGTGTTCGCCGGCCTGGCATTGGTTGCGGGCCTTGCCTTCTTCTACATCCAGAACGGCGGGCCGGTCATGGCTATCTTCGGCCTGGTGCTCGGCTTCTGGGGCATGATCGGCGCATTCGCCGACCTCTGGTATCGCGGCAATTTTTCGAAAGTCGGGCTGTCGATCGGCCTGAAGCGGCTGGCCGGCCTGCCGCGTTCGGTGTTCGGCACGGCGATCGCCCATTTCGGCCTCGGCGTCACTGTGCTCGGCATTTTTGCCGCGACGACCTTCGGCACTGAGACGGTGGTCGAGATGAAGCAAGGCGCTTCCGTTGATGCCGGCGGTTATTCGCTGACCTATGACGGTCTGCGCGATGCGGTCGGCCCGAACTACACCGAACAGCGCGGCCATTTCTCGGTCAGCCGCGGCGGGGTCCAGGTGGCGGACGTCTGGTCGTCGAAGCGGCTCTACACGGCGCGGCGCATGCCGACGACTGAGGCCGGCATCCTCACCTTCGGCCTCAGTCAGCTCTACGTTTCGCTCGGCGATGCCATGGAGGGTGGCGGCATGGTGGTGCGCATCTGGTGGAAGCCGTTCATCCTCTGCATCTGGGGCGGCGCGCTGGTGATGATGGTCGGCGGGTTTGTCTCGCTGTCGGATCGGCGGCTCAGGGTGGGTGCTCCGAGCCGCAAGGCGAAGCCCGTCAAGGCGCGGCTGGAGGCGGCGGAGTGATGGGAATACCTATCGACAAAGACCCCTCCCCAACCCCTCCCCACAGGGGGGAGGGGCTTCGTCGCCCGATCGCACCGTTGAGATGGATGCGAGGCCTCACCACGGGTTTTCTCCCCCCTTGTGGGGGAGATGGCCGGCAGGCCAGAAGCGGACTTTTCTCGTTTTTTCTGCTTCTCGTGACTCTCTTCGCCCCCGTCCCGGCCTTCGCCGTCAATCCCGACGAGATCCTCTCCAACCCCGCGCTGGAACAACGCGCCCGAGGCCTTTCGGCGCAATTGCGTTGCATGGTGTGCCAGAACCAGTCGATCGATGATTCCAATGCGGAGCTTGCCCGCGACCTGCGCGTGCTGGTGCGCGAGCGGCTGACGGACGGCGATACGGACCAGCAGGTCATCGACTACGTCGTGTCGCGCTACGGCGAATTCGTGCTTCTGAAACCGCGCCTCAGCGCCAAGACGGTGATCCTCTGGGCGACGCCGGTCCTGCTGCTGCTGGTCGGTGCGATCGCCATCCTTGTCTTCGTCCGCACCCGGCCGAGCCAACGCGCGGTTGCGGCGCTGACGCCCGAGGAGCAGGCGCGCATCGAAGAGCTTCTGAAAAAATAGCGGCCTGAAACCGCCACGGGCGAACATTACCAATATTTCATTCGTCCGCCACCTGCAGTTAACCTCAGAGCGCCTATATCTCTCGTCATCCACCGCTTGGCTGACCTCCAGCCAAAATGACTGAAGAGAAGAAGGTAGCTTAAAACATGCGCAATATCGGACGTCCCTCCCTGAAGACCGTCTTGAAGACCACCACGGTTGCTGGTCTTGCCGCGGTCATGCTCTCGAGCGGCATCCCGGCTCAGATCACGCAGTCTTTTGCTGCTCCGGTCAGCGTCACCGCGCCGCAGGCCCCGAGCTTTGCCGATGTCGTTTCGGCCGTTTCCCCCGCCGTCGTTTCCGTCCGCGTCCAGTCGGATGCACAGCCGGTTTCCGATGACAGCAGCTCGTTCAGCTTCGGCGGCCGCGGCTTCGACCAGCTTCCCGATGACCATCCGCTGAAACGGTTCTTCCGTGAATTCGGTGGCCAGATACCGGGTGCTCCGGGCGAGCGCAACAACCGCAACCAGGATCGCGCCGACCGCAACGGCCCGCGCGGCCAGGACAGCAATCGTCCCCACCGCCTGCGCCCGGCGGCACAGGGCTCCGGGTTCTTCATCTCCGAAGACGGCTATGTCGTCACCAACAATCACGTCGTTTCGGATGGTTCGGCCTACACGGTCGTTTTGAATGACGGCACGGAACTTGAAGCCAAGCTGGTCGGCAAGGACAGCCGTACCGACCTCGCCGTGCTCAAGGTCGACGCCACCAGCCGCAAGTTCACCTACGTCAATTTCGCCGACGACTCGAAAGTCCGGGTCGGCGACTGGGTGGTTGCCGTCGGCAACCCGTTCGGCCTTGGCGGCACGGTCACCGCCGGCATCGTTTCGGCCCGCGGTCGCGACATCGGCTCCGGTCCCTATGACGACTACATCCAGGTGGATGCGGCCGTGAACCGAGGCAATTCCGGCGGCCCGACCTTCAACCTCTCCGGTGAAGTGGTCGGCATCAACACCGCGATCTTCTCGCCATCGGGCGGCAATGTCGGTATCGCCTTTGCGATCCCGTCTTCCACCGCCAAGGACGTCGTCGCCGACCTGATGAAGGACGGCAAGGTCGATCGCGGCTGGCTCGGCGTCCAGATCCAGCCGGTCACCCAGGACATCGCCGACTCGCTTGGCCTCAAGGAAGCGTCCGGCGCCCTCGTCGTTGCTCCGCAGGAAGGTTCTCCGGGCCAGAAGGCCGGCATCAAGGAAGGCGACGTCATCACCGCCGTCAACGGCCAGCCGATCAAGGATGCCCGTGATCTCGCCAAGCGCGTCGCGGCGTTCGGTCCGAACACCAAGGTCGAGGTCGATCTGTGGCGCGACGGCAAGGCGCAGAAGATCCCGGTCACGCTCGGCAACCTTCAGAGCGACGAAGCCTCGGCGGCCACGCCGAAAGAGCCCGACGCTCCGGCGCCTTCCAGCGACAAGGCGCTTGCCAGCCTCGGCATCACCGTCGCTCCGGCCGAGGACGGTTCCGGTCTCTCTGTCACCGATGTCGATCCGGACAGTGAAGCCGCTGCCCGCGGTCTGAAGACCGGCGAAAAGATCGTCTCGGTCAACAACCGCAAGGTCACCAGCGCCGCCGACGTCGGCAAGGTTCTCGACCAGGCCCGCAAGGACGGCCGCACCCGTGCGCTGTTCCAGGTGGCTGGTGAAAACAATGCCAGCCGCTTCGTTGCACTGCCGATCAACGAAGGCTGATTTCTGAAAAGCAGGTCGCAAGATCAGGGGCGCCGCCGGCAACGGCCGGCGCCCTTCTTCTTTCCATGGAGCGAGCGATGGAAACGGATACCCGATATTCAGCCGGCACGGCAGATTCCCGTAGTGCAAAGACCGGCGCGGACGCTATTGTCCCGCACATGAAGATTCTGGTGATAGAAGACGATCTGGAGGCGGCAGCCTACATGACCAAGGCCTTTCGCGAGGCCGGGATAGTGGTTGACCATGCAAGCGACGGCGAGAGCGGCCTGTTCATGGGAACCGAGAATTCCTACGACGTGATGGTCATCGACCGCATGCTGCCGCGCCGCGACGGTCTCTCCGTCATCAGCGAACTCAGGAAGCGCGGTATCAATGCGCCGGTGCTGATCCTTTCAGCGCTCGGCCAGGTGGACGACCGCGTGACCGGCCTGCGCGCCGGCGGCGACGACTACCTGCCAAAGCCCTACGCCTTTTCCGAGCTTCTGGCCCGCGTCGAGGTGCTCGGCCGCCGCAAGGGCACGCCGGAACAGGACATGGTCTACCGGGTCGGTGACCTGGAGCTTGACCGGCTGTCGCACGAAGTGAAGCGCGCCGGCAAGGAAGTGCTGCTGCAGCCGCGCGAATTCCGCCTGCTCGAATATCTGATGAAGAATGCCGGCCAGGTGGTGACCCGCACCATGCTGCTCGAAAACGTCTGGGACTATCACTTCGATCCCCAGACCAATGTCATCGACGTGCATGTCTCGCGGCTGAGATCGAAGATCGAGAAGGATTTCGAAAAGCCGCTGCTGAAGACCATCCGCGGCGCCGGGTACATGATCAAGGACGAGGGGTAAGCCGAGTTGCTGGCACGTGCCCGCCTGATGTTCCGCTCGACGGCCGTGCGGCTGTCGGCGCTCTATATCCTGCTTTTCGCCCTGTGTGCGGCCTTCCTGGTCATCTACGTGACGGCGATGTCCGAACGGCTGCTGGCGCAGCAGACGCGCCAGTCGCTGCAGGAGGAAGTGCAGGAGATACAGCGCGCCTACGAACGGGGCGGCATAAGCCTGCTCCTGCGGATGATGGAGCGGCGAGCCCGCCAGCCGGGCGCCAATCTTTATGTGATGGCCGGCCCCAACGGCGAGATGCTCGCCGGCAACGTCGCCGCGGTGCAGCCCGGCGTGCTCGACGAGCAGGGCTGGACGGACATTCCCTTCACCTATGAACCCTATACGGAAGTGGATCGCCGCGGCCGGCATCTGGCGACCGCCAACGTCATCCGCCTCGACAACGGTCTGCGGTTGCTGGTCGGCCGCGATCTCGGCGATCCGAGCCGGTTCCGCGGCATCGTGCGCCGGGCGCTGATGGTGGCACTGGCCATCATGGGCGTCGGGGCGCTGGTGATCTGGTTCGGCATCGGCCGCAATGCGTTGAAACGCATCGACCGGATGTCGGCGGCGAGCCAGAAGATCATGGCGGGCGACCTTTCGCAGCGCCTGCCGGTCGGCAAGTCCGGCGACGAATTCGACCGGCTGTCGGATTCGCTGAACGCCATGCTCGGACGCATCGAGAAGCTGAACGAAGGCCTGCGCCAGGTCTCGGACAATATCGCCCATGACCTGAAGACGCCGCTGACCAGGCTGCGCAACAAGGCGGCCGATGCGCTGGGCGAAGACCGTGCCGACGTGCGCCGCGCAGCCCTTGAAGGCATCATCGCCGAATCCGACCAGCTTATCCGCACCTTCAACGCGCTGCTGATGATCTCCCGCGTCGAGGCGGGTTCGATCGCGGCGGAAATGTCCGACGTCGATCTGTCGGCGATCTCCGCCGACAGTGCCGAACTCTACGAGCCGGCGGCGGAGGAGGCGGGTCTGTCGCTCACCACCGAACTCGAACCGGGTCTCGTGGTCAACGGCAACCGGGAGCTCATCGGCCAGGCGATCTTCAATCTCCTCGACAATGCCATCAAATATGCGTCCGAGGGAAGCCAAGCCCCGAGGATCGGTGTGAAGCTCGCCAGGAGGGACGGTACGCTCCGGCTTTCCGTTTGCGACAACGGCCCCGGCATTCCGGCCAACAAGCGCGGCGAGGTGACCAAGCGTTTCTTCCGCCTCGACGAAAGCCGCTCCAAGCCCGGTACCGGCCTCGGCCTGTCGCTGGTCGAGGCGGTGATGGAACTGCATGGCGGCTCGCTGGAACTCTCCGCCACCGACGAGACGAACACCGCAGCGCCCGGCCTGACGGTCACCATGGTCTTTCCCGTGCCGAAGCCCTAAGTTCCGACTCGTGAGGCTGCTGTTTGACTAGGGCGATGCCTCTCGCTCCCTCATTCCTGTGCTTGTCACAGGAATCCAGTCGGCCCAAGTCCTTGGGCTGAAAAGACTCCTCCGCGCCGCGGACGCGGCGCTGCTGGATCCCTGTGACAAGCACAGGGATGAGGAGGGAATGGCGTACGGCATGAGGGAGGGAAAGAATGGAGACCGGAAACCGGCTCGATACGGTCAGGGCGGGGGTGATCCGCCCGATGAACCAGACGGAAGCCAAGGCGGCAATGGCTGTCCTCAAGGATATCGGCAGGTCCGAACCTCCGGTCGCGGCACTGCTCGGCAAGGACAGCGCGCTAAAAGATTTCATCGTCGCGGCCTTCACCCTCTCGCCTTATCTGCGCGATACGGCGGCCATCTCGCCCGGGCTTCTGGTAACCGCGATCACGGAGCCGCTGGAGCCGGCGCTGGAAAAGCTGGTCGAGACGGCGCGACGGGCCTGGGAGAAAAAGGACGGCAAGGCGCCGTCCGAAAACGAGGTGATGACGGCGCTGCGTGCCGCCAAGCGGGCCTTGAGTTTCCTCGTCGCGCTCGCCGATCTCGCCCGCATCTTCTCCGCCAGGGACACGACGCGCTGGCTGAGCCTGTTTGCCGAAGCGTCGGTCGCAGCGACCATCGATCACCTTCTGGCCGCCGGCCACGAGAGTGGCAAGCTGAAGCTCGCAGACCTCGACGAACCGGCCAAGGGTTCGGGCCTGATCGTGCTCGGCATGGGCAAGCTCGGTGGCCGCGAGCTCAACTATTCCTCCGATATCGATATCGTCGTGTTCTTCGATCCTGAGACGGGGATACTGACCGATCCCCTCGATGGCTCGGAAGTCTACGGCCGGATGATGCGCCGCCTCATCCGTATCCTGCAGGAGCGCACGGCAGACGGTTACGTATTCCGCACCGACCTGCGCCTGCGGCCCGATCCCGGCTCCACGCCGCTCGCCGTTTCGCTCGATGCGGCGCTGATCTACTACGAGGGCAGGGGGCAGAACTGGGAGCGTGCGGCCTTCATCAAGGCGCGGCCGATCGCCGGCGATCTCGCCGCCGGTGAAAACTTCATGCGGCTGCTGACGCCCTTCGTGTTCCGCAAATATCTCGACTATGCGGCGATCGCCGACATTCACTCGATCAAGCGGCAGATCCATGTGCACAAGGGCCATGGCGCGATTGCCGTGAAGGGCCATGACGTCAAGCTCGGGCGCGGCGGCATCCGCGAGATCGAGTTTTTCGCCCAGACCCAGCAGCTGATCGCCGGCGGCCGCATGCCGCCCTTGCGGGCCCGCGAGACGGAGGTGGCGCTGAAAGCGCTCGCCGAGGCGAAATGGATCACGCCCGAGATAGCCGCCGAGCTGACCGAGGCCTACTGGTTCCTGCGCGATGTCGAACACCGTATCCAGATGGTGCGCGACGAGCAGACCCATAACCTGCCGGAAACCGATGCCGAGCTGAAGCGCATTGCCTTCATGCTCGGTTTTGCCGATGTCGCCGGTTTTTCCGCGAGGCTGGAAGAGGTGCTGCGCACCGTCGAGAAACGGTATGCCCGGCTCTTCGAGCAGGAGGCGAAGCTGACCAGCAGTGGCGGCAACCTCGTCTTTACCGGCCAGCAGGACGATCCGGGCACGCTGAAGACGCTGGCCTCGCTCGGCTTCGAGCGTCCGGCCGATATTTCCCGCGTCATCCGCACCTGGCACTACGGCCGCTACCGCGCGACCCAGTCGGCCGAGGCACGCGAGCGGCTGACCGAGCTGATGCCGGCGCTGCTGCAGGCGTTCGGCGAGAGCAAGCGCGCCGACGAGGCGCTGCTGCGCTTCGACAGCTTCCTGAAGGGCCTACCGGCCGGCATCCAGCTTTTCTCGCTGATCGGCAACAACCCGCCGCTGCTGGCGCTGATCGTCACGATCATGTCGTCTGCACCGCGGCTTGCCGATATCATCGCCTCCAAGCCGCATGTATTCGACGGCATGCTCGATCCCGGCCTGATGGCCGAACTGCCAACCCGCGACTATCTCTCCTATCGCCTGACCAACTTCCTGACCGGTGCCCGGCACTACGAGGAAAAACTCGACCGGTTGCGCATCTTTGCCGCCGAACAGCGGTTCCTGATCGGTATCCGGCTGCTGACCGGGGCGATCTCGGGTGCCCAGGCGGCCCGCGCCTTCACCCATCTCGCCGACCTCCTGATCGATGCCGCGCTGAAGGCGGTCGTCACGGAAATCCGCAGTGCCCATGGCCTTTATCCGGGCGGACGCGTCGCCGTCATGGGCATGGGCAAGCTCGGCAGTTTCGAGCTGACCGCCGGTTCCGACGTCGATCTCATCCTTCTCTACGACTACGATAGCGAGGCGATGGAAAGCGGGGGCGACAAGCCGCTGGATTCCACGCGCTATTTCACCCGCCTGACGCAGCGGCTGGTCGCAGCGCTTTCGGCGCCGATGGCCGAGGGGATTATCTTCGAGGTCGACCTGCGCCTCCGGCCCTCGGGCAACAAGGGGCCGGTCGCCACCCGCATCAACGCATTCGGCAAATACCAGCGCCAGGAGGCCTGGACCTGGGAACACATGGCTCTTACCCGCGCCCGGCTGATCTGCGGCGAGGAGAGCCTCGCCGTCGAGGCGAGGAGCCTTGTCAGCGAAGTGCTGTCGACCAAGCCTGATATTGCGAAGATCGCCAGGGATGTCGCCGAGATGCGCGAGCTGATCGACAAGGAAAAGCCGCCGCGCGATATCTGGGATTTCAAGCTGGTCCCCGGCGGCCTGATCGATATCGAGTTCATCGCCCAGTATCTGCGGCTGATCGCGCCAGCCAGGGGCGTGATGCTCGATACCTATGGTTTCAGCACGCAAGAGGCGCTGACGGCGCTCGGCGGGAAGCTGATGAAGCCGGGCGACCTCGATACCTGCATCGAAGCGCTACGGCTGTTCACCGAGCTTTCGCAGATCGTCCGGCTCTGCGTCGATGGGCCGTTCGATCCGGCTGATGCGCCTGCCGGGCTTGTCGAGCGCGTCTGCAGGGCGGGGGACTGCCCGGATATCAGGACGCTGGAAGGCGAGGTGAAGCGGCTCTCGAAGGCGGTGCGGGGGATTTTCCATTCGCTTGTCCGGACATGAGGGCGGCGGCACCCCTCATCCGGTGTCTGGTTCGGTGTTGCTGTGTTTCAGGCCACCCGCTTGCGACCCACCAGCATCGGCTGGTCGGGGATCAGCAGAGAAACGACCGTGCCTTCGCCGACCCGTGAACGGATCCGCATCTTGCCGCCGTGCAGGCCGATCAGCGACCGGGAAATGGCAAGCCCCAATCCCGAGCCGCCCTTGCTCTTGGCGTACTGGCTCTGCACCTGCTCGAACGGCTGGCCGATCTTGTTGAGCGCCTCCATCGGAATGCCGATGCCGGTATCGGCGATCGTCAGCAGAACTCCTTTTTCCAACTTGCGGGCACGCAGTTCGATCCTGCCGCCGTGGTTGGTGAACTTGACCGCGTTGGAGAGAATGTTGAGCATCACCTGCTTCAGTGCGCGGCGATCGGCCACCATGTTGAGGCTGTCGCAGAGGCGCTGATGGATGGCGATCTGCTTGTCCTGGGCCGAGATCGAGGTGAGGCGCAGGCTTTCTTCGATCAGCGGCTTCAGGTCGACCGCCTCGCACTGGATGCGCATGTGGCCCGCCTCGATCTTCGACATGTCGAGAATGTCGTTGATGACGTTGAGCAGGTGCTTGCCGCTGTCGTGGATATCCTTGGAATATTCCGAATATTTCGGCGAGCCGAGCGGTCCGAACATGCCGTTCGTCAGGATTTCCGAGAAGCCGAGGATCGCGTTGAGCGGGGTCCTGAGTTCATGCGACATGTTGGCGAGGAATTCCGACTTGGCCTTGTTGGCGGCCTCCGCACGGTCCTTTTCCGCCTGGTAATTGGCGTTGGCGATCGAAAGCTCGGATTTCTGGCGCTCCAGCTTCTTCTGCGAGGAGGAAAGGTCGCCGATCGTCGCCATCAGCCGGCGCTCGCTGTCGCGCAGCCGTTCCTGGTGGCGTTTCAGGAGCGTGATGTCGGTACCGACCGAGACCAGGCCGCCGTCGCGGGTGCGGCGCTCGTTGATCTGCAGCCAGCGCTCGTCGGCGAGCTGCACTTCCGTGGTGCGCGAAAGGCCGCTGCCGTCCGGATCGGCGACGCGGCGCTCGATGACCGGCCGGGCTGCGGCCGAATTGACGGCGTGACGCTCGGTGCCGGGCACCAGCACGCTGTCGGGCAGGCCGTAAGCCTGCTGGAAATGGGTGTTGCACATCACCAGGCGGTCGTTCTTGTCCCAGAGCACGAAGGCTTCGGACGTGCACTCGATCGCGTCCGCGAGGCGTTGGTCGGCTTCGGCGTAACGCTGGGCGAGGCGATGCTGTTCGGTCACGTCCATGGCGATGCCGATGACATGGGTGCGGCCCTGGCTGGTCTTCACCAGCTGGGCGCGGGCGCGCATCCACACGTAGTGGCCGGCCGCATGGCGCATGCGAAAGACCTGGTCGACCTGCTTGGCATTGCCGCGGCTGATGGCGCGGGCGAGCGCGTAGATGTTGCCGTCGGTCGGATGCATCATCCGGGCCGCATCGGTAAACGAGATGACGTTGCCGGCCGGCGGCAGGCCGAGCATCTCGTACATCGATCCCGACCAGAACAGGCGCCGGTTGCTGACGTCGAAATCCCACAGCCCGCAACGGCCGCGCGACAGCGCCGTCTCGATGCGCAGATTGGATTCGACGAAGGTCTCGTCGGCCTCGCGGGCGCGTTTCACCTGCATGTAATAGGCGTAGAGGATGACCAGCAGGATTGCTGAAATGCCGGTGAAGAGCGTGACATTCAGGGACACGTCGTGACGCCAGGCGAGATTGATGCTCTCCAGCGAATAGGCTGCCACGATCAGCACACCTTCGCTGCCGACCATCTCGATGGCCGCATAATGGGGAATTTCGCCGAAATAGGTTTCGATCACGCCGCTTTCGTCGCCGAACCGCCTGAGCGCCGCGGTTTCCGGCAGGACGGAGGTCAGGCGCCTGCCGATATAGCTGGCGGCCTGCTTGGTGCCGCCGAAGATCCGGCCGGTCTCGTCCACGAACAGGAAGAAGGCGTCCGCCTCCAGGCGTTCCTCCGGCAGAAAGGTACCAAGGCGTTTTTCCGCGGCGGCGCGGTCTCGACCTGTGAGTGCGGTCGCGTCGCCGGAGAAGGCAGCGCTCGCCGTGGCGGCCATCAGCGCCGTCGCCTGCCGGGCGGCATCTTCCATCCGCGTGTATTCGGAGACGATGCCGAGAATGCGCGACGCAGCGACGACGGTCAGGAATGCGATGATCAGAAGAGGGATAGAACGCTTGAGGACGAGCTCCACGCGGGGCAGCTGCCGCGCGATGGGCTTGACGGAGAGCCGCGCCTCGTCCGGGATAGCCCGACGCAAATTTCCAAGGCTCGGAAATTTAAGACGCAGCCGCCCCTCGGCCGCGGTTGCCCGCCGCACGTCCGACATGGTTTTCATGGTGTCCCTCATGGTGATTCGGCGCGCCGCTCGCCCGAATCTGCCTTAATGAATCATTAGTGATTCTTCGTGTCCAGAGGCTTGCTAAGATTTTTTTAACGATTTGATTCAATTGCGAATCGCAACGGTCCCGCAGGGGCGGCAAACCGGCCGTCTCAGGAGACGGCCGGGCGTTCGGAAAGGTTGGTGCGGGTGGCCGCGATCGAAATCACCGCCAGCGTGATGATTGCACCGCCATAGACATAGGCGGTATTGGAGAGGCCGAGCGTCGGAGCGATCAGTCCTGCGACAATCGCCGGGATCGAGAAGGCGAGATAGCTTTCCACCAGGAAGGCTGCAAACAGGCCGGCTCTTTCGTGGCTCTCTGCAAGCGGCAGGACGATCTTCAGAATGTTCGAAAAGATCGATCCGAAGCCGAGGCCGGCCACCGTCGTGCCGAGGAAGAGAAGCCCGACGGCCTGCAGATGCACGCCGGAAAGCGTGATCAGGACACCGATCATCAGCGCGGTCGTGCCGGTGGAGAGAACCCGCTGCGGCGCCCATTTGCGGAACACGAAGACCGAGGCGGTGGCGCTGAGCATCAGCGTCGCGACGACCGTGCCGCCGACAAACGGCGAGGTGATGCCGGTCGCGACCGCGACCAGCGTCGGCATCAGCGACAGATAAAAGCCCCCGAGCGCCCAGCCGGCGACATTGACCGGCGTAACCTTCAGAAGCGTCGCGCGGGCCCGCTGCGGCACGCTGATATGCGGACGCATGGCGGCGAGCGCCCCTGGCCGGCCGGTGATGGTCTCCGGCATGAAGGCAAGCGCGATGATGCCGCCCACGGTCACGATGAAAAGAAGCGCATAGATGAGGTGCGTCGGCGCGGGTGCGAAGGCGACGAGCGTGCCGCCGGCAAGCGTGCCGATCATCAGGCCGAGAAAGGCGGTGATGCTGTTGAGCATCGAGCCTCTGCGCTTGTCGGTATCGAGGATCGTCGCGCCGAAGGTCGGGAAGGCGATGCCGGTGGCAAAACCCTGGATGATACGGCCGATCAACAGCATCGTGCCGGATTCCGCCACCATGAAGACGATCAGTGCCACGGCGTTGAAGATCAGCGCCAGCAGGATCAGCGGGCGGCGTCCGAGATAGTCGGAAAGCCCGCCGACGGTCAGAAGTGCTGCGAGCAGCGCGAAGGCGTAGGAACCGAAGATCAGGGTGATCATCGCCGGCGAGAGATCGAAGAGCTCCTGGTAGAGATGGTAGAGCGGCGTCGGCGCGCTGCTGGTCGCGGAGATCAGGACCGCGCCGAGGAAACTGTAGACCGTCATCCGAAGGGCTGACGGCGAAGGGGAGGAGGGAAGGATATTGCTCATGGCGGTTCACCTTAACGCAATTTCTTAGCGTTAGTCGCATGTAGTTGCATTCCCCAATTAATGCAATATCTTTGCATTAAGAAATTTCATGTTCCCGGCGACGTGCCGGCAAGGAGAACAGATGGCCAGGGAAATGGTGCGCCAGGGCGGGCGCAGTGCCCGCATTCAGGCGGAAGTGCACCGCACCGTCCAGGATCTGCTGAAGACCATGGATCGCGGCGAGATCACGGTGCCGATGATTGCGGAAAAGTCCGGCGTGACACCATCGACCATCTATCGTCGTTGGGGCGATCTATCGGAACTCCTGGCGGATGTCGCGGTGGCGCGCATGCGGCCGATCGCCGACCCGGAAGACACCGGCGCGATGGAAAGCGACCTGGAAGCCTTCATTCTCCAGTATGCGGAGGAAATGTCATCCAAGGTCGGACGCTCGATGCTGGCGGACGTGCTGGGCAGTATGGAAGGCGAGGCGGCGGGCCGCTGCTGCCAGTTCACCTACGATCACCTGGAGACCCTGCGCGAGCGCGCCTTGGGCAGGGGCGAGGCGGCCTTCGACGTGAAAGAAGCGATCGACTTCGTCGTCGCGCCGATCATCTACCACATCCTGTTCGGTGATCGCGAGGTTTCACCGGATTACTGCCGGTCGCTCGTAGGGCGGTTTTTCAGGAGGTGACTTAGCCGGGAAATGAAGCGCCGACATTCCCCGCCGTCATGCTCGGGCCTGTCCCGAGCATCTGTAACGGTCAAATCCGTCGAAACGGCTTAGTTCCTCGGCAAGGCCGGGGATGACGCGGAGCAAGATTACGTAAAGTCTCCGCGTCTCTTCAACTCAACCCTTCAGCATTCGCTCGACGATGTCGCGCACGTCGGTCGAAAGCGTTGCAGACTGTTCGATCGTGCTTAACGCCGCGCGGGCATGATCGGCGCGCTGGGGTTCGAGCGATTGCCACGAACGCATCGAGGTCAGGATACGGGCGGCGAGCTGGGGATTGCGCGGATCGATCGCCAGGATCTGCTCGGCCAGGAACCGGTAGCCCTCGCCATCGGCGCGGTTGAAGCCGGTCGGGTTGCCGAAGGCGAACGTGCCGATCAGAGAACGGACCCGGTTCGGATTGGTGGCGATGAAACGCGGGTTTTCCATCAGCGCCTTGACGCGGGCAAGCGCGCCCGCACCCGGAATGGTCGCCTGGGTCGAGAACCACTTGTCGACGACAAGCGCGTTGCCGTCGAAGCGGGCGAGGAACGTGGCGAGCGCATCTGCCGTTTCCGGCGCGTCAGGGAAACGATGGGCGAGCACCGCCAGCGCCTGGGCAAGGTCGGTCATGTTGTCGGCGGATGCGAAGGCCGCGGCCGCGCGGGCCGGCGTTCCTTCCGCGTAGGTCAGATAGGACAGTGCGGAGTTGCGCAGCGAGCGCATGCCCGCACTTGCCGCATCCGGCGTAAAGGCGCCCTTGACCTTCATATCCTCGAACAGGCGCAGGAAGGTCTTGGTTCCGGCCTTGGCAATTTCCGAAAGAATGGCGTTGCGGCCGGCATGGATCGCATCCGGATCGTTGTTGCCGCCGAGTTCACGGGCGATGTCGGCCTCGCTCGGCAGCGTCAGCGCCTGGGCGCGGAAGGCCGGCTCCAGCGTCTCGTCTCCGGCGGCTTCGATAAGGGCGGTGACGAAGGCCGGATCGCAGGTGATGGCCTTGCCTTCGCGGGCGTCGCGGGCCGCCTGCATCAGGTTCGGCAGCGCAAGATCGGTCAGCGCCTGCCAGCGGGCGAAGAGATCGGTATCGTGGCGGGCGATATGGGCGAGAGCGGCCGGCGTCTGGTCGAGATGCAGGTTGATCGGCGCCGAGAACGACCGGTTGAGCGACAGCACCGGACGGGAGGAAATGCCCGAGAAGGTAAAGGTCTGCCGGCGTTCGGTCAGGTGCAGCACGTCGCCGGTGACCTCGCCGCCAGCGACCTTGGTCGGCACTGCTGCCGAACCGTTGTCGAGGATCAGCGCGAAGGAGAGCGGGATATGCATCGGCTCCTTGGCCGTCTGGCCAGGGGTCGCCGGGATCATCTGTTCCAGCGACAGCTTGAAGGTGCCGCTTGCCTGGTCGTAGTCGCTCGACACGGTGACGAGAGGCGTGCCGGCCTGGTGGTACCAGAGCGAGAACTGGGTCAGGTCGCGGCCGCTCGCATCCTCGAACGACTTGACGAAATCCTCGACCGTCGCCGCCTGTCCGTCATGGCGCTCGAAATAGAGGTCCATGCCCGCCTTGAAATCGTCACGCCCCAGAAGCGTAGCGATCATGCGGGTGACTTCCGAACCTTTTTCATAGACGGTCGTCGTGTAGAAATTGTTGATCTCGCGGTATTTGGTCGGGCGGACCGGATGCGCCAGCGGGCCTGCGTCTTCCGGGAACTGCTCCGATTTTAGGTGCCGGACTTCCGCGATGCGCTTGACGGCGCGCGAACGCTGGTCGGCGGAAAACTCGTGGTCGCGATAGACCGTCAGGCCTTCCTTCAGGCAGAGCTGGAACCAGTCGCGGCAGGTGATGCGGTTGCCGGTCCAGTTGTGGAAATATTCGTGGGCGATGATCGCCTCGATATTCGCATAATCCTGGTCGGTCGCCGTTTCCGGGTCGGCCAGCACGTATTTGTCGTTGAAGACGTTGAGGCCCTTGTTCTCCATGGCCCCCATGTTGAAGTCCGACACGGCGACGATCATGAAGATGTCGAGGTCGTATTCGCGGCCGAACCGCTCCTCGTCCCATTTCATCGAGCGCTTCAGCGCGTCCATGGCATAGGCCGCGCGGGCTTCCTTGCCATGTTCGACATAAATCTTCAGCGTCACCTCGCGCTCGGACATGGTGACGAACTTGTCTTCCACCACGCCGAGATCGCCGGCGACCAGCGCGAACAGGTAGCTCGGCTTCGGATGCGGGTCGAACCAGGCGGCGAAAGCGCGGCCTTCATCGTAACCGGCGCCGCCCAGGAAATTGCCGTTCGACAGCATGACCGGGTTGGCGGCCTTGTCGCCGATGATGGTGATCGTATAGGGCGCCAGCACGTCCGGCCGGTCGGGGAAATAGGTGATGCGGCGGAAGCCTTCCGCCTCGCACTGGGTGCAGTAGACGCCGTTGGTCCGATAGAGGCCCATCAACTGGGTGTTGGCTTCCGGATTGATGAAGGTGGTGACCGTGATTTCGAAAGGAGATTCGGCCGGCAGGTCGCGAATCGTCAGGCTTTCCGGCGTCGCATCATACTGCGCCGCGGGAACCTCGTTCTGGTCGAGCAGCAGCCCGGACAGCGTCAGTTCGTCGCCATCCAGCACCAGTGGCGCGGACGGATCGACGCCTTCGCGCCGGTGAAAGATCAGCCGCGCATCAACCTTCGTATTGGTAGGGTCGAGCTCGAAGGTCAGATCGACGCGTTCCAGGACGAAGTCGGTGGGGCGGTAATCTGCCAGATGAACGATCTGGCCCGTATCTGTTCGCATGTTGCTTCCTGAACCGGCTCTTCAAATTGGTATCGGGAGCTTCGCAGCATTCCCGGACTGGCACACACCCGTCGCCGCGCGGATAATTACACGCAATGCTAAACGATTGTTGAAACTTTGGCTAAAATAAAGCTCGATTTCATTCTGGTATATGTCGCGTAATCTTTCATTGGGTCACGGATATTGATCGACCTATCATCAGTTTTGATCCCCTTCACGGCACTTTTCCGTTACTTTGCCGTCAAACTGAATCTCCCCGGATCGTCTCCCCAAACCGTCCCGTCAGTGCGGGCCGGATTTCCGCCAAAATCCCCATGAGTTGTTGATGGCCGCCGATGCCCTGAATCCCCTGCGTGGGATCATGTTCAAAGTCACCTCCGTGGTGATCTTCGTGATGATGCAGACCTGTATCAAATCGGCAGGTCCCGACATCCCGGCGGGGCAAATCACCTTCTACCGTTCCGCCTTCGCGCTCGTGCCGATCATGGTCTACCTCGCCTTCCAGGGCGAGTTGCGCGGCGCTTTCCACACGAACAGCCTGACCGGCCATGTTAAGCGCGGCTTTCTCGGCATTCTTTCGATGGTCTTCGGCTTTTACGGCCTGGTGCACCTGCCGATGCCGGATGCGATCGCGATCGGTTATTCCTCGCCGCTTTTGGCCGTCGTCTTCGCGGCGATCTTCCTCAAGGAGACGGTGCGCATCTACCGCTGGACGGCGGTCATGGTCGGCATGGTCGGAGTGGTGATCATCTCCTGGCCGAAGCTCACCATGTTCGAACAGGGCGGTATGGGGTCGGAACAGGCGATTGGCGCTGCCTCCGTCATCCTCTCGGCGGTGCTGGCCGGTTTTGCGATGATCCAGACTCGCCAATTGGTACGCACCGAAAAGACCGCGACGATCGTCCTCTATTTCTCGCTGTCGGGGGCGCTGTTTTCGCTGCTCAGCCTGCCTTTCGGCTGGACCGACATGACGATGCCGGAAAAGCTATTCCTGATAGGCTCCGGGTTCTGCGGCGGCGTCGGCCAGATTTTGTTGACCGAGAGCTATCGCAACGCGGATGTCTCGACGGTCGCACCGTTCGAATACACCTCGATCCTGCTCGGGATCTGCATTGCCTATGTACTGTTCGGGGATGTGCCGACGACGACCATGCTGGTCGGAACCGCAATTACCGTATCGGCGGGGATTTTCATCATCTACCGCGAGCACCAGCTGGGTCTCGAGCGGAAGGCGGCGCGCAAGGCCTCGCCGCCCGGGGCTTGATCGGCCCCGGTGCCCGAAGCCGCTTAAAGCGGGATGGCCGCGGTGACCGGGTTGGTCGCTTCGGCAGAGACGCGTACGGCGCCCGCGCGGCTGAATTCGCGCGAGGCGTTCACGGCGGCGCCGATGTGAGAAAAGTTCTCACGCAGGGTCCGGATCGGGTGGAGGATGGCTGTCATGGCTGATGCTTCCTTAGGCGCGCGATCAACGTTCGCGGAAATCGGCGAAGACCGAAGCCGGACGGGTGACGCCGACCGGACGCGCCATGGCGCGGGAGGTAAGCTGCTCGTTCGTCGCAGAGCCGAAATGGTGATAACCCTTCGTCGATCGCGGCGACAGGCCGGCGATGCGAAGAGTTTCGAAACCCGAATGGATCGGGCGGAAGCGGGTCGTCATTGGCCTTGGTTCCTTAAACCTAGAATTCCTCCCAAGACACACTGCGAATATTGCAACGCAACATCGATTCTGCAATGCAGCAAAACGCCGCGCTGCCATGCACTGTTTGCATGGCACTTTTCATATTTCCGTAACTTTGCGTAAATTGTTGAGAAATCTGCCTGAAATGCGGGCAGTCAGTGCCCGGAAAAACGCATTTTGAACATCAAGAGGTCCTGCCAGGCCAGCGCCTTGTTGGCGGGTGCCGCCAGCAGCTCCTGGGGATGCAGCGTGGCGATCGCCGACACGGCGATTCCGCCGAACGAAAGGTCGCGCCATTCGCCGCGCATCGAATGGATCGTGCCATTGCCGCCGAAGAAGAAGCGGGCGGGGAAATTGCCGAGCAGCAGCAGCAGTTTCGGTTCGGCGAGCGCCACCTGGCGTTCCAGGAACGGCCGGCAGATATCCATCTCCGCCTGCGACGGCATGCGGTTGCCCGGCGGCCGCCACGGAATGACGTTGGTGAGCAGAACGCCGTCGCGGGCAAGCCCGATCGCGCCGAGCATGCGGTCGAGCAACTGCCCCTGCCGGCCGGAAAAGGGCATGCCGTCGCGGTCGTCGTCCGCATTCGGCATCGGGCCGATCACCATGATGCCCGAGCCGGGATTGCCGCTGGCGAACACGGTGTTGCGCGCACCGTTCTTCAGGTTGCAGCCGTTGAAGGCTTCGAGCGCGGCTTTGAGTTCGTCGAGCGACCGGGCGCTGTCGGCTGCGAATCGCGCCGAGGCAACCGCCTGCTCGTCGGGCACAGAGACCGGGGCGGAAGCGGGCGGCGGTGCCGAGGCGCGCGCAGTCGGGGCAGTGCGATTCGGGGTTGCCGGCCGGGACACCGGGGCCTGCTCGTTCGGTGCTGGCTGCTGCTGCCGCGCGGAGGCGGGCGCCCTGGCCTCGGCCTGCGCCGCCTTCTGGGCCGCGAATTGCGCGAACCGATCGACCGGCTCGTCCTCGACAAGCCATTCGACACCCGCATCCGCATAGAAATGCAGGAGGGCTGCGAGTTCGGGAGCGTCCATGTCTTCGGCGAGGTTCATGGCATTCACGTTACAGCATGTGGTGCGGGAGAGGGAACCGGTTTCGGATATAGGGCAATCGCGAAGGGCGCGGAACGCTTAACCCTCCCCCTTGTGGGGAGGGTGGCCGGCAGGCGGGAGGGGTTTTTATCCGGAGCAAAGACCCCACCCCAACCCCTCCCCACGAGGGGGAGCAACTCCTCGCACCGCCTCATACCTTCAATTCGGGGGCAGGGCACACCCTCAAGCCGCCCATTGCGCGATATCGTCGCTTTCGCCGATCAGCGCCAGGCCGTGGGCGATCGACAGCAGTTCGCCGCCGGTCTCGATCTTGGAAGCATCGAATCGTTGCGTGAAGATCCGTCGCACGGCCGGCACGAAGGATGTGCCGCCGGTCAGGAACACCTTGTCGATCTCGGAGGGCGCCGTGCCGGTCTTTTCCAGCACCTCGTCGAGCGCGCCTTCGATGCGGCCGAGATCTTCGCTGATCCAGCCTTCGAAATCGCTGCGCTTCACGGTTCTGCGGCCCGCCTTGCCGAGCGGCGCGAAATTGAATTCGGCTTCCTCAGCACCCGACAGCGCCATCTTGGTCGCCGAGATCGCCTGGTAGAGCGGGTAACCTTCGTCATGGTCGACGAGGTCGATGAACAGTTCGAGCTTTTCCGGCTCCAGCGCCGAACGCACCAGCGATTTCAGGTCGGTGAACTCGCGGCTGGTCTTGAAGATCGACAGCTGGTTCCAGCGGCCGAAATTGACGTAATAGCCGGCCGGAACGTCGAGTACCTTGTCGAAACTCTTGAACTTGCTGCCCTTGCCGATTTCGGGCGAGACCAGGTTGTCGATCATCCGGTAGTCGAAATGGTCGCCCGCGACGCCGACGCCCGAATGGCCGATCGGGGTGGCGGTCAGCTTGCCGGCCTTGGTCTCGAAACGGATCAGCGAATAGTCGGTCGTGCCGCCGCCGAAGTCGGCGACGAGAACGGTCGCATCGCTCTTCAGCGTCTGGGCGAAATAATAGGCGGCCGCCACCGGCTCGTAGACATAGTGGATTTCCGGAAAGCCGAGCCGCGTCAGCGCCTCGTTGTAGCGCTCGGTCGCAAGCTTGGCATCCGGATTGGCGCCGGCGAAATGCACCGGCCGCCCGGCGATCACCCGCGACACGTCGGTCGGCCAGTTGTCTTCCGCGTAGACCTTCAGGCGCTTCAGGAAGATCTCCATCAGGTCCTCGAAGACATGGCGGCGGGCATAGACCAGCGTGCCCTGGAAAAGCGCGCTTGCCGCAAACGTCTTGATCGACTGGAGAAAACGACAGTCGCCGGGATTGTCGATGAACTGGCGGATCGCCGCCTGCCCGGCCTCGACCTTCAGCGCCTGCGCGCCCATCACTGGGTCCTTCATGAAGGACAGCGCCGTGCGCATCGAATCGCTCTCGCCGGCGCTGCTGGTGAAGTGCATCGAATGCGTGGCGCTGCCGCCATCCGCCAGTGCCATAACCGTATTCGTGGTGCCGAAATCAAGCCCGAGCGCCCGTGCCATCGCCGTGCTCCTTTTATCCGTCGAAAGTCATTGAACCGAAGTCGCGACCATGTGCTGGCAGGGCTCCGAACGCGAAAGGGGCGCTGCTCGCGCCCGGAATTTTTGAGAGGGCGCGTGATGGCACAGGGCGGCCGGGATGGCAAGGGGGGCGGTGACCGGCGACCAAAGTAGCAACTTCGGAAGCTATGCGGCCTCTTAAGAATCCCATGGCTGAGATAGGGTTTGCGCCCTATGGTAGCTTGGAGGTAAGTGGGGGTGCCCTATGGGCTACGGTAAAGACGAGCACGAAAAGGCGCTGCAAGATGTGCCGCTCTTTGTTGCGGACCCTGTCAGTTGGCCGAAAGGTGTTCGTGTCATTGGAAATGACGAACTTGACAACTTAGGCATCGACCGAAGTGGTGTCCTTCACTGGAACGGCCGCGTCATCACGGTTGACAAACGGATAACGTTTTCGTTTTGGCAAAATGTATCTGCCGCCGTGGTTACTGTAACAGCCGGACTGGTTTCCCTGAGTACCATTGTCCAGGGCGTGGCAAGCTACAGCAGTTGGGCATGCACAGTGGGATGGCCTGCGATCTGTCCATAATTCCTCGATCTAAGCACGTCGCGTCTCCGCCGCCTGTTCCGCAAGCCAGTTGCGGAACATCTCCATGGCCGGCGTCACGCTGCGCGATTGGAGGCGCGTCAGCCAGTAGCTGCCCTTGGAAATGGTGATTGGGAACGGCTGTTCGATCATGCCGGCGGCAAGCTGGCGGGAGAACATCAGGGGAGGGGCGAGCGCCACGCCGGCTCCCTGCATCGCCGCCTCCACCATCAGCACGGAACTATCGAAGACCGGGCCGCGGATCTGTGGCGGGGCGACATGCGCGGCCTCGAACCAGCCCGGCCATTCGTCGGCGCGATAGGAGCGCAACAGTACCTGATGCGCGACGTCCTCCGGGGTCTTGAGCTGGCGGGCCATCGAGGGAATGCAGAGGACCGAAAGCGGCGTTTCGAACAGCGCTTCCGCCTCGATATCGTGCCAAGCGCCGTTGCCGAACTTGATCGTGTAGTCGAGCCCCTCGGCGGCGATATCGACGCGGTTGTTGTTGGTCGAGAGCCTCAGGTCGATGAACGGATATTTCTCGCGGAAGTCGGAAAGCCGCGGCAGCAGCCAGCCGACCGCGAGGGTGCCGACCGCGCCGAGCTTCACCACCTCGCGCACATGGCCGCCCTCGAACCGCTCCAGCATGTCGGCCATCCGGTCGAAACTCTCCTGCAGCGCCGGCAGCAGAGCCAGTCCTTCCTCGGTGATCATCAGCCCGCGCGGCAGGCGCCGGAACAGGGTCACGCCGAGCCTCTGCTCGAGCAGCTTAACCTGATGGCTGACGGCCGCTTGGGTGACGTTGAGCTCGATCGCCGCCCGGGTGAAGGAGAGGTGACGCGCGGCCGCCTCGAAGGCGCGCAGCGCGTTCAGCGGCAAATACGGCCGGACCATGGCAATGCCCTAGTTTGATTCATGTCTGCCCGCAGATATCATCGTTTGATCGGAGCTCGCAAGCCGACCTAGAAAGATCGCATCACCCCAACTTGGAGCACCTCGATGGTTTTCAGAAATTCTTTCCTTCTCGCATTTTCTCTCGGAATTACAGCGATTTTCTTCGATTGCACCACCGCTGGTGCCGCCGATCCGATCCGCTGCACCGTCATCATCGACGAGGACAGCGGCGATGCCCTCTATCGTCAGGGCACCTGCGACCAGGGTTTTTACCCGCAATCCACCTTCAAACTGCCTTTGGCCATGATGGGCTATGATGCCGGCATCCTCACGGACGCTCAGAACCCGCGCTGGAAATACCAGGCAAAGTTCAAGGGGCCGGAGCGGGTGCGCAAGGACGTCGATCCGCTGATCTGGGAAAAGGAATCGATCGTCTGGTATTCGCAGGAAATCACCCGCAAGCTCGGCAGCAAAGCCTTTGCGGATTACATCCAGCGCTTCGGTTACGGCAACCGCAACGTTTCGGGCGGCCCCGGCAATACCGATGGCCTGACCGAATCCTGGCTGATGTCGTCGCTGAAGATTTCGGCCGACGAGCAGGTGCGGTTCCTGCGCCGTTTCCTCACCGGCGGCCTGCCGATCTCCGAACACGCTGTCGACATGACGCTGGCGATCGTGCCGCATTTCGAAGCGGGTGACGGCTGGGACATCCAGGGCAAGACCGGCAGCGGATGGCTGCGCGACAAGGCCGGCAAGGTGGATTACGACCGCCCGCTCGGCTGGTTCGTCGGCTGGGCGATGAAGGACGACCGCCGCGTGATCTTCGCGAGGCTGCTGGTCGATACCAAGCGCTATCCGAAGGACCCGATCAGCTTCGTGGTGCGGGATGGGCTGATCAGGGATTTCCCCAAGCTGGCAGAAGGTTTCTGATTCTCCGGCCATTCGCTTGAAACTGAAAGCGGCCGGGCGACCCCCAAGCCCGACCGCCGCAACGCGTACTCAACACTGCGCTGCAGCACCAATAAGAAGCTTTAGCGCTGGCTAATGCAAACGAGTTCGTCTGTTCAGGTTATTGGTTAAGGTTACCTTGCAGGGCGCTGCGCCATTCTCGGACGACTGTCCCGGTTTCCGCTGTGTTTTCCTGTAGATGATGATCAGAATGCACCATTCCGAGGCGGTCAATCCGATCTATCCGGCAGGCGGGATTTCTCCCGCCGCCGCAGATCGAGCGCTCAAGGCGAGGGGTTCATTCCGCCGCAATCGCGGTCGGGATGTCGTCATCGTCGTTTGCCTCGTGCAAGTCCTCCGTCTTGCGGCGGCCGAGCCTTCCGAGGAAGCGGCCGAACCGGTCCATTTCCACGAAGATGACCGGCGTGATGAACAGTGTCAGCGCCTGGGAAACGATCAGCCCGCCGACCACCGCGATGCCGAGCGGCTGGCGCAATTCCGATGACGCGCCGGTGCCGAGCGCAATCGGCAGCGCTCCGAGCAGCGCACAGAAGGTCGTCATCATGATCGGCCGGAAACGCCGCACGCAGGCCTCGTGGATCGCGGCGGCCGCCGTCTCTCCCTTGGTGCGCATCGTCTCCACCGCCACATCGATCATCATGATCGCATTCTTCTTGACGATGCCGATCAGCATCAACAGCCCGATCAGCGCGATGATCGACAGGTCGAAACCGAACAGTTTCAGCGCCAGCAGTGCCCCGAAGGCCGCCGCCGGCAGGCCCGACAGGATGGTCAGCGGGTGGATGAAGCTCTCGTAGAGCACGCCGAGCACCACATAGATGGTCAGCACGGCGGCCAGTATCAGCAGCGGCGTATTGCCCTGGCTCTGCTGGAAAATCTGCGCCGTGCCGCCGTAGGAGGTGAATACGTCGTTCGGCATCTGCAGGTTCGTCTTGATCTGGTCGATCGCAGCCGTCGCATCCGACAGCGACACCCCGGCCGGCAGGTTGAAGGACACCGTCGTCGAAACCAGCTGGCCGGTCTGGTTGATGGTGACCGGCGCCGTCTGACGCACGATTGTCGCGAAATTCGAGAGCGGCACCAGCGAGCCGTTGGACGACATCACCCGCACACCCTGAAGCATCTGGTCGTTCCATTGCTGGGTATTGTCGAACTCGGTGATGACGTCGTAGCTGTCGCCGGTCGACTGGATTTCGGCCGCCGTATAACCGCCGAACGCCATCTGCAGCGTCTTGCGCAGCTCGTCGTCGGTAATCCCGAACGAGGCGGCCTTTTCCGGATCGACCTTGATATTGGCCTCGATCGCGTCGTTCTGGGCGTCGGACGTGACGTCGGTGAAATGCGCCCGGTCGGCGCGCATCGCCGTCTGGATCTTGTCCGACCATTCGCTGGTCTGCGCGGCCTTCAGCGCCTGCACCACGAGCTGGTACTGGCTGGCCGTGGCGCGGCCGCCGAAGCGCAGGCTCTGCTGCGGGGTGATGAAGGCCTTCATGCCTGCGAATTTCGATGTCGCCTGCCGCAGTTCCCGCAGCGTCTGGTCGAGCGGCGGGCGTTTGTCGCGGTCCTTCAGTTCCACCCAGATCGTACCGTTGTTGAGCGAACTGCGGCCGTTGCTGCCGACGATCGAGGTGACGTGGTTCACCGCGGGGTTCTGCTTTACGGCGGCGGCCACCTGCGCCTGCAGGTCGCGCATCGCAGGATAGGAAATATCCTCGCGGGCGCGGGTCGAGATCGTCAGGCGTCCGATATCCTCCTGCGGGAAGAAGCTCGTCGGCAGCGTCCGGAACAGGTAGACCGACCCGCCGACCGAGGCGAGGAAGACAAGCAAGATCACCGCCCGGTTTCTGAGGCACCATCCGACCGCCCGGTCGTAACCTTTGAGCGTGCGGGAAAAGCCGGCGTCGAAGATCCGGACCATCAGGCCGGGATGGTGCTCGACGCCGGAAAGGCGCGAGCCGAGCATCGGCGTCACCGTCAGCGAGACGACCGCCGAGGCGACGATGGCGAGCGCCACGACCATGCCGAACTCGTTGAACAGCCGTCCGACCACCCCGCCCATCAACAGGATCGGGATGAACACGGCGATCAGCGACACCGACATGGAAATGATCGTCGAGCTGACCTCCGAGGCGCCCTGGAGCGCCGCCTGCATCGGCGCCATGCCGTCCTCGACATGCCGCATGATGTTTTCCAGCATGACGATCGCATCGTCCACCACCAGCCCGACAGACAGCGTCAGCCCGAGCAGCGAGATGTTGTCGATACTGTAGCCGAGCACGTACATGGCGCCGAAGGTGGTGATCAGCGACAGCGGCACGGCCAGCCCCGGAACCAGCGTGGCGGTGATCCGCCCTAGGAAGAGATAGATGACCAGCACGACGAGGCCGATCGTCAGCATCAGCGTGAACTGCACGTCCGAGATCGAGGAGCGGATCGCGGTCGAGGAATCGTTCATGACGGCGATCGACACGGAGGCCGGCAGTTCGGCGGACAGTCCGGGCAGTTTTGCGCGCACCGAATCGACGACATCGACCGTATTGGCGTCCGGCTGCCGCTGGATGGCGAGGATGATCGACTGGTTGCCGTCATACCAGCTGCCTGCATCGAGATTGGCGACGCTGTCCTGAACGTTGGCGACATCGCCGAGATGCACGGGCGCGCCGTTCGGGCTGGCGATCACCAGCGAGCGGAACTGGTCGGCATTGGTGCGCTGCGTGTCGGCATTGATGGTCAGCCGCTGGCTGTTGTTTTCCAGCGAGCCGACCGGCGCCTGGCTGTTGGCGCTGGCGATCGCATTGGTGACGTTGTCGACCCCGAGATTGCGGGCCTGCAGCCTGCCCGGATCGACCTCGACGCGCACCGCGTAGGTCTGGGCGCCGAAGATCGAGACTTCCGCGACGCCGGGCAGCGTCGAGAGCGAGGGAGAGAGCACGTCCTCGGCGATCTCGTCGACCTTGCTGCGCGGCAGCGTATCGCTCTTGACCGCCAGGAGCAGCACCGGCGCGTCGGCCGGGTTTGTCTTCCTGTAGCTCGGCGGCGTCGTCATGTTGTCCGGCAGTTGCCGGGTCGCATGCGAGATCGCCGCCTGCACGTCAGCTGCCGCCGCATCGATATTGCGGTTGAGATCGAACTGCAGCACGATCGACGTGTTGCCGAGTGAGTTGGTGGCGCTGATCTCGCTGATGCCGGGGATCGTCTCGAACTGCTTGATCAGCGGCGTCGAAACGGCCGTCGCCATCGTTTACGGCGAGGCGCCGGTCAGCTGGGCTGACACGTTGATGGTCGGGAAATCGACCTGCGGCAGCGCGGCGACCGGCAGGAGCTGGTAGCCGGCAAGCCCGGCGAGCACGGCGCCGATGGCAAGCAGCGTGGTGGCGACCGGGCGGCGAATGCAGAATTCGGGGATCATTGCGCCTCTCCCATTTCGATCGGCTGAGCATTGCCATTGCCATTGGCATCGGCCGTCGTCCGGCCGTTGCCGAACTGCTCGACGACGGTGGCGCCATCGACGAGCTGAACCTGGCCTTCGACCACCACATGCGCCCCTTCAGTGAGCCCGCTGGCGATCGCCGTGTTCGGGCCGTTGGAGCGGGCAATTCGGACCGGCGTTACGTGGACCTTCTTGTCGTCGCCGACCGCATAGACGAACGGTCTATCGACACCCGGATTGACCGCTACCGTCGGCACCACGATGTCCTTGTCGTCGCTCTGGAAATGCACGGTGACATTCAGCGATTGCCCCGGCCACAGCGTCCCGGATGGGTTTTCGAACCGGGCCTTCGCAAGGATCGTGCCCGAAGCCGGATCGACGGAATTGTCGAAGAAGCTCAGGTTTCCCCGGGCCGAAGTGCCGCCGCCCTGGGGCACTGCATCGACAGCCACAGCCGATGAGCCTTGCTTGAGCTGGCCGAGATAGGCTTCGGGAAGGTGGAATTTCACATAGATCGGATCGTATTTGGCAATCGTCACCACCGCCGAGCCGGCGCTGAGATAGGCGCCGGTGCTGATGCCGATATCGCCGAGCCGTCCGTCGAAGGGGGCGCGGATATCCGTATGGTCGAGATCGATCTGGTCTGCCGCAATCGCCGCATTGTCGCTCTGCACGGTGGCGGCGGCGGTATCCTGCGCCGCCTTCGCCTGGTCGACGGTCTGCTGCGTGCCGGCATTGCCGTGCAAGAGGTCGTTGGCGCGGGCAAGCGCCGTCTGGGCCTGGGTCAGCGTCGCCTGGTCGCGAACGAGAAGCGCCTTGTCCTTGTCGAGTGCTGCCTTGGCGGTGCGGTCGTCGAGCTTGGCGATCAGGTCACCCGCCTTGACGAAGGCGCCGTCGGTTGCCGCGATGCCGACGACGATGCCGGGCTGCTGGGCGGCGATCGTCGTGTTTTCGTCGGCGCTGGCCGCACCGGAGGCGGTCACGTCCATCGGCAACGCGGTCCGGGTAGCCGCGACCGTCCTGACGGCGGGCGGCGGGCCGCCCGCGCCGCGTCGGCGTTGCGCGCCCGGCTGCTGGCTGTCGCCGGTATCGGCGGATGCCTGCTGGACGAAGGATGAAAGAAAGGGAAGCCGATCGCGGAACTCCCAGCCCGCAACGCCGGCAGCGACAAGAACGCCGGCAAAAATCCAGATCTTCTTCATGAGTTAACCGCTCGCCTATGGTTGCGCCAATGGTATCGCTCCATCGAACCGCCCATATTGCGGCGCAAAAAAGACAAGTTCTGCCCGACCGGCTCACTAACCGGTGAAGGCGGATTAAAGGTTTGTAATGAAGGGCTTAGATGAACTGGAGTTAATCTTTTTCGCCTTTTGGCTGCGCAGCATAGCCGCGCCTACCCGAGCTAGCGGAGAAACCGCCGGGCGCCCCAGATGACGGCAAGGCCGACGATCGCGACGCCGGCACCCCGGACGATCCAGGGCGTCTGGTTGATCATGAAGCTGCTGGCAGGATAGGGGAATGCGCCGGTGCCCTGGCCGATCCAGATGAGGCCGAGCACGACCATCAGGACGCCGATGACCGAAAGCGCAAGTCGAGTAAATTTCATGGGAGAATCTCCGAAGGCAGTGTCTGGAGATCATAGGCTTGGGCGGGTTCTCCCGCGAGACGCATTTGCGTGATGCCGGAACGTGTCCGGTCAGACGTCTTCGTAATAGGTGGCGATCAGCGAGCGTGGCGCCGGCTCCTCGCCATCGGCCAGGAAGAAGCTGCCGGCGATGCGGCTCGAAGGCGACAGGCTGTCGAGAAGATTGCGGACCACGACGTCATCCACGGCCTCGAGGCTTCGCGCATGCATGATCCCCGGTCGGCCGGAAATCGCCGAAGTCTCGGCCGCGTGTCGGGTCGCCGCTTCCCAGGTGCCTGCATAGGTCGCGACCTGTCCGGCCGCAAGTGTCGCCGAGATCGAGGCCGCAGGGGAGGCTGCGGAAGGGGCCGCGGCGTGAGGCACGGCGGAGGGTACACTGGGCGGGGTAGCCTCGGTTGCCCCCGAAACACTTTCGATCATGCCGGCGATCCTTTAATTTTGGGGGGCCGGCTTGCCTCTTAACTCAGGCGAATTGAGATACCGCCAATAGCGGCACCTCAATTCGATTCAATGTTTAACGACCGGGATTTACGCTCGTTGTAGAACCTCAGATCGAGCGCGACGCGCCGCCATCGACCCTGAGCGTCGTGCCGGTGACATAGCTTGCCGGGACAGAGCAGAGGAAGGCGCCGGCGGCTGCGAACTCCTCGACCTTGCCGAGCCGGCCGGCGGGAATGGTCTTCAGCGAGGCGGCACGGATGTCTTCCACCGACTTGCCGGTGCGCTTGGCATTGGCGCCGTCGAGCTCGTCGATCCGGTCGGTATGGATGCGGCCGGGAAGCAGCATGTTGGCGGTAATGCCGAAGCCCGCCACCTCGGTCGCGATCGTCTTGTTCCAGCCGACCAGCGCCGAACGCAGCGTGTTGGACAGCGCCAGATTGGCGATCGGCTCGAAGACGCCGGAGGAGGCGACGGTCAGGATGCGGCCGAAACCCTGTTCCTTCATTTGCGGCAAAAAGGCATTGGTGAGCGTGATGACGCGCAGAACCATCGACTGGAAGAAGGTGTCGAGCTTGTCGGCGGTCATGTCTTCCGCCGTGCCCGGCGTCGGGCCGCCGGTATTGTTGACCAGGATATCGATGCCGCCGAGCTTCTCCTTGACGGCAGTCTTCATCGCCTCGACGAAATTGTCGTCGGCGAGATCGCCCCACACCCAGTCGGCCTTGCCTTTACCTTCGGCATTGATCGTCTTGCAGTTTTCCGCCAGCCGCTCGCCGGAGCGGCCGACGAGGAGAACATGTGCGCCTTCGCTCGCAAGCGCCTTGGCAATGCCGAGGCCGAGGCCGCGCGACGAGGCGAGCACGAGAGCGCGTTTGCCGGTGAGACCCAAATCCATGATGTTGTTCCTTCCCCAATTCCTGTCATCGGTTGTCGGATCTTTATAAGGAGCGGCAGAGGGTGGCGAAAGGCCGATCTTGCTTTCTTCGGTTCGGTGCCTATAACTGACGTGTACGTAAACGTAATATGAGAAAACCGAAACGTCATTTGCGCGAATGACAAGGCGGAGGACGTTTTCCCGCCTCGACAAGCCGGGGCGCTTTTGTCAAACAGGTTGCCTGAATAAAGCCGGAAGGGGCCGGCGAGCGGAGTTGGATATGAGCGAGCAAGAACTGCCAGAACGCGAGAGCATGGAATTCGACGTGGTGATCGTCGGCGCTGGTCCTGCGGGGCTTTCGGCGGCGATCCGCCTGAAGCAGGTCAATCCGGACCTGACGGTCGTGGTGCTTGAAAAGGGTTCGGAAGTCGGCGCCCATATCCTGTCCGGCGCGGTGGTCGATCCGGTCGGCATCGACGCGCTGTTGCCCGGCTGGCGCGAGGAGGAAGGGCATCCGTTCAAGCAGCCGGTCACCGCCGACCATTTCCTGTTCTTAGGCCCGGCCGGTTCGATCCGCCTGCCGAATTTCATGATGCCGCCGCTGATGAACAATCACGGCAACTACATCGTCTCGCTCGGAAACGTCTGTCGCTGGCTCGCCGAAAAGGCCGAAGGCTTGGGCGTCGAGATCTATCCGGGTTTTGCCGCGACCGAAGTTCTCTATGACGAGAATGGCGCGGTCAAGGGTGTGGCGACCGGCGACATGGGCGTCGAGCGCAACGGCGAGCCCGGCCCGAATTTTACCCGCGGCATGGAGCTTCACGGCAAATACGTGCTGATCGGCGAAGGCGTGCGCGGCTCGCTCGCCAAGCAGCTGATTGCCAAATTCGATCTCCAGAAAGATCGCGAGCCCCAGAAATACGGCATCGGTCTCAAGGAACTCTGGCAGGTGAAGCCGGAGCATCATCGTCCGGGCCTGGTGCAGCACTCGTTCGGCTGGCCGCTCGGCATGAAGACCGGCGGCGGGTCGTTCCTCTATCATCTCGAAGACAACATGGTGGCCGTCGGCTTCGTGGTGCACCTCAACTACAAGAACCCCTATCTCTACCCGTTCGAGGAATTCCAGCGCTTCAAGACGCATGATGCGATCCGCGGCACGTTCGAAGGCGCCAAGCGGCTCTCCTACGGCGCCCGCGCCATCACCGAGGGCGGCTACCAGTCGGTGCCGAAGCTGACCTTCCCGGGCGGGGCGCTGATCGGCTGTTCCGCCGGCCTCGTCAACGTGCCGCGCATCAAGGGTAGCCACAACGCGGTCCTCTCGGGCATTCTCGCCGCCGACAACATTGCCAAGGCGATCGAGAGCGGCCGCGCCAATGACGAGGTTGTCGAGATCGAGACCGAATGGCGCTCGACCCCGATCGGCACCGACCTGAAGCGGGTCAGGAACGTCAAGCCGCTGTGGTCGAAGCTCGGCACGGGCCTCGGCATCGCGCTCGGTGGCCTCGACATGTGGACCAACCAGCTCTTCGGCCTCTCGTTGTTCGGCACGCTGAAACACGGCAAGACCGACGCGGCCTCGCTGGAACCGGCAGCCCGGCACAAGAAGATCGACTACCCGAGGCCCGATGGCGTCCTGACCTTCGACCGCCTGTCCTCGGTTTTCCTGTCCAACACCAACCATGAGGAAGACCAGCCGGTCCATCTGAAGGTGAAGGACATGGACCTGCAGAAGCGTTCCGAGCTGGAGGTCTATGCCGGCCCATCGACGCGATACTGTCCGGCCGGCGTCTACGAATGGGTCGAGAAGGATGGCGAACAGGTCTACGTCATCAACGCCCAGAACTGCGTCCACTGCAAGACCTGCGACATCAAGGACCCCAACCAGAACATCAACTGGGTCCCCCCGCAGGGCGGCGAGGGGCCGGTCTATCCGAATATGTGAGGTTTGGGCTTGTCGGGGGGCGAGCCAGAGCGAGGCCGCAAACCATGTCACTCCGGATTACTCTCCCAAGTGCCATCCGGGTTCCAGCGTCGGCGTGGCGGATCTTCCAGATCCGGCGCGCTGCCTCCAAGCATGATCAACCTTTGCGCTGCCTCGTGCTGGACAAGAAGCATGAGGGCTCTTTTGACTACGTCCGAGGTATTTCGATCCAGCTGAATTCCTTGGCCTCTGCAAGTAATTTTTCATCGGCGGTTATGGTCGTGCGCATATCCTGGCCTCCCGATTGGCCGCACCAGATGGTGCATTTCCCATTGCGCACATGGCAATGTGGCATCTCTACATCAGCACCCTTCTGACGCGTTCGTGATGACTGCAATAACCGCCCGTTTAGCACTTCATTAACCATAATATTCTTAAGTTCAGCGTCATTATCTCGACGCATCAAGGACACATTCATGACGATTTCCCGTCGCGGCTTTCTTGGCGGTCTGCCGCTTCTGCTGGCCGGTTGCGCCTCCACCATCAACGATCAGACCAACTACGCAGCGCTGCCGAACGAAGAGTTTCCGCTGAAGACGGTGCCGGTCGACAGGATCAAGCCGGAACTGCGCCGCACGGAAGTCGCCTATGTCACTCCGCATGCCGCCGGCTCCGTGGTGGTCGATACGCCCGCCCGCCGCGCCTACTTTATTCTCGGCAATGACCGCGCGATCCGTTATGGCGTCGGTGTTGGCCGCGCCGGCCTAGCGCTTGCCGGCAACGCCTATGTCGGCCGCAAGGCCGAATGGCCGACTTGGACCCCGACCCAGAACATGCAGAACCGCGAAGCTCGTTATCGGAAGCTCGCGGGCGGCATGCCCGGCGGTCCGAACAATCCGCTCGGCGCCCGCGCCATGTATCTCTATCGCGGCGGCAACGACACGCATTTCCGCATCCACGGCACCAACCAGCCGGAATCGATCGGGCTTGCCATGTCGAGCGGCTGCATCCGCATGATGAACCATGATGTCATCGACCTCTACAGCCGCGTCAATGTCGGCGCCAAGGTCGTCGTCCTCCAGGCCTGATCCACCGCCAGGCCTTTAAGAAAGCCCGCCGTCTCATCAGTCACGGCGGGCTTTCTTTGTTTCCGCTTACAGCACGCGCTCAGAAGCCCGAAAGCACCAGCTTGCCACGGGTACGGTTGCTCTCGATCATCGCATGCGCCTTTTTCAGGTTGGCGGCATTGATCGGTCCGAGCGTTTCGGCAAGCGTCGTGCGGATCTTTTTCACGTCGACCAGTTCGGCGACATGGTTCAAGAGCTTGTGCTGCTCGATCATGTCGGCGGTCTGGAAGACTGCCCGGGCAAACATCATTTCCCAATGCACCGACAGCGCCTTGCCCTTGAAGGCGCGCAGGTCCATCGGCTCCTTCGGATCGTCGATCAGCGCCAGCCGGCCCTGCGGCGCGATCAGCTCCAGGATGTCCTTGAAATGCGTTTCCGTATGGGTGGTCGAGAACACGAAGGCGGGCGCGCCGATCGCCATCTGGGCGAGTTGCGGCGCCATCGGCCTGGAATGGTCGAGCACATGGTGGGCACCGAGTTCCTTGATCCAGCCTTGCGTCTCCGGCCGCGAGCCGGTGCCGATCACCGTCACGTCCGACAGTTCGCGCAGCAGCTGGATGGCGATCGACCCGACTCCCCCCGCGCCACCGATGACCAGCACTGCGTTCCAGGCGCCAGCCACCTTGTCCTGCACCTTCATGCGATGGAACAGCGCCTCGTAAGCCGTGATCGCCGTCAGCGGCAGGGCGGCGGCTTCCTCGAAGCTCAGGGTTTTCGGCTTGAAGCCGACGATGCGCTCATCGACCAGATGGAATTCCGCATTGGTGCCCGGACGGTTGATCACGCCGGCATAATAGACCTCGTCGCCCGGCTTGAAGAGTTTTACGCCCGGGCCGACCGCCCTGACCACGCCCGCCGCGTCGTAACCGAGAATCCGGTGCTGGCCGGTTTCGACCGCGGCAGAGGCACGCACCTTGGTATCGACGGGATTGACCGACACCGCCCTGATCTCGACGAGCAGGTCGCGGCCCGTCGCCTCCGGCACGGGCAGCTCGATATCGATCAGCGAGGTTTCGGCGGTAATGGGCTGGGGCGTGTTGAAGCCGACGGCGCGCATGCAAAGTCTCCTTGGTTTGCGTCCTGTTGTCCGGAAACTAGATGGCGCCTATGTTCCAAGAGCGCAAGAATGCACATTTTTGGTCTATAGTACCCAAAAGTATACCGTGAAAGGACGCTTCCAATGTCGAAACCCCGCGCCAAGCTGACCGACAATTTCCCCGGATGCCCGGTGGAAACGACGTTGAGTTTCCTCGATGGAAAATGGAAGGGCGTCATCCTCTACCATCTCCTGGAGGATGGGACCCTGCGCTTCAACGAGCTGCGCCGCCGCATTCCGTCGGTCACCCAGCGCATGTTGACCAAGCAGCTCAGGGAGCTGGAAGAGGCGGGGCTGTTGACGCGCACCATATTCCCGGTCGTGCCGCCGCGCGTCGATTATGCGCTGACCCCGATCGGTCTCAGCCTCGAACCGGTCATCACTGCGCTCCGCATCTGGGGCAAGACCCATTTCGTCTGCGAAGACGGCAGAAGATACATGGTCATGCCGGAAGAAGAGGCCGCATCCAAGGCGGCCTAGCGAGGCGGAGGCGGGGTGAGGGACCTGCCTGCTCTCAGCTCGCCGCAATCTTCCGGTCGAGTGCCGCAGATACCGCAAACACCCCAAACCCCAGCAGGGACAGCACCGCGCCGACATAACCGGTCGCGGCGAAACCCCAGCCCCAGGCGATGACCAGACCGCCGAGCCAGGCGCCGAGCGCGTTGGCGATGTTGAAGGCGGAATGGTTGGAGGCGGCAGCGAGTGTCTGCGCGTCGGCGGCGACATCCATCAGCCGCGTCTGCAAGGCGGGACCGGCGGCGAAACCGCAGCCTATCAGGAAGACGCAGAGGCAGAGTACGACGGGATATTGCGCCCACAACCCGAACGCGCCCATGACCACGATGTTAAACAGCATCACGCCGCCGATCGTGCCCTTGAGCGACAGGTCGGCCAGCCGCGAGCCGACGATATTGCCGACATTCATGCCGATGCCGAACAGCGTCAGCACGATCGCCACCATGCTGACCGACATGCCGGCCGTCACCGTCGTGGTCGAGGCGATATAACTGAACACCGAGAACATGCCGCCGAAGCCGACCGCGGCGATGCCGAGCGTCAGCCATACCTGGGCGCGGCCGAAGGCGCTGAGCTCGCGCCAGATGCTGGCGCCTTCATGCACCGTATCTCGCGGCTGGAAATACCAGAGCAGCGCCACGGTGACGACGCCGATGCCGCCGACCAGGAAGAAGGCGGCCCGCCAGTTGAGCATCTGTCCCATGAATGTGGCGATCGGCGTGCCGACCAGGGTCGCGACGGTGAGGCCCAGCATCACCCGCCCGACGGCGCGGGCACGCTTGTTTGGCGGCACCATCGATGCCGCAACGAGAGCCGCGACGCCGAAATAGGCGCCATGCGGCAGGCCGGTGATGAATCGCAGCGCCGTAAAGCTCCAGAAATCCGGTGCCATGGCACTCGAAATGTTGCCGAGCGCGAACACCGTCATCAGGATCAGCAGCAGCGACCGTCGCGTCATCCGGGCGGCGGCGACCGCGATGATCGGGGCGCCGATGACGACGCCGAGAGCATAGGCGCTGATCACGTAGCCGGCCATCGGGATGCTGACCTGATAGGTGGAGGCGACATCGGGCAGAAGGCCCATGATCGCGAATTCACCGGTGCCGATGCCGAAGCCTCCGACCGCCAGTGCGATCTCGATCAGAATGACGGCGAGCCGCGAAAGAGCGGGTGCACTATCAAAGTCTTGGGCTTCCGAACGGTCCCGTGCGGATTGAAAATCGGCGGCAGTATCGGTCATGACGTTAAATCTGCTGGAAAAAAACGCGGGTAGGATGTGGGAGACATCCACCCGCTCTGGAGGTGTGCGGGTCATCGAAATGACCGAACTTCAAACTAACATGGCGTTGTGCGTTGCGGTAGTGGCCGGCATTTATTTAGGCGGCCCTCACGGGATTGTGTGTTTTTTTCCGAAGCGACGGCCCGCTTGTTGATAAAGTCCCGGGTCGCAACCATTTCTCTGATGGGCCGTTGTCCCGCGCCAAATCCGCTCCTCTGCCAGCGAGATCAAATGAACCTGTTTGCCGTCTTCAACCGCGATGGCGGTACATTCCGGACCACCGATATGGATGCCTATTGCGCGCGCGCAGTCGAGACGTTCAAGGCGGCCGGTCATGAGATCGAATGCCATGTGGTGTCCGGTAAGGACGTGGTCTCGACCATGGAAAAGGCGGCCTCGACGGCCGGCGTCGAAGGGCTGATCGCCGGTGGCGGGGACGGAACGATCTCGGCGGCCGCGGGCATCGCCTGGAAAAGCGGACTAACCCTCGGCGTCGTGCCGGCCGGTACGATGAACCTCTTCGCCCGCTCGCTGAAGCTGCCGCTCGATATCTGGCAGGTGCTGGATGCGCTCGCCGACGGCACCCCGGAAAACATCGACATCGCCAGTGCCAACGGCAAGAGCTTCGTGCACCAGTTTTCTGCCGGCATGCATGCGCGCATGGTCCGCTACCGCAATTCGATGACTTTCGCCTCACGGCTGGGCAAGATACGCGCAAGCACGCGGGCGGCGATCGGCGTGATGTTCAATCCGCCGGAATTCGAGGTGGAATTCAGCACCGGCGGCAAGATCGGGCACCGCAAAGTCTCGGCGATTTCCGTCTCCAACAACGAATTCGGTCGTGATCCGCTGATGTTTGCCGACAGCCTGACCGGCGGTCGCCTCGGCTTTTATGTCGCCGATCCGCTCACGCCAGCGGGCGTGGCGCGGCTGACTTTCGACATCATGCGCGGCCGGCTGAAGGAAAACGCCGCCGTCACGGCGATGACGGCGACCGAACTGGAACTGCACTTCCCCCGCGAGCGCCACGATATCCGCTGCGTCATCGACGGGGAACTGCTGCCGATGGACCGCGACGTGCTGCTGAAGATCCATGCGGGCGAACTGGCCGTGCTGGTCAGCCAGCCGCAGCAGCGCGAAATGCAGGAACGCGACGGAAGCGGGATCTGAGCGAGTTCGGGGCCGTATCCGATCCGCTATGCCGTCTGGTCAGGTGGACGAAACGACCCGATTTCGCCCGAGCGCTTTGGCCTCGTATAGGTTTACATCGGCGGCTCTGAGACATTCATGAGGATCGAAGCCCGAAACACAGCGGATGGCTCCTATGCTGGCCGATACCGGGACGATGGATCGCGAGGCGGAGCGCACGTCCAAGCCCTCGATCAGTTCCCGCATATCCTCGCACCATCTCAACATCTCGTTGACGGTCAGGCCGCCCTGAAAGAGAGCGAATTCTTCGCCTCCGAGGCGGCCCGCAATGGTGAGTTCCCCGCGATACGTGGCGAGGATCTGCCCGGTACGGCGAAGGACCTCGTCACCGGTTGCATGACCGTAGCGATCGTTGATCGATTTGAAATGGTCGAGATCCAGAAAAATCAGCGCTCCCGTTACGCCTTCCCGGCTGAAGGCCTGCAGTTCCTCCATGAAGGCGCCGCGGTTCAACAGCCCGGTCAACCCGTCCTGGCGGGACTGCCGGTGCAGTTCCTCGTAGGCGGTGGCGAGTTTGGCGAGGGCGTCGGAAGCCATGGCTTCCGCGCGTCGGATTCGTTCCGACTGGCTGAAGAGCACGGCCGAGGCGGGAATGGAGATGGCAAGCGGGCAAACGATGGTCATCACCAGGCCGGCGCCGGCCACTTCCCCGCCCAGCATCGGAACGAAGGCAAACGACAGGGCCAGGGAAGCGAGGAGGGACAAAAGTCCGGTAAGGAGTGACTTGGCGATAACAATACGCATCGAGTGTGCCGCAAGACTTCAAATATCCAGCTTCCTTAGGCCTCATGAATTTAAGATAGATTGAAACATTCGCTTAAAGATCGACCATGTGGGGCCAATGCCTGATCCGTTACCGCAGATCGTCATCTGTTTACGGTGCGGCGGTGCTGGCGGGGTGGCCGCGCTGGTCAACCGGCGGACGGAGCGGGACAGCGGCGGAAGCCGAGCGAGCCCCGCCAGCAATACAACCTCTTGCATCCGGCTGTTCATACCTCGTTAATTGGGGAACACTAGATTTTCAACCATTGATAGAATCACTGGTTGGTCTGGCCATGAGGCGCCCGGCAAATTGCGGCAATGCCCATCAAGGGTGGTGCGCCGAGGGCGAGGGCCGGCATGACTTCCATCTCCACTGTTCAACCTGGGGTCCTGCTGATCCTTCAGCAGGCGAACGCCGAGCCTGCCGAAACTGATGAAGACAAGACCGAGGAAAAGAAGGCTGATCTCGTCCAGGTGGCGAACGGCATTACCGGCGAGCCCGCCAAGGAGACGATGCGGGCGGCATTTGCGGTGAATGCGGCCTTCATCGACGTGGATGAGAAGAGCCAGCTGGTTTCCGATGCCATTGCGTTCATCGGTTCCGATAAGTTCAAGATCAGCGACCCGATAGCAAAACTGATGCTGAAAGGCCTGCTTTCCGAAAAGGGCTGGCAGTTCATGCAACTGGCGAACCAGCAGTATGAGGTGCATGGCGGCCTCACGCGCGAAAGCCTGTTCGCGCTTACCATTCCGCAGATGATCGCCAAGAACCGCGAGCTGTTCACGGATGACGAAATCGAGGTCGGCATCAAGTTCAAGGATGGAGGCGGCGTTGTCGTCTTCATCCCCGACAGCGAGGGCAACGGCACCTATCGCGATCTGGTCAAGGCGATGGCGGAGGAAGAGACGGTGGCCCTGGTCACCGGTAATAAGGAAGGGCTGTTTCAGCTCTACGAGGAATTCGGCAGGTTCTCCGCTGCGATGACGAAGGCCTTCGACTACAAGGAGGACGAGGGATCGCCGATGCTGATCGATATCAGCGATCTGGCGAGCGCGCCCTGGATCCCGAAGCCGCCTAAATCCTAAATCCGCGGCAGATAGGTCCGGTAGTCGAAATCCGAGACCGTGCGCAGGTAGGTGATCGCCTCCTTGCGCTTCGTATCGCCATAGAGCTTCTGGTAGCGCGCGCCAAAAATGTCGGCGATGAAGGGCGAGGCGGAGAAGTCCTCGACCGCGGTCAGGAAGTCGTGGGTCAGCTTTCTTGTGTCCGCCGGCGGCTTCTTGCCGGGTTCGGTCGCAGGGCCGGGATCGAGCACCTCGTCCAGCCCCAGAAGCATGCCGCCGAGGATGGCAGTCAGCAGCAGATACGGATTGACGTCGGCGCCGGCGACGCGGTGCTCGATGCGGGCGGCCGGTCCTTGGGCGTCCGGAATGCGCACCGCAGTCCCCCGATGGCCGTAGCCCCAGTCGATATCGACCGGCGCGAACGAGTCCGGCTGGAATCGGCGGTAGGAATTGGCAAACGGCGCGAAGATCAGCTGCGCATCCCGCATCGTCTTCAGCATGCCCGCGCAGACGGATTTCAGGCGCACCGGATCGCCGCCCCTGGCGTCCAGCACGTTGTTGCCGTCCCGGTCGATAATGCTCGCATGCACATGCAGGCCGGAGCCCGCGTGATCCGCATAGGGTTTGGCCATGCAGGTGGATTTCAGCCCATGTTTCTTCGCCGCCTGTTCGGCGATGCGCTTGAGATAGATGCAGTCGTCTGCGGCGGCCAGCGCATCGGCGCGGTGCAGAAGGTTGATCTCGAACTGGCCGGGGCCGAATTCCGCGGTCGTCGCATCCGCCGGCAGATCTTGAACCTTCGCCCAGGACCGCACCGTCTGCAGATAGTCGTCGAGCGCATCGACGGCGCTCATGTCGTAGAGCTGGAAGCCGTTCGGCTCACCGCGATACATGAGGCTCGCAGGCGGCCGCGGCCGGCCCGTCTCGCGCCAGTCGTCCTGCACCACGTAGAATTCGAGTTCGGTCGCCACGACCGGCGTCAGGCCGCGTTTGTCGAAGCGCTTGAGAAGGGCTGCAAGGATGGCGCGGGGATCCATGAAGGAAGGCGTGCCATCGAATTCGTGCATGGTCGAGAGAACCTGCTTCGACCCTTCCGGCGCCCAGGGCATTGGCGCAAGGCTGCGCGTATCGGGAATGCACAGGCCGTCGGGATCGCCGATCGACATGGAAAGCCCGGTAATCTCGTCATTGTCGTAGCCCCAGATATCCAGCGACTGGGTGGAGGAGGGGAGGCGCACCGTGCCGTCCCAGACCTTTTTTTCCGCCGTGAGCGGGATCTGCTTGCCGCGCAGGTCGCCGTTCATGCCGACGAGCAGGATTTCGATGCGGGGCGGTGCAGGATCTGAAGCCATGAGGAATGTCTTTTGACGGGTGTTGCGGAACTCTGTTCGTAGCCGATAAGAATTGACGGCACAATCTGAGGCAGAGAGACAGTCATGACCGATATGCCGCCGCTTTCCAATCTCGCCGCCATCGACGCCGCCCATCACCTGCATCCGTTTTCGGACATGAAGCAGTTGAACGCCAAGGGTGCGCGGATCATCCAGCGCGCGGAGGGCGTCCATATCTTCGACTCGACGGGCAAGAAATATCTCGACGCCTTTGCCGGCCTCTGGTGCGTCAATGTCGGTTACGGCCGCAAGTCGATCGCCGACGCCGCTTATGCCCAGATGCAGGAACTGCCCTATTACAACACCTTTTTCGGCACCACGACGGAGCCGGCGGCATTACTCGCCCAGAAGATCGCCTCCCACACCGGCGAAAACCTGAAACGCGTCTTCTTCACCAATTCCGGCTCGGAAGCGACAGATACCTGGTTCCGCATGGCCCGGGTCTACTGGAAGGCCTTGGGCAAGCTGGAAAAGACCTTAGTCATTGCCCGCAAGAACGCCTATCACGGATCGACCGTCGCCGGCGCCTCGCTCGGCGGCATGAAGCTGATGCACGAACAGGGCAACCTGCCGATCGAGGGCATCCACCACATCAACCAGCCCTATTGGTACGCCGAGGGCGGCGACCTGACGCCTGCCGAATTCGGCCTGAAGGTCGCCCGCGAGCTGGAGGCGAAGATCGACGAACTCGGCGAGGACCGCGTCGCCGCCTTCGTCGCCGAGCCGATCCAGGGGGCAGGTGGGGTCATCATCCCACCGGAAACCTACTGGCCGGAAATTGCCCGCATCTGCAAGGCGCGCAACATCCTGCTCGTCGCCGACGAGGTGATCTGCGGGTTCGGCCGCCTGGGTACATGGTTCGGCCACCAATATTACGGCTTCGAACCCGATCTAGCGCCGATCGCCAAGGGCCTGTCCTCCGGTTACCTGCCGATCGGCGGCGTGCTGGTCAGCGACCGCGTCGCCGACGTGATGGTCGAGGAACTCGGCGACTTTTACCACGGCTTCACCTATTCCGGTCACCCGGTCGCGGCTGCCGCCGCACTCGAAAACATCCGCATCATCGAGGAGGAGGGGCTGGTCGAGCGCGTCCGTGACGATATCGGCCCCTATTTTGCGGAGGCCTGGAAAAGCCTCGAGGATCACGCCGTGGTCGGCCAGGCCGAAAGCGTAGGGCTTATCGGTGGCCTGCAGCTCGCGGCGGACAAGGCAACTCGCCGCCGCTACGCAAAGCCCGACGATATCGGCACCTTGGTGCGCAATCACTGCGTCGAAAACGGCCTCATCCTGCGCGCCACCGGCGACCGCATGCTGGCATCGCCGGCATTGACGATCAGTCGCTCGGAGGTGGACGAGGTCATCGAGAAGCTGCGCAATGCACTGGATCACCTGAGGGATAATGTAAGGGACTGAGCGGCCACCACGAGTCAATCTCCCCCCTTGCGGGGGAGAGGGAGCCTGCCGCAGCTATCTGCCCGGTTCGACCCAGGCATAACCAAAGGTGACGCTGTCCCGCCCGCCCGAGAAGAGATAGGGCACTGCCTTCGTACCCGGCGTCAGTCCTTCCGCCGCGACCCCGTTCCGATGCAGATAGGGCTGGAGAGCATCGAGCCCTTCATGGCCCCCCTGCCAGACGATCAATCCCGCTTGACCCCGCTCCGCCTCGCCGAGCGGCGGCGTCTGCCCGAAGCTTTGCAGCAGCACGCGGGCCTGTGGCAGTTCCAGCCGAGCGCTCGCGGCAAGATAGGGGTCGTCGGTGATCACATAGACGGGCTTTGCACCGGGATGCTCCGCCACCACCTGTTCGATGAACGGCCCGGACGGCAGGTTTTCCTTGGTATAGTCACCGAACATCGGGCCGATGAGATTGCCGAGCGCGATATAGACGACGAAACCGAGCGCCAGCACTGCCACCGGAAACAGCAGCCTCCGGATGCTGCGGGTCGTATCCGCATTGGCGGCTTCCAGCTTCAGGCAGAGATAGAGCGGCAGCAGAACCAGGAAGGGCGACAGCCATTTTTCGCTGATGCTGGTGGCGCCGAAACCGAGCCCGATCAGCCCGACCGCGATCAGGCAGATGACCAGCGTGCGGCCGATCACCCGCGTCCACTGGTTCGTCGCCTGCCAGGCATCGATGAGCGGGCGCCGGAAGGCGATCAGGAAAAAGGCGAGCACCGGCAGCCCGCCCGTCACTATCGCCGCCAGCAGCGTGCCGATCCCGGACAGCCGGTCGAGGACGGGGTTGCCCGAGGCATCCTCCCGCATTGCCTTGATTGTCCCGGCCGTCGCTTCACCGAGATTGCCGAGCACCCAAAGGCCATGCGGCAGGCAGATGACGGCGACGACGACAAGCGCCGGGATCAGCCGCCAGTCGAGGATGCGCTTGCGCAAATCCGGCTCCGGCAGGATCGCGAGGATCGCCGCGACGGGCACGACGACGAAATTATACTTGGCGATCAGCCCGAACCCGACCGCGATGCCGGTGAGCAGATACGTCCACAGGCTCGGCCGTGTCAGGGTCTTGAGAAAACCGTAGAAGAACAGCGCGACGGCAAACAGCGTGGCGATCGCATGCGTCAGGTCCCGCTGCGCCATGACACTGACCGCCGGCATGGCGATCACGCCGATCATCGCGACGGCGACCATCCGCCGGTCCTTGAGCAGAATCCGCGCCGCAAGCCCGTAGACCGCGCAGGTGAGGAAGAGCAGCAGGTTCTTGACCAGCGAGATCGCGAACACCGACGGGCCGATCAGCTGCACGACCCCGTATTGCAGCCAGTTGTAGAACGGCGGCTGGCGGCCATAGCCCATCAGCAGGAACTGCGACTGGTAGAGTTGTTCCGCCTCGTCGCTTTCCAGCGCCTCCGAGCGCAGCACCCGGAGGCTGATCGCGAGCACATAATATGCGGCGATCAGCCAGAGGATGAGGTCGGGGCGGCGGGCGAGCGCGTCACTGATGCGCCGCATCGCCCTCATACACTTCCCTGACGATGTAGCTGAGGGCGGTATCTTCCCGGTAATAGGCGCGGGCGATCATTTCGGCGAGAATGCCGGTGGTGATCATCTGCACCGCCGAGAGGAACAGCATGACGCCGATGAGGAACAGCGGTCGCGTGCCGATGTCGTTGCCCATGACGAACTTGTCGATGAACAGGTAAAAGAGGATGAGTGCCGACAGCGCCCCGAGGCCGAGGCCGAGCGAGCCGAAGAAATGTCCCGGCCGCGCCTTGAAGCGCATGAAGAACATCACCGACAAGAGGTCGAGGATGACCCGGAAGGTGCGGGAAATGCCATATTTCGAAACGCCGTGCTGGCGCGCATGGTGGGTCACCGGCATTTCGCCGATCCGCGAGCTCGGCACCACGCCGGCCACCCAGGCCGGAATGAAGCGGTGCATCTCGCCCATCAGCTTGACCTGCCGGATGACAGAACCGCGATAGATCTTCAGCGAGCAGCCATAGTCGTGCAGGCGCACGCCGGTAATGCGGCCGATCAGCCGGTTGGCGATGAAGGAGGGCACCTTGCGCAGCAGAAGGCCGTCCTGGCGGTTCTTGCGCCAGCCGACCAGGAGGTCGAGTTCGCGCCGCTCCAGTTCGGCCACCATGCCGGGAATGTCCTTCGGGTCGTTCTGCAGGTCGCCGTCGAGCGTCGCGATCAGCCGGCCTACAGCCTGGTTGATGCCGGCCTGCATGGCGGCCGTCTGGCCAAAATTGCGCTGCAGCGCGACGATCTTGAGATCAAGACCCGGCTGGTTGAGCGCCTCGCGCGCATTGGCGATCGTCGCATCGGTGCTGCCGTCATCGACGAGAATGAGCTCCCAGCTGGCGGGGTAACCGGCCATCGCCGCGCAGATCCGTTCGATCAGCGGGCGCACGCTTTCTTCTTCGTTGAAGAGGGGCACGACGAGGGACAGTTCGATCGGCCCGGCCGTCTCGATGAGGCCCGTCACCGACTCTGCTGTTGTACGCACCTTGCGTTTCTCCTAAACCACGGGCTTGAAACGGCGCGCCCTGATGGCGGCAAAACCCGAAATATCACATGGGGCACCCTACTATATGAAGAATTCTCCGGTTGCCAGCCGGGCGTGGATAATTCGCCACGCGATGACGCTCGGAACGATGGCGATCATCCTCGTCTACGCTGCCTTCATCCAGTGGGTCTGGGGCTGGCAGAGCGTCGTGTCGCTGTGGAGCGGCGCCGGCTGGGGCTCTGCGGCAATCGCGCTGGCACTGCTGCTCGGCACCTATGTGCTGCGTACCTGGCGAATCTACGACTATTTCCCGGCCGAGACCGGCGGCCATTTCGGCACTCTGCTGCGGCTCGTCCAGGTCCATAACCTCTTGAACATCATGCTGCCCTTCCGCACCGGCGAGGCGAGCTTTCCGCTGTTGATGAAGCGTGAATTCGGCCTGGGCGTAGCGCGCAGTACCGCTGCGCTGTTGGTCATGCGGCTCTTCGACCTGCATGCGCTGCTCGCCGCCGCCGGCACGGGGCTGGCGCTTCAGACAGGAAAGTTCTGGGCCTGGGCGCTCTGGCTTGCCTTCCTCATCCTCCCCGCAATCGCCTTCGCGCTGCGCCGCCAGGCCTTTCGCCTTGCGGCCAAGGCTCTGCCGAACAGGGCTAAAAAACTGCTCGACGAGATCGAAGCCGGCCTGCCCCTCGACGCGAAGGCCTTCGCCCGCGCCTGGGGCGCGACGCTGATCAACTGGTTCACCAAGATCGCCGTGCTTGCCTGGGTGCTGAGCCTGCTCGGTGGCCTCTCGATCGCCGCAAGCTTTGGCGGCGCCCTCGGCGGGGAGCTCTCCTCCGTCCTGCCGGTCCACGCCCCCGCCGGCGTCGGCACCTATCCCGCCGGCATCACCGCCGGCGCCATCGCCTTCGGCGCCGGCACGGCCGGGTTGCCCCTGGAAGAACTCGGCCAGGCGGCGGTCAACACGCATCTCCTGGTGATCGTTTCGTCGCTGGTGGGGACGGCGTTGTCACTGCTGGCAGCGAGGCCGACGACGGGCGGGTGATCAGGCGATCTGCAGGCCGAGATGTTCGGCCATCGGCAAGTAGTCCTTGTCCGCATGCAACAGGCTGTGGCCATTTTCGATGCAATAGGTGCCGATGATGAGGTCAGCTGACTTGCTCATGGTTCTACCGAGAGCGCGTAGCAGCCGATAGTTCCTTGCTGCCTTCAAAGCTAGCTCTGGCGAGAGCATTGGGGTCACGCCGAACTTGGACAGGCGTTTCTGTATATTTGCTGCGTGGCGATCATTGTGCGCGCCCTGCAAAATCTCCATCAGAACGATATCGCCAAGAACGATGTGCTCAAAACTTTCGATTTTGTCGAATTTCGCGGTTTGGGGAGTCGAGATGTCGCGGAGTCTGGAAATCCAGACAGAACTATCAACGACGATCATTCCGCGGCATCTTGGCTACTGTTCGTATCTGGGCTTCGTCCCTCGCGCATAGCGTCGAGATCGCCCTCCCAACCCATGCCACGCAGTTCTTCCCAAGCCTTTTTCCGGCTATGATGCGCCACGAAGTCGCTCAAGGCTTTCTCGACGACGGCCTTCTTCGTCGTCAAGCCAGTCAATTCCATCGCCTCAGTTATCAAGGCGTCATCGATATCGATATTGGTACGCATGGCAGCCTCGTGTGTATGAATTTCGAAAATCATACACCAAGGCGTCCTGCCTCACAACATCACTGAAACGCCGTCTCGTAAAAGCTGCGCAGCTTCCTCGAATGCAGTGTCTCGGTCGGCATGGCCGCGAGTTTCTGCACGGCGCGGATGCCGATCTGCAGGTGCTGGCTGACCTGGGTGCGGTAGAAGGCGGTCGCCATCCCGGGCAGTTTCAGTTCGCCGTGCAGCGGCCGGTCCGAGACGCAGAGCAGCGTTCCGTAGGGTACGCGGAAACGGAAACCGTTGGCGGCGATCGTCGCCGATTCCATGTCCAGCGCGATGGCGCGCGACTGGGAGAGGCGTTTCACCGGTCCGCGCTGGTCGCGCAGTTCCCAGTTGCGGTTGTCGATCGTCGCGACCGTTCCGGTGCGCATGATCCGCTTCAGCTCGAAGCCCTGGTAGCCGGTGACTTCCTCGACGGCGCTTTCCAGCGCCTGCTGCACTTCGGCGAGCGCCGGGATGGGGATCCACACCGGCAGGTCGTCGTCGAGCACATGGTCCTCGCGCACATAGGCATGCGCCAGCACGTAGTCGCCGAGCCGCTGGCTGTTGCGCAGGCCGGCGCAGTGCCCGACCATCAGCCAGGCATGCGGGCGCAACACGGCGATATGGTCGGTGATCGTCTTGGCGTTCGAGGGCCCGACGCCGATATTGACGAGCGTGATGCCGGCATGGCCCTTCTTCTTCAGGTGGTAGGCAGGCATCTGCGGCATGCGCACCACCGCATCGGTTTCCGGCTTGTCGCTGCCCGCGAGCGTGACGATGTTGCCAGGCTCCACGAAGGCCGTATAGCCGTCGCCGCCCCTTGCCATCATCTCGCGGGCCCAGGTCGCGAATTCGTCGATATAGAACTGGTAGTTGGTGAACAGCACGAAGTTCTGGAAATGGTCGGCGCTGGTCGCCGTATAGTGGCTGAGGCGGGCGAGCGAATAGTCGATTCGCTGGGCGGTGAACGGCGCAAGCGGCGCCGGCTCGCCGGGCACCTGGTCGTATTCGCCGTTGGCGATCAGGTCGTCGGTATTGTTGAGATCCGGCGTGTCGAAGAGGTCGCGCAACGAGATGTCGGCGAGCGAACTGGTCGCGGACGCTTCCACATGCGCGCCTTCGCCAAAGGCGAAATGCAGCGGGATCGGCGTCGTCGATTCCGAAATCGTCACCGGAACGCTGTGGTTGCGCGTCAGCAGGCCAAGCTGTTCCTTCAGGTAATGCCGGAACAGTTTTGGCCGGGTGATGGTCGTCGTATAGACGCCGGGCGACGACACGTGGCCGTAGGAGAGGCGCGAATCGGCGTGGCCGAAGGACGTCGTTTCGATGCTGACCTGCGGGTAACAGGCGCGGTAGCGGCCGGTCACGGCAGCGCCATCGGCAAGCGCCGCGAACGCATCGATCAGGAATTTCGTGTTGCGTTCGTAGAGCTCGGTCAGGGCATCGACCGCCTCGACCGGATTGTCGAAGGAGCGCGGCTCGAAGGGGCTCGGGCTGATGAAGGAAAGCGGGGTCAGGGAAAAGATTCGTGTGTTCATGCGCTATTATAGTGGGAACTCAATAACAATCAAACGACGTCAGGAGGCCGCCGCCGGTTGATCACATGAGTTTCAAAGCGCCGCCACGCAGTTCGGCGTGGCGGGGTGATAGCACGGCACCGCCGTGCCGAGGTGCACGCGCAGATCGTTGCGCGCCGGAGCGGCCACGAGCGCGCTGAAGACGAATGCGAAAATGGTCATGATCAGCGTTATGATGGTCAGGCGGCGTGCAAGGATGGTCATGGTTCTTTCCCCCAAAGCCAATGACGGCAGAATAAAGGCGCGGGCCTGAACGCGTCCTGAGAGAGGGTTTCATCCAAGGTTCAGAATGGTTAACGCCAAAGCGGCTGTAAGAGGCGACGAATCGTCCATGACCGCCTCCGGCAAATCATCCGCCCACCCAAATCACCCGTCCACCAAGGCGTAGTATCCTGGCGAGCGATGCCGTCATGAAAAAGCCGGCCACGAGGGCCGGCTTCGAAATCGGGTTTTGTCGGTGGAGAGGCCATCCCGTGCCTTGGCTGCGACCAGCGCGGGATGCGGTATCTTGAAGCAACTGCTTAGTTATGCGGACGCAGTGTGCCGTCGTAGTAGTCGCCTTCGTCCTGTCCACCATCGAGATCGGCATTGCCGCTCGAACCGCGATACATGTAGCCGCTGTTCGGATAGATGCTGCCGGTCGACATGGCATCAACGCCCGGGCCGCGATCCTGGCCGCGATCCTGCTGGATGGTCGGCGGAGAGTGCGGCAGGCCATCGCGGTCCGAATAGACGGCGTTTTGTGCCATGGCGGCACCGGCGAAACCCGCCGAAACGATAAGAGCGGCAATACCGGAAGTCAGATAGGTCTTCATTTTCCTGTCCTTTCCATTGTTCCCATTGTGCGGGCCAGTCCACGCTGCCCCGTCGGAGCTACAAATCCCTCGGGGCAAGATCGTTCCAGCAAAAATGAAAGGGAATTGCCGCGAATCCTGTCTCCGGTTGGAAAACCGGCGGAAATCGTGAGGAAGAGCGGCGCCACCTGCGGTGGAAAATAGCGAATCTCACGAAGAAGGGCATCAACGTGATTGATTCGTGGAAAAGCTTCACTTAATCTTGATCTCGATGGCTGGTTTCAGAGTCCGGCCATCACGCACCGGAAGGACGATTGCGACCCGTCTTTCCAATCGGTGTCTTGAATGAACTGCGAATACCAGCCGCTTGCGCGGCTGGTATTTCATCTTAATCCTGCTTTTCAGTCTTCCGATCCCGCACCGGGCACTTGCCTGTGCGGCTATCGATGGCGAGCGAACTTCAGAGTTAGTTCGGGCGGTTGACGCCGCTGTAGTAGTCGCCGCTGTTCAGGTCGGAAGTACGGTTGTCGCGGCCACCGCCATTGTTGAACGGAAGCTTGCCGTCCTGGCGATCGATGCTGCCGGTGTTCATGCGATCGATGGACGTGACAGGCGCAGTCTTCTGGGCGCCCTGGTAATAGTCGCCTTCAGCGAGTGCTGCACCGGCGAACGAAACCGAAGCGATCAGAGCTGCGGCGAGGGTGGAAGTCATCTTTGTCATTGTCTTATGCCTTTCAGAGCTGTCCGTGGCCGTGAGTTTGCGACCCGCCTGCGGACATATTGTTCGGTATCTTGAATATCAGCCGGTTAGTTCGGACGAACTGCACCTTCGTAATAGTCGCCACGGTTCAGGGTGACCGTGCCGTCGAACGACTGGTTCGACTGGGCGGAACCCTTGGCGCGAGCGATCGAACCGGTATAGCCGAAGCTATCGACGCGAGCGCCGTGCACGGACTGGGCCTGCTCGGTGGGCTGCGCACCTTCGTAATAGTCGCCTTCATCGGCGAGAGCGGCGGTGGCGAAGGAAGCCGAAGCGATGAAGGCAGCGGCGATAGCGGAAGTGATCCTGGTCATTGTTGTAGTCCCTTCAGAGTGTTCCGCGGCTTTGAGTTTGCGACCTGGCCTGCGGAGGATTGTTTCGGTGTATTGAATGAGCTGCGATTAGTTCGGGCGGTTTGCGCCTTCATAATAGTCGCCGCGGCCGACCGGAGCCGGAATCTGGTGGGCGCTCTGCTGGTCCTTGGCGATGCTGCCGGTCTGAACATGGTCGACGGTAGCGGAGGCCTTGGAAGCGCCTTCATAATAGTCGCCTTCAGCAAGGGCAGCGGTGGCGAAGGAAGCCGAAGCGATGAGGGCTGCGGCGATAGCGGAAGTAATCCTGGTCATTGTGGTAGTCCCTTCAGAGTTGTCCGCGGCTCTTAGTTTGCGACCTGGCCTGCGGATGATTGTTTCGGTGTATTGAATGAGCTGCGGTTAGTTCGGGCGAACTGCGCCTTCGTAGTAGTCGCCACGGTTCAGGGTGACCGTGCCGTCGAACGACTGGTTCGACTGGGCGTTGGAGACCGAGCCCGTGTAGCCGTAGCTGGCCGAACCCCGGACCTTCTGATGTGTTGCCGGGCGCTGCTGATCGACGACGGAGGAGGTCTTGGAGACGCCTTCGTAATAATCGCCTTCAGCAAGGGCAGCGGTGGCGAAGGAAGCCGAAGCGATGAGGGCAGCGGCGATAGCGGAAGTGATCCTGGTCATTGTAGTAGTCCTTTCAGAGTGTTCCGCGGCTTTAAGTTTGCGACCTGGCCTGCGGACGATTGTTTCGGTGTTTTGAATGAGCTGCGATTAGTTCGGGCGGTTTGCGCCTTCGTAGTAGTCGCCGCGGTCGACCGAAGCCTGGATCTGGTTCTGTTGATCCTGAGCAATGCTGCCGGTCTGAACATGATCGACGGTAGCGGAGGCCTTGGAGGCGCCTTCATAATAGTCGCCGTCAGCGAGGGCGACGGAAGCGAACGAGGCCGAAGCGATGAGGGCTGCGGCGATAGCGGAAGTGATCTTGGTCATTGTCTTTATCCTTGGGTTATGTTCGGTTCGGTCTTGGGTCGAACCGGAGTGAATTTTTGTTTGCGATGCTGATATCGGACCGATCGGTTCGATCCGAAAGCCCTCGTTTCGGCGACTGCTGTCAACGAAACGTTGACAGCGAAAACGGCGCCTCAGAAATACTCGTAAAAAGTGCTGAGCGTGCTAATTTTTTGCGAAATGCCACAAATAAACCGATTAAGTTACGATTTGGTAAGATAAAAAATAAGCAAAAACAAATAGATATGTAGTAAAAAGGAGTTATGCACCCTTGGCGTGTTGGTTTTCGCGTATCGTGTCTTTTTTGTGGCTTTTTTGCGGCATAAATCGTGTTCAAGGGGTATGCAAGTTTTTCACAAAACTGTGACATTGGAAATTCCACCAAATTGGCGGTCAAAACCGATGCCATTTCCGTGATCAGATTGCCTTTTCTTGATGCGGCGCAGCAAAAGATTCAGTCAGCCCTTGACGGATAGAAGCGAAAAATGGCCGCAGCCGTTGCCGGCGCGACCATCTCAGCACTTCTTATATGGGACGATATCCGGGCGATCGGCTCAGAGGCGCGTCCACGTCTGCGACTTGCAGAGGATGGCGAGAACGCAGCCCTTCATCTTCAGCGAATTGCCGCTGACCGAGCCGGACCCGCTATAGGTCTTGTCTTCCGCCGGGTCGGTGATCTCGCCGCTGTATTCGCCGTCCTTGCCGGAGAGCTTGCCGATCTGCTTGCCCGAATGTTTGCCGGTCTTCAGCGTCACGCAATAGGCGGTGCCGCATTTGCCGATCACCGCGGTCTCGCCGCTGGCGGTCTTCCAGCTGCCTTCGATAGGCTCGGCGGCCATGGTTCCGGTCGCGGCAAGCGTCAGCGCCGCAACAAGCATCAGTCTGCGCATCATGATTGTTTTCCTCCTTCGCTTCGCCGCCAGTCCTTCAGAAGCGCTGGGCGGCGCGGTTTCCTCCAATTCGCACCCCTCTGCGCGAACTCGGTCCGAAATTTATCTTACCCGCACGTAAAGGTAAATATCGGATTGGCTGGAAAGGGGGGAATTTCGGCGCCGGGGAGGGCCGGGTTTTCCACAGGACCATCGATGCGACCCGGATTCGTGGTTAGCGATCAGTTTAAATCGTTTTCTAAATTTTTCGTAAAAATCTCCGCAAATTCCTTAAAATGCAAGGCATCCGATGTTTAACAAAAACTCAAGTTTACGAAGCGTTTGAACTTTGTTTTCGTTGAATTAATCATGCTTTTTAGGCGTCTTTTGGAAGGTTTGCCGCATAGTGAAGTCATCAAACGAGCGGAAAAAACCGCCGGCCGGAAGGATCGAAACAGCCGCTTGAAGACGGTGATCCGGACGGAGCCCGAAAGGGCAAAGACAGGGCAGACGACGAACAACAGGCTTTAACAGGGATCAAACCGATGGCACGCTTTGAAATGAACAATTCCGGAATGGCCACCATGGGTGGCGAAACCCGCGCCGACACTTTCTGCGAAATGGGCCTGATGTATGCGACCGGCCGTGGTTGCGACGTCGATCTCGTTTCCGCTCACAAATGGCTCAACATCGCCGCGATCAAGGGTTCCGACCGCGCCGCCGAGCTGCGCGCCGACCTCGCCCAGACGATGAGCAAGATGCAGCTGGCCGAGGCACTCCGCGCCGCTCGCGAATGGATGACCATGCACTGAGCCCTTTTGAGGGAGCGTTATGGTCGATGAATTGACCGGCCCCGCAAGAGGGCCGGCGGGAGAACAATCCAAAAGGCATAAACCCAAAAGGGGATCGGGAGACGAGGCGGTCGGATCTGGACGGGGGCCGACGCCTGAAATTGAGACCGCGACCGGCAGGAACAAGGCCGGCGCGGTCGCTTTCTTTTGGCTTCAGAGAGCCTTCAGTACCCGCGGCAGCGCTTCTTCGAAGAGCGCCATGTCCGGCTCCGGTCCCGTGCTGACGCGAATGCAGCGGTTGAGCGGCGCCACACCCGGCATGCGGATGAAAACACCCTGCTCCATCAATCCATCGACGATCGAACGCGCATAGGCGCCGTCGCGGCCGCAATCGATCGCCACGAAATTGGTCGCCGAGGCGAGCGGCTTCAGCCCGTTGGCTTCAGCGATCGAGGCGATCCGCTCGCGCGAGGCCTTGATCTGCCCGATCACGTCGGCGAGGTAGGCCTGGTCTTTCAGCGCCGCAAGCGCCGCGGCGACGCCGATCCGGTTCATGCCGAAATGATTGCGGATCTTGTCGAAGGCCTCGGCCGTGCCGGGTGTCGAGATCGCATAACCCACCCGCGAGCCCGCCATGCCGTAAGCCTTCGAGAAGGTCCGGGTGCGGATGATGTTCGGCTGGTCGATCAGGGCGGAGATATCCGGCGTCGCGCCGGCCGGTCCTGTCTCGCAATAGGCCTCGTCGAGAATCATCAGGCAGGTTTCGGGCAGCGCCCTGGCAAACGCGGTGATGCTGTCGGCATCCCACCAGCTTCCCATCGGATTGTCGGGATTGGCAAAATAGACGAGCGGCGCGTTTTCGCGGCGGACGGCTTCCATCAGCCCGTCGAGATTTTCCCGATCGTCGACATAGGGCACCGTCACCAGCCGGCCGCCATGACCCGCCACATGGAAGTTGAAGGTCGGATAGGCGCCGAACGAGGTAACGACCGGCATGCCGGGCTCGATAACCATCCGCACGATCAGCCCGAGCAGGCTGTCTATGCCTTCGCCAACGGCAATATTGTCGGCCTGACAGCCCAGATGCGCGGCGAGTGCCTGTTTGAGCTCGAAATTTTCCGGATCCGCATATTTCCAGGTGCCTGCCGCCGCGGCACCGATCGCCTCGATGACGGAGGGCGCCGGCCCGAAACCGTTTTCATTGGCGCCGATACGGGCTTTCACCATGAGGCCTCGATTGCGTTCGATAGCCTCGGGACCGACAAAGGGGACGCTGGCGGGAAGGGCGCTGATCAGCGGTGTAAAACGCGAGAATGCAGGCATGGACTTCAGTTCCGGTTCTCTAAAACCGGCACACAATAGGATCGATTCACCGGCATGCAAGTCTGCTCGAGACCGATTGGGCTTCATCGCCGCTAAATCTTTCGCCTCCCGTTTGAAAAGCGCGTCGAGCCTTTCAGGGTGCTCGATCGAAACCCATCGCAAGCTCTCGGCTTCGACACGTTCTCCACTCTATATATAGAGAGTGGAAAACGGCGGCCGACCGGAGGGGCTCCACGTCGCCGGATTTCGGCCGCCGGCCCGTCCTTCGGTCAATGACTCGTCTCGAAGCTCAGCCGGATCACGTGATGCAGAAATTCGGCATCGATCAGCATGTTGAAACCGATCGTGACCCGTTCTTCTTCGCGGCGGATCACGGTGCATCCGATATCGTCGTGGATGCCGAGGATTTCGAGGAAGAAGTTGTTGGGCATCGGCAAGGTCGGGCCGACCTCGATTTCCGCACCGTACAGCGAGATGCTGCGGATCAGGCACCGGAAGCTCGTCTTGGTGCTGAGATGATGACCGACGAGGATGACCTTGCCGGGACGATCGATCGTGAACTTCTCGAAAGCCTGGTCGCGCGGGCCGTCTTTTCTGGTGTCCTGGTCCATATTCAAGGGCATGACACCCTCCTGTTTCATTCCTGCCATGTGACTATATTCCTCCCGCGCTGACACATTCTGAAACGGAATGATAAAATACGACGGATATCGCCGAAAAATCCGGCATTTGATCGCCGACGAGGCGGCTTTTGCCTTGCGTATGGAACAGCTGCGAACTCAAAGCGCGTAATCGGGCATGTCGCGTTGTTGACGGACCGGTGTCGCGGGGATACCCCTTTCGATCGGATCAATGGTGCTATCTCAAGGGACACCATGATCGGTATGGGGAGCGAAACGTGACGGGCAGGTTGGTTATCATCGGCGGCGGGCAGGCGGGTTTCGCGCTGGCTGCGAAACTCCGAGCCTTGAAGGATGCACGGCCGATCACGATCATCGGTTCGGAAGACGTGATCCCCTACCAGCGCCCGCCGCTCTCGAAGAAATATCTGCTCGGAGAAATGGAATTCGACCGGCTGACCTTCCGGCCCGAAAGCTGGTTCGCCGAACATGATGTCGAACTTCTGCTCTCGACCTATGTCGAGGAGATCGACCGCAAGGCAAAGACCGTCCGCATGCAGGACGGCGCGGTCATCGAATACGACACTTTGGCGCTCGCCACCGGCTCGACTCCGCGCACCCTGCCGGCAAGTGTCGGCGGCGACCTCGACGGCGTCTTCACCGTGCGCGACAAGCGCGACGCCGACCTGCTTGCCGGCGAAATGAAGCCGGGCCGCCGGCTCCTTATTATAGGGGGCGGTTATATCGGCCTCGAAGCGGCGGCCGTCGCCCGCCATCTCGGCCTCGAAGTGACGCTGATCGAAATGGCCGATCGAATCCTTCAGCGCGTTGCCGCAAAGGAAACCGCCGACGTAATGCGCGACATCCATGCCGGCCACGGCGTGGTCATCCGCGAAAAGACTGGCCTGCACAAACTGGTCGGCGAAAATGGCAGGGTGCGCGCCGCCGAACTGTCCGACGGCAGCACGATCGAGGTCGATTTCGTGATTGTCGGCATCGGCGTGAAACCGAACGACGAGTTGGCGCAGCAATGCGGCCTCGACGTCGGCAACGGCGTCATCGTCGACGAGTTCGCCCGCACCTCCGATCCCTCGATCTTTGCCATGGGCGACTGCGCCATGTTGCCCTGGAAGGGCAACCGTATCCGTCTCGAATCGGTACAGAACGCCGTCGACCAGGCGGAGGCTGCCGCCGCGGTGCTCGCCGGCGGCAACGCGCCCTATGACGCGAAGCCCTGGTTCTGGTCCGACCAGTATGACGTGAAGCTGCAGATCGCCGGCTTCAATATGGGGTATGACGAGACCCTGGTGCGCAAGGGCGCCCGCGAGGGCAGCCTTTCGATCTGGTATTTCCACGAGGGACGGTTCATCGCCGTCGATGCTATCAACGACGCCAAGGCTTATGTGAGCGGCAAGAAGCTGCTCGAAACCGGCATCGAACCCAGCCGCACCGTCCTTGCCGATCCGACCGCCGACCTGAAACAGCTCCTCGCCTGAAGGGAAACGCCCATGCCGGCTCCGAAGAATCACTTCAAGGCCGCGCTCAAGGCCCGCCTGCCGCAGATCGGCCTCTGGCTGAACATGGGCGAGGCGCTGACCGCCGAGATCGCCGGCAATGCCGGTTTCGACTGGCTGGTGATCGACGGCGAACACGGGCCGAACGACCTGCGCAGCATTCTGGCGCAATTGCAGGCGCTTGCCACTTCGCCTTCGGAAGTGGTCGTAAGGCCGCCGATCGGCGAGACCTGGGTCATCAAGCAGATGCTCGATATCGGCGCCCGCACGCTGCTGGTGCCGATGGTCGATTCGGCCGAACAGGCAAGGGAACTGGTCCGCGCCGTGCATTATCCCCCACGCGGCGTGCGCGGCGTCGGCGCGGCCGTTGCCCGTGCGTCGGCCTTCAACGCCATCCCCGACTATGCCGAGACCGCCGCCGACGAGGTCTGCCTGATCGTCCAGGCCGAAACCATGGCATCGATCAGGGACCTCGAGAACATTGCGGCCGTGGATGGCGTCGATGGCGTCTTCATCGGCCCGGCCGACCTTTCCGCCGACATGGGCTATCTCGGCCGCATGGAGGCCCCGGAGGTCCAGGAGGTGATCGAGAAGGCGATCGGCACGATCGTCAAATCCGGCAAGGCGGCCGGCATCCTCACCTTCAGCGAATCCCTGAACCGTCATTATCTCGATCTCGGCGCGAGCTTCGTGGCGGTCGGCGCCGATGTCACCGAGTTTTCCGGCGCGCTCAGGTCCCTGGCCGGTCGATACGGCCGCGGCGCGGGGATCGGCAAGCCGCGTTCGGGTTATTGAGAATCACGCAAGCGGCAGGAATGGAATCACTTGTTGCGATTCGTGTGTGGTGACCGATGGAATCGCGTGACATTTCCATAAAAGACCTTGCCATCGATATCGTTTCCCAATAATCAGGCCCGACCGGAGAGGTGGCCGAGTGGTCGAAGGCGCTCCCCTGCTAAGGGAGTATACCCGAGAGGGTATCGTGGGTTCGAATCCCATCTTCTCCGCCATTCCTGGCCCCAGACGCCCGCCCCAATCCTGTATACGGCTCCCTTTGTCGGCTTTTCAGCCGTTTGCGGCACAAGGGAATCACTGGCGAATCCCGGCCTGCCTCTCGAGTCCTTCAGCGACGTTTCCGCTGCGCTAAGTGACTGCGGCATAAGCTCTTTCTTAACAAAGCGTAAAATGCCACCCAAGGCGGCGCCCCGCTTTGTGTCCTTTCAGCAACAGACTTATGGGAAGCGGGTACCGGAAGGGCGCCCGATTGAAGTTCCAGATTGCATGACCTCCCCCGTCTTGTATTTTCAAATCCAGAAGCGAGGCGGTGGATCGTCCTTCTTCTAGCAATCGACGGGGATGGGGCAGGGAACGCTGTCCTTCAGCAAAAAGAACCCAGACCCATACGAAACTTTGACTGGAGGTCAAAAATGAACATCAAGAGCCTTCTTCTCGGCTCCGCTGCTGCCCTCGCAGCAGTTTCCGGCGCTCAGGCAGCTGACGCCATCGTAGCTGCTGAACCGGAGCCCATGGAATACGTTCGCGTTTGCGACGCTTTCGGCACCGGCTACTTCTACATCCCGGGCACCGAAACCTGCCTTAAGGTCGGCGGTTTGGTCCGTTTCGAGGCTAGCATCGGTCAGGACGTAAACTCCTTCAACGACACCGACTGGGATACCTTCAGCCGCGTTGAGCTCAACTTCACCGCGAAGTCGGACACCGAGCTTGGTACCCTGACCTCGGTTGCCTCGGTTCGTTTCGAAGCCAACCAGGACATCGGTTACACTTCGAACATCACCAACGGTGGTGGTAGCGGCATCAACGACGCCTATATCAACGAAGCCTACATTCAGCTTGGCGGCTTCAAGGTTGGTCGCTGGTTGAACCCTTGGGATAAGGGCATCAATGGCGAGTCCGATTGGAACTCCGGTTCCGGCACGACCCGCATGCAGTCTGTCGGCTACTACTACACGGGTAGCGCCTTCAGCGCCGGTGTCCAGGTTGACGAACTGTCGCGTCTTCAGGGCGTTGGTGGCCAGAACGTCGGTATCGAAGGTCTCGTAACTGCCAAGTTCGGCAGCGTAGCTTTCGACCTTCTCGGCGCTTATGACCTTGGTGCAGAAGAAGGCGCCGTTCGCGCCCTCATCTCGGCTCCGGTCGGTCCGGGCACCTTCCAGGCTCTCGCCATCTGGTCGAGCGGTCTGGGTGATGCGAATGGCGAAAATGCCTACGCTAACCGTGGCGAATGGACCCTGGCGGCTTCTTATGCCTTCAAGGTTGCCGACAAGCTGACCATCACCCCCGGCGGTTCCTACATCTGGAATGCTGCTGACGGCGTCGGCGATTACGGTAGCGACGAAGCTTATCGCGTTGGTCTGACGGTCGACTACACGATCGTTCCGGGCTTCACCGCCAAGGTCACCGCGAACTACAACAAGGTTCAGACTGCGGCTGACGAGTTCTGGGATGGCTTCGTCCGTCTCGATCGCACGTTCTAATAATACAGGGACTCCCCCGGCTTGCCGGGGGAGTTCATTATAAATGGCTGGCCTCTATGTAGGGCCTCCATATGGGGAGATGATACTGGGGAATGGGGCTGCTTATGCGGCCTTTACGTGTTTGATCGCTTTTTTGGTCGGCCACGGACTAGCATTCAGAGAAATTGACTGGAGGTCAAAAGAATGAACATTAAGAGCCTTCTTCTCGGTTCTGCAGCGGCTCTCGCGGCAGTTTCCGGCGCTCAGGCTGCCGACGCCATCGTCGCTGCCGAACCGGAGCCCATGGAATACGTTCGTGTCTGCGATGCGTTCGGCACTGGTTACTTCTATATCCCCGGCACTGAAACCTGCCTCAAGATCGGTGGTTATGTCCGTTTCGAAGTCGGCTTTGGTGACGACACGAACGGCTTTAGTGGCGGCGACTGGGATTCGTACAGCCGCGCTCAGCTCGACTTCACGGCAAAGTCCGACACCGAACTCGGCACGCTGACTTCGGTTGCTTCGGTCCGTTTCGAAGCCAACCAGGACGTCGGCTACGCTTCGAACATCACTGCCGCTAGCGGCGGTGTGAACGATGCTTACATCAACGAAGCCTATATCCAGCTCGGCGGTTTCCGCGTCGGTCGCTGGTTGAACTGGTGGGATGCTAACGACCTGCCGGGCGAACTCGACAACCTCGGTTCGAACCGTCTGCAGTCGATCTCCTACACCTACACCGGCTCTGCCTTCACGGCTGGTATCCAGGTTGACGAACTGTCGCGTCTTCAGGGCGTTGGCGGACAGAACGTAGGTATCGAAGCTGTCATTCAGGCGGCTATCGGCCCGGCCAAGCTCGAACTGCTCGGTTCCTATGACTTCGGCGCCGAAGACGGCGCTGTCCGTGCGATCGGCTCCGTGGCCGTCGGTCCGGGCACCTTCTACCTCTCCGGTGTCTGGTCGTCGGGTGACAACGCCTACTACGGCGTAACCGATACCGGCGCTGGCGAAGCAGCTCTGGCCGTTGCCTATTCCTTCAAGGCGACCGACAAGCTCGAAATCATTCCGGAAGCCCAGTACATCTGGAATACGGAAGTTGATGCGGACGGCGACTTCTTCGGCGATGATGCCTGGGGCGCTGGCGTAACCGTCAACTACCAGATCGTCGAAAACTTCGCTGCCAAGGTTGCTGTAAACTATCAGGAAATTGGCGACAACGACGGTACGGTACAGGGTATCGTCCGCCTGCAGCGCGACTTCTAATCAAATGCCAGCCCGCGGTCGCAAGACCGCGGGCTGTTGCTGCTCGGCCACGACACGGTGAATTATTCGGGTCCACAAGGGCCCGGCGCCATCATCACCCATTGAAGTCTTCGCCGTTCCATCGATTCTTGCCCTTCCGCGACCGGCGAGGGCAGGATGGGAAAGGAAACCGATAAAAAGCCTGAGGCCTTTGACCTCCGCTCCTTCGGTCAATCCTACGCTGTCAATTACCAGTTCAATACCAGCGGCCCCATCAAGGTTGTGAAATCCAACCGGCTCACCACCCTTCTGGAACGGTACGTGGACATTCTTTGGGAGACGGGAAGCCATAAAAGTAACGTAAAGGCCTTCATCAGCGAACTCGACGAGATCCTTCTCGGCCAGGCGTTCGAGACCTTCACGGACGAAATGGTGGACCGACTGACCGGCGAATTACGCAAACGTGGCAACAGCAATGCAACCATCAATCGAAAGATGGCGGCGCTGAGCAAGCTGCTGCGGAAAGCGTTCAAAATGGGTGACATCCACAGCTTACCCGAATTCCGCCGCCAAAAGGAAAAGGCCGGCCGAATCCGCTTTCTCGAATTTGAAGAAGAAGAACGCCTCTTCGCGGCCATCCGCGCCAAGGATGAGCTGTATTACGCTCTCTGCATCTTCCTCGTCGACACCGGTGCGCGTCTGGGAGAGGGCATCGGCCTTCGCTGGAACGACCTTCATGAGAACCGTGCCACCTTCTGGATCACCAAGTCCGGCAAAAGCCGCACCGTCCCACTGACGAACCGCACCGCCGAAATCATCAAGACACTGGCTGGCGCCCAGGAGGGTCCTTTCGCCTCCATCGACCAGCAGCGCTTCCGCGTAATCTGGAACGCAGCCAAGGCCGAAGTCGGCCTTGGCACCGACGAAGACGTTGTTCCCCATGTCCTCCGCCACACCTGTGCGTCCCGCCTTGTACGGGGAGGGATCGACATCCGGCGCGTGCAAATGTGGCTCGGCCACCAGACCCTGCAAATGACGATGCGCTACGCCCACCTGGCGTCTTATGACCTAGACGTCTGCCTGCCGATCCTTGAACGGCGGCCCTAAAACTATCCAGCTTTCCAGCCTCGTCTGATCCTCCCGAGCCCCACTCATGCAGCGCACGGCGCGCTGATTTTGACTGGAGGTCAAAAGAATGAACATTAAGAGCCTTCTTCTCGGTTCTGCAGCGGCTCTCGCGGCAGTTTCCGGTGCTCAGGCTGCCGACGCCATCGTCGCTGCCGAACCGGAGCCCATGGAATACGTTCGTGTCTGCGACGCGTTCGGCACTGGTTACTTCTACATCCCCGGCACTGAAACCTGCCTCAAGATCGGTGGTTATGTCCGTTTCGAAGTCGGCTTTGGTGAGGACACGAATAGCTTCAACAACGGCGACTGGGATTCGTACAGCCGCGCTCAGCTCGACTTCACGGCAAAGTCCGACACCGAACTCGGCACGCTGACCTCGGTTGCTTCGGTTCGTTTCGAAGCCAACCAGGACGTTGGTTACACTTCCAACACCAGCTCCACTCCCGCTTACATCAACGAAGCCTATATCCAGCTTGGCGGTTTCCGCGTTGGTCGCTGGTTGAACTGGTGGGATGCTAACGACCTGCCGGGCGAACTCGACAACCTCGGTTCGAACCGTCTGCAGTCGATTTCCTACACCTACACCGGCTCTGCCTTCACGGCTGGTATCCAGGTTGACGAACTGTCGCGTCTTCAGGGCGTTGGCGGACAGAACGTCGGTATCGAAGCTGTCATCCAGGCAGCGATCGGCCCGGCCAAGCTCGAACTGCTCGGTTCCTATGACTTCGGCGCTGAAGACGGCGCTGTCCGTGCGATCGGCTCCGTGGCCGTCGGTCCGGGCACCTTCTACCTCTCCGGTGTCTGGTCGTCGGGTGACAACGCCTACTACGGCGTAACCGATACCGCCGCCGGTGAAGCAGCTCTGGCCGTTGCCTATTCCTTCAAGGCGACCGACAAGCTCGAGATCATTCCGGAAGCCCAGTACATCTGGAATACGGAAGCTGATGCAGACGGCGACTTCTTCGGTGATGATGCATGGGGCGCTGGCGTAACCGTCAACTACCAGATCGTCGAAAACTTCGCTGCCAAGGTTGCTGTAAACTATCAGGAAATTGGCGACAACGACGGTACGGTACAGGGTATCGTCCGCCTGCAGCGCGACTTCTAATCTGATTTGATCGGATGAAGCTTTTGAAGCCCGGCCTCGTGCCGGGCTTCTTGTTTTGAGGAATTTCGGCTGCATCGGATGGATGGTCGAAATGATTCCCGGGTAATTGGGGTTTTGGAAAACGGCCGTTCGCGTCCCGCCGGGCGTCGAAGCGGCCGACCACCGCGATGTGAATTTGTCCATCGCCGGCGAGGCCATGCCCCTATTCAAAAGAAGAGAAAATCGATCCCGATCAGGCCGCGGTGTGATTACCGCCGCCCGAACCGCAGGTCCGCCTCGATCTCCGCCTTCTGCCCAAGCCTCACCTTGTAGACCTGGTAATTCTCCATCACCCGCTGCACGTAGTTGCGGGTTTCGGGGAAGGGGATGCGCTCGATCCAGTCGACCACCTCGTCGAGCGACTTGCCGCGCGGGTCGCCGTAGCGGGTGATCCATTCGGGTACCCGTTTCGGGCCGGCATTATAGGCGATGAAGGTGAGGATGTAGGAGCCGCCGAACGTGTCGATCTGTTCGCCGAGATAATGCGCTCCGAGCGTCGCATTGTAGCCCGCATCCGTGGTCAGCCTTGCTGCCGCGTAGGTGAGGCCGTGCCGCTTGGCGACGCCCTGCGCCGTGCCGGGCAGGATCTGCAGCAGGCCGCGGGCGTTGGCGGGTGAAACCGCGCCCGGATTGAAGGCGCTTTCCTGGCGGGCGATCGCGTAGGCGAGGGCCTTGCCGGAACCGGCGATATCGGCACCGGCGGGGATGACGCCGATCGGGAATGCAAGTGCGGCCACGTCGATGCCGCGGCTGAAGGCGGTCTTGCCGATCTGCAGCGACAGGGCGTGATTGTCTTCCGATTCGGCTCGGGCCGTAAGGATCGCGAGTTCGCCGGGACTGGTCATCTCTTCCGCCAGCGCGCGGTAGAGCACGGCGGCGCGCTTGCCATGGCCGGCATCTTCCAGCCTTGCGATTGCCCGGACCGCTTCGCGGTTTTCGAAATTCTGGCGGTCGGCCCCGCTCGGCGTCGGATAGGTGACGTCGAGCGACTTGAGGTCAAGCCGTGCGGCCGCAAGCTGGCCGTAGAACGTGCTGGAGAAATGCGCGGCCTTGGCGAAGAACTCCTTGGCGCTGCCCGGCCCGCCGTCTTCCGCCGCTCGGCCGAGCCAGTAGAGGGCGCGTGAGGCGGAAAGCGGCTTGTTCGAGGTATCGAGGATCTTGCGGAAATGTTTCTCGGCGGTCGTGGGTTCATGCAGCGCCCGCAGCGCATACCAGCCGGCGTGGAATTCCGCATCGACGATATCGGTGGAGGAGGCGGCGACATAATTGGCAGCCGTTCGGTAGGCCAGCTTGAACTCGCCCTGGTCGGCGAGGCCGCGCGCCACGATGCGCCGCTCGTTCCACCATTCCGTGGTGTTGACAAGTTTTGCCGCGTCGCGCGGCGCCTTTTCGAGCAGGTCAGCCGCCTCGCGGTATTTGTCCTGCCGGCGCAGATATTCGACGCGGGCGAAGAGATAACCGGCATCCTCCTTCAGCGAGCCATCGACGCCGGAGAGCAACGCCTCGGCATTCTTGGCATTGCTGATAACGGCGGTCCAGGCCTTGTAGAGCGATTGCGCCTTGCCGAGATCGCCAAAACGTTTGGCCTGCGCCGCACGCCCCTTGTACATCAGGAAGTCCATCCGCGCCTTGTGGTCGGCGGCGGAAAGCAGCGTCGGGAATTCGGCGAGAATCTTGTCTTCGGTCGGCTTGTCGAGCGTCTCGGTCAGCCAGATCTGCCGCAGCGGGCGGGCGGCCTCCGCCTGCCTGGCCGAGGCGACGAGCGCCCGGGCAAGGATGAGCGTGCCCTCGGTGGTTTCCGGCCGGGTTGCGCCAAAGGCGGCAAGCACCGTTAGGGCGGGCGGGTTTTCGCGATAAAGCGCGCGTTCGGAATTGGCGCGCAAGCCCTTCAGACCGGGCCAGCCCTTGAGCTCCGTCTGGGCCGCGGCGATTTCGCCGGACGGCACGCCCGACGCGCCGGATGTGGCGATCGCCCAGGTGAGGATATGCCGGTCGAGCGAGCCTTCGGCGAGGCCGTTGCGTGTGGCAAGGGCGGCGGCGATGTCGTTGCCTGCAAGCGCGTCGAGCCCGGCTTTCAGTTCGGGTGCAACCACCAGCGGACCGGTTCTCGGGATCGTTCCGGTCACGTCCGGCACAGGCATCGCGGCGGGCATGGTGATCGCGACCGGGTTTTCGGGCTTCATATAGGGAAGGGGGGCCATGCTTTCGGGCAGCGATGCGGCAAGCGCATTCATGCCCGCAGCGCCGAGCCCCAGTGCTGCGAGGATCAGAACAGGCCTGTACATCCGGTAACTCGCGAAAATGGTCGTCCCCTTATTAGCCGCCAGCCACGTTAACGAAAGCTTACCACGTTTATGAAAATGCGTGGTTTCTTATATGAGATTCCATATGAAATCCCTGGCACTTGCGCTTGTCGCCGCTTTCCCGCCGCTTTATGGTGCGCGACCTGAAAGGCTTTCGGGAAAAAGGTCGGCTGCGTCGCGGCCCGTCCAAAGTTGTCGAGAGCCCTCATAGTCACGGATTGCGGCAGCAGAATGAACGCTGTCGATTGGGAGTTTTGCATGTTCAAGGGATCGATGCCCGCGCTGGTCACCCCGTTCACTGCCGATGGTGCGGTGGACGAGCAGGCTTTTGCCGCGCATGTGGATTGGCAGATCGGCGAAGGCAGCAGCGGCGTGGTGCCGGTCGGCACCACCGGTGAATCGCCGACGTTGAGCCATGACGAGCACAGGCGCGTCGTGGAACTCTGTATCGAAGTGGCGAAAAAGCGGGTACCGGTTATCGCCGGCGCCGGCTCCAACAATACGCGCGAAGCCGTCGAGCTTGCCGTGCACGCGGAAAAGGCCGGCGCCGATGCTGTCCTCGTCGTCACGCCCTATTACAACAAGCCGACCCAGAAGGGCCTGATCGCGCATTTCTCGGCGATCGCGCAAGCGACGAAACTGCCGATCATCATCTACAACATCCCGCCGCGCTCGGTCATCGACATGTCGCCGGAAACGATGGGAGCGCTTGTGAAGGCGCACCGCAACATCGTCGGCGTCAAGGATGCGACCGGCAAGATCGAGCGCGTCTCGGAACAGCGCATCACCTGCGGCAAGGATTTCGTCCAGCTCTCGGGCGAGGACGCGACGGCGCTCGGCTTCAACGCCCACGGCGGCGTCGGCTGCATCTCGGTAACGGCCAATGTCGCGCCGCGCCTCTGTGCGGAATTCCAGGCGGCGACGCTTGCCGGCGACTACGCCAAGGCGCTCGAATACCAGGATCGCCTGATGCCCTTGCACAAGGCCATCTTCATGGAGCCCGGCCTCTGCGGTGCCAAATATGGCCTCAACCGGATCCGCGGGATGAACCGCACGGTCCGCTCGCCGCTGGTCTCGACGCTGGAACCGGCAACCGAGGCGGCAATCGACGCGGCGCTGCGCCACGCCGGCCTGTTGAACTGAGACGCTTCCGCGCTCGCCGCTTCACTTTCGGCATCGGCCGCATTACATAGACAAGTAACCCCGCTCATAGCCCATGGGCGGGGATTTGTTTTCGGATAAAGGGCGGAACGGAATACACCCATGGCCCCCAAAGGCAGCCAGCGCACGGTCAACAAGATTGTCGCGGAGAACCGCAAGGCCCGCTACAACTATGAAATCATGGATACCTATGAGGCCGGCCTGGTCCTGACCGGAACAGAGGTCAAGTCTTTGCGCGAAGGCAAGGCGAACATTGCCGAATCCTACGCCTCCGACGAGGGCAACGAAATCTGGCTGATCAATTCGCATCTGCCGGAATACCTGCAGGCCAACCGCTTCAATCACGAACCGCGCCGCCGCCGCAAGCTGCTGTTGTCGAAGCGCGAGATCAACCGTCTGCGCGCCGGCATCAACCGCGAAGGCATGACCCTGGTGCCGCTGAAGATCTATTTCAACGAAAAGGGCCGCGCCAAGCTTGAGCTCGCGCTCGCCAAGGGCAAGAAGCTGCACGACAAGCGCGAGACCGAGAAGGAACGCGACTGGAACCGCCAGAAGTCGCGGCTTCTGAAATCAAACTGATCGACCGCGCGGCTCCCGCCGAAGCCACTACGCCGTCTATCGATCGTGAACTTCCGGGCCTCCCAGCCGTTAAGCGAGACACCAGGGAGGTCTCGTGCGGAAAGCAAGCTATCCGGATATCATCATCGATGCGATCGAGCGGCGGCGGATCGTCGAACTTCGCTACAAGGGCATAAAGCGCAGGGTGCGCCCGCATATCCTCGGTTATGCCGGGGAGGGCGCGCTCGCCCTCAGCGCCTGGCAGATTGGGGGAACGGGTTCCGGCTGGCGTCTGTTTCATGTCGATGAGATCAGCGATCTGACCCAGACCGAGGCGGGCTTCCACAGCCCCGCGCGCGGGTATAACCCCGACGATCCCGCCTTTTCGCGCATCATCGAACGGCTGTGAAATGTCGCCTCAGGAACAAAATCCGCACCATTCCGTTGCGTAGGTCTTGGAAGCAAGCGGGAAACGGGGCGATGGGGCAATGACGCGAAAGAAGATCCTGACCTACGGAACGCTGGTGATCGGCTTCGGCGCCGCCGCCTATCTGCTTTATCACACCTTTCGCGAATATTCGGTCTCCGACATCGTCGAATCCGTCCGCGCCATCCCCACCTTCAACCTCATGATGGCGCTCCTCTTCGCTTTCGGCTCCTATGTCTGCCTGACGGGTTTCGACTGGGCCGGCGTGCGGTATGTGAAGAACGACCTTGCCTATCCGAAGATCGGGCTTGCCTCCTTCATCGCGCTGTCGATCGGCCAGAGCGTCGGTCTCTCCGGCCTGAGCAGCGGCGCGCTGCGCTACCGCTATTATGCCCATTGGGGCATGAGCACCGAGGATGTGGCGAAGATCGTGCTGCTGTCGGGCGTCACGGTCGGTATCGGCATGGCAATGCTGTCGGGCATCGTCATGGTCCTCAACCCGAAGGATGCCGCGTCGGTGCTGGGCCTGGGTGAGGCCGTGGTCATCGCGATCGGGTTTGCTTGCCTTGCCGCAACTGCCGGATACCTTGCGCTCGCGGCCTTCGTCCGCACGCCGCTGAAGATCCGTTCCTGGACCTTCGAAATGCCGACGCTGAAGATCGCCATTGCCCAGGTGGTGATCGGTACGATCAATTTCGCGCTGGTCTCCGCCTGCCTGCGCGAGGTCATGGCCGCCACGGCGGATGTCAGCTATCTCAAGGCCGCAACCGCCTTCGTGCTCGCCAACCTGGCGATATTGATTACCCATGCGCCGGGCGGGCTCGGTGTCCTGGAAGCGACCGTCCGCCATGTCATGGGGGACCAGGCCTCCATCGGCTCGCTGGTCGCGTTCCGGGTGATCTATTTCTTCATCCCGTTCTTTATCGGCTTGCCGCTGTCCTTGATCGTCGAGGCGATTTTTCGGGCCAGGAAGGCCAGGCAGCAGTCGCAGTCGGGACTGGAGCTCACGGCGCCAGCATCGACGTGACTTTGTATTGAGCGTGGTGGGTGCTTACCCCTCTCTGCCCCACCATCCGCCGCTCGTGCTCCAGCAGCCAGCGCTTGCGCCACAGCCCACCGCCATAACCGGTGAGGCTGCCGTCGGCGCCGATCAGGCGGTGGCAGGGGATGGCGATGGCGATCTGGTTGGCGCCATTGGCACCCGCCACCGCGCGGGTGGAGGAGGGGAGGTTGAGTCCGCAGGCGACGGCCCCATAGGTGGTGGACACCCCGGCCGGGATCGCCCGCAGCGCCTCCCAGACCCGCCGCTGGAAGGGCGAGCCGTGCCCCGCCAGCCGCGTCCTGAAGCCCAGATCCTCGCCGGCGAAATAGGTCCTCAGCTCCGCCTCGATCTGATCGATCGGCGGATGGCGTCCCATGACGATGCCGCCGCCCGTGAACGTCCGAAGTTTCCGGATTTCCGCCGGCAGCGCCTTGCGCTCGGCGAATTCGAGGAGGTGCAGCGCGTGCTGGTCGGCGATCGCCATCATCGGCCCGATCGGCGTTTCGATCCAGTCGGCCCTGAGCAGGGTCTTTTCCCGCAGGCTGGCGGGTGCCGTCCCGAACAGCTTCGTTACCGCGCTGCGAAAACCACTGCCGGATTCGTACCCCGCGTCCAGCTGCGCGTCGAGAACGCTCGCCCCCTCCTTGAGTGTCTCGGCCGCCTTGCCCATCCGCCGCAATTTAGCGATTTCGAGGAAGCTCATGCCGAACTGCCGCTTGAAGGCGCGCCGGGCGGTGGAAGGGTCGATGCCGAGCGAAACGACATCCTCTTCGCTCCAGCGGCGGAAGGGTTCGGCATCGAGCGCCGAAAACAACCGGGTCACCATCGGATCCGCCTCGCCGAGTTTCAGCATCGGCCGGCAGCGGCTGCAGGGCCTGAAACCGGCCTCCAGGCATTCGGCGATCGTCTCGAAGAAACTGGTATTCTCGCGCTTCGGCTTGCGGGCCGGGCAGGTGAGGCGGCAGAAAATGCCGGTTGTCTTCACCGCCGCCCAGGCAAAACCCTCATAGGAGGCATCGCGGGCGACCAGGGCGTCATAAAGAGCGTCGTCGGAGGGGCGTTCGAAAAGCATGCGCCTTTTCTAGCCCAGAACGAAAAAAGGCGCCGCCGAAAAACGGGCGCCTATTCTTCTTTCGATATCTGAGACATCACCCGGATCAGACGTCGGCGGCCTCGGTCGGTTCCGCCGGACGAACCGGGCGCTCGGACGGATCGCGGCCGACTTCCGCCTTCAGCGACACCAGGTCGATGAAATGATCGGCCTGGCGGCGCAGGTCGTCGGCGATCATCGGCGGCTGGGTCGCCATGGTCGAAACCACGGAAACCTTGCGGCCCCTGCGCTGCAAGGCTTCCACCAGCGTGGTGAAATCGCCGTCGCCGGAAAACAGCACGAGATGGTCGACGGTTTCCGACTGCTCCATGGCATCGATCGCAAGCTCGATGTCCATGTTGCCCTTGATCTTGCGCCGACCCATCGAGTCGGTGAATTCCTTGGCCGGCTTGGTGACGACCTTGTACCCGTTGTAGTCGAGCCAGTCGATCAGCGGGCGGATCGAAGAATATTCCTGATCCTCGATCAGGGCCGTATAGTAATAGGCGCGTAGAAGATAACCGCGCTTCTGAAAAGCCTTGAGCAATTTCCGGTAATCGATGTCGAAGCCGAGGCTTTTCGAAGCAGCGTAAAGATTTGCGCCGTCTATGAAGAGAGCAATCTTCTCCCTTGGGTCAAACATGTGGTCTCCATCCCCTTTTCTTATCAACCTGCTTTGCAGGTGGAGACCTGGTCAATATAAGCCGAACCAAATCTCCGGAATAATCCACTACATTACGAACTATTCATATAACTGTCATTTATGGCACGATTCGCAATAATCCAAGCAGCTTGGGGTTGAATTTCGCGGGCGCCCCCAGAAGACGCCGCGCGGCTTGTCAAAAGTCAATTATCAGGAAAAACTTGAATTTGCCGCGCAATGGCTGTATCGGGCGTATCAATTCCGGAAATCACCGATCAAAGGACAGGCAATGGCCCGTGTCACAGTAGAAGATTGCATTGACAAAGTCGACAACAGGTTCGAACTGGTCCTGCTCGCGAGCCATCGTGCCCGCCAGATCTCGCAGGGCGCTTCGATCACCATCGATCGCGACAATGACAAAAATCCTGTCGTCGCCCTTCGCGAAATCGCCGATGAGACTCTTTCGCCGGACGACCTCAAGGAAGACCTCATTCATTCGCTGCAGAAGCATGTCGAGGTGGACGAGCCCGAGCCCGATCCGGCTTCGCTGATCGCTGCCGGCGGCGTGTCCGTCGCTTCGGATCGCGACGAGGAAGACGACGCTCCGGAAGCCGTCACCTTCGACCAGATGTCGGAAGAGGAACTGCTCGCCGGCATCGAAGGCCTGGTGCCGCCGGAAAAGAGCGACGATTACTAAGCGAAACATTCGCTTAGCAAGTTTTCGTTCATTCTCTCGCCCTAATCTGCTTGAATGTTTTATGATGGCTGCGCCAATCTTCACGGTTGGCGCGCCATTTTCTTTTCGGCCAGCGCCCATTCACGGGCACAGGCGCGGTATCGAGGACATTTTTCAGGATGATGCGGCAATACGAGCTCGTGGAACGGGTTCAGAAATACAAGCCCGAAGCCAACGAAGCTCTGCTCAACAAGGCCTATGTCTACGCCATGCAGAAGCATGGCCAGCAGAAGCGCGCCAGCGGCGACCCCTATATCTCCCATCCGCTCGAAGTTGCCGCCATCCTCACCGACATGCATCTCGACGAGTCGACGATCGCGGTTGCCCTGCTGCATGACACGATCGAGGATACCACCGCCACCCGGGCCGAGATCGACGAACTGTTCGGCGAGGATATCGGCCGGCTGGTCGAAGGCCTCACCAAGCTGAAACGCCTCGACCTCGTCTCCAAGAAGGCCAAGCAGGCGGAAAACCTGCGCAAGCTGCTGCTCGCCATTTCCGACGACGTGCGCGTTCTCCTCGTCAAGCTCGCCGACCGCCTGCACAACATGCGCACGCTGGAGCACATGAAGGCCGAGCAGAAGGCGCGCATTTCCGAAGAGACGATGGATATCTATGCGCCGCTTGCCGGCCGCATGGGCATGCAGGACATGCGCGACGAGCTGGAGGAACTGTCCTTCCGCTACATGAACCCGGAGGCCTACGAGACCGTCACCCAGAGGCTTGCCGATCTGGAAGCCCGCAACGAGGGCCTGATCAAGAAGATCGAGGACGAGCTGCGTGAATTGCTGATCGCCAACGGTCTCAAGGACGCCTTCGTCAAGGGTCGCCAGAAGAAGCCCTATTCGGTGTTCCGCAAGATGCAGTCGAAGTCGCTCTCCTTCGAGCAGCTTTCGGACGTCTACGGCTTCCGCATCATCGTCGGCGACATTCCGTCCTGTTACCGGGCGCTCGGTATCGTCCATACGCGGTGGCGCGTCGTGCCCGGCCGCTTCAAGGACTATATCTCCAACCCGAAGCAGAACGACTACCGCTCGATCCATACGACGATCGTCGGCCCGTCGCGCCAGCGCATCGAGCTGCAGATCCGCACCCAGCTGATGCAGGAGATCGCCGAATACGGCATCGCTGCGCATGCGCTCTACAAGGATGGCCAGGGAGCGGTGAAGGGCGGAGAGCTGCTGCCGAAGGAATCCAACGCCTATTCTTGGCTTCGGCACACGATCGAATCGCTGGCCGAAGGCGACAATCCGGAAGAATTTCTGGAGCATACCAAGCTCGAACTGTTCCAGGACCAGGTCTTCTGTTTCACGCCGAAGGGCAAGTTGATCGCCCTGCCGCGCGGCGCAACCCCGATCGACTTCGCCTATGCGGTTCACACCACCATCGGCAACACCACCGTCGGCGCCAAGATCAACGGCCGGATCATGCCACTCGTCACCCGCCTCAACAACGGCGACGAGGTGGAGATCATCCGCTCCGGCGTTCAGGTGCCGCCCGCCGCCTGGGAAGAGATCGTCGTCACCGGCAAGGCGCGCTCGGCGATCCGCCGCGCCACCCGCATGGCGATCCGCAAGCAATATGCCGGCCTCGGCCACCGCATCCTGGAGCGCACCTTCGAGCGCGCCGGCAAGGTCTTTGCCCGCGATACGCTCAAACCGGCGCTGCCCCGCCTGGCGCACAAGGATGTCGAGGACGCGATTGCCGCCGTCGGGCGCGGTGAGCTCTCCTCGCTCGACGTGCTGCGCGCCGTCTTCCCGGATTACAAGGACGAGCGGGTCACCGTGAAGCCGGCCGCCGATGACGGCTGGTTCAACATGCGCAGCGCCTCCGGCATGATCTTCAAGCTGCCGAACCAGCGGCGCGTCTCGCCGGAGGAGCTCGAGGCAGGCCCCGATCCGCTGCCGATCCGCGGCCTCTCCGGCAATCTGCAGGTGCGGTTTGCGCCGAGCGGCGCAGTCCCCGGCGACCGTATCGTCGGCATCATGGAGAAGGACACGGGCATCACCATCTACCCGATCCAGGCGTCTGCCCTGCAGCGCTTCGACGATCAGCCGGAACGCTGGATCGACGTGCGCTGGGATCTCGACGAAGCCAACAAATCGCGCTTCCTCGCCCGCATCGAGGTCAATACCCTGAACGAGCCGGGCACGCTCGCGACCGTTACCCAAACGATCGCCCATCTCGACATCAACATCCGAACGCTGACCATGGGCAGCAACCGCGCCGCCGATTTCTCCGAGATCACCATGGAAGTCGAGGTCTGGGACCTGAGGCAGTTGAACCAGCTGTTGAGCCAGCTGAAGGATCTCGACTGCGTGGCGAATGTGAAGCGGGTGTATGACTGAGGGGGCGTGACGGATTTGCCCCTCACCCTAACCCTCTCCCCGCGTGCGGGGCGAGGGGACGTGCCACACGTGTGGTCGGAGAGGGACGTAGACGGCGCGGCATATGTCCTTCTCCCCGTCAAAACGGGGAGAAGGTGCCCGGCAGGGCGGATGAGGGGCGTTCCGATATGCAGTCGCCGCTTACCCGAACGAGAGTTTTCCCTTAGCCCGAAACCGTCTCGGCCTTGTTCTCTAGGGAACGAGCCTCGCTCGCATCGCGCACGAACGCACCCTGCGCCCGCAGCGTCGATTGCAGTTCGGCGATATTCACATCCCGCGGCGTCACGCCGCGATTGGCCGCGATACCCGCCGCAGCACCCGCCGCCTGTCCCGTCAGCCAGCATTGCGGGATTTCGCGCATGAAACCGTGGCTGTTGGCATCGCAGGAGATGTGGCGTCCCGCGGCCAGCAGTCCGTTCAGCCTGGCCGGGACAAGCGCTCCGTAAGGCACGGAGATCGCCGGGAATTTCGGCGAGACCGAGGGGCTGACGCCTATTTCGTCCGGCAGGACCTTGCCCTCGGGCCACTGGCTGCGCTCGACCCTGCCGACCCCGGCCAGCCGCCGCGTGTGCCGGACGCCGAGCTGCGGGGCGCTCAAGAGCATGTAGGCGTCCTTGAAGCCGGGCGCGTTCTTGCGGAAGAACTCGCAATGCGACTGCATGAACCGGTGCGAGCGGATTTCCACCTCGGTCATGTCGTCGACATTGAGCGCCGAAAGACCCGATTGCCGCGGCCCGAGGAACAGCGCGATGTCGTTGCGCCAGGAAACGTAAGGCGTCTGGAAGAACCCGAGCTGATCACGCCCCAGCGCGTTGAAGTCGGCGAAGGCCTGCTCCTGCTCGGATCGGAATGTCAGCCACGTCGCCATGTCGACGCCGCCCAGCATGAAGCCGGTATTCATCGAGTGATGCACGTCGCCTTCCTCGATATCGGCTTCGAAATCGGCCCCTGCGCGTGCAAAAACGTCACCGTCGCCGGTGCAGTCCACCACGACCTTGGCCATGATCCCCTGGCGGCCTTCCTTGCTTTCGAAGACGACACCCTTGACCGCGCCATCCTCGACCACCGGCGTCGCGGCCCAGGAATGGAAGACGATCCTGACACCCGCCTCGATCAGCATTTCCTGCGAGGTCAGCTTCAGCCGCTCGGGATCGATGGTCGGCGCCCAGGTGACGATGCCGTGGAAGGCGGAGGTCCGCAGCCGCCAGTATTTCGCAAGCTCGGCATCCTGCACGCCCCAGAGGCTGCGGTCCGGCCCAGCGACGGCTTCAGGGGGAAGGCGGCCGAGAACCTCCTCGGCAAACCCGCGAATGACCTGTCGTCCCTCCCAGTCGGTCATCCGGTCGATCCAGATCACCACGCCGCCCGTGGAAAGACCGCCGAGATGATTGTAGCGCTCCAGCACCACGACCTCGGCTCCGGTTCGGGCCGCGGCAAGTGCCGCTGCCGTTCCCGAGGGACCGCCACCCACCACCAGCACGTCGCAGCGATGATAGACGGGGATGTCGCGCGCCTCTTCGCGAAGAACGCCCTCACCGTTGCGGCGGGGGAAGACATATTGGCCTGATTCAAAGATGTCGGAACTCAGGAAGCGGTTCTCGTTCTGGCGTATCTCCTTCACCGATACGTTGCGATCATTCATGGCATCCTCCTCAATTTCCGCCGGTCGTCGCGCCCGACGAGCCCGAGGGGGGATTTAGCCAAGGAAAACGCTGCTCGGAAAGACACCAATCCGCCGATAGAGCTTTCTCGATTTGGGCTAGGATCGGCCCCGCAGACCCCACGAAAGATCCACAGAATGGCTTCGCGCCGGAGCCGGCCGCTGTCAGCCCTGCGATGCGGCGGTGAAAACAGCCAGCTGTGCGTCGAAGGCCCGCTTGTATGCGGGTCGCTCTTCGCCGCGGGCGACATAGGCGGAAAGGTTCGGATAGCCGCCCAGGATATCCGATGACGCTTTCAACCTGAGCAGCACCGACACCATCAGGAGGTCACCTGCGCTGAACGCACCGTCGCGCCAGTCCAAGTCGCCGAGACGGCGGGAAAGGTCGGCCAGCCGCTTCCGGATACTATCCTCGAGCGCGCGCAGACGTTTCTCGTACCAGGGCTCTTCGCGCTCGAGGATTGTCGCGAGGCTGCGGTCGAAGATCGGCGGTTCCACGGTATTGAGCGCGGCAAACATCCATGCGATGGCGCGCGCCCGGGCATTCGCATCGTCGGGCAGCAGGCCTCCGTGCCGTTCCGCGATATGGAGCACGATCGCTCCCGACTCGAACAGGGCGAGATCGCCTTCTTCATAGGTCGGAATCTGCCCGAAAGGCTGAAGCGCCAGATGCGCGGATTCCTTCATCGCCTTGAACGAAACAAGACGGACGTCGTAAGGCTGTCCCGCTTCTTCGAGCGCCCAGCGAACGCGCATGTCACGCGCCAGCCCCCGGCCACGGTCCGGCGACCGTTCGAAGGCGGTAATGGTAATAGTCATCGTCGTCCTCCATGGCTTGTTCGTCTTGAAGACGACCGGCTAAACGCGATTCCGACATCCGTGCCCGAAACAATGCCTCCCGTCATATCAAATACGGCTCAAACGCGCACGTTCCTCTGCTGTGGAGTGTCGGCTTCTCCGCAAGTTGGAACCTGACGAACGCCGACGCGCCCATTTCCTGCGCATCCCCATTAACCCGCCATGCTTCCCACGCAGGGCTGCCCGGCGGTTGCGGCGTTGGTAAAGCGCGGTGCCGCGCCTTATGTTGTTGCAGTGCAATATTAGAAGAAAGGAAACATCATGTTTGACTCAGTACGCAAGTTCGCCCGCGCTTTCCGCGTCCCCACCACCCAGGACCGCGAAGTCGCTTACCTGAACGAAGCAAACGACCGGATCGACCTCGAATACCGCATGCGCCAGATCGACCGCGGCATGTTCCGCAAGTCCGGTTTCTAAGCGACACGCCTCGACCAGCCACCCGTTCGCGCGGAAGATTGCCGCGCGGCAGTTGCAGGTCTTCGCGTGCCGCCTCGATGCGGCCGAAGACCCGATCACCTCCGCGAAAAGCTTGTCTCATGCGAGACGGGCCAATTTTCGCCATCATCTTCGGCTTGGGCTAAAGCCTGTTCGACCGAAGAATCCCGCAGCTGACGGATCAAGATCCCGCTGCCGACCAGATGCGCTCCGATGCCGTTTCGCCGCCGTACACCGCTTGCATTTCGTGAAAGACTGCGCCGTGCCGTCCTGCCTCCCAAGGGCTTTCGCCGCGTCCTCGATTATTATCGCCTCAAGGTGATGCGCATTGGCGGTTCGCCGCATGCGGTTGCGGCCGGTCTTGCGATCGGCGTGGTCAGCGCCTGGACTCCGTTTCTCGGCCTCCACATCCTGTTTGCGATCCCGCTCGCCTATCTCTTCGGCGGCAGCATGATCGCCGCGGCGCTCGGCACCACCTTTGCCAATCCCATCACCTGCCCGATCATCTGGCCGCTCACCTGGAAGATCGGCGAGACGATGCTTGGCAACGACGCTGCCGGCCATGACAGTCTCGATCTCGGCAGGCTTTTTCACCATCTCGATGTCTCGCAGCTCTGGCGACCGATCCTGGAGCCGATGCTGATAGGCTCCCTGCCGCCGGGCATTCTGTGCGGCCTGGTTTTCTATGCCGTCACGTATCTGGGCGTGCGCAGTTTCCGTAACCGGCGGCTGGAACGCTTGACGGCGCGGGCCGGAGCCCTCAAGTCAGTATAAAGACTGACGGGAAGCGGCCGGGCGCCGCAGGGAGATTTCATGATCATCGGCATGGGCAGCGACCTCATCGACATAAGACGCGTGGAGAAATCCATCGAACGTTTCGGCGAGCGTTTCACCCATCGCTGTTTCACCGAGATCGAGCGGGCAAAATCCGACCGCCGCCAGAACCGCGCGGCCTCCTATGCCAAGCGTTTCGCCGCCAAGGAGGCCTGTTCCAAGGCGCTCGGCACCGGCATCGCGCACGGCGTGTTCTGGAAGGACATGGGGGTCGTCAACCTGCCCGGCGGGCGACCGACCATGGTCCTCACCAATGGCGCCGCCGAACGTCTTGCGGGCATGATGCCGGCAGGCCACGAAGCGGTTATTCACATCACCATCACCGACGAATACCCTTATGCGCAGGCCTTTGTGGTGATCGAAGCGCGCCTCGCGGCCTAATCGACCATTGCCGCCGCTTTGCGAAGGGTTTAGAGAACGCAAAACCGCTGGCAACAGCCGAGCCGAACAGAAAGACGTCAAACGTGTCCGATAAAGCCGAGACCAAGTCGCAGAACAGCCTCTGGGAAAACATCAAGGTCATCATCCAGGCCTTGCTGCTGGCGATGGTGATCCGTACGGTGCTGTTCCAGCCGTTCACCATCCCGTCCGGTTCGATGATGCCGACCCTGCTCGTCGGCGACTATATCTTCGTCAACAAGTTCGCCTACGGTTATTCGAAATATTCGCTGCCGTTCTCGCCCGACCTGTTCTCAGGCCGCATCCTGGAATTCAATGAGCCGAAGCGTGGCGACGTCATCGTCTTCCGCCTGCCGAGCCATCCGGACATCGACTATATCAAGCGCCTGATCGGCCTGCCGGGCGACCGCGTCCAGGTCACCAACGGCGTGCTGTTCCTCAACGGCAAGCCGGTCCCCAAGCAGGGCGACGGCACCTTCACCTCCGATTACAGCCTCGATCCGGGCACCGACGTGCCGGTCTTCCGCGAAACGCTGGATAACGGCGTCACCTACGACACGCTCGACCATTCCCCGGTTTCGCGCGGCGACAACACCCAGGAATTCGTCGTTCCGGCCGGCCACTATTTCTTCATGGGTGACAACCGCGACAACTCCCTCGACAGTCGTTTCGACGTCGGTTACGTGCCCGCCGAAAACCTGGTCGGTCGCGCCAGCGTCATCTTCTTCTCGCTCGGCAACGACACCTCGTTCCGCGAGATCTGGAAGTGGCCGACGAATATGCGCTGGGACCGGATTTTCAAGGTCGTCCGGTGATGAAGTCCAAGACGCTTTCGGCGGAGGAGCGGGGCCAGCTTGAAAAAGCCATAGGTCATGAATTCGCCGACAAGCAATGGCTCGACCGGGCGCTCACTCATGCGAGCACCGGGTCGGCCAAGAGCGCCAATTACGAACGGCTGGAATTCCTCGGAGACCGCGTGCTCGGCCTGTGTGTCGCCGAACTGCTGTTCAAGACGTTCCGCACCGCGGCCGAAGGCGAGCTTTCCGTGCGACTGAACCAGCTCGTCAGCGCCGACAGCTGCGCGCTGGTTGCCGACGAACTGGAGCTGCACCGCTTCATCCGCACCGGTGCCGACGTCAAGAAGCTGACTGGCAAGCGGATGATGAACGTGCGCGCCGACGTGGTGGAAAGCCTGATCGCAGCGCTTTATCTCGATGGCGGGCTCGAAGCCGCCCGCGGCTTCATCCTGAAGTATTGGGAAGGCCGCGCCACCCGCGCCGACGGCGCGCGGCGCGATGCCAAGACCGAGCTGCAGGAATGGGCGCATGCGAAATTCGGCCTGACGCCCGCCTACCGGGTGGACGAACGGTCCGGGCCGGATCATGATCCCCGTTTCACGGTGACCGTCGAGGTAACCGGCGTGGCGCCGGAGACCGGCGTGGATCGATCCAAGCGCGCCGCCGAACAGGTGGCCGCCACCAGGATGCTCGAACGCGAAGGCGTGTGGCAGAAACCCTCTGCCGAACAATGAATTGGACACTATGACCGAGAACGACAACACTGCCGGTGACGAGAACGAAGCCGGCCAGACTCCCGCCGGGGCGACGCCCGCTGGTGCTACCCATTCAGGCTTCGTGGCGCTGATCGGCCCGACCAATGCCGGAAAATCGACGCTGCTCAACCGGCTCGTCGGCGCCAAGGTGTCGATCGTCAGCCACAAGGTGCAGACGACGCGCGCCATCGTGCGCGGCATCGCCATCCATGACAACGCCCAGATCGTCTTCATGGATACGCCCGGCATCTTCAAGCCGCGCCGCCGGCTCGACCGCGCCATGGTGACGTCGGCCTGGGGCGGCGCCAAGGATGCCGACCTGATCCTTCTCCTGATCGACAGCGAACGCGGCATCCGCGGCGATGCCGAGGCGATCCTCGAAGGTTTGAAGGAAGTCCAGCAGCCGAAGATCCTTGTCCTGAACAAGATCGATCGCGTCCGCCATGAGGACCTGCTGAAACTGGCTGCTGCCGCCAACGAAGCCGTGGCGTTCGAGCGCACCTTCATGGTCTCGGCCACGACAGGTTCCGGCTGTGACGACCTGATGGACTATCTGTCCGCGACGCTGCCGGAAGGCCCCTGGTATTATCCCGAGGACCAGATTTCCGACCTGCCGATGCGCCAGCTCGCCGCCGAGATCACCCGCGAAAAGCTCTTCCTGCGCCTCCACCAGGAGCTTCCCTACGCCAGTCATGTCGAGACTGAGAAGTGGGAGGAGCGCAAGGACGGTTCGGTGCGCATCGAACAGGTGATCTACGTGGAGCGCGACAGCCAGAAGAAGATCGCGCTCGGCAAGAACGGCGACGCCATCAAGGCGATCTCCACCGCGTCCCGCAAGGAGCTCTCGGAGATCCTCGAACAGCCTGTCCACCTCTTCCTGTTCGTCAAGGTTCGCGAGAACTGGGGCGACGATCCGGAACGGTTCCGCGAGATGGGACTGGAGTTTCCGAAGTCCTGAGCCACAGCGCCAGCTCTGCCGACGCCGCCGCATGGCGGCGTGAATTATTCTTGGCCCCACCTGCGGACGAAGGGCCTTGTTAGTGATTTTTATCCATCATTATAATGACTTGCTAACGTAGAGCCGAAGATCCAATTTATCGGTAAAGTGGCATGGAGAGTCATGAATGTCGGATATCGGGTCAGGAGGGGAAGACGCGGGCTTGGACGATCCGAACGCTCTCGGCTTCTACAGTTGGGTCGTGCCGGAAAACAAGGTGTATGGCGATCAGGTGATCGCCGACATATTCGGCCTTTCCGACGAGGAGTTGGCCGCCGGTGCGCCCATCGAGAGGGTCATCCGCTACATCAACGAGGGCGACAGGCAACGGGTCGCAAAGGCGATCCACGATGCGATCGTCGGCGGTGGCGCATACCGGGAAAACTACCGCCTCACCCATCCGGACGGCCGCCGGATCGAGGTCGTCGCGAACGGCCGTTGTCTGCGCGATGCAGACGGTGTTCCCTATATCTATTCCGGGACGGTCGCGATCCAGTCCTCGGCTGCGGCGGTTGCCGCGACCGATCCGCTGGAGCGCCATTGCCGCGCTGCTCTCGGGCTCGCCACCAAACGCCGCCAGATGCTCGCCGCACGCTACCTCACGTCGGCGCTCAACGTGCTCGGCAAATAGGCTGGCGCCTCATTTCTGCCGGTCCATCAGCGCCTTGATCTCCTGGTACCGGCGGCGATTGTCCTGGTCCTGCTCGTTCGGGCCGTAGCAGGTGTCGGAAATGCAGAAGCGCTGCAGGCGGAAGGGCGGCTGCCCCTTGTCGAACTCGCATTCGATGCTGTTGTTGAAATCGGTCGGCTTGGCGTCCTCGCGGGTGGAATAGGTCAGGCGCGCGCCAGGCGGATCCAGCTCGGGGAAGGACTGGACGATCCCCGTCTTGATCGACGGCACCAGCAGGAAATTCTTGGCGACCGTGATGCAGGCCTGCTCGAGCTGCTGCGATTGCGCGGCGGCCGGCGAGGGGAGAAGGGTGGCAGGCGAGGCGGCCAGAAGGGCGGCGGCGAAGAGGGCGTATTTCATGAAGGCTCCCCAAGGATGGCGTGATGTGGGTCGTATCGGCATTTCGCACAGAAATCCAAATGGAGGCCGTTTTGTTCCAGGCAAGCCCATGGGCACCTGCATCTTTGCCGCATCTGCGCGAAAGCAGAAACCGATTCAGTCCGAAGGACTTATGCTCTATTGTTGAATCGGCTCGAAAGGAGCTTGAACAGAGACATGCAGTGGCAGGACGAAGCGATCATCATAGGTGTCAAGCGGCACGGCGAGACGAGCGTCATCGCCGAGCTGATGACCCGTGATCGCGGTCGGCATCTCGGCCTCGTCCGCTCCGGCCGCTCGCGGGCGATGCAGCCGGTGCTGCAGGCCGGAAACCGGGTCGAGGCCGTCTGGCGTGCACGGCTCGACGAACATCTCGGCGAGTTCAAGCTGGAGCCCGTCCGGTTGCGCGCCGCCAAGCTGATGGAGACCGCGACCGCGGTCTACGGCGTCCAGGCCATGGGCGCGCTGCTGCGCCTGCTTCCCGAGCGCGACCCGCATCCGCATCTCTTCGATGCGCTGGACGTCATCCTCGATGCCTTCGACGACCCGTCCGATGCCGGCGAGCTTTTCGTGCGCTTCGAGCTCGCGGTCCTGAACGACCTCGGTTTCGGCCTCGACCTCACCGAATGCGCGGCGACCGGCGGACGGGAAAACCTCGTCTACGTCTCGCCGAAAAGCGGCCGCGCCGTCTCTCGCGAGGCAGGCGCCCCCTATGCCGACCGGATGCTTGCGCTGCCGGGTTTCCTCGGCGAAGGCGCTGCTTCCGCCGCCGACCGCGACAGCATGGCGGAGGCTTTTCGCCTCACCGGCTATTTCCTGCACCGCCATGTCTACGAACCCCGGGGGCTGACGGAAAACGCCGCCCGAGACGGTTTCGTCCAGGCGGCGCTGAAGGCGCTTTTGAAGGATGCGGAACGCCGGGCCGGCTGAGGCAGGCCGGCCGTCACTCCGCCGGCTGCGGCTGCAATACCCCGCGGTCCACCGGCTTTTCCTGGATCGGCCAATGCACGGCGGCGGCAAACATGCCGAGCGCCACGCCGAGCCACCAGACCGGATCGTAGGAGCCGAAACGGTCGTAGAGATAACCGCCCATCCACACGCCGAGGAACGAGCCCACCTGGTGCGACAGGAAAACCAGGCCGCCCAGCAGCCCGAGATGGCGGGTGCCGAACATGATGGCGACGAGCCCGTTGGTCGGCGGCACGGTGGAAAGCCAGAGCAGCCCCATGACGATCGCGAACACGATCACCGAGAGCGGCGTTTGCGGCAGAAGCAGGAAGGCCGTCACCACGATCGACCGGGCGATATAGATGTAGGCGAGGAAATAGGGCTTCGAATAGCGCTGGCCGATAAAACCCGCCCCGAGCGAGCCGATGATGTTGAAGAAGCCGATCAGCGCCATGGCGATCACCGCATAGCGCGCGTCGATGCCGATATCCCCGAGATAGGCCGGGAAATGCGCGGTGATGAAGGCGACCTGGAAGCCGCAGACGAAGAACCCGGCGGTGAGCAGCAGGTAGCTCTGGTGGCCGAAGGCTTCCTTCAGGGCCGCACCCACCGATTGCTGGAACTGGCTGTGCGACTGGCTTCCCGAGCTGGCATTGCCGCGCAAGGGAAAGGCAAGCAGCGGCACGACCAGCATCATCACCGACAGATAGACCAGGCTGTCGGACCAGCCGAAATTGCTGATCAGCGCCTGGCTCAGCGGTGCAAACAGGAACATGCCGGCCGAGCCTGCGGCCGTGCCGATGCCGAACGCCATGGAGCGCTGCTCCGGCGTCACGTGGCGGGCAAAGGCCGAGAGGATGACGCTGAACGAGCCGGCGGCGATCGCCAGGCCAATCAGCACGCCCCCGCCGATATGCAGCCAGACCGGCGCACTGGCATTGGCCATGATGATGAGGCCGGCGGCATAAAGCACGCCGGACAAGGCCAGCACGCGGCCGGTTCCGTATTTGTCGGCAAGCGCTCCGAAAAAGGGCTGGCCGAGGCCCCAGGCGAGGTTCTGGATCGCCATCGCCAGCCCGAAGGTGGAGCGGTCCCAGCCGGTGTCGTGGAGCATCGGAAGCTGGAAGAAGCCCATGGCCGAGCGCGGCCCGAAGGTCAGCATGGCGATCAACGCGCCGGCGACGATGATCAGCCAGGGCATGGAAGCCGGCCTCTTCACGGATGGCGATGCGGATGTGGGCATGCGATTCCTCCTCGAAAACCAGGAGAACCATATCGCGTGCGCCGCTGTTCTTAAAACAACTTTTGCTCAATCAATCCATCACCGGGATTGATGCAGCCGGGCTCGGGGACTTCCCGTATAAGCGTGGTTCCGGGTGCGGCACCCCCCTCTGTCCTGCCGGACATCTCCCCCTCAAGGGGGGAGATCGGATGTGGCGCGACCTTCCCGCAACATTTGCCGTATCATTTGCAGCAAGGAAGATAGCGGAGACAGGGCAGGGCGGCGCCACAGGTCACTCTCCCCCCTTGAGGGGGAGATGCCCGGCAGGGCAGAGGGGGGTATCGCGCGGGCACGACAGCGGCACCCCGGCAAATACCTCCTCTCGCCCCTACGGCGTCCCCGGCGGGTCGATTGCCGGCGGGGCGGCGCGGCCGAGCCGGGCCTCGCGCCAGATCGTAAAAATGCCGGCGCCGATGACGATCGCGGCGCCGAGGATCATGTTGGCGGTCATCACCTCGCCGAACACGAAGACGCCGATCAGGCAGACCAGCACGGACTGGATATAGGACATCGGCTGCACGACCACGGCATCGAGCAGGTTGAAGGCGCGGATCAAAAGGTAGTGCCCGCTCATGCCGGTGATGCAGAGCACCATCATCCACAGCCAGTCGGTGGGGGTGACATGCGTCCAGTAGAACGGGCCGACCAGGGTGATCGTCACCGCGCCGACGACGCCCGTGTAGAAAAAGGCCGTGTCGGACGTGTCGGTGCGGCTGGCAAGCCGGGTCATGACGGAATAGAACCCGAACATCAGGGTCGCGACCATCGGGATGACGATCCCGGCGTCGAAGGTGGCGTTGAACGGGTTGACGATCAGAAGGATGCCCACGAAGCCGACGCCGATCGCCGTCCACCGCCGCCAGCCGACCTTCTCGCCGAGCAAAGGCACCGAAAGACAGGCGACGACCAGCGGCGTCGCCGCAAAGATCGTGTGGCTGGCCGCCAGCCCGACCGTCGAGAAGGAGAAGATCGAGATGACGATCTGCACCGCCAGAAGCGCGCCGCGGGCGATCTGCAGCCAGGGCCGCCTGGCATTCGCCGCAACCTTCACCCCGCCCGAGGACCGGCTCGCCAGCGCAAACGCGAAGCCCGCGAACGCCCAGTAGCGGATCATGGTGATGAAGATCGGCGGATAGGCGCTGCCCAGGTGCTTGGAAATCCCGTCCTGCATCGAAAAGATCGTCACCGCCGCGATGGCGCAGATGAGGCCGGTGGACCGAGGGGTCATGAAGGCAGTCTCTTTCGGGAAACCGCCCGGATATCCGGCCGGCGCATGGGGGAGGGCAACGCTAGGATGGTATTGCGTTGTGACCGTTCGGCAAGGGGCCGGACAATATGCTTTTGGGAATAGCTGTCATGCGTGGGGCGGGGGAGTGGGGTGGCCCATGTCGTTGTGTCCGCTTTGCGCCAGATAGGCGACATTGAACTTCTTTCAAAACTTGTATTTGTTCAAACGGTTCGACAGGAGGAACCCGGTTGTCAATCGTGTATTCCGCAGAAGCAGATGCCATTCTCTCAACGGGTGTCTGGCTGGGACCTGAGCATCGTAACTGGGCCCTGACCAAAGAGCAGGCTCTCACTGCAATTGGCCTACTTCGTGACGCAAAATACATTCTTCTAGGTGGGGATGTCCTTTACGGGCCGGAAAAAAACTTCAGCCACGCCTATGCCAACTGGTACTTTGAACCTTCGTCTCCACCGGCTCCCGGCGATTTGTCATCCAGCGCACTCAAGGCATCTTCATACGTAGACGGTTATCCAATTGAGGATGCTTATTTCGTGCTTGTACCTAGACCAGCATAACCGCTTCGGGCCGCACCCCGCCATGACACTGATGAGCCGGGGTCCGTCTTTAGCTGTGCACCACTAGCGATAATAGCAAAAATCTAGCTGATTTCGTCGTCTTCGAGGAAGAGTCTCCACTCGATTAAAGAGGGAAAGATTTCGGTAGAGGGAAACATAGGGTTTGTCTCAGAATGCCAAGTGAGATGCACTTGGGCATAACAATTGTCGGCGACCTGAAACAGGAAGTCGTCTCGTTGTTGCAGCCTCGCCAATGCCCGCACCGGCACATTATGGAGAACGTGCTCAGGGCTTAGTTCTCGATGTAACTCAAGTTCAAACTGTTCAGCAGATTCGGAGGATAAAAGTTGCCAGCCTTTGGGAAGTTCGATCTCAGCCATGCTTCGACTTAGCAAGCTACTTTCGGCTTTACAACTTGCAGTTATGGCCGGAGGCGCTTGCTAGGTTTCTTTCTCCGTCCAACTGATGTGCACCCGCTCACCCCTCCCGCAACAACCCCGAAACCAGCGTCAGAAACGCCTCCACCGCCTTTTTTGACACCGCCTCCGCGTCCTCCGCACTGGCGATCCACAGTGCTGCGCTCAGCGTCGTGCCGTTGACGAGGCGGGCGGTGGCTTCGGCGTCGATGGGGCGGATCGTGCCCTGGTCGATCAGCCTCTGCAGGCTTGCGGTGGTAGCGCGGATGCAGGCGCTCTGGTTCGGCCATTGCGACGGATCGCCGAGCACCGCCGGGCCGTCGAGCAGCATGATGCGCTGGATCTCCGGCTCCAGCGACATCTCGATATAGGCGACGCATTCGTCGACGAAAGCCTGCCAGGGCGTTTCGGCCCTCGATGAGATGACACTGAGCCGCTCTGACATTTCCGCGTCGATCTGCATGATCACCGCCAGAAGCAGGCCCTTCTTGTCGCCGAAATGGTGGTAGAGCGCGCCGCGCGTCAGCCCGGCGCCGGCGGTGAAATCGTCCATCGAGGCCTCGGCATAACCTTGGCGCGCAAACGCCTGGCGGGCGGCGGCGATCAGCTTGGCCCGCGTTTCGGCGATCATGTCCTTGCGCGGCCGGGCCGCACTCTTGCGCGTCGCGTCTGAAGCCATCTTGGTGACGATCTTGTCGGCCATCTTCCCAGCCATGCGGACTCCGGATTTTTTGCATACGCATCGTATGTCAATTGACATGCGAAACGTATGCGACTATCTAGCTCACATACGCGGCGTATGTAAGTCCTCATTCAAAATAACCCAAGGAGCAGGTTATGCCCAATCCCTATCGCGAAATATTCGCAAGGCCGGGTACGAAAGGTTTTTCCGCCGCCGCTTTCGTGGCGCGGCTGCCGCTGCCGATGACGACGATCGGCGCCGTCGCCATGCTCTCCCAGACGCATGGCGAATATTGGCTGGCCGGCGCGGTCTCGGCCACCTTCGCGCTCGCCAATGCCTTCGTCTCCCCGCAGGTGTCGCGCTGGGTGGACGCGAAGGGCCAGTCGGCGGTTCTGGTGCCGACGACGTTCGTCACCTTCCTCGCGCTGATTGGCCTTGCCGCCGCCGCCTGGATGCGCTGGCCGATCTGGACATTGTTCGCCTTCGCGCTCGTTGCCGGGCTGATGCCGAGCATGATGGCGCTGGTGCGCGCCCGCTGGTCGGAGATCTATCGCGACCGGCCGGAACTGCACACCGCCTTCGCCTTCGAATCGGTGATGGACGAACTCGTCTATATCTGCGGCCCGGTTTTCGGCATCGGCCTGAGCGTCGCGCTCTTCCCGGAAGCCGGCGTGCTTGCCTCCGCCGCTTTCCTGGCGGTCGGCACGGCGCTGTTCGTGGCTCAGAAATCCACGGAACCGAAGGTCGATCCGCACCGCGAAAAGAGGAGCGGCTCGGTCATGCGGCGGCTGCCCATGTGGTTCCTGGTGGTGGTCTTCGCGGGCATGGGCGTCATTTTCGGCACCGCCGAAGTCTCGGTCGTCGCCTTCTCAGAAGCGCTGGGCAACAAGGGGGCCGCCAGCTACATCCTGTCGGCCTATGCCGCCGGTTCCTTCGTGGTCGGCATCGTTTTCGGCGCCATCAGGTTCAAGTCGTCGCTCGCCCGCCGGCTGCTCTTCGCCAGCCTAGTCGCTGCCGTCACCACGCTGCCCATGCCCTTCGTCGGCAGTCTCTGGGGCCTGACGGCGGTCATCTTCCTCGCAGGTGCCGCGATCTCGCCGACCTTCATCTCCGGCATGACGCTGATCGAACGCATCGTTCCCTCGTCGCAGGTCACGGAGGGTATCACCTATGCCATGACCGGCATGAGCATCGGTTTTGCCGCCGGCTCGTCGCTCGCGGGCTGGACGATCGACGCCTACGGCGCCTCCAACGGCTTCTGGGTGGCGGTGGCGGGCGGTGCGGTGGCGTTCGCGACGATGCTCGCCGGTTATGGATTGCTGAACCGGCCGGAACGGGAGGAAACGTTGGGGGCGGGGGCGCTGAACCCGGCCGAGTAATCGCTCAAGTGATCTCGCGGGGGGGGGGCGGCCCCTCACCCCGCCTCCGCTACGCTCGGCGACCCTCTCCCCGCACGCGGGGCGAGGGGGAGCGGCGAAGGCGCGGCATATCCCGTCTCCCCGTCAGTACGGGGAGAAGGTGCCGGCAGGCGGATGAGGGGCGGCCTGCTGCAAATTTCAGAACATCCGCCGCGAGCCGCTTGCCTTCAACCCCGCCGCTTGATCGCCCAAGGCTCCGCCCGCTCGCCAACCACCGCCGCCACATCGCCGATCCTGATCTGCCCGGTGCCGCGCGGCACGGCGTTCCAGCCGAACAGCGGGCCGGGAACGCGCCGGTCGGCTGACATGCGGATGCGGCCCATGGCGGGGATCGGGTCCGGCACGTCACGCGAGCCGGTCTGCTGGTCCTGGGTGGTCATGATGCAGCGGGCGCAGGGTTTGACGAAATCGAAGCGGATGCCGGAAATCTCGATGCCGGTCCAGCCGTCCTCCGCCCAGGCCTCGTCGTGGTCGAGTACGATGTTCGGCCGGAACCGCTCCATGCCGACCGCGCCTTCGTCCCTGGCCGCCATGTCCGCATTGAGCGCGGCAAGCGACCCCGTGGTGGTCACCAGTACCTGGTAGCCGTCGGCAAAGGTCACCGGCGAATTGTCGCCCGCCCATTCGGGGCTTGCGACGCGCCTGGCCTGATCGTCGAAAAACACCAGCCGGATATCCCGCCCCAGCCATTCCGACAATGTTGCATTGGCCGCGTCGTCGGCAAGCGCCGCATTGACGCTGGATTTCCACACCGCCGTCTCCATGCGCCGCTCAGCCGGCGGCCGGGCGACGCGGATTTCGCCTTTGCCCTCCATCGCGAAACGCACCGAATCTGCCGAAGGATAGACCTCGAGCCTCGCCAACGGCTGCAATTCCCGCTGGGTGATGAACATGCCCGTCGGATCGACGACCATCATCTCCCGGTCGCCGGGAATGCCCTGTGCGGCGATCTCCGCCTCCGTCAGGGCGATGCCGCGGCCGCTCTTCAGCGGATAGACGTTGAGCTCGGTGATCCGCATGGTTTCTCCTTCAGATCTCGTCGATGAAGAGGTCGAGCACCTGTTTCAGTCGCTCGTGCCGCTCGGTGGCAAGCGCGCGTCCCGCCGCCGTCTGGAAGCCGTCGGCGAGCTTGAACAGCTTCACCTCGAAATGGTCGATCGCAAACGCCTTGTCGTCGAGCGGGCGATGTTTTGCCAGCGGATCGGCCGGATCGTAGAGGCCGGAGCCCATGCGTCCGGCGATATAGAAACAGCGCGCCGCCCCCACCATGCCGATTGCGTCCAGCCGGTCCGCATCCTGAAGGATCTTCGCCTCCAGCGTCTCCGGGATGATGTTGGCGGAAAAACTGTGCGCCGTCACCGCATGCACGACCGCCGCGATATCCGCCTTGCTCCAGCCGAGCCCGGCAAGGATCGCCGCAGCTTTCTCCGCCGCCAGCCGCGAGGCCTGTGCCCGAAGCGGCGAGTTCTTCTCGACCGAGACGCAATCATGCAGCAGCACGGCGGCGGCCAGCACCCGCCCGTCGCCGCCTTCCCGGGCATGGATGCGTATCGCATTGCGGAAGACGCGGAGAATATGGGCGATGTCGTGCGAGCCGTCGTCGCCCTCGGTCGCATGCGGGATCAGGGTTTCGGCAAGCGCCTCGAAAGGCGAAAAGGCGGCGGCTATCGAAGCGGTCACGCGGCGGGTTCCTGGGAATCGGGAGTAGCGGGTTCACCGCTCTTGTTCACCAGAATGCGCTGGTAGAAAAGCCCGATGCCGATCAGCACCGCGCCGAGCCCGATGAACGACAGCGCCCTCAAGATCCCTTCGAGGTTCGACATGTCGACCAGGAACACCTTTACCACCGCGACGAGCACCAGACCGGCGGAAGCCAGCCGCAGGCTCTTGGCGTCGAGCTTCGAGCCGATCGCCAGAAGCGCCACGCCGATCAGCAGCCAGACCACCGAATAGGTATAGGTCTCGGCGGCCATGAACCCCTTCCAGTCGGCGATGTTTTCGCCCTGCCAGAAACGGCGCACCGAAAGCGTCGCCCACAGGAAGCCGAGCACCGCGCCGGCCAGCGCCAGCATGATCACGTAGGGCATCGGCCGCCGGCCACGCGCGTAATAGGCGACCAGCGCATAGGCGAGCCCGGGCAGAAGATAACCGAGCAGCAGCAGGTTGAGGAAAGGCCAGGAGCCGGTGTTTTCGCCGCTGAAATAGGGGTTGAGCGCAAACACATGCAGCGATAGCGCGTTGATCGTCGCGAGCACGCCCGCGATCATCGAACCCCAGCGGAAGACCGGGCTGGGCGACTTGAGATCCAGCGTCATCAGGATACCCGAGAAGCCGACCGTCAGCAGCGTATAGATCGACTGTTCGCCGAGCGTCGGCACCCGGTCGTCCAGCACGCCGCCGTTCATCGCATGGCGCACCAGCACCGCCACCGTCATCAGGGAGGCGAGCGAGGCGAGCGCCTGCATCAGGTTGCGGATGCGGAAATCGGTCGAATCCTTCAAGAGATAGGCCGTCGCGATCGCCAGCAGCGTCGGAATGCCGTAGCCCGGCAACAATGCGTTGAAGAACGGCGTGGTGCCGAGACTGTTCTGGCCGATCAGCGTCGGCTCCCAGGCGATCCGCCCGAACACGATCAGGATCGCCGCCGCCATCATCCAGGGAAGCGCCGGCCAGGGCCGCGCCCGCATGCCGAGCACATAGGCAAAGCCCAGCACGGAGAGGAGGACGGTGGTGACGATGCCGTTGGTCAGCGCATGCAGCGCAAACGTGAACCCGGCAAACGAGCCGGCAACGAGCAGATTGGCCGCCCAGTCGATGTATCCTTCCCGCGTTTCGTCACGCTCACGGAACAGCCATTCGGCGCCGGCCAGCAGCACGAGGCCAAGGCCGAGCCCGTAAAGCCCATGGGTCCAGTCGCGCCCGAGATTGCCGAAATTGAGGAAGCTGATCGTCGCCAGCGCCACCGGCACGCCGGACATCAGCACGCTCCAGACCATCGCGAATTCCGGCTCCGCCCTGCGGAAGCGCCTGAGAAAGGCAAAGCCGAGCATCGTGAAGATCGCGCCGAGCAGCAGGCTGACGGCGATTTCGGTCGTATAGGTCATGACCGGCAGCGGTTCGTTGCCCACCGGCTGCGGCACATAGGTGTCGAGCAGCGAAATCGCCACGACGGCGAGGCTCAGCACCGCCCCGCCGGCCGCGATCATCGCCGGCCAGACCGTATAGGCGCGACTGGCGCCGAGGGCGGCAAGCGCGGCAATCACGGCAGCGACGGCGAAATACGGGTCGATACCGGTTACCGGGTTGGTCGCCAGCATGGCGAGCGCCGGCAGTACCGACATGATCGCCACCGACAGCGTGATGGTCAGCGGCTGGCGCCCGAGCATTGCGCCCCAGCCGGCCTTGGCCACCCGGTCCCTGCCGTAGACGGCACCCGGCCAGAAGAAGCCGGTGCCGCCGATCATCGCGATCAGCGTCAGCGCCGGCGGCAGCGGGTCGAAATCGTCGGCGCCGATTGCATAGGCGATCACCCACAGCCCGACGCCGATATTGGCGAGCATCGGCACGATCGTCCAGCGGCGGAAGCGCGAGGCGGCGTTGACCGCGACCCAGGTGAGGCCGAGGAAGAGGAACAGCGCATTGGCGTTCGGCTCGTCGCTGGCGACGAGCGCAGGGGTCAGAAGCGAGGCGAGCAGGCCGAGCCCGGCCAGCGCCTGCCCGTGCAGCAGCGACAGCGCGATGGTGGCAAGCGAGACAAGCGCCAGCAGGACGAAGGCCGGCGTCGCGCCGATGAATTCGTAGACGCCGTAAGCCGCATAGATCGCGCCGAGCAGCGTCACCGCGCCCGCCGCCGTCAGCGCGCCGGGGATCATCGCATTGCTGAACCGGTCGGACACCTGCGGCATCGCCCGGCGTCGGACGATCTCGCCGCCGGCCATCAGGACGAGGCCGAACAGGCAGGCGAGCACGAGGCGCGCTCCCGGCCCGAGCAGCCCGGCCTCGATCGAAGCGCGCACCAGGAAGATGCCGCCGAAGGCAAGCGCCACCCCACCGACCCAGACCGGCCAGCGGGCGCCGAGGTAGCTTTCGAGGTTTTCGCGGTTTTTCGGTTTTGCAGGCGTCGGTGCCGTCGATGCGGCGGCGGCGGGAGCCTCCTCCATGGCCGCAACGTCCTCGGCGGTGGCGCTCGCCGCGATCGTCTCCTCCGGCAAGGCCTCTGCCGTGCCCGGTTCGGCCAGGTTCACGGGTTCTGCCCGAACCGCCGGCTCTTCGGTCACCGCCTCGGTGGCGATAACGGCCGCAGCGGGAACGGGCGCAGGAGCGGCCGTAGATGCGGCTGTGGAAACCGGCTGTGTGGCAAGTAGCCCGGCCTTGATCGCCTCCAATTCCGTTTCGAGCGCAGTCACCCGGTTCGATGTCTTGCGATTGAGACCCACCATCAGGATCACCAGCAGCAGAAGGAGGATTTCGATCATCGGCACGCTCGCGGGTGAGGAGTTCGGTCAAGCGGTTATACAATTGCCGGGCGAGGGAAGGGAAGAGCCGTGTTCCACAACCGATCCTGATCGGAAGCCATGGAAACCATTGGTATTTTTCGGAAGTCCCGTGGCGGCTGCAACGGTCTGGGTTCGGGTTGCGTCCGGGGCCGGGCTGGATGGCGGCATCGCCTGCACTTCGACACCCGATCAACGCGCCTTTTGCCTCGTTTTCCTTATCGAAGGCGCGGCTGCCGCATTCCCGTGATGGACGAGGACATGGTTCGCTGCTCCGCTAACTTGCTGAACGATATGGAAAAGCAATTTGGAGGTTCGCGCCTGACGTGTGATTCTCAGTCGGTTCCGCCCAAGAATTCCTCAGCGTTATGTGCATTAAATGGGCGTCTTGGCTAGATAATAGGCGGTACGAAGGTATGATGGTTTTGTGTGCAATTTCGACTTGCGCGGCACCGGAATAAACGCTTGGATGCAGTCTATCCGTACAAAAAACTCCAGGGGGACGACCTTTCATGATCTCGCGCAGACTGCTTTCGAAACTCTCGGCCGTTGCGGCGCTGGCGCTTGCTGCCGGCTTTTCCATGCCCGCCGGCCAGGCTGTGGCGCAAACCGCGGTCAAGTTCACGCTTGACTGGAAGTTCGAAGGGCCGGCCGCCGGCTTCCTGCTGGCGCAGGACAAGGGTTACTTCAAGGCCGAGGGCCTCGATGTCACCATCGATACCGGCAACGGCTCGGTCGAGGCGATCCCGCGTGTCGCGACCGGCGCCTACCAGATGGGTTTCGGCGATATCAACTCGCTGATCAAGTTCCTCGACGAGGATCCGAACCAGAAGATCAGGGCCGCGATGATGGTCTATGAGCGCCCGACCTTCGCGGTCGTCGGCCGCAAGTCGCTCGGCATCACCACCGATCCGAAGTCGCTGGAAGGCAAGAAGCTCGGCGCTCCTCCTCCGGACGGCGCCTTCGCTCAGTGGAAGGCCTTCAAGCAGGTCGCCAAGATCGACGATTCCAAGATCACGCTGGAGTCGATCGGCTTCCCGGTGCGCGAGCCGATGCTCGCCCAGGGCAAGGTCGATGCGGTTTTCGGCTTCGCCTTCTCGGTCATTCTCAACCTGAAGGCCCAGGGCATCAAGGATGACGACATCGCCACCATCCTGATGGCCGAGCACGGCCTCAACCTCTACGGCAACGCGGTGCTGATCAACACCGACTTCGCGGCCAAGAACCCGGCCGCCGTCAAGGGCGTCCTGAAGGCGCTCGCCAAGGGTTTTGCCGATGCAGTCGCCAAGCCGGAAGAAGGCGTCGCCGCGGTCCTCAAGCGCAACGAGACGCTCAACAAGGACATCGAACTCGAGCGCCTGAAGATGGCGAATTCGATGAACATCAAGACCCCTTACGTGGTCGCCAACGGCTTCGGCGGCATCGACCCGGCCCGTTTGGCCGCCTCGATCGACACGCTGAAAGTCTCCATGGGTCTCAAGGGCAACGTCAAGGCCGACCAGGTCTTCGACGCCAGCTTCCTGCCGGCCAAGGAACAGCGGATGCTGCCGTAAGAGCACAAAGACCCCGCCCCAAACCCCTCCCCACAAGGGGGAGGGGCTTAAACTGCCGAACCCTCCCGTCCAAATTGGGCGTCGGCTTTGCGGGAGATCTAACCCTCCCCCTTGTGGGGAGGGTGGCCGGCAGGCGGGAGGGGTTTTGTTACACCATTCTCCGACAAGGGAATATTTGATTGCCCCACCTCGTATCCATCGACAATGTCGACATGCGCTATGGCGGTGCCGCCGGCACGCTTGCGGTTTCCGGCCTCACCATGAAGGTCGGCAAGGGCGAGTTCGCGGCGGTGGTCGGCCCGTCCGGCTGCGGCAAGTCGACCCTCATGAAGCTGGTCACCGGCCTGCACATCCCCCAGAGCGGTGTCGTCATCGTGGCGGACAAGCAGGTGACCAAGCCGGTTTCGATCGTCGGCATGGCCTTCCAGAACCCGACCATGCTGCCCTGGCGCACCACGCTCGACAACATCCTCCTGCCGCTGGAGATCGTCGAAAGACACCGCCACCGCCTGCGCGCCAACAAGAAGGAATATGTCGAAAAGGCCGAGCACCTGCTTGAAACCGTCGGCCTCAAGGGCTTCGGCTCGAAATTCCCCTGGCAGCTCTCCGGCGGCATGCAGCAGCGCGCCAATCTGTGCCGCGCGCTGATCCACGAACCCGAACTGTTGATGCTCGACGAACCGTTTGGCGCGCTCGATGCCTTTACCCGCGAGGAACTCTGGTGCGTCATCCGCGACCTGCACGCGGCGCAAGGCGTCACCATCATCCTCGTCACCCACGACCTGCGCGAGGCGACCTTCCTCGCCGACCGGATCTTCGTGATGAGCGCCCGTCCCGGCAAGGTGCTGAAGGAACACACCGTCCCCTTCGCCCGGCCGCGCGATCTGGAAGTCATGTACGAAAAAGGCTTCAACGACATGGTGCATGAACTGCACGGCGAAATCGCCAGCGCGAGGGTGGTCGCATGAGCGTCGTCACGGAAAACACCGCACCGTCCACGACGCCCGCAAAACCGCTTGCCCAGCGCATCAACTGGGTAAAGCTCGCTCCCTGGCTCTATACGGTCGGGCTCTTCGTCCTCTGGGAGCTGCTGGTCATCGTGCTGCAGACGCCGCCCACCATCCTGCCGGCGCCGTCGCGCGTCTTCCAGGCGATCGTGCAATACTGGTCGCCGATCTGGAAGAACTCGCTGCAGACGCTTTATACGACCACCGTCGGTTTCGCGATCGCCGTCGTCGCGGGCCTGGCGATCGGCCTCTTCATCGGCTGGTCGAAGGCGATCTATGCCGGGCTTTATCCGCTGATGATCGGCTTCAACGCCATCCCCAAGGTGGCGCTGGTGCCGATCCTGGTCATCTGGTTTGGCATCGGCGCAGTCCCCGCCATCCTCACCGCCTTCCTGATCTCCTTCTTCCCGATCGTCGTCAACGTCGCGACGGGCCTTGCCACCATCGAGCCGGAAACCGAGGACGTGCTGCGGGCGCTCGGCGCGAAAAAGCTGGACATCATGCTGAAGGTCGGCATCCCGCGCTCGATGCCGTATTTCTTCGGCTCGCTGAAGATCGCCATCACGCTCGCCTTCGTCGGCTCGGTCGTGTCGGAGACGGTCGCCTCGAACTACGGCCTCGGCAACATGATGAGCTCGGCCCAGAGCCAGTTCAACGTGCCGCTGGTCTTCGCCGGCCTGCTAATGCTCGCCGTCGAAGGCATCGCCATGTATGCGCTGATGGCCTGGATCGAAATGCGCATGACCGGCTGGGCACACCGCTCCTCCATGTCGAACTGACGAGCCCGTGGCCTTTCGCGCCGGTTCTGCATCTGCGATCCCGGTTACGTCTGCGGTCCCGCCCGAAAAACATCCCGCAGGCGCGCGATCACCTCTGCAACGCTTGGCCCATGGATCGGCGGCGGCGCCAGGCGTTCGCAGAATTCCCGCCAGACAAAGAATGTCAGCTCAGCCCCGTCGGTCGCGGTCTCGCCCGGGCCTTCCGCGAAGGTCTTGAGCATCCTGTACCGCTCGTCCTGCCAGAAAAGCGTTTCCACCCACCCGTAGATCGGAATCACGTGGAAATGGATCGAATGGCCCGGCGTATGTCCGTATCGCCCGATATAGACCCGCTCCGCGTTGAGTTCCCGCTTCAGCACCGTCTGGGCCTTCGCCATCAGCGGCCCGAGCTCTAGGAGCGCTTCGTCCGCAAGCTCGAAGAGATCATCCGCAAAGCGCTTGGAACCGATCATCAGATAGCCGGGAAGGGCGGAATTCGTCCGGTGGTTGACGAGCCAGTGCGGCGTCTCGAAGACATGAAATTCTGGAGGGATGGGCATTTCGACCGGTCCTTGCGGGAGATTTCCTGCAAAGGGATAACAACAGCCGCGCGCCAGGGCAATGTTAGCACTCGAAGGTCATCTGACCTTTACAACGAGTGCAAATGAACTACATTTGCTCTTGACGTAAGGGAGCTTCGGCATGGCGGTCACGGCAAGGAAAGAGCAGGCGGAACAACTGACGGCGGTGGCCCTCAAGGCCTTCGGCAATGTCGTCGCCGAATGGGGTGTGCCGGTGAACGAAGCCGCGGCCTTGGCGGACATGTCCGAAAGCACCTGGAAACGCGCCCGCAAGCCCGGCTATTCCGGTGGCCTCACCAAGGACCAGATGCTGCGTCTCAGCGCCGTGATCGGTATCTACAAGGCTTTGAAACTCTATTTCAGCGATCCGATCGCCACGAAGTGGATGACGTTGCCGAACGAGGGGCCGCTGTTCCGTGGCGCCCGCCCCATCGATACGCTGATCGACGAGGGGCTGCCGCAATTCCTCGCCGTCCGTAATTATCTCGATGCCCTGCGCGGTGGCGCGTGATCGTGACGCCCGTCAGCGACCGGGGCCTGGTGCGGCTGATCCCGGCGACCTACCACAAGCCGCCGAGCCTGCGCGGCCTGGTGGATAGTGACGAGGAGCTGGCGATCCTCGCCGAGATCGAGGGTTTGACCAGCGCCCGGCTGACCGCCGAGCGCGGATTGAACCTCTATCTCGACCGCCGAGAGCTCGCCTGGAAACGCCGCAAGCATGACCTGCAGGTCTATGGCAACACTCATATAAACGCCGCCTTCACCTATACCCGCAAGGGCGGAAACCGCTTCAATGACGAGACCCGCGGCGCCTGGTACTGCAGCTGGGACACGATGACCTCGCTCGCCGAAGTCGCCTTCCACAAGACCCGCGAACTGAAGTTCATCGGCCTGTTCGAGGAAACGGCGCGGTATGTCGAACTGCTGGCGGATTTCATCGGCGAATATCCCGACATCAGCGACGAGCGAAACCACCCGGCGCTCGATCCGGATCCGGCGGTCGGTTACCCCCAAGGGCAGGCGCTTGCCGAGAAACTGCGGCGCGACGGGCATGATGGGCTGATCTATCCGTCGGTGCGCCACGGTGATGGGCGCTGCCTCGTCGCCTTCGAACCGACGGCGATCCGCAATGTCCGCCCCGGCGCCTCCTGGGACATCGTCTGGTCGGGCAGCGAGGAATACGACCTCAAGGCGGTGTGACGCCGACCGCCGAACTCGTCTCGTCAAAAATTTGGGCATCGGGGACGGCTTCCTCGTGAAAAGCCGTCCCCGATGCATCCTTTCCTTCAGGTCCGCTGCGTGACCGGCTCGTCCGCACCGTGAGGAGCCGGAGGTCCGCTCTCGCCGGAAACGTCACGGGTTTCTACCTGAGGGTCTGGAATCTGTTCTGGCTGCTTGTCGCCAGGGAGTTTGTCGCCAGGGAATTTATCAAAGGCGATCTTGATCTCTTTGGTCAGGTCGCGGCCGGTGCTCCACCAGTCGCTGCTTTTCGTCCAGTAGCGCAATGTCAGCTTGGCGCTGCCCGCATCGAATTCGGCCATGTAGACGAGAGGCGCCGGGTCTTTCAGCACCCGCTTGTCGCCGCCGGTGATCGCCATCAGTTTCGCCTGCGCCCGGCCGATATCGCCGTCGGTGCCGACCGAAATCTCGTTGCGGCGCGTCTTCAGCCGGCTGTAATTGGTGATCGGCACGTTCCACAGCGTCGAGTTCGGCGCCAGCCGGTAGACGCCGTCGGCAGTCCGAAGCTCGGTCGCAAACAGCCCGACATCAACGATCGTGCCGGTGACGCTACCGGTCTCGATGCTCTCGCCGACCCGGAACGGCCGCAGCACCAGCAGCATGATCCCCGCCGCGATATTCTGCAGGGTGCCCTGCAGCGCAAGGCCCACCGCAAGGCCGATCGCGCCAAGCGCCGCGAGCACCGACGCCGTCTGTACCCCGAACTGGCCGAGCACCATGACGACGACCAGAACCAGGATCGCGTAACGGATGATGTTGGAGAAGAATTGCGACAGGGTCGCATCGATGCCGTGGATGCGCGACAGGCCGCGATGCGCCCAGCGGCTGATCAGGCCGGCGGCCATCCAGCCGAGGATGAGAAGAACGATCGCGCCGATGGCGGAGAAGGAATATTGCACCGCCAACGCGCTCAACTGGGCGAGCGCCGCTCTGGTGACAACAATGAGTTCCGACGCCTGGTCCATCCGGCGGTCTGCTCCTACTTGGGTTTCGCCGTTAATTGGCGCAGCAGACCGCGAGGTCAAGGAAAAAATGGAGCTTTCCCACGCCTAGCTAAACAATTAGGAAAGTTCAACTTTCAGGTTCAACGCGAGATTTTTAGCGGCAGGATGAAGGATGCCCGCCCATCGGTCTCGGCGCCGCGGCCGATCCCCTTGATGGCGGCGATCAGTCGTCCATTTCGACCGAGCAGCCGGTCGCCGATCTCGATCAGCCGCGTGTTCGGCGTCGCATGCGGCGCAACGCCGCGAAGCCTTGCGGCCAGTGCGAAATCGTCTTCTTCCGGGTGGAGAGACAGTGCCGCGATCACCGCCGCGGCAGGCGAGCGGGAGACGCCCATCCAGCAATGGATGACGATCGGCGCAGACTGGTCCCAGTCGCGCACGAAGGCGATCAGGCTTTCCACATGCGCTTCGCTGGGTGCGATCAGGTCGCCGGTGCCGGCAAAGCCGATATCGTTCATCGCAAGCTTCAGGTGGCGGTCGGCGGCAATAACCCCCGGCCGGTGAAAGTCCTGTTTCTCGGCGATCAGGCTCACCATTTCGCGCGCCTTGTGCCGGACGGCGGTCTCGGCGATGGCGGCGAGCGGGCAGACGATGATCGCGGTCATGGCGCCTTGCCCGATGCGGCCCGCTCTGCCTCGATCTCGTGGAACCGGTCGAGGAAAAGCTGTTGCGCGGCAGGAGCCGGCATCGGCTGGATCGGCAGCATGTCGCGGGTGATGCCGCGCGGCTGGCCAAAGAATTTTTGGGCCTCGGCGACCGAGAAACCGGCAAGCTCGGTCGCCTCGAAAAAAGCGGCGATCGTATCGGCCTTCTTGATCTGCGCCTTGAGCTCGCGGCCCGGATGCGGCGGCAGGCCGAAACGCAGGTGGATCGCCGCCTCCAGCCGCTGTTCGACCGCCTTGTAACCGCCGCCGACCACCGATTTGAACGGCGAGATCATGTCGCCGATCACATATTCCGGCGCGTCGTGCAGCATGGTCATCTGTAGCGCATCGGCCGTGCAGGCCTCGTTGCAGCGGCGAAAGATTTCTTCGACCACGAGGCAGTGCTGGGCGACCGAAAACGCGTGGTCGCCACGCGTCTGCCCGTTCCAGCGGGCGACGCGGGCAAGCCCGTGGGCGATATCGGAAATTTCGACGTCGAGCGGCGAGGGGTCGAGCAGGTCGAGCCGCCGTCCCGACAGCATCCGTTGCCAGGCGCGTGGCGCCGTTGCCGCTGGGCTCACGTCTCGGCCTCTTCAGCCTCGACGGGGAAGGAGAGCCCGCTCCAGGCGGGAAGCGTCAGGCTGACGGCGACGTCGCCGGCTGAAAGCGGAACACCGCGCGCCAAGGCGTCGCCGACCCGGTCGATGCGAACGATCGCCAGTCCCTTGTTGCCGGAGACCGATCCGAGCGTGCCGACCGGCTTGCCGCCGGCCAAGATTTCGGTGCCGGAGGCGGGCAGGGCGGCCTCGCCCGATACGATCGCCACCCGTCGCCGCGCCGTGCCGCGATGCTGCATGCGGGAGACGACTTCCTGGCCGACATAGCAGCCCTTGCGGAAGGACAGGCCGCTCGTCTGGTCGAGCAGCACGTCATGCGGAAAGGCGTCCTGCAGCGCATAGTCGTGGCCGGACGTCGAGATGCCGGCCTCGATGCGCAGCGCGTGATAGGCCGCTTCGGGTCCGTCACCCAGCTTGCCGGGCGCACGGGTCAGCGCGATTCCCGCCTTGGCAAAGGCTGCATCCTTCACGGTACCATTCCCCGCATCCTCGCCCCAGAAAACGGTAACGCCGTCTTCCGGGCCGGCGGCGATATCGACCGCGGCGCGCAGCTTGTACATAGTCAGCCGCCGCATCAGCGCTTCGCGCTGGCTGTTTTCTGTCTCGATGACGAACCCGTCGCCGTCGCGCCAGAGGAGGAAATCGAACAGGATCTTGCCCTGCGGGGTCAACAGCGCACCCGGCCGGGCCTCGCCTTGCGGCAGCGAATCGATGTCGGTGGTGATCAGCCCCTGCAGGAAATCCTGTGCATCCTTGCCGGTCAGGCGGATCAGGCTTCGCGAGGGAAGAATGGCGGCGGGCATGGTTCGGGAATCCGGTTGTTCTGAGACTGACAATTAAGTCTTCGCCGTTGAGGCGGCAAGGCGTGGGACGCGATTGGTGGGAAGTTTGGTGGGGTTGGGTGACGTAGACGTCGGGGGAATCTGTCGAGCGGCAGCGGGGAGCTTCTCCCCCCTTGTGGGGGAGATGTTACCGAAGGTGACGGAGGGGGTAGCAACGGCGCGGTAAGGAGCAACGTAGCGAGCGGAGCGCCTCCGCCGCCTCAATCGCCGCCGGAGAAGAACTTCCATTTGCCGTCCGGGCTGATGCCGGCGCGGAAGAAGTTGTAGTTGCCGTTCTCTTCCATGCCGGCAAGGTCGCCGGCCGTCACGATGCGCAAAAGATCGACCCGTTCGGGGGGCGTCAGCGTCGAAAGCGGCTTGCCGGCGAAATAGGGCCAGACATAGGCCTCGTCCGGCGTGCCGACGTCGAAATGCGCGGCACCTGTGGACAGGATGTCGAGCAGGATGGCGAGAATCTCCTGGCCGTCCGCATCGCCCGAAAAGCTCTTCAGCGTTTCGATCGGATCCTCGAATTCGCCGTTCATCACCTGCGTCTGGGTGGCACCTGTTCCCATCAGGGCGCGCAGGCGGGTGATGTCGCCGGAAGCAGCAGCCTCGACGAGCTGTTCGCGCATGTGCTTGACCGGTGCCGGCAGCTTGGTCATGTCGCGAATGATTTCCGCCGGTTTATCGTCCGCCGGCGCGGTTTTGGCGGCGTTGGGGTCCGCCGGGGGAGCGGTCGCCTTGGGGTCGCCGGCCTGTGCCGAGCGATTGATCGCAGGACCCGGCTGCGGCAGTGTCGTGCCGTCGAAAGCCTGGAGGATGGCCCGGCTCTGGGCCTGTTCCGGCTGGTTGGGCTCGTCGCCCGGACGCAGCTCGGACAGCGCAAGCGTCTGGCCGCCGACCGACGCGGCAAGCACGGTTGCCGCCGAAAGGCGGATGATCAATTGGGCTATCGTCGTTTCCGCCGCATTCCGCACGGGAAACCTCTATCGTTTATTGAACAGTGCGCTCGGGGGAGAATTCGCCGGCGAGCATGCGGCTCTTGAGCGAATCGAGCATGGCCTCGGCGCCCATTTCTCCATGAATGCGGATGGTTTCCCGCATGGCAAGTACCAGAGCTGCGTCGGCGATGATTTCCGGCTCGATACCGTCGGCACGGCCGTCTGCCCATGCCTCACTCTGATATTCCAAGGCAGCCTGCATCTTCTCATGCACAATCATGTCGTCGATGTCGTTGCGGCCTGTCTGCATTCTGTCGTCCTCGGTGCCCGTTTAATTACTAGCCCGTTAAAAACTTTATCAGCCTTTTATCAAAACGACACGGCCTCCTGCCAAAAGAGGTAAATAATCCTCTAATTTCCGAAGCGCGCCGCGATTTCTGTCGCAAGTGTTGCGCCTTCGATACGATACCGTTCCTCGGCGGTTCTTGCCGCATCGGTGCAGGATGTATGCACGGCCGCAAATGACCGATACCCCCGGTTGAAGGCCGCCGTCAACCGCTCGCGGCGCTTCGGTTCGGTGCCGGTATCGGCATCCAGCAACTGCTGCATCGAGGCCCGCCATTCGGAGGTCGGTGCGCCGCAGAGCGTGCGCAGATACTGGATGGAGCCGAGCACTTCCGCAAGGCGCGTCAGCTGCACGTCATAAGGCGCCGGCTTTTCCTCGACCACCGGGGGAGGCGGCGGCGGCGCTGCCGGCTGTTGCCTTGTCGACTGGGCGGCAAGCGGCGTCGCCGCCAGGAGTGCCGGCAGAATCAGGCAGCCGAGTCGCGGAAGGAGGGTCATGAACGGGTCTCGAGAGGGCGCGATTGCACTTGTCTTAGCGGGCATTGTTCTCCGCCGCCAGCCTCTCGGCGCATTCGAGCACGCTTGCCGGCACCGGCAGCGAGCGGATCTCCTCGACCGTATACCAGCCGGGATCTGCCGCGTCGTCCGCGGCGATCGCTTCGAGCTCGGTATCTGCCTCCACCCGGAAGACCGACAGGAAGAAATGCCGCCCGCCCTCCTTTTCGCTCATGAGGTCATAGGTGGCGAAGAGCACGGGATTGCGCACCGGAATGCCCGTCTCCTCCAGAAATTCCCGCACCGCCGTCTGGTCCGGCGTCTCGCCGGGCTCCGCCCGCCCGCCCGGAAAGGCGAAGAGATCCATCGACGGCGGGTTCATCCGCCGAATCAGCAGGAACCGGCCATCGCGTTCGAGAATGGCGGAGGACGCGGCTTGCGGGGAAGGGGGCATGTCAGGGTCTTTTCGTCGCGTCTTACGCTGCACTCAACGTTGGAATCTTGCTGACATCCACCTCGCGTTCCGCATGCCAGGCGTCATAGGCGGCCTGCATGCGCAGCCAGATCGCAGCACCATCGCCGAACATCTTGCCCAGTCGGGCCGCGACATTCGGCGAGACGGGCTTGCGTTCGCGCAGGATGTCGTAGAGTTGCTGGCGGGAGATGCCGAGCAGCTCGGCGATCTCGACCTTTGTCTTGCCGGTAGCCGGAATGATCTCCTCAAGCAGCGCGCCGGGATGCGACGGGCAACGCTGGATCGGCCTTTTCACGTCATATTCCGCCATCGATGTCATCCCTAAGCCGCGCCTCAATGATATTGCTCGAAATCGACACGGGCAGCATCCTTGCCGTCGAATTCGAATGTAATGCACCACGGCCCGTTGACGTGAACGGTATAACGGGTCGGATCAAAGCCGTGCAGAGTATGAAAATCAAACCCCGGCAGGCTCATATCCTCCGGCCGCTCGGCCGCCTCGAGACGATCCAGGCGCACAAGGATGCGCTTTTGCATCTTTGCATCGATTTTACCCGTCTTGCCGGTCTCGAACAGGGCAGCGAGCGCCTTGTTCCTGAAGGATTTGATCATGTAACATGTAAGTATATTGCTGACATGTCGTCAAGATGTGTAAGCAGATAATTTACATTCGCCCGCCTATGTCTGCGTCTGGGCAGGTATCCCAGATTTCAGTTTCCATCTTCTCGATCATGTGGAAACGTGCCGCGTATTGCATATCATTTAAGTCGGTATTCCCATGAAAACCTACGCCCTCTACACCGCCGCCGCCCTTGCCGAGATTGCCGGCTGTTTCGCGTTCTGGGCGTGGCTGCGGCTGGAAAAGCCGGTCTGGTGGCTGGCGCCGGGCATCGCGTCGCTCATCGTCTTCGCCTGGTTGCTGGCGCTGGTGCCGAGCGAGGCGGCGGGGCGCACCTATGCGGCCTATGGCGCCATCTATATCCTCGCCTCGATCCTGTGGCTCTGGGTCGTCGAAGCCCGCGTGCCGGACCGGTGGGATATTCTCGGTGTTGGCGTCTGCCTGGTCGGCGGCGCCATCATCCTGTTCGGGCCGCGCAGCGCCTGATCGTCGGCGCTTGACCCGTCGAAAGCCCGATGCCACATAGTGCGCATGTGCGGACGCTACGCCCTGACGGCGACCCCCAAGGATGTTTCCGAGTTCTTCAGCCTGGCGGATCTCGACGATTTCCCGGCCCGCTACAATATCGCCCCGACCCAGCCGATCCTCGTTGTCATGTCCTCGGAAAAGCGCGAGCCGGGCAGCAACCTGCCGGAGCGCCGCGCCTTTCTCGCCCGCTGGGGCCTGATCCCCGGCTGGGTGAAGGACATGAAGGAGTTTCCGCTCTTGATCAACGCGCGCTCCGAGACGGCGATCGGCAAGGCCTCCTTCCGCGCCGCCATGCGCCACCGCCGCATCCTCATTCCCACGACCGGCTTTTACGAATGGCGCCGGCCGCCGAAGGAAAGCGGCGTCAAGCCGCAGGCCTACTGGATCCGCCCGAAGCGCGGCGGCGTCATTGCCTTTGCCGGCCTGATGGAGACCTGGTCGTCGGCGGACGGTTCCGAAGTCGATACCGCCGCGATCATGACGACGGCTGCGAACGGCGGCATCCGCCATATCCACGACCGCATGCCGGTCGTCATCGAGCCGCAGGATTTTTCACGCTGGCTCGACTGCAGGACGCAGGAACCGCGCGAAGTGGCAGACCTGATGCGGCCGGTGCAGGAGGATTTTTTCGAGGCGCTGCCGGTCTCCGACCTGGTCAACAAGGTCGCCAACATGGGGCCGGACCTGCAGAAGCCGGTCGCCGTCGCCCAGCCGGAAGAGGAGCCGCCGAAAAAGCCGAAACCCGATTCGACCCAGATGTCGCTTTTCTGATCCCTCGGCTTTTCTCCCTGTACGGACTATTCCATGAACCTGCTTTCCGCCGGCCTTTCCGGCCTCGCACTCGGTACTTCGCTGATCATTGCCATCGGTGCCCAGAACGCCTTCATCCTGCGCCAGGGGCTGATCCGCGCCCATGTCTTCATCCTCTGCCTGATCTGCGCCCTGTCGGATGCGGTACTGATCGCCGCCGGCGTTGCCGGGCTCGGCACCGTCGTCGCGCGATCCCCGATGCTGATCTCGATCGTGACGCTGGGCGGCGCGGTGTTTCTCGGGTTTTACGCTGTCATGGCCTTCCGCCGGGCGGTGAAGCCCGCCGCGATGGTCGCGGGCGCGCCGGAGCCGATGGGGCTGAAGGCGGCGGTCCTGACCTGCCTCGCCTTCACCTTTCTCAATCCGCATGTCTATCTGGATACGGTCGTGCTGCTCGGCAGCCTGTCAGCGGCCTTCGAAGGGATGGAACGGGTTGCCTATGGCGCCGGTGCGGCGATCGGCTCGTTCGTCTGGTTCTTCGGGCTCGGTTACGGCGCGCGGTTCCTGGCGCCGCTGTTTGCCAGACCCGCCGCCTGGCGGGTGCTGGATGTCGTCATCGGGGTGGTGATGAGCCTGCTCGCGCTCGGGCTCCTCTGGAGTTTTTTCGGCGGCGAGTGAGGCGGCCCAACTCCCGGGTCGGCTGGCGGGATCAGCCGGCCGGGGTAAGCTTCGGCTTCCGGTTCAGCATCAGGGCGGCGGCAACCACGGCCTTCAAGCCCAGCGGACGGTAGGGCGTGGTCATTTCCGGTTTGGATTCAATCTTCTTCTCGGTGCTCATGGCTGTCTCCTCAACACGCGAATCTGTTGTTTGCATTTTGCGATCGCGGCTTTTCCCATAAAAGCGGGCGGAATCGTGGCCGGCAAGCCGGCACCGCCGCCCGCTATTCATAGAACGGTCATCTTGCGGGAAACTGTTGCGCGGAAGTTGCAACTTACCGAGTGCGTCAGCCTTCAGACGTTCGCACTGTCATCCTCGATTGTAATCGTGCCGTAGCGCCGGTGCCAGGCGCGGGCGCTGAACGGCAGGACGAGGAGATAACCGACGACGGTGATCGACAGCACTTCCCAGGTGTAGCTCATCAGCAGCGCCACATAGAGCACCACGCCGAGCATGATCGGCAGCATCATGTCGCGACGGATCCGGCTGGACTTGCCGGACCAGACCGGCAGGCGGGAGACCAGCAGGTAGCCGATCAGCACCGTATAGGCGACGCTTGCATAAACGAAGACCGGCGTGGCCTCGAGCCCGAGGAAGCCGAGATAGACCGGCAGCAGCACCAGCATGGCGCCCATCGGGGCCGGCACGCCGACGAAGAATTCCGATTGCCAGTCGGCCTTGATGTTGCGGTCTTCCATGACGTTGAACCGGGCGAGGCGCAGACCGGCGGCGATCGCATAGAGCAGGGCGGCGATCCAGCCCATCGAATGCGCCTGGTCGAGCAGGAAGGCGTAGGAAACCAGCGCCGGCGCGACGCCGAAATTGATGATGTCGGCAAGCGAATCCATCTGCACGCCGAATTTCGACGTGGCCTTCAGGAGCCGTGCCACGCGCCCGTCGATGCCGTCCAGAAAGGCGGCCAGCAGCACCATGGCGACCGCGAGTTCGTAACGCCCCTCGAAGGCAAGCCTGATCCCGGTCAGGCCCGCGCAGATGGCAAGCACCGTGATGAGGTTCGGCACCAGCAGCCGCAGCGGGATTTCGCGCAGGCGAGGCCCGCGGGCCTCGTCGTTGGGGCGATGCGGTTCCCGGTGAAGCTCATTCTGGGAAGAGGGGGGCGAGGGCGGTGAAGCTGGCGTCTCCATGAGGCTTGGTCTTCCTTTACGTGCGGCGGCTGATGATCGGACCCTTGGTCGAGCCGAATTCCGCAAGCACGGTTTCGCCGCCGATGGCGAGCTGGCCGACCGACACGCGCGCCTGGCCGCCCGCCGGTACGAAGACGTCGAGCCGCGAGCCGAAGCGGATCAGGCCGAATCGTTCACCGGCATTGACCGGTTCGCTCGGCTTCACCCAGCAGACGATGCGACGCGCCACCAGTCCGGCGATCTGCACGACACCTACCTTGCCGTGGCGGGTTTCGATGACGAGGCCGTTGCGCTCGTTGTCCTCGGAAGCCTTGTCGAGTTCGGCATTGATGAACTGGCCGGGGCGGTATTCGATGCGCGACACCTGGCCTCGCACCGGCGAGCGGTTGATGTGGCAGTCGAACACGTTCATGAACACAGAGATGCGCAGCATCGGTTCCGAGCCGAGCTGCAGTTCTGTGGGCGGCACGACCATGGCGACATGGCTGATGCGGCCATCGGCCGGGCTGAGGATCAGATCGTCGTCCTGCGGCACGGCGCGTTCCGGATCGCGGAAGAAATAGGCGCACCACAAGGTCAGCACCAGGCCGATCCAGAACAGCGGCTCGGCGATATAGCCGAGCACCAGCGAGGCGATGAAGAACGCGGCGACGAAGATGTAACCTTCCTTGTGGATCGGCACGAGCGTGTTGCGGATGGTGTCGAAGAGGTTGATCAACGTTTTCTCCCGTATGGTCAGGGTCACCTGACTACAGCGAAACCGTTTTTGCGGCAATGCGGTTCCGTTGGGGTGAACCCGCCACGCGAACACGCTGCACAAAAATGCCGCCGTTACCCCCGTTCGGCCTGCAGATACGCGGCATATTCGCTCGGCGGGCAGCCCACGCGCTGATTGAAGGCGGTGCTGAAGGCGCTGGCCGACCGGTAACCGACGGTTTCGGCCACCTCCTCCAGCGTATTGCCGCCGCGCAGCAGCACGTCCTTTGCCAGCGCCATGCGCCAGCCGAGCAGATATTCGACCGGCGCGACCCCGACCGCCTCGGAAAAACGCCGCGCGAAGACCGAGCGGGACATGCCGACACGCCTTGCCAGTTCCCCGACCGTCCAGCCGCGGGCGACATCGGCATGGATATGCCCGAGCGCCTCAGCGAGCTGCGGATCGGCAAGGCCGCCGAGCAGGCCGGCATGCGGCGACCAGGCGGCCTCGCGCCGCAAGGTCTCGATCAGCATGACTTCGATCAGGCGGCAGAGCACCGCATCGCGTCCGGGCCGGCTTTCGGCCGCTTCCTCCAGGATGATCGACACAAGCGCCCGCAATCGCGTGGCCGTCCGCTCGATAGCCGGCACATGCACGAGTCGCGGCAAAAGCCCGATCAGCAGGTCGGCATTGGCCGGATCGCACTGGATGAGGCCGCCGAGGACCCTGGTGACCGGTCCCGATCCTTCGCCACCCACTCGTATTTCGCCATCCACCATGTGGCGGGCCTTGAAGGCGTCGTCAGACAGTTCCGTCCGTCCATCCGCCTCGCTGAGGAAGGAGTCCGAGAACGGTTTTGCCGAGAGGATATAGTCTCCCTCCCGCAGCGAGACAGGCCCGGTATCGTCCGTCCTGAACCAGCAGTTGCCCTCGGTGACGAAGTAGAAGGTCGGCCCCGGCTGTTCCGGCACGCGCACGCCCCATCGCCCCGTGGCCGACATGCTGCCGAGCAGGACGGTGGCGGGGCGAAGCAGCCTGATGACATCGGCAAGGGCATCCATCGGGACGATCCATAATGAATATCGGAGTTTCCATTATAGAGTGATCCGGAAGTTGGGTCTAGTGAAGGCGCCTCGACACATTGGAGACAGACCCATGACCAAGACCATTCTCATCACCGGCTGCTCGTCGGGCCTCGGAAAGATGACCGCCCGCCATTTCGCCTCCAAGGGCTGGAACGTCGTCGCGACGATGCGCAGGCCGGAGCCGGAACTCGCCGATCAATATCCCGACCGCATCCTGGTTGCCGCCCTCGACGTCGCCGATCCGACGAGCATCGAGGCCGCCATCCAGGCCGGTATCGACCGCTTCGGCGGCCTTGACGCGGTCGTCAACAATGCAGGCATCACCATGGTCTCGATCTTCGAGGCGACCCCGGCCGATGCTGTCCGCCACATCTTCGAAACTAACGTCTTCGGCATGATGAACGTCATCAGGGGGGCCGTGCCGCATCTGCGCCGGCGTGGCGGCGGCTCGGTCGTCAATGTCGGTTCTGGCGTCGGCATCGCGGCCATGCCGCTGCTGTCGCTCTACACGGCCTCCAAGCAGGCCGTCGAAGGCCTCTCCGAATCGCTTTCCTACGAACTGTCCTCGCAGAACATCTCGGTGCGGCTGATCCAGCCCGGCGCGATGCGCAGCACCAATTTCACCGCCACCGGCATGGCCGCCTCGCAGGCGGCACCGGTGCCGGAAAGCTACAAGCCCTATTTCGATCACATGCTGCAGTCGATGATCAACTATCCCTTCGCCTCGACGGCGGAGCAGTCGGTGGTCGAGGCGATCTACGCCGCGGCCATCGACCAGACGGACCGCCTGCGCTACCAGGTCGGCCCGGATGTGGAGGAATATGCCCGCCTGCGCTGGTCGACCTCGGAGGCCGAATATCGCGCCGGCATGCAAAAGCTGACCGGGCATGCGGCATGGAAAGAGATGACGAAGTGATGGCGATGTCTTGACGCCACCCGGCTTGAGGCGCCGGTTCGCATCGCCGGGGATGCAGGTGTCCATAGGGAGGAAGACGTTGCAATCTGCCGATCTCTCCTTGCGGGAAGGGTGATCGCATAAGGAACGTGAGGCGATGCGGCAACCCTAACCCTCCCCCTTGTGGGGGTCCGGAGGACTGGACGGGGCAAGCGATCCGTCCCCGGCTGGTGGCCGGCAGGCGGGAGGGGTTTTCGCTAGGAGCAAAATCCCCTCCCCAACCCCTCCCCACAAGGGGGAGGGGCTCCTCGCGGCGTCACGCATCTCATATGCGATAGCCCTGGCACCAAGGGGAGATCATTGGCAGCTTACCGCCACCCCAGTCCCGGCGCCACATGCTTCAAAATGCTCTCCAGCACATGCGCGTTGTACTCGACGCCGAGCTGGTTCGGCACGGTGAGCAGCAGCGTATCGGCCTCGGCGATCGCCTCGTCGGCTTTCAGCTGGTCGATCAGCCTGTCCGGTTCGGCCGCGTAGGAGCGGCCGAAGATCGCCTGGGTCTGCGGGTCGATATTGCCGATCTGGTCCTGGCTTTCGCCGCTGCCGCCGAAATAGGCGCGGTCCGTGTCGTTCATCAGCGCGAAGATGCTGCGGCTGACGGAGACGCGCGGTTCGCGGGCGTGGCCGGCTTCCTTCCAGGCTTCGCGGTAGATGCGGATCTGTTCGGCCTGCTGGATGTGGAACGGCTTGCCGCTTTCGTCGGTCTTCAGCGTCGAGCTTTGCAGGTGCATGCCGAGCTTGGCGGCCCAGACGGCGGTGGCGTTGGAGCTCGAACCCCACCAGATACGGTCGCGCAGGCCCGCAGAATGCGGCTCCAGGCGCAGCATGCCGGGCGGGTTCGGGAACATCGGCCGCGGATTGGGCCTGGCGAAACCTTCGCCGCGTAAAACGTCGAAGAACACTTCCGCATGGCGGCGCCCGAGATCCGCATCGGTCTCGCCTTCCGCCGGCTGGTAGCCGAAATAGCGGAAACCGTCGATCACCTGTTCCGGCGAGCCGCGGCTGATGCCGAGCTGCAGGCGTCCGCCGGAAATCAGGTCGGCAGAGCCGGCGTCTTCCGCCATGTAGAGCGGGTTTTCATACCGCATGTCGATGACGGCGGTGCCGATCTCGATCTTCTTGGTGCGTGCGCCGACGGCGGCAAGCAGCGGGAAGGGCGAGGCGAGCTGCCGCGCGAAATGATGGACGCGGAAATAGGCGCCGTCGGCGCCGAGCTCTTCGGCCGCCACAGCGAGGTCTATGGATTGCAGGAGCACGTCGGATGCCGACCGCGCCTGCGACTGCGGCGAGGGTGTCCAATGTCCGAAGGAGAGAAAGCCGATCTTTTTCATGATGCTACCGTTTCTGAGAGGGGTGGGCGCACGGCATATGGTCTTCCGGCTGCGGGTGTTGGGGCGGGGCCGGGGCCGCAACCTCCCTCATCCCTGTGCTCGTCACAGGGATCCAGCAGCGCCGCGTCTGCGGCGCGGAAGACACTTTTCAGCCCAAGGACTTGGGCTGGCTGGATTCCTGTGACGAGCACAGGAATGAGGATGGAGCGGGCGTGCTCGCCAACCATCATTCCACGGCCTAATACCATAGCCGCATTGACTTGCCTGACAGATGGCACGCCGCCCCCCACATTCACAGTCACCGCCCTGTGAACAGTGCGTCCGCTTACCGCACCGCCTGGGGATCGACCCATCCCATCCAGGTGGTGAAGGCGAGAAGCGGCGAGCCGAAGAAGACCAGCACCAGCATATAGGCGATGGCGATGCTGCCGAGAACGAGCATGCGGGGAGTGAGGTATCTCTTCACTTCAAATCTTGTCCTGTTCGTTTCATTCCGCCGCCGGGACGCCGCGCAGCACCACGCCGAGATCGTCGCTCTCGCGCACCTTGCGTAGCTGCTCTTCGGCCTGCACCGCTTCGCGCTGGCGGTTCCACATCGAGGCGTAGAGACCGTCCTGTTCGAGCAACGCATTGTGCGTGCCACGTTCGGCAATCTGCCCGTCGCGTAGCACGATGATCTCGTCGGCACCGATGACGGTCGAAAGCCGGTGGGCGATGACCAGCGTCGTTCGGTTCCTGGAGACCACGTCGAGCGCCGACTGGATCTCGTGTTCGGTCGTGGTGTCGAGCGCCGAGGTCGCCTCGTCGAGGATCAGGATCGGCGGGGCTTTCAGGACGGTGCGGGCGATTGCCACGCGCTGCTTCTCGCCGCCCGAGAGCTTCAGGCCCCGCTCGCCGACCTTGGTTTCGAAACCATCCGGCAGGGCGTTGATGAAATGGCCGATCTGCGCCACGTCGGCGGCGGCCAGCACCTCCTCCTCGCTGGCGGAAGGCCTGCCATAGCGGATGTTATAGGCGATCGTGTCGTTGAACAGCACCGTATCCTGCGGCACCATGCCGATCGCCGCGCGCAGCGACCGTTGCGTGATGTCGCGCACGTCCTGCCCGTCGATGGTGATCGAGCCGTCCTGGACGTCGTAGAAGCGGTAGAGCAGGCGGGAAATCGTCGATTTGCCGGCGCCCGAGGGGCCGACGATCGCCACCGTCTTGCCGGCCGGCACCTCGAAGGAGACGCCCTTCAGGATCGGCCGGGCCGGATCGTAGGAAAAATGCACGTCCTTGAAGGCGATCGAGCCCTGGCCGATATCGAGCGGCTTGGCATCCGCCCGGTCGACGACCTCCGGCTGCACTTCCAATAGCTCAAACATCTGCTCGATATCCGTCAGCCCCTGGCGGATTTCGCGGTAGACGAAACCGATGAAGTTGAGCGGCACGGAAAGCTGCAGCAGGAGTGCGTTGACGAACACGAAATCGCCGATCGTCTGCTCGCCGCGCTGCACGGCAAGCGCCGACATCACCATCATGACTGTGGTGCCGAGGCCGAAGATGACGCCCTGGCCGAAGTTCAGCCAGCCGAGCGAGGTCCACACGTCGGTCGCGGCTTTCTCGTAGCGGGCCATAGACGAGTCGAAGCGCCTGGCTTCCATATCCTCGTTGCCGAAATATTTGACCGTCTCGAAATTGAGGAGCGAATCGATCGCCTTGGTATTGGCGTCGGTGTCGCTGTCGTTCATCGAGCGGCGGATGGCGATGCGCCAGTCGCTGGCCTTGACCGTGAACCAGATGTAGAGCGCCACCGTGACCGCCGTCACCGCGACATACCAGAAGCCGTAGCTGACCCAGAAAATGATGGCCGTCAGCAGGAATTCGAGCAGCGTCGGCACGGTGTTGAGAATGGTGAAGCGGACGATCGTCTCGATGCCCTTGGTGCCGCGCTCGATGATCCGCGACAGGCCGCCGGTCTTGCGCTCCAGGTGGAAGCGCAGCGAGAGCTGGTGCATGTGCACGAAGGTGCGGTAGGCGAGCTGGCGCACCGCATATTGCCCGACCGAGGCGAACAGCGCATCGCGCAGCTGGTTCAAGCCCACCTGCAGGATGCGGGTGAAATTGAGCGCGATGACCAGCACCACGGCGCCGAGCAGGAAGGCGGGCAGGATGCCTGCCATGTCCAGCTTGCCGTTCAGCGCATCCGTCGCCCACTTGAAGAAATAGGGCACCGTCAGGAGCACGAACTTGGCGAGGAAGAGATAGAAGGTCGCCCAGATGACGCGGGCCTTCAGGTCGGCGCGCCCTTCCGGCCACATATAGGGCCACAGGTTGACGAGCGTGCCGAGCGGATTGCTGGCATCCGCCGATATGGTCTTCTTGGTATTCGCCATCAATGTCTCCGGGACGGGCGCGTGAAAACGCCTCCCGCACATAAGGTCCGGGGAAGAATGTTGCAATGACGGTTTCGTGAAACTTGAAGGCCGGGCGCGGAGGCAGGCGGCGATCAGGGGCGAGGGCGGGGTATTGCCCGCCCGCCGCCGATTGGAATCACCTGGTGTTGGTGGAGGAGGCGGGCGCGGTGCCGGTGGCCGGCTTGGTGGCCGCCGACGCGGCCCAGGAAATGTAGTAATAGGCCTCGCCGACCATGCCGAAATAGGAGCTGTTGCCGGTCGCCTTCTCGATATAGCTGCCATCGGCATTGCGCACGAACTTGCCGCTTTCGTCCCGCGTCAGGCGGTCCTTGAGGAACTGGGTCCAGTCGGATTTATCGACGGAGGTGACGCCCGCCGAAGTCTGTTTGCCGTCGGTAATGTCCCAGGCGGTAATCTGGTCGCCGGCGACCGCGTCGGTCATCTTCAGCGTGCCGGCCTCCAGTGCCTTCTGCATTGTCTCGGCCATCGCCTTGCTGTCGGGGCTCGCCTTCAACGCGTCCAGCTTCTCCTGGAGCGCCTTCATGAACGCCTTGCTGGACATGTCGCCGACCGATCCGTCGACATCGGTATCCGGGGAATTGCCATCCAGGGTCTGCTGCAGCGAGGCTATCAGCGCCGCGATCTTGTCGTCCTCATAATCGTCGCCACCACTGCCGCTGGAAAACAGCATGTCGGCGAGCGACGAGGAGGACGAGCCGGACGTCGAGCTGCCGGGTGTCCTGTTGTCGGAGACATCCTTGAATGCATTGAGGGCCACCTGAGAGGACCAAATCCGAACGGAATTAATGCTGGAAACCATTTTCTTCTCCTGTCCGCACGGCATGGATAAGAGTCGGAGATAATATGCGAGCACGCCGCCTGGCCATTGCGGTATTCCTCCCAACCTGCGCGAAGCTGGCCGGATAGGAGACGGTGCGGCTATGGGCGCCCAAAGGTCTTTTAGGCAGGGGATTGAGATGGCGGCGGTGGTTGGCTGGATGTGTTTTTTACGGGGGGAAATCCGCTCCCGGTTTCTCGGCAGGGAAGATGCGCAGGAAGGGTCTTTCGCACCGCCGACGCGGTGCGGCTGGATTCCTGTGACAAGCACAGGAATGAGGGGGGCGGGGAGCCGCCGCAGCTACTGCAACGTCCCATACCTGGGTTCTTGTTGGTAAAGGCAATCTGGGAACTGTCTTCCGCAGATGCATCGGATTTGGAGTGAAGGCCTGAGCCTAAACCACCCTCATTCCTGTGCTTGTCACAGGAATCCAGCAGCCGCGCGTCTGCGCGGCAGTGACTCTATCCTCACAACGAATGCAGATGCGAGGCGATGTCCTCCCAATCCGGATTGCGTTCCTCGATGAGATTGAGTTTCCATTTCCGCGGCCACTTCTTCATCGTCTTTTCGCGGACGATCGCATCGACAAGAAGGTCGCATTCCTCGAACCAGACGAGCGTCTTGACCCCGTATCTCGATGTGAAGCCGGGCGTCAGTTCGTTCTGATGTTCGTAAAGGCGGCCAGGAAGATCGCGCGTCACGCCGATGCAGAGCGTGCCGTTGCGCTTTGAGGCGAGAATAACGGAACCCTTCATGTTGAAGAGTGGCAGTGGTCATTGCCGCTTGCAAGAGACTTTGGCGCTGCCGAAGCGGTGCGATTCCTGCAACAAGCACAGAAATGAGGGTGGTCGGGGAGCTACCGAGGTCCCAAGCGATGTCCCGAATGGGCCAGGAGGGGTACTGAACCCCAGCCCCGCCCCTTACGACCGGCGATGCATCATCCGCTGGCGGTGGAGTTCTTCCGAGTCCGGCAGTGCCTCGCCCGGCACGCCGAAAATCTGGCCGGGCTGAATGACGTCGGGGTTACGGATCTGGTCCTCGTTGGCGAGGTAGATGGTGGTGTAGCGCACACCCTGGCCGTAGACGCGGCGGGAGATCTGCCAGAGCGTGTCGCCGCGGCGGATGATCACCGAGTTGCGTTCGCTCTGGGTCAGCGGCTCCTGGTGGATGGTGCGGGTGCCGCTGGCATCGGTGACCGTCATCGGGGCGGCTGGGGCGGGTTGAATGCCGTGCAGCTCGCGGGCGATGGTCGGGCCGACGGCACGGGCGATCATTTCGCCGATCCGCTTCAGGCCGGTCCCGACGCTTGCGACATCCTTGGGAAGCGCGTCGAGCGCGGCGCCCGCTGCGGCCGCGTTCTGGACGGTGGTTTCGGCAAGCACCCGGGCGGCGGCCGCCGCATCGGCCGGCAGGCGGTATTCGGAGAGCGATTTGAGGGCGATAGAGGTGGCGGAGCGGGCGGCGGCCATCTGTTCCGCGGAGGGTATGCGGCCGTCGTCGTAAAGCCCGCGCAGCAGGTTGAAGGCGCGCACCGTCTCGTTGCGCAGCTTGTCGAAGGCACCGCTGTCGGCCGCCGACATGCCGTTATTGACGGCCTGCGGCGCCGCGACGGCGGCGACCTGGTCGCCGGCCGGGCGGTTGAAGGGCACTTCGACCCGTACCAGAGGCTGGCCGCCGGCCCCGAGCACCTCGACGCCGATTCGGTGGTCGCCGACTGCGAGGTCGATTGCTCCCTCGATCACGAAACTGCCGTCCTGGCCCGCCTGGGCGGTGCCGATCGGCCGGCCATCGGCCTGGCCGCGCAGCAGGGTGCCGGCCTTCGTATTGCCGGCGACGAAGATCTTGTTGCCCTCGATTTCGACAGCGGTGATGCGCAGTTCAGGCGCAGCCGGTGTCGCCGTCGGAGAGGCGGGCGTCGAGACCGGTACGCTCGGCGCGGAGGAGGCGAGATTGGACGAGCCGGCCGGCGGTGCCGGCAGGGTGGCAACGGAGGGACTGGCCGCCGGCGCCGCCGGGGGGGCGGCCGGCGCGGGGCTGGCGGGAGCCGGATTGGCAGCATTGGCAGCGGGCGAAGCTGCCGCGGTCTGGGCGGCCGGCTGCGCAGCATTCGCGGCAGGCGGTGTTGCCGCGTCCGGGGTCGGCGTCGCGATCAGGCGGCTTGCCTTGCCGGGCTTGGTAACCATGGCGAGCAGCTTGCCGTTCTTGTCGGCTGGCACCGAGACGGTCGCCGTTTCTTCCGACACGGTGGTATTGCCGTCCTTGCCGATCGCCTTGAGCACGAGCTGGTGGTCGCCGGGCGGCAGCGGCTTTTCGAGGATGGCGGCGAAGTCGCCGCTCGGGCCGACATCGACCTTGGCGACGATCGCGGCGCCACTGGTGACTTCGAGCCTGGAATTCGGGGCGGCGCGGCCGGCGATCACGGTCGAGCCGTCCGGCTCGACACGCAGCACGTCGAAGGAGGGGGGCGTCATCGCCGCGGTCGTCTGGCCTGCTGGGGAAGGCGTGGTGGGCTGAGCCGTCTGCGGCGCCGTGGCAGCGGCCTGGTCGGCCGGCTTTGCGGTATCGGGCGCCCTGGCGGTCGGCTGGGGTTCCGTCACCGCGTCCTTGACGGCATTGCCCGCAGCATTGATCGCGTCGCCGATCGGCTTTGAATCCTTGTTTATCGCAGGCATCACCAGGAAAACCATCAGCAGCGAAGCGATAGCCAATACGATCAGAGCCAGCCAGCCGGCGCGGTTTTTCATCATCAATGCCTCTCCCGACAGCTATGGCCGTCGTCTATCCGGATTAACCTTTTCCTCCCGCATTCACAAGCTTTTCACACGATAAACCCTTGCTCTTCCGGGCATTTCCCGTCAATTTTGACGACCGGGGCTCGCTTAGGCCCTCCCTTTGAAATGCGTTGCGGAGAAAACTGTGCCGATTCGATCCATCTGCGTTTACTGCGGCTCGCAGCCGGGACGCGATCCCGCCTATATTGCAGCCGGCCGTGCGCTCGGAAAATCCATCGCCGCCCACGGGCTTCGGCTTGTCTATGGCGGAGGCACCAAGGGCATCATGGGTGCGGTCGCAGCCGGCGTTCTGTCGAACGGCGGTCAGGTCACCGGCATCATTCCCGAATTCCTGGTCGACATGGAGGCTACGCGGCATTCGCTGGGCCAGCTCGACGAGCTGATTGTGACCGAGGACATGCACGCACGCAAGCACAAGATGTTCGAGCGCGCTGACGCTTTCGTGACCCTGCCGGGGGGCATCGGCACGCTGGAGGAGATCGTCGAGATCATGACCTGGGCGCAGCTCGGACGGCATGAGAAGCCGATGGTGTTCGCCAATATCGGCGGTTTCTGGGATCCGATGCTCGACCTCATCACCCACATGCGCGAGCAGGGTTTTATCCACCGCGCGCATCTCGTCCAGCCGCTCGTCATCGCCGATGTCGAGGAGATCGTCCCGGCGATCCTCGAACACGGCGAGGACCGGCCGCCGTCGGGCGGTGAAGGCGCGGTGATTTCGAGGCTTTGAGGGACGGTCCTTAAGCTCTAGTCGACGATGAAGAGTTTTGCGCCGACCGATGTCGAGGAGCGGTGGGGCTCGGCCTCGTCCGCCACCTGATAGCTCATGCCGGGCTTCAGCACGAAGACCCGGCCATCGGCGAGCTCGGTCGTCAGCTCGCCTGCAAGGCAGAGCAGGATATGTCCTTTGACGCACCAGTGGTCGGCGAGATAGCCCGGGCTATATTCGACCATCCGAACCCTGATCCCGCCGAAATGGCATGTCTGCCAGGTCGCCAGTCCCGTATCGCCCTTGTGCTCGGTCTTCGGCACGGTGCTCCAGTCGGTGGTGCCGAACGGGATATCGCTGATTTTCATGGGAATGCTCCGGAATGGCCTATCGGCCGCGCGCCTGTTTCATAAGAGACCAGGTATAGATCGCCAGTGCCGTCCAGATCAGCACAAAACCTCCGAGCTTGACGGGGCTGAGCGGCTCGTGAAAGGCGAAGACTGCGATCAGGAAGATCATCGTCGGGGCGATGTATTGCATGATCCCGATGGTCGAGAGTTTCAGGAGTTTCGCGCCGTTGGCGTAGATCATCAGCGGTGCGGCGGTGATGATGCCGGCGGCCATCAGGATGAACGTGTCCCAGCCGGTCGAATGGAGGAGATGGCCCCGCCCGGTCGATTCCAGCCAGATCACATAGGGCAGGCAGGGAATGCTGATCAAAAGCACTTCCAGGAAGAACCCCTGGTTCGGGCCGATCGGCAGGGTTTTCCGGAACAGCGCATAGAAGCCCCAGGTGACGGTGAGCGCCAGCGAAACCCACGGCAGTCCGCCCGCATCATAGGTGAGGATCGCCACCGCCACCACCACGAGGCCGATCGCCGCAAGCTGAACCGGCGCCAGCCGTTCCTTCAGCAGGACGGCCGCCAGGAAGATGCTGAACAGCGGATTGATGAAATAACCGAGCGCCGCATCGAGCGCCCGGCCGGCGGCGACCGCCCACACATAGATGCCCCAGTTCGCCATGATGATAAGGGCGGTGAGGCATGCCATGGCAAGCATGCGCGGGTTCTGCACCGCCACCTTGAGATCGCCCGTGCGACGCAGGATCAACAGGACGGCCCCGGCGACCGGCACCGACCAGATCGCCCGGTGCGCCAGCACTTCGAGCGAAGGAATATGGGCAACCGCCTTCAGGTAAAACGGCAGGAAGCCCCAGAGGAAATAGGCCGTCAGCCCGAAGGCGAAGCCGCGCGGCGTATCTTCGTTCTTCACTGGCGTCGGGGCGGTATCGATGGCCATGCGGGTGTTTCCGGTATGTTGTTTTTGTTACCCTCCGTTTAAACGAATGGGTTGTGCCGGACCAATTCATTTCATTGAAGGACCGATCGCTTGTCGCGATTCTGTCGGCCTGGTTTGCGATGATGGTTGCCGGTTGGAACGGAGGAATTGGATGGATTTCGAAAGCCAGCCGCTGCACCGGCAGATCTATGCCCGCCAGATCCTGGCCAAGGCCGGCGTTGGGGCAGACGACCGGCTGCTTGCCGCTCTCGCCACGGTGCCGCGCGAACAATTCGTCGGTCCGCCGCCCTGGGTTTACAACGACTTCCGCAATTACCGCGAGCTCGCCTCCACCGATCCTTTGGTGCTCTACCAGGATGTGCTGGTCGGGCTGGACACGGCGCGCGGCGTCAACAACGGCATGCCGTCGCTGCATGCCGGAGGGCTTCACGCGCTCGGCATCCGTGACGGCGAGACGGTCTCCCACCTCGGCGCCGGGACGGGATATTACACGGCCATCATTGCCGAGCTGGTCGGGCCGTCGGGCCGGGTGATCGCCGTCGAATATGACGAGGCTCTCGCGGAAAAGGCACGGCGGAACCTGGCGGGATACCCCAATGTCGAGCTCGTCCGCAGTGACGCGACGGAATGGCCGAAGGAGGATGCGGACGCGATCTACGCCAATTTCGCGCTCGACCACCCGCCGGCCGCCTGGATCGACAACCTGGCCGTCTCGGGGCGGGCGCTCCTTCCGCTCGGCTACCCGGCGGTGGAGAATGGGCGGCGGAGCGGCTTTACCGGCCGGGCGGGCTTCCTGATGATCGACCGGCGGGCAAAAGGCTTCGGCGCGCGGTTCCTGCAGCCGGTTTCCTTCGTCTGGGCCGAGGGCCAGCAGCCGGCGCCTGCCGGCCGCCACGAGGGATTGGCGGAAGCCTTCCGCTCGCGCCGGGGCTATCAGGTCCGCAGCCTGCGCTGGCGGCAGCCGCCGCAGGGCGACGAATGGTACGGCGAGGAGGATTGGGGGCTATCGTTCGAGGAGGTGTGAGGGGGGAGGGTTAGAGGTGAGGCACCGGCTCATGTCCCATATGCATTCACCTAGACAACGGGAGCCTACCGCGCGTTTCGATCTCGTCCCACCGATTGTCTCCAACCCGAATCTCTGATCAATCAGCCAAACAACTGTCGGCGGAGGCAAATGCGATGTCAGAGCAGAACCCGATCGAGGTTTCCGAGCAGGCGATCGGACGTGCGGAGGCAGTCGCGTTTACGGCGGCCGGAAACACTGTGGTCCTGAACGGCTGCACGCTGGAGGAGGCGGATCTGTCGGGGCTTGGTCTTCAGCGCTGGGAATTCAGGAATTGCAGGATGACGAATGTCAATCTGCGGGCCGCGGATCTCGAAGGGGCCAGGTTCGAGGGATGCCGGGGTCCATTCGCCAATTTTTCAGGCGCAGACCTCGCGGAAGCGGAATTCCGGAACTGCGACTTCAACAACGCCGCCTTCCTGGAAGCCAGAATGAACGACACCCGGTTCGTTGGCTGCAAGCTGACGGGCGCCAATCTGACGCGGATCGCCTCGCTCGGCCTCTCCTTCAAGGAGACCATCCTGGCGCAGGCGAGGCTTCCCGCGCTGTCGTTCCGGAAATCGCGGATCGAGCGGGTCGATTTCGGCATGGCCGATCTGTCGAAATGCGATTTTCGGGATGTCGTATTCGATGGCTGCAGCCTGCGTGACACGGGGCTCGTCGATGCCAGGTTCGAAGGGGCCGATCTGCGCGGCGCGGACCTCGGCGGGCTGAAGCTGATCGACGCCAGGAAGTTCAAGGGTGCCACGATCTCGCGGCAGCAGGCCGGAGATATCCTGGCGGAACTGGGACTGAAGGTTCAATAGCCGGGTGCGGCATCCTCAGTCTCCGGTTCTTCCAGTTGTCTTACAGGAAAGAAGGATTAGACGGCCACGCGTCGCGCTTCCTTGTCGGCCGACTTGCGGTCTGCGCCGTGCTTTTCGATGATCGCCTTCGCATCCTCAACCGAAATGCGATGCTTCTTGGCAAAGGGGATAGGCTGGTATGGCTGGTCCGGGGCATTTGCTTTTTTATCAGACATGGACGTCTCCGATCGCGATGCTCCGGCAGGATGCCGCAGCCTCTTTGGGGGAATGAAATAGTGAGGGAGTTGGTTGCCAGGCGCTGCTGCGTCATCACCGCGAGCGGCCGCCTCAATATGTCGTCTATATGGTACGAAAGCCCCCGATATACAATGGCCAGAATCGGGGGCCGCAGTATCAGGCCCAATGATCAGCCCCAAGGTCAGGTCTGGAGGGGCGCAAGCCACTGTATCGAGTTCTGCCCGCTCCGGTTCCCCTGCGCGGCTAGCAGGGACGGTATTCCCGCGCCAACCCTTCAATATTTCTTCTTGCGGACGATCTTGTTGCCCCGTGGCCCGCTCAGCACCGGCGTCCTGTCGCGGTTTTCCGCAAGCAGGCTGCGCCAGCGTTCCAGACGTTCGGCGGAAAGTTCGCCGCTGGCGACGGCCGCCTGCACGGCGCAACCCGGCTCGTGGGCGTGGGTGCAATCGCGGAACCGGCAATTCGGCGCCAGATCGGTGATTTCGGCAAACAGCGTATCGATGCCGTCGGTGACGTCGCTCACGTAGAGCGTCCTGATCCCCGGCGTGTCGATCACCCAGCCGCCGCCGTCAATCGCATGCAGCGATCGTGCCGTGGTGGTGTGGCGACCCTTCGCATCATGTTCGCGGATGCTGCCGGTCTTCTGCATCGTGTCGGACCCATGCCCGGCGAGCGTGTTGACCAGCGTCGACTTCCCGACGCCTGAGGAGCCCACCAGGGCGACCGTCTGCCCGACACCGCACCAGGGCTTCAGCAATGCAACGGCCTCCGCAGTGCGCCCATTCAGGACGACAACCGGCAGGTCGCGCTGCAGCGCCCTGGCCTGCTGCTCGAAGGGGCCGGCGTCTTCGACCGTGTCGGCCTTGGTCAGCACGATCACCGGGTTGGTGCCTGCCTGGTTGGCCATGATCAGGTAGCGTTCCAGCCGTCCGGGATTGAAATCGGCATTGCACGACGTGACGATGAACAGCGTATCGACATTGGCTGCGGCAAGCTGCTGGCCGTGCCCGCCTTCCGCACGTCGCTGAAACACGGTTTTCCGGTCGAGACGGCGCGCGAACATGCCCGTCAGCGGGTCGGCGAGAACCCAGTCGCCCACCGCAAACTCCGCAGTATTGGCATTGGGGGGAAGCTCGAGCCCGACCGGCCCCCCGGCATCGATCGCGTCGACGCGCGCCCGGTGGACGGAGGCAATGCGCCGGGGCAGGAGTTCCGCTTCGCCGGGCTCGACCTGAGCCGCGAAGAAATCGGACCAGCCAAGCCGTTCGAGCGATGAGGGCGGGTTGGATCCGGTCAAGGTGCGATACGAAAATTCGGGGACGCCGTCATGGGCAGGCTTTCCGCAGGTTGAGATTGCGTTCTCTCGGGGAAGAGCCGCAGATCGGGTGTAAAGGTGCCGGTTTCTGGCTCGACCAAACTCTGTCCATTCGTCGTGACATACGAGCATTAAATCAGCATGCCGCCGAAGTCGAGGAAACGATCGACCCCACAGCATCTGATTGCCGGCCACCCCGATCGAGCCGCAGCGTTTACGAGCATTACTCCGCCGCGATCTTGCCCGCCAGTTCCCGGTTCTTCATCAGCTTGTAGATGACCGAGTCCATCAGGGCCTGGAATGACGCGTCGATGATGTTTTCCGAGACGCCGACCGTCCACCAGCGCACGCCGGTGCTGTCGATCGATTCGATCAGCACGCGGGTGATCGCCTCGGTGCCGCCGTTCAAGATACGCACCTTGAAGTCGGCGAGCACCAGGTCGTCGATCTCGTGCTGGTATTTGCCGAAATCCTTCCGCAGCGCCCGGTCGAGCGCGTTGACCGGGCCGTCGCCTTCGGCGACCGACATCAGCGTCTGGCCATCGACGACCAGTGTGACCACCGCCTCGGAGACGATCTTGATGCGGCCATGCGAATCGAACCGGCGCTCGACCATCACCCGAAACCCTTCGACCGAGAAGAACTCCGGAATCGTGCCGAGCGTGCGGCGGGCGAGCAGTTCGAAGCTCGCATCCGCTCCTTCATAGGCATAACCGGTCGCCTCGCGTTCCTTGACGATCGAGATCAGCTGGTCGAGCCTCGGGTCGTCCTTGCCGACCTCGATGCCGCGTCGCTTCAGCGCGTTGATGAAGTTCGACTTGCCGCCCTGGTCGGAGACCATCACCTTGCGCAGGTTGCCGACGCTTTCCGGCGTCACGTGTTCGTAGGTGCGCGGGTCCTTCAGAAGCGCCGAGGCGTGGATGCCGGCCTTGGTGGCGAAGGCCGACGCCCCGACGTAAGGCGCCTGATGGTTCGGCGAGCGGTTGAGCAGTTCGTCGAAGGCGTGGCTGAGGCGGGTGAGGCCGGTCAGCCGCTCCGCGTCGATCGCCGTCTCGAACCGGCTGCAATAGGCGTCCTTCAGGGCAAGCGTCGCGATGATCGTCACGAGGTTGGCATTGCCGCAGCGTTCGCCGATGCCGTTCAGAGTCCCCTGGATCTGCCGACAGCCCGCCTCGATCGCGGCGAGCGAATTGGCGACCGCCTGGCCGGTATCGTCATGGGCATGAATGCCGAGCGAGGTGCCGGGAATGCCCGACGCGATCACCGCCTCGACGATGGCGCGGATCTCGCCCGGCTGGGTGCCGCCATTGGTGTCGCAAAGCACCACCCAGCGCGCGCCGGCCTCATAGGCGGTCTTGGCGCAGGCAAGCGCATATTCGGGATTGGCCTTGTAGCCGTCGAAGAAATGCTCGCAATCGACCAGCGCTTCCTTTCCCGCGCCGCGGGCCGCCTCGACACTGTCGCGGATCGATTCCAGGTTCTCCTCGTTCGAACAGCCGAGCGCCACCCGCACGTGATAATCCCAGCTCTTCGCGACGAAACAGGTGGCGTCGCTTTTTGCCTGCAGCAGCACGGCGAGGCCCGGATCGTTGGAGGCGGAAATGCCGGCCCGCTTGGTCATGCCGAAGGCGACGAACTTCGACTTCACCGTGCGCTTCTGGGAGAAGAAGGCGGTGTCGGTCGGGTTGGCGCCGGGATAGCCGCCCTCGACATAATCGAGGCCGAACTCGTCCAAAAGGTTGGAGATGGCGATCTTGTCCTCGACGGAAAAATCGACGCCGGGCGTCTGCTGGCCATCGCGCAGTGTGGTGTCGAAGAGATAGATGCGTTCGCGTGTCATGGCTGCTCCTCCTGGAGCAAGGTTATGCTGTTGGCGGCAACACCCCCCTCTGCCCTGCCGGGCATCTCCCCATCAAGGGGGGAGATCGGCCAGAAGCGATGCCTCGCTCCCAAGATAGGTTTCGGGTTGCCGCGGCCGTCTGTTACGGTCATTGTTTGGGGAAGGCCGCGCCTCCTTCGATCTCCCCCCTTGAGGGGGAGATGCCCGGCAGGGCAGAGGGGGGTAGCCGCGAACGCCATGATCAACTCTTCCCCGCAAACCGGTCCGTCGCCCGGATCAGCTGGTCCGTAATCCCCGGTTCCGAAACCGCATGTCCCGCGCCCTCGATGATGTGGAAATCCGCGTCCGTCCAGACTTTCGAGAGCTGCCAGGCGTATTTCAGCGGGCAGGGCATGTCGTAGCGGCCGTGCACGATGACGCCCGGGATGCCCTTGAGCTTCACGGCGTCGCGCAGGAGTTGCCCGTCCTCCAGCCAGCCGGCATTCATGAAGAAGTGGTTCTCGATGCGCGAGAAGGCGAGCGCGAAATGGTCGTCGTCGTGGTCCGAGGCCAGTTCGGGGCTCGGCAGAAGCGTGATGGTCGAGCCTTCCCAGACGCTCCAGGCCTTGGCGCAGCGGATCTGCTCGGCCTTGTCGGCACCGGTGAGGCGGCGATGATAGGCGGCCATCATCTCGTGGCGCTCGGCTTCCGGAATGGGGGCGACGAAGGCTTCCCACTTGTCCGGGAACATTTCCGACACGCCGAACTGGTAGTACCAGTCGAGCTCGGGCCTGGTCAGCGTATAGATGCCGCGCACCAGAAGTTCGCTGACCCGTTCGGGGTGGGTTTCAGCATAGGCAAGCGCCAGGGTCGATCCCCAGGAACCGCCGAACACCTGCCATTTGTCGACGCCGACCATTTCACGCAGCCGCTCGATATCGGCGACCAGGTGCCAGGTCGTGTTGGCCTCGAGGCTTGCATGCGGGGTGGAACGACCGCAGCCGCGCTGGTCGAACAGCACCACGTCATAGAGGTCCGGATTGAAGAGCCGGCGCTGGTTCGGGTTGCAGCCGCCGCCGGGGCCGCCATGCAGGAAGACGGCCGGCTTGGCGCCCGGCGTGCCGACCCGCTCCCAATAGATCACATGACCGTCGCCGACATCGAGCTGTCCGGTCGCGTAGGGTTCGATCTCGGGATAGAGGGTACGCAGAACTTCAGTCATAGATGCAGACCTTTAGCCGGCCAGTTTTCGGTGTCGTGATCGGGATGCTGGAAGGAGATGATCTGCTCCTGTTTGACGGCGTCCTCGCCTGAGTCGCGCACCGGCTGGTCGAAGATCGTCGTCACCCACGGGATATGCGAGGCATAGTTCACCTGGATCTTCGGCGCGAGATCGCCGCGGTCGTCGAAGGCGCCGATCGCCAGTTCCAGCCCGCCGGGATAACGATAGGTGAGCGGCGTGCCGCAGTTCTCGCAGAAACCGCGGTCGATATTGACCGAGGACTGGAAATATTTGGGCTCGCCCCGGGTCCATTCGACGCCGGAGCCGTTTCCCTCGGGCGGCGCGGAGACCAGCGGCCCGAAAAAGCCGCCGAAGGCCTTCTGGCACATGCGGCAATGGCAGATCGAGGCGCGGCCGAGTTCGCCGTGGATCCGGAAGCGCACGGCGCCGCACTGGCAGCCGCCTGTTCTAAGGGTTTCGCTCATCGCTTGTTCTCCGGTGGCTGGTTTTCTGGCGGACAGTTCTCCGGCGTACCGTTCTCTGGCGGCCAGATTTCAGTGTCGTGGTCGGGATGCTGGTAGGAGACGATATCGGCCAGGAAGGGCGCGGTGTCGATATCGTCCATCGTGTGGCGCGCCGGCAATTCGGAAAGCCGGTCGACGAAGGGAAGCTTGCCCTCGACCCCGAACTGCACGACCGGCGGCAGCAGGGCCGGATCGTCGAAGCTGCCGGCGGAGATCGCGATCCCGTCCGCCGCCTCGTAGGTCATGGGTGTCCCGCAGTTCCCGCAGAAACCGCGCCGGACATGGTTCGACGACTGGAAATACTTCAGTTCGCCGCGCGTCCAGGTAAGCTTCGCCTCGCCGGTCGCCACCAGCGGCGCATAATAGGCGCCGAAGGCCTTCTGGCACATGCGGCAATGGCAGACGGAGGAGTCGAACGGCTCGCCTTCAAGCCGGAAGCGGTTCGCGCCGCACTGGCAGCCGCCGGTTCGGATGGTACCGCTCATGAATGACCCTCCGCATGTCGGTTGTCTCGAGGCGGCCAGACCTCGGTGTCGTGGTCGGGATGCTGGTTGCTGCCGGCCGAGACAGTCTTTTCCTGTTCCTCGGTCATGTCCATGGCGATATCGTGCTGCAGATGGTCGAGCTCGCCGAACCAGGGCATCTTGTGGGCCAGATTGGTCTGCACCGCAGGCCTCACCGATTGCGGATCATCGAGGGAACCGAGCGTGATGCTGATATGGTCGCTCGACCCGTCATAGAAGAGCGGCGTGCCGCATTTCTCGCAGAAACCGCGCCGCACCGTTTCCGACGACTGGAACCAGGCCGGCTCGCCGCGCGTCAGCGAAAAGTTCTCGTACGTCACCCCGCCGAGCGGCATGAAATAATTGCCGGCCGCCTTCTGGCACATGCGGCAATGGCACAGATGCGGAAACCCGAGCTCCCCCTCCGCGCGGTATCTCACAGCGCCGCACTGGCAGCCGCCGGTGTGGATCCGGGTCATATCAGGCACCCTCCGGCGCGTGGCACACCGCCTCGATATTGTTGCCATCCGGATCAAACACGAAGGCGCCGTAATAGTTCGGGTGGTAGTGCGTGCGCAGGCCGGGCGGGCCGTTGTCGGTTCCGCCGGCGGTGATTGCGGCCTGGTAGAAGGCATCCACCTCGGCCCGGTTGCGGGCGGTGAACGCGACGTGCTGCGAATGGCCGCCGGCCGGCTTGTCCTCATGCAGCCAGTAGACCGGCCGTTCCTGCCCGTAGCCGCCGACCTTGACGCCGCCGGTATATTGGGCCGGAACCATGTAGAGCAGCGATGCGCCGAGCGGCGCGAAGGCTGCATCGTAAAATGCCTTTGCCCGGTCGAAATCCGCGACCTTGATGCCCATGTGATCGATCATCGCCTGGCTCCTCCACGTTGTTCCGGGAAGTGAAGCTTACCGCTTCACCTCCCAGGTCGTCACCCTCTCGCCCGTCGCCGGGTCCTTGCCGTCCTTGAGCTGGATGCCCTTGTCCGACAATTCGTTGCGGATCTTGTCGGCCTCGGCGAAATTCTTCGCCTTCAGCATTTCGAGCCGCATGGCGACCAGCGCATCGACGGCGGATGCCAGCGCCTCGTCGACCTCGGTTTTCTCAGGCAGTACGCCGAGAAACGCGGCGCTGGCGGCAAATACCGCAAGTGCCTCCGGGTCGCCGTGGGCCTCCTGCGCCAGGGCGTGCAGCGCCTGAACGGCGGCGACCGTGTTGAGGTCGTCGGCAAGCGCGTTGATCACCGTATCGCAGGGGAGCGCGCCGGAGGCTTCCGCCGCCGGCCACTTGGCGAGAAGGCGTTCTGCCTCTTCCAGCCGCTTCACCGAAAAGTCGATCGGCTCGCGGTAGTGGGTCATCAGCATGGCAAGCCGCAGCACCTCGCCCGGCCATTGGCGGCCGCCGAATTTTTCGGTGTGCAGCAGGTCGTAGATGGTGATGAAATTGCCGTCGGACTTCGACATCTTGCGGCCTTCGACCTGCACGAAGCCGTTATGCATCCAGACATTCGCCATCACCTGCGTGCCATGGGCGCAGCGCGACTGGGCGATCTCGTTCTCATGGTGCGGGAAGATCAGGTCCAGCCCGCCGCCATGGATGTCGAACTCCTCGCCGAGATAACGCCGGCTCATTGCCGAGCACTCGATATGCCAGCCCGGCCGGCCGCGGCCCCAGGGGCTTTCCCAGCCGGGCTCGTTGTGGGAGGAGAGCTTCCACAACACGAAATCGGCCGGGTTTTTCTTGTGCGCATCGACGGCCACGCGGGCGCCGGCCTGCTGCTCGTCGAGCGGGCGCTTGGAAAGCTGGCCGTAGTCGCGCATCGACTTGGTGTCGAAGAGCACTTCGCCCTCTGCGACATAGGCATGGCCGTTGCCGATCAGCTTCTCGATGATCTCGATCATCTCGGCAATCGTGTCGGTGGCGCGCGGCTCGATGGTCGGCTCCAGGTTGCCGAGCAGGGCGATGTCCTCGTGATACTGCGTCTCGGTCTTTTGCGTGACGAGGCGGATCGCCTCGTTGAGCGGCAGGCCGGGATGGTCGCGCAGCGCCCGCGCGTTGATCTTGTCGTCGACGTCGGTGATGTTGCGGGCATAGGTCACGTGAGCCTCGCCATAGACATGGCGGAGCAGCCGGAACAGCACGTCGAAGACGATGGCCGGTCGGGCATTGCCGATATGGGCATAGTCATAGACCGTCGGGCCGCAGACATACATGCGTACGTTCTGGGGATCGATCGGCGCGAACGCCGTCTTTTCACGGGTCAGCGTATTGTAGAACCTGAGCGGAATGCTCATCGAAAAATCTCCCGACAACAAGGTGCCGGCCGGACCGGGTCGTTTGTCTTCAAGGCTTTTCGAGAGACGAAAACGGCCGGGCCAGCGCGAACGCTAGCGGATAATGATCCCACAAATGGAAATCGCCGTTTTCATGGACGTGGTTATGGCGCGGGCAAGCCGTTTGGTCAAGTGGGCTTTACCCGCACGGGATGCCCAAAACCGGTCTTACGCCGTCTTGCGGCCGATGCCGTTCCTGGCGACCGTGAACAGGAAGATCAGCATCGAGATGACGCTGAGGATCGAGCCGATCGCGGCAAGCGCCTCGCCGCCCGAGGACACCGCCATCGCGATGCCCGGCACGAGACAGAGCACGCCGAGAACCGCAAAGCCGAGATGGACCTTCGACAGCAGGGTGTCGGCCGCTGACGGCGTCACGGTGTAATAGAGGCCGAAAATCCCCATTGTCGTCCAGCCGACCAGGTTCAGATGCGCATGCGCCGGCGCCATCAGGTGATCGCCGGAGATTGCCATCTGAATGCCCCAGAACATGCCGGCGGTGACACAGAGCACGGCTGCGCCGAAGAAATAGAAAGCGATATTTCTCATCAGATCTTCCCCCCGAGATGTGAAATTCCTGCGCTCTATCGCAGGGACCCCAGCATAGCGGAAAATCCCGTTTTCATACATGGGGTCTCTCCCGGCCGCCGGTGGTGCGGCAGCGGGCTCAAAACATGGGAGTCGCGCATCGACGGGCACGAATTCCACCAATCGGATGGAGAGCAAACAGGGATGTGGAGGCGGTTCGGGCGAAGCTCGATAAACAGATCCTGTCCGGCCAGGGCGCCAACGAGCCCAACGGCATTGAACAAGTGGACGAGAAACAGCTCCGCAAGCTCAGCAGAAGGTCTGCAGCGCCGTGGCAAGGCTTGTGGGAATCAGGAGGTGGAGAGCGTCTGAGGCAACAGCCGGGGCGGTGTCAGCATCCTTTGTCGGTGGGGGGATTGCTGTTGTCGAGCAGGGCCTGGGCAATGGATTTGCGCCGCGCGTCGTCGGTCATGGCGGAACTGATCAGCCGCATCGCCTCCATCACCGCGGCCTCGCCATGCTCGCGGTGAAGGCGGGCCATCGCCGCGGCGACCAGATTGGCGGTTGCCGTCGCTTGCTCTCTTTGCTCGTCGGTAAGGTGCGGTTGCATGGGCGTCCCTGGATTGCGGCGGCCGTTTTGGGCGTTTGCCCATCCACCCGCAGAATTGGCAAATGTCAAATGCAGGCCCACCCATGCGACAAGCGGCCGCGCCTATTCCGGTGCGCGAAAATCCACGAACTTGTTGTCGCGCACGACGAACAGGCGACCGGTATCCTGAAGGTCGGGGGAGGCGAGGAAGAGGATCTTTTCCGCCACTTCCGAGGGATGCGGCAGGGTTTCCGGGTCTTCTCCGGGCACCGCCTGGGCGCGCATCGCGGTGCGGGTGGCACCGGGATTGACGATGTTGACCTTGAGCGGCGTGTGGTTTGTTTCGGCAGCCCAGATGCGGGCCATGTTCTCGACAGCCGCCTTGGAGATCGAATAGGCGCCCCAGAATGCGGGCGCCTTGGATGCGACGCCGGACGACATGATCAGGGCGCGGCCGGCATCGGATTTGGTCAGCAGCGGCTCGACCGAGCGGATCAGCCGCCATGTGGCGGTGACATTGGTCAGCATCACCTTTTCGAACACTTTGGCTTCGATATGACCGAGTGGCGAGATGACGCCGAGGATGCCGGCGTTCGCCACGAGGATGTCGAGCTTGCCCCAGCGCTCGAAGATCGAGGCGCCGAGCTTGTCGATCGCGGCCATGTCGGTGATGTCGAAGGGGACGAGGGTTGCGGTGCCGCCTGCCGCCTTGATCGCATCGTCGAGATCCTCGAGGCCGCCGACGGTGCGGGCGGTGGCGATCACATGCGCGCCGGCTTTTGCCAGAGCGAGCGCCGTGAAATACCCGATGCCCCGCGACGCGCCGGTCACCAGCGCGATCCTGCCCTTCAGATCGATAGTCATGATTTTTCCGCCCTTAAAAATGCAATGCGCGCGCCGATATCTCTGTGGAGGAGGCGGCTGCTTTTTTGCACCAGTCCGGCCTCAAGCTCCCTCATCCCTGTGCTTGTCACAGGGATCCAGTGCGCGCAAGTCTTTGCGCGCGGGAGAGTCTTTTCACGGCGCAGACGCGCCATGGCTGGATTCCTGTCACAAGGACAGGAATGAGGGAAGAGTATGAGGCCGTGCTTTTACAAGCCCTCAGCCGTTGCTGGCCAGAACCGAAACCTTGCGCCCCATCGTCTCGCCATCCTTGTCGAGCAGGCGGGTGGGGTAGTCGCCGGTGAAATAGTGGTCGGTGAATTGCGGGCGGGCGGGGTTGCGGTCTTCGCCGCCGACGGCGCGGTAGAGGCCGTTGATCGACAGGAATTCGAGCGAATCCGCGCCGATATACCGGCACATGGCTTCCAGGCTGTCATACTGGTTGGCGAGCAGCTTGTCGCGGTCCGGCGTGTCGATGCCGTAGAAGTCCGGATAAAAGATCATCGGGCTGGCGACGCGCAGATGCACTTCCTTGGCGCCGGCATCGCGGATCATCCGGACGATCTTCAGCGACGTGGTGCCGCGCACCACCGAATCATCGACCAGCACGACGCGCTTGCCCTCGATCATCGCCCGGTTGGCGGAATGCTTGAGCTTGACGCCGAAGGCGCGGATCTGCTGGGTCGGCTCGATGAAGGTGCGGCCGACATAATGGTTGCGGATGATGCCGTATTCGAACGGGATGCCGCTTTCCTGCGCGTAACCGAGCGCAGCCGGCGTGCCGCCATCCGGCACAGGCACGACAACGTCGGCCTCGACCGGCGCTTCCTTGGCAAGGTTGATGCCCATGTTCTTGCGGGCGACATAAACGCTGCGGCCGCCGACGACGGAATCGGGACGGGCGAAATAGACGTATTCGAACAGGCAGAGGCGTTCGGCCTGGCCGTTGCCGGCCTTGCGGGCGTCGATCGAGATCGAGCCATCCGGCTGGATCTCGCAGATGATGACTTCGCCGTTTTCCACGTCGCGGACGAATTTGGCGCCGATGATGTCGAGCGCGCAGGTTTCGGACGCGAAGATCGGCTTGCCGTCGAGTTCGCCCATGACCAGCGGGCGGATGCCGGTGGGGTCGCGGGCGGCGATCAGCTTGGTGCGGGTGACGGCGAGCATCGAATAGCCGCCCTCCATCTGCCGGATCGCGTCGATGAACCGGTCCGCGGTCGACGAATATCGCGAGCGGGCGATGAGGTGCAGCACGACTTCGGTATCCGAGGTCGACTGACAGATGGCGCCGCCGGCGATCAACTGCCGGCGCAGGGTCAGGCCGTTGGTGAAATTGCCGTTATGGGCAACCGCGATGCCGCCGACCTCGAGTTCGGCAAACAGAGGCTGCACGTTGCGCAGCGCCACTTCGCCGGTGGTCGAATAACGGTTGTGGCCGATGGCGATATTGCCGGGCAGGCGGGCAAGGGTGACGGGGTCGGTATAATGGTCGCCGACGAGGCCCATGCGGCGTTCCGAATGGAAGCGCAGACCATCGAAGGAGACGATGCCGGCCGCTTCCTGGCCACGGTGCTGCAGGGCGTGCAGCCCGAGCGCCGTAAGCGTCGCGGCCTCGGGATGGCCGAGAATGCCGAACACGCCGCATTCCTCATGCAGCGTATCGCCATCCCACTCGTTGACGCTGTCTTCGGCGAACGTCTCGGAAACCGGCTGATTCATCTTGGCCCCTTATCCCTTTGGACAACCTGTCCCTTTGGAAAAATGGAAAGGCCGGCCGGGGAGAACCTCCCCGGAAACCAGCCTGTTTTTCACTTGAATGCGAATGTTACCACAAATGGTGACGTTTTGCGCCGCATCAAGCGCAAGATCACGTCAATTATTTGTCGCAGGCGCGTCGTCCGCCGCCGGCTGATCCTGAGCCGGAGCGCCATCGGCGGGCGCTGCGTCCTTGCCGAGGATGCGGGCGCGGATCTGCGGCTCGATATCGGCGGGCAGCACGGCTTCGAGGCGTGCGACCAGCGTGTCGAGGAACGGCTTCGATTTCGCCTGCGTCACCCAGGTCGGCTGGGCGTTGGCTGCCACCAGCCAGTTCCAGAACGCGACGGCCACGACGAGCAGCAGGATGCCGCGGGCGGCGCCGAACAGGAAGCCCAGCGTCCGGTCGAGCGCACCGATGCGGCTGTCGATGATGAAATCGGCGATCCGCGTGGTGATGAACGAGATGACGATCAACGCGATCAGGAAAATGGCGCCCGCGGACGCGGCAATCGCGATGCGCTCGTCACTGAGGTGAGGCTTCACATAAGGCAGAACCAGGGGGTAGAGGTAATAGGCGGCGGCGACTGAGCCCGCCCAGCTTGCGATCGACAGCACCTCTCGTGAAAAACCGCGAACCATGGCGAGTACGGCGGAAAACAGCGTCACACCGATGACGATACCATCGAAAATCGTGATGGGCATATATGATCTACTCCAGACTTGCCGACTTCAAGACTTGCCGGCTTCAAGCCCGGCGCCCCGCCTTACCGCAGCCGTCATACATCAGCGGGCTTGTTAACGGAAGATCAATCATCTTCCGGCGTTTGTCTCAGCTTGGAAGCGGAGCCGGCGATGCGTGACACCAGGTCCGGCAGGTCCTCGATCGTCACCCAGCGTCCGTTGATACCTTTCGGCACCTCGGCGGACGTGGCCGGCAGCATCGCTCCTGCAAAACCAAGTTTCTCAGCTTCCTTAAGGCGTTGCGCAGTCTGCGAAACCGGCCGCACCGCCCCCGAGAGGCTGATTTCGCCGAAATAGACGCAATCGGCCGGCAGGGCAAGACCGGCAAGCGACGATACCAGTGCAGAGGCGACCGCAAGGTCGGCAGCCGGCTCGGTGATCCGGTAGCCGCCCGCGACGTTGAGATAGACGTCGTGCTGTCCGAGCTTGACGCCGCAATGGGCCTCCAGCACCGCGAGGATCATCGACAGGCGCGACGAATCCCAGCCGACCACGGCACGCCGCGGCGTGCCGAGCGAAGTCGGCGCCACCAGCGCCTGGACTTCGACCAGAACCGGCCGCGTGCCTTCCATGCCGGCAAAGACGGCGGCGCCGGGCGATTTCGAGTTGCGCTCGCCGAGGAACAGTTCGGATGGATTGGTGACTTCGCGCAGCCCCTTGTCGGACATTTCGAAGACGCCGATCTCGTCGGTCGGCCCGAATCGGTTCTTGACGGTGCGCAGGATGCGATAATGGTGGCCGCGGTCGCCCTCGAAATAAAGGACCGCATCGACCATGTGCTCGACGACGCGCGGGCCGGCGATCTGGCCTTCCTTGGTGACGTGGCCGACGAGAACCATGGCGGCGCCGGTCTGCTTGGCGAACCGGATCATCGCCTGCACGCCGGTGCGCACTTGGGTGACGGTGCCCGGCGCCGAATCGGCAGTGTCGCTCCACAGCGTCTGGATCGAATCGATGATGACGAGGTCGGGACGCTTGCCTTCGCCGATCGTGGCGAGAATGTCCTCGACATTGGTCTCTGCGGCAAGCAGCACCTCGGTATTGGCGGCGTCCAGCCGCTGGGCGCGTAGCCTGACCTGCGCCACCGCCTCTTCGCCCGAGACATAGATGATCCGGTGGCCGCGGCGCGACAGGGCGGCGGCGGCCTGCATCAGCAGCGTCGACTTGCCGATGCCCGGATCGCCGCCGACCAGCACCGCCGAGCCGCGCACGAAACCGCCGCCGGTCGCCCGGTCGAGCTCGGAAATGCCGGTAAAGATGCGCGGCGCTTCCTCGGTCTCGCCCGACAGCGTGGTGAGCGCCACGGCGCGGCCCTTCTTCGGCATCTTGCCGGGGCCTCCGCCGATACCGCCCATCTGGTCGTCTTCGATAATGGTGTTCCACTCGCCGCAGCCGTCACACTTGCCGGCCCAGCGGTTATGCACCGTGCCGCAGTTCTGGCACACGAATTGGGTTTTTGGTTTTGCCATGGGGAGTTCAGGTTTCGCTTGTCATGAAATCGTCGGGAGAAACGTTCTGGTGGCCGTGGAGAACGCGGAGAATACGCACCGTTTTCTCATCCGTACGGAAGTAGATGCATCTTTGGCGATAGGGGAGAGCTTTCAATCCCGGTGACAGCTCGTCACGGGGAGCGCCGGGAAAGCCGCTTAACGCGATCCACTCCATCTTTCGGACGAGGTCGCGGACGAAATGCGACGCTGCCACCGGATCGTGGCTGGCGATATAGAGAAAGATGTTGAGGAGGTCCTGATCGGCGAGAGGAGAGTAGGTCAGCTCTTTCGGTTTAATAGCCGCATCCCCCGCTCGATGACGGAATCAGCCAGGGCGTCGGCGGTGGTGAAGGTCAGGTACTCCCCTCGTGCGAACTGGGCATCTGCCTCCGCAATCATTTGCTGCAGCAGTTCAGTTTCGCTCCCAAGCCGCTGCAATCCAGCGGCGATTACTTCGTCGGCATCCTTGTAGGTCCCGGCTTTGACCTGTTCTTCAATGAAGGCCTTGTGCTGTTCGCTGAGATGGATCTCGGTCATTTCGATCTCCTTTTGTTCTCGTATAGCACGAGGGATTTCCGCTTCCAAGAGGCAAGCGAAGGATGCTCGTTATCGCTCTTTGGCGTCAGGCTCACTCGTCGGGATAGATGTATCGCCGCTCGTATCGCAGGCCGAGGCTGGTCAAGAGCTCGTAGCCGATCGTGCCCGCGGCTCGGGCAACGTCGTCGACGGCGATGTTGGGGCCGAACAGTTCGACATAGTCGCCGACGGCAATGTCCGAGGCCGGGACATCGGTGACGTCGAAGATCGTCAGGTCCATGGTGATGCGGCCGATCACCGGAACCTTGCGGCCGGCGACGAAACCGAAACCGCCCTGCGCCACTGTCTGGCGCAGCGGCACGCCGGAGCCGGAGAGTGCGCGTTTGTAGCCGTCGGCATAACCGGCAGACACGATCGCCAGCCGGCTGTCGCGGGCAAGCTGGTATGTGCCGCCGTAGCTCACCGTCTCGCCCTTCTTGCCATCGCGGATCTGGATGATGCGGGCTTCCGCCTTGGCGACCGGCTTCATCGGGTTCGGTACCCCGACCACCGCCTCGCCGCCGTAAAGCGCGATACCGGGGCGGGTGAGGTCGAAATGATAGTCCGGGCCCAGAAAGATCCCGGCGGAGGCAGAGAGGCTTGTTTCGATCCCCTCGAAAGCCTCCGCGACCTTCTGGAAAGCCGAAAGCTGTTTCTGGTTAAGGGGCGAGGCGGGCGTGTCGCCGCTATGGAGATGCGACAATACCAGGACCGGCGAGAAACTGGCCGGCCGCGATACGTCGTCGGCAAAGGCGATCGCATCCTCGAGCGGCAGCCCGAGCCGGTTGAAGCCGGTATCCACCTGCAGCGCGCAGGGGTGGTCGCCATATTCCGATGTCACCGACATCCAGAAGGCGAGCTGTTCTTCCGAGGCGAGAACCGGCACGAGGTCGTGTTCGAAGAACATCCCCTCCTGGCCGGGCCAGATGCCGGATAGGACATAGATGCGGGCATCCGGCGCATAGGCGCGCAGCGTGACGCCTTCCCGCGCCACGGCGACGAAGAAATCCCGGGCGCCGGCCTCGTAAAGCGTAACGCCGCAATCCTCAAGCCCTAGCCCGTAGGCGTCCGCCTTGACGACAGCCGCTGCCCGCGCTGTCCCCGAACGCCGCGCCATCTCCCGCCAGTTGTCGGCAAGCGCACCCAGATCGACCGTCAGCCGGACGGGCGCGATATCGAAATCGTCGGGATAGGAAAGCTCGCTGTCGAAATCGGTCATGTCGGCTCTTGGTGAATGAGAACGGTTGCAGCGATCCTACCGGTTTCGAAGGCAGGAAAAAGACTGCAACGGCAAAATCCTTCGCGCTGCACAATCTTTTGGGCCGTTTTGCCATGAGCCTAACATCAAGCGCCGGCTGGCTCTCATATCAAGCTGTTTCCCGACAATCCCGAACCGCGTCATCAGAAGAAGAAGGATATCAGCAAAGCCCCCGATCAATGCTCTTCGTACTGCGTAAAGCTCGGGTCGGCCAAATCGGTGAAGCGGGTGTATTCGGACTGGAAGGCGAGCTTGACGGTGCCGGTTGGTCCGTGGCGCTGCTTGGCGATGATCACGTCGGCCGTGCCCTTGACCTTGTCCATCAGGGTTTCCCATTCGGGATATTTCGGGTCGGCGATGTCGCGGGGTTCCATGTTCTTGACGTAATATTCTTCGCGGAACACGAACAGCACCACGTCGGCGTCCTGCTCGATCGAGCCCGATTCGCGAAGGTCGGAGAGCTGCGGGCGTTTGTCGTCGCGGCTTTCCACCTGGCGCGAGAGCTGCGACAGGGCGATGATCGGCACGTTCAACTCCTTGCCGAGGGCTTTAAGACCCGTAGTGATCTGGGTGATTTCCTGCACGCGATTCTCGCCGGATTTGCCCGAGCCGGTCATCAGCTGGATATAGTCGACCACCAGGCAATCGAGGCCGCGCTGGCGCTTCAGGCGGCGGGCGCGGGCGGAAAGCTGGGCGATCGAGATACCGCCGGTCTGGTCGATGAAGAGAGGCACCTTCTGCATCATCTGGGAGCAGGCGACGAGCTTTTCGAAATCCGATTCGGTGATGTCGCCGCGGCGGATTTTCGACGAGGAGACTTCCGTCTGCTCGGAGATGATACGGGTGGCGAGCTGTTCGGCCGACATTTCGAGCGAGTAGAAGCCGACCACGCCGCCGTTCTTGGCCTTGAACGAGCCGTCCGGCTGCACTTCCGGCTCGTAGGAGGCGGCGATGTTATAGGCGATGTTGGTGGCAAGCGAGGTCTTGCCCATGCCGGGACGCCCGGCAAGCACGATCAAGTCGGAACGCTGCAGCCCGCCCATCTTGCCGTCCAGCGACATGATGCCGGTCGAGATGCCGGAGAGATGGCCGTCGCGCTCGAAGGCCTGGCCGGCCATGTCGATGGCGAGCGCCACCGCGTCGTTGAACGACTGGAAGCCGCCGTCGTAGCGGCCGTTTTCGGCGAGTTCGAAGAGGCGGCGTTCGGTATCCTCGATCTGCGTCTGCGGCGGCATGTCGAGCGGCGCGTCGAAGGCGATGTTGACCATGTCCTCGCCGATGGTGATCAGCGCGCGGCGCAGCGCCAGGTCGTAGATCGCCCGGCCGTAATCTTCCGCGTTGATGATCGACACGGCTTCGGAGGCAAGGCGCGCGAGATATTGCGCCACCGTCAGGTCGCCGACCTTGTCGTCGGCGGGCAGGAAGGTCTTGATCGTCACCGGGTTGGCGGTCTTGCCCATGCGGATGATGTCGCCGGCGACCTCGAAGATCTTGCGATGCAGCGGTTCGTAGAGATGGACGGGCTTCAGGAAGTCGGAGACGCGGTAATAGGCGTCGTTATTGACCAGGATGGCGCCGAGAAGTGCCTGTTCGGCCTCGATATTGTTCGGGGCCTCGCGGTAATGCGGCTCTGCCGGCTGGATATTGGCGAGCTTGCGTACTGCGTCGTTCATGGTCTTCTGTCCGTCCTGTCCTGCTGCCAAGCTGTCGGTTCTATCGGGTTGCGGGGCGTCCTGAAACGCTTCAATTCGCTACCCACAGTGATTCACAGGCTGCCCACAAAATTAAGAAAGACGGCACGAATCCGGTTGACTGTGGCAATCGGCGAATCGGTGGCGTGAAGCTGTATCCTACATGCGGAAAAGAGACAAAAAAACGCCCGGGCCTTTGCAGGCCGGGCGCTCTTTGAAACGTCTTTGGAAGACGACGATTATTCGTCGTCGCCGACGCCGTCGGCTTCCGGATCGAAGAAGTCTTCCGGACGCAGCGCATCTTCGTCGACGCCATAGATGGCGTCGGCGGAGGTGAGGCTTTCGCCCTGGGACTGACGGCTGGCTTCTTCCGCCGAGCGAGCGACGTTCATTTCAACCGAAACTTCGACTTCCGAATGCAGGTGCAGGGAGACCTTGTGCAGGCCGATTTCCTTGATCGGCGTGTTGAGGTCGACCTGGTTGCGGCCGATGTTGAAGCCTTCGGCAGCCAGGACTTCGACGATGTCGCGGGCCGCGACCGAGCCGTAGAGCTGGCCGGTTTCGCCGGCGGCGCGCACGACGATGAACGACTTGCCGTCGAGAACCTCGGCGACCTTCAGGGCTTCGCCCTTGCGCTCGAGGTTGCGGGCTTCGAGCGTAGCGCGTTCGGATTCGAAACGCTTCTTGTTGGCTTCGTTGGAGCGCAGAGCCTTGCCGAGCGGCAGGAGGTAGTTACGGGCAAAGCCGTCGCGGACCTTGACGGTTTCGCCCATCTGGCCGAGCTTCGGTACGCGTTCAAGCAGAATGACTTGCATGGTTAGGTTTCCTTTCGATCAGTCAATTCTTGGTTTCGGTGGTTTTGTCATCGGGGCTCGCTCCGCCTTTCAGCGGGGTGAGCGCGATCGTCCGCCTCGTGTCGGAGAGCCCCAGGATAAGGATCGCGATCATCGGCAGGACAAGCATGGAAGAGAGGTAGCAGAGGACGAGGGCCGGGATGCGCCAGTCCTTGCCGAGGCTGCGGAAGTGCAAGGAGGCGAACCCCGCCATCAGGAAGCCGGCGCCGAAGGTGCCGCAGATGGTGGCGCCGATCATCGCCGGCACGCCGCCGAGGAAGGCCAGCACGATGCCGCCGAGGAAGATGAAGATCGCGTGCCGGTTCATCCGGAGTGCCGAGGGCATGTCCTCGCGCGGACGCAGCGCCCGGCCGGAGCGCGAGACGATGCGCACGGCGATGTAGAAGGCGGCAAACAGCAGCGTCACCCAGACGCCGCCCTGGACAAGCGGCAGCATCAGCACCAGCAGCGATTTGGTCTGCGCCATGCCCGCCGGTTCCGGCGTGAAGGCGGGTTCCTGGGCCTGCAGGGCCGCGGTCATCGCATCGACCATCTGGTCGGTAAGTTCCGGGCCGTAGCCGATCGCAACCCCGAGCGCGATGACGGCGATCGTTACCAGGCCGCAGAGATGCAGGAGGATATCCGAGATCGGATACCAGGCCATCAGGTTGTCCGGGCCGCCGAGTTCTGAGGCGGGACGCGCGAGATTGGCGAGATGCGACAACCAGCCCGCCGGGATCAGCGTGAACACCGCCATGGCGACCGCAAACATCGGCGAAACGAGGATGGCGCCAAGGATGCCGGCAGTGACGATGCCGATAACGGCGGCGCGATTGCCCCAGCCGAGGCCGGCAATGAAGATCGGCAGCGAGGAGGCGGCGTACAGCACCGACGCAAAGGACAGCTGCGCATTCGCACCCAGCACGAGCAGGGTGGCGGCAATGCCGGCGAGAATGCCGGTGGGCAGCACTGTCTGTATCTTGTTCGTCACGGTCTCGCTGTCCTGCTTTTTGAAGCAGTTAGGGGACAAGTCCTGAATCGATCTCTCAGGCGCTTCATCCCCAACATGGGATTTCAAAGGTTCCGATCCGCGCCCATCGCGGAAGGGATGGACCCGCTGACTTTTGATCAGCGGGTCCGGTATTCGGAAATTACGCTACGACGTAGGGCAGCAGGCCGAGGAAGCGGGCGCGCTTGATCGCCTGGGCGAGTTCGCGCTGCTTCTTCTGGGAAACGGCCGTGATGCGCGACGGAACGATCTTGCCGCGCTCGGAAATGTAGCGCTGCAGGAGGCGTACGTCCTTGTAGTCGATCTTCGGCGCATTGGCGCCCGAGAACGGGCAGGTCTTGCGGCGGCGATGGAACGGACGGCGTGCCTGGGAGGAAGAGGATGATACGTCAGCCATGATTTTTCTCCTTAGCCTCTATTACGCACGGTCTTCGCGCGGACGGCGCTCAAAGCCGCCTTCGCGCGGACCACGGTCCGGACGGTCGCCGAAGCCGCCTTCGCGGCGCGGAGGACGGTCGCCGAATTCGCGGCGCGGGCCACGATCGTCGCCATCGCGGCGCGGACGGTCGTCACGGTCGCGCTTCTGCATCATTGCCGAGGGACCTTCTTCATGCTTCTCGACGGCGATCGTCATGTAGCGAAGAACGTCTTCGTTGATGCGCATCTGGCGTTCCATCTCGTGCACGGCCGGAGCCGGTGCGTCGATGTCCATCAGGGCGTAGTGAGCCTTGCGGTTCTTGTTGATGCGGTAGGTGAGGGACTTGAGGCCCCAGTTTTCAATGCGCCCGACTTTGCCGCCGTTAGCTTCGATGACGCCCTTGTACTGTTCGACGAGGGCATCAACCTGCTGAGCGGACATATCCTGCCGGGCAAGGAATACGTGTTCGTAAAGAGCCATGTAGCTTTGCCTTTTCTTGCGGTTGTCTACCCGGACCTCGGCGGCTAAGCCTCAACGACTGCTCCTGAACGGGCGAACCCAGGCAAGAAAAGTGTTGTATCGAGACGGTCGAGAGCGGAGACACGGGAGGCTTGGACCCTGTGGTCCCTGCGGCTTCCCTTTCGGAAAGCCTGCCCTCCGTTCAGCCACCAGCCAGAAGACCGGGTGTTTCGAACAGCGCGCTTATACGGATTTTTGGAGAGAAGGCAAGGGCGGTTCCCCGAATGTATTCAATTAGCGCTGCCTAAATTATACTTAAGGTAGAGTTAACGGATCTTAAGGTTGAAAATACGAGTAATCGGAGTATAGTTCGCTGCGGGAAAAGTGCTGGAGGGTATTCAACTAAGGTGGAGGGGAATTTGTCATGCATCATGGAGAGAAGAACTTTGAGGTAACCGCGCCACGTTCTCGATTTTACCAGGGAGGTTTCGGGCGGTTGTTTCCCGAGCTTCCGGGCTGGGAGCCGGATACAACCGGTTTTACAGGTGCAGGGATAGGTAGTGCTGCGGCACAGGAAGCCTATTTCATGAATTTCGTCGCGACCAAGATGGTCGATACGACGGCGCCGCCTGCGGGCGACTCCAAACTTCCGTCCGGCTACGTCTATTTCGGCCAGTTCATCGATCATGATCTGACGCTGGACACGACGCCGCTCAGCGAGGCGGAGCTCGATCCGAACCGGCTTCATAACTTCCGGACGCCTCGGCTCGATCTCGATTGCATCTATGGGCAGGGTCCGGATGCGCAGCCCTATCTCTACGACAAGGCTGCGCCGGGCTGTTTTCGGATCGGCGAGATCGCCGGCACGTCGTTCAGGGATCTGCCGCGTGCGGCAGGCCAGGACACCGCTCTGATCGGCGACCCCCGCAACGACGAGAACGCCATTGTCGCCCAGCTGCATCTGGCCTTCCTGCTGGCCCACAACACGCTGGTCAAGGCGGCGGTGAAGAAGGGAATGTCGTCGAGGAAGGCTTTCGAGGCGGCCAGGAAGACGTTGAGGCGGCTCTACCAGTGGATTATCTGGCACGACTACATGGCCCGCATCTGCGATCCCTCCGTCCATAAGCGGGCGCTTCGCAAGGATCGCGACGCCGGCAACGGGCGCACCTTCTGGGAGCTGGGCTATGAGGACGTCTACGACTGGAAGAACAATCCGTTCATGCCGCTGGAGTTTTCGGTCGCCGCCTACCGGTTCGGGCATTCGCTGGTCCGCAACGGCTACCAGACGAATTTCGCCAAGGGTGTCGGCGTCTTTACGCCGACCTTCAAGTTCAATGCCGAGGACCTCAGAGGGTTTCGCGCGCTGCATCCGGACCGTGTCGTCCAGTGGGACTGGTTCCTCAGGATGTCGTCCTCGGTGCGACCGACATTCCCGCAGGTCGCCCGCAAGTTCGACAGCGTGCTGGCGAATGCGCTGCGCGAACTGCCGGAGGATCCCGACAAGCCGGGCGACAACACCAAGATCCTCAACGTGCTCGCGGCGCGCAATCTGGTGCGCGGCGTCAGGATGCAGTTGCCATCGGCGATCGAGGTCGCCAAGCTGCTCGACATCCCGATCATCGGCATCGCCGAGGACGAGCGGGAAGCCCTCTGGTACTACATCCTGCGCGAGGCCGAGTTCGACGCACAGGTCGAGGGCTCGACGCTCACCGTCGGCGGCGCCGGCGACCGGCTGGGAACCCTCGGCTCGATCATCATCGCTGCCACGTTCGCAGGGCTGCTGAAGGGCGATCCGCTGTCGTTCTTCAATCTGGAGCCGGGATGGACCCCGGACAAGGACGAACTGCTGGATAGCATCGAGGCCGATCTGACGGCCGCCGGCAAGCCGGGCCTCAATGCCGACGAGGCGGTCAACGGCCGTAAATGGGGCCTTCCGACCATCATCCGCATGTCTGGCCTCCCGGTCGATGCGGCACCGTTCCGGCCGGCACCGGTGCCGGTCCCCGAACCGGTGGTCGAGCCCGCGGCACCGCCGACGGAGTGAGAGATCGGGTCTTGCCATGGGATATCGCCAGGGAGACCGGCGATATCCCGATTGGCGTCGGGCTCGTGGGAGGCTGGCTCAGCCGATCTTGAGGACGGTCTGTCCCTTGTCGAAGGCGAAGCTGTAGGAGAGGCCGCCGTCTTCCAGCGCCTTTTCGTCGAGCGTCACGGTGATCTTGTCGTCGGAACCCTTGAACGAGGCGGTCAGCACATTGTCCTTGACGGAAATGCTGACATCCTTCTCGAAATAACCGTCGAGCCGTAGAGAGAGCGGCCCATCGGTCGCAATCGTGTCCTGGCCGCCATTCTTGCCGAACGTGTATTCGACGACGCCCCTGCCGGCCGGTTTGCCGGTCTGGTGGATGGTCACGGTGTCGTTGCCGGCGCCGCCTGCGGCAAAGATGCGGTTCCCTTCGAGATAAAGCGTATCGTCGCCGTCACCGCCATCGATGCCGGTCATCGTCTCGGCCGAGATCCGGATGCTGTCGGCGCCGCTGCCGCCGGAAATGTCCATCGCCAGCTTTCCCGCAAGCTGGATGTCGTCCGTGCCGTTGCCGCCGTCTATCCCCCGCAGCAGATCGGCCTTGGCTTCGATCTTGTCGGCGCCGTCACCGGCATCGACGCCGGAGACCGAGGCAGTCTTGATCTTCAACGTATCGTTGCCGGCGCCGCTCTCGACATTGTAGACGGCGCGGCCGGTCATCGTCAGGCTGTCGTCGCCATCGCTGCCGGAAGCGTGGGTGATATAACCGAGGCTTTCGCTGACGCTCGTTTCGGAGGATGCGTCGCCCTTGCCGAGCGCGAGAATCTCGACGATCCGCGCCAGCGCCCGCTGCGCCGGCCCCTGCGTGTCTGGTTCGATGCCGCCCGCGCTGCCCGAGCCGAAACCCTGGGCGCTGCCGGACGGCTGGCTCGCCGACACGCTGGAACCGGTAAACAGCAGCGATGCGTAGTTCGCCGCATTGGAGTTCCGGTAGAAGGTGTTGGTGATGCTGGTGATGGCCCTGTCCTCCGGCATGCAGCCCGTCAGAGGCCGCAAGTCCTGTCTTTCACATGCCGCCATCATGCCGGAAAATGATTGAGAACAGCTTATCGGAGAACGCCGCCGCAAAACAGCGGCATCGCCTTGTGCGGTAAGCGCTTCGTAAAGAAAAAGGGATGCTTTGCGGCTGCAGAGCATCCCTCGGTCGGGTCAGGGGACGCGAGATCAGAGCGTCATCGGAAATTGCCGATGAACCTTGGCGATGTCGGCGAGCACCTCGTTCGACAGTGTCAGGTCGGCGGCGGCCATGTCGTGTTTGAGCTGGGTCATGGACGTCGCGCCGATGATGGCTGCGGCCATGAAGGGGCGCGACAGGCAGAAGGCGAGCGCCATCTGGGCAAGGTCCAGGCCGTGTTTGGCCGCGACCTCGATATAGGCCTTCACCGCCGGCTCCTGATGGGGTGTCAGGCGGCCGCCGAGATCGGTGTTGATCGTCGCGCGCGATCCTTCCGGCTTGGCGCCGTTCTGGTACTTGCCGGTCAGCAGGCCGGCGGCGAGCGGCGAATAGGCCATCAGCCCGACATCCTCGTGATGGGCGACTTCGGCGAGGTCGAGATCGAAATGCCGGTAGAGGAGATTGTATTCGTTCTGCAGCGAGGCGATGCGCGGCAGGGCCTTTTTCTCCGACTGGCGCAGGTATTTCATCGCGCCCCAGGCGCTTTCGTTGGAAAGGCCGACGGCGCGCAGCTTGCCTTCCTTCACCAGCTCGCCGAGCGTTTCCAGGATCTCGGCGATTTCGGCGGCGGCCTTGTCGCGGTCCTGCCTGGAAACGTCGAAGGTCCAGGAATTGCGGAAATGGAATGTGCCGCGGTTCGGCCAGTGGATCTGGTAGAGATCGAGATAATCGGTCTGCAGGCGCTTGAGGCTGGCATCGACCGCCTGGCGGATGGTGGCGGGTTCGATGTCGCGTCCATCGCGGATATGCGGGCGGCCGCTGCCGGCGATCTTGGTGGCGAGGACCAGGTCCTTGCGCTTGGCCGCATTCTTCTTCAGCCAGGTGCCGATATATTCCTCGGTGCGGCCATAGGTGGCGGGAGTGACCGGCGTGGTCGGATAGAGTTCGGCGGTATCGAAGAAGTTGACGCCGTTCTCGAACGCGTAGTCCATCTGCTCATGGGCTTCGGCTTCAGAATTCTGGGTGCCCCAGGTCATGGTGCCAAGGCAGATTTCCGACACGGACAGGTCCGTGCGGCCGAGTTTCTTATATTTCATGGAAATGAGATCCCGTTCTCAAAAAGTCGGCGGCACTCTAAGCAGGATTTGACGAAGCGCAAGGGGACAACAGGCCGTAAAAGGCCTCGAAAACCGCGCCGCCCTTGACTCTCCGGGCCGGAATGTGAATGGAAAGGCAAAACATAAGGGAAGGAAATCATCCCCATGGGCACTATCGCATTCACGTTCCCCGGCCAGGGCAGCCAGGCCGTCGGCATGGGCAAGGATCTGGCGGAAGCTTTTCCGGAAGCCCGCGCGGTCTTCGATGAAGTCGACGAGGCGCTCGGCCAGAAACTCTCCGACGTTATGTGGAACGGCCCGGAAGAAACGCTGACGCTGACCGCCAACGCCCAGCCGGCGCTGATGGCCGTCTCGGTCGCGGCGATCCGGGTGATGGAAGCGCGCGGCCTGAAGCTCGCCGACAAGGTTTCCTTCGTCGCCGGCCATTCGCTCGGCGAATATTCGGCGCTTTGTGCCGCCGGCACGTTCTCGCTTGCCGATACGGCGCGGCTCCTGCGCATCCGCGGCGATGCCATGCAGTCGGCGGTGCCGGTCGGGCAGGGCGCCATGGCGGCGATCATCGGTCTCGAACATGGTGACGTCGATGCGATCTGCGCCGCGGCGCGCGATGCCGGCGTCTGCCAGATCGCCAACGACAATGGCGGCGGCCAGCTGGTCATTTCCGGTTCCAAGGCGGCAGTCGAGAAGGCGGCAGGGCTTGCGACCGAAAAGGGCGCCAAGCGCGCCATCATGCTGCCGGTCTCCGCACCCTTCCACAGCGACCTGATGGCGCCGGCCGCCGACGCCATGCGCCACGCGCTCGACAAGGTGGAAAAGAACAACCCGGTCGTGCCGGTCGTCGCCAACGTGCGCGCCGTGCCGGTCTACGATGCCGACGAGATCGCCACACTGCTGGTCACCCAGGTGACCGGCCAGGTGCGCTGGCGCGAGACCGTGGAATGGTTCGGCGCCAACGGCATCACCACGCTTTATGAGATCGGCTCGGGGAAAGTGCTGACCGGCCTTGCCCGCCGCATCGACAAGAATATCTCCGGCATTGCCGTCAACACGCCGGCCGATATCGACGCCGCGCTCACGGCCATTCTCGGCTGAAACCCCCTGCTGGGACCCAAAGACACGCGAAGGAACACGATCATGTTTGATTTGACCGGCCGCAAGGCATTGGTGACGGGCGCAACCGGCGGGCTGGGTGAAGAGATCGCCCGGATGCTGCATAGCCGGGGCGCCACCGTCGGCCTGCATGGCACGCGCGTCGAGAAGCTCGAAGCTCTGGCCGCCGAACTCGGCGACCGGGTAAAAATCTTCCCGGCCAACCTGTCCGACCGCGCCGAGGTCAAGGCGCTCGGCGAGAAGGCGGAAGCCGAGCTCGAAGGCGTCGACATCCTCGTCAACAATGCCGGCATCACCAAGGACGGCCTGTTCGTGCGCATGAGCGACGAGGACTGGGACAAGGTTCTGGAAGTGAACCTCACCGCCGTCTTCCGCCTGACCCGCGAGCTTACTCATCCGATGATGCGCCGCCGTTACGGCCGCATCATCAACATCACCTCGGTGGTCGGTGTCACCGGCAATCCGGGCCAGACCAACTACTGTGCCTCCAAGGCCGGCATGATCGGTTTTTCGAAGTCGCTGGCCCAGGAAATCGCCACCCGCAACGTGACGGTCAACTGCGTGGCGCCGGGCTTCATCGACAGTGCGATGACCGGCAAGCTCAACGACAAGCAGAAAGAGGCGATCCTCGGTGCCATCCCGATGAAGCGCATGGGAGCCGGTTCGGACATCGCCTCTGCGGTTCTTTATCTCGCTTCCAGCGAGGCTGGCTACGTCACCGGCCAGACCCTGCATGTCAACGGCGGCATGGCGATGATCTGATTGCGTGCCGCCTTCGGGAAAACACGTTACAATCGGTTGTTGGCGGCTGTGCAATGGAACAAATTCTGGCTTTGCTGAACACGGAAACCATGTTAAGCGGGCCATGACTGTGAATGGTCACCCTGAAATGCAGGCCGTCATATTGCGTGAGTGCAATAGGATCGGAACCTGAAAAGGGGAGAACGGGTTTGCCCGCATCGTCGCTGAAGAAGCGGCGGTCGCAGGTTTTTAACAGGGTGCGGATGCCAATCGGGCATTCGATAAAGACAAAGGTCGAGGAAACCGACATGAGCGATATCGCAGAACGCGTTAAGAAAATTGTTATTGACCACCTCGGCGTCGATGCCGACAAAGTCGTCGAAGGCGCAAGCTTCATCGACGATCTCGGTGCGGACTCGCTCGACACCGTCGAACTGGTCATGGCTTTCGAGGAAGAATTCGGCGTTGAAATCCCTGACGACGCTGCCGATTCCATCCTGACCGTCGGCGACGCTGTGAAGTTCATCGAGAAGGCCCAGGCCTGATCAACCCGACATAGTGGGGATGACGCCGCAAGGCAGGTCCCGCAAACGGCCCGCTTGTTCGGGCCGTTTCAGCAATTGGGGCTCGGCCCCGCAAATCGACAAAAAACTATAGGGTAGGGCACTGGCGATGAGACGGGTCGTTATCACCGGTACCGGCATGGTATCTCCTCTCGGATGCGGAACGGAAGTCAGCTGGTCGCGCTTGCTGGCCGGCGAGAACTCCGCCCGCGTCGTCACCGAATTCGAGGTCGAAGACCTTCCCGCAAAGATCGCCTGCCGCATTCCTGTCGGCGACGGTTCCGATGGCACGTTCAACGTCGACCAGTGGATGGAGCCGAAGGAACAGCGCAAGGTCGATCCCTTCATCATCTACGGCATGGCCGCCGCTGACATGGCGCTCGAAGATGCCGGCTGGCACCCGAAGACCGACGAGGACCAGATCGCCACCGGCGTGCTGATCGGCTCGGGCATCGGCGGCCTCGAGGGCATTGTCGAGGCGGGTTATACGCTGCGCGACAAGGGTCCGCGCCGTATTTCGCCGTTCTTCATTCCCGGCCGGCTGATCAATCTCGTCTCCGGCCAGGTGTCGATCCGCCACAAGCTGCGCGGCCCGAACCATGCGGTCGTCACCGCCTGTTCCACCGGCGCCCACGCGATCGGCGACGCGGCCCGGATGATCGCCTTCGGCGATGCCGAGGTGATGGTCGCCGGCGGCGCGGAATCGCCGATCTGCCGCATTGCGCTTGCCGGCTTCGCCGCCTGCAAGGCGCTGTCCACCCAGCACAACGACGACCCGCAGAAGGCCTCGCGCCCCTATGACCGCGACCGCGACGGTTTCGTCATGGGCGAGGGCGCCGGCATCGTGGTTCTCGAAGAACTGGAACATGCGAAGGCCCGCGGCGCCAAGATCTACGCGGAAGTGGTCGGCTACGGCATGTCCGGAGACGCCTACCACATCACCGCGCCTTCGGAAGACGGCGACGGTGCGTTCCGCTGCATGACCGCGGCGCTGAAGCGCGCGGGCATCTCTGCTTCGGACATCGATTACATCAACGCCCACGGCACCTCGACCATGGCCGACACGATCGAACTCGGCGCGGTCGAGCGTCTGGTCGGCAATGCCGCTTCGAAGATCTCGATGTCATCGACCAAGTCGGCGATCGGCCATCTTCTCGGCGCAGCCGGCGCGGTCGAGGCGATCTTCTCGGCGCTTGCCATCCGCGACAACATCGCGCCGCCGACGCTCAACCTCGACAATCCCGATGTCGAGACGGCGATCGACCTCGTGCCGTACAAGGCGCGCAAGCGCGAGATCAACGTCGCGCTGTCGAACTCCTTCGGCTTCGGCGGCACCAACGCATCTCTCGTGCTGCGCCGCTACGACGCCTGATCTTTCGGGCCCGATTTCCAGGGCGCCGATTGTTTCGGGCACTGAAACACATGCCGGCTGGACTCGCGAGCCGGCTCGTATCATCTTCTGGACCTGTTTTTCGCCGCATTGGTTGGCCAAACAGCGGGTTTCAAGTCTTTGAGTCTGTAGGGGGCGTTAACCCCGGGGGGCGCGGTTGAACGATACGAATCATGTCAGTGAATTGCCGCCCGGCAATGGCAGAGGGCCGATTATTCCGAAATCGCCGAACGAGGCCCTGAAGCCCGAACGCGTTCCGGAGCCGCCCCGCCGTTCCAGGAAGGCGCGCAGCCAGCTGGTCATCTTCCTGAATTTCGTGATGACCATGGTCGTGGTTCTCTGCCTGATCGGGGTGGCCGGCTTCTACTACATGATCTCGGCCTTCCAGCAGCCGGGCCCGCTCGAGGCCAATACCCATTTCATGGTCCGCCCGGGCAACGGGCTTTCGGAAATCGCCACCAATCTTGAGCGCAACGGTATAATCTCCGATGCACGCATCTTCCGCTACGTGACGGCGACCTACCTGCGCAAGGGCGAGACGCTGAAGGCCGGCGAATACGAGATCAAGGCCCGCGCCTCCATGAAGGACGTCATGGGCATCCTGGAATCGGGCAAGTCGATCCTGTATTCGGTCGTCATGCCGGAAGGCCTGACGGTGCGCCAGATGATGCTGCGGCTTGCCGAGGATACGGTGCTCGAAGGCGACCTGCCGTCCGAACTGCCGTCCGAGGGAAGCTTGAGGCCCGATACCTACAAGTTCTCGCGCGGCAGCAAGCGCGCCGACATTATTCAGCAGATGCGGGTTGCGCAGCAGAAGACGGTGGACCAGATCTGGGAGCGCCGCGACCCGGACCTGCCGATCAAGACCAAGGAAGAATTCGTGACGCTTGCCTCGATCGTCGAGAAGGAGACTGGCAAGGAAGACGAGCGTGCCCATGTGGCCTCCGTCTTCATCAACCGGCTGCAGCGCGGCATGCGGCTGCAATCGGACCCGACGATCGTCTACGGCATCTTCGGCGGCGAGGGAAAACCCTCGGACCGGCCGATCTTCAAGTCGGACCTCGCCAAGCAGACGCCCTACAACACCTACCAGATCAAGGGCCTGCCGCCGACGCCGATCTCCAATCCCGGCCGCGCGGCGCTCGAAGCCGTTGCCAATCCCTGGCGGACCAAGGATCTCTATTTCGTGGCCGACGGCACGGGCGGGCATGTGTTCGCCGCGACGCTTGAGGAACACAATGCCAATGTCCGCCGTTGGCGTAGAATGGAATCCGAGCGCGCCGCCAACCCGGAAGTGGTGGACGGCCAGCCCGACGGCGACGAAGCGGAAAAGCCGCCTAAGAGCAACTGACCGCTTCCCTGAAGCATGATCTGGAGACACCGATGACATTGCAGTCCATGACCGGTTTTGCCCGCAGCGAAGGCACGAGCGGGCGCAACCGTTATGCATGGGAACTGCGCTCGGTGAACGGAAAAGGCCTCGATATGAGGCTGCGCCTGCCGCCGGGTCTCGAACGGCTGGAGCCGGACGTCCGCCGGCTGATCTCGGAAAAGTTTTCGCGCGGCAATCTGCAGGCGACCCTGACCCTCACCGTTGCCGAGACCAAGGTGGAGGCGGTGCTGAACCGCGATGCGCTGGCGGCCGTGCTGGCGCTGCGCGCCGAACTTGGCGACCTCGTCGATCCGTCGCCGCTAAGGCTCGATACGCTGATGGGCATTCGCGGCCTGGTCGATATCCGCGAGGCGGAAGAGGACGAGGAGACGGTCGCCGCCCGCGACGCCGCGATCCTCGCCAGCCTCGACGAAGCGATCGGCCATCTGCAGCGGATGCGCGAAGGCGAGGGGAAGGCGCTGGCCGTCGTGCTCAGGAGCCAGGTCGCCCGCATCGGCGAACTTACCGGGATCGTCGAGACCGATCCTTCCCGCACGCCGGAGGAGATCGCCCGCAAGCTCTCCTTCCAGCTTGCAGCCCTTCTCCAGGAGGCGCCGACGCTCGACCGCGACCGGCTGCATGCGGAAGCGGCGCTGCTCGCCACCAAGGCGGACCTGCGCGAAGAGATCGACCGGCTGAAGGCGCATGTGGCGGCCGCAGGCGAACTCATAGACAAGGGCGGCCCGGTTGGCCGGCGGCTCGATTTCCTTGCACAGGAATTTAACCGGGAATCGAATACGATCTGTTCGAAGTCCAATTCGGCCGCCGTCACCTCCGCCGGCATCGAATTGAAAGTCGTCATCGACCAGTTCCGCGAACAGGTCCAGAATCTGGAGTAAGACATGAACCCGGCCCCATCGTCCCAGGGCAAGGCGTCCTCGCCGGTGAAGATCGCCCGGCGCGGTCTGATGCTGGTTCTGTCGTCGCCGTCAGGCGCCGGCAAGTCGACGATCGCCCGCAATCTTCTGGACGCGGATCGCAGCCTCGAAATCTCGATCAGCGTCACCACGCGGGCCAAGCGCCCGAGCGAGATCGCGGATAAGCACTATCATTTCATCACCGTGCCGCAGTTCGAGAAGATGCGCGACGCCGGCGACCTGCTGGAATGGGCCGAAGTGCACGGCAATTTCTACGGCACGCCGCGCGAGCCGGTGGAACAGGCGATGAGCGAAGGCCGCGACATGCTGTTCGACATCGACTGGCAGGGCGCCCGCCAGTTGCAGGAAAAGATGGCAGCCGACGTCGTCTCGATCTTCGTGCTGCCGCCGACCATGACCGAACTGCAGTCGCGCCTCCACCGCCGCGCCGAGGACTCGGAAGAGGTGATCCGCACCCGGCTCCTGAATTCCCGCGCCGAGATCGAGCACTGGCGGGAATACGACTACGTCATCGTCAACGACGACCTCGACGAGGCTTTTGGCCACGTAAGCTGCATCGTCAACGCCGAACGCATCCGCCGCGACCGGAGGCATGGGTTGTTCGATTTTGTGAGCGAGCTGCTGACGGAAGAGCCGAAGCTGTAAGGCAGGGATGGGTTACCTGTGGCAGGGAATCCTGGCGGTTCGGGAAGCATTCGTGATTTTGCGCACCAAATGCCCCGGTATAACGGGACCGCTTTGCGCCATTTGCGGAGGTTGCAACCTCTTGGGGTCATGACGTTGCACCAAGTCCACACGCTCCAAGTGTTTCGCGCGACAACGGCGGATTGAGTAGACCGCTTGCTCCGTTCTGTATTATCCCTGTCTACCAAGGGTAACTGGGGGTTGTTCATGAAATTTTTGCTTGCGGCACTCGCGAGTTTTTTGCTGTTGACGGGTTGTCAGACATCCGTGCCGGAAAGCGTTGCGTCGTCTCAGACACCACCGACGGATTCCGTGAAGCGGGAGGTGCTGAGAACTGCCTATCGCATGGGTTTCCGCGACCGGGACATCTACGGCGCGCAGATCTCAAGCGTTGTCCTGCTCAAGCCGGAGAAGAATATTCATGCCTTCTGCGTTTCCGGCTTTGGAAGGAAATATAATTATCCCGCCCGTTACGGCGTATCCATGCGCGACGGAAAGATTCTGGGCTACACGCTGGACGATATCCGTTGCCAAGACAGCCGCCTCAAATACTACCCGTTTCCGGAACTCGACAATCTCGGGCACAAGTCGCCAGCCTGAACCCAGCGCCCTAAACTGAGGGATTCTGGTCACGGTGGCAGCTTTGCGCCCCATTGCGGACACTCGAAGCGTTCTTGAAGGTCCGCTCCCACGACCCGTAGGAGACGGTAGCGGCTGATCTATAGTCTGCCGTAAGCAGTCATTCGCGGGACACGCGGCACTTCCATTGGCGGACCGTATTGGAGAGCTCAATTGCAGACGGACGACCCTCCGACCTACCGCTTTACCGCGAAAGTCGCGATGCATCATGAAAGCTCTCCAGGGATCCCAATGGCCTACGTCATCGACGCCCAAGGCCTTTCGGTGACGCAAGGACGGTCCGTCAGACTCATCCCCTGGACTTCGTTTCGTTTCCTGCACCTTCACGTTACGAGTGGGGTCGGCACCACTGGGTTTCCAGTCCATAGCGCGCGTTTGCGGACGCTCTTCGCGTCAAGGGAGCTATCCTCGCTGGATTGGCAGGGAGAGACAGGCCTCGATCGATCCGCCGACTACGTTCGGTTCATGGAAGAACTGATTCCCTTTGCAATCGCCCGTAACTCGCGTCTCCGCCTTCGATACGGCGGCGACCCTATGATGGAGGCGGTGGCCCCGATGGTGCTGACCTTCTTGATCCTACCGCTCTTCTTTATCCCACTTATGATCTTCAAACCGCTCGGTGCTCTTCTTGCTGGCTGGAAAAAGCCGCTTGGCAAACTCGTGTTTGGGGCAATCAGCACGAGTTTTGGTGTGGTGCTGAACATGCTTCCCTGGTCCAGCGGTAAGCCGTTCAAGGCCGACGATCTACCCATCGCGGAACTACCGCCGAGATATCGGCAAGGTGGCGTCTGAAGACGTACCGATATGCCTTCGACGAGCTTCGAGGGTGAGACGGACGGCAGCTTATCGGTTGGCGATCCTTCAAACCAGACTGTCCGCCCACCATCTCAGACGAACCCAACTCAATCCTGCAATGGCAACTTCGGGCTAAAAGCAGTCTTGGCCGCAGCTCACAAACAGTTCGCCAACCGCACGAACTCCTCCACCGACAGCGTCTCCGCCCGCCGTGCCGGGTCGATGCCGGCCTTCACAAGCAGGGCTTCGCCGCCGAGCGACTTGACGCTCTGGCGCAACATCTTGCGGCGCTGGCCGAAGGCGGCGTGGGTGACGCGTTCCAGCTTGCTGACGTCGCAGGGCAGGGGATTTTGGCGGGGCGTCAGGTGCACCACCGTCGAGGTCACTTTCGGCGGTGGCGAGAACGCCTGTGGCGGCACGTCGAAGACCATATGCGCGTCGGTGCGCCAGCCGGCGAGTACGCCGAGGCGGCCGTAGTGGTCGTCGTCCTGGTCTGCGACGATCCTTTGGCCGACTTCCTTCTGGAACATCAGCGTCAGGCTTTCCCAGAAGGGCGGCCACTGGTCCGGTGCGGGCAGCAGCCAGTTGATGAGCAGCTGGGTGCCGACATTGTAGGGCAGGTTGGCGATGATTTTTACGGGGCCTTCAGGCGCCAGCGCGGCAAAATCGGTCTTCAGCGCATCGCCCTCGATCACCTCAAGGCGGCCGGGATAATGCTCTCCGATCTCCGCAAGGGCTGGAAGACAGCGGCTGTCGCGCTCGACGGCGATCACCTTCTTGGCGCCGAGCGACAGGATAGCGCGGGTGAGGCCACCCGGGCCGGGACCGACCTCGAAGACGGTCGCATCGCCGAGCGGCCCGGCGCTGCGGGCGATCTTCTGGGTGAGGTTGAGGTCGAGGAGGAAGTTCTGACCGAGCGCCTTCTTGGCATCGAGCCCGTGACGCTGGATCACGTCCCGCAGAGGCGGCAAGCCGTCCAGAGTGGCCATCAGGCGGCTTTCGATTTCGATGCGAGATTGCCGGCGAGCTTGATCGCCTCGACCAGGCTCGTTTCGCGGGCCACACCCTGGCCTGCAATGCCGAATGCCGTGCCGTGGTCCGGCGAGGTGCGGATGAAGGGCAGGCCGAGCGTGACGTTGACGGAGGTGTCGAAACCGAGCGCCTTGGCGGGGATCAGCGCCTGGTCGTGATACATGCAGATCGCCACGTCGTAGCGGGCGCGCGCCTCGTCGTGAAACATCGTGTCGGCCGGCAGCGGCCCGAACACGTGCAGGCCCTCGGCGCGCAGCTTGAAGATCGCCGGATGGATGATGTCCTGGTCCTCGCGGCCGATCGCCCCGTCCTCGCCCGCATGCGGGTTGAGGCCGGCGACGGCGAGCCGCGGCCTGTCGATGCCGAAGCGGGTTTTCAGGTCGTGATGGGCGATGCGGCAGGTCTCGGCGATCAGGTCCTCGGTGAGGGCCGCCGGGACGTCCTTGATCGGGATATGGATGGTGACCGGAATGGCCCGGAGTTTCGGCCCCGCCAGCATCATCACCGGCAGGACCTTCTTGCCTGTCGCGCGCTCGGCGAGGTCGGCGAGGAATTCCGTGTGGCCGGGAAAGCCGAAGCCGGCCTGGTAGAGAATGGATTTGGCGATCGGATTGGTGACCGTGCCGGCGGCCCTGCCTCCGAGCGAGAGTGAAACGGCGGTCTCGATCGCCTCGATCGTCGCCCTGGCGGTCGCCACATGCGGTTGACCGGCGGCGATCTCCGCGCCGGCGGCAATCGGCAGCACGGGCAGGGCGTCGTCGAAGATCGACATCGCGCTTTCGCTATCCGCCTCCCGGATCGGCACGTCGAGGCCGAGCATCACGGCACGTGCCTTGAGCACGGCCGGATCGCCGAGGAAGAGGAAAGGCGGCAGGTCGTATTTTTGGCGCGCGGCCCAGGCGACAAGCGTGATATCGGGGCCGATGCCGGCAGGATCGCCCTGGGTCAACGCGAGCGGACGGTCGAGAGGCATTGCGGCTCCGAAAATGACTTAAATGTCGAGGTCAGCGATAGTCTTAGCGGTACTCGATCTGGGCCTTGCTGCGCAGGTCGTCGAGATATTTCTTGTCGTTGGGGTCGGGAGCGCCCTTCTTCTCCTTGCCGAGATCCTCGGCGCGGAACACGACTTCCGCCGCGAGATCGTCCGACACCTGGCGCTGTTTGCAGATGGCCAGGAATTCGACGCCGCGCTCGGTGACGCGGGTGCCGGTCGTGCCGCCGTCGGCTGTCTTTTCGATCAGCGGCTTCCAGTCGGCCGGCAGTTCGGGGGCTAGAACGCGGCCGAGGTCGCGGATCGACACGTCCAGCATGGTCGCGGCGAAATCCTTCGACTGCTCGCAGCCGGGGAATTTGGAGCGCGCGGCGTTCGCTTCCTTCTGGCGCTTGGCCATGATGGCGTTGCGCTTGGCCGGCGGCACGACGAAGATCACCTGCTGCAGGAAATATTCGGTGGTAACCGGCTTTTCCTTGTTTTCCATCATGCGCGTGACGAGTTCCTGGCTCGACATGCGGCCGCGCGAACCGCCGTAGCGGGCGTTGACCAGTCGCGGCCAGCTCATCTGCACGGCGATGTAATTCTTGAAATGCTCGACGCCGACGCCGGCTTTGTCGAGGATCTGGCTCATCTGCGCCACGCTGAGCTTGTTGCCGGCAGCAAACCGCTCGAAGGCCTTGTCGACGTCCTCGGTGCTGACCGACATCTTCACGCGGGAAATTTCCTGGCGCTTCAGGGCCTCATCCACCAGCGCCTCGCGCGCCGCCTTGGCGTCTGCCTTCTGGCGCTGAAGGCGCAGGAAAGCGACGCGCCTGCTGACGTCGGTGCTGGTGATCGCCGTCCTGTTGACGACGGCTGCGACTTCGCTTGCAGCCTGCGCCTGCTGCACGGCGGGCTGGATAACGACCGAGGCGGCCAAAGCGGCCGCGGCCAGCACCAGCTTGCGCGTTGCGGTCATTGCGAACATGATACCAATCCCTTTCCCGCCCCGGTGGGCACTTGAGCCCGACCGGCCTCGCATTTCATACTCTATTTGCGACCGTTTGCACAATTCTTGCGGCGAAACGATGACAGTCAGCCGATCGGAGGTCCCGCTACGTCAGTAGCGGTAGTCCTGATCGAAACCCTCGGTCGAGCCGACACTGATATCGCCGAGCGTGCGGAAGCTCAGGCGTGCGCTGACGGTCCAGTCGTTGGCGGCCGTGTCCGACGGCTTGTCCGAATAGGCAACCGTGAAGATCGTGCACTCGTCCGCGTAGCTGATGCCGATGCCGCGCCGGACCAGTTCCTTGTCCGCGAGATCCCAGGTTGCCGTGCCGGCAAGCGCCCAGTTTTCGTTGATCCGGAAGCTCATCGTGTGCTTCAGCACGTCTTGCGCATCGTCCGAACCATATTCCGGCTGAGCATCGACCTGCGTGTAGACCAGCGTGCCGCTCACCCGAGGCGTCGTGTAGCCAAGCGAGGCATCGGTGCGCTTGACCGCGAACGTCTTTTCGTCGAAGCGGGCGTTTGCCCCGATTGTAAAGCCCTGCGGCAGATCGAGGGCTGCCATCGCGACATAGTCGGATCGGCGCGTTTCGAGCCCGGAATTGGCCCCGGCCTGGACCAGGTCCTCGGTCGCGAACGAGTTCTGGCCGGCAAGGTGATAGGACTGACCGACGATGCCGCGCACGCCGATGCCGTTGGCGAAGGTGCCGGTATAACGCATGCCGACATTGGCGCGTGTGCCGCCTTCGACACGGTCGAAGCCCGAGAACTTGTCGCGCTCGAACAGGCTGGTGGCGTCGAAGACGAAGCTCTGCGCATCCTCGTTCGGCAATCCGCCGGCCATCTGCTCGTCGGGGCGCGCGAAGATCTGCGCAATCGGCTCGATGATATGGCTGCTGTTTTCGGTGGTCAGCAGGATCGGGTAACGGGCTTCGAGGCCGGCCGTGAGCATGTAACGGCCGTTGGCGCCTTCAGTCTCCATGTCGCCGAAATAGGGCCCCGGCGTGCCGGAACCGGTATGGCGGATGCCGTCGCCGCGGGCGGCGAGGATCGGCGTCAGCAGCAGGCCGTCGAGCGTATTGAAGGTGCGCTTCCATTCGGCTTCCACGGTCAGGCGGCTGTAGCTGCCTTCAAGACCCGGGAAGCGATTGGTCGTGCCATCCCTGTACCAGTCGTCTTCGCGACGGGACAGGTTGGTAATGTTGGAGGTGACCGAAAGCTCGCCGCCGAGGATCGGTTCCGGCGCGTAATAGGTGTAGTCGAGCGAAGGGTAGACGATCGCCTGCTTCTGTTCCGCCGTGTTGCTGTAGGTGTCGTCCTGGATGTTGAAATAATAGTTGTGCAGGTCGAAATAGTTCCGCGTCCCCAGCCCGGTGAGATAGACGTCGTTGGTGAACGTGCCGCCTCCGACGCCCGTCAGCTTGTAGGTCCGCGAAAAGTTGTTGTCGCTCTGGGTCATGACGTTCCAGCCGAACGTCCAGCGCGGATTGATCTTGAACTCGCCCTTGGAGGCGGCCATGAAGCGGTTGTCCGCAGCCCGGTCGCTGGTATTCGGATCGAAGGCTTCCGGATCGTTCTGGTGGATCCCGGCGAAGCGGAACGTGTGTTCGCCGGTCTCGAACTTGTTGCGGATCTCGCCCTGAAGCAGCAGCCCCTGATTCGAGTAATAGGTAGGGCTGAGCGTCGCGTCCATGCTCGGCGAGAACACGTGATAGTAGGGCACGGTCACGCCGAAGCCGAGGTTGTCGCTCGCACTGTATTGCGGGAACAGAAGGCCTGACTTGCGCTCGACCGTTTCGTCCGGCACTTCGATCGCAAAAGGCAGGCGACCGATCGGCAGGCCGAACAGCTCGAACTGGGCGTTTTCAAGCCGAATCGTATGGGTCTGGCCATTGCGGACCACCCGCTGTGCCTTGACCTGCCAGAGCGGAGCCTTGCCCGGCGTCTGGGCGCAGGGAAGGCAGGCGGTATAGACGGTATTGTTGAGCACCATCAGGTCGCCAGGCTGGCGCTCGGCGCTCTCCGCGGCAAGGCGGGTATTGTCGGTGGTCTCGACGCGGAGCGCGTTGATGAAACCTTCGCCGAAGCTGTCGGTGACGTCCAGCTGTTCGGCATAGACGCGGCTGCCGCCCGGCTCGATCAGCTCGATATTGCCGGTCGCCATGACACGGCCGCTCTTCTGGTCGTACTGGACGCGCTGCGCCACCATCTTGTAGCGGTTGTAATAGATCTGCACGCCACCGGTCGCGGTGACTACTTCGGCGTCCTGATTATAGACGAGCTCATTGGCGCGTAGCAGCATCTTGGCGCCGTCCGCTGCCTGAGGCACCAGACCCTGCGCCTGCACAACCGTTGCGGATACGCCGAATACGCATACAGACACACCTGTCAGCAGGGCGGCGGCGAGCCGTCTTATATGTTTGCGGTCACTTACCGCCACTAGCCATCCTCCTGATGAAGCAGAATTGTCGTCCCCAGTGCCGTCGCGACGATCACTGGAATCCAGACCGCCACGAAAGGAGGAATTGCCCCGCTGCTCCCGAATGCCTTCACAAGCACCGTGACGACATAAAGCACGAAGCCAGAAACTATTCCACCCAGAATCACGGAGCGGGACTGGGCGAACCGACTGAATTTTAATGAGACTGTTGCAGCAATGAGAGTCATGGCCACGAGCAGGATCGGCAGGGAGAGCAGCGAGTGGTACTGCGTCTCGAGCGCCTTTGTGGGAATGCCGAAAGATTTGCTGACCTCGATTTTTCTGGAAAGATCAAAAAACGCAACAGTATCAGGCTGCGCCAGGCTCTCCTGGATATATTCCCGCTTCAAGTTGGTGCGAACCTGTGCTGTCTCGCGACGCACCGGAATTTCGCCCGGCCGGTTTTCCAGAACCTCGTTAAGCAGCCAGTAACCATCTTCCAATTTTGCCGTCTTGGCATCCTGCCGCAGGATCACGCGGCCATCCTTGTCGAACTGGAAAGCCACCACGTCGACAAGCAGCGTTCCCTTCTCCTGATAGCTCTTGGCGCCGATGACCGTATCGTCGTCGCCGCTGATCTGGCGGATCCAGGGAATGAAGGCGGATGCCCTGGAGCGGTTGCTCGCTTCGCGCCAGCTGGCCTCCATGGAAGCGGATTCGCGCTGGCCCCAGGCGGCGAGCGGATTGATCACAAGCAAGGTGGCGAGCCCGATCAGAAACGCTCCGACGACGAAGGGCGAGATGAACTGCCAGACGGAAATGCCGGCGGCACGTGTCACCACCAGTTCGTAGCGGCGGTTGAGTGCGATCAGCACCGTCATGCCGATGAACAGGCTGAGCGTCGGGATGGTCTGCTGCAGGATGAGCGGTACGCGCATTGCGGTCATCGCCAGGCCGGCCGAGACCGTGTAGCCGTTGAAGCCCGACATGCGACGGCTGGTTTCGCTGAAGTCGGCGAGGAAGATGATGGCGCCGACGCCGAGCAGGAACCAGAGCGCTGTGATGATATAACGGCGGAAGAAATACCGGCCGAGCGTCGTGAAGATCATGCCGTGCCTCCACCCGAAGTCCGCGAAGCGGGTATGCGTCGCTGCACGCTGCTGGCCAGGCGCGACATGCCGCGAGCGATGAAGCGCGGCGCCGAGAACTGCCGGTTGGTGGCAAGCATGAAGATCGCGATCAGCGAGAAGACGATCGGCACCGCGTAGGGGAGCGGGGTGTAGAGCGGATGGCGCTCGACCATGTTGGTGGCCGAGAACCCGAGCCAGCGTACGCCGAAGGCGAGGAAAAGCGCAAACACCATCGGATGGACCCGGGTCTGCCGGTGCGAGCGCGTGCTGCCGGCAATCACCAGCGAGATCAGCGCGAAGGTGATCGGGAAAAGCCAGTCGGACAGGCGCCTGTGCAGTTCCGACCGGTAGGCGTCCGGCGACTTCTGGTAGACCGGGTCGTTCGGATCCGGGTTCAGCAGGAAGGCGAGGCTGCGGTCGGTCGAATATTGCGGCAGGCCGCCTTCCGCCTTCGCCATCGCCGACAGATCGAAGGCATAGGAGACGAACTTGATGATCGAAATGCGCCCGTCGGCGGATTTGCGGTGGACCTCGCCGTCGCGCATGGTGAGCGACGTGCCGCTTTCGTCGATCGATCCCTCGCGGGCGTAATAGATGAGATCGAAATTCGGGTCGCGATAGTCGACGACGAACAGGCCCTTGAGCACGCGGCCGGAATGGCGCTCCGAGATCTGCACGTAGAGCCCCGGCTCGATGCTGCGGAAGGTCTTTTCCTCGATCACCGAGGAGAGCAGGTCGGCGTAGGCGGCGGCGACCATCTGGCGGGCGGCGACGCGGGAAGGCGGCTCGACAAAATTCGTCACCAGGAAGGAGAACAGGCTGAGCGCGAGGCCGAGAACCAGCACCGGCCGGTAGATGATGCTGCGCGACGCGCCGGCCGCGTCGATGACCGGCAGTTCCGAATCGTTGTTCATCGCCGTCAGCGTCTGGGTGATGCCGATGACCAGCGCGAAGGGCAGCACGACGGGAATGATGGTGGGCAGGATGAAGGTGGCGAGAGTCGCGAACGAGCCCATCGACTGGCCGGTATCGGTGACCAGGTTGATGCGTCCCAGCACCTGGATGGTCCAGATGATGGTGAGCACCGGCAGGAGCGTCACCAGGAACATCTGAAAAATCCGGCGCAATATGTAGACTTCGAGAAGCTTCATTCCGGCCTAGATACCCTGCACAACGTCACCCGGGGGATAGTGACGATTGATTTCCCCGAGATGACGGTCGCGCCTATCTAAGCGATTGATATCAGCATTGCGACAGGGCCCGCGTCACAAATTTGTTTGCGAATTCCGTTTTCTTCTCCGCTGTGACATTTCGAAACACGCGGCCACCCCCGCATAGATCACCAGCGACGACAGCCAGCCGAGCGTCACGTCCGAAAAGTAATGGCCGCCGAACGAGGTCCTGAGCGCCGGCGAGATCAGCGAGATGGCGATCAGCGGCGGGCCGAGCACCGCGCGCAGCGGTTTCGGCATGAGGACGATGAGGCAGGCCAGCCATCCGGCGCCCGCCGCCTCGCCGGAAATGAAGGAACAGTTGCCGACGCAGGCGCCGCCGAAATCGCCGGCTGGCGTGAACACGTCCTTGCCGCCGAAAAAGTCGGTCTCATAGGGGCGGGGCCGGTTGGAAACCTGCTTCAGGATCAGGTTGACCAGCACATAGGGGCCGATCAGGAAGGAAATCAGGGCGATGGAATAGTCCCGCGTCTTGCGGGGACTATAGGTCGTGCCGTGGTGCTGCAGGTTGGCGATCAGCCGGTAGAGTATGAAGACCGCGACCAGCGCCGGCAGGTAGAAGAGGATGCGCCGGATCAGAATGAAAAGGGTCTCAGTCCCATAGGGGAAACTGCCGCAGACGCGGCCCTGTTCGATGGCGTTGCCGCAGGTGGCCTGGGCGAAGAAGGCGCGCGCCACGGCAAGATCGATCTGGGGCATCAGATAGAAGACCGCCAGCAGCACCCACCAGAGCGCCATCAGCACGATGAACCATCCCTTCGGCCGGGCGAAGAAGCGCCGCGTGGCGGCAAGCCATTCGGAGACGGTTTGGGAAGGCGAGGTCATGCGAACTGATCCGTTGGTCGTCGGGCGGCGCGACCCTAGAGCGTTTCCTTGTTAGATTGAAGCATTCTGTTGGCTCAAGCGGAGTCGAATGGTCGACCGGCTGGCGCAGGTCGTAGCCAGCCCTACGGCCGAGCCAGCCGGTCGATCAGGCGGCCCGGTTCAGCCAACCCGAAGGGCCGGGCATCTCTCCGCCGGGATCAAAGGCAATCGGCTTGGACGTACCATTAGGTATGTCCTGCGCCAATCGCCTTTGCCCCAACGAAAACCTGCTCCGGCAGAATGCTTCAATCTAACAAGGAAACGCTCTAGAGCATGGCGCGCGGAATTTGAACAGAGCCGTCTGCCGATAGAAGCGAATGTCCGCGCCCGAAATCGGGCTTTTTGCCGCGCCGGGGCAGGTGGCGTCCCCGGGTGACGCGGTTGTGACTTCTCGCCCTTGCGCTTGCGGCCGAAACGGGGATGATCGTCGTTTCCTCTTCGAAAGCCTTCTGGAGTCGCAATGTCCGTGAAATTCGATATCTCCTTCGCCAAGTCCGCCAAGATCGACGGCGGCCTTGCCATCCAGCTGAAGCTTGCCGGCGACGGGCCGGCGGCAGGTGCTGCCGATGCCGACCCTGCCGGCATCGTGACCCGGGCGGCGGAAATCGCGAAGTTTTCCGGCAAGCCGATGTCGACGCTGGACATTATCGCGCCGCAGGGATCTCCCGCCGACCGGCTGGTCGTGCTGGGCCTCGGCAAGGCCGAGAGCCTGACCGCCTATGACTGGCTGAAGGCGGGCGGCATCGCGGCATCCTCGGTCAAGTCGATGACCAAGGTGGTGATCTTCGCCGATGTTCCCGGCCTTGCGGTCGGTGCCCCGCAACTCGACGGCTTTGCGCTTGGCATGCTTCTGCGCGCCTACAGCTTCGACACCTACAAGACGAAGAAGGGCGACGACGAGGAAAAGGCGCCGAAGACCGTGAAGGTGACGATCGTCACCGCCGAGCACGCGGCCGCCAGGAAGGCCTTCGCCGAATCCGAAGCGATCGCCGGTGGCGTGCTTCTGGCCCGCGAACTCGTCAACCTGCCGCCGAACGTTCTCGGCCCCGTCGAATTCGCGGATCGGGCAAAGGAGCTCGAAAAACTCGGCGTCGAGGTGGAAATCCTCACCGAAAAAGAGATGAAGAAGCTCGGCATGGGCGCGCTTCTCGGCGTGGCGCAGGGGTCGGTCAGGCCGCCGCGGCTCGCCGTCATGCAATGGAAGGGCGGCAAGCCGAAGGACGCGCCGGTCGCCTTCATCGGCAAGGGCGTCGTTTTCGATACCGGCGGCATTTCCATCAAGCCGGGCGCCGGCATGGAGGACATGAAGGGCGACATGGGCGGCGCGGCTGCCGTCATCGGGCTCATGCATACGCTTGGCGCCCGCAAGGCCAAGGTCAACGCGATCGGCATCCTCGGCCTCGTCGAGAACATGCCGGACGGCAATGCCCAGCGGCCCGGCGACATCGTCACCACCATGTCGGGCCAGACGATCGAGATCATCAATACCGATGCGGAAGGCCGCCTCGTGCTTGCCGATGCGCTTCACTATTGCAACGATCGCTTCAAGCCGCGTTTCATGATCAATCTGGCGACCCTGACCGGTGCGATCCTGGTGGCGCTCGGCAATCTCCAGGCTGGCCTTTTCTCCAACGACGACACGCTGGCCGGCCAGTTGACCGGCGTCGGCGAGGTGACCGGCGAGCGCCTGTGGCGCATGCCGCTCGGTAAGGAATACGACAAGCTGATCGATTCGAAATTCGCCGACATGAAGAATACCGGCGGCCGCAATGCAGGCTCGATCACCGCGGCGCAGCTCCTGAAGCGCTTCGTCGGCGAAACGCCCTGGGCGCATCTCGACATTGCCGGCACCGCGATGAACTCCCCGTCGAGCGAGATCAACCAGTCCTGGGGATCTGGTTACGGCGTCCGGCTGCTGGACGAACTCGTGCGGGCGCATTACGAGGTGGGTTGAGAACCCACATTTGTCGGTTCGACGAAATATGGGTTCTCAACCGTGATGACCGAAGTCCTGTTCTACCATCTGACCGAATCGAAGCTCGAGGAGGCGCTGCCGGCACTGCTCGAAAAGAGCGTCGAGCGCGGCTGGAAGGTGGCGGTGCAGACGAGCGGCGATGTGCGCCGGGATTTCCTCGACGCGCATCTCTGGACCTTTCGCGAGGACAGTTTCCTGCCGCATGGCACCGACGCCTCGCCGATGGCCGAGGCACAGCCGGTGCTGCTGACATCGGCTGCCGAAAACGGCAATGGTGCGACGGTTCGTTTTCTGGTGGACGGTGCCGAGCCGCCGCCGATTGCAGACTATGACCGGATCGTCTTCATGTTCGACGGCTACGATACGGTCCAGCTCGACAATGCCCGCGCCCAGTGGAAGAAGCTGAAGGGCGAGGGCCATGCGCTGACCTATTGGCAGCAGTCGGAAGAGGGGCGCTGGGTCAAGAAAGCCTGACCCTGCGCATTCTGCCTCTCAGTTCAGCCAGGCCATCATCATCGACGAATTGCTGTGCCGCAGGCGAACAACCTTGTAGCCTTCGGCGCTCAGCTGCGTCAGCAGCGCCGGCAGCATGGCCGCGGTGCGGGCATGGATGTCGTGCAGCAGGATGATGCCCTTGCCGTGGGCGCGTAGCGAATTCATCGTCCGGGTTGCGACGGCAGCCGGCGAGACGCCGAAATAATCCTTCGAATCGACCTGGACGTCCAGCACCACCATGCTGTTTGAGGCGACCCACTGGCGCAGGCGCCTGGTGTCGGCGAGATAGGGGAAGCGGAAGAAGCCGGCATCCTCGTGGGTGACGCTGGTCACCGCGTCGCGCCCCTTTTCGATCTCGGCCACGGCCGCGTCGAAGGAGAGGTTCTGCAGGTCCGCATGGCGATAGGTATGGCTGCCGATCGTGTGACCGGCATCGACCACCTTGCGGGCGATTTCCGGATGAGCCTTGGCCATCTGTCCGACCATCAGGAAGGTCGCCTTGACGTCGTATTCGTCGAGGATGGAGAGGATCTTCTCCGTCTTTTTCGGCATCGGACCGTCGTCGAAGGTCAGCACGACCTCCTTGTCGGCGAGCTTCAGGTCGGAAAGCGACGAGGCGGTGAGGGTGCGGCCGGAAAGGCTGCCGGGTTTGTTGAAACGACCCCAGGCGACCGGCGTCAGCGCGACCGGCGAATCCGCCTCTGCCTTTTTGGGCGAATTGGCGGCAGAAAGCGCCTTGGCGGGCGCAAATGAAGTTGCAAGCGAGCCGCTCTCGGTCTGGCTGCGACCAGCGCAGGAGGAAAGAAGGCACGCGACGGCGGCGGCGACACAAAGGACGCGGACAAACATGGGAGCGACTCGGCTAAAAAGTGACTAAGAAGTTGAATCGTCGTCACATTCGCCGATTATGGTTAATGGCTGGTTATGAAGCGTCGGTCACCGCATGCAACGTGCGGAATAGCGCCACGACGACCGCGTCCGCCACAGGGCAGATCTGACCTACTTTCTGGTGACTTTGTCGCCCACGCGCGGGCGGGAGATCGCCCTGCCGACAAAACTGTACTCGCCCGAGCCGGTAATGGTGGAAAACAAGGAGGTGAAAGGCGTCGTCATCGCATAGTCCACCTGCACGACGACGAGCTGCACGTCGGTTTCGATCAGGTCGGAGGGGATTTCGAAAGGGGGCGGGTCTCCGGAGACCTGCGCGTTGGTTTGATAGGCGGTCGACCAGTTGACCTTGGCTGCGCCCACGGCATTGAAGTCGACGACGGCCACCTGGATTGCGAGCGCGCTGCTGTCGAAGGGAATGAGAATGGAGGCAGCCCCCCGGAGAAGGGTGTTGAGTTCGCTGGTGCTCCAGCTCGTTTCCTGGGAGACGATGTCGCTTGCCACTTCCGCGATCTGGTTGATCTTCCGCTTCACCATCAGGCCTTCGCCGAGATCGACGGTGCCCGCGAACAGCAGGGCCATCACCGGCAGGAGCAGGGTGAATTCGATGCCGGACTGGCCTTTGCGGTCGGCGAGCAGGGCCCGCATGCTTCTTCCAAGCCGGTTACATTGCCGGTGGTCGGGATCATGCCTTCGTGCCATCGCGCGATTTCTCAAAAGGGTTCATTTCTGAAAACCACCGAAGCGGAGAGCACGTAGGTGCCATCGGCGAGCGTGTTGACGTCCGCGCCGATGGCGGCCAGCAGGCTGTTCCACGGAAGGAAAGCCTGGATCATGACGTAGTCTCCCGAGCCTGCCGGCGAAAAGCTCTCGGTCACGGACAGGATGCCGCCGCTGACGGGCGACGTGAAGCTCATAGACGAGAAGTCGGACATCGTCGTGGTCGTGACCAGGAGTTCGTCCTCGCAACTGAACGCGAGCGCCATGCCGTTGCAGACATTGCTCTTGAACGTGGCGAGATCCCAGCCGTTCGAATAGGCGCTACCGACCCCGACGGAACGGGCGGCCATATGCAGGGCCGAATCGAGCGCGCTGTCGACGAAGAACATCAGCGCCATGTCGAGAATGCAAAACAGGAAGACAAAGAACGGCAACACAAGCAGCGCAAACTCGACCGCGGCCGTTCCCTGCTCGTTCCGTAAGAGGGCTTTGAAACGGTGCAGCGGCATCATCTAGCTTGTTAGCCTTACCTTGGAGAGATATTGCCTGAACAGGGACGACAGGCCCTCCTCGATTTCCTCGGCGGAGTTCGCCTGCAGGAAAAGGTCGCTGCTGGTTGCGCATTCTTCCAGCGCCTTGGGGATATAGGCGGTCCGGGTACTGCTGCTCTTGCCGGACGCGATCGTACCGCCCCAGATCGAACTGAAGCCGCTGCTGCTCATCGTCTTGCCGAGCGTCGCATTGTAACCCCAGTCCCACGTCATCGGCAGGTATTCGGTGTAGAGAACGCCGATGGTGGCGTTGACGTCTTTCACCTGCTTGCACCACTTGGAATTGACCGGGGTGACGACGGTCTGCAGCGAGCTCTTCGATGTCGGGAAGCGGATGCCGGAATTGCCCTGCAGCACCCAGTTGCGCTCCGACTGGACGCCGTCGGTCAGAAGCAGCACGAGCTTCAGCGGCGCATCCTTGGTGGTTCCGTCGCCGGCCGTCCCGATCATGGGTTTGAGGGCTGTCAGCGACGTGTCGAAATATGTCGCGTCTTCCGAGGTCGCGCTCGTCATGCCGCTGGTTTTGTCGTTCAGCTTCGTGCGGGCCGCGGAGGTCGAGAAGGTGGGCGATAATACCTGTGTCGTGGTTTTGCCGATGGTGTAGAGGCCGACCCTGATACGCTCATGGGTGGCGTCTGCCGTGTCGATCAGGTCGAGCACTTCGCGCGCGGCGTCCACCGAGACGTCGGCCCGCAGCTTGATGTTCATCGCGACCGACAGGTCGTAGACATTGTTATAGGTCTTGCTCTTGTAGGTGAAGGTCGCCCCTTCCGGCGTATGGCACGCAAAGGCGCAGTTGGCCTGTGAGGACATCAGGCTGGATTGACCGGCGCTCGTCGCCGCGAGCAGCATCGAAGCGGATTTGTCCAGTACGATATGGACGTCGAGATAGGCGCGGCCCGGACCTTCGACCGACGAGGAGGTGGCCACGCCAACGCCGTCTATGCCTGCGATCTTGAGTAGTGTCGTAGGCACCGTCGTGCGGGCCGTCGCGGTGATCTTACGGTTCGATGTGTCGATGTCGATTTCTTCGAGCATGTAACCGCCGTTCCCGAGATCGGTCTGGGCAGCGAACCACTCCTGGATGCGCGTCTTCAGCGCGGCATTGTCCAGTGTTCCGACACTTTTCACTGCGCCGAGCAAAGCGGAATCGAGATCGGCCTGCATCTTCGAACGGGCGTTATAGGCCCGGACGTAATCGAGACTGGCGCCAACGGCGGTGATCAGCGGCACGAGAAGCAGAGAGAACATGATGGCAATATTGCCGCGGCGATCCGCGAGCAGGCCAGAAAGAGCGTGAAGCCGCCGCGGATTGGACATAAGGCCGGAAAATCATCCCTGTGAATATTCGGCCAATATTATAATGTATTCCTAATTTAATGATTAATCGCATTGCGGGTGCTAGGCCCCAGGCGATATCCCGCCGGGATCTCCGCGCCGACGATACCGCCCGCCGGTTCGGCAAGCTGGCCGCCGCTAAGAGGTGGAATTTCCAGGCGGAACGAGGTCAGCTCGCCATCGCCTCTTCGTATTCCGACGACAGCATCAGCCATTCCTCTTCGGCGGCAGAGAGTTTTGCGGCGGCTTCTCCACGTTCCTTGGCTTTCTGCGCCGCCTTGGCGGGAGTTTTTTCGTAGAGGACGGGATCCGCAAGTTCTTTATCAAGAGCCTTGATCAGTTTCTCGAGCCTGGCGGTTACAGCCTCGATTTCGTTGATCTTTTTCTTGAGCGGCGCCAGCGATGCGCGCTTCTCGGCATTCGCCTTGCGCTGGTCCGCCTTTGAGGACGGATCTTCGGTCAGCTCAACCTTTTCGTCTTTTTTTTTGCCGGAGCTGACGATCAGGTTGCGGTATTCCTCCATGTCGCCTTCGAAATTCGACACGGTGCCGTTGTTGACGAGCCACAGCCGGTCGACGGTTGCCTCGATCAGATGACGGTCGTGGCTGATCAGGATGACGGCGCCTTCGTAGTCGTTGAGCGCCTCGATGAGCGCCCGGCGGCTGTCGATGTCGAGATGGTTGGTCGGTTCGTCGAGGATCAGCAGGTTCGGCGCATGGAAGGCGGCGAGGCCCATCAGCAGTCGCGCCTTTTCGCCGCCTGACAGGTCCTTTGCGGCCGTCGCCATCTTTTCCGTCGCAAGCCCCATCTGCGCCACGCGGGCGCGAACCTTGGCCTCGGGCGCATCGGGCATCAGCCGGCGCACGTGGGCAACGGGCGAATCCGCCGGCACGAGATCGTCGAGCTGGTGCTGGGCGAAGAAACCGATCTTCAGGTTGGGCGCGAGGCGGATATCTCCGCTTTCCGCCTTGAGGCGGCTGGCGATGAATTTGGCGAAGGTCGACTTGCCGTTGCCGTTCGAGCCGAGCAGGGCGATGCGGTCGTCGTTGTCGATGCGCAGCGTGATGTTCTTGAGGATCGGCTTGCCCGGCTCGTAGCCGACGGCGGCGTTCTGGATCGCGACGATCGGCGAGGCTGGCTGTTTTCCCGGCTCGGGAAAGGTGATCGGCTGCACGTGGTCCTCGATCACCGCTGCAACGGTACCCATGCGCTCCAGCGCCTTGACGCGGCTCTGCGCCTGCCGGGCCTTGGTGGCCTTGGCCTTGAAGCGGTCGATGAAGCTCTGCAGGTGCTTGCGGGCCGCCTCGTTCTTGGCCTTGGCCTTGGTCTGCAATTCGTCGGCCTCGGCCTTCTGCCGCTCGAACTGGTCGTAGCCGCCGCGGTAGAAGGTCAGCTTCTTCTGGTCGAGATGCACGATGGCGTTGACCGCGTTGTTGAGGAGGTCGCGGTCATGGCTGATGATGATGACGGTATGCGGATAACGCCGGATATAGTCTTCCAGCCACAACGTGCCTTCGAGATCGAGATAGTTGGTCGGTTCGTCGAGCAGCAGCAGGTCGGGCTCGGCAAACAGGACGGAGGCGAGCGCCACGCGCATCCGCCAGCCACCCGAAAACGACGAGGCCGGCCGGGACTGGGCCTCCTGGGAGAAGCCGAGACCTGCGAGAATGCTGGCCGCGCGCGCCTCTGCCGAATGCGCGTCGATATCGACGAGCCGCATCTGGATGTCGGCGATGCGATGCGGGTCGGTTGCGGTTTCAGCCTCGGCCAGCAGCGCGGCACGCTCCTTGTCGGCGGAAAGCACGATTTCGATCAGCGAATCCTCGGTACCCGGCGCCTCCTGCGCCACTTGGCCGAGACGCGCGTTTTTCGGGTAGGAGACCGAACCGGTTTCCGAGCCGAGCTCACCGGTTATGACCTTGAACAGCGTGGATTTGCCCGCGCCGTTGCGGCCGACGAGCCCGGCCTTGGTGCCCGCCGGAAGCGTCACGCTGGCATTGTCGAGGAGGAGGCGCCCGGCGATGCGGGCGGAAAGTTCGGTAATCGTGATCATGGCGGCGGTTTTGGCCGAAACCCCGTTTGTTGGCAAGGGCGGCCGGCGGGTTGGTATCTCGCTGTTCCGAGGGAAACAGAAGGCAGATGCACGCTCTGGTAGATGATTGCGGCGGCACTGCCGTCAGGCGTGGGTGATCACGCTGAATTTCAATCGGGAGCGAATGCCATGAGAATGAGAAGATGGACTTGGGCGGCGCTGGTGTCGGCATCCGCCATGATGATGCCGCTCGGCGCCGGGGCGGTGGAGTTTACGTGCTGGAACCCGGGCGGCGCGGATCTGGTGGCGGGGGCTGCCGAATACTGGACGCCGGAAAGAATTGCCAATGCAATTCCCGACGGCGAGATGCTACAGACGCCGCCCACGGCCTGGTCTCGAAGCGACCGCGAAGACGGTCTCGTGGGCGATGCGGAGCGGGCGCCGATCGGCGAAGCGCCCTACAAATATGGCGGCAAACTGGTCTACACGCGCGGCGGGCACGATTATTCCGCCAGTGCCCAATTCGTCGCGGATGCCAATATCGTCATCGGCGCCGCCCACAGTCTTTGGAAAGGCGGTTTGGCGGCGAGCAACATCCGCTTCTATCAGGGATATTCCAACGGCGGCGGGACGCTCTACCACATGGACAGGGCGGCCGTGCTGTTGCGCTGGACCGAGATCGCGGACAACCCGCCGAGCCTGGCAAGTTCGCAGTTCGACTATTCCGTGATGCGCACCACCGCAGCCTCCGCCGTCGGAAAATACGAACTCGCCATCGACGGCGCCCACGTGGATGATGACGTGACGATCACCGGCTACCCCGGGAGGCTCGAGGGCGGCAATTACATGTATCGGGAAACGGCCCGCATCACGGTGCAGGCCGGCACCGCCTACGATGCGCGCCCGCATCCCATGTATGGCGGTGGTGCCAGCGGCGGGGCTTGGTTCGTAACGGCCGACAACGTGCATAAGGCAGTCAGCGTCGTCTCCAACGGTGCGCCCGACCACGTTTACGGTCCGAGTTTCACGCAGGATACCGCCGACCTGATCGCCATCGTCAAGAACGGCTGCCCGTAAGCGACCCCGGATCCCGGGCCGGTGGCGTCGGGGGCATCTCCGCATCGGTCCGGTGCCCGCAGAGGCATCCGCGCCATTCAGGCCGCAGGGTCTGAATGGCGCGAGATGATTTGCAGTGATCGCTCGTTGAAAATGATGATCCGGTGCTGCCGCATGCCGATCAGCCGTTCGCTTTTCCAAGCCTGGAGCTGCGCATTGATACGCGGCCGGCTGGCATTGATGAGTTGGGCCATCCGGCTCTGGGATATCGGTTTTTCGATGAGGATGCCGTCGCTCGTCGATCGTCCGTGGGCGGCGCCGAGGTCGAGCAGAAGACGCGCAAGGCGCGTCTCCAGCGGGTAAAGCGCCATTCCCTCCGCAAACATCATGGTGCGGTGGAGCTTTCTGGCGATCGTCCGCATGAGATATGAAGAGACTTGGGGGATCGTCGAAAGCTCGTTGAATGTCTTGCGGTCGATTTCGAGCAGCCGCGTCGCCCCGCAGATGACCGCGTTCGAGGAATGCCGGTAGTTGAGAGCGAACTCGATCTCGCCGACGGCGTCCCCCGGCTGAAGTTCCGAAAAGATCACCTCGTTGCCTTCCTCGGATATAAAATAAAGAGAAATTCCGCCTGAAAGTATAATGTAAAGTGTATCGCATGAATCTCCATTGAAGAACAGCGATTGTCGATCTCTGTATGTATTTATATTTATTCTTCGCGCAAAGGACGAAATAACGGATTCATCTGCGGCGCTGAACAATTCTATTTTTCTCATCTCATCCGAGATTTTCTGATTCTTCGTTGTTTTCATGTGCTCTTGACCACCCTGTGACCGGAAGCGCGGTTAGCGTCCGTTGGGCAGATATTTATCAATAATGCAAACTAGGGTTGTTGCATTGGTTACATATCTTGAGATTTAAATATTCTAGGTTGTGTTTGTGCCAAGGCATTCCGCACAAAGAGATGCCGGGAGCGCAAACGCCGTCACCGCGTGGTGTGGTGCGGCAAACCCAAAGAGGAGAGGTATTATGACGATTTATATGGGCCAGAACTCGATCAAGGCCTTCCGCGCGCAGGCCGCGGGACAGCCTTACAGCCTCACGGTTTTGAACGAGAATGCGAAATGGCAGCAGTTCGCCCTGTTCCAGACGATCCCCCAGGTCATCGGGCCGTCGGTCGATCCGCTGTCGCTTGCCTGGATGGTCGGCGGCGCCGCGGCCGGCAGCCCGGACCAGCCGAGCACGTCGTCGTTCAACTGGACGATCGACTACTCCCTGACGGTCGGCTACATTCAGCAGCTGGGCTCCGCGGGCTCGCCGCGTTCCTTCCAGACCGCAAGCTCGGTCGGCGTCATGATCGACAGCCAGAATACGGTGCCGGTGACCTATCAGGGGCCGTTCCCCTACGGTGCCCCCGGTTTTCCGGAGGGTCCCTCCGACGGTGTCAAGGGTCTTATCGTCGCCAAGGCGGACGGCACCATTCCGACCGTCCCGGTGCAGACCAGCAAGAGCGTCTACGTCAATGTCGGCATCGCCATGGCCCGCAAGCCGACCATCGCCGTCCAGCTCGAGCCCAACCTCGTCTATCAGTTCACTCCGAAACCGAGATACTACATTCTCGCCGGCTCTTTCGTCGAAGGCCAGGTGATCGACACGGCCACCTCTTCGTCGGCCTATGAGGTGAGCTTTACCGGCATCACGGACGTTTCCGTGCGGTTCACGCAGCAGAACCAGTTCATGCCGGCATAACGCCTCCGGCTGCCCGCCGTCGGCTTTTCAACAGGATCGGTGGTCGGACGCGTTACCCCAGCCGGCAACCGGTCCTCGTTCATAAATTGGAGGCCGTGGGAAACCGCGGCCTTCTGGTCGGGGAGATATATCGCCCTAGGACGTCCGTTTCGCCGCGCCGCCGTGAAGTGCGACAATCAGGCGTGGGTTGGCCTTGGCTGCTTCAAGCGCCGTGCCGGCCTGGAGGCGGAGCTCCTGCGGTGAGAAGGCGTCGGCGGTGAGCGCCGCGCCGACCGAGAGACCGATCCCGCTCGTGCCGTCGGAGGCGGCGAAGACGAGATTGTCGGTGATAGAGGCGATCAGCCGTTCGGCGATCGGCTGCACGCTGTCGCGGCCGACGTCGCGGAAGACGAAGGCGAAATCGCCCTTGCCGATGCGCGCCAGGAAATCGTTCTTCTTGATCGCCTTGCGGAAGATCGAGGCCGCCTTTTTGATGATCCGGTTGACGGCGGGTTCACCGTAGGTGCGGGCGAGGTGCGGAAGGTCGGGGATCGTTACCAGGAACAGCGCGGTATCGCGGCTGTCGGCATCCACGCCATAAAGCGCCTCCAGCCGTTCGGCGAGAGCGGCATGGTTCGGCAGCGAGGTCAGCCGGTCGCGCAGTGTCACCGAGCGGGCAGCCGAGGCCTCGCGCTCGGCCTTGACGAGACGGTCGGCGCCGGCTCTGAGGATCGCTTCCAGCTCGGTTTCGGCGACCACGGCATCGGAGAGCGAGACGCTCAGGTATTCGATTTCGGCGAGAATATCCTCAGGCCCGGCCGTACTGTCCTGGCGCAGGCTGCGGGCGACGGTTTCCAGCACGCGGGTAAAACCCTTCTTCTGGGTAACGCCGCTTGCCATCTTGTCCCGCAGTTCCAGCAGCAGCTTTATTTCCTGATCGCGCCCCCTGACGGGCATGAGCGCGACGAAAGAGGGGAGCTGATGGCGCAGCCCCATCTCATCGAGCACCGTTTGGGAAGGACCGGGCGGGAGCGCCAGCACTTCGCGCGAAAGGGCGGGGTCGGCACCGAGGAGCGCCTCGTGGAAAAGCTCGTAATTGCGCGGCAGGCCGCTCACGTCCAGCTTCGCCATGAGCTGGACGACAGCCTGCAGGCCGCGATCCTGTCCCGTTCTGTTCGCTTCGCCCGCCATGTCTCGTCCCCACAGTTTGATCCGGTTTGTTCGATAGTGCGACAAGCCATGCGGCCGCGGCTTTTAACATTTGCTAAAAAGGGCCGGATCCTCGGGCGTTACGGTTAAGAGATCGCCGAAATGGTCGATCGAATGCGATCCATGAAATTTCCTGATTGGATTCAAACGAGAATTTGCTTTCAATATCGCCGGCCCAACACCCGGATCAGGAGCCTGCCATGACCCGTATACTCTATTCGCTCTGCGGCGCCGACGAGAGCCGCCCGTTTTCGCCGCATTGCTGGAAAGTCGTGCAGGCGCTCGCCCACAAGGGCCTCGATTTCATCGAGAAGCCGACACCGTTTACCGAGATCCCCAGCCTCGAAGGCGGGTTTTCGAAGACCGTGCCGATCCTCAGGGACGGCAACGAGCTGATCCGCGACAGTTTCGAGATCGCGCTTTACCTGGAAGAGACCTATCCGGACCGCCCGACGCTGTTCGGCGGAGAGGCCGGCAAGGCGCTCGCCCGTTTCGTCGAGGGGTTTTCCCAGATGGTGGTGCATACCGCGATCACCAGGATCGCGGTCAAGAACATTCACGACATGCTCGGCGAGACGGACCAGGTCTATTTCCGCACCAGCCGCGAGGCCCGGCTCGGCAGGACGCTCGAAGAGATCGACGCCAGCCGCCAGGCGGAGATCGACGGTTTCGCGCCGAAGCTGGAGCCGATCCGTCATGCGCTGAAGTATCATGACTTTATCGGCGGCGACCGCCCGCTTTTCGTCGATTACATCCTGTTCGGCGCGCTGCAGTGGATGCGCGTCACGGCCGGCACCAAGGTGTTTTCCGATGACGACCCGGTCGGGTTGTGGTTCGAACGCTGCCTCGACCTGCACAATGGCGTCGGACGCAGTGTGACAGCGGCGTGAAATTGCCCGAACCCCCTTGTTTCCAGCGAGAGGGGCGGGTAAAGACCGCCCACTTTCCCCCTTAATCACGGGGCCACAGGAAACGAAGGATAGAACAATGGCGATTGAACGCACGTTTTCGATGATCAAGCCGGATGCCACCAAGCGCAACCTGACGGGCGCCATCACCAAGGTGTTTGAAGACAATGGCCTGCGCGTCATCGCTTCCAAGCGCGTCTGGATGAGCAAGCGCGAAGCCGAAGGCTTCTACGCCGTTCACAAGGAACGCCCGTTCTTCGGTGAACTCGTCGAAGGCATGACCTCCGGCCCGACCATCGTCCAGGTCCTGGAAGGCGAAAACGCCATCCTGAAGAACCGCGAGATCATGGGCGCCACGAACCCGGCCAACGCCGACGAAGGCACCATCCGCAAGACCTTCGCTCTCTCGATCGGCGAAAACTCGGTCCACGGTTCCGACGCTCCGGAAACCGCCGCCCAGGAAATCGCCTACTGGTTCTCCGAAACCGAGATCGTCGGCTGATTTCAGCCCGTCTCGACGGAAGATTTTGATGAAACCGGGGTTTTGGCCCCGGTTTTTTCGTTTTGGGATATTCGGCTGGCGTCTGCCGCTTCAGGCAGGGCAGTCGTCGTCCCGGCCGTAGTCCACCGTCCCGTCCGGCTTGAAGACCTCCGGGTTCCGCTCGTAGCCGGCACCGAGTACCAGCGGCTTGCTGGGAAGCACCGACTGGTCGACATCGGAGACGAGCCGGGTCCTCAACTCCTGCAACGTGCCGCCACTCGCATCCACCAGCCTGATATCGACGAAATACGGCTTGTCCTTGCGCACGCACCGGACATTGGGGCTCTGCAGTGTGATCTTGTTCCAGGCGGGGAAGATTTTTTCGTTGACGACGATCGGATCGCCGCCGGCGGGGTCATCGAATTTGGCGATCACCACGGCCCCGTCCGGTATCGGCCCGGTCTTGTTGAGCGTTACGAGATAGGTGGCGCTGGCGACCCGGTAGTTGAACACGAAGATATGCCCGCTCACCTCCACCAGCTTTTCCGTTTGCCGCTGGCAGGCCGCAAGAGCAAGGGCCGCAAGGCTGAAAACCACAAGCCGGCGCATCATGGGACGGCCTCCTTTTTCCTGCGATGATAATGGCGGTTGGCTTTGACGCGATTGCCGCAAACCGCCATGTCGCACCAGGTGCGGCTGCGGTTCCGGCTGCGATCGATGAACAGCCAGCCGCAGCTTCCGCAGATCTTCATGCGGGAAATCTCTTCGCCGGCAAGCAGCCTGAGTGCCGAATGGGCGGTCGCTGCTTCCAGCGAATTCCTTTCCGCCCGGCGCAGGATGACCGCCGTAGCTTCGAGGAAATCGGCAAGCAGTGCCTGTGCATCGTCGCCCAGCACCCGGGCGCGAAAATAGCGGTCTATGGCTTCACGCAGCGCAATGAACGGAGTGTGGTTGTCGGGCTGCATGGGTGCGAGATCGCCGAACAGCGCCCGCTCGGCGGAGAATTTCTCGGCCGCCTTCGGAAAGGCGTCCATCTGCTGCGGCTCGGCGAACCGGTCGACGCTGCGTGTCGGGTCGAAGCGCAGGATGACGCTGTTGGCGACATCCAGCGCCAGCGCGCCTCCGGCAAAACGATGCGGGGTCCAGGAAAAGCTCATGCGATATTATAACTGGTAAACTGCCATTGACCAGTTATATTCGTGGCCGCTATCGGAGTGCCCATGGCCTATCTGCTGCAGCAACTGGCGAATGCGTTTCCGCTGGCGGTGCTTTATGCGACGCTCGCCTTCGGATATTCGATCGCGTTTGCGGTGACGAAGCGGGCCGACATCACCTATGGCGCAATCTTCGCCTTCTCCGGCCATCTCTATCTGCTTTTTGCCCATTTCGGCTGGAACCGGCTGTGGCTGGTTCTGCCCGCGGCTCTGGCTTTGGGTGCCGCGGCGGGTATTGCTGGCGGCATCGGGGCAGGGGTGACGATCGGGCAGCTGGTGATGAGGCCGCTGGCAAGGATCTCGCCGAATGCGGTCATCGTCGCCTCGCTCGGCGTGCTGATGGTGCTGATGGAGGGCGCCCGGATCGCCGCCGATACGCGCGAACTGTGGCTGCCGCCCTTCCTCAACGACGCGGTCGTCTTCTGGCACGCGGACGGCTTTCCGGTGACGCTGACGCTGATCCAGCTGATCAACATCGCCATCATGCTGGCGGCCGTCGGAGCGGGCTATCTGGTGCTGGCATGCACCCATTGGGGCCGCATGTGGCGGGCGGTCTCGGACGACCCCCTCGCGGCTGAACTCTCGGGCACCAATTCCGCACGGGTTTTCGTCACGGCCTACGCGGCGGCAGCGCTCTACGCCTCCATCTGCGGCGTGCTCGCCACCTCCCATTACGGCACGATGGATTTTGGCGCAGGCCTGCTGTTCGGTCTGAAAGTGGTGCTGATCGCGGCAGCCGGCGGCCACTCCAACCCGCTGCGCTCGGCGGCGGGGGCCGCCGTCATAGGGCTCGCCGAAACGCTCTGGAGCGGTTACGGCCCGATCGTCTGGCGCGACCTTTTTGTGGTCGCGGTGCTGGTCATGGTTCTGGTGATGAGCCGACGGGAGCGGGTGGTGCCGTAGATCACCGCCACTTGTCGCGGGCGGTATCGTCCGCATCCTTGGCGGCGATCCAGTCGCCCTGAGAGCCGTCGGCGGCGTGTTCCTTCTTCCAGAAGGGGGCCGAGGTCTTCAAGAAGTCCATGACGAAATTTGCACCGTCGAAAGCCGCCTGCCGGTGCGGGGCGGCGGCGATGACCAGCACGATGTTTTCACCGGGCATGATCTTGCCAAAGCGGTGAATGGCGGTGAGGCCGATGAGCGAGAAACGCTCGATGGCGAGTTCGCCGATGCGGCGCATCTCCGCTTCGGCCATGCCGGGATAATGTTCGAGTTCCAGCGCTGACAGCGCGCCCTGTTCGTCGCGGCAGAGGCCCGTGAAGGTGACGACCGCGCCGATGTTCTTGCGGTCGGCGGTGAGGGCGGAGATTTCGGCCTGCAGATCGAAATCGGTGGCTTGGACGCGGATGCTGGGGGTGGTCATCTGAATGCCTCGCCGTGGGCCGCGACGGCCAACCAGAGTACTCCCTCATTCCTGTGCTTGTCACAGGAATCCAGCCACGGCGCGTCTGCGCCGTGAATGAACGTTTTCGCGGAGGCAAGTCTTCTACGCCCAAGGACTTGGGCGCGCTGGATTCCTGTGACAAGCACAGGAATGAGGGAGCGTGTGGTTCGCCCCGCCATCCCGATCACCCCCCGGTCATCGGCGGAAAGATGCCGATCTCCCGAGCGCCGGCGATCGGTTCGTCGTGTTCGGCGTGTTCCTGGTTGATGGCGACGCGGATGACGTCGGGGAACTGCAGCGCGTTCTCGTATTCCTCGCCTAATGTCGTCAGATGCGCGAGCAGATCGCCGACCGTGACGACGCCTGCCGGCAGGTCGAGGTCTTCCTCGGATTTGCCGATCCGTTCACGCACCCAGGCAAAATAGACGAGTTTGACGGTCATTCTTCGTCCACCAGATGTTTGACGCCGGCCTTGAAATAATCATAGCCCGAGTAGAAGGTCAGGATCGCGGCGAGCCAGAGAAGCACGATGCCCATCTGGGTCGTGTAGGGCAGGATCTTGTCGCCGGCAGGCCCGGCAAGCAGGAAGGCGATCGACACCATCTGGATCGTCGTCTTCCATTTGGCGATGCGCGTCACCGGCACGGAGACCTTCAGCGCGGCCAGATATTCGCGCAGGCCTGACACCAGGATTTCGCGGCAGAGGATGGTGATTGCCGCCCAGAGCGACCAGCCGGCGATCGTCTGGTCGGCGGCGAGCAACAGCAGCACCGCGGCGACCAGCAGCTTGTCGGCGATCGGATCGAGCATGCGGCCGATATTCGATGTCTGGTTCCAGATGCGGGCGAGATAACCGTCGAGATAGTCGGTGATCGAGGCGACGGCGAAGAGAATAAGCGCCGTCCAGCGTGCCACGTCCGAGCTTTCAAGCTGTCCCTCGATGAAAAAGCAGCCGACGATGATCGGAACTGCCACGATGCGCGCATAGGTCAGAAGATTGGGAATATTGTACGCGCGCGACGCCATGGGGAGCCTTCCGGATGTTTGCTCCTAGTTGATGTGTTGAGGTCGAAGCGTCAACAGGGTTTCGCGGCTTTTTTGCAGCCGATTGCGTCGGACGGGTTCGGGTGGCTGATCGGCGGCGAATAATTCCTCATCCCGCCCGGTTCTCGTGGAAATGGTTGTAGACCTGTTTGGCGACGGCCTCCGAAATTCCCTCGACCGCCATGAGGTCGGTCAGGCCCGCGCGCGAAACCGCCTTCGCCGTGCCGAAATGCTGCAGCAGCTTGCGCTTGCGGCCCGGGCCGATGCCGGAGATTTCGTCGAGCGGGTTCCTGACCATCTCCTTCTTGCGCCGCGCCCGGTGGGAGCCGATGGCGAAGCGATGCGCCTCGTCGCGCATGCGCTGGATGAAGTAGAGCACCGGGTCGCGCGGCGGCAGCGAGAAGTCGGATCGTCCGTCGGCGAAGAACCGCTCGCGGCCGGCATCGCGATCGACGCCCTTGGCGACGCCGATCGCGGTCACCACGTCGCGGATGCCGAGTTCGTCGAGAATGGCGCGCACCGCGGTCATCTGGCCCTGGCCGCCGTCGATCAGGATTACGTCGGGCCAGGCGGGGAAGGCGGCGTCGGCCGCATCCTCGGCGCTGGCGCCGGCAGCGGTGGAGCGGTCCGGAATGCCTTCCTCCTTCAGAAGACGGCTGAAACGGCGGGTCATCACCTCGCGCATCATGCCAAAGTCGTCTCCGGGGGTGATGTCGGTCGATTTGATGTTGAACTTGCGGTACTGGCTCTTCACGAACCCTTCCGGCCCCGCCACGACCATGCCGCCGACCGCATTGGTGCCCATGATATGCGAGTTGTCGTAGATTTCGATCCGGCGCGGTACGAAGGATAGCCCGAAGGTCTCCGCGAGCCCCTGCAGCAGGCGCGCCTGCGACGAGGTTTCCGCCAGCCGGCGGCCATGCGCCTCGCGGGCATTCGCGAGAACATGGTCTGTCAGGTCCTTTTTCTCACCCCGCTGCGGCACGGAGATCGTCACCTTGTGGCCCGCCTTCTCGGAAAAGGCGAGGGCGAGGAGATCCTGTTCCTCGACGGTTTCCGACAGCAGGATCTGCCTCGGCACCGGTTTGTCGTCATAGAACTGCGCCAGGAAGGCATTGAGCACTTCCGGGCCGGAGAGCTGCGGATCGGCCTTCGGGAAATAGGCGCGGTTGCCCCAGTTCTGGCCGGTCCTGAAGAAGAACACCTGTATGCAGGAGAGGCCGCCCTCGTTGTAGATGGCGAAGACGTCCGCCTCCTCGACACCGGCCGGATTGATGCCCTGGTGGCTCTGGACGTGGGAGAGCGCCGCCAGCCGGTCGCGATAGATCGCGGCGCGCTCGAAATCGAGGTCTTCGGAGGCTTCCGCCATCTGGCGGGCGATCGCCGACTTGACGTTCTGGCTCTTGCCGGAGAGGAAATCCTTGGCCTCGCCCACCAGTTCCGCATAACCCTCGTCGCTGATCTCGTGGGTGCAGGGGCCCGAACAGCGCTTGATCTGAAAGAGCAGGCAGGGGCGGGTGCGGGTCTCGAACACGCTGTCGGTGCAGGTGCGCAAAAGGAAGGCGCGCTGCAGCGAGTTGATGGTGCGCCCGACGGCGGCCGCCGAGGCGAAGGGGCCGAAATAATCGCCCTTGCGTGCGCGTGCGCCGCGATGCTTGAAGATCGCCGGCGCCCGGTGGTCGCCGGTGATCATGATATAGGGGAAGGACTTGTCGTCGCGCAGCAGAACGTTGAAGCGCGGCCGCAGGCGCTTGATGAGGTTGGCTTCGAGCAGCAGGGCTTCAGTTTCCGTCCGCGTCGTGACGAATTCCATATGGGTGGTTTCGCGCACCATCCTGGCAAGGCGGTTGGAATGGACGCGGCCCTGCGCATAATTGCCGACGCGCTTCTTGAGGCTGCGCGCCTTGCCGACATAAAGCACGTCCTGCGCATCGTTGAACATGCGGTAGACGCCCGGCGCATTCGGCAGGTGCTTGACGAATTCGGCGATCAGGTCGGCGCCCTTCAGCCCCGTCTCGTTCTTCCAGCCCTCGTTCCAATCGATGGGCGCAGCGGGGCCCTGGCTCGGTTCTGCCACGACCACATCATCGTCGTCTTCTTCCGTCTCGTCATAGAGAACGCCGCCGTCGGGCAGCTTCGTTCCGTTCATTCCATAGTCTCCGCCGGATATCGACATCCGGCCATCACCGATTCGAACCACGCGCCCATGACATGTGCAGGCGACCGGCAGCTTGTCAAAATATTGCGCTGAAGCAGCCCGACTCCCTGCACGAAGGCCGCTGCCGGAGAAATAGTGTCTCGATGCGGATTTTGAAAGCGCTGGCGAGAATTCCGCCCTGTGCTCTTGACGAAGGCCGAAATGGCCGTTCCCGGGGTGGAATATTTAAGGCGGAAATCCGGCGGCAGGCGCTGCCGGCTCCAGCCGCCCGCCTGCGGAGAGGGGAAATACGTCCGTGTTTCTGCTCAGATTTCGGTTTCTACAGCCGACCGATCCGGTTTTGCTGCGAATACAAATGGAACCCGGCGAGCGGCGGTGGCGCCGGCTCATGCCGGCATGTGTATTGACTGAGTTGTTCTTCCGTATTAAGAAGTAATTTATGAATGTAAAAATATTTATATTCAAAGTAAGTATTGATTAAGGTTAATCAAACGTGTGTTGCGATACAGCAACATCAAATTTTGGCCTTCTGTGCGCCACAATCAATTCACATTTCGGCTCTTTCTATTCCTCAATTGACCTCCACATTCCGTTTCAGCGAGCAGGGAACAAATGTGTCGCCAACCATGTTGTCGCGGCGAATTCCCGGCGCAGCAGTAAAAGGAGAAAATGTATGCGTACTCTCATCGCAACTCTGATGGCCTCGGCAGCCAGCTTCATCGCCATCTCTGCGGCCAATGCCGCTGATGCCGTCGAACAAATTCCGCAGGCTCCGGTTGCAGTCGAAGAGCCGGCCCCGGCTGCCAGCTGGCAGGGTTTCTATCTCGGTGGTTATGGTCAGTATGACTGGGGCCGCTTCGGTAGCGGCGACCGTGACGGCCAGTTCGGCGGCGGTGCTTATACGGGCTACAACTTCCAGAGCGGCTCGATCGTCTACGGCGTTGAAGCAGACGTCGGCTACAACGGCACGAAGAGCACCACGGACGACGGCTTTGAAGGCAAGGCTGGCTGGAACGGCTCGGTTCGCGGCCGCGTCGGCTACGACCTCAACCCCTTCCTGATCTATGGTACGGCCGGTGTTGCCCTGCAGGACAACGAACTGCGCGACGCTACCTCATCCGACAACAAGACCGGCGTCGGTTACACGGTTGGTGCCGGTGCCGAAGCCTTCGTCACCAACAACATCACCGCTCGTGTGGAATACCGTTACACGGACTACGGTTCGGACAGCTACTCGCTCGATTCCGGTTCGGTCTCGAAGGGTTTCGACGATCACAGCGTCAAGGTTGGTATCGGCGTGAAGTTCTAAGTTCGATAGCCTTAACAGGCTGGGGAAAGCCCGGGCTTCGGTCCGGGCTTTTTTTGTTTCACGCCGCCGATTTCATGGCGGTGTAGGAGGCGAAGCGCTTGGCGAAGACATCCGGCCAGGAGGCAAGCTCCGGCCGGCCCTCGGCCCATTGGCCGTTGAAGCGCAGGTCGAGGTAACCGATCGTCGCGGCCAGCGCGAAATGGCCGCCATGCAGCTTCCTGCCGGTCTTCGGCAGGTTGTTTTCGAGATGGTCGAGCCCGCGCACCACCTTGCTCCACTGCTTGTCGATCCAGGGCTGATGGACCTTGCTTTCTTCGCGCGAGCGACGCTCGTAGACGATCGCCAGAAGGCAATCCATGATGCCGTCGCAGAGCGCTTCCAGCACTTCGGCCTCGGTGCGCTTGGCATCCTTCTTCGGGTAGAGCTTGCCGCCCGACTGACGGTCGAGCCAGTGCATGATCGCGATACTGTCGTAGATCGGCGGCTCACCCTCGCGGATCAGAACCGGGATCTTGCCGAGCGGGTTGTTGTCGATGAGTTCCGGCGGGGCGGCGTTGGTATCGGTCTTCACCTCGGTGATCTCGATGCCGAGATGGCGCGCCGCCATGCGCACCTTGGCGGAATAGGGCGAGGCCGGGGAATAAAGCAGCTTCATGGTCTTGTCCTCTCGATAATTTTCAGCGCGCCGGGGGCAGGGTGATCTGGCTGATCCGGCAGCCGTCGCGGTCGACCTCGGCGCAATCGCGGAATTGCAGGTCCTTGCTGAGGCAGATGCGCACTTCCTCGAGCTGCCGGCCCTCGCAGCTCGTCGAAATGCCGCGGCGGCTCATGCCCGGATTGGCGGCAAGAAATTTCTCCTCGATCTGGTCGGCCGACAGCGTCACGGCCGCATCGCCGCGGGACAGGTCGGCGGGCAGTTTGATCCGCGAAAAGGCGTCGCGGAGCTTGCCGAAATAATCGCGCTGGCTAAGGCCCGTGCAGCTTCCGTGCTTGCGCCACTGATGGCCGATCAGGCCCATCGACGGCATGATGTCGAACAGCGGCTCGCCGAGCGATTGCGGAACGCGGCCCGGCTCCTTCGTTTCGCAGAAATCCGGATAGCCCTTTTCGTATTGCGGCCAAAGCCCGTGGACGATGAAGCGGAAATCCTTGTCCGTGCTGCATTGCTGGTCGTTTTTATTACCGCTCTTGCCCCCGCTTTGGGAAGCGCAGAAGGTCGGCGACCAGGAAAGCGACAGGACGTAGAAATCGAACTGCCCCGCATAATCCGGGCGCCGCTCCTGGGCGGATGCCGGGGACGCAAAAAACGCGAGAAAAAGGAAAGCGATAAATCGGTTGGTCATCGGCCGGCCCCCTGCAATGCGCGGCACCATGGGCGGGAAGGCCCGCCCGGTCAAGCGTCCGAATCGAGGTCGCCGTCGGCGGTTTCGCCGGTCAGCCAGAAGGCACGCTGCGAGGCGAACCGGTCCTGCGCCAGGATGGTTTTCAAGACCGGCAGGAACGCGTGCAACTCGTCCTTCAGCGTGAACGGCGGGTTGACGATGATGAGGCCGGATCCGGAGAGCCCGGTCGTCTCGCGGTCGCTTCGAACGGTCAATTCGGCGCACAGCATCTTCGGGATTTCCAGCGCCTTCAACTCGTCATGGAAGGCCTTGAGCGGGGCGCCCTTCTTGATCGGGTACCAGAGGCAGTAGGTGCCGCCCTGGAACCGGCGCCAGCCGGTCGACAGGCCCTTCACCAGCCGCTTGTATTCGCCTTCCTCCTCGAAAGGCGGATCGACGAGTACGATGCCGCGTTTTTCCTTCGGCGGCAGATGAGCGCCGAGCGCCAGCCAGCCGTCGAGTTCTGTGGCGCGCACCTGGAAATCGCCTTCGAACAGATTGTGCAGGCGGTTGAAATCGTCCGGATGCAGTTCCATCGCCGACAGCCGGTCCTGCGGACGGAACAGCATGCGGGCAAGTTTTGGCGAGCCGGGATAGAGTTTCAGCGCGCCGCCGGGGTTCAAGTCCCTGACAGCCGTCAGATAGGGCTCCAGCAGGTCGGCGACCTTTGCCGGCAGTTCGGCTTCCATCAGCCGACCGATGCCGTCGCGCCACTCGCCGGTCTTCTGCGCCTCGTCCGACGAAAGGTCGTAGAGCCCGATCCCGGCATGGGTATCCAGCACGCGAAAAGCCTTGTCCTTGTTCTGGGCATAACGGATCAGCCGCGCCAGGACCGCGTGTTTCAGAACGTCGGCGAAATTGCCCGCGTGATAGATGTGCCGGTAGTTCATCGTTGCTGGTGTCTCGCTTGAATTAAATTGATGCGCTGCAAATCACGCTTTTTGCGGACGTCAGCTTGCAATATAGAAAAGCCATGAACGTTGCGACCCCGATCACCGCGAAAAGCACCCTCGGCCACAATTCCGTCGGACACACCGTCTGTCCGCACGACTGTCCCTCGGCCTGTGCGCTGGATATAGATCTCACCGCCGACGGCAGGATCGGCCGGGTGCGCGGTGCGGCGGACAATACCTACACGGCCGGCGTCATCTGCGCCAAGGTCGCCCGCTATACCGAACGGCTCTACCATCCCGGCCGGCTGATGCATCCGAAGCGCCGCGTTGGCCGCAAGGGCGAAGGGAACTGGCAGGAGATTTCCTGGGAGGCAGCCCTCGACGAGATCGCCGATGCCTTCGTGAAGGCTGAGGCGAAACACGGGTCCGAGGCGGTCTGGCCCTATTTCTATGCCGGCACGATGGGCCAGGTGCAGCGCGATTCGATCGAGCGGCTGCGGCACGCGAAAAAATACTCCGGCTTCTTCGGCACGATCTGCACCAACATGGCCTGGACCGGCTATGTGATGGGCACTGGCGCATTGCGTGGTCCCGACCCGCGCGAGATGGCGAAGTCCGATTGCGTGGTGATCTGGGGCACCAATGCCGTCTCGACCCAGGTCAACGTGATGACCCATGCGGTGAAGGCCCGCAAGGAACGCGGCGCAAAAATCGTCGTGATCGACATCTACGACAACCCGACGATGAAACAGGCCGACATGGCGCTGACCGTGCGCCCCGGCACGGATGCCGCGCTCGCCTGCGCCGTCATGCACGTCGCCTTCCGCGACGGTTACGCCGACCGGGCCTACATGGCGCAATATGCCGATGACCCGGCCGGCCTCGAAGACCATCTGAAGACGAAGACGCCGGAATGGGCCTCCGCCATCACCGGCCTGTCGACCGCGGAGATCGAGGCCTTCGCCAAACTCGTCGGTACGACGAAAAAGACCTTCTTCCGGCTGGGCTACGGTTTCGCCCGCCAGCGCAATGGCACGGTCGCCATGCATGCGGCTCTGTCGATTTCGACCGTGCTCGGCGCCTGGCAATACGAGGGCGGCGGCGCCTTCCACAACAACGGCGAGATTTTCCGGCTCAACAAGGCGGAACTGATGGGCACGGCCTATGCCGATCCGGATATCCGCCAGCTCGACCAGTCGCAGATCGGCCGGGTGCTGACCGGCGATGCGGAAGCCCTGCGCCGCGGCGGGCCGGTGACGGCGCTGCTGATCCAGAACACCAACCCGATGAACGTTGCGCCCGAACAGCGCCTCGTCCGCCAGGGTTTTTTGCGCGACGACCTGTTCGTGGCGGTCCATGAGCAGTTCATGACCGATACGGCGGAAGTCGCCGACATCGTGCTGCCGGCCACCATGTTCGTCGAGCATGACGACCTCTACCGCGCAGGCGGGCAGCAGCACATCCTGCTCGGGCCGAAGCTGGTCGAACCACCATCGACCGTGCGCACCAATCTCTTCGTCATCGAAGAGCTGGCCAAACGCCTCGGCGTCGATCATTTCCCCGGTTTCGGCCTCGACGAGCGCCAGCATATCGACCGCATCCTGAAAGCCAGCCATTGGGGTAGCTACGACGACCTTGCGCGCGAAAAATGGATCGACGCGCAGCCGGATTTCGAAACCGCCCATTACATCAAGGGCTTCGGTTATCCGGACGGCAAATTCCGCTTTCGTCCGGACTGGTCGAACGGGCCGTCGCCGGACAAGCCGCCGAAAAATGTCGGGCCGCTGGGACCGGTCGCCGAACTGCCGGTCTTCCCGGATCAGGTCGACGTCATCGAGGTGGCCGACGAGGCGCACCCGTTCCGGCTGGCGACCTCGCCGGCCCGCAGCTTCCTCAACTCATCCTTTACCGAGACGAAAAGCTCCTATGAGCGGGAAGGGCGGCCGGAAGTGATGATCGAGCCGACCGACGCGCAACGCCTCGGCATAATCGACGGGGATATCGTCCGGCTCGGCAACGCGCGCGGCGAAATCCGCCTGCATGCGAAGCTGGTGGCCGGCGCAAGGCCGGGCGTGCTGATCGCCGAAGGGCTGTGGCCGAACCACAAACATCTCGACGGCGAGGGCATCAACGTGCTGACCGGCGCCGATGCCGTGGCGCCCTATGGCGGCGCCGCCTTCCACGACAACAAGGTATGGCTTCGCAAGGAACTGGCATGACCGAGCGGAATGATCGGGTGAACATCGTCAGCGAAAAGACGCTGTCGGACGGCTGGACGCGGCTGTCAAACTACGAGCTCGATTACACCGATCGCGGCGGCGAGACGCACCGCCTGCACCGGGAAATCTACCATAAGTCCGAGGCCGCCTGCATTCTTCTCCACGACGCTAGGCGTGACACGGTCGTGCTGGTGAAGCAGTTTCGGCTGCCCGCGTATCTCTCCGGCAAGCCGCCCTGGATTGTCGAGGTGCCCGCCGGGCTGCTTGACGAAGACCATCCGGAGGATGCGATCCGGCGTGAAGCAATGGAGGAAACCGGCTATCGCTTGAGAGATGTGCGGTTTGTCTTCAAGGCGTTCATGTCGCCCGGGGCGATCACCGAGCTCGTGCATTTCTTCCATGCGCCGATCGACCTGTCCGACCGGATCAATGGTGGCGGCGGTCTGGCCGAGGAGCACGAGGATATCGAGGTGCTGGAACTGCCGCTCGGCGAGGCGGTGGCGATGATCGGCTCCGGCGATATCATCGACGCCAAGACGATCATGCTGCTGCAATGGGCGGTGATCAATCGGGCTTCGCTTACAAGCTGAAAGCGGGAGCGATAAAATTATCTGCCTCGCCTGTTGTTTCAGCCGCCGTTTGATTGTGACTTGACCGCGTGCCGTGCCGATTTCACATGATTGTCACGAATGGCGGCTAAGCGCTGCTTCTTGATAATCATCCTTATATGGTCAGGAGAAAGCCATGTGGCTCGGCAATTTCACCCTCGTTCTGCCGAACGAGGTGGTGAACTCAGGTTCTGTGCGGGTTGAAGATGGCATGATCGCCGAAATCCGCACTGAGCCGGTCGCAGGCGCAGTGATCGACGGCGGCGGGCGGCTGCTGATGCCGGGTTTCGTCGATCTCCACGGCGACATGATCGAGCGCGAGATCGCGCCGCGGCCGAACGCCCAGATGCCGATCGATTTCGGCATCCACGAACTCGACAAGAAGCTCGCCGCCGCCGGAGTCACCACGGCCTATGCCGCCGTTTCCTTCGCCACCGAAAGCGTCTACGGCAATGTCCGCTCGCTCGAGACGACCTCGGCCATCATCGAAGGCATCAATCGCCTGCGTGACAACCTGCTGATCGACCATCGCGTTCATGCCCGCTACGAGATCACCAATATCGGTGCCGCCCCGACGCTCGAGCGGCTGCTGAAGGCCGACGAGATCGACATGGTTTCGCTCACCGACCACACGCCGGGCCAGGGCCAGTACAACAATATCGCCGCCTATGTCGCCAGCATTTCCGAACGCCGGGCGATTTCCGAGGAAATGGCGGCCGAAATTGTTCGCAAGCGTATCGCCATGCGCGACAACCCTGAGATCGAGGTGAAGCTGAAGGAAATCGTCTCGCTCTCCTTACAACACGGCCTGTCGCTCGCCTCCCATGACGACGACAGCGTCGGGAAGGTGGCCGAGATGTTCGATCTCGGCGTTACGATCAGCGAGTTTCCGGTGACGCTGCCGGCCGCCGAAGAAGCCCGCCGCCGCGGGCTCTGGACGCTGATGGGCGCGCCGAACGCACTGCGCGGCCAGTCCATGTCCGGCAATCTGAGCGCCCAAGACGCCGCCAAGGCCGGCCTGCTGACTGTCATTGCCGCCGATTACCACCCGGCCGCTTTCGTGCCCGGCGTCTTCAAGCTTGCCGACGTTTCCGCAGGCGGCCTGCCGGCGGCCGTCGCCATGGCGACCGGCAATGCCGCCCGTTCCGCCGGACTGACCGACCGCGGCGAGATCGCCATCGGCCAGCGCGCCGACCTGGTCGTGGTGGAAAAGGGCGACGTGCACCGCATCCGCGCCACCTTCCGCGCCGGCCGCTTCGTCTACAGCGACGGCACGCTGCACCCGCTGCGGGCGCTGGCGGCGTAAAGCTAGGCCAGCAGCGGTACGCCTTCTTGTGCCGCTGCGTCGATCAACTGGCGGTCGAGCGTCGCCAGCGGCAATTTCATCTCGACAGCAAGCGCGAAATAGGCAGCGTCGTAAGCGGTTAGCTTGTGGCGTTCCGCGAGGTCGAGGATGAGATCGTCGTCCGGCGACGGGCGTGTCACGATGTTGAGCTGACGCAACAGGCCGATGCCCTCGCGGACTGCCGCGAAATCGATGCGCTTGCGTCTTCGCGCCATCATGAGGACGTTGCGCACCTCGTGCCAGAGAATATCGGGAGCGATGGCGTTCACGGTTTGCAGCTTCTCGAAGGCCGACGAGACGACTGGCGAATTTTCATCAGGCAGAACCCAGCCGCATACGACCGACGCATCGACGACGAAATCAGCCATCAGCGTCTGCCGATTGCCTTCCATTCGGCGATTTCCTCCTGCGTGATCTTCGGCATCCTCGCCCGAAAGGCGAGGATTTCCTCGATCGCCTTCTTGCGGCGCTCGGCATCACCGGTAGTGACCGGGGCAATCCTTGCCACCGGAATGTCGCCCCGTGCGAGGATGATCTCTTCGCCAGCTTCCACCTTTGCCAGCAGTTCGGCAAGATTGGTATCGCTGATATTCACCGTGATCGTCATGTCCGGGCTCCCGTGGACCGACACAATGATGACCGCAGTTGCGGTTGCGGTCAATTACGGCAGATCGGGCGAGATCAGCCTTGCTTCATCACCCGCCGAAAGGCCCTCGAAGACCGCTTTTCCGTCTTCCATCCTTACCCGACCTTCCGCCAGAAGCTTCAGCGCCAGCGGATAGAGCTTGTGCTCGACGGTCAGCACGCGGCCGGCCAGGGTTTCGGCGGTGTCGTCGGCAAGCACGGGGACGGCGCCCTGGGCCAGGATCGGGCCTTCATCCATGCCTTCGGTAACGAAATGCACGGTGCATCCGGCGACCTTCACACCGGCCTCGATGGCGCGTTCATGGGTGTGGAGACCCGGGAAGAGCGGTAGCAGGGCGGGGTGGATGTTGAGGATGCGGCCTTCGTAGCGGCTGATGAACTCGGCGGAGAAAAGCCGCATGTAGCCGGCGAGGCAGAGGATATCCGGCTTCACCTCCGCGAGTGCTGCAAGGATCGCCGCCTCGTGTTCGGGCTTGCCGGCAAAACCCTTGCGCTCGAAGACGAAGGTTTTGATGCCGCGCGCCTGCGCCTTGGCGATGCCGCCGGCAGCCGGTTTGTCGGAGAACACCGCGACGATCTCGGCGGGGAAGTCCGGCGCGGCGCAGGCATCGGCGAGCGCCAGCATGTTGGAGCCGCCGCCGGAAATGAAAACGGCGACGCGCTTTCTGCGCGCCGTTTCGGCCGCTGACGTGCTCATAGGCCGAGCGTGCCCTGGTAGATCACGCCAGCGCCACCTTCGGAACGGCTCACCATGCGGCCGAGCGGCACGACGATCTCGCCTTCGTTGGTCAGGATATCGGTGACCGCCTGGGCGTTTTCAGGGGCGACCACGACGATCATGCCGATGCCGCAGTTGAAGGTACGCAGCATTTCCTTCGGCTCGACGCCGCCGGTTTTGGCCAGCCACGAGAAGACGGGCGGTACGGGGATGCTGTCGAGATCGACTTCGGCTGCCAGATGCTTCGGCAGCACGCGCGGAATGTTTTCCGGAAAACCGCCGCCGGTAATATGGGCGAGCGCCTTCAGCGCGCCCGTCTCGCGGATCGCCTTGAGCAGCGGCTTTACGTAGATGCGGGTGGGCGTCAGCAGCGCCTCACCCAGAGTCATGCCCTCACGGAAGGGGGCGGGCGCATCCCAGCCGAGGCCGGAAAGCGTGACGATCTTGCGCACCAGCGAGAAGCCGTTGGAATGGACGCCGGAGGAGGTCAGGCCGAGGATGACGTCGCCGGCTGCGATATCGCCGACCGGCAGAAGCTGGCCGCGCTCGGCAGCACCGACCGCAAAGCCGGCCAGATCGTAGTCGCCGTCGGAATACATGCCGGGCATTTCGGCGGTCTCGCCGCCGATCAGCGCGCAGCCCGCCTCGCGGCAGCCGGCGGCGATGCCGGAAACGATCGCGGCACCCTGGTCGGGATCGAGCTTGCCGGTCGCGAAATAGTCGAGGAACAGCAGCGGCTCGGCGCCCTGGACCACCAGGTCGTTGACGCACATGGCGACGAGGTCGATGCCGACCGTGTCGTGGAAGTCGGCGTCGATGGCGATCTTCAACTTGGTGCCGACGCCGTCGTTTGCTGCAACCAGGATCGGGTCGGTGAAGCCGGCGGCCTTGAGGTCGAAGAGGCCGCCGAAGCCACCGATCTCGCCGTCGGCGCCGGGCCGGCGGGTGGAGCGCACCGCCGGCTTGATCTTCTCGACCATGAGGTTGCCCGCGTCGATATCGACGCCGGCATCGCTATAGGTGAGACCGTTCTTGCCCGCCTCGCTCATCGTTCATCTCCAATGATCGTTATAGCGGCCCGCAATTGCACGACATGGCGCCGGATGCAAGCGTTGGACGCGGTTTTGAAGGCTTTTCACAGGCCTTGCTGCACCGCTTCCAAACCCTTGACCTGGGTTGCGGGCTTCCCTATCCCTTTTTTGCCCGGGCAATTCAGAGGAAGCGGTGATGGCATATCATATCAGCGGCGCGAGCCTGAAGCGCTACGTCTTCTTCTGGGTCGGCGTTCTCATCGTCTTCGTGGTGTTTCTCTGGTTCTTCCGCTCCATTCTCCTGCCTTTCGTGGCGGGCATGGCGCTCGCCTATTTCCTCGATCCGGTGGCCGACTGGCTGGAACGGAGGGGCTTGAGCCGCCTGATGGCGACGGTGGTGATCCTCGTCTGTTTCGTGCTGGTCTTCGCGCTGTCGCTGATGCTGGTGATCCCGATCATCATCAACCAGTTCACCGAGTTCGCGGCTGCCCTGCCGGGTTATATCTCCCAGCTACAGCAGATCATATCGAGCCCGGAAAGCTCGTTCCTGCCGCACTGGATCAGCGCCCAGATCGAGACGGTCAAGCAGAATTTCTCCGAGGTGCTGAGCCAGGGCGCCGGTTTCGTCGGTTCGCTGCTGACCCAGATCTGGAATTCCGGCAAGGCGATCATCGACGTCGTGTCGCTCCTGATCGTCACGCCCGTCGTCGCCTTCTACATCCTGCTCGACTGGGACCGCATGGTTGCCAAGGTGGATAGCTGGGTGCCGCGCGACCAGGTGGCGACGGTCCGCGAGATCGCCCGCGAAATGGATGAATCGGTCGCCGGTTTCATTCGCGGCCAGGGCTCGCTCTGCCTCATTCTCGGCATCTTCTATGCGGTCGGCCTGTCGGTGGTCGGCCTCAATTTCGGGCTTCTGATCGGTTTCGTCGCCGGCATGATCAGCTTCATTCCCTATATAGGGTCGCTGATCGGCCTGGTGCTCTCGGTCGGCGTGGCGCTGGTGCAGTTCTGGCCGGATTATCCGTGGATCATGGCGGTCGCCGGCGTCTTCTTCGTCGGCCAGTTTATCGAGGGCAATATCCTGCAGCCGAAGCTGGTCGGCGAAAGCGTCGGCCTGCATCCGGTCTGGCTGATGTTCGCGCTGTTCGCCTTCGGCGCGATATTCGGCTTCGTCGGCCTGCTGATCGCCGTGCCGGCCGCCGCCGTGGTCGGCGTGCTTGTCCGTTTCGTGCTGTCGCGGTATCTTGACAGCGATATCTATTACGGCCGGGCGGCCGTTCTTCCCTGGGAAGAGGCCGAGCCGCCGCATGTGCTGGAACATGCCCGAAACGGTGCAGAGGTAACCGCCCCGAATGATCCTCACGCGCCGGATGATTCCCAGGCGAATGCCTCTCAGAAGAGCATTTGAAAGACCAATGACCGAGACGAGCGAGCGCGAGCGGCGCAGGCAAGAACAGTTGCCGCTGCAATTCACCCATGATGCGGCGAGAACCCGGGACGACCTCCTGGTTTCCGAACGGCTGGCTGCGGCGGTGGCGATCGTCGACGAATGGCCGGCCTGGCCGTCGCCCGTCGTCGTGCTGGCCGGCCCGGTCGGGTCGGGAAAGTCACACCTGGCGCATATCTGGCGCGAGAAGGCGGGTGCTGCCGACATCCATCCCGTCACCGGTTCGAATGCCGAAGCCCTTGCCGCCGCCGGTCCCGTCCTGTTCGAGGATGCCGAACGCCGCGGTTTTGACGAGACCGAACTGTTCCACGTCATCAACAGCGTGCGCGAGAACGGTCATAGCCTTTTGATGACCTCGCGCCTCTGGCCGGTTTCCTGGGGCGTCGCCCTGCCGGACCTGAAATCCCGGCTGAAGGCGGCCACCGTGGTGGAGATCGGTGAGCCTGACGAGGACCTTCTGGCCCAGGTGATCGTCAAGCTGTTCGCCGACCGCCAGCTTTATATCGACGACAAGCTGGTGGGTTACATCGTCAATCGGATGGAACGGTCGCTCGGCGCGGCGCAGACGATCGTCGAGCGCCTGGACCGGCTGGCGCTGGCGCGCGGTACACGGATCACCCGCCCGCTCGCCGCCGAAGTGCTGAATGATTTTGGGAATTCCGGAACCGGCGCCGGCTCTGACGATTGACTGTGACAGTTCGCTCGTCAAACTGTAATCAGGCCTTAGGGTCGGCATTGGCCAAGGGTCAGCATGGGATGGACGGGATGGATTCGATCACGACTGAAGCGCGCGAGCCCGGCCTGGAGGCGGCCAATACCGACCTCGACCTGATGACCAGTCCGGACCGGTTCATCAATCGTGAATTCTCCTGGCTGCAGTTCAACCGCCGCGTCCTCGAGGAAACGCTGAATACCGCCCATCCGCTTCTGGAGCGGGTCCGGTTCCTGTCGATCTCTGCGGCCAATCTCGACGAATTTTTCATGGTGCGCGTCGCCGGCCTCGAAGGCCAGGTGCGGCAGGGCATCGTCATCCGCTCACCCGACGGCAAGACGCCGGCCGAACAGCTCGACAATATCCTGCAGGAAATCGACAACCTGCAGATGGAACAGCAGGCCTCGCTCGCCGTGCTGCAGCAATATCTCGCCAAGGAAGACATCCTGATCGTCAGGCCCGCGGCGCTGTCAGCCGAGGACCGCGCCTGGCTGTCGAACTCCTTCGACGACGAGCTTTTCCCGGTCCTGACGCCGCTGTCGATCGACCCGGCGCACCCGTTCCCGTTCATCCCGAACCTCGGCTTCTCGATGGGCCTGCAGCTGCACAGCAAGCACGGCAAGGAGCCGATGACCGGCCTGTTGCGCCTGCCGACCACGCTCGACCGTTTCATCCGCCTGCCGGACCTCAACACCGCGATCCGCTACATCACGCTCGAGGATGTGGTCGGCATGTTCACCGACCGGCTCTTCCCCGGTTATGAGGTGAAGGGCGCCGGCACGTTCCGCATCATCCGAGACAGCGATATCGAAGTCGAGGAAGAGGCCGAAGACCTGGTGCGCTTCTTCGAGACGGCGCTGAAGCGTCGCCGCCGCGGCAAGGTCATCCGCATCGAGACCGATTCGGAAATGCCGGCGTCGCTCCGTCAGTTCGTGGTGCAGGAACTCGGCGTGCCGGACAACCGCGTCGCGGTTCTGCCGGGCCTTCTGGCGCTCAACACCATGTCGGAGATTACCAAGGCGCCGCGCGACGACCTGCGCTTCGAAACCCACAACGCCCGATTTCCCGAGCGGGTCCGCGAACACGCCGGCGACTGCCTCGCGGCCATCCGCGAAAAGGACATGGTGGTCCATCATCCGTACGAATCCTTTGACGTGGTTGTGCAGTTCCTTCTGCAGGCGGCGCGCGACCCGGACGTGCTCGCCATCAAGCAGACGCTCTACCGCACCTCGAACGACAGCCCGATCGTCCGGGCGCTGATCGACGCGGCCGAAATGGGCAAGTCGGTGACGGCGCTGGTCGAGCTCAAGGCCCGGTTCGACGAAGAGGCGAACATCCGCTGGGCGCGCGACCTGGAACGCGCCGGCGTGCAGGTCGTTTTCGGTTTCATCGAACTGAAGACGCATGCCAAGATGTCGATGGTCGTGCGCCGCGAGGACGGCAAGCTCAGGACCTATTGCCATCTCGGCACCGGCAACTACCACCCGATCACCGCCAAGATCTACACGGACCTGTCCTTCTTCACCTGCAACCCGAAGATCGCCCACGACATGGCGAACATCTTCAACTTCATCACCGGTTACGGCGAGCCGGCCGAGAGCATGAAGCTGGCGGTCTCGCCCTATACGCTTCGGCCGCGCATCCTGCGCCATATCGAGGAGGAGATCTGCCACGCCCAGGAAGGCAAGCCGGCGGCGATCTGGATGAAGATGAATTCGCTGGTCGATCCGGAGATCATCGACGCGCTCTATCGCGCCAGCCGCGCCGGCGTCGAGATCGATCTCGTGGTGCGCGGCATCTGCTGCCTGCGTCCGCGGGTGGCCGGTCTCTCCGACAATATCCGCGTCAAGTCGATCGTCGGACGCTTCCTGGAACACAGCCGCATCTTCTGCTTCGGCAACGGTTTCGGCCTGCCGTCCGACAAGGCGCTCGTCTATATTGGTTCGGCCGACATGATGCCGCGCAACCTCGATCGCCGCGTCGAAACGCTGGTGCCGCTCCTCAATCCGACTGTGCATGAGCAGGTGCTTTCACAGATCATGCTGGGCAACCTGATTGACAACCAGCAGAGCTACGAGATATTGGCCGACGGCACGTCGCGGCGCATGGAAGTGCGCAAGGGCGAGGAACCTTTTAACGCGCAGCACTATTTCATGACCAATCCGAGCCTCTCGGGGCGCGGTGAAGCCCTGAAGTCGAGTGCTCCGAAACTTATCGCCGGCCTCGTGTCCGGACGCAAGAAATAGGCAATATGGTACGATCAGAAGCCCAGGGGCGCCTTCCGGGGATCGCTCCTGTCTCCGTCATCGACATCGGCTCGAACTCCGTCCGCGTCGTCATCTACGAAGGCCTGTCCCGTGCGCCGACCGTCCTCTTCAACGAGAAGGTGCTGTGCGGCCTCGGCAAGGGATTGGGCTCGAACGGCCGGATGGACGACGAGGGCGTGGCGCGCGCACTGTTGTCGCTGAAGCGCTTTCGGGCGCTCTCCAGCCAGGCCCAGGCAACCGAGGTCTACGTGCTGGCGACCGCTGCCGCCCGCGAAGCGTCGAACGGGCCGGATTTCATCGCCCAGGCGGAAAAGATCCTCGGCCAGGAGGTCCAACTTCTGTCCGGCGAGGAAGAGGCGCGGTATTCGGCGCTCGGCGTCATCAGCGGGTTTCATGATCCTGACGGCATTGCCGGCGACCTCGGCGGAGGCTCGCTGGAGCTGATCGACATCAAGGGCACGGAATTCGGCAAGGGCATCACCCTGCCGCTGGGCGGCCTGCGGCTGTCGGAATCCTCCGGCAATTCGCTCTCCAAGGCGCGCACCTTCGCCCGCAAGCAGGTCAACACGGCGCGGTTCCTGGAGAACGGCGCGGGCCGCACCTTCTATGCCGTCGGCGGCACCTGGCGCAACATCGCCAAGCTGCATATGGAAATCAGCAAATATCCGCTGCACATGATGCAGGGCTACGAGCTGTCTCTCGAGGATATGCAGAAATTCCTCGACGAGGTGATCGCCGCCAAGGACAGCAAGGATCCCGCCTGGCAGGCCGTTTCAAAGAGCCGCCGTTCGCTGCTGCCCTTCGGCGCCATCGCCATGCAGGAAGTCCTTGCGGTGATGAAGCCCGCCAGGGTGAGCTTTTCGGCGCAAGGCGTCCGCGAAGGCTATCTCTATTCGCTGCTTTCCGACGAAGAGAAGGCGGGCGATCCGCTGCTGGTCGCCGCCGACCAGCTCGCCATCCTGCGCGCCCGGTCGCCCGAACACGCCCGCGAGCTCGCCGACTGGACCGGCCGCATGGTGCCGGCCTTTGGGATCGTCGAGACGGAAGAGGAAAGCCGCTATCGCCAGGCCGCCTGCCTGCTCGCCGATATCAGCTGGCGCGCGCATCCCGATTATCGCGGCCTGCAGGCGCTGAACCTGATCGCCCACTCCTCCTTTGTCGGCATCACTCACGCCGGCCGCGCCTACCTGGCGCTCGCCAACTACTACCGGTTCGAAGGCCTGCACGACGACGGCGCGACCGGGCCGCTGGCGACGATCGCCACGCCGCGCCTGCTCGACCTCGCAAAGCTGCTCGGTGGGCTGCTCCGGGTCGTCTACCTGTTCTCGGCCTCGATGCCGGGCCTCGTCCACAACCTGACCTTCCGCCCGTCCTCCGAGCCGGACCTCGACCTCGAATTCGTTGTCCCCTCAGCCTACCGCGATTTCGCCGGCGAGCGGCTGGACGGGCGTTTGCAGCAGTTGGCACGGCTGACGGGCAAACGGCTGGCGTTCAGGTTCGAGTGAGCCAAGCGGGAATAATTGGAAACACGGGCATGAGGCGGTTCGCCGCCATGCCGGATCCCTCATTGGGCTGGCGGTCTACTCCGATTGGACGACTTTCCCGATGCCGCCGTTGATTTATTTTACGGCGCGCGACGAAGGGGGAGATGGATGTCTTATTTGCGGATCTGGATCTGTGCGACGTTCGCTTTCGTCGTCTGTGCGTCTCTTATGACCCTGGGTTATTTCGACATTGAAGGAAAACTGCCGGCCCAACCGCCGTTCTATGTGGAAACCTGGGCGGGGTTGATGGCTTTCGTGACGATATCGACTGCGTTCATCAAGTGGTTGTTCAATTATCGCGAGTGAGCTTGCGGGTATCGGATGAGACGCCGACCGGTTGCTTTGTGCCAGAAGCGGTCTACTGACAATTGGGGTTGTCAGACTCCGTGGAAAGGTACGCTGCCATCATTTTCTGTCTGTCCGTTCGTTAAAGTACAGAGTTTTGGCAAGATCGGTTCTCCGGCTCGATTCGCTCGCGAAATGCGCCAGCATCTGTGATATTATCCAAAGTAGCTGCAAGATTTAAGGAGGCCTAACATGCCCACTGAGTCTACCAAACCGATCCAAGCCCCCCATAAACCAATCGACCCACTAGACTAAAAGGGCCATAGGTTGTTTGCATATGCGTGGCGAAGCCAAGCCGCTACCGCAGAAAGCCCTGGCGTTGCTCCTAGGACCAACAGGGTTGCCCTGATGCGAAGAGCATTTCGTCGTAGCACCATCAGGTTTTCATCTGCTTGTTTAGAATAGATATGTGCTTGACTAATCAGCGGAGCAACGAGGTCTCCGGTAAGTTCTTCTGTACTCCAATTTTTGACCGGTGTGCCCGCGGTCCCCATTGCTCTTGGCGATGCGGCCCACAATGCAAAAAGCAAAGCGACGAAGAACAATCCTGACGCAGTGAAAGAAGCCACGGCAAATACATCGTTCGGTGTTGTCCAATTATAAAGACTGGTAAGGCCGAAAACCAGGAGAGCCGTTGAAGCCGTAGCAGTCATGCCAGAAAGCTGCATGGCGCGACTGTCCGCCGCGATTGATATTCGCAGGGTCGCGTCAATGTATGCCTCAGACATGCGGACGGCCTCTTTCGCGTTATCTAAAGGAATTCCTGAAGCACTAGATTGAGTAACGTTACTCATGACCCTCAGACCTCCTGTGCAATCGTTGCCTTGCAACTTAACAGGGCATCACTCGTAAAAAAAGGGATTGGAGGGGCAGTTTGATTGTCGCCTGTCCGATTGGGCCCGAAAGCGCCCACTAGCGCCCGACCCCCCAAAAAAAAGAGCGCCCGGCTTCCACCGGACGCTCTTCGCTTTTGTAGCGATTGCCGCTTACTTCGCAGCCAGGAACTCACCCACTTCGAGCACGCTGAACTCGTTGTTGTCGGCCTTGTCGACGGCGCGGCCGGCCGAGAATGGCAGGTTGTTGTCGTTGCCGATGATGATGTGGGTGGCATCGATCACATCGACGTTCTCGATCGTCACGAACGGCATGTCGTAGACGCCCGCAACGCTGCCGGCCTTCTTCTTGTTGTCCGGGTCCTGGATGTTCATCAGGTCGATATAGCCGATCTTGCGGACGGCCTTGCCGACATTGGCGTCGGTCATTTCGATCTTGTAGACGCGCTTGTGCTTGGCGGGCGCGTTGAAGCAGGTCGGCTCAGGCTTCGCCGGGTCGGCGCAGGGCTTGTCGGCGGTGCCGGCGCCGTTGTCGCGTTCGATGACGAGAGCGGTCGTCGCATCGATCATGTTGAAGTCGCCGATCGCCTCGCCGCCCTTGGAGAGCGGGTAAAGCCAGGAGCGGCCGGTCCACGTCCTGGAGGCGACGTCGAATTCGATGACGCGCAGCGCGGTCAGCCCGTCCGCGTCTTCGACCTTGCCGTCTTCCTTGAAGAGCGGGCCTTCGAGCAGGCCGTAGAGCCTGGCTCCGTCCTTCGACATGGCGAGGCCTTCATAGCCGCCGGAACGCTTTAAGTTGAAGACCGGTGCCTTGGCGACCGGGTTGGCCTGCAGCTGGACAAGCGGGTTGTCGGGAGACGTGACCGGCTTACCATCGACTGTGGTGGCGATGACGTCGGTGAGGCGGCCCTGGCTATCGACCTTGATGAGGTAGGGGCCGAACTCCTCGCCGAGCCAGAAGCCGTCCGCAACCGGCTGGATCGATTCGATGTCGAAATCGGCGCCGGTGAGGTAACGGGTTTCCGAGGCTTCCGTGACGATCGGGAACGGCGCGATCTTGTTCGGGTCGGAGAGGAAGACGTTCTTGACGACTTCGGCCTTGTTGGCGGCCCAGTCGAATTTCATCTGGTGCAGGAACAGCATGGCGTCGGAGGAATTGCTCTTGCTGCCGAAGCCGTTGTCCGAGAGCGTCCAGAACGTGCCGTCAGCCATGGTCTTGATGCCGGAGAAACCCTGGACCGGCTGGCCGTCGAGCGGCAGCTTGACCTCGGTCATGCGGGCGCCGTCCTTGCCCGGCAGGGTACCGAGGGCTTCGGTGCGCTTGCGGTCGGGGGTGGTGAACTTGCCGGAGGTCTTGAGGAAGGCCGGAGCATCGGCCGGAGCCGGAACGACCGTGTTGGCCGGCAGGATCGCCTGGCCCGTGAGCTTGGCCGGAAAAACCTTGTCGTCAGCGGAAGCGGAGCCGCCGATCAGCGCGGAAAGCGCGACGGTGGTAAGCAGAAAGCGGATCATGGATCACCTGTTGGTTGGCGTGTCGAAGACGCCAACCGGTTAAGGCGGGTGCGTGACGGCGAGGTGATGGAAGGTTGACGCTTCGATGAAGCTTTGGTGACTGAAATTTTACAGGCGCATGGAGGCTTTACGCGCTCCTGCGAAGCGCCATCCAGCGCCCCGGCGTCATGCCGAAGGTCTTCTTGAAATGCCGGGTGAAATGCGCCTGGTCGGCAAAGCCCGTATCGGCCGCGATCTCCGCCAGGCTGCCGCCTTGCGACAGGAGGACCTTCGCCCGGTCGAGGCGGCGCATGACGAGATAGCGGTGCGGGCTGGTTCCGAGAAGTTTCCGGAATTGCCTGGCGGTCGTATAGCGGTCGAAGCCGCTCACCGCTTCGAGTTCTTCGGAGGAGACGACCCGCTCCGAATTTGCCTGCAGGTAATCGCGGCAGCGCAGAACCGCCTTTTGCGCGCGCGGCGTGCCCGGCGCACCGCCCTTGCCGTCCGCATGACGCCAGAGGCTTGTCGCCATGCGGCCGATCAGGTCGTCGAGCAACAGGTCCTGCGGTTCGGCTTCGAGATCGTTCAGGGCTTCGGCAAGGCACTGGCGGAATTGCGCGTCCATGATGATGGGATCCGGCACGAAGGGCAGGCCGCGCGCGCCGCCGGCCGCCTCGATCAGCCGTTCCGGCGGCAGGTAGAGCATGCGGTAGCGCAGGCCGTCATCCGTGCCGGCCGCACCGTCATGCACTTCGTCCGGATGAAGGACGATGACATTGCCGGGCAGGCTGGCGCGCGCGGCGCCGCGATACTGGAAGGTCTGGACGCCGGAAAGCGTCAGGCCCAGCGCATAGGTGTCGTGGCGGTGCGGCTCGAAACCGAGCCCATGGAAGCGGGCCTCGATCCGCTCGATGCCGCGCGAGGAGGGCGCCTGGACGATGCCATCAGGCGCGCCTCTTGCGCTGCCATCAGGCGCGCCTCTTGCGCTGCCGTCAGGCGCGTCCCTTGCGCTGCCGTCCGGCGTAGAATCTGAGTTGCCGCCAGATGTGCCTGGAGCGCTGCACGAACGTTCAAGACCCGGCGCGTCGGCTGCCGCTATCTCGTCGGTTCTTGCATGGCCTTTGGCATAACCTTCGACGGAGTTGTTCTTCATGTTCGATACCAAGATCGCGATCGTGCTTCGCGATGACCTCGCCCCCTGGCAGGAGCTCAATGTGACCGCGTTTCTGACGAGCGGCATCATCGCGCAAAATCCCGCGATCATCGGTGAACCATATCGGGATGCGGCGGGTCATGTCTACAATCCGATGAGCATCCAGCCGATCGTGGTGCTGACCGCCGACCGGGAGATGCTGCGCACCATCCACCGGCGCTCGCTGGAACGCGAAGTGACGACCTCGGCCTATATCGAGGAAATGTTCTCGACCGGCCATGACGCGGCCAACCGCGAGGTATTCGCGCAGTTTGCGCCGGAGGAGGCCAGGTTGGTGGGCATTGCGCTCAGGGCCGAGAAAAAGATCGTCGACAAGATCACCAAAGGCTCGAAAATGCATGCCTGACCGCGACGAGCATCGTCCGCGGAATGACCCAGAGCGCGGCGGTCGGCGTGGTCGAGGCCACGACATAGGTGGTGATGCTGAGGAGCAGATAGTTGATCCAGCCGGTTGATCGCGGGGATCCTAGACCCACCAGTGCCACGATCAGGTTGGCGGCGCAGATCACTCGGATGATCGGGCGGACCCAGAGCGGCGAGAAGGCTCCAAGGCCTGCCGCTTCCATGAGGAGGACGAGCAGCAGCGACAGCAGGATGACGACAGCGATCAGGACATTCGATGTCGGGTAACGCATCGGTCGCTCAGGCCTCCTGCGCCGCGAAGCTCGGGGCAAGCGATCGTCGCATACCCTTAAAGCTCCACCGCCTCGACCTTCTTGTTGACGAAGCGCAGGGCCACGCCGCCGCTGATCAGTTTGAGTGCGGTGTCACCGAAGAGGTCGCGACGCCAACCCGAGAGGGCTCCTACATTGGCCGCTTCGCCCTCGGCGGCGATCTTTTCCAGATCGTCGGAATTGGCGATGATCTTGGCGGCGACGCCCTGCTTGTCGGAGATCAGCTTCAGCAGAACCTTGAGCAGTTCGACGGCGGCGGCGGTGCCTTCCGGCACATGCACGTGTTTCGGCGCATGCGGCATCTCGGTCTTCGGCAGGGCGAGCGCCGCATTGACCGCCTCGATGATCGCGGTGCCGGAGGCGGAACGCTCCCAGCCCTTTGGAATGGTGCGAAGCCGCGACATGGCTTCCACGTCCTTCGGCTGCTGCTGGGCGATCTCGTAGATGGCATCGTCCTTCAGCACGCGCGAGCGCGGCACGTTGCGGCTGCGCGCCTCGCGCTCGCGCCAGGCGGCGACGAATTTGAGGACGGCGAGCTCGGTCGGTTTGCGCAGGCGCGACTTGAGGCGCTGCCAGGCGTCGTCCGGGTGCAGGTCGTAGGTGCCGGGCGATTCCAGCACGGCCATTTCCTCGGTCAGCCACAGGGCGCGGCCTTCGCGCTCGAGCTGGGCCTTCAGGAAGAGATAGACGTCGCGCAGATGGGTGACGTCGGCCAGCGCATATTCCAGCTGCTTGTCGGAAAGCGGCCGGCGGCTCCAGTCGGTGAAGCGCGACGACTTGTCGATATGGACGTCCTTGATGCGGCTGACGAGCTGGTCGTAGGAGACCGAGTCCCCGAAACCGCAGACCATAGCGGCGACCTGCGTGTCGAAGATCGGATGCGGCACCAGATTGCCGAGATGGTGGATGATTTCGATATCCTGGCGAGCGGCGTGAAACACCTTGGTGACGGCGGAATTGGCCATCAGCTCGAAGAAGGGTTTCAGGCTCAGCCCCTTGGCGAGCGGATCGACGAGGACTTCGACAGTCGGGCTCGCCATCTGGATGAGGCACAGCTCAGGCCAGAAGGTCGTTTCCCGCAGGAATTCGGTGTCGATGGTGATAAAGTCCGATTGGGCCAGCTGGATGCAGGCTTCTTCGAGTGCGGCGGTCGTCTGGATCATCGTTTCATTCACGTGAGGGTGATCAACCTTCCTTCTCCTTCCGGCCGCATATGTCAATACGGAACGGTGTCTAAGCGTTACTCGCGCTCATCTTTATCGGGCGGGCCGGCGAGCCTGTTGAAATAGGCAGATGTTCGAAGCAGCGAGCGGAAGCGCCAGGATCGCTCCGACGGAGGCACGGAGGGACGCGCCCGCATCCGCCTCAGGGTGAAGATCATGAAGCCGAGGAAAATGAACGAGGTGTAGGCGAAAAAGGCGCGTGGCCCGAAATACTGCAGCAGGATCGAGGCGAGCAACGGCCCGATCGTCGCGCCGACAGACCAGTAGAACAGCAGCCCGGCGGAGACCAGCGCATGCTCGCCGGGCTTGGCGTAGTCGTTGCCATGCGCCGAGCACAGCGAATAGAGCGGCATCGAGAAGGCACCGAACAGGAAGACGCTGACGATATTGGCGGTCTCGTTGGTACCTGCCCCGAAGGAGAGATAGGCGCCGGTTATGATCGAGCCGATCGTCGTCCACAGGATGACGCGGCGTCGGTCGAGCCGGTCGGAATAGAGGCCGAGCGGATATTGCAGCACCACGCCACCGATGATGCCGGCGCTCATGAACGTGGCGATCGAGGTGATGCTCATGCCGATCTCTGCCGCATAGATCGGCCCGATATTGCGGAAGGCCGCCATCGAAAGGCCGACCGAGATGACGCCGACGACCGCGAGCGGCGAGATGCGCCACACCGCCTTCAGATCGAACGTGATCGTTTCCGGCGGCGCCGGGCTCGACTTGTCGGCGATCGAGATCGGCACCAGCGACAGGATCAGCGCAATGGCGATGATGTTGAAGATGATCGGCCCTTCGATCCCGACCGTCGGGATGATGTATTGCGCCACCGTCACCGAACCGAGATCGACGAAACGGTAGACGGAGAGGGTGCGCGCCCGGTTGGCATTGGTGACCTTGGCGTTGATCCAGCTCTCGACGGTCGCAAACAGGCTGGCGACCGCGATACCAATCACGAAGCGCATCGCGAACCAGAAGATCGGGTCGATGATCATCGATAGCCCGATCGAAGCGGATGCGGTGACCGCCGCCATCGCCGAGAAGGTGCGGATATGGCCGATCTGACGGAGCAGGCGCGTCACATACATGCAGCCGAAGGCGAAGCCGATGCTGTAGCCGGCGCCGATCATGCCGATCGTCGAGGGCGAAAAACCCTCGGCCGAGCCGCGCAGCGCGATATAGGTGCCCTGCAAGCCGTTGCCGCCGATCAGGATGCCTGCGGTGACGAGGAGGGGGATCAGCGGACGGATATGGCTCATGGGCGTCGGGGGAAAAGAATCGCTGTCGAAGGTGACAAGACGGTTCTATCGCGTCGGCGACGTCCGATACAGCTCATAAACGACCTTGCCCGGCTTCTCCTGCGAGAGTTTTGTCGCCGGAGGCGGAAGCCCTGCGGACAGGGCTTCCGCCAAGGCAGTGCTAACCCTGTCGGCCAAGCCTAGGCATGACGAGGTCGGCGACTGCATAGGTATGGAACTCGAACGTGGAAACTTCGTCGAGCTGGCGGAACTTTTCGCGGAAGACCGGATCGGAGAAGAACTCGTCCACATTGCCGGCATCGCGGATGGCTTCGATATTCACCACGGTCTTGCCGTCCGCGCTTTTGGCAAGGTTGCTCCAGAGAAAGCCCTGCTTCCGTTCCGCTACGTAGTGAACGACATCCTGAATGATGCGGAAGGCCTCTTCCTGCTTGCCGGGATGGGCGTGGATCACATTGACGATGAACGTGGTCGGTTCCGGCGTTGTGGAGAAGCCGGCGGTGAGGTTCGTATCCATCTTTTAGGTCCTTTCGGTCGGGAGGCGGTCTGAGCCGCGCCGCACCTGGATACGGACGTGATGATGATAGATAAATAATCCGCTATTCATAATAGTACGGACATAAATTCTGTAATGGAGCGGTTGATGGACAAGTTGGGAACGCTCGGCATCTTCGTGCAGGCGGCGGAGGGGGGCAGTTTCGTCGTCGCCGCCCGACGGCTCGGGATATCGAGTTCCGCCGTTGGCAAGGCGGTGGCGAGGCTGGAGCAGGAGATGGGCGTGCGCCTTTTCCACCGTTCCACGCGCAGCATGACGCTGACGGAGGAGGGCAGTTATTTTCTGGATACGTGCCGGCGCATCCTGTCCGAACTGGATGCGGCGCAATCGGAGCTGTCGCGGCTGCGAGCAGTCCCCCGCGGCATGCTGCGCGTCAGCCTGCCGCTGGTCGGCATGCTCCTGATGCCGACCATCTCGGCCTTCATGCGCGCCTATCCCGAAATCACCATGGATCTGGACTTTACCGATCGTCTGGTCGATGTGATCGAGGAGGGGTTCGATGCGGTCATCCGCACCGGCGAAGTAAGGGACACGCGGTTGATGAGCCGCAAGCTCGGCTCGTTCCGCCATCGGATCGTCGCCTCACCCGGCTATGTCCAGGCCCGCGGGCGGCCTGAAGTGCCATTCGACCTTCTGAATCACCGATGCCTGCATCATCGCTATCCGAGTACCGGCAAGCTCGAGCCCTGGCCGCTTGCCGTCGAAGATGGCGATGCGCGCCTGGTCCTGCCGGTCTCCGTCACCGCCAGCACGCTTGAGCCGATCATCCATCTTGCCGAGGAAGGTTTTGGCATAGCCTGCCTCCCTCCTTTCGTCATCGGGCCACAGCTCGATGACGGTCGTCTCGTCACCCTGCTGGACGACCACATCGTCCAGACGGGAACCTTCCGGGTGCTCTGGCCCACCGGCCGCTTTCTGTCGCCAAAAATCCGTGCATTCGTGGATTTCATGGCGGATAATCTGGTTGTGGACGGCGCCGCGGCCGCGACGGTCCCGGGAGGCTCCGCTGCCAAGCCTTGACAAACGGGGCGGGCCATGCGCTTTTCCCGCCGATTTTCCATAAAGCCGGCAGGCCGTGCTTCGCACGCCGAAAGACCGCAAAACATAACCGTCCAGGATACCGAAATGCACCGTTACCGCAGCCATACCTGTGCCGCCCTCAAGAAGTCCGACGTCGGATCGACCGTCCGCCTGTCCGGCTGGGTGCATCGCGTGCGAGATCATGGCGGCGTGCTGTTCATCGACCTTCGCGACCATTACGGCATGACCCAGGTGGTTGCCGACCCGGACAGCCCCGCCTTCAAGACCGCCGAAATCGTCCGCGGCGAATGGGTCATCCGCATCGACGGCCTCGTCAAGGCGCGCTCGGAAGAGACCGTCAACAAGGGCATGGCGACCGGCGAGATCGAACTCTACGCCCAGGAGATCGAAGTGCTCTCCGCCGCCAAGGAACTGCCGCTGCCGGTGTTCGGCGAGCCGGACTATCCGGAAGACGTGCGCCTCAAGTACCGCTTCCTCGACCTGCGCCGCGAAACGCTGCACCGGAACATCGTCAAGCGCACCCAGATCATCTCCGACATGCGCCGCCGCATGGGCGAGATCGGTTTCGCCGAATATTCGACGCCGATCCTGACCGCGTCCTCGCCGGAAGGCGCGCGCGACTTCCTGGTGCCGAGCCGCATCCATGAAGGCAAGTTCTTTGCCCTGCCGCAGGCGCCGCAGCAGTACAAGCAGCTTTTGATGGTGGCCGGCTTCGACCGTTATTTCCAGATCGCTCCGTGCTTCCGCGACGAAGACCCGCGCGCCGACCGCCTGCCAGGCGAATTCTACCAGCTCGACCTGGAAATGAGCTTCGTCACCCAGGAAGACGTCTGGAACACGATGGGTCCGGTGATGACCGGCGTGTTCGAACAGTTCGCCGAAGGCAAGCCGGTCACCAAGGACTGGCCGCGCATTCCCTATGACGTGGCGATCCGCAAATACGGTTCCGACAAGCCGGACCTGCGCAACCCGATCGAGATGCAGGCCGTCACCGAACACTTCGCCGGCTCCGGCTTCAAGGTGTTCGCGGGCATGATCGCCTCGAACCCGAAGGTCGAAGTCTGGGCGATCCCGGCCAAGACCGGCGGTTCCAGAGCATTCTGCGACCGCATGAACGCCTGGGCGCAGTCGACCGGCCAGCCGGGCCTCGGCTACATCTTCTGGCGCAAGGAGAGCGACAAGCTCGAAGGCGCCGGCCCGCTCGCCAAGAACATCGGTGAAGAGCGCACCGAGGCGATCCGCACCCAGCTCGGTCTCGAAGACGGCGACGCCTGCTTCTTCGTCGCCGGCGACCCGGCCAAGTTCTACAAATTTGCCGGCGAAGCCCGCACCCGCGCCGGCGAGGAACTGAACCTCGTCGACCGCGACCGGTTCGACATGTGCTGGATCGTCGACTTCCCTTTCTACGAATGGAGCGAGGAAGAAAAGAAGCTCGATTTCGCCCACAACCCGTTCTCCATGCCGCAGGGCGGCATCGAGGCGCTGGAAAACCAGGATCCGCTGACGATCAAGGCCTACCAGTACGACGCGGTCTGCAACGGCTTCGAAATCGCCTCCGGTTCGATCCGCAACCAGTCGCCGGAACTGATGGTCAAGGCCTTCGAAAAGGTCGGCCTCAGCCAGGCTGATGTCGAGGACCGGTTCGGCGGCATGTACCGTGCCTTCCAGTACGGCGCGCCTCCGCATGGCGGTGCCGCCTTCGGCATCGACCGTATCGTCATGCTGCTCGTCGGCGCCAAGAACCTGCGCGAAGTGACGCTGTTCCCGATGAACCAGCAGGCGCAGGATCTGCTGATGGGCGCCCCGTCGCCGGCCACTCCGCAGCAGTTGCGCGAACTGGCGATCCGCGTCGTGCCGACGCCGAAGAAGGACTGAGTTCCTGCGATAAACAGAAAAGCCGGTCAGGTTGCCCGGCTTAACCTGAATGGGAATGCCCCGCAGAATATTTGCCGCGAAGTTCTGGCTTTGCGGCAGATTTTTTCCAGAAAAGCCAGCGATCCCGTTCTAATGCGGACGCTGGTATTTTTGTGACTACACTATGTGGGTAACCATTCCTTCAAGACTTGCACGCCCACCGGTTCGGCTCCGGGCCAAAGCTGTACTCGGTAGCGGTCATCACCCTCGAGACCATCTTCGCTAAGTGTATCGAGGCCGGAAAAGCTCACGCGCACGCCGAGCGGACCCGCCTTAACCGGAAGTCGCGGGGCGGTGCGATCGTAATCCATCAAGCCGCCCAGCACGAGCTGGCCCGAGGGGCAATCGAAACGAGCTTCGACAACGTGCTGGTAGGAGTCGAGATCAAGGATGGGCCGTTGATCGTGCCATTCGACGTGGATCGGCACCGTCATGTTGCGAGCCGTGTGGAGAATGACCGCATGCGGCCCGGCCATGAGGCGGCGGGCGATCGTTTCGTCGGTGTAGTCGTCGGGCAGATCCGGATATGCCTCGTCACGCAGATATATTTGAAAGTAATCGGCGAAGAGATTTCCCCGGTACAGAATTTTGGACATAGCCGCCCCGGCGGATATAGGACCCGTCACCGCAAGCACTCCCATTGCGAACAAGGTTCGTCGATTCAAAAGCATGCTTCGTCTTGTGGCAAATTGATCTCTGATAAAATGCGCCATGTCGATGACACCGATGTCGGTTTGTCGAAATTCGATTTCGATGCGGGATTTGAGCTACGCGCCGGGCTTCTTGATTCGATCTCTGAGGATGCCCGGGCTAAAGGTCGGCGGCCACGGCTTTTTTCAGGTCGAGGGTGAACTGACCCCACATGCCTTCGAGCGTGGTATTGGTCAGCCCCACCAGCGTGACTTTCTTCGCTCGATCCATGAACCAGTGGTGGCCGTAGACGCCGCCCCATTGCAGCGAACCGGGCGAGACCGGCAGGCCCGCCTTTGCCGGATCGCGCACGATCGCCCAGCCCAAACCGAAGCCGAAGCCCGGCCGGGTCGGCTCCAGCAGGTCGCCGATCTGGTTGGTCGTCATCACCTTGACCGTGTTTTCGCAGAGCAGCGGCGCGCCGCCCTTGGCGATGGTCTCGAGCACGGCCAACACGTCGGAGGCGGTCCCGGCCATGCCGCCGCCGCCCGAATGATAGGAGGAGGGGTCGAAGATGCGGTCGGGCGCGAACATCACCGAACCGTCGAGAGCGCGGACCTTTTCCGTGCCGCCCATCCGCTTCGGTTCGGGCGACCCGTCGACATAGGGGGCGGCCAGGCGATTGCGGTCGGTGACGGTGAAACCGGTATCGGAGAGGCCGAGCGGCTGCATCACCAGTTCAGCGACCGCCTCGCCCAAGCGTTTGCCGGTCTCCTTCTCGATGACGCCGCCGACGACGTCCATGGAGACCGAATATTGCCAGCCGGTCCCGGGCGCGAAAAGCAACGGCACCGAGGCGATGCGGCGCAGGTTTTCGTCGAGCGAAAGGCCCGGCTGGTCGACGCCATCGGAAACGCCGGCGCGCGCATAAGGCCCGTCTTCCAGGTGGAAACAATAGCTGAGGCCGGATGTGTGGGTGAGAAGGTGACGGATGAGGATGTCCGGTTCGGAACCGTCTTCGAGTCGGGGTCGAAAGTCGGGCAGCCATTTCGTCACCGGCTCATCGAGCCCGATGCGGCCCTGTTCGACGAGCCGCATGGCCGCGATCGTGACGATCGGCTTGGTCACCGAGGCGAGCCGGAAGATCGTATCCTCGCGGGCAGGCAGACCCGCTTCCCGGTCCGCAAATCCGGCGGCCCGGCGGTAGACGATTTCGCCTTCCCTGGCGACCATCACCACGGTGCCGACGAGCCGTTTTGCGGCGAGGGCATCATCGATCACCGCGTCAATCGCGGGGCAGGCTGTTCGGTTCGAGCGACTGATCGGCAAATTCATGGGGCAAAACCTCTGCTAAAGACGCTTTTATCTAGGGTCGCGCCTGAGGGGAACGACCCGATGGGCGACAAAAATATCGGACCACTTGTGTGGAGATGATCGCGTGTCTGCCTGCGGCGTCAAGTCACCGGACTTGGCTTTCCCGTGCGCCGGGCGAAGAGCGGAACCATATCCGTGCGCTCGTGTTGTTAGGGCAGCAGAAGCACAGGGAGAAAAAGACATGCGCAAGACCCTACTGGCCGCCTCGGCGGTCCTGATCGCACTCTCGGGCGCAGCTTATGCCCAGACGACGGTCATCACCCAGGATCCTGTCACCACCAATTCGACGGTTGTCATGCCGGGCGAAGTTCGCACCTATGTAATGCAGCAGACTATTCCGTCGGTCTCCTACCAGGGCGACATCGCCGTCGGCACGGCTCTGCCGGATACGGTCGAGGTGCACACGGTCGATGGCTACAATGACTATGCCTACACGGTCGTCAACGAGCGCCGCGTCATCGTCAATCCGCAGACCCGCACTGTCATCCAGGTTCTGGAATGACCGTTCCGATCTCATGCCGGAGTAAGGAAGCCCGGGACTGAGGGAGTCCCGGGCTTTTCGTCTTGCGTATTGCGCCGCAGCATCCGCAAGGTTATGGTTCGCCATCACAAGGACTCGGGTGCGACTCCCGGGTGGCTCTTCCGGCCGCCGATCCGCCGGACAACGCAAAGCATCAGCCATCATACGTCTGGCCAAACCTGGATGACCCTCCCGGCGGATGCGATTTTTTTGCGATCATTCCCCTCATGAACAGAATTTCCGCTTACCGCCGCGAATGGGTTTCCAACATTCGCGGCGACGTTCTTTCCGGTATCGTCGTGGCATTGGCTCTCATCCCGGAAGCCGTTGGGTTTTCGGTCATTGCCGGCGTCGATCCCAAAGTGGGGCTCTTCGCCTCCGTGGCGATCGCCTGCGTCACCGCGCTGACCGGCGGCCGCCCGGCAATGATCTCGGCCGCAACAGCCTCTACCGCTGTGCTGATGGGGCCGCTGGTGCGCGATTACGGCATTCAATATCTGTTCGCTGCGACGATCCTGATGGGCCTGCTGCAGATTCTCGCCGGTTTCCTGAAGCTCGGCCGCTTGATGCGCTTCGTGTCGCGCTCGGTGATGACCGGTTTCGTCAATTCGCTGGCGATCCTGATCTTCGTCGCCCAGATCCCGCAGCTCACCAACGTCCCCAACGTCACCTATGTGCTGATCGCTCTGGCGCTCGCGGTCATCTATCTGTTTCCCCGTGTAACCAAGGCGGTACCGTCGCCGCTGGTTGCGATCGTCGTGGTCACGGTGGTGGCGCTCGTCTTCGGCATCAACGTCCATACCGTCGCCGATCTCGGGGAGATGCCGACCTCGCTGCCCGCCTTCGGCTGGCCGCAGGTGCCTCTGACCTTCGAAACCTTGCAGATCATCTTTCCCTATTCGGTGGCGCTTGCCGCCGTTGGCCTGCTGGAATCCCTGCTGACGGCGCAGATCATCGACGACATGACGGATACGACCAGCAGCAAGAGCCAGGAATGTTTCGGCCAGGGCTCCGGCAACATAGTCGCAGCGCTGTTCGGCGGCATGGGCGGCTGCGCCATGATCGGCCAGTCGGTGATCAACGTCACGTCGGGTGGGCGAGGGCGGCTTTCGACCTTCGTCGCTGGCGCCTTTCTGCTGGTGCTGCTGCTCGTGCTCGACGAGGTGCTGCGGGTGGTGCCGGTGGCCGCGCTCGTGGCGGTGATGATCATGGTGTCGATCGGCACATTTTCCTGGAAGTCCGTCGTCGATCTCAAGCGCCATCCAGGAACTTCCTCGATCGTCATGCTGGCGACCGTCGCGACGGTTCTTGCCACCCAGGACCTGTCGAAGGGCGTCCTCGTCGGCGTCCTGCTTTCGGGCATTTTCTTCGCCGGCAAGGTCGCCCGGCTCTTCCGCGTCCGTTCCGAGCTTTCTTCGGACGGCGAGGTTCGGACCTACCATGTCGAAGGGCAGATCTTCTTTGCCTCCGCCGAAAGCCTGCTCAAGTCCTTCGACTTCGAGGAGCCCGTCGCGACGGTGATGATCGACGTCGGCGGCGCGCATCTGTGGGATATTTCCGCGGTCGGCGCGCTGGACGATGTCGTCCTCAAGTTTCGCCGCAGAGGCGTGGACGTGACCGTGCGCGGCGCCAACGAGGCGAGTGCCGGCATGATCGATCGCTTCGCGCTCCATGACAAGGCCCATGTCTCGATGGCAAACTCGTCCGCTCACTAAAAGACAAGCCCCGGCAATCGCTTGCCGGGGCTTTTTGATTCAAGGCCGGGAGGCCTCAGTCGTTGGCGGTGACCTTGACGCCGAGGACCTTCGGCAGCGTGTTCGGTGCGCCCATCGCGGCGCCCATGATCATCGGGAAGGGGACGGCATCGGCCGGTTCCGCGGTGATCGTCAAGCTGCCCGGCTTGTCGAGATAGGTGTTGACCGCGGCGCTCACCATGTTCTGCAGTTCCGGGACGTTGTACTGCGCCAGCATCAGCGGCGTCATGCCCTTCAGCATCTGCGCCATGGCTTCGCCCGTGGTGCCCTGGCTCTTGCCGGCATAGTCGAGCGCCTTCTTGGTGATGCCGGCGTCCTCGAAGCGGATTTCGGCGCTGTTGAAGGTGAGGCGCTGCATCAGGCCGAGCATCGCAAGGCCGGCGGCCTGCTGGGCCTCCTCCTTGTTGGGATTGGCTTCCATGGCCTTGGCCGTTTCGTTTGCCGACTTGATGAAGTCGAGCGTGTAGCCGGACATGCTGAAGGCGAGGTTTAATTTGCCGACCTTGGCAAAATCGAGAGCGTATTCGTCGATATCGAGCGTGCCGTCCTCAAGGGTCCAGGCGCCGGACATGCTAACCTTGCCGTCAAGTGAGGTGACGCCGAGCTGCTGCAGCGTGTCCTTGGCCTGCGCGTCCTCGACGAGGCTGAGGTCGCTCTTGATGCCGTTGACCTGGAGGTCGAAGCCGACGGAGGAGTTGTCGTCTGCGACCTCGGTGGTGACGTTCGTCTCATCGACAGTGAAGGCCGGCTTGCCGTCGATGGTGGCCGTTATCTTGCCGACATGGGCTTCGTCGTAGAGGAGGATCGCATCGAGGCCGGCGCCGGTCGCGTTGGCCGGCACGGTAAGGCCGCTGATCGAGATATCGGAAGCGGTGAAGTTGGTCTTGTCCTCCGTGACGTTGATATTGTCGAACGTGACTTTCTCGACCGTATAGCCGCCGTTATCCTCTTCGACGCCCTCGAACTTGACGGTGCCGAGCGGCAGGCTCTGCTTGCCGGCTTCGATCAGTAACTTGGCATTCGTGAGGGTGACGTCCGAGCCGTTGACGGTGGCCTTTTCCGCCGAGAAACCGGGCCCGCCCTGGATCGAGACCGCGCTGTTGATCTTGGCGACGAGATCGTTGCCATCCAGCGCAAAGGCCGGGGCGGCGAAAGTAGAAAGCGCTGCGCCGGCGAGCAGAAGCCGGATCTTGGTGGAGTATTGCATCGGAGTTCCTCCTGGCGGGGCAACGGCCCGCCCGCGATTGTTTAAGGGTTGTCGGTAGTTCGGTCTGCTTGTTCGCGGCATCTTATAGGCAAGCCGGGTAAAAGGTTTATGGCTGTGTTCCACATTCCTTTCGTCAAAATTGCGGCTGACGAATCACGGTAAATCAAACACTGATTTCAGCTTGGGAAAAGCCTTCATCCACAGGCTGTCGCCGGTACTTTCTTGCCGAGAATCGGGCTTTCCGCTAGTCAAGGCCCATGGGAAAAAATCTGACACCACCCGGCGGCGACGGCGGCGACAATATCCTGCCGGTCGATCTGAAAGCGGCGCTCGAAGAGCGTTACCTCGCCTATGCGCTTTCCACCATCATGCACCGCGCTCTGCCGGACGTGCGCGACGGCCTGAAACCCGTCCACCGCCGCATCGTCTACGCGATGAGCGAGATGGGTCTGCGCCCCAACGCCGCCTTCCGCAAATGCGCCAAGATCGTCGGCGAGGTGATGGGTAACTTCCACCCGCACGGCGACCAGTCGATCTATGACGCGCTGGCGCGTCTCGCGCAGGATTTTTCGCAGCGTTATCCGCTCGTCAACGGCCAGGGCAATTTCGGCAATATCGACGGCGATAGTCCCGCTGCGATGCGTTATACCGAGAGCAAGATGACGGCGGTTTCCGAACTGCTGCTCGAAGGCATCGACCAGGACGCGGTGGATTTCCGCGATACCTACGACGAATCGAATTCGGAACCGGTCGTATTGCCCGGCGCCTTCCCAAACCTGCTTGCCAACGGCACCTCCGGCATCGCTGTCGGCATGGCGACGTCGATCCCGCCGCACAACGTCCATGAACTGTGCGACGCGGCGCTGCATCTGATCAAGCATCCGACGGCGACCATCGAGGATCTGATGGCCGATCCTGCCGAACCCGCCAAGGGCGGCATCGAAGGTCCCGACCTCCCGACCGGCGGCATCATCATCGACAGCCGCGCCTCGATCGTCGAAGCCTACAAGACGGGCCGCGGCGGTTTTCGCGTCCGCGCCCGCTGGACGATCGAGGATCTCGGCCGTGGCGGTTACCAGATCGTCGTCACCGAGATCCCGTACCAGGTGCAGAAGTCGCGGCTGATCGAGAAGATCGCCGAACTGCTGCTCGCCCGCAAACTGCCGCTGCTCGAAGACGTGCGGGACGAATCGGCGGAAGACGTGCGTGTCGTGCTGGTGCCCAAGAACCGCACCGTCGATGCGACCCTGCTGATGGAATCGCTGTTCAAGCTGTCCGAGCTGGAAACCCGCCTGCCGCTCAACATGAACGTGCTCTCCATGGGCCGCGTGCCCAAGGTGATGGCGCTCAACGAAGTGCTGCTGGAATGGCTGGCGCACCGCCGCGACGTGCTGGTCCGCCGCTCGCGCTTCCGCCTGGCGGCGATCGACCGGCGTCTGGAAATCCTCGGCGGCCTGCTGGTCGCCTACCTCAATATCGACGAGGTGATCCGCATCATCCGCGAGGAGGACGAGCCCAAGTCGGTGATGATGGAGCGCTGGTCGCTCTCCGATATTCAGGCCGACGCGATCCTCAACATGCGGCTGCGCAACTTGCGCAAGCTCGAAGAATTCGAGATCCGCACCGAAAACGACAACCTCACCAAGGAAAAAGCGGATATCGAAACGCTGCTCGCCTCCGAGGACAAGCAGTGGCGGGTCATCGAGCACGAGATCCAGGACGTCCGCAAGAATTTCGCCAAGGGCCGCGGCAAGCCCTATGCCCGCCTGACCACCTTCGCCGACGCGCCGGATGCCGATATCGAGGCGATCAACCAGGCGATGATCGAAAAGGAACCGATCACCGTCGTCGTCTCGCAGAAGGGCTGGATCCGCGCGCTGAAGGGTCACATCTCGGATACTTCGACGCTCACCTTCAAGGAAGGCGACGGGCCGAAGATCGCGTTTACGGCGCAGACGACCGACAAGCTGCTACTCGTCACCACGGGCGGCAAGGTTTACACGCTCGGCGCCGACAAGCTGCCGGGCGGCCGCGGTCACGGCGAGCCGATCCGCATCATCGTCGACATGGAGAACGACCAGGACATACTGACCGCCTTCGTCCACGATCCGCAGCGCAAGCTGATCCTCGCCTCCACGGCCGGTAACGGTTTCGTGGTGGCGGAAAGCGAGATGGTCGCCAATACCCGCAAGGGCAAGCAGATCATGAATGTCGCGATGCCCGACGAGACGAAGCTGGTCGTTCCGGTCTCGGGCGACCACGTCGCGGTCGTCGGCGAGAACCGCAAGCTGCTGGTCTTCCCGCTGACCCAGCTTCCGGAAATGACCCGCGGCAAGGGCGTGCGCCTGCAGCGCTACAAGGACGGCGGCATTTCCGACATCCGCTGCTTCACCATGGCGGACGGTCTTTCCTGGGAAGATAGCGCCGGCCGCTCGTTCACCCGTAACAAGGACGAACTGCTGGAATGGATCGCCGACCGCGCCACCGCCGGCCGCGCCGTTCCGAAGGGCTTTCCGCGAAGCGGGAAGTTTGCGGGGTGATCAGCTTTTGGCGAGTGCGCTGAGAGCTACGTGATATTTCCTCATCGCCATCTTGGCGGCGAGGAGCTGACGCTGGAAATCGTCATCCGATACCGTCTTAGGATCGAACAGCTCGACCCCGGTATCATCGACATGAAGTTCCAACACCTGGCCTTCCTTCCAGTCAAGACGATCAAGGACGTCCTGCGGCAGGATGATGCTGTGATTTTCGCCGATCTTTTGAATAGTGATTTTCTGAACAGTGCTCTTCGCGCTCATCGTCGGCCACCTATAGTAGTATCTGGACGCTACCACAGGTAAAGGGGCTTGCGAATATTAAATCGTTTGCGAGGTTACCACCCCGGCCCGCAACCTCTCCACCCGCCGCACCTGCCACGCCGAATAACCGATCAGCGCCAGCACCAGGATCGAGCCGCCGAGAAGGGTGCGGGCGGACGGGATTTCGGAAAAGATCAGCCAGACCCAGATCGGCGCGAGGATGGTTTCGAGCAGGTAGAACATGCCGACCTCGGGGCCGGAGAGATATTTCGGGCCGGTCGCCAGACACCAGAAGGCGAGCGGCATCATGATCGCGCCGTCGAACGCCACCCAGATCGGGTCGGCGACCGAAAAGCCGCCCGTGCCGGCGAGGGAAGATGCGCCGACGAAGGAAAGCCCTATCGTTGCGGGTATGACGGTCGCGACCAGCGGCACGAAGCCCATGTCGATGCGGGCCGCCCGGCTGAGCGTGATCGCCAAAGCCAGCAGGAACGAGGCGGTTGCCGCGAGGACGTCGCCGAAGATGTGGTCGCCGGCAAGCCCGCCCGAGACGATCAGGCCGACGCCGAAAAACATCACCAGCATGGTGACGAGCGTCGAAGGCGAGGGGCGCTCCTTCAGGATCAGCCAGCCGAGAATGGCGGCATACATCGGCGTGAAGGCGACGATGAAGACGACGTTGGCGGTGGCCGTGTTGAAGACGGCGCCGAGGAAGGCGATCGTCGAAATGCCGTAACAGAAGCCTGCGGCAAGGCCCGCCCTGCCGGGGATCAGCACCGGGCGGCTGGTGCCGAAGCGGCGGACGAGCAGCCACAGGACGATGGCGGCGACAAAGGTCGCCGTGCTGCGCAGCGCCACCGTCGACCACATCTCGCCGTGCCCGAGGCGCACGAGCGGCACGTCGAAGGAAAGTGCAAGCCCGCCAATTGCGGTGAGCAAGAGGCCCTTTTTATGATCGTTCATGAGAACACTTTGGGGAATGATTTCAGATGTCCGTGGCGGGATCGAAGATTTCCCAGCCGCGCGGGGTCAGGTGCTCCTGGGGCTGGAAGCGGGTCTTGTAACCCATCTTCGCCGAACCTCTCACCCAATAGCCGAGATAGACATGCGGCAGGCCGAGTGTCCTGGTGCGGGCGATGTGGTCGAGAATCATGAACGTGCCGAGCGAGCGCTTTTCATACTCCGGATTGAAGAAGGAATAGACCATCGAAAGGCCGTCGCTCATCATGTCGGTGAGTGCCACGGCGAGCAGTTCGCCCTTCGGCTCGGCGCTGATGCCGGAGCCCGGCTCGCGGCGGCGATACTCGATGATCCGGGTGTTGACATGCGTGTCCTCGACCATGATCGCATAGTCGAGCGCCGACATGTCCGACATGCCGCCCCGCTGATGGCGGTCGTCGAGATAGCGGCGGAAAAGCGAGAACTGTTCGGTCGAGGGCTGCGCGGGGTAGACCGTCGCGATCACGTCGCGATTGGTGGCGAGAACTCGCTTCATCGAGCGCACGGGCTCGAATTCGTGAGCGAGGATGCGCACGGAAATGCACGCGCGGCATGATTCGCAGGCCGGCCGGTAGGCGATGTTCTGCGAACGGCGGAAACCGCCCTGGGTCAGTAGGTCGTTCATCTCGGCGGCGCGGGGGCCTACCAGGTGAGTGAAGACCTTTCGCTCCATTTCACCCGGGAGATAGGGACAAACTGCCGGGGCCGTCAGGTAGAACTGCGGTGAGGGCGTTGCCTGGGTGTTCATTGCGTCGTGGCAGTCCGGTCTCTAGGGTCGTAAATGTCATACCATGGCGCATAAAAGCGAAACGTCAACCATATGCTGCGACGCGCAGCCGGCTTGTACCATAAACTTTTGGCCAGTAGCGTGAAGGTTACGAGGTGCGCACGACGACCGTGCCGAGCAACAGGTCGTGCACGAGGCGAGAACGCTCGATGAACAAACCCGCGAGCAGGATGAGAGGCGTCAGCACCGAATTGATGATCCAGAAGATCACCGTATGGGCCATGGCGGTCAGGAAATCCATCCGCCGGCCGTCGAGGCGCACCATGGCGAGCCCCATGGCGCGCATGCCGGGCGAGGCCTGGGCGGAGCCGCCGAGCGTCATCCCGAAATAGAGAAGCGCGACGATCACGAACAGTACCGGATAGAGCATGAACCCGAGGCCGAGCGTGATGATGCCGAGGAAAAACACCACGACCGCAGCCGGAATGCACAGCAGAAGCACGATCACATAGTCGATGATGAAGGCGAACACCCGGCGCGAAAGGACGCCGCTATAGGCGCGCCAGTCGTCCGGTGCGGCATAGGCGGGGTTCGGGTCGAGGCTCATCGTTCAACGTCTCCTGTTTCTCGCATATCGATATGGGAAGAAACCGCCCTGGTAACAAGGCTTATCCGTTCTTCGCCAGCTTCTTCGCCACGTCGACCGCAAAATAGGAAAGAATGCCGTCGCAGCCGGCGCGTTTGAAGCAGAGCAGCGTCTCCATCATGATCCGGTCGCCGTCGATCCAGCCGTTCATCGCCGCTGCCTTGATCTGTGTGTATTCGCCGGAAACCTGGTAGGCGAAGACGGGAAGGCCGAACGCTTCCTTGATGCGCCAGCAGATGTCGAGATAGGCGATGCCGGGCTTGACCATCAGCATGTCGGCGCCTTCCTCGACGTCGAGAGCCGCGTCCCGCACCGCTTCGGTGCCGTTGGCCGGCGAGATGTAATAGCTGTTCTTGTCGCCTTTCAGCAGGCCGCTCGTGTTGATCGCCTCGCGATAGGGGCCGTAGAAGCCCGACGAGAACTTCGTCGCATAGGACATGATGCCGACATCCTGGTGGCCGGCCGCATCGAGCCCGCGGCGGATGGCGCCGATCCGGCCGTCCATCATTTCCGACGGCGCGATGATGTCGGCGCCCGCATCGGCCTGCATGACGGCGGCGCGAACGATCTGATCGACCGTCTCGTCGTTGACGATGATACCGTCCCGGAGAATCCCGTCATGGCCGTGGCTGGTGAACGGATCGAGCGCCACGTCGGTGATGATGCCGATATTCGACACGGCCTTTTTAATGGCGGAGGTCGCCTGGTTGATCAGGTTGTTGGCGACGAGGCTGTTGGAGCCGGTCTCGTCGCGCAATTCCATCTCTATGTCCGGGAAGGTGGCGATCGCCGGAATGCCGAGACCGGCCGCTTCCTTCACCGCCTCGACGGCCTTGTCGATGCTCATGCGGTTGACGCCGGGCATGGCGGCGATGGGATCGACGATGCCGGTGCCGGGAACGATGAAGATCGGCCAGATCAGGTCGTCCACCGTCAGCCGGTTCTCCTGCACCAGCCTGCGCGTCCAGTCGGCCTTGCGGTTGCGCCGCATGCGGCGGTGGCCGGTGATCTCGTCGACCAGATGCGTCTTGTCCATGACTGATGTCTCCGTTCTCGTCCTTGCGAGGGTCCATATCATGCGGCCCAACGATTATGAATGGGCGGGATCGCCGCATGCGGTCGCCGGCGGGTGCTGGCGAAGGCCGCATCTCGTCGTTATGGTGGCGGTCATGGAACCCGATTCACTCACGGTGCCGAAGCGCACGCTGACCGAACTTCTCTACGTCGCCTTCCTCAGGCTGGTGGCGGTCGCCTGTTTCTGGTTCGGCCTGCAATATTGGGCGATGCTGGTGGGCTATTCGCTGAAGGGCATGGCCCGCTTCGATCTGCTGGCGCTTCCCTGGAAGGTTGCGGCGTCTTCGCTTGCCGTGTTGTTTCCGGTCGCCTCGCTCGGCCTCTGGCTCACCGTGTCCTGGGGCCCCGTGCTCTGGGCGATTGCCGCCATCTCGCAGGTGTCGATGTATATCGTCTGGCCGGAGATCTTCGGGCACAACCGTCTCGTTCCCCTCATGCACGGCCTGGTCGCCGCGCTTTACGTCGTATTTCGGCTCTCTTTATGGATCGAGGCGCGGCGCAAGGCGGAGCGGGTAAGGATTGATTCACCCTGAAATTAAAGCTTTGACGGCCGGATTCGACCGGGAATTTTCTGCTAAGTGATTGATTTATTTTAAATCCGCTTGGGGGAGGTTCCTGGCGGTGACGGGGCGGCGGAATTCCCCGGAACGCGTTAAGCGCTTGTTAAGCCTATGTTTTAAGTCGAATTTTATGCGTATTGGATAGTGTCTGTCTCAAGGCGGGAAGAAAACAAACACCGCCAAACAAAACAGGATGAGGCAGTCATGATGAACACGAAACTGAAGCCGCAGGCGGCACCGGCAGTAGCAGATCCGCATGAAGAAACCATTCGCGCCCTCTACATGGAGTCGCTGCATCTGGTCGAACGCCTGCACCGCCGCCTTCTCGATGTAATCAAGGACGAGTTCGACCGCCAGGGTCGCGACGACGTCAACGCCGTCCAGGCGCTCCTGCTGTTCAACATCGGCAATTCGGAACTGACGGCCGGCGAACTGCGCTCCCGCGGTTACTATCTCGGCTCCAACGTCTCCTACAACGTCAAGAAGCTGGTCGATCTCGGCTTCATCAACCACCAGCGCTCGCGCATCGACCGCCGCTCGGTCCGCATCAGCCTGACGCCGGAAGGCCAGGAGATCGCCGAGGCCGTCGGCAAGCTCTACGAGCGCCATATCGGCTCGATCGAAAAGGTCGGCGGCATCGGCGAGGGCGAGTTCTCCCAGATGAACAAGCTGCTCCAGCGCCTCGACCGCTTCTGGAACGACCAGATCCTTTACCGCCTTTGATCCACCGGGGGCTTGCGAAACACTCCATTACCTCCAGTCATGCGGTGCTACGCAAAAGCGTAACGGGGTGTCGAAAGACGCACCGTTACGCTTGTTTTGCGTTGGAGTGGCATAGGCTCCTGCGGATACCAGCCTATCGCTGGGCCAGCAGGGCGCGGCCGGCGTTTCTGATGGTGAGCGCCGAGTCGGCCATCTGTGCAATCAACCCGGCAGACATCGCTGCAGCGAGTGTCTCGGTATAGTCTTCGCCCTGGAGGCCGTGCTTTTTGCAGTAGTTCTGGACGGCTCCCCGTGTGGAGGTCGGCGAGACCCCAAACTTGTTGTTCTGGAAAGCATTGACAATAATTTGGTACTTTTCGTCCAGGGTCACGGTAGCTCTCCAATCGGTGATGTACGGGGTGCCTACCAGTATGGAGCCCGGGTAGATAGACAAATTCCGCCATCAGCCGGAAATACGTCCCGATAGATCCATTTGCGCCGGAATATTCGCCTACAACGCAGCCGCCGCAACCCGGCGAATTTCGGTTGTCATGCCCTCAAACATCGAGGAAAGGTCAAGCCAGCCGTCAGGTCTGCGGCCCGTCACCGTTTCGGGCCACCCGCACACCCCGTCCTGTTCGATATAGCCGACGCATTGCGGTGCGGTCTCATCGCGAAAATGCAGGACAACCAGCTTTCCAGGCTCAAGGGCTTCGATCGGGTACCAGTTCAATTCTCAAATTCCTCACTAATGAGGGGTAATTTTTAGCCAGTCCGCTTGCCCCAGGCTTACGGCTTTTGCGCGCGGCAACGGACCGATGGCCAGACGGCTTGGCCGGGTTTTATCAAGAGGCAGATCTCGACCGACCATCTCGCGGAAAGTCCCGGCATCGCGGCGGTCCGGCGGTGTGGCGTATTTACCGCCTCAAAAAATCACGTGCCAACACGGCTTTGTGACGCGCAAGTACCTGACACGAATTGGCCATATTGCTATGGGACCGGCTGGATGCAACGGGCTCGCGGGAATTCGCGCTTTCACGACATTGCGATGACGACGAAGCCCTGCGTGGCAGCGCTCACTTTTTGCGCGTTCTTAACCATATCCCTGTAGGCGTCGTTGATGCTGCTCGGGACCAGATGGGTATTATGATGTCGAAGAAGATCGGATCTGAAGCTCTTTCCCGCCGTGCCCTGCTTCGCACGGCCTTCTCTGCCGGTGCGGCCGCACTTGCAGCGCCCGCATTCGCCCAGACTGCGATGGACGATCTGATCAATGCGCCGCGCCGCGGCACCTGGGACGACCAGTTCGACGCCAAGGCCGCATCCAGAACCGCGGTCAATGTCGTTTCCAACAATCCGGTGCTCGGCGCCGGCGGACCGGCGAACATCCAGCAGGCGATCATGGACTACCAGCAGATCGTCTCCAACGGCGGCTGGCCCGAGGTCAATCCCGGTCAGCAGCGCCTGCGCCTCGGCGTCGTCGATCCCTCCGTACAGCAGTTGCGCCAGCGTCTGATGATTTCGGGCGACCTGCCGCGCGAAGCGGGCATGTCCTCCTCGTTCGACAGTTATGTCGATGGCGCGGTTAAGCGTTTCCAGGCCCGTCACGGCCTGCCCGCCGATGGCGTGATGGGTGAGTTCACCGTCAAGGCGATGAACATATCGGCCGACGTGCGGCTGCGCCAGCTGGGGACCAACCTCGTGCGCCTGCAGTCCATGTCCGGCGATCTCGGCCCCCGCTATGTGATGGTCAACATTCCGGCCGCTTATATCGAGGCGGTGGAAAACGACCGCGTGGCGCTACGCACCAATGCAGTTGTCGGGCGCATCGACCGGCCGACGCATGCCATCAACTCGAAGATCTACGAGGTCATCCTCAACCCCTACTGGACCGCGCCGCGCTCGATCGTCGAGAAGGACATCGTGCCGCTGATGCGCAAGGATCCGACCTATCTCACCCGCAACAACATCCGCCTGATCGACGGCAAGGGTAATGAAGTGGCGCCGGAAACGGTGGACTGGTTCGCGCCGAAGGCACCGAACCTGATGTTCCGGCAGGACCCCGGCAAGATCAACGCCATGGCCTCGACCAAGATCAACTTCCACAACCCGAACAATGAATATATGCACGACACGCCCCAGCAGGGCCTGTTCAACAAGCTCATGCGTTTCGAATCCTCGGGCTGCATGCGTGTCCAGAATGTCCGCGACCTCATCACCTGGCTTCTGCGCGACACCACCGGCTGGTCGCGCCAGGAGATCGAACGGGTGATCTCGACGCGCCAGAACAACCCGATCAAGCTTGCCGTGGAAGTTCCGGTCTATATCGTCTACATCACCGCATGGTCGGCGAAGGACCGCGTCGTGCAGTTCCGCGACGACATCTACGAGCGCGACGGCAACCAGGAGCTCGCACTGCAGACGACCACCGGCATCGAGAAGCCGGCCGGCGCCGCCGACGACGACCTCCTGCCGCAATAAGATCGGCGCTATCTTCCGTTTACGGGAAGCCGCATCCGCCATGGGTGCGGCTTTTTCGTTTCCAGGAGCATCTCCGCGTCTTCCGGCGAGCAAATGTCGTTCCCCGTATTGCTCTGGGCAAGGCGTAAGGCTAAGACGCGACATTGCAATGCCCACCCCTTTGAGGAGCCTCGCACATGTCGAACACCGACGTCTTCTTCTCCCGCCCGCTGGCCGAATCCGATCCGGAAATCTTTGGCGCGATCGAGAAGGAACTGGGTCGCCAGCGCCACGAAATCGAGCTGATCGCATCGGAGAACATCGTTTCCCGCGCCGTGCTTGAGGCTCAAGGGTCGATCATGACCAACAAATATGCGGAAGGTTATCCGGGCAAGCGTTATTACGGCGGTTGCCAGTTCGTCGATATCGCCGAGGAGCTCGCCATCGAGCGCGCTAAAAAGCTGTTCGGCGTCAACTTCGTCAACGTCCAGCCGAATTCCGGTTCCCAGATGAACCAGGCCGTGTTCCTGGCGCTGCTGCAGCCGGGCGACACGTTCATGGGCCTCGACCTGAATTCCGGGGGCCACCTCACCCACGGTTCGCCAGTCAACATGTCCGGCAAGTGGTTCAACGTCGTCTCCTACGGCGTGCGCGAAGGCGACAACCTGCTCGACATGGACGAAGTTCAGCGCAAGGCCGAGGAGCACAAGCCGAAGCTGATCATCGCCGGCGGCACCGCCTATTCCCGCATCTGGGACTGGAAGCGTTTCCGCGAGATCGCCGATTCGGTCGGCGCCTACCTGATGGTCGACATGGCCCATATCGCCGGCCTCGTCGCTGGCGGCCAGCATCCGTCGCCGTTCCCGCACTGCCATGTCGCGACCACGACGACCCACAAGTCGCTGCGCGGCCCGCGCGGCGGCGTCATCCTGACCAATGACGAGGACCTGGCCAAGAAGTTCAATTCGGCCGTATTCCCCGGCCTCCAGGGCGGACCGCTGATGCACATCATCGCCGCCAAGGCGGTCGCCTTCGGCGAAGCGCTGCAGCCGGACTTCAAGGATTATGCCGCCCAGATCGTCAAGAACGCCAAGGCGCTGTCCGAAACGCTGATGGCCGGCGGCGTCGATATCGTTTCCGGCGGCACCGACAACCACCTGATGCTGGTCGACCTGCGCAAGAAGAACGCCACCGGCAAGCGCGCCGAGGCGGCACTCGGCCGCGGTTACATCACCACCAACAAGAACGGCATTCCCTTCGACCCGGAAAAGCCCTTCGTTACGTCGGGCATCCGCCTCGGCACCCCGGCCGGGACGACGCGCGGCTTCAAGGAAGCGGAATTCAAGGAAATCGGCAATCTCATCATCGAGGTTCTCGACGGCCTGAAGGTCGCCAATTCCGACGAGGGCAATGCTTCGGTTGAGGCCGGCGTGCGCGAAAAAGTCGTGGCGCTCACGGGCCGCTTCCCCATGTATCCCTACATGTGATCCCCGGGTCGCCGCCTGGGCGATCCCTTGTTGGCAAGCCTAAGGAGAGGCGATGCGCTGCCCCTATTGCGGTTCGGAAGACACGCAGGTCAAGGATAGTCGTCCGGCGGAGGATTACACCTCCATCCGCCGGCGGCGCATATGCCCGGATTGCGGCGGCCGCTTCACCACGTTCGAACGCGTCCAGCTCCGCGAACTGATGGTCACCAAGAAGACCGGCCGCAAGGTGCCGTTCGACCGCAACAAGCTGGTGCGGTCGTTCCAGATCGCACTGCGCAAGCGGCCGGTCGACAACGACCGGATCGAGCGGGCGGTATCGGGCATCGTGCGCCGGCTCGAAAGTTCCGGCGAGAACGAAATCTCCTCGGAAGAGATCGGCCTGCAGGTGCTCGAAGCCCTGAAGAGCCTCGATGACGTCGCCTTCGTGCGTTATGCCTCCGTCTATCGCGACTTCTCCCATGCGGAGGATTTCGAAAAGGTGATCCAGGAGATCAACGCCAAGATCGCCCGCGATCCCGGCATCGAGCCGTAGCCATGACGAGCGCTGCCGAAGACCGGTGGTTCATGGCGTCGGCGCTGCGGCTGTCCCGCCTTAATACCGGCCAGACAGGCACCAATCCTTCGGTCGGCTGCGTGATCGTCAGGGACGGCGAGATCGTCGGCTCCGCCGTCACCGCGCCCGGCGGTCGGCCGCATGCGGAAACCCAGGCGCTCGATATCGCCGGCGAAAAGGCGAGGGGAGCCACGGCCTATGTCACGCTCGAACCCTGCTCGCATTACGGCCGCACGCCGCCTTGTGCCAACGCGCTAGTCGAGGCGGGCGTCGCCCGCGTCGTCATCTCGCTGACCGATCCGGACCCGCGCGTTTCAGGCCGGGGGATCGCGATCCTGCGCGATGCCGGCATAGTCGTCGAGACCGGCCTGATGGAGGAGGAGGGGCGTCGGGCGCTTGCCGCCTACCTCACCCGCCAGACGAAGGGCCGCCCGCATGTGACTCTGAAGCTTGCAGTTTCCGCCGACGGCATGCTCGGCCGGCGCGGCGAGGAAGTGTCGATCACCGGACCCGAGGCGCGGGCGCAAGTGCACCGGCTGCGGGCCGAGGCGGATGCGATCCTGGTCGGCATTGGGACGGTGCTGTCCGACGATCCGGAGCTGACGGTGCGCGTCCCGGGGCTGGAGAAACGCTCTCCGATCCGCATCGTGCTCGATCGGCGGCTGGAACTGCCGCTGACCTCCAAGCTGGTGCAGACGGCGAGGGATGTGCCGGTGATTGTTGTTGCGGCACCGGGTTTAGCTTCTCGGGTTGAGGGGGGTATCCCGGAGGACAAGCGCGAGAAACTGATCGAGGCCGGCGTCGAGATCTTGGACAACACCGGACTCGATATCCTCCTGGCGATCCTCGCGGTTCGCGGCATGTCCTCGCTTTTGGTCGAAGGCGGTGCGACCGTTGCGCAGGCCTTCCTCGAAGCAGACCTCGTTGATCGCGTAATCCTTTTCCAGGGCGTGGAAACCGTCGGCGAAGGCGGGCTTGAATCGCCCCTGGCGCCATCCGATGTGCCGGCAGGATTTAAGCTCGTCCGCGAGGAAAGCTTCGGCCCCGACCGCTGTTTTGAATACGAAAGAGGTTTCTGATGTTCACCGGAATTGTCACCGATGTCGGCACGGTCGCGGCAACGACGCCGATGGACGAGGGGGTCAAGCTGAGGATCGCCACCAATTACGACCCGAAGACCATCGACATGGGCGCCTCGATTTCGCACGGCGGCGTCTGCCTGACGGTCACCAGGCTCCCGGACGCGGGCAGCAACGAGCGCTGGTTCGAGGTCGAGGCCTGGGAAGAGGCGCTGCGCCTGACGACGATCGCCGCCTGGACCGAGGGCACACGCGTCAACCTCGAGCGGGCGCTGAAGATCGGCGACGAACTCGGCGGCCATATCGTCTCCGGCCATGTGGACGGCAAGGCGGAAATTCTCGGCATCGAACATGAAGGCGAGGCGGTACGCATTCGTCTTCGCGCGCCCGAGGCGCTTGCCCGCTTCGTCGCGCCGAAAGGCTCGGTCGCGCTGGACGGCACGTCGCTGACCGTGAATGCCGTGGAGGGGAGCGATTTCGACGTACTGCTGATCCGCCACACGCTCGCCGTCACCACCTGGGGCGATCGAAAGGCGGGCGATTTCGTCAATTTCGAAGTCGATACGATGGCGCGTTACGCCGCACGGCTCGCGGAGTTCCCGGCGAAAGGCTGACGGCTCACGACGATCGGTTTTCGCGCGCCAGCACCGCGATCGGGCCATGGTAGTCGGCACGCGCGAACTCGCGGAAGCCGAGTTTGGATGCGACCCTGAGCGAGGCGGCATTTTCGGGGCTGATGATGCAGGTCATCCGGCGATCGGGGAAATAGGCCTCGCCCCAGGAGATCATCGCGCCCACCGCTTCGGTGGCATAACCGCGGCCATGGACGGACGGGATGAGCGCCCAGCCCGTCTCCAGCGTCCCTTCGATCGAGGGTTGAAACTCCCGGCGCATGTCCTGGAAACCGGCTTCACCGAGAAGGCGCCCCGTTTCCTTCTCTTCGATCGCCAGGAAGCCGAAACCCATCAGATGCCACATGCCGGTGACGCGCAGCATGCGGCTCCAGCTGTTCTCGCGGGACGAGGGGATACCGGATATGTAGCGAACCACGTCCGGGTCGGCCCAGAATTCGGCATAGGTCTCGAACTCCTCCAGCCGGTGGGGGCGCAGGATCAGCCGTTCGGTTTCAAGCGTCGGGATGGTGGTCATGGCGGGCTCCGCGGTCTGGTATGGCACTGATCCATATCGTCACTCACCCAGCTATTCCCGATTCGCATCCCTGCGTTCAGCGAAAATTGCTTGCCATTCCCCTCAGAGCGTGTTTTGACCGCCACCTGCCCGAGACCCATATGCCTTTCGGCCCGCCTTGAAGGCGATACGAGGTCATGCTGGGCCGATTTTGAACAAAGGTGAACCATGTCACGCGAAACCGCTCCACATCTCCTCGTCGTCGAGGCGCGTTTCTACGACGATATGTCCGATGCGCTGCTCGATGGCGCGACCCATGCGCTGAAAGAGGCCGGGGCGACCTACGACGTGGTCACTGTTCCAGGCGCGCTCGAAATCCCGCCGGCGATCGCCATGGCGCTCGATGCGTCGGAAGAAGGCGGCACCGAATACCACGGCTTCGTCGCGCTCGGCATGGTCATCCGCGGCGAGACCTATCATTTCGATATCGTCTCGAACGAATCTTCACGCGCACTCATGGATCTTGCCGTTTCGGAATCGCTTGCGATCGGCAATGGTATCCTGACCTGCGAGAACGACGAACAGGCATGGGCACGCGCCCGCCGTTCGGACAAGGACAAGGGCGGTTTTGCCGCCCGCGCTGCGCTGACCATGATCGCGCTGCGTGAAAAGTTGAACGGTGGTTGATTTGATGGCCAAGGAAGGCGAACACCCGGTGAAGCCGGCCAACCAGCGCGGCGCTGCCCGCCTGGCGGCCGTGCAGGCGCTCTATCAGATGGATGTCGGCGGGACCGGCGTGCTGGAGGTCGTGGCCGAATACGAGACCCATCGCCTCGGCCAGGAACTCGACGGCGACACCTATCTGAAGGCCGACGCCTCCTGGTTCCGCTCGATCGTTGCCGGCGTCGTGCGCGACCAGGTGAAGATCGACCCGCTGATCCGCGCCTCGCTGCAGGAAGACTGGCCGCTGTCGCGTCTCGATTCGACGCTGCGGGCCATCCTGCGCGCCGGCACGTTCGAGATTCTCGAACGCAAGGACGTGCCTGTCGCCGTCATCGTCACCGAATATGTCGAGATCGCACACGCCTTCTTCGGAGAGGAAGAGCCGCGTATCGTCAACGCTGTCCTCGATCGCATTGCCAAGCAGGTGCGCGGCGAAACCAAGAAATAACAAGTCAACGGCAAGGCAGGGCAGGGGCAGTATGGACGGCGCGGTAGACGGTCTTCAGACACAGATGAGTTCCGCCCGGCGCAGTGTCGCTCTTCTGGCCGGCGCCCAGGCAGTCCTCGGTTCGGCGCCGCCCCTGGTTTTCGCCCTCGGCGGCCTCGTTGGTTACCAGCTGCTCGGCGATGACAAGTCGCTGGCGACCGCGCCGCTGACCGGCTTCAATATCGGCATGGCGGCCGGCGCCGTCGCGGTTGCCATCGCCTCCCGGTTCCTCGGTCGCAAGGCGAGCTTCATGCTGGGCTCGATCCTCGGAGCGGCTGGGGCCGCCACCGCGGCGATCGCGCTGTTCCATTCGAACTTCTGGCTTTTTGCGGTCGGCCTGCTGTTGATCGGCCTCTGCAATGGCTTCACCCAGAAGATCCGTTTCGCCGCCGCCGATGCGTCGCCCTCGTTCTACAAGCCGAAGGCGATCTCCTGGATACTCGCGGCCGGCATCGTTTCGGCGGTGCTCGGGCCGCAGCTTGCGATCTGGACCAAGGACCTGCTGTCGCCGGTTCTATTTGCCGGCGCCTTCGTGGCCGTCATTCCGCTTTATCTGATCGCCCTGCTGATGCTGGCGCCGCTGAAACTGCCTCAGATGAGCGGCGGTCACGCGGCTTCGGTGCCGGCACGTTCGCTCGGCGAGATCGTCGTCACCCAGCGGTTCCTGACCGGCATGATCTGCGGCATCTCCTCCTACGCGCTGATGACCTTCATGATGACCGGAGCGCCGCTTGCGATGGTGATCGGCTGCGGTTTCCCCTCGGAAATGGCCACCCTCGGCATCCAGTGGCACGTGCTCGCCATGTTCGCGCCGAGCTTCTTCACGGGCATGCTGATTTCCCGCTTCGGCGTCGAGAAGATCGTCGCCGCCGGGCTGCTGATCCTGATGGGCTGCGCGGTGATCGCCCATATGGGCATCGAGCTCTGGAATTTCTGGGGCGCGCTGGTGCTGCTCGGCGTCGGCTGGAATTTCGCCTTCATCGGCTCGACTGCCATTGTCGCCTCCAGCTACCGCCCGCACGAGGCGGACAAGGTGCAGGGTTTCCACGACATCATCCTGTTCACCACGGTGGCACTGTCCTCCTTCTCCTCCGGCAAGGTGTTCACCGCCTACGGTTGGTCCTTCATGAACCTGATCATCTGGCCGGTGACGATCGTCTGCCTCGGCCTGGTGCTGGCGCTGATGTTCAAGCGCTCTTCCGTGAAATCCGCCTAGAGTCTTGTCCCTTCGGGGCTTGACGCCAATTCATCTCCACCGCAATCTCCCGTCCGCGTAGGCGATCCCGGATTCCTTGGGAGGGGAGCGGTCGGCTGCGCGGGAATGCGCACTATGGAGTATTGCGGCGGTCTTGCTCATCTCGTGGATGTGCGCCGCTGCAGGGGTGCACGGCCGGAGGGTATGGACCACCCGGCGCTAAGGGAGAGGAAAAGCGAATGACCGTAATTCTGGGTGTGATCGTGTGCGGGTTGCTATCGATCATTTATGCCGTCTGGGCGACGCGTTCCGTGCTGGCTGCCGATCAGGGCAGTATCCGCATGCAGGAGATCGCCGGATATATTCGTGAAGGCGCACAGGCCTATCTGGCGCGTCAATACATGACCATTGCAATCGTCGGCGTCGTCGTAACGATCCTCGCCTGGGTGCTGCTGTCCGGCACGGCCGCGGTCGGTTTCGTCATCGGCGCCGTGCTTTCGGGTGCCGCCGGGTTCATCGGCATGCACGTCTCGGTCCGCGCCAACGTGCGCACGGCACAGGCTTCTTCCCAAAGCCTTGCGGCCGGTCTCGACATCGCTTTCAAATCCGGCGCCATCACCGGCATGCTGGTGGCAGGCCTCGCTCTCCTCGGCGTCTCGATTTACTACTTGATTCTGACGGCCGGTCTCGGCCATCCGAGCGGCTCGCGTGAAGTCATCGACGCGCTCGTCTCGCTCGGCTTCGGTGCTTCGCTGATTTCGATCTTCGCCCGTCTCGGCGGCGGCATCTTCACCAAGGGTGCGGACGTCGGCGGCGACCTCGTCGGCAAGGTCGAAGCCGGCATTCCGGAAGACGATCCGCGCAACCCGGCGACGATCGCCGATAACGTCGGCGACAATGTCGGTGACTGCGCCGGCATGGCCGCCGACCTTTTCGAGACCTATGCGGTCTCCGTCGTCGCCACCATGGTGCTTGCGGCGATCTTCTTCGCCGGCGCGCCGATCCTCGCGACCGTCATGGTCTATCCGCTGGCGATCTGCGGCGCCTGCATCATCACCTCGATCATCGGCACGTTCTTCGTCAAGCTCGGCTCCAACGGCTCGATTATGGGGGCTCTCTACAAGGGCCTGATCGTCACCGGCCTGCTGTCGATCCTCGGCCTTGGCGCCGCGACTTCGCTCACCATCGGCTGGGGCACGATCGGCACCGTCGCGGGCAAGGAGATCACCGGCACGAACCTCTTCATCTGCGGCCTGCTCGGCCTCGTGGTAACGGCGCTGATCGTCGTCATCACCGAATACTACACGGGCACCAACAAGCGCCCGGTGAACTCGATCGCCCAGGCCTCGGTGACCGGACACGGCACCAACGTCATCCAGGGCCTCGCGGTCTCGCTGGAATCGACCGCCCTTCCGGCGATCGTCATCGTCGGCGGCATCATCACCACCTACCAGTTCGCCGGCCTGTTCGGCACCGGCATCGCCGTTACCACCATGCTAGGTCTCGCCGGCATGATCGTTGCGCTCGATGCTTTCGGCCCGGTCACCGACAATGCCGGCGGCATTGCCGAAATGTCTCACCTGCCGCCGGAAGTGCGCAAGTCGACCGATGCGCTCGACGCCGTCGGCAACACCACCAAGGCCGTCACCAAGGGTTACGCGATCGGTTCGGCGGGCCTCGGCGCTCTGGTCCTGTTCGCCGCCTATTCCAACGACCTGCAATATTTCGCCGCCAATTCCGCGCAGTATCCGTACTTCCAGGGCATCGGCGAAATCTCCTTCAGCCTCTCCAACCCTTATGTCGTCGCCGGCCTGATCTTCGGCGGCCTCATCCCATACCTGTTCGGCGGCATCGCGATGACCGCCGTCGGCCGCGCCGCGGGCTCGATCGTCGAGGAAGTGCGCAAGCAGTTCCGCGAGAAGCCGGGCATCATGGAGGGGACGGAAAAGCCGGATTACGGCCGCGCCGTCGATATCCTGACCCGGGCTGCGATCCGCGAGATGATCGTTCCGTCGCTGCTGCCGGTTCTCGCCCCGATCGTCGTCTATTTCGGCGTTCTGCTGATCTCCGGCGGCGACAAGGCCTCGGCCTTCGCGGCGCTCGGCGCATCGCTGCTCGGCGTCATCGTCAACGGCCTCTTCGTGGCGATCTCCATGACCTCGGGCGGCGGCGCCTGGGACAATGCCAAGAAGAGCTTCGAGGACGGCTTCGTCGACAAGGACGGCACCCGCCACATGAAGGGGTCCGAGGCCCACAAGGCATCGGTCACCGGCGACACCGTCGGCGATCCCTACAAGGATACGGCAGGCCCCGCCGTCAATCCGGCGATCAAGATCACCAATATCGTGGCGCTTCTGCTGCTGGCGGTGCTTGCCGGCTGATATCCGGTCCGAACGCGAAATAAAAAAAGCCCGCGGGGAGCAATCCTCGCGGGCTTTTGATCTCGTTCCCGGTGCTTACCTGCCGAAGCCCGAAAGAATGCTGCGGGCTGCTGCCCCACCGGCGCTTGAACCGCCGGAAAGCAGTTGCTGCAGAAAGGTAAGGTCGCGGCCGCCGGTCGGCGTCGTGCGCGATATGGTGTCGAACACCTTGCCGTCCTGCATCGTATAGTTGGCGCGGCGGGCGACGACGCCGTCCTTGTCGAAATAGATGGCGAGCACCGTCTGATCGACGATCTTCGGCTTCATGAAGGCCGCAGCGCGCGTGCGTTTCTGCGAAATGTAATAGAACACCTCGGTATCGAAGGTCGCCGTCGTGGAGGGCGTGCCCATCGTCAGCAGCACCTGCTCGCGGCTCGACCCGACCGGAATGAGCTCCAGCGACTTCTGATCGACCACGTAGCCGTTATACATGGTGTCGCCGATCTGCATGGACGTGCAACCCGAGACGGCGATGGATGCGACGACCATTGCCATCGCGGTTTTACTCAAGAATGTCATCTCGTATCCGAAAACCCGCTTGTTCAACGGCATCCCCCAAACTCAACCTGCCCCTGCTGACCCTACCATTGTGGCTATTCAGGGACATAAGACCGATCCCGACCCGGATGTTAAGGTCGCGAAGATCCCACCCCGTTCGCTGATCCGGCGGAACGGCATTGCAATTCGTGCATGCTTCGGTAAACCAGCTTTCGTTTCCATGCAACATGGCCGGTGGCAGGCCAGGGCGTTCCTGGAGGCAAATAACGGGAATTGAGATGATCTTCGGCCTTTTCAAGAAGAAAAACCAGAACCAGGCGATCGTTGACCGCCAGTATTCGACCTTGACGTCGGTGGCGCGCGTTCCGTTCTTCTACAGCGATCTGGACGTGCCGGACACGGTCATGGGCCGTTTCGAGATGCTCTCGATCGTGATGATCCTGTTCTTCAGGCGGACGGCTAAATCCGATTCGAGCGGGCAGGAACTGGCCCAGGAGATCGTGGACGCGTTTTTTCAGGACATCGACCATTCGATCCGGGAACTTGGCATCGGCGACCAGAGCGTGCCGAAGCGCATGAAAAAGCTGGCCGGCATGTTCTACGGCCGGGTTGAAACCTATGCCGCCGCCCTCGAAGCCAAGGACGGCGAGGCGCTTGCCGCAGCCCTTAGCCGGAATATCTATCCCAAGGCGGAGGATGCGCCCGGGATGCGAGGGCTGGCGGACTGGATGATTGTTGCGGAGACGGCGCTCGCCGGCATTTCCGAAGATGAGATTTCCCGCGGCCACGCGGTTCTGCCCCTGCCGGGCCCGCTGCCGCGAGAAGAGTGAGGTTTGATGAAGAACGACAATGGCGCAGGCGAAAAGCCTCCGTTTTCCTATCCCGTCAAGGTCGGGAACATTTCCGCCAACGCGGTGACCGTGAAGCTCGAAGCCGATGCGCGCGAACTCGAGGGTCTCGCAGGCCTGTGGCAGGTGGTTTCGGTCGGTTCACTGAAGGCCGAACTGCAGATCGCCCGCTGGAAGAAGGACGGCGTACGTCTCAAGGGCCGCGTCGAGGCCGATATCGTCCAGTCCTCGGTCGTCACGCTCGAGCCGGTAGCATCGAAGATAAACGAAGAGTTCGAGCAGATCTTCGTGCCTGAGGGATCGAAGCTCGCGCGGATTGTCACCAGCGATACCGCAGAGATGGTGATCGATCCCGATGGACCCGATCTTCCCGAAATGTTTATCGGCGACACGATCGATGTCGGTGAGGTGGTGGCCGAATTCGTGGCACTTGCGATCGATCCCTATCCGCGCGAACCGGGCGCCGAGTTTGCCGATCACCTGGAAGGCGATGCGGATGAAAAGTCCGGACGCCCCAATCCCTTTGCCGTCCTTAAGGACTGGAAAAAGGATTGAGGACGGGTTGTAAGCGGCAGCAAAAACTATATTTTGGCCACGAATTCGCCGACACGGCCCCGCATGAGGAGCGGAAGGTCGTTGGAGACATGAGAACTGGCGCATGATCCCCCAAGGGGATGGTGCGTTCGGCGAAGATAAGGATCAGGGACGCGTGATCAGAATTTCTATCGATGCCATGGGCGGCGATTTTGGTCCCGAGGTCGTCATTGCCGGTGCCGCCAAGGCACTGGAGCGCCACCCGGATGTGACCTTTCTCATCTATGGCCTGAAGGCCCAGTGCGAGCCGGTTCTGGCGAAATATCCGAAGCTGCGGGATAAATCCGTCTTCCACGAGTGCGAACTCGCCGTCAGCATGGAGGAGAAGCCGAGTGCAGCGCTTCGCCGCGGCCGCTATATCTCCACCATGTGGCGTTCGATCGAGGCGGTGAAGCTCGGCGAGGCGGAGGTCGTGGTTTCCGCCGGCAATACCGGCGCCCTGATGGCGATGGCGAAGTTCTGTCTGCGCACCATGGCCAATATCGAACGCCCGGCGATCGCCGGCATCTGGCCGACTTTGAAGGGCGAAAGCATCGTTCTCGATGTCGGCGCGACGATCGGTGCCGACGCCCAGCAGCTTCTCGATTTTGCGATCATGGGTGGCGCCATGGCGCGCTCGCTTTTCGAGGTGGACCGGCCGACCGTTGGGCTTTTGAACGTCGGCGTCGAGGAGGTGAAGGGCCAGGAAGAGGTCAAGGAGGCCGGGCGGCTGATCCGCGAGGCCAACCTGCCGACGATCGCCTATCACGGTTTCGTCGAAGGCGACGATATCGGCAAGGGCACTGTCGATGTGGTGGTGACCGAAGGCTTTACCGGCAATATCGCCCTGAAGGCGGCCGAGGGCACGGCCCGGCAGATCGCCACGCTGCTGCGCGAATCGATGTCGCGCACGCTCTTGGCCAGGATCGGCTACCTTCTCGCCAAGCCCGCATTCGACAGGCTGCGTGAGAAGATGGATCCGAACAAGGTCAATGGCGGCGTGTTCCTGGGCTTGAACGGCATCGTCATCAAGAGCCATGGCAGTGCCAATGCCGACGGTTTTGCTGCCGCGATCGATGTCGGCTATGACATGGCACGCAATGATCTCAACGCCAAGATCCGGCAGGATCTGGCAATTTACCATGCGCGTCGCCAGCCGCCGGCTGGCCCCGAAGCGGCATGACGACAGGATGTGAGTTAAGAATGATCCGTTCAGTGGTTCGCGGTTACGGGGCAGCGCTCCCCAAGCGGGTAGTGACCAATCGCGAGTTGGAAGACACCGTCGAGACCTCCGATGAGTGGATCGTGCAGCGCACGGGCATTCGTCAGCGCTACATTGCCGGCGAGGGCGAGACGACCGCTTCCCTCGGCGAGCAGGCGGCACGTGCCGCGCTCGACAATGCCGGATTGACGCCTGATGACATCGATCTTGTGCTGGTCGCGACCTCGACGCCCGACAACACTTTTCCCGCGACCGCCGTCAATATCCAGAACCGGCTGGGCATGACCCATGGCTACGCCTTCGACCTGCAGGCCGTCTGCACCGGCTTCGTTTATGCAATGGCGACCGCCGACCTGCATATTCGCGGCGGCATGGCAAAGCGCGTGCTGGTGATCGGCGCCGAGACCTTTTCGCGCATTCTCGACTGGAAGGACCGCACCACCTGCGTGCTGTTCGGCGACGGCGCCGGCGCGCTGGTGCTGGAAGCGGCGGAAGGCGAGGGGACGATCGCCGATCGCGGTGTGCTCACCGCCCATCTGCGCTCCGACGGCTCGCACAAGGACAAGCTCTATGTCGATGGCGGTCCGTCCTCGACGGGCACGGTCGGGCATCTGCGCATGGAGGGCCGCGAGGTCTTCAAACATGCCGTCGGCATGATCACCGATGTGATCGACAGCGCGTTTGCCGCGACCGGCACGACGGCCGACGATCTCGACTGGCTGGTCCCCCACCAGGCCAACCGCCGCATCATCGACGGTTCGGCGAAGAAACTCGGCATTCCTTTGGAAAAGGTCGTCGTGACGGTCGATCTGCATGGTAATACCTCGGCTGCATCGATTCCTTTGGCCCTTTCGGTTGCCGCCTCCGACGGGCGTATCAAGAAGGGCGATCTGGTGATGCTCGAAGCCATGGGTGGCGGTTTTACCTGGGGCGCGTTGCTGGTCCGCTGGTAGGGCGCCGACGGTCGGCCGAAACCTAAATAAGCGATTGAGCACAGGTGCTTGACCCTCGCGCTCAAGCAAAATACTCTCTATCGGCTTTGATAAGATCAATTTCGAAAATTGGGCGGGGATCATGGCCGGCAAGACAGTAACACGCGCGGATCTGGCGGAATCGGTTTTCCGCAAAGTCGGTCTTTCGCGGACGGAATCGGCCGAGCTCGTCGAGACGGTCATCGATGAGATATGCAATGCGATCGTGCGGGGCGAGGTGGTCAAGCTATCCTCTTTCGCGACCTTCCAGGTACGCTCCAAGAACGAGCGCATTGGCCGCAATCCGAAGACCGGCGAGGAAGTGCCGATCTCTCCGCGCCGGGTCATGACATTCAAGGCCTCCAACGTGCTGAAGAGCCGTATCCTCAAGGCGCACACGGCGCGCAAGGCGAAACTGAAGCCGGCAAGCCCGGTCGCCTGAACTCCCCGACCTTTTCCGCAATCCTGTGAACATGCTTGAATCTCCCGGCTTAAACCGTTGAGATATGTCCGATTCGGCGCATAATTCGCGCATGTATCGGAGGCTATGAGTCTGCCCTTGGGGCATGGGCAGCCTGCCGTTTGGAGTAAGAACCTTGGAGAAGAGCCCGGACGCCTTTCGTACGATCAGCGAGGTCGCCGACGATCTCGACCTGCCGCAGCATGTGCTGCGCTTCTGGGAAACCCGTTTCCCGCAGATCCGGCCGATGAAGCGCGGCGGCGGGCGGCGTTATTATCGTCCCGAGGACGTCGATCTCCTGAAGGGCATCCGGCACCTGCTCTACGACCACGGGTACACCATCAAAGGCGTGCAGAAGCTTCTGAAGACGAACGGCAACAAGTTCGTCTCGGCGATTGCTTCGGGCGATCTCGCCACGATGGAAGCGATCATGGCGGCAAACAGCGAAAAGCAGGCCGAGCCGAAGATCAGCACGGCCGAAGAGGATCAGATCGTCGGTCGCCCGAAGGTCAAGCCGAGCGGGCGCTTTTTCGGTTTCGGCGGCTCCCACGAGGACGACATGGAAGTGTCGATCGGCAAGTCCAGCGTCGGCAAGGAAGACCGGGCGTTGCTGCAGGAAGCGCTCTTCGACCTTTTGGAGTGCAAGCGCCTCTTGGATCAGGTTCGCTAACTCAACGCACGGCAACGTTAAGCAAAATTTACCATTCACCTCTGGTTCAGGAGAAATGGAGGATCATTTCTTCATGAGGAAATCAGAGGAGGTGAATTATGAAGAAAAAGCTCGCCGTCGCCTTTTTGTCCCTGATCACGGCTTTCAGTGGCGTCGCTCCCGCCCAGGCCTTCCCGTCGATCGGTGCCCCGCGCATCGAGAGTTCGCAGGATATCCAGCAGGTGCAATACTGGCGCCATCGCGACAGATGGGAAGGGCGCCGCTATTATCGCGACCGTGACTACCGACGCCACCGCCGGGGCCCGGATGCCGGTGCGATCATCGGGGGGCTTGCGCTGGGCGCGATCATCGGCGGAGCGCTGGCACAGCCGCGCTATGAGCGAAGATACGCACCGCGCTACTACCCGCCTCGGCGTTATATCCGCGGCGGAAATGCGCACGTGAACTGGTGTTATGCCCGCTACCGGTCCTACAGGGCTTATGACAACACGTTCCAGCCCTATTACGGCCCGCGCCAGCAGTGCTATTCGCCCTACTGATATCCGTCGTGGAACCGGACGAAGATCTCAGCCCGCCCTGCCGAACCGGTGGGGCGGGTAAATGGCGTGTGGAAGCCCCGGTTCTGTGTCCTTGCGCAACTCCTTCCATTGCATCTTCAGGCGCGAATGTCTGACCGGAAGAAGCTTCGAACACCGAGGTCAGCTGCAGCGCGTCTCCCTATGCCTGTATCCCTCGGCCTCAATTGATTTATGGTTAGGGATCGCCTGGAGAGCGATGAGATTCTTCAGGGAGCCTTGCCGACAAAAATTTTCCCCGCGAACTGATCGCCTATGGTCCGCCCCTGAGCAGTAGTGACCTTCAGTTGCACATTAATGAAGCCGATCTCTTCAACGTGAATCACCGCCGGCCCGGCATGGATGGTTGAAATCATTCCTGCAAATGCGACTTCTATCGTTCCGTTAAAGCTGACGGCAGTCCTCACCGAGTCCTGTGGCGAAAAAAAAGACATCTCAAATTGGTGTTTACCCACCGGTAGCTCGCGTACCCGAGCCCATGCCGCCACGTGGATCGGGCCGGGGATATGAGTAGCCATAATGACGTCTCCAGGGTAGACACCGACCAGCAGCTGCTTTCCGTTGACCTCCGTGCGGATTAAATCACAAAACACAACATCGATTTGCATTAGCCAAATGCCTTCCTAAGCATGGCGAGATCGGGCACCGCAGATTGTTGCTGACTAGCCCCCTGCCACTCTGCCAAAGTGACTACGTTTACACGAGTTTCGTCGGCTGCCTGAACCTGCTCCTCTTCGTTCAGCTCTATTTCAAACCTAATTTTACTGTCCATCGCCCACGTAAGTTCCGCCAAGCTTTTTAGTGTGAGATTGTTAAAGCCAGATAGGCAACGGTTGACGCGAGAGCGATCGACTTCAAGCCGCTGGGCTATCTCATTTTGCGTGAGGCCACGCAGATTGACCGTGCGCTGCAGCTTCTTCCCAACGTCGGCGACAAGGTCAGCAATAGCTTCGTCCTTCGGATCAAGCTCAAATAGAAAAGACATGACGAATGCTCGCTCCTTCGATGTACTTGGGCGGATCAAGATCGATACTGGCACGCGCCGCCGAGACTGCGTTTCGATATGCGGAAGATAAACCTGCGATAGTGTGTACGCGCTCCATCGTGTCCGCAGCCACTGCGATAAAAACGGATGGTCTGTAGAACCAGCCAAAAAAGCGTAGATCGGCGCTCTTCAGTTCATACACGTCGTGCTCCATGGGCAGCATAAGACGAAATTCTTCTCCCTCCGACAAAGCCTCTCCCGTGATAAACATCTTAAATAGAGCGCGCGCTTGGAGTTGCGGGGAGATATCCGTTGGTTCGAAAGCCACAAGTTCTTTCAACTCATTTCGGATCCAGTTTTCCACCGCCGGCATCACCCAAAGGGACCGTCTCTCCCTATCCGGCGGGGCAACTCGGATTCTGACTCTCTTAAGGACGCTGACCGCTTCCAATTCTTCTAGTGTTGCCATATAAGTCAACAAGCAATCGTTAACAAGGGGGAAACCACAACGTATCATCGCAATGCTCTAGCAGTGTCAACCCTACAAATATTAAAGTAAACTCGGGATAATGCTTCGCGGCGGAACGCCCGCACGCCGAACTTTCCGCCGATCTCACGTCAATAGCGTCAAGATTGCTTTAGCGCAGGCTTAGGGGCGTGTTTCTGGCGCGAACGGGAACATTTTGGGATGATGTCTGGGAACACCGGAGCTTGCTGCTTCCAATTTCGCATTTTGAGCGGTGTTTGCTCTGCTTCCCTGTTTCGGGAGGAACGTCCGCTTTGTTGTTTTGACTGAGATTTCAAGGGGATTTAATTGGTCGGGGCGGCCGGATTTGAACCGACGACCCCTTGACCCCCAGTCAAGTGCGCTACCGGGCTGCGCTACGCCCCGACCTGCTCGATGAGCATGTTTTCCCTAGTCGCTCCGCTATCGCGGCGCAAGCTCAAAATCCCTTGATCGGAAGAAAAAGAGGATGGCCGGCACAAGAATGTGCCGGTGAACATAAAAGTCGCGTCCGGAATTCGGGCGCGGCTTTCGAGGCCGGTTGCGCGATCAGCCTCGGCGACAGGTCAGATTTCCGGGCAGCCGCGGCGGTTGGCGAAGGTGATGCGATCCGGCCCGTTGCGCGTGAAGCCCTCCACCGTGATGCTGCGGCTCGTCACGCGGACGACCTGGGCGTCGCGAAAACCTTCGTCGCGGGCCGCGGCACGTGCTTCACCCGGACTGCAGCCGCGACGATCATAATCGCGGTCCCGGTCGCGGATCATCGGCCGCACGCCATCTGGTCCGACGCGCAGTTGGATATCCTGTGCGGAAGCGGGAACGGAGAAGGCGCCGAGGGCGCCCAGCGAGAGGGCAACTGCAAGCCCGGTGTGCGAAATCAGTCTGATCATGGTTATCCTCCTTCCGCGCGGCGGTTTGACCGCCCAAGCGCCAATTGGTTTACGACAGACCAACTGGCAGAGGATTGCAAAGGTTCCTGAGAAGGGAGATTTTGCGTGCAAACCAGCGCTGGCCATGCTCGACTTCGGCATGGAAGCTGGGCAAAAGACTCAATAAAGGATGTCTAGCGGAAGCGCGGCGCGCGGCTGGCATTCATCAGCAGTTCCTGCTGGGACGCAAACGGCCCGAGAAGCTTCAGCAGGCGGGTTTCCTCGCCACGGTCAAGGCGATAGCGCTTGGCGAATTCGGCAACGCTCCAGACCTTCTTCAAGCCTTTACTGTCGATCTCGTCGAGATTCACATGCGTGCTCATAACGATCCCCTTTCTTGCTTATTTGAAACTAAATTCACATGGTGAATTTTGTTCCGGACAACTCTGAGCTTCTATCGTTAAAAATGTATCCTCTAACGAACCCTCACTTCTCTTGGACTTTTATACCATCCTGGCCGATGCTGAGCTCGACGCCCTTCGGCTTCGTTTCTTCGCGATAGACGTAAAAACCAAGCCCAACGACGGCGATCAGCAAAGCGCCGATAACCAGATAGAGATTGTTCGTGCGTGTCATGCGTAACCCCCTGCATATCGTCTGTGCGCGGGGAAACGCGTGAGATCTCAAAGAGTTCCCGCGTCGCAGCGATTTCAGTCGTCGTTGGCGGCGTTGAGGTTCTGGGGGCGGATTCCCTCGTCATGAAACTGCTGTCGCAGCCTCAACCCCGGCCCGGCGCCTGCATCGTCCTCGCCCGCGCCAAGGAAAAGCACGCCCTTTGATTCAAATATCGAGCGTAGCCGATCGGTGACGGCTGCGTTCGCGAAGACATGAGAGGCCTCGGCTTCTTCGATCACGGATTTGGAAAGCCCGGATGCGGCGGCGAGTTCCTCCACCGTCATTCCTGTCATCGCGCGTGCGGCGCGGAGTTGAGAAACCGTCAGCATACCACAAGATCTGGAGCGCCGGGCCTCAAAGTCAAGCAGTGCTGGCCGTCGGCGAAGGGAATCGTCGCTGCGACCGGATGAAGCGGTGTTCAAGCGCAATGCAGCCCCAGACGATGCCGAGCAGGAGGTAGAAATGCCGCCAGTGGTCGGTGTCGATAACGTTCCCGATGATCGCATGACCCAATATCATCACCCACGCGATCATCAGATAGGCCTGCCACGGGCGTTCACGCAGCATGTAGCGGAAGCCGAACCAGAGCGTCGACCAGATCATGATCTGATAGGTGATTGCGCCGAGCCAGCCGTAGGTGGTCAGCGTCTTCAGCCAGATATTGTGCTCGTCCTCGCCGAAGATCTTGCCAAAGGCCATGGGGCCGAGACCAAGCGGCCGCTCCATGGCCATCAGGAAACCGATCTTGTGACGCTCGAAGCGGCCAAGGCGGGCGCCGTCATAGTCCTGTACCAGCTTGGCGCGGTTCGTGAACAGGTCGGAGACCTGCGGAAACTGCAGCGCGATCGCCAGCGCCAGGACGAGAAAGATCGCGGCCCCGCCGGCAATCGCCAGGATCTTGAACCGGAAGGCGGTCGTGCGCTCCTTGAGCAGCATGACGATGACGAGCGCGATACCGGCAAATATGAGAAGGCCCCAGGCCGCGCGCGAGAAGGAGAGGAAGATGCCGAGCGCGAGGACGAGGATGCCGGCGATCAGCATCGGTGCCTTCACCAGCCGTCCGGTCAGCAACCGGTAGAGGAGGTAGAGGAGGGGGGCGACGAGATAGGGGCCGAAGACGTTCGGGTCCTGGAAGGCGCCCATGGCGCGATTGTAGCGGGTGAAGACATGCGAGCCCGGAAAGGCGTTGAAATAGCCGAGGACGCCGAGCAACGAGGTGATGATCGCGGCGATCACCCAGGCCTTGAAGATCAGGTTCAGGCGCCGGTGGTCGTTCTCGATGATCGCCGCGTAAAAGACCGAACTCAGCGCCAGGAAGGTGGAGACGGCGAAATACATCGGCGCCTCGCTCATGTCCTTCATGACGAACATGGAGAACAGGCCGCTCATGTTGAACGTCAGCAGCATCACGAGAAGCGGCGCGACGGTACGCGATATCTTCAGGCCGAGCAGGAACCAGATGCCGATCTGGATCACCATGATCAGTTCGTAAGGGGCAGGCTCGGAAATGACGAAGCCGGAAAGGAAGACGCCAAAAGCGATCAGGCCGGAACCGGCCAGCTTCACGGCGGCAAGCCGGCCGTCGAAACCCACTGGGTGACCGGCCGGTCGGCTATAGTCGAGCGCGCTCAATAGGCGTTGTCCGTGTTGAGCAGCCGGATCGGCGTCAGGAACAGGATCTTCAGGTCGAAAAGCAGCGACCAGTTCTCGATATAGTCGAGGTCGTAGGCGGTGCGGGCGCGGATCTTTTCGTCGCTGTCGAGCTCGCCGCGCAATCCGTTGATCTGCGCCCAGCCGGTGACGCCCGGCTTGACCCGGTGGCGGGCAAAATAGCTCTCGACCACATCGACATATTTACGCTCACCCGTCTGGGCGAGCACCGCGTGCGGGCGCGGGCCGACGAGCGAAAGCTGGCCGCGCAAAACGTTGAACAGCTGCGGCAGTTCGTCGATCGAGGATTTGCGCAGGAAGCGGCCGACCGGCGTGACCCGCGGGTCGCCCTTGGTGACGGCCTTGACCGCCGTCTGGTCGCCGAGATCGGTGTACATCGAGCGGAACTTCAGGACGTCGATGATCTCGTTGTTGAAACCGTGGCGCTTCTGGCGGAACAGGATTGGCCCCTTCGAGGTCGCCTTCACGGCGATTGCCGCGGCCAGCATGATCGGCCAGGTGAGGAGAAGGCCGACCACCGAGAAGACGATGTCGAAGACGCGCTTGGCGACCGAGTCCCAGTCGCGGATCGGCTTGTCGAAAATATCGAACATCGGCACGGCGCCCACATGCGAATAGGAGCGGGGGCGGAAGCGCAGGCGGTTGGCATGGGCGGCGAGGCGAATATCGACCGGCAGCACCCAGAGCTTGCGCAGCAGCTGCAGGATGCGGGCCTCGGCGGTCGCGGGCAGCGCGATGATGAGCATGTCGATACGGGCGAGGCGGGCGAATTCGATGAGCTCCGCGAAGGTGCCGAGCTTCGGATAACCGGCGACCACGGTCGGAGAACGCTCGCTGTTGCGGTCGTCGAATATGCCGCAGATGCGGATGTCGTTGTCGGGCTGCTGCTCGAGCTGGCGGACCAGTTGCTTGGCCGGTTCGCCGCCGCCGACGATGATGGCGCGGCGTTCCATCACGCCGTTGCGGCCCCAGTGACGGATGGCGAAGGCCGTGAGCTGTCGTTCCAGGAACAGGAAACTGGCGCCGGTCGCCAACCAGGCGAAAAGGCCGGCAAGCGGATAGGGCTTGGGTTCGACGAGATAGAGGGTGGACGCGGTCAGCAGAAAACCGATCACCCAGCCGACGAAGACCCGCTTGGCGCTGCGCGAGGCGCCGCGCAGCGCCGGGATCTGATAGGTGTCGGCGACCTGCAGAAGCAGGACCGTGAGTGTCGAGCCCCAGGCGATGAGCGCGAAGCGGGCAAAAAAGCCGGTAAGATCGATCGGTGCGAAAAGCGCGCCGACGCCAAGTCCGATGGCGAGCATCGCCAGGAGCTCGAACAACCGGAACAGACCGATCAGCATCGCCGGCGAATAGCTGTCGTCGCGGAACTGCTCGGCGATCTGGCGGGCAAACGGATTGAGCACGGTGGCATTGGCCGGATCGTGCTTTTCGTCGGCTGCGCGGAGTTCCGAAACCTTCTTGCGAAGGCTTTCGACATCGAACTGCTCGGACTTGTTCGGCTGGTTCATGGACCGATCCCTTTGGCCTTCCCGGCCCGTCGGCGCAGGAAGATATGGGAAACGCTTAACAAAAAGAGGTGAAGGAAGCCTTTAGCCGCGGCCCGGATCGGGCCTCAAACCGGTCAGATCTTGATACAGGTTGAGCATTTCTCGGGCCATGACCGAAGCGGAAAACACTGCCTTGAAGGCTTCGGGTTTGGGCATCACCGCCTCCTGCCAGCCGGGGGTGGTGATCGCCTCCGTCATGACGCGGGCCAGATCCCCGGCGTCGCCGGGAAGGGCAAGTGCTGCACTGGTCTCGCCGAGCACTTCGGGAATGCCGCCGACGCGCGAGGCGATCACCGGCTTGCCGGCTGCCAGGGCCTCGAGCACGATATAGGGCATCGCCTCGGCACGGGAGGGGACGACGACGATCTTTGCCATGGCAAACGCGTCGCGCGCCGGCATGGCCGGCCTCATCCGGATACGGCGGCCAAGCCCGCGCTCGGCCATCATCGCCTCGTAGCGGTCGCGATCCGGGCCATCGCCGACCATCAGAGCGGAAAGCGGATGACCGACCGCCCTTTCGGTGCGGGCGAAGGCGTCGATGAAGACATCCGGCCCCTTGAGGTCGCGCAGCATGCCGATATAGAGAAAATGCGGTGCCGCCGGCTCGGTCGCAACGGGCTCGAACTCGGCATCCTTGATGCCGTTGTAGATGATGCGGGAGACTTTGCGCGGCTTGCCGACCTTGGCCTCGTAGGTCCGCCGCTCATAGTCGCAGACAAACACCAGCGCATCGCCAAAATGCTCCTGGAAACGTTCCAGCCGCAGCACGGCCTGGCCGGAAAGGCTCGACCGGCTGAAATGCAGGCTGCCGCCATGCGGCGAATAGAGGCGGGCTACGCGATACCTGTTGACCCGCAGGGCTGAGCCGATCAGCCGGGCAATGGCGCCACCCTTGGCGCCGTGCCCGTGCAATATGTCCGGCTGCAAGCTCTTGATATGTTTGTAACTCCTGTATATCGCCCCGAAATCGGAAGGGGCGATGGCGCGCCGCATCGGAATGCGGGTGAGGCCGAGCGAAAGCAGCGGCCGGATGCTGTCGAAGAGGCGGTCCTCATGGGCTCCGCCGGTCGAGCTGTCGCACAGGATGCCGACCTCGTGGCCGGCCGCCCGATGCTCCTCGACGAGATCGCGCACGTGACGAAAAATCCCGCCGACGGGCGACCTGAAGCAGTGGAGTATCCGCAAGGGAGCGCCTTCCGCCATGGACCGGTCAGAACAGCCGCTCGCGGACGTAGATCGTGTCGCCGGCAAGCACCGTGGAAGAGATGACGGTGCGGCCGGTGATCACCTGGCCGTTGATCTTGCGGGTGACATCGACATCGCGCTGGTTGCCGCGGGAGGTGAAACCGCCGGCGATCGCGATCGCGTTCTGGGCGGTCATACCCGGCACGTAGGAATATTGCCCGGGCCGGCCGACTTCGCCCATGACGAAGACGGGGCGGTAGCGGTCGATCTCGGCGGTAACGTCCGGATCGCGCAGATAACCCTGCTTCAGGCGCGACGCGATCGAGCCTTCGAGCGCCGGCAGCGTCTGGCCGCGGGCTGCCACTTGGCCGATCAGCGGGAAGGCGATGTAACCGGCCTGATCGACCGTATAGGTATTGGTGAGGCCCGGCTGCTCGAAGACGCTGACGCGCAGCCGGTCGCCGCTATCCAGCCTGTATGGCTGAATGGTTGCCTGCTGGAAACTTTTCGGGGCGGGCGCATAGCTCGTGCAGCCGGCAAGCGCCGTCGCAGCGAGAGCTAACGCCAGCGCCTGTTTGGCCATCACGCGTTTGAAGGGGGCGAAGGACATTTCCGCGGTCGAGGCTCCGGCTGTTCATACCATCTGCCCCCGTTATCGATCCGTTAGGGTTAATGCCCGGTAAAGAGGCCGGGAATATGAGGATTTTCTTGGGGTGCCGGTACTGTACTTGGCCATTAACCCTCGCGTTACCATGATCCTTTACTCTTTGCCGAAACCGATCAGTTGGAGCGTATCATGTCAGGCGTAAACGGTGGCAATCAGGACGTGGATATCGACCTCGGGCGGGTCATTTCGGCGGTCTGGGAACGCAAGGGCAGGATTTTGGGCGCGACGATCGTCGCCGCCGCGATCGCACTGGTCGGCACGAGCCTGATGAAGCCCAGCTACAAGGGCGAGACGCGGCTGCTGATCGAATCCCGCTCGCCGAACCTCTCGGGAGGGGATGCGGCCGCACAGGCCAACGACCCGCTGCTGGACTCGCTCAACATCACCAGCCAGGCACAGCTGCTGCAATCGACCGATCTCATCAAGCGGGTCGCCCGCGACCTCAACCTCGCCAAGCTCAAGGAATTCGATCCGGCTGCACAGTCCTTGCTGCCTGATCCGCTGGTTCTGATCGGCCTGAAACAGGATCCGATGAAGCTTGATCCCGAAGACCGGGTGATCCAGGAATTCCGCGACAAGCTGAATGTCTATGCGGTCGAGAATTCGCGCGTCATCGCCATCGAGTTCTCCTCGCGCGATCCCAAGCTTGCCGCCGACATCCCGAACCGGATGGCGGACGTCTACCTCCAGATCCAGAGCGGCGCAAAGCTCGACACCCATTCCGAGACCGCCAAGTGGCTGGAGCCGGAAATCGCCAACCTGACCCAGAAGGTCAAGGAGGCCGAGAAGAAGGTGGCGGACTACCGCTCCTCCAACGGCCTGTTCCAGACCACCGAGACCAACAGTTTCTCGACCCAGCAGCTCAACGACATTTCGACCGAGCTTGCCCGCATCCGTGGCGAGCGGGCGAATGCGGAGGCCCGCGCCGAAAACGTCCGTGCCGCTCTGAAGGCTGGTCGTGCTTCCGATACGTTGAGCGACGTCGTCGGTTCGCAGGTCATCCAGCGGTTGAAGGAAGCGGAAGCCAATCTTCAGGCGCAGATTTCCGATTCCTCGACCTCGCTGCTCGAAGGCCATCCGCGGCTGAAAGGCCTGCGCGGCCAGCTTTCCGGCATCCGCCAGCAGATCGAGAGCGAGACCAAGAAGATCCTCGCGAGCCTCGACAACGAAGCCGAAATGTCGCGCATCCGTGAACGCCAGTTGATAGGCCAGCTCAACGGCTTGAAGGCGGATTCCGCCAAGGCGGGCGAAGAGGAAGTGGGCCTGCGTGCCCTGGAACGCGAGGCCGCCGCCCAGCGCCAGCTTCTCGAAACCTATCTTGCCCGTTACCGCGAGGCGAGTTCCCGCCTCGAGGGCAATTCGAGCCCGGCCGACGCCCGCGTCGTCTCGAAGGCCGTCGAACCGTCGGAACCCTATTTCCCGAAGATCATCCCGATCGTCATCGTCGTCTCGCTCGCGACGCTCATTTTCGGCTGCCTGATCGTCATCGTCATCGAGCTTTTCTCCGGCCGCGCGCTGCGCCCCTCCGGCGTTCGTGACGGCGAGGATGATCTCGTGCTCGACCTTGCCGCACCCGCACCCGCTGCGGCCGCTCCGCTGCCGGTCCATCAGATGCAGGCCGAGGCCGCCCGTTTCGACCGGCCGGAACCTGCCCGTGAAAGCGCGAAGAATGCGGCAGCGCTCGCCTATGCCAAGATCGCCGAACAGTCGCTGTCCGAGAAGGAGGGCGAAGCGGAGGAGGTCGTGGCGGAGGCCGACGACCGCGGCTTCACCATCGGTTCCGTCGCGCATTACCTGCAACGCCACGATGTGCCTGTCGCGATCGCTATTTCACCGGGCGGTGACGAGGGCTCGACCGCGACCGTCATGCTTGCCCGCGAAATCGCCGAGCGCGGCCGCACCGTCGTACTGGTCGATATGACCGGTTCCGCCACTCCGACCGAGTTGATGACCGAAGATCCGAAACTTCCCGGCATCACCGACCTTCTTTGCGGCGAGACCGCCTTCGGCGACGCGATCCATCCGGACCGGCTCTCCGACGCGCATATCATCCCGCACGGCGCTTCGGACCCGGCGCGTGCCATGCGCGGCGTCGATCGCCTGTCGATGATCATCGATGCGCTGGCGGATGCCTATGACCTGGTGCTGATCGAATGCGGCCCGGCCGAGATCGCCGGCATTTCGCGCCTGACCCGCAACGCGATGGCCGAGATCGTCCTGTCGGTTCCGGGTTTCAAGGATGAAGAGGTCGCCGAGCTGGTGACCGATTTCGAAGCTGCCGGCTACAGCAACCTGTTGGTGATGGCGCAAGCGGGCGACCGGCACTCGCCGCGCCCCGGCAAGCGCCGCGCCGCCTGATGGATCACTCCGCGTCGGAGGCGGGAGCTTCCGACGCTTTCGGGCACCGGCGGGACCGCCAGCGCTGCGCCATCGCATAGAGATGTCGATTGCGCTTGATCGCCGCCTTCGCCTTGGTCACCCCGATCAGAAGCGGCCGCATCAGCGAACCCTTCCAGGTCAGCGGCAGCAGGATATCGTACTGAACCGTTTCCTGGGTGCACCAGTTGCGCTTGTATGGCTGATCGCCGACGCCGAAATCGAACACCGAGGCCCCCTCGCGACAGGACTGCTCGATCATCAGCCAGAACAGCAATTCGCCGGGGCTCGCCTCCGGGCAGATCGTCTCGTCGATCGAGCTGAACTGGCAGATGACATGATCTCCCTTGCGCGACAGGCCGGCAATCGCCGCGATATGCCCCTCGTGCTCGCCGCGCAGCCGGATGGCATGCAGCGTCAGCGGCGTATCGGTTCCGTTCGTCGGGACATCCATGAGGCGGTGGAAGAAATCCTGGATGCCGGGCAGCTGGAAGACGTCCGGCAGGCCGAACAGTCTCAGCCGATCGCCTTTCTGGCGAAAGAAGATATCGAGCAGCGCGTGTTTTTCGGCGGGATCGGTCGGGGCGATATGATCATAACCGCCGATCGCCTCGATCTTGCGGCTCTGCGAGCGGAACTTCTTGCGGCGGCTCTTGGCGTTCAGCTGGGCGAGCGTCGCCTCGAAGTTCGGAAACAGCGGTAGCTGGAAGGAATGGTTCTGGTTCGCGATCGAGGCAAGCGGCGACAGCGGATGTCGTATGCCGCGCCAGACGAGCGGAATATTGTCGAGCAGGACCAGATCAGCCTTGTCCGAGAGCGCGAGCTTCAGGGCATAGGCGAAATTCTGCAACTCCTCCGCATCGGGGTCGGCGAGTTCGGCATCGAAAAGGCCGGTATTGATGTTGTTGAACCGGTGGCCGAGCAGGCGGGCGATCCGGGCGCGGCGTTCCGGGATGATTTCGAGCGGCAGTATGAAGAGCGTGCGACCGTCGAGGACGCCTTGAACGATCACGAGTTCGCTCCGATGCGCCCGGGCCCAGGCGAGACACCAGTCGAAACCCTGATGCAGGGAGTTCCTGGTGAGGCCTTCGAGGCGCCGCCATTCCGCCTCTACGGAGCGTGGATCGTCGGTCGAAACGAGTGTGAGTTCGCAGAGCCGGATCGACGGATCATCGGTTTCGGGGAGAACCACGTTACCGATCTGCTCTTCGTGGTGGATTTTCTGCTGCTGCATGGCTTCGCCCGCTGATGCCGTTTGGCCGGCAAGATAGGGGGAGGGCACCAAAAATCGGTTTACCGCCGGGCTTGAGCGCTGCGAAACCGCTGCCGCTGGTTAACCGCGGGTAAACGGATCACGGTTTCGGCCGTGGCCCGGCCATCCATTTGATGATCAGCATGGCCGGCAGGATCCAGAGGAGGCCGCTGATCAGGAAGTAGAGGAAATGCACCCACCAGGGCGCGGTGCCAAGCAGCAGCGTCGCGAAGGTCGTTGCGGCAAGCGCATAAAAGATCACCAGGATGATGATCAGGATCGTGCCGATGAAACTTCTCAAACGCGGGACCAATACGTCTTCTCCTATCCGCGACCGCATGCCGCAAAGCGCCGGGGCTTGTTTTGCATGGGTTGATGGGGCAAAGCAACGCGAAATGCTTGATGGATGCCCGCCCTATGCCGCGTCCTCTTGGCTTGAGCGACAGGAGCATACCCATGTCGGCGACCGATGCTGTGATCATCGATGTCCTGAACCACACCAAGCGCCGCGAGCGCGACCGCAAGGCGGTGCGCATCTGGCTCGGCGTCGTCGTTTTTACGCTGTTCTGTCTGGTCCTGGTCGGCGGGGCCACGCGGCTCACCGATTCCGGCCTTTCGATCACCGAATGGAAGCCGATCCACGGCGTCATCCCGCCGTTGTCGGCTGCGGAATGGGACGAGGAGTTCCGCCTCTACCAGCGCATCCCGCAATATCAGGAAATCAACAAGGACATGACCGTCCAGGAGTTCAAGTCGATCTTCTGGTGGGAATGGGCGCATCGTTTCCTCGCCCGTTCGATCGGCATGGTCTTCGCCCTGCCGCTGATCTTCTTCTGGTTCACCGGCCGCATCGAAAAGCGACTGCGCGGACCGCTGGTCGGCCTGCTGGCGCTCGGCGGCTTTCAAGGCTTCATCGGCTGGTGGATGGTGTCCTCCGGCCTCACCAAGCTGGTCAGCGTCTCGCAATACCGTCTCGCCACCCATCTCGTCATCGCCTGTCTGATCTTCGCCGCCTGTATCTGGATCATGCGGGGGCTCACGCCGCACAGCCGCGACCTTCCGCCGACCGCAAGATCCAAATGGGCGGCCGGCGGGATTGCCTTCCTCGTGCTCTTCCAGATCTATCTCGGCGCGCTGGTGGCGGGGCTCGATGCCGGCCTTTCCTACAACACCTGGCCGCTTATGGACGGCGCCCTGGTGCCGGCCGATCTCTTCGTCCGGCAGCCGTGGTGGATCAACCTGTTCGAGAACCCGAAGACGGTGCAGTTCGTCCACCGCTGTGGGGCCTATGTCCTGTGGGCCGCCACTCTCGTGCACATGATCGTTTCTCTCCGGCTTGCCCCGGGCTCGACCCATGCCCGCCGTTCCGTCCTGCTGTTCGGGCTGGTGACCGGCCAAGCGATCATCGGCATCTCGACGCTCGTCATGCAGGTGCCGCTCGATCTGGCGCTGACGCACCAGGCTGCCGCGCTGATCGTGCTCGGCTTCGCCGTCGCCCACTGGCGCGGTTTCGTCGGCGAATATCCGCCGGAGACCGCGATCGTTACGCAGAGCTGATCTCCCGGCACATTGCCCAATACCCGCGGAAGCGGGCGGATCGAATTCCGTCCGCCTTTTCTCTGTGAAAAAATCACGCTCCCATGTCGGAGATCGTGTCCATCGCCCGTCCTTGAGGCATAGTTCAAGGGCTTCGGCCAAGGAGAGGGCAGGGTTATGGCAAGGACAATCGCAATTCTCGTCGCAAGGCTGATCTTCGGCGGCCTGTTCGTCATGGCGACGACGTTCAAGTTTCTCGACATGCAGGCGACCGCGGTCTTCATCTCGGGCGCGGGTTTTCCGTTCCCGCTGTTCCTCGCCTGGTGTGCGGCGATCTTCGAGGTGGGGCTGGCCCTCGCATTCCTGACCGGCGCTTTCTTCTCCGAAGCCGCTTTGCTCGCCGGCGTCTATGTCATCTTCCTGGCTTTCGCCTTCCATGGTCCGAGCCATTGGCAAGCCAACCAGGCGGAGTTCGGCTTTTTCGTCGATCACTTCACCTTTTTTGCCGGCCTGCTGTTTGCCGCCGTGCACGGCCCAGGCGAGACACTTGCGATCCATCTGGGGTTCAAGCGCAGGTTCGCTTGAGCTTCAAGCCTGCCGCAGCACACTAAGAACCGCGGCGGCCACAGGCGAAGCGGTCACGCGTCAGGTCGAATGGATTGGGGGCTGGCGGTTTCGATCCGCCAGTCGTCAGGAAAGGAAAAGCTTCCCGCCATCAGGCCGAAAGCATCAGGTCCATGTTCTGGACGGCAGCACCCGAAGCGCCCTTGCCAAGGTTGTCGAGCAGGGCGACAAGATTGACATGCGCGCCGCCCGGAGTGCCGAACACGAAGAGCTTCATCGTGTCCGTATCGACCAGCTCTTCCGCATCGACGCGGGGCAGCGCCTTGCTCTCTTCGAGCGGCACGACGGTGACGATGTCCTGGCCGGCATAATGCTCGACCAGCACCTTGTGGATGCCTTCGATCGTCGCGCCGTCCTTCAGGTCTTCGAGGAAGAGCGGCACCTGGACGATCATGCCCTGCGCGAAGCGGCCGACCGACGGCGAGAAGAGGGGCGCACGGTCGAGTTGGCCGTGGATCTTCATCTCCGGCACATGCTTGTGCTTGAGCGGCAGGCCATAGAGGAAGTTGTTGGCAGAGATCGCGTCTTCGCGCGACTGGTCTTCCATCTGGCCGATCATCTGCTTGCCGCCGCCCGTATAACCGGAGACGGCATTGACCGTGACCGGATAGCCGTCGGGCAGGATGCCGGCGGCGCGCAGCGGCCGGATGAGGCCGATCGCGCCGGTCGGGTAACAACCCGGATTGGCGACATGGCGGGATGCCTTGATCTTGTCGGCCTGCGCCTTCTCCATTTCCGCAAAGCCATAGGCCCAGGAAGGATCGACGCGGAAGGCGGTCGAGGTGTCGATCACCCGCACCCTGTTGTTGCCGGCAAGCATGGTCACGGCCTCCCGCGACGCATCGTCCGGCAGGCAGAGGATGGCGATATCGGCGCTGTTCAGGAGATCCTCGCGCATGGCGGCGTTGCGCCGCTCCGCTTCCGGGATCGACAGCAGATCGACGTCGCGGCGGCCGGCCATGCGGGTGCGGATCTGCAGTCCCGTGGTTCCGTGTTCGCCATCGATGAAGATTTTCGCTGTCATGGTCATTATCCTGTTAGATCAGTGCCTTGGATTGAGCGTCGGATTCAGTTTACCAGCAAGTTGATTCAGAAAATTAACGGGCCGCGCGTCGTTCCGCGCGAAGCCCGAGCATATACATCGCAACCGTCGCCCCCGCAATGGCGGTAATATCCGCATGGTCATAGGCCGGCGCCACTTCGACCACATCGGCGCCGCGCATATCGAGGCCCCCAAGCTTTCGCAGGACCGACAGAATTTTCGCGCTCGAAGGCCCGCCGGCGACCGGTGTGCCGGTGCCCGGCGCAAAGGCGGGATCGAGGCAATCGATATCGAAGGTGAGGTAGGTCGGCGTTTCGCCGACGTGATCGAGGATCGCCCGGGCGAGTTCGGCCGCCGTCATCTCCTCGACCTCATGGCCGTAGAGAAGGCGGATGCCGAAATCCTCCGGCGCATGGGTGCGGATGCCGACCTGGATCGACCGGGCAGGATCGATGATGCCGGCCCGCACCGCCCGCGCCACGAAGGAGCCGTGGTCGATGCGCCCCTCGTCGTCCAGCCAGGTATCCTGATGGGCGTCGAACTGGACGAGCGCCAGCGGCCCGTGCCGGGCGGCATGCGCTTTCAGGAGTGGCCAGGTGACATAGTGGTCGCCGCCGAGCGTCAGCAGGAAGGCGCCGCTGTCGAGAATGACATTCGCCTGGGCCTCGATCGCATCAGGCGTCTTCTGGTGGTTGCCGTAGTCGATGAGGCAGTCGCCGTAATCGATGACGGCCATTTCGGCGAACAGATCGCGCTCAAACGGGTATTGCGGATCGTTGTCGAAGATCGCCGAGGCCCGCCGGATCGCCTGCGGCCCGAACCGCGCGCCCGGCCGGTTGGAGGTCGCGGCATCGAAGGGAATGCCCCACACAACCGTATCGGCGCCCGCCAGATCCTTGGTGAAGCGGCGGCGCATGAACGACAGCGCGCCCGCAAAGGTCGGATCCGATGCGGCCGAGGTCAGGTTCCCTGCCGTGAAGGCATGGTCGATGGTCTTGTTTGCCATGGCGTCCCTCCATCCTTGAGTGGCGGGACGTTGGACAATAAGGCCAGGCAAGGCAAGCCCGGACGGGAGAGAATTCCTCCCGCTCAGGAAGCCTTGGCTTCGAACACCGGCGGAAAATCCCCCAGCGCCTTGGCCTCCTTGATGCGGGCGCCGATATCCTCCTCGATGATCGATTCCAGCTGCGCGAAGCTGTCGATGACATAGTAGATCGGCTGGACGATATCGATGCGGTAGGGGGTTCTGAGCACCGTCATGAGGTCGAAGGGCCGGAATTCGGCGTCCCTGCCTTCCATAGCCGCCCGCGTCTCGTTGGGCGAGGAGACGATGCCGGCGCCGAAGCAGCGTCGCCCTTGCGGCGTGTCGATCAGGCCGAATTCGACGGTGAACCAGAAGATCCGGAACAGGTGCCAGGAGTATTCCTTGCCGAGCCCGACGGCTTTTTCGCCGAAACGGCGCACGAAATTGGCGTAGCTCTGGTTGGTCAGGAGAGGGCAGTGGCCGAACACCTCGTGAAAAATGTCCGGCTCCTCGATATAGTCGATATGCTCGCGCCGGCGGATAAACGTCGCCAGCGGAAACTTGCCCTGGGAGAGCAATTCGTAAAAGCGCGAGGGCGGAATGAGGGCGGGGACGCCCTCCACGCCGAAGCCGGTGGTCTCGTTCAAGCGCCGGTCGATATCGCGAAGCTGGGGCACCTTGTCCGGTTTCAGCCCGAGCGCCTTGACGCCCTCCAGATATTCCCGGCAGGCCTTGTCGGCCAGAAGCGTCATCTGTCGCTGATAGAGTTCGCTCCAGATCCGGTCTTCTTCGCTCGTGTAGTGATAGACGCCGTCCGCATCCGGCAGGGCCGCCGTATAGGTGCTTTGCTTGCTCATGCGCGACCTCCCGTTCCTCGCTGGCCGTTCCTCGCTGGCCGTTCCTCGCTGGAATGAACCGCGGCGCTCCAGCCGCCGGCTGTCAGATCACCATTATATCTCCGAAAATGCGGATAAACATTTCAGTTTTGCCGAATTAAGATTGAATAGTGGGAGAATATCTCGGAAGGAGAGGAAATTATGAAAGAAAACCTGCAGGCCGCCCGCAAGCTTCTGCAACTCGTGCAGGCTGGCGACGGTTCGTCGCTCGCCGACCTTGCGGAGAAAGCCGGCATGTCGCAGAGCACCGCCTGGCGCAAGATCCAGGAACTGGAGGCCGAGGGCGTCATCCGAAAGCGGGTGGCACTTCTCGATCCGGCAAAGCTCGACCTGAAACTCTGCATCGTCGCCCATGTGACGCTCGAGGATCACCACGAGGAGGCGATCGAGGCCTTTGCGGCGGTCGTGCGCGACCGGCCGGAGATCATGGAATGTTATGCGCTCTCCGGAACCTTCGACTACATGCTGAAGATCAGGGCGCGCGATGTCGAGGCCTATGAGGCCTTCATGACCCGTCACCTGATGCGCAATCCGCATGTGCGCAATGTGGTCTCCAGCTTCGTCCTGCGCGAACTGAAATCGACGACCGAACTGCCGATCTGAGGAAAGCCCAAACGAAAAAGGCGGAGCCGAAGCCCCGCCTTTTGAAAGTCCAAAGATCCGGAAGCGATTAACGCTTCGAGAACTGGAAGGAGCGGCGGGCCTTCGCCTTGCCGTACTTCTTACGCTCGACCACGCGGCTGTCGCGGGTCAGGAAGCCACCCTTCTTGAGCACGCCGCGAAGGCCCGGCTCGAAGTAGGTGAGTGCCTTGGAAACGCCGTGACGAACGGCGCCGGCCTGGCCGGAGAGACCGCCACCGGTGACGGTCGCGACGATGTCGAACTGGCCGGTGCGGGCAGCGGCGATCACCGGTTGCTGCAGGATCATCTGCAGGACCGGACGGGCGAAGTAGGTCGAGAAGTCGCGGCCGTTGACCGTGATCTTGCCGGTGCCGGCCTTGACCCAGACGCGGGCGACAGCGTTCTTGCGCTTGCCGGTCGCGTAGGAGCGGCCGAGGCTGTCGACCTTGCGGACATAGACCGGAGCGGCAGCTTCGGAAGCCGGCGCGAGGTCCTTCAGGGAGGAAAGATCGGCCATTATCAGGCGCTCCTTACGTTCTTGCTGTTCAGCGATGCCACGTCGAGAGCGACCGGCTGCTGTGCTTCATGGGGATGGTTGGAACCGGCGTAGACGCGCAGGTTCTTCATCTGGCGACGGCCGAGCGGGCCACGGGGAACCATGCGCTCGACAGCCTTCTCGATGACGCGCTCCGGGAAGCGGCCTTCGATGATCTGGCGCGCAGTGCGCTCCTTGATGCCACCCGGATAACCGGTGTGCCAGTAATAGGTCTTGTCGGAATACTTCTTGCCGGTGAGGACGCACTTTTCCGCATTGATGATGATGACGTTGTCGCCATCGTCGACGTGCGGGGTGTAGGTGGCCTTGTGCTTGCCGCGGAGCCGGTTGGCAACGATGGTGGCGAGGCGACCGACAACGAGGCCTTCGGCATCGATGATCACCCACTTCTTCTCCACCTCGGCGGGCTTCTGAACGAAGGTTGACATGTTTTTAACTCTTTCATCTGGAACCCGTGACACTCGAAAGGTTCGAATGCAGGGCGTTTTTTGTTGCTTGGATTGCCTTGGCCGGGGCCGGCAAAAAGAAAGCGGGCCGAGAGGGTCCGCGATCTGGGGCGGCTTATACCGAGGGAGTCCGAAAGCGTCAAGGTGATGGCTCTTCAGGAGTGAAAAATAGATATAGTAAAATCAATGACTTACGCATGTGGTTTCATGGTACCACAATTTTCTGAGCGGAATAAGGCATCCTTGATGCGCCAATTGCTGGTTCTGCCCGCCGCGGCGGGCAAAGCGGGCATCCGGCGAGGGGCGTCTCCCCCCGTGTCTCTGCCGATGGGAAAGAAAACCCATCCGATACCCGCAGGCCGGAAATCCGTCTCGCGGCAAATCCCTGTTGCGAACCGCAGCCGGACGCCCCGAAAGACCTGCCGACACGGCAGGCCGAGTTGCGCCACCCATCGTGCCTATCGCTCGTTCGATTTATATCTTGAGTTGTATCAATCGAGGACGGCGAGCGATGAGAAAATTGACCCGGTCCGTGCTTTCCGGATGCGTTTTAAGTGGATTCTGCTAGGCAGGATAGCTGTCAGGTGCTCATGTTTCAGTACGGTGCACCGTGGAGGGAGGAAACTGACAAATGTTCGGAAACCCAATTTTGCCTACTGAAATCTAGTAGCACTTTCTAATTCAACCATAAGATGGTGCTAATATGTGCCTGCACAAAAGAAGAATATTCTGTGAACCTTTGGCGAACTTCAGCATGCTGAGCTTTCTCGATTTTTTCACTCAGGAAGCCGCCTAAAATCGCAGGCAGCCTGCCTGTAGAGGAAAACAATCTTCCGGATCGGGTCTTCTTTTGCAGGCGCGAACGGGGCAGCTCGGTGTGTCCGAGGTTGGCACAGTCGCGCGATCGGCGAACTCGTGGCCGTCACAGTAGCCGCTGTCGATGACATAGCGGTCGTAGAGCGTCATCCCCGCCTTGTTGCGGGAGGGATATCGCAGGATCACCGCGCCCTCCCGGCCGATCGCCCGCTGCACGGCGGCGCAGGACATCCCGGTGGAGTTGTAGCGCGATATCGCGGCGGCCGGCTCGCCCGAGAGGAGGGTGCCGGAGGCCATGATTGCAAGGAAGCCGAGAATTTTTTTCATGATCCTCATCCCTTTTGGCGAGACCCGGACTTACATAGCGCAGAAGCGGTGCGCCGCCAGAGGTACACGATTGCGGGAGCCACCGTCATGAACCATGACCATTACGACAATGCCTATATCGCCGAGATCCTGAAGGGCACCAGGACGATCGCGCTTCTCGGCGCGTCCCCCAATCCCGACAGGCCGAGCAATCGGGTCATGGGGTTCCTCATCTCCAAGGGCTATACGGTGTTTCCCGTCAATCCAGGCCAGGCCGGCAAGCAGATCCTCGGCCAGACGGTCTACAGGACGCTGGCGGACGTGCCGCAGCCGGTCGATATGGTCGACGTTTTTCGCGCCGCTGAATATCTGGACAGTGTCGTGGACGAGGCGATAGGGCTCGAAACCAGGCCGAAGGTGATCTGGGGACAACTCAGCGTGCGTGACGACAAGGCCGCCGAAAAGGCCGAAGCCGCCGGCATCAAAGTCGTCATGGACCGCTGCCCGGCGATCGAGTATCCCCGATTGGTTGCCTGAGGGGGCCGCCTAAGCCGGGGTTATTTGGCGAGCAGTTCCGGCCGGCTGCGCATGTCGTCGAGCAGCTCGGCATTGCCGCAAAAGCTTGCGAAATCGGCGGCGGCGCTGCCGTCGGCCAGTTCGCGCCGGCAGCGGGTCTTCTCGCCGCAATGGACACAGGTGATGTTCATCTCGCGGAATTCCGCCGGCTCTTCCAGCCTGGCTTCCTCCGGATCGATGTTGAGCAGCTTCATCAGCGCCAGCATCTCGTCGGCAGCATGCGGGCCTTTGGCGATCAGTTCGCGCAGTTCCTGCTCCGACAGGGCGTTGTCCTGCGCCAGGAGCTTGACGGTCTCGTCATCGAGGCTGGCGAGAAGTTTCGCCTCGTTGATCGCCGCCCATGTGGCGGAACACCAGCGCTTGAGCCTGTCGGTAAGATTTTCCGGGGTAGGGATCGTGTTGCCCATTGTGAACTCCTCTCTATTTCCTCGGAGGATAGGTTCTGGGGAACGATATACCTTGATCGTGATCAACCGCCGGGGTCTGTTGCAGCGCTATCAACGCGAGCGCCATTTCAAGGGGAGGGACTAAAATGCCGACACTCAATCCGGGGTTTTCGACGCTGGCCGTGCATGCGGGCGCGCAGCCCGACCCGACGACCGGGGCGCGGGCGACGCCGATCTACCAGACGACATCCTTCGTTTTCAACGACGCGGACCACGCAGCCGCACTTTTCGGCCTGCAGCAGTTCGGCAATATCTACACCCGCATCATGAACCCCACCCAGGCGGTGCTGGAGGAACGGGTGGCCGCCCTCGAAGGGGGGACCGCGGCGCTCGCGGTCGCCTCCGGCCATGCGGCGCAGATGCTGACCTTCCACACGATCATGCAGCCGGGCGACAATTTCATCGCGGCGCGCAAGCTGTATGGCGGCTCGATCAACCAATTCGGCAATGCGTTCAGGAACTTCGACTGGCAGGTGCGCTGGGCCGATACCGACGATCCCGCGAGTTTCGAGGCCGGTATCGACGAGCGCACCCGCGCAATCTTCATCGAGAGCCTTGCCAATCCCGCCGGCACCTTCGTCGATATCGCCGCGATCGCCGAGGTGGCGCAACGGCGCGGCATTCCGCTCATCGTCGACAACACGATGGCGAGCCCCTATCTCGTTCGCCCGCTCGAACACGGCGCCGATATCGTCATCCATTCGCTGACCAAATTCATGGGCGGCCACGGCAATTCCATGGGCGGCATGATCGTCGACGGGGGCACGTTCAACTGGTCGAAATCGGGCAATTATCCGATGCTCTCGGAGCCGCGCCCGGAATATGGCGGCATCGTCCTGTACCAGGCTTTCGGCAATATCGGCTTTGCCATCGCCTGCCGGGTACTTGGCCTGCGCGATATCGGTCCGGCGATCTCGCCCTTCAACGCCTTCATGATCCTGACCGGCATCGAGACGCTGCCGCTCAGGATGCAGAAACATTCCGACAATGCCGCGGCCGTCGCCAAATGGCTGAAGGCGCATCCGAAAGTCGCCTGGGTCAGCTATTCCGGCCTGGAGGATGACCCCAACCACGCCCTGCAGATGCGGTATTCGCCGAAGGGCGCCGGCTCGGTCTTCACCTTCGGCGTCACCGGCGGTTATGAGGCGGGCAAGACGCTGGTCGAAAGCCTGCAGCTTTTCTCCCACCTCGCCAATATCGGCGACACCCGCTCGCTGGTCATCCATCCGGCCTCGACGACGCACCGGCAGCTCACCGAAGAACAGCAGATCGCCGCCGGCGCCGGGCCGGACGTGGTGCGCCTGTCTATCGGCATCGAGGATGCCGCCGACATCATCGCCGACCTCGACCAGGCCTTGTCGAAGATGTGATATGACATGGCGGTTTCGGCGTCAGGCGCCGAAACCGCCGATCGTCCGAACCGATGATGAAGGAGAGCGTCAAACAATGAGCGCCTGGATCAAATTCGACCTCTCCGTCATCGAACCCGAAGAGGGCGCCCCGGCACCGGACCGGCTGGTCTCCGGCACCCCGACATTCCGCACCTGGAATTTCGAGGAAGCCGAAGGCAGGCTCTATGCCGGCATCTGGGAAGCGACGCCCGGCAAGTGGCGGATCGTCTACGAGGAGTGGGAGTATTTCCACATCCTCTCCGGCCACTCGATCGTCGCCGAGGAGGGTGGCGAGGCGGTCCAGTTGACCGCCGGCGACAGCATGATCCTCAGGCCGGGGTTCAAGGGAACCTGGGAAGTCGTTGAAACGACTCGCAAGGATTACGTCATCAAGGTGTGATGATCAGGCTTCTTCATTCCTATTGAAGGCCTTCGCGAATTCATCCGACGAAATGAATGCCAGCGTCCGCCGCAATTCCTCCGACTTTTCCTTCCCGAACGCCTTGTCGAAGCGGTTCTGGGCGATCTGCCAGCGGGCGGTGAGGTCGCGCTGCATGGCCGCGCCTTTCGCCGTCAGGCGGACGCGCTTGGCGCGGCGGTCCTGGGGATCAGGCACCAGTTCCACCAGCCCGTCACGGATCAGCGGCTTCAGCGTATGGCCGAGCGCCGAAAGGTCCATCACGATCGCATCGGCGAGGTTTTTCAATGTTGGCTCGTTGGATCCAGCGATCTGCGACATCAGCGAGAACTGCGTTCCCTTGAGGCCCGTGTCGCCCATCGCATCCTCGTAGAGCTGGCCGAGCTGCCGCGACGCGCGGCGCACCGCGCTGTTGCTGCAATGAAGCCAGATGCCGTCCTCGATCTGTGCGTGCTTGTCCTGCTTGTTTTTGCCCGTCATGTCTCGTTCCGATCCTGTCGCGGGACAATGCCCGCTTTTGTCTGGCCCTTCCACTCCGACGAAAAATTTGCGCCCGCCCCTTGCAGCCTCAAATAGTGCCTTTCATATATAGTGGCATATACCAGTAAATTCCAGATGCCGAAGATGTCGGCCGCAATTCCAGCTAAAACCAAAGGAGATGGACCATGACCAATAATACGAGACTCGGGACCGCGCTCGTGACCGGCGCATCGTCGGGCATCGGCGCGACCTATGCGGAAAAGCTCGCCAAGCGCGGCTACGATCTCGTGCTCGTCGCCCGCGACGCGGATCGCCTGAAGGCGCTTGCCGGTAGGCTGGCGAGCGAACATGGCGTCAAGGCGGATGTGCTGCGCGCCGACCTTAGCCAGCGCGCCGACGTGCTCATCGTCGAAAGGCGCCTGCGCGAGGACGGCTCGATCACGCTCTTCGTCAACAATGCCGGCATCGGCCCGAAGGGTCCGCTGCTGAAGGCCGATCCGGATTACCTCGATCAGATGGTCGATCTCAATGTCACCGCCGCCAACCGTCTCGCGGTCGCGGCCGCCCAGGCCTTTGCCGCCCGGGGCAAGGGCGCCATCGTCAACATCGCCTCCGCCGTGGCGCTTGCCGCAGAATTCTTCAGTGGCACCTATGCCGCCAGCAAGGCCTTCGTCCTGGCCCTGACGGAAGCGCTCGGCTCCGAGCTGAAGGACACCGGCGTCAGGATCCAGGCCGTCCTGCCCGGTTATACCCGCACAGAAATCTTCGATCGCGTCGGCGGCTCGATGGACAGTCTCGACCCGAACTCGGTCATGGAAGCCGGCGACCTCGTGGATGCGGCGCTCGCCGGTCTCGACCGCGGCGAACTCGTCACCATGCCGTCGCTCGCCGATACGCAGCTCTACGATACCTACGCCGCGGCTCGCGGCGGGCTGCGCCCTTATCTTTCGCTCAACAAGCCCGCCGCCCGGTACGGAGTTGGCGCCCAGGCTTGATGGAGACAATCGATGAGCAACTGCGCAAGTTTTTACAGTTGCTCATCGAAGGCGCCCACGCTCGTGCCTGGCAACGCTACATTTCTCCATCTCGCTGATGGAACGGGCAACTGTATCGCTGCCACGGGAGCAGAAGTGCCTCCGGCAGTCTATTTTTTGGCGTTTCACCACCGGGTCAGCACACCGAGTGGGGCCATCTTTTCATCAATTGAGATCAAGGCCATGTCTTCAATGATGGCTTGAGCCGCAAGGATCCGATCGAACGGATCCTGATGTATTCCCGGTAGCAGAACGCTCCTCACCATATGAGCGCTTGTAATGGGAAGGTCGGCAAAGCCGTTCTCCTGAACGATTTCGGAGAAGTTTGGCAAGACGCTGATTGCCGTAGGAAATTTGCCCTTCTTATGTTTTGTGGCGATTTCCCAAGCGGACGCCGCGCTAACATATATGTCGTTCTTTTCGTCTATGATCAGTTCGCGCGCTGCGGCTGAAAGATCAGGATGATCGTTCAGCCACCAAAGGAGCGCATGCGTGTCCAGCAGATATCTCATTCGCCGGTCAGCTCTCTGATTTCAGCCTCGCTCAAAGGTTCAAAGAACTCGGGGCCTACAACGAGTTTATCCTTTAAGCGCCCTGGCTTTCTTCTGGCCGATACGGAACGGTGAGACGTTTTTTCTCGGGTCTCAAACAATGTTTTGAGGGCGGCATCGACGTCACCAGCTTCAAGAGCGCTTACCAGCTTTTCCATTTGCTCCTTGCTAGGAAAATTAGAAAGCTCGAAGAGCGACAAGGTACCCGAGTGATTTTCCTTAGATTCATTATCCAAAACCTGAATCCCTCAAAGTCAATTTTGAGCAACCAATATACGCGTTATTTGCGGTGCCGAAAACTCCCGCTCACCAGGCCAGATCCAGCCGCTCCAACCCATGGAAATGGTAGACGTCCTTTACCGCCGGCGGCCTGGCGATCCGCATCCCGGGCAGCCGCCGGAAGAGGATCGGCAGCGCGGTGTTGAGTTCCAGCCTTGCAAGCGGTGCGCCGATGCAGAAATGGATGCCGGCGCCGAAGGAGAGGTTGGGGGCTTCCTGCCGATCCGGCTTGAAGGCCAGCGGATCGGAGAATTTCGTCGGATCGAGATTGGCGGCGGCGAGGATGAGGCTCACCTTGTCGCCGCGCTTGAATTTAAGCCCCCCGATCTCGACGTCCTCGAGCGCCCAGCGCTGGAAGATATGCACCGGCGCACAGATGCGCAGCGTTTCCTCGACCGTCCGCTCGGTCGCCGCCTCGTCGCGGAATAGGTCTGCTGGCGGAAGGCCGCTCTCCAGGATCACCCGCACCGAATTGCCGATCTGGTGCACCGTCGCCTCGTGGCCGGCATTGAGCAGCACGATCGTCGTCGAGACCAGTTCGTCGTCGCTGAGATACTGGCCCTTGTGCTCCGTGTGGATCATGTGGGTGAGCAGATCTTCGCGGGGCTGCCTGCGGCGCTCTGCGATCAAGCTTTTGACGTAATCCGCGAATTCCCTGGCCGCGCGGTCGGCGGCATGTTCGTCCTGCTCCGTCCGCTTGAACATGTACATGCCGACATAGGCGTGCGACCATTTGAGAAGCTGCGGCCCCATCTCGTCCGGAATGCCGATCATCCGGGCGATCATCGTCACCGGAATGATGTCGGCGAAGGACGAGAGCAGTTCCGTCTCGCGCTGGACCTCGAACCCGTCGATCAGCTTTTCGGCAAGCTCCGCAATCTCCGGCCGGAGCCGTTCGATATGGCGGGAGACGAAGGCGCGGTTGACGAGCGTGCGAAGCCGCGTGTGTTCAGGCGGCTCGAGTTCCAGCAGCGAATACCGCTCGGAGAGATCGAAGTTTTCGAGATGCGGCGAAGGTTCGGGAAGACCGAGCTCCTCGCGGCTGGCGATATGCAGGATCTGCCGTCCGAACCGCCGGTCGCGCAACAGCCCGTTCACGTGGTCGTAGCCGGTGAAAAACCACTGCTTCTGCTCTTCCCAGTAAAAGGTCGGGCAATGTTCGTGCAGGAGGGCGTAGACGCGGTTCGGATCGCCGTAGAAAGCTGGATTGCGGCCGTCGAGCGAGACGCGGCGGGTTTCGGGGTCGATGCGGAGAAAATCGGGCTGAATGGTCATTCAGGAGACCTAGCGGATTTCCCGGCCACGGAAAAGATTGAGCAATTGACGCAATTCAGGATTGTGATCATATTCGGATGCAAGGGGCCACTGTCCGGCAAGGAGAAAAGCCTGTGAGCCTGTCGTCGCGCGAATACAAGGTCATGCTGCATGCGGAGGCCTTCGCCGGTGACAAGGCCGCGTGCCGTACCGCCGTGGGGCGCTTCTGGCAGCATGTCAGGACGGTCCTGCGAGCGGCCGGCGTCGATACGCGCGCCGGGCTGGACGTCCAGAAGGACAATAAGCAGCGCAGCGTCTTCTTTCTGGATACCGATAACCGGGATCTCTACCACGGTTGCGACCTGGTTTTTCGGATGCGCCGTCCGTTGCGTTCCGGGAAGGACTGGAAGGCGACCCTGAAGTTCCGCCATGGCGACCGCCTGCTTGCCGAAGCACAGGATTTCGATCTGCGGAAAAAGGGTGACGATGAGCCCAAGTTCGAGGAGGACGTGAAGGTCAATCCCCCTGTCGACACGCCCCGTTTCTGGGCGCTGTTCAGCCGCTCGGTGGAAGCGGAGTTCGATCCGCGGCACATGCCCGCAACCGTCGGCGATTGCCTTGCGCCTTATACGGAGATTCGCAAAGCCCCGCTGCCGGCTCCCGGGACGCCGGTTCAGACGGTCGCCGGCCTGCATGTCGTCGAACACGTCTACGAGGACGGTTGGATACGGCTCTCCGAGGATGTCGAGGCGGAATGTGCCCTCATCCTCTGGTGGACGGAAGGAGAGCTTCTGAAGCCGATCGCCGCGGAATTCAGCTTCCGCTTCCCGCTCGAGGAAGGTGAGACGGATATCAAGGTGGTGCGCAGGGCCTGGGCGGTGATGAAGACGCTCTTTGCCTCGTCATGGGTCGATCCGGCAGGCCCGACCAAGACGGCCCTGGTTTATGGCTCCGCCGAAGTCTGATCATTCCCCGACGGCTACGCCCTCGCGGCGCGGGTCGGCGCTGCCGGCAAGGCCGCTCGCGGTGATCTCGATCGCGTGCAGGCCGGAATTCATCTCACCCGGTTTTACCTCGTAACCGAGCGCCTTCAAGGGCTCGGCGAGCTTCTCGGCCTCGGTGCCGGCCTCGATTTCGTAAGTGCCGAAGCGGTTGATGAAATGCGGCTGGGCGACGATCTGCTCCACGGGCATGCCCCAGTCGATATAGGCGATCAGCGCCTGGGCGACGTAGCCGATGATCTGGCTGCCGCCGGGTGAGCCGATCGCGAGCAGCGGTTTGCCGTCCTTCATCACTATCGTCGGCGCCATGGAGGAGCGCGGCCGCTTGCCCGGTTCGACGCGGTTGGCGACAGGCAAACTCCCGTCATGGGTCTTGAAGGAGAAGTCGGTGAGTTCGTTGTTGAGCAGGAAGCCGTTGGTCATCAGCCGCGAGCCGAAACCGCTTTCGATCGTCGTGGTCATCGAGACGACGTTGCCCTGTTTGTCGACGATGACGAAATGGCTGGTGGAGGGCATCTCGATCGCCGCATCGCGGCCGAACAGCAGCGCATGGTCCCATTCCGGCTCGCCGGCCTTCACCTGGTCGGAACCGAGAGCCTTGGTCCCGTCGAGCAGTGCGGCGCGCTTGCCGAGGTAGTCCTTCTTCAACAGGCCCTTGATCGGCAGGGGCTGGAAATCCGGATCGGCGAGATACCGTTCGCGGTCGGCGAAGGCGAGGCGTTGCGCATCGCCGATGATCCGCCAGCTTTCGACGTTCCGTGCGCCGAGTGCCTTGATGTCGAAATTCTCGATCACGCCCAGCATCTGGCCGACCGCGACTGCGCCGGAGGAGGGCGGCCCCATGCCGCAGATGTCGAGCGTCCGATACGCGGCGCAGACGGGCTCGCGTTCCTTGACGCGGTAGTTGGCCAGGTCGGCAAGCGACAGGACGCCGGGATTGCCCGTAGCCTCGCGTACCGTCCTGACGATCGCCTCGGCGATCGGCCCCTTGTAGAAGGCATCCGCGCCGCCGGTCGCGATCGTCTTCAGCGTCTCGGCATAGGCGGGGTTCCTGAGCACCGCGCCGGCCTTCAGCGGCGCGCCTGAGGCGTCGTAGAAATAACCGCGCGGACCATCGTATTTCTTCAGCCGGTCGCCCTCGGCGGCAATCAGCGAAGCCAGGCGGGGAGAGACCTGGAAGCCGTCGGCGGCGAGCTTCTCCGCGCGTTGGAACAGGCTCGCCCAGTCGGCCTTGCCGTAGCGCTTGTGGACCTCGGCGAGGAGACGCACCGTGCCCGGCGTGCCCACCGAGCGGCCGCCGACCACTGCGTCCATGAATTTCAACGGCTGGCCCTGCGCGTCGAGGAAGAGTTTTGGCGTTGCCTCCATCGGTGCCGTCTCGCGGCCGTCGAAGGTGGTGAGCTTGCCGGTGGCCGCATCGTAGTAGACGAGGAAGGAACCGCCGCCGAGGCCGGAGCTCTGCGGCTCGACGAGGCCGAGCACGGTCTGCACGGCGATCAGGGCGTCGATCGCATTGCCGCCGCTGGCGATTACGTCCCGTCCGGCCTCGGCCGCCAGCGGATTGGCGGCGGCGACCATGAAGTTTTTGGTCTCGACGCGCTTGGCCGAGGTGAACCCGGTCGCCCGTTCCGGGGCAACCGTATCGGACGCCTGCTGCGCAAGGGTTGCATCCGCCGAAAGCATCAGGACGGAAAGCGCCGAGGAAAGAAAAATGCCCCCGAAAAGTCTGATCCCCAAAAATCCAGCCCGCATGACGCACCCTCCGCGTTTATCCCTGCGGACGAATGTGGGTTTCAGGACGAAGAGAACAAGAGGATGTCAGCGCTTGCCGAGCGAAGCGATGCGTTTCAGGGCGGCGACCTGACGGCTGGCGCGCACGTCCGTCGGGGCTTCGTCCTCGCCCTGCCGGTCGACGGCCGGAACGATCGAGGCTTCCGCGCCGGTGTCGATCGCGGTGCGGTCGCGGCCGCTATCCTTGGCGGTGTAGAGCGCACGGTCGGCGGAGCTGAGCAACAGGTCGAGGTCGGCGGTTTCGGCGGCAGCCAGCGCGATGCCGGCGCTGACGGTGACCGTGATGCTGTGTTCGCCGGCGACGATGGTCTGTCGCTTCAGCGTCAGGCGGATCGCTTCGGCGATACTCGCGGCCTCGATCATGTCGGCGACGCGCAGGATGGAGGCGAATTCCTCGCCGCCCATGCGGCCGAAGAAGCCGCGCCCGCGCATCGAGGTCTGGCCGACCTGCGAAAAGGCGACCAGCACCGAATCGCCGGCCTGATGGCCGCAGCGGTCGTTGATCTGTTTGAAGTTGTCGAGGTCGAAATGCAGGAGCGCGATCAGCGGCTTCTCCTCGCTGTCGAGCTTCTTCAGGGCATGGAACTGGTCGATCAGGCCGCGCCGGTTGAGAACGCCGGTGAGGGGATCGGTGACGGCTAGCGCCTTGAGTTTCTGTTCCGAGCGCTCGGTCAGCAATTTGGCGCCGGTCATGATGCTGGCGACGAAGCAGATTGCCGCCGGGAACAGCAGCCAGGGGGATTGTGGCGCCGTGCCGAATGATTTTGCCTCGCCGGTAACCGCCAGAACCGCGACCACGCCGTTGGCCAGAAACTGAATGCCGAGGAATGCGGCAAGCGTCCGTCGGGTTATCTTCGAGGTACCGTCGTTGCTGAGGAGAATGGTGATCATGATCGCATGGCCGACCATGGTCGCGCCGTTGTGAAGGGCGACCCGGTTGGCGAAGTTCTCGCGGATCGGGTAAAGGAACATGCCCGCTACCCAGAGAAGCGCCGGGATGGCGATGTAGGCTTCGACGGGCTTTCGGTCGAATTGCAGGAGGCCGGCGATCCACATGCCGACGCCGGCGAGCACCGCCGTGTTGGCGATCTCGATGGAGATGAAATCGGGGATATCGCCGCGCATCGTGACCAGTATGACGCCGATCCCGTGCAGCGCGAAACCACCGCCCCAGCTCAGATAAAAGCGGTCTCGCTCGAAATACCAGCGGGAGCAAAGGAGGACGGCAAGCGTCAACGCCTCCGCCGCCCAGATCATCAGACCCGTTAAAATATCCACCCGAAACTCCAATGCTCGACGTCGAGCGCGCACAGCATGACATGCAGTCTTTAAGACGACGTTGCATCGAAACGCGGAAAATCCCGGGTCTGGCCGGTCGCGGCGGGGGTTTTCGAGACGGTATTCACACCTGCTTTACCCTGATCGCGCAAAAAACTGTGCCATCAGGCAAAATGGCGCGCCTGCCGGCTGTGGCCGAGCAGGAATCGTAATAGCGGTCAGCCTCGCGCATCCCCGGGCAGTTAAGGATATCGGATGCTCCGTCTTGAAGTACCGGGCGTTGACACTCTATGTAGGGATGACCCATTCCATTTGATTCCGGAGCGCCTTTCTGCCTTCGGCCAGGGATCAAGAGAAGCTTGACAAAGGACGGACATGAGAAATCCAGTTGATACCGCAATGGCCTTGGTGCCGATGGTCGTCGAACAGACCAACCGCGGTGAGCGCTCCTACGATATCTATTCGCGCCTTCTGAAAGAGCGCATCATCTTCCTGACGGGCCCCGTCGAAGACTATATGGCGTCGCTGATCTGCGCCCAGCTTCTCTTCCTCGAGGCGGAAAACCCCAAGAAGGAAATCGCCCTCTACATCAATTCGCCCGGCGGCGTCGTGACCGCCGGCATGGCGATCTACGATACGATGCAGTTCATCAAGCCGGCGGTTTCGACGCTCTGCATCGGTCAGGCCGCTTCCATGGGCTCGCTGCTCCTGTGCGCCGGCGAGAAGGGCATGCGCTTCGCGACCCCGAACTCGCGCATCATGGTTCACCAGCCCTCCGGCGGCTTCCAGGGCCAGGCGTCCGATATCGAACGCCATGCCCGTGACATATTGAAGATGAAAAGACGTCTTAACGAGGTCTACGTGAAGCATACGGGACGCACGTTGGAGGAAGTCGAAAAGACCCTCGACCGCGACCACTTCATGACGGCCGACGAAGCCCAGGATTGGGGCGTCATCGACAAGATCCTGACATCGCGTCAGGAAATGGAAGGTGGCTCCGGAGACTGAGTCTGATGGCGCAACCCGTGCACCTCACCCCGATGTGAGCAAAAAGGGGTTTCAAGTCGCACGGAAAGCGCTATTAGTACTTATTAATGCTGTGTTGAACTTTTGTGACATAGCATTCGTTTCTTAGGGGTTTCGTTGCCGCTGATCCGGCATGATGTGCGCAGGATCGGTAGAGTACCCCTTGAGGCAAGGCAGGCGCGCAAGGCCCGTCAGGGGCGCGCCGGCAAGCGGTAGAGTGGACCGCGCCCGTTTTGACGTGAGTGCGGAGTGCTGGAAGGAAAGTGATATGAGCAAAGTCAGCGGCAGCAACGGCGGCGACTCCAAGAATACCCTGTATTGCTCTTTCTGCGGAAAGAGCCAGCACGAAGTCCGGAAGCTGATTGCCGGGCCGACCGTATTCATCTGCGATGAATGCGTCGAATTGTGCATGGACATCATCCGCGAAGAGAACAAGACCTCGATGGTCAAGTCCCGCGACGGCGTGCCAACGCCTCAGGACATCATCAAGGTCCTCGATGAATATGTCATCGGCCAGAAGCAGGCCAAGCGCATCCTGTCGGTGGCGGTGCATAACCACTACAAGCGCCTGGCGCACGCCTCCAAGGGCGGCGATGTCGAGCTTGCGAAGTCGAACATCATGCTGGTCGGCCCGACCGGCTGCGGCAAGACCTATCTTGCCCAGACGCTCGCCCGCATCATCGACGTTCCCTTCACGATGGCCGATGCCACGACGCTGACCGAAGCCGGCTATGTCGGCGAGGACGTCGAAAACATCATCCTGAAGCTCCTGCAGGCTGCGGATTACAATGTCGAACGCGCCCAGCGCGGCATCGTCTATATCGACGAAGTCGACAAGATCTCCCGCAAGTCCGACAACCCGTCGATCACCCGCGACGTGTCGGGCGAGGGCGTGCAGCAGGCGCTCCTGAAGATCATGGAAGGCACGGTTGCCTCGGTACCGCCGCAGGGCGGCCGCAAGCATCCGCAGCAGGAATTCCTGCAGGTCGACACGACGAACATCCTGTTCATCTGCGGCGGCGCCTTCGCAGGCCTCGACAAGATCATTTCGGCCCGCGGCGAAAAGACCTCGATCGGCTTTGGCGCCTCCGTCAAGTCGGCGGAAGACCGTCGCGTCGGCGAAGTGCTGCGCGAACTGGAGCCGGAAGACCTGGTCAAGTTCGGCCTCATTCCGGAATTCATCGGTCGTCTGCCGGTTCTGGCGACCCTCGAAGACCTCGACGAGGACGCGCTCATCCAGATCCTCTCCGAGCCGAAGAACGCGCTGATCAAGCAGTATCAGCGCCTGTTCGAAATGGAGGATGTCGATCTGACCTTCCACGAGGATGCGCTCCGCGAGATCGCCAAGCGGGCCATCACCCGCAAGACCGGCGCCCGCGGCCTGCGCTCGATCATGGAGAAGATCCTTCTCGACACCATGTTCGAACTGCCGACGCTCGAAGGCGTGCGCGAAGTGGTCATTTCGGACGACGTCGTGCGTGGAAACGCCCGTCCGCTCTACATCTATGCCGACCGGCAGGATGAAAAGGCGAACGTTTCGGCGTGATACGCTCGATCCGGACGACACCGTGAAGAGGCCCTGTCGGGGCCTCTTTTTTATGTCAGTGGACAGCCTTGCCTATTTTGATTTTTCCACCATTTTTGCCTCGCGAAGAATTGCACCATATTCGTCTTGCATTAGAGACGGTGCGGGAAGATCATCGATACTTGGACTGCTTCGCCTGCAGGTGATCGCAGGTGGCATCCTGGTCAGTCGCGTCCCGTGTCCTTTGGCGTTCCGCGTGGCGTAGTGTGCGCACGCTTTGTAATACCTCTGTCACAATCCCATGCGGCGGCGGCCTTGCAAGGCTTGAAATCAAATTTCAAAAACTCCACTTTGGGCGAGAGTGAAGTGCCCGGGTGATTTGCCCGGGACGTATCCCGGAAACGGGACGATGAAAGGAAATGAAATGACGAATTCAACGTCTGCAGCACCCGGCGGTGAAACCTATCCGGTCCTGCCGTTGCGCGACATTGTGGTCTTTCCGCATATGATCGTGCCTTTGTTCGTCGGACGGGAGAAGTCTATTCGCGCGCTCGAAGAGGTGATGGGTTCGGACAAGCAGATCATGCTGGTCACCCAGATCAATGCCGGCGACGACGATCCCGAACCCTCGGCAATCTACAAGGTCGGTACCGTCGCCAACGTACTGCAGCTCCTGAAGCTGCCGGACGGCACAGTCAAGGTTCTGGTCGAAGGCCGCTCGCGCGCCAAGATCGACGGCTATACCGATCGCGAAGAGTTCTACGAAGCGACTGCCAGCGTTCTTGCCGAACCCGACGAGGATGCGGTCGAGGTCGAAGCCCTGTCGCGCTCCGTGGTTTCCGAATTTGAAAACTACGTGAAGCTCAACAAGAAGATCTCGCCGGAAGTGGTGGGCGCCGCAAGCCAGATCGAGGACTATTCGAAGCTGGCCGATACGGTTGCGTCGCATCTGTCGATCAAGATCACCGAAAAGCAGGAAATGCTGGAAACGGTTTCCGTCAAGCTGCGCCTCGAAAAGGCGCTCGGCTTCATGGAAGGCGAGATCTCGGTTCTGCAGGTCGAGAAGCGAATCCGCTCGCGTGTAAAGCGCCAGATGGAGAAGACCCAGCGCGAGTATTACCTCAACGAACAGATGAAGGCGATCCAGAAGGAGCTCGGCGACGGCGAGGAAGGCCGCGACGAGATGGCCGAACTGGAAGAGCGCATCTCCAAGACCAAGCTGTCCAAGGAAGCCCGCGAAAAGGCCGATGCGGAGCTGAAGAAGCTCAAGCAGATGAGCCCGATGTCGGCGGAAGCCACCGTCGTGCGCAACTATCTCGACTGGCTGCTCGGCATTCCGTGGGGCAAGAAGTCGAAGATCAAGGCCGACCTCAACAATGCCGAGAAGATCCTCGAAGCGGATCACTTCGGCCTCGACAAGGTCAAGGAACGCATCGTCGAATATCTCGCCGTGCAGGCCCGCGCCACCAAGATCAAGGGTCCGATCCTGTGCCTCGTCGGCCCTCCGGGCGTCGGCAAGACCTCGCTCGCCCAGTCGATCGCCAAGGCGACCGGCCGCGAATACGTGCGCATGGCGCTCGGCGGCGTCCGTGACGAAGCTGAAATCCGCGGTCACCGCCGCACCTATATCGGCTCGATGCCCGGCAAGGTCATCCAGTCGATGAAGAAGGCCAAGAAGTCCAACCCGCTCTTCCTGCTCGACGAAATCGACAAGATGGGCATGGATTTCCGCGGCGACCCGTCTTCGGCCCTGCTCGAAGTGCTGGATCCGGCGCAGAACTCGACCTTCATGGACCACTACCTGGAAGTCGAATACGACCTGTCCGACGTGATGTTCATCACCACGGCGAACACGCTGAACATCCCGGCACCGCTGATGGACCGCATGGAAATCATCCGCATCGCCGGTTACACCGAGGATGAGAAGCGCGAGATCGCCAAGCGTCACCTTCTGCCGAAGGCGATCAAGGAACATGCCCTGCAGCCGAACGAATTCTCGGTCACCGACGATGCCCTGATGGCGATCAGCCAGCAGTACACCCGGGAAGCCGGTGTTCGCAGCTACGAGCGTGAGCTGATGAAGCTCGCCCGCAAGGCGGTCACCGAGATCATCAAGGGCAAGACCAAGTCGGTTGCGATCACCGCGGCCAACATTTCCGACTATCTCGGCGTTCCGCGCTTCCGCCACGGCGAAGCCGAGGGCGAGGATCAGGTCGGCGTGGTCACGGGTCTCGCTTGGACGGAAGTCGGCGGCGAGCTGCTGACGATCGAAGGCGTGATGATGCCGGGCAAGGGCCGCATGACGGTCACCGGCAACCTCAAGGAAGTCATGAAGGAATCCATCTCGGCGGCGGCGTCCTATGTCCGCAGCAGAGCCGTGGATTTCGGCATCGAACCGCCGCGCTTCGACAAGTCGGACATCCACGTCCACGTTCCCGAAGGGGCAACCCCGAAGGATGGCCCGTCCGCCGGTGTCGGCATGGCAACCGCGATCGTCTCGATCATGACCGGTATTCCGGTCCGCAAGGACGTGGCGATGACGGGTGAGATCACCCTTCGCGGCCGCGTGCTGCCGATCGGCGGCCTCAAGGAAAAACTGCTTGCCGCCCTTCGCGGCAACATCAAGACCGTTCTGATCCCGGAAGAAAATGCCAAGGATCTGGCCGAGATTCCGGACAACGTGAAGAACAACATGGAAATCATTCCGGTTTCCCGGATGGGCGAGGTGATCCGTCACGCGCTCGTCCGTCAGCCGGAAGCGATCGAATGGGATGGCACGGTGGAAACACCGCTGATCACCACGGTCGATGGGGTTGACGACGCAGGTATGCCCGTAGCGCACTGATCGTCAGCCTTTTGGTTATGCCAAATTGGCACCAGCAATGAAAAAAGCCGGCACAACGCCGGCTTTTTTTGTGAAAAATAACGCGTACCCCTTGTTTTTCAGGCGATTGCGGAGCTTTTGGGTTGCCACGGGCGGGCTCCTGACTATTGTCTGCCCCGGTTACATGAGTCGTTCCAAAACCGTTTGAAAGGGGTGGAAACATGAATAAGAATGAGTTGGTATCCGCAGTGGCCGAGAAGGCCGGCCTCTCCAAGGCTGATGCCGCATCCGCTGTAGACGCCGTTTTTGAGACCGTACAGGCTGAACTGAAGAAGGGCGGCGATATCCGCCTTGCCGGTTTCGGCAGCTTCTCCGTTTCCCGTCGCGAAGCGTCCAAGGGTCGTAATCCCTCGACCGGCGCCGAAGTCGACATCCCGGCACGTAACGTGCCGAAGTTCTCGGCCGGCAAGGGCCTGAAGGACGCAGTCAACAGCTAACGCGCTGCCTTCTTGGCATCCTGTTACAGTCTCGCTTTTGAAAAGGCCCGGGTTTCCCGGGCCTTTTTTACGAGCCGCTAATCTCCGTCCACCACGGGCCTGGATGCGAAAACTGTCATCCGCCTGTCACGACTGTGGCTCACAAGCCACCTGTGTTTCATGGACAGGAGGGCTTCCCATGACGTTTTCACTTCGTGCCGCGTTGACCGCAGCACTTCTTGCCTCGGTCGCCGTCCCGGCGAGCGCGGAACAGGTTTTCAACCGCATCGCATCCTTCCCGGTCGCCGGCAACATGCCTGCCGGCAAGGACAAGCTGAGCACCAGCTCGGCCGAAATCGTCACCGCCAGCGAAGACGGCATGACGCTCATCTATTCCGACAGCCCTCTCGGCGCGATCGGTTTCATCGACATCACCGATCCGAAGGCCCCGAAGGCGCTCGGCGCCGTCACCTTCAAGGGTGAGCCGACCTCGGTTGCGGCAGTCGGCAAGAAGGTTCTCGCCGCCGTCAACACCGGCGAAAGCAAGCAGAAGCCGACCGGCATGCTTGCCGTCGTCGATATCGCGACGAAGAAGGTCGACCTGACCTGCGATCTCGGCGGCCAGCCGGACTCGATCGCCGTCTCGAAGGACAAGACCTTCGCCGCGATCGCCATCGAGAACGAGCGCGACGAGGACGTCAACGATGGCGCCCTCCCGCAGATGCCGGCCGGCGACCTGGTGATCGTCTCCCTGAAGGACGGCTCGGCCGACTGCGCCTCGATCAAGCACGTCACGCTGACCGGTCTTGCCGGGATCGCGCCGGAAGATCCGGAGCCTGAATTCGTCGCCATCAACGACAAGGGCGAAATCGCCCTGACGCTGCAGGAAAACAACGAGATCGTCATCATCGACGGCAAGACCGGCCAGGTCACCGGCCACTTCTCCGCCGGTAAGGCCGATCTCGAAGGCATCGACAACAAGACCGACGGCCAGCTGTCCTTCACCGGCAAGGCTTCGGGCGCGCTGCGCGAGCCTGACGCCGTCAAGTGGCTCGACAACAACCGCCTCGTCGTCGCCAATGAAGGCGACTGGAAGGGCGGTTCGCGCGGCTTCACCATCTTCGACCGCACCGGCAAGGTTCTCTACGAATCAGGCGCCTCGCTGGAGCGCGCGGTTGCCCGCCTCGGCCATTTCCCGGAAAAGCGCGCGCGCTCGAAGGGTATCGAAGTCGAAGGCATGGAAGTCGCGACCTTCAACGGCCAGCAATACATCTTCCTGCTCGCCGAGCGCGCTTCGGTCGCCGCCGTCTACAAGGATAGCGGCGCCGAGCCGCAGCTCATGCAGATCCTGCCCTCGGGCATTTCGCCGGAAGGCGCCGTCGCCATTCCAGGCCGCAATCTCTTCGCCACCGCCAATGAAGTCGATCTCGGCAAGGACGGCGGCGCCCGTTCGCATGTCATGATCTACGCGTTGGAAGAAGGCGTGGCCAATTATCCGAAGCTCGTTTCCAAGGACGTCGATGGCAACGTGCTCGGCTGGGGCGCGCTCTCCGGTCTGGTCGGCGATGCCCAGAAGGACGGCATTCTCTATGCCGTCAGCGACTCGGTTTACAACATGCAGCCGTCGATCTTCACCATCGACACCTCCAGGACGCCGGCCGAGATCACCGGTGTCCTGCGCATCACCCGCGATGGCCAACCGGCCCAGAAGCTCGACATCGAGGGCATCACGCTCGATGGCAAGGGCGGTTTCTGGCTGGCGTCGGAAGGTGACTCGGCCAAGCTGACCGGTCACGGCCTCTACAATGTCAATGCCAAGGGCGAGATCAAGGCCGAGATCGGCCTGCCCGCGGACCTGCTGGCCGGCGAGACCCGCTTCGGTTTCGAAGGCGTGACGACGGTTGGGTCAGGTGACGACATGGTTCTGTGGATGGCGATGCAGCGCGAGTGGAAGGACGACCCGAAGGGCACCGTCAAGCTCGTCTCCTACAAGCCGAAGTCCAAGGAATGGGGCGCCGTGCGTTACCCGCTCGAAAAGACCGAAAGCGGCTGGGTCGGCCTTTCCGAAATCACCGCCCGCGGCGAGTATGTCTACATCGTCGAGCGCGACAACCTGATCGGCGACGCCGCCAGGCTGAAGAAGCTCTACAGGGCGGCGATCGCCGACCTGAAGCCGGCCAAGATCGGCAGCGAACTGCCGGTGGTCAAGAAGCAGGAAGCCTACGATTTCATCCCGGATCTGAAGGCATCGAACGGCTATATCGTCGACAAGCTCGAAGGCTTCACCTTCGACAAGTCCGGCAAGGCCTTCGCCGTCACCGACAACGACGGCGTCGATGATAGCTCTGGCGAGACCCTGTTCTTCCCGGTTGACCTGAAGGGCACCAACTGAGCCCTTTCCAGGGTGTGTGGAAAGGCCGGGATATTTGCCCGGCCTTTCTGCGTTTCCGGCTGGCTCTGTTCCAGGCGCCACACTTTTGATGCTCGGAACTGCCCCTCATCCGGCTGCCGCCACCGTCTCCCCGTTCTGACGGGGAGAAGGGACTTGGGGCACGGCCGGCGCTCCATCCTCCTTCTCCCCGCGGGCGGGGAGAAGGTCCCGGCAGGGGGATGAGGGGCACACCGCCGATCTATAAATCCTACCAGCGCTGATGCACATGCGGAGCAACCAGCCGCGCGTAGATTTCCTTCGTTGCAGTCATCACGTCGGCCGAAAGTGCGGCAAGGTCGGCCGCCGCCGCATTGCCCTTGGCCTGTGCCTCGTTGCGGGCGCCGGGGATGACGACGGTGACCGCCTCGTTCATGAGGATCCATTTCAGCGCAAACGCCGCCATCGAAGCTCCCGCCGGGACCAGCTTGCGGACTTCCTCGACCGCCTGAAGGCCCACTTCGAACGGCACGCCGGCAAAAGTCTCGCCGACATCGAAGGCATCGCCATGCCGGTTGAAGTTGCGGTGGTCGTCCTTGGCGAATGCGGTCTCGCGAGAAATCCTGCCCGACAACAGCCCGCTTGCGAGCGGCACGCGGACGATGACCGCGACGTTCTTCTGCTTGGCCTGTCCGAAGAACAGGTCCGCCGGGCGTTGGCGAAAGATGTTGTAGATGATCTGGATACTGGTGACGTCGGGATATTCGATCGCCTTCAAGGCCTCCTCGACCTTCTCGACGCTCACCCCATAATTCCTGATCTTGCCCGCGCGGCGCAGATCGTCGAGCGCGCCAAAAACTTCCGGGCGGTAGAGGACTTCGGTCGGCGGGCAGTGCAACTGCACGAGGTCGAGGCTGTCGATACCGAGGTTCTTGAGGCTGCGGTCGATGAACCCTTCGAGATTGGCCTTGGTATAACCGTCCGCGACATGCGGGCTCAGGCGCCGGCCTGCCTTCGTCGCGACCATCGGCCGATCGCCGCCGCGCGATTTCAGGACGCCGGCAATGATCTTTTCCGAGCGCCCGTCACCGTACACATCGGCGGTGTCGATGAAGGTAACGCCGGCATCGAGCGCCGCTTCTAGCGCTTTGCTTCCCTCCGCTTCGCTGACGTCGCCCCAGGAGCCGCCGATCTGCCAGGCGCCGAAGCCGATCTCGCTGACGGTGAAGGATGTGCGTCCGAACGCGTGGTTTCTCATGATGTCCTCCGAACAAGATTGGGCTATCCACAGGCTGCGGAACCCCGAGCTTTCTTCGTGCCCGGCATTTGCCTAAAACACCTGATCAGCTCCGGCAACCGAAACAAGCGATTCGATGACCTCCTTCCAGTTCATGCACGCCGCCGACCTCCATCTCGGCAGTCCCTTCCAGGGACTGGCGCTGAAGGATGCCGCACTCGCCGAACTGTTCATCGAGGCGAGCCGCCGCGCCTTTTCCGTGCTGGTCGATCAGGCGGTCGAGCGGAAGGTGGATTTCTTCATCGTCGCCGGCGACGTTTATGACGGTGACTGGAAGGACAACAAGATCGGCCTGTTCTTCAACCGCGAGGTGGCGCGGCTGGAGCGCGCCGGCATCCCGGTCTTCCTGCTGAAAGGCAACCACGACGCCGAAAGCGTCATCACCAAGACGATCACGCTGCCGAAAAATGTCAGCGAATTCCCGGTCAACAAGCCGGGCAGCTTTAGGCTCGATCATCTGAAGGTGGCGCTGCACGGCCAGGGGTTCGCAGAGCGCTCGGCGGTCGAAAACCTGGCGCTCGCCTATCCGAAGCCGGAAACGGGCTGGTTCAACATCGGCGTGCTGCACACGTCGCTCACCGGTCGTGAGCCGCACGCGCCCTATGCGCCGTGCTCGATCGAAGACCTGCGCTCGCGCGGCTACGACTATTGGGCGCTCGGCCATGTGCACGATTTCGAGATCGTCGCCGAAGACCCGCTGGTGGTCTTCCCGGGTAATCTCCAGGGCCGGTCGATCCGCGAGCAGGGCCCGAAGGGCGCGGTTTTGGTGACCGTCGAGGACGGTCGTATCACTCATGAGCGGATCATCACCGACAGCGCCCGCTTTGCCGAACTCGTCGTCATGGTCGAGCCGGACGACAACATCCCGGCGATCCTGCGCCGCATCGAAAATGCGTTGGAAGATGTCGTGGAGCGGATGGAAGGCCGGCCCCTGGCGCTGCGCATCCGTCTGACCGGCAGGAGCCGCTTCCGCAACGAGCTGACCGCCCGCGCCGAGGACTTTCGAGACGAGGTGCAGGCCGCCTGCCATCGATCTCATCAGGATATCTGGCTCGAAAAGCTGGAAGTACGGCTGGAACCGGTAACGAACGGGACGAGCGTCGCCACCGGCATGCTCGGCCTCGAAGGGCTCATCCCCCTGGATGGCTTCTCCCCGGAATTGCTCGCCGATGCCAACGCCAAGATCGCCGAGATCACCGCCCGCCTGCCGGGCGGCATCGGCGCCGGCGATCTGGCGCTCGGCGACGATGCCGAAGCGCTGCTGGCGGAGGCCCGCGATCTCCTGCTCTCGCGTGCGGCGAGGGCTGGCTGATCCATGCGTTTCAACCGCCTCGACATTCTGCGCTATGGCGCGCTCACCGACCGCGTGCTGACCTTCCGCCCGGATGCCAGGCTGCACGTGATCTACGGACCCAACGAGGCCGGCAAGTCCTCCGCGCTGTCGGCGATCTCCGATCTGCTGTTCGGGTTCCCGACCGCCGCCGAATACAGTTTCCTGCACGACCCGACCGCACTTCGCGTTGGTGCCGCGATCACCGCACGCGACGGCCAGACGCTCGAATTCCGCCGCCGCCGCGGCCGCAAGAACACGCTGCTGGCTGCCAACGAGGCGGAAGAGGCCTTGGCCGAGGACACCCTGGCGCCATTCCTCGGCACCTTGTCCCGCGACGTGTTCGAACGCGCCTTCGGGCTCGATTCCGCCTCTCTGAGGGCTGGCGGCGAAACGATGCTGAAGAGCGGCGGAGAGATCGGCAGCCTGCTGTTTTCCGCTGCCTCCGGCCTGACGGGGCTTTCGGACCTTCGCAAGTCGTTCGACGCGGAGGCCGACGGCATTTATGCGCCCCGTCGTTCCAAGGACCGGCTGTTTTATCAGGTGCTCGACAGTCACGACGAGGCGCGCAAGGCCGAACGCGACAACGAACTGAAAGCCGGCGACTGGAAGAAGCTGCTCGCCGAACAAGCCGAGATAGACGCTGGCCTTGCCGCGGTGCAGGCAGAGCGGCAGGAAACCAAGCGCGCCCTCGATCGCTTGCGGAAACTGCTCCGGCTGGAACCGGTGCTGCGGGAGATCGACCGCGAGCGGGAAATGCTGACGCAATATGAGGCGCTGGCTGCGCTGCCGGTCGGTTTCGAGGAGCGGCTGGCAGGGGCTCTGGAGGCGGAGCGCAGGAACGCCGAAGCGCTCAGGGCGGCGGAGGCCGAGGTATCGCGTCTCCGCGACGAGATCGGCGCCGTGCATGTCGATGACGCACTGATCGCAGCTGCGCCCAGGATCCTGGCCGCCCACGCGGACAAGGGCGCCTATCTGAAGGCGCGGGAAGATATCGCCCGGGTGCGCGGCGAGGTGGACGATTTCGACCAGCGCATCGCCCAGGCGGCGCGCCGGCTCGGCTTTGCCAGGTTCGAAGAGCTTCAGCGTGCCCAGCCGGCCGACGCCGATCTCGTGCGCCTCCGCAGGCTCGTCGAGGAGGGCAGTGAGCTCGACCGCGGCCTGAAGCAGCTTCGCCAGCAGATCGAGGACGTGCAGGATGTTTTGCGGCGGCTCGGAGACCACGGTCCGGATGGCCGGTTGATCGACCCGAAACCCTGGGCGGAACAGCTTGCCGCGCTGCGCCCCGATATCAACGAGCTCTCCGGCGTCGAAACCCTGCAGGTGCGCGTCGCCCGTGCGGAAAGTGAACTCGCTGCCGCTGCCGCGCGCCTCGACCCGCCGGTCAAGGATATCGACCGTCTTCTCTCGGCGCCGCTGCCGGACATCGCGACGCTCACGCACCATCGCCGGCTGATCGACGCAGCCAAAGCCGAGAGCGGCCAAGCGGCCCAGAAGCTTACGGGCATCCGCGACGAGGCCAAGGCGATCACCAGCCAGCTTGCGGCGCTGGAAGGGCAGGGGCGGATCGTCTCCCGCGAGGATATCGCAGCGGCAAGAGCCGGCCGCGACGAGAAGATCGATGCGCTCGGAGCAAAGCCGTCGGCCGAGAAACTCGGCGAACTGAAGATCGCCGTGGAGGATGCGGACCGGTTGGCCGATACGGCGCTCGCCGATGCCGAACGTGTCTCGCGCCATGCCCAGCTCACCTTGCGGCAGCGGGAACTGCAACAGGCGCTCGGCGCTGCCGAGATTGCCGCGAAGGAAAGCGGCATTGCAGCCGCCGACGCGGTCACCGAATTCGAGGACCTTTTCCACGCAGCCCCGGTTGCGCCGTCCGCGCCGGAGCGGATGATCGAATGGCGACGTGCCGTCGATGGACTTTCGCTGCTGTCGGGTGCATTGAACGAGGCGCGCGACGGGCTGGAGGCGCTTCGCCTCCGGGAGGAAAAGCTCAAGCCGGCATTGCTGGCGCTGGCCGATGCGATTGGTCTCGCCGCCTCCGCACTTCCGCCGCTGGCGCTTGCCCGCGGGCTGGAACGCCGGATCGGGGAACTGACCGAGCGCTGGACCGAGAGCCGGTCGCTGGAAGGCAAACGCCATTCCGCCGAGGAGGCGCTGGAAAAGCTGGAGGAGCGTGAAACCGGTTTGCGCCGGGATATCGAACGCTGGCGCTCCGCATTCTCCAATGCCGCAGTCCTGGCTGGCCTTTCGGAAGACGCGACGGCCGACATGGCTCTCGCGGCGCTGGATGTCTGGCGCACCGTTCCCGATCTTCTCTCCGAACGGGAAAACCGGGACCGCCGCGTCAAGGGCATGGCGCGGGACATGGAGGATTTCGAAGCGGAGGTGAAGGCGCTCGCCGCCGCGGTGGCGCCGGGTCTGGTCTCGCTGCCCGCCGATGCCGCGGCAGGCATGCTGAATGACCGCGCGACGGATGCAAAGACCGCCGCAAACCAGCAGGCCACACTCGCGACAGCGCTGGAGCGCGCCGAACTCGCCGTGGCCCGCCACGCGGCCGACGCGGAAAGACTTGTGACGGACCTGCGGGGGCTCGCCTCCGCCGCATCCAAGGATATCGGGGAGGCCGATGGCCTTCTGCGTGACCTTCGAGACCGTAGCCGGCTGGAAGCGAGCCTCGCGCAATGCCGCAGCCGCTTTGCCGAACAGGCGGACGGTGCGACCGAGGACGAGGCACGCGCTGCGCTTGTCGGGTTCGACAGGATCCCCGCCGGCCTGGAAATCGAGCGGCTCGATGCGGAGGATGCCCGCCAGGTCGAGCGGATGAAGATGCTCGGCATTGCCCAGGCCGACAGCGAGCGGCGAAGGCGAGACCTGGAAACCGGCATCGGCGCCGAGCGCGCCGTCTTCCAGAAGCTTGGCGCCGAGGCGGAAGCCAGGGAACTGGCGCGGCGCTGGGTGGTGCTGAAGCTCGCCGCCGGTCTGTTGGCGAGCTCTATGGAAGCCTATCGCGAACGCCAGGCCGATCCGGTCATGCAGCGGGCAGGGCAGGTGTTTGCCGATCTCACCGGCGGCCGCTTCTCGCGCCTCGTCCAGGTTTACGACGAGCGCGACGAGCTGCAGCTCGCGGTCGAACGGAAAACCGGCGAGCAGGTGAGGCTTGACGGCTTGAGCGAAGGCACCGGCGATCAGCTCTATCTGGCGCTGCGGCTCGCCTTCCTGGAGGACTATTGCAGCCGCAACGAGCCGGCGCCGCTGATCCTCGACGACATTTTCCAGACCTTCGACGACGAGCGGACCACCGCCGGCATCCGGACGCTGGCGGCGGCCGGCGAAAAATTCCAGACGGTCCTCTTTACCCACCAGATGAGCCTGGTCGAGACCGCGCGCCGGGAACTGGGGGACGAGCTCGATCTCGTCCAGCTGGAGCGGGGCTAAGAAGCGGACTGCGGCTGGGACAGGCTGCGCAGCGCCAGGCAGGCGACCGGCATGCGATAGATCGGCGTCGTCCACCTGTCCGGCGGGGGTGACGGGCGTTCGCCGCAACCGGCCGTCTGGCGGCGCGGCAGGATCAGCAGATTGTAGCGCCGCGCGTCGGTGATCTCCGGGCTGAACGTCATCCGGTAGTTTTCGACGATCGAACTGAACTCGGTGCGTCCCGCCAGTTTCTCGATCAGGTAGCTGCGCGTCTCCGGCGTCATCGGCAGGCCGAAACGCTCGGTGGCCCCGATCGCTTTGCTGAGCACCGCAAGCTCCGTCGCCGGATCCGTCAGACTGACCTTGATGCGAAAGCCGCTGACGATGTCGGGCTCCGTGCCGCGGGCCTGGATGAACAGCGCAGCCGGTTCCGGCGCATTCCCGAATTCCTCGAAGAACAGGCATTCCCACTCGTCGCCCGAACGGGTGAAGGTGGGTGCGGTGCCGCTGTCGTCCCGCAATAGCTCGCAGCGGTCTTCGGCAGAAAGTGCCTCGGTCTTCTCGAACACGGCAATCCGCTCGAGCCCGGCCTTGAGAAGCCAGGACGGATAATGTTTCGCCGGCGGTAGCGATTTGTGCCTGCCGACCCGCAGGGGTGGCGCCGGTGGGGCGGGAAGAAGGTATTGCTCCAGCGCGAATTGCCGGACCAGCCGCTTGTAGTTCCGGCCGTTGTTGACGACGAGCACGGTCGTCGCGAGGGCGGCCAGCACGACCGCAAGGAAAAAGCCGAAAACCAGAACCGCCGGACGCTGCCTGCGGCGGCGATCGGCTGGTGTCTGTCTATCTGCCTTGTCCTCTTCCGGCATGGCTCCGTTTCCGATCGAGGACGGCCCGCGTCCGGCCCCCTCCACAACATAGCCTGGACCAGCCTTATACCGCTCAGTCACTATGCGATGAGCGGAAGCTTATGCCGATCGCGGGGCACTGCAAGCCTCTGGCGTGCCAGCGGTGTCGGCTTTGGCTCGCCGGATATTCTCCGCCTTTTAAAGGAACGAGAAGCGGCCGCGGTCGATCTTGAGGACCGTGAGCCTGCCGGAGTAATAGGCGCCCGTATCGATGCCGATCCGGCCGGGTCCGAAATCCGGTTCCGGCTGCGGCGTATGTCCGTGGATGACGAGAAGCGGCAGCTGCGGTCCGGTCGCAAGAAAGGCATCGCGGATCCAAAGCATGTCTTCCTCGGTCTGCTGTTTGAGCGGTATTCCCGGCTTCAGGCCCGCATGGACGAAGACGAGCTTGCCGATCGTCAGGCTGGCCGGAAGATTGGCGAGGAATTTCCTGTGCGGCACCGGCACGGTTTCCATCAGCAGGTCGCCGAACCTGGCGTCGCGCTTCCTGCCGCGCGCGCCGAACTGGTATGGGTCCATGCCATAGGACAGCAGCGTCTGTTCGCCGCCCATTCCCAACCATTCGGAATAACGTTCCGGGTCGTCCACGAACCTCAGGAAAATATCGTCATGGTTGCCGCAGAGCGCTATCCGCCTCAGGCCGTGCTCGCTCGGCCTGATCAGGTGCTCGATGACGTGGCTCGAAGCCGGTCCCCGATCGACATAGTCGCCGAGCAGGATGACCATGCCGGGACGTCGGTTCTCTTCGATGTCGTGAGCGATGCGCGCCTCGGCATCCCGAAGCAGGTCGATGCAGCCATGTACATCGCCGACCGCATAGATCGGATAGGGGGGCGGGCTATGGCCGAGATCGATCCGGCGGCGGCTAGGCCGGGTCGGCCTGGCCGGCCGGCGTCTCCAAACCCAGTCCGTCAACTTTCGCATGCTTACCGCCATCCGCCTGATATGTATGATCCCGCCGCCAATGAGAAGTGGATGCCCGAACGAGTGTTAACAACGTCCGAAGCGCCGGACTTCTGGACACGGAAATTGGCGATGTCACCGCCATCTGCGGGACAATTCCGCAGGCGGCCAGGTCCATCGGCAGCGCCGGCGGCGAAGGATCCGTATTCTGTGGATAGCAAATGATTAACCAGCCATGTTGTTGATTTGCCACAGCTTGGAGATTTTTGATTCGCCCCCGGCTTTCCCCTTAGAATCACGGGGTCCGCTCATCGGCTAAACCGATACCATACTTTGGGTTGTATGGCGGGGCGTATGCGTAGTTCTTTGGGTGCTGTTTTAACACTTGCTACTATTGCGTTTTCGTCCGGCTGCACGGCACTGCCGAGGTCCGGTCCGGATCCCCACGCCGTTGAAGCCAATGCAACCGTAAAGGCCTTTTCCGCCGCCGGCAACAGGGCCGGCATCGACTATGCGCTCGTCGACATCAACAAGGCCGTCCTGGCCGGTCTGCCGAAGTCCGAAAGCCCGAGCTTGAGCACGGGTTTCAACGGTGGAAGCAACATGCCGCCGCCGGTCATGCTCGGTGTTGGCGACGTCGTTCAGGTCTCCGTCTTCGAGGCGCAGAGCGGCGGCCTGTTCATTCCCGCCGATGCCGGCGCCCGCCCGGGCAATTACATCACGCTTCCGAACCAGACGATCGGTCGTGACGGCACATTGAGCGTCCCATACGCGAACAAGGTCAAGGCCGCCGGTCGTCCGGTCGATGCCGTGCAGCTCGATATCGCCGACCGGTTGGCCAACCGCGCCATCGAGCCCCAGGTGGTCATCTCGACGGTGATCAGCCGTTCGATGGGGGCGTCCGTGCTTGGCGACGTCAAGCAGGCGAAGAAGATCGAACTCAGCCCGGCCGGCGAACGCATCATCGATGTCATTTCCGAGGCCGGCGGCTTGAGCGTCCCCAAGGAGGAGGCGACGGTGACGCTCCAGCGTCGGGGCCGTAGCGTCACCGTTGCCTACAGGACGCTGAGCGAGCGCCCGCAGGAGAATATTTATGTGCAGCCGGGCGACACGATCTTCGTCGATCGCAACCGCCGGACCTTCCTGGCCTTCGGGCTGACGGGCGAAAGTGGACGCTTCGATTTCGACGGTCCCAATCTGTCGCTCGGGGAAGCCTTGGCGAAGGCCGGCGGGTTGCTCGACGACAAGGCCGAGCCGCAATCGGTCCTGCTTTACCGGATTGCCGACCGCGATTTCCTGCGCAATATCGGCCTCGACGTCAGCCGGTTCGGAGCCGGAGACGTGCCGGTGATCTTCCGCGCCAATTTGCGGGATCCCGCCGCATTCTTCGCCGTCCAGCAATTTCCGATGCAGGACAAGGATGTGATCTATGTATCGACGGCCGATGCCGTCGAGCTTGTGAAATTCCTTGCCATCCTCAATTCGGTCACCGCCTCCACCCGGGATATCGCGAGTAGTCATGATGCCTGGCGCGACTGACATTCAGGCCGCGTGCGGCCGCCCCGGGTCGGTTCGGAGCCTGGCGCACCTCGGCGGGGTAATACGATGAACCAGCGGCCCGTTTTTCCCGCTCGCCACCAGCAGGAGCCCCGCGACGAGGAAGCTCCGGAACTGGACTTGGATGGCCTGATCGCCATCGTCCGGCGGCAGTGGCGGGTCGTCGGCCTCTGCGTCGCGGTGTCGGTGGCGCTTGGCATCGGATACCTCCTCACTGCCGTGCCCCGATATACCGCCAGGACCAGCGTGCTGATCGACCGCGGCAACCGGCAGGTCGTCGAGCAATTGTCGACGATCGGCGGGGTCATGGATGACGAGGCGTCGGTTCTCAGCCAGGTCGAGCTGTTGCGCTCGGAGACGATAGGCCTGTCGGCGGTCGACAGGCTGAAGCTGCAGGACGATCCACAATTCATGGCCGGCCGCCGCAACCTTATGCTCGCGGCGGCTTCCGATTTGCGGTCGATGCTCCATATCGGGCAATGGCTGCGAGGGGATAGCCGGTCACGTGCCGATCAGATCGAGGCAAATCGCCGTCGGGCGCTCGCCATGCTCCTCGACAATATGAGGGTCTCGCGCGTCGGACGTTCCTATGTCCTGGAAATTTCTTTCACGGCGACATCGCCCGGGCTTGCCGCAGCCGTCGCCGGCGCGATCGCGGATGCCTATCTGACCGACAAGCTGGATGCGAAATACGATGCCACCCGGCGGGCGGGCAACTGGCTGGAGGAGCGCATCGGGGAACTGCGGCAGCGCTCGCTGGAATCCGATCTGGCGGTCCAGAGATTTCGCGCCGAAAACGGCCTCGTCGTTGCCAATGACAAGCTGGTCTCCGACCAGCAGCTCAGCGAAATGAACAGCGCCCTGACGGCAGCGCGCGCCGATACGACCCGAGCTCAGGCACGCTCCGACCGCATCGAGGCGATCATCGCGAGCGGCGAGAGGGACGCGATCGTCACCGACGCGCTGGACAGTTCCGTGATCGGTTCGTTGCGAGAAAAATACCTGGAGTCGTCGAAGCGGGAGGCCGAGATATCCAGGCGGCTGGGGCCGGACCATGTTCAGGCGGCCCGCCTTCGCCAGGATATGGCTGAATATGAGCGGCTGATGTTCGACGAACTCAGGCGGATCGCCAGGAGCTATCAAAGCGAACTCGAAGTCGCCCGGTCGCGCGAGCGCCAGATTACGCAGGGGGTGCGCAACGCCACCGACATCAGCGCCACCGCAGGGGAAACGCAGGTGCAGTTGCGGGAGCTGGAGCGGGCCGCCGAAACCTACCGGAACCTCTACCAGACGTTTCTGCAGCGCTATCAGGAGGCGTTGCAGCAGCAGTCTTTTCCCGTCACGGAGGCGAGGATCATTTCCCGTGCCATGCCGCCGACGGCTGCCAGCGAGCCGCGGCCGTCGCTGGTCCTGGCGCTCTGCCTCGCGCTTGGCTGCGGCGCGGGCGCAGTTCTCGGAGCATTCCGCGAGTTCAGGGACCGGTTCTTCCGCGGCGGCCAGCAGGTGAGGGACGTTCTGGGTTTGGAATATCTCGGGTCAGTGCCGCTCGTGGAGCCGCCCCCGGACACGAGGCCGTCCGCCGAGCCGGTGAAGGGAGAGGTCTGGAGGAAAAACGGGGTGTCGTCCTTTGCGCTGGAGCATCCGTCTTCCGCCTTTGCCGAAACGTTGCGCAGCGCCCGGATCGCGGCGGACGTCCATATCGACAGGGCCCACAAGGTCATCGGCATCGTCTCGATGCTGCCGGGCGAGGGTAAATCGACGATCGCCATGAATTTCGCCCGCACGCTGGCCGGGAGTGCCAGGGCGCTGCTGATCGATGCGGATCTTCGCAATCCGGGTGCCACCAGAACGCTGGGTCCGCATGCGCAAGAGGGGTTGCTCGACGTTCTGCTGGAAGGCCGTGCGCCTGCCTCCGCGATGTTGACCGATCCCGATACCGGCCTGAGATTTCTCCCGGCGGTCGTAAAGCGACGGATACCTCATTCATCGGAGCTGCTGGCATCGGCTGCGATGGGCAGGCTGCTGGCACAGGTGACAGGTGAATTTGACTATATCGTTCTCGACCTGCCGCCGCTTGGCCCCGTCGTCGATGCGAGGGCTATCGCCCCACGCGTCGATGGCTTCATCATGGTCGTCGAATGGGGCGTGACATCCCGAAAGGCCGTCAAGGATATGCTGAGTGCCGAACCGCAGGTCGCCGGCCGTTGCCTCGGCGTAATCCTCAACAAGGTCGATGCCGCCAGGATGAAGCTTTATGAGGGATATGGTTCCTCGGATTATTATGCATCGCGCTACTCGCACTATTATCATGACGGCGCATCCTGATCCGGTGCCGGTTTCCGTCGATGCCGCAAACAGAATGAAAACGAGGATTGAGGAGCCCAGCAACAGCCGACGATCTTTTCTGAAGCGTTTGATCGCAATGTTTGGCATAAGCCCGGGATGCTACGAATCACTGTATGTCTCGGATTCGCCGCATTCCGGGGGACATCACAATGGTGTTCCCAGTGCTTGCGACTGGCACATTGCACGTAGACGTGCACGTTTCACTTAAAGACTGACGGGTTTCGTTAGGGGGATATGATGACTGGAAATGTGAAGAGCAACGGTAAGGTAGCATTGATCACCGGGGTGACGGGCCAGGACGGCGCTTACCTTGCGGAACTGCTGCTGTCCAAGGGCTACACCGTCCACGGCATCAAACGGCGCTCCTCCTCGTTCAACACCAACCGCATCGAGCATCTCTACGAGGATCCGCATGTGGCGGACCCGCGCTTCATCCTGCATTTCGGCGACATGACGGATTCGACCAACCTCATCCGCGTCGTGCAGGAAGCCCAGCCGGACGAAATCTACAATCTCGCCGCCCAGAGCCACGTGCAGGTCTCGTTCGAGACGCCGGAATATACCGCCAATGCCGACGGCACCGGCACGTTGCGTCTGCTGGAGGCGATCCGTCTCCTCGGCCTCTCCAAGAAGACCCGTTTCTACCAGGCCTCGACCTCGGAACTCTATGGGAAGGTACAGGAAGTGCCGCAGAGCGAGACGACGCCCTTCTATCCGCGTTCGCCCTATGCGGTCGCCAAGCTCTACGCCTACTGGATCGTCGTGAACTACCGCGAGGCCTATGGCCTGCATGCCTCGAACGGCATCCTGTTCAACCACGAGAGCCCGATCCGCGGCGAAACCTTCGTCACCCGTAAGATCACCCGCGCCGCCGCCGCCATCCATCTCGGTCTCCAGGAACGCCTCTTTCTCGGCAACCTCGACGCCAAGCGCGACTGGGGTCATGCCCGCGAATACGTGCGCGGCATGTGGCTGATGACGCAGCAGGACGAGCCGGACGACTATGTGCTCGCGACCGGCGAGACCCATACGGTGCGCTCCTTCGTCGAAAAGTCCTTTGCCAAGGTCGGCATGCCGATCGAGTGGCGGGGCGAGGGCGTCGATGAGAAGGGCTACGACACGACATCGGGCGAATGCGTCGTGGCGATCGACCCGCGCTATTTCCGCCCGACGGAAGTCGACCTCCTGATCGGCGACCCCACCAAGGCGCACCGGAAGCTCGGCTGGAAGCATGAGACCAACCTCGACCAGCTGATCGCCGAAATGGTCCGCGAGGACCTGAAGGTGATGGCGCGCAACGTGCCGACCGCTGGCGGCAACAAGGGTCTCTCCCATGCCTGAGACGATCTACAGCCTTGCGGGGAAGAAGGTCTATGTCGCGGGACATCGCGGCATGGTCGGCTCGGCGATCGTCCGCCGTCTGGCCGCGGAAGGCTGCGAGATCCTGACGGCGACGCGCGGCGATGCCGATCTCACGCGCCAGGCGGACGTCGAGGCATGGATGGAGAAGAACCGCCCGGACGCAGTGTTCCTGGCGGCCGCCAAGGTCGGCGGCATCCTTGCCAACGACACCTATCCGGCCGATTTCCTATACGACAACCTCATCCTCGAGGCGAATATCATCGAGGCCGCCCACAAGGTCGGCGTCGAAAAGCTGATGTTCCTCGGCTCTTCCTGCATCTATCCCAAATTCGCCGACCAGCCGATCGTCGAGGAATCGCTTTTGACCGGCTCGCTGGAGCCGACCAACGAATGGTATGCGATCGCCAAGATCGCCGGCATCAAGCTCTGCCAGGCCTATCGCAAGCAGCACGGCAGCGATTTCATTTCTGCCATGCCGACCAATCTTTACGGCCCCGGCGACAATTTCGACCTGAAGTCCAGCCATGTGATGCCGGCGCTGATCCGCAAGGCGCATGAGGCGAAGACCGGCCGCCTTCCGGACATCACCGTATGGGGCACCGGCACGCCGCGCCGCGAATTCCTGCATGTCGATGACTGCGCCGACGCCTGCGTCCACCTGATGAAGACCTATTCGGCCGAGACCCATGTCAATGTCGGGTCCGGCGAGGACGTTACCATCCTGGAGCTCGCCGAACTGGTGTCCAAGGTCGTCGGTTTCCAGGGGGATATCTCTCATGATCTCACCAAGCCGGACGGCACGCCGCGCAAGCTGATGAGCGCGGCCAAGCTCAGGGCGCTCGGCTGGTCGCCGAGGATCGGGCTGGAGCAAGGCATAACGGATGCCTACCAAGCCTTCCTCAAGGGCGAGTACCTTGAGCGCAAACGCGGAGACGCTGCCTGATGACAGCCGCCGCCCAGCCCCTCAGCGACGAATGCGAACAAACGTTCGACGCTGCACCGGGGCTGGCCACGGCAGCCGCCACGTCGCCACGAAAAAGCGTGGTCGTTTATGCGATGAACTATGCGCCGGAAACGGCGGGCGTCGGCAAATATACCGGTGAAATCGCCGAATATCTCGCCGCCGAGGGCATGGACGTCACGGTGGTGACGACGCCGCCTCATTATCCCGGCTGGGCGGTCCAGCCCGGATATCGGAACCGCTATTCCTCGAAGATCGAGGGCCGTGTCCGGGTATTGCGGGCGCCGTTGATGCTCAGGCGGAAGATGGGCGGCATCTGGAGGCTGCTGGCGCCGCTCTCCTTCGCGCTGAGCTCGGCGCCTTTGGTCTTCTGGCAGATCCTGCGCCGCCGCCCGGTCACCGTCTTCTGCGTCGAGCCGACGCTGTTTGCCGCTCCCGTCGCGCAACTCGCCGCCAAATGCGTCGGCGCGCGGACCGTGCTGCATGTTCACGACCTCGAGGTGGATGCCGCGTTCGCGGTCGGGCATTTGAGCTCCAGGGCCTGGCTGAAGACGGTCGGCCACGTTTTCGAGCGCGGCGTGCTTGCCAGGTTCGACCGGCTGGTCACCATTTCCAACCGCATGGCGGAAAGCCTCGCCCGGAAAGGCGTTCCGAACGCAAAACTGTCCGTCGTCCGCAACTGGGTGGATCTTGCGCATATCCACCCCATGGAAGACGTCAGCCCTTATCGCTCGGAACTTGGCTTCGGCCGCGACGATTTCGTCGTCCTCTATTCGGGCAGTATCGGCGCCAAGCAGGGCCTGAACGTGCTGCTCGATGCGGCCGAGCGTCTCAAGGACGAGCGGCGCATTCATTTCGTGATCTCCGGCGAGGGGCCGCAGAAGCCGGAACTCGAAGCCCGTTACGGCCATCTCGACAATCTCCGTTTCCTGGCCTTTCAGCCCTATTCCCGACTGAATGCGTTCCTCAACATGCCGGATCTGCACGTGCTGCCGCAGGACAGGAGCGCCGCCGACCTGACACTGCCGTCGAAACTCGGCGGCATGCTTGCTTCCGGACGGCCTGTCCTTGTCACCGCCGACGCGGGAACGGAACTTGCGCGGTTCGTCGAGGATGCCGTCTATCTGACGCCGCCGAACGATCCGGAAAAACTGGCGGCCTGTATTGTCCGCGCGATGTCCGAACGGGACGAATGGCAGCCGCATTCCCAGTATGCTCTCGTGCAGAGCCTGTCGAAACGGCCGGCCATCATCGCTATCAGGCAGCTCATCGACAGCGGTGAGTCATGAGGGTCGCCGGTCACGTCCTCGCCTACAATGTCGATCGTTTTCTGCCGCACGTCGTCGAGAACTGTGGCCGTTTCGTCGACAAGATCTTCATCGTCCGGCCCGAGCGTCCCTGGGCCTATGCCCCCGGTTCTCGCGCCACGAGGACAAATCCGACGACCAGGGACACGGTGGATGAAGTGATCGCCTTCGCCCGCTCAAAAGGCGTGAGTTGCGAGATCGAGGTGATCTGCAGCGACTTCGAGACCGAGGAGGACACCCGCAACGACTGCCTCGACCGGGCGATTGCCGAAGGTTTCGATTGGCTGGTCATCCAGGACGCCGACGAGTTCTATCCGGACAGCGGCTGGGAAACGCTGCTCAAATTCATGGCGACGGACCGCAGGCATGACCGGATACTGACCCCATGGCATAATTTCTGGAAAACGCCCGAGCTGGTGCTGACCAGCGGCGACGGCTCGATCAGGGATGTCAACGCGGGGTTCGCGATCCGCTGCAAAAGCGGCGTTCGCTTCGATACGGCCCGAAAGACCACCCCGGCTGCGACAATTCTTATCGATGCGCCATGTTACCACTACGGCTACGTCATGAGCGACGCCGAGATGTGGGAAAAGATCACCAGCTGGGGCCACGCGCATCAGGTGAATGCGCAAAAATGGTTCCGGCTGAAATGGCTGGGATGGACGCCCGCCCATTCCTACCTTCATCCCGTCACACCGCTGTTCTGGCCAAAGGCGATCCGCTTTCCCGGCAGGCAGCCCGCCTTTGCCTCTTCTTTCATGAACCCGAGCCAGGAAACCGCACCGCTCGGTTTTGTCGATTTCCTGGAAAACATGCTTGCCGACCGTGCAACGGACGTCCGCATCGTCGCGCGGAAATTATTGAGAAGGTCAACCGTGTAGCCGTAGGTCGCGTTTTCGATGAGTGTGTCAGTACGGCTAATCTCGGGCTCGATCGCCAATGGGGCGTTCCTCGCCGGCAATATCCTGATCCAGGTGATCGGCGTGCCGATCATGCTCGGCTGGTGGTCGGCGCAGCAGTTCGGGCTCTGGATCCTGCTGCAGACGCTCCATTCCCTGTCTGTCGTCTTCGACCTCGGTCATCAGAACTACCTCGGTTACGAGTTCCAACGTCTCGCCACCAGGGACGCCGTCAGGCGCGACTTCGCCTCGTCCATCCCCATCGCCCTTCTCCTTGGAAGCGCGCTCCTGTGCTTCTGGACGGCTGTGCCGACCTTCGGACTGGCCGACACGGTGTTCGGTGAGTTCGTTCCTGCAGAGCTGATGGACGAGCTTACAGCCTCGATGATCGTCTATGCGCTCACCTGGCTCGTGACCAGCTCCGTGGGCGGCATCCTCGGCCGGGCGCTCGTCCCCTTCGGCTATTACGCGAGAATGGCGTGGTGGCGGTTTGCGCTGCTGGTCGTCGTCAACCTCGCGGCCCTCGCGGCAGTCCTTTCCGGCGGTAACGTCCTCGACGCCGTGATCCTCTCGTCAGTCGCCAACGTGGCCGTCAATATCGCCATTCATATCGACTGTTTTCGCCTCTGGCGGCGCGAAGAAATCGGCTTTGCAGTGCCGGATCTGCGCAGGGGCTGGTCGAACCTCGTGCGGAGCCTGTTCGTGTCGCTCCGCGAATTGCTTGCAATCGGAAACCAGCAGGGCATCCGGCTGCTGATCGCGCCGCTCGCCGGCGTTGGCCTTCTCGGTGCGTTCAGTGCGACCCGGACGCTGTCGAATATCGCGACGCAGGGTATCAACGCTCTGGCAGCCCCGGTCGAACCCGAGCTTCTGCATTATCTGAGGGACCGGCAGAACGAGCCGGCGGAAGCCGCGGTCACTCTAAGCTGGATTTTCGTGCTGGTCGTCATCGGGCCCTCCTGCATTCTGCTCCAGTGGGTGGCGCCGGGCCTTTTCCTGTGGTGGACCCGCGGCAACCTCCACCTGGACCCGCTGCTGTTTGGCTCGCTCTGCGCTTGCATCATCGTCTACGGTTTCGCCCAGCCGCTGGTTCCGGTCGTCCGGGGAACCAATACCCTGCTGCCGCAGGTCGTCGCGAGCGGCATGTCCCTGCTGATCACGGTGATCGGTTGTTATCTGACCTTGAGCCGATGGGGGCTGCCGGGCGCCGGCTTGTCGCTTCTGGCGGCCGAGATCGCCGGTTTTCTGATCTACGCGGCGGCCGCCGGCGCCGTGCTCCGAAAGCTGCGGTTGCGCATACCAATCCATGCCTTCGCCGCATCCGTTTGCGGCGGCATCTCGGCCATCGTCGGACTGTTCGCCCTTGCGGTCTGGCCTCAATCGGGCGGCTGGGCATCCATTCCGGCCGCGATGGGCTCGCTGCTGGCGGCGCGGATGGCCTATCGGTCCTTGCCAGCCAGCCTGCGGATCACTCTCTCGCATCATTTTCCAAACCTCGCCCGGAAGCGTGCCGCTCTTGCGGGAGACGGGCCATGATGGGGAGCGGAGAGCCGGCGGGCGGCGATGCGGTATTCGGCAGGTGCTCGGTACACCGGCAAGCTCGCGGCAATTCCCGCTGCGTCACCCACGCGCGCTGGAGCGTAGCGATTGCAGTCCTGCTCTGTACGGCAATCCAGTTGGTCATATCGCCCGATGCGGCCAACATGTTCAGTGCCGTTTCAGCCGGACTGATCGGCATCCTGGTATTGTCCTACTGCACCAAGCCGAGACGGATCGAAGGGTGCCCGATCTCGACGCTGATGGTGCTCGGCTTTCAGGTCCATTCGAGCCTGGCCGCCCTGATCGTCCAGACATTCGCCTGGAAACCGCTCACCTTCAACCTCGAAGCACCGGCAACCACCTTTTCCGTCCTGGCACTTCTGCAGTTATGGGCGGTGGCGCTGCACTGGTTCTATACGCAGTCGCGGGTCATGCAGGCGATCACCGTCACGATCCGTCGAAAAATCTTGACGCCGCTCGGCCTCTATCTCGCCCCGACAAACCGGCAGTTATGGTGGATGGGGCTGCTCGGATCGTTCGCCTCCTGGTATACGCATGCCGACCGCTGGGGCGAGGACAATTTCGGCGATATCGCCTTCAAGCTGCTCGCCGGCCTGTCACACCTCTCGGTCGCCCCCTTCCTGATCCCGGTTGCCGGCTACCTCATCGACCCGCCTGACCGGAAACGCTCGGTCAACTGGCTCGCGCTGGCCGCCTACTGCGCCCTGGCCCTCTATATCGCGCTGGCGCGCAACAGCCGCGGCGTTTTCGCGGTTGCCGTCCTGACCGTGTTGATCTGTCTCTTCGTCGCGCTGGTGATCGGGCGCTTCATCCTGACCAGGCGGCGGATGATCTGGCTCGCGGTCGCCGTCCTGCTCAGCCCCATCCCGGCCGGCATCCTCTCGGATCTCGCGACCGCCATGGTCATCGCCCGTGACGAACGTTCCGAAATCTCGTCGCAAGATCTCGTCTTATCGACCATCGGCACATATTTCGACGGCGAGGCGCTGCTGTCCCGGCGGGAGATGGAGCGGATATCGACCGGGGGCGGCTATAACGAAATCTACATCGACAACCCGCTTCTGGCGCGATTCGTATCCACCAAATACATCGATCGGAACGTCGCGCTCGGGCTTTCGCTGTCGCAGACCGGCGAAGGGCTTGCGCGTGAGAACGCCATCAAGCAGCTGTTGTTGCTGTTTCCGACGCCGGTTCTGAACCTTTTCGCGCCGGAACTGGATAAATCCGGCAACGCCTTCTCGTCCGGCGATTATTACAACTTTCTCGTCAACGGCGATGAACTGGGAGGTTACCGCACCGGCTCGTCGGTCGCGGATGGCTTCATTGTCCTCGGCGCTTTTTATCTGGTCGTGTTCGCCATCTTCGCCCTCGCGAATTTCACTGTCGGCGACGCGCTCGCGATCCGGATACGGAACGGACATGTGCTGTTTTCGGCTCTGGCCTGCATCTGCATCGTCCGCTTCTTCATGAACGGCCTCATGGACGAATCCGTCGCGGTCCAGGCCGGCAACCTCGTCCGCGCGCTGCCGCAGATCGTACTGCTCTACGTCCTGATGTTCTGGCTGACGAGGGGCGTGAGGCTGAGATGAGGCTCCTCTATGTCGGCGCAGAATCGGGGACCAGCCTGCAGCGGGCAACGGCGTTCAGGCGCATCGGGGTCGATGTTCTGCACCTGTCGCCCTATTCCCACCTGCCGCCCCATTGGGCGCTGTGGCTGAACAGGACCGGCGGCCTCGGCATCGATCGCCTCGTGGCAAACGGGCTCGGCAGGCGGATCGGCGACCGGCGCCTCGATCTCGCCCTGGTGGATTGCGGCGACGTGGTCGGACCGGCCGCCCTGGACGTCATCCGCAAGACGGCACCGATCATCGTCAACTACAACGCCGACAATCCCTATCTGGACCCGTCTCCGGAGCGCTTCCGCTGGAGCATCCTTCACCGCGCCCTTCCGCACTACGATCTGGTCGTCACCGTGCGCCGTGACGGCATCGAGGCGATGATGGCGAGGAGAGGTGCAAGGCGGATCGACACGATCTGGCAGTGTGCGGACGAGGTCGTGCACCGCCCTCTCTCGCCACCGCTGGAGGAGAAGGGACGCGGGTCGTCCGATGTCATATTCGTCGGGACATGGATGCCAGGACGCGGCGCCTTTATGGCGCGGCTGATCGAGAAGGGCGTGCCGCTGACGATCCACGGCCCGCGCTGGAACAGAGCGCCGGAATACCGGCTGCTCCGCCGGGTTATCGGATCCGGTTATCTTGAAGGGCCCGACTATACCCGGGAAGTTGCCGGCGCGAAGATCGCTCTGGTTCTGCTGAACGGCCAAAATGCCGATCTGCACACGACGCGCTCCGCCGAGATTCCCGCCATCGGCACGGCCATGTGCGCTCCCCGCACTCCGCATCATCAACAGCTTTACAGGGAGGGTGAGGAAGCCGTCTTCTTCGACGGAGCCGATGACTGCGCAGAGGCTTGCAAACGGCTTCTGGCGGACGACGGCCGGCGCCAAACGATCGCCGATGCCGGGCACCGGCGGACGTTCGTCAACGGGACCTACAACGAGGTCCTGGCCCGCCGGATCGTCGAGCAGGCCGCTGAGATAACGCAAGGCGGCGCGCGATGAGGAAGGCGGAGGCTCACAATCGCGGCATTCTGTTCCTGGCCCTGGACACCTATGGCCGGATAGGCGGTATCCAGAGCTTCAATCGAAGAGTTGTCGCTGCCCTGGCGGAGATTTCCGCCGACAAGGGCTGGAAGCGGCCGGTCGTACATATCATGCGCGATGGTCCTGCCGACATTCCGGAAACCACGTCGGCCGCAATCCGCGCCTTCGGCTCTCGGCGCCTCGCCTTCATCCTTCGCTCCGCTACCGCTTGCCGTGACTGCCGCATCCTGTTTCTCGGGCATATCAACCTTCTGCCCGTCGGGCTCATCTGCAAGCTGGTCGCTCCGAGGATCAAACTCGTGCTTTTCGTCCATGGCGACGAGGTCTGGAACGACCCTGCCTATCGCCGCATGCGGTTTTATGAACCGCTCATGGCGAGAGCGCTCAATCGCATCGCCTCCGTCAGCGCCTTCACTGCAAACCGGATGCGCAAGGCGTTCACGCTTCCCGCCGAGACGTTCAGGCTCTTTCCGAACGCAGTCGACGACATCGACCGGCAGCCCGGAAAGAGCGGGCGCAACATTCTGACGGTCGCTCGGCTGGATCGGCATGACCGTGGCAAGAATATCGACGCCCTGATCAAGGCGGTGGCTCTGCTCAAGCGCCGGAATGTGGAGTGCATCCTCCAGGTCGTCGGCGAGGGGCCGCTCAAGCCGGAACTGGCGTCGTTGGCCCGTGAGCTTGCGGTCGAAGACAGGGTCGAATTCCTGGGCCGCGTATCGGATGCAGGCCTGGCCGGGATCTACGCCCAGGCCTCTCTTTTCGCGATGCCCTCGTCCAAGGAAGGCTTTGGGATCGTTTTCCTGGAAGCCTGGCTGCACGGCCTGCCGGTGATCTGCGGCACCGAGGATGCCGCGGCGGAGATCGTTCGCGAGGGTATCGACGGGTTTGCCGTGAACCCGTGGGATATCGAAACGCTTGCCGGGAAAATGGCGGTGCTTCTCGCCCTTCCGGACATGGCAGCGGCAATGGGAGAGGCGGGGGCGGAAAAAGTCCGCTCCGGCTATCTCATGGAACATTTCAAGGGAAATCTCGGAAAAATCATCGCGGAGCTGCCATGAGGGTCCTCAACATCATTGCGAGCGCCGATCCCGAAACCGGAGGCCCGATCGAAGCGCTGCGGCTGACCGGCCTGCAAATGGCGCGTCTGGGCCATGCGGTGGAAGTCGTCACGCTCGACAAGCCTTCGGCGCCTCATGCGGGAGAGTTTCCCTTTCCCGTTCATGCCTGCGGAGGGTGGACCCGGAGATACGGTTACACGCCGGACTTGGCACGCTGGATCGCCGCGAACGCCCATCGTTTCGATGCCGCGGTCATCCACGGGCTGTGGAACCATGCTTGCGTCGGCGGATGGCTGGCCCTGCGGCGGGCAGGCCTGCCTTATGTCGTCTTCGCCCACGGCATGATGGATCCATGGTTCCGCGAAACCCATCCCCTCAAACACATTGCCAAGCAGGCGTTCTGGCTTGCCTGGCAGGGCAGGGTTCTCCGGGATGCAGCGGCGGTGCTCTTCACCTGCGAAGAAGAGCGCCGCCGGGCGCGCGGCATTTTCCGGGGGCATGGTTACACGGAGCGTGTCGTCGCCTTCGGCACCGCCGATCCGCCAGCCGGCGTGGAGAGCCAGCTTGCCGCATTCCACCGGCTTCTGCCGGAATTGAAGGGCAGGCGGTTCCTGCTGTTCCTCAGCCGTTTCCACGCAAAGAAGGGCTGCGATCTTCTTGTTGAAGCCTTCGCGAAGATCGCCGCGATCCAGCCTGATATCGACCTGGTGATGGTCGGACCGGATCAATCCGGGCTGAGGCCGAAACTGCTGGCGCAAGCCGTGAAGGCAGGCATGAGCGATCGTATTCATTGGTCGGGCATGCTGGCAGGTGATGCAAAGTGGGGTGCCTTCCGGGCCGCCGAGGCCTTTGTCCTGCCGTCGCATCAGGAGAATTTCGGCATCGTCGTCGCGGAAGCCATGGCCTGCGAAACGCCGGTCCTGCTGACCGACAAGGTCAATATTTGGCGTGAAGTGAAGGCGAGCGGCGGCGGCCTTGTCGGTGCCGACACAGCGGAGGGCATCGAAAGCCTGCTCCGGTCATGGTTCTCGCTCTCCGACGACGGCAAAAGCGCCATGCGCGCCCAGGCCCGCGCGGGCTTCGAACGGCATTTCCGCATCGAGGCGGCGGCGCGCGATCTCATCGCCATTCTGCACTCCATCTCCGCACGAGGCCTTGATGAAGCCGCTTGACGCGAAGGCGTCCAATCCTCGGCTGGGAGCCCCAAGTTTTCCGGCGCGACATCGGTTGTTCCGGCTCGCTTGGAACCTCGTCTGGAACCTTTTCGGCCGCTGGACGCCGGTGCCACTGTTTGCCTGGCGCCGGTTCCTGCTGCGCCGTTTCGGAGCCCGGATCGACCGCAGGGCGCGGATCTATCCCGGCGTCGAGGTCTGGTATCCGCCGAACCTTGCCATGAGCGCGTATTCCTGTCTCGGAAGGGATGTGACCTGCTACTGCATGGACCGCATCGAACTTGGCATCCACGCAACAGTCTCCCAGGGCGCACATCTGTGCACCGGCACGCATGATGTCGATCACGCCGATTTCCAGCTCGTCACCATGCCGATCGTGGTCGGCGCGAATGCCTGGATCGCCGCGGAAGCATTCGTCGGACCGGGCGTCACCGTCGGGGAGGGGGCCGTGCTCGGCGCCCGCGCCGTCACGTTTCGCAATCTCGAACCTTGGACGATCTATGCCGGCAATCCCGCCCGGAAACTGCGGCGGCGCTTTGAGCAGGACGGGCCCGACATCTTTCCAGCGCGATTGAACTCCTGATCGGGATACGTCCTCGAATGGCCAGCCTCGCCGTCCTCATCCTCACCTATAACGAAGAGCTCCATATCGCTCGCGCGCTGAAAAGCGTCGCGCCATTCGCCTCGCAGGTCTTCGTCATCGATTGTTTCTCCACCGACAAGACGGTCGAGATCGCCCGGTCGTTGGGTGCAACCGTGCTTAGCAACCCGTGGATCAATTATTCCAAGCAGTTCCAATGGGGGCTCGACAATCTGCCGATCGCCGCCGATTGGATCATGCGGCTCGACGCGGATGAGGTGATCGAACCCGAACTCGCGGTCGAGATCGCCGAGAAGCTCCCCTCTCTTGCCGCCGATGTCGCAGGCGTGAACCTGAAAAGAAAACACATTTTTCTGGGACGCTGGATTCGCCATGGCGGTCGCTATCCGCTCATCCTCACCCGGATCTGGCGGCGGGGACAGGGGCGTGTCGAAGACCGCTGGATGGACGAGCACATCGTCGTGAGGGGACGTACGGTGCTCTTCAATGCGCCGTTTTCGGATCACAATCTCAACGATCTCGGCTTCTTCACGGGCAAGCATAACGGCTATGCAACCCGAGAGGCGGCCGACGTTCTCGGTCGGCGTTACGGGCTGTTTCCCGAAGACTTGGGGCTGTGGAGAGAAGCGTCCTCACAACAGGCAACCACCAAGCGTCGCATCAAAGAACGCATCTATAACCGACTCCCGTTCCCTGTCGCCGCGCTCGGTTTCTTCTTGTTCCGCTATGTCGGCCAGCTCGGTTTCCTCGATGGCCGCGAAGGGCTGATCTACCATGTGCTGCAAGGTTACTGGTACCGTTTCCTCGTCGGCGCGAAGGTCCTGGAATTCGACCGGTCGATCCGTTTGCTGGTGACGACAGAGGAAAAGCGCGCGGAGCTGGCAAGGCTGACCGGTCTGCCGCTGTAGCGGGGCAGGCCGGTCGAGCATGGGCAGGATTTTACGGTTACGCGACGCCTACGCTTGGAAAGGCGGCCCAGAAGAGCGTCGAGCTCGCTCCTTCGGCGGCAACCACCAGCAGGCTCTTGCCGGCATTCAACGTATAGCTGGTCTTGGCTGCCGCCTTGTTGAAGAGCTGCTCGCTGCTGGTATTGACCGTCAGATCTGCCGATCCGGAGTTGACGATATGAAACGGCAACCCCACCAGCGAGGACGCGTCCGATGAATTCGTGATCGCGGGCAGGGTACACACGAGCGCCGATGAGGCGTCGAACGTGACGAGACCAGCATCCAGTGGATGAAGTGTCGTGTTCGCAGTCTTGAGCGTCGATTTCATCCCCATCCCGAACCTGGGATAGATGAAGCTGTTGCCGCCTCTGACTTCCAGGTCACCCTGGTTTTCCCCGGCATCGCCGCGAATGTTGAATGCCGCCAACCCGTTGCGGGTCTGATCGGTCCAGAGGCCTGAAAGCATAGCATGACGACCAATTCCGCGAGCGCCGTGGAATTGGCTGGTGGCTGAAGCGTTGTCGAAATCGGTGATCGCCGTGTTGCCACTATAGAACCGGCTGAAGCCCGCGCTACGCCCGACGATGTCGGCATTCCGGTCGCCGGGCACCTCGGAAATGTTGAGGTCGCAGCCCTGCGCGTTCTCGACATAGACACCCGCCCCGGAGCCGCCCTCCGCGTCCACGCCGAGAAATCGCGAATTGGAGACGAACGCGCCCTCGTTGCGGGAACTCAGCTCGACACAGGGCATGCCCCAGGACGAGAGCGTCAGCGAGCCGCTGCCGGACGCGGTCAGGGCCGGGGAGGTGAATGCGGCTCCGATCTGGATCGTGTTGCCGCTCACCGACTGGACGATATAGGCTCGCCCCGCCGTCACCCCGTAATTGCTGCCCGTGAAAGTGATCGGCATGCGCGGACGGAACTTGGGCCCGTCCGGAACGGTAATATTCGCCGAGCCGTTCGAGAATGTCGCGTTCACCAGAAGCTCGGCCCGGTTGAAGGCGTTGTTCTGGATGCGGTCGGCATAGATCTCGTTCAGATGCGCACCACTGCCGCCCGCTTCGAACACGATGCCACGGCAGAGCCGGTTGTCCCGGCCGTCTGCGGGGATGATGTTGAAGAGCGAATCGAAGCGGCTATTTCCGGGCATCAGCGTCGAGGCCGGCAGCAGGGCGCCGTAGTACTGGCCGTTGTCACAGAGATGCGTCCAGATGCGCGAGACATCCGTATGCATGAAGTTGGCGAGGAACAGGCCCCAGTCGCCGCAGTCGCGGATGAAGAGATCGTGGATGGTGGAAAACTGCAAGCCGATATTGTTGACCGCGCCGATGCTGATCGCCCGCGTGAACCCGGTAAAACCGATATGCGCGCAATGCCAGCCGGTAATGCAGTCGTCGGTGATGCCGGCATTCGGCGAACCGAGATCGGCATCATTGGCGGCAAAAGCCGGAAACGACCCGTCGCCGGCAAGCACGGTGCCGCCGATGAAACCCCATCCGCTGTCCGGCACGGTGTCGTGGAGATAGTCGAGCACCGGCTGCACCCCCTGGTAACCAATGCCGGAGGCGACCGGGAGCGGTTCCGTGAGCGTGATTACCGCATCCGGCAGCAGAATGGTGCCCCCGCCGCCTGTCGCGACCGCCGCCGCATGCACGGCCCGGATCGCCGTCTCGGTGGCATCGGAAGGAATGTAGAGTTTCGGAATCTGGCGCGATGGCATCGTTCAGTCCTCCGGACCGGTGAGTTGGCTGATCGTGAGTTGATTGTCTTGCGCGTCGGCAAGCGCATTGCCGTCTGCATCCGTCAGGATGAACCCGTCCTCCTCGGGCGGCTCACCGCCGCCGATGGGAAAGGCGCCAGAGCCTGTCAGGGAAAGTCCGAGCTCCAGCATCATCCTCTCCCGCCGCGAACGCCGGCCATCCGGCTCCTGCCGATTCGAGCATATCCGGCGTCCGCCGCGGCGATCCCGTGTCTGAAGTGCTGTTTTCCCATGCCTGTCTCCTCGGGCTCCGAACCGCTAGGCGATTATCCGCAGGCGGCGTTTCAGGACCCGATTTTAGGAACGGGTTGAGGAGCGGGGACGAAATGACGGAAAAGATTCGATGAATGATCGATGGCACGCGGAAGCGCCCGGCAGTGAAATACCTGATATGCCTCACGGATCGGATGCTATCGAGCGGCCGGAATGGAGCGAGCCGTCGCGCTGACGGCAGATGTTCTTCCCCGCGATAGCCAGGAAAATCGAGCGGGACTGCCCATGTCCGGGCGAAAACCGGAATGCGCGGCGTTCGGATTTGGCGAAAAAGCCGAAATGACATGAGAAGAAAATTGGGAGATGGTGGGCGATGAGAGCCCAACCGTTCTCCCTTTTTCCAACGGCTTAGTGAAAAATGCAGTGTGGCAGGTCGAAGGTGACGTGTTGCAACGGCCTCGCAGGCGGCAGCGGCGGAATAGTCAGAGCCAGCGGCGAACCTCGGCCTTGTAGCGGCGGTAGTCGTCGCCGAACTTCGCTTCGAGATAGCGCTCCTCGCGGGCGATCACCTGTGTCTGGATGACGAACAGCACCAACGGGAGCAAGGCGAAGGCGATCGGCCCGTCGAAGCCGATCGCAAGGCCGGCATAGATCAGCGCCATGCCGAGATACATGGGATTGCGGGTCCACCGATAAGGACCGGTCGTTGCGATGAGGGTCGTTGGCCGCGACGGTGGAACGTTGGTGCCCAGCCGCCGGAACAGCCCCGCCGCCGCAAGCATCATCGCCGCGCCGGCAACGAACAGCAGCGCGCCCGTCGCGACCAGCAACCGCCAGTCGATTCCGAAAGAGCGCAGGGTGACGAACCGCTCCGCCGCCAGCCCCAACAGTAGCGCTCCCAGATAGACGAAGGGCGGAGGGAAGCGTACACCCGCGCTGTCCGGTTCGACGGCCATGCTCATCTCCAATCTGTGCCTTCAAACCAGCATCGACTGCTGGGCGAAGATGCCAGCCATCGCGCCTTGCCATGTGGCGGTGGTGACGGACGGGATCCCAGGATTGGCGAGATCGCCAGCGGCATAGATGCCGGGTACGCTGGTTTCGCGGCGCTCGTCGGTCTTGATAGCGATGCCGGTTGGCGTATTGACTGTGTCAAGGCCGAGTGATTCATGCAAGCTTGCGGACGGCGTGTTGCGCGGATGCGCGAACAGGATATCGACTGCGACATCCGGGCCGATATCGAGCTTGATCGTGGCATTGTGGTCCCCGTGACGGGCGATCCCGGTGATCCGGCCATCAACGACTGGTACCTTTCTGCCCGCCAGATCGGCCCGGATGTCGGGTGCGATGTCGTGACCATCGGCAAAGACCGTCAGCCTGTCGGTCCAATCGTGGAACAGCCTGACCTGATTCATCGACTGCGGGCCGGACCAGACGAGGCCCCAATGCTGGCCGGCGACTTCGAAGCCGTCACAATAGGGGCATGGGATGACGGATGTGCCCCAGCTTTCGGCAAATCCCGGAACAGCAGGCATCTTGTCGACAACGCCATAGCTCAGGATCAGGCGGCGCGCGCTAAGGGTTTCGCCATCGCCAGTGAGGACGGAGAAATTGTCGAGGGTACCTGAGATGCTGTCGGCGCGGGCATTGACCATTCTGATCGCAGGATAGCGCGCCAGTTGCTGCCGCGCCTCGGTCAGGATGGCCGATGGTGGCTTGTGATCGTGGCCGAGCACTCCGTGCGAGCGGCCTGCGAAGCGATTGCGCGGCAGGCCGGTATCGAGAACGGTGACCTTGCGGCGGGCACGGCCGAGCTGCAGAGCGGCTGCGAGGCCGGCAAAGCTGCCGCCGATGATGATGACATTATCCATGGTGGTAGACTCCGGGTTGCGGATCGAGTGCGTTGAGTTGGGCGTGGTCGCGGCCTGGGCACGGGGGACGCCGAGGGTGGAAAGCGCGGCCAGCTTCAGCAATGTTCGTCGTTGCATGGCACCCTCGTGCTGTAGGTCGGCGCATTTTGGCTTGCATATTTGTGAAACTGAATGGTATCGTAATTCGATAATAAAGATACTGTCAAGGACTGGAATTGACATGACCGAAAATAGTCGAGGCCGGCGCGGTCGGCCCGCAAACGAGGCGCTTGGCCAAACCATAGTCGACACCGCGGGCGAACTCTTTGCGGAACTGGGTTTTCAAGCGACGACATTGGACAAGGTCGCCCATCGAGCGAAGATATCCAAGCTCAGCATTTACAGGCACTTCGAGAACAAGGAGGCGCTGTTCGGCGCGGCCTTTGCTGCCCGTTGCCAGCAGTTTATACCCGAGACCCTGTTTGAAGGTATCGACGGTTCGGCCGAAGATCAGCTCATGACGGTGGGATCATCGCTGCTTCGCACGCTTCTGCGCCCGGAGGTCCGCAATGTCGAAGCCATGGTCATGGCCGACGTCACGAGCCAAAAGTCTTTGAGCAAGCTCCACTACGAAGCCGGCCCCGCCCATATCATCGCCCAGATCGAGGCCCTGTTGCGCCAGTTGCACGCGAAGGCGGTTCTGAACGTGCCCGATCCTCTCCGCTCCGCCCGCTTGTTTGCCGCGCTTTTCAAAGGATCCGATCTCCTGATTATCGCACGCTTCGATCAGGCGAGAGCAGAGGACGACGACGAGATCGAATCCTATTGCCGCTCAGCCGTCGCCATGTTCATCGCCGCGCACGGTGGCAACGACCACGCGGGCGGATAGCCCAAGACTACTTGCATGATATTCTGGATGCTCGCACTGACATCAACGCCTGCTAAGCCGGCACAAAGGGTGGTAGCGGTTACTCCGCCGGTCCGTTGCGCTGCCCAACGACAATAGTCGCCGTTAGGGCCATTGGGCCAAATATGATCCGCGACCTCTTGTGGGGCCGGTTGACTTACCAACCCGAAGGACTACTTTTTTAGTATTCGCAAACATATCCGCGCGAGGATGACGGTGGATGATGTGGCGATTGGGCAACCTTGAGGAGGATGAGGTTTGCCATGACCTATCGTGTTGTTCTGTTGATCGGCGCGTCCATCGTCGCCATTTCTTCGCTTGAAGCCCTAGCTCAGGAAGGTGACGCGACGGCGGGCGCCACCGTTTTCAAGAAATGCGCGACCTGTCATATCGTCGATTCCGATACGAACAAGGTCGGTCCGTCGCTGAACAAGCTGTTCGGCCGAAAGGCGGGAACGCATCCTAATTTCGCCTATTCGAGCGGGATGAAAGAGGCCGGAGACGGCGGCCTCGTCTGGGACGAGGCGGCGCTGCGCGACTATCTGCACAATCCAAAAGCGAAGGTGAAGGGCACCAAGATGGCCTTCGTCGGCGTGAAGGACGAGCAGGAGATCACCAATCTCATCGCCTATCTCAAGCAATATTCCCAGTAACCGGCCGAGAGGCCACCGACTGGACATGCCTAAATTGCAGTAATTGCCCATCTTTTCCATTCGTGCGATAATAACCCGGTATTTTTGCGGAATGCGGTTTCACGGTCGACCTGCTCAGGGAGGGGCGGAAATGGCTGTTGTGCTGATTCTCGTCTTGATTGTTGTCGGCTCCGTGCTGTTCCATGTGCTGAGCCCGTGGTGGTGGACGCCGATCGCCTCCAACTGGACCTATATCGACAGCACGCTCGTCATCACCTTCTGGATCACCGGCATCGTCTTCGTGGCGGTGGTTTCGTTCATGGCCTATTGCGTCTTTCGCTTCCGACACAAGCCAGGCAACCGCGCGGCCTACGAGCCGGAGAACCGCAGGCTGGAGGTGCTGCTGGCGGGGGGAACGGCGGTCGGCGTCGCGGCGATGCTGGCGCCCGGCCTGGTTGTTTGGAACCAGTTCATCACAGTGCCTGACGATGCCGTGCCGGTCGAGGTCGTCAGCCAGCAGTGGCTGTGGAGCTTCCGCCTGCCGGGCGCGGACGGAAAGCTCGGCCGCGCGGAGACGCGCGACGTGAGCCCCGACAATCCGCTCGGCCTGAACAAGAGCGACGCAAGCGGCCTCGACGACGTGATCATCGAGGGCGGCGAGCTACATCTGCCGATCGGCAAGCCGGTGCGCATATTGCTGCGCTCCGTCGATGTCCTCCACGATTTCTACGTGCCGGAATTCCGCGCCAAGATGGACATGATTCCCGGCATGATCACCTATTTCTGGTTCACGCCGACGCGGACGGGGACCTTCGAGATTCTCTGTGCCGAGCTCTGCGGCGTCGGCCACGGGCAAATGCGCGGGACCGTCGTCGTCGACGAAGCGGCGGACTATCAGACCTGGCTCGGACAGCAACAGACATTCACCCAGCTTATGGCGTCATCGGGAGAGCCGCCGCCGGCAAACTGAACCGGCGAAGCGGTTTCAGGCCGCATCGGCAGGAAAGGGAAGAGACATCATGGTCGAGATTCCATCCGGCAGCGCAGGCGCCATCCCCTCCGCCGAGGTCGAGGATGTCGAGCTTTATCATCCGAGAAGCTGGTGGACGAAATATGTGTTCAGCCAGGATGCCAAGATCATCGCCGTGCAATATTCGCTGACCGCCATCTCGATCGGCCTCGTGGCCCTGGTGCTCTCCTGGCTGATGCGGCTGCAGCTTGCCTTTCCCGGTTATTTCGCCTTCATCGATGCCGACCACTATTATCAGTTCATCACCATGCACGGCATGATCATGGTGATCTATCTCCTGACCGCGCTGTTCCTCGGCGGCTTCGGCAATTACCTCATTCCGCTGATGGTCGGCGCGCGAGACATGGTGTTCCCTTATGCGAACATGCTGAGCTACTGGATCTATCTGCTCGCCGTCCTGATCCTGGCCGCGGGCTTTTTCGCCCCCGGCGGTCCGACAGGGGCCGGCTGGACGCTCTATCCCCCGCAGGCCGTCCTGTCAGGTACGCCTGGCGGCAAGGACTGGGGCATCCTCCTCATGCTCACCTCGCTGATCGTCTTCATCATCGGCTTCACCATGGGCGGCCTGAACTATGTGGTGACCGTGCTGCAGGGACGCGCGCGCGGCATGACGCTGATGCGCATGCCGCTCACCGTCTGGGGCATTTTCACCGCCACCGTGATGGCGCTGCTCGCCTTCCCAGCCCTGTTCGTCGCCTGCGTCATGATGCTGTTCGACCGCCTGCTCGGCACGAGCTTCTTCATGCCTGCCATCGTCGAAATGGGCGAGCAGCTGCAGCATGGCGGCGGCAGCCCGATCCTGTTCCAGCACCTGTTCTGGTTCTTCGGGCATCCGGAAGTCTATATCGTCGCACTGCCGGCCTTCGGCATCGTTTCGGACCTCATCAGCACGCATGCACGCAAGAACATCTTCGGTTATCGCATGATGGTCTGGGCGATCGTCATCATCGGCGCGCTCAGCTTCATCGTCTGGGCGCACCACATGTATGTCAGCGGCATGAACCCGGCCTTCGGCTTCTTCTTCGCCACCACGACGTTGATCATCGCCATCCCGACGGCGATCAAGGTCTACAACTGGGTGCTGACGCTGTGGCGCGGCGACATCCACCTGACGCTGCCGATGCTCTTTGCACTCGCCTTCATCGTCACCTTCGTCAACGGCGGCCTGACGGGCCTTTTCCTCGGCAATGTCGTCGTTGACGTGCCGCTGTCGGATACGATGTTCGTCGTCGCGCATTTCCACATGGTCATGGGTGTGGCGCCGATCCTCGTCATCTTCGGGGCGATCTGTCACTGGTATCCGAAGGTGACGGGACGCATGCTGAACGAGACGCTCGGCCAGATCCATTTCTGGGTCACCTTCCTCGGTACCTATGCGATCTTCTTCCCGATGCATTACCTCGGGCTGCTCGGCGTGCCACGCCGCTATTTCGAGCTTGGAGAGACGGCCTTCGTTCCGCCTTCGGCCCATACGTTGAACATCTTCATAACAGTCATGGCGCTGATCGTCGGGGCCGCGCAGATGGTTTTCCTGTTCAACCTGGTCTGGAGCCTTTTTCGGGGAAGAGAGGCAGGCGGCAATCCATGGCGGGCAACGACGCTGGAATGGCAGACGCCACAGACGCCGCCCGCCCATGGCAACTGGGGCAAGGAGTTGCCGGTGGTCTATCGCTGGGCCTATGACTACAGCGTACCGGGAGCGGCCGAGGACTTCATACCACAGACAGTGCCGGCAAGCGGCGGCGTCACACGGGAGGTTCCGGCATGAACGTCACGCTGGCCTTCCTTGCCGTCATCGGCGCCATCATCGTCTGGTGGCTGGCCGGACAGCGGCTGACCTCGAAACCCTGGCTCGAAACCGGGTCCGTGCAGCTGCCGGATCGTCACGGCGCCGATCGGCAACAGCCGCCTGTGCCGGCGGTAAAAATCGGCCTCTTCGTGTTTCTCGGCGTCGTCGGCGCACTCTTCAGTCTTGCCGTCAGCGCCTATTTCATGCGCATGGCGTCGGCAGACTGGTGGGCCACACCTGTTCCCCGGCTGCTCTGGGTCAACACCGCAGCGCTCGCCCTGAGCAGTCTCGCATTGCAATGGGCGAGACGAGAAGCGGGCCACGGCCGCATGGAAAGCCTGCGGCCGGTACTTGCTGCCGCCTTTGCCCTGGCCGTCCTCTTTCTCGTCGGACAGGTCCAGGCATGGCGGGAACTGACGGCGGCCGGCTACGTGCTGGCCGACAATCCCGCCAACAGCTTCTTCTACATGCTCACCGGCCTGCATGGCCTGCATATCCTCGGCGGGCTCGCCGTGCTTGCTCTGACGACGGTCAGGGCATTCGCGAGCGACATTCGGCCGGACAGGCTGCGCCTCAGCGTCGATCTTTCCGCCATCTATTCGCATTTCATGCTCGTCGTCTGGCTCCTGCTCTTTGCGCTCTTTGCCGGGTGGGCGAATGATTTCGTCGATCTCTGCCGCACATTGCTGAACTAGGGGCTGAACCAAGGGAGCTCAACCAGGAGATTTGCAGATGGCACAGACTGTCGGGACACACGGCGAACCAGATCTCGGGCCGGCGGGCCTGCGCGGTGTCGCCGCCGATTTTGCGTCGGACCAGCGCGCCTTCAAGACCGCCTCGTGGGGCAAGGCGATGATGTGGATCTTTCTGCTCAGCGACACCTTCGTCTTCGGCTGTTTCCTGATCGCCTACATGACGGCCCGCATATCGACGCCGGTCGCATGGCCCAATCCGAGCGAGGTCTTCGCGCTGCATATCGGCGGCCAGGACGTGCCGCTGATCCTGATCGCAATCATGACCTTCGTGCTGATCTCGAGCAGTGGCACCATGGCGATGGCGGTCAATTTCGGCTATCGCCGCGACCGGCAAAGGACCGCGATGCTGCTGCTGCTGACGGCGCTTCTCGGGGCATGCTTCGTGGGCATGCAGGCCTTCGAGTGGACGAAGCTGATCACCGAAGGCGTGCGCCCCTGGGAAAACCCCTGGGGGGCAGCGCAGTTCGGATCGACCTTCTTCATGATCACCGGCTTTCACGGCACCCATGTCACGATCGGCGTCATCTTCCTCCTCATCGTCGCCCGTAAAGTCTGGCGGGGTGATTTCGATGAGGAACGGCGCGGCTTCTTCACCAGCCGGCGAGGCCGCTACGAGGCCGTCGAGATCATGGGCCTCTACTGGCACTTCGTCGATCTGGTCTGGGTCTTCATCTTCGCATTCTTCTATCTGTGGTGAGGTCGTCATGAACGAGACAACGGCGCATGCACACATCCAAGCTGGACAGCAGCTCCAAACCGGACAGCAGCATCCGATCCGGCTCTACCTCTTCGTCTGGGGCCTGCTCTTCGTGCTCAGCGCCCTTTCCTACATGGTCGATTACCTCGGTATTCAGGGCTATCTGAGGTGGACGCTGATCCTGCTGTTCATGATGCTGAAAGCCGGGCTGATCGTTGCCGTCTTCATGCACATGGCCTGGGAACGGCTGGCGCTCGTCTACGCCATCCTGCTGCCGCCGCTGCTGGTGTTGGTTTTCGTCGCGCTGATGGTATCGGAGGCCGATTACACGATCTTCACCCGACTCGCCTTCTTCGGCACTGCTCCCTGACGAGCAGTGCCCAATCCGGTTTCCGAGCTACCGACCGCCGCTATTCCCCATGCCGGTTTCCGGTTCAACGACCTTGCGATACAGATGCCAGGTCGCATGGCCAAGTACGGGGATCACGATAGCCAGACCGGCAAAGAACATCGCAAAACCGATGAACAGAAGCACCGCCACGATGAGCCCCCAGAGTATGAATTCCATGGGATTGACCGCGAAGGCTTTCATCGAGGTATAGACCGCCGTCGCCGCACCGGTGTCACGATCCAGAAGCAGCGGAAATGCAATGACTGTGGTGCAAAGCACGGCCAGAGCGAAGAGGAAGCCGAGGGCATTGCCGTAGAGGATCAGCTGCCAGCCCCTGCTCGTCGAGAACACCTCGTTGAAGAAGGTCATCAGCGATACCGGCCGTTCCGGCCCGAACAGGCTGACATAGAGCGACTGCGCCGTCAGAAGCCACAGGATAAAAATCACCGCCAGCATAAGCCCGATGGCAAGGATTGCCGGGACCGCCGGAGAATGCCTGATTTCGAGCGCATGCTGCCAGGAGGTGTCAAGGCCAAGCTCCCGCCGGCGACTGATTTCATAAAGACCCAGCGCCGCTATCGGACCGACCAGGGCAAAGCCTGACATGAGCGGAAACAGCAGCGGCAGCGCATTGGCACCAGATGTCCAATAGGCGAGGACCACGCCGGCTATAGGGTAGATCAGGCAGAGAAAGACGTAGTGCGACGGCTTGGTCCAGAAATCATCCAACCCCTGACGCAGCGAGTTGAAGACATCTGCCACATTGATGCGCCGCACGGTGGGATAGGCCATCTTCTTGGCGCCTCCCGCGATCACGTGAAAATGTGCCATAACAATTCCTCTCCATTCTTGTCACAGACAAAAACGACCACAACGGATGCCCGCGTGAGGAACGGCGCCATAGGACTGAACCTGCACGCTTGGAGATTATACGCCCCCGGTCGAAACTTGACCAGCGGCGCATCCTATGGCGCAGAACTGCTGCCAGCTTCCAAGCTAAGCCGGGAAGCCGTCACGCCATCTCAAGGTGCGAGGATTCCGTTCCATGCGCGACATGCGGCTCGGAAGACTTCGAATGCGGGTGGGAAGCGTTAAGTCGCCGAGCCACGATATCGTGGTTGAGCCACAGGACGGGACCGGAGGGTTCGGAAGATTCGCCAAAAATGAGCTGCCCGGTTGCCTTCACGACGAGACCGCTCAGGAGGTCGCTGATCATCGACTTGCTATCCCGATGCATCTGGGTGATCGCGTTGGACGTGCCGATGGTCAAATCGGCCTGTGCCTGGCTGTTTGCCATGGGCCATGCCGAAAAGTCATAGAACGGGCGCATGACCTCGCTGGCCTGCATGTCGGTGATCTTCCGGAACACATCCTCCATGGTTAAGCCGTCTGCCAGAAGCTGCTGGCAGGCCTGCCACTGCTCGTCTGCCCACTGGCCACCGTTTTCTTTCTTCAACGCAAGCAGCAGCGGTATCAGGGGCAGCTCGATACCCGTGAACACATCGGACGAATTGGTCCGGATTTCGGGACAGTTATAGACAGTCGCCTTGATCCCTGTCGCCCAGGCTTCCTCTGCAATGCCTTCGAGCCGCATCTTCGCATAACCCTGGGTGTAGTTGGTGTAGGTCTGCCAACGATAACTTCCGTCAATGAGGACCGCCGATCCGTGGTAACCATAGGCCGTATATCGTGTCTGACCGCCCGAAGCTTCCACGCGCTCGCGGATCGCCGCGCTGAAATCAATGAGATGGCGAAAGGTATTTGCGGAGACGTCGTCAAAATTCTGCAGGATGAGTTTCCCCAGATCACTGTCGATCAAGGTCTGCGACGACATGTGGCGGGTTCCGGTCCCCTTGTAGATTCGATTGGCGACGACCAGGAATACCTTCGCCTTCGGGATGCCTCCGGCCATTGTGTGGGCGAAGAAAACATTGCGGCCAGCGGCGATCATTCCGTCGAGAACGGCCATGACTTTTGAAAGCGACTCCGTAAAACGGGCAGTGGCGATGTCGCGGCATTGCCCGATATAGTCCCAATCGAGCTTGTCGTGTTCCCAGCTCTCAAGCGTCATCTTTGCCAGGAGATCGGTGGGAGTTGGGCCACCTGCGGCCGCATCGAGATCGAAACCCGCCATAAGCGGTATGTTGATGATCCTGCCGCCCAGCCGGGCCTCTGCCGAAGACAGTTCCTCGGCGTCGAGTGGCCGCAGCGCGTTGTTCTCGTCGCGCCGCCCGACGGTGATCCCCACGATCTCCATTCCAGCCCGCCTGGCTTCCTCGAGCAAGCCGGTGGCGTATCCGCGGCCGAACAGTTCGCCGAAGAGTACGAAAACATCGCCTTTACGGAAGACCGTGTTCTCGGAAAGACGATTCAGTGCAACCGGATTTTCCATGCTGTCAGCTCTTTGATTCGTGTGTCGTCGAGCAATGGCTCATACGAGCTTCACAAAGACATGACCGCACTTGCGCCGAATGGGAACTCATTTTCGGTGACCGTTCATTTCAAAACGTGAAGTCGGTCTCTGCCGTTCCTAGAATGCGGCGAAATGCCGAGGCCGTTGGAGATCGGCGCCGATACCGAAACGAGTCCGCTGGAAACGCTCGTCCTTCGGATGGCCCGACCTGACGCGGCCGATGACGATGTCTTTGGGCGAGCCGCTGATGACGCCTTCGACAAGTCATGGGATAGCCCTGCGTAACAGCGGAAATGGTCATCTACAAAGCGCGGCATCTTCTGACGAGCCAGGAGCATGCTGATGAGTTTTTTGAGCTTCCGGACCAGGTCCGTGCGCTTCCGTTTTTAAGGCTAGAAGGCTTGGTTTTTTTCAAGGGAATGGTGGGCGATGAGAGACTCGAACTCCCGACATCCTCGGTGTAAACGAGGCGCTCTACCAACTGAGCTAATCGCCCGTTCGCGTTTGCGGAGCCTGAAGCCCGCCGCGTCGGTGGCCGTGATCTATGCGGATCGCGGAAAAACCGCAAGGCCTTTCATGATGTTTTTTTGAAAATTTTGGGGAAGAGCCGGCTGGACGGGGGCAGGGGAAGCTAAAGCGACGGGACGTCATCCTTTTGTCTTGAAACGCGCTTGACACCCGATCCCGAACCTCTTAGTTAGCCGCTCAACCGAGCGATCGAGGTCGCCCGGTGAGGAGGTTTCGACCTCAAGAGAAATGCGCGGGTGTAGCTCAGTTGGTTAGAGTGCCGGCCTGTCACGCCGGAGGTCGCGGGTTCGAGCCCCGTCACTCGCGCCATTCTCTTCTCGAACAATCCGCTTTTTGCGCTTTTGCGTAAAGGGCGTGCCGTCAGTCGGCATTATGCGCGGGTGTAGCTCAGTCGGTTAGAGTGCCGGCCTGTCACGCCGGAGGTCGCGGGTTCGAGCCCCGTCACTCGCGCCATTTATCGCACGGAAAAGCGTATTCACTGAAAACGACCTGGCTTTCGCCGGCCTTCCTGCTCGCCGTCTTTGGTTGTCGCTGTGATACAGCCGCCGGTAATCGTTTGAAATGCTCCATTTTGGCACAGGATGCGACATTCAAAACGCTTGCGCCGCGGCTTCGGCTGCGCTAACCACGGCTTGTTGCAATGCACGTTCGCTTTGCCTGTGCATTGATATTCAGGCGTCGTCTCCCGACGCTTCAGGCAAGCTGGGATCGAATACAATGAGTGAACTCCTCACTTCCTATATCCCGATCGCGATTTTCATCGGCATTTCCCTGGTGATCGGCATCGCGCTTCTGGTTGCGCCGTTCGCCGTCGCCTTCAAGGCGCCCGATTCGGAAAAGCTGTCGGCCTACGAATGCGGCTTCAACGCCTTCGACGACGCCCGAATGAAGTTCGACATTCGATTTTACCTGGTCTCGATCCTCTTCATCATCTTCGACCTCGAAGTCGCCTTCCTTTTCCCGTGGGCGGTGTCTTTCGGCGCCATCGGCTGGTTCGGTTTCTGGTCGATGATGGTATTTTTGGCCGTTCTGACGATCGGCTTCATCTATGAATGGAAGAAAGGAGCGCTCGAATGGGAGTAGTCGACAACGGCAGCACCCTCGTCGCGCCGCAGGCCAAGGGCATTATCGATCCGAATACCGGCAAGCCCGTCGGCAGCGACGACGCGTTCTTCGGCGAGATCAACAATGAGCTCGCCGACAAGGGTTTTCTCGTCACCTCCACCGACGAACTGATCACCTGGGCCCGCACGGGCTCGCTGATGTGGATGACCTTCGGCCTTGCCTGCTGCGCGGTCGAGATGATGCAGCTTTCGATGCCGCGCTACGACGTCGAGCGCTTCGGTTTCGCGCCGCGCGCCTCGCCTCGCCAGTCGGACGTGATGATCGTCGCCGGTACGCTGACCAACAAGATGGCGCCGGCGCTCCGCAAGGTCTATGACCAGATGCCGGAGCCGCGTTACGTCATCTCGATGGGCTCCTGCGCCAATGGCGGCGGTTATTATCATTATTCCTATTCGGTGGTGCGCGGCTGCGACCGCGTCGTGCCGATCGATATCTATGTTCCGGGCTGTCCCCCCACGGCGGAGGCGCTGCTTTACGGTGTGCTTCTGCTGCAGAAGAAGATCCGGCGGACCGGCACGATCGAGCGCTGAGGGCCACAGGCCAAGGGTAATTGGACAAGATCATGAGTGAAGCCCTGAACGAGCTTTCGACCTACATTCGCGAAGCGCGCCCGTCGCTGGTGGCGGATGCGCAGGTCGCCTATTGCGAGCTGACGTTGACTGCGACTGCGGAAACCCTGCTGCCGCTGCTCACCTTCCTGCGCGACGACGTGCAGTGCGGGTTCATCAGCTTCATCGATATCTGCGGCGTCGATTATCCGGCCCGCGAAAAGCGTTTCGACGTCGTTTACCACCTTCTGTCGCCCCGCCAGAACCAGCGTATCCGCATCAAGGTCGCGACCGCCGAGGACGAGCCCGTTCCGTCGGCCTGCCCGGTCTATCCGGGCGCCGACTGGTTCGAGCGCGAAGCCTGGGACATGTACGGGATCCTCTTCACCGGCCACCCGGACCTGCGCCGCATCCTGACGGATTACGGTTTCGAGGGTCACCCGCTGCGCAAGGATTTCCCGACCACCGGTTTCGTAGAGGTTCGCTACGACGACAACGCCAAGCGCGTCGTCTACGAACCCGTGGAGCTGCGCCAGGAATTCCGCAGTTTCGATTTCTTGTCCCCGTGGGAAGGGACCGACTACGTCCTTCCCGGTGACGAAAAAGCCAAGGCCTGAGACCGACGCATCAGCGCCGGCCAACCGCACTTCTTTCCCGCTTGGCGCGGTTATCCGCCCGGCATGGAGCGAGCAGCATGACTGAACATAACGTCCGTAACTTCAACATCAATTTCGGGCCGCAGCATCCTGCGGCGCACGGGGTTCTTCGTCTCGTGCTGGAGCTGGACGGCGAAATCGTCGAGCGCGTCGATCCGCATATCGGTCTTTTGCACCGCGGCACCGAGAAGCTGATCGAGAGCAAGACCTATCTGCAGGCGGTTCCCTATTTCGACCGCCTGGACTACGTCGCGCCGATGAACCAGGAACATGCTTTCGCGCTCGCCGTCGAAAAGCTTCTCGACATCCAGATCCCGATCCGCGGCCAGCTGATCCGCGTGCTCTATTCGGAAATCGGCCGCATCCTCTCGCATCTCCTCAACGTCACCACGCAGGCGATGGACGTCGGCGCTCTGACGCCGCCGCTCTGGGGTTTCGAAGAGCGCGAAAAGCTGATGGTGTTTTATGAGCGCGCCTCCGGCTCGCGCATGCATGCCGCCTATTTCCGTCCGGGCGGCGTCCATCAGGACCTGCCGCCGGAGCTGGTCGAGGATATCGGCAAGTGGTGCGATGAATTCCCGGAAAAGCTCGACGATATCGACGACCTGCTCACCGGCAATCGCATCTTCAAGCAGCGCAACGTCGATATCGGCGTCGTCAAGCTCGAGGACGCCTGGGCCTGGGGTTTCTCGGGCGTCATGGTGCGCGGTTCGGGCGCTGCCTGGGACCTGCGCCGCTCGCAGCCCTACGAGTGCTATTCGGACATGGAATTCGACATCCCGATCGGCAAGAACGGCGACTGCTACGACCGTTACCTGATCCGCATGATCGAGATGCGCGAATCGGTGAAGATCATGAAGCAGTGCGTCAACCGCCTGCTCGGCGATGCCAGGACCGGCCCGTTCTCGTCCACGGACGGCAAGGTCGTGCCGCCGAAGCGTGGCGAGATGAAGCGGTCGATGGAAGCGCTGATCCACCACTTCAAGCTTTACACCGAAGGCTATCACGTGCCGGCGGGCGAGGTTTATGCAGCCGTCGAGGCGCCAAAGGGCGAGTTCGGCGTCTTCCTGGTCGCCGACGGCACCAACAAGCCGTATCGCTGCAAGATCCGCGCGCCGGGCTATGCGCATCTCCAGGCCATGGATTTCATCTGTCGGGGACACCAGCTCGCCGACGTTTCGGCGGTGCTCGGTTCGCTCGACATCGTCTTCGGTGAGGTGGACCGCTGATGCTCCGCGCTGTCGTTTTCGCTGGCCTTCTGTCTGCTGCCCCGGTTGCGTTCGCGCAGCAGGCTCAGACGGACGGCGCGATTTCGACGCAAGCCGGCGGATCGAAATCGATGCGCGATCTCCTGTCCGAAGGATATGAGATCAAGACCTCCGTTCCCAGTGGAACAAAGTTCATAGTGTTCATGCAGAAAGACAAGTCTGCCTATGCCTGCGAATTCGTGTCGCTCACGAAATCGCGGTGTGGATCCATAAACTGATAAGGCGTGGAAAAGAATGTCCGTTCGTCGATTAGCCGAAGACCAGGTGCAGCCGGCAATATTCGCCTTCAATGACGAGAATTCCGTCTGGGCCGAGGCAACGATCAGGAAATATCCGGCGGGCCGGCAGCAATCGGCTGTCATCCCGCTTCTGATGCGGGCGCAGGAGCAGGACGGCTGGGTGACCCGCGCGGCGATCGAGTTCGTCGCCAACCAGCTCGACATGCCCTATATCCGCGTCCTCGAAGTCGCCACCTTCTACACGCAGTTCCAGCTGAAGCCGGTCGGCACCCGCGCCCATATCCAGGTCTGCGGCACCACCCCCTGCATGCTGCGCGGCGCCGAAGACCTGATGAAGGTCTGTCAGCACAAGATCCATCACGACCCGTTCGCGCTCAACGCCGACGGCACGCTGTCGTGGGAAGAGGTCGAGTGTCAGGGCGCCTGCGTCAACGCGCCGATGGTCATCATCTTCAAGGATGCCTATGAGGATCTGACGCCTGAGCGCCTCGAAGAGATCATCGATGCTTTCGAGGCCGGCAAGGGCCACGAGGTGAAGCCCGGCCCGCAGATCGACCGCATCTTCTCGGCCCCCGAGGGCGGACCGCAGACGTTGAACGACGAGATCAGGCCGGTTCGCACCAATCTAGACCCGCATCCGAACGCCGAAGAGGTTGCTGCCGCTGCAAGCGTCCCGCCGGCCGATGCCGGTCGTCCGAAGGATACGGCGCCGGAGACGGACCCGAAACTGAAGACCCCCGTCACCGCTCCCGAGGCTGCCGCCGCGAATGCCAAGGCCGCGGAGCAGCAGCCCCTCTCGGCGACCGCCAAGAGCAAATCGGCTCCGAAGACGCCCGGCAGCGCCGCAGAAGGCGCCCCGCCGGAAGAGGGCGCGGTCTCCGGGGACTTGAAGCCGAAGCGCACGCGGCGCAAGACCACGACCGAGGGCGAGGCGTGAGACTAGAGAATTTGTGTGCGGCCTTTGAAAAAGGCTGCATTATATCGACTGACAACCGGCGTAATCGCTACGGACTTGTGGAATAGATCATGTTGAAAGATCAGGATCGCATCTTTACCAATATCTACGGCCTCAAGGACAAGTCCCTGAAGGGCGCGATGAGCCGTGGCCATTGGGACGGCACCAAGGAAATCATCGAGAAGGGCCGGGACTGGATCATCAACGAGATGAAGGCGTCCGGCCTTCGCGGTCGTGGTGGTGCTGGCTTCCCGACCGGCCTCAAGTGGTCCTTCATGCCGAAGGAATCGGACGGCCGTCCGCATTACCTCGTGGTCAATGCCGACGAATCCGAGCCCGGCACCTGCAAGGACCGCGAAATCATGCGCCACGATCCGCATACGCTGATCGAAGGCTGCGTGATCGCCGGTTTCGCCATGGGTGCCCATACCGCCTATATCTACGTGCGCGGCGAATACATGCGCGAACGCGAGGCGCTGCAGGCGGCGATCGACGAGTGCTATGATTTCGGCCTGCTCGGCGGCAACAACAAGCTTGGCTGGGATTTCGACATCTACGTCCATCACGGCGCCGGTGCCTATATCTGCGGCGAAGAGACCGCGCTGCTCGAAAGCCTCGAAGGCAAGAAGGGCCAGCCGCGCCTTAAACCCCCGTTCCCGGCAAACATGGGCCTCTATGGCTGCCCGACGACGGTCAACAACGTCGAATCGATCGCCGTTGCCCCGACCATCCTGCGCCGCGGCGCCGGCTGGTTCTCGTCCATGGGCCGTCCGAACAATGTCGGCACCAAGCTGTTCATGCTCTCCGGCCACGTCAACAAGCCGTGCACCGTCGAAGAAGTGATGGGCATCACCTTCCGCGAACTGGTCGACAAGCATGCCGGCGGCATCCGCGGCGGCTGGGACAATCTGCTGGCGGTCATTCCGGGCGGCGCATCCTGCCCGATCGTACCGGCCAAGGACATCATGGACTGCCAGATGGATTTCGACGGCCTGCGCGCCGTCGGCTCCTCCTTCGGCACGGCCGGCGCCATCGTCATGGACAAGTCCACCGACGTCATCAAGGCGATCGCCCGTATCTCGGCCTTCTTCAAGCACGAGAGCTGCGGCCAGTGCACGCCGTGCCGCGAAGGCACGGGCTGGATGTGGCGCGTGCTCGAGCGCATGGTCAAGGGCAATGCCCAGAAGCGCGAAATCGACATGCTGTTCCAGGTGACCAAGCAGATCGAAGGTCACACCATCTGCGCGCTCGGCGATGCGGCGGCCTGGCCTGTCCAGGGCCTGATCCGGCATTTCCGTCCCGAGATCGAGGCGCGTATCGACCAGTATACCCGAAACGCGACGGCACATGGCGCCGTCCTGGAAGCTGCGGAGTAGCCACGTGACCAAGTCGGGCAAAGAGCATGAAGGGGAGGCGGCGGATCGTCCGGCGCTCGATCCCGCGCGCGTGTCCGATTTTTCCGAGGCGATGAAGCTCAATCCGCTGATGGCGAACATGGCGGCTGCAACGGCGATCAGCTTCGGCATCGCCAGCCAGATGGCCGGTGCCTTCTTTGGCGCGCTGCAGGGCGCGATGGAAGCAGGCAATCGCCAGAAGGCCGCCGGCGAAGCTCCTTCCGCCGAGGTCCCGGCTGAAGCGTCCATGGCTACTGAAACGCCGGCTCCAGCACAGGCGCCGGTCGCCGCGGCCGTAGCCGCGGAGCCTGTACCTGCCGCTGAAAAGCCGAAGCCAAAAGCGGCCGCACCGGCACCCAAGGCTGCAGTGACGGCGACGAAGACCAAACCGGCCACGAAGCCGGCCGTCAAGGCCAAGGTTGCGACGGCGAAGACCGTGCCTCCGAAGGCTCCGGCAAAGCCGGCGGTCGAGGCGAGGGCGGTCAAGGCGTCCAAGGCGAAGGTGACCAAGGCCAAGGCACTTGGCGGCGGCGATCTGAAGCAGATTTCGGGCATCGGTCCGAAGCTGGTGGAAGTGCTGAATGGCTTGGGCGTCACGAACCTGGCGCAGGTCGCTGCCTGGGGCGAAGCCGATATCGCCCGCTTCGACAGCGAATTGGGATTGAACGGACGCATTGGCCGCGACGATTGGGTCGGCCAGGCGAAAGCTCTGTTGAAATAAAAGAATATGTCCCCGAGTCGCCTGACCCCCAGGAGACCCAAGGATGGAACTAAGGACGCAAGTGAGACGATGGTTAAGCTGAAGGTTGACGGCAAAGAGGTCGAGGTTCCGGATCATTTCACGCTGCTCCAGGCGTGCGAGGAAGCCGGCGCCGAGGTCCCGCGCTTTTGTTTCCACGAACGTCTTTCGGTTGCCGGCAATTGCCGCATGTGCCTGATCGAGGTGAAGGGCGGACCGCCGAAGCCGGCAGCCTCCTGCGCCATGGGCGTGCGCGACATCCGCGGCGGCCCGAACGGCGAACTGCCGGAAGTCTTCACCAACACGCCGATGGTCAAGAAGGCCCGCGAAGGCGTGATGGAATTCCTGCTGATCAACCATCCGCTGGATTGCCCGATCTGCGACCAGGGCGGCGAGTGCGACCTGCAGGACCAGGCGATGGCCTTCGGCATCGACAGTTCGCGCTATACGGAAAACAAGCGCGCCGTCGAGGACAAGTATATCGGCCCGCTGGTCAAGACCGTGATGAACCGCTGCATCCACTGCACGCGCTGTGTCCGCTTCACCACCGAAGTCGGCGGCATTTCCGAACTCGGCCTGATCGGCCGCGGCGAGGATGCCGAGATCACCACCTATCTCGAAAGCGCCATGACGTCGGAACTGCAGGGCAATGTCATCGACCTATGCCCGGTCGGTGCGCTGACCTCGCGCCCCTTCGCCTTCACCGCCCGTCCGTGGGAACTGAACAAGGCCGAATCGATCGACGTCATGGACGCCGTCGGCTCGGCGATCCGCGTCGATACCCGCGGCCGCGAAGTGATGCGCATCATGCCGCGCGTCAACGAGCAGGTGAACGAGGAGTGGATTTCCGACAAGACCCGCTTCATCTGGGACGGACTGAAGACCCAGCGCCTCGACCGGCCTTACGTCCGAAAGAATGGCCGCCTTCAGGCTGCCTCCTGGGGCGAAGCCTTCGGCGCCATCAAGGCCGCCGTTTCCGGCACTTCGGCAGCCAAGATCGGCGCGATTGCCGGCGATCTGGCCTCGGTCGAGGAAATGTACGCTTTGAAGGAGCTGATCCGGTCGCTCGGCTCGGAAAACCTCGACTGTCGCCAGGACGGGACGGCGCTTGATCCGTCGCTCGGCCGCGCAAGCTACCTCTTCAACCCGACGATCGAGGGCATCGAACAGGCCGGCGCTCTGCTTCTGATCGGTGCCAATCCGCGCCTCGAGGCAGCTGTCCTCAACGCCCGCATCCGCAAGCGCTTCCGTCGCGGCAACTTCCCGATCGGCGTGATCGGCGAAGTCAGCGAACTGCGCTACGTCTACGACTATCTCGGTGCCGGCGCTGAAACGCTCTCCGATCTTGCTTCCGGCTCGAACGGCTTCGCCGACAAGCTGCGCGCAGCCAAGAACCCGATGATCATTGTAGGGCAGGGGGCTCTCTCCCGTCCGGATGGCGCGGCCATCCTCGCCGCCGCTGCCCAGCTTGCCGGTTCGGTCGGCGCGTTGACCGAAGAGTGGAACGGCTTTGCGGTTCTCCACACCGCCGCTGCCCGCGTCGGCGGCCTCGACCTCGGCTTCGTGCCTGGCGCCAACGGCGCCAATGCCGCCGCCCAGCTCGCCGGCATGGATGTTCTCTTCCTGCTCGGTGCCGACGAACTCGACTTCTCTAAGAAGGGTGCCAAGTTCACCGTCTATATCGGCAGCCACGGCGATGCCGGCGCGCACAATGCCGACGTCATTCTGCCGGGCGCTGCCTACACGGAAAAGTCGGGCACCTGGGTCAATACCGAAGGCCGTGTCCAGATGGGCAGCCGCGCCGGCTTCGCGCCGGGCGAGGCCCGCGAAGACTGGGCGATCATCCGCGCCCTTTCCGACGTGCTCGGAAGCAAGCTGCCGTTTGATTCGCTCAATGCTCTGCGCGCGAAACTCTACGCGGACTACCCGCATTTCGCCGCCATCGACGAGATTGCAACAGGCTCGGTGAACGAAATTGCCGCACTCGGCCAAAAAGCTGGTGCTATGACCAAGTCCGGGTTTGCGTCGCCGATCAAAGACTTCTATTTGACGAACCCGATCGCCCGCGCATCTGCCGTCATGGCTGAATGCTCGGCATTGGCCCGCAACAATTTCCAGGCTGCGGCGGAGTAATTTTGAACATGGATTCGTTCTTTTCCATCTACGTCTGGCCGGGCCTCGTCATGGTAGCGCAGTCGCTGTTGCTGCTGGTCTGCCTGCTCGTCTTCATCGCCTACATCCTGCTCGCCGACCGCAAGATCTGGGCAGCCGTCCAGCTGCGCCGCGGTCCGAATGTCGTCGGTCCCTTCGGTCTCTTTCAGTCCTTCGCCGACCTTTTGAAGTTCGTCTTCAAGGAGCCGGTCATTCCGGCCGGCGCCAACAAGGCCGTCTTCCTGCTCGCGCCGCTGGTTGCCGTGCTTCTGGCCCTGTCGACCTGGGCCGTGGTGCCGCTTGCGGACGGATGGGTGATCGCCAACATCAATGTCGGCATCCTCTATATCTTTGCGATCTCCTCGCTCGAAGTCTACGGCATCATCATGGGTGGCTGGGCTTCGAACTCGAAATACCCGTTCCTCGGTGCGCTCCGCTCGGCGGCGCAGATGGTCTCCTACGAGGTCTCGATCGGCTTCGTCATCGTCACCGTGCTGCTCTGCGTCGGGTCGCTGAACCTGACCGACATCGTCAACGCCCAGCATAACGGCCTCGGCACAATGATGGGCTTGCCCGCTTCCTTCCTGGATTGGCACTGGCTGGCGCTATTCCCGATGTTCGTGGTGTTCTTCATCTCGGCACTGGCCGAAACGAACCGCCCGCCCTTCGATCTTCCCGAAGCGGAATCGGAACTGGTTGCCGGCTTCATGGTCGAATACGGCTCTTCCCCGTACATGATGTTCATGCTCGGTGAATACGCAGCCGTCTGCCTTATGTGCGCGCTGACGACCATCCTGTTCCTCGGGGGCTGGTTGCCGCCGGTCGATATCTGGATCCTCAACTGGGTGCCGGGCATCGTCTGGTTCATGCTGAAGTCGATGCTCGTCTTCTTCATGTTCGCCATGGTGAAGGCCTTCGTACCGCGCTACCGCTACGACCAGCTCATGCGTCTCGGCTGGAAGATCTTCCTGCCGCTGTCGCTCGCCATGGTCGTCATCACCGCATTCGTGCTGAAGCTGATGGGATGGGCATGATCATGAACGTGTCCCCCAACGCTTCCGGCAGTATTGGAGAATAAACATGGCAAGTCTCGGCCAGGCCGTGAATTCGCTGTTCCTGAAGGAGTTCGTCGGGGCGTTCTTCCTGTCGATGCGCTACTTCTTCAAGCAGAAGGCGACGATCAACTATCCGTTCGAGAAGGGCCCCGTCTCTCCGCGTTTCCGCGGCGAGCATGCGTTGCGCCGTTATCCGAACGGCGAGGAGCGCTGCATCGCCTGCAAGCTGTGCGAGGCGATCTGTCCTGCCCAGGCGATCACCATCGAGGCAGGTCCCCGCCGCAACGACGGCACCCGCCGCACGGTGCGTTACGACATCGACATGGTGAAGTGCATCTATTGCGGCTTCTGTCAGGAAGCCTGCCCGGTCGATGCGATCGTCGAAGGCCCGAATTTCGAATTTTCGACCGAGACGCGCGAAGAACTCTATTTCGACAAGGCGCGTCTCTTGGAAAACGGCGACCGCTGGGAGCGCGAAATCGCTCGCAACATCGCAATCGACTCGCCCTACCGCTAAGGCGGGGTTATTTGTCCGGCGCCGCCCCCACTCAGCGGGCAGTGAGCCGGTGACATCTGGATGAAATGCCCGGCGCCTATCACAAGGCCGGGTTTCGACGGGTAGGGGCATTCGCCCCGATCCCGGTGAGGGACGAAAAGGCACCACGATGGGTCTGCAGGCAATCTTCTTTTATCTTTTCGCGTTCATCGCGGTGGCGTCGGCGTTCATGGTCATTTCGGCCAAGAACCCGGTACACTCGGTGCTGTTCCTCATCCTGGTCTTCTTCAACGCAGCCGGGCTCTTCCTGCTGACGGGTGCCGAGTTCCTGGCGATGATCCTGCTGGTCGTCTATATCGGTGCGGTCGCGGTCCTCTTCCTGTTCGTGGTCATGATGCTCGACATCGACTTCGCGGAACTGCGGTCGGGCGTGCTGCAATATGCCCCGATCGGCATATTGGTCGGCCTTATCGTGGCGGCGGAACTGGTGGTCGTCGTCGGCGGCAGCATCCTGACGCCCGAGGCCGCCAAGGCGATCACCATGCCGATCCCGAACCCGGCGAGCCGCACCAATACCGCCGCGCTCGGCGACGTGCTCTATACGAATTATGTCTACTTCTTCCAGATCGCCGGTCTGGTGCTGCTGGTGGCGATGATCGGCGCGATCGTGCTGACCCTTCGTCACCGCACCCACATCAAGCGGCAGGATATCTCCCAGCAGGTGGCCCGTACCCCCGCGACCGCTGTCGAAGTGGTCAAGGTCAAGCCGGGCCAGGGCGTCTGAAGCGGGAACAAGGAACAGACACATGGAAATCGGACTTTCCCACTATCTCACGGTCGGCGCCATCCTCTTCACGCTCGGCGTATTCGGCATCTTCCTGAACCGCAAGAACGTCATCATCATCCTGATGTCGGTGGAGCTCATCCTGCTCTCGGTCAACCTCAACATGGTGGCCTTCTCCTCCTTCCTGAACGACATCGTCGGCCAGGTTTTTGCATTGTTCATTCTGACCGTCGCGGCCGCCGAAGCCGCCATCGGTCTTGCAATTCTCGTCGTCTTCTACCGCAACCGCGGTTCGATCGCCGTCGAAGACGTCAATATGATGAAGGGCTGATCGGGTCATGATCTACAAGGCAATCGTCTTTCTTCCCCTGATCGGCTTCCTAGTCGCCGGCCTGTTTGGCCGCTCGATCGGCGCAAAGGCCTCCGAATACGTGACCAGCGGCCTGATGATCATCGCCGCCGTGCTCTCCTGGATCGTCTTCTTCAACGTCGCGCTCGCCCATGGCGAGGCAGGCGAGGTGATCAAGGTTCCGGTTATGCGCTGGATCCAGTCCGGCGGCATTGACGTCGAATGGGCCTTCCGCATCGACACGCTGACGGCCGTCATGTTCGTCGTCGTCAACACCGTCTCGACGCTCGTGCATGTCTATTCGATCGGCTACATGCACCACGATCCGCATCGCCCGCGTTTCTTCGCCTACCTGTCGCTGTTCACCTTCGCGATGCTGATGCTGATCACCTCGGACAACCTCGCCCAGATGTTCTTCGGCTGGGAAGGCGTCGGCCTGGCGTCCTACCTGCTGATCGGCTTCTGGTTCAAGAAGCCGTCCGCGTCGGCCGCCGCGATGAAGGCCTTCATCGTCAACCGCGTCGGCGACTTCGGTTTCGTGCTCGGCATTGCCGGCGTCTTCGTGCTGTTCGGCTCGATCAGCTTCGAGACGATCTTTGCGGCTGCCGCCACCTACCTGCCGCATGAAGGTGCTCCGGATGCGGCCCAGGCGGTGGTCAACATCTTCGGAATGTCGCTCGACAAGGCCAACGCCGTCACCGTCGTCTGCCTGCTCCTGTTCATGGGCGCGATGGGCAAGTCGGCGCAGTTCCTGCTGCACACCTGGCTACCGGACGCCATGGAAGGCCCGACCCCGGTCTCGGCGCTCATCCATGCCGCGACCATGGTCACCGCCGGCGTCTTCCTCGTCGCCCGCATGTCGCCGATCTTCGAACTGTCGCCCAACGCCCTGCTGGTGGTGACGATGGTTGGCGCGATCACCGCCTTCTTCGCGGCGACCGTCGGCCTCGTCCAGAACGACATCAAGCGCGTCATCGCCTATTCCACCTGCTCGCAGCTCGGCTACATGTTCGTGGCGCTTGGCGTCGGTGCCTATGGCGCGGCTATCTTCCACCTCTTCACGCACGCCTTCTTCAAGGCTCTCTTGTTCCTCGGCGCCGGCTCGGTCATCCATGCCGTCGATGGCGAGCAGGACATGCGCTACATGGGCGGCCTCAGGAAACACATCCCGATCACCTTCTGGATGATGACGATCGGCACACTGGCGCTGACCGGCGTCGGTATTCCGTTCACGCCGATCGGCTTTGCCGGCTTCTTCTCCAAGGACGTGATCATCGAAGCCGCCTATGCCTCGCATTCGCCGGTTTCGGGCTTCGCCTTCACGCTCCTGGTGATCGCCGCATTGTTCACCAGCTTCTATTCCTGGCGTCTTGCCTTCCTCACCTTCTTCGGCAAGCCGCGCGCGTCCGCCGACGTCATGCACCATGTGCATGAATCGCCGAGCGTCATGCTCGTTCCGCTCTACATCCTGGCGCTCGGCGCGGTTCTGGCCGGTGTCCTGTTCGAAGGTTACTTCTACGGCGAGGAATATCTCGAATTCTGGAAGGGCGCGCTGTTCACCTCCGAACATAACGAACTGCTGCACGAATTCCATCATGTGCCGGCGCTGGTGGCTCTCAGCCCCTTCATCGCAATGCTGATCGGTTTCGTCACCGCCTGGTACTTCTACATCAAGTCGCCCTCGACGCCCCGTCGTCTCGCCGCTTCGCAGAAGGTCCTCTACGAGTTCCTGCTCAACAAGTGGTATTTCGACGAGCTCTACGACTTCCTCTTCGTCCGTTCCGCCAAGGCGCTCGGCCGGTTCCTGTGGAAGAAGGGTGACATCGGCGTCATCGATACCTACGGCCCGAACGGCGTTGCCGCCCGCGTGGTCGACGTCACCAACCGGGTGGTCAAGCTGCAGTCCGGTTATCTCTATCATTATGCGTTCGCGATGCTGATCGGTATCGCCGCCCTCGTCACCTGGATGATGCTCGGGAGCTCAATCTAATGACCGACTGGCCAATTCTCTCGACGGTCACCTTCCTGCCGCTGGTCGGCGTGCTGTTGCTGCTTCTGACACGGGAAGACGGCCCCTTCGGGCGCCGCAACATCTTGAACGTCTCGCTGTTCACGACGGTCTTCACCTTCATCGTCTCGCTCTTCATCTGGATCGGCTTCGACAATTCGAACGCCGGCTTCCAGATGGTCGAAAAGCATAACTGGCTCGGCACCGGCATCTCCTACCATCTCGGTGTCGATGGCATTTCCATGCTGTTCGTCATCCTGACGACCTTCCTGATGCCGTTCTGCGTGCTTGCCAGCTGGAATACGATCGAAAAGCGCCTCAAGGAATACATGATCGCCTTCCTGCTTCTGGAAGTGGTCATGACCGGCGTCTTCGTGTCGCTCGACGTCGTGCTCTTCTACGTCTTCTTCGAAGCGACCCTCATCCCGATGTTCGTCATCATCGGCGTCTGGGGCGGCAAGGACCGCGTCTACGCATCCTACAAGTTTTTCCTCTACACGCTGCTCGGCTCGGTGCTGATGATGCTCGCCATCATGGCCATGTACTGGCAGTCTGGCACGACCGACATTACCGAACTCCTGAAATACGGCTTCCCGGCTGGCATGCAGACCTGGCTCTGGCTCGCCTGCTTCGCCGCCTTCTCGGTCAAGATGCCGATGTGGCCGGTGCATACCTGGCTTCCGGACGCGCACGTCCAGGCCCCGACCGCAGGTTCGGTCATCCTTGCCGGCGTCATGCTGAAGCTCGGCGGCTACGGGATGATCCGTTTCTCGCTCGCCATGTTCCCGATCGCGTCGGAGCATTTCGCGCCGCTGGTCTTCTCGCTGTCGGTCATCGCCATCATCTACACCTCGCTGGTGGCGATGATGCAGGACGACATCAAGAAGCTGATCGCCTATTCCTCCGTCGCCCATATGGGTTACGTGACCATGGGCATCTTCGCGGCCAACGTGCAGGGCTTGCAGGGTGCGATCTTCCAGATGCTGTCGCACGGCATCGTCTCCGGCGCGCTCTTCCTCTGTGTCGGCGTCGTTTACGACCGCCTCCATACCCGCGAGATCTCGGCCTATGGCGGCCTCGTCAACAACATGCCGAAATATGCCGTCGCCTTCATGATCTTCACCATGGCCAATGTCGGCCTGCCGGGCACGTCCGGCTTCGTCGGCGAATTCCTGACGATCATCGGCGTCTTCCGGGTCAATACCTGGGTCGCGCTCTTCGCCGCGACCGGCGTCATCCTCTCGGCTTCCTACGCGCTCTGGCTCTATCGCCGGGTGATCTTCGGGGCACTCGAGAAGGAAAGCCTGAAGGCCTTGCTCGACCTTTCCGGCCGCGAAAAGCTGATCCTCTATCCGCTGATCGCGATCACCATCTTCTACGGCTTCTTTCCGGCACCGATCTTCGATGCGACGGCAGCATCGGTGGATCTCGTGGTGAACAATTATTCCGCAGCCCTGGCAGCAGCGAAAACCCTTGCGCTCAATGCGCACTGAGACGGGACACGACTGGACATGACCGCTGAAATTCTCTCCCTAAGCCTGCAGCTCTCCATGCCGGAGATCATCCTGGCCGTGGGCGCGCTCGCTCTTCTGATGATCGGCGTCTTCTCCGGCGACAAGTCCGCGCCGACGGTGACGGGTCTTGCGGTGGCGCTGCTGGCCGTCGCTGGTCTCTGGCTGATCTTCATGCCCGGCGAGGGCGTGGCCTATGGCGGCGCCTTCAAGCTCGATGCCTTCGGCCGGTTCATGAAGGTGCTGGCGCTCATTGGTTCGATCACCGCCATGGTCATGTCGGTCGGTCATGCCAAGTCGGATCAGCTCAACCGTTTCGAGTTCCCGGTCCTGCTGGTGCTCTCGACGCTCGGCATGCTGCTGCTGATCTCCGCCAACGACCTGATCGCCTTCTATCTTGCGCTCGAATTGATGTCGCTGGCGCTCTATGTCATCGCCGCGTTCAATCGAGACAGCCTTCGTTCGACCGAAGCCGGCCTGAAATACTTCGTCCTCGGTGCGCTCTCCTCCGGCATGATGCTTTACGGCATGTCGCTGGTCTACGGCTTCACCGGCAATACCGGCTTCGAAGGCATCGCCAAGGTTCTCTCGGCCGAGACCCGTGGCCTGGGCCTGATCTTCGGCATGGTCTTCGTTCTGGCCGGCGCCTGCTTCAAGATTTCCGCCGTGCCGTTCCACATGTGGACGCCCGACGTCTACGAAGGCGCGCCGACCCCGGTCACCGCCTTCTTCGCGGCCGGCCCCAAGGTCGCCGCCATGGCGATCCTGGTGCGGATCGTCTCCGACGCCTTCCTGCCGATCATTGCCGACTGGCGCCAGATCATCGTCTTCGTGTCGATTGCCTCGATGCTGCTCGGCTCGTTTGCCGCGATCGGCCAGCGCAACATCAAGCGACTGATGGCCTATTCCTCGATCGGCCACATGGGCTATGCGCTGGTCGGCCTCGCGGCCGGCACCGAGACCGGCGTCTCCGGCGTCGTCCTCTACATGACCATCTACATGGTCATGACCTTGGGAACCTTTGCCTGCATCATGGCGATGCGCCGCAAGGAAGGCGGCAATGTCGAGAATGTCGATGATCTTGCCGGCCTGTCTTCCACCAAGCCGTTCATGGCCGTGGTGCTGACCGCGCTGATGTTCTCGATGGCCGGCATTCCGCCGCTGGCAGGCTTCTTCGCGAAATACTTCGTCTTCGTCGCGGCGATCGAAGCCAAGCTCTATGCGCTGGCGATCATCGGCGTGCTCTCCTCGGTCGTCGGCGCCTATTATTACCTGCGTATCGTGAAGCTGATGTGGTTCGATGAAGCCAAGGGCGAATTCGCCCGCATCTCCGGCGAACTGCGCCTGGTCTTCGGTCTCTCCGGCCTCTTCGTCGTTGCCTATGTGCTGATCGGCGGACCGATCGGTACGGCGGCGAGCGCGGCCGCCAAGTCCTTCTTCTGAGAATGCCGGGAGAAAGGGACCGTTTCTCGCTCGATGCGTTTCGCCACGAGGCGCTCGACGAAGTCGGATCCACCAATAGCGAATGTCTCGCCCGCGCTCGCGCGGGCGATCCCGGTTTGTTGTGGCTGACCGCGACACGCCAGCTCGCCGGCCGTGGTCGCCGTGGCCGGGCCTGGACGTCCGAACCTGGCAATCTCTACGCATCGCTGCTGCTGATCGATCCCGCGCCGCCGGAGCGCATCGGCTCGTTGCCGCTCGCGGTCGCCGTCGCCGTCCACGCCGCCGTCAGGTCCGTTCTGCCACCGGGCGGTGAACCGCTTGATGTCAAATGGCCGAACGATATCCTGATCGGCCGCAGGAAAACCTGCGGCATCCTGCTCGAAGGCGAAGGATTGCCGGACGGCCGCCGCGCGCTCGTCATCGGCATCGGCATCAATATCCGCCACATGCCTGACAGCGTAGCTTACGCGGTCACGCGGCTTGCCGACCACGGTGCCAACATCTCGCCAGATGAGCTTTTTGCGCATCTTTTCAGGGAGATGGCAGTGGTTCTGGGTATCTGGAATGAGGGTCGCGGCACGCCGGAGATCAGCCGGCGCTGGCGCGAGGTCGCCTGCGGTATCGGCGAAAAAATTACCGTGAACCTGCCGGATCGCTCGCTTGTTGGCACATTCGCAGGTATCGATGACAAAGGATTTCTACTGCTCGATACCGGACTGGGCGCGCTTACGCCGATCGCCGCCGGTGATGTATTCTTTCAAGGAATGGAATAGACAAAGAAAATGGCAAACCAAGAAGAACTGGTGTTTCTGCCGCTGGGCGGCGTGGGCGAGATCGGCATGAACCTCGCCCTCTACGGCTATGGAACGCCGGAGAAGCGCCAGTGGATCATGGTCGATTGCGGCGTGACCTTTCCCGGACCGGAATTGCCTGGCGTCGATCTCGTGCTGCCGGACATCCGCTTCCTCGCCAGCCAGCGCAACAATCTCAAGGCGATGATCATCACCCATGCGCATGAGGATCATTACGGCGCGATGAACGACCTCTGGCCGGGCCTCAACGTGCCCGTCTATGCCTCGCCGTTCACCGCCGGCATGCTGGAGGCGAAACGCGACTACGAAGGTTCGCGCGCCGAAATCCCGGTGACGATCTTCAAGGCCGGCGACCGCATCAATGTCGGCCCGTTCGAGATCGAGGCGGTCGGCGTCAATCATTCGATCCCGGAGCCGATGTCTCTGGTCATTCGCACCCCGCTCGGCAATGTCGTCCATACCGGCGACTGGAAGATCGACCATGCGCCGTCGCTCGGACCTTTCACCGACGAGGCGCGTTTCCGCAAGATCGGCGACGAGGGCGTCCTGGCGCTGATGTGTGACAGCACCAACTCCATGCGCGAGGGCGTCTCGCCCTCCGAGGAGGAAGTGTCGGAGGGCCTGCGCCAGATCATCGAGGCGGCCGAGGGCCGGGTGGCGATCACCACCTTCTCGTCGAATGTCGGCCGTATCCGCTCGATCGCGCAAGCCGCAGATGCTGCCGGCCGCGAAGTCCTGCTGCTCGGTTCTTCGCTGAAGCGCGTCGTCGGCGTCGCCCGCGATATCGGCATCATGGAGGGCCTGAAGCCGTTCATCGCCGAGGACGAATACGGCTATATCCCGCGCGACAAGATCGTTGTGATCCTGACCGGCAGCCAGGGCGAACCGCGCGCGGCGCTCGCCAAGATCGCCCGTGACGAGATGCGCCACGTGGCGCTGACCTCGGGCGATACGGTGGTCTTTTCCTCGCGCACCATTCCCGGCAACGAAAAGGCGATCCTCGAGATTAAGAACGGCCTGATTGAGCAGGGCATCAAGATCGTCACCGACAGCGACGCGCTTGTCCACGTCTCCGGCCACCCGCGCCGCAGCGAACTGGTGCAGATGTACGAATGGACCCGCCCGCAGATCCTCGTGCCCGTTCACGGCGAGGCGGCGCATCTGACCGCCCAGGCCGAGCTCGGCGCATCCGCGGGCATCAAGAGCATCCCTCGCGTTCGCAACGGCGATATTCTGCGCCTCGCGCCAGGCCCGGCCGAAGTGATCGGCGATGCGCCGCATGGCCGCATCTTCAAGGACGGCAAGCTGATCGGCGACTTCGAGGAAATGGGCATCGGCGACCGCCGCAAGCTCTCCTTCGTCGGCCACGTGTCGGTCAACGTCCTGCTCGACTCCCGCTATGACTTCGTGACCGATCCTGATCTTATCGCTTTCGGCCTGCCGGAATTCGACGACGAGGGCGAAGACATGGAGGATACGCTCTATGACGCCGTCCTCGGCGCCGTCGAGAGCATTCCGCGCGCCCGCCGCAAGGATCTCGACATGGTCCGCGAGGCGATCCGCCGCGCCGTCCGCTCCGCCGCCAACGAGGCCTGGGGCAAGAAACCGATCGTGACGGTGTTCGTTACGCGGCTCTGAGGGGCGGAAGCGGTGTTCGTTTTGGAATGAGAACGCCCGCCACGGTTCGATCTCCCCCTTGAGGGGGAGATGCCCGGCAGGGCAGAGTGGGGTAACCTCTCCTTATATTCATCGGCCACCTGATCTGCCGCACCGTCGCCACCCCCTCTGTCACCTTCGGTGACATCTCCCCCTCAAGGGGGGAGATCAAAGGGAGCCTCGCGGCCCCTTATGCGCTGAATTGAACTCGGGAGGACCCAACCATGCTCGGACGCGTAAACCACATCGCCATCGCCGTGCCGGATCTCGCCGCCGCGACCTCGACCTATCGCGACACGCTCGGCGCCCGCGTCTCGCAGGCGCAAGCCTTGCCCGAGCACGGCGTCACCGTGGTCTTCGTCGAGCTTCCCAACACCAAGGTGGAATTGCTCGAGCCGCTTGGGGCCAACTCCCCGATTGTGGCCTTCCTCGAGAAGAACCCGTCCGGCGGCATGCATCATATCTGCTACGAGGTGGAGGATATCATTGCTGCGCGCGACACGTTGAAGGCGGCCGGTGCGCGAGTGCTGGGAGACGGCAATCCGAAGACCGGGGCCCATGGAAAACCTGTGCTTTTCCTGCATCCCAAGGACTTCAACGGCACCTTGGTCGAGCTCGAACAGGTATGATTCCCACAGCTATGACATCACGTCACGGCCTGCAGGTTTGAGCTTGCCCGCCTTTCAGCCTATAAGGGCGCCAATTCTTCGAACCGGGATCGAGTCGATATCATGCCTCTTTTGACGGTCGCGGCCATCTATTTCATCATCTGGTGGACCGTGCTCTTCATCGTCCTTCCGCTCGGCTATCGCAGCCAGCAGGAAGATGGTGAAGTGACCAGCGGGACCGTGGAAAGCGCCCCGAGCAAGTTTCGCGGCGGACGCGTCGTGCTTTTGACGACGGTGATCTCGACACTGATTTATGCCGGCTACCACGTCGCATCCGTCTATTTCGGCGTCGGCATCGCCGATATTCCCGTCATCGTGCCGACCTTCGACTGAAGCGCGGCAATAAGGCAGGAGCGTCGGGCCTGTCATTTCCCTGTCATGATTTACGGGCATAGGAGCGTCGGCGAAGACGCTGCGCTGGCTGTTCTGCCGGCGAAAAAGCAAAAAAAAACAAGGCGGTTAAGCCTTGTTTCTAGTTTCGCGTGATCTGTAACCGTTACCGGGGCAGCGACAAGCGCGCCTAAGATCTGATCCTCCCAAGACTTGACCGCGAAATGGCAAGAATTTGAACTCCTTGCCTCTTTTGTGAGCTGAACCTAGCTCAAAGGATGTGCTTTGTCATCCGCTTTTTTTGTATTTTTGCTACACTTCGATAAAATTTTTCAGTTGACATAAATGTCGCACGTTTGCCACGAAATCCCCATTTTTAGCGGGTCTGCAGATGCCGGGTGTGTGATCATGACATCGTGCGATTCATGCGGGGGCGGGTTCCCTTGGAGCCCCGGAACGGCTATGTACCCTCGCCATATCACTGAAGAAACGGGCGATTCCTGGATTGAAGGATAGGCCCGGCAACTGCGGAAATCTCGATGCGCCTGTCCCGCTATTTTATGCCCATCCTGAAGGAAAACCCCAAGGAAGCGGAAATCGTGTCCCACCGGCTGATGCTGCGTGCCGGCATGGTCCGCCAGCAGAGCCAGGGCATCTATTCCTGGCTGCCGCTCGGCAAGCGCGTGCTCGACAAGGTCAACGCCATTATCCGCGAGGAACAGAACCGTGCCGGCGCCATCGAGGTGCTGATGCCGACGCTGCAGTCCGCCGAGCTCTGGCAGGAAAGCGGCCGCTACGATGCCTATGGCAAGGAAATGCTGCGCATCAAGGATCGCCAGGAGCGGCCGATGCTCTACGGCCCCACCAACGAGGAAATGATCACGGACATCTTCCGGTCCTACGTCAAATCCTACAAGAACCTGCCGCTCAACCTCTATCACATCCAGCTGAAGTTCCGCGACGAGATCCGCCCGCGCTTCGGCACCATGCGCTCGCGCGAGTTCCTGATGAAGGACGCCTACTCATTCGACCTGACCAAGGACGATGCCGAGCATTCCTATCGCAAGATGTTCACCGCCTACCTGCGCACCTTCGCGCGTCTGGGCCTGCGGGCGATCCCGATGCGTGCCGATACCGGCCCGATCGGCGGCAACCTGTCCCACGAGTTCATCATCCTGGCCGAGACCGGCGAGTCGGAAGTGTTTTCCCACAAGGATTTCGTCAATTTCGACATTCCCGGTACGGACACCAATTTCGATGATGTCGGGGCCATGCAGGCCGTGTTCGACAAGTGGACCTCGGTCTATGCGGCGACTTCGGAAATGCACGACGAGGAAGCCTTCAACGCCATCCCCGAGACCGACCGGCTGTCCGCCCGCGGCATCGAGGTTGGCCATATCTTCTATTTCGGCACCAAATATTCCGAGCCGATGGGCGCCAAGGTGCAGGGACCGGACGGCAAGGAACACCATGTCCACATGGGTTCCTACGGCATCGGCCCGACACGCCTTGTTCCCGCCATCATCGAAGCATCGCATGACGACAACGGAATCATCTGGCCGGCATCGGTCGCACCGTTCGACGTCGTGGTGATCAACATGAAGCCCGGCGACGAGGCCTGCGACCGGATCTGCGAAACGCTCTATGGCGGTCTCGAAACGATCGGCAAGGACGTGCTCTACGACGACACGGACGAGCGCGCCGGCACCAAGTTCGCGACCGCCGACCTGATCGGCGTGCCGGTCCAGGTGATTGTCGGACCCCGCTCCGCCGCAGGTGGCGAGGTGGAGGTCAAGGACCGCAAGACCGGCCAGCGCGAAACGCTGACCGTCGAGGCGGCCATGAACAGGCTCGCCGGCCGATAAGCCGGCAGGCCGCCGGAGCAATTCCAGGAAGAGTGTGAAGCGGTTTTCCGTCCGGAATTGCGACCACAAAATTGAGGAAACGGCATGGCGAGCGTCGCGGCGAATGGTGAAGCGGTAAAGGCGGGTGGTTCGCCTGCGGCCGGTCCTTTCTCGGCCTTTGAGCGGATGGTCGCCTGGCGTTACCTGCGGTCGCGCCGAAAGGAAGCCTTCATCTCGGTCATCGCCGGCTTCTCGTTCATCGGCATCATGCTTGGCGTCGCGACGCTGATCATCGTCATGGCAGTCATGAACGGATTCCGCACCGAGCTGATCTCGCGTATCCTGGGCATCAACGGCCATATGATCGTCCAGCCGATCGACGGGCCGCTGACGGATTACGCGGAACTCACCCAGAAATTCTCGGCCGTACCGGGTGTGCGGATGGCGCTGCCGCTGGTCGAAGGCCAGACGCTGGCATCGGGCCGCGGCGGTGCGGGTTCCGGCGCGCTGGTGCGTGGCGTGCGCCCGGAAGACCTCGAAAAGCTCTCGGAAGTCGCCGGCAACGTCAAGTCGGGCGACATGGTCGGTTTTGCCTCGGGGCAGGGCGTGCTGGTCGGGTCCAGGCTCGCGGCCCAGCTCGGCCTGTCGGCCGGCGACCAGATCACCCTCATCTCGCCGGAAGGCGACGTAACGCCGATGGGCGTCAATCCGCGCGTCAAATCCTATCCGGTCTCCGGGATATTCGAGATCGGCATGTCGGAATACGACGCGACGATCATCTATATGCCGCTCGAGGAATCTCAGCTCTATTTCAATGCCGAGGGCCTGGTGCAGTCGATCGAGCTGTTCATCGACAATCCCGACAATGTCGATGACCTGCGCCCGAAGATCGAGGCGGCGGCCGGCCGCCAGATCTTCATCACCGACTGGCGGCAGCGCAACCAGACCTTCTTCTCCGCCCTTCAGGTGGAGCGCAACGTCATGTTCATGATCCTGACGCTGATTGTGCTGGTGGCGGCGCTCAACATCATCTCGGGCCTGATCATGCTGGTGAAGGACAAGGGCAGCGATATCGCCATCCTGCGCACCATGGGCGCCGGCGCGGGCGCGATCATGCGCATCTTCTTCATGACCGGGGCGGCGATCGGCCTCGTCGGTACTTTCGCGGGCGTGCTGCTTGGCGTGGTCGTCTGTCTGAACGTCGAATCGATCCGCCAGTTCTTCTCCTGGATCTCGGGCACCATCCTCTTCGATCCGGAGCTCTATTTCCTCAGCCAGCTGCCGGCTGAAATGAGCTTTGGCGAGACCTTCTCGGTCGTCATGATGGCGCTGGTCCTGTCCTTCATCGCCACCATCTTCCCGGCATGGCGGGCCTCCCGGCTCGATCCTGTCCAGGCCCTTCGATACGAATAGGACTTGGCATACTTCATGACACGCAAAACCGTCTTGCAGCTCTCGGGCGTCGAACGTCACTACGGCCAGGGCGAGACCACGCTTTCGATCCTGAAGGGGGCTGATTTCGAGCTGAAGACGGGCGAGATCGTCGCGCTGGTCGCCCCGTCCGGCACCGGCAAATCGACGCTGCTGCATCTCGCCGGCCTGCTCGAACATCCCGACGCCGGCGAGGTTTTTCTCGCCGGGCATGCCTGCAACGGACTTCCCGACGCTGAACGCACCGCGTTGCGCCGCAACAAGATCGGTTTCGTCTATCAGTTCCACCATCTCCTGCCGGAGTTTTCCGCCGTCGAGAACATCATGATGCCGCAGCTGATCGCCGGCCTTTCCAAGGCCGAGGCGAAGGAGCGGGCGAGCCAGCTGCTGGATTACATGCGCATCGGCCACCGCGCCGAGCACCGCCCCTCCGAGCTGTCCGGTGGCGAGCAGCAACGGGTGGCGATAGCCCGCGCGGTCGCCAACGCCCCGCGTGTCCTTCTCGCCGACGAGCCGACCGGCAATCTCGACCCGAAGACCGCATCTTATGTCTTCGACGCATTGGAGGCCCTGGTGCGCCAGTCGGGCCTGGCGGCGCTGATCGCCACCCACAACCACGAGCTCGCCAGCCGCATGGACCGCCGCGTGACGATCGAAGGCGGCAAGGTCGTCGAGATGTGAAGGTACGGGCGGCTTCGCCCACAATGATCCTGACCCGTCGGAAACTGCTCACGCCCGGATGGTCGTCCCGGTCCGGACGTATCCGTATGCTTTCAGCCGCCTAGAAACTCCGGCATTAACACCTTGTTTACCAGGCGGGTGAGGATATCGCGATGCGTTTGTTTCCGGTCTGTTCTTTTGTTGACTCTCAAACAAAAAGAGAACAAATTAAAAACATAAGAGAACACGGGAGACGACGATGACTGACCTGCTTCGTGACATTGCCGCATTCGCTTCCATCGCCACCTTCGTGGCCAGCCTCTCCATGATCATGATGGCCATGTGATCTGACACCCTCGGCCGAAAGCGGTTGAGGGGGGAAATCCGAACTGGACTCTCAAGGCCCTGCGCCGGACAATAGCCTGATTCATGAGATGGTTCCCGCTTCATCAAACGGGTAAGGCGCAGGCATGGCAGACAACATGGACGTAAAATCGGCATCGGAAGAGCTGGGGACTACCCCTCAATTCGTCCATCTGCGCGTCCATTCCGCCTATTCGCTGCTTGAGGGCGCGTTGCCGCTCAAGAAGATCCTCTCGAAGGCGATCGCGGACAATCAGCCCGCGATCGCGATAGCCGACACCAACAATCTGTTTGTCGCGCTGGAATTCGCCCAGAAGGCGATCGGCGACGGCCTGCAGCCGATCATCGGCTGCCAGCTGTCGATCGATATGGAAGACCAGTCGGACGAGCGGCGCAACAGCCACCAGCAGCTCGCCAAACTGCCGGCGATCGTCGTGCTGGCGGCCAATGCCGTCGGTTACGAGCGGCTCGTCGATCTCATCAGCCGCGCCTATCTCGGCGGCGAAGGGCATCAGTCGACCCATATCTGCCGCTCCTGGCTGGAAGAGGGCGGCACCGAGGGGCTGATCGCGCTGACCGGCGCCGGCGGCGGGCCGGTCGACGTGGTCCTGAAGGAAGGCAATGCCACGCTTGCCGAAGCAAGGCTGTTGAAGCTCAAGGAGATCTTCGGCGACCGGCTCTATGTCGAACTGCAACGCCACGGCGCCTACGACCGGCGCCATGAGCACAAGATCGTCACGCTCGCCTATGATCACGACCTGCCGCTGGTCGCCACCAACGAGGCGTTCTTTCCGTCCAAGGCCGATTACGATGCCCATGACGCGCTGATGGCGGTCGCCCACAATGCGATCGTCTCTGACGACAGCCGCTTCCGGCTGACGCCGGACCATTATCTGAAGAGCCGTGCCGAGATGGCGAAGCTGTTCGCCGACCTGCCGGAGGCGCTTGAGAACACGGTCGAGATCGCCCGCCGCTGCTCCTTCGTGCTGAAGACCCGCAATCCGATCCTGCCGCGTTTCACCGGCGCCACCGACGATCCGGCGGAAGCCGAACGCGCGGAGGCGGAAGAGCTTCGTCGCCAGTCCGTGGAAGGTCTCGAAGAGCGGATCGCGACGCTCGGCATGACGCGCGGTTATACCGAGCAGGATTACCGCGAGCGACTCGATTTCGAGCTCAGCGTCATCGAGAAGATGAAATTCCCGGGCTACTTCCTGATCGTTGCCGACTTCATCAAATGGGCCAAGCAGCAGGGCATCCCGGTCGGTCCCGGCCGTGGCTCCGGTGCGGGCTCGCTGGTCGCCTACGCGCTGACCATCACCGACGTCGATCCGCTGCGCTTCTCGCTTCTGTTCGAACGCTTCCTCAATCCCGACCGCGTCTCGATGCCCGACTTCGACATCGACTTCTGCCAGGATCGCCGCGAGGAGGTGATCCGCTACGTGCAGCAGAAATACGGCCGCGAGCAGGTGGCGCAGATCATCACCTTCGGTTCGCTGCAGGCGCGCGCCGCCTTGCGCGACGTCGGCCGCGTGCTCGAAATGCCCTATGGCCAGGTCGACAAGATCTGCAAGCTGGTGCCGAACAACCCGGCCAACCCGACGCCGCTGTCGAAGGCGATCGAGGAGGATCCGAAATTTCAGGAGGAGGCCGACAAGGAACCGGTCGTCGCCCGCCTCCTCGATATCGCCCAGAAGATCGAAGGCCTCTATCGCCACGCCTCCACCCACGCCGCCGGTATCGTCATCGGCGACCGGCCGCTGTCGAAGCTGGTGCCGATGTACCGAGACCCGCGCTCCGACATGCCGGTCACCCAGTTCAACATGAAATGGGTGGAACAGGCGGGCCTCGTTAAGTTCGACTTCCTCGGCCTGAAGACGCTGACGGTGCTGAAGACCGCCGTCGATTTCTGCCGCAAGCGCGGCATCGAGGTCGATCTGGCCAAGATCCCGCTCGACGATCAGAAGACCTACGAAATGCTCTCGCGCGGCGAGACGGTCGGCGTGTTCCAGGTGGAAAGTGCGGGCATGCGCAAGGCGCTGATCGGCATGCGGCCGGACTGCATCGAGGACATTATCGCGCTCGTGGCGCTTTATCGCCCGGGTCCGATGGAGAACATCCCGACCTACAACGCCCGCAAGCATGGCGAGGAGGAGATCGAGTCGATCCATCCGATGATCGACCATCTCCTGAAGGAGACTCAAGGGGTCATCGTCTACCAGGAGCAGGTGATGCAGATCGCCCAGGTCCTTTCGGGCTATTCGCTCGGCGAGGCCGACCTCCTGCGCCGCGCCATGGGCAAGAAGATCAAGGCGGAGATGGACCAGCAGAGCGAACGCTTTGTCGATGGCGCCATCAAGAACGGCGTCTCCAAGCCGCAGGCCAACAACATCTTCGAACTGCTCGCCAAGTTCGCCAATTACGGCTTCAACAAGTCGCACGCCGCGGCCTACGCGATCGTCTCCTACCAGACCGCCTTCATGAAGGCGCATTACCCGGTCGAGTTCCTCGCCGCTTCCATGACATACGATATGTCGAACAGCGAGAAGCTCAACGATTTCCGGCAGGATGCCGGCCGCCTCGGGATCTCGGTCATTCCGCCGTCGGTCCAGACCTCGTTCCGGCATTTCGAGACCGGCGACAACAGGATCTACTACGCGCTCGCCGCCATCAAGGGCGTCGGTGAATCGGCGGTTGATCACATTACCGAAGTGCGCGGCGATGTACCTTTCGCCAGCATCGAGGATTTCTGCCTCAGGATCGATCCGAAACAGGTCAACCGCCGCGTCATGGAAAGCCTGATCTCGGCAGGCGCCTTCGATTGTTTCGGCCGCGACCGCGCCGAGCTGAGCGGCGGCCTCGACCGCATCATCGGTTATGCGCAGCGTGCCCAGGGCGAAAAGGTGAGCGGCCAGCACGACATGTTCGGCTCGTCTTCCGCCTCCGGGCCGGAGACGCTGATCTTCCCGTCGTTTACGCCGTGGATGCCGTCCGAAATGCTGATGCGCGAATACCAGGTGCTCGGCTTCTATCTCTCCGCCCACCCGCTCGACGCCTATGCCAATGTACTCGCCAAAATGCGCGTCCAGAATTTCGCGGACTTTTCCGCCGCCGTGAAACAGGGCGCCACCGCCGGCCGGCTGGCGGGGACAGTGACCGGCAAACAGGAACGCAAGACCCGCACCGGCAATAAGATGGGCATCGTCACCTTCTCGGATGCGACCGGCCAGTTCGAGGCGGTACTGTTTTCGGAAGGGTTGGCGCAATATCGCGACCTGCTCGAACCCGGCAAGTCGCTGGTCATCACCGTGCAGGCGGAAGAGCGGCCGGAAGGCATCGGCCTGCGCATCCAGACTGCGCAGTCGCTTGAAGAGAAGTCGGTGCAGATGCAGAAGGCGCTGCGCGTCTTCGTCCGCGATTTAGGCCCGCTGCGCACTGTCGCGCGGCACTTGAACGCCCGGGGCGACGGGCTGGTGTCGTTCGTGGTCATCAAGGATGACGGCAAGCGGGAAATCGAGGTGGAGTTGACGGAAAAATACCGCATCTCACCGGAAATCGCCGCGGCGCTGAGGACGGCGCCGGGCGTTCTCGACGTCGAACTGGTCTAGCTCGGATCTCGGAAGCGCGCGCAGCGTTTTTCGATAGAGATGTAATCAGAAACACTTGCAGCGTGCGGTGATCCGAGGGGTCGCTACACGCTTCAGGAGCCTCAATAGAGGCCGTAAGCGCGGGGCTTTGCTGCCGTGCGCCGCTGGCTGACTGGCTGCGGCCTGGCGATCGAGGACTGCGCTTCGGCGACCCGCTGCACCGGCTGGGTGACGGTGATGAAGTCGGTGCCGTCGCCGGTGTCCTGGCCGATGCCCTGGTCGTTGATGGTGAGGGAGGAGCCATCGCTGATCAGCGTCTCGATGCGGTCGCGAATATCGGCCGGGATCTCGATGCGGGCGAGGGCCTGCGCGGCAGCACCCGGCGCGTAGGGGTCGTCGGAGACCGTGATCCCGAGCCGCTGCTTCATCGCGGCGCTCAGTCCGTTCGGAACGGTGACTGCGTGCCATTCGGCCGTCTCTTCCTTGCGCTCGACCTTGTCGATGCTGAAGAAATGCGTGCCGAGCGCTATTTCCGGGTCCTTGATGCCGACCGGCGCCTCGAACAGCGGCTGGAAATTCTGGCGCACCATGATCTGGCCCATCGGCGGGCGCGGCTCGCCTGCGGTCTCGTAAAGCGAGTCGAGGAATTCCGGCGTCACCAGCGCGCCCTTGGGCGACAGGTTCTTCCAGCGCTTGAAGCCGGCGATTGCGCTGCGGGTCATCGGACCGGCGAATCCATCGCCGCCGCCGGTGTCGAAACCCAGCTGCTGCAGCAGGATCTGGGCATCCATCAGCGTTTCGCGCTCGCCGCGGCGGGTGATGAGGATGCGCAGCGGTGCGACATCCTCCTTCGCGACCGCCACCGGCTGGGTCGGAGCCGGCCGCGCGTCGCTCGTCGGATGGACGATCGAGGGATTGTTCGGAACGACGTTCATCGCCACTTCGACCGGTTTCGAGCTGCTGCCGATCGACGAGGTCCGCAGTTGGACATCGGAGAGCAGCGGCCCTGTCGGCAGCGGCTTGCGCGGCAGGAACAGGTTGGCGTTCTCGATCAATTGCGGCACGACCGGCGCATCGGTGATGATCACATGCGCGCCGCGCTCGGTCATCTGGAAGAGCGATTTTGCAAATGCGCCCGGCATGCGCACGCAGCCATGCGAGGCCGGATAATTCGGCACGCTGTTTGATTCGTGAAGCGCGATGCCCGACCAGGTCAGGCGCTGCATCCAAGGCATGGGCGCGTTCGAATAGAGGTTGGATTCGTGATATTTCTGTTTTTCGAGGATCGAGAAGATCCCGCTCGGCGTCGTGTGGCCATCCTTGCCGGTCGACACTTTCGATGTGGTGACCACCGTTTCGCCGTCATAGACGACAAGCGACTGCTTGTCCTTGGAAACGATGATCTGCAGCGTGCGGGCACCTTCCGCAAAAGCCGCATGCGACAACATGGTCGCAGACAAAAGACCTAACCCGAACACCAAGCGACGCAACATGACCGACCCCATACGCAATACATGGACCGGCACACTAGCGTATGAGGTTTAAGGAAGGTTATCCGCGTCGCGAGTAGTTTTAACCTTATGGTTAATAACGGATCACATTTCATTGATCCCGACGGCGGCTTCCGAAAGTATATCCGGTCTCGACCGCAGCCTTGCCGAACTTGTCGCGCAGCTTGTCCATCGCCGCTTCCGCGGCCGCCCGGCGGCCTGCCTGGCGATCGACGAGGTCGGGCGGATCGGCAAGCGTCGGATCGCCAAGATCGGTGACGCCGATGCCGAGCAGGCGGAATTTGGTGCCGTCGGTCTCCCGTTCCATCAGCGACAGCCCAGTACGGAAAATGCGGTCGGCGAGCTGGGTCGGGTCCTCCAGCCGCTTGTTGCGGGTGCGGCTCTTGAAGTCGGCGGTCTTCAGCTTGAGAACGACGGTCTGCCCGGCAATGCCGTGTTTCTTCAGCCGCGCCGAGACCTTTTCGGAAAGCCGCCGCAGGATCGGCACGAGATCGTCATAACCCGAGATATCGTCGAAGAAGGTGGTCTCGGCCGAAACGCTCTTCGCGGCCTCGTTCACATGGACCACCCGGTCGTCGATGCCGCGCGAGAGGCGATAGAGCCGCTGGCCCATCGAGCCGTAGCGGCGCATCAGGTCGGCTTCCTGCATGGTCTGGAGTTGGCCGATGGTGCGGATCCCGTCCGCCTCCAGCGTCGCGTTGAACGCCTTGCCGACGCCCCAGATGGTGGTGACGGGCCGGGCCGCCAGGAATTCCAGCGCCTCTTCCTGGCCGATCACCGAAAACCCGCGCGGTTTCTGCAGGTCCGAAGCGACCTTGGCGAGAAACTTGCAGTAGGAGAGGCCGACCGAAACACTGATGCCGATCTCGTCCTGTACACGCTTGGCGAACTTGGCCAGAATTCGCGCCGGCGGGGCATGGTGCAGCCGTTCGGTGCCAGCGAGTTCGAGAAAGGCCTCATCGATCGACAGCGGCTGAACCAGCGGCGTCAGATCGTGCATCATGGAGCGCACCTGCCGCCCCACGGTGACATACTTCTCCATGTTCGGCGGGATGACGACGGCGTCGGGGCAGAGTTCCAGCGCCTTGAACATCGGCATCGCCGACCGCACGCCGTTGATCCGGGCGATATAGCAGGCCGTCGAGACGACGCCGCGCTTGCCGCCGCCGATAATGACAGGCTTGTCGGCGAGTTCCGGGTTGTCGCGTTTTTCGATCGTCGCATAAAAGGCGTCGCAGTCGATATGCGCCAGCGTCAGCGCGTAGAGCTCCTTGTGATAGACGAGACGCGGACTGCCGCAGGCGCGGCAACGGCGCACTTCCGCCTTCTGCTCCGCAAGGCAGTCGCGACAGAAGCCGGGTGTCTTGTCAGGCGTAGGCGTCATGGCAGAGAACAAAGATTGAACACTGCGACGTTAAGGCCTAAGCTCGTGAGTCACAAGGGAGAGCGTGGAGGTTTGGCGTGGATATCGATCGTCGCTTCGAGCCTGTGACGGTGAGGCGCTGGGAGGATTTCGAAATGCTCTTCTGCTCCCACGGCGCCTTCTACCACTGTTGGCGCGTCGCGTCGCGCCATCAGCACGGAGGGTCGCTGATGCGGCCGGAACGCTGATGTCAGGCGGCTTTGGGCTTGATATGGTTCCGGATCAGCCCGGCGGCATGCGGCCAGTCCGTCGCCCGGACGATGCCTTCGTCCGGTTTCGGCGCAAGCAGATGCAGGGGCGAGTCCGGCATCATGTGGAGGAGCAGGCATTCGGCGACATGATCCCGCACGGAGTGAAGATTATGCGCCATGTCGTCGATGAAGACCGAGGGCAGGGGACGTCCCGCATGCAGGCGCTGCATGATCGGTCCCTTCGGTTCCTCGCTGGCGATCAGCGGGAAGGTGAGGCCGATCTGGTCGAGAAGCCGGCGGCGAGGCTCCCGGTAGCGCGGCGGCATCGCGGTGAGGAACACGACGTCGGCATCCTTCGACAGCGCGTCGAGCGTCTGGACGACGAAGTCGAACGGGATCTGCCAGTTTTCCTGGGCTTCGAAAAAGTCCTCGATCAACCGACGCACGTCCGGATGTTCGAGCGCGATCTGGGTCTCTATGGAAACAATATTGCCGGTAAGCCGGAACGAGCGCGGCAAGAGCTCATGGCCTTCGCCGCGCAGGAACTCCTGGAAGGGGGCAACGAAATGCAGCACCACGTCGTCGATATCGCAGACGACGAGCGGCCGGTCGCCGAGGCGCACATGGGAAAGGTCGAGGATCTCTCCCATTTCAATAGTCGCCGGAACCGGGCCCGGGACCGGAATAATGCTGCCAGGCTGCCGCGACGGTCTCGGGCTTTGTACCCGTCGCCTCGCAGAAGGCCAGCAGTGTCGGCTCGTGACCCATCAGGAAATCGATCATCCCGGCGAGAAAGCCCGGATCGTTTACCGCATTGCGCAACTGGTTGGGCTGTACGCCGGAAAGGGCGAGGAACCGGCCAAGCATGTCGGGTTCGTTGGCGAGCCACCCGAGAATGGCGCCTGCCGTCTCTTCCGCGTTGTCTTTGTTGCTTCGAGCATTACCGGGATCGCGCCGCATTATCCGACGAGTTACCTCTTTTTCAACTAAATGGCTCTACCGTGCCTGACAGGCGCTCCGTGGAATCGGCCGTTCCGGGAGCTTATATACTGAAGGCACTCATGCAAGCCGGGATTTAAGGAACGGATCGCTATGCCCAAACGGGTCATGATCGTCGAGGACAACGAGCTGAACATGAAGCTCTTCCGCGACCTGATCGAAGCATCGGGATACGATACCATCCAGACCCGCAACGGTATGGAAGCGCTTGATCTTGCACGCAAACATCGACCCGATCTGATTTTGATGGACATCCAGCTACCCGAGGTTTCGGGTCTGGAAGTCACAAAATGGCTGAAGGAAGACGATGAACTGCACGTCATTCCGGTGATCGCGGTGACCGCCTTTGCCATGAAGGGCGACGAGGAACGCATTCGCCAGGGTGGTTGCGAAGCCTATGTCTCGAAACCCATCTCGGTGCCGAAGTTCATCGAGACGATAAAAACATATCTCGGCGACGCGTGAAAACGGGACGGACCTCATGACGGCGCGGATACTGGTAGTCGATGATATTCCGGCGAATGTGAAGCTGCTCGAAGCCAGGCTTCTCGCCGAATATTTCGACGTCCTGACCGCCGACGACGGCTACAAGGCGCTGGCGATCTGCGACAGCACGCATGTGGACCTGATCCTGCTCGACATCATGATGCCCGGCATTGACGGTTTCGAGGTCTGCGAACGGCTGAAGGCCAATCCGCGCACCGCTCATATTCCGGTCGTCATGGTCACCGCGCTCGACCAGCCTTCCGACCGCGTGCGTGGTCTGAAGGCCGGTGCCGACGATTTCCTGACCAAACCGGTCAACGACCTGCAACTCATTTCGCGCGTGAAAAGCCTGGTAAGGCTGAAGACGCTCAGCGACGAACTGCGCATCCGCGCCGACACTGCCAGCAATATCGGGCTGGAAGACATGCTGAAGGGGGCAGACGGCCGCGAAGAGATGGCCCAGGTTCTGCTCGTCGATGGGCGTGCAAGCTCGCAGGAACGCATCATCAAGGCGCTGAAGCCGGTCGCCGGCGTCATTGCCATGTCCGATCCGCAGGCGGCCCTTTTCGAAGCGGCGGAGAGCCCGGTCGATCTGGTGATCGTCAACGCCAATTTCGACGAATATGATCCGCTGAGGCTCTGCTCGCAGCTGCGCTCACTGGAGCGCACGCGCTTCCTGCCGCTGCTGCTGGTGACCGAAATGGGCGCCGACGATCTGATCGTGCGGGCGCTCGATCTCGGCGTCAACGATTATATCGTCCGGCCGATCGACCCGAACGAGCTCGTGGCTCGCGTGCTCACCCAGATCAAGCGCAAGCGCTACAACGATCGCCTGAGCATGAGCGTCCGCCAGACGATCGAGCTCGCCGTCACCGACGGGCTGACCGGCCTCAACAACCGGCGTTATCTCGACAATCACCTGAAGGTGCTGTTCAACCGGGCTGCCGCACGCTCACGGCCGCTGTCCGTCTGCATCACCGATATCGACCGGTTCAAGTCGGTCAACGACGCCTATGGCCATGATGCCGGCGACGAGGTGCTGAAGGAGTTCGCAGCCCGCGTCCGCTCGACGGTCAGGGGTGCCGATCTTGCCTGCCGCTACGGGGGGGAGGAATTCGTGGTCGTCATGCCCGATACCGACGCCATGTCGGCCGCCGCGATTGCCGAACGGCTGCGCAGCATCATCGAGAGCCAGCCGTTCCATCTGAAGACGGCGGGTATCATGCTGAATATCACCGCCTCGCTCGGCCTCGCCTGCAACACGCAGGGCGCCGAGACGCCGGAACAGCTCCTGAAGCAGGCCGACCGCGCGCTGTATGAAGCGAAAAACGGCGGGCGCAACCGGGTGGTTGCCGCAGCCGCGTAGAGAATCAGTAGATCCTGAAATGCCAGTCCGCCGTTCCGAACGGCGAAAACATCGAGGAACGGCACCCGATCCCCAGTTATTTTTGGCGGAAACCCAACTTTTTACAGGTGCTAATTAATGGAAGAATTTCATGAACAGCAGTCGGTTAACTGGAGTGCTGCAGCGCATTCAGGAAATTTTGAATGTATCGGCGCTTTTTTAAGATCTGCTGGCAGAGAATAGCTTTTCAAAATGGCTTTGAATTTTTTGCATGGCTGAGAGTATAGCCAGCACTCGTCAGGGATGTGCTTGAAACCGGGAAGACATTTCTAGCCGTGAGATAAAAGTAAGCATCTAAGGCGCCGGAAGTAACTTTGTATTTATGCGATAAAAATCGCAAAAATATCAGTAGTCGCCGCGGATTTTAACCAACAACAGCGATGGAATCGGTTCGAGATTAAGATTGTGTTGATTTTCTTTTCGTTTTGCGCAATTTTGGCCGCGACCAGACAGTGTACCCAAAGTGGTACATAGATACCCCATGATGCTCAGGTCCGCCGCATCTCCTGGGTCGTGGGGTCGGTCGACTGGCAGGCATACCAAAGCGGTTCCTCGTGCCGTGATTGCAGGCTGGTCGACCCCCAATTAAAAGCGCCGCTTCCAGTCTCTGGAGCGGCGCTTTTCCATTTCTACGCAACCCGTACTGCTCTGGATCACCCAAATGAAGTGAGGCCCAAAAGAAAAGGCGCCTAGCCGTATCGGCTGGCGCCCTTCGAGAAACCCTCGGATCAAGACTTACTTGATCTTGGTTTCCTTGAACTCGACATGCTTCTTGGCGACCGGGTCGTACTTGGTCTTGGTCATCTTGTCGGTCATCGTGCGGCTGTTCTTCGTGGTGACGTAGAAGAAACCGGTGTCAGCCGTCGACAGCAGCTTGATCTTGATGGTCGTAGCTTTCGCCATGGTGTTCTGCCTCTAAGAAAAAATGAAGCCGCGGACGCGGGTTGGGTCCACGGCGAAATCTGGCGCGAAATTACAAATCGCGCCCGAAAAGTCAACTCCGTTTTGATCGGAAAAGCATTCGGCAGATGGAAACCAGCACATAGAAGCCGAAGAATCCCGCCAATGCCCAGGCAAAACCGTCATTGCCGGCGATATCGATGGCAGCGCCGATGCCCTGCGGGCCGGCGACGGTGCCCACCGCATAGCAGAAGATGAAAGCCGCATTGGCCGCGGCAAGGTCGGCGCCGCTGAGTCTCGAACCCAGATGCGCCAGACCCACCGTATAGAGGCCGGAAACGCAGCCGCCCCAGAAAAACAGGACCACCGCCATCATGATCCAGTTCTGGATCAGGAAGGGCAGTGCCAGCGACCCCGCAACGCCGAGGACGGCCATGGCGGTCAGGAGCGGCCGCCGGTCCCTCAGCTTGTCGGAATAGAGGCCGAGCGGGATCTGGAAGGCCATGTTGCCTATCCCCATCACCGTCAGCAGCACTGCGGTCTGAGGTTCGGTCAGTGCGGAACGCAATGCATAGATCGGGAACAGCGACAGTCCGCCCGCCGAAACGGCGCCGAAGGCAAACACCGCCGCCGTCGCTGTCGGGACGAGGAAGATATAGTGGAAGAAATGCCGGTCCGGCTTGGTGTCCAGGACGGGGCTTTCGTGGCGGGCGACGAAGATCGGGATGATCGCCAGCATGATAATCGCCGCGCCGACCAGGAAGGGCAGGATGCCGTCGCTGCCGAGCGCGGAGAAGAGCAGGGGGCCGATCGCGAAGCCGATGGCGAGTACCGTCGCATAGATGCCGAGAACGAGCCCGCGGCGGCGTGGCGGGGCGGCCTCGTTGATCCAGAATTCCGACAGGATGAATAGCGTCGTCGTCGCGCCATGGAAGGTGAAGCGCAACGGGAACCACATCCAGAAGGCATCCGCGTAATAAAAGCCGATGGCGCTGATGGCGGCGACGAGCACCGCGAACATCATGGTCCGCGCCACGCCGTAGTCATGGGCGATCTTGGTGGTGATCGGCGCCGCGACCATCGAGGCGACGCCGGCCATGGCGGCGTTGAGGCCGATCAGGGTGGAGGAAATTCCGCGCTTTTCAAGAATGATGCTGAGGAGCGGCAGTCCGAGGCCGATGGCGATGCCAACGGCACTGATGGCGGATATGGCGGCGATCAGCGACGGCCAGTGAATCTTTTCGACATGGCCGTTGGCGTCTGTCGTCGGCTGAGCCATTCGTTATTCCTTACAGTCGGCTGCGGACGAATCGTCCATGACGCATGAAGTAGAAGGACACCGGGCTTCCAAACGGTAAAGACGGATCGGATGCCATCAGGTTTTTCACGTCCTCCATGACCGCCTGGGTGATGCGCGGGAGTTTCAGACCCGAAAGCTCGGCAATGTCAAGCCAGCGCACGTCCTGAAGTTCGTTTGAGTCGCACAGGCGTCCCATGTCGAAGAAGGTTTCGTCGGTGAACGCAAGAAAGAAACGCGTGTCGTAGCGCCGGACATTGCCGGGCGGCGTGATGGCGCGGGCAACGTAGCGCAGGCGGGAGAGGTTTGCAGCGCCGCCGCCGGCAAGCCCGGTCTCCTCATGAAGTTCTCTGAGAGCCGCGAGCGCCAAGGCCCGGGCGCGAGCCGAGGTCATGCGGGCGGCGGTGCCGGCAACCAGCTTTTCGAGAACGCGCGGGTCGAGGTCGGCGCTGAAGGGAAGCGCATGGTCGCGGGCATCGCGCTTTCCGCCCGGGAACACGTAGACGTCCGGCATGAAGACGTGGCCGCTGCCGCGCCGGCCCATCAGGACCCGCGGAGCCTCGTTCGAACGATCGATCAGGATCAGCGAGGCCGCGTCCTTGGGCGTCACGCCGGCAACGCGGGCATGTTTCGGCGTGTCCATTGCAAACGGAGCCTGTTCCTCGGCGGAGGATGTCATGCGATCGGTCCGCCCCGGCCCGGATCGACCGCCTCATCCTCCTTGCCCCCGAAGCCGTGCATCTTCAGCGCCCACTGGAAGCCGATGACGCCGCCCTTGATCGGCTGGATCGTCAGGAGGGCCGCGAGGATCGCGAGCGGCACCCAGATCGCCAGATGCACCCAGGGCGAGACCCTGAGCGTCATGTCGGTCAGCATGTAGCCGGTCATCAGCACATGGCCGACGACGACGATGACGAGATAGGCCGGCAAGTCGTCGGCGCGGTGGTGGGAGATCTCCTCGCCGCAGACGGCACAGGTATCGACCGGTTTGAGGAAGGCCCGGAACAGGCGGCCGGTGCCGCAGGCAGGACAAGTGCAGAGCAAGCCCCGCTTGATGGAGCGGCCGAGCGGCCTTTCGGCCTCCTGTGCGCCACCGTATCGGATTGTCTGTTCGCCCTGCTTCTGCATCCTATCTCCTTCGGCCGCTCCGCGGAGGCCGCGTGCCGGGTTGTGCCCGGCCGCGCCGCCCCGATTTATGGAAGGAGCGGATCGCGGTCGGCAATTTCTTGCCCTCGCTCAGCATTTCGAACTGCAGCGCGCCGGCAAGCGGGATCGCCTGTTTCAGACGAACATCGACCGTATCGCCGATCTGGTAGCCGAGACCGGTCTTCTCTCCGGAAAGCGCCTGATGCGCCTCGTCGTAGATGAAGTAGTCGTTGCCGAGCGTGGATATAGGGATGAATCCGTCCGCACCATAGGTCGGAAGCGAGACAAATAGTCCCGCCTTGGTGACGCCGGAGACGCGGCCGACGAATTCCTCGCCGATCCGCTCGCTCAAGTGATGGGCGATCAGCCGGTTGATCGTGTCGCGCTCGGCAGCCATGGCGCGGCGCTCGAAGGTCGAGATCTCGGCGGCGATATCGTCGAGCTGCGCCTCTTCCTCCGGCTTGATGCCGCCTTCGCCGAGGCCCAGCGAGCCGACCAGCGCGCGGTGCACGATCAGGTCCGCATAACGGCGGATCGGCGAGGTGAAATGTGCGTATTTCATCAGGTTGAGGCCGAAATGGCCGATATTCTCGGGGCTGTAGATCGCCTGGCTCTGGGAGCGCAGCACCATCTCGTTGACCATCACCTGATGCGCGGTGCCCTCGGCCTTGGCGAGGATGCCGTTGAACGAGTTGGCGCGCATCTGGCCGCCCTTGGCCATCGGAATGCCCAATGTCGCGAGAAATTCCCGCAGCGTCTCCTGCTTGGCGAGCGAGGGCGTGTCGTGGATACGGTAGATCAGCGCCTGCCGTCTCTTTTCCAGCGTCTCGGCGGCGGCGACGTTCGCCTGGATCATCATTTCCTCGATGAGCTTATGCGCATCGAGCCGTTCCGGCACATGGACCCGGTCGACGGTGCCGTCGGGTTTCAGGATGATCTTGCGCTCCGGCATGTCGAGTTCGAGCGGCTGGCGGCGGTCGCGGCCGCGCTTCATCACCCCATAGGCATGCCAGAGAGGTTTCAGGATTGGCTCGAGCAGCGGCCCGGCCTTGTCGTCCGGCTTGCCGTCGATCGCCGCCTGCGCCTGTTGGTAGGACAGCTTGGCGGCGCTCTTCATCATGATCCGGTGGAAGGTGTGGCCGGCCTTGCGGCCTTCCTTCGAAAACACCATGCGCACGGCAAGTGCGGGTCGGTCCTCGCCCTCGCGCAGCGAACAGAGGTCGTTGGAGATGCGCTCCGGCAGCATCGGCACGACGCGGTCCGGGAAGTAGACCGAGTTGCCGCGCTTCAGCGCCTCGCGGTCGAGCGGCGAGCCGGTGCGGATATACCAGGAGACGTCGGCGATCGCGACGGTGACGATGACGCCGTCCGGATTGTCGGGCGAGGGATCGAGCTCGGCATAGACCGCGTCGTCATGGTCCTTGGCGTCGGCCGGGTCGATGGTGATCAGGGGCAGCGAGCGCCAGTCCTCGCGCTGCGCCATGGTGGCGGGTTTGGCCGCTTCGGCCTCGTCCATCACCTGTTTCGGGAAGATATGCGGAATGCCGTGCGAATAGACGGCAATCATCGAGATCGCCTTTTCCGAGCCGATGGTGCCGACGATCGACAGGACGCGGGCGCGGGGCAGGCCGAAACGCCCGGAACGGACGACTTCCGTCTCGACCAGGTCGCCGTCCTTGGCCTCGCCGATATCGGCGGGCTCGATCACCATTTCCTCGCCGCGCCGGTCGATCGGCAGCAGGCGCAGTTCGCCATCGGCGAGCTTGTGGACGATGCCGAGCGAGGCGCCGCGGCGCTTGTCGATGATCTTGATGACGCGTGCGGTATAGGCAGGACCGGTCCGGTCCTTGTTCGGGAAGATCTTTGCAAGCACCCGGTCATTGAGGCCTGCGGCAGCCACCCTGCCTTTGCCGCGGCTGTCCGACGATTGGCGGATGAGCACCGCCGGCGCCGCACCCAGATCCTCCGGCCATTCCGCCGGGCGGGCGATCAGTTCGCCATCCTTGTCGCGGGTGGTAATGTCGAGCACCGTGACCGGCGGCAAGGCGTCGGGCCGGGTGAGCGACTTGCGGCTCTTCTTGAGAAGGCCTTCCTCCTCCAGCGTCCGCAGGAGATCCTTCAGTTCGACGCGGGTGTCGCCCTTCAGCCCGAAAGCCTTGGCGATCTCCCGCTTCGACCCCTTGTCGGGATTTTCGGCGATGAATTCGAGCAGGACATCACGCGGCGGCACGGCACCGTGGATGATCACCGGCTTCTCCGTTGCGGAAGCGGCGTGACCGCGGGCAACCTTGTCGGGGCGTTTTCCCTGATGTCTCGATCTGTCGCGTGGTTCTCTCACGTGCCTGTCTTCTTCGCCTTCGGTGCGGCTTTCTTTGCCGGAGCTTTGGCCTTCGCTGCCGTCTTGGTCTTCGTCGCGGCCTTCTTGGTATCGGTGGACGCCTTGGCGGCGGCCTTCTTAGGCTTCGCCTTGGCCGACGGTGTCTTGCCACCCTTTTCGATGATGAAGGCCATCGCCTGCTCCATCGTCACCGACTGCGGGTCCAAGCCCTTAGGCAACGTGGCGTTGATCTTGCCCCAGTTGACGTAAGGGCCGTATTTGCCGTCGCGCACGGTGATCGAACCGCCGTCCGGATGGTCGCCGAGTTCCTTCAGCGCCGCCGGCGTGCCACGGCCGCGGCCGCCGCCAGCCGCCACCTTGCTCTGCTTTTCGGCAAGCACGGTCACGGCGCGGTTGAGGCCGATCGAGAACACGTCCTCGATGCTCTCGAGGTTGGCATAGCTGCCGTCATGCAGCAGGAAAGGTCCGTAACGTCCGAGCCCGGCCGAGATCATCTTGCCCGATTCCGGATGTTTGCCGACGTCGCGGGGCAGATTGATCAGGGCGAGCGCCTTTTCGTGGTCGATGTCCTCCGGCTTCCAGCCCTTGGGTAGCGACGAACGCTTGGCTTCCTTGCCTTCGCCGCGCTGGATATAGGGTCCGAACCGCCCCGAACGCAGGGTCAGTTCCTCGCCCGTATGCGGATCGGCGCCGAGAGCCTTCGGTTCGTTGAGGCCGTTCGCCTCCGCATCCGCGCCGCCTTCGGAGGAAAGCTGGCGGGTGTAATTGCAGTCCGGATAGTTCGAGCAGCCGACAAAGGCGCCATATTTGCCGAGTTTCAGCGACAGGTTGCCGGTGCCGCAGACCTGGCAGATGCGCGGATCGCTGCCGTCCTCCCGCTTCGGGAAGACCAGCGGCGCCAGCGTCTCGTTGAGCGCATCGAGCACGTTGGTGACGCGCAGTTCCTTGGTGTCCTCGATCTGGGCGAAGAAATCCTGCCAGAATTCGCGCAGTACCTGCTTCCAGTCGAGTTCGCCAGCCGAGATCTTGTCGAGCTTTTCCTCGAGATCGGCAGTGAAGTCGTATTCGACGTATTTCGTGAAGAAGCTCTCCAGGAACGCCGTCACCAGCCGGCCCTTGGAATGCGGGATCAGCTTGCGCTTGTCCATCGTCACATATTCGCGGTCGCTCAGCGTCTTCAGCGTCGCGGCATAGGTGGAGGGACGGCCGATGCCGAGCTCTTCCATCTTCTTGATCAGCGACGCTTCCGAATAACGCGGCGGCGGCTCGGTGAAATGCTGGCTGGCGTTGACCTTGCTCTTGTCGAGCTTTTCGCGGGCGTTGATCTCGGGCAGGCGGCCATCTTCGTCGTCGTCCTCGGTCTTTTCGGCGTCCTCGCGGCTGTCCACATAGGCGCCGAGGAAGCCGTCGAAACGGATGACAGAACCGACGGCGCGCAGGCCCGCCTTCTCACCCTTGTTGTCGGCGAGGATCTCGACCGTGGTGCGCTCGATTTCGGCGGATGCCATCTGGCTGGCGATGCCACGCTTCCAGATCAGTTCATAAAGACGGGCCTGGTCGGCATCGAGATAACCGCGCACCTGGTCCGGCGTGCGGTTGAAATCGGTCGGGCGGATCGCTTCGTGCGCTTCCTGGGCGTTCTTCGCCTTGGTGGAATAGAAACGCGGCTTTTCCGGCAGGTAACGCTGTCCGAACTGGCCGACGATGGCGCTGCGGGCAGCATCGACCGCTTCCGGCGCCATCTGCACGCCATCGGTACGCATATAAGTAATGAGACCGACCGTCTCGCCGCCGATATCGACGCCTTCGTAGAGCTTCTGCGCCACCTGCATGGTGCGCGAGGCGTTGAAGCCGATATTGGAGGAGGCGGCCTGCTGCAGCGTCGAGGTGGTGAAGGGCGGGCCGGGATTGCGCTTGACGGGCTTTGCCTCGACCGTGTCGACCACATAGGTCGCGCCGTCGAGAAGCGCCTTCAGGCGGTTGGCGTCCTCGCCGTTCTTGATCGAGCGGCCCTGCAGCCGCTTGCCGTCGGCAGATACGAGGCGCGCCTCGAACTCGTCGCCGCGCGGGGTGCGCAGCAGCGCCGACAGGTTCCAGTATTCTTCCGAGACGAAACGCTCGATCTCCGACTCGCGGTCGCAGACGAGGCGCAGCGCAACCGACTGCACGCGGCCGGCGGAGCGAGCGCCCGGCAATTTGCGCCACAAGACTGGCGACAGGTTGAAGCCGACCAGATAGTCGAGGGCGCGGCGAGCCAGATAGGCGTCGACCAGCGGCACGTCGATATCGCGCGGATTGGCCATCGCATCGAGCACCGCCTTCTTGGTGATGGCGTTGAAGACGACGCGCTTGACCGGCTTGTCGCCGATCAGGCGCTTCTTCTTCAAAAGGTCGAGCACATGCCAGGAAATGGCTTCGCCTTCACGATCCGGGTCGGTCGCGAGAAACAGGCCGTCCGAGCTTTTCAGGGCGTCGGCGATATCCTTCATGCGCTTCTGGGAAGCGCTATCGACTTCCCACAGCATTTCGAAGTCCTGATCGGGAAGCACGGACCCGTCCTTGGCCGGAAGATCGCGCACATGGCCGAAAGAGGCGAGAACCTTGTAGCCGGAGCCGAGATACTTGTTGATTGTCTTGGCCTTGGCGGGAGATTCTACGACGACAACATTCATTTTGCTTCTCTGCAATAGAGGCTTGGCCCGGAACCCTTGCGGTCCAGGCGGAAATCTTGACCTCCCGACATGGAGGGCGTTTGCCTCGCGGTCAAGGGGCGTATGCCAAATTATAGGGTACAACGAGATGCAACCTGGGGAAGATTTACAATTGGTTGCAATCTTAAATAAATGCGATATGGTCCGCCGCATACCTCAGGGTGAATTTATTTGGACCGGTGGCCGACTTTTTTTGACAGGATAGAATATGATTTCTCGGAGCGAGACAAACGGCCGGCGCGAGGATGATACCAGGGAAAATATAGCCTATATAAGGCAGATGCTCGGAGAGCTCCGGCAGGTCGCCCTGGGGGAGGGAGCCGATATGCTCTGTTATCTCATCGAGATGGCCTATGTGGAGGCGGGCGACGTACAGGCAGGCCGACGTCCCCGCTCAGTCTTCCATCGCGACTCAGGCGTCCATCGCGATTGAGACGAGACCGCCGACATGCCGATGCAGCCGACCGGCGAGATCGAGTTCCAGCAGGATGAGATAAACGGTGGATGCGGGCAGTCCCGTATGGCGGATGATGTCGTCCACCTCGACCGGCGTTGGCCCCAGCGCCGAGACGATGATCGCCCGGTCGTCGTCGTTGGGCGGCAGTATGTCGCTGAATTTCTTCGGCTCTTCCACCACCGGACCGTTGAACAGATCAAGTTGCGAGAGCGGCGCCAGCGCTTCGATGACGTCGGCCGACCCGGTTGTGACGATCGCCCCCTGTTTCAGAAGCCCGTTCGTGCCGTGGCAACGCGGATCGAGCGGCGAACCGGGAACTGCAAAGACGAGCCGTCCGAAATCGGTCGCCATCCTCGCGGTAATCAGTGAACCGGAACGCTCCGCGGCCTCCACCACGACGAGGCCGAGCGAGATGCCGGATATCAGCCGGTTGCGGCGGGGAAAATCCCGTGCGCGGGGCTCCCAGCCGAAGGGCATTTCGCTGACGGCAAGGCCTGCGCCTTCGGTGATCTCGTCGAGCAGAGGCACGTTTTCCGGTGGATAGGGCTGGTCGAGCCCACCGGCAAGCACCGCGATCGTCCCGGTCTCCAGGCTGGCGCGGTGGGCTGATGTATCGATGCCGCGGGCAAGACCTGACGTCACCGTATATCCGGCACGGCCGCAATCCCTTGCGATCATCGCCGCGAACTTGGCGCCCGATATCGAGGCATTGCGCGACCCGACGACCCCGACCGACGGACGAGTTGCGGCGGAAAGTTCGCCTTTCATGGCAAGAAGCGGGGGTGCGCCTTCGATCTGGCGCAGCGCCGGCGGATAATCGGGTTCGCCGATGCCGACGAAGCGAGCGCCAAAGCGATCGGCGGCTTCGAGTTCGCGTTCGGCCTCCTGCACGCCGGCAATCCGGATCGCCCTGGTCGCTCCGCCGCGGGCGGAGAGTTCGGGCAGCATGGCAAGCGCGTTTTCCGCCGAGCCGCAATGGTTGATGAGATCTCGAAACGTGGCGGGGCCGACATTGTCGGAGCGGATCAACCGCAGCCAGGCGATCCTCTGCCTCTCCGTCAGCGCAATTCCTGTACGTCTCGCGCTTCCGTCCGGCATTGTTTCCCCCGGTCTATCCCTTTTGGCCGATCCTGCTTTCGGTGCCGGCGATCAGGCGCTTGATGTTCTCCTCGTGTTTCCACCAGGAAATCACCGTCATGATGGCCATGACCAGCGCGATCTTCGGCTCGTTTAAGAACCACAGCACAACCGGAATGACAAGAGTTGCAACCAGAGCGGAGAGCGAGGAATATTTACTGACCTTGGCGACGCCGAGCCAGATTGCAGCAAAGACCAGCACCATCCAGGGAGCGACGCCGAGCAGCGTGCCGATATAGGTGGCCACGCCCTTGCCGCCCTTGAAGCCCAGCCAGACCGGGAAGAGATGACCCATGAAGGCCGCGAAACCGGCAAGCAGCCCCGCTTCCTTGCCGAACACATACCAGGCGACCAGCGCCGCGACGGTCGCCTTCAGCGCATCGAGCAGCAGGGTGGCCGCGGCGAGCTTCTTGTTGCCGGTGCGCAGCACGTTGGTGGCGCCGATATTGCCAGAGCCGATCGAGCGGATGTCGCCGAGCCCCGCCGCCCGGGTGAGGATCAGGCCGAAGGGAATGGAGCCGAGCAGATAGCCGAACGCCAGTGCGGCCAGCGCGATCGGCAGAGTGATCTGCCAGTTGAAGAGTTCACTCACGCCCTTGCTCCCCTTAAAGCGTGTAGACGCACTTGCCGGCCACATAGGTGGCGACGGCGCGGCCCGAGAATCGCGCGTCTTCGAACGGCGTATTCTTGGACCGCGACAAGATCATATCCTTCGAGACGATCCAAGGCTCGTCGAGGTCGATCAGCGTGATATCCGCCCTGGCGCCGGGTTTCAGCGTGCCGGCATCGAGACCGAAGATCTGCGCCGGCCGGGTGGACATCGCATCGATCAGTCGCATCAGCGGCACACGGCCGTCGTGATGCAGGCGGAGGGCTGCGGCAAGCAGGGTTTCCAGCCCGATCGCGCCGTCCTCGGCATCGGCGAACGGCAGGCGCTTGGTGTCGACGTCCTGTGGGTCATGCGAGGAGACGATGATGTCGATCGTGCCGTCGGCCACTGCATCGGCCATCGCGACGCGGTCGTCTTCGGAACGCAGCGGTGGCGACAGCTTGAAGAAGGTGCGGTATTCGCCGATGTCGTTCTCGTTGAGCGCCAGATGGTTGATCGAGACGCCGCAGGTGGCGTTGGCGCCGCGGTTGCGGGCGACCCGCATCGCTTCGGCCGATTCAGCCACTGAAATCTTGGCCGCATGATATTTCGCCCGGGTCAGGGCCGCGATCCTCAAGTCCCGTTCGAGCGGGATGATCTCGGCCTCCTTCGGCACGCCCGACAGGCCGAGCCAGCTTGCGAACAGGCCCTCGTTCATCACCCCGTTGCCGAGATATTTTTCGCGCAGTTCCAGCGAAACCACGGCATCGAACTCGCGGGCATAGGTCATCACCCGGCGCAACAGCAGCGTGTCGGAAAGCCCGTGCCGACCGTTGGTGAAGGCGACGGCGCCGGATTGCTGCAGCAGGCCGATCTCGGTCATCTCCTTGCCGGCCAGCCCCTTGGTGAGGGCGGCGGCCGGATGGACGTTGACGACCGCCTTGTCGCGGGCGGTCTTCTGCACGAATTCGACCAGGGCGATGTCGTCGAGTACCGGATCTGTGTCGGGCATCATGATGAAGGAGGTGACGCCGCCGGCAGCCGCAGCCCGGCTTGCCGATTCGATCGTTTCGGTATGTTCGGCGCCCGGTTCGCCCACATAGACGCGGGCATCGACGAGGCCCGGCGTCGCGACGAGGCCCTTGCAGTCCCGGACCGTCGCACCCTCCGGTGCGCCCTGGTTTTGAGCGCCCTTGCCGGCGGCGAGAATGCGGCCGTCGGCGCCGATGATGATCGTGCCCGTCTCGTCGAGGTTGCGCGACGGGTCGATGATGCGCAGGTTCTTGAGGATTGTCGGGGTCATAGGGGTCTGGATCATGCGCGTTCTCCCTGGTTCTGGGAGACGAGCAGGGCCTCCATCACGGCCATGCGCACCGCGACCCCCATTTCCACCTGTTCCTCGATGACGCTCTGCGGGCCGTCCGCCACTTCGGAGGCGATCTCCACGCCGCGGTTCATCGGGCCGGGATGCATGACCAGCGCATCGGGCTTGGCAGCCTTCAGTTTTTCGGCATCCAGCCCGTAGAAGCGGAAATATTCGCGCACCGACGGCACGAAGGCGCCGGCCATGCGCTCGCGCTGCAGGCGCAGCATCATCACCACATCGGCATCCTTGAGGCCTTCTTCCATCGAATGGAAGACTTCGACGCTCATATCCTTGATGCCGGAGGGCAGCAGCGTCGCAGGCGCCACGACCCTGACCCGCGCGCCCATGGCATTGAGCAGAAGAATGTTGGAGCGGGCCACCCGCGAATGCAGCACGTCGCCGCAGATGGCGACGATGATCCGCGACAGCTTGCCCTTGGCGCGGCGGATGGTCAGCGCATCGAGCAGCGCCTGGGTCGGATGTTCGTGCTGGCCGTCGCCGGCATTGATGACCGAGCAGGCGACTTTTTGCGCCAGAAGTGCGGCGGCACCGGCGGAAGAATGGCGCAGCACCAACACGTCCGGGCGCATGGCGTTCAGCGTCATCGCCGTATCGATCAGCGTTTCGCCCTTTTTGACCGAGGAATTGCCGACCGACATGTTCATCACATCGGCGCCGAGGCGCTTGCCGGCGAGCTCGAAGGACGACTGGGTGCGGGTGGAAGCTTCGAAGAACAGGTTGATCTGGGTGAGGCCCCGCAGCGTGGAAGTCTTTTTCTCCCGCTGCCTTGAAATCTTCACGGCCTCGTCGGCCTTGTCGAGAAGAAAGGTTATATCCTGTTCGGTAAGGCCCTTGATGCCGATCAGATGGCGGTGAGGGAAGAAGACCATGGACACGTCTCCGCTTGCGTTCGGCGGTCTATAAGGTCTGACGGCAGGAGCCGCAAGCCGGCGAGGGGTTTATCTCACTGCTTGTTTGAAAGGATCGCGACATGAAGGTTTTTTGAGGCAGGTGCGGCCTTTTGTTGAGAACGCCCGGATTCCTGATTGGGCGCCGTTCCCAGGCCCGGTAACTTCCGCTAGAACCCGTTTCATGAACCAGATGTCGCGCGCCGAAGAAAAATTTGCCGAACTGAACCAGCCAAAACCCTGGTCCGGCATCAATGCCTACCGATCCGATCCGCTGGTCGTCGACCTGACGAGCACGCTGAACCGCACCATCCGCGAGGAATACGACCAGCTCGGCCGTTACGTGACGTCGCCGGAGGCGCAGGAACTGGCGCGCATGGCCAACGAAAACCCGCCGAAGCTGAAGACCCACGGTCCGCGCGGCGAGCGGCTTGACGTCGTGGAGTTCCATCCGGCCTGGCACGCGCTGATGCGCCGTTCGATGCAGACCGGCCTGCATTCCTCCGTCTGGGAAAACATTCCGGAAGCCAAGGGCCACGAGCATAAGGCGCGCGCGACGCGATTCTATCTGTCGGCGCAGCTCGAATGCGGGCATCTGTGCCCGCTGACCATGACCAGCGCCTCGATTGCCGCGCTGATGGCCTCGCCGCGCGTCCAGAAGGAGTGGGCGCCGAAAATCCTGTCGCGCAAATATGATTCGACCAATCGTCCGGCGCTGCAGAAGAGCGCGGTGACGCTCGGCATGGGCATGACCGAAAAGCAGGGCGGCACCGACGTGCGCGCCAACCGCTCGACCGCCGAACGGGTCGGCGAGGGCATCTATAGGCTTTCCGGCCATAAATGGTTCATGTCGGCGCCGATGAGCGACGGTTTCGTCATGCTTGCCAAAACCGGCGACGGGATCGGCTGTTTCCTGGTGCCGCGGCTGCTGGAGGACGGGTCGGCGAACGGCCTGCAGTTCCAGCGACTGAAGGACAAGATCGGCAACCGTTCGAACGCCTCTTCCGAAGTCGAGTTCACCGACGCCTTCGGTTATCTCTTGGGCGAACCCGGCGGCGGTATCCGCACCATTCTCGACATGGTGACCCTGACGCGGCTCGATTGCGCGCTCGCCTCCGCCGGCATCATGCGTGCCTCGCTTGCCGAGGCGGTTCACCACACCCGCGGCCGCAGCGTGTTCGGCAAGAGGCTCGTCGATCAGCCGCTCATGACCCGCGTGCTCGCCGACATGGCGCTCGACGTTGCCGCGGCGACGGCGCTGAGCTTCCGGCTGGCCGATTCCTTCGACAGGGCTGCCAGCAGCCCGGCCGATGCCGCCTTCGCCCGCGTCATGACGCCGGTCATCAAATACTGGAACTGCAAGATCGCGCCTTCGCTGATTTACGAGGCGATGGAGTGCATCGGCGGCAACGGTTATATCGAGGAACGGCCGATCGCCCGGCATTATCGCGAGGCTCCGGTCAATGCGATCTGGGAAGGTTCGGGCAATGTGATGGCGCTCGACGTGCTCCGGGTCCTGTCGCGTGGGCGGGACCTGTTCAACACGGTGCTCGCCGGTTTCGAACGGGATCTCGGTCCTGCGGGCCGGAAGACCGTCGAGGTTCTGCGCGCCGCGATGGCGCTCTGCGAAACCGACGAAGGGGCTGCCCGGCTTCTTGTGGAGCAGCTTGCACTCGCGGCCGCGGCTTCCGAACTGGTGCGACTCGGCGCCGGCAAGATCGCCGATGCCTTCCTGGAAACGCGGCTCGCGGGCGGCTGGCGCTCTACCTACGGCATGCTTGATGCCCGGTTCGACGCCCGCTACATCGTCGATCTGCTTTATCCGGCCGCCACGTAAGCGACAGCCGTCATCACCACCGGAATGGTGAGGAACGAGGCGACGACCTGCAGGGTGGCCGCCGCGGCGTACATGTCGGCATCGCCGTTCAATTGCTTGGCCAGGAGATAGCCGTTCATCGCGGTCGGAACCGCGGCGCTCAGGGCCAGCAGGACGAGGCCGTTGCCCTGGACCCCGCACAGCGCGCCGACACCGACGGCGACGATCGGGAAGGCGATCAGCTTCAGAACGACGGCCAGGAGAGTGATCGGCCGCGGCTTGAGTGCGTCCATGATCCTCAGGCCCGCGCCGACCGTGATCAGGCCGAGGCTGAGCGACGCCTGGGAGAGCAGGTCCACCGTCACCATCACCGGCTCGTAGATCGGAATGCCGATGATGTTGACGGCGATGCCGAGCGCCGTCGAAAGGATCAGCGGATTGGTGCAGATCCGGTAGAGGATGGCCTTGTAGTTCCGGTCATGGCCGGAGAACCACAGGAGCACGGTCACATTGATGAAGTTGAGCGGAATGATGATCGCCGCCATCACCAGGCCGACCATGGTAAGCCCCTGCGGGCCATAGGTCTTGGCGGCGATCGCCAGCGCCATGAAGGCATTCCAGCGCGTCGCCGTCTGGAACAGCGACGTATAGGCCGGCGCGCCGACGCGCAAATTCCGCATCAGAGGCCATGCCAGCAACAACCCGCCCGACATCACGAGAACAGAAACGATCGCCGCAAAACTGACCGTCAGGTTCTCGGTATTGGAGAAATCCGCCTTGGCCATGGTGGAAAACAACAGCGCGGGAAACAGCACCCAGTAGCTGCACTGCTCCAGCCCGTCCCAGAAGTCGGCATTGATGATCGGTGCGCGTTTCAGTCCCATGCCGAGGAGAACCAGCAGGAAAATCGGCAGAACGCTTTGGAATACGATGAGCATGGGGAGGACACGTCGGTGGGAGAATACGATCTCGTTAGTCCTCCCATGCCTATAATGCAATGTACCGCCTGGCGAATTCAAGTGCTGCGCGCGCAATCCTGTGCATGGCGACCGAGACCGCTTGCGGTGGCCCATGGCTCGGACTATCGCGGTTGGTAGGACGAAACCGAACAGGCGAAAAATGCTCCAGATTCCCGAGGTTACAGCGCAAGAAGGTTCGGTCGCCAAGGCGCGCAGCCGCGCCGGCACCGAGCGGGCGATCTTCCTGGCTGCCCGCGCGCTGCTCGCCGAACAGGGTTTCCAGGGGTTCGGCATCAATGCAGTGGCGCGCCGCGCCGGCTGCGACAAACAGCTCATCTATCGTTACTACGGCGGTCTCGACGGGCTGATCGAGGCGATCGGCGCCGATCTCGGCACCTGGGTCAAGGATCGTATCCCGGAAGATACCGGCGGCATGTTCCTGCTGACCTACGGCGATCTGATGGAAAAGCTCTCCATCTATTTCATGGAAGCATTGCGGGACGACCCGCTGGTCTGCAAGATCGTCGCCTGGGAGGTTTCGCAGGATACGCCGCAGGTCCGCCGGCTGTCGGATGCCCGCACCAAGGCGCTGGGCAAATGGCTCGAAAAGATGCGGGGCTCGCTGACGCCGCCCAAGGGCGTCGATGCCGCGACCACCAACGCGCTGCTGTTTGCGGCAATCCAGCACCTGGTGATATCGGCCGCCGTCAGCGGCCAGTTCTCCGGTTTGGCGCTCAAGACGGAGAAGGATTGGGACAAGGTCGGCAACGCGCTCCGCCGCCTGGTCCGGGCCATTTACGGCTGATCCGCGTTATCCACAGCCGCCGCGCCGGAATTAACCATGCTGCCCGGTTTCCGTTGCAGGAAATCCGCCACGACCTAAATTGCCATTAACACATTGTTAACCAAGGCATCGGCCGGACGTGCTCAGGATGGGAACGACAATCAGGGAGAGTGCATTGCTGCTCGTCATGACGACGATCTTCGCGGTGCTGGCGCTTGATATCGCCGTTCCCGCACTTGTCCTGAGCCTGATGGCCCTATCGAGATGGCTCGTGTCGCTGGAAATCTATCCAGTCGAGCCGAGGGGGAAGACCGCATGAAGTGGTTACTGATATTGTGGGCCGGCCCGGTCCTGCTGCTGTCCAGCTGGTACGGGCTTTCCTACTACGATATGAGCTTCGGCTTCTTCATGCTCACCCGCCAGACCCATGATCTGGTCTTCCAGATCTACGGCAATATCCTCGGAATTCCGCCGGAAACCATTCCGCCGCTGGTGGCGCGCGCCATCGCGTTCGACAGCCTGGTGGTGTTCGCCATCATCGCCTTCCGCAAGCGCCGCGAGATTGCTGCCTGGTGGCGCAAGCGTCAGCTGACGAAATCCGTCTCCCTGCCGAGCGACGAGAGCCTGTCGAGAGCCCCCTGAAGAATGAAGCTTGCCGCGGCGGAATCGATTCGCTCGGCACGTTTGGCGCGCGACACGTCCATTTCCAGAAGCGCCCGCTCGGCGGCCACGGTCGATAGCCGTTCGTCCCAGTAGACGAAGGGAAGGGCGGTCTTTTCCGACATCGAGCGTACGAACGCCCTCGTCGCCTGCACGCGCGGACCGGCAGAGCCGTCCATGTTGGTCGGTAGGCCGATGACGAAGCCCGCCACTTTTTCCTTCTCGGCAAAGGCCATCAGCACTTCGGCATCCTTGGTGAACTTCACCCGCTTGATGACCGGGCGGGGAGAGGCAAACCGCCGGCCGAGATCCGACATGGCGAGCCCGATCGTCTTGGTGCCGAGGTCGAGCCCGGCAATCGCCTGTCCGGGTTTCAGGGCTTCAGCCAGTTCCTCGATGGTCATCACAGTCATGCGTTCTTCATCCTTGGGATCCAGAGTGGGTTTTGTCCCACCCTCTGTCCCACTTCCCTTTAGCCTCATATCGGCTATGTGTCGTTATCATCCCGCACCATATTGAAGGAGAGTTTTCCATGAAGATCACCTGGCTCGGCCATGCCGCCTTCCGCATCGAGACCGCCAAGGCCAAGATCCTGGTCGACCCGTTCCTGACCTATAATCCCGCCTTTGCCGGCCAGGACATCAAGGCTGCCGCCGAGGGCCTGACCCATATCCTGCTCACCCACGGCCACGGCGACCATGTCGGCGACACGGTGCAGATCGCCAAGGAAACCGGCGCGGTCGTGCTTGCAAACTACGACCTCGGCGTCTGGCTGGCAAAGAAGGGCGTCGAGAAGCTCGAAATGGGCAATACCGGCGGTACGATCGACCTCGGCGGCTTCACCGCCACTTTCACCAACGCTCTGCATTCCTCCGCTTCGCTCACCGAAGACGGCGTGTCGCACTGCCTCGGCAATGCCAACGGCCTGATGCTGCATTTCGACGACGAGCCCTCGGTCCTCCACATGGGCGACACCGACATCTTCAGCGACATGGCCCTGATCAACGAACTGCACCAGCCGGATATCGGCATCGTGCCGATCGGCGACCGCTACACCATGGGCGGCGCTGTGGCGGCGCTTGCCTGCCAGCGCTTCTTCGATTTCAAGCACGCATTGCCCTGCCACTACGGTCTGCCGGGCGTCGATCAGACGCCGGAAAAGTTCGTCAAGGGCATGGAAGGTTCGCGCACCCGGGTCGAGACGCCGGCTCCGGGCGGCATACTGACGTTCTAAGTCGCCTCTCTCAAGGCGGCGCGCCTTCGCAAATTGAGGCGCGCTCCCTGTTGCGAAGGGCGGACATGGCCATTATAGCGAAGGGGAAATTTCCCATCGGAGTCATGCCATGTCCGTCGATCTCGCCACCGTCAAGCGCGTTGCGCGCCTTGCCCGCATTGCGGTCACCGAGGAGGATGCCAATCGCATGGTGGGCGAGCTGAACGGCATCATCAATTTCGTCGAGCAGCTTTCCGAAGTCGATGTCGCGGGCGTCGAGCCGATGACCTCTGTCACCCCGATGGAGATGCGCAAGCGTACCGACAATGTCACCGATGGCGACAAGGCCGACGACATCGTCGCCAACGCGCCGACCACCGACCATAATTTCTTCCTGGTGCCGAAGGTCGTCGAGTGAGCGCTCAAATAGCGCCACGACGAACCTCCTCCTCGTTTTCGAACCGTTTGAAGAGCCCATGACCGAACTCACCAGCCTCACCATTGCCGAAGCCCGCGAAAAGCTGAAAGCCAAGGAGTTCACCTCGGTCGAGCTGACCCAGGCCTATCTCGCCGCGATCGATGCCGCCAACTCGGTGTTCAATGCCTATGTCGCCGTGACGCCGGAAAAGGCGCTCGACATGGCGAAAGCTTCGGACGCGCGCCGCGCCAGCGGCCAGGCCGGAGCGCTGGAAGGCATCCCGCTCGGCATCAAGGACCTGTTCGCCACCCGCGACGTCCATACCCAGGCCTGCAGCCACATCCTCGACGGTTTCCTGCCGAAATACGAATCGACCGTCACCCAGAACCTCTGGGACGACGGGGCGGTCATGCTCGGCAAGCTCAACATGGACGAGTTCGCGATGGGCTCCTCCAACGAGACCTCTCACTACGGCGCGGTGGTCAACCCCTGGCGCGCCAATGGCTCCAACCAGCAGCTGGTGCCGGGCGGTTCCTCCGGCGGTTCTGCCGCTGCGGTGTCCGCATTCCTCTGCGCCGGCGCAACGGCCACCGATACCGGTGGTTCGATCCGCCAGCCGGCCGCCTTCACCGGCACAGTCGGCATCAAGCCGACCTATGGCCGCTGCTCGCGCTGGGGCACGGTCGCCTTCGCCTCGTCGCTCGACCAGGCAGGCCCGATCGCCCGCGACGTGCGCGACGCGGCGATCATGCTGAAGTCGATGGCTTCGGTCGATGCCAAGGACACGACCTCGGTTGACCTGCCGGTGCCGGACTATGAGGCCTCGCTCGGCCAGTCGCTCAAGGGCATGAAGATCGGCATTCCCAAGGAATACCGCGTCGAAGGCATGCCGGAAGAGATCGAAAAGCTCTGGGCTCAGGGCATTGCCTGGCTGAAGGATGCCGGCGCCGAGATCGTCGATATCACCTTGCCGCACACCAAATACGCGCTGCCGGCCTATTACATCGTCGCCCCCGCCGAGGCTTCGTCGAACCTCGCCCGTTACGACGGCGTGCGTTACGGCCTGCGCGTCGATGGCAAGGACATCGTCGACATGTACGAAAAGACCCGCGCCGCCGGTTTCGGCACCGAGGTCAAGCGCCGCATCATGATCGGCACCTACGTTCTGTCGGCCGGTTATTACGACGCCTATTACCTGCAGGCCCAGAAGGTCCGCACGCTGATCAAGCGCGACTTCGAGATCGTCTTCGACGCCGGCGTCGATGCCATCCTGACGCCCGCCACGCCGTCGTCCGCCTTCGGTATCGCCGATGAGGACCTCGCGTCCGATCCGGTCAAGATGTACCTCAACGACATCTTTACGGTGACGGTCAACATGGCCGGCCTGCCGGGCATCGCCGTTCCCGCCGGCCTGGACCATAAGGGGCTGCCGCTCGGCCTGCAGCTGATCGGCAAGCCGTTCGAGGAAGAAACGCTGTTCCGCACCGCTTATGTCATCGAACAGGCCGCCGGCCGGTTCACGCCGGCGAAGTGGTGGTAACAGGCGCACGATCTGCAGGATGACGGCCGCCGATCATCGGGCGGTTGCCCGGGGAGATGGTTCATGGCCGAGACTGATCTTGCACGTTTGATCGAAGCGTTCGATCGCCTCGCGGCTTCGGGCTTCACCATGGGCGCCGATTGGCAGGCGGTCCATAACATCTGCCAAGCCCATGAGGGCGAACAACCGTTCGATTGGGGCCACGCCCTCTGCCACCGCATCGAAGGCGACGACTGGAACGCCGACTACTGGTACCGCCGCGCCGGAAAAAGGCGCTCGGGGTCGGTCGCGGAGGAATGGTCGGCGATGAAGGCGGGGCTTTTCAAGACGGGCTGAAGCGGGGCGCTATCGAGATAGAGTTCCCCGTGGGGCCGTGCTATACTGTTGAAATGAGCGCGCCCAAAAACGAAGCGAAGAAGCCGGAAGGGTCTATTGCAGCCGATTTGATATCGACTGACCGAGATTATGATGCGTGGGCAAACGCCAAGATCGAAAAGGCTCTCGAGGAAGCTAAACAATATCCGGAGCGCCGCATCCCGTTAGACAAGGTATGGAAGAAATTCGGCCTTGAACATTAGTTTAACGCCGCGAGCGGAAGCTGACCTAGACGCTATCTATTCCTATATATCTTTGGAAGACGATCACGCGGCCAAGCGTGTGATCGCACGTATCCTTCAAGCCATAGCTATGCTGGAGCAGTTTCCGTTTCTGGGGCGGGTCGGGCGCGTTGCCGAAACACGCGAATTGTCGATCGTTCGCTTGTCCTATTTCGCGGTCTATAGAATCGTGGATGAGATCGATATCGAAGTGATAGCGATTATCCATGACCGTCAGAAGTTTCCGCCAGATCGGGAATGAAGAGGCCGGTTTTGACCGTAAAACCGGCCTTCCATATCACCGGTTATCCTGCTCGGCCCTCACCAGTACCAATCCCCGTTCGGTGATACGGTAGGGCCTGCCGCCCTGGGATCTGATCGCCTTCTTCTGCTTGAGCTTGCGGAAGGTGACGAGGTCCAGGCCGGAAAAGGCCCAGCCTTCGCGGGTGACGAGCTGCAGCTTTTCGATCTTTCTGTTGTCGTCGCGGGTGATCTCGATCCTGCCGCCCTGGGCGAGCAGGTGGAGGATGCGCTGTTCGGCGCGGGAAATATCCATTGTCTTGATGTCCGGAGAAGCGCTCGCAGACGAGCGCGCAAAAACGTATCCGGCGTCGCGGGACGTCGGGGTTCTCGTTTTTGTCTGGGCCGGCGCGGCTGGATGCGGGGCCGGCCCCTCAGCGGGTCTCTACGGAAGAGAACATCAAAACTCCATCAATGCGAAATCCGCACTAGGCGGGTTTTCCTTGGCCGTCAAGCACCTGCCTGAAAGGCCCTATTTGTTGCACTGGTCAAAGCGCGGACTCAGTGGTCTACTGCAATTGCAACAGGGGAAGCTATGGCCCATATTCGCAATGCGCGTGAGGACGAGGTGGATATCCTGGCGGAAATCGGCTTCCGCTCCTGGGAGAAGGCCATGATTTCGATCGGTGAGATGACCGATATGCGCTCCAGCGCCCGCACTGCCTTCCAGAATTTCACGCGCTCCTCCTGGCTCACCATTACCGTCGTCGAGCAGGCCGGCAATCTTGCAGGCTGGGCGGCGCGCGAAAAGCTCGACGAGCTGATTTCCGACTTCTGGATCGATCCATCCTTCAAGGGGCAGGGGCTTGGCCGCGCGCTTCTTGTCGAGGTCGAGGCCGAGATCGTCCACCAGAGGTTCGAAGTCGCCCGCGTCGAGACCCACGCCCGCAATGCCGAGGCGGTCGGCTTCTTCGAGAAGCAGGGCTATTCCATCAACTGGCTCTCGACCATCTATTCGCCGAAGATCGACAGGGACGTGCAGTCGGTGGGCCTGTCGAAACGCCTCGTCGCGGAAGCGCCCGACACCTACGGGCCGAGCTTCTAGATCGCCCCGGCGATGACCGCGATCGCCCGCCGCGTCAAGTCCGGAGCAAGCAGCCAGGACGCCGCGCCGAGCGTGTGAAGGGTGACTATGATCATCAGCAACGTACGGAAAGGTTCCTTACGGGTCTTGTGTCGCAGCATCTGCTGCGCGGCCACGGCACCCAGACTACCGCCGATGAAGGCTACACCGAGGAGCGTACGCTCGCTGATCCGCCATGTGCCATCGATGGCCGCCTGCTTGTCCCACCAATAAACGCAGAAGACGATGACGTTCAGGAGCAGATATAGGACAAACAGCGTGAGTGGGGTTGAAAGCTCCATTCCGCGATTTCACCAGAGTCCGGTTAAAGCCGGCTGAACGAACGGCCGCATTCTACAGCGATGCTTTTGCGCACCAGCCTTGCACCGCAACGCCATTTGCTCTACCTCCAGAAAACCCAATCGAGACCATTTCACGAGCATCAGATGACCCTTGTCGACGTCCGCACGCCCGATCCGAAACGCTTCATTCCCGGTGCCACCGGCGACTGGGAAGTCATCATCGGTTTGGAGGTGCACGCCCAGGTCCTGTCCAATTCCAAGCTCTTCTCCGGCGCCTCGACCGAGTTCGGCAAGCCGGCGAACTCGAACGTCTCGCTCGTCGATGCGGCGATGCCGGGCATGCTGCCGGTCATCAACGAGGAATGCATCAAGCAGGCGGTGCGCACCGGGCTTGGCCTCAAGGCTCAGATCAACAAGCGTTCGCTGTTCGACCGCAAGAACTATTTCTATCCGGACCTGCCGCAGGGCTACCAGATTTCCCAGTATAAGGACCCGATCGTCGGCGAAGGCCAGATCGTCATCTCGCTCGGTCCGGACCGCCAGGGCCAGTTCGAGGATATCGAGATCGGCATCGAGCGCCTGCATCTGGAACAGGATGCCGGCAAGTCGATGCACGACCAGCATCCGACCATGTCCTATGTGGACCTCAACCGTTCCGGCGTGGCTCTGATGGAGATCGTCTCCAAGCCCGACATGCGCTCGTCCGACGAAGCCAAGGCCTATATGACCAAGCTTCGCTCGATCGTGCGCTATCTCGGCACCTGCGACGGCAACATGGACGAAGGCTCGATGCGCGCCGACGTCAACGTCTCGGTACGCCGTCCGGGCGCTGAATTCGGCACGCGCTGCGAGATCAAGAACGTCAACTCGATCCGATTCATCGGCCAGGCGATCGAATACGAAGCGCGCCGCCAGATCGGCATTCTCGAAGACGGCGGCTCGATCGACCAGGAGACCCGGCTCTTTGACCCCAACAAGGGCGAGACGCGCTCGATGCGCTCCAAGGAAGACGCGCACGACTACCGTTATTTCCCCGACCCAGACCTGCTGCCGCTCGAATTCGACGACGCCTTTGTCGCCGAGCTGGAACGTCACCTGCCGGAACTGCCGGACGACAAGAAGGCCCGGTTCGTGCGCGAACTCGGCCTGTCGATTTACGATGCCTCGGTTCTGGTGTCCGAAAAGGCGATCGCCGATTATTTCGAGGCCGTGGCCGAGGGCCGCGACGGCAAGATTGCCGCCAACTGGGTGATTAACGACCTGCTGGGCGCCTTGAACAGAACCGGCAAAGACATTGAAGAGACTCCGGTTTCTCCCGCCCAGCTCGGCGCCATCATCGACCTCATAAAGGCCGAGACGATTTCCGGCAAGATCGCCAAGGATCTCTTCGAGATCGTGCTCAACGAGGGCGGCGATCCGGCCGAGATCGTCGAGAGCCGCGGCATGAAGCAGGTGACCGATACCGGCGCGATCGAGGCCGCCGTCGACGAGATCATCGCCGCCAACCCGGACCAGGTCGCCAAGGTCAAGGCCAAGCCCACGCTTGCCGGCTGGTTCGTCGGCCAGGTCATGAAATCGACCGGTGGCAAGGCCAACCCGCAGGCCGTCCAGGCGCTCGTCAAGGCGAAGCTCGGGATCGAAGAGGAGTAGGCCCGATGGTCTACTTCGTCCGCACCGCCGGTGAAGCTGACGTCGAGCAGATCCGCGCCCTGCTGGCGGTGACCTTTCACGATACCTATGATCCGTTCTACGGGGCCGACAAGGTCAGGAAAATGGTCGACGGCTGGCATTCTCCCGCCGCCGTCAAGGCGCGCATCCAGAAGCGCGGCGGCGAGTTCCTGGTTGCCGACGACGGCAAGAATATCGGCGGCATCGGATATGCGGCCATGTATCCGAAAATGGTGAAGACGGCGATGCTGCATCAGCTCTACGTCAAGCCGTCCTGCCAGAACGAGGGTATCGGGCGGGATATCTTCGCCGAACTCGAAACCTGCTTTCCGGATGCCGAGATCATGCGGGTCGAAGTGGCGCTGCCGAATGTGCGCGCGATGTCCTTCTACGAGCGGCTCGGGTTTTCCGAGGTCGACCGGATGGAGGAATGGGGTGCTCCCAATTCCGGCCTGCCGGCGATCATCATGGAGAAGCGGCTGGAGTTGCGCTGATCCACCGAGGAGGACTTTTTGCATGGCCGATATCGTGATCCGCAGGGCGCGGCAAGCCGATCTTCCCGAACTCATCGCCCTGTTTGCGGCGGATGACGTCGGCGGCCATGGCGACACGACGGACGAGGCCGCCTTCGACGACTACCTGCGCGCCTTCAACGTCATCGATGCCTCGCAGAACGAACAGCTCTTCGTCGCCGAACGGGAAGGCGAGGTGGTCGGCACGTTCCAGATCCTCTTCAACCGTACCCTGACGGGCCGGGGATCGCTGTCGATGATCCTGGAAGCGGTGCAGACACGCAGCGACATGCGCGGCCAGGGCATCGGCGCCCGGATGATCGGACATGCGGTCGAGGAAGCCAGGCGCCGCGATTGCCGCCAGGTCACGCTCACCTCCAACATGGCGCGCACCGACGCGCATCGTTTTTATGAACGGCTCGGCTTCGCCAAAAGCCATTTCGGCTTCAAGATGAAGCTCAAATGACCGTGCGCGACATTTGGAATCACTGGACATCGAAGGCGCCAAGCGGCATAAGCGGATCAACCACTTCGATCGTCATCCTGTTTGCCAAGCCGACGGAACATCCATGAAAAACCTCCTGCTGCAGATCTTCACCTGGTGGAACGGACAGACCATGGGCACCCGGTTCTTCACCTGGCGTTTCGGCAAGAAGGTCGGCGAAGACGAACTCGGCAATGTCTATTACGAAGGCCCGATGACCTCCTGGGGCAAGCCGAAGCGGTGGGTGATCTACAAGGATTACGCAGAAGCCTCCGCGATCGGGCCCGGCTGGCACGGCTGGATGCATTACCGCACCGACGTTCCTCCGTCCAAGGAAGACTACAAGGCGCGCGAATGGGAAAAGGCGCACAAGCCGAACGGCACCGGCACGCCGCTTGCCTATCGCCCGCAGGGCTCGCTTGCCGCGACCGGTGAACGTCCCCGCGTTACGGGCGATTACGACGCCTGGACGCCCGGCAACTGACACCTGTTTTGGCCACATTCGATCTCTAGGGGTCGATGCCGACGGGATCTGCCGAGACGGGAAGCATAATGGGATTGATGACGGTTTTTCCACGCAAGCCAATGATCGGCGCTTTGATCGCGCTGGCATCCGTGCTTGCGGCGGATGGTGTATCTGCGGCGCGGCTGAGCAACCCGGTCGCGGTCTTTGCCGGCATAGACAAGATCACCGGTCGCATCACCACGTTCGACGTCTATGTCAACGAGACGGTCCAGTACGGCGCGCTGCAGGTGACGCCAAAGGTCTGCTATTCCCGCGACGAGACGGAAGCCCAGAAGATCGATGGTTTCGTGGAAGTCGACGAGATCACCCTCGACCGCAAGATCCGCCGGATTTTCACCGGCTGGATGTTCGCCGACAGCCCCGGCCTCAATGCCGTCGAGCATCCCATCTACGACGTCTGGCTGACCGGCTGCAAACAGAAGTCCGATGTGCCGCCGCCGAAAGCGACCAACTGATCTTCCTTCAGAATCTCAAATGCGGCGAATCGACCGCGGTTCTCAACAGCTTGAGATAGTCGTCCTTGGGGATGTCGATTGCGCCGAACGTCTTCAGATGTTCGGTCGTGAACTGCGTGTCGAGCAGGGTAAAGCCGTGTTTCCGAAGCCGCTCGACAAGGTGCACGAGGCAGATTTTGGAGGCGTTGGTGCGCCTGGAAAACATGCTCTCGCCGAAGAAGGCGGAGCCGAGCGAGACGCCATAGAGACCGCCGACCAGTTCATCGCCCTCGAAGGCCTCGACGCTATGCGCGTGGCCCATGCGGTGCAATTCGATATAAAGCTTGCGGATGGTGGAGTTGATCCAGGTGCTCTGCCGGTCCCCGGCGGGCTCGGCGCAGAAGGCGATCACCCGTTCGAAGGCCGTGTCGAACCGGATGTCCAGCGAGGTCCTGCGGACCGCCTTGGCGAGGCTTTTCGAAACGTGGAAGTCGTGGAGCGGCAGGATGCCGCGCATTTCCGGTTCGACCCAGAAGATTTCCGGGTCGTCGGCGGATTCGGCCATCGGGAAAAGGCCGATGGAATAGGCGCGCAACAGGATTTCCGGGGTTATCGCCGGGTAATATCTGCCGCGTCGCCCTGCCATCGATCTCCCTAATGCGTCTTGTCGCCGGCGAGATATTGCTCCAGCCAGTGAATGTCATAATCGCCGTTGGCGATATCCGGATTGTCGACGAGATCCTGGAAAAGCGGCAGCGTCGTCTTGATGCCGTCCACGACGAACTCGTCCAGCACACGCCGCAGGCGCATCATGCATTCGACGCGGGTGCGTCCATGCACGATCAGCTTGCCGATCAGGCTGTCGTAATAGGGCGGGATCTTGTAGCCGGCATAGGCGCCCGAATCGACGCGCACGCCAAGGCCGCCCGGTGCGTGGAAATGCGTGATCGTGCCGGGCGACGGCACGAAGGTGCGCGGATCCTCGGCATTGATGCGGCATTCGATGGCGTGGCCGGAGAACACGATGTCCTCCTGCTTGACGGACAGGCCGCCGCCGGAGGCAACGCGGATCTGCTCGTGCACGAGGTCGATGCCGGTGATCGCTTCGGTGATCGGGTGTTCGACCTGGAGACGGGTGTTCATCTCGATGAAATAGAACTCGCCGTTCTCGTAGAGGAACTCGATCGTGCCGGCGCCGCGATATTTCAGCTTGCGCATCGCATCGGCGCAGACTTCGCCGATCTTCATCCGCTGCTCGACGTTGAGGGCAGGGGAATTGGCTTCTTCCCAGACTTTCTGGTGGCGGCGCTGCAGCGAGCAGTCGCGCTCGCCGAGATGGATCGCATTGCCTTCGCCGTCACCGACCACCTGGATTTCGATATGGCGGGGCTTCCCGAGATACTTTTCCATGTAGACGGCGTCATTGCCGAAAGCGGCGAGCGCTTCGGAACGGGCGGTCGATACGGCTTCGTCGAGATCGGCTTCGGTCTTGGCGACCTTCATGCCGCGTCCGCCGCCGCCGGCGGTTGCCTTGATCAGCACCGGGAACCCGATCTGCCGGGCGATTTCCATCGCGTTCTCGGGCTTCACCTCGCCATCGGAACCGGGAACGACGGGGATGCCGAGTTCCTGCGCGGTCTGCTTGGCGGTGATCTTGTCGCCCATGATGCGGATATGGTCGGCGGTCGGACCGATGAAGGTGATGCCGTGCGCGTCGAGAATATCCGCGAACTTGGCGTTTTCCGACAGGAAGCCGTAGCCCGGGTGTACGGCGTCGGCGCCGGTGATTTCGCAGGCGGCGACGATCTGGTGGATGTTCAGATAGCTGTCGCGCGACGGCGGCGGGCCGATGCAGACGCTTTCGTCGGCGAGCCGGACATGCATGGCGTCGGCGTCCGCGGTGGAATGGACCGCGACGGTCGCGATGCCGAGTTCCTTGCAGGCGCGAAGCACGCGAAGCGCGATTTCACCGCGGTTGGCTATGAGGATCTTGGAAATCATGGATGCGCCTTACTCGATGATGACGAGCGGCTGGCCATACTCGACGGGCTGAGCGTCGTTGACCAGGATTTCCGTGACCTTGCCGGAGCGCGGCGACGGGATCTGGTTCATCGTCTTCATGGCCTCGATGATCAGCAGCGTCTGGCCTTCCTTGACGGTGGCACCGACTTCGACGAAGGCGCGCGAGCCCGGGGCCGGGGAGAGGTAGATGGTGCCGACCATCGGCGCCGTCACGGCGTTCTTGTTGTCCTGGATTGCGGGCGCGGCAGCGGCAACCGGAGCGGCTGCGGCAGCCGGGGCGTAGGCGGGTGCTGCGATCGGGGCCTGGACATACTGCGTCGTACCGGCGCGGGACACGCGGATACGCAGATCGTCCTGTTCGACTTCGATCTCGGTGAGGTCGGTCTCGTTGAGGATGTTCGCGAGGTCGCGGATCAGTCCCTTGTCGATACCGTTCTTCTTGTCAGACATGGCAAACCCTATTGTTCTGTTTATCTTGTCAGGCGGTAATGGATTTCAAGGCGTGCAGCGCCAGAATGTAGCTCGCGGTGCCAAAACCACAGATCACGCCTTTTACCGCCGGTGCGATCATCGAATGATGGCGGAATTCCTCCCGCGCATGGACATTCGAGATATGAAGTTCGATCACCGGCACGGAGATCGCCTTGATGGCGTCGTGCAAGGCGATCGAGGTGTGAGTAAGGGCGCCGGCATTGATGGCGACGCCCACGGCCTTTTCGTTGGCCTCGTGCATCCAGTCGATCAGCACGCCTTCATGATTGCTCTGGCGAAAATCGACATCGAAGCCGAGTTCCCTGCCGGCTGCGATACAGTCCTTCTCGACGTCCTTCAGCGTCGCCGCGCCATAGATGCCCGGCTCGCGCTTGCCCAGCATATTGAGATTGGGGCCATTGAGGACGAAGATCGTCTTGCTCATCACTGATTTATTGTTCCATGCAGAAATTCAGGGGCCACCTATAGACCGGCGAGGCGGCAAGGGAAAGCCCCCGCCGCGCCGAAAGCCCGTGAGTCCACTGCGATGGAACAGCTATCTGTTTGGGTTTGCCCTGTCAGCAGGTCGCCTTGCCGCAGGCACGTACGTTCTCGACCTTCTGCTCGATCGTCTCGAGGCCGACGGCGCCGAACACGGCTTCGTCGCCGACCACGTAGGTCGGCGTGCCGGTGATGCCGATCGCGTTGGCGAGCCGGTAGGCGTCGCGCACCAGGTCGTCGTTCGGCTGGTCGGCCATGGACTTGCGGATCGCCGCCTCCTTGACGCCGAGCGCGCTGGCGACTGCAATGGCGGTCGCCTCCGAGGCGTGAGGTTTTCCGCCGAGCAGTTCGCGGTGGAACTCCGCATATTTCTCAGGCGCGACCAGACGCACGGCGTTGGCGACCCGGTGGGCGGCGACCGAGTCCGGACCGAGGATCGGGAATTCCTTCAGGATGAAGCGGACGTTCTTGTCCTTGGAAAGGATGTCGTCCATGTCGGAAAGCGCCCGCTTGCAGTAGCCGCAATTGTAATCGAAGAACTCGACGACCGTGACGTCGCCCTTCGGATTGCCGAGCGTGATGTCGCTCGGCGAGGAGAAGATCTCCTGCTTGTTGTCAGCGATGGCCTTGGTGGATTGATCGACACGCTGGGCCTGCTGCTTGGCTTCCAGCGCGTTCTGAACCTCGACCAGCACTTCCGGGTTCTGGATCAGGTATTCGCGGATGAACGCGCCCATTTCCTTTTTCTGCTGGTCGTCCAGGGCGACAGCCGGGGCGGCTGTGGAAAGTGCCAGGGCCAGCATCGAGCCGGCGGCCAATGTCTTGAAAACGGGCGTCTTGAACAGGCGGGTCATCCATATCCTCTTGGGTCGGGCGCACGAATCCCGCACACCATTGTTGCGATTTGTGCCCAAAGTAAGCCAGTCGGGCTTTGCAAAAAACCTCAAAATCATTTCCCCCCGGTTTCCGCCAGTTCACAACTGCGTATGACGCTTGGCCGGATGGCGAACCCGACGGGGAATGGAGTCTGATTTCAAGGGGCTGGCTGGGTTTTCGGATTCACTTCGGCAGGAGGTTGATGCAGTTTCTCAGCCTGAAACGCGGCGTAAAACAGAAACGGCCGCGTTTTGCGCGGCCGTTTCATCGGTTCTCGTCAGGCTCAGAAGAAGCCGCGGCGCTGCCACCAGCCGGCTTTTTTCGGCTTTGAAGGGTCATTTTCGGCCTCGGGAGCCGCCACCGGGTCGGAACTCTTCACCACAGCCTCGGCTGAGGACGAGATGTTGGACGCGCGGTTGGCTCGGGCCGGCTTCGCTTCGCCGGCATCTGCCTGCTCGGCTGCTGCTGCGGGTGCTTCCTCGACGGGAGTCTGTGCGACCGGAGCTGCCTCGGGAGCCTGCGGCTCTTCGCCGAGTGCTGCCTCGACCTGCTCGACGACGGTTTCCACCGGAGCCGGAGCGGCGACAGTCGCCTGAACTTCTTCCGCGGCCGGTGCGTCGGTCGCAGTCGCTGCCTTGCCACGACGCGAACGGCGCGGTTTGGCTTCCGACTTGCCGCCAGGTGCCGCTTCCGTCTCGGCGGGAGCCGGCACGGCCTCGGCTGCCACCTCTTCGGAGGCCTCCGCTACGGCTGCTGCCGGTGCTGCGGCGACATCTTCGCTGGATGCGTCTTCGTCGGCTGCGTCGCCGTCCTCCGAAGCGTTCAGCTCCTGTCCGTCCTCACCGTTGCGATTGCGACGACCGCCGCGCTTGCCGCGGCGACGGCGCTTGCGGCGGTTTTCTTCCGAGTCCGAATCGGCGGCAGTAGTTGCGTCGGATGCGTCGCCGGCTTCGGAAACGTCGTCCTCGCCTTCATCGCCGTCCTCGTCGCCGTCGGCCATGTCGTCGCTGCCGCCCTGGGCGCTCTGGGCGTCTGCGCCCTTTTCTCCGCCACGGTTGCGACGACGCCGACGGCGCTTGCGCTTGCGGCCGTTCGGGTCATCGCCCTGCTGCTGGGTGCGCTCGGCATTGGCCGCTGCCGGCTGCGCCGCTGCAACCGTCTCATCTTCTTCTTCCTCGTCGGCTTCGATGATGATGTCGTCATCATCCTCTTCGACGGGGATGGCCGCGAACTGCATCAGGCTTTCGATCTTGACCGGGTTTTCGACCGGCTCGCCGCGATCGATCGCGAAGTGGCTGGAGCCGATGCTGACATCCGATTCGATAAAGATCGAGACGCCGAAGCGGTTCTCGTAATCGACGATGCTGCTGCGCTTGTGATTGAGGAGATAGAGCGCGATCTCCGGCGTGGTGCGCACGGTGATGTCATGCGTGGTGTTCTTGAGCAGATATTCCTCGACGCCGCGCAGCACATGCAGGGCGACCGACGACTGCGAGCGGACATGCCCGGTGCCGCCGCAATGGGTGCAGATTTGCGTCGTCGATTCGAGAACCGAAGCGCGGATGCGCTGGCGCGACATTTCCAAGAGGCCGAAATGCGAGATGCGGCCGACCTGGATGCGGGCGCGGTCGTTCTTCAGGCAATCCTTCAGCTTCTTCTCGACGGCGCGGTTGTTGCGCTTCTCTTCCATGTCGATGAAGTCGATGACGATCAGGCCGGCAAGGTCGCGCAGGCGGAGCTGGCGGGCGACTTCCTCTGCCGCCTCCAGGTTGGTCTGGAGCGCCGTTTCCTCGATCGAGTGTTCGCGGGTCGAACGGCCGGAGTTGACGTCGATGGCGACGAGAGCTTCCGTCTGGTTCATGATCAGGTAGCCGCCGGACTTCAGCGTCACTTGCGGCTGCAGCATGCGGTCGAGCTGCGCCTCGATGCCCGAGCGGGCGAAGATCGGATGCAGGTCGCGATAGGGCTGAACCACCTTGGCATGGCTCGGCATCAGCATCTTCATGAAGTCTTTCGCTTCACGATAGCCTTCTTCGCCGGACACGATGATCTCGGAAATGTCCTTGTTGTAGAGGTCGCGGATCGAGCGTTTGATCAGCGAGCCTTCCTCGTAGACGAGGGTAGGGGCGGTCGAGCTCAGCGTCAGGGTGCGGACGTTTTCCCAAAGGCGCATCAGGTATTCGAAGTCGCGCTTGACTTCGACGCGGGTGCGGTTCGCACCGGCGGTGCGCAGGATCACGCCCATGCCCTGCGGCACGTCGAGTTCGCGGGCGATTTCCTTCAGGCGCTTGCGGTCCTGCGGCTGGGTGATCTTGCGGGAAATGCCGCCGCCACGCGCCGTGTTCGGCATCAGCACCGAGTAACGGCCGGCAAGCGAAAGATAGGTGGTGAGAGCAGCGCCCTTGTTGCCGCGCTCTTCCTTGGCGACCTGCACGAGCAGGATCTGGCGGCGCTTGATGACTTCCTGGATGCGGTACTGCTTGCGCGGCTTGCGCACGACGCGGTCCGGAACTTCTTCCATGGCGTCTTCGGCGCCGACCGACTCGATCACTTCCTTCTCGCCGTGATCGTCATCGTCGTCGTCATCGAAATCGTCGTTGCGGCCGCCGCGGCGGGCGTCGACGTCTTCCGAAATCGAATCGGTCTCGACCATCGCGGCCATTTCGCCGGGCGTCGAGCTGTCGTCGTCATTGTTTTCGGAGGAAGGAACGCCTTCACCCTCGGACGCTCCGGCTTCAAGAGCCGCTGCTTCTTCTACCGGCTTCTTGCGGGCGCGGCTGCGGCGCGGCTTGGCTTTCGGCTTTTCAGCCGCTTCGGCGGCGACCGCCTCGGCCGGGCTCGCCTCGGTTGCTTCCGCGCCGGCTTCGCTTGCGGGCTCGGCGGCGGCTGCCGGGGTGGAGATGCCGATATCCGGCTGATCCTGGTTGGCAAGATCGACCACCGGATCAGCGGCTTCCGCCTCGGCGATCTTGCGCTGATCCTCGGCTTCCTGCTGCATCAGCGCCTGACGATCGGCAAGCGGGATCTGATAGTAATCGGGATGGATTTCGGCAAAGGCGAGGAAGCCGTGACGGTTCCCGCCGTAATCGACGAAGGCGGCCTGCAGTGAGGGTTCCACCCTCGTCACCTTCGCCAGATAGATATTGCCGCGTATCTGTTTCTTATGCTGCGATTCGAAATCGAACTCCTCGATCCGGTTACCGCGAACGACAACTACGCGCGTCTCCTCTTCGTGAGACGCGTCGATAAGCATTTTGTCTGCCATTGAAATTCTGCTCCTCGGCGCCGCCGGGAGAATGCAGAAAAGCCTGCCACGAGGACAGGCCCGTCATGCAATACGGTCGTTGCGCCGGATAAAAATGTTCCCGTCGGGCGCGGTTGTGACGGCAACCGGAAAGATGATGGGGAGCATTGCTCCCTCAGTCCCTCCAGGTTCTGCAAATTGTGCCGCGACATCAAAAACCAAACGAGAATGACGATACCATAGGCCCGCATGGGCCCGATGAATGTGCTCCGCATGAGCGGTGGGTGGCACGCCACCCGGTACTATTCCGGCCACCGCCGGATGGATCGAGTATCAGGAAAAGTGTAGCGACGGCGGATGACTGTCGGTCTTCGGCGCCAGGTCCTGAAGAGGCTGGCCAGCCTATCGGCAGACTATCCCGTCAACACTTTAACCCTCACCGGCGTTGTATGGTTTATCTGTCACAATAGCAAGGGAAAAGCCAAGTTTGCCATATTCTCGATGGAATTAGACCCCTTATGGATGGCAGGGAACGGGCGGATGATTCGCGTCTTTGGACATGCAGATGCCTTCTGAAACGGGCACTTTGACGCGGGTTGGCCGATAGGCGGCGGGGCTTTGAATGCGAGTGGCGTTTTGAGGGCGGATTTAAAGGCAAGCGCGGCGAGGGCCTGCGGCGGACGCCCGCAGCGTTTTTTTGCGCGAATCGCTTGCGCGGTTCTTCTTTTGGCAGCCTTCGTCTCGACACCTCCCTTGAGTTCCGCGCGCGCGACGCCGCAGCCGCCGCTTCTCGCCTTCAGCGCGCGGGTCGCCGGCGACGAGGCGCGCACCCGGATCGTCATAGAGTTCGAGAAAAAACCCGAATTCTCCGTCCATTACGTCGCCGCGCCGGAACGGGTGATCGTCGATCTGCCGGCAACCGCCTTCGGCTTCCCCGCCGAGGATCTGTCCGCGCGCGGTCTCTTCAAGGATATCCGCTACGGCACGATGGGTGAGTCGAGCGCCCGCATCGTGCTGACCGCCAAGAGGCCGGTGAAACTGTCGATCGCCGAGGTTCAATCCAACGATAACGGCAGCTACAGGCTGGTCCTGGATGCGGAAATGACGTCCAGGGACGTTTTTGCCGATCTGGTGAAGACCCAGAACTGGGCGACATCGACTGCGGCGGCTCCGGACGCGCTGGCGATGGCCGAGAAGGACAATGTCTTTACGGTTGCGGTCGATGCCGGGCATGGCGGGATCGATGCCGGCGCGACGGGGGCGGGCACCAAGACGCCGGAGAAGACCATCACGCTTGCGTTCGCCAGGACGCTTGCCGAACGATTGAACAAGGTCGAGGGTATCAAGGCCTTCCTGACCCGCGACGACGATACGTTCCTGTCGCTCTCCGAGCGCGTGACGCTTGCCCGCCAGGGCCACGCCGATCTCTTCGTATCCCTGCATGCCGACACGCTCGGCCAGAAGGACATTCGCGGCGCGACCGTCTATACCCTGTCCGACAAGGCCTCCGACCGCATGGCCGAAAACCTTGCCGCGCGCGAAAACCTGTCCGACGAGCTTGCGGGCTACACGCTCCAGAGCGGCCCGCCCGAGGTCGCCGATATCCTGCTCGACCTGACCCGGCGCGAGACCCAGGCGTTTTCGATCGCGCTCGCCACCAATGTCGTCCAGTCCTTCGAAGGGCAGATCGGGCTCATCAACAATCCCCACCGTTATGCGGGCTTCCAGGTTCTGCGCGCACCGGACATTCCGTCGGTGCTGCTCGAACTTGGCTTCCTGTCCAATGTCGAAGACGAAAAGCTGCTGCTGGATGAGTCGTGGCGCTCCAAGGTGATTGATCGCATGGTCGACGCGATCAGGCGCTATCGCGACCGCGCGGTGGCGAACGGCGGCTGATTCTGGCTGACGCGCGTGGCGCGGCTGCCACAGGCGCTGGCGAATATGGTGCAGGGGATGCCGGTTACCGGAAATTGCAGATAAGAGCCCTATTTTACTCACATTCGGGCGGTTACTCGGGGATTACCAGGCGCAAAGGACGAGGGGCAATTGATCCGCTTTCGCCTTGCGCTGGTGCAATCACCGTGCAAAACGCCTCTAACCATGCGATGGTGTGTTTTACGCGCCGAATGAAAGCTGAACGGTAGCTCCGATATGGTAAGATTGATTGGTTATCTCTTTGGTTTGGCCTGCGTCCTGTTTCTGGTCGTGGCTGCCGGCGTGGGTATCTACCTCACCGGTATGACCAAGGACCTGCCGAACTACGAGGTGCTTGCCTCCTACGAGCCGCCGGTCGCGACCCGCGTTCATGCCGGCAACGGTGCCCTGATGGCGGAGTATGCCCGCGAACGGCGCCTCTTCCTGCCCATTCAGGCGGTGCCGGATCGGGTCAAGGCGGCGTTCCTTTCTGCTGAAGACAAGAATTTCTACAGCCATCCCGGCATCGACATCACGGGTCTTGGGCGAGCCGTCCTCTCGAACCTCCAGAACCTCGGTTCCGGCCGTCGCCCGGAAGGCGCCTCGACGATCACCCAGCAGGTGGCGAAGAACTTCCTGCTCTCCGCCGACCAGACGATCGACCGCAAGGTCAAGGAAGCGATCCTCTCCTTCCGCATCGAGCAGACCTATTCGAAGGACAAGATCCTCGAACTCTACCTGAACGAGATCTTTTTCGGCCTGAACTCCTACGGCATCGCCGGCGCAGCGCTCACCTATTTCGACAAGTCGGTGACCGAGCTGACGACGGCCGAGGCCGCCTATCTTGCCGCCCTTCCCAAGGGACCGGCCAACTACCATCCTTTCCGTCGCGAAAAGGCGGCGCTCGAGCGTCGCAACTGGGTCATCGACCGCATGGCCGAGAACGGCTACATCACTCAGGCCGATGCCGAGGACGCCAAGAAGCAGCCGCTCGGCGTCAAGCAGCGCCGTACCGGCGCCCATGTCTTCGCATCGGATTATTTCTCCGAAGAAGTGCGTCGCCAGCTCATCGAGCGTTACGGCGACAAGGCGCTCTACGAGGGCGGCCTTTCGGTGCGCACCTCGCTCGATCCCGACCTTCAGGTCATCGCCCGCACCGCCCTGCAGAACGGTCTGGTGGAATATGACGAGCGCCGCGGTTTCCATGGGCCGATCGCACAGATCGCCATGATTGGCGACTGGGGGCCGGAACTCGCCAAGCAGAAATCGCTTTCGGACGTGCCGGAATGGAAGCTCGCGGTCGTCACCGAGGTCTCGGCGAAGTCCGCCACGATCGGCCTGCAGCCCTCGTCTGATGCGGCCGGCAAGGTCGATGCGGCTCGCGAGACCGGCACGATCAACGGCGACGACATGAAATGGGCCTATCGCGACTCGACCAACACCCGCAAGCCGGCGAAATCGCCGGACGGCGTGCTGAAGCCGGGCGACGTCGTTTACGTGGAGCCGATCAATCCGCAGGCCAGGACCTACAGGCTGCGCCAGCCGCCGAAGGTCCAGGGCGGTTTCGTCGCCATGGACCCGAACACGGGCCGCGTTCTTGCGATGGCGGGTGGCTTCTCTTATTCGCAATCCGAATTCAACCGCGCCACCCAGGCAATGCGCCAGCCAGGTTCGTCGTTCAAGCCGTTCGTCTATTCGGCCGCGCTCGACAACGGCTATACGCCGGCTTCGGTCATCCTGGACGCCCCGATCGAGATCGTCTCCGGCGGTCAGGTCTGGCGGCCGGAAAACTATGGCGGCGAGGCGGGCGGCCCATCGACGCTGCGCACCGGCATCGAGAAATCCCGCAACCAGATGACCGTGCGCCTGGCGCAGGACATGGGTATGGAACTGGTTGCCGAATATGCCGAACGTTTCGGCATCTACGACAAGATGCTGCCGGTTCTCGCCATGTCGCTCGGCTCCGGCGAGACCACCGTCATGCGCATGGTCTCGGCTTATGCGGTCATCGCCAACGGCGGCAAGCAGATCAAGCCGACCGTCATCGACCGCATCCAGGACCGTTACGGCAAGACCATCTTCCGTCATGAGGAACGCGCCTGCGACGGCTGCAACGCCAATGACTGGGCCAACCAGGAAGAACCGAGCATCGTCGACAATCGCGAGCAGGTTCTCGACCCGATGACCGCCTACCAGATCACCTCGATGATGCAGGGCGTCGTCCAGCGCGGCACCGCGGCTGGCAAGATCCCGGTCAAGGACCGTGATGTCGCCGGCAAGACCGGCACCACCAACGACGAAAAGGACGCCTGGTTCGTCGGCTTCACGCCGAACCTGGTCGCCGGTCTTTATGTCGGCTTCGACACGCCGGCACCCCTCGGCCGTGCCGGCACCGGCAGCGGCCTTGCAGCGCCTATTTTCGGCGAGTTCCTGGCCCAGGCCGCCAAGCTGACACCGGCTGAAAAATTCCATGTGCCGGACGGCATGCAGCTCGTCGCGGTCAACCGCAAGACCGGCATGGCGGCCATGGAAGGCGAGCCGGACACGATCGTCGAAGCCTTCAAGCCCGGCACCGGCCCGGCCGACGTCTTCCAGGTCATCGGCGACGGCGAATACATGACCCAGGACCAGATCTTCACCAACTCGCCCCAGGCCCAGCAGGCGGTCACCTCCGGCATGCCGGGACTGTTCTGATCCTGCCGGAAGCGAATGGCTTGGCGAGGTGCCCGGGCTTTACATCCGGGCTCGCTGCAACTATGTCCACGGCACCTAAAACCCCAACACCAAGAGCGAAGAACAAGCGCCATGCGTGCGGAAATCATCAATGTAGTCGACGAAATCAAGCAGGCCATAAGCCTGCTGAGGAGGCATCTTTGACTGGGATCAGGCGGTAAGACGACTGGACTGGTTGAACAACAAGGCGGAGGATCCGAACCTCTGGAACGATGCCGCCGAAGCGCAGAAACTGATGCGCGAGCGCCAGCAGCTCGATGACGGCATCAATGGCGTCAAGGCCATGGAGCAGCAGCTTAACGACAATATCGAGCTGATCGAACTCGGCGAGGAAGAGGGCGACGAAGCGATCGTCAAGGAAGCCGAGGAGGCGCTGAAGGCGCTGAAGGCGGAATCCGGCCGGCGCCAGGTCGAGGCCATGCTCTCGGGCGAGGCGGATGGCAACGACACCTATGTCGAAGTCCATTCCGGTGCCGGCGGCACGGAAAGCCAGGACTGGGCGAACATGTTGCTGCGCATGTATACCCGCTGGGCCGAGCGCCAGCGTTTCAAGGTCGAGCTTCTGGAAGTTCATGACGGCGAAGAAGCCGGCATCAAGTCCGCGACTATTCTCGTCAAGGGCCACAATGCCTATGGCTGGCTGAAGACCGAATCGGGCGTGCACCGCCTGGTCCGCATTTCTCCCTATGACAGCAACGCGCGCCGTCACACGTCCTTCTCGTCCATCTGGGTCTATCCGGTCATCGACGACTCGATCAACATCGAGATCAACGAGAGCGATTGCCGCATCGACACCTACCGGTCTTCGGGCGCCGGCGGCCAGCACGTCAACACCACCGACTCGGCGGTGCGCATCACCCACATTCCCTCGGGCATCGTGGTGCAGTGCCAGCAGGAACGTTCGCAGCACAAGAACCGCGCCAAGGCCTGGGACATGCTGCGTGCGCGGCTTTACGAGGCGGAATTGAAGAAGCGCGAGGACGCGGCCAACGCCGAGGCGGCTTCCAAGTCCGATATCGGCTGGGGTCACCAGATCCGCTCCTACGTCCTGCAGCCCTACCAGCTGGTCAAGGACCTGCGGACAGGCGTGACCAGCACGGCGCCGGACGACGTGCTGGACGGCGATATCAATCCGTTCATGGAAGCGGCCCTGGCGCACCGCATCAGCGGCAAGCCGGATGTGGACGTCGCCGACGTCGACTGAGGATTTTGAAGAAGCACGAACGAAAGCGGCCGGACTGCAAAGCCCGGCCGCTTCTTTTTGCCAGGTAAGGCGGGGACTATTCCGCCGCAGCCGCCATCGCACCGCGCTGGCTGCGCAGCACGACCAGCGACAGCAGGAAAACCACCACCGAGCACATCGCGATGACCGTGACCATCGGCAGCGAGGTGCCGTCCACGAACATGCCGCCGAGGCCGATCACGACCGCCGAGGTGACGAACTGGATCGTGCCCATCATCGCCGACGCCGTACCCGCGATCCGGCCGTGGTGTTCGAGCGCCAGCACCGCCGCCGTCGGAATGATCATGCCCAGGAACCCGTAGCCGCCGAACAGGAAGGCCGCCATGACGTCGAGACGATCGACGCCGAGCGAGGTGACCAGTGCCAGCAGCACCATCATCGTCGAATAGCCGAACACTGCGCCGCGGATCACTTTGCGGAGCCCGATCTTGCGGGAGAGCCAGCCGTTCAACTGCGACATGCCGATGAAGGCGACCGCATTGCACGAGAAGACGATGCTGTAGAAGGTCGGCGACAGGCCGTAGTGCTGGATCAGCACGAAGGACGAGTTGGCCACGTAGATCATGTAGCTCGACATGCCGAAGGACGCGATCAGCACCAGCCCGAGATAGTAGGGGTCCCGCAGCAGCGTGCCATAGGATTTGAGCGCGCCGGCGAGGCTGCTTTCACTGCGCGCAGCCGGCAGCCGGGTTTCTTCGAGGAAGAAAACGGCGACGACGGCGCCGACCGCACCCGCGCCGACCATCACCCAGAAGATCAGCCGCCAGTCGCCGAACACGGTGACGATGCTGCCGGCAAGCGGGGCGAGGATGGGCGAGACGCTGAACACCAGCATCAGCCGCGACATCAGCTGGGCCGCGGCCGGACCGGTATGCAGGTCGCGGACGATGGCGCGGGAGATGACGACGCCGGCGCAGGCGCCCATGCCCTGCAGGAACCGGAAGGCGATCAGCCACTCGATCGACGGCGACAATGCGCAGCCGACCGCCCCGATGGCATAAAGGGCGAGACCGACATAAAGCGGCTTCTTGCGGCCGAACATGTCGGAGAGCGGGCCGTAGACGATCTGCGAAACCGCCATGGCGGCGAAGAAGGAGATCAGGCTCGCCTGCACCTCATGGCTGTCGGCATTGAGGTTTGCGCTGATGGTCGGCAATGCCGGGAGATACATGTCGAGGGCGAAAAGCCCTATAGCCGAGAGCAGCCCGAGCGACAGGGCATGCGAAGGAGCTCTGCTTTGCATTTGGAAAAAACCTTTCCCGTCACCACATCTGCCGTGGTAACGGCAGGGCGAGGACGATTATGGGAGATGAATATGAGAGCCGGCCAGATACGGGAGGATGGGCCTAAACAATCATGTAAAAGATTTTGGACACAATTGTCCAATCCGTCAAGCCCCGCTATGGTGATGTCATGAAAAATTCGTCTGCCGAGCTTTCGCGCGATTACGACACCTGGCCCCCGGCGCAGAACAAGCGCCAGGCTATCCTCAACGCTGCAGCCGATGTTTTCGCCGAGCAGGGCTTTGGCGGCGCCAGCATCGATGCGATCGCCGCAAGGGCAGGGGTATCGCGCCAGACGATCTACAATCAGCTCGGCGACAAGGATAATCTTTTCAAGGTCGTGGTCGCTGAAATCACCGACCGCTCCAGCGCCGGTTTCTTCCGCGTCCTCGATACTTTCCCGGTGGCGCCCGAGGATATCGAGGCGGAACTGACGCATTTCTCGGCCCAGCTCCTGCGCAAGGCGATCTGCGACCCGAACGGCCGCTGGCTGCGCAAGGTGGTCGAGACCGAGGGCGCCCGGTTCCCCGAGCTTTTCGAAACCTGGAAGGAATACGGGCCGGGCAAGAAATATCCGGCAATTGCGGCCCGCCTGGCGCAGCTCGCCCATGGCGGTTATCTCGAAATCGACGATCCGGCGCTTGCCGCCCGCCAGTATATGGCACTTCTCGCGAGCGACCTGCGTTACGACCAGCAGCTTGGCCGCCAGACGCCGGAATCGGAGATCGACCAGATGGCGGCGAACGCCACCCGCACGTTTTTGCGCGCCTTCACCCCGAAGCGCTGAGCTTCACGCGAGGGCAGCAGGCTTCATGAGCGGTGAGCTGGCGCTGAGTCAGTTGTTGAACTGCTCGGCGAGAATCCGGTCGGACCAGGAATGGTTGGGGTCGGAAAGGATGCGCGCGGTGATTTCGGTCGATTGTGCTACCCGCACCTTCAGCACCGACTTCACCTCCGTATTGTCGGCAACCGCGTTGACCGGCCGCTTCTCCGCTTCGAGGATGTGGATATCGACACAGACATGGTTCGGCAGCAGCGCGCCGCGCCAGCGCCGCGGACGGAAGGCCGAGACCGGCGTCATGGCGAGCAGCGGCGCTTCCAGCGGCAGGATCGGCCCATGCGCCGAGAGATTGTAGGCTGTCGAACCGGCCGGCGTGGCGATCATCAGGCCGTCGCAGATCAGCTCCTCCAGCCGCACATGGCCGTCGATCTCGACCCTGAGCTTGGCCGCCTGATAGGATTGCCGGAAAAGATAGACCTCATTGATGGCGAGGGCGACCGACGTCGAGCCATCGTCGTTCACCGTCGTCATCTTGAGTGGATGAAATTCGTTCTCGATCGATTCGCCCACCCGCTCATGGAGGTTCTCGGCGCGATAGTCGTTCATCAGGAAGCCGACCGAACCGCAGTTCATGCCATAAACGCTTTTTCCCGTATTGATCGTTTCATGCAGCGTCTGCAGCATGAAGCCGTCGCCGCCAAGCGCGACGATCACGTCGGCCTCCGCGGTCGGCACGTTGCCGTAGAGCCGCACGAGGTCCTCCAGCGCGGATTGGGCTTCCGGGGCCGTCGAGGCGATGATGGAGAGCTTGTTCGTCTGGGACGACATGAACGGGCCTTTGAGGGTGCCGCCGCCCGACGGGGCCGCGCAAGGGACGCTGAAACCAGTTGAGCCAACACGAGCCTGTGACAGGAGCATGCCGGCGCGACGGCATTAAGTACAGGAAAAACAGGCTTTTGGACAAGCGCCTTGCGCCATCGCCGGTGAGTGAAACAACGCAACTCGAATGCATGGTGTGTGATGTTACGGCGATTTTCTCTTTACAGGAGGGGAAAATCTGGTAACTCCCCACTCGAAAGTGCCCTTGTAGCTCAGTTGGTAGAGCACCTGATTTGTAATCAGGGGGTCCCGGGTTCGAACCCTGGCGGGGGCACCATTTTTCATCCGAGCATTTGGTGTCAATTTCTCAGGTCGAGGTCTACGGCGGACTTCGCCGAGACCGCGGCAGCGCCGGATTCTGCCTCGCCATTGTCCACAACAGGTGAGGCCGCGGAGAATCCCGGAAACCTTATGCGACCGACCGGGTTAGAGCCTTCGTAGGGCATGTCTCAAAGTCCCACGAGAGGAAACCCAATGTTTGTAAAGATAGTCACCGTTGGCGCATTGTCGCTCGGTCTCGCCACTGCCGCAGTTGCCCAGTCGAGCTCGGGAACCGGATCAGGATCCGGCGCCGCTTCGGGCTCAGGGTCTGCGGGAGCCAGCGGATCCGTTTCGGGTTCGGGCGCCAGCGGCTCCGGTACGCTCAACGGCAATACCACTGGTCCGCTGAATGGAGCGGGGAGCGGTATGCTTGATTCCAATACGACCGGCAGTACGGTTGGCAATTCGGGCGGCTCCAAATGCCCGTCCAACAACCTGCCGCAGGGTTCCGGCTCCGCCACGACCAATGCGGATGGGACTCGGGCGACCGGGCAGGCACAGTACTGCTGACGGAGAATGCTGGGCGGCAAGTGGGAGGTCTGCTTCCGCGTGCCGCATGCCGCTTCAGTTCCTGAAAACGGTGCAGGGCACCGCCCGTGCCCTGATCCTGTTACACAAGTCGGTCGCCTCGGCTCTGGTGGCGCGGCCGATCCGCGCCGCATAGCGGGGGCGATAGCCGAAATTGCCCCGCTTCTGCCGCACGACCAGCGCCCGTTCCGAGTTGAGCGGCGCCGGCAGTCTGCCGATCGTGTTGGCAAACAGCTGGCTGGCGATATTCGGATTGTAGTGGGCGGAAAGCTGCACGCCCCATGGCGCCCAATCGGCCGAGGCGATCAGGACGGTCTCGTTGAGACGCCTCGTCGCTGCAAGCTGCACGCATCCGTCGTAGAAGTTTTTTTGGGGGGCGAGGGCCTGCGCCGCCGTCTTCGGCGGGTTGTCCCTCCATGTCTCCGCCGGGTGACCGGTAATCGCAAACACGTAGTCGCGCGTCTCGATCGGCAGCCGTCCGACCCTCAGGAATGTTTCCAGCCCGGCCTCACCGGCATTATAAGCCGCGGCAGCAAGGCCGAGATTGCCGAAACGGTCTCGCAGCTCCCTGAGATAGAGCGAGGACGCGGCCAGGGCTTCTATGACATCGAAGCTGTTTTGCAGGCCGCGGATCTTCGCGGTCGCCGGCATGAACTGGGCGATGCCTTCGGCGCCTTTCGGGCTCACCGCGTTCGGCCGGAATAGGCTTTCCCGCCAGATCAGGCGCGCGAAAAATTCCGGCGGCAGTCCGTTCGCAACTGCCAGCCGTTCCATGACGCGGCAGAGATCCTCGTTGTAGGTTTCGGGACGGATGCACAACCGGCCATTCCCGTCTGCGGTCGCACGCTCGTATAGGCATTTCGAAGCGGGGGCCTCGTCGGCAGCAACGATGCTCCCGCCAAAGGGCGGGACGGCCAAAGACAAGCAGAAACCTGTCTGCATGAGGCGGCGAAACATCATCGCCATGTAATATGCCTAATCAAGTCCCGGCTTGAAAGCCTTCGCGACAAGAACAGGCGGCCGGAATGCCTGTCGCCCGGATTGCTCCGGAAGAGATCGGCAGGACCGGCGAGCGCGGCGCAACCCCGGGGGCCGAGCCGGAAGTTGCCGCCGGCCCGGCGTTTTCCGGCCTACTTCAGTGCAGTTTTCCGACGCCGGAATAGGCAAAGCCGTGCGCTTCGACTTCCCGGGCGCGATAGACGTTGCGCAGATCAACGAGGACGGGGCTCTTCATGACGGACTTCAGCCGTTCGAGATCCAGTGCGCGAAATTCGTTCCACTCGGTGACCAGAACCGCGACATCCGCGCCCTCCGCTGCCTGGTAGGGACCGCTGGCGAATTCGATATCCATCATCTGCCTGGCGTTTTCCATGCCTTCCGGATCATAGCCGGAGACGATCGCGCCTGCATCCTGCAGCGTCTGGATGACGGCGATGGCGGGGCTGTCGCGCATGTCGTCGGTGTTCGGCTTGAAGGTCAACCCGAAGACGGCGACCTTCTTGCCGCGCACATCGCCGCCGGCCGCCGCGATCACCTTGCGGCCCATGGCGCGCTTGCGGGTGTCGTTGACGGCGATGGTGGTTTCGATCAGGCGGACCGGGCTGTCATAATCCTGGGCGGTCTTTGCGAGCGCCAGCGTGTCCTTCGGGAAGCAGGAACCGCCATAGCCGGGGCCGGCATGCAGGAATTTCGAGCCAATGCGCCCGTCGAGGCCGATACCGCGCGAAACGTCCTGGACGTCGGCGCCGACCCGCTCGCAGAGGTCGGCCATCTCGTTGATGAAGGTGATCTTCATGGCGAGGAAGGCGTTCGCGGCGTATTTGATCAGTTCCGAAGTGCGGCGGCTGGTGAAGAGCAGCGGCGACTGGTTGAGATAGAGCGGCCGGTAGACTTCGGTCATCACCCCGCGGGCGCGTTCGTCGGAAAGACCGACGACGATCCGGTCCGGGCGCTTGAAATCCTCGATCGCAGCGCCTTCGCGCAGGAATTCGGGGTTGGAGACGACGGCGAAATCCGCATCCGGATTGGTTTCGCGGATGATCCGCTCCACCTCGTCGCCGGTTCCGACAGGAACGGTCGACTTGGTGACGATGACGGTGAAGCCGGTCAGCGCTTCGGCGATCTCGCGTGCTGCGGCATGCACATAGCCGAGGTCGGCATGGCCGTCGCCACGGCGCGACGGCGTGCCGACCGCGATGAAGACGACATCGGCATCGGCCACGGCCGGGCCGAGATCGGTGGTGAAGGAAAGACGACGGGATCTGACGTTCGATTCGACCAGCGCCTCGAGGCCCGGCTCGAAGATCGGGATGACGCCCTTTTTCAGGGCCTCGATCTTTTCGGCCGCCTTGTCGACGCAGATCACGTCATGTCCGAAATCCGCAAAGCAGGCTCCCGACACGAGGCCGACATAACCCGATCCAACCATCACGATACGCATCAATAATCCTCATCCTTGTCCGGCAATCTCACGCGCAGCGGTTTCCTAAGCGCATCCGAAAGGGAATGCAACGCGTCGGCTTGGCTCTCCGCATCAGGCTTGGGCCAGGCGTTACTCCAGACGGTCGCCCTGACTGGGCAATGTTACCGGGCGATGACAATGGGACGACGGCTACGACTTTCCGGGCCGCGATCCCCAGGCGATGAAATCCGGGTTGGCGAAATCCAGCATGTCTGCTCGGCCGGTCTTGCCATAGGTAAGCGGCGCCCCGTCGAGTGTGACCGTGCTGCCGCCGGCCGCGCGCAATACGGCATCTCCGGCGGCCGTGTCCCATTCCATGGTTCGGCCGAAGCGGGGATAGAGATCGGCGACACCTTCCGCCAGCAGGCAGAATTTCAGCGAGGAACCGATCGAGCGGATATCGGCGGCGCCTGATTTTTCGAGGAAGGCCTCGGTCTCGGCGGAATTGTGGGAGCGGCTCGCGACGCAGATCGGCCGGCTCCCGACCGGCCTTGCGGCGATCGGTTCCCGGCTCGTCACCGCGAACGCGTCATCGACGACGAGTTTTTCCGCCCGTCCGCCGCCGCCAAGATAGGCGACCTTGAGGGCGGGGGCATAAACGGCGCCGAGGATAGGCGCGCCGTTCTCGATCAGCGCGATGTTGACCGTGAAATCCTCGCGGTTGTTGATGAACTCCTTGGTGCCGTCGAGCGGATCGACAAGCATGAAGGAGCGCCCTTCGATCGACGGGATGCGCCCCATCGCCACCGATTCTTCCGCGATCACCGGAATCTCCGGAAAGGCTTGGGCGAGCTCGGCAAGGATGATTTCTTCAGCCCGCTCGTCCGCCTCGGTGACCGGGGACCGGTCGGCCTTGTAGCTGGTGTTCGGTCCAGCCCTGTAGATCTCCAGGATGGCCTTGCCGGCCAGAAGCGCGGCTTTTTCGAATGTGGCGAGCATGAATTCCATGGCAGGTGGTCACGTCAGTTGCTTAGACTTCCAATGACACGTTTACCCCGTTCTTGGGAGTCTTAAACGGCGCAGTCAACCGACCTTGGCGAGATGCTGCTGTGTCGCGTAGAGGGCGATCACTGCGGCGTTCGAGACGTTGAGCGATTTGATCGCGCCCGGCATGTCGAGGCGGGCAAGCGCGTTGACCGTCTCGCGGGTCTTCTGGCGCAGGCCCTTGCCCTCGGAGCCGAGCACCAGGGCGATCCGGTCGCCGGCAAACGTGCCTTCGAGCGGGGCGGGGCCTTCCGAATCGAGCCCGATCGTCTGGAAGCCGAGCCGGTGCAGTTCCTCGATCGCGTCGGCGAGATTGGTAATCTGTATATAAGGTATGAGCTCAAGCGCACCGGACGCCGATTTGGCGAGCACGCCGGATTCGGTCGGGCTATGTCTCTGGGTGGTGATGATCGCGCCGGCCCCGAAGGCGACGGCTGAGCGCATGATCGCACCGACATTGTGCGGATCGGTCACCTGGTCGAGAACCAGCAGGAGCGGACTTGCCTTCAAGCCTTCCAGCCGGCGCACGGGCAGGGGGCGTGTTTCCAGCATCACGCCCTGGTGGATGGCCTCGGGTCCGAGCACCTTGTCGATATCCTGCGGCGAGACGAATTCGACCGGGAAGGACAGCGTCTCCGGCTCGCCGATATCGAGCCGCGCGAAGGCGTTCTGCGTCACCGACAGCTTGATGAGCTTGCGTTCGGGATTGTCGAGGGCCGCCCGCACCGTATGCAGGCCATAAAGGAAGACCTGTTCCGCCTGAAGCTGCGGCGGCTTCCAGTCCTTGTTGGATTTCGGCCGCCTCTGCGGAGGCGTCGGAATTTCTCCGCGTTCGCGCTTGGCATCGCGCACGGCGCGCCGAAGCGTCGCGTAATGGGTGTCGCGGGTGGATTTATCTTGTTTGTCGTCCTTGCTCATCAGGCCTTATAGCCATCCGCGCTTTCCGGGCAAAGCCCCGGATAGAGAAAGCGCTCGTTGGAACGACTGATTTATTTTCGTCATTTTTGCACAAAGCTCGTGTTGACAGATGCGGACGAGGCGGTCATATACGCGGCGCAGATCGAGGGGCGGCAAGCTTCACGGTCTGACGAACTTGGTCTCACGATCCGGACGAAAAACTGGAGAGATGCCCGAGTGGTTAAAGGGGACGGACTGTAAATCCGTTGGCTCAGCCTACGTTGGTTCAAATCCAACTCTCTCCACCATTCGTCTCTGATCGGACACCACACCGCGGGTATAGCTCAATGGTAGAGCAGCAGCCTTCCAAGCTGAATACGCGGGTTCGATTCCCGCTACCCGCTCCACAATCTCCAACGATTTACATAGACGTGTGCCGGTTGGTGCCGCGTTTTCCGGTTTCTTGTTGAGGCGGGCTGGATACGTAGCTTTTTGCGGCGCTGGCGCTCGCAAACCCGCTGAAGCCCGAAGTAAGAGCCGGTCTGGATCTTGAAGTCGGTAGGTGCTGAACCGGGTTGTCCCCGGGCGTTTTCCGGCCGATTTCGCCCGCCCCCCTTGTCCCGGCGCGCGTCGTAATTATGTCTTGCGCATTCTAGTGGAAAGCCTTAAACGGCGACACCAAACCCGGTCGCCGGGTCCACACTTATGTTCACAGGAAGCATTCAATGGCAAAGAGCAAGTTTGAGCGCAACAAGCCGCACGTCAACATTGGCACGATCGGTCACGTTGACCATGGCAAGACGTCGCTGACGGCCGCGATCACGAAGTACTTCGGCGAGTACAAGGCCTATGACCAGATCGACGCGGCTCCTGAAGAAAAGGCGCGCGGCATCACCATTTCGACGGCCCACGTCGAATACGAGACGCCGGCCCGCCACTATGCCCACGTCGACTGCCCCGGCCACGCCGACTACGTCAAGAACATGATCACCGGTGCTGCCCAGATGGACGGCGCGATCCTGGTCTGCTCGGCTGCCGACGGCCCGATGCCGCAGACCCGCGAGCACATCCTGCTCGCCCGTCAGGTCGGCGTTCCGGCGATCGTCGTGTTTTTGAACAAGGTCGACCAGGTCGATGACGCCGAGCTTCTCGAGCTCGTCGAGCTGGAAGTGCGCGAACTTCTGTCGTCCTACGATTTCCCGGGCGACGACATTCCGATCATCAAGGGTTCGGCGCTGGCCGCACTGGAAGATTCGGACAAGAAGATCGGCGAAGATTCGATCCGCGAGCTGATGGCCGCCGTCGACGCCTACATCCCGACGCCTGAGCGTCCGATCAACATGCCGTTCCTGATGCCGATCGAAGACGTGTTCTCGATCTCGGGTCGTGGTACGGTCGTGACCGGCCGCGTCGAGCGCGGCATCGTCAAGGTCGGCGAAGAAGTCGAGATCGTCGGCATCCGCCCGACCTCGAAGACGACGGTGACCGGCGTTGAAATGTTCCGCAAGCTGCTCGACCAGGGCCAGGCCGGCGACAACATCGGTGCACTCGTCCGCGGCGTGAACCGTGACGGCGTCGAGCGTGGCCAGATTCTCTGCAAGCCGGGTTCGGTCAAGCCGCACAAGAAGTTCATGGCCGAAGCCTACATCCTGACGAAGGAAGAAGGCGGCCGTCATACGCCGTTCTTCACCAACTACCGTCCGCAGTTCTACTTCCGCACGACGGACGTGACGGGCATCGTATCGCTGCCGGAAGGCACCGAAATGGTCATGCCTGGCGATAACGTCACGGTTGCCGTCGAGCTGATCGTTCCGATCGCGATGGAAGAAAAGCTGCGCTTCGCGATCCGCGAAGGCGGCCGCACCGTCGGCGCCGGCATCGTCGCCTCGATCATCGAGTAATCGATAGCGACATCGAAATAACAAAGGCCCTGCCGGCAACGGCGGGGCCTTTCGCTTTCAGGCGCTGACGCCGAGTCGGCCGGGCGGCTCACGCAGAGTGAGTTTTGGAAAAAAGCTCGCTCTCGCAACGGGAATGAGTTTGGCGGCGGCCCGGCGCATCGCAGATTTGCCGAGTTCCACGCGCTGACGGGCCTGCAGCCGATCGCGGAATTGACGGCTGCTGGCAGAGAAGCGGGCAGCCATCCGTCCGAGGCGAGGGGTCGCCGCCCGGTGACCGGTTGCGAAGCAAGCGCAAATGCCTGTCGGCGGTCACCTCTACCGGCGTGAGCGCGGCGCCGTCAGTCGCTTCCCCTTGCGAATCGCACGCCGACCGATCCCGGGAAGGTCTCTGTCGATCATTTGGGGGGCCTCTACTGAGCGGGGGTAGCTCCATTCTGATGACGATTGAAAACCCGTTCCTCCGGCCTGCTCCCAGGCGAAAATCCCCGCAGGCGGCGCCGAAACGGCGCATTCGGCTCTTCGCTTTGCCGAGGCATTCGACCGGTCCGGAGGAAAGCTCAGGTAGAACTGTCCGGATATCAAAAATGCTCTTGCAAAGCGCGGCGCATCCCCTTAAAGGGAGCGCCTAGCCAGTTGGCGGCGAGCCGGAGTTTCCGGTTTCGGTTCCGCCAGGGTTGAAGGGGTGTAGCTCAGTTGGTAGAGCGGCGGTCTCCAAAACCGCAGGTCGTCGGTTCAAGCCCGGCCGCCCCTGCCATTTTCAGATGATTGGCGCGAAATTATCCGCAGCGGAATTGTCGGGAAATGGCTGCCGTGCAAAACGGCGAAATTTCATCGAACACTGTTTTCCCTCTTGTGTAAAGGGGAAGGGGTGTTTATGTAGGTCAAAACAGACACGCGGTGCGTGGGGCTGAGCAAGTTCAGCTTTACGCGCCGTAATTGCGTGGGCAATCAATGGCATCCAAGACCAATCCAGTTACGTTTCTGCGCCAGGTGCGATCCGAAGCGTCGAAAATCCATTGGCCCTCGCGTCGCGAGACCATGATTTCCACGGCCATGGTTCTGGTAATGGTTGTGTTCGCTGCGCTGTTTTTCTTCGCTGCAGACCAGCTCATGGGATGGTTGCTCCGTCTCGTACTGAACGTCAGCGTTTGATTTCTGGAGAATAAAGATGGCGGCGCGTTGGTACATCGTCCACGCATATTCCAATTTTGAGAAGAAGGTGGCTGAGGACATCGAGAACAAGGCTCGCCAGAAGGGGCTTGAGCATTTGTTCGAGAAGATCCTGGTTCCGACCGAGAAGGTCGTCGAGGTGCGTCGCGGCCGCAAGGTCGATTCCGAGCGCAAGTTCTTCCCGGGTTACGTCATGGTCCGGGCAAACCTGACCGACGAAGCCTATCACCTGATCAAGAACACGCCGAAGGTCACCGGCTTTCTCGGCTCCGACAACAAGCCGGTTCCGATCCCGGACTTCGAGGCCGAGCGCATCCTCGGTCAGGTCCAGGAAGGCGTCGAGCGGCCGAAGTCATCGATCACTTTCGAGATCGGCGAGCAGGTTCGCGTATCGGACGGTCCGTTCGCGTCCTTCAACGGCACCGTTCAGGACGTCGACGAGGAGCGTTCGCGCCTCAAGGTCGAGGTCTCGATCTTCGGCCGTGCGACCCCGGTCGAGCTGGAATACGCTCAGGTCGAAAAGGTCTGATGAGTTTCGAAATGGGGCCTGCTGTTTGTTCAGCGGGCATCGTGCGGCGTTTGCCGCAAGCGCGTGGGAGGTTCGGTGCCTTAGCCGGGCACTTTGGCCGAACCACGCAACCGCAGCCGCCGGCGAAGGCCGGCATGTCGGATCGGGAAACCGGTCTCTAACGAAAGGCAGAGAGTAATGGCTAAGAAAGTTATGGGCCAGCTCAAGTTGCAGGTAAAGGCAGGGTCGGCCAATCCGTCCCCGCCGATCGGTCCTGCACTTGGTCAGCGCGGCATCAACATCATGGAATTCTGCAAGGCATTCAACGCCGCCACGCAGGAAATGGAAAAGGGCATGCCGATCCCGGTCGTCATCACCTATTTCCAGGACAAGTCCTTCACCTTCGCGATGAAGCAGCCTCCTGTCAGCTACTGGCTGAAGAAGGAAGCGAAGATCACCTCGGGTTCCAAGACCCCGGGCAAGGGCGCCAAGGCTGGCACCCTGACCAAGGCTCAGATCCAGACCATCGCCCAGGCGAAGATGAAGGATCTGAACGCGGCCGATCTCGAAGGCGCAATGGCCATGATCGAGGGCTCTGCCCGCGCCATGGGCCTGGAAGTGGTGGCTTAACATGGCAAAGCTTGCAAAGCGTATTCAGAAGATCCGCGAAGGCGTGGATCCGACCAAGCTCGTAGCGCTCACCGACGCCATCTCGATGGTCAAGGAACGTGCAGTCGCCAAGTTCGACGAAACCGTCGAAATCGCCATGAACCTCGGCGTCGATCCGCGTCACGCAGACCAGATGGTCCGCGGCGTGGTCAACCTGCCGAACGGCACCGGCCGTGACGTTCGTGTTGCCGTTTTCGCACGTGGCGCCAAGGCTGACGAAGCCAAGGCAGCCGGAGCGGACATCGTCGGCGCCGAAGACCTAGTCGAAATCGTCCAGGGCGGCAAGATCGACTTCGATCGCTGCATCGCCACTCCAGACATGATGCCGCTCGTCGGTCGTCTCGGTAAGGTACTCGGCCCGCGCGGCATGATGCCGAACCCGAAGGTCGGAACCGTCACCATGGACGTCGCGGGCGCCGTGAAGGCTTCCAAGGGCGGTGCTGTCGAGTTCCGCGTCGAAAAGGCTGGCATCATCCACGCCGGCATCGGCAAGGCATCCTTCGAAGCCAAGGCTCTCGAAGAGAACATCAAGGCCTTCGCTGACGCCGTCATCAAGGCCAAGCCGGCCGGCGCCAAGGGTAACTACCTCAAGCGGGTAGCGATCTCCTCGACCATGGGTCCGGGCGTCAAGATCGATCCGTCGACGGTGACGATCTAAAGTTTTGTCCGGAGCCTTCGGGTTCCGGACTGCATGAATTCCCGGTCCTTCGGGGCCGGGAGTTTCCGGAGAAATCCGGAATTCCTGTCCGAGATTGCAGGTGGTTATGCCTTAATCACTTTTGCCTGCATGAGACGGGTAAGACCCGAGATTTTGAGGTGCCATGCGCCTCGTAAGTTCGGTTCGAGCCTAGTGTGCCTTGTGCCTGGAGCCATGCGGCGACAGAGCGAGGGGACAGGATCCTCAAGCGTCGCTTGGGGTCCTAAACAAGGGATCCCTTGAGGCAAAGGCAACCCGATGGGGCCTGCAGGATTGCGGTCCCGTCAACTGGAGACAGACAGTGGAAAGAGCGGAAAAGCGCGAATTTGTCACGGAGCTGAACGAAGTCTTCAAGGCTTCTGGTTCGGTTGTCGTGGCCCACTATGCTGGTGTCACAGTTGCGCAGATGAACGATTTTCGTTCGAAGATGCGCGCTGCTGGCGGCACCGTCAAAGTCGCGAAGAACCGTCTGGCCAAGATCGCTCTTCAGGGTACGGAGTCGGAAGGGATGTCCAATCTCTTCAAGGGTCAGACGCTGATCGCATTCAGCGAAGACCCGGTAACGGCTCCGAAGGTCGTCATGGATTTCGCCAAGACCAATGACAAGATCATTGTTCTGGGTGGTTCCATGGGTGCAACCACGCTCTCTGCGGATGCGGTCAAGTCGCTTGCGACCCTGCCTTCGCTGGACGAGCTTCGCGGCAAGCTGCTGGGCCTCTTGAATGCCCCGGCCACCCGCGTTGCTACGGTTGTTGCAGCACCGGCAAGCCAGCTTGCCCGCGTGTTCGCGGCCTACGCCAAGAAGGACGAGGAAGCCGCTTAAGGCGGTTTTTCGCTGTTCATACCCAAATCAAGTTCGAACCGAATATAAGGAACTAATAACATGGCTGATCTCGCAAAGATCGTTGAAGACCTCTCTGCTCTGACCGTTCTGGAAGCTGCTGAGCTTTCCAAGCTGCTCGAAGAGAAGTGGGGCGTATCTGCAGCTGCTCCGGTAGCTGTTGCTGCTGCCGGCGGTGGCGCTGCTGCTGCCGTTGTTGAAGAAGAAAAGACCGAATTCGACGTCATCCTCGCTGATGCCGGCGTCAACAAGATCAACGTCATCAAGGAAGTCCGCGCCATCACCGGCCTGGGCCTCAAGGAAGCCAAGGATCTCGTTGAAGCCGCTCCGAAGGCTGTCAAGGAAGGCGTCAACAAGGCTGAAGCCGCTGACCTCAAGAAGAAGCTTGAGGACGCCGGCGCCAAGGTCGACGTTAAGTAATATCGGAATGCGGCGGGAGAGGTCTCCTCTCCCGCCGGTTTCCTCCGAACATATTACCCAGGAACCGTCCAAAACGGTTCCTGGGTAATGGGTTCTCAAGAGGATGGTCCCGAATCGAACCGAAAAGGCAATCCGGCCTGGCGTGTTCGAGAGGTGGGACGAGATTGAGAATACCCATGATCGACGGGATCGACTGGCCAGCGAACCCCGTCCGTTGCAGGCCCGGATGCAAGTTTGAAGGAGCGACGATGGCTCAGACCCTTTCCTTTAATGGTCGCAGGCGCGTACGCAAGTTTTTTGGAAAAATCCCCGAAGTCACGGAAATGCCGAACCTCATTGAGGTTCAGAAGGCATCCTACGACCAGTTCCTGATGGTCGATGAACCGAAGGGCGGTCGTCCGGACGAAGGTCTGAACGCTGTCTTCCGGTCGGTCTTTCCGATCACCGATTTTTCCGGCGCCTCCATGCTCGAATTCGTGTCCTACGAATTCGAACTGCCGAAGTTCGACGTGGAAGAATGCCGTCAGCGCGATCTGACCTATGCAGCGCCGCTGAAGGTGACGCTGCGCCTCATCGTGTTCGATATCGACGAGGATACGGGCGCGAAGTCGATCAAGGACATCAAGGAACAGTCGGTCTACATGGGCGACATGCCGCTCATGACCGACAACGGTACGTTCATCGTGAACGGCACCGAGCGCGTGATCGTCTCCCAGATGCACCGTTCGCCGGGCGTCTTCTTCGACCACGACAAGGGCAAGAGCCACTCTTCCGGCAAGCTGCTCTTCGCAGCCCGCGTCATTCCGTATCGCGGTTCCTGGCTCGACATCGAGTTCGACGCCAAGGATATCGTCTACGCCCGTATCGACCGCCGCCGCAAGATCCCCGTGACCTCGCTGCTGATGGCGCTCGGCATGGACGGCGAAGAAATCCTGTCGACCTTCTATACGAAGTCGTCCTATCAGCGCGACGGCGATGGCTGGCGGATTCCGTTCCAGCCGGAAACCCTGAAGGGTGCAAAGACCCTTTCCGACATGGTCGACGCCGATACCGGCGAAGTGGTTGTCGAATCCGGCAAGAAGCTCACGCCGCGCCTTCTCCGTCAGCTGACGGACAAGGGCCTGAAGGCGCTGAAGGCGACCAATGACGACCTCTACGGCAACTATCTGGCCGAAGATATCGTCAACTTCCAGACCGGTGAGATCTATCTGGAAGCCGGCGACGAGATCGACGAAAAGACCCTGCCGATCATCCTCAATGCAGGTTTCGACGAGATTCCGGTTCTCGGCATCGACCATATCAATGTCGGCGCCTATATCCGCAATACGCTTTCCGCCGACAAGAACGAGAACCGTCAGGACGCTCTGTTCGACATCTACCGCGTCATGCGTCCGGGTGAACCGCCGACCATGGAATCGGCCGAAGCCATGTTCAACTCGCTGTTCTTCGATGCGGAGCGTTACGACCTCTCCGCCGTCGGCCGCGTCAAGATGAACATGCGTCTCGATCTCGAGGTCGCCGACACCGTCCGCACGCTCCGCAAGGACGACATCCTGGCCGTGGTCAAGATGCTGGTCGAACTGCGCGACGGCAAGGGCGAGATCGACGACATCGACAACCTCGGCAACCGCCGCGTCCGTTCTGTCGGCGAACTGATGGAAAATCAGTATCGCCTCGGCCTGCTCCGCATGGAACGCGCCATCAAGGAACGCATGTCGTCGATCGAGATCGACACCGTCATGCCGCAGGATCTGATCAACGCGAAGCCGGCTGCTGCCGCGGTTCGCGAATTCTTCGGCTCCTCGCAGCTGTCGCAGTTCATGGACCAGGTGAACCCGCTGTCGGAAATCACCCACAAGCGCCGTCTTTCGGCACTTGGCCCGGGTGGTCTGACCCGTGAGCGCGCCGGCTTCGAAGTCCGCGACGTTCACCCGACCCATTACGGCCGTATCTGCCCGATCGAAACGCCGGAAGGCCCGAACATCGGTCTGATCAACTCGCTTGCGACCTTCGCCCGCGTCAACAAGTACGGCTTCATCGAAAGCCCGTACCGCAAGATCGTCGATGGCGTCGTGACGAAGGAAGTGCTTTACCTCTCCGCCATGGAAGAGGCGAAGTACTACGTCGCGCAGGCGAATTCCGAGCTGACGCCGGAAGGTGCCTTCGTCGAGGAGTTCGTTGTCTGCCGTCACGCCGGCGAAGTCATGCTGTCCCCGCGCGACACCATCAACCTGATGGACGTCTCGCCGAAGCAGCTTGTCTCGGTTGCGGCCGCTCTGATCCCGTTCCTGGAAAACGACGACGCCAACCGCGCCCTCATGGGCTCGAACATGCAGCGTCAGGCCGTGCCGCTGGTACGGGCTGAAGCTCCGTTCGTCGGCACCGGCATGGAACCGGTCGTCGCCCGTGACTCCGGCGCCGCGATTGCTGCCCGCCGTGGCGGCGTGGTCGACCAGGTCGATGCGACCCGTATCGTTATCCGCGCCACCGAAGACCTCGATCCGTCGAAGTCGGGCGTCGATATCTACCGCCTGATGAAGTTCCAGCGTTCGAACCAGAACACCTGCGTCAACCAGCGTCCGCTGGTGTCCGTCGGTGACATCCTGAACAAGGGCGACATCATCGCCGACGGCCCGTCCACGGACCTCGGTGACCTGGCGCTCGGCCGCAACGCGCTCGTCGCGTTCATGCCCTGGAACGGCTACAACTACGAAGACTCGATCCTGCTCTCCGAGCGTATCGTTGCCGACGACGTGTTCACCTCCATCCACATCGAGGAATTCGAAGTGATGGCGCGCGACACCAAGCTTGGTCCGGAAGAAATCACCCGCGACATTCCGAACGTTTCGGAAGAAGCGCTGAAGAACCTCGACGAAGCCGGCATCGTCTACATCGGCGCCGAAGTCCAGCCGGGCGACATCCTCGTCGGCAAGATCACCCCGAAGGGCGAAAGCCCGATGACGCCGGAAGAAAAGCTTCTGCGCGCCATCTTCGGTGAAAAGGCGTCCGACGTTCGCGACACCTCCATGCGCATGCCTCCGGGCACCTTCGGCACGATCGTCGAAGTTCGCGTCTTCAACCGCCACGGCGTGGAGAAGGACGAACGCGCCATGGCGATCGAGCGTGAGGAAATCGAACGCCTCGCCAAGGACCGCGACGACGAACAGGCCATCCTCGACCGTAACGTCTACGGCCGGCTGATGGACATGCTGCGCGGCCAGATGTCGGTTGCCGGTCCGAAGGGCTTCAAGAAGGGCGTCGAGCTTTCCAACGCCGTCGTCTCCGAATACCCCCGCTCGCAGTGGTGGATGTTCGCAGTCGAGGACGAAAAGGTGCAGGGCGAGATCGAAGCGCTCCGCGGCCAGTACGACGAATCCAAGTCGCGCCTTGAACAGCGCTTCATGGACAAGGTCGAGAAGGTCCAGCGCGGCGACGAAATGCCTCCGGGCGTCATGAAGATGGTCAAGGTCTTCGTCGCTGTGAAGCGCAAGATCCAGCCGGGCGACAAGATGGCCGGCCGTCACGGCAACAAGGGCGTGGTGTCGCGCATCGTACCGGTCGAGGACATGCCGTTCCTCGAGGACGGCACGCATGTCGATATCGTTCTGAACCCGCTCGGCGTGCCTTCGCGCATGAACGTCGGCCAGATCCTCGAGACCCACCTTGCATGGGCTTGCGCCGGTATGGGCAAGCGCATCGGGGCTATGCTCGAAGAGTACCGCAAGTCGAACGACATCACGGACCTGAAGAAAGAGCTGACCGAAGCCTATCAGAGCGAGGCAAACGCCGAAGTTGCCAGCTTCGACGACGAGTCCCTCGTTCGTCTGGCCGAGCAGTCCAAGCGTGGTCTGTCGATCGCAACGCCGGTCTTCGACGGTGCGCATGAGCCGGACGTCGCCGCGATGCTGACCAAGGCAGGCCTGCATCCGTCCGGCCAGTCCGTCCTCTACGACGGTCGTACCGGCGAACAGTTCGACCGCAAGGTGACTGTCGGCTACATGTACATGATCAAGCTGAACCACCTCGTGGACGACAAGATCCACGCGCGTTCGATTGGTCCGTACTCGCTGGTCACCCAGCAGCCGCTCGGCGGCAAGGCGCAGTTCGGCGGCCAGCGCTTCGGCGAAATGGAAGTCTGGGCGCTCGAAGCCTACGGCGCCGCCTACACGCTGCAGGAAATGCTGACCGTGAAGTCGGACGACGTGGCCGGCCGTACCAAGGTCTACGAAGCGATCGTGCGCGGCGACGACACGTTCGAGGCAGGCATTCCGGAGAGCTTCAACGTTCTCGTCAAGGAAATGCGCTCTCTCGGCCTGTCCGTCGAACTCGAGAACTCGAAGATCGACGAAGCGAACGCCGGCCAGCTGCCCGACGCAGCCGAATGATCATAACAAGGCGCGCGCCATTGAAGGCGCGCGCTGCTCCCTCCGTCGGTACCCGCCGGCAGGATAGGGAAACTTTCGCCGCATTTCGCGGCTAATACCGTTTTAAAGCATCGGATGGTCCATCCCGGGAATTTGGACTGCTCCGATCGCAAGCCGAGGGCTTCCGCCCCTAAAGGAGATAGGCATGAACCAAGAGGTCATGAATCTTTTCAATCCGCAGGTGCCTGCACAGCACTTCGACTCGATCCGTATCTCGATCGCGTCTCCGGAGAAGATTCTCTCCTGGTCCTACGGCGAGATCAAAAAGCCGGAGACCATCAACTACCGTACCTTCAAGCCTGAGCGCGACGGCCTTTTCTGCGCCCGCATCTTCGGGCCGATCAAGGACTACGAGTGCTTGTGCGGCAAGTACAAGCGCATGAAGTACAAGGGCATCATCTGCGAAAAGTGCGGCGTCGAAGTCACGCTGTCGCGCGTTCGCCGTGAGCGCATGGGCCATATCGAGCTCGCTGCTCCCGTTGCCCATATCTGGTTCCTGAAGTCGCTTCCGTCGCGCATCTCGACCCTTCTCGACATGACGCTGAAGGATGTCGAGCGCGTCCTCTATTTCGAGAACTACATCGTCACTGAGCCGGGCCTCACCTCGCTCAAGGAAAACCAGCTTCTTTCCGAAGAAGAATACATGATCGCCGTCGACGAGTTCGGCGAAGATCAGTTCACGGCGATGATCGGCGCCGAGGCCATCTATGAGATGCTGGCCTCGATGAATCTCGAAAAGATCGCCGGCGACCTGCGTTCGGAACTGGCCGACACCACGTCGGATCTGAAGCAGAAGAAGCTGATGAAGCGCCTGAAGATCGTCGAGAACTTCATGGAATCCGGCAACCGCCCGGAATGGATGATCATGAAGGTCGTGCCCGTGATCCCGCCGGACCTGCGCCCGCTGGTTCCGCTGGATGGCGGCCGCTTTGCGACCTCCGACCTCAACGATCTCTATCGTCGCGTCATCAACCGTAACAACCGTCTGAAGCGCCTGATCGAACTGCGCGCTCCGGGCATCATCATCCGCAACGAAAAGCGCATGCTGCAGGAATCTGTGGACGCGCTGTTCGACAACGGCCGCCGTGGCCGCGTCATCACCGGCGCCAACAAGCGTCCGCTGAAGTCGCTGTCCGACATGCTCAAGGGCAAGCAGGGCCGCTTCCGCCAGAACCTGCTCGGCAAGCGCGTCGATTATTCCGGCCGTTCGGTCATCGTGACCGGTCCGGAGCTGAAGCTGCACCAGTGCGGCCTGCCGAAGAAGATGGCGCTCGAACTGTTCAAGCCGTTCATCTATGCCCGCCTCGACGCCAAGGGTTACTCCTCGACCGTCAAGCAGGCCAAGAAGCTGGTTGAAAAGGAAAAGCCGGAAGTCTGGGATATCCTCGACGAGGTCATCCGCGAGCATCCGGTTCTCCTGAACCGCGCACCGACGCTGCACCGCCTGGGCATCCAGGCCTTCGAACCGATCCTGGTCGAAGGCAAGGCGATCCAGCTGCATCCGCTCGTCTGCACGGCCTTCAACGCCGACTTCGACGGCGACCAGATGGCCGTTCACGTGCCGCTGTCGCTCGAAGCCCAGCTCGAAGCCCGCGTCTTGATGATGTCCACGAACAACATCCTGCATCCGGCAAACGGCGCACCGATCATCGTTCCGTCGCAGGACATGGTTCTCGGCCTCTACTATCTGGCGATCATGAACCAGAACGAGCCGGGCGAAGGCATGGCCTTCTCCGACATGGGCGAGTTGCACCACGCTCTGGAAAACAAGGTCGTCACCCTGCATGCCAAGATCCGCGGTCGCTTCAAGACCGTGGACGCCGACGGCAAGCCGGTTTCCAAGATCTATGAAACGACCCCCGGCCGCATGATCATCGGCGAACTCCTGCCGAAGAACGTCAACGTGCCGTTCGAGACCTGCAACCAGGAAATGACCAAGAAGAACATCTCCAAGATGATCGACACGGTCTACCGTCACTGCGGTCAGAAGGACACGGTGATCTTCTGCGACCGCATCATGCAGCTCGGCTTCACCCATGCCTGCCGCGCCGGCATTTCGTTCGGCAAGGACGACATGATCATCCCGGAAACCAAGGCGAAGATCGTCGGTGACACCGAAACCCTGGTCAAGGAATACGAGCAGCAGTACAATGACGGCCTGATCACCCAGGGCGAAAAGTACAACAAGGTCGTTGACGCCTGGGGCAAGGCCACCGAAAAGGTCGCGGAAGACATGATGGCCCGCATTAAGGCCGTCGAGTTCGATCCGGAAACCGGTCGCCAGAAGCAGATGAATGCCATCTATATGATGTCGCACTCGGGTGCCCGTGGTTCTCCGAACCAGATGCGCCAGCTGGGCGGCATGCGCGGCCTGATGGCCAAGCCCTCGGGCGAAATCATCGAGACGCCGATCATCTCGAACTTCAAGGAAGGCCTGACCGTTAACGAGTACTTCAACTCGACCCACGGCGCCCGTAAGGGCCTCGCAGACACCGCCTTGAAGACCGCGAACTCCGGTTACCTGACCCGTCGTCTCGTCGACGTGGCGCAGGACTGCATCGTCAACCTCGTCGATTGCGGCACCGAGAGCGGCCTCACGATGACGGCGATCGTTGACGCCGGCCAGGTCGTGGCTTCGATCGGTGCTCGTGTTCTGGGTCGTACCGCGCTGGACGATATCGATCACCCGGTCACGGGTGCCCGCATCGTCGATGCCGGCAAGATGATCCTCGAGCCGGATGTCATCGAGATCGAAAAGGCTGGTATCCAGTCGATCCGTATCCGTTCGGCATTGACCTGCGAAGTCCAGACGGGCGTCTGCTCGGTCTGCTACGGCCGAGATCTGGCCCGTGGTACGCCGGTCAACATGGGCGAAGCCGTCGGCGTCATCGCGGCGCAGTCGATCGGCGAGCCGGGAACCCAGCTCACCATGCGTACCTTCCACTTGGGCGGTACGGCAAACGTGGTCGACCAGTCGTTCCTCGAAGCGTCGTACGAAGGCACGATCCAGATCAAGAACCGCAACATGCTGCGGAACTCCGAAGGCGTTCTCGTCGCGATGGGCCGCAACATGGCGGTCACCATTCTCGATGAGCGCGGCGTCGAGCGTTCCTCGCAGCGCGTCGCCTACGGTTCGAAGCTGTTCGTGGATGATGGCGACAAGGTTCGTCGTGGTCAGCGTCTGGCGGAGTGGGATCCCTACACACGCCCGATGATGACGGAAGTGGAAGGTACGGTTCAGTTCGAAGACGTGGTCGACTCGATCTCGGTTTCGGAATCGACCGACGAATCCACCGGCATCACCAAGCGTCAGGTTATCGACTGGCGTTCGACGCCGCGCGGTATCGACTTGAAGCCGGCGATCGTCATCAAGGACGCTTCGGGCAGCATCATGAAGCTGTCCCGCGGTGGTGAAGCCCGCTTCAACCTGTCGGTCGACGCCATCCTGTCGGTCGAGCCGGGTCAGAAGGTCAGCCAGGGCGACGTTCTCGCCCGTGTACCGCTGGAAAGCGCCAAGACCAAGGACATCACCGGTGGTCTGCCGCGCGTCGCCGAACTCTTCGAGGCCCGTCGTCCGAAGGATCACGCCATCATCGCTGAGATCGATGGTACGATCCGCCTCGGCCGCGACTACAAGAACAAGCGTCGCGTCATGATCGAACCTGCCGAAGATGGCGTCGAACCGGTCGAATACCTGATCCCGAAGGGCAAGCCCTTCCATCTTCAGGAAGGCGACTACATCGAAAAGGGCGACTACATCCTAGACGGTAATCCTGCGCCGCACGACATCCTGGCGATCAAGGGCGTGGAAGCACTCGCTTCCTACCTCGTCAACGAAATCCAGGAAGTCTACCGCCTGCAGGGCGTTGTCATCAACGACAAGCACATCGAGGTGATTGTCCGTCAGATGCTGCAGAAGGTCGAGATCACCGATGCCGGCGACAGCCAGTACATCGTCGGTGACAATGTCGACCGGATCGAACTGGACGAAGCCAACGAGCGTCTTGCCGAAGAAGGCAAGAAGCCCGCTTACGGCGAGCCGGTTCTGCTCGGCATCACCAAGGCGTCGCTGCAGACCCCGTCCTTCATCTCGGCCGCTTCCTTCCAGGAGACGACCAAGGTGCTGACGGAAGCTGCGATCGCCGGCAAGACCGACACGCTGCAGGGCCTGAAGGAAAACGTCATCGTCGGCCGTCTCATCCCGGCCGGTACCGGCGGCACCATGACCCAGATCCGCCGCATCGCCACGTCGCGCGACGAGCTCATCCTGGAAGAACGCAAGAAGGGTTCGGGCGCATCGTCCGCCACCCCGATGCTTCAGGACCTCGCCGGCGAAAAGGCTCCGGCCGCCGAATAATCCGGTTGCCGTCGATTGAAATCAAAAACCGCCCGGAGCGATCCGGGCGGTTTTTTCTTTCCGGGCGGTGAGGGAGCGGACATCAAAAAAGCCGCCGGAACAGTTCGGCGGCTTCGTGCATGCTTTGGCGAAACGCGCAAGCGTCGCGATCGGCGAGGGGAGGGGAGGGAGAGATAGGCTGGAACGGACACGTCCGCACTCATGCAAGCCGCAAATGGGGAAGAGGCGAGGGCAGCCAGGCCTCTTCGAAGATCGGGACTACTCGAACCGGATGATCGCCACTTCGCCTTCGAGCGCGCCCTGGTAGGCGGAGGCATGCGGTTCCTCGGTGGGTTCGTCGGTCAGGACGCCGATCTGGTCGAGGTCGGCCTCGATGAAGCCTTCTTCCGAGAGGGCGTTGAGGGCCTCGCGGACGGCGGAATCGTCGTCGGGCGCGCGCAGCATGATATGCAGCTCGATGCCTTCGGCGCCCTTCGTCTCATAGCCCTTGCCGATGATGATGAAGACCATCGGCCCGTCGAGGTTGTTGTCATTGTCGGGTGTGGCGATCATGGTCATCTCCGCGAGCGAATCCCTGGTATCGTCCGAAGACGAGGCGGAACGGAAGGTTCCCGCACTCTTTAGTGTGATCGGCGATGATTCCCAAACATTATCCGCGAGGGCATGTCATATTTCACGAAACCTTGTCTCGAAACCCTCCGTTTGCCCCCGAAACCAGGGGTTTGGGGCAATAATTTAGGATTTGGTCTTGACGCGCAGGGGGGAAAACAGTACACGCCCCGCATCGGAAGCGATGTGAGGCTTGCCCGTTCGGAACGACTCGTTCCGGAGTACGCCTCAGACACGGTTCCATACGCACGTTGAAGACACGAATGCTGCACGCACGACGCATGAGGAATGCGTCCTCTGCTTTCTGTGGTCCATCCGAAAAGCGGATCGGGCCACGTTTTGCGCATGAGGAAATGTGTGTGCCGCCGCCGGAAACGGCATCAGATCGGCCCGAAAGGGTACTGAGAAAAACGTAAGGGATGGTTGAATGCCTACCGTAAACCAGCTGATCCGCAAGCCTCGCCAGGCGAACGTAAAGCGTAACAAGGTTCCTGCTCTGCAGGAAAACCCCCAGAAGCGCGGCGTTTGCACCCGCGTTTACACGACGACCCCGAAGAAGCCGAACTCGGCTCTGCGTAAGGTTGCCAAGATCCGCCTGACCAACGGCTTCGAAGTCATCGGCTACATCCCGGGTGAGGGCCACAACCTGCAGGAACACTCCGTCGTGATGATCCGCGGCGGCCGCGTCAAGGACTTGCCGGGCGTTCGTTACCACATCATCCGCGGCGTTCTCGACACCCAGGGCGTCAAGAACCGCAAGCAGCGCCGTTCGAAGTATGGTGCTAAGCGTCCGAAGTAATTCGGAATTCTGATTATCCGGCGCTGCGCGAGGTTCTCCGCGTGGTAAAGCGCCCGCAACAATTGAGAGACGAGAAGTATGTCCCGACGCCATAGTGCAGAGAAGCGTGAGATCAATCCGGACCCGAAGTTCGGCGATCTGGTCGTCACGAAGTTCATGAATGCGATCATGCTCCACGGCAAGAAGTCCGTGGCTGAGACCATCGTGTATGGTGCGTTTGACGCCGTGCAGGGCAAGTCCAAGCAGGACCCGGTCACCGTTTTCCATCAGGCGCTCGACAACGTCGCTCCGCACGTCGAAGTGCGTTCGCGCCGCGTCGGCGGTGCTACCTACCAGGTTCCGGTCGATGTCCGTCCCGAGCGTCGCCAGGCTCTAGCGATCCGTTGGGTGATCGCTGCTGCCCGCAAGCGTAATGAGACCACCATGGTCGATCGCCTTTCCGGTGAACTTATGGATGCTGCGAACAACCGTGGCAGCGCCGTCAAGAAGCGTGAAGACACGCACAAGATGGCCGACGCCAACCGCGCATTCTCGCATTACCGTTGGTAATCTTCACCCGATCGAATTTCGAAAGGCAGTCCTATGGCTCGCGAATATAAAATCGAAGACTACCGCAATTTCGGTATCATGGCGCATATCGACGCCGGCAAGACCACGACCACCGAGCGTATCCTTTATTACACCGGCAAGTCGCACAAGATCGGCGAAGTTCACGACGGCGCAGCCACGATGGACTGGATGGAGCAGGAGCAGGAGCGTGGCATCACGATCACGTCTGCTGCGACCACGACCTTCTGGAAGGGCCGTGACGGCAAGATGCGCCGTTTCAACATCATCGACACCCCCGGCCACGTCGACTTCACCATCGAAGTCGAACGTTCGCTGCGCGTGCTCGACGGTGCTGTCGCTCTTCTCGACGCCAATGCCGGCGTTGAGCCGCAGACGGAAACCGTCTGGCGTCAGGCCGACAAGTACAACGTCCCGCGCCTGATCTTCTGCAACAAGATGGACAAGACCGGCGCTGATTTCTATCGCTCGGTCGAGATGATCAAGACGCGCCTCGGCGCGACTGCGGTTGTCTGCCAGCTGCCGATCGGTGCTGAAACCGAGTTCAAGGGCATCGTCGATCTGATCGAGATGAACGCTCTCGTGTGGCGCGACGAATCCCTCGGCGCCATGTGGGACGTCGTCGAAATCCCGGAAGACCTGAAGGCTCGTGCCGAGGAATTCCGCGAAAAGATGATCGAGACTGTCGTCGACATCGACGAAGAAGCCATGGAAAACTATCTGAACGGCATCATGCCGGACAACGATAAGATCCGTGCGCTCATCCGTCGCGGCACCATCGACGTCAAGTTCTTCCCGATGTTCTGCGGCTCCGCCTTCAAGAACAAGGGCGTTCAGCCGCTGCTCGACGCCGTCGTCGAATTCCTGCCGTCCCCGGCGGACATTCCGGCGATCAAGGGCATCGACGTCAAGACCGAAGCCGAAATCGACCGTCATGCCGATGACAACGAGCCTCTCTCGATGCTCGCGTTCAAGATCATGAACGACCCCTTCGTCGGTTCGCTGACCTTCTGCCGCATCTATTCGGGCAAGCTCGAAAAGGGCGCGGCCCTGTTGAACACGGTCAAGGAAAAGCGCGAGCGTGTCGGCCGTATGCTGCAGATGCACTCGAACTCCCGTGAAGACATCGAAGAAGCCTTCGCAGGCGACATCGTGGCTCTCGCAGGCCTCAAGGAAACCACCACTGGCGATACGCTCTGCGATCCGCTGAAGCCGGTCATCCTCGAGCGCATGGAATTCCCCGAGCCGGTCATCCAGATCGCCATCGAGCCGAAGTCCAAGGGCGACCAGGAAAAGATGGGCCTCGCGCTCAACCGCCTGGCTGCCGAAGACCCGTCCTTCCGCGTCAAGACCGACGAGGAGTCCGGCCAGACGATCATCGCCGGCATGGGCGAACTTCACCTCGACATTCTCGTCGACCGCATGCGTCGCGAGTTCAAGGTCGAAGCCACCGTCGGTGCTCCGCAGGTTGCCTACCGCGAAACCATCACGAAGAAGCACGAAGAAGACTACACGCACAAGAAGCAGTCCGGTGGTACCGGCCAGTTCGCGCGCGTCAAGCTCGTCTTCGAACCGAACCCGGATGGCGACGACTTCAAGTTCGAGTCCAAGATCGTCGGCGGTGCTGTTCCGAAGGAATACATCCCGGGTGTCCAGAAGGGCATCGAAAGCGTTCTGTCTTCCGGCCCGCTGGCTGGCTTCCCGATGCTGGGCGTCAAGGCGACGCTCATTGACGGTGCCTTCCACGACGTCGACTCGTCGGTTCTGGCGTTCGAAATCGCTTCCCGTGCGTGCTTCCGTGAAGCAGCAAAGAAGGCCGGCGCTCAGCTCCTCGAGCCGATGATGAAGGTCGAAGTCGTCACTCCGGAAGATTACGTCGGTGACGTCATCGGCGACCTGAACTCCCGCCGGGGTCAGATCCAGGGCCAGGAGTCGCGCGGCATCGCCGTTGTGATCAATGCCCACGTGCCGCTGGCGAACATGTTCAAGTACGTCGATAACCTGCGCTCCATGTCCCAGGGCCGCGCGCAGTACTCGATGACCTTCGATCACTACGCACCGGTTCCGACCAACGTCGCAAACGAAATCCAGGCTAAGTACTCCGGTCAGAAGTGACCGGGGTAACCCCGCCCAATCAATTAGAGAATAACCCCTGACGGGGATAAGAACGGAGAAGCCGGAAATGGCAAAGAGCAAGTTTGAGCGCAACAAGCCGCACGTCAACATTGGCACGATCGGTCACGTTGACCATGGCAAGACGTCGCTGACGGCCGCGATCACGAAGTACTTCGGCGAGTACAAGGCCTATGACCAGATCGACGCGGCTCCTGAAGAAAAGGCGCGCGGCATCACCATTTCGACGGCCCACGTCGAATACGAGACGCCGGCCCGCCACTATGCCCACGTCGACTGCCCCGGCCACGCCGACTACGTCAAGAACATGATCACCGGTGCTGCCCAGATGGACGGCGCGATCCTGGTCTGCTCGGCTGCCGACGGCCCGATGCCGCAGACCCGCGAGCACATCCTGCTCGCCCGTCAGGTCGGCGTTCCGGCGATCGTCGTGTTTTTGAACAAGGTCGATCAGGTCGACGACGCCGAGCTTCTCGAGCTCGTCGAGCTGGAAGTTCGCGAACTTCTGTCGTCCTACGATTTCCCGGGCGACGACATTCCGATCATCAAGGGTTCGGCGCTGGCCGCTCTGGAAGATTCGGACAAGAAGATCGGCGAAGATTCGATCCGCGAGCTGATGGCCGCTGTCGACGCCTACATCCCGACGCCTGAGCGTCCGATCAACATGCCGTTCCTGATGCCGATCGAAGACGTGTTCTCGATCTCGGGTCGTGGTACGGTCGTGACCGGCCGCGTCGAGCGCGGCATTGTCAAGGTTGGCGAAGAAGTCGAGATCGTCGGCATCCGCCCGACCTCGAAGACGACGGTGACCGGCGTTGAAATGTTCCGCAAGCTGCTCGACCAGGGCCAGGCCGGCGACAACATCGGTGCTCTCGTCCGCGGCGTGAACCGTGACGGCGTCGAGCGTGGCCAGATCCTGTGCAAGCCGGGTTCGGTCAAGCCGCACAAGAAGTTCATGGCCGAAGCCTACATCCTGACGAAGGAAGAAGGCGGCCGTCATACGCCGTTCTTCACCAACTACCGTCCGCAGTTCTACTTCCGCACGACGGACGTGACGGGCATCGTATCGCTGCCGGAAGGCACCGAAATGGTTATGCCTGGCGATAACGTCACGGTTGCCGTCGAGCTGATCGTTCCGATCGCGATGGAAGAAAAGCTGCGCTTCGCGATCCGCGAAGGCGGCCGCACCGTCGGCGCCGGCATCGTCGCCTCGATCATCGAGTAAGTTTTAACGCAAGCGGCCTTGGCCGCTTGCGTATGACACAAAAATGTAGCAAATGGCGCGCGAGCGTGATTTGCCCGCTGCTTCGGCTTCGAGGCAGGAATGAACAGATAAGGTGGGCCAAGGGCCCGAAGACTGGAAAGGGATGCCGTATTCTCGGTGTCCCCTTCGATCTTTGAAACCGGTGGTCCGCCTTAAGGTAAGAGAGAACAACCCGTGCCCTATATGTTTGGCACGCGGATAACAGACAACAAGGATAACGTCGAATGAACGGCCAAAATATCCGCATTCGCCTGAAGGCGTTCGATCACCGCATTCTCGACGCTTCGACGCGCGAGATCGTGTCGACGGCGAAGCGCACCGGCGCAAGCGTCCGGGGCCCCGTTCCGCTTCCGACCCGAATCGAGAAGTTTACGGTTAACCGGTCCCCCCACATCGACAAGAAGAGCCGCGAGCAGTTCGAGATGCGCACCCACAAGCGCCTTCTCGATATCGTTGACCCGACACCGCAGACGGTGGACGCGCTGATGAAGCTCGACCTCGCCGCCGGTGTTGACGTTGAGATCAAGCTCTGAGACTTCAGGTCTCGGGCTGAGTGAGAAGGATTGAACCGATGCGTTCGGGTGTAATTGCACAGAAGGTGGGAATGACGCGCGTCTACAATGACGCAGGCGAGCATGTCCCCGTAACCGTATTGCGGTTGGAAAACTGCCAGGTCGTGGCTCAGCGCACCGTCGAGAAGAATGGCTATACCGCCGTTCAGCTGGGTGCCGGCACTGCCAAGGTAAAGAACACGACCAAGGCGCTGCGCGGCCATTTCGCCGTCGCCGAAGTCGAGCCGAAGGCGAAGCTCGTCGAGTTTCGCGTTTCCGAAGACAACATGATCGACGTCGGCACCGAGCTGAAGGCTGATCATTTCCAGGCCGGCCAGCTGGTGGACGTCACCGGTACTTCGATCGGTAAGGGTTTCGCCGGCGCCATGAAGCGCCATAACTTCGGCGGTCTTCGCGCCACGCACGGTGTGTCCGTTTCGCACCGTTCGCATGGTTCGACTGGTAACAACCAGGATCCGGGCAAGGTCTGGAAGGGCAAGCGCATGGCTGGTCACATGGGCCAGACGCGCATCACCACCCAGAACCTCGAAGTCGTTTCCACCGACGAGAACCGTGGCCTGATCCTCGTCAAGGGTGCCGTTCCCGGCTCCAAGGGCGCTTGGATCGTCGTTCGCGATGCCATCAAGTCGGCCGCGAAGTAAGGGAGCCAAGCACATGGAATATAACGTCAAGACCCTCGAGGGAAAAGACGCCGGCAAGGTAGCCCTGTCGGACGAGATTTTCGGCCTCGATCCCCGCGAAGACATTCTCGCCCGCATGGTTCGTTGGCAGCTCGCCAAGAAGCAGCAGGGCACGCACAAGACCAAGGGTCGTGCTGAAGTCTCCCGCACCGGCGCCAAGATGTACAAGCAGAAGGGTACGGGCCGCGCTCGTCACCATTCGGCTCGCGCTCCGCAGTTCCGCGGCGGCGGCAAGGCTCACGGCCCGGTCGTCCGCAGCCACGAGCATGACCTTCCCAAGAAGGTTCGCGCGCTGGCTCTCCGTCACGCCCTCTCTGCAAAGATGAAGGCTGAAGACATCATCATCGTCGACAACCTGGTTGCCGCCGAAGCAAAGACCAAGGCGCTCGCCGGTTCCTTCGCTTCGCTCGGCCTCACCAACGTGTTGTTCATCGGCGGCGTTGAGCTCGACAGCAACTTCAAGCTCGCAGCCCAGAACATCCCGAACGTCGATGTTCTGCCGGTTCAGGGCATCAATGTTTACGACATCCTGCGTCGCGGCAAGCTGGTGCTTTCCAAGGCTGCGGTGGAAGCTCTAGAGGAGCGTTTCAAGTGACCGACATTCGCCACTATGATGTGATCGTATCTCCCTCGATCACCGAAAAGTCGACGCTGGTATCCGAACAGAACCAGGTCGTCTTCAACGTTGCCAAGACTGCTTCCAAGCCGGAAATCAAGGCTGCCGTAGAGGCGCTGTTCGGTGTGAAGGTCACGGCCGTCAACACGCTTGTCCGCAAGGGCAAGGTAAAGCGGTTCCGTGGCTTCGTCGGCAAGCAGAAGGACGTCAAGAAGGCTGTCGTCACCCTGGCCGAAGGTCAGACGATCGACGTCTCCACCGGTCTCTGAGGTATAAGATAATGGCATTGAAAAGCTACAACCCGACGACCCCGAGCCAGCGTCAGCTGGTCATCGTCGACCGGTCCGGCCTCTGGAAGGGTAAGCCCGTCAAGAAGCTCACCGAGGGTCTCTCCAAGAGCGGCGGCCGCAACAACTTCGGCCGCATCACCGCCCGCTTTATCGGCGGCGGTCACAAGCGGACCTATCGCCTGGTCGACTTCAAGCGTCGCAAGTTCGACGTCGAAGGCACGGTCGAGCGTCTGGAATACGACCCGAACCGTACGGCGTTCATCGCACTGATCACCTATACCGACGGTGAGCAGGCCTACATCCTGGCTCCGCAGCGTCTTGCTGCCGGCGACAAGGTGATCGCGTCCGAAAAGGCCGTCGACGTAAAGCCCGGCAACACCATGCCGCTGCAGTACATCCCGGTCGGCTCGATCGTTCACAACGTCGAAATGAAGCCGGGCAAGGGTGGCCAGATGGCTCGCTCCGCCGGCACCTACGTTCAGCTCGTCGGCCGCGATGCCGGCATGGCGATCCTGCGCCTCAACTCCGGCGAACAGCGCCTCGTCCCGGGCTCCTGCCTGGCTTCGATCGGTGCGGTTTCCAACCCGGATCACGGCAACATCAACGACGGCAAGGCCGGTCGTACCGTCTGGCGTGGCAAGCGTCCGCATAACCGCGGCGTCGTCATGAACCCGGTCGATCATCCGCACGGCGGTGGTGAAGGTCGTACCTCGGGTGGCCGTCATCCGGTCAGCCCCTGGGGCAAGCCGACCAAGGGCAAGCGCACACGTTCGAACAAGTCCACGGACAAGTTCATCATGCGTTCGCGCCATCAGCGCAAGAAGTAAGAGAGGAAGTCACTAATGGCTCGTTCAGTATGGAAAGGTCCGTTTGTTGACGGCTATCTTCTCAAGAAGGCTGAGAAGGTGCGCGAAGGCGGACGGAGTGAAGTAATCAAGATGTGGACCCGTCGGTCCACCATCCTGCCGCAGTTCGTTGGCTTGACGTTCGGCGTCTACAACGGCAGCAAGCACATTCCGGTCAGCGTCAACGAAGACATGGTCGGACACAAGTTCGGTGAATTCGCTCCCACCCGTACCTATTACGGTCACGGCGCGGACAAGAAGGCGAAGAGGAAGTAATCATGGCGAAGGCTAAGACCGAACGCCGGCTGAAGGATAACGAGGCGCAGGCAGTTGCGCGTACGCTCCGCGTCAGCCCCCAGAAGCTGAACCTCGTTGCCGCCATGATCCGCGGCAAGAAGGTCGAACGCGCGCTTGCAGAACTCGAATTCTCGCGCAAGCGCATCGCCGGCACGGTGAAGAAGACCCTCGAGTCTGCAATCGCCAATGCCGAAAACAACCATGACCTCGACGTCGACGCGTTGATCGTTTCGGAAGCCTATGTCGGCAAGTCGATCGTGATGAAGCGCTTCCACGCTCGTGGCCGCGGCCGTGCATCGCGGATCGAGAAGCCTTTCTCGCATCTGACGATCGTCGTTCGCGAAGTCGAGGAAAAAGGGGAGGCCGCATAATGGGTCAGAAAATCAATCCGATCGGTTTTCGCCTCGGCATTAACCGCACCTGGGACAGCCGTTGGTTCGCCGACAACGCGGAATACGGTCAGCTCCTCCATGAGGACCTGAAGATCCGCGCCTACCTGATGTCGGAGCTGAAGCAGGCCGGCATCGCCAAGGTGGTCATCGAGCGTCCGCACAAGAAGTGCCGCGTCACGATCCACTCGGCTCGCCCGGGTCTGATCATCGGCAAGAAGGGCGCGGACATCGAGAAGCTTCGCAAGAAGATCGCGACGATGACCAATTCGGAAACGCATCTCAACATCGTTGAAGTGCGCAAGCCGGAAATCGACTCGACGCTCGTCGCCCAGTCGATCGCCCAGCAGCTCGAGCGTCGCGTGGCTTTCCGCCGTGCGATGAAGCGTGCCGTTCAGTCGGCCATGCGTCTCGGCGCCGAAGGCATCAAGATCACCTGCGCCGGCCGTCTCGGCGGTGCTGAAATCGCCCGTACCGAATGGTACCGCGAAGGTCGCGTTCCGCTTCATACGCTGCGTGCAGACATCGACTACGGTACGGCTGAAGCCGAAACCGCATTCGGCATCTGCGGTATCAAGGTCTGGATCTTCAAGGGCGAAATCCTTGAGCACGATCCGATGGCTTCTGAACGTCGCGCCATGGAAGGCGATGCACAGGGTCCCGCAAGCCGCGAACGCGGCGATCGTGGTGACCGTGGTGATCGCCGCCGCGAAAACGCTTGATCAACGCTGGCGAAAGATAAGCTCGGAGAAGTAAGAAAATGTTGCAGCCAAAGCGTACCAAGTACCGCAAGCAGTTCAAGGGTCGCATCAAGGGTGTGGCCAAGGGCGGCTTCGACCTGGCCTTCGGTGAATTCGGCCTGAAGTCGCAGGAACCCAACCGCGTCAACGCCCGCGAGATCGAAGCGGCCCGCCGCGCGATCACGCGCGCCATGAAGCGCGCCGGCCGCGTCTGGATCCGTGTGTTCCCGGACGTTCCGGTCACCGCAAAGCCGACCGAAGTCCGCATGGGTAAGGGTAAGGGCGGCGTCGAATACTGGGCCTGCAAGGTCAAGCCCGGTCGCATGATGTTCGAGATCGACGGTGTTTCCGAGGAGCTCGCCCGCGAGGCGCTTCGTCTCGGTGCTGCCAAGCTCTCGGTCAAGACGCGCTTCGTACAGCGCATCGCAGAGTAAGGAGCAAGGCACATGAAAGCCGAAGACGTTCGCGGCCTCACGGCCGATCAGCTCAAGGACAAGCTCGCCGACCTGAAGAAGGAGCAGTTCAACCTGCGCTTCCAGAAGGCAACCGGCCAGCTCGAGAAGTCCTCGCGCATCACCGAGGTTCGCAAGGACATCGCCCGCGTGAAAACCATTGCCCGCCAGAAGGCGGCAGAAGCCAAGGCCTAAGGAAAAATAATATGCCGAAACGCATTCTGCAGGGCGTCGTAGTTTCCGACAAGAACGAAAAGACCGTTGTTGTCCGGGTCGAGCGCCGCTTCGCGCATCCGCTGCTTCAGAAGACGGTCCGCCGTTCCAAGAAGTACAAGGCGCATGACGAGAACAACCAGTACAAGGTAGGTGACGTCGTTTCCATCCAGGAATGCGCGCCGATCTCCAAGGACAAGACCTGGACGGTCGTTTCCGCCCAGGCTTAATTTGCTTCGGACCTACGTCTGGGCCTTGCGCCCGGCGTAGAATCCTGTAAGAAGCACCCCACTGGCGCAGGACGCTCGGAAACGAGCGTTCTTTTGCTTTGAGCGCAGGGAAGGTCCTTTTGAGGAAACCGCCTTGGCAAGACCCCACCCGCGCACAACGAGATTCTGTCCATAAGCCGAAACGGGGCGTTTCTAACGCCCGGTCGTTTCGGTCATTAGAAAAAGGCGACCTGACATGATTCAGATGCAAACAAACCTCGACGTGGCGGATAATTCCGGCGCACGTCGTGTCATGTGCATCAAGGTGCTGGGCGGCTCCAAGCGCAAGTACGCTTCCATCGGCGACATCATTGTCGTTTCGATCAAGGAAGCCATCCCGCGCGGCCGCGTCAAGAAGGGTGACGTGATGAAGGCGGTTGTTGTGCGTACCGCCAAGGACATCCGTCGTCCGGACGGCAGCGTCATCCGCTTCGATAACAACGCAGCGGTCCTCATCGACAACAAGAAAGAGCCGATCGGCACCCGTATCTTCGGACCGGTTCCGCGCGAACTTCGCGCCAAGAACCATATGAAGATCATCTCGCTGGCTCCGGAAGTACTGTAAGGAGCTCATGCGATGAACAAGATCAAGAAGGGCGACAGCGTCGTCGTACTCGCCGGCAAGGACAAGGGCCGCACCGGCGAAGTCCTTCAGGTTATGCCGAAGGAAGACCGCGCCGTCGTGCGTGGCATCAACATGGTGAAGCGCCACCAGCGTCAGTCTCAGACGCAGGAAGCCGGCATCATCAACAAGGAAGCGTCCATTCACCTGTCGAACATCGCGATCGTCGCGAAAGACGGCAAGCCGACCCGCGTTGGCTTCTCCGTCATCGACGGCAAGAAGGTGCGTGTAGCCAAGCGTACGGGAGATGTGATCGATGGCTGAGGCAAAGTATGAGCCGCGGCTCAAGGTGGAATACAATTCCCGTATCCGCGCCGCGCTGAAGGAGCAGTTCTCCTACTCCAACGACATGATGATCCCCAGGCTGGACAAGATCGTCATCAACATGGGTGTCGGCGAAGCGACGGCTGACTCGAAGAAGCCTTCCGTGGCTGCTGCCGACCTGGCCGCCATTGCCGGCCAGAAGCCGATCATCACCAAGGCACGGAATTCCATCGCGGGCTTCAAGGTTCGCGAATTCATGCCGATCGGTGCAAAGGTCACGCTTCGCGGCGCCCGCATGTACGAATTCATGGACCGTCTGATCAACATCGCGCTTCCGCGCGTTCGCGACTTTCGTGGCTTGAACCCGAAAAGCTTTGACGGCCGTGGCAACTTCGCCATGGGCATCAAGGAGCACATTGTGTTCCCAGAGATCAACTACGACAAGGTTGATCAGATGTGGGGCATGGACATCATCGTTTGCACGACGGCTACCAAGGACGACGAAGCACGGGCTCTCTTGAAAGAGTTCAACTTCCCGTTCCGCCAGTAACCGTAACGACGAGCGTTTAGAAGGAACTCCCATATGGCGAAAACCAGCGCAGTTGAAAAGAACAAGCGCCGCCGCAAGACAGTTGCCAACCAGGCCGCCAAGCGTGCGACCCTGAAGGCGACCATCATGAACCAGGAACTTTCGATCGAAGAACGGTTCAAGGCAACCCTGAAGCTCGCTTCTCTGCCGCGCGATGGCTCGAAGACGCGTATCCGCAACCGTTGCGAAGTCACCGGTCGCCCGCGCGCTTTCTATCGCAAGCTCAGGATGTCGCGTATCGCGCTTCGTGAGCTCGGCAATCTCGGCAAGGTGCCGGGCATCGTCAAGTCGAGCTGGTAAGGAGATCGTTAGATGACCATGACTGATCCCTTGGGCGATATGCTCACCCGTATCCGCAACGGCGCAGCCCGCCGCAAGTCGACCGTTTCCACGCCTGCTTCCAAGCTGCGTGTCCGCGTTCTCGACGTTCTGCAGGCTGAAGGCTATATCCGCGGTTATTCGGAAATCGACTACGGTAACGGCAAGGCCGAGATCGAAATCGAACTCAAGTACTACGAAGGCGCGTCGGTGATCCGTGAGATCGGCCGCGTGTCCAAGCCGGGCCGCCGGGTCTATGTCTCGGTAAAGTCCATTCCGCAGGTCGCGAACGGCCTCGGCATCACCATCCTTTCGACTCCGAAGGGCGTGATGGCCGATCACCAGGCTCGCGAACAGAACGTTGGTGGCGAGGTTCTCTGCTCTGTCTTCTAAGACAGGGTAGGGGAACTCCATAGCGAACAGACAGGATTGAAACATGTCTCGTATCGGTAAAAAGCCCGTTCAGGTTCCTGCAGGGATCACGGCCACTATTGATGGCCAGAAAGTGACTGCCAAGGGCCCGAAGGGTGAGCTTTTCTTCGTCGCAAACGACGAAATCAAGCTGGAACTCGAAAACAACGCTGTCTCGGTGACCCCGGTCAACGACAGCAAGGATGCTCGTTCGAAGTGGGGCATGTCCCGCACGATGATCGAAAACATCTTCAAGGGTGTGAAGGACGGTTTTGAGCGTAAGCTTGAAATCAACGGCGTTGGTTACCGCGCATCTTTGCAGGGCAAGAACCTGCAGCTGGCGCTCGGTTTCTCCCACGACGTGGTCTACCAGACCCCGGAAGGCATCACCATTGCCGTGCCGAAGCCGACGGAAATCATCGTCACCGGCATCAATAAGCAGCAGGTCGGTCAGGTTGCCGCGGAGATCCGTGAATACCGCGGTCCAGAGCCCTACAAGGGCAAAGGCGTCAAGTACGCTGAGGAACGGATCGTCCGCAAGGAAGGCAAGAAGAAGTAAGGACGACGGATCATGGCAACGAGAAAAGAAGCACTCACCAAGCGTGCGAGCCGTGTTCGCCGCCAGATCAAGAAGGTCGCAAATGGCCGTCCGCGTCTGTCGGTTCACCGTTCGTCCAAGAACATCTATGTCCAGGTCATCGACGACGTGGCCGGCCGCACGCTTGCTGCCGCCTCCACGCTCGACGCTGGTCTGCGCGCATCGCTGAAGACCGGCGCTGACGTTGCGGCAGCTGCTGCTGTCGGCAAGCTGGTTGCGGAACGCGCCACCAAGGCCGGCGTGACGGAAGTCGTGTTCGATCGCGGCGCCTTCATCTATCACGGCCGCATCAAGGCCCTGGCTGAAGCTGCCCGCGAAGGCGGCCTGAGCTTCTAAGAATTTTCGCCCGCATCCCTGAACAGGGGAGGCGGGCGAAATGCGGTTCGCCGCGCACATCAGTCGTTCCATCCTAGTCCTTCACGGGCAGGGGATGGTTGGCTCCCGGAAATTGCCCATTGCACCCGGAAAAGAAAAAGGAAAAGAACAATGGCACAAGAAAGAAGAGGCCAGCGAGAAGATCGCCAGAGCCGCGAAGAGCGCGATAGCGAATTCGTCGACAAGCTGGTCGCGATCAACCGCGTCGCCAAGGTCGTCAAGGGCGGCCGTCGTTTTGGTTTCGCAGCTCTCGTCGTCGTCGGCGACCAGAAGGGCCGCGTCGGCTTCGGCCATGGCAAGGCACGCGAAGTGCCGGAAGCCATCCGCAAGGCGACCGAAAGCGCAAAGCGCGATCTGATCTTCGTTCCCCTGCGTGATGGCCGTACGCTGCATCACGATGTCAACGGCCGTCACGGCGCCGGCAAGGTTCTGCTGCGCTCGGCCAAGGCTGGTACCGGCATCATCGCCGGCGGCCCGATGCGCGCCGTATTCGAAACGCTCGGCGTCCATGACGTCGTCGCCAAGTCGACCGGTTCGTCGAACCCTTACAACATGGTTCGCGCCACGTTCGACGCCCTGAAGCATCAGGTGCATCCGAAGGACGTAGCAGCTCAGCGCGGCATCAAGTATGCAACGCTGCAGTCTCGCCGCGCCGCTTCCGGCAATGCGCAGGAAGAATAAGGAGAGCGATAATGGCCAAGAAAGCCACTCAGGCAGAAGCCAAGAAGACGGTTACGGTCGAGCAGACCGGTAGCCCCATCCGCCGCCCGGCCGTACAGCGTCAGACGCTGATCGGTCTCGGCCTCAACAAGATGCACCGGACCCGTACGTTGGAAGATACTCCTTCCGTTCGTGGCATGATCCGGGCTGTCCAGCATCTCGTTCGCGTCGTCGACGAGAAGTGAGACGGAGGAATTGACCATGAAACTGAATGAGATCAAGGACAACGAAGGCTCTTCCAAGGACCGTATCCGCGTAGGTCGCGGTATCGGTTCGGGCAAGGGCAAGACCGGTGGTCGCGGCGTGAAGGGTCAGAAGGCCCGTTCAGGCGTCGCGATCAAGGGCTTCGAAGGCGGCCAGATGCCGATCTATCGTCGCCTGCCGAAGCGCGGCTTCACCAACATCTTCAAGACTGACTACGCCGTTGTTTCGCTCGGCCGTATCCAGACCGCGATCGATGCCAAGAAGCTCGACCCGAAGGCAACGATCGATGCTGCTGCCCTCAAGGCAGCCGGCGTCATCCGTCGTCCCAAGGACGGCGTTCGTCTCCTCGCCGACGGCGAGCTGACGACGAAGGTTTCGATCGAAGTTGCCGGCGCCTCCAAGGCTGCCGTCGAGAAGATCGAGAAGGCCGGCGCTTCCATCAAGCTGCTCGTCGCAGTCGAAGCAGCGGCCGAGTAAATCGTTTAGAAAATCGCCCGGTTTGTGCTTCACACCGGGCGATTTTATCTCCATATGTGAGCCTCACGATCCCGAAGCGATCCTGTTGGTCGCCTGACCGGGATCATACGGAAAACAGGGTGAGGCATCCGATTGCATAGGCAATCTCGCGCGCCCGGTTTTTTGAACCAGAATTTTTAGACTGCTTTCCGGACCCGGCATTTCCCCGCCGCCGGAGAATTGGTCAGGCGGAGAATTGCATGGCTTCTGCAGCGGAACAACTTGCCTCCAATCTGAATTTTGCGACTTTCGCCAAGGCGGAGGATCTCAAGAAGCGGCTTTGGTTTACCCTTGCGGCACTTCTCGTGTATCGCCTCGGCACCCATATACCGCTTCCGGGCTTGAACCCCGAAGCCTATGCGCAGGCCTTCCGCGGCCAGGCCGGTGGCATCCTTGGACTTTTCAACATGTTTTCGGGCGGTGCAGTGGAGCGCATGGCGATCTTCGCGCTCGGCATCATGCCCTACATTTCAGCGTCGATCATCGTGCAGCTGATGACCTCGGTCGTTCCCTCGCTTGAGAACCTCAAGAAGGAAGGCGAAGCCGGCCGCAAGATCATCAACCAGTACACCCGCTACGGAACGGTGCTGCTCGGCACGCTGCAGGCCTATGGCATCGCGGCCGGCCTCGAAAGCGGCCAGGGCCTGGTGGTCGATCCGGGCTGGTTCTTCAAGCTTTCCACGGTCGTGACGCTGCTCGGCGGCACCATGTTCCTGATGTGGCTCGGCGAGCAGATCACCTCGCGCGGCATCGGCAACGGCATTTCGCTGATCATCTTCGCGGGTATTGCCGCAGGTCTGCCGACCGCGCTGGCCGGTACGTTGGAGCTTGGCCGGACCGGCGCGCTTCCGACCGCGCTGATTCTCACCGTTATCGTGGTAGCTATCGGCGTCATCGCCCTGATCGTTTTCGTCGAGCGCGCCCAGCGCCGCCTTCTGATCCAGTATCCGAAGCGCCAGGTGGGCAACCGCATGTTCCAGGGCGATACGTCGCACCTGCCGCTGAAGCTCAACACCTCGGGCGTCATCCCGGCGATCTTCGCCTCGTCGCTGCTGCTTCTGCCGGCGACCGCCGCGGGCTTTGCCGGCAATGCGGGACTGCCGGACTGGGCGACGATGATCATCTCGGCGCTCGGCCACGGCCAGCCGCTGTTCATGCTGCTCTACGGCCTGCTGATTGCCTTCTTCGCCTTCTTCTACACGGCGATCGTCTTCAATCCGAAGGACACCGCCGACAATCTGAAGAAGCATGGTGGCTTCATTCCGGGCATCCGCCCGGGTGAGCGCACGGCCGAATACATTGATTACGTGCTGACCCGAATCACGGTCATCGGCGCGATCTACCTTGTCTTCGTCTGCATCCTGCCGGAATTCCTGGTGGCCCGCAGCGGCGTGCCATTAGCCCTTGGTGGGACTTCGCTTTTGATTGTTGTCAGTGTAACCCTCGATACGGTAGCACAGATTCAGGGGCACCTCATTGCGCAGCAGTATGAGGGCCTGATCAAGAAGTCGAAACTGCGCGGAGGAAAGAGGGGACGATGAGATTGATTCTTTTGGGGCCGCCGGGCGCGGGTAAGGGGACCCAGGCCCAGCGGATCGTGGAGAAGCACGGTATCCCGCAGCTCTCCACTGGCGACATGCTGCGTGCAGCGGTCGCCGCCGAGACGGAAGTGGGCAAGCGCGCCAAGGCCGTCATGGACGCCGGCAGCCTTGTCTCCGACGAGATCGTCAATGCGATCGTTTCCGAGCGTATCGACCAGCCCGATTGCGCCAACGGCTTCATCCTCGATGGTTTCCCGCGCACCCTGGTGCAGGCGGATGCGACCGAGGCGATGCTCAAGGCGAAGGGCCTCGATCTTTCCGTCGTCATCGAACTGCGTGTCGATGACAAGGAACTGGTGCGTCGCGTCTCTGGCCGTTATTCCTGCGCGAACTGCGGCACGACCTATCACGACACGGACAAGAAGCCGTCTCAGGAGGGCATCTGCGACAAGTGTGGTTCTACGCATTTCAAGCGCCGTCCCGACGACAACGCCGAGACCATGACCAAGCGCCTCGAGGTCTACTACAAGGAAACCTCGCCGCTGATCGGTTATTACCACGCCAAGGGCAAGCTCAAGGCTGTCGATGGCATGGCGGACATGGACAAGGTCACGGCCGATATCGAAAATATCCTGGCGGCTCTCTGATGCATGTCTCCCAAAAGTGGATACCGGTTTTGGGAGAAAGACATGCACAAAGCAGAGCCGTCATCGATCTGTTAAAGAATCTTGGGCGGAACGGTTGCTTTTGAGCGCTGATTCCGTTAAACACCGCGCCAACTCGCGACAGCTTTAAGCGATCGGCGCGGATTTCCCGCAAGGACATCCGGGACTGGTCGTTTTGGCCTGTTCCGTATGGTGTTTGAACTGGTGGCCCATCTGGCCGCTTTCATGGAAGAAGTACCACTTGCCGGATGGCAACTGGAACAAGGAGAATAGGCGTGGCACGTATCGCTGGCGTCAACATCCCGACTGCGAAGCGCGTTGTCATCGCGCTGACCTACATTCACGGGATCGGCCCGAAATTCGCATCGGAAATCATGGAGAAGGTCGGTCTTCCGGCTGAAAAGCGCGTCCATCAGCTGACGGACTCGGAAATCCTGCAGATCCGCGAAACCATCGACCGCGACTATCAGGTCGAAGGTGACCTTCGTCGCGAAACCGCGATGAACATCAAGCGTCTGATGGACCTCGGCTGCTACCGCGGCCTGCGTCATCGCCGTGGCCTCCCGGTCCGCGGTCAGCGCACGCACACCAATGCCCGCACCCGCAAGGGTCCGGCAAAGGCGATCGCCGGTAAGAAGAAGTAATTTTCGGGTGAGCAGTGTTGGTGAGCGGTGATTAGTCCCGCTCGCCAACAGTTATTGATTGCTCGCCTGAAGGTGGAGCCGCTGGAATTACGGCGGTGCAGAGATCAACGAAAGGGATAAAATGGCCAAGGAAGCCACCCGCGTCCGTAGACGCGAGCGTAAAAACATCACGTCGGGCGTTGCCCACGTCAATTCTACCTTCAACAACACGATGATCACCATCACCGACGCGCAGGGCAATGCGATTGCCTGGTCGTCCGCTGGTGCGAAGGGCTTCAAGGGTTCCCGCAAGTCGACCCCGTTCGCTGCTCAGATCGCTGCCGAAGACTGCGCCAAGAAGGCTCAGGAGCATGGCATGAAGTCGCTGGAAGTCGAAGTCTGCGGCCCGGGTTCCGGCCGTGAATCGGCTCTGCGCGCTCTGCAGGCTGCCGGCTTCATGATCACCTCGATCCGCGACGTGACCCCGATCCCGCACAACGGCTGCCGCCCGCGCAAGAAGCGCCGCGTCTGATCGTCGGAAATCGAAGGGGCTGCCGAATCTCATGTTGAGAACCGGGGCGGCCTCTGCCTGAACTCGGGAATAGCCGCCTGACCCTCCCTGGAGGTTCGGCGGCTTTACCCATATCGCCGATGGACATGGTTCCGATCGGTGCTCCTCATGCTCGGTTGCCACGATTGGATGGTGGCAACGAACGGAAGGTATCAAGTGATGATTCAGAAGAACTGGCAGGAACTGATCAAGCCGAACAAGGTGGAATTTTCCTCCTCCGGCCGTACCAAGGTAACCCTAGTTGCCGAACCCCTCGAGCGCGGCTTCGGCCTGACGCTCGGCAACGCGCTTCGCCGCGTGCTTCTGTCGTCTCTGCGCGGTGCGGCTGTGACCGCCGTGCAGATCGACGGCGTATTGCATGAGTTCTCCTCCATCCCGGGCGTCCGGGAAGACGTGACGGACATCGTGCTCAACATCAAGGAAATCGCCATCAAGATGGATGGCGATGACGCAAAGCGCATGGTCGTGCGCAAGCAGGGCCCGGGCTCGGTAACCGCCGGCGACATCCAGACGGTTGGCGATATCGAGATCCTCAACCCGCACCATGTCATCTGCACGCTCGACGAGGGTGCCGAGATCCGCATGGAATTCACGGTCAACAACGGCAAGGGTTACGTCCCGGCCGATCGTAACCGTGCCGAAGACGCTCCGATCGGCCTCATCCCGGTCGACAGCCTCTATTCGCCGGTCAAGAAAGTGTCCTACAAGGTGGAAAACACCCGCGAAGGCCAGGTTCTCGACTACGACAAGCTGACCATGACCATCGAAACCGATGGCTCGGTCACGGGTGAAGACGCCGTAGCCTTCGCCGCTCGCATTCTTCAGGACCAGCTCTCGGTCTTCGTCAACTTCGACGAACCGCAGAAGGACGTCGAAGAGGAGTCGGTTACCGAACTCGCGTTCAACCCGGCGCTTCTCAAGAAGGTGGACGAACTGGAACTGTCTGTCCGTTCGGCCAACTGCCTGAAGAACGACAACATCGTTTACATCGGCGACCTCATCCAGAAGACCGAAGCCGAGATGCTCCGCACTCCGAACTTTGGTCGCAAGTCGCTGAACGAGATCAAGGAAGTTCTGGCATCCATGGGCCTCCATCTGGGTATGGAAGTTCCTGCCTGGCCGCCGGAAAACATCGAAGATCTCGCCAAGCGTTACGAAGACCAGTACTGAAATCAACAAAGGCAGGTTTTGACTGCCTTTCCCCGTCAAACAGCGGGCCTCCGATCGAAAGATATGAGTGCCCGTATGTGCCAGGAAACGGCAGGCCCGAGAATAGATGGGTCCCTGCATTAAAGGAGAATAGCCATGCGCCACGGAGTAGCCGGCCGCAAGCTCAATCGTACCGCCAGCCACCGCAAGGCGATGTTCGCCAACATGGCGGCTTCGCTCATCACCCATGAGCAGATCGTCACGACCCTTCCGAAGGCGAAGGAAATCCGTCCGATCGTTGAAAAGCTCGTCACGCTGGGCAAGCGCGGCGACCTGCACGCTCGTCGTCAGGCGATCTCGCAGATCCAGGACCAGGACGCCGTCAAGAAGCTGTTCGACGCCATCGCTTCGCGTTACGCAACCCGCAACGGCGGTTACCTGCGTATCATGAAGGCCGGTTTCCGCCAGGGCGACAACGCTGCCATGGCCGTCATCGAGTTCGTTGAACGCGATGTCGATGCCAAGGGCGCAGCCGACAAGGCTCGCGTTGCCGCTGAAGCAGACGCTGCCGAAGCCGCATAATTTTCCGCATCGTCGGAAGCAAGAAAGCCGGGTGGAAACGCCCGGCTTTTTCGCGTTTGCGGTCACCCGCGATGTGATATCAGCGATCGTTCGCCGGCTTGACCTGCGTCAAGAGCTTCCCCTGCCAAAGCGATAAGGTCTCGGCATTGAGATAAGATCGTGAGGTACGAAAAATGGTTGAACATGTAGTTTTTGATAATGCGAAAGACGAACTCGTCATTCCCGCCCTGGCTCCCGTCTATGAAAAGCTGGCGCAGCCGATGGCCTGGAGCATATTCCGGCTGGCGGTCGGCGGCATGCTGGTGATCGAAGGATGGCCGAAGATCATCGCACCGTTCGCGCAGGTCGGCTTCGTCGAAAATCTCGGTATGTATCCCGGCTGGTTCTGGTCGCCCTTCCTGGCCGCCCTGCAGTTCTTCGGCGGCATGTTCATCGCCGCCGGTCTGTTCACCCGGCCGATAGCGCTCGCCAATGGCGTCATGCTGGCCATCACGCTCTGGTTCCACGTCACGCACCCCTATGGCGAAGCCTTCCTGACGCCTGCCGGCATCGAGGCGCTGAGAGCCGGCGGCCAGCAGCTGTTCACGCCGCAGGCCTTGGTGCGGCTGAAGGATGGCGGGCATGTCTTCCTCGAACAGGTTCAGGGCAAGGCCGAACTGGCATCGCTGTTCTGGACCGGAGGCGCCTTCCTCTACGCCGCCTTCGGCGGAGGTTACCTGTCGCTCGACAAGCTGCTCTTCCGCAAGCACTTCTGAGTGGCCCGAAAGGTTGCCGACCATGAAAAGAGCCGGATCGACGCATCCGGCTCTTTGCGTTGAGGCATGCATGCGGATCGCGGCGGCCCAGTCCGCTTTTGGCGTCAACCGTTCTGCCTTGCCCTTTGGGAAGCTGCAGGCTTGCCCGGTTTGCCTTGGCCCCGTTTCCAGTTCATGACCGGTCGCCTGACAGCCCGATAGGCGAGGAAGAGCGCGATCAGCGCGATATGCATGAACGGCACCAGAGTCACCGATTTGACCGCCAGCACGTAGTGGAGCGCTCCGCCGGCGGCGATCAGATAGATCAACCTGTGCAGTCTGTTCCAACCCTGGGCGAGCTTGCGGATCGACCAGTTGTTGGAGGTCACCGCAAGCGGGATCAACAGCAGGAGGCAGGCAAAACCGATCGTGATATAGGGTCGCTTGGCAATATCGCCGCCCACCGCCCCGAAATCGAAGCGCAGGTCGAGCGACAGATAGACCGAAAAATGGAGGAGCACGTAGTAGAAGGCGATCAGCCCGAGCGCCCTTCGATAGCGTACCCAGTTGATCCCCGCGAGATCGCGCAACGGCGTGATCGCGAGCGTCGCGATGATGAACCGCAGCGCCCAGATGCCGAGCTGATGCTCGAACTCCTTGACCGGATTGAAGCCCAGCCCGCCCGTCAGCCCGAGATAGAAATACCAGACGGCCGGAACGAGCCCGATCACGTAGAGCGCCCAGACGCTTGCCTTGTGGTAGCGGCGGGGCAGGGCGGGGATGGAGACCATCAGTAATTCGCTTTCAGGTCGAGCCCGTCATAGAGGCTTGCCACCTGGTCGGCATAACCGTTGAAGGGAAGCGTCGGCCGGCGGTTGGCGCCGAAGAAGCCGCCTTCGCCGATCCTCTGTTCCGTCGCCTGGCTCCAGCGCGGATGATCGACCGCCGGATTGACGTTGGAGTAGAAACCGTATTCGCGGGCGTTGGCGTTCTTCCAGGTGGTTTCCGGCTGCTTCTCGACCAGCGAAATCCTGACGATCGACTTGATGCTCTTGAAGCCGTATTTCCACGGCACGACGAGCCGGATCGGCGCGCCGTTCGGGTTCGGCAACGTCTCCCCGTAAAGGCCGACCGCGAGGATCGCCAGGGGATGGCGCGCCTCGTCGAGGCGAAGGCCCTCGATATAGGGCCAGGGCAGCGGTTGGAAAAAACCCTTCTGGCCCGGCATTTCCTCCGGCCGCACCACGGTTTCGAACGACACGTATTTGGCGCTGCCGAGCACGTCCACCTGATCCAGAAGAGCCGACAGCGGGAAACCGATCCAAGGGATCACCATCGACCAGCCTTCGACACAGCGCATCCGGTAGGTACGCTCCTCGAGGTTGATCTTCATCAGTTCCTCAAGCCCGAATTCCTTCGGCTTGCCGACCATGCCGTCCACCTTGACCGACCAGGGAGTCGGCTTGAAGTCACCGGAATTGGCGGCGGGATCGTCCTTGTTGACGCCGAATTCGTAGAAATTGTTGTAGGTGGTGACCGCTTCTTTCGGGGTCAGCTTCTCGTCCACTTTGTAGGCGCTGGGGTTGGCCGTCAGCGGTGCGGCAAAAGCGCTGTCGGCACCCGCAAAGGCAAGCCCGGCGACGGCCGCAGCGCCCATAAAATTCCGCCGCGACATGTAGATATCGCGGGGGGTGATTTCGGAAGCCGGAAGATGCGGCGGACGATAGGCGGGCATGTCGAAAATCTCCTCTGCGGCAACGGGTGCCTTCTTGCTCCTATACGTAACGCGGAACCGAAAGGTTTCACAGCGGCGCGAAGATTGGTTCGAACCACGTTTGCGTGAAAAACCGGAGGCTTGCAGATGGAAATGGCATCGATGGAACCCCATTTCGAGTTCTACAGTTCTCATCGCAGGGCCGTTCGCCCGACAAGAGGAGATAACAGATGACGGCACGCACATGGGATGCCGGAAGCAACGAAACCTTTGCCGATCGCGCCGAGAGATTGCGGCGCCTGCGCCGTCTTTCGGGCATTGCGCGGCTGATGGATACGGCGATCGGGATTCCGGGCACCCGCATCCGTTTCGGCGCCGACTCCGTCTTCGGCCTGATCCCGCTCGTAGGCGATGCAGGCGGTGCGCTGGTCGGCCTTTATATCGTCAACGAAGCCCGCAAGCTCGGCCTGCCGCCCGCAAAGCTCACCCGGATGCTCGGGTTCGTCGCAGCCGACTCCGTGCTCGGCAGCGTGCCGCTGGCGGGCGATGTCTTCGACCTCTTCTTCAAGTCGCACCGCCGCAACGTTCAGATGATCCTCGACCACTTCGGTATCCATCCGGACGAGCTGCGGGAGAGGTGAGGGCGCCGGATCGACGCTCAGGTCCAACCGTACCGCTTTGGCCTGTCGTGATAGTGACACTCCGGGCGCTTTGCGCTAGGAAAGCCGCAAAACCACGGGCTTTTGCGCGCGTCTCCGGAAAGCGGTAGACTGTGCCGGCCCGAACAAGAGATCGAGGACAACACCATGCCAGCTTACCGCTCGAGAACCACGACCCATGGCCGCAACATGGCAGGCGCGCGCGGGCTTTGGCGCGCCACCGGCATGAAGGACAGCGATTTCGGCAAGCCGATCATCGCGGTGGTCAATTCCTTCACCCAGTTCGTGCCCGGCCACGTGCACCTCAAGGACCTCGGCCAGCTCGTCGCCCGCGAAATCGAGGCGGCCGGCGGTGTCGCCAAGGAATTCAACACGATCGCCGTCGACGACGGCATCGCCATGGGCCATGACGGCATGCTCTATTCGCTGCCGTCGCGCGAAATCATCGCCGACTCGGTCGAATACATGGTCAACGCCCATTGCGCCGACGCCATGGTCTGCATCTCGAATTGCGACAAGATCACCCCCGGCATGCTCAACGCAGCAATGCGCCTCAACATCCCGGCCGTGTTCGTTTCGGGCGGCCCGATGGAGGCCGGCAAGGTCGTGCTGAAGGGCAAGACCCATTCGCTCGACCTGATCGACGCCATGGTCGCCGCCGCCGACGACAAGATGAGCGACGAGGACGTCAAGGTCATCGAGCGTTCGGCCTGTCCGACCTGCGGTTCGTGCTCGGGCATGTTCACCGCCAATTCCATGAACTGCCTGACCGAGGCGCTTGGCCTGTCGCTGCCCGGCAACGGCTCGACGCTCGCAACCCATGCCGACCGCAAGCGCCTGTTCGTCGAGGCCGGCCACCTGATCGTCGATCTCGCCCGCCGCCATTACGAACAGGAGGACTTTTCGGTCCTGCCGCGTTCGATTGCCACCAAACAGGCCTTCGAAAACGCCATGGCGCTCGACATCGCCATGGGCGGCTCCACCAATACCGTTCTGCATATCCTCGCCGCCGCCTATGAAGGCGAGGTCGATTTCACCCTCGACGATATCGACCAGCTGTCGCGCAAGGTGCCGTGCCTTTCCAAGGTCGCGCCGGCCAAGGCCGACGTGCATATGGAAGATGTCCACCGCGCCGGCGGCATCATGTCGATCCTCGGCGAACTGGACAAGGGCGGGCTGCTCAACCGCGATTGCTACACCGTCCATGCCGAAACGCTGGGTGATGCCATCGACCGCTGGGACATCACCCGCACCAACAGCGAAACCGTGCGCAACTTCTTCCGCGCCGCCCCGGGCGGCATCCCGACCCAGGTCGCCTTCAGCCAGGACGCCCGCTGGGACGATCTCGATACCGACCGCGAGGCGGGCGTCATCCGCTCCGTCGAACATCCGTTCTCGAAGGACGGCGGCTTGGCAGTCCTCAAGGGCAATATCGCCATCGACGGCTGCATCGTTAAGACGGCCGGCGTCGATGACTCGATCCTGAAGTTCACCGGCCCGGCGCGTGTGTTCGAAAGCCAGGATGCCGCCGTCAAGGCGATCCTCGCCAACGAGATCGTCGCGGGCGACGTCGTGGTCATCATCTACGAAGGCCCGAAAGGCGGCCCGGGCATGCAGGAAATGCTCTACCCGACCAGCTACCTGAAATCGAAGGGCCTCGGAAAGGCCTGTGCCCTCATCACCGACGGCCGCTTCTCCGGCGGCACCTCGGGCCTGTCGATCGGCCACGCTTCTCCGGAAGCGGCAAACGGCGGCACGATCGGCCTAGTGCGGGAAGGGGACAAGATCGAGATCGATATCCCGAACCGCACGATCAACCTGGCGGTCTCGGAAGCCGAACTCGCCGAGCGCCGCAAAGAGCAGGACGCCTTGGGCTGGAAGCCCTCGCATCCCCGCAAGCGCAACGTCACGACGGCGCTCAAGGCCTACGCAGCGTTTGCCGCGAGTGCCGACAAGGGCGCCGTGCGGATCCTGCCGGAGTAAGAATAGCGACCCGGCCGTTGTCAAGACGGCCGGAAACGTCCGGCGTCATGCTCCTTGTCTCGGTAAGGAATTTCCTTGCAATAAGTTGAAGGAGGCGATGATGATTACCAGCCGGCTCACCAGCAAATCGCAAACGACCATTCCGCAGCCTGTTCGCGCAGCCCTCCAGCTCCGGGAAGGTGATGGGCTTGTCTACACATTCGAGCCGGATGGCCGCGTGTTGATCACTCGTGCCCCCCAGCCGGTCGACGATCCGTTTGCGACGTTCGATGAGTGGGACAGCGATGCTGATCGGAAGGCCTATGCCGATCTTTGAGCAGGGCGACAATGTCGAGCCGATCGGCAAGCTGCCCGATGAGATCAGGCAGCTGGTCATTCGCCGCATCGCGGAAATCTTATCATAACGCCGCGCGCTGAGATGTAGGCCCGCTCACAGCGGCCGGTTCAAATTCTTGTAAGCCTCGTCGAGCTGCTTCAATCGCTCGCCATAGGCCGCCCGGAGGCATTCGACATCCTCGCCGCAAGCCTGCCGCCTCTTCAGCCAGGCGCTCTGTTCGTCCTGCAGCTTGCCGCGGTTTCCCATCGCCATCAGGCTGGTGAGGATGTCGAAGGTGGTGACCATTTTGACATCGGCATCGTTGAGCGTGCGTGTGTCGCAGATCACCTTCTCGTCGGCGGCAAGATCGCTCCGGTCGCAATCGAAACTCGCAGCCGATACGGTCCGGGGAAGGGCTGTCGCCGTCAGGCCGAGAAGAAGGCCGCTCAGGGCGATGGCGGGGATAAGGTGTCTCATGGCTGCACTCCGGTTCTCCATGCGCAACGCCTGGAGATCACCTCAGTTCCCAGAGGCTCCAGAGCGCGAAGGCGAGACAACAGAGCCAGACGGCAATGATGAAGGCGAAACCGGTACGGCTGGTAGGGCGTTCCGCCCAGCGTTCGGCCTTGCTGCGGAACTCGATCATCAACGGCTCCGGGACGAACCTTAAGGCGAGCATGATGCCGAGCGGCACGATCAGCAGGTCGTCGAGATAACCGAGTATGGGCACAAAATCGGGGATGAGGTCGATCGGCGACAGCGCATAGGCCGCCACTGAGCCCGCGATCAGCTTGGCATGCCACGGGACGCGGCGGTCGCGCGCAGCGAGCCACAACGCCAGGACGTCGCGTTTCAGCCGTTTTGCCCAGCCTTTTGCACTTGCCAACCAGGTCATGTTTTTCTCCGCATATCGGCCCTATATAGTGTGAAAAGCTTGACGGTTTTCGCCACAATTTCCGTTGTTCCGCCACCTTTCCTTTCTAGCGTCTCGCGCTACAAATCGATCCGGATTTTTCTCACATGAGGATTTACATGCTGACCATGCCGAAACGCGTGTCGACCGGCCTTCTCGCTCTTGCTCTCCTGATGCCCGTGGCGGCACTCGCCCAGGAGAAGGTCGTGCCGCAGAACCGCCAGGAAATGCAGCTCTCCTTCTCGCCGCTGGTCAAGCAGACGGCCGGCGCCGTTGTCAACGTCTATGCCGAGCGGGTCGTGCAGCGTCTCAATCCGTTTGCGGGGGACCCCTTCTTCGAGCAGTTCTTCGGCCAGCGCATGCCGAACCGTTCGGAAAAGCAGTCGTCGCTCGGCTCCGGCGTCATCCTTGCGGCAGACGGCCTCGTCGTCACCAACAACCACGTCATCGAAGGCGCCGACGATATCAAGATCGCGCTCGCCGACGGCCGCGAATTCCCCTGCGATGTGGTGCTTAAGGACGAAAGCGTCGATCTCGCGGTGCTCAAGATCAAGTCGAAGGAACATTTCCCAGCCCTGCCGGTCGCCGATTCCGATCGCGTCGAAGTCGGTGATCTCGTGCTGGCAATAGGCAACCCGTTCGGCGTCGGCCAGACGGTGACGAGCGGCATTGTCTCCGCGCTGGCCCGCAACCAGGTCACCACGGGCGATTTCGGCTTCTTCATCCAGACCGACGCCTCGATCAATCCGGGCAATTCCGGCGGCGCGCTGATGAACATGAACGGCGAGCTGATTGGCATCAACACCGCGATCTTTTCACGCGGCGGCGGCTCGAACGGCATCGGTTTCGCGATCCCGGCCAATCTCGTGAAGGTCTTTCTGGCCGCCGCTTCCCAGGGCAAGACCAGCTTCGAACGCCCCTTCGTCGGCGCGAGTTTCGACGCGGTCAATTCGGATGTCGCCGAAGCGCTCGGCCTCAAGACCGCCCGCGGCGCGCTGGTGACACGCGTCGTCGAGGGCGGACCGGCGGACAAGGCCGGCCTCAAGCCCGGTGAAGTGGTGACAGCCGTCAACGGCATTTCGGTCGAGCATCCCGATGCGCTGGGTTACCGGCTGACAACCGCCGGTCTCGGCAGGCAGGCGGTGCTGACCGTCCAGACAGCCGACGGCCAGCGGCAGGTGAACCTCGCGCTCAACACCGCCCCGGAAACCACGCCGCGCGACGAGCGGTTGATCGAGGGACGCAATCCGTTTGCCGGCCTTCGCGTTGCCAACCTGTCGCCGAAGCTCGCGACCGAACTGCGCATCCCGGCTGAAAAGACCGGCGTGGTTGTGACCGACGTGACGCGCAACTCCCCCGCGGCCCGCCTCGGTTTCGAGCCCAAGGACATCCTGATCTCCCTGAACGGCACCGCCGTCACCAGCACCAAGGGCATGGAAACCATGCTCGACGACGATCCGGGCTTCTGGAGGGTCGAGATCGAACGTGGCGGCCAGCGCATCCGGCAGTTCTTCCGATGAGCGGCGACCTCTTCGCGCCGAAGGTTCCGGAAGAGGTCGCCAATCGGCGGCCGCTCGCCGACCGCCTCCGGCCGAAATCGCTCGCCGAAGTCACCGGCCAGCCGCACCTGACCGGAGAGGACGGTGCGCTGCGGCGCATGATCGACAGCGGCTCGCTCGGCTCGATGATCTTCTGGGGGCCGCCCGGCACCGGCAAGACCACGGTGGCGCGGCTGCTGTCCGGGGAGGCGGGGCTGGCATTCGAACAGATATCGGCGATCTTTTCCGGCGTCGCCGACTTGAAGAAGGTCTTCGAGACCGCACGCCTGCGCCGCATGGACGGCCGCCAGACGCTGCTCTTCGTCGATGAAATCCATCGCTTCAACCGCGCCCAGCAGGATAGTTTCCTGCCCGTTATGGAGGACGGCACCGTCATCCTCGTCGGTGCGACGACCGAGAACCCGAGTTTCGAACTCAACGCCGCTCTTCTGTCACGGGCCCGGGTGCTGACGTTCCGCAGCCACGACGAGGAAAGCCTGAGCGAGCTTCTCACCCGCGCCGAACAGGCCGAAGACAAGCCGCTGCCGCTCGACGAGGATGCACGCGCCAGCCTCATCCGCATGGCCGATGGCGATGGCCGCGCCGTGCTGACGCTTGCCGAAGAAGTCTGGCGCGCCGCGCGGGAAGGGGAGGTCTTCGATACGACGGGCCTCACCCAGATCGTCCAGCGCCGCGCGCCGGTCTACGACAAGGCGCAGGACGGCCACTACAATCTGATCTCGGCGCTCCACAAGTCGGTGCGCGGTTCCGATCCGGATGCTGCGCTCTATTATCTGGCCCGCATGTTCGACGCCGGCGAGGATCCGCTTTATCTCGGCCGCCGGCTGGTGCGCATGGCGGTCGAGGATATCGGCCTTGCCGATCCGCAGGCGCTGGTCGTCTGCAATGCCGCCAAGGACGCCTATGACTATCTCGGTTCACCGGAAGGCGAACTGGCTTTTGCGCAGGCCTGCGTCTATCTGGCGACCGCGCCGAAATCCAACGCGGTCTATACCGCCTTCAAGGCCGCCACCCGGGCCGCCAAGGAAAACGGCTCGCTGCTGCCGCCCAAGCACATTCTCAATGCCCCGACCAAGCTGATGAAGGGCGAGGGGTATGGCGACGGTTATCGCTACGACCACGACGAGCCGGATGCTTTTTCAGGTCAGGATTATTTTCCGGAGAAAATGGGCCGGCAGACGTTCTACGACCCGCCGGAGCGTGGCTTCGAGCGCGACATCCGCAAGCGGCTCGACTGGTGGGCCAAGCTTCGCAAGGAACGAAACACGAAGTGAGCCTCTCCTGAGACGATCAGGAGGCCTGTTTCTGGGCCACGACGTTGGCCGGTGCCCCGATCAGCCTGACGGAGGATTCCGCCAGCCCGTGATGGCCTTCCATGTCGACGATGACATGCCAGTGGCCAGCCTCCGGGATCACCAGACGGATAGGGGACCGCTTGGCGACGCCGCCGACATATTTGAAGTCGAGCAGTTCCGTGAAACGCTGGAAGTTGGCGGCGTTCATCAGGCGGACGTTATTCACCGCATTCAACGTCACCTCGATCGTCGTCCCCGCGCGCTGCGGTTTCAGATCGTAGTGGGTAAAGCGGAAATTCGGACCGGCCATTCCTGCCTCGTTGATGCCAACATAGAAGTTCATCAATCTTAACGATGTGTCGTTAACGAATGGTGGAACTTTGCGGCTACCTATGTGTTTAGTTCTCTGAAGACCAACTTCAGCCGGCACCATCCCCGCGCTGCGCTGAAGACAATCAGGCGGCTTTCGTCCCCTGCAGCCGCCGCAAAAGAATAGTATTTTGACCTCCAATCTGCCTGTCCCGCCGTCTCCTCGCGGCGGGATTTTCTTTTCGAGATGAATTTGAGGTCCGGGCTGCCGGCGACGGCATAGTCTCTATTTTTCAATCTGTTGTCCGGGTTTGCGGATTCCAGTTCAGAAATCCTTGAATCAGTTTCTGAGGCTTTCGCGCTCCAGCTGGGTTTCCCGGTCGAGCTGGATGGTCAGCGCCAGCACCGTTTCGCAGGTCGGTGTCGGCACACCGGCAAGCTTTCCGAGCGCCACCACCATGCCGGTCAGCGGAACGATCTCCAGCGCCTTGCCGGCAAGCAGGTCCTGCAGCATCGAAGTCCTGACGGGGCCGAAACCGCCAGAGCGGCTGAGCTGTTCATCGACGCTTCCGCTGAAGACGGCGCCGAGCGCCTCGCCGACGGCCCTGGTTTCCGTCATCACCTTGCCGACCTGGGCGGCGAGCGGCGCATTGTCCATGATGCTGTTCATCCGGCCCCGGGTGAGCGCGCTGATCGGATTGTAGGCGGCATTGCCCATCAGCTTGGTCCAGATCGCGTCGCGGATCCGCTGGGTCGGGATGATGTTGAGGCCGGCGCGTCCAAAAAGCTCGGAGATCGACACAAGGTCGGGCGAAAGCTCGCCTGAGGGCTCGCCGAAGAAAAAGCGGCCGTCGCCATTGAGGCGAATGGTGCCGGGCTCGGTTACCTCGGCGCCCTGATAGGCGACGCAGCCGATAACACGTTCCGGCCCCACCAGCCGCCAGAGCTTGCCCTCTGGGTCGAGTTCCGGAAGCTGTCGTTCCGCATGCCCGCTTTCGGAATCCCGATGGAAATACCACCAGGGAATGCCGTTGAGGATCATGATCACCCGCGTGCCTTCCTTCAGAAGGCCGGCAAGGCCTTCGGCTGCATCCGCAAGCTGGTGTCCTTTGAGGCCGGTGACGATCAGGTCCTGCTTCGGCAGCTCCGACGGGTCGCTGGTGGCGGTCACACGCGCATGGAGCAGCGGGGTGTCGCCGCCCCGCTCGACGGTCAGGCCTTTTTCGCGAATGGCGGCGAGATGTGCGCCGCGGGCCACGACGGAGACATTCGCCTCCGCGCCGAGGCTGCTCGCGATCTTCGTCGCGAACGCGCCGCCAAGCGCGCCGGCCCCGTAGATGCAGATATTCCTTATGCTCATGATGTCCTCGCCAGAGCTGTATGCAGTGCGGCAGGTCTAGGACATCTTCGGCGCGCAGGCGAACGAGTTTTTGTGATGGATCAATGGGCCCAGCCGTCGGACACGAGCTCTGTCCGGCGAAGCTCGTCGATCGCGGTGACGGCGTCCTCCACCGACCAGCCGGCCTTGACGGCGGCGGCAATCATCTTGATCTCCGCTTCCTCTTCGAGCGCAAGAAAGAGCGGTTCGAGAGCCTCCTGAACGGTGAGGATATGGTCATCCGGCGGGGCGATGGACGTACGTGCAGCGGACGTAGGCATGATACGCTGGGCTCCTCTCTCTTTTGTGATCGAATCCTCTCAATTGCCGTGGCCGAAAAAGGTTCCATTCAACTTGTGGAAAATTTCACTCAGCGGCTTTCTATGCAGCGGAGCTTGTTCTTTCGCCAAGCCTCTGCCTTGTTGCCCAGCTAAAATACATGTGATTCGGGCGCCACCAGGCCGCCCACGCGGCGGGTGCCGATGCCAAGGAGATTGCGATGACGGACGGCAAGAAATATCAGATTACCGAGATGCGGCCGAAGATCACCGTGATCGGCGTCGGCGGCGGCGGCGGCAACGCCATCAACAACATGATCGCCGAGGAGCTGGAGGGCGTCGATTTCATCGCCGCCAATACCGACGCGCAGGTTCTCGCAACGTCCAAGGCATCGCGGCGTATCCAGCTCGGCGCCCATGTGACCGAAGGCCTCGGCGCAGGCTCGCTGCCGGAGATCGGTCGGGCTGCCGCGGAGGAGTCGATCGATGAGATCATGGATCATCTCTCCGGCTCGCACATGTGCTTCGTGACGGCCGGCATGGGCGGTGGCACGGGCACCGGTGCCGCACCGGTCATCGCCCATGCTGCCCGCAATGCCGGCATCCTCACCGTCGGCGTCGTCACCAAGCCCTTCACCTTCGAAGGCAACCGTCGCATGAAGACGGCCGATGCCGGCATCGAGGAACTGCGCCGCGCCGCCGACACCGTCATCGTCATCCCGAACCAGAACCTGTTCCGCATCGCCGATGCCAAGACCACGTTTGCGGACGCGTTCATGACTGCCGACAAGGTGCTGTTTGCCGGCGTTGGCTGCATCACCGACCTGATCGTCAAGGAAGGCCTTATCAACCTCGATTTCGCCGACGTGAAGTCGGTGATGAAGGGCATGGGCCGGGCAATGATGGGCACCGGCGAAGCCTCCGGCGACGGCCGCGCGCTGCTGGCCGCCGAAGCCGCGATCGCCAACCCGCTGCTCGACGACATCTCGATGAAGGGCGCCAAGGGGGTGCTGATCTCGATCTCGGGCGGCTCCGACATGACGCTGTTCGAGGTGGACGAAGCGGCCAGCCGCATCCGCGACGAAGTCATGGACGACGCCGACATCGTCGTCGGCGCGATCTTCGACCGCAGTCTCGATGGCAAGTTCCGGGTCTCGGTCGTCGCGACCGGCCTCGACGGCGGCGAAGCGGGGGTCGCTCCGGGCACTCAGGCGGACATGCAGTCTTTCCAGCGCACGCTGCAGTAACGTCCGGTTCGCCTATCTCGAGAACAGCAGCTTTATATAGGAGCGGTAGGCAAGCATCTGCCGCTCCAGTTGCCTGGGGTCCTTCAGCGCTTTCGACATGATGATCGCCCCATCCATGATGCAGGACAGCATGTTCGCCACATCTGCCAGAGCGACCGGTTCGCGGGGCGGATAGACCTCGGCGATCTCCTCGATATATTCGAGGAACCGCGCGTTCCAGGATCGTATCGAATCCGAGTTCAGCTTCAATACTTCATGATCGAAGAGCCGCTCCTGATAGCAGACCGCGGCGATCAGGCAGCCTGGATGGCCGCCCGGCAGATCGCGCACCAACTCGCTCAGGAACTTCAGCCCCAGTAGAAAAGCCTGCAGCGGATCGTCGCTGAGTTCCCGGGCCCGGCCGAACATATCGTCGAAGACCTGGTCGTTTTCGGCGACATAGCGGCGCAGCATCTCGCGCGCCAGCTCGTTCTTGTCCTTGAAATGGTAGAAGAACCCGCTCTTGGTAATGCCGGCTTCGGCGATCAGTTCGTCGATCGATGTGGCGGCAAACCCCTTGTTGAGCACGGACGCTTCCGCGATTTCCATGATGCGATCACGGGTGGCTGCGCCCTTGCGGGTTTCCGAAGACTTGACCGTTGGTACAGTTTCGCGCTGCCTCAGCGCGGCAGCGTTGAGATTTTCCGCCCTTTCAGACATGCTAACCTCCCGTAAATTCAGACAAATTTAAAAAGTATGCTCGGCTGTACCATGAGCTTACTAGAAGCCCAGCACCTAAATCTGCGAAAAACGGTCATTCACCGAGCGGCCGGGAACAACATCCGGGACCCGCTTGCCATGTTTACCACAGGAGACAGACGATGGCCAAGTATCGCCACGACCTGCCGCAGATCAAGAGCGGCGATTTTCTTTCCGACGGAGGGCTGGAAACGACGCTGGTCTTCCATCGCGGCATCGACCTTCCGGCCTTCGCGGCTTTTCCGCTGCTCGACGACGCCGCGGGCCGCGAGGAATTGACCGCTTATTATGAAGCCTATCTGGCGATCGCCCGCCAACACAGCCTCGGCTTCATCCTCGACACGCCGACCTGGCGGGCAAATGCGGACTGGGGGCCGCAGCTCGGTTACGATCGCGACGCTCTGAGGGCGATCAATATCCGCGCGGTGGAATATGTCGAAGAACTGCGCCGGCTCTGGGAGCGGCCGGGTCGGCCGATCGTCCTCAACGGCGTCGTCGGACCGCGTGGTGACGGCTACAAGGACGGCAACATGGAGCCTCATGCGGCGGAGGACTACCATGCTTTCCAGGCTGAAGCCTTTGCCGAGAGCGAGGCCGACATGATTTCGGCGATCACCATGAACAATATCGGCGAGGCGATTGGCATCGTCCGGGCGTCGAGGCGCGTCGGCATGCCCTGTATCGTCTCCTTCACGGTCGAGACGGACGGCCGGTTGGTCAACGGCAAGACATTGCGGGCGGCGATCGAGGAAACCGATGCGGCGACGGAGGGCTACGCGGCCTACTACATGGTCAACTGTGCCCACCCGACCCATTTCGAGCACGCTCTTTCCCGCGGCGAAAACTGGGTGAAGCGGATCTCCGGCATCCGCGCCAATGCGTCCGCCAAGAGCCATCAGGAGCTCGACGAGTCGACGGAACTGGATATCGGCGACCCGCTCGACCTTGGCGCCCGCTACCGCTCGCTCAGGCAGAACTATCCGGCAATGCGGGTGCTCGGCGGCTGCTGCGGCACCGACCACCGGCATCTGCAGGCGATCTGCGACGCCTGCCTGCCGGCGGCGGCAGCCTGAGGGGGGAGGGAGGAGCATGCCTGCAACGACATTGCTGAGCGCCATCGCCGTGATTTCCGGCCGCTGGCTCAGTCCGTTCGCCTCGGTGGAGGATGCCGATGGCGAGCGTGGCCGGGCGAGGCTCAAGACCCTGCCGATGATCGACGAGCACCTGCTGCGCGATATCGGCTTTCGCGAGGACGTGTACCGTTTCCACCGCAACCGCTTTCCCGGTTTTTGACCGCAGAGACGAGTTCTTGCAAATGCCTTCCGGCGGTTTCGACCGCCGGGAGGCTTTTCCATTTCCGTCTTTCCACTGTCATCGCGTGGGGGTATAGCTCGCGGCCCATTCGACGATTGAGAGGAGGACGAGCATGGATGCGACTGATGTCGGCGCCCATTGGGAGAGCAATGCCGAGACCTGGACGATCTATTCGCGTGCCGGTTACGACAAATACCGCGATGCGCTGAACACGCCGGCCTTTCTCGACATGCTGCCGCCGGTTGCCGGATTGAAAGGCCTCGATCTCGGCTGCGGCGAGGGTACCAATACCCGCGCCGTCGCCCGCCTCGGGGCCGAGATGAGCGGGCTGGACATCGCCCCGACCTTCGTTCGTTTCGCCCGCGAAACCGAGGCTGCCGATCCGCTCGGCATCACCTACGTGCTCGGTGACGGGCAGGGGATCGATTTCCCGGACGAGAGCTTCGATTTCGTCACCGCCTTCATGTCGATGATGGACATGGCCGACCAGCGCGAGGTGCTCAAGGGGGTCCACCGCGTGCTGAAGCCGGGCGGTTTCCTGCAGTTCTCGATCCTGCATCCCTGTTTCGTGCCGCCGACGCGCAGGAACATCCGCGACGAGAGGGGCGAGGCCGTGGCAGTGCAGGTCGCCGATTATTTCGACGAGACGGACGGGCGGATCGAACGCTGGCTGTTTTCGGAAATCCCGGCCGAGGAACGGGCGAAGCTGACGCCGTTTGCGGTGCCGCGTTTCCACCGGACGCTGACCACCTGGGTATCGATGGTCGTCGGCGCCGGGCTGGTGATCGAGGCCTTTGGCGAGCCGATGGCCTCCGAGGAGGTGGCGCTGGCCGAGCCGGTCGTCGCCGATACCCGTGTCGCGCCGATCTTCCTGCACATCCGCGCCGTCAAGCCTTGAGACGCGAAAGAGCGGCCAGGCCCTCGCATGGCCGCTCCATCGTGATCGTGGCGTTCAGTAGTGTGTCGCGACGAGCAGGTCTTCCTCCTCGTCCCGCTGACGGCCGCCGAGTGCGGCTGCCGCCGATGCAATGAAGGCGCCGACGAGCAGCGACAGCGAGCCGACCATTGCGGTCGTGGCGGCCGCCTTGCGGGCCTCGTCCGCGGCCTGCTGGGCGGCGACCTTGGCGTCCTCGATCCGCTTCAGGACCGCATCGACGCGGGCGCGGGCATCCTGCGGCGAAAGGCCGGTACGGGCCGCGACGATCGTTGCCAGATAGGCCTTGTCGTCTTCCGGCACCCCGCCCTGGACGGCGCCGTTGAGCAGAATGCGCGACACTTCCGCGGTTGCCGCCCCATCGTCTTTCTGGGCGCGGGCCTGGGCCTGTTGCGGACGCAGGAGCGCATCGGTGAAATAGGACGTCGCCATGTCGGCGCCTCCCGACGCATTGTCGGAGGAAGCGGACGCCGCCGCTGCCGATCCCGCAACTCCGGCGGTTGCCGCTGCCGAACCGACGGCCTGTGCGCCGGCGCCGACGAGCGAGCCGAGCGACGAGGCGAGGAAGCCCGCGACGAAGACCGTCGCCACGGCCCAGGATACGAAACCATGGGCGGTATCGCGGAAGAATACCTCGTCGGTGTGAACGGCGGCCCATTTGGTGCGCAGCCGGCCGGTCAGATATCCGCCGAGCGCTGCCGACAGCCATTGCACCACCACCAGCCAGATTGCCGCGCTGATGCCGACAGTGGCGGCCGAACTGCTTTCACCCGACCAGGGGGAGACCATCGTGAGACCGAGACCGGAGCCGAAAAGGATGAGGATGAGGCTGATGCCGGTGGCAGCCACCGCGCCGCCGAAAATCGGCCCCCATGCGATCGCGGATTTCGACGACTCCACGGGAGTTGCGACCGCGGAGCCTATGGATGAAATGGGCATTTCCCGCCTCCTCAACGCATGAAGAGAACGAGAAGGATGACGATCGGCAGCGGGATGCCGAGAAGCCAGAGCAGAATGCCGCGTCCCATGGTGAACCTCCTGAAAGATAACGGTTTGTTGGTTTGAAATTGCGCTCTTCCAACACGCCGGCTGCCCATTGGTTCCTGACCCGTGAATATTTAGGGGTTTTTCGCAACCGCCGGATGGATTGCCGGCCACCAGCACGACGTGCGGCGGCGCTTGCGAACCGCTCGGCGATTCCGAGGGTCACTAAACCGTGAGCCTGTAACCGGGACGCGAGCCCGCGCGAATGAAGCTGCGATGGCAATGCTGCAAGGAGCATCCCCGTGAAAAACCTGAATTCGTTCCGTATCGCGATCGCCGCCGCATCGCTTGGCCTGATCGGCGCCGCCTCAGCCTTGGCCGGCGCGCAAAATCCGGTCGTGGTCGAGTTGTTCACCAGCCAGGGCTGCTCGTCCTGTCCGCCCGCCAATGCCAATCTGGTCAAGCTGAGCGGCGATCCCAACATCCTGGCGCTCAGCTTCGCCGTGACCTACTGGGATTATCTCGGCTGGAAAGACATCTTCGGTCGCGAGGAATTTACCCGGCGCCAGGTGACCTACGAGCCGGCGCTGGGGCATTCTAGCCCGTTCACGCCGCAGATGGTCATCAATGGCCGCACCTCGACAGTCGGCCAGGATCTCGGCGAGGTTCGCGGCCTGATCGCCGCCGAAAAGCCGCTCGCCGGGCCGGCGGTCAGCCTGAAGGGCGATACGGTCTCGATCGACGGCGGCGGCAAACCTGGTTCGACCGCTGATATCTGGCTGGTCCGTTACGATGCGGGCCTCGTGAAGGTTCCTGTCGCACGCGGCGAAAACGCCGGCGAGACATTGCCGCATGCCCATGTGGTGCGTGAACTGACCCATCTCGGATTCTGGAACGGCAAGCCGCAAAGCCTGACGATCCCCGCGGCAAAATCCAACCAGAAACGGGCTCTGCTCGTTCAGGAGCGCAATGGCGGCCAAATTCTTGCTGCGGTGACGGATTGACGCTGTATCCCGGCCCACGCTGCTGTCGGCTGCTCGCTTCATCTCACCGCGGCGCGGGAGCCCGCTCCCGACACTGTTACACTTGTTGATCGGGTGGTTCGCGGAAGCGGCTGGCGAGTTAAGGAAGTGTTTATGAATTCGTGAAAAATGAATGGATACTTGCCGGCGGTCCGGGCCTGAGGGGCTTGGTTGGGATGACCGTGACTGCCGCGCGGTGCGTAACCTTTGAGTAACCGCCTGCATGTGTTCGCGACGCAGGTGCTGTACGGAGTAAAGCCAAGACCATGAACAAGAAGCCCTTCGCCCTGGCGATCTTCGCCGCATTCTCCATCATGCCCGTTGCCACGCCCCTCTGGGCCGCCGACCTGGCGCCCTATTCGGAGCCGCCGGCCTATAACGAACCTGCCGGCGCGCCGAAGGCCGGCTGGGGTGGCGCCTATGTCGGTGCCGATCTCGGCATGGCATCCCGCAAGCTGAACCCGTTCGATGGCGACAAGGGCCTCGTTCTCGGCGTTCACGGCGGCTACAACATGGACCTCGATTCCGGCGTCGTCGGCGCGGAAATCGAAGCCTCCCATCTCGGCAACGTGGAAAGCCGCGTGCCCGGCGGCAAGATCACGGAAAAGGGCCGCGTGGCGGCCAAGGCCAAGGCCGGCGTCGGCTTGAACCAGACGCTCGTCTACGGCACCGCCGGCGTCGCGCTCACCAGCTTCGGCGGCAAGAACGGCACCTCCGGTCCGGACGGCTGGAAGCCGGGTTGGGTCCTGGGCGCCGGCGTCGAGCAGAAGCTCACCGACAACCTCTCGGCCCGCTTCGAATACAATTACACCATGACCAACGACGTCCGCAGCTCATCGGGCGGCGTTTCCTCGCGCACCGATGTGCGGGATCAGACGTTGAAGGCTGGCGTGAACTACAAGTTCTAGGATTTGCCTTTCCCTTTGATGGGAGAAAGCGAAAAGATCGGCACCTCGTCGCAAGACAGGGTGCCTTTTTTTGATGCGAGGCGATGTCCTCTCCTCCCTCATCCCTATGCCTGTCACAGGTATCCAGCCGCCGTGCGTCTGCACGGCGAGAAGGGGCCTATCGGTTTCTCGCGTTGCCAAATTTGAAGAGAGTCTGTCGCGCCGCAGACGCGGCGCTGCTGGATTCCTGTGACAAGCACAGGAATGAGGGAGAGCTTGGGTTGGTGGGGGTGCCTCAAGAGAGATCCGCACCCGACCAATCAGACCGGATTGCACGTCATGCCATTCCGTTTAGCATTGGCGATGCAGTCGCTTTTATTCACGTAAGATTCTGTTGAGGCCCCCACGACCTTCCCATTGGATGCTGTACGCTTCCAGCGCCACTGGGTACCGCTTTGGTAGATCTCCCAAGTGTCACCGTTCGTATCCCTACACGTCGCCATATCCATCTTCCCGTTGTTCGATGAGGAAATAGCTAGGCGATTCCGATGCGTGGCTCTACGAACCGACTACAGCTATAGATGGTTGCTTTGAGGTTGGCTGGTTGCTGGGCAGAGATGCCTCGTCTCACGTGGCCCAATCGTTTTGACGCAACGGTGCTGCGGGCTACCTCGCACCCTGCGGGGGAGGAAGAAAAGTCGGTACTTAGCTTCAGCTAAGTGCCAGATTTTTTAGGTGAGGGGATTTGCGGTTGGCGCCGACGTCGGGCCCCTCTTGGAATTTCTGACATTTAGCTGAAGCTAAGATGTTAAAATTCCATTCTCCCCTGCAAGGGGGGAGATAGGGCGTCTGCGGCACCGCTGGCATTCTTTGAATATGTTCAGACTAAGGGACCAAGTGGTGGCGCAATTCCATTCCAAGTTTCTATGAAACGTCGCGTTTCTGTCGGGTAGAGGTCAGCAGCAGACACGTTAAATATGCTGAAATACGCATCGCCGCATGCGTCGGTGGTGTGCCACGTCAGATTGGCTAGGTCGCTATAGGTATTCACATAAAGTCGCTTATTGATGTGCGGGCCGATGTGGAATCGATTGCCATCATGGTGAGCTATTATTGATGTCGATGATGGATGTGTGCCGTAATCTGAAAAGAAGTGAAATTTCTCGTACAGAAAAGCAAACCGTGCGCTGTCTTTCAGCTGAGGCTTGGCGTTGAGCTTCATAGGGCCAAATTTTTTCCACTGATCCTTGCCGGTGAGCTTTCGCCATTGGCGCACATCTTCAGGGACTTCAGTGAAATACAGCGCGAGCATTCCTATTTCAGCAATGTCGCGGAGCAGGCCAGCAGCCTGAACGAAATATCCACAATCTAGCAGTTCTGTTGCCGCACCAACGTGGTTCACGGCACGAAAGCCAAGTTGCGAAATAGCCAGATAATCTGCGTGTTCTTCCGGATCGGCCCTCGCGATATCCTGATGAAGCAGTGCTTTGCGGATAAGATCAACCGAGGCCACAAGAACATCGACCTGAGCAGAAACGGCAGAGGCGAGCCGATGATGGCCCGCCTCTACTTCACTCTCGTCAAAGATGCTCATCGGAGCGCTTTGTCAGCTCAGCTGCACCCGCTCGTAGCACCGCAAGTGTCGCACTTCTCGCAGGTCCCGTTCCGAACCATGGTGAAGTTCTGGCACTCGCCGCACATGTTCCCCGTATACCCCTGGGCAATCGAGCGCATGCGGCGTTCGTTTTCCACCTTCTTGGCTTCCGTCTTGGCGGTTGCTGCTTCGTCCGCTGCCTTGTCGGAGAAGAGGGCTGTCGTGGCGGCCTGTTCTTCGGCCAGTTCCTCGACGATCTCTTCGGCGAGTTCCTTGGCGCGCTCCTCGTAGTCCCGCTTGAAGGAGACGATTTCGGAGGTGGAGATGGCGACCGTCGGTTCCAGCTTGCGGGCGGCGGCACCCGCAAAGGCGGTGACGTTGGTGCCGGAGGACGCGCGGGCGGGGGCAGCGGTGGCCGAGCCCTTGATCTCGGCGGCCGGGCGGTCGCCGCCGGTGCCGGAAACGAGCGTCGGCTTGTAGCCGCGGGTCAGGCCCTTGGAGACCACATCCGCCTTGCCTTCCGAAACGCCGCGGCCGAGCGCGGTGTTGGAGAAGTCGGACGTATCGACATGCGCGAGGTCGTGGCGGCCGAGATAGGAGATCGCCAGTTCGCGGAACACGTAGTCGAGGATCGAGGTGGCGTTCTTGATCGCGTCATTGCCCGTGACGATGCCGGCCGGTTCGAACTTGGTGAAGGTGAAGGCATCGACATATTCCTCGAGCGGCACGCCATACTGCAGGCCGAGCGAGACGGAGATCGCGAAGTTGTTGATGAAGGCGCGCAGCGCCGAACCTTCCTTGTTCATGTCGAGGAAGATTTCGCCGAGGCGGCCGTCGTCGTATTCGCCGGTGCGCAGGAAGATCGTGTGACCGCCGATCTTCGCCTTCTGGGTATAACCCTTGCGGCGGCCGGGCAGCTTTTCCTGGTGGCGGACCACCTTTTCGATGATCCGCTCGACGATCTTTTCGGTGATCGTCACCGCCTGGGCGGCTGCCGGCTGGGCCAGCAGTTCCTCGACGGCGTCTTCGGCGTCGTCCTCGTCGATCAGCGACGAGTTGAGCGGCTGCGAGAGCTTCGAGCCGTCGCGGTAAAGCGCGTTGGCCTTCAGGCCGAGCTTCCAGGACAGCATGTAGGCGGAACCGCAATCCTCGACGGTCGCGTCGTTCGGCATGTTGATCGTCTTGGAGATCGCACCCGAGATGAACGGCTGGGCGGCCGCCATCATGCGGATATGGCTTTCGACCGAGAGATAACGCTTGCCGATCTTGCCGCAGGGATTGGCGCAATCGAAGACCGGAAGATGTTCGGCCTTGAGGAAGGGAGCACCTTCCAGCGTCATCGCGCCGCAGACGTGGATGTTGGCCGCTTCGATGTCCTTCTTGGAGAAGCCGATATGTTCGAGCAGGTTGAAGCTCATGTCGGCGAGCTGTTCGTCGCTGACCTTCAGCGTGTTCTTCAGGAAGTCGGCGCCAAGCGTCCACTGGTTGAAGACGAACTTGATGTCGAAGGCCGCCTTGGTGGCGCTGTTGATCGCTTCGATCTTCTCGTCGGTGAAGCCCTTGGCCTTCAGCGAGCCGGGGTTGATGCCGGGCGCCTGGTTGAGGTTGCCGTGGCCGACGGCGTATGCCTCGATCTCGGCGATCTGGCTTTCGGTGTAACCGAGCGTGCGCAGCGCTTCCGGTACGGCGCCGTTGATGATCTTCCAGTAGCCGCCGCCGGCGAGCTTCTTGAACTTGACGAGCGCGAAATCGGGCTCGATGCCGGTGGTGTCGCAATCCATCACCAGGCCGATCGTGCCGGTCGGGGCGATGACCGAGACCTGCGCGTTGCGGTAGCCGTGCTGTTCGCCGAGGACAAGCGCCTTGTCCCAGGCGGCCTTGGCATGGGCGACCAGATCCTGGTCCGGGTTTTCCGAATGGATTAGGGCGACCGGGTTGACCGAAAGCTGTTCATAGCCGGAGGTCTCGCCATGGGCGGCGCGGCGATGGTTGCGGATAACCCGCAGCATGCTGTCGCGGTTCGGGGCGTAGTTCGGGAAGGGACCGAGCTCCGAGGCCATTTCGGCCGAGGTGGCGTAGGAAATACCGGTCATGATCGCGGTCAGCGAGCCGGCGATGGCGCGGCCCTCGGCCGAGTCATAGGCGATGCCGGTCGACATCAGCAGGCCGCCGATATTGGCGTAGCCGAGGCCGAGCGTGCGGTACTGGTAGGAGAGTTCGGCGATCTGGCGCGAGGGGAACTGCGCCATCATCACCGAGATTTCGAGCACGACGGTCCACAGGCGCGTCGCATGTTCGTAATCGGCGATGTTGATGCGGGCGGTCGCCTTGTCCTTGAACTGCAGGAGGTTCATGGAAGCGAGGTTGCAGGCCGTGTCGTCGAGGAACATGTATTCCGAGCACGGGTTCGAGCCGCGGATCGGGCCGCCGGCCGGCGACGTGTGCCAGTCGTTCATCGTCGAGTTGAAGTGGATGCCCGGATCGGCGGACGCCCAGGCGGCGTAGGAGATCTGTTCCCAGAGGTCCTTGGCCTTCAGCGTCTTCATCACGCGGCCGTCCTTGCGGGCGGTCAGGTTCCAGTCGCCGTCCTGCTCGACGGCGCGGAGAAAGTCGTCCTTCAGCGAGACCGAGTTGTTGGAATTCTGGCCGGAGACGGTGAGATAGGCTTCCGAATCCCAGTCCGTGTCATAGGTCTTGAATTCCAGGTCCTTGTAGCCCTGGCGGGCGAACTGGATGACGCGGCCGACGTAGTTTTCCGGAACCTGGTCCTTCTTGGCGGCCTTGATCTCGCGCTTCAGCGCCGGGTTCTTGGCCGGGTCGAAGCAATCGTCGCCCGAACCGCCTTCGCAGTTGAGGCAGGCCTTCATGATGGCCTTAAGGTGCCTGGAGACGATCTTGGAGCCGGTGACGAGGGCCGCCACCTTCTGCTCTTCCTTGACCTTCCAGTTGATGTATTCCTCGATATCCGGATGGTCGATATCGACGACGACCATCTTGGCCGCGCGGCGCGTCGTGCCGCCCGACTTGATGGCGCCGGCGGCGCGGTCGCCGATTTTCAGGAAGCTCATCAGGCCGGAGGAGCGGCCGCCGCCGGACAGCTTTTCGCCTTCGCCGCGCAGCATCGAGAAGTTGGAGCCGGTGCCGGAGCCGTACTTGAAGAGACGCGCTTCGCGGACCCACAGGTCCATGATGCCGCCTTCGTTGACGAGGTCGTCCTCGACCGACTGGATGAAGCAGGCATGCGGCTGCGGATGCTCATAGGCCGATTTCGACTTGGTGAGCTTGCCGGTGAAGGGATCGACATAGAAATGGCCCTGGCCGGGACCGTCGATGCCATAGGCCCAATGCAGGCCGGTGTTGAACCATTGCGGGGAGTTCGGGGCGACGCGCTGGGTGGCGAGCATGTAGGCAAGCTCGTCCATGAACGCGGCGGCATCTTCTTCGGAGGTGAAATAGCCGCCCTTCCAGCCCCAGTAGGTCCAGGTGCCGGCAAGGCGCGAGAAGACCTGGCGCGCGTCGGTTTCGGAACCGTACTGTTCTTCCTTCGGCAAAGCCTTCATCGCTTCCGTGTCAGCTACAGAGCGCCACAGGAAGGAGGGGACGTCGTTTTCCTCGACCTTCTTCAGGATCTTGGGAACGCCGGCCTTGCGGAAATACTTCTGCGCCAGAACGTCGGTCGCGACCTGGGAGAACTGCGCCGGCACGTCGATATCGGCAAGCCGGAAGACGATCGAGCCGTCCGGATTGCGGATCTCGCTGATCCCCTTGCGGAATTCGATTTCCCCGTAGGCGCCTGTATCCGGCTTGGTGAAACGACGTTCGATGCGCATTGCCTTAAATCCCTCGTCAGTTGGCGCCCGTTGGTAAGGCGCAGATGTGCCGCTCCAGCCCACACGTTCGACGCGCGCAGCCGGTTGAATGTTCCCGATCCCAGGTGAATCATCTTTCGACGCCAACCTGTATGTTGTGGTGATAACGGCTGCAACACTACTACATATAGTATTAACAGAATCTTTCCGCCAGTCCCAACCGTTGTTTCGGAGCGGAAATCGAGCGCACGGAGACCGTTCTTGCAGGCCGTCCCTCATAGCCGGACTGCATGGTCTTTTCCCGTCAAACTCGAAGAAGAACCGGCCTCGTTAATTCCGGTCCAGTCGCCGCCGCAACGTAAGGGGCACTGTCGGACGAGCCGCGAGATTCGTCAAGGCGTAGATTGCAACGCTTTTATAACCACAAGATATTGTGGTTCCCGGCTGTGGATAACGGGGACGAAGAAATAGCCGAGGATTCTCAGGCAGTTGCGGGAATAGCCTGAAACTTGCGTTACGAGGCGCAGAAATATTTCGTGAGCAGCGGCAAGTGCCGGAAGCCCGGTTCAGCGGGGTTTTGAGGGTTCGTCCGTGCCATATCGAGCCACGTCAAGAATCTGCGGCCACCAGCAATAGACAGGCCCGCGCGGTTTTTTACCCGGCAGGCCCGTGACAAGGACCGAGATTTTTGGAAGAGGCCGGAGAGAATCAGCCATTGCCGATCGGCAGGGCCAGGGTCTGGCTTATGTTTCCCGCGCTGCGGCTTCAACGATGCCGCAGCGCCTAAGCAATCTCGCCCCGCTCAGAGAGAATCGACGTTTATCCCGATGGTGACCGCGCCGATCGGCGTGCCGCTCTCGTCGGAAATCGTCACGCTTGCCTGTGATTGCAGCGTCTGGGAGGATTCGTCTTTTTCAACCTCGTCGACGAAGAGCGCGTCCTTGCCGACACCGAAGGATTTCTTGAACTTTGCCTCATCGCCCTGCCAGTAGTCGGAGGTTATGTCGCTCTGGCCGACATTGAGGCCCTTGGCATCCATGACGAAGATTTCCGTAATCGCGCCCTGGGACTTTTCCTTCTTGTCCACGAGAAATTTCGATAGGGCGTTGTTGAGCACGCCGTCGATCGTCGCACGATTGGAGCTGTCGACCTCGGCGCGCCATTTTTTGTCGAGCGCCAGGACATCGGCCTCGCTCAGCTTGGCGTTGGCGGCGTTCTGGGCCTTGATCGCCGAGATGACCACGGCATCGTTGAGCCAGGGCTTTATCTTGCCGGTGACAAATTCGGTCACCGGTGCGACATGGGCCTCCTCCGCCAGAGCCGTGCCAAGGGGCAGGGCGAGTACGGTGCTGCCGAGAAGGAGCATGATGATGATCTTATGCATAGGTGTTTCCCTTCCGTAGGTTGCTGACGTTTATGAAGTCATGCGGCTGCAGAGGCGTTTTCAGGACGCCTGTCTGATTGGAGCAGCAAAGCCGGCTCTTTTGTCGGAAAGAGCTTGCTGCCTCCCCGATCCGGGATGGACCTGGGCGCCATTTCCGGCTGGTTGCGCGACGATGAAACGGCTGGCCGAACTCAGCAGCAGACGGCCTTGAGAGAGCAGTTCCTGGCAGGCGGCATTGGTTTCTTCCACCATCGCCGCATTCTGCTGCGTCGCGTGATCCATCTGATTGATCGCGGTGTTGATCTCCTGCAGGCCCATGGCCTGTTCCCGATAGGACTGCACGATCGAAACGATGCTGTCGCTGATGCGGTTGATCTGGTCGCCGATCTGGAGAAGGGCGTCGCCCGTGTCGTTGACAAGCGCGACCCCGGCCGCGACCTCTTGATTGGAGCTGGTGATCAGGACCTTGATTTCCTTGGCCGCGTTGGCCGAACGCTGCGCGAGTTCCCGCACTTCCTGGGCAACGACCGCAAAGCCCTTGCCGGCCTCTCCCGCCCGCGCCGCCTCGACGCCGGCATTCAGCGCCAGGAGATTGGTCTGGAAGGCGATCTCGTCGATAACCCCGATGATGTGGCCGATCTGGCTGGACGAGGCCTGGATCCGGTCCATCGCGCCGATCGCATTGCGGACGACGGTTGCCGAGGAATGGGCGCCTTTCTTCGTCTCTTCGACGAGGTGCCCGGCGCTCTCGGCCTTTTGCGAAGAGGTTCTGACCGTTGTTGTGACTTCACCCAGGGAGGCGGCTGTCTCCTGGAGCGCGGCGGCCTGTCGTTCGGTGCGCTGAGCCAGCTGGTCGGCGGCACCGGCAAGCTCGCTGGAGCGATCTTCCACCTGGTGAGAGGCTTCCTTGATCTCCGTCAGGGCGGCGGCAACCGCCTCGACCATGTTGTTGAAGTCCTGCTGCAGTTTTTCGAAATCCGGGCCGAGACCGTCGAGATGAGTTGAAAAGTCGCCTCCGGCAAGCCGTTCCAGCGCCTGTCCGAGCTGTGCCATGACAGCCCGTTGCGTGTTGCTGGTCTCCTCGGTACTTCTCGTATTACGGGCCCGTTCTTCGTCAAGCGATTGGCGCTGCTCCGCGGCGATACGCTCTTCTTCGACCTTCGCAATAGCCTCGCCGCGGAACACTTCCAGCGCACGCGAGAGAACGCCTATCTCGTCGCCATTGCGCTGGTATTCGACCGCAGAGGTGAGGTCACCGGTTTGCAAGGCGATGATGCGCGCGCTGAGGTTCCTGATTGGGCGTCCGACAAGTCTGCGCATTGCAAAGAGAAAGGCCGTGACCGCGACGGTGATGATCAGCATCTGGATAAGCAGCGTGTTCAGCACCTCCTGCTGCGCCGTGGCGAGGATTTCCGCCACCGACCAGGCGGTGAAGAGATAGCCCGTGACCTTGCCGGATTTGTCCGGAGGCAGCGGCACGATGATCCCGACCAGACCTCTGGAAGCCAGTGTCGTATCGACGACCGGATGGTCGGGTTTCTGACCGATGGTCTGGGCCAATTCGGCTGAAGACAGGACGCCTGCGACGCCTTCGCGTGCCCAGATGTCGACCGGGGCGAGATCGGCGTTGAACGCCGCGAACTGGACCAGGTCGAGGGTCGGATTGTCGCGCTGCAAGGCATAGGCTTCCCGCACCGCATTGACCTTGCCCCATTTCACGCCGCCGGCCGCAACCGATGCGAACTGCTCGGCGCTGCGCGACCAATGTGCCGTCGCTGTGCTGATCAGCAGGCGCGTTTCTGATATCCAGGTATAGGTGGCCAAAGCGGAAACGCCACAAATGTTGACCGCGACGATAAGCGCCGCCAGTTTTGTGGTGAGCGGCATCCTATTCAAAAAATCACGCATCCAGGGCCTCGATGTCATGCAGGCGCGACCGGGCGATCCCAGCCTAGCGGATTGAACTCGAACATCGTACGCTGAGAACGTTACACGGCAGGCGTCATGCCTGTGTCGCCATTGCCTGGCAAAGCCTACGGCGACAGTGTTCCTTCTTTATATGAATAAAAAATAAATTAGAACGCCCTGGTGGGAAAACGACATCAGGCAGGTGAAACCCTGACGCATACGACGAGATTTCGACGCGCGATTGTTGATGAATGCCAAATTCAGGCCTCGGGGGGGCTCCCCGAGCCTTGGCGATGCCGTCACGAACGATTTTCACCACAGTCCGCCGGGACGCGACGGACTTCGTGGCCGGGCAGAGGCGCATACGTGGAGAAGGCTCCACGTCGCCCTTCTTGCCGTGCGATAACCGAACCCGGCCCGCCCGAAGCCGCCGTTGCAGGCCTTAGCCCCGTTCGGCCTTGGCGATCGGTTCCTGGTAGGTGAAACCCATGTCCCAGGGGAAATAGATCCAGGTATCCTGGCTGACTTCCGTGACGAAAGTGTCGATGGTCGGCACGCCGGAGGGTTTTGCATAGACGCAGGCGAAATGCGCCTTCGGCAGCATGGAGCGTACCTCCGATGCCGTCTTGCCGGTATCGGTCAGGTCATCGACCACAAGCACGCCGGCGCCTTCATCGGCCGTCAGTTCGGGGGTGATCCCCTTGAGCAGGTTCATTTCGCCCTGGTTGACGTAGTCGTGGTAGGAGGCGATGCAGACCGTTTCGATCAGCCGGATATTGAGCTCGCGCGAAATGATCGCCGCCGGTACCAGGCCGCCACGGGTGATACAGACGATGGCGCGGAAATCCTGCTTGAGACCTGCAAGACGCCAGGCAAGCGCCCGGGCATCACGATGGAATTGATCCCAGGAAACGGGGAAGGCTTTTTCGGGAAGAGACATGAGGCTGGCCACCATTAGCGAAAGCATGTTGCTGGCTCTCGCTAATAGCGGCAATTCGCCCGGTGACGCAAGGATTTGTCAGCGGGAAAGCAAAGTCAGCGCCGTCATCGAATCGAGCAGGCTGCGGGTGACGCCGCCGAACAGCATTTCCCACCAGCGCGAATGGCCATACCCGCCCATCACCAGAAGATCCACGCTGCCTTCCGACAGGTGGTTCTCGATCGCCGCCGCTGCAGAAATGCCGCTCTTGCCCTGCGTCGACAGCGTCACGTTGATCCCGTGGCGGGCAAGGGTCGTCGCGATTTCGGCGCCTGCCATTTCCGGCGTCTGGCCGCCGCGGTCGCTCGGATCGACGCAAAACACCTCGACGCTGTCGGCAGCTTTGAGGAACGGCATCGAATCGAAGGTTGCCCGCGCCGCCTCCCTCGACCCGTTCCACGCGATCATCACCCGCTTGATCGGCTGCGGCACTTTCATCGTATAGGGGACGAGCAGCATCGGCCGGCCGCTGTCGAACAGGAAAGTTTCCAGATCGGCGCGGTGATCGGCATGCGCCGGATCGCTCTGGCTGGCAACGATCAGATCGACGGAGCGGGCGGTGTCCATGACCGAATGGGAACCGTAGCCCGCCGACGACATGAAACTGCGCCACTCGATGGAAAGCCCCTCGCGGGACGATTGCTGCCTGAAGATCCGCTCCACCTCCGCCGTCTCTTTCTGCGCCGCGTCCTGCAGGATCTGCACGGCGGAAGGGTCCGGAATTTCCATCGGCGCGATCAGCGGCACGGCTGCCAGGGTTTCTGCATGGACGCCGATCAGATGGGCGGAAAAGCGTTCGGCGAGCGCGATCCCGTAATCGGTGATCGGCCGGGCGTTTTGAGGGGTGTCGAGAACGGCGAGAATGGTCTTATAGGCCATGGCTGTATCTCCTCATCAGCTGGTTCTGCGGGATTGGGAACCAGTGTCTGGTAAATACGTGTGTCGCGCCTTGATCCCGGTCAAGGAGTGGCCGCCGATAGAAGTAAGGCAGGGTGCCGCGGGTCAGGCGTCGGCTGTCGGATTGGTGGCGATCTTGGCACGGTCGATGCCGGCGATCATCTCCGCCACGGCTTGCGCGGCGGCATCGAGAACCTGCGGATCGCGGGCGCGCACGACGACCTCGGTCGAGAACCGCTGCCCGTCATATTTCGGATAGGAGCCGATGCTGGTCTCAGGATGCGCCTTCTGCACGGCCGACAGCAGCGTGCCGATATCGCCTTCGCCATAGGGGCAGGGAAGCGCCCGCGACAGCATTTTGGCGCCGGAGCGCAGCATCGGCAGCACGTTGTCGACCATTGCCTGGAAGACCTGCGGCACGCCTGCCATCACATAGACATTGCCGATGATGAAGCCGGGGGCGGTCGAGACGGGGTTGGGGATATGTTTGGAACCCTCGGGCATGCGGGCCATGCGCTGGCGGGCTTCGGTGAATTCCATCTCGCGGCGCTTGTACATCTCGGCGAGCAGCTTCATCGCATCGGGGTCATGAATGCAGGCGACGCCAAAAGCCTTCGAGATCGCGTCGGCGGTGATGTCGTCATGGGTCGGCCCGATACCGCCCGAGGTGAACACGTAGTTGTAGCGGGAGCGCAGCGCATTCAGCGCCTCCACGATCGCATCCTCCTCGTCGGCGACGATCCGCACTTCCTTGAGGTCGACGCCTGAAAGCGTCAGCAGGTCGGCAAGGTGGCCGATATTCTTGTCCTTGGTCCGGCCGGACAAAAGTTCGTCGCCGATGGCAAGCATGGCGGCGGTGACGATCAAGGACGGTTGCGACGCTTCAGACATGAATATTCCTCCGTAAGTGCCACACTCCTATGCCCAATTTTTTCAAGGCAGAAGCGATTTTGTCGTGAGCGACACAGAAACCCCGTCTGTTACGAATTTATGATCGCCAAGCGAAATATCGTCTCCAGATACTGAACAGTGCGTAGACCCGGCGCGGGCTGTCGTTCTCCGGTGAAGCCGTTACATGTGAGCTTGGTTCTGGCCGCGGACGGCCTTGTTGATACATCAGACATTCCAATGGAGAAGATCATGGCGAAGGTTCTCGTGCTTTATTATTCCGCTTATGGCCACATCGAGAAGATGGCCTATGCCGTCGCGGAAGGTGCGAAGTCGGCAGGCGCCGACGTGACGGTGAAGCGCGTTCCGGAACTGGTTCCGGACGAGGTCGCAAAGGCCTCCTACTACAAGATGGACCAGCAGGCCGCGGTCGCGACCGTGGACGAACTCACCGAATACGATGCGATCATCGTCGGCGCCGGCACCCGTTTCGGCACGGTCGCGTCGCAGATGCGCAATTTCTGGGACCAGACGGGCGGCCTGTGGGCACAGGGCAAGCTGGTCGGCAAGCTCGGCTCGATGTTCACCTCGTCGGCAACCCAGCACGGCGGCCAGGAATCGACCATCCTCGGCTTCTTGCCCACCTTCCTGCACCAGGGCATGGCCGTGGTCGGCCTGCCCTATGCCTTTGCCGGCCAGATGGGCACCGAGGAAGTCAAGGGCGGTTCTCCCTACGGCGCCAGCACGATCACCAACGGCGACGGCTCGCGCCAGCCTTCGGAGATCGAACTCGAAGGCGCAAAATACCAAGGCGCCCACGTTGCAAAGCTGGCCGCCAAGCTCGCCGGCTGATCGAATCGAGATGAATTGGTGAGGGGCGCGGCGAGAAATCGCCGCGCCCTTTTCCGTCATGCGACGTAACCGCAATGCTTTTTTCGTGGCCGCGAACCGCTTCCGCGATTTGGGTGCTTGACGAGGTCGCGCAACTCCCAGAAACAGGACGCCCAAGCGGACGTGGCGAAACTGGTAGACGCAAGAGACTTAAAATCTCTCGGCCTTTGGTCATGCGGGTTCGATCCCCGCCGTCCGCACCAAGCCTGGCCTTTCCTGCAACCGTTTGCGATGCAGACCGTTGGATATCCACTTGGATGGAGGCGTGCTCTTTGGGCTTTACCTTTGCGATCGGCGATATCCACGGCTGCGTGGCGCAGTTGAAGGAACTGCTCGGGCAGGTGGAAGACCATGCGCCGTCCGGGCACGTGGTCTTCATCGGCGATTATATCGATCGCGGACCGAAGAGCAGGGGCGTGCTCGACCTCGTCATGGCGGGACCGCGCAAGGAGGGGTGGCGATGGACGGCGCTCAAGGGCAACCATGAGGACATGATGGTGCGCGCGCACCAGAACCGCGGCCACGACGAGATCATCTGGCTCGACAATGGCGGCCGCGAGACGATGGCTTCCTTCGACGGCTACGTGCCGCCGCAGGTACTTTCGTGGTGCGCGCACCGTCCTTTGATCTTGGTCGATGCGCATCGGATCTTCGTGCATGCCGGCGTCGACGAGACGCTGCCGCTGGACGGGCAGCGGGAGCGCGACCTGATCTGGAAGCGGTTTGCCAGCGACGAGGACGGCGAATTCTGGGGCCGGCATCTGTGTCACGGCCACACGCCGCTTCCCGGCAATCCGCAGACGTTCGGCAACCGTACCAATATCGACAGCGGCTGCGTGTTCGGTGGCGGGCTGACGTGTGCCGTCTTCGACGACGACGAGCCGGGCGGGCCGATCCGCTTCCTTCGCGTACCCTCCTGACGTCCCCGCAAGCCTAGTGGCGCCAGAAGACCGGCGTCAGGAGCACGAGCACGGTCAGGATTTCGAGGCGGCCAAGCAGCATCATCAGTGAAAGCAGGTAAAGAGCGGGATCGCTGATCGTTGAGAAATTGCCGGCCGGGCCGACGATCGGGCCGATGCCTGGACCGACATTCGACAGTGCGGTGATCACCGACGACATGGCGGTGAGGATGTCGTAGCCGAACAGCGTCATGCCGATGCTGCCGACCACCCACAGGAATATATAGAGGCTGACGAACAGGAAGACGGCGCGCTGTGTTTCCGCATCCACGGTCAGGTTGCCGTAGCGCACGGGATAGATGGCGTTCGGATAGATGAGCTTGTTCAGTCCGGCGCGAATGACGTTGACCATCACCACGAAACGATAGGCCTTGATGCCGCCCGCCGTCGAACCGGAGCAGCCGCCCATGAAGGTCGCGAAGAAAGCGACGAGCACCGCGAACGGCCCCCACAGCATATAGTCGTCGCTTGCAAAGCCGCCGGTCGACAGGATTGAGGTCATGTTGAAGAACGAGTGTATCAGTGCGTCGTCGAGTTCGATACCGTTCCTCAGGTGATGGTAGACGGCAACGCCGATCGAGATGACGCAGAGATAACCGACGAAAACCGGGATTTGCGGATCGCGCAGCGTATCCAGCCGACCCCGCACGGCAAGCAGGATCAGCACTGAAAACGGCATGCTGCAGATCGCCAGGAAGACCGTGCCGATCAGCAGGATCGCGTTGCTGTCGAAGAAGGCGAAGGACATGTCGTGGGTCGAGAAACCGGCCGTGGCGATCGTTGTCATCGCATGGTTCAGCGCATCGAAATGGTCCATGCCAGCGACATCGTAGGCGATGGTACAGGCAAGCGTCAGGAGCACGTAAACGACAAGAAAGGCGCGCGTGAAGCTGGCGAGCCGAGCGAAGGGCTTGTCGTTGGTTTCCGACGATTCGAGCTTGAAGATCGAGGCGCCGCCGACCTTCAGGAACGGCAGGACGAACAGGCCGAGGCCGACGATGCCGATGCCGCCGAACCAGCAGAGCAGCGAGCGCCAGAGCAGTATGCCGGGCGGCAGGGTATCAAGACCGACGAGAACGGTCGATCCTGTCGTCGTGATGCCCGAGATCGATTCGAACAGTGCCTGGGCAAATGAAAGTTCGTGCTCGGCAAGGAAAAGAGGGACGGCGCCGACCACGGAAAACATCGCCCAGAGGACGTTGACCAGCAGGAAGCCGAGACGCTTGTTGAAGACCGGCGGGGGGCCATGGGTGGCGAGCGCCGCTGCCGCCGCAAGCCCGCCGACCATGAAGCCGGACATCGCGAAGACCTGCCAGTCGCGATGTCCATAATAAAGGTCCACCATCGCCGGCAGGAACATGGCGAGCGACAGGTAGAGCGCGCAGAGCGCCGTCATGTAGATGACCGACCGAAGAAGATTGGCGTTCAAAAAATGGTTGTCCCGAAGTTCGCGGCAACTGAAAGAAGCTTTGTCTCAGCCGTAAGCCTATGGCATAGCGGGACCATTCTTGAAATTCAATGGATGGCCGATGTGACCGAGGCAGACGTGACCAAGGCGGGCGTGACCAAGGCGGGCGTGACGAAAGCCGGCGTGGACGAAGCCAGAGGGGCGATGCGGGAAATTTTCCCCGAGACGCCGCTGCAGATGAACGAACATCTGAGCCGCCGCTACGGCGCCGAGATCTGGCTGAAGCGCGAGGACCTGTCGCCGGTTCGTTCCTACAAGATCCGCGGCGCCTTCAACTTCCTGCGCAAGGCGATCGCAGCAGGTGCCAGGGGCAAGACGTTCGTCTGTGCCTCGGCCGGCAATCATGCGCAGGGTTTTGCCTTCGTCTGCCGCCATTTCGAGGTGCCGGGCGTGGTCTTCATGCCGGTGACGACGCCGCAGCAGAAGATCGACAAGACCCGCATGTTCGGCGGCCCGTTCATCACCATCAGGCTGATCGGCGATATTTTCGACCAGTGCTATGCGGCGGCCCGCGCCCATGTGGAAGAGACCGGCGGCGTCATGGTGCCGCCTTTCGACGACGCCGACATCATCGAAGGCCAGGCGACGGTTGCGGCCGAACTTGTCGAACAATTGCCGGAAGGCGTGACGCCCGATCTGGTCATCCTGCCGGTCGGCGGCGGCGGGCTTTCGTCGGGCACGACCGGTTACCTGAAGGATATCGTCAAGCGGGAGGATTTTCTCTTCACCGAGCCGGAAGGCGCGCCGAGCCTCAAGAAGAGCCTCGAAGCCGGCGAACCGATCACGCTCGCCAAGCTCGACAATTTCGTCGATGGCGCGGCGGTGGCGCGGATCGGCGATCTGAATTTCGAGGCTCTGAAGGGATTTTCGCCGAATCAGGTCCTGCTGGTGCCGGAAAACGCCATCTGCGTCACCATCACCGAAATGCTCAATGTCGAAGGTGTCGTGCTGGAACCGGCAGGCGCCCTGTCGATCACCGCACTCGAGATGCTGGGACGCGAAAAGCTTGCCGGGAAGACGGTGGTCTGTGTCGTCTCGGGCGGCAATTTCGATTTCGAGCGCCTGCCTGACGTCAAGGAACGCGCCATGCGCTATTCCGGTCTCAAGAAATATTTCGTGCTGCGGCTTGCCCAGCGCCCCGGCGCGCTGCGCGATTTCCTCAATCTTCTGGGACCCGAAGACGACATCGCCCGCTTCGAGTACCTCAAGAAATCGGCCCGCAATTTCGGCTCGATCCTGATCGGCATCGAAACCGCACGGCCGGAGAATTTCGCCGGCCTGCTCGAACGCTTCGATGCCGCAGGCATGGGCTATCAGGACATTACCGAGAACGAAATCCTGGCGAACCTCGTCATCTGAGCACCGTCCGCAGCCAGGCGACGGCCCGGTCGGCAAGCGGTCCGGTCGTGGCCGGCGAGACGATGTCGCCGGCAATCACGTGGTTGCCGGGATCGCCGGTCCTGCCGAGATCGAAGATCTCATGCGGTCCGCCCCAGCGGCCGGCAACCGCGCGCACCTTGTCGGGCCGGATGACCTGGTCCAGCGACGAATAGAGGAAAAGCGCCGGCGTTCTGACCTGCTCGACCGGGCTTTCGACCGAGAGCCTGACGAGGGCGGCCATCGGCAGCAGCGCGCTTGTCGGATAGCGGGTCGTCCAGTGGGCGGCGTGGCGGTCGTTATAGGGCGTGAAACCGCGGTTTTCGCCGAGCAGCAGCCGTGAGAGCTGCGGCGCGACCGGCGTCGTCAGAAGAAAGGCGCCAAGACTGTTGATGCCGTAGTTCGGCGACAGGAAGACGGCGGCCGAGATTCGCGGTGCGATCTTCGGGTCGGCAAGCGCGAGCGTCGCGAGCGAGGCGCCGGTCGAGGTACCGATGAGGATCACCCTGTTGCCGAGCGCTTCGCCGATCGCGAGGCTCTCTGAAAAATCCGCCAGCCAGTCTCCAAGGCTTGCCTCGCCCATCGCGGCGCCGCTGCGGCCGTGGCCGGCGAGCCGGGTGAAATAGAGATTGGCGCCGAACGCTGCCGCCACCCGGTCGGGCAGGGGGCGGATCTCCTCGGCCGAGGCCGAGAAGCCGTGCAGGTAGATGATTGCGAAAGGTGTCTTCGTTTTGGTCGCCGGATCGGCCCAGACGATGCGTTTGGCGGCGCCCGGCCGGATATCGGTGAAGCGGTTTTCGCTCGCGGCAAGGTAAGCATCGATATCGGCGCCGAGGCGGGCCTTGTCGAAAGCGGGAAAACCGTCAGCGGGCATGCGCGGGCCGAACATCAATAGCACTCCGAAGGCGACGAGCAGGATCGCGCAGGCATAAAGGATGGTCCGCCATGACAAGAATTTCCCCCGCATCCGGCACTCCTTCCGAACCGGAAAGGATGATAGGCGGGCTGCATGACGGCGGGAAGTCTACCGGCTGCAGATCGTCGGTTTGCGGGGCAGGGCGCAGAAGCCACGGCGCTCCACCTCGGGCCGGGTTTTCTCGATGACATTGGTCCAGATGAGACCCGGAAAACCTGAAGGCACCATGTCCCACGTGTCGCGGTCGTCGATGCCGGACGATCCGGCATCGCCGGCCTCGAACGGGCCGATCAGTACCACATCCGAGCCGGCCGTCCGCATCCGGTCGTAGAAGCGCTCCGGCCAGCCCCAGAGCAGGAAGGCGAGATTGGCGGGGACCGGCACCAGCGTATTGCGGCAGGTCTCCGGAACGTGGCCGCTCCAGCCGAGCGCCAGGTAGTTGAGGAGGCAGGATTTTGCCGTGCGGTTGGAATAACCGGGAAGGCCCGCGACCAGTGACACCGCCCTTTCGGTCGGTTCATGGCCGCCATAGACGCCGAAGGCTACTGCCCGAGCGGGCGGGCGGCTGTTGAGCAGCGCGGCCAGCGCTTCGCCTTCCTCCGCCCGGCGGCTCTTGAAATTGATGAGGAACCGGCCCTCGGGTAATGCCGCGAAGACCTCCGGCAGGGTCGGCATCAATCCCTTGCCCTTTCCCCGGAACGGAAAGGTCCGGCCGCCATCGGCCGTGTAACCGTAGCCGATGTCGAGCGTCTTCAGGACCGACATCGGCGTCTGTTCCGTCACGCCCTTGCCCTCGGTGCGGCAATCGAGCGTCCAGTCGTGGAAGACGGCGAACTGCTTGTCCGGCGTCAGGTGCACGTCGAGTTCGACCACGTCGGCACCGGCATCGAAGGCGGCTTTCATGCTTGCCACGGTATTTTCCAGATGGGCATGCGTTGGCGGCAGCATCAGGCTCGCGGTGCAGGTGTCGTTCTTGATATCGGTGGCATCGAAAAGCTGATGCTGGCCGCGATGGGCGATGATCCTGATCGGCTTATCGTTGGGAAAACGGGAGAACAGAGAGGTATTGCCGACCCAAAGCGCGCCGGCGACAGAGAGGAGGGATGCTGTGACGATCTTCCATTTCATGCGGTCGGGCTCCTAATCGTACCGGTGGATATGAGACGCCCGACTGTGACTTTTCCTTGGGTGCCCGGCTTCCGGCCGGTGCAGGAATATGTTAGGCAGCCGACATGGCTTCGTTTCTGTCCAGTATATTCTCGATGTTCTCCGGTGGCGGCAAACCAGCCGAGGCACCTGCCCCTTCCGCCAAGCCTGTCGAGCATGGCGGCTGCATCATCCATCCGGCGCCGATCCGCGAAGGTTCGCAGTTCCGGCTGGCCGGACGGATCGAGAAGGACGTCGACGGCGAGACGCTGGTGCGCAATTTTGTCCGCGCCGACGTCTTCACCTCCATGGACGACGCGGTCGAATATACCGTCCGCAAGGCGCAGCAGATCATCGACCAGAATGGCCCGTCGCTGTTTTCAGATGGGGAGAAGTCGCGCTCCGCGTGATTTGCGTTCCGCATTGTGACCGCAAATATTGCGAGTCACACTTAAAATTAAAGCATTAGCGATAGCTTGAAGCATCTGTTCCGATGTCTTTTCTGCGGTCGACTGTTAATGCGATCTCGCTGGTCATATTTTATGCTTTTTATCGGCTCGGGGTTTTCCGGTGGCCTTGTCCCGGGCCCTGCCTCCGCGGACGATCTCCTTTCGCACACCTCCCGGCTGGACATGGCATGGGTGCTCGTCGCCGCCGGGCTGGTGATGATGATGCAGGTCGGCTTCCTCCTGCTCGAAGCCGGCATGGTTCGCTCCAAGAATTCGATCAACGTAGCCCAGAAAAACCTTCTCGATTTCGTCTTCGGCGTCGTCGCGTTCGCCGCGGTCGGCTTCATGATCGCCTTCGGCCGTTCGGACGGTTTCCTGTTCGGGAAGCAGAGCGAGTTCTATTCCCTGCGGGACCTCGACAGCTGGCAGTCGGCGTTTTTCGTCTTCCAGGTGATGTTTTGCGGCACGGCGGCAACGATCGTATCCGGCGCCGTTGCCGAGCGCATGAAGCTGTCCGCTTACGTTTTCGGCTCGCTGATAATGTCGGGGCTGATCTACCCGGTGTTCGTGCATTGGGCCTGGGGTTCGGCGCTGTTCCCGAATGCGTCGGCTTTCCTGTCGCAGATGGGTTTCGTCGATTTTGCCGGCTCCACGGTCGTTCATTCGACCGGCGGCTGGGTAGCGCTTGCGGCCTGCATGGTTATCGGCCCGCGCATCGGCAAGTTCAATGCCGACGGCACGCCGGTCAGGATCGCCGGTCATAGCCCGGTTCTGTCGACCACCGGCGCGCTGCTGCTCTTCATCGGCTGGATCGGGTTCAACGGCGGTTCGACGCTCGGCGTTTCCGATCATGTGGCGCCGATCATCATGAACACGGTCCTGGCCGGCGGCATGGGCACCTGCGTCGGTTATGTCATCGGCTTCTACCAGGACGGTGTCATCCTTCCCGAAAAGTCGAATTCCGGCATGCTCGGCGGACTGGTGGCGGTCACCGCCGGCTGCCACATTCTCGATCCGGCAAGCGCGCTGATGGTCGGCGCGATCGGCGGCGCCGTGGCGATCTTCGGTAACGCCTTCGTCGAGAGAACCCTGAGGATCGACGACGCGGTCGGCGCGATCGGTGTGCACGCCTTTGCCGGCGTCACCGGTACGCTGCTTCTGGCGCTGCTCGCTCCGGTCGATCAGCTGCCGGCCGGCGGCAGGCTGGCGCAGCTGCATGTGCAGCTCGTCGGCGTCGGCGTCAATTTCTACTGGTCCTTCGGCCTCGGCTACGCCTTCTTCTGGGCGGCGGACCGGCTGATGCGGATCCGCGTTTCGGCCAGGGATGAAGAGGACGGACTGAACCTTGCCGAACATGCGACGCGCCTCGGCGTCGGTCATGTGGAGGACGCGCTGGCCGATCTTCTCGGCGGCAACGCCGACCTGCGCCAACGCCTCCCCGTGGTGAAGGGCGACGAGGCCGAAAAGCTCACGGGGCTCTTCAACCGGCTGATGGACAACATCGAGGAGGAGGAGCGCAGCCGCGGAGAGCTGATGGAGATCCGCCACAAGAACGAGGATTCCGAACGCGTCGCAGCGCTTGCGAACGCCACGTTCGAGGCGATCCTGATCCACCGGGGCGGCATCATCGTCGATGGCAACGAACAGCTCGGCAAACTGGTCGGCCTGCCGCTGATCGAGATCATCGGCCGGTCCGTTTTCGATATCCTCCGAGACGGCGAGAAGATCCGTGTGGCGGACATCATGAAACTCAACGACGACAACAGCCATGAAATCGTCGTGGCATTGGCGAACGGCGAGGAAATCCCGGTCGAGGCACGGGGCCGCGACATTCTCTACCGTGGCGAGAAGGCCCGCATCGGCTGCCTCGTCGACCTTAGGGAACGGAAGCTCGCGGAGAGCCGCATGCGTTACCTCGCTCTCCACGATCCGCTGACCGGGCTGCCGAACCGCGTGCTGTTTTCCGAGCGGCTGACCGAACTGGTGGGGGAGGCCGGAAACGGCAGGGGTTGCGCCTGATGGTCGATCTCGACCGCTTCAAGGACATCAACGACATCCATGGCCACCAGGCCGGCGACGCGGTGATCCGCGAGACCGCCGCACGCCTTGCGGCCGAAGCCGGTGCGGACAACATCGTCGCCCGGCTCGGTGGAGACGAGTTCGCCGTCATCATCGCCCACACGTCCGATATCGACGAGCTTCAGGGGTTCGGCGATCGGCTGCTCGCCGCGATGGCCTATCCGATCGATATCGGTCACGGCGAACAGGTCAATATCAGCGTCAGCATCGGCGGCGCCCTGTGCCCCGAAAATGCGGGGGACGTGGACGCGCTGATCGGCTGTGCCGACGTCGCGCTCTATCACGCCAAGAATGCCGGCCGGAACGCCTGCCGAACATTCAAGCCCGGCATGAACGAACTGATCGAAAAGCGACGGGCGCTGGAGGTCGATCTGGAGATCGCCCTGCAGCGGGGCGAGTTCGAACTGTACCTGCAGCCGCGCGTCGAGGCGGAAAGCGCCATCATCATCGGTTACGAGGCGCTGTTGCGATGGGTTCATCCAAAGCGCGGAATGATCAGCCCCGGCGATTTCATTCCGGTGGCCGAAGCCTCCGGCAAGATCATCCGGCTCGGCGCCTGGGTGCTCGCCGAAGCCTGCAGGCTCCTGGACGATATCGACGGCCATATCAGCGTCAACGTCAGCCCGCTGCAGTTCCGCCATGCGGATTTCGTCGCCGATCTAGCCGACCTGCTGAAAAGCACCGGCGCCGACCCGCACCGGATCGAACTCGAGATCACCGAAAGCGTGCTGATCGAGGACGACAAGCGCGCCGTGCAGATCCTCAACGATCTGAAGCGCATGGGTTTCCACATCGCGCTTGACGATTTTGGCACGGGTTATTCGTCGCTGAGCTATCTCAGCCGCTACCCGTTCGACACGATCAAGATCGACCGCAGCTTCGTCAACAACCTGAACCTGGTCGACAACGCGCAGATCATCGTGCGCACCATCATCGACCTTGGCACCGGCCTCGGCATGAAGGTCGTCGCGGAAGGCGTCGAAACGACGGAGCAGGCGCTGTTCCTCGCCCATGCGGGCTGCGACGAGCTGCAGGGTTATCTTCTCGGCAAACCCCGGAAACTGGGCGAGATCACGCGCGAAATCGATCCGGCGATCGCCACTCAGCTCCGCAACGTGCCGAAGAAGCTGCCCGAGATCCAGGACTACCCGACGTTCGAAGGGGAAACCTACCAGCCGTTATTGCATAGTCATGCATAATGCCCATAATCCTCATGGGGCTGGAGCACGTAAAACGATAGCCGTTACAGCGGCATAGCACCTTGAGGGGTGGAGCGGATCGAGATGCAAGCGTTCAATCTGGCCCTCTTTCTGCTGGAAGCGGTGATCTACTTCTCTGTCATGACGGCGTTCCTGCATTTCCGTCGTCAGCTCGGCCTTGGAGTGTTCCTGGCCGCACTCGGCGTCATGCATTTCATGGAAACCTACCTCGCCGCGGTCTTCTACATTCAACTTCCATTCGGCGCCGTTTCCCCCGGCTCGTCGGTCTTTTTTGCCGGCAAGCTGATGATGATCCTGCTTCTTTACCTGAAGGAGGATGCGGCAGTCGTCCGCCAGCCGATCTACGGGCTCTTCCTCGGCAATCTCCTGACCGTCGGCATCGCTCAGATTCTCCAGGCGCATGAGGTCGTGGCATTGCCGGGGGGACGCGCCGCCGATATGGTGTTCCTGAGCGAGATGGGCTGGCTGATGGTGTGGGGCACGGCGCTGCTCTATGTCGATGCAATCGGCATCATCCTGCTCTACGAAAGGCTGGGCCGGGTGCTGCGCAGCAATGTCGTGCTGCGTTTCGCGATCAGCGGCGCAGCCGTCCTGACCTTCGACCAGATCGGCTTCTACGCGGCACTGAACGTCCTCTTCGGTGCTCCACCTTCGGTCTTCTTCGGCGGGTGGTATGCCAAGCTCCTGTCCGTGGTGCTCTATTCGCTGCTCTTTGCCGTCTATCTCAAGATCGAGCAGATCCCGCGGCTCGCCAGATCGACGCGCGAGATCACCGACATCTTCAACGACCTGACGTTTCGCGAGCGCTATCAGGCACTGCTTGCCAAGAGTGGCGTCGATGGGCTGACCGGTCTTTTCGACCGTGGCCGGCTGGAGGCGGATGTTCCCAAGCTCATTCACCGCTGTCTCGATCGCGGAACGGGGCTCAGCCTCATCATCGTCGATGCGGATCATTTCAAGCAGGTCAACGACCTCTTCGGCCATCTGAAGGGGGACGAGGTGCTGAAAGAAATTGCGCTCTGCCTGCAGGTCGGCTCGCGCCCGAGCGACCATCTCTCCCGTTTTGGCGGCGAGGAATTCGTACTCATCCTGCCCGATACTGATCACGACAGCGCTTTGACGATCGCTGAGCGCCTGCGGACCGCAATCTGCCGGTCGGTCGTTCGTCCCGACGGCCAGTGCGTGACGGTATCGATCGGCGTGGCCACGGCTCCGGAAGACGGACACGCGCTCGATACGCTGCTCGGGCGCGCCGACGAACGGCTCTACCACGCAAAAAATGACGGCCGGGACAATGTCCACGGCCGTCACGGCAGGCTCGTCCCGTCAGGCGCAGGGACGGCTTAAGCGGCGAGAGCGAGCTGCCTGTTGCGCTGCTGGGCGGTGGCGATGGCCTTTTCAGCAGCTTCCGGGCCGAAGGCGAGGCCTTCGACGTAGATCACTTCCACATCCTTCATACCCATGAAGCCGAGGACGGTCGTGAGGTAGGGGACGGCATGGTTCATGCCGATGGCCGGACCTTGCGAATAGACGCCGCCGGATGCGAGCACGATATAGACCTTCTTGCCGGTGGCGAGGCCTTCCGGGCCTTCAGCCGTATAGCGGAACGTCTGGCCGGCGCGGGCGACGTTGTCGATCCAGCTCTTCAGGGTCGAATAGATGTTGAAGTTGATGAGGCCGGTGGCGATGACCAGGGTATCGGCAGCCAGCAGTTCGGCGACCAGCTTGTCCGAATAGTCCGCGGCGGCGGCTTCCGCCGGGCTGCGGTCGGCCGCGGGCTTGCGGATGGCGGACGTGGTGACGCTGTCGAGATGCGGGATCGGGTTGGCGCCGAGGTCGCGATGCACGACCGAGGTTCCGTTGTCGCGGGCGCTCAGTTCGTTGGCGAGGTCGTGGGCGACCTTGCTGGACAGCGAGTCGTCGCCGCGGGGGCTGGAAGTGACGAGAAGGATGGAGGACATGCTTTTTTCCTTGTCTGGAGATCCTATCTGCGGTCTTGGGCTTCGCAGAAGGATTGGGGAGCGGGTGGATCCGCGGTGTTCGAGAATTTAGATAGGCGTGGACGCCCATCGATAAAACTGAGATAATCTCGAAGCTATCTATCGAAAACTTGGATGATGCCCATGGATGCCAACCCCACCCTCGATCAGCTGCAGGTGTTTTTGGCTGTTGCCGAGACGGGCAGCTTTTCCGCCGCCTCGCGCGTGCTGAACCGGGCTCAATCCGTGGTGAGTTATACGATCGGCAATCTGGAAGCCCAGCTTGAGATGCCGCTTTTCGAGCGCAGCGGCGCCCGCCAGCCGAAGCTGACGGAAGCCGGCAAGGCGATGCTGACCGATGCGCGGCGCATCGTCGCCGACCTTCAGGTGATGCGCGCCCGGGCGAAGAGCATCAAGCAGGGGCTGGAAGCGGAACTGTCGTTGGCGCTGAGCGTGATGGTGCCCTCGGATGCCGTCGTCGCGGAGCTCAGGGAATTTCGCGACCGGTTTCCGAGCGTCTCGCTCAACCTCAATGTCGGCGAGCTCGGCATGGTCATGGAGATGGTGATCGCCGGCAAGGCCGATATCGGAATAGGCGGATCGATCCTTCGGCAGGACGACTCCCTGGTGATGCAGAAGATCGGCCACTCGTTCATGATTCCCGTCGCCGCCGCCGAACATCCGCTCGCAAAATTCGGCCGGCCTCTGACGCTCGCAGACGTGCGCGAGGAAGTCCAGATGGTTGTCAAGGATATGTCCGGGCTGACGAAAGGACGCGATTTCAATGTCTTGTCCTACAAGACGTGGCGCGTGGGCGACATCGCCACAAAGCACCAGTTGATCAAGGGTGGTCTCGGCTGGGGCGGTCTGCCGGCGTCGGTCGCTGGCAAGGACATCATGAACGGAAGTCTCGTGGCGCTCGATCTCCAGGCCTACGAGCAGAGCCAATATCCGCTCTATGCCATGCGCAGGACCGCGAATCCGCTGGGACCTGCGGGCCGATGGCTGATCGACGCCATGGAGCGACGGCTTTCCACCTGCCCGAGCCATGGCGACTTCAAGCAGATGCTCGGCATCGAATCTCGGGAAGCGCTCCCTCAAGCTGCCGAATAGCCGAAGCTGTGCGGGCCGCGGCGCACCAAAGCGGGCTCAAAGCCACTCAATGCGCTTGAGGATCCACAGCGTTGCCGCGGAAATAACGATGACGAGCCCGACGATGATCAGGAAAGCCCAGGTCTCGTTGACGCCGGGAACGCCACCGACATTCATGCCGAACAGGCCGGCGACGACGCTGGGCGGCAGGAGCAGCGCCGCCAACGCGGCAAGCCTGTTGGAATTGCGCGCGATCCGCTCGCCGATGACCGTGGAAAGGTCGTCATGCAGGATGCCGGTCCGGTCGCGGATCGCGTCGAGATATTCGATGAACCGCATCAGCTTGTCGATCACCTCGCGAAAGCGGAGCTTGTCCCGTTCCTTGAGCCATGGCGCGTCGTCGTGCTCGATCCTGTTGAGCGCGTCGCGCTGTGGCGCCAGATAACGGCGCAGCTGCACGGCGCGGCGACGCAGAAGCTTGAGCCTCTGGCGGACCTCGCTCGCTTCCCCCTTGAAAATCAGCTCGTCGAGTTCATCGACCTCTTCGTCCATATCGTCGAGCACCGGCTCCAGATCGCGAACGAGCTTGTCGCTGACGAGCGCCAGCAGTTCTCCCGCCTGCCGGGGACCCTTGCCGTTGTCGAGCGCCCGCCGGATATCGCGCAGCGCCGTGATATAGTGGCCGCTGTCCCGCAATGTCACCAGCCGGTGTTCGTCCACCCAGATATGCAGGGGGACGAGATCGATCTCGTCGGAGCTTTTCTCTGCTTCTTCCGGCGGAGCCGCGCAGACACCGCGCAGGATGATCAGCAGCCCGTCGCCCAGGGGCTCGACGCGCGGGCGAGAATCCTCCGCAAGAAGTGCCTCCGCCACCAGCGGATCGAATCCGCCGCTGGTGTTTATCCACTCCGCCGTTGCCGGATGATCGCGCTCGAAATGCAGCCAGACGATACCGTCCCCCGGCGTCCAGCTGCAGGCCTCGGCCATGGTCATCGTCCTGCAGCCGCCATGCCCGTCGAGGGCGAGGGCGAAGCGCAGGCCGGGCTCGTCTCCGTAGCTCACTGCGGTCTTGGTCTTTTCGAGCATTGATGCGAGTCCTCCTCACGCCAGGTCCATCGATTTTATCAGCAAGTATCGTGCCCGCGAAGCGTAACTATTCCCTTCAGAAGGGCGGAACCGCCCAAGCGCCGCTGCGAGTTGACGCTGTTCCAGCCTCTGCTATAACGACGCCACGGTCTGCAGTTCACCGAGGCGTCGCCGTCCCGAAAGGGAAGCTAAACCTGCCCAAGACAAGATGATCAGCACTTATCCCGTGCTCGAGTCGACAAGCCGGCGACCAGCGACACCCCGACTTTTTGGGGAACGGCGCGTTCGAGGATAAGACATGCCGAGATCCATCTTTCCCATGGAGATCGCCGACCTTTCGGCTTTCGCCAAATCTCTCCGCAGCGAAATCGCCAGGTGCGATCACAAGCCGAGCCATCTGGAGATGCTCAATCTCCTGACCCGGGCCGCGGGTTTCCGCAATTACCAGCATTTTCGGGCCATCGCCAAGACGGCCGACGTCCTCGCGGAATGGCGCCCGGTGCTGGACGACACACCGCCGCCCGATGAGGCGAAGGTGCTGAAGACCGCCCGGCATTTCGACGAGGAGGGCAGGCTCATTCGCTGGCCGGCCAAGCGCGGGCAGCAGGAAATCTGCCTCTGGTTCCTGTGGTCGAGGATACCCGCGGGCCGCGATTTCAACGAGCGCCAGATCAGCGAACTGTTGAACACGCTGCACCTCTTCGGCGACGCCGCGATGCTGCGCCGGGACCTCTTCGATTTCGGTCTCGTCCAGCGCACCCGCGATGGCCGGGAGTACCGGCGGATCGAACAGAAACCACCGGCCGAGCTGAAGCTGCTTCTGTCGCGGATCGGGCAAAAGGCCGAGGCTGCTTAAGGAGACAAGGGCCCCAACTGCGTCAGAGGGTGACAGTGCCCTTGATGCAGTTGGCGACCTCTCCGCCGATCCAGATATCGTCGCCCTGTTGGTGCACATGGACGCGTCCGGCCCGCCCGAGCGCCGTGCCTTGGGCCGCTATATAGGTCGGGGGTGCGATCCCGCCGCCGATCAACCATTGTGCCAGTCCCGCATTCAGGCTGCCGGTGACGGGGTCCTCGAAACCGGCTGCCGTTAAGGCGCGGACTTCGAATTGCGCCTCCGTACCGTCTTCAGCCGAATCGAACGGACCGACGATGCCGACCCGGAGCCCGGCGAGCACCGCAAAGTCGGGCTTCACGGCCAGCACGTCCCGGCGGGAATCGAGAAGCACGCCCATCCAGCCTGGACCGTTGTCGATCCAGTTGACGGCGCGGATCGAGCCTATCGGGATCTCAAGCCCGCGCGCAACCCGCTCGACGATTTCGGCCTCCACCGGACCCTCCCGCCGCAGCGGCGGTGCGGCGAAGGAAAGCCGCTGGCTGTCGCGGCGGATGCGGATAAGGCCAGCCTCGCATTCCTGCACGATTTCATCCGCTGCGACCGCGCCGGACTGCGACAGCCAGACATGGCAGCTGCCGAGCGTCGGATGGCCTGCGAATGGCAGTTCCTGTTTCGGCGTGAAGATCCGCACCCGGTAGTGAGCCTTGGGGTCGCGGGGCGATAGGAGAAAGGTCGTCTCGCTGAGATTGGTCCAGTTGGCGAAGGCCTGCATCTGCGCCTCGCCGAGTGCGTCGGCATCGGCGACCACCGCGAGCGGATTGCCACGCATGGGTTGGCTGGAAAAGACATCGACCTGCTGAAAAGAAAATGCGGGCATTCGGCCTCTCGTCACTGGCTGGAGACGGGCTTGGAAAGAAAGACGGCAGCCGCTGGGGCTGCCGTCCTGCTGTCATGGATTGCACGCGTTCCGTCGGATGCTAGAGCACCAGCCGGAACTTCGCAAAGCCGTTCTCGCCGTCGCCGGCATCCTCGATCTTGGCGCCCTTGATCTGGCCGGCGAAGTGGCGGGCCTTGGGGCCGGTCTCGAAGATCGCGGTGGTGCCGGGCAGCGGCTTGAACGACCAGTTGGCGTCGGCCGACGGGTTGATCGTGCCCTGGTCGACGATATAGCGCACGATCACGTCGCGGTTGGTGTCGGGCGCCACGAAGATCACCTTGTCGCCGGCGATCTCCGGGAACTTGCCGCCGCCGCCGGCGCGGTAGTTGTTGGTCGCCACCACGAATTTCTGTTCGGGGTCGATCGGCTTGTCGTTGTACTGCAGGTTCACGATGCGGTTGGAGTTCGCATTGATCAGCTTGCCGTCCTTGTCGAACCGGGCCGGCTGCGACAGGTCGATCTGGTAGGTCACGCCGTCGATGACGTCGTAATTGTAGGACGGGAAATCGTTGTTGAGCAGCGGCGCGTCCTTGGCGCCTGAGGTCACCTGGTTGAACATGCCGGCCGACATTTCGAGCCAGTTCTTGACCTGTGCTCCGGTGATCAGCACCGCCTGCACGGTGTTCGGATAGAGATAGAGGTCGGCGACGTTCTTGATGGCGATGGCGCCCGCCGGGACGTCCGTGAAATATTCGGCGCCGCCGCGGCCGCCGGCCTTGAAGGGAGCGGCGGCGGACAGGACGGGCAGGTCCTTGTACTGGCCCTCTTTCAGCATGTCCTTGATGTACCAGGTCTGGGCATTGGAGACGATCTGCAACGACGGGTCATCGGCGACCAGCGCGAAGTAGGAGTAGAGCGGTGCCGAGCTCTTGCCGACGGCGCGCCGCACATAGGCGAGCGTCGCCTCGTGCTCTTCCTTGGCGGCGGCGATGACTTCCGGCTTGTCCTTGACGTCGGCGACGATCTTGCGGGCATCGTCGCGATGGTAGATCGGCCGGGCTTCCGAGGAGGAATCGACAATCTTCCAGCTCTTGCCGTCCTTTTCGAGCAAAAGGTCGATCAGGCCCATATGCGAGCCCCAGAAGCCGCCCATGACGGCGGGCTTGCCCATCAGCTTGCCCTTCTTGGTGTCGGCACCGACAATGCCGTCGAAATCCTTGGTGCCGGGGAAGACCAGATGCTGGTGGCCGGTGAAGATCGCATCGATGCCCTGGATGCCCGCGAGATAGAGCGAGGCGTTTTCCATCCGCTCGCTCTGTCCGCCTCCGTCGATGCCGGAATGGGAGAGGGCGATGACGATATCGGCGCCTTCCTCCTTCATGACCGGAACCCAGGCTTTGGCGGCATCGACGATGTCCCGGGTCTGTGCCTTGCCTTCGAGGTTCTTCGCGTCCCATGTCATGATCTGCGGCGGCACGAAGCCGATGAAGCCGACCTTGACCGGGCTCGTCGCGCCCGAACCGTCACGGATCTGCTTTTCGACGATCACGTAGGGTTTCAGGAAAAGCTCGTCCTTCTTGGCGTCGGACGCCAGCGCGCCCTTGGTGAGGTTGGCGCAGACATAAGGAAAACCGGAACCGGCCAGAACCTTGAACAGGAAGTCGAGGCCGTAGTTGAATTCGTGGTTGCCGAGCGTGCCGGCATCGTAGCCGAGCACGTTCATCGCCTTGATGACCGGGTGCTTGTCGCCGTCCTTCATGCCGCGCTCATAGGCCATGTAGTCGCCCATGGGATTGCCCTGCAGGAAGTCGCCATTGTCGATCAGCATCGAATTGCCGGCTTCGGCGCGGATCGCGTCGATGATCGAGGCGGTGCGGGCAAGGCCGAGCGTGTCGTTCGGCTTGTCGGCGTAATAGTCGTAAGGGAAGACGTGGACGTGGATATCGGTCGTTTCCATGATGCGCAGATGCGCCTGATTGCCGGCCGCGCGGGCGGCAAACGGGTGCAGCATCACGAGCGCCGAGGAGGCGGCAAAACCTCCGAGCAGCGAGCGGCGGGTGATCGGATGAAGATCGTTGAGCGACGACATGGGCAGCCTCCTTGGTACGGACCGGTAAGCAACAATTCGGCGCCATATTGACCCGCGTGCATTGCATCGCCAAGCGGATTCTGAAGCGTCGGAGGAGAGGAATATATGGGGGCTGCCTCTGTCCCGGATGCCGCGCGGGCGAGATGCGCAAGCCAGGCGTCAATAGGCCGCCATTCGCATCGCGTCGATCAGTTGGGCCATCTGGAAGGGTTTGGGAAGGATGGGGATATGGCGCATTTCCGCTGGCAGTCCGAGCGCCCCGTATCCGGTCACGAAAATGAACGGAATGTCCCGCGCGGTGAGGATCTCGGCGACCGGAAAACTGGTTTCGCCGGCGAGGTTTACGTCAAGCAGCGCCATGTCTACGGGAAGTGACCGGGCCTTGATGATCGCATCGTCGAGCCGCGAGGCGGTGCCGACCATCTTGCATCCGATCTGCTCCAGGAACTCTTCGAGCATCATCGAAACGAGTGCTTCGTCTTCGATGATGAGGACGCGAATTCCGGCGAAGATATGGGTGTCGTTCACCTTGCACCCGTTTGCACGAAAGGCGTCACCTCCGCCGAAACGGCGACGTCGGCCAGCGGCGCTTCGATCGTACCGATGATCCCCGCAGGCTGGTCGAATATCACCGATGCCTTGCCGCCGAGATCCTGAGCAAGGCTGCGCTCGATCAGCCTGACGCCGAACCCGCGCCTCAAGGGCGCAACCACCCGCGGGCCGCCGCTTTCCGTCCATGTCAATCGCAGCAGAGGCTTGGCGCCCTCGACAATCTGCCAGTCTATCGCGACCTGACCTGCGAGCGTCGAGAGCGCGCCGTATTTAAGGGCATTGGTCGTCAGTTCGTGCAAACCCATGGCAAGCGCGAGTGCTGCCCGCGGCAGCAGCCGGAGCGACGGCCCGGAGACGGCAAAGCGATAGTCCCCGCCCTCGCCGAACGGTGCAAGCGCGCCGGTCACCACGTCGTCGATATCGGCCCCCTCCCAATTTTCGCGGGTAAGGACGTCGTGGGCGGCGGCGAGTGCCATGAGGCGTCGTTCCAGAGTCTGCCGCACGATCGGATCGCCGCCCCGCAGGGTCTGGGAGGCGATGGCCTGGACGGTCGCAAGCGTGTTCTTGACCCGGTGGTTCAACTCGTTGACCATGAGCTGCAACCGCTCTTCGATCCGTTTCCTCTCGGTGATCTCGACCGAAACGCCCACCAGGCCGATGACCTTGCCATCGGCATCGCGCAAAGGGGCCTTGGTCGACGACCAGACCCGGGGATGGCGGCCCTCATGGCTGATGGCCTCTTCGAATTCTTCGGTTCTTGCCTGATCCATGATCCGACGGTCATTGGCCATGACGGACTCGGCCTGCGTCTTGCTGTCCAGGAATTCGAGATCCGTGCGGCCCTCGACTTCGGACCATGGCTTGCCGATCAAATCCAGGGTCGAGACGTTGGCCAGGATGAGGCGGCCCTGCATGTCCTTGGCATAGATCAGTCCCGGCGCGGTCTCCAGAATGGCGCGCAAGAGGGCATTGGTCTGATGGAGTTGCCGTTCGGCGAGCTTGATGGAGGTGATGTCGGTGCTGATTTCGATCGCAACTTCCGGTTCCCCGGCCTCGCCGCGGTCCAATGACCATCTGCTGATGATATGGATCTCTCTGCCGTCCTTGTGCCGGCGCGTGAGCTCACCCTGCCATTCGCCGTCGCGGGCGAGGATCGCATTGATTTCCTCGATAGGGACCGGGTAGCGGGTCTGCAAAAGCTCGGTCGCGTTTTTCCCCAGCGCTTCCTTTTCCGAATAGCCATACAGGCGTTCTGCGCCGATCCCCCAGAACACGATCCTGCCCTCGAGGCTGCGCAAGGTGCCCTGGGTCTGCCCGAACGCCTGCGTGAACCTTTCAAGCCGATAGAATTTCGCGTCGATATCGCGCTGTATCCTCCGCTTTGCCCAGATAGAGGTTGCCAACAAAGCCGTTGCAAGCACCAGGAGAACGAATCCCTCGCCGAGGGTGAAGGCAGAATGGGGCGGTCCGTGCGAGGCCGCCAGCAGCCCGCCCAGACCCAGCAGCGCCATTGCCAGCCAGGTAACGAGGGTCACGAGCCGGCGGGGCGCCCGCGATATCGGGGACGGCGAGGTAAAGGGCACTGCAACCATCGAAGCATCCTTGGTCTTGCCTGCGCGCCGTGGCTATCAGCTCAATGCAGGCGGGAAAAACATGGACGCTTGAACAGCCGCTACTCTTAACGAGGACGGTTTTTAGTTTGTTTGCTCTGAATAAATTAGGACCTTATCACTTATCGACTCAACGGCAAGTAGTAAATATTCGGTAAATGCCAGTGACGGCTAGATATTTCGCGCTTTGACGGCCTTTACATTGGTCAAGTTTATGCATCGAGCTGATTCGCCAGATCGTGAATGTGTTGAAAATGGGATGCACTGCGAAAAAGACTGCAGTCCGTCTCAACGCGAGGCCGGAACTTCCCTGTGAAAAAAGCGGAAGTAGGACGAGACCTGCGCAATCGCGTTACTATTGACGCTGAACTGCACGCCGAGACGACCGCTGCGGCGCCACTTGACGGTGCCTTCCAGGATGCCGAGTTCTTCGCTTTCGACCCTGACCGGACTGCCGTCCGCGGCATGCAGGACGCGTCCGCCCAGATCAAGCGCCATGCCGGTCGCCGAGAGATCGGTGACACGGCCTTGGACCGCCTGGTTGAAGTATTTGACCGTGCCCAGGATGCGGGTCTTCTTGCGCTCGGTGCTGCGGGTCTTCATCCGTCCGGTGATCGCGGCCATGGTCTTGTCCCTCGTTGTTTCCTTGATGGCGAAGGATACACGCCCCCTCTTGAAATCCCTTTAGGACGATCCATAAAAGTCGAGCGAATCCAATCATAACCCGACATTCGGCTTGTCGATGATTTCGCGCAGCGCAAAGCTGGAATTGATCTTCACCACATGCGGCAGCGCCGACAGCCAGTCGCGGTGGATGCGCTCGTAATCCTCGAGATCCTTGGCTGCGACCCGCAGGATATAGTCATATTCGCCGGACATCAGGTAACAGACCAGCACGTTGGGACAGAGCTTCACCGCCGCCTCGAATTCGGTGAGCGTCTTGGCGAACTGGCCGGACAGCGAGATGTGGACGATCACCATCATCTTGTAGTCGAGCGCCTTGTTGGAAAGCCGGGCATGGTAGCCGCTGATCGTGCCGCTCTTTTCGAGGATGTCGAGCCGCCGCGAACAGGCGGATGGCGACAGCCCGACCCGCTCGGCAAGCTCCGCATTGGAGATGCGGCCTTCCTGCTGCAAGGTCCGCATGATCGCAAGATCGATGGCATCCAATGCGCTCACTCGTAGATCCTTCGAAAAATCGTTCAACTGCGCAATTATCTGCGAAAATTCGATATTCCGCAATTCGTCTTCGCAAGGACATTCTGGCGATTTTCTGGTTTGCTTTGGGCCGGGAACATCAACGGCGAGAGCCACAACTGAGAGGAACGCTGAATGCGTGTCGGATGCCCGAAGGAAATCAAAAACCATGAATATCGCGTAGGGCTGACACCCGGTGCGGTACGCGAATATGTGGCCCATGGCCACGAAGTGCTGATCGAAACCAAGGCCGGCGCCGGCATCGGCGCGGATGACGGCGCCTATATGGCAGCCGGGGCCAGGATCGTCGGTTCGGCCAAGGAAATCTTCGAAAAGTCCGACATGGTCGTCAAGGTCAAGGAACCGCAGCCCTCCGAATGGGCGCAGCTCCGCGACGGCCAGCTTCTCTATACCTATCTCCATCTGGCGCCCGATCCGGAACAGACCAAGGGCCTGCTCGCGTCCGGCGTCACCGCCATCGCCTATGAAACCGTGACCGACGACCGCGGCGGCCTGCCGCTATTGGCTCCGATGTCGGAAGTCGCCGGACGTCTTGCGATCCAGGCGGGCGCGACTGCGCTTCAGAAGGCCAATGGCGGCCGCGGCATCCTGCTCGGCGGCGTGCCGGGCGTGCTGCCGGCCAAGGTCGCCGTCATCGGCGGCGGCGTCGTCGGCCTGCATGCGGCCCGGATGGCCGCCGGTCTCGGCGCCGACGTCTCGATCATCGACCGGTCGCTGCCGCGTCTTCGCCAGCTCGACGATATCTTCAACGGCCGCGTCCACACCCGCTATTCGACGATCGACGCGGTGGAAGAGGAAGTCTTCAGCGCCGACCTCATCATCGGTGCCGTGCTCATTCCAGGCGCCGCCGCGCCAAAACTGGTCAGCCGCGAAATGCTGTCGGGAATGAAGCAGGGCGCGGTCATGGTCGATGTCGCGATCGACCAGGGCGGCTGCTTCGAGACTTCGCATGCAACGACGCATTCCGAGCCGACCTACGAGGTCGATGGCATCGTGCATTATTGCGTGGCCAACATGCCGGGCGCCGTGCCGGTGACGTCTGCGCATGCGCTGAACAATGCGACGCTGCAGCATGGCCTGGCGCTTGCCGACCGCGGCCTGCGGGCGATCACCGAAGACCGACACCTGCGCAACGGCCTCAACGTCCACAGGGGCCGCGTCACCAGCAAGCCGGTTGCGGAAGCTCTGGGCTATGAGGCCTTCGCGCCGGAAAGCCTGCTGAGCGTCGCTTAACGGGAAGAGTTGGGCCGCCGGCCATCGATTAGGGGCTGGAGAGACGCCGGACGCATCGCGTCCGGCGTTTTTCTGTGTTCAAAATCAATCAGATATTATTTAGATATATCTATCTTATTGACGAAGAACTCTGGATTGCTATCTTTAGATATATCGAAAGACAGTCTGAGGAGACAGAAAATGTTCAAGCACAGGTTCGAAGGAAGACATGGCTGCGGCGAACGCGGCGGCCGCAAGGGTTTCGAGGAAGTGTTCGCCGCGCGCGGCGGGCCGTTTGGCGGGGGACTTGGACGCGGCGGCCGGGGCGGTCCCGGTGGCGGCCGCGGTTTCGGCGATGACGGCGATGGCCGTATCGGCCGGTTCCTGATGCAGGGCGACCTGCGCCTCGTCGTATTGGCGCTGATCGAGAAGGAACCGCGCCACGGTTACGAGATCATCAAGCATATCGAGGATCTCACCTACGGCTTCTACGCGCCGAGCCCCGGCGTCATCTACCCGACGCTGACCTATCTCGAAGAGGCCGGCTACGTCGTCGCCGAGGCGGACGGCAACAAGAAGCGTTATGCGATCACCGACGAAGGCCGCAAATATCTCGACGAGAACCGCAGCTTTGCCGCCACCATCCTCGACCGGCTGTCGCAGCTCGCCGAGCGCATCAAGCAGCGGCAGGAGCGCCATGAGCGGGGCCGCGACAGCGGTCCGTCATTGCCGCGCAGCGTCGATGCCGCCATGCTCAACCTTCGCGAGGTGATCGCCCGCAAGCTCGAGGGTGACGAGAAGAAGGGCGGCGAGATCGTCAGGCTGCTGCTCGATTTCGCCGAAAATCTCGAACGCGACGACGAGCAGGGCGACAATACCCAGAATTGAAGCCTCAGCAGGCCCGAGAACGAACATGACGGCGCGCCGCTTCGATAGAACGGCGCGCCTTCGCATTTCAGATCGCCAGTGCGGCATCCGCGAATACCGGCACCTCGACCTTGTCGATCCGGCACTGGTAGCAATTGTTGCGGGCCGAGCGGACATGGACATAGGCGATGTCGCCGCGGGCGAGCAATTCCTCGGCGCGCGATGCGATTTTCCCGGTCGGCGTTACCGCACCGCTGCCATAGACGATCCTGTCGTCATGGCCGTAGCCGCGGACGATGTAGTCGGTGCTCGACAGCATCGGCGGCAGAACCTCTTCAGCGGCATAGCGCCGGCAGGGCCGCTTGTGCAGGAAGATCGGGCCGGTTTCCGCATAGGGCTGCAGTTCGGGGAAGGGGCGGTAGGCGAGAACCAGCAGTTCCTCGCCGGCATCGATATTCTGCAGGCAATGACGGCATGGATAGCCGGGGCCGTCGGAGGTCATGGTTTCGGGCAGGCGTCCATAGGCGTCGGGGCCGCCGTTCCAGAGGTGCTCGGCATCGGCGGCGGGCATGGCGATGAAGGCGATGGTCATGGCTTTCTCCTGTGCATGTCGAACAAGAGATGCGCCTGCGGGACGCGTCCCGCCACCCGATACTTGCCGCTGATCGGGAATATGAAATCCGCTGTATCGGTGGGCTGGCATCAGTAGCCGTTTGGCGTTGGGCGGATGACATTTTCCGGGTCGATGCTGGGGCTCGACCAGTCGGTGAAGGTTTCGGGCATCAGCCGCGAGGCTTCGATCTCGATGCGATCGCCCGTCCGGGCTGGTTGGCTGAGATCGTTCAGGCTGCGCTGCAGTACGCCGCGGTAGTTCCTGCGGTCGGCGGGGGAGGCATATGCAAACGAGATGAACGTATCTTCTGAAACATCCGACCGGCCGAACTGTCGCCTCAAGCCGGCGCAATCCGAACTCCATCGGCGCGGTGGTGTAACCCAGGGTATCTGCCGTCGCGGCGGCCGCTTCGAGCACAGCACGTCGATCCGGTCGATGCTCACGGTTTGCGGAACGTAGAGGGCGATCCTGACCGCCAACAAGGAGAGGAACAGCATGACGACAATGAGGACCATCAACACCAAAGCGACGAGTAGCGCCTTGGGTGAAAGTTGCGACATCAGCCGTCGAGCGCCTTCAGGAGCTCGGCATCCGTCATCGGCGGAACCAGCGCCTCATAGGTCGAAACCGGCGAAAAACCCATCATCTGGTAGAGCTGCAGGGCGCGCGGGTGGTCGAGCGTGTTGGTGGTGACGGTCACCTTCTGCGGGTTGTCCTGCCAGGCCGCATAGAGCGCCTGGAGCAGGAACCATTTGCCGATGCCGAGCCCGATCGCCCGCTCGAACAGCCCGAAATAGGAAAGTTCAACGATATCGTCGCTTTCCTTGAACAGCTCGAAAAAGCCGGCCGGCGCGCCGTTGACGTAAAGCACGGTGACGGAGGTGCGCGGATTGTGGAGCGTGGTCGCAAGCTCCTCGTCGCTCATGCGCAGCCGCTTGTACCAGTGCCAGCGTTTTCCCACCTGCCGATAGAGATAGCGGTAGTAGTGAAGCGGTATTTCGGGCGCGCGGATGATCGCCGTCTGGATATTGACCGGCACGGCTAGGCTGGTTTTCGGCGGCGCGGTCATTTCCAGGCTGGTGACATGGGCTTTCAGCGGAGCGGGCTTCTTGGCCATGGCGCTCAAGCCGCCTTCGGCGAAGGCGGGCCGGTGACGACGGGCGTATCCTGGCGGCTGCCCCATTCGGTCCACGAGCCGTCGTAAAGTGCGTTGTCCTCATGGCCCAGCGATTCGAGCGCGAGCGTGATGATCGCGGCGGTGATGCCCGAGCCGCAGCTCGTCACGATCGGCCGGCCGAAATCGATGCCGGCATCCTCGATCGCCTTTTGCAACTCGGGCAGCGAACGCAGCTTGCCATTGACCGAGAACGTGCCGGACGGAAGGCTGGCTGCGCCCGGCATATGGCCGGAGCGCATGCCGGCGCGGGGTTCCGGGTCGGTGCCGGCGAAACGGCCAGCCGGCCGCGCATCGGCGATCTGGCGCGTGCCGTCGCTGACGATCGACAGCATGGTCTGGAAGTCGATCACCTTATCGATCCGGAAATTCGGGGTGAAGGTGACCGGTTCGGGCGAGGGGACGGTGGTCTCGAGCGGTCGGCCTTCGGCCTTCCAGGCGTCGATGCCGCCGTCGAGCACGAAGACCTGTTTGGCGCCCATGATCCTGAACAGCCACCAGCCGCGCGGCGAGGAGAAGATGCCGGGACCGTCATAAATGACGATCCGGTCGTTCTCGCGGATGCCCATCCGGCCGACGGCCTCGGCAAATACGTCCGGAGCCGGCACCATGTGGGGCAGGCCGGTCGAATGGTCGGCGACCTTGTCGTGGTCGAAGCGGATGGCGCCGGGAATGTGGCCTGCCGCATATTCTGAGTCCGCATCGCGGTTCTGCGCCGGCAGGTAGAAGGACGCGTCGAGGATCTTGAGGTCGGGACTGCCGAGCTCGTTGTGAAGCCGCTCGGACGAAACGACGAAACGGCTGGTTTCACTCATGTCAAATCTCCTTTGGACCCGCTGTCAGGCCTCTGCGCCGGGCTCGCCGAACCGGATGCGGAATCGGCGGTTTTCCTTGCCCTTCTTCTCGATCTTGGCGATATGAATCGCCCCGACCTCCTGCGTTTCGGAGACATGTGTGCCGCCGCAGGGCTGGCTGTCAACGCTGGAATTTTCGCCTATGCAGACGAGACTGACGCGCCCGAGTCCCATCGGCGGGCGGACGTTCTTCGACTTGACGATGCCCGGATTGGCGGCAAGCTCGTCGTCGGTGATCCACTGCAGGTAGACGGGGTGGTTCTGGCCGACCAGCTCCATCAGCCTGGCCGTGACTTCTTGCCTGTCGATCGTGTCGGTCATGTCGAAATCGACGCGCGATTCCTCTTCGCCGACCGCGGCGCCGGTGATCGGATACTGGCAGACGACGGAAAGAAGGTGGCAGGCGGTGTGCATGCGCATCAGCTTGTACCGACGCTGCCAGTCGATATGCAGGACCAGATTTTCCCCGACCAGCGGCTGCGCCTCGCCTTCGAGCGGCACATGGATGACAATATCCTTGGTGGCGCCGTGTCTGGTCTGACCGAGCTGGATTTTCGTGCCGTCGGCGCGTTCGAGAAAGCCGGTATCGCCCGGCTGGCCGCCGGATGCCGCATAAAAACAGGTGCGATCAAGCTCGATACCGCCGTCCTCGTGGATGGCCGTTACCGCGGCTTCTGCTGTCGATAGATAGAAATCGTCGCGGTAGAGAGCTTCAACGGGCATGCATCACTCTGTGTTATGGGTATCAGACCGCCTGGAAGGGAATGTCGATCTGTCGCTTCTGCGTAAGCCAGGCAGGCACCGGCAGGCCCTTCGACTTCAGGAAGTCCGGGTTGAACAGTTTGGACTGGTAGCGGTTGCCGTAGTCGCAGAGCACCGTCACGATCGTGTGCCCGGGGCCTAGATCCCGGGCGAGCCGAACGGCGCCGGCGATATTGATGCCGGTCGAACCGCCGAGGCACAGGCCCTCGTGCTCGACGAGATCGAAGATATAGGGCAACGCTTCCGCATCCGGGATCTGGTAGGCGAAGTCCGGCTTGAAACCTTCGAGATTGGCGGTGATGCGGCCCTGGCCGATGCCCTCGGTGATCGAATTGCCTTCCGATTTGAACGCGCCATGGGCGTAGAATTCATAGAGCGCGGCACCTTCCGGATCGGCTATGCCGATCTTGATGTCCGGGTTGCGGGCCTTGAGGCCCATGGCGACGCCGGCAAGCGTACCGCCCGAGCCGACCGCGCAGATGAAGCTATCCACCTTGCCGCCGGTCTGCTCGAAGATCTCCGGCGCCGTGGTCTGGATATGGGCTTCCCGGTTGGCGACGTTGTCGAACTGGTTGGCCCAGATAGCGCCGGCAGGCTCGCTCTTTGCGAGTTCCTCGGCAAGCCGGCCCGAGATCTTCACGTAATTGTTGGGGTTCTTGTAAGGAACGGCGGGAACCTCGACCAGCTCGGCGCCGAGCAGCTTCAGCGCATCCTTCTTTTCCTGGCTCTGGGTTTCCGGGATGACGATGACGGTGCGGTAACCGAGCGCCTTGGCGACCAGGGTCAGGCCGATGCCGGTATTGCCGGCCGTGCCTTCGACGATCACGCCGCCGGGGCGCAGCAGGCCCTTCTTCTCGGCATCGCGGATGATGTAGAGCGCCGCGCGATCCTTGACCGATTGGCCGGGGTTCAGAAACTCCGCCTTGCCGAGAATTTCGCATCCGGTCGCTTCGGAAGCGCCGTTCAGCCGGATGAGGGGCGTGTTGCCGATCACGTCGAGGACGGAGGAATGGGAGGTCATCGGGGGTGCCTTCTTGTTCATCGCACATGTAAACAGGGTCTTTTCGGCGGACAAGGACCCGAGGGCAAGAAATTCTGTTTCCGGAAAGGGTTGGCCTCGGTAAAATCCGTCTTTTCGAGGCCGGATCCGCGGTTGCGAGGGGCGGATGGAAGAGGTCCGAAGCGCCATCCTCTAATGTGTCGACAAGCCCTTAAAAAAATCGGCCCTATTATATTGGAAGTAGTAATCCAAATTTGTCTCCAGACGTATAGACGTACAGTTGAAGCAGATACGGATCCGTGTTGCGCGTCGATTGACTGCGTTTTGACCGGATTTCTTGCGTGAAACTGGCATTTGGACATGCTGCAGAACCTCGAACGGCTGGATCTTCTGATCGCGCATTACGTGTCCGGCTCTCTTCCTGAGCCGGCTCACGTTCTCGTCGGTTCGCATCTGGAAATGCAGGCTTCAGCCGCGAAACTGGCAGGTCTCCTGGAGGGCCTTGCCGGTGAGGCCCTGCACACGACGCCGCCCGTGGCATTGTCGGCCCGCAAGCGACGGTTGGCCGAAATCTTCGCCTCTGCCGACCCAGCGGAGTTTCCCGCCAGGATCATCGAGAAATCGAGATTTCCCGCGTCGCTGCGTGCTTATGCCGGTGCGGACCTCGACGATATCCGATGGACAACGAAGCTCCCGGGGCTGCGCCATCACGTCATCGAGAAGTCGAAGGATGTCGAGGCAAGCCTTTTATGGGTGCGACCCGGAAGGGCGCTGCCTCAGCACGGCCATCATGGACTTGAACTGACACTGGTGCTCGATGGCGAATTTCATGACCATCGCGGCAATTTCGGAAAGGGTGATGTCTCGATCGCGGACGAAACGCTGGACCACCGGCCGATCGCGGGCAAGCGCGGGCCGTGCCTGTGTTTCTCCGTGCTGTTCGCGCCAATCGCCCTTTCCGGCTCCACCCTCCGGCTTTTCGGCGATATCATCGGTCTCTGAACCATCAAGGCCGACGATCGCCGGCCTTTTTCGTTCAGTTGAGATGCAATTGCGCTTCGCTGACTGCCTGTTCGAACTGCTGGCGCGCTTCCTCCGGTGACCTGCGCCCATCGAGCGCTGCCCGGCAGACGCTGCGCGCCTTGACAAAGTGTGGTCCGCGCATGTCCGGCCACCGATCCGTCAGCAGCGCAAGCGCCTCGAACGGTCCGTTTATGACCTCAGTACCGAGTTGCCCGAAGGCGACGCGCACCGGTTTTTGCCAACTTGCCTGCGGCATCTTTCGTTTCCTCCCTGGATACCAACCCTAGAAAACGGCGAAGCCGGCAATTGGTTCCGGCGAATTCGAAAAAAAATGATCGCGCCGTCGGTGATCGCAAAAAGAAGCCGCCGCACCTCTCGATACGACGGCTTTTCATCAGCAATGCGGAACGATCACTCGACGACCTGAACCACCGTATGGGTGCGCGGATCGACGATGACGCGCTGCTGGTTGACGACCGCATAGGCATAGGTCGGCGATTCCGGAATAGGGGTAAGCACCACCTGCTGCGGGATCGGCTGGCCGACGACGACGCGTTCCTGCACCACGACGGACTGCTGTACCGGCTGCTGGCGCACATAGGTAACGACCCGTTCCGGCGGCGGATCGATCGCCGTGCCGGCAACTGCGCCGACCACGCCGCCGACGGCAGCGCCGACCGGGCCGCCGACGATCGCGCCGGTAACAGCACCGCCCACGGCGCCATTGACCGTGCTCTGCTGGGCCATTGCGCCAGTCGCAAGGAGACCGACCGCGGCGGAGAGAATGATGAGCTTTTTCATGGACACTTCCCTTTCGGTTGAGGTGGCCGGAGAACGTGGCGACATCATCTTTCGTTCCGCCGCAATAGCAGCGCAGGACTTAAGTCCTAATAGGACAGTTTGGGGTACCAGTGCGGCGCCCGGCCTTCCGGAGTCGAATCGAGGATCGTCCAGATCGGCATCAGATCGGGCGCGCCGCGCGGGTCCTGGCCCGGATCGGCGGTGGCGCCGCCCATCTCGCCGCTCCAGAAATGCCGCATCGTTCCATCCCGGCGGGTGAACACGTTGAAGGCGGCGTCATCGCTGCCGTCCTTGCCGAGCGCGTGATAGTCCCGGCTGAACTCGCCGGTCGTATCCGAATAGAGCGGCAGATGGTGCCAGCCGCGTTCCTTCTTGAAATCCGTGAGGCGCTGCAGCGGCGAGCGCGCCACGACCGCGAATGCGACGCGCTGCTGGATGTCGGGAACCTCTCCGTCCCAGGAGGAGAGCAGCGACGTGCACATCGGACAGGGCCGCTCGCGCTCCGGGCCGAACATATAGCTGTAGATGACCAGCGTTTCCTTGTCCGCAAACAGTTCTTCGAACGAGATCGCGCCGTTCGCGCCCTCGAACCGATAGTTCTTCGGCACATGCCCGCCCGGCGGCAGATGACGTCTCTGCTCGGCGACGCGTTCGATATGGCGGCGGAGTTCGATTTCCTCGGCGAGAAGCGCATCCCGCGCCTCCCTGTAGGCGGCGCTTTCGTTCGGGAAGTGCACGCCGTTCTTTTTCACAAGCTCGATTGCTGGGGTGAGGCTCTGCATATCCATGACATTCCTCCATCTGTAATGGTCGGGCAGGAGACTTGGCCTTGCTCTCGTTGATATAGTCGCCAAATTGCGGGCGGCCATGGCCCGCCCATACAAAGGACGTGCGCCAACGGCGTGATCCGACAGGCACGTGTGAAAAGTGAACCTGAATTGAGGGAGCAAGATGTCAGGGCGATTTCTGATCGAGGGACCGGAGGACGCGCGCGTCACGATCCTTTTGGCGCATGGCGCCGGCGCACCGATGGATTCCGCATCGATGACGGCGGTATCGGACGCACTGTCGGCCAGGGGTTTTCGCGTGGCGCGTTTCGAGTTCGGCTATATGGCGGCGCGGCGCACCTCCGGCGATCGCAAACCGCCGCCGCGGGCCGAGACGCTTGATCCCGAATACATGGCGGCGGTCGCCGAACTCGGTGCGAAAGGGCTGCTGATCATCGGCGGCAAATCGATGGGCGGACGGGTTGCGAGCATGGTTGCCGACAAACTTTATTCCGAAGGCCGGATCGCCGGTCTGCTGTGCCTCGGTTATCCGTTCCATCCTCCGGGAAAGCCGGAGCAGCTGCGCACCCAACATCTGAAAGGTCTCAAGGCTCCTGCGCTGATCTGCCAGGGAACCCGCGATGAATTCGGTACCCGCGAGGAAGTATCCGGCTACGAACTCTCGAAAACCATCGAAACCCTCTGGCTCGAGGACGGCGACCACGACCTGAAGCCTCGCAAGAAAATTTCCGGCTTTTCCACCGCAGACCATCTCGCGACGATGGCGGAAACCGTGCTCGCCTGGACGGGAAAGTTGAAGATCTGATCGGGTTAACGTCCCTCATCCCGCTACGTTGATGGCGCGCAGGGAGCATAGTGCGGAAGTCTCCGGTCGGAGGCATAGAGAAAAGCGGCATGGAAAATCTTCCATTTGATGTTACGAACTGTTTAGTACAAAATGACGCGTCTGGTGCCGGCATAGAGCGGGAGGTCGCTCGCCGGACCAACCGAGGAGCCTCCGCAGCACATCGGAGGGCAGGGAGGGAGCGAACGCATGAAGACGTCGATAGCCACGGTATCGATCAGCGGGGAACTGCCGGAGAAGCTTGAGGCGATTGCCCAGGCTGGTTTCGATGGGGTGGAGATCTTCGAGAACGATTTCCTCGCCTTTGACGGCAGCCCGAAGGATGTCGGCAGGATGGTCCGCGATTTCGGCCTGGAGATCACCCTGTTCCAGCCGTTCCGCGACTTCGAGGGCATGCCCGCCTCGCATCGGAGCCGCACCTTCGATCGAGCCGAGCGCAAGTTCGACGTGATGCAGGAACTCGGCACCGACCTCGTGCTGGTCTGCTCCAACGTCTCGCCGGTCTCGCTCGGCGGCATCGACCGGGCGGCGGCCGATTTCCACGAACTCGGCGAGCGGGCGGCAAAACGCGGCCTGCGCGTCGGTTACGAGGCGCTCGCCTGGGGCCGGCATATCAACGACCACCGCGATGCCTGGGAGATCGTGCGGCGCGCCGACCATCCCAGTATCGGCCTGATCCTCGACAGCTTTCACACGCTGTCGCGCAGAATAGACATCAATTCGATCCGCTCCATCCCGAAGGACAAGATCTTCATCGTCCAGCTTGCCGATGCGCCGCTGATCGACATGGACCTGCTCTACTGGTCACGGCATTTCCGCAACATGCCGGGCGAGGGCGACCTGCCGGTGACGGCCTTTACCACCGCGATCGCCGAGACCGGCTACGACGGGTATTTCTCGCTGGAGATCTTCAACGACCAGTTCCGCGGCGGCTCCAGCCGGGCGATTGCCGACGATGGCCATCGCTCGCTGATCTATCTCGGCGACCAGGTGCGCCGGGCGCCGAATGTGGAAAACCTCACCGTCGCCGGGATGCCGGACCGGGCGAAGGTCGAGAGCGTCGGCTTCGTCGAGTTCTCGACCGACGAAAAGGATCTGGCCGACCTCACCGGCATCCTGCGCACGCTCGGTTTCCGGCGCACCGCGGCGCATCGTTCGAAAAAGGTCAGCATCTTCCAGCAGGGTGATATCCGGCTGATCGTCAACACCGACGAACAGGGCTTTGCGAACACCTCGTTTGCGGTCCACGGCACCTCCGCCTATGCGATGGCGCTGGTGGTGGATGATGCCAAACAGGCTTTTGCGCGCGCCATGGCGCTTGATGCCGAGCCGTTCAGCCAGCCGGTGGCGGAAGGCGAAGTCGAAATCCCGGCGATACGCGGCGTCGGCGGCGGTCTGATCTATCTGCTCGACAAAAAAAGCGATCTCGGCCGGTTTTCGGAAATCGACTTCGTGGCCGTCGAGGACGACGCGGACGTGGTGCCGGCGCATCTGCTGCGGGTCGATCATGTGGCGCAGACCGTTGCCTATGACGAGATGCTGACCTGGCTGCTGTTCTACACGTCGATCTTCGAGACCCACAAGACGCCGATGGTCGATATCATCGATCCTTCCGGCGTGGTGCGCAGCCAGGTGGTCGAAAACGCCTCCGGCACGCTCAGGATCACGCTGAACGGCGCCGAGAACCGCCGCACGCTGGCCGGGCATTTCATTGCCGAAAAATTCGGGTCCGGCGTCCAGCATCTCGCCTTCCACACCGACGACATCTTTGCGACCGCGGCGGCCTTGCGAAGGAACGGTTTTCGACCGTTGCAGATCTCGCCCAATTATTACGGCGACGTCGAAGCCCGTTTCGGCCTCGATGCGGACCTCTCGGAACGGCTGAAGGCGGAAAACATCCTCTACGACCGCGACGAGCACGGCGAATATTTCCAGCTCTACAGCATGACCTATGGCGAGGGTTTCTTCTTCGAGATCGTCGAACGGCGCGGCTATCGCGGCTACGGCGCCCCGAACGCAATCTTCCGCATCGCGGCGCTGAAGAAGGCGCTGAGGCCCGAAGGCATGCCTAAGACCTGAGCGCCCGACAGCATCGCCGACTGAGTCAGCAGGTCGGTCTCGAATCTGCCTGGCACGAGCTGCAAACCCATGGAAGCCCGGCGGAGCCCCATGTCGGCTTTGACAATTCCGAGTTTTTTCCCTTCCAGCCGAGGCTGGAAGGCGCGCGGGCTCGGACACCAACTGGCGACGCCGGGTCGGAGCCGCGCTTCGCTCGACCTATTGCGGCGTCTGGACGGATTTCGGACAGACGCCGAAGTGGCCGCCTTCCATATGGACGAAGGCAACGCCGCCCTCCTCGAAGGCGAGGCGAAGCTGCGCCTCCGTCGCGCGGTGAAGGTCGTGCCGGCTGCCTTCGTAATCGCGGATGGTGCTGCGCGACACGCCCGAACGGTCGGCCAGATCGGACTGCGTCCAATCCAGAAACCCGCGGGCGGCGCGGCACAAGGCCGGCGTCAAAATTGCGTTCTTTGCGGCTTGACCCATCTCACCAAACTGCCCATATTGGTCAATATCTTTCATATATGGCAATTTGAGTTCGATTGCTAGATGGAGCATTCGCAGGCATCTTCGCATCACGCGCTTTCGCGAATGTGCCGCACATAGAAAGGCCGGAGCATTGGGATAACGTCAGGACCATATCTTCTTCTTATCCTTCTGGTCCTGCCTTTCCTCGGAAGCCTGGTCTCCGTATCTCTGCTGCGAACGCGCTCGCGCGTCCTGCCGTCCTGGGTGGCCGGTGCCACCGCGTTTCTCTGCCTGGTGATCGTCGCGGCCTTCTATCCGAGCGTCACCAATGGCGGGATCTTGCGCTTCGAGGGCACATGGTTGCCGCAGCTTGGGCTTAACTTCACCCTTCGCATGGATGGTTTCGCCTGGCTTTTCTCCATGCTGATCGCCGGCATCGGCTTTCTGGTGGTCGTCTATGCCCGCTATTACATGTCGGAAGACGATCCGGTCCCGCGCTTCTTCTCCTTCCTGCTCGCCTTCATGGGCGCGATGCTCGGCATCGTCATCTCCGGCAACGTCATCCTTCTGTCGGTATTCTGGGAACTGACCAGCATCTTTTCCTTCCTGCTGATCAGCTACTGGCACAACAATGCCGCCGCCCGCGATGGCGCCCGCATGGCGCTGACGATCACCGGGATCGGCGGGTTCTGCCTGCTGATCGGCCTGCTGCTGCTCGGCAACATCGTCGGCAGCTACGACCTCGACAAGATTCTCGCCGCCGGTGACGTCATCCGCGGCCATTCCCTCTATGTCCCGGCTCTGGTCTTCATCCTGCTCGGCGCCTTGACCAAGAGCGCCCAGTTCCCGTTCCATTTCTGGCTGCCCAATGCCATGGCGGCGCCGACCCCGGTCTCGGCCTTCCTGCATTCGGCGACCATGGTGAAGGCCGGCGTCTTCCTGCTGGTGCGCTTCTGGCCAGCCCTGTCGGGAACCTATGAATGGTTCTATCTGGTCGGGTTGGCGGGCATCATCACGCTTCTACTCGGCGCCTATTTCGCCATGTTCCAGCAGGACCTGAAGGGCCTGCTCGCCTATTCGACGATCAGCCATCTCGGCCTCATCACCACGCTTCTGAGCCTCGGCAGTCCGCTGGCGACTGTCGCGGCGATCTTCCACATGGTCAACCATGCGACGTTCAAGGCATCGCTGTTCATGGCCGCCGGCATCATCGACCACGAGACCGGCACGCGCGACATGCGACGATTGAGCGGTCTTTTCCGGTATCTGCCCATCACAGGCACGCTGGCCATGGTGGCGAGTGCCGCCATGGCCGGAGTTCCTCTGCTCAACGGTTTCCTGTCGAAGGAAATGTTCTTCGCGGAAGCGGTCGAAACCCACGCGGATTCCATTCTCGACCGCATCCTGCCTTACGTGGCGACGCTCGCCAGCGCCTTCAGCGTCGCCTATTCGCTGCGTTTCATCCACACCGTCTTCTTCGGCCCCCCGTCGGCCGACCTGCCCAAGCCGAAGCCACACGAGCCGCCGCGCTGGATGCGCTTTCCGATCGATCTTCTGGTCGTCGCCTGCCTGATCGTCGGCATCATCCCGGCAATCTCCATCGGGCCTTTCCTGCAGACCGCCGTCGTCAGCGTGCTGGGCCCTGAAACACCGGAATACAGCCTCTCCATCTGGCACGGCGTCAACCTGCCGCTGATCATGAGCGCCATCGCGCTGGTCGGCGGAGCGCTCCTCTATTTCGCGCTCAGGAAATATCTCGCGACCTGCGAGGACGGCCCGCCGATCCTGCGCAACCTCAAGGGCCAGCGCATCTTCGAGCGTGTCCTCGTCGAGGTGTCCTGGCGCTGGGCCAGGACGCTGGAACGGCGCTTCGGCACCCGCAATCTTCAGCCGCAGCTTCGCTGGGTGGTGGCGACCGGTTTCCTCGCCGGATTGCTGCCGCTCTATCTCTCCGGTTTCGAAACGCGCGACATCGCCTTTTCCGGCATCGATCCGGCCTTTGCGGCGATCTGGCTGCTCGGCATCTGCCTCGCCTTCGGCACCGCCTATCTCGCTAAATACCATCGGCTGGCGGCGCTTGTCATGCTTGGTGGAGTGGGCCTGATCGTCTGCATCACCTTCGTCTGGCTCTCGGCGCCGGATCTTGCGATCACCCAGCTTCTGGTCGAGATCGTCACCACCGTCCTTATCCTGCTCGGCCTGCGCTGGCTGCCGAAGCGCACGGAGGGACTGGCTGAGTCCATCACGCTGCGCGCCCGTTTCCGCCGCTTCCGCGACCTGGCGCTCGCCGTCGTCTGCGGCATCGGCATGTCCTTCATCGCCTATGCCGTCATGACCATGCCGGTGCCGGATGCGATCGCCAACTACTTCCTCGAAAACGCCTATTCGCAAGGCGGCGGGCGCAACGTCGTCAACGTCATCCTAGTGGATTTCCGCGGCTTCGACACGCTTGGCGAGATCGCCGTGCTCGGCGTCGTGGCGCTGACGGTCTTCGCGCTGCTTCGCCGTTTCCGACCAGCCGACGACAGCATGGACCTGCCGGAGCAGCAGCTTATCCAGAACCGTTTTGACGAGGATCGCCCCGAGCGTTCGGCCGGCGATACCGTGCGCGACTACCTGCTCGTCCCCTCGGTGATCATGACCTGGCTCTTCCCGGTTATCATAACCTTTTCAGTCTATATCTTCATGCGCGGCCATGACCTGCCGGGCGGCGGCTTCTCGGCCGGGCTGACGCTGTCGATCGCCTTCCTGCTGCAATACCTGGCCGGCGGCACGCGCTGGGCGGAAGATCGTCTGCGCATTCTGCCGCTGCGCTGGATGGGGGCGGGCCTGCTGACGGCGGTTTCGACCGGCATCGGCGCCTGGTTCTTCGGTTATCCGTTCCTGACCTCGCATTTCCAGTATGTCGAGCTGCCGCTGATCGGCAAGATGCCCGCCGCCACCGCGCTGCTCTTCGATCTCGGCGTCTTCTCGCTGGTGGTCGGCTCGACGGTCCTCATTCTCGTGGCGCTGGCACACCAGTCGATCCGCATCAACCGCCTGCGGGCGATCGATGCGGCAAGGTCGGAGGAGGGCTGATGGAACTGGTTCTTGCCACCGCGATCGGCGTGATGACGGGCTGCGGCGTCTGGCTCATCCTGCGCCCGCGTACCTATCAGGTCATCGTCGGCCTTTCGCTTCTCTCTTATGCCGTCAATCTGTTCATCTTCGGCGTCGGCGGCGTGAAGACCAATGTCCCGCCAATCCTCGTCGATGGCGTTCCCAATTCGACGCTCGCCGATCCGGTGCCGCAGGCGCTGGTGCTGACGGCCATCGTTATCGGCTTTGCGACGACCGCGCTGTTCCTCGTCGTGCTGCTGGCCTCCCGGGGTCTGACGGGCACCGACCATGTCGATGGGAGGAACGAGCCGAAATGAATGGTTGGAGCCATCACCTCATTATTGCGCCGATCCTCGTGCCGCTGGTCGTGGCCGCGCTGCTGTTGCTCTTCGATGAGCGCCAGCGCGTCGTAAAGGCGATGATCAGCCTCGCATCGACGCTGATCCTGGTTGCTGTCTCGCTCGCGCTTCTGCGGATAGAAGGCGGACCGAACGATTTCAACGGTGTCTACCTTCTTGGAAACTGGGCGGCGCCATTCGGCATCGTGCTCGTTCTCGATGCGCTGTCGGCGCTGATGCTGCTGCTGACGACGCTGCTCTCGGTCGCCGCACTGGTCTTTTCGCTTGCCCGCTGGCATGCAGTGGGTGCGCATTTCCACACCATGTTCCAGCTTCTTCTTGTGGGGCTGAACGGCGCCTTCCTGACCGGCGACCTGTTCAACCTGTTCGTTTTCTTCGAGGTCATGCTGGCGGCATCCTACGGGCTGTTGCTGCACGGTTCCGGTCCGCTGCGCGTCAAGGCGGGCATGCACTATATCGCCGTCAACCTGGCCGCGGCACTTCTGTTCCTGATCGGGGTCAGCCTGATCTACGGCACCGCCGGCACGCTCAACATGGCCGATCTCGCCGCCCGCATTCCCGATATCGAGCCGGACCGCCGCATGCTGATGGAGGCGGGAGCCGGCGTGCTCGGCATCGCCTTCCTTATCAAGGCCGGCATGTGGCCGCTCTGCTTCTGGCTGCCGACGGCCTACAGCGCGGCGTCGGCCCCGGTTGCCGGCATCTTCGCGATCATGAGCAAGCTCGGCATCTACATCATCCTGCGGCTGACCATGCTGCTTTTCGGCGAGGGCCCGTCTGCCGGTTTCGGCGCCGAGGTGCTGCTCTACGGCGGGATGGCAACCATCATATTCGGAACGATCGGCGTGCTGGCGTCGCAGGCGCTCGGAAGGCTTGCGGGCTTCTCGGTTCTGGTCTCGTCCGGAACCTTGCTGATGGTGCTCGGCATCAATGACGGAGCGATCTCGTCCGGCGCACTGCTTTATCTCGTCAGCTCGACGCTGACGATCAGCGCCTTCTTCATGCTGATCGAGCTTGTCGAACGCGGCCAGGATGCCGGCGCGATCGTTCTTGCGGTGACCATGGAAGCCTATGGCGACGCGGACGAGGACGAACCGGAGGAGGGCGACGGCGTCACCATGCCCGGCACGATGGCGATCCTCGGCATCTGCTTTGCCGCCTGCGGCATCCTGCTTTCGGGCCTGCCGCCGCTCTCCGGCTTCATCGCCAAGTTCGCCATGCTGTCTGCGATGATGGGCACGGGGGCGATCGGCGTGCCGCCCACGGCGACCGTCTGGGTCCTGGTCATCCTCGTCATCCTCTCCGGCATCGCCGCGCTGATCTCCATGACGCGCGCCGGCATCCGCACCTTCTGGAGCTCGATCGAGGGAACCGTACCGCGCGTCCTCGTCATCGAGATCGTGCCGGTAATGTTCCTGCTTGCCCTGACATTGGCTTTGACTGTTCAGGCCGGACCCGCGATGCAGTACATGGACACCACGATCCGCAGCCTCGGCAACCCGAGGATCTATATCGACGCCGTGCGCAATGCGGCGCCCGTCCCCGACTACGACGGGGTAGCCTCCACCAACGCAGGGAGCAAGTGATGCTGCCCTATCCGTTGCTCACCGTGTCGCTGATCCTGATGTGGCTGCTGCTCAACGGCTTCACGCCCGGCCACCTGGTGCTCGGCATCCTGGTCGCGGTGTTTGCCTCCTGGGCGATGGCGTCGCTGCGCCCGGACAAGCCGAGGTTCGCCAAATGGTACCTGCTGCCGAAACTGTTCGGGATCGTGCTCTACGATATTGCCAAATCGAACATCGCGGTGGCGCGGATTATTCTCAGGAGCGGCCGGCGCAGCCACAATCCCGGCTTCCTGACGGTCCCGCTGGACATCGAGAACCACACGGCGATCGCGGTACTCGCCGTGGTGCTGACCAGCACGCCGGGATCGGCCTGGCTGGAATACGATTCCAACGACCGGACGGTGCTGCTGCATGTGCTCGATATCGACAACGAGGCGGAATGGCGCAACACGATCAAGAACAGATATGAGAAGCTGCTGATGGAGATATTCGCATGAGCGCCATCATTATCTTCAGTGCGGTCTCGCTTGCCCAGCTGATGCTGGCGGCGGCGATGGCGATCGCTTCGGTGCGCATGTTCCGGGGCCCACGGGCGCAGGACCGTATCATCGGCCTCGACACGCTCTATATCAACGCCATGCTGCTGCTGGTGACCTTCGGCATCGGCACCGGCCGGGTGATCTATTTCGAGGCGGCCTTGGTCATGGGCATGCTGGGCTTCGTGGCGACCGTGGCGCTGGCAAAATTCCTGATGCGCGGGGAGGTGATCGAATGATGCAGTCTGCCGCCGACATGCCCGTCTGGGCAGCAATCGCCGTCGCGTTTTTCCTGCTGATCGGTTCCGGCCTGGCGCTGATCGGCGCGATCGGCTTCCTGCGCCTGCCGACCTTCTACGAGCGCATCCACGCCCCGACGCTCGGCACCAGCTGGGGGATCGGCGGCGTCATGCTGGCCTCGATGATCTTTTTCACGGTGTCTTCGGGGCGTCCGGTCATCCACGAACTGCTGATCGGCATATTCGTGACGGTGACGACCCCGATTACCTTGATGCTCCTGGCCCGCGCCGCTCTCCACCGGGATCGTGCGGAAGACAACGGCAATGTTCCGGACAAACCGAACAAGAGCCAGGCCGCCCGGGATGTCCTGGGCGAGAGCGATACCCGGAGCGGCTAGGGCGGCCGGCAACGGTTGGCGGCTATTGTCGATATCTCCGGTCCGTGGGCTGCGGCGCAATGCCCGCTCTTTCCTGATGACAGACTCAGTGAGCAACAATATACAGTCAATCCAGGACTAACTATCGGATGTCACGGATGAAGACTTGGAAGCCTGACCTGACCCGCAGCCGATCCCCGCGCTACATGGCGATCGCCGATGTCATCGAGATGGACCTGAGGAGCGGCAACCTCGTCGTCGGTGACCGGTTGCCGCCGCAGCGCGAACTGGCCAAGCTGCTCGACGTCGATTTCACCACCGTGGCGCGCGGCTATCTGGAAGCCCAGAAGCGAGGTCTGGTCAGTTCGCATGTGGGGCGCGGCACCTTCGTGACCGGCGGTGTCGACAAGGGGCGCCGGGGTTTCGTCTCCGACGCAGCGCCGGATCCGCGGCGGGCCTCGATCGTTGATTTTTCCATGAACATGCCGCCGGAGCCGGATGACCCGGAACTGATTGCCCGGATGCAGGGAGGGCTGACTGCGGTCGCCGCCAACCTCGTGCCTTTGCTGCGTTACCAGGGTTTCGGCGGTGCCGGCATCGACAAGGAGGCGGCGGCGGCCTGGCTCAGCCGACGTGGCCTGGTTCCATCGCAGGAGCGCATCTTCCTCGCTCCCGGCGCGCATCCGGCGCTGCTGGCGATCTTCGGCATGCTGGCAAAGCCGGGCGAGACGGTGCTGTCGGAGAACATCACCTATCCCGGTATACGCTCCATCACCGCCCAACTCCGGCTGAGCCTTGTCGGCCTGCCGATGGATGACGAAGGCATTCTGCCGGCAGGTTTCGCCGAGGCCTGCGAGAGGAACAAGCCGAAGGCACTCTATCTCAATCCGATCCTGCAGAACCCGATGACGCTGACCGTTCCCGAACGGCGTCGCGAGGAGATCTGCGCTGTGGCGCGCAAATATGGCGTGCCCATCGTCGAGGACGATGCCTACGGCTTCATTCCTCTGCGCGCGCCGGCACCGCTGGCAGCGATAGCTCCGGACCTGACCTGGCATATCGGCGGGCTTTCCAAATCTCTCGGCGCCGGCCTCAGGCTCGCTTATGTCGTCGCCCCGGACACCAGGGCCGCGTGGCCGTTCGTCAGCGCCATGCGCGCCAACAACGTCATGGCGTCGCCGCTGTCGGCTGCGCTGGCCACCCGTTGGATCGAGGATGGCACGGCCGAGAACATCCTGCATTTCGTCAGGACCGAAGCGACGGCCCGCCAGGCCCTGGTCGCAGACATACTGCCGAAGGGCAGCTATCGCGGCGACCCGATCAGCTTCAATATCTGGCTGCCGTTGGCGCAGGGTTGGACCCGCTCGACGTTCGGCAGCCACATGCGCTCCGCCGGCATCGGGGTCGTGGCGAGCGACGCCTTCACTGTCGATGGCCCGGCTCCGGAGGCGGTGCGCGTATGCCTCGGCGGTCCTATCCAGCGGCCCGCGCTGAAGGCCGCCCTGGAATTCATGGGACATGCGCTGGAAAGCTCGCCCGAAATGGCCGGCTCCTTCTTCTGATCCGTCCTCTCTGCGATCCGTGGCCGGAATGCCTGCGGCATTCTGGCTAATCGACGAATTGAATGCATCAATCTATATAATGAATGCAATCAATAATCGGCTTGATCGCTTTGCTCCCAAGGACAATGATCATGGATCACGAATGGCCTCCTCTCCCGCCCATGCAGACCGGTATCCGCGGGCGCTGCCCGCGTTGTGGTCAGGGGCATCTGTTCAACGGCTTCCTGACGCTCAAGCCGAAGTGCGAAGCTTGCGGACTGGACTATTCCTTCGCCGACCCTGCCGACGGCCCGGCCTTTTTCGTGATGTGCTTTGCCTGCGTGCCGAGCGTGCTTCTTGGCGTCTGGCTGGAGGTGCAATTCCAGCCGGCCTGGTGGGTTCACCTTCTGGTGACGCTGCCCTTCATGCTTCTGACCTGCATCCCGCCGCTTCGCCCGCTGAAGGGCTGGCTGGTGGCGAGCCAATATTTTTACAAGGCGGAAGAGGGCAAGCTTGCGAGGCGCGCCGTTTAGGTCGCATCATTTGTCGCGATTGACTGGAACGCCGAGGAAAGTTGCCAATTCTCGCGCGGCCGCGCCGCCCGCCCGGTTCGCCCCGATGGTTGAAGCGGATGGGCCGTAACCGACCAGATGAATGCGCGGATCCCTGGCGACCTGCGTCGCCAGCCGGCCGGTCATAAGGATGCCGCCGCTCGCCTCGCGCAGTTGCAGCGGGGCGAGGTGGTCGAGCGAACTGCGAAAGCCCGTACACCACAGGATCACGTCGGCCCGCTGTTCGGAGCCGTCAGCCCAGCGTATCCCGTGCTCGCTGATCCCGGAAAACATCGGCAGCCTGTTCAGCGCTCCCCGTTCGCGCGCCGCCTGGATCGGCGGCGTCACGGGCAGGCCGGTGACCGAAACCACCGAACCCGGCGGAAGGCCCTGGCGGACGCGGTCTTCGACAAGCGCCACGGCAGCGCGTCCTGCCTCCGGCGTGAACGGCTCGTCGCGGAATTTCGGTTCGCGTCGCGTCACCCAGGTGGTCGAGGTGACACGCGAGATTTCATCGAGCAGCTGGATCGCCGAAATCCCGCCGCCGACCACGACGACATGCTGGCCGGCAAATTCCTCGGCCGTACGATAGTCCCGCGTGTGGAGCTGCCGTCCGTGGAAACGGTCGGCGCCGGGATAGTCCGGAATATAGGGCGATTCCCATGTGCCGGTGGCATTGATGAGACCCCGCGCCGAAAAGGCGCCGCGGTCGGTTTCCACCCTCAGCCGATCTCCCCGGTCGCAGATGACCGTCACCTTGACGGGACGATGGACGCGCAGATCGAAGGCGCGCTCGTAAGCCGAGAAATATTGCGGCACGGCGACCGATGCCTTCACCTGATCGGCGGCGGTATCGACCGCCTCGTCGAACCGCATTCCGGGGAGGTCATGAACACGGTTGGCGGTTGCAAGCGTCAGGGACGGCCAGCGGAACTGCCAGGCGCCTCCCGGCTCCGGCGACTGGTCGAAGACGACAAAATCCCTGTCCGGGGCAAGGCCGAGCTTTCGTAGATGATAGGCCGAGGACAGGCCCGCCTGGCCCGCGCCGATGACGACGATATCGACCTTGATCGCCACGCGGGCATGATCAGGTTCGCCGTCAGTATGTCGATCTGGTTGGTCTGCAGCCATGCTGGATATCGATATGAGTGAAGGGGCAGGGAGCGGGTAGACGAGGCTTATACGTCTGCGAAAGGCGCTTCAAGCCGCACGGCTTGCAAGCAGAAGTGGCAGCGGTATAGTTGCATCAGGTTTCATCCATGCCATGCCGATTTAAGCTCAATGTTCGCATACACTCGCGACGGCCGCCGGACCTGTGCCATAGTCCAGGCTTCCTCATGAAAGCGATTCCATGCAGCCGACCCAAAACCGCCTTGCTCCCCTGTTCGACAACGACGGCACGAAGAACCCGCTCGATGTGCTGAAGCGCGTCTACGGTTATTCATCATTCCGGGGCAAGCAGGCCGCCGTCGTCGAACAGGTCGTGTCGGGCGGCGATGCCGTGGTCCTGTTCCCGACCGGTGCCGGCAAGTCGCTCTGCTTCCAGATCCCCGCCCTCTGCCGCGATGGCGTCGGCATTGTCGTTTCGCCGCTGATCGCGCTGATGCGCGATCAGGTGGAGGCCTTGAAGCAGCTCGGCGTGCGGGCCGCCGCCCTCAACTCATCCCTGACGCGCGAAGAATTTCTCGATGTTCGCCGGGCGATCGTCAATGGCGATCTCGATCTTCTCTATGTGACGCCGGAGCGCATCGTCACGCCGGCTTTCAAGGAAATGATCGGTAATGCCAGGATCGCATTGTTCGCGATCGACGAAGCGCATTGCGTTTCCCAATGGGGTCACGATTTTCGCCCGGAATATCGCGAACTCGGCCATCTCGCCGAACTTTACCCCGGCGTTCCGCGCATGGCGCTGACCGCGACGGCCGACCCGCACACGCGCGAAGACATTATCGACAAGCTTGGCCTGCGGCGCGCCGAGGTGTTCACCACCTCGTTTGACCGTCCGAACATCGCCTATGAGATCGTCGAGCGCGATCAGCCGCGCCAGCAGCTCCTGCGTTTTCTGTCCCGCCACAAGGGTTCGAGCGGCATCGTCTATTGCCTGTCGCGCGCCAAGGTCGAGGACACGGCCGAATGGCTGAACGGGCAGGGTGTCCGCGCACTTGCCTATCACGCCGGCATGGACCGCAGCGTTCGAGACGCCAACCAGGACGCCTTCCTCAAGGAGGAGGATCTCTGCCTGGTCGCGACCGTCGCTTTCGGCATGGGTATCGACAAGCCGAATGTGCGCTACGTCGCCCATCTCGATCTGCCCGGGTCGGTGGAGGCCTATTACCAGGAGACGGGCCGCGCCGGGCGCGACGGTCTGCCGTCCGACGTCTGGATGGCCTATGGCATGGCCGATGTCATCCAGCGCGGCCGCATGATCGACGAGGGGACGTCGGGCAACGATATCAAGCGCGTCGAACGCGCCAAGCTCAATGCGCTGCTCGGCATCTGCGAGACGCCCGGCTGCCGAAGGCAGGCGATCCTGGCACATTTCGGCGAGGCGCATGGCGGCCAATGCGGCAATTGCGATACCTGCCTCAAGCCGGTCGAAACCTGGGATGGGACGGAGGCCGCCATCAAGGCGCTGGCGGCGATCTATCGGACCGGCGAACGCTTCGGAACGGGCCACCTGATCGACGTGCTGCTCGGAAACCGCAACGAAAAGACCACCCGCTTCGGCCATGCCGACATGCCGGTCTTCGGCGTCGGCAAGGATATCCCGTCAAAGACCTGGCAATCGGTCTACCGCCAATTGCTGGCTGCCGGGTTCGTCAGCGTCGATCATGCCGCCTTCGGCGCTATGAAGCTGGAGCCGGAGGCCCGCGCCGTCTTCAAGCACGAACGCGAGGTTCGCTTCCGCAAGGACCGCCCGACGACCGGCAAGGCATCGAGAAGCGCCTCGCCGAGCGCCGCAAGCGCCCGGTCCGCGCTGGAAGGGGCCGATGCCGAACTCTTCGAGGCGCTGCGTGTCGCGCGCCTGGCGATTGCCAAGGAGCTTGCGGTGCCGCCCTATGTCGTCTTTCCCGATACGACGCTGGTCGCCTTCGCGACTGAGCGCCCGACCAGCCGTGACGCGCTGCTTGGCATTTCCGGCGTCGGACAGTCGAAGCTCGAGCGCTACGGCGATGCCTTCCTGGAGGTGATCCGGGCGCACGAGAGATAGGCCGGCTGCCTGCGTCAATAGAACGTCGAGTGGAAAGGGGTGACCGCAGCTCCGATTGCCGATGCATCGCTGGCGATTTCCGAGATGATCAGCTTGGGGCTGGGGCGGGGTACGCCGTACCGGGGCCGGTCGTAAGAGCGGGTTCGATCGATCAGCATCTGCGCCAGATCTCGCGGCACCTGACCGCCGAAGACGATCGCCTGCGGGTCGAAGATCGCCCGGATGGCATTGACCAGGCGGTTGTAAGCTGGTGCGACCTCGTTCACCCACTCGATGACCCCTGGCCACTGCGCGTCGAAATGCCTGCGCATGTAGTTGATGGAAGGGACGTCGACGCCGTTGCGAACGAGCCTTTCGATGAGCAACTGCAGCGCCGGCCGCCGCCTGTTCTCCTCTTCGTCATAGATGCCCGAAAACTCGCCGGCATTGCCGTTGCCGCCGAGCAGCAATTCGCCGTTGCTGATCAGTCCGCCGCCAAAACCGTAGTTGAAGCTCAGATAGGCGAAATGCTTGATATGGCGCCCGACGCCGAACATCGCTTCGGCGATTGCGCCGGTATTGGCGCCATTGTGTACCCAGACCGGCTTGCCGAAAAATTCCGCCAGCAACGGGCCGAGTTCAATCAGCGACCACTCATGGAGCGGCAGGGGCGCGTTGTAGCGGGTTCCGCCGACATGAAAGCCTGCTATCGCGAACCCGATGCCGAAAAGGGCATCCGGGGAAAGCTCATTGAGTTTCTGCGCCTCCACGAGCCGCGCTCTGACCAGATCGAGGGACTGTGCCATCGTGTGTTCGCGCAGCGTCACGCTGCTTTCGGCGAGCACATTCCCGGCAAGATCCATCAGGCAGATGCCGATGACATCGGTATTGACCGAGATCCCGCAGGAATAGGCGTAGCGTGGATTGAGCCGGATCGTCGGGCTTGGTTGCCCGCGACCGACGCCGGGTTTCGGAGAGCCGAGCAAGACGACGCCGCGTTCCGCCAGCTGATCGATGATCCGGTAGACCGATTGCTGGGTGAGATCGGTATGATCGGTCACTTCGGAGCGGGAAAGGCCGGGGTGTCGCCAGATGAGCTTGAGCAGGCTGCGCTCGTTCGGAGAAACGACGCTTTCACCGGCGCGCAGGAATTGTGGTGGAATCTGAGCTTCTGGAAAATAGGCCACTGATCCACCTCCGTCGTAACAATTACCATGGAGGTGTAATAATTGCGGTTGCATGCTGGCCGCTACCTCGCGTTTACCACTGATTAGATGGAAATCCCTTTCGCGACAAGGTCTTCGCTGCGTCATTTAATTGTTACACATAAAGTGTAGTAATGCCCTCGTTCCGGTGCCGAGCTCACTCGGCCGATCCCAAAACAGGCGAGGGCAATGATGAAGATTTCCATTCTGGCGGCCGCGGCCGCCCTGATGGCGGGCGCGTGTTCCGCGCAGGCCGCCAATATCGAATTCTGGTACGGCAACACGGGGCCGGTGGAGACCGCAATCAAGGCGCAGTGCGATGCCTTCAACGCCGCTCAGTCGCAGCACAAGGTCACCTGCGTCGGCCAAGGCAGCTACGAAGTGTCGATGCAGAAGGCGATTGCCGCCTATCGCGCCAAGAACCATCCGGTGCTGATCCAGTTCTTCGACGCGGGCACGCTCGACCTGATGCTGTCGAACGCAGTTGTGCCGGTCCAGGAAATCCTGCCCGACGTCAAATGGGACAACTATATCGCCGGCGCCCGCGCCTATTACGAAACATCCGGCGGCAAGCTTTTCGCACAGCCCTACAACGCCTCGACGCTGCTGTTCTACACGAACAAGACCGAGCTCGAGAAAGCCGGCGTCACCCAGACCCCGACCACCTGGGAAGAGGTGATCGACGCCGCCCGCAAGCTGAAGGCCGCCGGCCATGCCTGCCCGTTCGTCACCGATGGCGATACCTGGCGCGTGCTCGAACAGTTCTCCGCCCGTCATGGCCTGCCGATCGCCTCCAGGCACAACGGTTATGACGGCCTCGACGCCGAATATGTCTTCAACACCACTTTCGTTGCCAAGCACCTCCAGAACCTGGTCGACTGGCGCAAGGAAGGCCTCGTCAGGCTCAATGCCGACACCAAGGCCGGCAATTACACCGCCGCCTTCAACGCCGGCGAATGCGCCATGATGGAAGGCTCCTCCGGCTCCTACGCCGCCTCCACCAAGGCTTTCGACGGCAAGTACCAGCTCACCGTCAACATGGCGCCGATGTACAAAGGTTACGAGCGCCACAACACGCTGGTCGGCGGTGCTTCGATCTATGTCATGAAGGGCCATGACCAGGCAGAGGTCGATGGCGCCAAGGCTTTCCTCGACTTCCTGCGCAAGCCGGAACAGCAGATGGCGTTTACCGCCGCCACCGGCTACGTCCCCGTCACCAACGACGTGCTCGACGCGATCAACAAGAGCGGCGACGCCAAGGCCGCGAAATACGCGACCGCTGCCATCGGCATCGAATCGATGAACCAGCCGCCGACCGCAGACAGCCGCGGTATTCGCCTCGGCTTCTACGTGCAGTTCCGCGAGATCTTCATGGAAGAAACCCAGAAGGCTTATGCCGGCCAGCAGACCATGCAGGTCTCGCTCGACAATGCCAAGAAGCGTGGCGACGAGCTGCTGCGCCGCTTCGAGCAGACCTACAAGAGCGTCAAGCTGCCTTGATCCAAGCCTGATCGGCGCGGGCGGGACACAAGTCCTGTCCGTGCCGCTCCCTCACTGCGGGCTTTTCCCATGACCTCCGAATCCACTCTCTTCAGCAATCGCTGGCTGCCGGTCCTTTTGCTCGCGCCGCTTCTGCTTCTGACCGTCCTGTTCTTCTACGTGCCGATCTTCCAGGCCTTCTACTGGTCCTTCTTCCTCGAGCAGCCGTTCGGCGGCGGTTCGATATTCGTCGGCTTCGACAATTTCGCCCGGGTTCTTTCCGACCGGGAATTCTGGCAGGCTGGCTGGCGCACCATTATCTTCATGGTGACAGCATCCGCGCTCGCCGTGCTGATCCCGCTGATATTAGCCGTCGCCGCCGACAGGAAGATCCGCCTGTCGCTGCCGGCCCGCAACGTGCTGGTCTGGCCGAAAGGCGTGGCGGGCGCCTCGATCGGTGTCGTGTTCGCCTTCGTCTTCAATCCGTTCGTCGGCATCCTGGCGCCGCTCAACAAGGCATTTCCGGGCATCTGGGCGCCTGGCATTGACGGCACGGATGCCTTCATCACCCTGATCGCCGCGCATGTCTGGGGCGGCATCCCGTTCAATTTCGTCATCCTCCTGGCCGGGCTGCAATCGATCCCCCGCACCATGCATCAGGCGGCGGCGATGGACGGGGCAGGACCCTGGCGGCGGATTTTTGACGTGCAGCTGCCGCTGATCATGCCGCAGCTCTTCCTGACTTTGGTGCTGGAATTCACCGAAAGCGTCACCTCGGCCTTCGCGCTGATCGATACGATCACCCATGGCGGTCCGGGCGGCGCGACCACGCTGCTCGTCTACAAGATCTACAAGGACGGCTTCAGCGGCTACGATCTTTCCGGCGCCTCCACCCAGACGGCGATCCTGATGGTCTTCGTCATACTTCTCACCGCCGCCCAGTTCGTCTTCCTCGGCCGGCGCATCAACTACGAGCGCTGACAGATGATCGAGAACGCACGCTCCCTCAACATCGTCGCGAGCCTGATCCTGCTCGTTGGCATGATCTACATTCTCGGGCCTCTCTACCTGACGCTCGCGACGGCAACCCAATCCTACGAATTCCTGCTGCGCAACGGGCTTGCCTGGTATCCCGGCGACCAGTTCCTCAACAACGTGGCACGCATCTTCACCGAGACGCGCATCCCGATCCAGATGGTCAACAGCCTTGCCGTCGCATTCAGCCTGGCGATCGCCACCTGTATCCTGTCTTTCCTGTCGGCCTATGCGATCGTCTATTTCCGCATCCGCTGGGCGGGTGTCGCTTTCGCACTGATCCTCGCGACGATCATGCTGCCGGTCGATATCCGCGTCATCACCACCTATCAGGTGGCGTCGAACATATTTTCGCCGATCAATGCACTGCTCGACATCACCGGCCTCAACGGACTGATCGCCAAGGCTTTCGGGGCGCCGGTGCAGCTCGAATTGAGCGTGCTGAACACCCATTTCGGCCTGGTGGCGCCGCTGGTCGCCCATGGCACCGGCACGTTCCTGTTCCGCCAGTTCTTTCTCACTCTGCCGAAAGACCTGTTCAAGGCCGCCCGGATGGACGGGGCAGGCCCTGTGCGCTTCATGTTCGATATCCTGCTGCCTTTGTCGCGCACCAGTTTTGCAGCACTTTTCGTGCTGACCTTCCTGAGCGGCTGGACCCAGTATCTCTGGCCGCTCGTCGCCTCCTCGACGCCCGACATGCAGACCGCCGTCGTCGGCCTGGCGCGGCTGCTGCCGGATTCCGACGGCGAGGTCCCCGACTTTCCGATGATCATGGCAGGCGCCGTGATCGTTTCCCTCGTGCCCCTCCTGATGATCGCGCTCTTGCAGCGGTATCTGGTGCAGGGCCTCGTGCTTTCGGAGAAATGACGATGAACGCCATCGATACAGCCATCCGCGCCGCCGCCGCGAGCATCACGGTACAGGGCCTGACCAAGGCTTACGATCCCCAGACGGTGGTCATCCCGCCGATGGATGTCGAGCTCAAGGCCGGCGAATTCACCGTCGTGCTCGGCCCCTCCGGCTGCGGCAAGTCCACGCTTCTGCAGATGATCGCCGGGCTCGAACGGGTGAGCAGCGGCAAGATCCTGATCGGCACCCGCGAGGTTCAGGACCTCGAACCGAAACACCGCGGCTGCGCCATGGTGTTCCAGAACTATGCGCTTTATCCGCATATGACGGTGTTCGAGAACATGGCCTACAGCCTCAAGGTCTCCGGCACGCCGAAGGCGGAGCGGGCCGAGCGGGTCGCTGCGGTCGCCAGGATGCTCGGCCTTGCCGACTATCTGCACCGCAAGCCGGGACAGCTTTCCGGCGGCCAGCGCCAGCGTGTTGCGATCGGCCGAGCAATCGTCCGCGAACCGGCCGTTCTGCTGTTCGACGAGCCGCTCTCCAATCTCGATGCGCAGCTTCGCCACGACATGCGCGTCGAACTCGCCGACCTGCATCGCCGCATCGGCGCCACCACCGTCTTCGTCACCCACGATCAGGTTGAGGCGATGACGCTCGCCGACCGTATCCTCATCCTCAATAAGGGCCGCATCGAGCAATTCGATACGCCGAAGGCGATCTACCACCATCCGGCCTCGGTTTTCGTTGCGAAATTCATCGGTGCCCCGCCGATGAACATCCTGGCCGTGACCGGCGACGGGTCGGCACTGCGGCTTGCCGACGGGCAGGTGGTGGCGAACGCCCCGCTGACCGGCGCCTACCAGCTCGGCATCCGACCCGAGGATATCGTCGTCGATGGCAAGGCGAATGGCCATGCGGTCAGGGCGGCACTCCGGTTCCGCGAGGACCTCGGTTCCCATTCGGTACTGGCCGCCGATCTCGGCGGTTCGATCGTCCGTATTGCCACGCCTTTCGGTGCTGATATCGCCGACCGGCTCGAACTCGACCTGAACTTCCCGACCTCGCGACTGCATCTCTTCGATGCAGTGACGGGCCGGGTCATACCCGGTGCCTTCTGCGCCCAATGAAAGCCCGGCGCCACAGGCGCCCTATGAAAGAAACCCACATGAACTACAAAGACTTCATCGCCGATCCCGCACGTAGCTGCGCCGTCGTTGCCCATCGCGGTGCTTGGCACGACGCCCCGGAAAACAGCCTGGCGGCCATCGAGAACGCGATCGCGCTCGGCTGCGAGATCGTCGAACTCGACGTGCGCAAGAGCGCCGACGGCGAGCTTTTCCTGATGCATGACGATACGCTCGAACGTATGGCCGGCATCGACCGCGACGCCGAGAGCATGACCATGGCCGAACTTCAGGCGATCAGGCTGCGCGAGAGCGATGGCGGCGAAGGCCGCGCTGCAAGCGACCAGCCCATCCCGACGCTGAGGCAGGCGCTGGAAGTCATCCGCGGCCGTATCTTCGCCGATCTGGATTTGAAGGATCGCGGCCTTTTCTCCGAAGTCGCCGCCTGCGCCCGAGAAATGGGCGCCCATGCCGGCGTCGATCTCAAGACCAAGGTCCACGGTCTGGCGGATGTCCACTGGGTGCGCGACCAGAACATCGACGGCGTGCCGTTCATGGGCATGGCGCGCTTCACCGCGGAAAACATCGGCGACTCGCTTGCTGTCCTTGCCAACCTCTCGCCCTTCATGTGCGAGATCCGCTTCGACAGCCTCGAAACGATCGCGCATCACCGCGAGGCTTTCGCGAGAGCCCGCATGGCGCTGTGGGTCAACACCCTCGATCAGCCCGGCAGTGGCGAATGGACGGACAGTGCGGCTCTTGCCAACCCCGATCTGATCTGGGGCCGGTTGATCGATGCGGGTATCAGCGTCATCCAGACCGACCAGCCCGCCGCACTGAAATCCTACATAAAGGCCCGCCAGCCATGACGATCATTTCCGAGGCCGTCCTCTCGCTCCTGATGGAGGATATGCGCCAGGCGGGGGAGGCGGAGGTCCTGCCCCGTTTCCTCGGCGTAACGGCGGATGGCATCCGCGCCAAGACCGCCCCCGACGACATCGTCACCGATGCCGATCTGGGGGCCGAACGCCGGCTTTCCGCAGCACTTTCGGCGCATTTTCCAGACGCGCTGATCGTCGGCGAGGAGGCGGTCTCCGCCGATCCGGCACTGCTCGACCGCCTTGCGGATGCCGAACTCGCGGCCATCATCGATCCCGTCGATGGTACCTGGAATTTCGCCCATGGGGTGCCGCTGTTCGGCATGATCGTGGCGATCGTTTCCGGGGGAAAGACCGTCGCCGGGTTGATCCACTATCCGCTGACCGGCGATTTTCTCGCGGCTCGTCCGGGCGAGGGCGCCTGGCATATCGCCCGCGATGGCGCCCGCACCCGCCTAAGCGTTGCCGCCGCTGTCCCGGTCGCCGAAATGAGCGGCTTCGTGCCGCTGCACATGTTCTCTCCGCAAGAGCAGGCGGCCTTCGCGCCGCGGGTCCTGCGGTTCGGCCGCACCACGACGTGGCGATGCTCCGCCTTCGAATACCGGATGGTGGCGACCGGGGCGATGGGCTTCTTGCTGAATGCGGACATGAAGCCCTGGGACCATGCGCCGGCGAACTGATCCATCGCGAAGCCGGCGGCCATAGCGGTCTCCTGAGCGGCGAGGCCTATCGGCCCGAAATGGCGCAAGGGCGGCTGCTGCTTGCGCCCGATGCGGCGAGCTGGGAGGCGATCCGGGAAAGCCTGGGGTGAAAACCAGGCTTTCGGAGGACAACGATTTTCATTCTGGCTTTCGCCATCGTGACGTGTAATGTATACACGACTAGGCTCTCGGGAGGAGTCTGCATCGCGTATCAGGATCCCTGATGGGGTTTTCGGCGCGGTGGGGAAAATGCGATAGCAGCCGCCGGCATGTCACCTGTTGATCATGCGGGCAGCGGGTCTATAGGGAGGAGCAAGGCCGGATGCAGCAGCTTGCCGAGACCACGACGGCCGGTCAGGACACGCTTCTGGATATCCAGAACCTGACATTGTCACTGCGCGACCAATCAGGCTGGGTCGAAGTCCTCAACAATGTTTCCTTTTCGGTAAAGCCGAAGGAAATTCTCGGCGTCGTCGGCGAAAGTGGCTGCGGCAAGTCGATGACCGCCCTCTCGATCCTGCGCCTCCTGCCGCCGCGCGATTCGCGCCTTGGCGGCAGGATCATGTTCGGCGGGCAAGACCTCGCGTCTTGTTCCGAATCGCAGATGAATCGTATTCGCGGCCGGCACATCAGCATGATTTTCCAGGAGCCGATGAGCGCCCTCGATCCGGTGTTTACCGTGGGTTACCAGATCGAAGAGACGCTTCGGCGGCATTTCAAGATCGATCGCAAGGAAGCCGCGGAGCGCGCCGTCGCGGCGCTCGATTCGGTCGGCATCGCATCGCCCCGCCACGTTGCCACGCTTTATCCGATGAACCTTTCCGGCGGCATGCGCCAGCGGGTGATGATCGCCATGGCGCTGGTCTGCGAGCCGCGCCTGCTGATCGCCGACGAGCCGACCACGGCGTTGGATGTGACGATCCAGGCGCAGATCATGGACCTGCTCCTGGGCCTTGCCGACCGCACCGGTACGGCCATCATGTTCATCACCCACAATCTCGGACTAGTGGCGCAGAGCTGCCATCGGATGGTGACGATGTATGCAGGGCAGGTCGTGGAAGGTGGCCCGGTGAGGGACGTCATTGCCGGCCCCCGCCATCCCTATACGGCCGGACTTCTGCATTCTATCCCCGACAGCAACCGCGCGCGTGGCACGCTGCCCTCGATCGCCGGCCGTGTTCCGTCCCTGCGTCACATGCCGAAGGGCTGTCGCTTCGCGCCGCGCTGTTCCTATTCCATGCAGCCCTGCGAACTGCCCCAGAGCATAGAGAACGAGGGCATCGAGGACGTCGATCGCCGGGAAGTGCGTTGCAACCGTTGGGAAGAACTCGAATTGAGGGGGGTAGGAGCATGAGTGCCGGCGCTGCTTCGGATCAGACCGCGCTCAAGGTCGATAACCTGCATGTCAGCTTCGGCAATCCCCGGCGCGGCTCGCTGATCCGGGCCGTCGACGGTGTCAGCTTCAGCGTCCGCAAGGGCGAGATCTTTGGCGTGATCGGCGAGTCCGGTTCCGGCAAGTCGACGCTCGGGCGCTGTCTCGTCGGTCTGCTCAGTCCAAGCGGCGGCGGCGTGCTGCATGGCGAAGTCGATCCGTTCAAATTTTCCCGCCGCGAACTCAACCGTCACCGGCGCAAGTACCAGATCGTCTCGCAGGATCCGAATGCCGCCTTCGACCCGCGCATGACCATCCTTCAGAGCATCTGCGAGCCCCTGAACATCGCCGGCGAGGGCACGAAGGCCGAACGGCGCGAAAAGGCTTTCGCGATGCTCGACCGGGTGTCGCTGTCGCCGGAAATGGCCAACCGCTATCCGCACGAGATTTCCGGCGGCCAGAAGCAGCGCGCCAATATCGCCCGGGCGCTGATGCTCGACCCGAACGTGATCGTCTGCGACGAGGTGGTGGCGGCGCTCGACGTGTCGATCCAGGCCGACATGCTCAATCTCTTCGCCCGGTTGCAGGAACAGTTCGGCCTCACCTACGTCTTCATCAGCCACGATCTACGAGTGGTCAGCCATATCAGCGACCGCGTGGCGGTGATGTATTTCGGCAAGATCGTCGAGTTCGGCCCCGCCCACGCCGTGATCGAAACGCCGCTGCATCCCTATACGGAGGCGTTGCGTTCGGCCGAACCGGAGATCAACCCGGCGGCAGCCGATGCCCGGCAGAGAATCATCCTGCAGGGGGAGATACCGAGCGCGATCGCGCCGCCGAGCGGTTGCCGCTTTCATACGCGCTGTCCGCGGGTGCGCGACGTCTGTCGCACGCAGGAACCCCAGCAGCGGGAATTGCTGCCCGGGCGGCATGTCGCATGCCACTTCGCCGAGGAGATGCTTGGCGAAAAGGATAGGAGGGGTCTTGGTCCTGCCGGGGGGCACGGCGGGGACCATGTCGCACCTGCGACGAATGCACTGACATAGGGGCCGAATAAGGCCGGTCATGATCAAGGAGGAGAAGACGTGACCATAAATCCATTTGCAAAGATACCGGATCTCACCCGTCGCTCGCTGCTGGCCGGAACGGTCGCCGCGGGCGGCCTGGCCCTGTTGCCGGCAATGGCGCGGGCTCAGGCCCCCCAGCCGAGATCCGGCGGAACGCTGAGGGCCGTGATGCCGTTCAACCCGGCGGCGCTCGACCCGTTGACGGGCCGCAACAATCCCGATTTCAACGCCCTTCTCCTGATGTTCGACGCCCTGATCGGCTTCGATCCGCAGACGCTCGAACTGCAGCCGATGCTGGCGACCTCGTGGAAATTCACCGACCCCACCACGCTGGTTCTCGAACTGCGCCAGGGCGTCGAGTTCCATGACGGCACCCCGTTCAATGCCGAAGCGGTGGTCTTCCACCTGCAGCGCTGCAGCACCTACGATCGCTCGAACGTGAAATCGGATCTTGCTGTCGTCGACAAGGTCGAGGCGACCGGCCCCTATCAGGTCTCGATCAAGTTGAAATATCCGGACGCCACCCTGCCTGCGATCCTCACCGACCGCGCCGGCCTCATCGTGTCGCCCGCCTCGGTCAAGGCTGCCGCGGGTGGCAATGTCGATCGCGCGCCGGTCGGCACCGGGCCGTTCAAATTCGTGGAATGGCAGGACAACACGCTGATCAAGGTGGTGAAGAACGCCAACTATTGGGGTGACAAGCCCTATCTCGACGGCGTCGACATGCGCATCGTCAACGAGTTCAACACGGCTGTCCGCACGGTGACCGCCGGCGAAGCCGATATCGTCCTCAACATGAGCGCGCAGCAGATGGCCGTCGCCAAGCGCGACCCGAAACTGGTCGCCGAAGCGACGCCGTCGATGATCTACTACACGGCCTTCCTGAACTACGGTGAGGGGCCGTTGAAAGACGTTCGCGTTCGGCAGGCCATGAACTGGGCGCTCGACCGTCCGGTCCTCAACCAGGTCCTCTGGGGCGGCCTTGGCGGCGGGCATTGCAGCATGTTCCCGTCGGGCTTCTGGGCCAACGATCCCGCGACCGAGAACTTCTACAAGCTGGACCTCGACCGCGCCAAGTCGCTCCTGAAAGAGGCAGGTTTCGCCAACGGCATCGAGATCTCCACCTTCACCTGGGCCGACCAGGCGGCGGTGCAGCGCCAGGAAGTCCTCAGCGCCCAGCTTGCGGAGGCCGGCATCCGGCTGAAGGTCACGCCGGCGCAGCCGGCCCAGACGATGCAGTACTTCCTCACCGAGAAAAAGGGTCACATGCTGATGACCCCGACCGGTGGCCTTCCGGATCCGGCAACCGCCTATGACCGTCAGTTCTCGGCGACTGCCTATCGCAACGCGGCGAAGATCGAGCTGCCGGGTTATCGCGAGCTGATGGATGCGTCGATGAACACGTTCGACAACGCCAAGCGCAAGGACGTTCTCCACAAGATGCAGCGTTTCGTGCTGGAGAACGCGCTGCACCTGCCGCAGTTCTCGTCCGCCGGCATCATCATTCGCACGCCGAAGGTGCACGGCTTCAACTTCAGCCTGCTGCAGCGCCCGCGCTTCCACAAGGTGTGGATGGAGGCCTGAGGCGCAAGCGATGCGATTGCCCGATGCGACCGGCGCGTCGGGGATCGCCCGGAAACCGGAGCGGGGCGGGTCGCCCGTCTCTCTCCCACCGCATCGGACGACAGCGCTTCCGCGCATCCGGTGTTCCTGCGCAGGCCATTGATTTGGCCGGCGTCAATTGCGGATTGACGGAGTATCAATGATGTACGGCGTCCCCGGGATGGTTGCGCAAAGGCTCATGCAGCTCGTGCCCGTGATGATCGTGGCCACGTTCGTGGTGTTTTCGCTCGTCTACATGATGCCCGGCGACCCGGCCATGATGATCGCGGGCGACTATGCGACGGCGGAACGGATCGCGGAAATCCGTCATATCTACGGATTCGACCGGCCGATGCTAGTGCAGTATTTCTTCTGGCTGGGAAATGCCGTGCAGGGCGATCTCGGCCATTCGCTGTTTTCGAACGAATCGGTCCTGCGGCTGATCCTCTCGCGCCTGCCGCATACGATCCTGCTGGTGCTTTATTCGCTGGTTCTCGGCGCCGCGCTCGGCATTCCGCTCGGCATCCTCGCCGCCACGCGCCAGGGCACCACGCTCGACAAGATCATCACCAGCGTCGCCTCGCTTGGTGTCGCGGTTCCCAATTTCTGGCTCGGCATCATTCTGGTGACGCTGTTCTCGCTCGGTTATCGCTGGTTCCCGGCGACGGGCGCCGTATCCGTCTTCGAAAAGCCGCTCGAGGCCCTTTATTACGCGACCCTTCCGGCGATAGCGCTCTCGACCGGTGTTGTGGCGGTTCTGGCGAGGCAGGTGCGCAGCGCGCTGCTCGAGGTTCTGGGTTCGCAATATATCCGCACGCTGCGCGCCAAGGGGCTCAGCTCGGGCGCCATCCTGTGGAAGCACGGGCTTCGCAACGTGGCGGCGACGATGCTGACGATTGCCGGCCTGCAGGTGAACCGGCTGTTCTCCAGCGCCGTCATCATCGAGGCCGTGTTCGCCATCCCCGGTGTCGGCAACCTCATCAGCTATTCGGCGCTCAACAAGGATTTCCCGGTCGTGCAGGGCGTCGCGCTCGTGCTGGTACTGGTGGTGATCCTCACCAATCTTCTGGTCGACGTGCTCAACGCGACTTTCGACCCCAGAGTGGCAGCCTCCACATGACCGATACGAACATGACCGCAATGACCCAGACCGCTGCCGCGCCGATTACCCGGCAGACCCTGCCGCCTCCCGCCCGCTTCCGTTTCTGGGCCTGGTTATGGGCCGACAAGCGCGCGCTGATCAGCCTTGCCTACCTCTCCGTTCTGGTTCTGGCGGCGATCTTCGCGCCGGTGATCGCGCCCTATGCGCCCAACAAGCAGAACCTGATGGACCTTCTGGCGCCGCCGAGCGGCGCGCATTGGCTCGGCACCGACGACCTTGGCCGCGATACGCTGAGCCGGCTGATATACGGCTCCTACAACGCGCTTTATGCCGCAAGCCTTGCCGTCGGCATCGGCGTGGCGATCGGCGTGCCGCTCGGCGTCTTCATCGGTTTTGTCGGCGGCTGGATCGACCAGGTCGGCAGCCGCATCATTGACGGGGTGCTGGCCTTTCCGCCGCTCGTGCTTGCGGTCGCCGTCACCGGCGCGCTCGGCATCGGCCTCACCAATGCGATGATCGCCGTCGGCTTCGCCTTCGCCCCGGTGCTTGCCCGCACGATGCGGGCGCAGACGCTGGTGGTGAAGAATGCGCTCTATGTCGAGGCCGCAACCGGTTTTGGCGCCTCGCGCCTGCATCTGATCCTGCGCCATATCCTGCCCAATGCGATCCAGCCCGTCATCGTCGAGGTGACCCTGATGCTGGCCGTGGCGCTTCTGGCGGAAGCCGGCTTGAGCTTCCTGTCGCTCGGCGTCCAGCCGCCCGAGTCGAGCTGGGGCGGCATGCTGGCGCGCGCCTATCATTATGTCGAGGTCGCCCCCGAGCAGATGTATGCGCCCGGTTTCGCCATCCTGTTCACGGCGCTTGCCTTCAACACGCTCGGCGAGTCGATCCGCGTGCTCCTGGATCCAACCATCAAGCGCCGGTAGTCACTTTTTTGCAGCCTGAAACTACCCGGCCGACCATCGGGCTCAGATTGTCGGCAAAACCTCTTCCTTCATGCTCGGACTTTTCCCGAGCATCTACCTTGAGAAGTTGGGTGACGGATGCAGATCCTCGGCACAAGGCCGAGGATGATGGTTTGAGGTTTCGGCCGGGCTGTTTCATTTGGCGCCGGTCTGCGGATCACGCGGTCTGGTCGAGCCAGACCCGGTGGAACCGCGGTGAGTGCAGCCGGTCGTACTTGAAGTCCCTGACCTTCTTGTTACGGATCGACATGGCGGCCGAAGTTACCAGCGGCAGGTGCAGCGCCTGTTCCACCACGAAGCGCTGAAGGGCGGCAAACGCCTTCTTGCGTTCGCCGGCATCAGCCGAGGTGCCGGTCGCGGTGAGCAGCTTGCGGAACTGCGGATCCTCCATCTTGCCGGCGTTGAACTGGCCGGTCGCGCCGAACAGCCGCTCATAGGTCTGGCTCGGATCGAGCCAGCCGCCCTGCGGATTGAGGATCATCGCGCCCTGACCCTCGATGTAGAAGCGTTGATTGACCACCTGCGGAGGCGAAGGGGTGACCTTGAGGCGGATGCCGACCTGTTCGAGCTGGTTGCCGACCAGTTCCATGCGCTGCATCGATGTCTGGTCCGGCCAGCTCCATGTCTCGACTTCCAGGCCTTTCGGATGCCCGGCCTCGGCCAGCAGCCTGCGCGCCTTGTCTGGATCATGCTTGTAGAACTGCGCCGTATCGGCATCCACCGCCCAGAAATCCTTTGGGAACATGGTGGACGTCGGCTCGCCCAGGCCAAGCATCAGGACCTGGTTCAGTTCGTCGCGGTTGATGGCGTAGTTCATCGCCTGCCGAACCCGGATGTCGTTGAGCGGCGGCTTGGCGAAATTCATCATCAGGGTGAAGAAGATCATCGAAGGATTGGCTTCGGCCGTGAGATCCTGCACGCGGCGGGCGGTGGCGATCTGCTGCGCGGCCATGTTGAGCGCAAGGTCGGTTTCGCCGGCCGTCACCGTGCGAGCCGCCGTGTTCAGCTCGTTGATGATGCGGAAATTGATGCCGTCGAGATAGGGAAGGCCCGCCTGCCAGTAGTTCGGGTTCTTCTCGACGCGGATCAGGTCGTTGTCGCGCCACTCGGCGAACTTGAACGGCCCGGTGCCGACCGGGTTGCGATCGACATTGCCGTCGGCCGCCGCCTTGATGGAGGCGGGCGAGACGATGCAGCCGACCCGGCCGGTAAGGATGGTCGGCAGCGAATAGTTCGGCTGCTTGAGCTTGAGCGTCACCTGGCTTGGACCGGTGACCGCCACCGACGCGACCGAAACCAGGTCCGATTTCACGTTGGAGCGCGGGTCGCTGATGAAGCGGTCGAGGTTGAACTTCACGGCCTCGGCGTTGAAAGGCGTGCCGTCATGGAATTTCACACCATCGACGAGGTTGAGCACCAGCGTCGTCGGATCGCTGAAGGTCCAGTCCCTGGCGAGCATCGGCTTCAGCTCGAGCGTTGCCGGATCGAAGGCGATCAGCGCGTCGAACAGCGCGTAGAGCGCGTTGAAATCCGGCACGTTGCGCCCGGTCATCGGGTCGAGGGCGGCAGGATTGAACGGCATGGCGATGCGCAAGGTGCCGCCCGGTTTGGGCGTCGATGCCTGAGCGGATACCTGTCCGGGCAACAGCATCGCGCCTCCCAGCACCGCACCCGACGCCAGAAGCGTTCTTCGGCTGATCCTGCCGTTATGGATGATGGACGGCGCGCCGTCCTTCGTCTTGCTCATCTTTGGGCTCCTCCCCAATGAAACGGATTGATGAAACAAACTCCTGCCGGCAGGGCTGGTGATGCATACATTGAACCCGCAATTCGGCTTCCTCCTCCCGAATTGCAGCAACCTGCCGTGGGGAAAACCTATAGCAGGAGGAAGCCGATGTATACTTTTGCATTCGGTTTTTACAGCAAATGACTTCCTTCCCACCGGACCATGTGCCATGGTTGTATGGGAGGCTGCGATGGCGCGGCCGCTGTGTCCTTTGCTCTTTCGGTGCCTGGTCCGGCACCGCAACCGCGAGGCAGGCGGCGGTGCCGGTTGCGGAAAGTGGAGGAGAGACCATGGGTGCGTTCCAGCATTCCCGTACATACGATTACGTCATCGTGGGCGGCGGTACGGCAGGCTGCGTTCTGGCCAACCGGCTATCGGCGGACCCGACGGTCGAGGTGCTGATGATCGAGGGCGGCGGCGAGGGGCGGGGCTTCTACGTCGACATGCCGCTCGGTCTCGCCTATCTCATCGGCAGGCCCCAATATGACTGGCTCTACAAGGGTGAGCCCGAACCCTATCTCAACGGCCGCCAGCTGGCGCTGCCGCGGGGAAAAATGCTCGGGGGCAGTTCCGCCATCAACGGCCTCATCTATGTGCGCGGCCATGCCTACGATTACGACCAATGGGCGCAGCTCGGCAATCGCGGCTGGTCCTGGGAAAGCGTGCTGCCCTATTTCAAGCGTTCCGAAACGTTCCATCGTGACGATTCAGAGGCTCACGGCACGCAGGGCGAATGGGCGGTTTCCGATCCCAATGTGCGCTGGGAAGCCCTGGAGGCCTATCGCCGGGCGGCGATAGAGCAGGGTATTCCGGCTGCTGACGACTACAATTGCGGCGACAATGAAGGCGTCGCCTTCTTCGTCGCCACCATCAGGAAAGGCGTACGCCATTCCACCGCCCGCGCATTTCTCGATCCGGTCCGCAACCGCAGCAACCTGACCGTCGTCACGGGCGCACTGGTCGATCGCATTACCTTCGAGGGCAGGCGGGCCAGCGGTGTCATGTTCAGCCTCGACGGCCAGGCCAAAGAGGCGAGGGCCGGGCGCGAGGTCATTCTGTCGGCCGGAGCCTATAGCTCGCCGGCCATTCTCGAACGCTCCGGCGTCGGCGCGCCGGAGGCGCTTGCATCTGCCGGAATAGAGGTTCTTCACGCATTGCCGGGTGTCGGCGAAAACCTGCAGGACCACTGGCACATCAGGGTACAGCACCGTCTTCACAACACGCACACGCTGAATACTCGCGCCGGCACGCGGCTTGGCCGGATGTTGCTGGGCATGCAGTATCTTGCGACCAAACGGGGGCCGCTCGGCGGTTCGCCGACGCTATTGGGCGCCTTCCTCAAGACCACGCCGGATGCGCCGGCTCCGGAAATCCAGATCCACGTCTCCGGGTCCACCTCGCCGAGTTTCGGCGGCGCCATGCATCCGTTTCCGGGCATCACCTCGTCGGCCTGCATCCTCAGGCCGGAAAGCCGCGGCCATTGCCATGTCGCGGGGAGCGACCCTTCGGCCCAGCCGCGCATCCTGCATAATTTCCTGAAAGAGGAAGCGGACCGGGAGATCCTGATACGGTCGATCGAGGCCGTGCGGAGGATCGCCGCCAGCCCGGCCATGGCGCGTTTCGAGCCGGAGGAAATTGCGCCGACGGCAGCCGTGCAGTCCCATGACGACATGCTCGACTACGCGCGCGCCACTCTCAACACCACGTTCCACCCCGTCGGCACCTGCAAGATGGGCCGCGACCGGATGGCGGTGGTCGATGACCGGCTGAGGGTGCACGGCCTTGCCGGCCTGCGCGTCGTCGATGCCTCGATCATGCCAACCATCGTTTCCGGCAATACCCAGGCCCCGACCGTGATGATCGCGGAAAAGGCGGCGGACTTTATCCGCGAGGAAAAGATGGGAGCGCAGGCGGCATGAGCCGGGCTCAGGAAAGCAGCACAGATGTCAACGATGAGCGAGACGCAGACAAAAATGGCTAGATTCGAAACCGCCGGGGCAATCGATTGCGACGTCCACCCGCCGACACCGCGTCGCGCCGACCTCATTCCCTATCTCGACGACTACTGGCAGGAGATCGTCACCTCCCGCGAAGTCGATGTGCTGGAGCTGATGGGATACCCTGAGCGAACGCGTCCCTACATGCGGCCCGACTGGACGTGGAGTGGCGATCCGCTCGCGCAGATGCAGCAGAACCTGCTCGACCCGCTCGGCCTCGAAGGCGCCATCCTCAACGTGGTTTCAGGCGCTCACGCCCTGTTCGATCCTTACCTGGCGGCGGCCATATGCCGTGCCACCAACGACTGGCTCGCCGACAGGTGGCTGAGCCGCGACAGCCGGCTCAGGGCGTCGATGCTGGTGCCGTTCCAGAACGTCGAGGCCGCGGTCGAGGAGATCGAGCGCCGGGCCGACGACAAGCGTTTCGTGCAGGTCCTGACGCTCGCCATGACCGAGCTGCCGCTCGGCCGCCGCACCTATTGGCCGATCTACGAGGCGGCCGAGAAACATGGCCTGCCGATCGGCATCCACGCCGGATCGAATTTCCGCCACGCGCCGAGCCACAGCGGCTTCCATTCCTTCCTGATCGAGGACCATGTGGTGCAGCCGCAGGGTTTCTCCACTCAGGTCGCGAGCCTGATTTCCGAGGGCGTCTTCGTCAAATACCCGAAGCTGAGGGCTGTCATGATCGAATCCGGCGTTACCTGGATGCCGGCGCTGATGTGGCGCATGAGCAAGGACTGGCGCGGCACCCGCATCGAGGTGCCCTGGGTGAAGGACGCGCCGGCCGACATCATCCGCCGGCACATCCGCATGACCTCGCAGCCTTTCGATGGCCCGGACGACGTCGAGGATGTCGCCAAAACGCTCGACCACCTGCTCAGCGATGATATGCTGCTGTTCTCCTCGGACTATCCGCACTGGCATTTCGAAGGGCTGGACGTGCTGCCCGAAGGCCTGCCGGAAGCCAGGGTGAACAAGATCCTTCGCGACAACGTTCTCGCCACCTATCCGAGATTTGGAGGCTGATCCCCATGGAAACCCCGGTACTCGAACGCAGCTCCGAAAAAGCCCAGATGCAGGGCGTGGTGGATTGCGACGTGCATCCGTCCTTCTCAAGGCCGGACCAGTTGCTCGACTATCTCCCCGAACGCTGGAAAAAACATGTGAAGGACTATGCCGTGCGCACGGCAAACCCCTTGCTCGGCACGCTGCCCTATCCGCGCATGACGCCGGGCAACGGCATGCGCCGCGATTCCTGGCCGCCGAACGGCGGTCCGCCGGCATCCGACCTTGCCTTCCTGCAGGAGCAGCTGCTCGACCAGTGCAATATCGACTACGGCATCCTTCAGCCGCTCGCCGCCGGCAGCGTCGCCTTCAACCAGGAGCTCGGTGCGGCCCTTTGTGCGGCCCTCAACGACTGGCAGATCGACAAGTTTGCCGGACCTGAGCCGCGCCTGAAAGCGTCCATCTGCGTACCCCAGGAAGACGCAAGGGAATCGGTTGCCGAGATCGACCGGCGCTTTACCGACGGCCGCTTCGTGCAGATCGCCATGCCGCCGCGCACGCTGGAGCCCTGCGGGCGCCGCCGCTACTGGCCGATCTACGAGGCGGCCGAGCATTACGGCCTGCCGATCGGGCTGCATACCAGCGCCTTCGGCTATCGGGGGAACACGCCGTCCGGCTGGAGCTCGTTTTATCTGGAGGAGCACTACGCGGCCTCCAACAGCCTCCAGACCGTGCTATCGAGCATGATCCTCGAAGGCGTGTTCGAACAGTTCCCGAAGCTGAAGATCGTACTGGTCGAAGGCGGCTTCTCCTGGCTGCCGTCGCTCGTCTGGCGCCTCGACCGCGAATGGAAGCGCATGCGTGACGAGGTTCCGCATGTGAAGCGCAAGCCGTCGGAATATGTGCGCGAGAATTTCTGGTACACGACCCAGCCGATCGAGGAGCCGGAGAACAACCGCCACCTTCTCGACATCCTGCGCTGGATCGGCACCGACCGGCTGATGTTCTCGACCGACTACCCGCATTGGGATTTCGACGATCCGCGCTTCGCCTTCAAGGTGCCGCTGACGCCGGCGGAGCGCTCCGCCATTTTCCGTGACAATGCGGTGGACTTGTTTGGCCTGAAATGAGCACGACGCCGACTTCTCTATCGACATCATGAAACGGATCTCGCCGCCCGGGCTGCGGGCGGCACCGTGAAAGATAAGCGGAGGTTTTTAGCCCTGAAACGACAAAAGCGCGCCAAAAAGCGCGCTTTTGTTGAAATTGGCTCCCCGGGCCGGATTCGAACCGGCGACCTGTCGATTAACAGTCGAATGCTCTACCGCTGAGCTACCAGGGATCATCCGCGATGGGCTGCGGCGTGTGCGGCGGGTAATACAAATGCTTTTCGCTTTTGCCAAGCGGTTTTTGCAAAAAAATCCAACTTGTTTGTTTTATCCCCGGTAAAGCCCTATTTCCGGGCAAAGCTTACGTCTTTAACCGGCGAGGATAATCGAGAGTGGCAGGCGAACGGAAACCGAAGCGATTTGGAATGGACCCGCAGAGCGGCAAGCTGGCGGTCGGCAGCGCACAGATTCCCATGCCACGCTCGCGGATCGGCCGGGTCGTCGTCGGTCTCGGCCTGATTTCCGGCGGTGTGCTCGGCTTCCTGCCTATCCTTGGCTTCTGGATGCTGCCGCTGGGCTTCCTGGTGCTCTCGCACGATCTGCCCTTCGTGCGGCGTCAGCGGCGCCGTGTGGCGCTCTGGTGGGCAAGGCGGCGGGCATCCAAGACCGGGCAGCGGTGAGGTCGCCCGATCAGGCGAACATCGACGCGATACCCTGGCCGGCGCTAAATGCCAGGTAGGCAAGCACGGCGAAATAGATCACGGTCACGACGTTGAAGAGGTAGCCGCCGAGCACGACCAGCCCGTCGCGCTGGATCATGCCGGTCGATAGAAGCAGGATTGCGATCGCCGGCAGCGTATTGGAGAAGGGCACCAGACCCAGCGGAAACATCAGGAGCACGCCGCCGACCGTAATCGCCAGGCCGTTCACCCGGTTGACGAGCCGCCCGGTGGTCAAGGGAGAGATGCGCGGCTTCAGGAACCGGTCCAGCCGCGAGACGATGCTGACGCCTTTTTCCAGCGCCGGCAGCAGTTTCTTGGTATCGAGCTCACGGTCGAGGATTTTCTTCGGTAGCCACGGCAGGCGGTTTGCGGTGATCGCCAGACTGATCAGGATGATCGCCGCCCCGAACACGGTGCTGACGCCGGGGATGGACACGGGCAGGAGGAAGGGCAGGGAGGCGACGGCGCAGATGAGCAGCAGGCCCTGTTCGCCGACCGCGTCCATCAACTGGCGCAACGTTACCGACTGACCCGTGATGCCGGCTATAAGCTGGCGCAGCGTGCCGCTCAGCGAAGTTGAGGTGTCGTCGAATTCGATGCCTGCGCTCACTCTTCGTTTCTCCATTCCGCTTCAAACCGGCGGCATGGATAGCAACAAACCGTGTTCTCGCAAAGGCGCGAGTCTCAACCCTGCCGGAAACGTGAACGCCCGGCGTCTCACGGAAAATCAGGAGGCCTGCGTCGTCCCGCTATCGGGACTGTGCCCAATAGTCGTACGCTCCGCAGGCCAGCACGATCGCAAGGATCGCCAGTACCACCGGATTGAGCGTGGTGATGAATTCCAGATACTGCATTACGGTCTCCTCCTACCGCATGTTCGCTGCCCGATGCTCCCCCACCCGGCAACGACAGTATTTTAGCATAGTCGCCGGACTATCGCCACTTGAGTGTTGCGGCAGAGACTCTGGCGCATCTCACCCCGAATCACTAGGATTGCTCCCGGGATTGAAGACGAGGGTGAACATGGGTCTGAGAGTGATCGAAGGCGGGCTTGCGGCCTGCGTGGCGAAGCCTGCCGATCTGGCTGAGGGCGACATGCCGAGCCGCGACGACGTTCTTCGCGAGGCCGAGCGGAGGATCCGCTCGACCGGGTACGAGACCTGGCGCAATCGCGAAACACTGACCGGCATGCCGGTGCCGAGCGAAATCCGTTATCTGGCCATGCAGATCGGTTTCGTGGCCGAAGCCATCGCCAGGTTGGCCGACATTCCAGCGGATTATCGTTCCGACCTCTACTGGCCGGCATAAGCGCCGCCGTGCGATAGGCGGGCCTAAAACAGGGTCATGAAAAGATGCCCTACATACAGAATGCTGGAAAGCGAACCAACGGTTGCGCACGCCGCTACGGCGTCAGAAACACTGAGTTTCATCTTGAATCATCGCCGTCATGGCGATCCTTCTAACGAGGACAAAAGACGACAACATCGCCGTCGCCCACTGGTTTAGGGAAAATCCCTTAACGAACGTCCTGGTAAGAAAGCTTAATGAGTCCTTTCCGGAGGTGGCCGAGGGTTGAGGCTCCGCCTCATGGCGGGACCCGCTCCACATTGGATCGAAGTCAGTTCAGCATCTTCGCTTCGATACTGGCAAGAACGAAGGTTTCCCGCACATTTTCCAGGGGGAGCTTGCGCTGCAGGCAGGCGGCGCATTCCTTCAGGGCCCTGATGTAATAGGTACCTTCGCGCACCGGCCAGCGCCAGTTGAGGTATTCCAGGGCTTCTTTTGGCCCGCGAATCGTCTCGGGGAAACCATAGCCTATGCGTACTCTAACCGGAGAACTCCACACGGCATCATCTGTTTCGGTTACGCTACTCGTCATGTCCACACCTTGCATTGCGGCGTAGGAAACTGATCCGGAAGGATTTGGTTCCGTGAGTTTGGTGAATTTTTTATGAACCCGCCGGATGCGGCCCGGCGCTCATCCCCGCGTACTCGGGCGCCGCGCGGAGGCGACCTATGGATCTGTCGGCAGCGGCCCTTTTCTCCTCGTGCAGAAAAAAATGACAATCGGCCCAAACCCGCTTGCGCCGTTATTCGATTCGTTCTAAACGCCCGACACCACTCGCTCTTTATGCGTTCGGACGGCCTCGTGGCGGAGTGGTGACGCAGAGGACTGCAAATCCTTGCACCCGAGTTCGATTCTCGGCGAGGCCTCCAATTTCCCCTTCTCCGGAACCTATCCCTAAAATCCAAAGGTGCTTTGATACCAAGCATTTACCACGCATTTTTGTGTGCGCTGCAACATGGTTAATTTTTAACCTTCTCCTCCTAGGCTTGGAACAGAAAGGCTCGCTCAGCGATTGTTGTGTGGAACGGAGGGAAGGCGCCATGATCACCAGGATAATCAACGTACACCGCCAGGCGGCCAACGAGGTCGAAGGCACCGGCACATTCGCCGACGGCATCTTCCCGCTGACCTCCGCAGAGCAGTCCGCCTTCGACAAGGACCACAGCCTGCGCTCCTCCTATGGCCGGGACTATCTCACCATCCGCAAGCTGGAAGAGGCGCCTCCGGCCTACGCTTGAGCCCGGGGTGCGCCAGGAGACCGATCTCCTCCGCTTTTTTGCTTCGAAACCAGCCAGTGTCTTGAAAGCATGACCTCCCGTCAGTAAGACGGTCATGCGTGAACCGGCGCATTGCCGAATGATTTGGGACGACTGAGATGATGGATTTCGAAGCAGCACGGACGAAGATGGTCGAAAATCAGATCCGCACCACCGATGTCACGTCGCATTCGGTTCTGCGGGCCTTCTACAACGTTCCGCGCGAAGCCTTCGTTCCGGCCAAGGCAAAGTCGCTCGCCTATATCGACACGGATATCGAGGTGGCTTCGGGCCGTTACCTGATGGAGGCTTCGCCGCTTGCCAAGCTGCTGCAGCTTGCCGCAATCACCAAGGATGACGTCGTGCTCGAGATCGGCACCGGCAGCGGTTATGCGACCGCCGTCCTGTCGCTGATCGCCGGCTCCGTCGTCTCCCTGGAGGCGGATGAGGCGCTGGCCGCGCAGGCAAGCGCAACGCTTTCCGCGCTCGGCTACGACAATGTCGCGGTTGTCACCGGCGAGCTCGAAAAGGGGTTTGCCGCCGAGGCTCCTTATGACCTGGTCTTCGTAAACGGCGCCGTCGAGGAAGTGCCTGCCGCTCTTCTGGAGCAGCTGCGCGATGGCGGCCGGCTGGTCGCGGTCGTCGGTTATGGCAATGCCGCCCAGGCGAAGGTGCTGGTAAAGGAGCAAGGTGCGATTTCCGAAAGCGCCTATTTCAACGCGTCGGTGAAGCCGCTGCCGGGCTTCCGCAAGGCGAGGGAATTCGTGTTCTGATCGATCGCGCGGCTCGAACGCGTGGAACGGGAAGGGGCCTTGGGGCCCCTTTGTCGTTTCCGGGGTCGCCATCTGTCTGTTTCACGCCAGTGTCACCTGTCTCAGGCAAGTGTCACCTGTTTCGGCCAAGTGTGACTTACGGGATTCACAACGCCAACAAAACTGTGTATCGGTAGGAGGCCTGGGGCACTTGTCATTGTTTCCAGCCCCCCCAACACCTTAGAGTAACGTCGATTCGGTTCACCCTCCACGGGGCCGATTCGAGTGCCGGTAACAGCGGGGATGAAAATGGCTCAGCCAAATGTAGCGCGTGAACCCTCCATGGAAGAAATCTTGGCGTCCATCCGCCGGATCATTGAAAGCAATGAGCCGAATGCCGAGAACGCGCTCAGCGGCCAGATCCCTCCCGTCTATGGCGACGACGAGATCGAGGACGGCGAAGAGACGAGCTTTGTTCCCGAGATGGCTGCCAATGATCGCGGCGCGCCATCGCTGGGCGAAACGATGAACTACGCGTCAGGATCGTCGGGCCAGGCGGCCCAGCAGGATCGCACCCTGTCGCTTGCCGATGTCGCCGCGCGGGTCCGGGCCGCTTCGACCCGCCAGCAGGAGACCGGCACGGTGCGCCTGTCGCCCGCCTCGACTGCGCCGGCCCCGGCTCCGGTACCATCGACACAGACGTCATCTTCGCCCGCACCTGTGGCACGCCAGGGAGAACCGTCTCCGCTTCGTCCCCAGATGCCGCGCATGCCGGAATTCCGCGAGCCGGCTTCCCAGGCTGCTCCCGTCACGCAGGCCGCTCCGGCTTCTCAGCCGGCTGCACAGCGGTCGGAGCCGGTCGAGCGCGTCATGATGCCGGTCTTCGACCCGCCGCTGTCGGCCCCGCTCAGAGCTGAAACGGCGGTTCGGCCGGAACCGAAGATTGAACCGAAGCCAGAACCGAACTTCGCCGCGGAACCGGCCCCGCGCAGCCTGCCGGCGAAGATCGAGGAAACCGCCAACCTGCTGTCCGCCGAGGCAGGCGCCCAGGTCGCGAAATCCTTCAGCGAACTCGCCTCGGTGTTCAACGGCATGGAGCGCCGCTCGCTCGAAGACATGGCCGGCGACATGCTGCGCCCGATGCTGCAGGAATGGCTGGACGACAACCTGCCGACGCTGGTCGAGCGACTGGTGCGCGAGGAAATCGAACGTGTGTCCCGCGGCACGCGCCGCTAAACCGTTCCCAGATCGACCAAGGCGGCCGCTCCGGTGACGGGGCGGCTTTTTTATTGACTTGGAACACCCCATCCTATTTACACCGCGATAGCTCTCAAAGAACAAAAACGGGTCAGGAAATGCTCGAAAAGACCTACGATTCCGCAGAAGTAGAACCGAGGATCGCCAAGGCCTGGGACGAGGCCGACGCTTTCCGCGCCGGCGCCAACGCCAAGCCGGGCGCGGAAGCCTTCACGATCGTCATTCCGCCACCGAACGTGACCGGTTCGCTGCACATGGGCCACGCGCTCAACAACACGCTGCAGGACATCATGATCCGCTTCGAGCGGATGCGCGGCAAGGACGTGCTGTGGCAGCCGGGCATGGACCATGCGGGCATCGCCACCCAGATGGTCGTCGAGCGCCAGTTGATGGAGCGCCAGCTTCCGGGCCGCCGCGAGATGGGCCGCGAGGCTTTCATTGACCGGGTCTGGGAATGGAAAGAGGAATCCGGCGGCCTGATCTTCAACCAGCTGAAGCGCCTCGGCGCCTCCTGCGACTGGTCGCGCGAGCGTTTCACCATGGACGAGGGCCTGTCGGCCGCTGTCCTGGAAGTCTTCGTCACGCTCTACAAGCAGGGCCTGATCTACAAGGACAAGCGCCTCGTCAACTGGGACCCGAAGCTGCTGACGGCGATCTCCGACCTCGAAGTCGAACAGCACGAGGTCAACGGCAATCTCTGGCACTTCCGCTATCCGCTCGAGGAAGGCGTCACCTACCAGTATCCGGTCACATTCGACGAAGACGGCAATGCGACCGAATTCGAGACGCGCGACTATATCGTGGTCGCGACGACGCGTCCCGAAACCATGCTCGGCGATACCGGCATTGCCGTGAACCCCGAGGACGAGCGCTACAGGGCGATCGTCGGCAAGCACGTCATCCTGCCGATCGTCGGTCGCAAAATCCCGATCGTTGCGGACGACTATGCCGATCCGACGGCCGGTACCGGTGCGGTCAAGATCACCCCCGCGCACGACTTCAACGACTTCGAGGTCGGCAAGCGGGCACGGCTGCGCGCCATCAACATCATGAATATCGATGGCACGATCACCCTCAAGGACAACGAGGATTTCCTCGAAGGCCTCGACCATCCAGCCGCCCTTCACGGCGCCTGGGACCGGCTCGAAGGCCAGGACCGTTTTGCCGCCCGCAAGATCGTCGTCGAGATTTTCGAGGAGGCGGGCCTGCTCGACAAGGTCGAGCCGCACAAGCACATGGTTCCGCATGGCGACCGCGGCGGGGTGCCGATCGAGCCGAGGCTGACCGAACAATGGTATGTCGATGCCAACACCCTGGCGCAGCCGGCGATCGCTTCCGTCAAGGAAGGGCGCACCAAGTTCGTGCCCAAGAACTGGGACAAGACCTATTTCGAATGGATGGAGAACATCCAGCCCTGGTGCATCTCCCGCCAGCTCTGGTGGGGGCACCAGATTCCGGCTTGGTACGGCCCGGACGGGCAGGTCTTCGTTGAAAAGACCGAGGAAGAGGCGCTGCAGGCCGCCATCCAGCACTACCTCTCGCACGAAGGCCCGATGAAGGCCCTCGTTGAGGATCTTCTGGAGAATTTCAAGCCGGGCGAGATATTGACCCGTGACGAAGACGTGCTCGACACCTGGTTCTCGTCGGCGCTCTGGCCTTTCTCGACGCTTGGCTGGCCTGACCAGACGCGGGAGCTGGAAAAATACTATCCGACCAGCACGCTGGTCACCGGTTTCGACATCATCTTCTTCTGGGTCGCCCGCATGATGATGATGGGCCTGCACTTCATGAAGGACGAGGACGGCAATCCGGTCGAGCCCTTCCACACCGTCTATGTTCACGCGCTTGTTCGCGACAAGAACGGTCAGAAGATGTCGAAGTCGAAGGGCAACGTCATCGACCCGCTCGACCTGATCGACGAATACGGCGCCGATGCGCTGCGTTTCACGCTGGCGATCATGGCGGCCCAGGGCCGCGACGTGAAGCTTGATCCGGCCCGCATCGCCGGTTACCGCAATTTTGGCACCAAGCTCTGGAATGCAACCCGCTTTGCCGAAATGAACGGCGTCAAGCGCGATCCGGCCTTCCTGCCGGAGGCGACGAAGCTCACCGTCAACCGCTGGATCCTGACGGAGCTTTCCGAAACCATCCGCGACGTCACGGAGGCGATCGAGACCCAGCGGTTCAACGAGGCGGCGGGTTCGCTCTACCGTTTCGTTTGGAACCAGGTCTGCGACTGGTATCTGGAACTCCTGAAGCCGATCTTCGCCAGCGAGGACGAACACGCCAAGGCGGAGGCCCAGGCCTGTGCGGCCTACGTGCTGGAAGAAACCTACAAGCTCCTGCATCCGTTCATGCCGTTCATGACGGAGGAACTCTGGGCCCATACTGAAACGCGCGCCGGCCTGCTTTGCCACGCCGACTGGCCGGCACCGGAATTCGCCGATCCGGCGGCTGCGGAGGAGATCAACTGGCTGGTCGATCTCGTGACCGGCCTGCGCTCCGCCCGCGCCGAGATGAACGTGCCGCCATCGGCGGTCGCGCCTCTGATCGTCGTCGGCGCCAACGATCTGACCCAGGCGCGTCTGCGCCGTCACGAGGCGGCCGTCCGCCGGCTTGCGCGCGTGGAGACCATTGAGCTCGCCGACGCGGCTCCGAAGGGTTCGGCCCAGATCGTCGTCGGCGAGGCCACCGCCTGCCTGCCGCTCGGCAACCTGATCGACCTCGTGGCCGAGAAGGCGCGCATCGAGAAGGCGGTCGGCAAGACCGAGGCCGAGATGGACCGTATCGGCAAGAAAATGGCCAACGAGAGGTTCGTCGCCAATGCCGATCCCGAGGTGGTTACCGCCGAGCGCGAGCGCTTCGCGGAGCTGGAAATCCAGATGGCGAACCTGAAGACCGCTCTCCTGCGCATCAGCGAAGCCGGCTGACGGTCTTCATTGTGAATTAGGGGAATAACGAGTGCCGCGCCGGGAACGGACGCGGCATTTCGCTTTCGCAACCGTTGTTGGTCCGGTCCCGCATGTGTGCAACTGCTCACCTGCAGAAAGCCGCATTGTTGCCACATTGACACAGGTAGCCGGCTTAAAATAATAAAATTCTAATTTTACCAAATCCATTAACAGAGAAAGAGCAATTTTGTGCCGAAATCGGCATCAAAGCCCAGGTTCCTGGTTTGCTTACGTAAATCCGTTGGGCGTTTGCGCAGCAAAGCGCCCGACAGCCGAAAGTTGTCAATTAGAACGAACCATCTAGACTGATTTCGGTCACTTACCAGGGAGTGGGAGAATTTATGGTAAGCACTTTTTTTTCTAAGGGGCTTCTGGCGGCTGCGGCAGTATGTCTGTTTCAGACGACAGCGCTGGCAGGTGGCTTCGCACGCGGCGATGCGGATACGGACATCCTATACGATCCAGGCACGGTCAATTTCCGTGGTGGTGTGCTCTACGTCTCTCCGCAGCGCGGCTACGAGACGATCAACGGCGCGACTGCGACTGATGGCGACTATACCAAGAGCTATTTTGTCCCGACTTTCGCTGCCAAGTTCACTGCAGCCGACACGTTTTCATGCGCGCTGACCTACACGCAGCCATTCGGCGCGGAGTCCGAATACGGCTCGCAGACCCAGGCAGCCGATGCATTGACCTCTGGGATCGGCAACTACACGATCTCCGCTAAGTTCAAGACCGAAGAATATGGCGCTACCTGCTCTGTGAAACTCGACGTCGGTCCGGGCGACCTCCATTTTCTGGGTGGTGCGTTCATCCAGAGCTTTGACTATGAGGAAAAGACGCGGGTCGGTACGCTCAACCTCAAGGACGATGGCCAAGTGGGCTACCGCATTGGGGCAGCCTATGAAATTACCGAGTATGCTCTGCGCGCGGAATTGCTCTATCGCTCGAAAATCGACCACGAGGCAGATGGTGGCCTGACATTGACGCCGTATGGTGCCGCTGTGGCCAGTGGTGCCCTCGGTTTTGCGGTTCCCACCGGCACAGTTCTCTCCTCCAACGGCGCCGGAACGCTGCCGCAGTCTCTGGAGCTTAATCTCCAGAGCGGCATTGCTCCTGGCTGGCTCGCCTTCGGGTCCGTCAAGTGGACAGACTGGAGCGTGCTGCAGTCCCTGAACTACACAGTCACCGGTCTCGGCCCGCAGCAGAAAAACTTCCGCTTCAAGGACGGCTGGACACTGACCGGCGGTATCGGTCATGCCTTCACGGATAAGATTTCCGGTCTCGCCAGCATCACCTGGGACCGCGGCGTCGGCACAGGCGCTGACATCATGACCGACACTTGGACCTTTGGGCTAGGTGCTTCGTTCAAGGGCGGCCCGGGTGAACTGCGTGTGGGCGGTGCTGTCAGTTATCTCACGAGCGGCAGCCAAAAACAGGCGACAGGCTACGGCGACTATAATGCGACGGTTGGCGACGACTGGGCGTATGCGCTCACTGCTTCCTATCGCATTAACTTTTAGGTCTAGCGGGATGAAGCCTGAAAGCCCGGTCGCGACCGGGCTTTTTTGTGGCGAATTTTAATTCAAAGGAGGAGCGGTCTCGTCGTTTCTCTTGTGACGATTTGGCAACACTTTTTCGAGACTATTGTCGGGGGCCTCGAGAGGGGCGTTTCTGTCCACTTCCCGCCACAAACGGGGAGCAGCGATAGAGGAAGAACAGGCGCGGAACGCGGGGGCGGGGCGCGTAATTGGAGTATCATGGGCGGGTTTCTTTATGAAAAGCCGGGCTTTTTGCGCTCAGGCAGGCGGATTTTGATGCCGTCCTGTCCTGCCGCAATTGCTGCGGTTACGGGTCCTAGTCTTGCCGAAAACGGCGGCTACAGTTTCATTCGTCTCTCGGGAGGAGCAGGCACGGGATATCCCCGGACGAACCTTTTTCCGGCAGCGAGCTATGCTCGGGCTGCGGCGGGTACTTGCGTGCGGAGTGAAAGAAACTGAAATGCCGAAGTCTGACATCGGATCCATGAGAGTATTGCTTCTTGGAGCGTCGCTCGCCTCGATTTTGGCGGGATCGGCGGCGGCCTTCGATATCAAGTCCGGCGTGACGAAGGAGTCCGGGCCGTTCGACCTCTTCAAGTTCGGCTTCAAGGCCTACAAGAACGGCCAGAAGGAAGACGCGGTCGAAGCTTATCGTTATGCCGCCGAAAAAGGCCATACCGGTTCGCGCTGGGCGCTCGCCAACATGTACGCCTATGGCGACGGCGTCGCCAAGGACGATTTCGAAGCCTTCAAGATCTATAACGAGATCGCTGCACAGGGCGTCGAACCCGGTTCCGAGGATACCGGCTTCTTCATCAACGCGCTTCTGTCGCTGGCCAACTATTATCGCCGCGGCATTCCCGGCAGCCCGGTCAAGCCCGATCTGTCGCAGGCCCGCCAACTCTATTTCCAGGCGGCATCCACGTTCGGCGTGGCCGAAGCCCAGTTCCAGCTTGCCCGGATGATTCTGGCCGGCGAGGGCGGTACCGCCAATATCCAGCAGGCGAAGAAATGGCTGAACCAGGCCCGTAAGAGCGGCCATGCGGGCGCCATGTCGATTTTCGGCAATGTTCTCTTCCAGGAAGGCCAGACGGTGCGGGGGCTCGCCTTCATGACGGCAGCACTCGACAAGTGTACGGCCAAGGAATGTATCTGGATGCAGCAATTGCAGGAACAGGCATTTTCCGTCGTCGGCGAGGAGGATCGCCGCGGCGCGGTTGCCCTGTCGCAGGAATTCGCCCGAGGCGTCGAATAACCGACGCCTCGCCACTATCCTTGACGGTCAGCTAAAATCGAACATGCCGATGACGGGGACGTGGTCCGACGGCTTTTCCCAGGCCCGGACATGTTTCTCGATCGCCGTGGACTTCAGCCTGTCGGCGGCTTCCGCCGATAGCAGGAGATGGTCGATGCGGATGCCGTTGTTCTTCTGCCAGGCGCCGGCCTGGTAATCCCAGAACGAATAGAGCTTGGTCGCATCCGTGGTGGCGCGCACGGCATCGACGAGACCGAGATTTTCAAGCCTGCGGAAGGCGGCGCGGGTCTGCGGCAGGAACAGCGCGTCCGTCGCCCACACCGCCGGGTCGAAGCAGTCGTGCGGCTCGGGAATGACATTGTAGTCGCCGGCAAGGATCAGCGGTTCTTCAAGGAGAAGGCAGTTCTGCGCATGCTGGCGCAGCCTCTCCATCCAGGCGAGCTTGTAAGGATATTTGACCGGGTCGTCCGCCGGGTTGCCGTTCGGCAGGTAGATGGAGGCGACGCGGATCGCGCCGCCCGGCACCGAAAACACGCCCTCGATATAACGCGACTGCTCGTCCATCTGTCCGTCCGGACCTTCCCCGCCCGGCAGGCCGCGCATCACTTCGTCGGGCCTGGTCTTCGACAGCAGCGCGACGCCGTTGAACCCTTTCTGGCCGTGGGTCTCGACGTGATAGCCAAGCGCTTCGATCTCGAGCCGCGGGAAGGTTTCGTCGACGGATTTGATTTCCTGAAGGCAGACGATGTCCGGTGAGGAATCGGCCAGCCACTGGCGCAGATTGTCGATCCGCGCCTTGACGCCGTTGATGTTCCAGGTGGCGATCTTCATCGGCCCTTGCCTCCATGTTCGCTTTCTCTTTTAGCGAAAGAGGAAGCGTTGGAAAGGGCGAAGTGCGTCGGGGGAGATGTTATCAGATCGAGAAGCTGGTGCCGCAGCCGCAGCTGGCGACCGCGTTGGGGTTCTTGATCTGGAAGGACTGGCCGAGCAGGTTGTCGACGAAGTCGATCTCCGAACCCGCCATGTAGACGAGCGAGAGGCTGTCGATCAGCACCTTGGCGTCGCCATTGGCAATCACCACGTCGTCGTCTCCGGGCGCTTCGGCGAGATCGAACTTGTAGGAGAAGCCCGAACAGCCGCCACCTTCGACCGAGACGCGCAGCGCCTGCTTGCCGGCTTCGTTGCCGACGATTTCGGCGATGCGCTTGGCCGCCGCATTTGAAAGAGTTACATTGGTTTCCATATTATCCGCCTCCTGCCGGGTTCAAGGCCCGGAGAGATTCCTGTCACCGGCATTGCGCACAGCTTCACTATAGGTATGAAGACGTGAACGGCACGTCAATGGGCGGCAGGCGACGGATGAACAAACAGGTGACGGCATGACGATCGATACCAGGGCGCTGGGTTTCGGCAGTGGCGAGCGGGCGGTCTACGCCGCCAATCCCTGGGCGTCGCGCGGGCGTCTGTTTCCCGAGGATGGCAGCCTGACGCGCTCCGAGTTCCAGCGCGATCGCGACCGCATCGTCCACACCACCGCTTTCCGGCGGCTGAAGCACAAGACACAGGTCTTCATCAGCCCGGACGGCGACCATTACCGCACAAGGCTCACCCACACGGTCGAAGTGGCGCAGATCGCCCGGGCGCTCGCCCGCGCCCTGAAGCTCGACGAGGATCTCGCCGAAGGCGTGGCGCTGGTCCACGACTTCGGCCACACCCCGTTCGGCCATACCGGCGAGGACGCGCTGGACGAGATGCTGAAGCCTTATGGCGGCTTCGACCACAACGCCCAGTCGCTGCGCATCGTCACCAAGCTGGAGCGCCGATATGCGGATTTCGATGGGCTCAACCTGACCTGGGAAAGCCTCGAAGGCCTGGTCAAGCACAATGGCCCGCTCCTGACCCCGGCTGGTGAAGGGACGCGCGGACCAGTGCCCCAGCCGATCCGCGACTACTGCGAACTGCATGACCTGGAGCTCGCCAGCTATGCCAGCCTGGAGGCGCAGGTCGCGGCGATCGCCGACGATATCGCCTACAATACCCATGACATAGACGATGGACTGCGCTCCGGCCTGCTGACCTTCGAGATGCTGGATGAGGTCCCGTTCCTCGCCAGATTGATGGCGGAGGTGAGGGCGCGTTATCCGCATCTCGAACCGAGCCGTTTCGCCCACGAGATCATGCGCCGGCAGATCACCCACATGGTCGAGGACGTCATCGACGTGGCGCAGCACAATCTCGGCAAGGTGGATCCGCAGAGCGCCGACGACGTCCGTGCCGCGGGGCATGTCATCGCCACGTTCTCCGAGGAGATGGCCGAGACCGACCGCTGTATCAAGAAGCTGCTGTTCTCGCGGATCTACCGGCATCCGGACATCATGCGCATCCGCGCCGGCGCCTCCCAGATCGTCACGGATCTCTTCAGCGCCTATATGAACGATCCGTCGCTGATGCGCAGCCACTATTGGGTCAACCATATTGCCGGGCTCGGCGAGACGGCGAGGGCGCGTCACGTGGGCGATTATCTAGCGGGAATGACGGACACGTTTGCGATCAAGGCGCATGGCGAGCTGTTTGACCAGACTCCGGATTTGCGCTAGGCACCGCCACCAATGACACTGGCCAGCAAGGGTCCTCGGGCATATCCCCGGGGATGATTGAACATGAATCTTTTTGCCGACTTCGAAACCAGAATTAAGAACGCTTTGGAAAGCCTTGATATCATCAAGGAAAAGCGAAGCGAGCTTGATTTTGGCCGTATCGCAGTTGAGCCGCCGCGGGATCAGAGCCACGGCGATGTGGCGACCAATGCCGCCATGGTTCTGGCCAAGCCGCTTGGCACCAATCCGCGTGCGCTTGCCGATATCATCGCCGAAGCGCTGCGTGCGGATGCCGATGTCAGCGAGGTTTCTGTCGCCGGTCCCGGCTTCATCAACATCCGTCTAGGCGCCCCTTACTGGCAGCGCGTGCTCGCCTCGATGATTGCCGAGGGCACGGACTACGGCCGCTCGACGGTCGGCGCCGACAAGAAGGCGAATGTCGAATACGTCTCGGCCAACCCAACCGGCCCGATGCATGTCGGCCATTGCCGCGGCGCGGTGGTGGGCGATGCGTTGGCGAACCTGATGGAATTCGCCGGCTACGACGTGACCAAGGAATACTATATCAACGATGCCGGCAGCCAGATCGATGTTCTGGCTCGCTCGGTCTTCCTGCGTTACCGCGAGGCTCTCGGAGAGACGATCGGCGAAATCCCCTCGGGCCTTTATCCGGGCGACTACCTCGTGCCGGTCGGCCAGGCTCTCGCAGAGGAATACGGTCCGGGCCTGCGCACCATGCCGGAAGACGCCTGGCTGCCGATCGTCAAGGACAAGGCGATCGATGCGATGATGGCGCTGATCCGCGACGATCTCGACGCCCTCAACGTCCATCACGACCTCTTCTATTCGGAGCGGGCCCTGCATGCCAACGGCGCGCAGCGCATCCGCCAGGCGATCAACGACCTTACCTTCAAGGGGCACGTCTACAAGGGCACGCTGCCGCCGCCGAAGGGCCAGTTGCCGGAAGACTGGGAGGACCGCGAACAGACGCTGTTCCGCTCCACCGACGTGGGCGACGATATGGATCGGCCGCTGATCAAGTCGGACGGCAGCTATACTTATTTTGCGGCCGACGTTGCCTACTTCAAGGACAAGTTCGATCGTGGTTACGACGAGATGATCTATGTGCTCGGCGCCGACCATGGCGGTTACGTCAAGCGCCTGGAAGCCGTCGCGCGCGCCGTTTCCGGCGGTAAGGCGAAGCTCACCGTGCTCCTCTGCCAACTCGTCAAGCTGTACCGGAATGGCGAGCCGGTGAAGATGTCGAAGCGCTCCGGCAACTTCGTGACCCTTCGCGAGGTGGTCGACGAGGTCGGTCGCGACGCGGTGCGCTTCATGATGCTCTACAGGAAGAGCTCGGAGCCGCTGGACTTCGACTTCGCCAAGGTGACCGAACAGTCGAAGGACAACCCCGTTTTCTACGTGCAGTATGCGCATGCACGCTGCTCGTCGGTGTTCCGGCAGGCAAAGGAAGCCTTCCCGGGTCTCGATTTTGATTCGCTCGACCTCAAAGGCTCGAGCAGCCTGATCAACGATCCGAACGAGATGCAGCTGGTAGCCAAGCTCGCGGAATACCCCAGGATCATTGAGGCTGCTGCCCAGGCGCAGGAGCCGCATCGGCTTGCTTTTTACCTCTATGATCTGGCAAGTTTCTTCCATGCGCACTGGAATAAAGGTAAAGAACAACCGGAATTACGTTTTGTTAATGATAAAAACCGAGAATTGAGCATTGCCAGGCTTGGGCTGGTGCATGCTGTCGCCTCTGTCTTGAAGTCAGGACTTGCAATCATGGGCACTGCGGCACCGGAAGAAATGCGGTAGATATCGCCACCATTTCCCCACATTGCACTGGCATATGCGTTGTAATGTAGGTGAGTGGACGAGGTAATGGCCGATAACAACCTTGCGCGTAGCCGGAATGATTTGCCGGACTTCTTTGCCGATGATGACCCGCTGGCAGAGCTCGCCCGCATCGTAGGCTACGACGATCTCCCCGTCGCTGCCAAGCCTGGATCATCTTCCGCAGATACTTTATCGTCTGCGCGGCGGGATCCGGCTTTCAATCTCGAGGACGAGCTTCTTCAGGAGTTCGAACGCTATGACGCGCCGCATCTCGACCCCGTTCACGATATTGCGGTCGATGATGCCCGTCATCCTTTCGCCGAGCCTGCGCCCGATATCACGGTTGCCGCGCCGCCGGTAGAGCCGGAGGAACTGGAGTTCGTTCCGTCCGAAACCCCGGCCGTAGAAGTGCCGCAGGCCTTCCTGCCGGCCGATAGCGGTATCGACACACGCGCCGACCTTTTCGGTGACGAGGAGCCGCCGTTGGCAGTTGACGCCATCGACGAGAATGTTGCTGCGGAGCCGGAATTCGAGCCGGCTACCGAAACCGCGCGCATGGAGCCCGTTTTCGATCTGCCCGATTTCACCACCGCAGGTTCGATGTCGGCCGCCGCGTCGATGGAAGACCCGGCGGACGAGTTCGATCTCGCCGCGGAGTTGGAAACCTCGATCGCCGCTGAGCCCTATGCGGCAAGCGAGCCTGAAGTGACGTTCGAGCCGGAGGCGAAATTCGAGCCGGAGGTCCGGTTCGTACCTCAGGCGGCGTTCGAACCCGAGGCAGCCCCTGAACCCGAGGCGGCATTCGAGCCTGAAGCGAAATCAGAACCCGAAGCGAAGTTTGAGCTTGAGCCAAAGACGGAGAGGGGCAAGGGCGCCTACATTCCCGGCTTCCGGATGCCGCTCAGCAATTTCAGCGTCGCACGGGACGTCTCTGCGGCCTCCGCACAGGCGGCTGTAACCACTTCTCAAGTGGCGGCACCTGCACCGAACGAATATGCTTTCGAGCCTTCGGTTCTGGAGGATAGCCTGAGCCCGAAGATCGAGCCGGCACCGGCTGCCGGGCCGCAGGTTTCCGTAAAAGTCCCGGAACCGCAGGCCCAGGAACCGCGGCCTGCACCCGTCACCGTTGCGCCGATCGCCGCCGTACCAGCCGCTGCGCCGCAGAAGGATAGGTTCTCCGCGCTTGACGAACTGATCTACGACGTCCAGCGCTATACGCTGCCGACATCGAACGGGCAGCCGCTCGCGACCCCTGTGGCTAAGCCGGAGCCGGTCTTCACGCACACCGCCGCATCCGTGGCGTCCGCTGCCTCCGTTGTTGCCGATGCGCCGGTTGCCAAGCCCCCGGTTGCCGAACTGCATTCTCTGGACGAGACGGATCCGTTCTCCGATGAAGAATTCGAGTTGGCGCTCGATGGCCTCGAACTCGACCTTGCCGAGATCGTCGTCGAAGAGGCGCAGGTACACCAGGTTCAGGCACCGCCTCCGGCGGTTGCCCCTGCGAAAGCGGAACCCGCACCTGCCGTCGCTCCTTCCATGGTGCCGGTCGCGCGCGTTGCGCCTGTTACCGCTATGGCGGCACCGGTCGTGGAGGCGCAGGTCGTAGAAGAGCCTGAAGCGATTGCCGATCTGCCATTCGATCCGGCCCAGATTGCCGATTCGGAAGATCAGGTGGAGGCCATCGCCGAACTCGACGTGCCGTCGCTACCGGCAGAAGAGCCGGAACAGCCGCCGGCCTATCGTCCCGACTACGAACTCGACATCGATGCCGAGCTTGCCACGTTGCTGGCCGCGCCGGGCAAGCCGGCCTCTGCGCCGGCACGCAAGCCGGAGATCGATATCGCGCCGAGAGGCCAGCAGGCTGCGGCCGAAGCTGGCCGTTCGCCGGCCTATACCGATCTCGACGATTTCGAGCGGGCTCTGGAAGAGGACTTCCGCCGCAGCCTGACGACGCCGCTGCCGACCGCCGAGCATGAGGAATTGCACTATTCCGACGCCGACTATGTCGCGACCGTCGAGAACGCCCGCCGTTCCGTCCGCAGTTGGGCCATGCCGCTGGTCCTTGCCGGGGTTGTTATCCTTGGAGGCGTCGGTGCCTACGCGTTCTTCGGCAGCAGCGTGTCGGGTGTCGTGTCAGGCGGCGAACCGGTTATCATTGCGGCCGACAACGAACCGATCAAGATTGCGCCTGAAAATCCGGGCGGCAAGACCGTCCCCAACCAGGACAAGGCGGTCTACGACCGCGTCGCCGGCGTTTCGCCGAAGGATCCGAAGCAGCGCACCCTGATCTCCTCCAACGAGGAGCCTATCGACGTCGTGCAGAAGACCCTGATGCCCGATACGCTGCCGCTCGAAGGCGAGAACGATATCGAGCCGACCGATGTCGGCGAGACGGAGGATCCGCGCCTCCTGCCGCAGGATCGGACCGCGCAAAACAATACCTCTGCCGAGCAGCAGCCCGTGACTGTCATGCCGCGCAAGGTCAAGACGATGATCGTCCGCCCCGACGGCAAGCTGGTCGAGCAGGAAATTGCCGCCCCGGCACTCGCCGCGCCGGAAACCGCCAAGCTGCCCGCCGCCGGCGCAAAGCCGGTCGAAACGGCGGCCGCTTTCCCCGAAAAAGTCCCGGCCTCCATGCCGGCGACACCGGTCCGCACGCAACCCCAGCCGGCTAACTCGCCGGCTAACTCGAATGCCGGCACCGGCGGTATCCTTCCGGTTTCGGCGCCCGCCAATCCGGCCGCTCCGGCCGAAAACGTCAACGTGGTGAGAACGAACCCGGTCACGCCGCCGGTCGCAGCCGCTCCCGCCCAGCCGACGCCGGCTGCCCCGGCTCCTGCTGCCGCGCAGGCTCAGGCGCCTGTCGCTCCGGTTCAGGCCTCTGCACCGGCGGCGAAGGCTCCGGTTCCGATTGCGCGTCCGGCCGAGCAGCCGGTCAACGTGGTCGCTGCCGTGACTGATCAAGGCAATGTCCGCGCACCGGTGCAGCCGGCGGCGGCTCCGGCGTCTGCCGCAAATCAGGTCGCTTCGGCAGGCCCCGGTGACTACGTGATCCAGATCGCCTCGCTGCCGTCCCAGGCGGAGGCCCAGAAATCCTACCAGAACCTGTCGTCCAAGTTCGGCAGCGTCATCGGTGGCCGCGGCGTCGATATCAAGTCGGCCGAGATTGCCGGAAAGGGCACGTTCTACCGCGTCCGCATTCCGGCCGGCAGCAAGAACGACGCCGTGGCGCTCTGCGAACGGTATCGCGCCGCCGGAGGCACCTGCCTGGTCGGCCGGTAAGGGCTGAAAAGCGAAGAAATCGGACGGGGCGCCTCGGCGCCCCGTTTTTCGTTGGGCGTTCCATGATCTAAGGTCGAGCCATGAGCGAATCAAAAGCAATGATCCTGGGCTCCAGCGGCCCGACCCTCACCACCGACGAAGTGGCGCTATACCGGAACGAGCGGCCCTGGGGCTTCATCCTCTTCGCCCGCAATTGCGTCGAGCCGTCGCAGATTGCCGATCTCGTCGCCGGCATGCGCGATAGTATCGGCCGGCCGGATGCGCCGGTGCTGATCGACCAGGAGGGCGGCCGCGTCCAGCGCATCCGTCCGCCGATGATCGAGCGGTATCCGTCGGCCGCCGTGCTCGGGGAGCTTTACCGCCGGGATCGCGAAAAGGGCCTGCGGGCAACCTGGCTGATGTCGCGCCTGCATGCCTTCGACCTCATGAAATTCGGCATCAATGTCGATTGCCTGCCCGTGCTCGATGTGCCGATCGAAGGGGCAAGCAACGTCATCGGCGATCGCGCCTACGGTTTCGATCCGAAGACGGTTGCCGAAATGGGGCAGGCTGCCACCGACGGTCTCAAGGCGGGCGGCATGCTGCCGGTGATGAAGCACATGCCGGGCCACGGGCGCGGAATGGCCGACAGCCATCACGAACTGCCGGTGGTCACCGTCTCGCGCGCAGAACTCGAAGCGCACGACTTCCTGCCCTTTGTCGCCATGAAGGACGAGCTGATGGCGATGAGCGCGCATATCGTCTTTACGGCCATCGACCCTGATGAGCCGGCGACCATTTCCCGCAAGGTGATCGACGAGATCATCCGTGGCCATATCGGTTTCGACGGGCTGCTGATGTCCGACGACACGTCGATGAATGCGCTGAAGGGCACGATCGGTGAGCGTGCGGCAAGAATCGTTGGGGGCGGCTGCGATATTGTCTTGCATTGCAACGGCGTCATGGACGAAATGAAGGCCGTCGTGAAGGAAGCGATCCCGCTTGCCGGCGAGGCGCTGCGGCGTGCAAAGGCGGTGGAAGCCGCCTTCGGCCCGGGCGACGGCTTGAGCGAAGAGGCGGTACGCGCGGAATTCCACGGTCTTCTCGCCGTCTCCTGACGGCGGTCGACAGCAAGAGGTTGGGGAATGGCAACGACGACACCGCAGAACGCCATTCCGATGGACAAGTTGTGGCAGGATGCCGGCGCCGAACGTGCGACGGACGATCCAGCACTTGTCATCGATGTCAGCGGTTTCGAAGGTCCGCTCGACCTGCTGCTTCATCTGGCCCGCACCCAGAAGGTCGATCTCGCCCGCATTTCGGTTCTGGCACTGGTCGAGCAATATCTGTTGTTCATCGACAGCGCTCGGCGGGTCCGCATCGAGCTTGCCGCCGATTATCTCGTCATGGCCGCCTGGCTCGCCTATCTCAAATCGAAGCTGCTCATTCCGCAGCAGGCCAAGGGCGACGACGGCCCGAGCGGCGAGGAACTGGCCGCAACGCTCGCTTTCCGCCTGAAACGCCTTGAGGCGATGCGGGAGTCGGCGACCCGGCTGGTCAACCGCAACCGGCTCGGCCGCGACGTCTTTGCCCGTGGGGCGCCGGAGCATATCCCGCATCGCGTCGAATCCGCCTATGACGCGACGCTCTACGACCTTCTCTCGGCTTATGCGAACCTGCGCCAGCGCACGGCGGTCACCCAGGTGACGATCGAGAGGCGCAAGGTCTGGTCGCTGGTCGATGCCCGCGAGCTGCTGACCCGCATGCTCGGCGAGATCGTCGACTGGACGGCGCTACAGCACTATCTCTTGCCCTATCTGCCGCCGGAGGACCGGGTCACGGCGACCGCCAGTGCCTTTGCCGCGTCGCTCGAACTGGTGCGCGAAGGCAAGCTCGAAATCCGCCAGGACGGCGCCTTCCAGCCGATCTTTCTGCGCAAGGGAACCGGGCCACAGCTGCCCGCCCTGCCGCAGCCCGCCAAGGGAGGCGTCGATTGACGCCGCCAGAAGACGACGATCTTCCGATCGATGCGGAAGAAGAGGCGGAGATTCCATCCTTCTCGTCGGCGGAAGTCGAGCGGATCGCAGAAGCGCTGGTCTTCGCCTCCGCCGAGCCGGTCTCTGAGGCGTTTCTGGCCGAACGCCTGCCGCGCGGCACCGATGTCAATGCCGTCATGCTACGGCTGATGGATGTCTACGCGCCCCGCGGGGTCAACCTGATTCGCAGCGGCGACCGCTGGGCCTTCCGCACCGCCGCCGATCTCTCCTTCGTCATCCACAAGGAAGACAACGAGACGAAGAAGCTGTCACGCGCCGCACTCGAAGTGCTGGCCATCATCGCCTATCATCAGCCCGTCACCCGCGCCGAAATCGAGGAGATCCGCGGCGTCCAGACGTCCAGGGGTACGCTGGATGTACTGATGGAAGCTGGCTGGGTCCGTTTCCGCGGCCGCCGCCGCACTCCGGGACGACCGGTGACGCTTGGCACGACGCCCGATTTCCTCGACCACTTCGGCCTGGAAGAACTGCGCGATCTCCCTGGTCTCGAAGAATTGAAGGGCGCAGGTTTGCTTTCCGGCCGCATCCCGCCGGGCTTTGCGATACCCGTCCCGATCAATGCGGACGATCTTTCCGAGGACGAGGACCCGATCACGCAACTTGACCTCGAGGAACTTGGCCTCCTGACGCCGGGCGGCGAAGCGGAGGAATGACCAGCCGAAGCGATTACGGCCCTGGAGCGCGTCGGTCTGCCGCACCATGCGCAAAACGCCCGTATGCGCTCTCTTCTGGCGGCAGGCAGCGATATTGCAAGCCCTTGTCCGGCCTCGTTTCTCGGCTAAAGGACACGATCCGACCGATGCTGGGCGATGCCGGCCTAGCGCTGGAAAGCGGGCAGATCGCGGGGCGCATCCTGCCGACACGGTTCCTCGGCGGCGTCGGGTTCCTGATGCTCGTGGTTCGCGGCGCCGGTCAGCAGGGTCTTGGCGGGATCCGGGTCGACAAATTGTCGCCCAGGGTTAAGGACGTCTCGATAACGGTGTCCATCGGCGACATTTTGGTGTTTGAAAAAGCATCATAAAGAGCTTACATCGATGAAACGGTACTAATGGAGTTGGACTTATGGGTTCTTTCAGTGTGTGGCATTGGCTGATCGTTCTGGTCATCGTGCTTGTCCTCTTTGGACGCGGCAAGATTCCGGAACTGATGGGCGATTTCGCCAAGGGCATCAAGAGCTTCAAGAAGGGCATGAGCGACGAGGACGCCCCCGAGGCGAACGGCGCGACGACCACGACGAAGACCGTTGATCTCAAGGCTGAAGAGGCCAAGGATACCACTCGGTCGTAATGTCCGAGTGGAGGGTTCCAGGAGCCTCGTTGAATGTTAGATATCGGCTGGACCGAGCTTCTCGTCATCGCGATCGTGTTGATCGTCGTGGTTGGTCCGAAGGATTTGCCGCCCATGCTCAGGGCCTTTGGCAAGATGACGACCAATCTGCGCAAGATGGCCGGGGAATTCCGCGCGCAATTCGATGAAGCGCTGAAGGAGTCGGAACTCGACGACGTGCGCAAGACGATTTCCGATGCGCAGCGGCTGAACCCGACAAATGCGCTGAGGGATGCGATCAACCCGCTCCGGCAGATGGGGCAGGAAATCCGCGCCGATCTGCAGAAGGCGACGCAGATGCCGACGCCGGCTGTCGCCGAGACCGATATCGAGGCCCGGCAGGCTGTCGAGGGCACGTCGCCCGTCGACACGGCTCCCGAGATCCCCGCCAACTTCCCGTCGGCAGCACCTTCATCCTCGACACCTGTCCCGGCTCCGGCCCAGTCCGCGCCTGCTTCACCTGAGGCGGCGGCAATCGTCGCAGAAAAGCCGAAGCCGGTCCGCAAGACTGCCGCAAGGGTAAAACCCGTCGTCGAGACCGCCGCGGCTCCGGTCGCCATCGTCGAAAAACCGAAGCGTGCCCGCGCGGCGGCGAAACCGGCCCCGGCCGCCCAGGCAGTGGATGAGGCGATCGTCAAGGCCCCGGTGCGCAAGCGCACGCCGAAAAAGACCGATAGCCCGAAGGACGACGCATGAGCGGTGACATCGAAGACAAGCCGCAGCCGCTCATCGAGCATCTGATGGAACTGCGCACCCGGCTGATGTGGTCGATCGGCGCCTTTTTCGTCGCCTTCGTCGTCTGCTTCTTCTTCGCCAAGCAGCTCTTCAACCTGCTTGTCGTTCCCTACAAATGGGCGGTTCTCTGGGCCCACCTCGATCTTGCCAAGTCCGAGCTGATCTATACCGCGCCGCAGGAATTCTTCTTCACCCAGGTGAAGGTGGCGATGTTCGGCGCGCTGGTGATCGCCTTCCCGGTGATCGCCTCGCAGATCTACAAGTTCGTGGCGCCTGGCCTCTATAAAAACGAGCGGGCAGCTTTCCTGCCGTTCCTGGTGGCTTCGCCGGTCCTCTTCCTGATGGGCGCCGCGCTGGTCTATTTCTTCTTCACTCCCATGGTCATGTGGTTCTTCCTTGCCATGCAGCAGGCGCCGACCGAAGGTGAAGTCGGTATTTCGCTCCTGCCGCGGGTTTCGGAATATCTGAGCCTGATCATGACGCTCGTCCTCTCCTTCGGCCTGGTGTTCCAGCTTCCGGTGGTCACCACGCTGCTCGCCCGCGTCGGCATCCTGTCCAGCGACTGGCTGCGGGAGAAGCGCAAATACGCGATCGTGCTGGCCTTCGTGGTCGCGGCCGTGCTGACCCCGCCCGATCCGATGTCCCAGATCGGTCTTGCACTGCCGACCATCCTTCTCTACGAGATTTCCATCTACGCCGCACGACTCGTCGAGCGCAAACGTGCCGAGGAAAAGCTTTCGGAGCAGGAACCTTCGGATGTTGCGGAGACGGACAAGGCTTGAAACCATCCGGCCTGCTTTGCGAGTCCGCGGCGTTCCGCTCTAAAGGCAAGGCAAGATGCTCGATATCAAGTGGATCCGTGAAAACGAAGGGGCTTTGGATGCGGCGCTGAACAAGCGCGGTGCGGAGCCCATGGCGGCAACCCTTCTGGCGCTGGACGACAAGCGCCGTTCCGTCATCCAGAAACTTCAGGACATGCAGTCCCGCCGCAACGCCGCCTCCAAGGAGATCGGCATTGCGCTCGGGCAGAAGAATTCCGAGCTTGCCGAAAAGCTGAAGGCCGAAGTCGCCACCATCAAGGAGACGATGCCGGTTGCCGAGCAGGAAGAGCGCGACGCAGTCGCCGCCCTCGAAGACGCCCTGTCGCGCATCCCGAACATACCGTTTGACGACGTTCCGGTCGGCAAGGACGAGCACGACAACGTCGTCAAGCACATGGTCGGCGAAAAGCCGCGCTGGAACCATGCGGCGCGCGAGCATTACGAGATCGGCGAAGCGCTCGGGATGATGGATTTCGAGCGCGCCACGAAGCTTTCAGGCTCGCGTTTCACAGTCCTGACCGGCCAGCTCGCCAGGCTTGAACGGGCGCTCGGCCAGTTCATGATCAACATGCACACGACCGAGCATGGATATACGGAAGTCTCTTCGCCGCTGATGGTGAAGGGCGATGCCATGTACGGTACCGGCCAGCTGCCGAAGTTCGAGGAAGACCTGTTCAAGACGACGGACGGCCGTTACCTGATCCCGACGGCGGAAGTGACGCTCACCAACCTTGTTTCCGGCGAAATACTGGAACAGGAAAAGCTGCCGCTGCGCTTCACGGCGCTGACCCCGTCCTTCCGCTCGGAAGCCGGCTCCGCCGGTCGCGATACCCGCGGCATGCTGCGCCAGCACCAGTTCTGGAAGTGCGAACTCGTGTCGATCACCGACCAGGAATCGTCGATCGCCGAGCACGAGCGGATGACCGAATGCGCCGAGAACATGCTGAAGCGTCTCGGCCTGCATTTCCGCACCATGACGCTCTGCACCGGCGACATGGGGTTCGGCGCGCGCAAGACCTATGACATCGAGGTCTGGCTCCCCGGCCAGGATACCTACCGCGAAATCTCTTCCTGCTCGGTCTGCGGCGATTTCCAGGGGCGCCGCATGAATGCGCGTTATCGCGCCAAGGACGACAAGACGCTGAAGTTCGTTCACACGCTGAACGGCTCGGGTGTGGCGGTCGGCCGCTGCCTGATCGCCGTCATGGAAAATTACCTGAACGAGGACGGTTCGGTCACAATTCCGGACGCGCTCCTGCCGTATATGGGTGGCCTGACCAAGATCGAGCGGGCGGCCTGATGCGGATACTCCTGACCAATGATGACGGCATTCACGCCGAGGGCCTCGCCGTTCTCGAGCGTATCGCCCGCAAACTTTCGGACGACGTCTGGATCGTTGCGCCGGAGACCGACCAGAGTGGCCTCGCGCATTCGCTGACGCTCTCCGAGCCGCTGCGTCTTCGCAAGGTGGGCGACAAGCATTTCGCGTTGCGCGGCACGCCGACCGATTGCGTCATCATGGGCATCCGCGAGATCCTGCCTGAAAAACCGGACCTGGTGCTCTCGGGCGTCAACGACGGCGCCAACATGGCCGATGACGTCACTTATTCGGGCACCATCGCCGGCGCCATCGAAGGGACGCTCCAAGGCGTGCGCTCTTTCGCCCTGAGCCAGGCTGTACGCCGCGAGAACGGCCGTTATGCGCCGTGGGAAGTCGCTGAATCCTACGCACCGGACCTCATCCGCAAGCTGATCGACGTGGACCTGCCGGACGGTACCTTCCTCAACCTGAACTTCCCGAACTGCGAACCCGCCGATGTGCAGGGTGTTGAAGTGACATCGCAGGGCAAGCTCGATTTCGGCCTGACGATCGACGCCCGCAATGACGGGCGCGGTCTGCCCTATTACTGGCTGCGATTCGGCGAACGGAAGGGCCATTTCCGCGACGGCACCGACATCCAGGCCGTCAAGGAAAACAAGATCTCCGTAACACCCTTGAAGCTGGACCTGACCGATCATTCGGTTCAGGATCGCGTGGCGAAAGTACTGGGATTCGGAGCTGCCGATTGAAATCGGGCATGGTCGAAAAAGAGGGTTTTGCGGCGCTCGTGCTGCGCCTCAGGTCGGAAGGCATTTCCGACCTCGATCTGCTGACCGCCGTTGAGCAGACGCCGCGCTCGCAGTTCGTGCCGCCATCGCTTGCCGAGGACGCCTATTCCAGCCGTACCGTGCCGATCGATTGCGGTTCCTTCATGGAAGGCGCCGATCTCGCCGTGCGCCTGCTGCATCGCCTTCAGGTCAAGCCCGGACATCGGGTGCTCGAAATCGGCACGGGCAGCGGCTTCACCGCCGCCGTCATCGCCCGCATCGCCGAGCGGGTGCTGACCGTCGAGCGATACCGCACCCTTGTCACCGCCGCCCAGAGCCGCATGGATGCGCTGGGACTGCGCAATGTCGTCGTGCGCCAGGCCGACGGAGGCAACGGCATGCCGGGCGAGGGCACGTTCGACCGCATTTTCGTCACGGCGGCCTTCTCGACGCTGCCGCGATTCTATGCCGAGCAGCTCACCCATGGCGGGTCGATGGTCGCCCCCCTGATGGACGGCGACGCCTGCATCATGGTGCGCCTGACCAAGACCGGCAGCCGATTCGAGCGCGAGGATCTGTTTGCGGTGCCTTTTCTGCCGATCGTCCCGCATATCGCGGCGGCGCTTTAGGCCGTTTTGTTCCATGGCTTTACGGCGTTTCGGCCGTCATGGTTATCAATTTCCCTAAAATTTTAGGAGAATGTCTGCCCTTTAACGGTGCAGTAAGACTAACGCGTTTTAATGACTCTCACGATGGTTGCGTATCTGTAGGTCGAGTCATGCGTATGAAGAGTTCTCCGAAATTCGGAAAATCTGTAATCAAATTTGCCGTCGCGGCGCTGCTCGCCAGTGCTGCGACCGGGTGCAGTTCGGACGCAACGCGTTTCTCGGGGCTCTTTTCGAAATCCGACAATATAACGACGGCGTCCATACCGCAGCGACAGGGTGGTGGGGGCTATGGCCGCGCACCCACGCCGCAGGCTGATCTCGGTTCGGGGCAGGCTCAGGCTCTGCCGCCCATTCCGCGGAACGACTACGGTTCGCGCAATACCGCCATGGCGCAGCCTTATCCCGGCAACTCCGGTGGATATACCTCGCCGGCGCGCACCGCATCCGCTCCAGTCGCCGTTCAGCGCTCGGAACTCGCCGCTCCGACCGGCGCCACGGCGCAGCGTAACGCCGCTCCTCTGGGTCGCGATCCGGCGACCCGCCAGGAGGCGCTCGCCCAGCCGTTCCCGGGCCGTCAGCCGGCTGCTCACACGCTGGTCGCTCCATCCGCGTCTACGCTGAAGGCCGACAACGTCGTCACCGGCACGACCGCAAAGCCGATGTCCGGCTGGTCCACGGTCAACGCACCGAAGGTGACGCTGCGGCCCGGCGAAACGGTCTCGACCCTTTCCAAGCGCTACGGCGTTCCGGAAAAGGAAATCCTCAAGGCAAACGGCGGCGCCGTTGCCCCCGGCCAGTCCGTCCTCATCCCGACCTTCGGCACGGCGCAGAATTCCGCCAAGAATGCCGCCGGCTCGATCGACCTCCAGAACAAGGCTCCGGCACCGGCCCGCGAACCCGAGCAGAAACTCGCCGTCCTGCCGACCCCGGCACGCGACAAGGCGATGGCCGAACCCGCCAAGCTGACGCCTCCGGGCGGCAAGCCGGTCGGCGGCACCTATGTGGTCAAGCCGGGCGACACGATCAACAAGATCGCCCGCGAGACCGGCACGCCGATCGACCAGCTGAAGGCTGCCAACAACCTGACAACGGGCGTCCGGATCGGCCAGACGCTCAAGGTCGCGAACGGTACTGCGGCTCCAGTCGCTGATCCGGTCAAGACCGCGTCGATTCCGCAGAAGCCGGTCGAAAAGGCCGCAGCCGCGGCCCCGAAGCCAGCCGCCTCCGCACCTGCTCAGGTCGCCCAGGTGTCTGTGGCACCGGCCGCAGCCAAGGCGGCTGTCGACAGCGCATCGGTCGCCGACGTCGAGAAGAAGTCGGACGTCGCCTCCGTGGCGCCGCAGTCGACCGGCATCGGCAAGTATCGCTGGCCGGTCAACGGTGCGGTCATCGCCGGTTACGGCCAGAACGTCGACGGCAACCGCAACGACGGCATCGACATCTCGGTGCCGGAAGGCACGCCGATCAAGGCTGCCGAAAACGGTGTGGTCATCTATGCGGGCAACGGCCTGAAGCAACTCGGCAATACGGTTCTCGTCCGTCACGACGACGGCAAGGTCACCGTCTACGGCCATGCCGGCAGCATCAACGTCACGCGCGGGCAGAAGATCACCCGCGGCCAGACGGTCGCCTCGTCCGGCATGAGCGGCGACGCCAAGCGCCCGCAGGTCCACTTCGAAGTCCGCAAGGACGCGACCCCGGTCAACCCGATTACCTTCCTTGAATAAGTAGTGCGTTTCAGGGGACGGAGAAAAGCCCGGCAGTGCCGGGCTTTTTGCGTTCTCAGCGCTTTTCTTGGGTTTCAATCTCGGGAGAGCGGCTTCCGCAGCCGCCCGGCGAGATCCTGGATATATTGCCAGGCGACGCGGCCCGAACGCCCGCCGCGGGTCGTCGCCCATTCGAGCGCCCCGTGATGCAGCACGTCCCGTTCGAGGCCGAGATCAAAATGTTCGGCATAGCCATCGATCATCGTCAGATAGTCGTCCTGGCTGCATTTGTGGAAGCCGAGCCACAGGCCGAACCGATCCGACAGCGACACTTTTTCCTCGACCGCCTCGGACGGATTGATCGCCGTCGACTGCTCGTTCTCCATCATGTGACGCGGCAGGAGGTGGCGGCGGTTGGAGGTCGCGTAGAACAGAACATTGTCCGGCCGGCCTTCGATGCCGCCGTCGAGTGCCGCCTTCAGCGACTTGTAGGCGGTGTCGTCATGATCGAAGGAGAGGTCGTCGCAGAACACGATGACGCGCTGGCCGGAGGCTTTCAGGATATCGAGCAGGGCAGGCAGCGAGGCGATATCCTCGCGATGCACCTCGATAAGCTTCAGCGAGATGCCGGTCGCGGCGCGCACGTCCTCGTGCACGGCCTTCACCAGCGAGGACTTGCCCATGCCGCGGGCGCCCCAGAGCAGCACGTTGTTGGCCGCAAAACCTTCCGCAAACCGCAGCGTGTTTTCATGCAGGATGTCGCGCACGTGGTCGACGCCGCGGATCAGCGTCAGGGCCACGCGGTTCGGACGCGGCACCGGCTGCAGGCGCTGGTTGGCCGGTACCCAGACGAAGCAGTCGGCGGCGTTCCAGTCGTTGACGGCGGGTGGGGGACCGGCGAGCCGCTCCAGTGCATCCGCAAGCCTGCGGACCTCGTTCAGGATCAGGGTGTTGAAGTCTTCGCTCATGGTGTTTCTCCAGTCGCATCGGCCAGTTCTTGAGCCTTTTCGCTGCGGTAACACGCTCGTTTGTGCATCAAAAGCCTGAGAGCCGTGGATTCGGTACGCCGGACGGCGTGTTTCTGTTGCATTCCGGCTTATCGCAACTATATTCCGGCGGCTTGTAACGGGGGCCTAGCGTCTCCGGTAATCTTAGGAGTTTTCGATGTTCATTACCGAAGCATTCGCCCAGGCCCCGGCCGCAGCACCGGGAGCCTCCGCGTTCGGCTCCGGCCTTGAGATGCTCTTCCTCTTCGCGCCGCTGATGGTTGTCTGGTACTTCTTCCTGATCCGTCCGCAGCGCGCCCAGGCCAAGAAGCGCCAGGAAACGCTGTCCAACGTCCGTCGCGGCGACCAGGTCGTTCTCGGCGGCGGCATCACCGGCAAGGTGACCAAGGTTATCGACGACGCCGAAGTGGAAGTCGAAATCGCCGAAGGCGTGAAGATCCGCGCCATGCGCGCCTATATCGCCGAAGTCCGCGTCAAGGGCGAGCCGGTCAAGACCGAACCGGCAAAGACGGGAACGGCTTCCTAAAGCTTCACAGAGACAGGGCCCTGTTTGCTACGGGGCTTTGGACTCACGGAGCCGGACCATCTCCGGCTCGCAACCTCTCGAGAAGGCATGTGACCCATGGCGAAAGGCATCGAAATCCGCGACGCCCATTTCCCCGGTCGTGCTCCGATCGATGCCTATGGCAATGGCGGTTTCCGGTTTGCCGACATGTCGCATCGAGGCTCGCTGCTCTGCCTTCCCTCGGGTATCCACGGCTGGGAGTTGCAGGAAGGCGAACCGCTGACGGTCGCTTCCCTGATGAAGGTGCTCGCCGAATCGGCTGAGATCGAAGTGCTGCTTGTCGGCATGGGCGCCAACCTGAAGCCCATTCCGCCTGACGTGAAGGCGGCGCTGAAGGCCAGGGGCATCGCCTCCGACCCGATGAGCACCGGGGCCGCGGTGCGCACTTTCAATATCATGCTGGCCGAATCGCGTGCCGTCGCGGCAGCTCTGGTCGCTGTCTGACGCATGGCCGATCCAGCCAGTCAAAACGGCGATATCTGCCTCGCGACGCTCCGCGATACCGACCGCGACCGTTATCTCGCCTGTCTTCTGTCGCCGCAGGACAAGCGCGGCGCGCTTGCGGCTATCTATGCCTTCAACGCCGAGATTGCCCGTGTCCGCGACGTGGTGCGAGAACCGCTTCCAGGCGAAATCCGCCTGCAATGGTGGCGCGACCTCTTGGAAGGCAGCGCCCTGGGCGACAGCACTGGTAACCCTATCGCGGCAGGCCTCCTCGAAGCGATCGAGAGCCACCGCCTGCCGCGCCAGACGCTCATCGACATGATCGAGGCGCGCATCTTCGATCTTTACGACGATCCGTTGACCGATCGGAACGCGCTCGAAGGTTATGCCGGCGAGACCGCATCGGCGCTCATCCAGATCGCGAGCCTGGTTCTCTCTCCCGCCGATGCGGCAAGATCTGCGGAGGCGGCAGGCCATGCGGGCGTCGCGCAGGCGATCGCCGGTTTCCTGCTCCTGATGCCGATCCATCGCCGGCGTCACCAGCTCTATCTGCCGCTCGATATTCTCTCGGCGACCGGGCTCGACCGTGATACATTTCTGCGTGGCGAGGACAAGCCGCGCATTTCGGCCGCGATAGAGGCCTTTGCCGGGCTTGGATTGGAGCATCTGGCCAAGGCGAGAAAATCCGGAACTATCCCGGCGGCGATCTTTCCGGCCTATCTGCCCGTCGCGCTTGCCGAACCGGTGCTGCGCCGCGCGGCGCGCGCCGGTGCCTCGGTACTCGATTCGACCCTGCAACTGCCGCAGTGGCGGCGCCAATTGCGGCTCATGAAGGCTTCCGTCACCCGGCGCTTTTGACGGACGCCAAATTCGCGCAAGGCTCGCCGGCTAAGCAGCGAGATAGCAATCCGGTGCCCTCGCAAGGAGAAATGGTGTGAGCCCCATCGTCGTCTGGTCGATCATCTTCGTGCTCCTCATGGCGCTTGCCTATTACATTACGCGGATGTCGGGCAAGGACCGGGACAAGGACGGCAACCTGCACGATACGGGCATGGCCATCCTCGAGTTCGGCCGCGCCTTTCCCAATGAAGCCATCCGCAGCCTGCATGTGACGGCCAATGGCGAGGCGATCTTCGTGCGTCTGCATGACAACAAGGCCGGCTTCATGCGCAGCCACCGCAACCACTACGCCTGCTTTCTGATCGAGCCCGGCCGGGTGCGGGTAACCCCTTTGCCCAACGCCAAGGGTTTCACTGTCGAGTTCCTCGACGCATCGTCACAGAACGGTACCTACCTCTTTTCGACGGAAAAGGAGGCGGCCGAAGTCGCCCTCTGGCTGCTCGACAACTATGTCAGTGTCGCCGATCGCGATATCGAGGAAAAGCCGGCGTCACCGGCCTCTGATATCAGCCCCGACCGAGCCAACTAGCGCAATCCTGAAGCGCGCGGGCGGAGAGCAACTGCCGCTTCATCACCGTCTTGTCCTTGCCACGGAAACGCTTGACGCCCTCCGGCTTGACGATCGAGCCCGGCTCCAGCTCCGGAAACAGCCCGAAATTGACGTTCATCGGCTGGAACGAGCGCTTGCCCGCCTCGTCTTCCGAAACCAGATGTCCACCGGTTATATGGCCGAGCAGCGAGCCCAGGGCGGTCGTCGCAGGCGGAGCCGGGAGCGTTTCGCCCTTGCGTTCGGCCGCCGCGAAGCGGCCGGCGAGGAGCCCGATCGCCGCACTTTCCACATAGCCCTCGCAGCCTGTGATCTGGCCGGCGAATCTGAGGCCCGGCCGGCTTTTCAGCGTCAGCGATTTGTCGAGCAGTACGGGCGAGTGGATATAGGTGTTGCGGTGCAGGCCGCCGAGCCTTGCAAACTCTGCGTTCTGGAGGCCGGGGATCATCCGGAAGATGTCGGCCTGAGCGCCGTATTTCAGCTTCGTCTGGAACCCGACCATGTTGTAGAGCGTGCCAAGCGCGTTGTCCTGCCTCAGCTGCACGACCGCATAGGCCTTGACAGTCGGGTTATGGGCATTGGTGAGGCCCATCGGTTTCATCGGCCCGTGGCGCAGCGTCTCGCGGCCGCGTTCTGCCATCACCTCGATCGGCAGGCAGCCGTCGAAATACGGCGTGCCTTCCCATTCCTTGAAACCGACGGTGTCGCCGGCGATCAGCGCATCGACGAAGGCGTTATACTGCGCTTCGTCCATCGGGCAGTTGATATAGTCCTTGCCGTTGCCGCCGGGGCCGACCTTGTCGTAGCGCGACTGGTACCAGCAGATATCCATGTCGATCGAATCACGGTGCACGATCGGCGCAATGGCGTCGAAGAAGGCGAGCTGATCCTCGCCCGTCTCCGCCTGGATGGCAGCCGCCAGCGCCGGCGAGGTGAGGGGGCCGGTGGCGATGATGGCCAGATCCCATTCCTTCGGCGGCAGGCCCTGGATCTCCTCGCGCACGACGGTGATCAGCGGATGTTTTCCGATCGCTTCGGTGACCGCATCGGAAAACCCGTCGCGATCGACGGCAAGCGCGCCACCGGCCGGCACCTGGTGTCTGTCGGCACATGCCATGATCAGTGAACCGGCGAGCCGCATCTCCGCATGGATGACGCCGACGGCGTTCGCCGTCGCATCGTCGGAGCGGAAGGAATTCGAGCAGACGAGCTCGGCAAGTCCGTCCGTCTTGTGGGCATCGGTGCCGCGCACGCCGCGCATCTCGTGGAGAATCACAGGCACGCCGGCCGAGGCGATCTGCCAGGCGGCCTCGGAACCTGCAAGGCCGCCGCCGACGACATGGATGGCAGGATAGGTAGGGGAGGAAGAAGTGTTGCTCATGGCCGGCTCATTATCACGGCATTTGCCGAACCGGAATCAAAAAGGCACCCGGGAAGGTGCCTTTGATACGTCCTTGGATGTCCTCTCGGACCGCTTTATCTCGCCGCAACAGCCTCATACCGTGCGGGTCCGCCTGCGAGCAGCGGATTAGCGGAAAGAGCGGGCCGCGATGTGGCGGATGTCGTAGCGGGTCAGACCGATGTCGCTGAGGGCCTGGCTCGAAAGATTTCCAAGCTCATTCATCGTACGGCGGTAGCTGATCCAGTTCTTGGCGATACGGATCGGGTTCATGGTTGTTTCCTCAAGATTTTCCTGATGCTCTGTCGTCATCAGCGATGAGGGTCTTATACATCCGCATAATAAGAATGTGCAGTGCAAAAAATGTGCGACTGCCATGCAAATGTGCAGGGGATTGCCGAATTTTACGGCTCAGTCCGAAAATCAGGCAGGTATTTTAGGTGTTAAATTTCCATGAACAAAAAGAAAAAGCGCCCCCCGAAGGGAGCGCTTTTGAAACGGTGCAGCGATGTCTGCGCGTGGCTTAGAAGCCGACGGCGGTCCGGGCAACGCGGCGGATGTCGGCGCGGCCGATGCCGAGGTCGCTGAGTTCACGGTCGCTCATGCGGCCGAGCTCGTTGACGGTTTCGCGGTACTTGCGCCAGGTGGTGAGCTTCTGTGCGATGTTCATGATCTTGTCCCTTTCTAGGCCCTTGCCAGCAGCCCGTTCGGCGCTGACTTCAATCTCATGACCGGTAATATATGCTGCGCTGCAAAAAGTAACAGCGCCTATTCGGTATGCCACCTATGCATTCGGCGCATTACGAGATCGTTTACCATGCAGAAGTGATGAAATATTGCGCGTGTTTTGAGCAGTTCGCGTGCTGCAGAACAAAAAATAACGCCCACCGGGGGAGGAGGTCCGGTGGGCGTCATTTGTAACGACTGGCGATTTGGGAGGAGGAGGATCGCCAGTCCCATCGAGCCAGCGCTGGGAGGAGGAGTGCGCGGCTCGAATTCCTGTCACGGGAAACTCCCCGAGGGCAGTTGTCGCATTCGCACGGGCGCCAAACCGTCCGAAGCAGAGAGATCGAAACCTTCCAATCAATCTCTGCATTTGCATGCTATGGGATTTCAGCGGTATTGTGCACTGCAATATCAGAATGGTTGATATGCGAACCGCGCATGACTTCCATCGCTGATACTCTGCAATGTACACATTAGAATTTAATAAAAAGTTAATGATCCGGTATTTCGGCGCCGCTCCAGCGGCCGGGTTGCATGCGAAATTGCCGCTTTCCCGGGCTTTTTTTGAACTGCCAAAAAAGCGTCATTTTCCCTTTGCGTGGGCTGAAACGGGTGATATAGAGACGCGCGCTCCGGAAGGCCTCAGCGCGAGGGTTTTCGACGCGGTTTGAAGCGCGGGTATGGCGGAATTGGTAGACGCATTGGTTTTAGGTACCAACGCTTCGGCGTGGGAGTTCGAGTCTCTCTACCCGCACCAGATGCTCACGATAGTGGCGCGAGCCGATCGGGAAGGTATCTGGTGAGCGCTTGCCGCGGCCGGTCAATAGATTCCGGCGTGTGCTCATTGAAACCAACGGCTGTCTGAGCACCGCCGCCACGATATGAAGGTATGAAAATGCAGGTTACCGAAACGCTCGCTGAAGGGCTGAAGCGCGAAATCAAGGTTGTTATTCCTCAGCGGGAAATGGAAGCGCAGCTGAACGTGCGCCTCGCCGACGCCAAGGACAAGGTCCGCATCAACGGTTTCCGTCCGGGCAAGGTGCCGCTCGCCCATCTGAAGAAGATGTACGGCAAGTCGATCATGGCGGATCTCGTCAACGAGATCGTTCGCGAGCGCCCGACCGAGATCCTCACCGACCGCGGCGAGAAGTCGGCGACCCAGCCGTCGGTTGCCATGACCGAGGACGAGAAAGAAGCCGAAAAGATCCTCAACGCCGAGGTCGATTTCGAATTCACGCTTTCCTACGAAGTCATTCCGGACATCGAACTGCAGCCGACCGATGGCCTTTCCGTCATTCGTGAAGTCGTCGAAGTCACCGAGGACGAAGTCAACGAGCAGATCGAGAAGATCGCCGAAAGCGCCCGCACCTTCGAGAGCAAGACCGGCAAGGCCGCCAACGGCGACCGCGTCACTATGAACTATCTCGGCAAGGTCGATGGCGTTGCCTTCGACGGCGGCACCGCCGAAGATGCCGAACTGGTTCTCGGCTCCGGCCGCTTCATCCCGGGCTTCGAAGACCAGCTCGTCGGCGTCAAGGCCGGTGAAGACAAGACCATCACCGTGACCTTCCCGGCCGAATATCCGGCAGCGAACCTTGCCGGCAAGGAAGCCACCTTCGACGTCACCGTCAAGGAAGTCGCAGCTCCCGCCGCTCTCGAGATCAACGACGAACTCGCCTCCAAGCTCGGCATCGAATCCGTCGATCGCCTGAAGGAGATCGTCCGCGGCCAGATCGAAAGCCAGTACGGCAACGTCACCCGCCAGAAGGTCAAGCGTCAGATCCTTGACCAGCTCGACGGCATGTACCAGTTCGACACCCCGCAGACCCTCGTCGACGCCGAGTTCGACAACATCTGGCGCCAGATCAACACCGACCTGCAGCAGTCCGGCAAGACCTTCGAAGACGAAGAAACGACCGAGGAAGATGCGCGCGTCGAGTATCGCAAGCTTGCCGAACGTCGCGTTCGTCTCGGCCTGGTTCTCTCCGAGATCGGCGAACAGGCCGGCGTCGAAGTGACCGAGGAAGAAATGCAGCGCGCCCTTTACGCGCAGCTCCAGCAGTTCCCGGGCCAGCAGAAGGAAATCCTCGATTTCTTCCGCAACACCCCTGGCGCTTCCGCTTCGCTGCGCGCGCCGATCTTCGAAGAGAAGGTCGTCGACAAGCTGCTCTCCGAGATCAAGGTCACCGACAAGACCGTGACCAAGGAAGAGCTGATGGCGGAAGACGAGGAAGGCTCGGAAGGCACTGAGAAGCCGGCCAAGAAGAAGGCCGCTCCGAAGAAGGCTGCGAAGGCCGAGGCTGCTGACGAGGCTGCCGAAGGCGAAGAAGCTGCCGCTCCGAAGAAGAAGGCTGCACCGAAGAAGAAGGCTGCTGAAGACAGCGCCGAATAAGCTTCGCATTGATTATGTAGAAAAGCCGGGTCGGCGACGACCCGGCTTTTTGTTGTCATGAAACCCTCCGAGCCAGACGCCCATGATCCGCATCGAAAACATCAGCAAATCGAACAGCCACCGAATCCTCTTCATCGAGGCAGCCGCGGCGCTGAACCGCGGCGAGAAGATCGGCCTCGTCGGCCCGAACGGTGCCGGCAAGACGACGCTCTTCCGGATGATCACCGGTTCTGAAATACCGGACGAGGGGCAGGTCTCGGTCGAGAAGAATGTCACGATCGGTTATTTCAACCAGGACGTCGGCGAAATGGCCGGCCGCAGCGCCGTCACCGAGACGATGGACGGTGCAGGTCCGGTGAGCGTCGTCGCGGCCGAATTGCGCGAGCTCGAAGCCGCCATGGTTGATCCTGATCGCCTCGACGAGATGGACCAGATCATCGAACGCTACGGTGAGGTGCAGGCGCGTTACGAGGAGTTGGACGGTTACGGCCTCGAAGGCCGCGCCCGCGAGGTTCTGGCCGGCCTGAGCTTCACCCAGGAAATGATGGATGGCGATGTCGGGAAGCTCTCCGGCGGCTGGAAGATGCGCGTGGCACTCGCCCGCATCCTTTTGATGCGCCCGGACGTCATGCTGCTCGACGAACCGAGCAACCATCTCGATCTCGAAAGCCTGATCTGGCTGGAACAGTTCCTCAAAGGGTATGACGGCGCGCTGCTGATGACTTCGCACGACCGCGAGTTCATGAACCGCATCGTCACCAAGATCATCGAGATCGACGGCGGGTCGCTCACCACCTATTCCGGCGACTACGGCTTCTATGAGCAGCAGCGGGCCCAGAACGAAAAACAGCAGCAGGCCCAGTTCGAGCGCCAGCAGGCGATGCTGGCCAAGGAGATCAAGTTCATCGAGCGCTTCAAGGCGCGCGCCAGCCACGCCGCACAGGTGCAGAGCCGGGTGAAGAAGCTCGACAAGATCGAACGCGTCGAGCCGCCGAAGCGCCGCCAGGCGGTCGCCTTCGAATTCCAGCCGGCACCGCGCTCCGGTGAAGACGTCGTCAACATCAAGAACGTCGTCAAGCGCTACGGCAGCCGCTCGATCTACGAAGGTCTCGACTTCATGGTGAAACGCCGCGAGCGCTGGTGCATCATGGGCGTCAACGGCGCCGGCAAATCGACGCTGCTGAAGCTCGTGACGGGCTCGACCGAGCCGGACGAAGGCAGCGTTGCGATCGGCGCCAGCGTCAAGATGGGCTATTTCGCCCAGCACGCCATGGATCTGCTGGATGGCGACCTGACGGTCTTCGAATGGCTGGAACAGCAGTTCCCGCGCGCCGGGCAGGGCTCGCTCAGGGCGCTATCCGGCTGTTTCGGCTTTTCCGGCGATGACGTCGAGAAGAAATGCCGGGTGCTGTCGGGCGGCGAGAAGGCGCGTCTGGTGATGGCCGCCATGCTGTTCGACCCGCCGAATTTCCTCGTCCTCGACGAGCCGACCAACCACCTGGACCTCGACACCAAGGAAATGCTGATCAAGGCGCTGTCGGAATACGAAGGCACCATGCTGTTCGTCAGCCACGACCGGCATTTCCTTGCCGAACTGTCGAATCGCGTGCTCGAACTGACACCCGATGGCATCCAGCGCTATGACGGCGGCTACACGGAATATGTGGAACGCACCGGTTACGAGGCGCCCGGGCTGCGGAGCTGAGGGTCAAAGGCGGGGGCTGACCCAGGCCTTACAAGCGCGGATGCAAACATCATCGGTCACTAGAAAGTTTGTCACCCGCCGAGAGACCGTTAGGAAACACGAGACTGAGCAGGAAGAGGGCCATTAAGCCGGCCAAGAATCCCAGACGATCTTGGGGGCTGGGTTGTTAGGCCGTGGCGCGCGACTGGACCTCAAGACTTCTTCTTTGGAGCCAAGGAAGCGTATCGCTCGCAGCCGCCGATGTTTCCTTCAAGCTTTGTATCAACAACGATGCCCTTGGGGTCTACAATGAGGTCGAGCTTACAGCTGTAGCTATAGCTCTCAGTACGGCTTCCTTGGACGGTCGTGTACACGACCTGTCCATTTACATAGGAGGTCGCGGTTTGGCTGGTTGGCACCGAGTAGCTGCCGGAATTTTGGTTCTCCCAGCTATAGACGGTATGGCCCGCGATGTGACTCTCGCGATCGGGGAAGCCAAGACGCTGGAAGGCAACCTGATACGGCTGTCCCTTTAGGGTGTCAGTCCCTGCCCTGATGTCCTCGGATGTAACGCATCCGGAAACGGCCAAGAGAGAGAGCGCAGATAGTGCCTTTAGAACGGTATGCATGTAACCCCCCGGTAGAAGGTCAAGAGATACACAGCTGTTGAGTCCCTGCCAAGTCCCTATAGGTGTCCTGACGCCGCTGGTTAAGGGCAGCCTCAGAGAGTGTCGCAAGGATCCGTGAACGGCAGGGCGGGAAGTCAACTTTCCGTTAGGAAGACCATCGTAAGACGTCGGTCCGGCACCCGCGGAAAGGCCTCGGTTCGAAGAGGGGTGCCGCAGCGCCGACCTCCAGCCGGAACGATTTTCCGCACAGTTTTGATTGTCTCATATGCCATTTGATCTGAATCAGTTTTTAAGGTATCCCTTTCCCCGCCGTAGCGATTTCTGGAATTATACCGCAAGGGGGGATATTCATGACGGCGAGCGATAAGGCCCTTCTCCGACCGGCAATCGGTCTGGTTGGAATGATGTTCCTGTCGGCATGCACGTCGGCTCAGACGACGGCGTCCATTTCTCCCGCTACCACGACTATCAAGCCGGCACCGGTTTCGAAGAAACAAGTCTACCACTACACGCCGGCCGATCGCGATTGCATGAAGCGGGCAATGTATTTCGAGTCGCAGCGGTCGAGCCGTGAGGGGCTGATGGCCGTCGGCACCGTGATCATGAACAGGCTGACCTCCGACGCCTATCCGTCCACCATTTGCGGCATCGTCGCCCAGGAGCGGCAGTTCGCACCGGGCGTGATGACGCGGGCGATAAATGAAGCAACGGTTCCGGAACTCGATGCGGCCGTCGATGCGATCATTCGCGGCGAGCGGAACCCGGACGTCAAGGACGCCATGTTCTTTCACACGGCCGGCTTACGTTTTCCCTACCAGAACATGCATTATGTCACGGTCGCCGGCGGCAACGCGTTCTACGAGAAGCGGGACAGGGACGGAGATCTGCAGACGCCACCCCCGAAACCCGTCGATGAATACGTGCTTGCGCTGGTGCAGAGCGATCCCGATCCGTTCAGCCTGATCCAGGCGAGGGAAATCGACGTTGCGTCGATCCCGGCGACGGGCACGGATCCGTTGGTGGCGATGAATGTTCCGGTTCCGATCGGGCGGCCGGATCCCTTGACGGTCCATTCGGCAGGCAGTCAGCCGGCAGCCAGCCAGCCTGTAAAACCTCCTGTCGCGCAGGTGGTCCTTGCCAGCTCCATGAGCAATGAGTGGATGCTGCGTTTCGACGCCGGCAACGCGAAGCCGATACCCACCCCGTCACCCAAGCGATCGCCGGCCGGTATCGACCGCTGATCCCTAAAGCTTATCCTGCTTTTTGAAGTTCGGCAGCTGCGGCTTTGTCCTTGTCGCTGGCCCGCCGATAAGCCTCGCGCAGCGCAAGCCGTCCGAAATATTGTTCGAACGCGGTGCGTTTCTCGATCGTGCCGAACTGCAGGCCGTAACCGAGCTGCGAGCCGACATAGACATCGGCGGCGCTGAACATGTCGCCGGCGATATAGGCGTTCGTCCGGACAGCCGATTCCAGCGTATCCATGACATCCTGATAGGTGCCGTAGCCGACCATCCGCTCAAGTTCCTTCGGTACTTCGAAGCCGAGCACGCGGTTGCTGACGGCTGCTTCCAGCGGACCGGCCGCAAAGAACATCCAGCGGTAATAATCGGCTCGCTTGGCGGGGGCGGGCGCAAGACCCGCCTGCGGAAAGGCATCGGCCAGATAGGCGCAGATCGCCGCGCATTCGGTGACAATGGTCTTGCCGTGCGCGATGCTCGGCACCTTGCCCATCGGGTTGACGCTTTTATAGGTCTCGCCCTTCATCGTCGTGCCGAAATGCAGGATCTCTGTGCGATAGGGGACGCCGACCTCTTCCAGCATCCAGCGGGCAATCCGGCCGCGCGACATCGGATTCGTGTAAAGCACCAGTTCGTCCGTCATGCGATCCTCCCGGGAGTGATGCCTATGTTTTGGGGCAGCCTCGCCGTCAATCAAGACGTCGTCATCAATTAGAGCGGTTTTCGATACTGGATGAAGCCGGCATTCTGGGCGATGCGGTCGTAGAGCCGCCGCGCGGTCGCGTTGCTTTCATGCGTCAGCCAGTAGAGCCGGCTCGCACCGTTTGCGCGTGCGAGGTCTGCGACCGCCTCGATCAGCGCCTCGCCGGTGCGCTTGCCGCGCTGGCTCATATGCACGTAGAGGTCCTGCAGATAACAGCTCGAGTCCGGCAGCCAGCAGGAGCGATGAAAGATCGCATGCACGATGCCGACCATCTTGCCGGTCTCGTCGAAGGCACCGAGCGCATGCATGGGCTCCGCGGGATCATGGAAGCGGTTCCAGGTGAGGTCGTACATCTCCTTGGGCAGCACGGTCTCGTAGAAGCGCAGATAGGCTTCCCAGAGCGGTTCCCAGGCGGCGCGGTCGGATGGTTCGAGCGGGCGAATGATGGCGGTTGACATTGCGGCGGCCATGACAAAATTCCCTGACAAAAGAAAACGGCGGAGATCGCTCCCCGCCGTTGAAGTCTTATCCGAAAATTTCGGGCTTAGGCAGCCATGGCTACCTTGAGATTCTCGTCCACCTTGTCGAGGAAGGCGGTGGTCGAGAGCCACGGCTGATCCGGACCGATGAGCAGCGCCAGGTCCTTGGTCATGTAGCCGGATTCGACGGTATCGACGCAGACCGTTTCAAGCGTCGCGGCGAACTTCGCAAGGGCTGCATTGTCGTCGAGCTTGGCGCGATGTGCGAGGCCGCGGGTCCAGGCGAAGATAGAGGCGATCGAGTTCGTCGAGGTTTCCTGGCCCTTCTGGTGCTGGCGGTAGTGGCGGGTAACGGTGCCGTGGGCGGCTTCCGCTTCGACCGTGCGGCCGTCCGGCGACAGCAGGACCGAGGTCATCAGGCCGAGCGAGCCGAAGCCCTGGGCGACGATGTCGGACTGGACGTCGCCGTCGTAGTTCTTGCAGGCCCAGACGTAGCCGCCGGACCACTTGAGCGCTGCGGCGACCATGTCGTCGATCAGGCGGTGTTCGTAGGTGATCTTCAGTGCGTCGAACTGTTCCTTGAATTCGGCGTTGAAGACTTCCTCGAAGATATCCTTGAAGCGGCCGTCATAGGCCTTGAGGATGGTGTTCTTGGTCGACAGGTAGACCGGCCACTTGCGCATCAGGCCGTAGTTCAGCGAAGCGCGGGCAAAATCGCGGATCGATTCGTCGAGGTTGTACATGGCCATCGCCACGCCGGCGTCCGGTGCCTTGAACACTTCCTTCTCGATCACCTGGCCGTCTTCGCCGACGAACTTGATCGACAGCGTGCCCTTGCCGGGGAACTTGAAGTCGGTTGCCTTGTACTGGTCGCCGAAGGCGTGGCGGCCGACGACGATCGGCTTGGTCCAGCCCGGAACCAGGCGCGGCACGTTCTTGCAGATGATCGGCTCGCGGAAGATGACGCCGCCCAGGATGTTGCGGATCGTGCCGTTCGGGCTCTTCCACATTTCCTTGAGGTTGAATTCCTTGACGCGGGCTTCGTCCGGCGTGATCGTCGCGCACTTGATGCCGACGCCGTGCTTCTTGATGGCGTTGGCGGCGTCGATCGTCACCTGGTCGTTGGTGGCGTCGCGGTTCTCGACCGAGAGGTCGTAATATTCGATGTCGAGATCGAGATAGGGAAGGACCAGCTTGTCCTTGATGAGCTGCCAGATGATGCGGGTCATCTCGTCGCCGTCGAGATCGACGACCGGGTTGGCTACCTTGATCTTTTGCATGGAATTCCTCTTGGACGTAGAAGGGACCTCAAGGTCCCGACGGGTGGACACCAGTGGGTGCGCTATAACATCGCCGGGCTGGAACGCAAAGGTATTGAGGCCATCATATGCGGCTTTTCGTGCGAGAAATCGCCATGCCTCCGGACCCGCGGACGATTGCCCTTGCCAAACCACAAAGCCGGATTAATGTCCGCCCAAATCGCTCTCCAACAGCCGGATTTGATCTTATGCGGACCTTGCCGCCTGCTCTTGCCTTTTTATTGATCTCGACCTTTACCGCGGCGGCTGATGTGACCGATCCCGTGAAGGAGGTGATGAAGATCACCGAGGACAACTGGAATACCATCGACAGCGAATGGAAATACATCTTCGAGGCCGACCCGTTGTCGCGCCTGTTCAGCAAGAAATTCCAAGGCGCCTATGCGGAAGCCGCCAAGCACCCGGCCTATGACACGGAAAACAACCAGCCAGGCGATCCCTTCGGATATGACGTGATCACCTCGTCGCAGGACGGTTGTCCGCTGAAGGACATCAAGACGACCTCGGCACCGGGCGCCAACGGCATGACCGATGTTACAGTGACCTTCAAGATGTGGACCTGCGTCGATGAGGCGGCGGTGAAGGACAGCGTCAACGAACTGCATTTCGACGTTATCCAGGAGGCCGGCAAGCCTGTCATCGACGACATCCACCGTGTCGCAGATGGCGAGCGGGATTCGGTCGTCGAAGAGATGCAGTCGATCGCCAAGGGCGAGTAGCTCGCCGGTGATCGGGCGGCGCGCCGTTCTCTCGATCGTAGTTCCCAGGCCTGTGCACGGTATCGCCAATCTCTGCCCAGGCGATATAATCGGCGGCCAGAAGCGGGTGCCGGCACCCGGCCGGGGTGGTTGATGACGTTTGCCGCAAAGATCCGAGACTGGCTGCTCGCCAACGACCCGGCGTTGTCGCGCCTGCGCATGGCAGGGCGGGTGACGCTGACGGTGATCGCCTCGGTCGCGTGCCTTGCGCTCACCCACGCCGCCGGGCTGGCACTGCCGACGATCGCCTACGGGCTTGCCATAATGCTGTCGATCGAGGGCGGCATCGCGGTCCGCGACCGGCTGCCGTCGGACCAGTTGAAGACGAGGCTGATCGGCGGGGTCGTCAGCCTCGTTTGCGTCGGGCTCGCCGCGGCACTGGAAGACTACCGCTCCATTTCCGACCCGATGTTTCTGGTCGTCATCGCCTGCGCCACGGTCGGGCGGGTGTACGGGCCGCGCGGGTTCGCGGTCGGCATGTTCGCGTTCACGTCCTATTTCATGGGCGCCTATCTGAAGCCGAACCTTGCGGATCTTCCGCTCGCGGCCATCGGCCCCGCGATTGCCGTCGTCACCGGCCATCTGGTCCGCACCTATCTCCTGCCGGACGACTGGCGGCGCGATCTTCTCCAGTCGCTGGTGGCGATCCAGGGCAGGGTGGGGGACATCCTGATGAAGCTCGCAGTTCTGTCGAGCGGCGGGACCGTGACCGACGGCGACCGGCGCGAACTGCGCCAGCTCGAGGAGCGGCTGAAGGACGTGGTGCTGATGGCGGAAGGGTTTCTGCCGCGAACCGGTGACGGCACGATCGATCCGGAAGACGAGGCGGTCACCGCCCTCACCATGAAGATTTTCGATGCGCATCTCGCTGCGGAAAGCGCGATCGTTCTGTCGTTCGAGGCGCTGCCGCCCTTCATGCTCGTCCACGCGCTGATCGAAGAGGATCAGGATATGGCCGAGAAGATCGCGGCCAGCTCCGCGGTTGTTGGCGACGACCGGGTGGCGGAGGGCGCCCGCGCCCTGATGTGGCTGCACAAAGCGAGGGTAGCGCTGACGGAAACGATCGAGGAGGGGCGGCGCGACCGGTTCCGGTCGATCGAGGACGCCCGCACGGCGCCGGCGCCGGCCAGGATCGATTTCTCGCTCAGGAACCCGGTGATGCGGTCCGCGGTCCAGATCACCGTCGCATCGGGCCTTGCGATGGTCTTCGGCCTGATGCTGTCGCGCGACCGCTGGTTCTGGGCCGTTTTGACCGCCTTTCTGATCTTCACCAATACCAAGTCACGCGGCGATACGGCGATCAGGGCCCTGCAGCGCTCGGTGGGTACGCTGCTCGGCATCGCAACCGGGCTCCTGCTTGCGACCCTGATCGGCGGTTATCCCGTGGTCGCCGCGCCGATCGCCGTGCTCTGCATATTTCTCGGCTTCTATTGCCTGCAGATCTCCTATGCGGGGATGACTTTCTTCATTTCGATCGTGCTCTGCCTGATTTATGGCATGACCGGCGTGCTGACCCTCGACCTCCTGCAGCTGCGGATCGAGGAAACGCTGATCGGCGCGCTTGCGGGCACCGTGGTTGCCTTCCTCGTCTTCCCGGCGCCGACCCGCTCGACCCTCGATCTCGCGCTCGGGCGCTGGTTCGATGGGCTGCGCGAGCTTCTTTCCGCGGTCAAGGAGGGCAGGGGCGGCTTCGAGATCGTCGCTCTCTCCCGCAAACTCGATGCCGCCTATCGCGAGGTGACGCTTGCCGCGCGCCCGCTCGGCACGACCTGGTCGGTGGTCACCCGGCCGGGCCAGGTCCGCCAGACGCTCGCCATCTTCCTCGGCGCCACCTATTGGGCGCGCATCTTCGCCCGCAACGCGGTTCAGGCGGGGCACAGGCCGGAGGGCGATGTGCTGGCGGCGCTGGAGGAGGCGTTGCGCACCATTGACGCGCTTTCGGCCCGCGGTTCTGAGTGTTTCGTGGTCAAGCGCAAGACGAGCAGAAGCGCCGGCCGGCACCTGCCGATCTTCAAGCATGGCAGCCGCGTCGGCGTCGAAATGATCGGCACCATGCTGGGCAGGCTTTATCCGGCATCGGCATAAGACTTGCCGATTGCCCCGGGCACCGCTATTCCGGCCCCGGATTTGAATACGGAAACGGACATGTCAGGCACCAACAGCGAGCGTGAACTCATAGCCGAAGGACCGGCGGTCATCCTGGTGGAGCCGCAGCTCGGCGAGAATATCGGCATGGTGGCGCGCGCCATGGCCAATTTCGGCCTCGCCGAACTGCGCCTGGTCAACCCGCGCGACGGCTGGCCGAGCGAAAAGGCCCGTTCCGCCGCTTCCAAGGCCGATCACGTCATCGATGGCACCAAGGTGTTCGAAACGCTCGAGGAAGCGATCGCCGATCTCAATTTCGTCTATGCGACGACCGCGCGCGAGCGTTACGGCTTCAAGCCGGTGCGCTCGCCGGTGACCGCCGCCGAGACCTTGCGCGGCAAGTTCAAGGCCGGTGAGAAGACCGGCATTCTCTTCGGTCGCGAACGCTGGGGCCTCACCAACGAGGAAGTGGCGCTCGCCGACGAGATCGTCACCTTTCCGGTCAACCCGGCCTTCGCCTCGCTCAACATCGCCCAGGCCGTGCTGCTGATGTCCTATGAATGGATGAAATCCGGCATCGACGATCTTGCCGAGACCGTCTTTCTGCCGATCGAGCAGCGTCCTTCCACCAAGGAACAGGTGATCGGCCTGTTCGAGCACCTGGAAGAGGCGCTGGACGCCCGCAATTATTTCCATCCGCCCGCGAAAAAGCCAAGAATGATCGACAACCTCCGCGCCGTCATCTCGCGGCGGGGTTTTACGGAGCAGGAGATCAGCGTGTTCCGGGGCGTCATCAACTCGCTCGACCGTTTTCCCCGCGGATGGTCGAAAAAGGACGGGCCGAAGCCTGAAAAGGCTGTTCCGCCCGAAGGGGCATCTGGGGAGACCACGGGAAATGACGCAGAAGAATGAATCGAAGCCCGTGCTGATGTTCGATTCGGGCATCGGCGGGCTGACGGTGCTGCGCGAGGCACGCGTGCTGATCCCGGAACGCGGCTTCATCTATGTCGCCGACGATGCGGGTTTTCCCTATGGTGACTGGGAGGAGGCGGCATTGCGCGAGAGGATCATCTCGCTCTTCGCAAAGCTTCTCGACGAATACGATCCGGAAGTCTGCGTCATATCTTGCAACACCGCCTTCACCTTGGTCGGCGCCGACCTGCGCGAAACCTTCCCGAAGATGACCTTCGTCGGCACCGTGCCCGCGATCAAGCCGGCTGCCGAACGCACCCGTTCCGGCCTCGTCTCCGTGCTCGCCACGCCGGGCACGGTCAAGCGCGCCTATACCCGCGACCTCATCCAGTCCTTCGCCACCCAGTGCCATGTGCGCTTGGTCGGTTCGCAGAACCTTGCGCGCATGGCGGAAGCCTATATCCGCGGCGAGACGATTTCCGACGAGGCCGTACTGGCGGAGATCGAGCCCTGTTTCGTCGAGAAGGACGACAGGAAGACCGATATCGTCGTGCTCGCCTGCACCCACTATCCTTTCATGGCCAATGTCTTTCGCCGGCTGGCGCCCTGGCCGGTCGATTGGCTGGACCCCGCCGAAGCGATCGCCCGGCAGGCGCGGCGAAAAGTGCCGCTGGTCGAGGGCGCCGAGCATCCCGACAATTTCGACTTCGCCGTCTTCACCTCCGGCAACCCCGACTTCGCCACGAGACGGCTGATGCAGGGATTTGGGCTCAGGGCCTGAGCGCCAACAAGCAATGTGGCTTATTTGCCACGCTTTTCTCGTGACGGATGCAATTCGCGATTGCGCGCTTGCTCGTCGGGAGATCCCGTGTATTATTTATCTATTCCGCAAATCGAACACAGGAGGCGTGAAATGAAGTCCATTATCATGTTTATGCGCCTATCTGGCGGAACGGCCATTGTGGCCTCGGTGTCTCGCACATCGATGCCGACCGGCATGTGCTCCCAGTCCGTATAAGGCTGGATTTCTGCCGTTTTCGGCATTTTCCTATTGATCCGACGTGACCGGCTGACGACGCGGTTTACCGCGTTTCCTTGTCCGCACCAGCACGTCTTTCTTCATCTCAGAGGACCTGGTCGCGACCTGCGCCGGGACGGAAAAATCATGCGTGAATCACAATTTTTGGTTGCCGATACCCTTTCGGTCGCGGTTCATGAACTCTGCCGCGAACATGGCGTCTGGAGGACTGCTGGTGCGCTGTTCCTGGCAGCTTGGAAACACCGTGCGGAAAAGAACCAGATCTCGGATCTTTCCAATCGGATGCGCCGCGATATCGGTTTCCCCGAACTCAAGGACGACCGCCGAAATGTCCGGTTCAGCCCTTGGGATATCCGGCTGTGAAAGGACTGAGATGGGGCCCCGGCGGGCTTGCTGCCGGGGCCGCTCTTTCAAGGATCCGAGGTTTGGGGCTTAAAGAATGGTCGTATTTCGCAAACTTGGCCAAGACGACATGCCGGCTGCGGCTAAGGTTCATCGCACCTCCTTCGACGAGCGGCTACCCTGGCTCGCCGGCCTGCATACGCCGGAGGAGGATCGCGATTACTGGAGCGGCCATCTCTTCCCGACATGTCGGATTTTCGGCGCGGAACGTGAGGGCGTATTGCTCGGCATCATCGCCTTCCGCAAGGACTGGATCGACCAGCTCTATATTATGCCGAACGCACAGGGCGAGCGGATCGGCACCCGGCTTATCGATATCGCCAAGGCAGCATATCCGCAGCTTTTCCTCTGGACCTTCCAGCGCAATACCGTAGCCCGCCGTTTCTACGAGACGCGTGGTTTCATTGCGATCGAGGAGACCGATGGCTCGGGCAATGAGGAGAAGGAGCCGGATGTGCTCTATCGCTGGGCGCGCGAGGGTTGAATAAAACACTGCTTGCCAAGTGAAAAATTCGGTGGCTTGCTCCCTCCATTCTCTGGAGGAACATTCGCATGTCGCTTGAACACTGGCTGGCTTTCGTCGCCGCCTCATCGGTTCTCCTGGCCATTCCGGGGCCGACGATCCTGCTCGTCATTTCCTATGCGCTGAGCCATGGCCGCAAGGTGGCATCGGCCACGGTCGCCGGCGTGGCGCTTGGCGATTTCACGGCGATGACCGCCTCCATGCTCGGTCTCGGCGCGTTGCTTGCAACCTCTGCGGCGCTCTTCACGGTGCTGAAATGGGCGGGTGCGGCCTACCTCGTCTATCTCGGCATCAAGCTCTGGCGCGCGCCGGTCTCGGAACGGGCCGCCGATCTCGGCGAGGCGGAGGTAACCTCGATCAAACCGCTCAAGATTTTCCTGCACACCTATGTGGTCACCGCGCTCAACCCGAAGAGCATCGTCTTCTTCGTGGCTTTCCTGCCGCAGTTCCTGGATCTCAGCCAGCCGCTATTCTTCCAGATGGCCGTCTTCGAAGTCACGTTCCTGGTACTCGCAACATTGAACGCCACGCTTTATGGCCTGCTTGCCTCGATGGCGCGCAACACGATCCGCAAGCCGAAAGTCCAGCGCATCGTCAACCGCACCGGCGGTTCGCTGATGATCGGTGCCGGGCTGCTGTCGGTCGGCTTCAAGCGCGCGGCCGCCTGAGCTTCGTAGGGGGAGGAATAGCGGATGATCACCGGGCGTTGCCATTGCGGCGAGACCGTTTTCGAGATCAAGGGTGAACTGCCGCAGGCGCTCACCCGCTGCACCTGCACCTTCTGCTCCAGGCGCGGCGCACTGCATGCCTATTACGAGCCGAAGCAGGTCAAGGTGACCGCCGATGCCGCGAGCGACAGGGTCTATCGCTGGAATTCGAAAATGGTGGCGCATCATTTCTGCGGCACATGCGGTTGTACCACCTATAGCGACAGCCCGGATTTTCAGATGGACGGCACCTGGGACGGCAAGACGCGCCGCATTGGCGTGAATGCCCGGCTGTTCGACGATTTCGATGCCGAAGATTGGCCGCATACGGTCATCGACGGTCGGAATCTCTGGTAGGAGCAATGAAATGAGTGAAGTCACCCTGCTTGCCTTTGCGATCGTTGCGTTCATCGGCATCGCCACACCCGGGCCGACCGTGCTGCTGGCACTCACCAATGGCTCGCGCTACGGCCTTCGCCGTGCGCTGCCGGGCATGGCAGGTGCGATGATCTCCGACTTCGTGCTGATCGGTGCGGTCGCGCTCGGCCTCGGCGCGCTGCTCGCAGCTTCCGAATTCTGGTTCTCGGTCGTCAAATGGCTGGGCGCCGGTTATCTCGCATTTCTCGGGTTCATGCTTCTGCGCTCGAAAGGTTCGCTTGACGTAACGGCAGGTGATGCCGCCGCCGGTTCGGGTTCCGCAACGTCGATCTTCCTGAAAAGCTTTCTCGTGGCGGTCACCAATCCCAAGGGCTACCTGTTCTTTTCGGCTTTCCTGCCGCAATTTATCGTCCCCGATGCGCCGCAGTTTCAGCAATATGCGATCCTGGCGCTCGTCTTCGCGCTGATCGATTTCGCCGTCATGTTCGGTTATGCGCTGCTCGGTTCGCGGGCGGTGCACCTGTTGAAGAAGAAGGGTGCGCTCTGGCTGGACAGGCTCTGCGGCGGCGCACTTCTGGCGCTCGCAGGGTCGCTCGCATTCTATCGTCGCGCGGCATCCTGAGCGGTTTCGCAAAGGCCTGTGCATTTTCGATCTTGCCCGGCGAAACGAATCCCGATCTCTGTTAGAGTTCGGGAGTCGCGGCTTCTAACGGTCACCGCGAAGAGACAGCATACGAGGTAAGTGCATTGCAGGTCGGCATCGATATGGGAATTGTGTCCGGGGGCGATCCGGCCAAGCTCGATATCGAGGAGCTGCTGGCGACCCGTCTGCTCGTGCAGGGAAATTCCGGCTCCGGCAAGTCGCATCTCCTGCGCCGGCTGCTCGAACAATCCGCGCCCTGGGTGCAGCAGGTGGTGATCGATCCGGAAGGCGATTTCGTCACGCTGTCTGAAAAATTCGGCCACGTGGTGGTCGATGGCGAGCGGAGCGAGGCGGAGCTTGCCGGCATCGCCAACCGTATCCGCAAGAACCGCGTCTCCTGTGTCCTGACGCTGGAAGGACTCGATCTCGAAGAGCAGATGCGCGCCGCCGCCGCCTTCCTGAACGGCATGTTCGATGCCGACCGTGAATACTGGTATCCGGTCCTGGTCGTGGTCGATGAGGCGCAGATGTTTGCGCCGTCGGTCGGCGGCGATGTCTCGGAAGACGCCAGAAAGCTTTCACTTGGTGCGATGACCAACCTGATGTGCCGTGGCCGCAAGCGCGGGCTTGCCGGCGTCATCGCCACCCAGCGCCTCGCAAAGCTTGCCAAGAACGTCGCGGCGGAAGCCTCGAACTTCCTGATGGGCCGCACCTTCCTCGATATCGACATGGCCCGCGCCGCCGACCTGCTCGGCATGGACCGTCGCCAGGCCGAAATGTTCCGTGACCTGAAGCGCGGTAATTTCGTCGCCCTCGGCCCGGCTTTGTCGCGCCGCCCGCTGCCGATCGTCATCGGCACGGTCGAGACCTCGGCGCGCTCTTCGAGCCCGAAACTGATGCCGCTGCCGGATGCACCCCAGGACGTCGAGGACCTGATCTTCACGCCCGATCCCGAAGAATTCGCCCGGCCGATCGTCCGCCGTGCCCCGCCGGCGCCGCGGCCGACGACCGATATCCTCGCCGAACTGTCGCGCTCCACGCCCGCTGCCATGCCGGCGCCGCAGGAACCGCGCGTCGCCCAACCGGAATTGTCCGCCGAAGAGCGCGAGGAACGGTTGTCCGCCGTGCTGTCGGAAATTCTCGACGATCCGCAATCCGCCTACCGGACGGATTCCGTCCTCTATCAGGATTTTCTTGTCCGCGCCCGGATGCGGCGCCTGCCTGGACCGCCGCTGTCGCTCGGCGAGTTCCGCCGCCGCGTGGCGATAGCGCGCTCGGGTGTCGATGAGGAAACCGCCTCAGGCGAAGCTTGGGCGACGGCGCTGTCGCTGTCATCGGGCGTCTCGGATGACCTCCAGGGCGTATTCCTGCTGATGGCGAAGGCGGCGATCGGCGGGGAACCATGTCCATCGGACGCACGGATTGCCCGTGCCTACGGCACTCATTCGGCGCGTCGCGCCCGCCGCCTGCTCGGTTATTTCGAGGAGCAGGGCCTGGTCGTCGTGCATGCGGACTTTTCCGGCAAGCGCATCGTCGCCTTCCCGGATCTCCAAGCCGAAACCGCCCCTGGCAGCGCCGACGCGCCGGATGAGGGTGAGGCGAGAGCCGCTGCCGAATAGGCGCCTCAGTGGATGTGGAAATGCGCTTCCACCGCCGCGGCGATAAAGGCGCGCCGGGCCTCCGAAGGCTTTGATTTCCCCTTCAACGCCTCGTCGCAGACCTGTTCCGCCAGATGATGCTGGCTGCCGTGATAGGCCGGCCAGAAGCGGTCGAGGACGGTCTTCGCATCGCGTACCGTCTTGACGGTGCGGACCATGCCGGTTTCGGGATTTTCGATCCTGATCGGGCTGCTCCAGAGTTTCGATTTCATGACACACCACCTCCTTTCCATAAGATGGTGCTACCGCCTTGCTCCGTCAAAAAAGCCTGCAGACAGCCTTGCCGAAAGGTTAAGAGCCCGGTGCAGTTGACATTCCTGTGACATCCGCCTAAACACCGCGCCAACGCCGGGCTGACAAGACCCGGTGTTTCACTGACATGTCCCGTGGTTTTCTCCGGACGCTTTCGTGAGAAACCTGTCAGAGCTCTTAAATCAGAGCTCAGAGGAGGGCGTGTTTCCTTGATCCGGCTTGGTAACAAGCTGGTGTAACCTGTTGATAAGGAAATACGATGAGCAAGCGCGAATCGTCCAAATACAAGATCGATCGCCGTATGGGCGAAAACATCTGGGGTCGTCCGAAGTCCCCGGTGAACCGCCGCGAATACGGTCCTGGCCAGCACGGCCAGCGCCGCAAGGGCAAGCTTTCCGACTTCGGCGTGCAGCTGCGCGCCAAGCAGAAGCTCAAGGGCTATTACGGCGACCTGCGCGAAAAGCAGTTCCGCTCCATCTATGACGAAGCCAACCGCCGCAAGGGCGACACTTCGGAGAACCTGATCGGCCTGCTCGAATCGCGCCTCGACGCGATCGTCTACCGCGCCAAGTTCGTACCGACGGTCTTTGCTGCCCGCCAGTTCGTCAACCATGGCCACGTTACCGTCAACGGCGTTCGCGTCAACATCGGTTCCTACCGTTGCAAGGCCGGCGACGTTATCGAAGTCCGTCAGAAGTCGAAGCAGCTCGTCACGGTTCTCGAAGCCGTTTCGCTCGCTGAACGCGACGTTCCGGACTATATCGAAGTCGACCACAACAAGATGGTTGCCACCTTCGCCCGCGTTCCGGGCCTGACGGACGTTCCCTACGCCGTCATCATGGAACCGCAGCTGGTCGTCGAATTCTACTCGCGTTGATGAAATGCCCTTCGGGGCGTTTCCAAGACACAAAAGAAAAGCCGCCTTTCGGGGCGGCTTTTCTCGTTGATCGGACAGGTTGGCCGGAGCTGCCTGCCGCCTCACCTGGAGGCGGCTGCCTCACTTGGAGGCGGCTTTTTTCTTCTCGCTGGCAGGTTCCGTAGTGGTGGCGGTCGTGTCCGTGGACTGGGAGGTTGCGACGGGCGCTTCCTTGGGGCCTTCGCCCATGCGGTTCCAGGCGTCGAGGCCGGCGATCTTGTAGGCTTCGGCGAGCGTCGGGTAATTGAACGTGTTCTCGACGAAGTACTCGACGGTGCCCTTGAGGTTCAGGACGGCCTGGCCGATGTGGACGAGTTCGGTCGCGCCTTCGCCGACGATGTGGACGCCGAGCAGGCGGCGGGTCTTCAGCGAGAAGATCAGCTTCAAGAGGCCGGTATCGAGGCCCATGATGTGACCGCGCGAGGTCTCGCGGAAGCGGGCAATGCCGCATTCGTAGGGAATGCCGCGCTCCTTCATTTCCTCTTCGGTGAGGCCGCAGGTGGAGATTTCCGGCACGGCATAGATGCCGTAGGGGAAATATTTCTGCGGTTCCTTGGCGATCGCGCCGACGGCGACGCGCGCCGCGACGCGGCCCTGTTCCATCGAGGTTGAGGCGAGGCTCGGAAAACCCACGACGTCGCCGGCGGCGTAGATGTTGGGAACGGAGGTCTCGAAGGTTTCCGGATTGACCCTGAGGCGGCCGCGGCTGTCGGCCTCAAGGCCGGCTGCGGCGAGGTTCAGCGTATCGGTAGCACCCATGCGGCCGGCGGCGAACAGTACCATGTCGGTGACGATGCTGCGCCCGCTGTCGACGTGCACCAAAACCTTGCCGTCCGGCAGGCATTCCACCTTGTCCGCCTTCTGGCCGAGCAGCAGCTTCATGTTGCGGTCGCGCAGCTGGTAGGTGAAGTCCTCGACGATTTCCTTGTCGATAAAGTCCAGCATGGTCGATTTCGGATCGATGACGGTGACGGCCGTATCGAGGGCGCTGAAAATCGTCGCATATTCGATGCCGATAACGCCGGCGCCGATGACCACCATCGAGCGGGGGAGCTGTTCGATTTCGAGCAACTCGTCGCTGTCGAGAACCGTCTTGCCGTCGAACGGCATGTAACCGGGGCGGAAAGGTTTGGTCCCGACCGCGAGCAGGATCGACTTGCCCATGACGTGCATGACGTCGCCGTCGTCCTTGGCGATCGCCATCGTGTCGGGCGTGACGAAAGTCGCCTTGCCACGGATGCTCTGCACGCGGTTGCGGGCGAACTGATGTTCGAGCACTTCGACTTCATGATCGAGCGTGATCAGCAGGCGACGACGCAGGTCCTCCGCACTGATCTCCTGCTTGACCCGGTACGCCTTGCCGTAAAACCCGCGTTCGCGCCAGCCGGACAGGTTGAGCGCCGTTTCGCGCAATGTCTTCGACGGGATCGTGCCCGTATGGACGGAAACGCCCCCGACCCTCTTGCCCTGTTCGACGACCAGAACCTTCTTGTCGAGCTTGGCTGCCTGGATGGCCGCGCGGCGACCGGCCGGTCCGCTGCCGACGACGATGAGGTCGTATTGGTTCATGGGATGCTCCGCTCCGAATCTGACGGCTGCCGCGATGCGGCAGCACTCACGAATCCCTTTGTAGCCGCCTATTCTAAAGTTTTGATTGCGGCGCGTCCAAGCCTTGATTTCGGCCTTTATGCATAAATTTTTTGCACTGCAAAAATTGCCGAAAAATTAACTTGACGATGATCGGTAAATGCCGTCCATTTGAACCAATTATAAATTGGTACGCTAAATGGTGCAGGATAACGTGAGCGAGGCTCATGACAATTCGAGCTACGCGCTGGATCGCTTGAGAGAGCTTTTGAGGGCGGGAGAATTCGGTTCCGAGGGCCGCCTGCCGACAGAGCGGGCTTTGACCGATATGCTCGGCATCAGCCGGCGTGCGGTGCGACGCGCACTCGAGGTGCTTGAATCCGAAGGTCTCATCTGGCGCCGCCAGGGCTCGGGCACCTTTATCGGCGAAAGGCCGAGCGAGTGGAGCAACCATGTGGGAGCGATCGTCGCCGGCACGGACTTCATGGAGATCATGGAAGTCCGTTTGAGGATCGAACCGCAACTCGCCCAGCTGGCGGCGATGCGGGCCAAGCCGGCGGATATCGCCAAGATGCACGAGATCGCCTTGAAGATCATCGAGAGCAGCGATGCCGACGCCCGCGAGTTGTGGGACGGGACGTTGCACCGGCTGATTGCCCAGAGTGCCGGCAACCAGCTTTTCCTGTCGATCTTCGACGTCATCAATCGCGTCCGCCAGGACGAGGCATGGCAGGCGATCCGCGAGCGCGCCCGCTCGAGCGGCAACGCGGTCAACATCTCCTTCGCTCAGCACCAGACCATCATCGACGCGATCGCCGCCCGGGATCCGGTGCGGGCGGGGGAGGCGATGCGCGAACACCTGCTGATGCTCCAGGAGCGGCTGATCCGGGCAACATCCCTCGGCTCCATGGAGCCGGGGCCGCTGAGCCAGGTAAGCTGAACGGCCGTCGCGCGGCCGTCCCCACCAGAAGCCGGAAAACCGGCCAAGACTAAAAACAGGAACCTGAAAACAAGAGAGGAATGTTCATCATGATGCGACTTACCAAGCTTACGACCGCATTGCTGGCCGGCGCGCTTTTCGCCTTTCCGGCGCTTGCGGTCGATTTGCGCATCGGCCTGCAGGACGATGCCGACGTTCTCGATCCGGCCCAGTCCCGCACCTTTGTCGGACGTATCGTCTATACCGCCCTGTGCGACAAGCTGGTCGACGTTTCGCCCGACCTCAAGATCGTTCCGCAGCTCGCCACCGAGTGGAAATGGTCCGCCGACGGCAAGGAACTGACGATGAAGCTCCGCGAGGGCGTCAAGTTCCATGACGACACCCCGCTCGACGCCGCAGCCGTCGTCGCCACCATCGAACGCAACATGACCCTGCCGGAATCTCGCCGCAAGAGCGAGCTGACCTCCGTCGCAAAGGTGGAAGCGACCGGCCCCCTCGAAGTCAAGTTCACGCTGAAGTCCCCGGACGTGACGCTGCTCGCCCAGCTTTCCGACCGCGCCGGCATGATCGTATCGCCGACCGCCGCCAAGGCGCTCGGCGCCAATTTCGGCTCCAAGCCGGTCTGCGCCGGCCCGTTCAAGTTCGTCGAGCGAGTCCAGCAGGACCGTATCGTGCTCGAAAAATTCAAGGATTACTGGAACAAGGACAAGATCTTCGTCGACAAGGTCACCTACCTGCCGATCCCGGATACAACCGTCCGCCTCGCCAACCTGCGTTCCGGCGACCTCGACTTCATCGAACGCCTGGCGCCGACCGACGTCGCAGCCGTCAAGGGCGACTCGAGCCTGAAATACGACGCGACCGTCAACATCGGTTACATGGCCCTCTACGCCAACGTCGGCAACGGTCCGCGCGCCGACAACCCGTTCGGCAAGGACAAGCGCCTGCGCCAGGCCTTCTCGCTGGCGATCGACCGCGATGCGATGAACCAGATCGTCTACGAAGGCACGGCCGTCGGCGGCAACCAGCCGTTCCCGCCAAACAGCCCGTGGTTCAACAAGGCAATCCCGGTTCCGGCCCGCGACGTCGCCAAGGCCAAGGCTCTCATCAAGGCCGCCGGTTTCGACCGCGTCCCGGTCGAGCTGCAGATCCCGAACAACCCGGTCGCCCAGCAGATGATGCAGATCCTTCAGTCGATGGTCGCCGAAGCCGGCTTCGACGTCAGCCTGAAGTCGACTGAGTTCGCCACCCTGCTCGAGGAGCAGACCCGCGGTAACTTCCAGCTCAGCCGCTCCGACTGGTCCGGCCGCGTCGATCCTGACGGCAATATCCATCAGTTCATCACCTGCAAGGGCGGCATCAACGACGTGAAATACTGCAACCCGGACGTCGACAAGCTGCTCAACGAAGCACGCGCCTCGACCGACGATGCGGTCCGCAAGCAGAAATACGATGCCGCTTCCGTGATCCTCAACGAAGACCTGCCGGTCATCTATCTCGGCCATCAGTCGTGGATCTGGGCTTACAAGAAGAGCGTCACAGGGTTCGTGCCCAGTCCTGACGGCATGATCCGCCTGCAAGGCGTCAAGAAGGGTTAAGCCTCCCGTGCCGCATGGGAGTGGACCCATGCGGCACTTTTCCCGCATCAATTTGTAGCAACACTGCTCAACGGGGGACGGCGTCATGCCTGTCTACATCGGAAAGCGTCTGCTGGTCGCCATCCCGACCTTGCTGATCATCTCCATCTTTGTCTTCTCACTGCAGAAACTGCTCCCCGGAGATCCGATCCTGGCGATGGCCGGCGAGGAGCGCGACCCTGCGGTCATCGAGTTCCTGCGCGACAAGTACCGGCTGAACGATCCGGTCGTGGTGCAATATTTCTACTGGCTTGGCGGCGTGTTGACCGGCGACTTCGGCATTTCGCTGCGTACCAACCAGCCGGTCCTGGAACTGATCCTCCAGAAGCTGCCGGTGACGATCCAGCTTGCGGTCATGGCGATGTTCTTCGCCATGCTGATCGGCATACCGATCGGCATCCTGGCGGCGGTCAAGAAGAACACCTTCATTGACTACATCGCCAACGTGCTGGCGCTGACCGGCCTGTCGATCCCGAACTTCTGGCTCGGCATCATGCTGATCCTGCTGATCTCGGTGCAGCTCGGCTGGCTGCCGGCCTCCGGTTACGAGTCGATCTTCGTCGATCCGGTCCGCTCGCTGCAGACCATGATCATGCCCGCCTTCGTGCTTGGCAATGCGCTGGCGGCGACGCTGATGCGCCATACCCGCTCGGCGATGATCGGCGTGCTCAGCGCCGACTATATCCGCACCGCCCGCGCCAAGGGGCTGTCTCCGCGCGAAGTCGTGCTCAGCCACAGTTTCCGCAATGCGCTTCTGCCCGTCGTGACGCTGTCGGCGCTGCTGTTCGGCGAACTGCTGGCCGGCGCCGTGCTGACAGAACAGATCTTCACCATTCCGGGCTTCGGCAAGCTCATCGTCGATGCCGTCTTCAACCGCGACTATGCGGTGGTGCAGGGTGTCGTGCTGTGCACGGCCGTCGGCTTCATCCTGATGAACCTGATTGCCGACGTGCTTTATGTCCTCCTCAATCCGCGTCTGAGGGCCACCCTATGACCACGATCGATCAAGCGCCGCCCGTGGCGGCGGTGAAGCGCGAAAAGAGCCGCGCCTGGCGCAAGATGAAGAAGAACCGGAGCGCGCTTGTCGGCGCCGTCATCGTGCTGTTCTTCACCATCCTGGCGGTGAGCGCGCCGATCCTGCCGATCATCGATCCGGTCGCCACGAGCTGGACCGCGATCCGCAAGGCGCCCTCGGCCATGTATTGGCTGGGCACAGACGATCTCGGCCGCGATATCCTGTCCCGCATGATCTGGGGCGCCCAGGCGTCGCTGATGGCCGGGGTGTTCTCGGTCGTCATCGCAGTCGGCATTGGCGTGCCTTTCGGCCTCATCTCCGGTTATTTCGGCGGCTGGGTGGACATGGTGATCTCGCGGATCACCGAGGCGCTGCTCGCCATGCCCTTCCTGATCATGGCGATCGCGCTTGCCGCCTTCCTCGGCCCGAGCCTGATGAACGCGATGATCGCCATCGGCCTTTCCGCCATGCCGATCTTCGTGCGGCTGACCCGCGGCCAGGTTCTGGCGGTCAAGACTGAGGACTATGTCGAGGGCGCGCGTGCAGTCGGCCTGAACCACTTTGAAATCATGGTCCGTTACATCCTGCCGAACGTTTTCGCACCGATCATCGTCCAGGCGACGCTGACGATCGCAACCGCGATCATCGCCGAGGCGAGCCTTTCCTTCCTTGGCCTCGGCCAGCAGCCGCCGGCCCCTTCCTGGGGCTCGATGCTGAACGTTGCCAAGAATTTTTTGAGCCAGGCGCCCTGGATGGCGATGTGGCCCGGCGCTGCGATCTTCCTCGTCGTCATCGGTTTCAATCTTCTCGGCGATGGCCTGCGCGACGCGCTGGATCCCCGGGAAGCATGATGGCCGCGCGAAGCATGATCTGAAAGGAATGATACCCATGACCGAATTCACCACACGGCCGGAAATCCTCGGAACCTTCGGGGTCGTCACCTCCACGCACTGGATCGCGTCTGCCGTCGGCATGGCCATCCTCGAAAAGGGCGGCAATGCCTTCGACGCGGCCGTCGCAACCGGGTTCGTGCTGCAGATCGTCGAGCCGCACCTCTGCGGCCCGGGCGGCGATATGCCGGCCATCTTCTATTCGAAGAAAAAGGACAAGGTCGAAGTCATCTGCGCCCAGGGACCGGCGCCGGCCGGCGCGACGATCGAGCACTACACGTCGGAAGGCCTGAAGCTGATCCCGGGCGACGGGCTGCTGGCGACCGTCATTCCCGGCGCCTTCGACGGCTGGATGCTGATGCTGCGCGACTACGGCACGATGAGTGTGCGCGACGTGCTCGAGCCGGCGATCTATTATGCCGAGCATGGCCACCCGATGCTTGCGCGCGTTTCCGCCACCATCAAGGGGCTGGCGAGCTTCTTCGAGAGCGAGTGGCCGACCTCCTACGCAACCTGGTTGCCGGGCGGCGCGGCTCCCGAGGCGCTGAGCAATTTCAAGAACCCGGTTCTCGCCGATACCTGGAAGCGCCTCATCGCCGAAGCCGAAGCGAAGACCGGCCGCGAGAACCAGATCGAGGCCGCCCGCGACGCCTTCTACCGCGGTTTCGTCGCCGAGGCGATCGACCGTTATGTCTCGACAACCGAGGTCATGGATGCGAGCGGCGCCCGCCACAAGGGTGTGCTGACCGCCGACGACATGGCCAACTGGCATGCGACTGTCGAGGCGCCGCAGACCTACGACTATCACGACTGGACCGTCGCCAAGACGCCGGCCTGGGGGCAGGGGCCGGTGCTTCTCCAATCGCTGGCGCTGCTGAAGGGCTTTGATCTCTCGGCGATGGATCCGGCCGGTCCTGATTTCGTGCATGTCGTCGTGGAAGCCATGAAGCTCGCCTTCGCCGACCGCGAAGTCTATTACGGCGACCCGGATTTCGCGCAGATCCCGACCGAATACCTGTTGTCGGAAGGCTATAATGCCGAGCGCCGCAAGCTGATCGGCGGGCAGGCCTCGCTCGAACTGCGGCCGGGCCGGGTGCCTGGCTACGACCACCAGTTCGACCTCACCATGGGCATGCTGGCGGAAGTCAGCGGCAAGGGCGCGGTCTATGAGCCGACCATGTCCCACCTCACCGAAAAGCGCGGCGACACGGTGCATATCGACGTCATCGACCGCTGGGGCAATATGGTCTCGACCACGCCGTCCGGCGGCTGGCTGCAGTCCTCGCCGATCGTGCCCGGCCTCGGTTTCGCGCTGAACTCCCGTGCCCAGATGTTCTGGCTGAAGCCCGGCCTGCCGACCTCGCTCGAACCGGGCAAGCGGCCGCGCACGACGCTCACCCCGTCGCTGGCGCTGCACCAGGGTCGTCCGACGCTGGTATTCGGCACGCCCGGTGGCGACCAGCAGGACCAGTGGCAGCTGCCGTTTTTCCTGCGCTACGTCCACCACAAGCCGAACCTGCAGGCGGCGATCGACATGCCGCTGTTCCACACGACGCATTTCCCCGGCTCCTTCTATCCGCGTACCAGCCAGCCGGGAAACATCATGGTGGAGAGCAATATCGGTGCCGACGTGCTCGCCGAGCTGCGCAGCCGCGGCCATCAGATCACGGTGGCCGATCCTTGGAGTGTCGGCCGTTTGACCGCCGCGCGCCGCGATGCGGACGGCTTGATGCGGGCAGCCGCAACGCCGCGCCTGATGCAGGCCTATGCGGTGGGGAGATAAGCCATGACCTGGTCGATCGTCGCACGCGATCCGGAAACGGGTCATTTCGGAATTTCCGTCGCCAGCCGCTTCTTCGCGGTCGGCGCTGCGGTGCCGCATATCAAGGGCAGGGTGGGCGCCATCGCAACCCAGGCCTTCGTCAGCCCCCTCTACGGCACGGATGGCTTGAAACTGCTCGAAGAGGGCAAGTCGCCGGAGGAAATCATCGAGGTGCTGACGGCGCGCGATGACGGCCGTCGCCAGCGCCAGTTTCATCTGATCGACGCCAATGGCCGCAATGCCGCCTATACCGGCGAAATCTGCGTCGACTGGGCCGGCCATCTGATCGACGGCAACGTCTCGGTCGCCGGCAACATGCTGGCCGGCCCGCAGGTGATCGCCGAGACACTGCGGGTCTACAAGCAAAAGGTGGCCGAGGGCGCACCGCTCGCCGAACGCCTGCTCGCCGCCATGGATGCCGGCGAGGCGGCGGGCGGCGACAAGCGCGGCAGGCAGTCCGCGGCACTCGTTCTCTATCGCGACCAGGATTATCCCTGGCTGCGCATCAATGCCGACGACCACACCGATCCGCTCGGCGAACTGCGCCGGCTCTATGCGGTGGCGCAGGAGCGTTTCCTGCATGTCGCCGAAACCATGCCGACCCGCGAAAACCCGCACGGCATGATCGACCGCCGGGTCATCGACCAGAAGATCGCCGAGCTGGAAGCCGCCCGCGAGGCGGAAGGCCGCGCCTCGGCCTCCTTTGCCACCCCGTGGAAACCCCAATGACGGAAGCCCTGATGACCGAGACACCTGTTCTTTCCGTCAGGAACCTGACGACATCCTTCCTGGTCGATGGCGAATGGAAAAGCGTCGTCCGCGACGTCTCCTTCGACGTGCGTCAGGGCGAAACGGTGGCGATCGTCGGTGAAAGTGGCTCAGGCAAGAGCGTCACGTCGCTGTCGATCATGCGCCTGCTCGCCGCGAACACCAGCAGGATCGAGGGCAGCATCATGCTCTCTGGCAAGGACCTTCTCTCGATCTCTGAAAAAGAGATGCGCGGCGTGCGCGGTAACGACGCTTCGATGATCTTTCAGGAGCCGATGACCTCGCTCAACCCGATCTTCACGATCGGGCGGCAGATCTCGGAAGTGCTGACCCGCCACAAGGGACTGACGAGAGCGCAAGCGCGTGCCGAAACCGTGCGGCTGCTTGAAAAAGTCCGCATTCCGAATGCCGGGGCACGTTTCGACGATTATCCCCACCAGTTCTCCGGCGGGATGCGCCAGCGCGTCATGATCGCGATGGCGCTCGCATCGAAGCCGAAGCTTCTGATCGCCGACGAACCGACCACCGCACTTGATGTCACCATCCAGGGACAGATCTTAGACCTGATCAAGATTCTGCAGGAAGAGGAGGGCATGTCGGTGCTCTTCATCACCCATGACATGGGCGTGGTTGCCGAAATCGCCGACCGCACCATCGTCATGTATCGCGGCGAAGCGGTCGAAAGCGGCCCGACCGAGGAAATCTTCCACCGCGGCAAACATCCCTATACCCGTGCGCTGCTCTCCGCCGTGCCGCGGCTCGGCTCGATGCAGGATCGCAAATGGCCGACCCGTTTCCCGGTCGTCGATATCACCACCGGCGAAGCTGCCGAGCCCAAGGAAGTCGCCGGTACCGTCGATACCCGCAGGACCCCGGTTCTGGCGGTGAGGAACCTCGTTACCCGCTTCGCGGTCCGCTCCGGCCTCTTCGCGACGCAGACGGGGGCGGTCCACGCGGTCGAGAACGTTTCCTTCGATCTGTTTCAGGGCGAGACCTTGTCACTGGTGGGTGAATCCGGCTGCGGCAAGTCGACGACCGGCCGCTCGATCATGCGGCTGATCGAGCCGACCGGCGGCGACGTGGCGCTCGACGGTTACGATGTCCTGCGCCTCGATCAGACCGGCCTGCGCAACATGCGCAAGACCATCCAGATGATCTTCCAGGATCCGTTCTCGTCGCTCAACCCACGCATGACGGTCGGCGCCGCGATCTCCGAACCCTTCGTCAAGCACAAGCTCGGCAACGCGAAGGAAGCGAAAGAGAAGACCGCCGACCTCCTGCGCAAGGTCGGCCTGTCGCCCGACATGGCTGGCCGCTATCCGCACGAGTTCTCCGGTGGCCAGCGACAGCGCATCGCCATCGCCCGCGCCCTGTCGCTCGATCCCAAGGTGATCGTCGCTGACGAAAGCGTCTCGGCGCTCGACGTGTCGATCAAGACGCAGGTCTGCAACCTGCTGCTGGACCTGCAGCAGAGCCTCAATCTGGCTTTCCTGTTCATCAGCCATGACATGGCGGTCGTCGAGCGGGTCAGCCACCGGGTGGCGGTCATGTATCTCGGCGAGATCGTCGAGATCGGCCCCCGGGCATCTGTCTTCGACAACCCGCAGCATCCCTATACGAAAAAGCTGATGGCCGCCGTGCCGGTGCCGGATCCGGCCCGCCGCGGCATCCGCCGGGGCATTTCCAACGACGAGTTGAAGAGCCCGGTCCGCCCGATGGGTTTCCAGCCGCCGGCGCGCCAGTATCGCGAGGTTTCGCAAGGCCATATGGTGCAGGTGGTATGAGGGCAGGGTTTGGCCGTTTCGCCGCCTGAGGCCGTGAGAACTCAGATCAGCCTGAGCCCTTTCAGGCTGACATGCCCGTCCTTGCCGATGATGATGTGGTCATGCACCGTGATACCCAGGGGTTTCGCGGTGTCGACGATCGTCTTCGTCATGTCTATATCGGCGCGGGAAGGGGTGGGGTCGCCGCTCGGATGGTTGTGCACGAGGATGATCGCCGTCGCCGAGAGCTCCAGCGCCCGGCGCACGACTTCGCGCGGATAGACCGGCGTATGGTCGACGGTACCGTGGCCCTGCACCTCGTCGGCGATCAATGCATTGCGCTTGTCTAGGAAGAGGATACGGAACTGTTCGCGGGGCTCGTAGGCCATTATCGCGTGGCAATAATCGATCACGGAAGACCACGACGACAGGACCTGCTTGCCGCGCAGCTCGCTCTTCAGCATCCGATGACCGACGGTCGCGACGAGCTTCAGGTCGAGCGCCACCGCCTCGCCGACACCCTTGACCTCCTGCAGCAATCCGAGCGGCGCTCCCAGGACGCCGGCAAGGGTTCCGAACCGGGCGATCAGCGCCTTGGCAAGCGGTTTCGTATCGCGGCGCGGGATCGACCGGAACAGCAGGAGTTCAAGGATCTCGTAGTCGGCAAGCCCGGTATCGCCATGTTCGCGATACTTGGTTTTGAGGCGCTCGCGGTGACCGTGGTAATGCGCGCCGGGTTCTTCGTCGTCCATCGAGGCGGGTTTCTTGATGGCTTTCGGCTTGGTCAGCTGTTCGGCGAAAAAGCCGCGCTCGTCCTCGATGAAGAAGGTCTGTTCGTCCGGGGGAGGAGCGGAGCGGCTTGCCATCCGTTACCTCGAAAGCGGCGGCAGGCCGGGCCGATCGAAGCCTCCCGGCGACAAGGTGAAGATCTCGCAGCCGGTGGCCGTGACGCCGATCGCATGTTCGTATTGCGCCGACAGCGACCGGTCGCGGGTGACCGCCGTCCAGCCGTCGGACAGCACCTTCACATGCGGCTTGCCGAGATTGATCATCGGCTCGATCGTGAAGATCATCCCTTCCTTCATCTCCGGGCCTTCGTCGGCGCGGCCGTAATGGAGGATGTTCGGCGAGTCGTGGAAAAGCCGGCCGACGCCATGGCCGCAGAAATCGCGCACCACCGAGCAGCGCTCCGCTTCCGCATAGGTCTGGATCGCCTCGCCGATCGCGCCGGTGCGGGCGCCGGGACGCACTGCCGCGATGCCACGCATGAGGCATTCATAGGTGACTTCGAGCAGGCGTTCGGAGGCGCGCTTGATCCCGCCCACCGGATACATGCGGCTCGAGTCCCCGTGCCAGCCGTCGAGGATATAGGTGACGTCGATATTGACGATATCACCTTCCCGCAAAGGCTTGTCGTCGGGAATGCCGTGGCAGACGACGTGGTTGATCGAGGTGCAGGAGGATTTCGTATAACCGCGATAGTTCAGCGTCGCCGGCAGCGCGCCATGGTCCATGCCGAACTCGAAGACGAAGCGGTCTATCGCATTGGTGGTGACGCCGGGCTGCACGATCGCCGCAAGCTCGTCGAGGCAGCGCGCCGTCAGCAGGCAGGCCTTGCGCATGCCGGCAAAATCTTCCGCACTATAGAGGCGGATCGCACCCGTATTCTTCAGGGGGGCGGAAACCGCCTCGATATAGCTGACCATGGTTCTTCTCTCGCAATCTCTTCGTTCATAAAACAGCAGAGCCCGGTTCGTCCATGGCGATCGGTGATTTCAAGACGGTTTCTTACAGAGACACAGGCCGTGACGTTATCCAGAAGGCCTTTTAATGCACCTTTGACAGGGCTATATAGAGTACGGATAACAGCCCGAAGGAAGCCGCTATGGTCAGCATCGTCCTCGCCGAAGTCACCGCCAGCGTTTCCGAACTGAAGCGCAATCCCATGGGAACCGTCGCAGCAGGAGACGGGGCTCCTGTGGCTATCCTCAACCGGAACGAACCGGCCTTTTATTGTGTGCCCGCCAAGGCTTACGAAGCGATGATGGATCGGCTGGAAGACCTGGAGCTCAACGCGCTTGCGGAGAGCCGGACCGGAGAAGCCGTCATCAAGGTGACGCTGGATGGGCTATGAGCTCGCGTTTCTGGATGTTGCGCTGAAGGAATGGCGTAAGCTCGACTCGAATATCCGTGAGCAGTTCAAGAAGAAATTGACTGAGCGCCTCGAAAGTCCGCGCGTCGCTGCCGCCCAGCTTCATGGATCCAAGAACCGTTACAAGATCAAGCTGCGTGCCATCGGCTATCGCCTCGTCTATGAGGTTCGGGACACGCAACTGGTCGTACTGGTGATCGCCGTCGGCCGGCGAGATCGAGACGCAGTCTACAGGGCCGCTGAAAAGCGTTAGCCCGGTTCGTCCATGGCGATCAGCCCCGACGGCGCGATTTCCTCCGGCGAAACGCGGCAATGGAGGGCATAGGCCTCGACGCCGCGGGATTTGGCGCGCTCGAAGGCCACCGCATAGAACGGGTCGAGATCTCCGCAGATCCGGAAACGCGAGCAGTCGAGCCGCTGGATGAGATAGATCATCACCGCCCGGTGACCAGCCGCCGCCATGTCGCCCAGTTCCTCCAGGTGCTTGGCGCCGCGCTTGGTGACCGTATCGGGAAATTCGGCCAATCCGGGTTCGCGGCAGAAATGCACGTTCTTGACCTCCACATAGGCGTTCGGCAATTCACCGCCCAGAAGCAGGAAGTCGATGCGGGAATTGCGGCCGTAGCGCTGTTCGCGCAGGATGGTTTCGTAACCGCCGAGGCTCGGGATCAGCCCGGCGCGGATCGCTTCTTCCGCCAGCCGGTTCGGCAGGCCGGTATTGATGCCGATGCGCTCGCCGTCCACCTCGACCATCTCGAACATGTGCCGGTATTTGCGGGTCGGGCTGTCATGCAGCGACACCCAGATTTTCGAGCCCGGCGTCGTCAGCCCGCGCATCGAGCCGGTATTGGGGCAGGACCCGGTAAACGGCGTGCCGTCCTCCAGCACGGCGTCGAACAGGAAACGTTTGTAGCGTTGCAGGAGGGTCGCAGGCACCAGCGGCGGATCGAAACGCATCGGCGAAAGGATCAGACGCGCTCGAGCACATAGGTGCCGGGAGCATCGGCAATCGCGTTCAGCGCCTTGCCGCCGGGCTTGCGGGCCGGCACGCGGCTGTCGTCTCTGGCTTCGATCCAGGCATGCCAGTGCGGCCACCAGGATCCCTTGTTCTCTTCGGCACTCGTCATCCAGTCCTCGTACGGGCCTTCGGCCTTGCCGCCGGTCCAGTACTGGTATTTCTGTTTGTCGGGCGGATTGACGACGCCGGCGATATGTCCGGAGCCGGTCAGCACGAAATCCACCGGTCCGCCGAACAGCGAGGAGCCAAGGAAGACGGATTTCGGCGGCGCGATATGGTCTTCCCGGGTGGCGAGATTGTAGACCGGGATCTTGATGTCCTTCAGCGAGATCGTCTTGCCGGCAAGCTTCATTTCGCCCTTGCTCAGCTTGTTGTCGAGATAGCAGTTGCGCAGGTAATAGGCGTGGTTGGCGGCCGCCATGCGGGTGCTGTCGGAATTCCAGTAGAGCAGGTCGAAGGGCATCGGCTCCTGGCCCTTCAGGTAGTTGCTGACGACATAGGGCCAGATCAGTTCCGAGGCGCGCAGCATGTTGAAAGCCGTCGCCATCTTAGAACCGTCGAGATAACCGACCGCATTCATCTGCTTTTCTATCGCCGAGATCTGCTCCTCATCGACGAAGACCTTGAGATCGCCCGCATAGGTGAAATCCACCTGGGTGGTGAGGAAGGTCGCAGACGCGATGCGGCTGTTCTTCTTCTGCGCGTGATAGGCAAGGGTCGCGGCAAGCAGCGTGCCGCCAACGCAATAACCGACCGCGTTCACCTGTTTTTCGCCTGTGGCCTTCTCAATCGTCGTCAGCGCGAAGTCGATGCCTTCGTGCATGTAGGATTCCCAGTCCTTCTTGGCATGCCGCTCGTCCGGATTGACCCAGGAGATCACGAACACCGTATGGCCCTGGTCGACGCACCACTTGATGAAGCTCTTTTGCGGGTTGAGGTCGAGAATGTAGAATTTGTTGATCCAGGGCGGGCAGATGAGGAGAGGGCGCTTCAGCACCATTTCCGTCGAGGGTTCGTACTGGATGACCTCGCAGACCTCGCTCTGGGCGATCACCTTGCCCGGCGTCAGCGCAATGTTGCGGCCGATCGCGAACTTGGTGGTATCGGTATGGCGCAGCCTCAGTTCACCGCCTCCGGCAGCGACGTCCTCGGCGAACATCTTCATGCCGGCCACCAGGTTGGCGCCGTTGCTGGCGACCGTCTCGCGGTAGACTTCCGGATTGGTGAGAGCGAAATTGACCGGCGAAAGGGCTGCCGTGATCTGCTTCACGTAAAAGGCGGCCTTGTGCCGCGTGTGTTCGTCGAGCCCTTCGGCTTCGTTGACCAGTTTGTCCGCCCAGGAGGCGGTGACCAGATAGAGCTGCCGGAGGAGGGCAAAGAACGGGTTCTTCATCCAGTCATCGTCGGCGAAACGTTTGTCTTTCGGCAGGGTATCCGCTTCGGGAGGGACCGCTTGGCCGGAGAATTGGCCGAGAGTGCGGGTCCAGATGCCGATATAGCTCGAGAAGAGCAGGGTCTGCGCCTCGAGCGTCCGCTTCGGATCCGAAATCCAGTATTCGGTGACCTTGGAAAGGGTCTTCACGAGATCGGTCACCGGGTCCGCGACCGAATCGCCGATCTCGCCGCGTTCGCGGGGACCGAGCCATTCCGATGCCGCCTTGCCGAGATTTTCGAGCGCCCGGGCGAAGTTCATGGCGAGCGCCTGCGGGTCCTTGACCACATAGGCCTCGACCGATTTGGGGTCGAATCCGGGAAATTCCTGTCCGGCTTGCCCTTTATCGTCGGTCTTTTCCGCCACGTGCAGCCTCCCCACAGTTTGTTGGTTGTTTTCGTTTGTACATTGTGCCTGAAAGCGAATACAAGTGCCAGCGATCGGCGCCTTCAGGTGCATTGGCCGATGACGGAAACTGGGTTACGGAAATGGAAAAACTGAGGCATCGGGTCGGCAGCTTACCGCTTTTCATCGGTCTTGGCGCGCTCTCTCTGCTGGCCGGCTGCAACAGCAACACCTTTGCTCTGGATGACGGTATTCCAAACACCGCACCGCCGGCCGTCATCGTCCAGAACAAGACCGCGCCGCCGCCAGGCCCCGTCGCCAGGCAGAACACCGGCGTCTATCCGAGCTTCGATCCGACGCTGCGCGCCGCGGCCGAGCAGATCGAGGACGAGGATTACAACAAGACCGAGCCGCGCCTTGCGTCGCTCGCCCGCCTGCGCAGGTCGGGCTCGATCTCGGAAGCCGAATATCAGCGCCGGGTCGCCGAATACCGCAAGCTCGCCGCCGAGCACGGCAAGGACGCATTGGCCAATATCGCCAAGTAGTCCGGACAAACCAGGTCATCTGGGCGATCGGTATCGGCAATTAGCACTTGCGTTTCGGCGCTTTTGGTCGCAAAGCAAAAAATCGCCAATCATGCGACACCGGCGCGTCGCGTCCGACGCTGCGCGCCCTCCACGGGGAGAAAGATGGAAGAGTTTCATAAAGTCCGACGCCTGCCGCCATACGTCTTCGAACAGGTCAACCGTTTGAAGGCCAGCGCGCGAGCGGGTGGCGCGGACATTATCGATCTCGGCATGGGCAATCCCGACCTTCCGACCCCGAAGGCGATCGTCGACAAGCTGTGCGAAGTGGTCCAGGATCCGCGCACCCACCGTTATTCGTCCTCCAAGGGCATTCCCGGCCTGCGCCGCGCCCAGGCCGCCTATTACGCCCGCCGTTTCGGCGTGAAGCTCAATCCTGATACCCAGGTTGTCGCGACGCTGGGCTCCAAGGAAGGCTTCGCCAACATGGCGCAGGCGATCACCGCGCCTGGCGACGTGATCCTCTGCCCGAACCCGACCTATCCGATCCATGCCTTCGGCTTCCTGATGGCAGGCGGGGTGATCCGTTCGATGAATGTCGAGCCGGACGACAGCTTCTTCCCGCCGCTCGAGCGTGCGATGAAGCATTCGATCCCGAAGCCCCTGGCGCTGATCCTCAACTACCCGTCCAATCCGACGGCGCATGTCGCTTCGCTGGACTTCTATAAAGAGGTGGTGAGCTTCGCCAGGAAGCACGACATCATCGTGCTGTCGGACCTTGCCTATTCGGAAATCTATTTCGAAGGCGAGCCGCCACCGTCCGTGCTGGAGGTGCCGGGCGCCATGGATATCGCCGTCGAATTCACGTCGATGTCGAAGACCTTCTCCATGCCCGGCTGGCGCATCGGCTTTGCGGTCGGCAACGAGCGGCTGATCTCGGCGCTGACCCGCGTCAAGTCGTACCTTGACTACGGCGCCTTCACGCCGATCCAGGTTGCCGCGACCCATGCGCTCAACGGTGACGGTTCCGACATCGCGGAAGTCCGCAACGTCTACAAGCGCCGCCGCGACGTGATGGTCGAAAGCTTCGGCAAGGCTGGTTTCGAAGTGCCGCCGCCGGCCGCCACCATGTTCGCCTGGGCGAAGATCCCGGAAAAGTTCCGCCACCTCGGCAGCCTCGAGTTCTCGAAGCTTCTCGTCGAAAAGGCCGACGTCGCGGTCGCACCGGGCATCGGCTTCGGCGAGATGGGCGACGACTACGTTCGTCTGGCACTCGTCGAGAACGAACACCGCATCCGCCAGGCGGCACGCAGCATCAAGAAGTTCCTGTCGACGGCCGACGAGACGATGCACAACGTCATCTCGCTCAACACGCGCCGCTGATCGGACCAGCATTTCCGGCGGCCCATGCGGGCCGCCACCTCCCAGGCAATCAGGAAGAAATAGCATGGCAGACGCCCTCAAAGTCGGCATTGCGGGTCTCGGCACTGTGGGTGCCTCGCTCGTCCGGATCATCCAGACCCGCGCGAATGAACTGGCGACCACATGCGGCCGTGCGATCGAGATCACGGCGGTCACGGCGCGCGACAAATCCCGCGACCGCGGTATCGATATTTCCGGCATCACCTGGTTCGACACGCCCGAAAAGCTGGCCGCCGAGGCCGATATCGACGTCTTCGTGGAATTGATGGGCGGCGCCTCGGGCGCTGCTGCCGATTCCGTTAAGGCAGCGCTGACCCGCGGTCTCCATGTGGTGACGGCCAACAAGGCGCTGCTCGCCGCTTCCGGCGTCGAACTCGCCAGGATCGCCGAGGAGAAGAGCGTCCTTCTCAATTTCGAAGCGGCCGTCGCCGGCGGCATTCCGGTCATCAAGGCGCTTCGCGAGTCCCTGACCGGCAACACCGTGTCGCGCGTCTACGGCATCATGAACGGCACCTGCAACTACATCCTGACCCGGATGGAGAAGGAAGGCCTGTCGTTTGCCGATTGCCTCAAGGAAGCGCAGCGGCTCGGTTACGCCGAGGCCGACCCGGCCTTCGACATCGAGGGCAACGACACGGCCCACAAGCTCGCCATCCTGACGACGCTCGCCTTCGGCACGAAGATTGCCGCCGACGAGATCTATCTCGAAGGCATCAGCAATATCTCGATCGAGGACATTCATGCGGCGGCCGACCTCGGCTATCGCATCAAGCTCCTGGGCGTCGCCCAGCAGACCGACAGCGGCATCGAGCAGCGCGTGCATCCGACCATGGTGCCGCATGACTCGGTCATCGCGCAGGTCGATGGCGTCACCAATGCGGTGGCGATCGAATCCGATATCCTCGGCGAATTGCTGATGGTCGGCCCCGGCGCCGGCGGCGATGCGACCGCGTCCGCCGTTCTCGGCGATATCGCCGATATCGCCAAGAGCAGCCCGGGCGCGCAGCGCGTACCGGTCCTCGGCACCCCGGCTGCTTCCCTGGCGCCTTACAAGCGCGCCCGCATGCAGAGCCACGAGGGCGGTTACTTCATCCGCCTGACGGTCGCCGACCGCACCGGCGTCTTTGCCAGCATCGCCGCCCGCATGGCGGAAAACGGCATCTCGCTGGAATCGATCATGCAGCGCCCCAAGCCGGATGCCGCGACCGACACGCCGAAGACGATCATTCTCGTCACCCATGCGACCACCGAGGATTCGGTCCGCAAGGCGGTCGATGCGATCAAGGCCGAGAGCTATCTCGTCGGCGAGCCCCAGGTGATTCGCATCGAGCGGCCCAAGGCTTTCTGAAAAGCCGCAGCGTTCCAAAGCCGGTCCAGCTGTTTCCTGTGGGAAACGCAGGAACCTTTCAGGAACGTTCGCGAAAACGAATGCCGCAAAGGCTCCCCGGCTGGCCGCTGAGGGGCCTCCGGACGTAGCTTGTCAGTGGCAATCACCGTCGAGGAGGCTTGCGCGATCGCCATGAATACGCGGGCTATGGATAGGCGGAAAATCAGCACCCGGAACAAGGGGTATCGGCTGCAACTCGGTGAGGCCCACCCCAGGCCACATGACTGCCGGCCCATTCGTCTTGTCCACGCCAACGATCAGGCGAGCGGCGACGGTCTTGACGGGCGATGGAGTTTTACCTTCCTGCTTGTCTTCTTCGCGGCTGCGGCCAGCATCAGCGGCTCGGCATTTGTCTGGTCGCTGCTGTGATGGGTCGCCAATCGAAAGACGGCCCGATCCATCCACTGATCTCGTCAAATCGATTCCTCTCGCACCCGCGATACGCTAGAAGCGCTTCATGACCAGAATTTTCTCCGCGCTTTCATCCTCGGCGGAAACGGTTGATCCCGTCCCGCGCGCATTCCTCGGCGTCGAACGCTCCGCGGGCGACCAGCGCTGGGTGTCGCGTCTCGACCAGGCGGCGCAGAACCGGGCGCTGGCGATCGCCCAGATTCATGGCATTCCCGATCTCGTCGCCCGGGTGCTCGCCGGCCGCGGCGTCGCGCTCGACGATGCACCGGCTTTCCTCGACCCGACGATCCGCTCGCTGATGCCGGATCCTTACACGCTGACCGATTGCGAAAAGGCTGTGCACCGGCTCAGTGACGCGATCGCCAGGCGGGAAAAGGTCGCGATCTTTGGCGACTATGACGTCGACGGTGCGTCTTCTTCGGCGTTGCTCTACCGGTTCCTCCGCCATTTCGGCGTCGAGGCGGAAATCTACATTCCTGATCGCATCTTCGAGGGCTACGGCCCCAATCCGACGGCGATCCGCCAGCTGATCGCCAATGGCGCAAGCCTGATCGTCACCGTCGATTGCGGCTCCACCAGCCATGATGCGCTCGCCGCGGCCCGCGACGAAGGCTGCGATGTCGTGGTCATCGACCACCACCAGCTCGGCCACGAACTGCCGCCGTGTCTCGCGCTCGTCAACCCCAACCGCGAGGACGATCTTTCCGGCCAGGGTCATCTCTGCGCCGCGGGCGTCGTCTTCCTGGTCTTGGTCGCGGCCGCGCGGCACTTGCGCGAAATCGGCGATCCACGCGCCAGGTCGCTCGACCTGCTCGCCTGGCTCGATATCGTGGCGCTGGCGACCGTCTGCGACGTGGTGCCGCTGAAGGGCCTCAATCGCGCCTACGTGGTCAAGGGCCTGATTGCGGCCCGCCATATGGGCAATGCCGGGCTTGCGGCGCTGTTCCGCAAGGCGGGGCTGGGCGGCCCGGTGACGCCCTATCATTTCGGCTTCCTGATCGGCCCCCGCATCAATGCCGGCGGACGCATCGGCGATGCGGCGCTCGGCAGCCGTCTGCTGACGCTGGAAGATCCGATTGAGGCCGAGGTGATTGCCGCTCGGCTGGATGAGCTCAACCGCGAGCGGCAGGCCATGGAGGCGGCCATGCTTGCCGAGGCGGAAGCCGAAGTGCTTGCCGAATACGGCAACGGCGAGGGGGCAAACGTCATCGTCACGGCGCGCGACAAGTGGCATCCCGGCATCGTCGGGTTGATTGCGGCGCGGCTGAAGGAGAAATTCAAGCGGCCGACCTTTGCGATTGCCTTCGATCCCTCCGGCAAGGGCACGGGCTCCGGCCGTTCGATCAACGGCTTCGACATGGGCCGCATGGTCCGCGCGGCCGTCGATGCCGGCCTGCTCGTCAAGGGCGGCGGCCATGCCATGGCGGCGGGGCTGACGGTCGAGCGCAGCAATCTCGGCCGCCTGCGCGCCTTCTTTGAGGAAATGGCGGGCGAGGGCGTGCCGGCGCTGGTCGCCAATCACGTGCTGAAGATCGACGGCGCGCTATCTGCGTCGGGCGCGACACTCGAACTCTTCGACCAGCTCGAGCAGGCCGGCCCCTATGGCTCGGGCCATTCGCAGCCCGTCTTTGCCATCCCCGCCCACCGCCTGAAGGATGCCCGCCTTGTCGGCACCGCTCATATCAAGGTGACGCTGGAGGCGGCCGACGGCTCGCGTCTCGAAGGCATCGCCTTCCGGGCGGCGGAAACGCCGCTTGGGAACATGCTGCTGAATTCGAGGGGTGCCCAGATCCACGCCGCCGGCTGCCTCAGCGCCGATCAATGGCAGGGCACGCGCCGGATGCAGCTTCGCCTGCTCGACGCGGTGAAGGCTCTGTAAGAGCGCTCAAGTGGGTTTGCGGGAGCGAGCGTTACCTGCTTTGGCAGGGCGGCGTTTTTCTCGTTGCGCAACATGTTTGCACAGTACTGTTATGGATTGAGCGCTTTCCACCATAGAGGGAGTGAGACATAAGGGTCCCCCAAATCCCAGAACAGCTTGCCCGCAAGGACGGTCACAATAGTCCACCATATTTTCCGATGGAACTTCGGCCGAGTGTCTTGATCGGTGAGTTCTACAAGTGGAAACGCCCACTTGGTGTAAGAAAACAATAGCCGGTAAAACCATAGGGCACAAAAACCGACATAGAGATAAGCCGCTGATGTCACGACGGCATTCACGTTGCCGAAGTGTTGCTGGATTAACGGCGACGCGTACCAGCAGGCATAGATGCTAGCCGGCAGGCCCATGATTAAGAGCCCGAAGTCATAAATAAAGCCCTTATGGAAGAGGTTTCGAATGTGCCGCCGTTTTTTGATCCGCTTACTTACAGCCTCTTCGATGGCTGTTCGCCAACTGACCTGCCATGGAACTTTCATCCAGCGGCGACTAGAGCCCCGGCGGTTTTGAATACGCCAAGTGGCGCGGTGTGAGCAACCGGCGGAAACGCGTAGCCTTCATCTTGCGTAGCGTTGGAGCCGGTTGCGGCGATGGTCCCGGCAAAATCTGCCGGGGTTTGGTATCCGAGCGAGGAGTGCGGCCGGAAATGGTTGTAGTCGTCCGCCCATTCAGCAATGGCGCTGCGGGCATGATCGAGGCCGAAGAACAGGCTTTCGTTGAGCAGCTCGTCGCGCATGCGCCCGTTGAAACTCTCGACATAGCCATTCTGCATCGGCTTTCCTGGCGCGATGTAGTGCCATTCGACCTTGTGATCCTTCGACCAGGCGAGGATGGCATTCGACGTGAGTTCGGTGCCGTTGTCGGAGACAATCATTCCTGGCTTGCCGCGTCGTTCGATCAGCGTCGTCAGTTCTCGGGCGACCCGCCGACCAGAGATAGACGTGTCCGGGATCGCTGCCAGGCATTCGCGCGTCACATCATCGACAATGTTGAGCACGCGAAAGCGTCTGCCGCAGGCAAACTGGTCATGCACGAAGTCCAGCGACCAGCGGGCATTGGCCTTCGCCTCGACCAGGATCGGCGCACGCGTGCCGACGGCACGCCGCCTGGCTTTCCGCTTGCGGACGGAAAGACCTTCCTCGCGATAGAGCCGGTAGATGCGATTGACGCCAGACCGCTCTCCGTCCCGCCGGAGCAGGATGAACAACCTTCTATAACCGAAGCGCCGTCGTTCATTGGCCAAGTCGCGCAGCTTTGCTCGCAGCGCCACCTCCGGCGGTCGGCACGACCGGTAGCGGATCATCTTGCGGTCAGCGGATATGATCTGGCAGGCCCGCCGTTCCGAAAGACCCATCACGGCCTTCAGATGCGTGACGGCGTCACGCTTGGCGGCAGGCCCTACCATTAATGGGATGGTCCGCCTCGTCCTCCTGCCGCATCATGAGGCTTTCAAACTGAAGGAGGTTGCAATGCCACAGCGCAATGTGCCGCGCCCAGCGGCTGTCTACGGAATTGATATCGGCAAGAACATATTCCACGTCGTCGGTCTCAGAAGCGATGGCGTGCCCGTCCAGAAGGTTCGGTTCCGACGCGACACACTGCTGCAGTTCTTCGAACGAGCGGCGCCGGCGATCGTGGGGATGGAATCGTGCGCGGGATCTCAGTGGATCGCCAGGAAGATACAGGCTCTCGGGCATAGGGTACGCTTGATCCCCGCACAGTTTGTGAAGCCCTACGTCAAATCGAACAAGTCCGATATCATCGATGCGGAGGCGATCGCTGAGGCGGCGACCCGACCAACGATGCGGTTTGCAGCACTCAAAAGCGAAGAACAAGCCGATCTTCAGGCTTTGCACCGGGTGCGGGATCAGATGATCGGCACAAGGACACGCCTGATCAATCAAATGCGAGCATTCTGCCTCGAATACGGGATCGCCCTGCGGCAAGGCGCGGGCCTGTTCAAGCTCGACCTGCCGCAAGTTATCGAGGACCGGTCAAACGACCTTTCGTCGGCGATGCGTAAGCTGCTTGCAGATTTGTTCACCGATCTAGGCCAGTTGGAACGACGCATCGGCGACGTCACACGCGAGATCGAAGCTGTAGCCAGTCGAGAGGATGCCGCAAGACGGCTCATGACGATCCCTGGGATCGGAGCGTTGGGGGCAACTGCGCTCCTGGCTGCCATTGGAAACGGCCGGCAATTCCAGAAAGCTCGCGATCTGGCAGCGTGGCTTGGCCTTGTGCCACGGGAATACTCGACCGGAGGAAAGCAGAAGCTTCTCGGCATCAGCAAGCGGGGGAACCGCTATGTGCGCAAGCTCCTCGTACATGGAGCACGATCCTGCTTTCGGCACCTCGACCGAACACGAGATCGATTGGGGAACTGGCTGGATGGCCTTCAGGCTCGGATGCACCCCAACAAAGCTGTCGTCGCACTTGCCGCTAAAATGGCCCGGATCGTCTGGGTCGTCCTGACCAGGCCTGGAGCGCTCTACGAACGCAGAGACCCTGCCTTCACCTGAGGATCCAAGCTCGATTGCAAGGCTCGGGAATAGTGATGACGAAACAGTGGATCAACATGCCGTAAGCCCTGTGCAAAAAAGCGGGCTTCGTGCCTGGACCATTTATTGGGAACGGCGTGTGCGGATCTCATCATGGCCTGGCTGCAACCGCAGTCCACTCGCGAGAGGCCGGATACATTTATGCAACTGGAATCGTCATTTGCGATGTCGCGAACTCTTGCACGGACGAGGCGGACCATACATTTTTTGCAAGAAGCTCGCGCAGTGCGGCTGCATCCAGCATCTGTTCGGCCAGCAGCTTCTTCAGCCTCGCGTTCTCGTCCTCAAGCGCCTTCAGCCGCTTCGCCTCGGAGACCTCCATGCCGCCGTATTTGGCTTTCCAATTATAAAACGTCGCTTCTGAAATTCCGTGCTTGCGGCAGAGATCGGCCGCTTTCGCTCCTGCCTCCTGCTCCTTCAACACCGCAATAATCTGCTCTTCCGTAAATCGCTGCTTCTTCATTCGTCCGTCCTTTTATGGGCCGGACTCTAATCCATTCTGGAGGAAATTACCCGTGGCAGGTCACAACCAGCCCGACGTCCTTGGATGTTGAGGTGCGTATTGTTTGCGGTCGGGCTCGAAATGAGTTGTGCGGCGTCTAGCAAAGGTGGCTGGCTAAAATCCAAAAAAAGATGGAAGTAGTGCGAGGGGTCGAAGCCGGCATTTTGCTTATAGGGTGTGACGTTGGAGACGTAAAAGCTCTCTATAAGATGCCCCTCTGCATCGAACTCAATATCAACTGGGTCGGAAGTGTGGACTGACGAGCCGTCACTATAGTTCACTGTTGCCAGGATTTTGAAGATATCTGTTCTCGCTCTAGCAAGAAACTCCTCGTGATCTTCCTGAGTTTGATCATCCCGTTTTTTAGTTTGCGCAAGCTCAATCTCTCCCTGTTCGCTCACAATAGCGCTGAGGTCCGACATCAGGGCTTTCAGGCCAACTAAAGAAAATGAGACCGAGCCGTAATTAATATGCTTCTGTGTCGGCTTGTTGGACATAGACGTTCCCCACCTTCGGGCAAATAATACCCGCTTTGGTTGGAACGGTTGTTCGGCAAAATTCAGTAATCCCCAGCTTTCTCTTTTGTCTTCAGGGAAAGAACACTTCGTTGAACGGCGAGATCAGGCCGCAGATATCGAGGCTGATACCGAAACCAAGAATGTTGCTGAGGAGCAAATTTGTCTTGTCGGTCGTTACATTTGCTGGGGAAGAAAAAGAAGTGGCACGCCCTAGGGGAGTCGAACCCCTCTTCCCAGAATGAAAATCTGGTGTCCTAACCGATAGACGAAGGGCGCGTGCGCTTCGTGGTGGCGCCCTTATAGTCAGGGTGTTTCTATCCCGCAAGCGCAAAATTGCATTTTCCAGCGCTTGCGAACGCAAAAAATCACGCGGCCGCAAAACGTTGCGCGAAAGCTGGATACGGAAACAAAAACAAAAGCTTGGGGGAGGTGGAAGTGGCACGCCCTAGGGGAGTCGAACCCCTCTTCCCAGAATGAAAATCTGGTGTCCTAACCGATAGACGAAGGGCGCCTGCGCTTCGTGGCGCTCTTATAGAGAGGGGATTTCTTTCCCGCAAGCGCTAAAGCCATCTTTTTTACAAAAAAATGACGGCCTTCCCGACATTGGTCACTCAAGCGAAAATAGCGTCGAATCAGCAGCTTAAAGGATTGCCCTGAGCGTCGGTCCCGCAGGCTGCGGCGGGCGTGGCCTGCGGCATGCTGTAGACGCTGGCGGTGGTGGCGTTGAAATTCCGTCTCGGCAGATTGGCCGGAACCGGGCCGTTGCCGGATGGCGCGGCCGCCATGGGCGGGTTCGCCGAAAAGATCGTACCGCTGTCGGCGCGCACGCCGGTCGATTGGGTCGAAAGGCCGGCAATCGAGGCCTGCTGTGGCTGTGCCGGCGCCGGCGGGAACGTATTTTCCGCGGTGGGAACGGCAGCCGGTGCGATTGCGGCGGTTGCCTGGGCTGACTGCGCCTCCGCCTTGGGGGCGGCCGGAGCGACATGGCGGTTCGAAGCCGTGGTGCCGCCCTTGGCAAGGATGCCCTTGGCGCTTGCCGGCACCGTGGTGCGCGGCGCGGGCGTCGCGGCATCAGCCGTCTTTTTGCTGGTGGTGCAGCCGCCGAGCGTCAAGGCGGAAAGACAGGCGATCACCAGCGCCATGCGGACGTTCGAACAAAGGAAAGGCGTTTTTGGCAAGGCATGCCCCGTCGGCTCGTTTCGCGGGCGTCATGCCGCGAATCATCTTGCCCGAGCATCTCGCGGAAGGGCGCCATCGACAAGCCGGTCGGGGCAGGCGAGGTCAGCCTGGGGAAAGGTTAGGGCCTGGGGAAAGGTTGGGGCCTAAGGAAAGGTTGGGGAAGGAACGCGGCGGTCGGGTAAAATCGAACCGCCGCGTCGAGAACTTCTACCAGCTGCCGATATTCGGCGCTGAAGCCCAGGGTTCGGCAACCGGCAGGTTGTCGCCTTTCTGGAGCAGTTCGATGGAAATTCCGTCCGGCGAGCGGACGAACGCCATCCGGCCTTCGCGCGGCGGACGGTTGATGGTGATGCCGTTGTCCGAAAGGTGCTGGCAGAATTCGTAGATGTTATCGACCTCATAGGCGAGGTGACCGAAGTTGCGACCTGCGGTATAATCTTCCGTGTCCCAATTGTAGGTCAGCTCGACGCAGGGTGCGAGATTGGTCTTGGCGTCGCTGAGATCGCCGGGTGCTGCGAGAAAGACGAGCGTGAAACGGCCCTTCTCGTTCTCGATGCGGCGGATCTCTTCAAGGCCGAAAACGGTTGTGTAGAAATGAAGTGAGGCGTCCAGGTCTTTCACCCGGACCATGGTATGAAGATAACGCATTATGGTGTCTTCCTCCGATAAATCCAGTCGCCAATAGACCGCGTTCGGGTCCGTGCTGGATATGGCGCAGACGCAAGCCCGGAGCAAGCCACTCTGGATAGAGATGAACGTGGATAAAACCAAGGCAGGGACTTGCGCTAGATGGTTAGCAGGATGTTAATCTATCCTCTAAGAATCAGTTGATCGTCACGTCGTAACGCGTAATCGAGGGGCCGACAGGATATGGCAGACAGAATGTCATCGAAAGACGTTGGCAGTTTCGAGGAGCTTCCGGGCGAACCGGTCGAGCTGATCGAAATCACCGGCGTCGTCAAATGGTTCGATGTGGCGAAGGGGTTCGGCTTCATTGTTCCCGACAACGGCATGCAGGACGTGCTTCTCCACGTCACCTGCCTTCGTCGAGACGGATACCAGACTATTCTGGAAGGCACGCGCATCGTCGCGATGATCCAGAAGCGGGATCGCGGCTATCAGGCGTTCCGCATCCTGTCCATGGATCAGTCGACCGCCGTGCACCCTTCGGATCTTCCACCGGTACGCACGCACGTCCAGGTGACGGCAACCAGCGGCCTTGAGCGGGCTTTGGTGAAATGGTTCAACCGCACCAAGGGTTTCGGCTTCCTGACGCGCGGCGAGGGGACGGAAGATATCTTCGTGCATATGGAGACGCTGCGCCGGTTCGGCCTCACTGAGCTGCGTCCGGGCCAGGTCGTGCTGGTGCGCTTCGGACCGGGTGACAAGGGCCTGATGGCGGCAGAAATCCACCCCGACAATCCCAATCCCGTGAGCCGGTCGCACTGATGCGTTTCTCGTTTCCATCGTTTCTGAAAAGCGCCCTTGCGGCGCTTTTTCTCATCTTGGCGGGCAGCGCGGTTGCGCAGGACGTGACCTTTCCGCGCGACGAGCTTTCGATCAAGACGGCCTCCGGCCAGACCTACAAGTTCTCCGTCGAACTGGCCTTTACCGATGCCCAGCGCGAGCGGGGGCTGATGTACCGCAAGGTGATGGCGCCGGACGCCGGCATGCTCTTCGATTTCGGCACGCCGCGGTCGGTTTCCATGTGGATGGAGAACACCATCCTCGCCCTCGACATGCTGTTCATCCAAGGGGATGGCACGATCTCGCACATCCGCGAGAACGCGGTGCCCTATTCGCGTGACATCATCGATTCGCGCGGACCGGTGAAATTTGTGCTGGAGCTCAATGCCGGCCGCGCGAAGTCGCTTGGGCTCAAGGTGGGCGACAAGGTGATTAGCAAACGTATCGGCAATCAGTGGTGATCCCTTGTGGTCATCTTCCGGGTTATCCTCGGCTTGTTTGCTTTAGCGTAACCGCGGTTCCATTTTGCTGTTGCGGCACAAGGGGGAACCGTGTATCTCGCAACCAACGTAGGAACGGAGTGTAGCGCAGTCTGGTAGCGCATCTGGTTTGGGACCAGAGGGTCGGGAGTTCGAATCTCTCCACTCCGACCACGCTTTCAGGAGGAGCTCCTCATCCGTTCCATTCCATGGAGCGTTACAGGAATGGCCGCCAAGATCTATCGTCCCGCAAAGACCGCCATGCAGTCCGGCAAGGCCAAGACCCATCTCTGGGTGCTGGAATTCGACCAGGAACAGCCCCGCCGCATCGATCCGATCCTTGGCTACACGTCCTCCGGCGACATGAAGCAGCAGCTTCGCCTGACCTTCGAGAGCCAGGAACAGGCGGAAGCCTACGCCAGGCGGGAAGGCATCGAATACCGCGTCATTCAGCCGAAGGATCCGAATCGCCAGATCGTTTCCTACACCGATAACTTCCGTTTCAACCGCAGCCAGCCCTGGACGCATTGATTTTAGCCGCTCGGGCTTTCCCGGGCGCCGCTGCCGAGATCGGCCCCTTAGCTCAACTGGATAGAGCAGCTGCCTTCTAAGCAGCAGGTCGCAGGTTCGAGTCCTGCAGGGGTCGCCAACAAATTCAACAACATAGCAGCCCTGAAAACTCAGGTGTCCTTTTCGGGGTAACGCCTGGGGTAACGAGGGCGCAAAAAAGCCCGCTCCATTCGCGAAGCGGGCAGGGCAGGGAACGTTAGGCGCGATCAAGTGGCCAATTTGTCCACTCGATTACGAGGCTCGGCCCTTCTTGATCGGATGGGCTGCAAGGAACGCCTCGTCGGCCGCGATCAACTCGGCAATCTCCTCCCGACTGATTCGGGCGGTTGAATAAAGGTCCCCCATCCTCCGCCGCTTCCATTCGATAGCGGCCTGATCTGGCGCGGGCGTTCTGATCTGTCTCTCGGTCGCCGCTTTCATGTTGGCAAGCATCCGATCGCGCTTGCTGTAAATCGCAACCTCATCCTCATCTGTTAGATGCTGCTCGACCACGACGCGATCAAAGATCAGCATGGCGTCATGGATTTCGAGGCGCGCATGATGGAGCCTCAGCGTGGCTTCGCCCTTGTGCCATGCCGTCCGGCGCGCGTCACGGAGCATGCGGTTATATTCGATGTCCGTTAGAGCCCCCCTGGGGAAGGGGCTCCATGACGCGGCTCATGAACTGATCGAGCTGCTTGCGCTTCTTGAGGGCGATGCTCATTCGGCTTCTCCATCGCCTTCGCGGGTGGCGCGCTCAACAGCGTCGTGTAACTCACCATGCAGTTCGCCTATATGATCGAGAACGGCCGCGATGCTGCCGGAACGTTCCCTGAGCCTGCCCGCGGGCTCCCCGTGGTCGTTGAGATAATCCGCCGCATCGCGGGTAACCTGCAGCAGGGCGATTATCAGATAGCTGCGCGCTACGTCAGCCGGGGTAATGGCGTCGTTGGTCTTCATCTTCATGCCCTCCCGGCCATATCAATGACCGCCTGGATCAAGCGGGCGGTGTCTCCGAGGAACCCACGGTTCCCGATCTCCGACGCGAAGACGGGGCTGGCGGCAAGGATCTCCGCCTTGATCGCGAGGCCGGCCGGCGTGAAGGCCGGAATGCGGGAGATTTTCGAAGCTGCCCTGTCCACCTTCGCGTCAGTCTTCCAGATGCGTTCTTTCAGGGCGTCTACGCCCGATGCAGCCCTGAGCCGTGCAGTCTCCTCCTCATAGGCTTTGGCGACAGGGATCAGTCTGCGATACTTCCGGATCATGTCTTCGCGGTGGGCGCGGTGGCGAGCGAGGGACTTTTCAGTCCGGCCGACCGGAGTGCATTTCTCCCACGAGGCAAGCGCTTCCTTGGCGTTCTCATGTGTGAGGACATGGAAGCATGTCTTCTCTTGTTTGGCGCGCTGCCTCGCATTCAGCCGTTTGGTGAGGACGCTGGTGTCCCGCATCAAGAGCCGACCGGCAATGTCCCGCTCCGCGGTTTCTCTCCAGCCGTGGGAAGACTGCGCGTTGGCGCCGCCCAGCAGGTCTTCAGGTGCGAGCGGCCACAGGTGCCGCCATTCATCGACAAGCCATTCCAGCGCCGTCTTTGCCTGTTCATGTTCGGCGCGAGATGCCAGCAGTTCAGCGTGAGCCTGCAGCAGTTCGGGGTTCTCGGCGGTGGAAGCGGCTGCAGACTTCGCCGGGGAAGGCGTTGCGACGACGGCGACGGAAGCCGATGCGGCTGCGATGCCGGTAAGCATCTGGCGGCGGCTCATCTTGGGTTCCAAGGCTGCAGCGACTGTGATAGCTTTGTTGTTGGTCATTTTCGGTTCCTTCCAAGGGTTTCGTTGTGATCTTGGATCGGGGAGGAGTTCCAGCTCCCTCCCGATCCGTTCCGCTTTAGCGGGCTCCGATGGGGCGATAAGCGCGCGAGACGCTGAACGCGAACGTCAGTCTTCCGACCTTCAAGAACCTGATCCCGCCGACGCGGCGAGCGCTGATGTTGAAGGCGCTTCCAAAAAAATTAACCATGCTGTCAACTCCCGGCTTGATATTCGTCAAGAACGCTTGTGGTTTCGTTTTTGATATGTAACTTGCGAAAAACATAACCGTGTATTAGAGTGATTGCAAGAGGTAACTTGTGAAAAAGGAAAGTTTGATGATAACCCCGGAACAGTGCCGAGCGGCGCGCGCACTCCTGGACTGGACGCAGGGCGACCTCGCGGAGCGGAGCCTGTTAAGCGCCGTCTCGATCCGGGCTTTTGAGAAGGGGGGCGATATGCGGGAATCTAATAGACGCCTTCTCCGCATGACACTTGAGAGTGCAGGCATTGTTTTCATCGACGAAAACGGCGGCGGCGCTGGCGTCCGGCTGGCGAAACCCAAGGTGGATTGACATTCGAATCGACTCAAAATCTCCGAAGAACAAAGCTTGAACACACAAGGTTCAGTTTTGGTTCACGTTTCCGGCCTATCTCGCGGAAATCTTTGCTTATTTTCCCACAGGAAATGCGGTTTTTGTGGATAACGCGACTCTACCAAACCATCAACGTATGGTTTATGATAGATTAAGAATGTTGCTGACCGATCACAGTCCACGAAAGGAAGATCAGACTGATGACCTACATGACGAGCGCCCAAGTGCGCGACCGGTTCAAGATTTCGGATGCCACGTTGTTTCGGTGGACCCGCGACAAGGATCTGGAGTTCCCTCAGCCGATGAAGGTCAAGCGGCGCAAGCTGTTTGATGAAGCTCGGTTGATTGAATGGGAGCGAAAGCGCTCCACGGAGGCTGCATGAAGAGCCTCAACAACGAAAGGCAGCAGGGTCCATCCTGCAAGATCAAACCCCACTGCCTCGATCGTAATAACGCCATTTCTGGCGCCACTCCCTACATCAACGGAAGGACCGTCAATGTCTGTTCGTAATAACACGTTCTCGATGAGAGTCCAGATTTTGGACGACAATAACGAGGTTACCAGCAGTCCAATCACAGTCATCGGCCGGGAGTGCTGGACGCTCCGCAAGCTGGTTGATGCTGGCGACAAAGGCGTGTCCAGCCTGGATAACATCGGCCCAAGAACTTCCCATTACGTCTACAAGCTTCGCGGATATGGCTTCGCAATCGAGACGGTGCATGAAAAGCATGGTGGCGATTTCCCGGGCTCGCATGCTCGGTACAGGCTTCATAGCAAGCTTCATATCCTCTCCGACATGGTGAGGGCCGCGGCTTGATGGGTGAGGTTCAAGAAGACAGCAGGGTCAGCGCCGCGGCGCGCTGGCTCTCAGAGCAGACGGTGGCGCCGCCCAATCCAATCACTGCCATTCGCCAGAAGTTCAGCCTCACGGCTCTCCAGAGCTGCGAAGTCTGCAAGCTGGCGCAGGAAATCCGTTCAGGAAGGGGAAAGCTGAATGGCTAAGGCTCCAGGCAAGGGTCAGAAGATGCAGGCCCTCTATGCGCTGCATTGGGTGCCGAAGCTCGCGCCAGCTTCGCGAACTGTCGGGGCTTGGCTGATCTGGCATGCCAATGCGGCGACTGGTCGCTGTGATCCGGGGCAAGCAAGGTTGCGCGACGAAACGGGATTTTCCCGCAGAACAATTCAGACCGCAGTTCAGCAGCTCATTGAGCTAGACGTTGTGTCCAGGAAGCTGCGAAAGAATGAAAGCAGCTCTTATGAAATTAGTTGGAAACGACTGAGCGAGGTTGTTTCCGAATATGAAGGGAAAGCTAAGAGCAGGGTCGCGGTCGTAACCACAAATCAGCGGAAAGAGAGATTGAGCAAGAAAGTAGGCGCAGAAAATTGCACCTACCAGGCGCAGGAAATTGCGCCTAGCCTGGCGCAGGAAACTGCACCCAAACTCTCGGAAGTGAACTCTGGGAAGAAACCCATGTTCCGGGTCGGCGTCACTTCCGAGAAATCGGAAGACGACGTATCCCTATCTATGCTTCGCTCTGAAGCAAAAATAGAAGAGGACGACGCGGTCGGTCGTCGTATCCTCGCAACCCGTGAAGATTACGGGTTCCTCGGTTCCCTCGACAGGGAAGTCAGTGCCGGCCGGCGTTTCAGCCGCGGCCTAGCGGAGGACATCCGCCGTCGCCTCGAAGAGATCCACGAGGGAGGAGACGAAGACCACCACCAGGGGGACCCGATACTTGGGCGAGCCTACCGGCTTATCGAAACTGAGTTCGATAGAGAGGAAGCAGCATGACCTTGATCATACCGTTCCCGTCGAAACGACGCTCCGGACATGCCCGAAAAATAGCCGATCAGCTGTCCAGGTCGCGCAGCGACCGCGAGGCCGAACACATCCTGTCGCGCGCACTTAATGCCTATGAACGGCAAATGCACAGCGCTTCTATCCCGGATGCGGAGATCGATCTGGAACGCTCGGATTTCATATTCTCGATATATGAAGAATGCCGAAAACTTGGATCGGCTTGGCGCCCGATGATGCCGGGAGAAACGGCATGACCGAAGCTCGCCATCTAGCAATCTTTGATGCAACCCCCTCGATCGCGTTTGTCGAGCGGTGGCGGTCCCATGTCGATCATGGCGGAGACCCCGTAGATTTCGAAGGGATTTCCACCGACAAGCCGGCGAACATGGACGGCCTAGTTCTGCTGACCGAGATAACCCGGTTTCGATCGGAGATCCCGTGTCCGCTATGCAGCCCGACGACCCCGAAGTTCCGGCGCGGGCGGCTATCCTACTTCCCCAACGAAAAGACGGTCGCGATTATCGGGCACCGCTGCGCCTCGACGCATATCAGCGATTACGAGAAGGCCGATGACCTATGGAGGAAGCAGAGCGAAAGCCGGCGCTTCGCGCGCGCGTGGCCTGAGCTGCAAAAGATGCTCCCGGATCTGACGGACTACTTCTCGAAAATCGAGCGGGTTCTAAAACCTGTCCAGTGGGTACGGGAACGCCTGGACAAAGACGCGCCCCTGTTTGCCGAGCGGCTTTACAGGGAACTGAAGTGGAGCCAGGGCGAAATCCGCATCGCGCAAGACTTCAACATTCGGGACGGCAGCGGCCGGAAGGTGCTCCAGAAAGGCAGCATCGGAACGCTGGCCGGCTTCGAGTTCGTTCGCCCGAACTTCCGGCCTGTCTCCGAACTGGTGAAGATCAGCAGGATACTTGCGGACCTTCAAAAGGACTTGCCGCCGCTGCCCGTGGATGGAACCGGCCATCATCCGACCTTTGACGAAATCACGAAGCGGGGCAAGGAAGCCTATTCGCTGCTGAAGAGGCTCCCCGAGCTGCGCAACCTGGCAGCGGATACCAGGCAGTTCTTCAGCGCTGGCAACATAGACATTCTCAAGCAGTGGTTCCGATCGGGGGAATCAATCTTCGCAGAGCTGGAGCTGAAGAAGTCCGGCAACGTCGTGAAGATCCGGGCGAACGGGGCTTGGGGCCACGCCTATTCGAACGTCCTGCTCTTTTCGGAGATGATGGGCGAACTGCCCGGTCCCCGCGCTTTGAAGGGAATTGAACTTTGATCGAAGTCTTTTGCGATGGCGGATGCGAACCGAACCCCGGCGTAGGCGGCTGGGGTTTTGTCGCCTTTCAGGATGGCGCTGAGATCCATAGCGCATTCGGCGGCGACCCGATCGCGACGAACAACACCATGGAGCTAACCGCCGCCCTCAATGCCCTAAGCTGGATGGCGGTGAACTGTGTTGGCCGTGAGGCGGTGCTTTTCAGCGATAGCCAATACACGGTGCGAGGCTGTAACGAGTGGCGGCATTCGTGGAAGGCCAAGAACTGGAAGCGCGGCAAGGAAGAGATCAAGAACCTGGGCCTATGGAAGGCCTTGGATGATGCCCTAACGATCTATCCAACGAAACTTGTTTGGGTCAGGGGCCATTCCGGCAACCCCGGCAATGAGCGGGCCGACGAGCTTTCGATGATGGGCATAGGTCACGTTACGTCGACATCGGCGGGACAGCCTGGGGAAACCGGTGATTATCTTTCGGAAGAATACCGCCGCGTCATGTCCGAATAGTGCAATGATTCCAATAAAGTGCTATGCGTGATGTTAGATCATAACGGACGGAACGAGGTTCAGAATGTGGTTTGTCTTGCGGACGGCTCCAGGTCGCCAATCCCTTGCTCTCGATGAATTGGAAGCAATCGGAATAGACGCAATCGCCCCCGTTATCAGGCGGGAAGTCATGCATTTTCAGACCAAAAGCTGGTCAATGCGGCGGTTTCCATTGTTCAGCGGCTATGTGTTCGCCTGCCTGCATGGCGAGGCTGATTTCGACGCCCTTCGCAAAATGGACCACGTTCAGGCGGTCCTCGGCGGAAGTGACGGGCCTATCCCGATCCCGACGCAAAACGTGATTGCCCTATGCGAGGCCCAGAACCGCGGCGAATACGACATCATGCGCCCGCCCGTCGCCGCATCATTCGCGGCCGATGTCAGGGTTCGGATCGAGTCCGGCCCGCTCGCTGGCGCCTATGCCCGCGTCACCCGAGCCAAGGGCTCCGGCAAGCGCGCCGTGATGGCTATCATCGAAAATGTTGAGAACATGCGGGAAATCGAACTCCGTATTGCAAATCTGAGGCTTGCAGCTTAGATTGTGCACAACTTGATTTGGCCTGATTTGCAGTTGGGGGTCTAAGGATCACCCACGGGGCCACGGGGAAGCTAGTTGCTTTCCTCCCTCCCCAGAAATGCGCCCAAAATTCTGCTCGGTAAGCTCTCCCCAGATCTGGGGACACCTGATGCGAACGAAAAGTTTGCGTCCGCACAGGATTGAACAGACGACAACTTGTCAGCCGTTGCGTTCCCTAAAATCTCCATAGCCGCGAGGTGAAGACATGGCCGTCCGGCTAGGCGTCATCTGCATGCTTCTCGTTCTCGGCGCCTGCCGATCGACAGAGGACCGCTATTGGAGTGACGTGGCGACAATCATTGATCATACGCAGCCCAAGAAGGGAACCGCGCAATGACATGCTTCATCGAACTCGGACATGCTGGCAGCCGTGGCTTCCCCGCCATGGGTCCAAAGCCTGTAGAGCTTACCAGCGGCGCTTTCGGCGTAAAGCTTCCCGGCTCTCATGACCTGATGCTAGTCACCTCGGACGAACCTGGATGGCTTCATGTCTCGAAGGACAGCCACAAGGACAAGGCGGCGGTGGGCAAGTCCCGGCGAATCCTTCCCGGCATCGCTCGCGAGCTTACCGGCATCGGCGGCGGAATGTTCGTCTCCTTCATTGCCGATAGCCAAGGCCACGCAATCGACGGGCCCAAATCTGAGCCGGCTGAAAGCGCCTTGTAACGTTACGGTAACGTGACCGTAACGCCCGTAACGCGTTACACCCTTTAAATTTGGAGACTGACATGCACACCACTCAGGCAATCTTCAGCGCTCTCTTGCTCTCGATCATCGCCGCTGCCGGACTGGTCAAGGGCGTGGATTCGGCGTGGATCTTCGCCGGCATCACGGCAGCGCTCGCGTTCTTCTCGGAAGAGGTTCGCAACACTGCTGTCCGCCGCGGCGATGCCAGCGACTACTATAGCGAACTGCTGACGGCCGGCGCTGCTCTGGCAATGATGTCGTGGGCGACAGGTTTTTCCGCCGCGTTCGCCATCCTCGTCCGACCATGACAGACAAGGGGGAAATCATCCGGTCGAACGCTCGGGTGATCCTCCAGCATGCGCGGGGGAAGAGCAGGGCAGAGCGTGAAATCATGTACGCGAATCTACGACTCGGCCCGTTCTCCTACGTCTTCGCTGCAATAGCTTTGGCTAAGCGCCTGGGGGCTGAACATGACCGCGTTCTCGATGATGCTCGCTGATCCGTCCTGGCACTGCCGCATTGGTCGCGTGACGCTGAAGCCTGGCGCCTCGATGGTCGTCGGCTTCCCATGCGGGAACTTCCTCTGATGCCGCTCCCTGCCAAGAAGCGCGTCGGCCGGTTCGAAGTGGAAGCATCGCAGCCGCATCCGGTATGGATCACGATCCGTAGCGACGGCGACAAGGAAATCCACGGTCTCCAGCTCGAAGACCTGAAAGATCTGCAATACGCCCTCGGCCGCATCATCGACGAGATCGAAGACAGCGAGTCCCGATAGATCTCCTCAAATCTGAGGAGACCGGCATTCCAAGCCCTGCCGCGGGCAAAGCGGTTTTCAATTTACGAGGTGATGAGATGACCGATGAAAGCGCGGGTTCGTCTTTCGATATCTTGGAACTGCATGAAGCCCATACAGGCGGCTATGTGCTGATGTTCAAGAAGGGCTCTAGCGAGGTTGTTGCGCCGTGGGTCTGGACGGCTGGAACCATGTGGGACTTTGTAGCCGTTGCGGCTGACCTGGACGCACTGCAGGAAGCTGCGAAGGGTATCGATCCCCAGAAGGTCGGCCTTGTCGGTATGTTTAACATGGCTCGCCGTGAAATCGAGTACCAGGAGAAGGCCGGAACTCGAAAGCTCGGGTTCTCCTTGCGTGAGACGCGGAAGGTCTCCTTCGCAATTCCGGGGGGTGCCATCTGATGAGCGTAACCCTCGATGAGTTTGCAGCGCAGGTTGACGCGATCTATGCACGGCACACTTCCGCGTTGGTGACGCGGGCGGAGGAGTTCGGCAAGGAGATCGATCAGCTCTGTGCTAGGCTGGAATGTTTTTCCGACAATACTCAGAAGGTCGCCCAGCATATCCTTGCCATCCGCGAAAAGCAGATGGCAAGGAAGTTTTCGGAAAGTCCCTTGGCGCCTAAGGTTCTCGGAAACCTCGCTGGGCCTATCGAACATAGCTTTCGCGAATATGCGGGCTTGTCGTATCAGGCGGCGTCTATTGAGGCGTCCAAACTGATCGCAGCGGCGAACGCCTCCGGGGACTGGACCATCTATCTGCCTGAACGGCTTATCGCCCTCCGGGAAGTCATGCGCCGCCATATGGTCAGCATCGTCAAGGACGCCTCCTGATGAGTGCCCCGATCGGTAACGAGTTCTGGAAGGCTCGCAGCTCACATGGTCGAAAGCCGATCTTCGCCTCTCCGGATGATCTGTGGACGGCCTGCATTGAGTATTTCGAGTGGGTGGAAGCGAACCCGCTCTATGAGGTGAAGGGCTTTGCCTTTCAGGGCGTCGTGACGAAAGAGACGTTCCCGAAGATGCGGGCAATGTCGATCAGTGGGCTTTGCATCTTCCTCGATATCGGCCGGCGATCCTGGGATGAGTACCGCAAGCGCGAAGATTTCCTGCCAGTCTGTGAGGCTGTAGAGGAAACGATCCGGACGCAGAAGTTCGAAGGCGCCTCTGCCGACCTCCTGAACCCCTCGATTATCGCCCGTGACCTCGGTCTGGCCGATCGGTCGGAAGTGACCGGCAAGGATGGCGGCGCGATCGAGACGAAGGAAGTCAGCGATAATGAGCTGGCCCGTCGTATCGGCTTCATGCTGGCAAAGGGCCTGATGTCGGCCAAGGCGTCCAGTGGATCTTAGCGAGGTTCTGGCGGCGCTCAACGCGCTGTCACCGGAAGAACGCGAGGGACTGAAGGCGCTGGCCCTTGAGGGGACAAAGGATCAGATATTCGTTCCTAACCTTGGTCCTCAGACCGACGCCTGGTTCTCCGAAGCAGATGAGACCTTCTATGGTGGCTCGGCTGGCGGGGGCAAGACGGCGCTGCTTTGTGGCCTGGCTGCAGACGAATATCAGCCGGCCTTGATCCTCCGAAGGCAGGCGACACAGGTCAAGGGCATTGAGGATGAGCTTTCCCGCATCCTCGGCACTCGTGACGGGTACAACAGCCAGTCGCATATCTGGCGGCTTCCTGGTGGCGGCACGATCGAACTAGGCGGTGTCCCGAACGAGGCGGACAAAGAGAAATATCAGGGCCGGCCGCATAGGCTCAAAGGCTTCGACGAAATAACGCAGTTCACGGAATCCCAATACCGCTACATCATCGCATGGCTTCGCGATGCGCTCGGCCGGCGGTGCCGTGTGGTCGCGACGGGCAATCCTCCGACCTCCTCGCAAGGCCAATGGGTGATCAAGTATTGGGCGCCGTGGCTCGATCCTTCGCATCCGAACCCTGCCAAGTCCGGCGAACTGCGATGGTTCACGGCGATCGACGGGGAAGACGTGGAAGTCAGCCGCGATTACATCGGCCCGAAGGGGGAGCTTCCCAGGTCTCGAACCTTCATTCGCTCGCGTCTCGAAGACAATCCGGATCTCATGGAAACCGGCTATGCCTCGACGCTGGAAGCGCTGCCGAAGGAGCTTCGGGACCGCCTGAGGGATGGCAACTTCTCTGTCGAGGGCGACGATGACGACTGGCAGGTCATCCCGACACGCTGGATAAAGCTTGCGCAAGCCCGCTGGACGGAAACTCCGCCTGAAGACGTGCCGATGACTGCCGTTGCCGCCGACGTTGCCCAGGGCGGCCCTGACAAGACGCAAATACAGTCCCGGCGCGATTGGTGGTATTCCCGGTTTACCAGCTACAAGGGCGTTGACACTCCGGACGGGCCAACCGTTGCGGGCCTGATCGTCAAGGAAATGCGGGACCGCTGCCGCGTGGTCGTCGATGCCGGCGGCGGATACGGCGGGGACACGCTAACCCAGCTCGCTCATAGCGATGTCGATTGCTACGGCTTCAAAGGCGGCTCGGGCTCAACGTCACATACTCGTGACGGCATGTACGGGTTCAAGAACCTCAGGGCGCAAGCGGTCTGGCAGCTACGTGAGCAGCTTGATCCTGAATACGGCTCTCGCATCGCTCTTCCGCCTGATCCTGAAATGGTGGCGGACCTCTGCTCATACCGCTTCGACATTGTGCCGTCTGGCGCTGGTGAAGTGATCCTGGTCCTGCCGAAGGAAGAGCAAAAGGAATTGCTCGGCCGCTCGCCTGACAAGGGCGACACGACCGTCATGCTGTCGGCCTCGAAGATGGGGGGCCTCAGACGCCCGAAAGCCGCACAAGAGCGCCGGGATATGCGCCACAGGCAATTCAAATCCGTCACGTCCAACAGTGCCATGAAAGACAAACTGCGAGGTAAACGCTAGATGGGTGCTCTCTTCTCCAAACCAGCTTCAGCAAAGATGCCCGATCCCGAGCCGCCGGCTCCGATGCCGGACGCCGACGATCCGCTGGCAAAGCGCAAGCGCCAGCAGAACAACAGGCAGATTCGAACGGGCAGTTCTCAGGCTGCCGATCGACTCGCCCCTGTGCCTGGCACGATTGGCCGTGAGTTCTCGCGCTCAACGCTTGGTGCTCGCTGATGTCGTTCGACAAGGCCGGCCGTGATCTGCTGGAAATCGACGGTCGCATGTTCGCGGCCAAGGAGAGTATCGACAGCCTCCATCAGGAGATTGCCGAGTTCTTCTATCCGGAGCGGGCGAACTTCACGCAAGAAATCACCTATGGGCAGGAGTTCGCTTCTCACCTGACTGACTTCTCGCCCGTGCTGATCCGCCGCGAGTTGGGGAACGCTATCGGCTCCATGGTCCGGCCTGCTGACCGGGAATGGTTCAAGGCTGCAACGTCCAACCCTGATGTTGCTCGGCGCCGCGGTCCTTCGATGTTCCTGGAGTTCATGACGACGGTCAACCGCTCGATCCTGTATTCCAATGACAGCAACTATCGCCGCGCTGCCGGACAGAACGAGCAGGATTTCGCAACGTTCGGCATGGGCTGGACCCAGGTGTCCTATAACAAGGCCCGCGATAACCTGATGTTCAGGACGCACCACGGCAAGGACTGCGCCGGCTCGGAGGGGCCTGACGGTCGTGTCGATCACGTGCACCGCAAATGCGATATGACCGCGCATGCAATGGCCTATTGGTTCGGTGAATCCGAGCTGCCCCAGCCGGTCAAGAATGCGCTGAAGAAGAAGGACACGACCAGCAAGTTCAAGCTGCGTCATATCTTCATCCCGGTTGACAAATACGAGCCTTATCGGAAGTTTCCGAAGGGCGCGAAATGGGCCGATGTCTATGTGACTGAGGGCGGCAAGATCCTTCAGGAACAGCCGGCTTTCACCTTTGACTACATCGTAGACCGCTGGCAGACCGTTAGCGGCATGTTCTACGCCTTCTCGCCGGCAACCATCATTGCCTTGCCACAGGCTCGCATGATCCAACGCATGGCGATGTCCATCATCGAAGCGGCCGAAAAGACGCTCGATCCTCCGGTTATCGCGATGGAAGATGTCGTTACCTCTCCGATCGACCTCAGTTCGCGCGGCGTGACGTACATCGATAGCGAGTATGACGAACGCCTCGGCCCTGCGATCCGGACGGTTGATTTCGGGAAGAACCCAGGCCTCGGCGTCGATGCCCTGACGGATGCCCGTGGCCTGCTGGCTGATGCCTTCTACATCAACAAGCTCCAGCCGATGGCTGCACTTCAGGGCCGGGACATTACCGCCTATCAGGCGTCTCAGGTCGTGCAGGAGTACATTCGCAACGCTCTGCCGCTGTTCGAGCCTATCGAGGACGAGTGGACAGGCCGGACGCTGGATCTCGTCACAGAGAAGGTTATGCGGGCGGGCGGCTATGGCCCTGTCGATGCTAACGGCGTTCCGGTCGATATGCCGGAAGAACTGCTGGGCCAAAACCTCGTTTACGAGTTCAACAACTCGCTCAAGGAAGCCCGCGACCGCCAGACGATCAACGCATTCCACGAAAGCGGCGACCTGATCGCCAAGGCTATGCAGCTTGATCCGACGATGGTCGTCGAGGTGGACGTTCGGCAGTCCTTCCGTGACGCATTCCAGTCCGTTCCCGGCGGTCATGCTGATTGGCTTGTCGATGCTGAACAGGCCGCTCAAAGCCGCGCTCAAGCGCAAGCAGCGCAAGCGCAGCAATCCATGATGCAGCAGGTAGGGCAGGGCGCAGAAGTCGCCGGACAGGTCGGCAACGCTGCCCAGCAGCTCCAGGCGGCCGAAGTCGTTTGACCGTGCCGGGTCGGTATCCCGGGTTTCCATTTCATAGGTGATCGATGGCAGAGCGTGAAACCAAGCGCGCCTATCGTCCGTGGCATCCTGTCCAGGTCAGACCTGACAACAGGGCGCCCGAAAACAATCTCGAAATCCGCAAGGCTGATTGCGTGGCGCTCCAGGCGCTCGCGGCCGGTGTTGCGAGTGAAGACCAGCAGAAACGCGCATGGGCGGCGATCCTCTTCATCAGTGGATTGAACGATATGGTGTGGATGCCGGAAGAGCTTGGCGGGGAAAGGGATTCGACCTTTGCCGCCGGCAAGCAGCACGTGGGCTTTCAGCTTCGAAAGCTCGTCACTTTTCCTTTGAATTTGCTCACAGGTGAGAAACATGACGGACGAGAACACGACCGCAGCAGCGGACGCCCAGCCGACGAACGTAACGCCACCCGCTCAAGGCGGGTCGGCTGATACCGGCAAGGGCGGCAATGCTGCCCCTGCTCCCAAGCCTGGCTTACAGGCCGGGAACGCGGCGGCTGATGTAGGTGGGGCCGGTGCCGGCGCTTCCGACGCTGGCGCCGGTCCTGAGGTAGGCGAGCTGCAGACCTTCCGCGAAATGCTGGCGGGGGGCGATGAGAAGTTTCTGAAGCAGCTCGAACGGTACAAGTCCAAGGAAGCAATTTCCAAGGCTGTCCGCGAAGCTGCCCAGGTTGCCAAGAATGCCGGCAAGGGCGTTTCGCCGCTGACGGACAAGTCAACGCCTGATGAAATCAAGGCCTATCGCGAGGCGGTCGGCATTCCCGACGATCCCGCGGCCTATCCCGTATCCTTCAGGCAGGATTTCGAGGCCTCCGAGTTCGACACGGAAGCGCTCTCCTCCTTCAAGGAGCACATGCACGGAAAGCATGCTGATCCGAAGACGGCGGCGGCGGCGATCGACTGGTTCCAGGACTTCGCGGTTGCGCAGCGCCAAGAGCTTGACGGCAACATGGCGAAGACGGCCAAGGCCACGCAAGCGGCTCTCCGCACTGAGTGGGGCGGTGAATACGACGGCAATATCAGCGCCGCCGCGCAGATCATGACGACGCACCTCGGGGAAGAGGGCTTCGAAAACATGATGGGGCTTCGCCTCATGGACGGCTCCCGGCTCCAGGACAAGCCCGAGTTCGTCAAGATGATGGCGCAGATCGGCTCCGACTATTACGGCGGCAACTCGATCATTACGGGCGATGTCGAAACCACGTCCAAGACAGTCCAAGCTCGGATTGACGAACTGCTGCAACTGCGCGTTTCCGATCCGAAGAAATACAAGAGCGATGAAGTGCAGGAGAAGATTACCAAGCTCTACGCTCAACGCACCAAGCTTAAGGCCCGCAAGTAAGCGGTCTTTCTGACTACCCGCGGCATCCCGGGAACGGCCCCGCAAATCTCCTGAAATGAAAAGCTGATGAGAAAGCCCCGTCTGGCTCGGCCTTGCGGCCCTCTGGCATGTCCAGGGCATCCCGCAAAAGAGCATGACGGCACCCTGTCCAACGGCTGGAAAACCCCCAATCCCATCAATCAACACAAGGATCTAGGTGCATGGCTTATCCCATCACTAAAGACCAATTCGTTGAGGAATGGGTTGTCGCCTTCCAGCGGGGCGAAACCTACCTCAAGGATTCGGTCACAACCGAAGAAGTGCTGTCCGGTCTCACTGCAAAGTTCGCTCTGCAGGCCGCCGCCGGCCGCATGACCTCCCGCGGTACGAACGGTCTCATTCCGTCCCGTAGCCGCACCGACACGCAGCCGACTGTCACCCTCGAAGAAAAGCATTCGAAGGAAACCCGCACCGGCTTCGACGTGTTCACCGCTCCCGCAAACGTTCGCGAAGCGATGCAGAATGCCGGCGCCAACGCTGCAGCTCGCGAGATCGATTACACCATCATCGATGCCCTCGCGACCGCTACAAACTCCTACGCCAGCGGCGCTGCGCAAACCCTGACCTACGGCAAAACCGTCGATGCGCTCTCGGATCTCTTCGAAGCGGATGTCATGGTCGGCAACGAAATCACATGCCTTTGGACCCCGAAGGCATGGGCGCGGCTCCTGACGTTCCAGGAGTTCAAGTCGGCGGACTATGTTGACGAAAAGGTTCTCGTGGGCCTGACGCTTGACCGTCCGAAGATCTGGCTCGGCGCCAAGCACATCATGCACAACGGCCTTCCCGGCAAGGGCACGGCTACGGCTTCGAACTTCATTTTCGCCAAGCCGGCAGTCGGTCACGCCATTGCTCAGGACAACATCATGGTCGGCGTCGGGTACAACGACGAGGACGATTATTCGTACTCGCGTCACACCATTTTCGACGGCGCCGTGATCTTGCAGCAGGCCGGTGTGATCAAGGTCGTCACCGACGACACCGCAGCGTTCAGCTAAGGAGGCGCACACATGGCTTATGTATCTCAGGGCTTCAAGCTCCTCGTTGGCAGCCTTTCCGGTGTTGGGATGACCAATCTCTGGCTGCTCGACTCGACCGATGCCATCGCAACGGTCAACACGTCCAACTATGTGTCGGACGGTTACAAGAAGGGCGCTCGGCAGGGTGACATTGTGCTGGTCCGTACCCGCACAAGCACAATGACGGGCGCTGTAACGGCGGTGCATATCTGCTGGGTCATCGACGAAGCGACGGGCACCGATACGCTCGGCGTGGATCTGACGGACGGCCTGGCCGTCACCGCAACCGACACCGACTAACGTGTCCCGGGGGTGCGCTCAAATCTGAGCGTACCCCTTTTCCATTTCTCTTTCCCATAGGTGAACATCATGGATCTGCCAGTGAGCAATCCTAAGCTTTCGGGTGGCCGCTTCATGCAGGCTGACTACTCGATCGGCCGTTATGCGGCGACTGTCCCGTCCGAAACGACGCTCGACGACGTGACGCATCCGCAATTCTTCTCCAACCACCTCAGTGTTCTGAAGCCCGGGATGCATATCGCCGTGGTTTCGGATGACATGGCGCTGGACTGTGACCTCCGGGTTGTATCCGTGACCAAGACCTCGGCAAGGGTCCGCGTCCTGCGCGTGTTCGATGCCGAAAATGCTCCGGAAGTTCGGACGGCCGATGTCAAGGCGCCGGAAGTCTCCCACGGTGGACCGAAACACATGTGGCGCTTCATCCACAACGGGGAAGTCATCCAGCACGGCTTCCATTCGAAGGCCGATGCGGAGACCGCCGCCAAGAAATACTTCGAGATTTTGAAGGGTCAATAATGGTCGACAAACTCCAGGTCTACAAACAGGCGCTCATTCACCTTCAGGCGGCATCCATTGTCACCCTGACGGATGATGTCGAGGCTCGCTATGTTCTGGACAATGCCTGGACCGGCGTTGTCGAGGAGGCTTTCAGCGCGGGCGATTGGAACGCGTTCAAGGTCTCTGTTGCCCTGGAGGAAAGCGTAACGGGGACGGCGGCGCTCGGCTGGGCGTATGTCTTCGACTATCCGGACGATTACTCTCGGACTGTCGCCGTCTCCAACGTGCCGGACTTTCGCAGCGGCTTCCGGGAGTATGCGGACGAGGGCGGCTATCTGCACTCGAACACGAACCCGATGTTCCTGCGCTACATTTCCAAGGCCAATATGACCGATGTCGCCACGTGGCCTACCATGTTCTGGCGCTATGTGGCGGTAAAGCTCGCCTTTGAAACGGTGGGGAAGCTCACGTCCAGCGATGCACTCGAAGCGAAGCTAGACAAGAAGCTCGACAAGGCTCTGAGGCAGGCGAAAAGCGTCGATGCCCGCAACGAGAACAACAAGGTTATCGGAACCGGCTCCTGGCTGCGAGCGCGTCAAGGTGGTTATGGGTACGGTGACGGCTATGGTCGCGGTGGAACGCTTGTCGGCGGCGAAATCAGCCCGGGCGAGGGTGACGTTTAATGCCGACCGTAAACGCTCCAGTCTATTCGCTGAACGGTGGCGAGGTTGGTGACGAGGCTCTTGCCCGTCTCGATCTCGAAGGCCAACAGTTTGCCGGCTCGCTCTATGAGAACGCCTTGCCGCGCGTGATCGGCTCCATGACCTTCCGCCCTGGCCTCGAACATATAACCAATATCGACTTTGGACAGGTCCAGCTTCTCGAACATTCCTATTCTGGCGGCTCGACTTTCGTTCCGGTTCTCTCGAATGAAGCTCTGAGGGTGGTCAAGGGCGATGCGCTGATCTCTCGCGTTTCCGTCGCTACGACTGTGACGAACGGGGATTTTGCCGCCTTCACCGGCTGGACGAATGCCAGCACGGGCACGGCCTCCGCCTCGGTATCGGGCGGGGATCTCCAGCTTGCCGGCGCAACGCAGTCCAGGGCGTGGGCGAAACAGACGATTTCCGTTGCTTTGGCCGATCGGGATGTTGAACACGCCTTGCGCCTCGAAGTCACGCGCGGCCCGATCAAGGTTCGTTTGGGCTCCACAGCAGGTTCAGATGACCTGATCCTTGAAGCGATCCTAGACGACGGCGTTCACTCGATCGCCTTCACGCCGACGACGGCAAGCATCTTCCTTGAGCTGATCAACGAACAGCCGCGCCTTGCAATCATGTCGTCCTGCCAGATTGAGGCGGCCGGCATCATGGTTCTGACGACGCCTTGGACTTCGGACGATCTGGAAGACAATATCCTGCGCTACAAGCAGAACAAGGACGTGCTGTATATCGCCTCGGGGGTATATCAGCAGCGCGAAATCCAGCGCCGCGGCGATGCCTCATGGGGTATCCAGCGCTACAAGGTGAGCGACGGGCCGTTCGTCACCTCTGACGGTCTGGTGTCCCTCCAGCCGAGCGCGCTTGTCGGCAACATCACGCTCACGTCAAACCGCGATTTCTTCGCTTCAACGATGATCGGAAAGCTTTTTCGGCTCTTTCAGAGCGGGCAGACGATCGATGAAACGTTCACAAGCGCGCCCGCAAACGGCGCCTTCATCCGCGTGGCGGGTGTGGGTGTGGCGAGGCGCTTCAATTATTCTGTCTCGGGAACCTTTTCCGGCACTGTCCGACTGCAGGTTTCGGTAGATGACGGTTCGGGAAATCCATCGGCTTGGACCACCCTGTTGAGCTTTGCCGCTGCTGCGGCCACTACCTATACCGATCCTGACAACAACGTCGTCAAGTTCTTCCGCTTCGCCCTTGGCAGCGGCGATTATACCAGCGGCTCGATCGTCACCAACCTGACCTATAGCGGCGGTAGTCAGTCCGGCATTGTGCGCGTCACCGGGTACACGAGCAAGACTGTGGCGTCGGCCGAAGTCCTGACCCGCCTCTATTCGACTGTCGCAACGTTCGAATGGGATAGCTCTACCTGGTCGGATCATGACGGCTGGCCGGCGGCTGTCGAGACGTTCGGCGGGCGCCTCTATTGGGCGAACGTGGATCTCATCCATGGTTCCGTTCCGGACGCCTTCAGGAGCTTTGACGATGAAGTGGAAGGGGCCTCGGCTCCGATTGCTCGATCCGTCAACTCCAGCTCGGCGCGTGGCGTTCTGTGGCTCCTCGGCCTGCAGCGGTTGATTGCCGGAACCGACATGTCCGAAATCTCGGTCAAGGCCTCCTCCTTCGATGAACCTCTTACCGCCGATAGCTGGTTTCCTGTCGATGCCTCGACGCGTGGCTGTGCCAGCATTCGGGCGGTGAAGGCGGACAAGGACGGCGTGTTCGTCCAGGCCTCCGGAACGGGCGTCTTCCGCATTTCTCCCGATGCCCAGGGCGTCGATTACACGTCAACCGATCTGCTCGCGATGCATGAGGATCTGTTTGACGGGTCTCAGGTCGTGGACATGGCAGTCCAGCGCCGGCCTGATACCGTCGTCTGGTTCGTCCTGGCGAACGGTGAGGCTCGGGCCCTGACCTATGAGCCGGCTGAAAAGGTTATAGCCTGGTCGCGCGTCCTGACGGATGGCGAGTTCAAGAGCGTTTCGACAAGCCGCGGCTCCAACCAGGATTCGGTTTATTTCGCCGTCGTCCGTAACGGGACGCAAAGGCTCGAACGCCTGGCAAACCTCAACGACTGCAAGGGCGGCGCGATCAATTGCGTTGCCGATGGCTTCACTCGGTTTACGGGGTCGCCAACCACGACGTTTTCAGTTCCTCAACTGGATGGGCTCGACGTGGTTGTGTGGGCCGATGGCGCCGCGGTGCATGATCAGGACGACCTCTATACGGTCGCGTCTGGTCAGGTCGTGCTAGAAACGGCTGCGAGCAACGTCGTCATAGGTCTGCCCTACAATGCGCGGTGGCGGTCAACCAAGCTTGCCTATGGGGCTGCAGGCGGCACGGCGCTATTCCAGCGCAAGAAGGTGTCCAAGCTCGGTCTGTACCTGCTGGACACGGTTCTCGACGGCCTCCGGGTCGGCAAGGACTTCGACACGCTGCGACGGTTCACGACCACCAAGGCGGGCAAGCCGATCGTTCCCGGGCAGCTCTTCCAAAACTTCGATGCTGACCTGATGAGCATTAGCAGCGATTGGGACACGGATAGCCGGATCTGCATTGAGCAGCGGGCGCCGTATCCCTTCACTGCCGCCGCTCTCGTCCTGGATACCCGCACCAGTGGCTAAGGTTGCATGGGCGAATGACGAAGACTTTGCCCGGTACTATCACGGCAACGAGTGTCAAGCTCGATGGATCGGGAAGGCGATGCGGCGCGGCCTCCTGGTCGCCGGCTTCGGTGGGGCGATCGAAACCGCCGCTGGCGAGTGGGTCGCCTTCCTTGAAATCCCCAACTCGGAACGGAAGCCCTCTCTGTACCGGCACGTGCTCGAAGGTTTCGAGCGGGTGAAAGAGGAGGGGGCGACGGTCATCAAGGCTGTTTGCGACACCTCAATTCCCCGCGCTGAGGAACTGATGCGGCGGCTTGGCTTCGAGCCAACCGACGAGACAGTCAACGGAAAGGTTCTTTGGAAATGGCAGAACTAGCCGCAATCGGTTCGATCGTCTCGGGTATTGCCGGGGTGGCCGGGACTATCATGTCCGTTTCCGGCGCGCTCCAGCAGGGCAAGGACGCCGAAGCGAAGGCCAAGTATGAGGCCAAGGTTCAAGAGCAGCAGGCCGATGAAGCGCAGGCGGCTTCGCAGCGGGAAGCATCCGAGAAGTACCGCCAAGGCCAGTACATGCTTAGCCAGCAGCGCGCGGCGATTGCCGGTAGCGGCGGCAGCGTGAACGATCCGTCCGTTATCGACATGATGGGCGAGACGGCCGGCGAAACGGCTCTTTCGGCCGAAACCTCGATCTACAAGGGCGAGCAGCAGGCGCGCGGCTATAACGATGCTGCCAAGGTCTCCAGGTACGAGGGGAAGGCGGCTCGGCGGGCTTCCTACTACAACGCGGCCGGCGCTCTCTTCAGCGGCGTGACCAGCATGTTTTCGCGGTTCGGGGCTCCTCAGAAGAGCGCGCCGTCTCCCAGCGTTCGCACTCCATACGGCTCAAAGTCCTAAGGATAGCTGATAGTGAAAATCCCTACAGCACGAGATATTTCGCGCGATAGTACCCGCTCGGGCCGCATTGCGAATTCTGGTCCGGTCTCAAACGTCGGGGCGGCGATGGCCGGCTTTGGGCAGGATCTTGTTCAATCCGCCTTCAACCTGAAAGACCTGGCGGACAAGGAAGTCCAGGAGCTTAGCAACAAGCGCGGCAACGACGTTTCGACAGCTCTGACGAACTTCCTCAACAGCGAGGAAGAAGGGTTCCTGAAGGCTCGTGACGGTTCGACCGAAAGCGGGATCGGCTTCACTCGCCAGTATATCGAAGGGTATCAGAAGCGGGCGGATGACTTCGCCAAGGCAAACTTTGCCGGTCTTAGCGACGACGATCAGACGAAGTACAACAACACGCTCTTGGGCCGTGGCAACAGTCTTTATGAAAAGGCCTATGACTTCGAGACCAAGGCGAAAACGCTCTATTACGACCGGAACACAAACAGCAGCCTGGATAACGTCCGCAAGCTGATCCGCAACAGCGCTGCGCCTTTCGACCAGCTCAAGGTTCAGGGCCTCGAAGCGATCAACAGCGCCGACATGCCGGAAACCTGGAAGGCTATCCGCCGGCAGGAATGGGAAGCCGACGCGGCCGAAAGCAAATGGCGGTGGAAGTTCCAGAACGCTCCTCAGCAGGCGCTAGACGAGATCCGCGGCACGGGCGGGACTGATGCCGTCCTGGCTTCCATGCAGGAAGTCGAAAGCTCGGGTGATCCGAATGCGGAGTCGTCCAAGGGCGCTTCGGGCCTGATGCAGGTTATGCCGGAAACCGGTGCCGAGATTGCGGGCGAGCTGGGCGACAGCGCGTTCCCGACAAGCGGCACGGTCGAAGAGCAGAAGGCCTATCTGAAGAACCGCGATGTCAGCAAAAAGTATGGGGAGCATTTCTATAAGAAGATGCTCACCCGCTATAGCGGAGACAAGGAAGCCGCGCTGATCGCCTACAATGGCGGACAGACGAGGGCGGACGCGTGGATTGCCGCCGGCCGTGACGATTCAGTGATCCCGAAGGAAAGCGCCGACTATTACAAGAAGGTGCTGGGCAAGGCCAAGGTCGCCACCTTCACGTCACAGGACGCTTCCCAGGCTAAAGTTTTTCTACAGTCTCGGACGGACAAGGACGCGACCCACATCGACGGGTTGGACGATGGGTTCTCGGTCAAGCTCGCTCGCATGTTCCAGTCTGCGCCGCCTGAAATTCAGTCTGGCCTTGGGATCTATTCCGGCGCCCGCTCGAATGAGCGACAGGCTGAACTTTGGAAGGAAGCCCTTGCGAAATATGGCTCGATCGACGAAGCCAGAAGGAATGTAGCGCCTCCAGGTCATAGCAACCACAATTCCAAGGACGGCCACAAGGCAAGGGCTGCCGATGTCGCGTTTAACGGTCAATCGCTGAAGAACGCGCCGGCCAACGTCGTCAAATGGGTCCATGAGAATGCGCCGCAATATGGCCTGAAGTTCCCGCTGGCGAATGAGAACTGGCATATCGAAGACGCCAGCACTCGGGGCGGGAAGGCGGCGCCTGTTGATCCGGATCTCGACGCCATTCCCTATGACCGGCGCGAACAGCTCGCGAATTGGGGGGAGACGGAATACAGCCAGCAGCGCACTCTTGAGCGGACGAGGGTAAAGGATAGCTATAACCTCCTGATCGCGTCCAAGCCTGAGGAAGTCGATGCGAATGTCATCCTGCGGGATAATACGATCGACGACGGCGACAAGGCCGCGCTGATCAACTCGCTCCGTACCGCCATGAAGGATACCGGGCAGGTCAACGGTTTTATCCGCTCCCTGGCTGGCGGCGGTGCAAGCGTCAACCCGTTCGATCCCGACGAAACCAAGGTCGCGGACAAGGCCTATGAGAAGATGGTTGCCGGCGCTCCCGATGACCAGCAGGCGGTTGTTGCCTCCGGGTTCGTCGCCGGCACGAAATACATTCCGAAGCAGGTTCAGGCGGACTTGCGCCGCGGTGCCGCATCGACCGACGTTGCCTCCATGGGGCAGGCGATGACTGCGGCCAACGTTCTGCAGAAGAACGCCCCGATCGCGTTCGGTGCCTTCCCTGGTGGCGAGGCGGTACGGAAGAACCTCGATCTGTTCCGGACATACACGAATGACCTCGGCTTTACTCCTGAGGAAGCCGCTCGGCGCCTCATCGACGGCAACGACCCTGACAAGGTGCGGGCACGTGACGCCCTCCTGGATTCGAAGCCGATCAAGAAGCTGATTGACGGGATCGACGCGGACACGGTTGCGAGCGAGTTTTCAAAGGGCTGGTCTTCGCCTTCCGTGGGTGGCCTGGCAACTCCTGAGCAAATCAAGGTGGGGGTCAATTCCGAAGCTGAAGCCGTCCTGGTGGAAGACTATCGGGAAGCCTTCCGTGAGGCGCTGGTTGACACCAACGGCAACGAGGCGGCGGCGAAAGAGGTTGCCAAGCAGCGCTTTGCCAAGCGTCACGGGCCTTCACAGTTCACCGTGTTCGGCTCGAACGTCATCATTCGCAACCCGCCTGAGGCGAGCTATCCGGCCGCTCCAGACGGAACCCACGACTATATCCGGGAACAGGCAATCGAAGACATGAAGGGCCTCGGGCTGCAGAACGTGGAAAACATCTATCTCCAGCCTGACGGGGAGACGGAAAAGGATATTCGCGCCGGCCGGCCGCCACGCTATCGCGTGTTTGTCGAGACCGATGACGGGTTGCAGCTTTCCCCGCGGTATTTCCAGGCCGATCCTGCAGCGCCGGCAATCAAGGCCAAGGAAGAGGCTGCAAAGCAAATCAAGGATGCCGAAACCCGTATGATTGAACAGCGAACCCAGGACGTGAACGAACAGCAGGCGGTCGATCGCGCTCTTGCCGATCCGGTCGGAACGGACTGGATGAAGGCGCGGGCTGCGGAAACCGCTGTCGAAAAGCAGCGGATGGACAAGGCATTCGGCGGGCCGATCATGCGAGAAAGCCCCTCGACGAACGACAAGGCCGGCGGCGGGGGTGGTTACTGATGCCTCTCGATATGAACAGTATGGTTGAAGGTGCCGGCCCGCTTATCCTCTCGCAGTATGACAAGCCGGACCCGACGTTCTTCGAAACCTTGAAGGCTACCCTGAGCCTGAATAACCCTCTTGGATCGGCGGCGTCAGGTGCGTATCTCGATGGCTCCGCTGACGAGCTTTCGAAGATCGATCAGACGTACAACGTCTATCAAGACCCTGACTTTGCCGATCTGGTGAAGGCAGATCCGGAACGCTTCGAAACGATCTATAACCGCAAGGCGGCGGATGTCGTTCGGTTGGATATTGAACGAGAAAAGCGGGATGCCGCCACTCTCAAGGCAAGCGGCTGGGTTCCCTGGCTCGGCGCTGCTGCGATTTCGACCGTTCTCGATCCTACAATCCTCCTTCCTGGCGGTGAGTTCGTGAAGGGCGCCCGCCTTGGCTACAGTGGCGTGCGTTCAGCGGCTTCCGTGGGTGTGGCTGCTGGCGTCGGGGCTGCTGTCCAGGAAGGCGCGCTGCAGGCAACGCAAGAAACCCGCACTGCCGGCGAAAGCGCCATGAACATCGGCGGTTCGGTTATCCTGGGCGGCGTCATTGGGATGGCCGGCGCGAAGTTCTTCAGCAAAGGGGAATGGGACGCTGCCGCTCGCCAGCTCGAAACAGATTTGGCCGATGACGTTCCCAATCCTGAGGCGCTGACGCAAACGATTGTGCAGCGCATGCAGTCGGCCGGTGCCGCTGCTTCCGATAACATCAATCTCGAAGATCTAGGGATCGGCGGTTCCAAGGCTGCGGAGCTGGTCGCGCGGGCGACTGCTGCGGCTCGAATCAATCCCGGCGTTCAGACCATGCTTTCCCCCTCCAAGCGGGTCCGCGAAGTCTATGCGAAGATGGTCGATAACCCGATCATGACGCGCATGAACATGGAAGGGAAGACGCTCGGCGCCGACGTGGAAAACCTCGTGAAGCTCTATGAGCGCGGCGCGGTTGCCTCCTGGCTGAAGTCGTCCAGGGCTCTCTATCGCGATGCTCGAAAGAACGGTTTCACGGGGACGATAGGCGAGTTCAACACGGCTGTAGCTCGGGCCGGCCGTCGTGGCGATATCGACGAGGGCGGCAATGAGTTCGTCACCCGCGCTGCCCAGGAAGCCCGCTCGAAGGTCTTCGATCCGCTCCTCGAACGTGCGAAACGCTCTGGCCTGCTGCCGGAAGACGTGAAGGTAACGACCGCGGCAAGCTACGTGACGCGCCTCTGGAACCGTCAGCGTCTCATGGGCGAGGAAACCCGCTTCCGTGACATTGCCCGTCGCTATTTCTCGGAACAGCTAGACCAAGCCATTCTGAGGCAGGAAGAGCGCAAGATCGGCAACAAGGTCGTTGACACGATGTTTGTCGATGACCGCTATAACAAGGCGTTCACCCGGCTCCAGAATGTTGAGGATCGTCTTGCTGCCCGCCAGAAGACGCGGGACGCGATGCTCGGCCGCGTTCGTGGCGAGGAAAGCCGCCGCTTCGACGTGCTGAAGGATCGGGCGCCGAAAGAGGTTGTGACCGCGCTGCGCGAAGCCCAGGCCGGCGATAGCCTGGTCAAGGCCGTGAAGGAAGCTCGGACGGCTGAGAACGTGCGGCTCGCGAAAACCCCTGTGCTTACGATCCTCAAGCGCCGCGGTGGTGTCCGGATCGGCTCATCGCTTGACGCGAACCTGCGGGCCATGGGCGTTACGCCGAAGACTGTTCCCGGTCTCTTCAAGAAGGAAGGCGGGCGCGGCTCTGCTGACAATATCGTCGGGTCTGAGTTCGAGCTATTCGATAGCCTGCCGACCGATGCCAACGGCTATGTCGATGAAAACGCCCTGATGGATGCTATTCGTGCTGAAGTCAGCGGCAACGCTCTCCGATCGGCGGCCCAGGAGAACGAGCTTGCCAATGCCGACGCCCTCGGCGCCAACGTTTCGGAATGGCTGAAGAGCGTGGGGATCGACGAAAACTCGACTATCCGCGAGATCCGCGAAATCATGGCCGAAAAGCTGCGGCCCGAAAAGGTTCTGGATGACGTGGACAGCCGTATCTCTCGGCTGAACCAGGAAATCGACGACTTCGACAAGGCGACTGACGGGCTTCGCAATGAGCGCCTGGTGTCGGAAGCCCAGGCCAAGAACGTTGCGAAAGAGCTTCAGGATCTTGAGGACGAGATCAACGCGAACGTTGACCAGGTGAAGCAGTCGCCGGCCATCAAGCGCATGGTCGATTATGCCCGCTCCCGTCGCGACTATGGCAAAGCCCGCTATGACCAAACCCGGATCAAGGCGAGGACCGACGCAATCAAGCGCGTGGACGCTGAGGGCCGGCTGACGCCTGAGCTTGAAGCGGAACTGAACGTTCTGGCAAAGGAGGCCAAGGAGGTTGAGGTTCGGCTTGCCAAGGCCAACGCGACTTCCGAAAAGCTGAAGCCCTTCCTTCCAAAGCAGAAAGAGGAAATCCCGGAGTTCGTGGATGAGGGCGACCGCGCCGATTATGTCGAGGAAATCGTTTCGTCGGTCTTCAACAACCTGACTGGCAAGGGTGCGACCGATGTTCCGGAATGGCTTGTCCCGGTCAAGCGTGGGCCGCTCAAGGATCGCGTTTTTAACATCGCGGACGAGGAGGTTGAAGACTTCCTGGAGAACGACGCGGAATTGATCCTGCGCCGCTATGCCCGCACCATGGCGGCGGAAGTCGAGTTGACCGACCGGTTCGGCCGCGCCGACATGCAGGAGCAGCTTGACGAAATCGTTCGGGAATATGCGGAGCTTCGCAAGGGCGCCAAGTCGGCGGCCGATCTGGAGACGCTGAACGAGGCGGAAAGGCGCGACCTCGGAAACCTCAAGGCCTTCCGTGACATGATCCGCGGCACCTACCGCGCGGCGGACGAGGGGAGTTCCTGGAGCGCAATAACCCGGGCAGCCCTGACCTGGAACTATATCCGGATGATGGGCGGCGTAACCCTGACCAGCATAACGGACGCTGCCTCCTTCCTCGGCAAGTTCGGGATGCGCGCCACCCTGACGGAACCTGCCAAGATGTTCGCGGCAAAGCTCAAGGGCAACAAGGCGCTCCGGATCTCGATGGAAGACGCCCGGGAACTTGGTGTCGTGACTGAGCGCGTCCTTCAGTCTCGGCTTGCGAACCTGGCAGAGCTTCAAGACCCTTACCGCTACGGCTCCACCTTCGAGCGGTTCCTTTCAAACACCTCCAACGTGTTCACGAAAGCAACCGGCCTCGGTTACTGGAATGACGGGCTTCGCTCGATCGTCGGCGTCATGTCGCAAAACCGTCTGATGAAAAACATCTTCGGCGCCCTCGATGAGGCAACCGGCCGGATAGACTTCGCCAAGATCCACCCTGCAGAAAAGGCCCATCTTGCCAGCCTCGGCATTGACGAGAACATGGCGGCTCGGATTGCCGACCAGCAGCGCAAATTCGGGATGGTCGAAGACGGCATTTATGGCCCGAACGCAACGCAATGGGAAGACGACCTGGCGGCCCGCACCTGGGCGGCGGCTCTGAACAAGAGTGCTGACATGACCATCATCATGAAGGGCGTTGCCGATAACCCGCTCTGGATGAAATCCAACGTCGGCAAGCTGTTTTTCCAGTTCAAGAGCTTCATGCTCGCCAGCCATCAGCGGGTATTGATCGCCGGCCTGCAGCAGCGCCAGCACAGGCTTGCCGAACAGCTCATTTTCGGCACAACATTGGGGATGCTGATCAGTTACCTGAAATATGTCGAGCGTGGGGACTTCGACGAGGCCGAACGCCTGCTTGAAAACCCCGGGCTCTGGATCGCGAACGGCGTCGATCGATCGGGCGTCCTGTCCATACCCTTCGAGATCAGCAACACAGTCGAGAAGTGGGGCGTTCCGGGGATCACCTCGGCGGCACAGCTCGCGGCCGGCGACAAGGACCAGGGCGGGGGGGCGTCTCGCTATGCCAGCCGTGGGCGCTTCGGTGCGATTGCCGGTCCAACGGTCGGCACCTTCGAGGATCTGACGACCATCCTTGACCAGCTCATCGGCGGTGACATTAAGAAGTCCGGCGTGAATGCCGCTGTCCGTCAACTTCCCGGCGCAACGCTGCCCGGGTTCAGAACTGGTATCAACGTTGGCCTGAAGCCTGCGCTGATGGAAGGGACGGGGAATTAACGCCTCGTCGCGACTTTAGATTTTGATTTGAAAAGCCGCGTGATGCCGTAGACCGCTCCAGCGATGATGCAATTTGCAACAAAGCCCACTGTGGTTGTGAATGCGTGATAGGCGAACGGCATCCGAAGTTCCCGCATCTGGCTAAGCATCAATGCGGAAAGAACTGCTACCACGGCAAGCGCGATGACAAGCGGGAGTAACCGACGCTTGCCCTCGTAAGAACTCCAAACGAACCACATCCCGAGCAGAACGCCGGCAATGCGGATCGGGTCCACTAGCTGGGCAATAAGTAGCGCGCTTACGGCGACCATTCTCAAGGCTCCTTTGAGGAAGCCGCCATAAAACTCCGAAATCCCCATCAATGCAAGGTCGCACCCCGGCCTATTTCCCGTTGAGGTAAACGATGCCCGTAACTGAATTTGACGATTCAGAGCACTATGGCCTGTTCCTGACGAACCCTAACCGGCTGGATTCCAGCACAGTTATGCGGGTCCGAATGTCAGAACTGACCTTGGCTGCCCTGAGGGCGGCCGGCGTATTCGACAACATGATTGATGGAACGAGCGCGCCAGCGACCGATAAGCTGTGGCTCGACAAGAACTTTGATCCTGCCGTTCTGAAGGAATGGGACTCAACCGGCTCCTCTTGGGTTCCGATGACGTTCGATCGTCTATTCGGCCGCGCGGCTGTCGGCGAACTTACGGTCACGGGGGGTACAGGTAACGCCGTCGTCGTGTCCGAGCCGTCCGGCTTCAAGGCCGATCGGCTTTATCTCATTACTCCGACCGCCGACAATACGACCGCGGTAACTATCCAGGTGTCTGGGGTCGGAACCTATGACGCGAAGTATGGCGACGGCTCCGACCTTCTTGCAAACGAATTCACGACGGGGCGTCAAAGCGTCCTGCTCTTCGATGGGGTCAAGTTCGTTGTCGTGTTCTCGATTGCAGGGCTCAACGCCTACGTCACTGCTGCTGCCGCCAGCGCTTCGGCCGCCGCAGGCTCCGCCAGTGCCGCCGCTGGATCAGCAAGCGCGGCTGCAACGAGTGCGTCGAATGCTGCCAGTGCAGCGGCTGGAGTTCTTACCGGCGCGACCTCGGACGATACTTTTGCCGACGCAAACGAGCTTATCTACCTGGACGGCGCGACGGCGAAGAGGGGCACCCTTTTGGGGCTCATTTCCAGCATCTTCACCACGGCGCGGACTATCGCAAGCGCACAGTTCGCAAGCGCAACGTTCAAACTCTTCAATGCAGCGGGAACGCCGCGGGCCCTGACCTTCAACACCACGGCGTTGACGGCCGATCGCGCAATCACGATGCCCAACGCGGACGTCAATCTCGGCGATATCACTGCTCCTGATATTAAGGCCTGGGTGAGGTTCTCTGTGACATCGGGAACCCCAGCCATCATCGCCAGCAAGAACATGTCATCCATAACTGACAATGGCCTGGGCGACTTCTCATACAACATGACCAGCGCGACGTCAGATAGCAATTTTGGGGTTGTCGGGTCCGGCACGCCCGCCTCGGGCTCAAACATCGGGGTCATGGGCTTCCGCCCCTTCAGTCATTACAACGGCTCCGCCTACGTTGATGACACCCCTACGACGACGAGTTTCCGGTGCCAATGGAACCATGTCGGGGCCACCAATGCGTCGGATCCCGGCACTGGAACCGTGATAGTTGTGAGGTAATCAGACATGGCAATCGATCCAAACAAACGCATCATTTATCAGAACGACGACGGGGGCGTGTCTATCATCACCCCATGTGACTACGGCTCGACGATTCACAAAATCGCGGCAAAGGATGTTCCTACAGGACGGCCATACAAGATCATCAATGTGACAGACATACCGGCTGACCGGTCGCAACGCATTGGATGGATCGTTGATGAGGCGGACCTTACCGATGGAGTCGGCGCATGAGCATTATCAAGATTGACCCAGTAAGGGCAGCGCCCAGGGTTGAAGACTACCAGACCGCTATTCAGTCAATGGTGGACGAGACGGCGCGTGCGCAGCAATTCAACGACGGCGTGACGTTAGCGAGCTATGTCAACTCCACTGTCGAGCCGTGGGCTGCTCAAGCGCAAGCATTCGTCGCCTGGCGCGATATCGTCTGGCAGTACGCTTATGCCGAAATGTCGAAGGTTCAGGCGCGCGAGCGTGAACAGCCGACTGTGACGGCGTTTCTCGGCGAATTGCCGGAAATCGTCTGGCCGTAGGGCCATCAATGTTTGGTGTCTTTAACAAAGCAACGAGGTGCTGAAATGACTATCTTCACAATCACTGATCCAGACGACAACACAGCTTGGGATGTGCTGGAGATCACGAAGACTAACAGCGAATTCACTTTCACACAGCTCACCTTTCTAATCGCCCCGACCGGCGAGACTACGCCAACCAAGCAATTCAGGTTGATGACGATCAACAGCATCGAGGACATCCCGACGCCCCAGTAGGTGTCGGGAGAGTCCTGACCTACGCGCCTGCCGAATAAGCCTTACGGCTCCGAGACCACCCAATCCCCACAAGGAAAACGACATGAACGCCACCGTGCAAGCGGTGCAGCGGCGCTTGATTGCGTTCGGTTATGACCTTGGCCCCGGTGGGGCTGATGGTGATACCGGACGCTTCACGGCGTCGGCTGTTGCCAAATTCCAGGCCGATAGAAAGCTGGACATCAAGTATCCGGGAACCATCGGTCCCAAGACGCTCAAGGCGCTGGAGATCGATAATCCTCCCTCCGCCTTGGTCCCGCCGTGGGTCGATCTGGTCAACCGCAAGATGGGCCTGCATGAAACCCGGGACAAGAAGGAACTGAGCGAGTTCCTGAAGAGTGACGGGCATGCGCTGGGCGATCCGTCGAAGCTGCCCTGGTGCGGCGACCTGATGGAAACCATCATCGCCGTATCGCTCCCCAAAGAGCCGATGATTGCCAATCCCTATTGGGCTGCGAACTGGCTGCGCTTCGGCGTCCCGGTCAAGCAGGGCGAATATTACCTCGGCGCCATTGGCGTGAAAGCCCGCACGGGCGGAAATCACGTCTTTACCATCGTCGGCCACGACAAGACGCACGTTCACGCGGCCGGCGGTAATCAGAGCGACAGCATCAGCGTCGTGAAGATCCGCAAGGACCAGATTACCGGGATGCGCTTCCCGGCGACCTATCCGTTCCCAACCCAGCAAATGCCGCTGACCGTGTTCAACGGCAGAATTTCAACCAAAGAGTCCTGAAAGGAAATCCCGTGTTCAATTCCAATGCCTTCCATAACATCCTCAATATCGTCATTGCCGTTCTCGGCGCCGTCACGGCGTTCCTCATGGCGACCGGCTGCACGACCCTCGCCACTGGCGCGCTCGAATGCTCGGCCTCCTGGATCAGCCCGACCTATACCACCATTGCCGTTACGGCTCTGGCGGTCCTGAAGACCGTTATCAATGTCTTCCGCGATGGCGTCACCGGGCTCGCCAAGCCACAGCCGCCGGTCGAGAAATGACCGTTTCGACGGCGCTTGCGATCCTCAAGCTCCTGCTCTCGCTCGCTGCGTACTTTGCACAGCGGGCGAAGCAGACTGAAATTGAAACCGCGCTGCTCGCCCAACTGGAGAACCTTCATGGAAAGCGCGTTGATAAGGCGGTCGCTGCTCGTGACTCTGTTCTTGCTGGCGAGCTGCAGCCCGACCCTGACGACCCTAACCGGCGGGACTAGTGCGGCGGGAACGGAACAGTCGATCGCCGCGGACGTTTGCCGCGCATGGAAGGCCGTGAGCTATTCCAGGCGGGACACTCCGGAAACGGTTCTGCAGGTACGCGCGAACAACGAGGCGCGAAAGGCCTATTGCTCGTGAACCCCTCGGACATTTTAGCCGGCCGCGCCTATCGCGGCTGTCATGGCACTGCATACCACGTCGAAAAGATCCGGGACGGACTGGTTTACTTCCGTCTCAATGGAACAGGTACGCGGGTCTCGATCGACCTCGACACGTTTAGCGGCCTGATGATGCACGAGATACAGACTGATGCATTGAAAGGGCATGAGAACTGATGGCGGGAAGTGAAGAGATGATGTTTCCAAAGAAGTCGCCTACCTGGCACACATGGAATCTAAACACGATCCTAAACCTGCTGACGCTCGTCGGCATGTTGGCCGGCGGTGTTTATATCTGGGCCAATACGACTCGGGATATCGAAGACCTCATGAAATGGCGCCTGTCCCATGAGGAATACCACAAAGAACGCCTAGCAGAGACCAGGGCCCGGGAAGCCAGCTTCAATGAGAGACTGAGGGCCGAAGAGAACCGCGGCAACGAGGTTGATAGGAAGATCGACAACCTGACTTATCGCGTCACAGTGGCGGAACAGTCGGCGGTGTCCATCACCTCATCTATCAAAGAGCTGCAAGCCGGCTTGAACAAATACGGCGCGGATTTGCAGGTTGTTCGCGAGATCCTTCAAAGGATGGAAGCGAACCAGCAGGGCCGCCCGGGCCGGTAGTCTCTCCTAAGGCTTGGGCATAAGTTCGGCAATCCGCGCTGCCCAGGCTGTCAACGCGGCCCGCTTTTCGTCGGCATAGTCATAGCGGTTATAAACGGCGGCAACGCCCTTGATCGATCCCGACCGGTGATTAAGCACCGCCTCGACGACATGAACCGGAACGCTGAGGCGGGCCATTCCGCTCGCCGCCGTGCGTCTCAGGTCGTGGAACGTCCAAGGCTCGATCGTCACCGCCTTCGGATCGTCACCGCGTTCTATGGCCTCCTTCCTGGCTATCTCCAGCATGGCGGCATCCAACAGCGTCTTGGCCTTCGAGAAGCCAGATACGGGCGTCGTGCCGCTCGTCGTGAACAGATAGACCGGCTTGGCCTTCTCGTCGTTTGACGGCTTGATGCGGGGCAGGGCTTCGATGATGGAAAGCAGCAAGGCGGGCAGGGGAACGAAATGTTCTTTGCGGTTCTTCGATCGCTCGGGCGGGATCACCCATAGCTGATTATTGCCGCCTAGCTCAAACTCGATCCATTCCGCGTCTGCTACCTCGCTGCGCCGCTGGCCGGTCAAAAGCAGCATCCTGACCATGGGGCCGAAAGGATAGCCTTGCTTGTCGGCAGCCAGCAGCAGCAGCCTGATTTCATCGTCGGTCAAGATCCGGTCCCTTGTGGTCTCCTGACCTGGGGGCCTTATTTTTTTGTTCATAGGCGACACTTCGAGAATGTCGCGCTCGACGGCCCAGCCGAAGAACTTCCGAAGCAGGGCAAGCAGCCGGTTCGCCAGCACGGGCGCCCGATCGGCAGTCTTGTCTATGAACTGGATAATCTCCAGGCGGGTGATAGTCTGCATGTTCCGGCCGCGCCATTTCGGTTTGACCTCTTTCTCGAATAGCCGCTTTCGCTCCCTGACCGTGTTCGGGCGGTTCTCCTTCTCGACGTGACGCTTGATGAATTCGTCAATCGCGTCTTCCACAAGGTCAAGCTTGCGCTCCTTCCTTGCGGCTTTCTCCGCGGCCGGGTCTCGCACCTCAGAGACGGCCCTTAGCGCTTTCCCCCCTTCCTCCCTAGCCTGCGCCAGCGAATAGGCTGGATATGATCCGATCGTGTGTTTCTTCGGCCGGCCGTCAAAGCGGTATCGGATTGCCCAGCTCATCGCCGCCGGCAGTTCCTTCCCGTGGCGTTCGCGCTTCGGCTGAATGATCAGGTAGAGCCCCGGCAAACCGCCGTCAGGGATTTCCTGTCTCGTCGCGGTCGGCTTCATCGCCTCGATTGCTTTTGCGGTCAGAGCTTTTGCCATTGGGGAATTCTCGGGGTAACGCTGGGGTAACAGAATTGGCCGGCAGGCCGTGCAAGGTCGTGACAATGCACGACCGATCATTACCAGCGCAAGCCCTTATGAATCAGGGGCTTCAGCAAAGCTGTTGAAAAGCTATGAAGGGTCGTGAAGGGTCCGATTCACTGCCTTCTAAGCAGCAGGTCGCAGGTTCGAGTCCTGCAGGGGTCGCCAGCCTTATAGCCCGACTCATCCGTTGACTGAAACGACAATCCTTTGCGATTGATCGACTCAACGGATGAGAATGGGGCAATTCACGCTCCAGATCATTGCAATGAAACTTTTCTGATTTTCCAATTGGAAAGAATGATTTTGTAAACAATACCGGGTATGGCATCCGCGATATGGAGTGAGAACGACGGAATGCTTTTGCCAAGCCAATGGAATGAAGATCAGAAGCTCAGCTGGCAGGTTCAGTGGGACTCCTTCTTCAAAGTTCTTGCACCAAAATCAAATGTCATACGTTCCCTAGTCGAAGAGCAATTCAAACTACCGCGAAATGCGCTGTCTCAATGGCAGCAGATGCCTTCCGATATGAGTTCGAGACGGGTGGCCCAAGCCCTGCATCAAACCAAGCCCTGGAAAGAATTGCGAGGGGACGGTTTCTTCAGACCGGAAACGCCTTATCCGGTCGTCGGATATGAATACCAATCCACCGAAAACACCGGAATGCTCCTTCGTACGTTTATGTATGGAGAAGCATTTGATGAGACGTTCGGCGGTGAATTAGATGGAAACAATCTTGAATTTGTCGTTCTTTACTCTGGCAACGACATGGGAAAGGCTAAGGCCCGAGAAAAGCACAACAAAATAGAAGAGAAAGTTGTCCGGCATCTGTTCCTCGATCTCAATCAAATATCGGCCGGTGATCTTGAGAATGACAACATATACAGTCGGATTTTGCGTCTATCGAGACGAGATGCGAATGATTTTGGGCTCTTTTGGCAAGCGGCAGCCGAAATAGATTCTTTGTCTGATGCAACTGAGCGGCTGAAACTTCGAACAGCCTTGATCGTAGCGGCGATGAACAAGCCAGCGACTGCAAAATTTGCACTGGAATTGAATATGGATGAGCAGACGAAGAAAAATCTAGAGATGATCCTTCCGATCTTTGCTGACATGCGCGTCGCAGATGCGCGCGCGGAGGCGGAGCAAAATCTTCGAGACGGCATCAAGGATTTGCTGGAGGTAGCGGATGCTCCTCCAGACGTTTTTGCGCTGCTGGATAAGTCCTTTGGTGACAACTTGCATACATTTAGGGACGCAGTGAAGACTGCGATAAAGGAAAAGGACTGGCAGGCCCTCCTCGGGGCTAAGCCGACATTTGGTTAACCCCTCCCCATGCGGCTTTGCAGCACTGCGCTCTGGATAGCTCCTGCAAACGCCACCATAGACTTAATGTGGAATAATCTCGTCCAGAGCCGAAGTTCCGTCATACACGAATGTCACGCTGTAGCGGGCCCTAGTAACCCCGACGTACAGCTCGGGTTTGACACCGCTGACAAGCTCATAATCTCCCGTCTTCAGCCATTTCTGCGCCTTCTTATGGGGAAATATTAGTATCCGGTCGAAAGTCATGCCCTTCGACTCTCCAAAGTTCAGGGCCGGAAAACCAGCGCATTCCGTTCTCACAGACAATCGTAGGACCTGCGGCTTAAACTTGTTGATGTACTCGGTGACGTGCCCTGTCTTTATCGAAAACACGCCGTCATGACCGGTCACGTCCTCATTTCGCGACTGTGTCTTTTCGTGCTCGGGATAAAAGCTGTCGGCTAGGTCAGCGATCAGTTGGTTGCACCGATGGGTCTCGACCAGATGCTGCAGTTCAACCAGCTTCTTTTTTTCCCACTCCTGAAATTTCTTGATGATATCAGGTCCGCGAAAACCTTTGTGGCGGTTTGAATTATTGGTCGCGAACGTGGATTGCCGGGGATCGCCCACAAGAACGACTTCGAGATTAGACCTAAGCATCAGTTCGAGGATGTCGAGGTCATATCCAGCGAAATCTTGAATTTCGTCGATGTACACCCGTTCGAAGCGCTTTTCCAAACGGCGTATGATGGCGTTCTGGGAAGTCGCGTTGCAATCGCAGACAAATTCCGCGAGCTTGTTCGAGTAGATGTCCGACGAATTGCCGAAATAATAGCGGCCGACGTCCGATTTGAGGGCGAACCTGTCGACCGTCGTTTCTGTCCAAAAAATCCCGTCTATGCGCTTCTCATATTTATGGTTCCTGTACGGCCGAGCCATCTCTCGCAGAAGGAAGGTGTACCAGGGGATTATTTCCACATGCGGCGGAATGGCTTTCCCACGCTGATAGAACTTGGCCTGTATCTCGCGAACGTTGTTTCTGGTGTAGGTGATGATTGCCGACCGGGTCGACTTGTCGGCCAACACCTCGTCAACGATGCGTGTCGTCTTTCCACCACCTGCAGCGGCGATGACGATCCGGTTAGGCGACCGCACGGTTGATATACTCCGGTACGTTCCACGCTTTATCGGTTTCGAAAAGCCGTAGAGCGACCTCAGTCTTGTTATTCTGCATGAACTTCAGCAGCTCTTCGTCCGTGGTGTACGCGGTGTCGAAGATATCATTCAACACAGCCCGGTCATTGGCCTTCAGAAGCTGCGGTTCCAATGTCCTGGCGCTCTCGTCGGTATCGTACCGAACTGCGATGTGTTTATGCTTGAGATAATCGGCGTATTTTTGCTGCAGCCGAGCCACGTCCCCATCGTTGTCGGTCACCACGTCGACCTTGATATTCAAAATGTCAGCGATCTCCAAAAAGCGTTTGAATGCGAGAGAGCTGACACTGATGACATCGACGCCTGCCTCAATGGGCATCTTTCCGTGCTTTCGATGAAAGGCCTTCTGCACAACTAGCTCATCGGAAGGCCCTTCAACCAGGATCGCTCGCTTCGATAGCACCAGTCGAAGCGTGTCGTAGCCGGGCAGTTTCAGGAAGTAATCCCGGGTCTTCGGGTCGAGCGCGGTTAGCTTGGTTGCGATGCCGTTCATGAACATTAAAACAGAATCGACCCCAAGCTTGTTTATCACGTAGCTGCTGTGGGTGGTTATCAGGAGTTGCCGGTCTCCGCGTTTGGCGGCGATATGAGCGATCAAGCTTGCGAGATTCGTAAATGAAAGATGATTCTCAGCTTCCTCGATCAAGAAAACGTGGGAGTTGTCCGCAACATCCAGGGCTAGCTTGATTTTGACGGAGCTTTGTTCACCTTTGCCAACGAGCGTCATCGGAATCTCATCTAGGTGCGGCATCACACCTGACTCCCAGCTTGCCCGAGCCGAACTATCGAGCGACACGGTAATCGCCTTGTCAGAAACATGCCCTTTTTTCGCTTCGAGGCCTGAATTGATCGCGGCCACCTTAGGGTCGGCCAGGAAGCGATCTTTCATCTGCCGATATGAGAGAGCGAGACTAACCTGTTCCTCACGCGTCAGGCTGTCCTTGACCACATCCAGGACATATCGATTGGCAACACCATTGTTCCGCAGGGTGCTTGCGTCGATGTAGCTTGGTCGAACAAGAATGGATCGTGCTGTCACATCGTTGTCAGCGAAATCGCGCCACCGGACAATGTAATGTTCTACTGGAACCGTTCGAATGAGCGAGGGATCGGCGATATAGTCGTCGTACTCAGCCCGGTAGCCTTCGTTGAATTCGATCAGCATTCTGACGCCTGGAACGTCAAGCTTCAGGGAGTTTATCCGTCCTTTCAGCTTTGTCAGGTCGGGATCGTCCGAGAAATAAAGCTCGATCAGTATCGAAGGCGGTGGACCGACATACTTCTTGTGCAATGCCGCGATGTATTCGGTGACGACCTTGGAATTGAAGAGGTAAGGGTGCAGTTCCCCCTGGATAGCACGGCCGTTGATCTGCCCACTCAAGGCAAGGTGTATTGCTTCCAGAAGGGTCGATTTCCCGCATTCATTGTCACCGACAATGACGTTTAGGTTCGGATTGAGATCAACCGACGAGTCCAGCAAGCACCGGTAGTTTTTGATGACGACTTTTGTAATGTGCACCGACATCCCCGCGATCCATCCTGAAAGCCGACGAATCGGTTCAGATGCAAGTATGGATTCTTACCGTGGGGATCGTTGATAATACAACTGATGCGTTAAATATTGCGCTTCAATAACCCGGGATATCGATACGGTCATCACCCTAGACGCAATGACGTCGGTGGTCGTATATCCGAGGTTCGCGTGGATCAGGCCTTCAGCGCTGGGTAGTATACGTCTCCGGCGTAAACTTTGCCTGTATAGCCCGGTACCTTTATGGGCACCTCGGAGAACCAGCCATTGACCACTGATTTCGAGGCCGGTGCGGCGGCCTTGTATCCGTTCCAGACCGTCTCGGTCATCATGATGGGTTTCGTTGCCGCCCGCGTAACAATGCTGCGTTCGGATACCAACATCATCTGGAAGTTCGGGTCAGAGTGTTGGATGCGATTCCCGAGTAGTTCGGATGAAAGCTGACGTACGAAGTCACTGGGATAAAAGTCTCTCCAGGTTCCATCTCCACCCAGCCCGGCAAAAATGCCAAGGGGTGACTTGAAGTTTGCGGACACGATTGGAATAGGAACGCTTTCCTCGGGTTTGTTGGCCAAGTCCGTCAGTTTGCTCGCAACGTTCGCAGGTCTTCCCAGCCATACAAGATTTCGGTAGGCAGCTTGATCGACGCCCCGGCGACGCACACCTGTTTTGGTCGCTAACATATTCCCAGCATCAATCCCAATGCCGCATTCAACCTCGCCCCGCTTGAAATGCACGTTGATCACATGCTGGGAAATCGTATTCATAGCAATCGCGCATTCCACCGCATTCACGTACGCGTCTGCGGTATCGAATATGACCATGACACGGTCACCGATAATGCCTCTGACGTGACCTTTGTGGTAACGAGCACAACGCGTCATCGCCCTGACAAAAGCTGAGTAAAGCTTGGCTACAGTCTTCGGCTTGTGAGTTATATTCAGCTCGGTTGACCGGCGTATGTCGATGTAAAGCACGCAGGTCTGGATCAGCTTCGCGCCTTGTCGCTTGGCGTCCAAATTGGGAAACGTGATTGCTGGGTCGCCTGAATGTGGAACCGTCTTTGTCCCTGTCACATCGATCTGAAAATCTGCCGCTAAAATAGTGCTGACATCTTCGACAATCTCGTCACGCAGGTCCTTCATCGTCATGGATTGCTCCCGAACGCCGCAGACAGAAATCGACAAAGACCGAGGATGCCGGGCACCGAGACAACAAGAATCGCCGAAAACACGATCAAAGCGCCGGTGTTGAATATCGTAAGTTTTCGCTTCGTGATCTGACTGTTGACAGCGATTTGGATCGCTAGGTCGTCTAGGTAGTTTTGGGTGGCGGATTCATTTTCTGGCGGAAGGTATCGCTCCAATACCCGCTTTTTATATGCAGCGGGAGCGAAGGACGCAGCATCACCAAAGTACAAGAGGGCCTTCGATTGCTCCGGGTCTTTGTGAAATCTATTCAACAGGGTTTTAGGGAGAAACGAATATAATGCCGTCAGCGCAGTGAGAATGAACAATGGCAACGCGAAGGTAAAAGCCGTTCTCCACTCACTTCCAAGCGTCGCATTATTAAGGTTGCTTATCGAAGCTACTATCGAGGCAGAGGCGAATGTAAGCAGGGCGGCATTCTTGGTTTCCGCAAACTTCAGGAAATCCAGAACCCGAGCAAGTGACGATGTAAGGACACGTTCATACGCTTCTTGTTGATCATTCTTCATTGACTGCCCCGATCCTCTAATGAAGTGATATTGACGGATATCGTGACAGCTACGCAACGGAAACTTACTTCACTCGCAGGATTCCCCAAGAAATTGCATCTGAGGCATCACCGCCCGTAGGTCGCTGTCGTCTCGAAGCGAGGTTCTTCTAGTTCAGCAATCGGACCGATGTTGCGACCGACATGCTTGATCATCGGAAATCCCTGCTTTGTGAGCTTTTCGATAGCGTCGAGGTTGCCCTCGGAGGCCGCCACGACCAACGGTCTCGGGGCATCTTTGCTGTATCGGAACTCGATATCCCCGATGAATTCAGAAGCGATGTAAGTAGCGGCCTTGATGAGGGTGTTTATCGCAGCCCTCGCGGGCTTCCAATCGTCCCGTAGCTCTTCGCTGACGTTGACGGAGCTGTTCCAGTACGGAAAAAATTGGTACGCACCTTCAATCGTATTCTCTTCCCAGATGCGCATGTGAACGTAATTGGCCATGCGTGCCAGGGTCGCCGCAGTCGTTCGCTCCAATCCATCCTTGTAAAATTCAGGGTCGTTGAGGACGAGATAGAAGTCGAACCTGCTGCGCTCGTCCTCGGATTCCGTCATCTCGACGTACGCACCTTCAAAATACAGGTTCTGATCCTTGTCGATGACCAGTGCTTCCTGGTGTCCTAAATGGAAATATGAAAACCCACCGCCACCCGATATGACGAGGTCGGACAGGTTCCAGCCGGAGATGTCCTGATCGGGCAGTTTGCCGACGAGGGCCGACACATCGTAAACGTTCGGCACGTCTCCTGACACCAACACGCTCCCAACCAGTTCTTTCAGCTTCTCGACGCGAAGCATATAGAACTGCTGCTGCTCAGCAGACATGTTTTCGAGGTCGCGGTTATCAGCCCAAGTTAGTGCGACATCATTCTCCTTGCGTGAACGACGTCCGGACAGGCCACGGTGTGAGACTGCCGCCTCGTAGCCGATTTTCTCCGGACGGTTTTCGAGGATGCCGGGAAGGTCGAGGAAGCGAACGGGATGCGGGTCATGTTTCATGGTGTGTCTCACGGCGTCGATATCCGTCAGGCTGACGCGATGCAAAGCATGACACAAAGGCCGCTTGACATATAGAACAATACGTGAACATATACCGGCCACCGGGCAGATGACGTGTCCGAACCGGAAATAAATCGAGGTCGCGAGGCCTGGAAACGAAGGAGTTCTGAAGAATTCCTTTGGTCGTTTAAAATGCCTGAGAAAAATGCAATCTCTTGTTCGGATTTGTCGAGGTACCTTCTCGTCTGCGCCGAAAAGCAAAGGAAAAACGCTGTGACCTATAAGCTATGCATACGAAACGAACGGGATGTCCGTTCGGCAATCGTCAGCTAGCAAAGCGTTTTTGCTCGGCTGATTTGCTGAGCGCCATCCCACCGAGGTCAACCCAAGTTAGGGAACGGTGGATAAAATGAAATTCCTCAAAAGCTACCATCGCTGTACACCCCGGTCGTCCCGTGACGAAGGGCATCTGCGTGCGATGAAGCCTATTCCGAACTTCTTCCATCACCACGGTCTAGCGATAGGATTCTGACCCCTTCGAGGGTCAGCGACATCCATTCCTATCCGAGTTCCACCGCGCTTCCTGTCAGGAGCGCGAACGATGGAGGCTGTGATGAACGGCTCTTTCGATAGCGGGCGCGTGGCTTGTAAGCCCGTTTCCGTCGAGCAACTTGTCGTGCTGGGGGTGCCTGAGCACATTGTCATGTCGCTGCGTGCGATGTCGACCGTGCCCAAGGCTATCGGCAACGAGGGTGTACCGTTGCCGGATCGTGAGGTGCGTAATGCGCGCTAAATCGGTCTATGCGGTACTAAATTCCCTGTTTTCGGCAGAGCATGAGCCGGTCTATGACCCGCCCAAGCGTGTACGCCATAAAACGCTGCCGGTGGAATTTCCCACTCGCAAATGCGTCAGTGGCGGCATTCGTTGCCGTTCTCCTCTCATGGCCGATGGCGTTCTTCACCTCGACACCGATCCGGATGTCGTGGCGATCTCTCCGTATCCGCTAACTGCTGATGCCTGGGTCGAGATTGAGCCTGGAGTTGAGGATCGTCTGCATCATTTCGCGGATGTGGCTGCCAAGCGCCGTGACGGTTCTGTCGTCTTCCTGAAGTATGAAAATTTCTACATGCAGGAAGAGCGGCCGTGGCATGTCAGCGAGGCCAGGGCTCTTGCCGATTATTATCTGGAAGTTTTCGGCTGTGACTTCCGGGTGCTGAACGAGGCTTCGCTTCATATCGAGCCTCGTTTCTCGAACCTGCGCCAGATGTGGCAGCACCGCGAGGTCCGTTCGCAGTCGGTCGATCTGGATCGTGTTCGCGACGCCATCGCCTCACTTGGGCATCCGGTTACTATCGATGATGTCTGGCGATACCTGGGCACACCGCAGCACGCGGTTGTCTGGAAAGGCGACGTCGCGCCGACGGTCCTTCCTCAGTCCAATCCTGTTTTCACAGCTGTGATGCAACTGGCGATGCGCGGAGAAGTCCGCCTCGACCTTGGCAAACGGCTGACCATGAATTCCCTGATCCTGAAGGTTTAACCAATGTCGATTGCGTCCGAAAAATTTGAGTTTCTCTTGGCTAAGGCGACAGCAATCCTGTCGCCTCGCGATTTCAATCTGCCGGAAACGCCGGTCGATCAATATGACTCTCAGCTTCCTGGGATCGCCATGGGCGAGCGCATTGCTCTGTACCTGGCTGATAAACGGACGTTCTCCGTCTACGAATTCAAAGGTTGGCAAAATTCCGGTCCCGGAATGCCAAAAACAATGCTGTTCCACGAGTTCCAGTACGCGACGCCGTTTCCGATGACGGCGCACCAATACTTCTGGCTGGTGGGGCAAGGCCGGGCAATGAGTTTCAGCCTGCAGCCGGACGCGGGTCAGCCGCAAAATGCACTGAACCTGACAATCAATCAGCGTGAACGTGCTCATCGCGCCAAGGAATATACCGATTTCTATTTCAAGATCGTGGAGGAGCAATACGGCTTCAAAGAGACAACTGCTGCATTGCGCATTGCCAGGGCCGAAGTTGCAAAAATGAGGCAAGAGGAGACGCCACCCTCCGATGCGACCATGTACCGGTGGATCAAAAAGGCTCGGGTCCGGAGCGATGATCCTATCGCCAAGATGGCCCCCAAGCGTAATCCCGGAAACACCAGTAAACGGAAGAGTGCACGATTTTATGAGGCTTTACGCGAAGCTCTCGTCATCGCCCTCAGCGATCCGGAGAGAACCTATCTCACCATCAAAGCGGCGATGGAATCCCTGACCGCAGAAGGTGCAGAGTTCCATGATGTAATTGCCGAGTTTCGAAAATGCTCGGACCGCCATTACCAACGCATCCTGAAAAACGCCGATCCTTTCAGCAAAATCTATCTTGGCCAGGGGGCAGGTGCGGCTGCTCGCCTGAGTTCAGCGAAGATGCGTTTGGCACTGCCAGATCATCCGCTCGATGTCGTCGATGTCGACTACACCACACTGGATGTTTTCGTCTTTGATCCGACATCGCGCTTTGCCTTTGGCCGTCCGAACATCTTGGTGTTTCGTGATCGCCACTCGGGCATCGTGTTAGGATTTTACATCACATTCGGTGCACCATCGATCACCAGTTTTATCGCTGGCCTGAAGCACGCGATCTTCCCCAAGGACCCGGCGACGCTGCCTGTAGGTGTGACCTGGCCCTGGTTCGGCATCCCGTTCCGGATCGGTGTTGACAACGACATGCACCTGATCGGCAGCGATATCCGTAGTGCCGCACGCGAGCTGGGTTTCACCTTGATCGAGTATCGGCCCGGTCATCCGTGGGAAAAGGGGGCAACCGAACGTTTGTTCTCCATCCTGAACAAACAGCTCATCCATCGTCTGCCGGGTTCTACGGCCGGATCACCTGCTGAGCGTGACGAATTCGACGATGAGAAGGAGAAGGCTGTTCCACAACTGCGATTAGATGAATTGCACGGGTTTCTGACGCACTATTTCGCTGAGATTCACAATTGCAGCCTGAAAGCTGGGCTGGGACCGTTGATCACGCTCGAAGACTATCCCTGTGATCGCTGGGACCGGGGTATCATCGGATCGCCCACGCGTGCTCCGATCAACCCGGACGTCTTTACCCGCATCGTCGGTTACACCGATGGAGTGACCGTGCAGCGAGACGGCATCCGGCTGGACTATCTGCATTACTGGTCACCAGAACTTCATGCGCTGAAGCAGCACCCGGACCACCGGGATGGCAAAGGCAAGCACAAAGGCACCACCTACCAGGTGACACGCGATCCGAACGAGGTCGGTTTTCTCTATGTCAACGACCCGTATCGGAACGTCGTGATCAAGGTGCCTGTAATTGATCGGGACGCCAAGTACGCGAGTGGCCTGACACTCTTCGAACATCAGAAGGCCATTAAACACCACAAGGCGACGATTGGCAAAGTGACGGACAGCAAGGGCTTGATGAGGGCCCGTCGCGACCTGGAACTGCGAATGCTGGAATTCCACAAGCGCCATCGGAAATACGAGCCCGCAAAGGAACTGGCGAAATTCATCCGTTCGGATGCGGCCAAGGCCCGGCTGTCCCGGATCGTGGAGCTGACACCTGACGAAGCCGTCGACACGCACATCGACTACTTCAGCCCCGAGGTCGCGTCACCTGCGGTGAAATTGAGCGACAACCGTCGTAGCCGGATGCCCGAGCCTGAGGACGGCGATCAGGAGGTGCCGATCACTCCTGCCACCAATGACCGCGCCACGGGTGACGATGAGCCAGTGGAACTGGGGAGCCAGGAGAACGAACCTAATCTGGGACTGCACGACGACCGTGATCCCGATTTTGACAAACCTTATTTCTGAGAGGATTGCTTATGGAGTACAGGCGTAACAGCAAGCCGATGACGGCAGAGGAACGGGTCGAAGCGTCGAAGCAGTCAGCCAGTGTCCGGCAAGCACTGATGGAAACGATGCTGGTACCATATCCGCAGTTTCGTGACGGGATCAAATTCATCAGGAAGTTCCACGTACCGGTGGAAGGCGGAAACCCTTCAGCCGGACGAATTGGTGGACTTCTTGGTGAATCTCGCGTCGGGAAGACGGTGATCTGCAATTACTTCGTGTCACAGAATCCACCTTCCTACGACGATGAAGGCGAGTCCTACCCGGTCGTATACGTCCAGGCTTCGGATGAGATGAAATTGCCTTCATTGGCTGACCGCATCTGCATCGCGACCGGTGCCCGATCTCTCACGGTCAAACATAAGCTGGTGGTTGATGCGACGCTGCTTCGCCTGGCGGCTGCAAAGACCCAGCTTCTGATCATCGATGATGCCCATTTCATGTACGATGGTCGCAACCAGACGGACCGTCGAAACTTCATCAGTTTCGTGAAGATGGTTGCGGACCAGAAACTGGCCAGCGTCCTGCTGGTGGGAGAAGACAGCATTCTCGACACGATTGACGCAACGCCGACGCTGTCGGGCCGGGGCTTCGTCTATGAGTCTTTGCGTGCTTTTTCGAAGGACGATGAAAAGAAGAACTTCCGGAACCTGTTGCTGGCCATCGAAGACCGCCTGCCATTTGCGAAACCTTCGAATTTCATTGACAAGAGCATTGCCGACGATCTCCACCGTTTCAGCGGCGGCCTGATTGGTCGTCTGGTAAACCTCATTCGGCAGGCATCCTATTTCGCAATCGACGATGGTTCAGCTCAGATCATGCGCGAACATCTGCGAGATGCCTCACGGAGGCTGGTCCCGGCGCATCCGGATCGCTCCTATCGCTATTTCGAGATCGGAGCCAAGAAATGAGTCTGGATTTCAAACTTGCGCGCCCATTCTCCCGATGGCGATTGAAGCCGGACGTTGGCGAACCGTCCTACGGTTATTTCGCCCGGGAAGTGGCTGACGAAGGCCATGACAGCCTTCGGGTTTACGCAAACGAAATCGGCCTTGATGGTCGCGACATCAATCCGGAACAACTACTGCACTCCCTTGAACGATTGCCGCTGGATCAGATGTACAAGGACCGTTTGAGGTACGCTACGCCCATTCTGAGAGAAGGGTTTTATTCGCTGGGGCATGAACGCCTGAGGCAAAAACAGGTCTCGTTCCAAACCAGGCGCTTCTGCCCGAAGTGTCTTTGCGAAAACCGTTTTCACCGTGTCTGGTGGGATATCGTCGACCTCCACGCATGTCCCGTTCACGAGGTTCTCTTGGCGACGGATGTGCAAGGTCATCGCTTGAACTGGAGCTGGCCGCACTTCGATAATTCACCTCAGGGTTACCCCCTTACGAAGGTGAGTGTGACACAGACCGAGGGGACTTCTCTCCGCCTCCATTCCCTCGTTCTCAACCGGCTGACTTCGGGTGAGCGAGAAAGTGGTTCGCTCGCAGGATACGATCTCTTCGATGTTATCGATGGTGCAACCTTCTTTAGCCGGTGGATGCAAAGTGACAACCCCGCAAAGCTTGGTCCGCCATCGGCAACTGATGTCGAATACGGTTTCTCGATCCTTGAGCTGGAAGAAGGTGACTTGCGTGAATGTATCCGGGATTGGTTTGTCGCCAAAGTCCCTGAGGAGGCCTTGCGCAATGGCTTCCACGCATCGTTGCCAGGCTTTTCGGGTTATTGGCGTAACCGGCCGTCTAGCCGTTTGAGATCGTACATCGAGACGGTGTTGTTCGAGGAATTTGCCAAGGTCGGCACATTGGGACGCAAGTTCGTGCGGTACCGGCCCTCGGAGCGAGGTGAACGGACGCTGTTGGAAACAGCGCGGGAACTTGGCTTGCCTCCAAAAGGGGTCAGCAAATTCGCGCAGAAGCTCGGTCTCCTGCCGTATGCAAAATGGAACGGCGATGCTTTGTCGTTCAACGAGGACACGTTTCGAAAGCTGAAGGACGCCGTCGAGGATTTGATCCCGTCGACCGACACATGGGATATCGCAGGGCTTCCCAGTCACGAATTCCGCGTGCTGGTAAAGGCGGGCAAGATACAGGAGTTCTTTGGATTGCCGGTCGACGGGAAACGCGGCGGTCGGGTCTCAGCGCGAGCCGTAACCAGCTTGATCCGGAAATTAACGGACTCAGTTCAGCGAAAGACGAGGCGTGAAATGATGACGTTCTTTTCCTATGCCAAGCATCTGGGTATCAGCCAGGGTGATCTGGCACTGCGTATCGTGGAAGGAAATCTGGTTCCCGACGCTGTCGACCAGGAACGGCCCGGGTTCAGGTCGATGTATTTTAATCCGCCTCAGGTGGTCTCTGGGGCTCAGAACGATGCTGAGGAAAACGCGCATCACGAAGCTGATCTCGTCACTCTTTGGGAATGCTTCCGTTCGCGTTTGAACGAGGTATGCCCGGCATTCAAAGTTCCAGACGATGCATGTGGTGACTTCCAGATTTTCACGAGCAACCGCAAGCTCGCAATGACGGTCACGGCCAGCGCCCGCGCTTTCTGCCTTGTCTTGACCCTGCATCCGGAACTTACCCGTCGCAGGTGGGACCGTTATCAGGAGGATAAGGAGGAATTGCGCCGCGTCGCGGCTTCGGGGCGTTGGACCCCAACGGCGGACGGCAAGGGTTTCGATATCACGTTCAATGTCACGACGCGGTCTCAGGCGCGGGAAATGGCGACAATGATGAACGGTCTCAAGCTCATCCTGGCGTAACTGATCTCGCCGTGGATGCCTGTGCTTGTTAATGACGTATTGTGATACCAAGTATATGAAACAACATCAGTTCCTGCATCCCGTAAAACCAGTGGCATCGTCGATATGAACAAGAAGACCTTGATAGCTGTCGGCGACATCCACGGGATGGCTCACGTCCTGAAATTTCTGTTGCAACACCTCGAAAACGAGTTCTCCCCGGAAGACGCACAGTTCGTTTTCCTTGGCGACATTATCGACCGGGGACCGGATTCGCTTCCGGCGGTAAATCAAGTCTGCAGGATCATCGAGACGTTCCCAGGCTCGGTGATGATCCTTGGCAATCATGACTTTTTCCTGCGTAACCTGATCAATCTTTCATTAGCGAGAGACGAAGAAGACCGGTGGCTCGCTCAGGGTGGCCTGAACACATTGGAGTCCTACGGCTTGGACGACAGTGATTTGATTGCCGCAGGAAAGGTACTGCGGCGCATAAGGCCCAAACACGTCACCTTATTTCAGAACGCTGTTTCGCATTTTGAGACCGAAAACCATTTCTTCGTTCATGCCGGAGTTGATCCGGAGGTGCCGTTGTCGGAGCAATTAGCGCACGACCTGATGTGGATCAGGAAAGGGTTTCTCGATCACACGTTACCATTTGAGAAAATGATCGTTCACGGCCATTCGATAACGCCGTCGGAGCTGCCGGAAGTTCACTCCAATCGCATTGCCATCGATACCGGTTCGTATCGGACGGGCAGAATTACGGCGGCTATCTTCCGTTCTGACGTCCTAAGCGGGTTTGTATCTGCCGAAATCGATAATGACGGTGAACGTGTCCGTCTATTTGACGCTTCCGCAGAGGAAGTCGAGTGTTTTCAGGCAGCGTGAACGTGAGCGTCCGGCGAACGAATTATGGCGTGGTTGAAGGAATCTATGGGACGCGCTTCACCTCATCTGCCATGACTCGCTCGATGAGCTCGGGATCGCATTTTTCGTCGACGAGGAACTGGCGGATACCACCATCCCAGGTCCTGATGTCGGCGAGTAGATTTTGAAGGTCGTCGATTCCATTTTCGGTCAGACCCTTCGTGCCATCTTCACTGCCATCGCGCACATAAACCAATTCACCCCCGGCGATATTGTCCGAGTTGGCGGTCACCTCCTCGATGAGTTCGAGGTTCTCGCCGATCATACTGGCGACCTCTTTCAGCGTATAGATGAACCTCGATCGTGCCATCACGCCGCCTCGTATCGGTCTTTCGCCTGTGTCCAGTTCCAGGGCAACAGGTCCTCAAGTCGGTTCTTGGGGTGATCCTGGATCCGGGTCAGCACGTCTGTGAGATAGACCTCCGGATTGTGGCCATGGAGTTTGGCAGTCTCGATGATGGTCAGTATGTTGGCGATGCGCTCGCCGCCCTTGTCGGAGCCGGCGAACAGCCAGTTTTTTCTTCCGATTCCAAGCGGACGCATGGCCCGTTCAGCGATGTTGTTATCGATTTCGACCCGGCCATCGTCGATGTAAACGCTCAAGGCTGTCCATCGCGAGAGGGCGTATCGCATTGCTTCGGCCAGCTTCTGCTTCTGTGGCAGCGTCGGAAGCGTATCCTCGATCCAGGCCTTCAACTCTCCCAGTATGGGTCTGGCATGTTGTTGGCGCAGGGTACGCCGCTCGTCAGCCGGCATGCCGCGGATACGATCCTCGATATCGTAGAGCGCTCCGATCCGCGACAACGCTTCCTCAGCGATCGGAGACGGCTTCAGCTTGATCACATCATGGAACTTGCGGCGCACATGCGCCATGCACGCGGCTTCGATGATCTGGTTGCCGTAGAGTTTCTTGTAGCCCCCATAGCCGTCGGCATGCATCACACCGCTGAAGGTGGCGAGGTGGTCAGCCGGATGCTCGCCCTTGCGGTCAGGGCTATAGTAGTAGGCGATCGCGCCGGGAGTGGGGTCCTGGTAACCGCTTCCATCGAAGACATAGACCCAGACCCTGCCGGTCTTCGTCTTTCCTCGCCCGGGGTCGAGAACATCGACCGGGGTATCGTCCGTATGTATTCGGTCGACCGCGGCAATATGGGCTCTGATCAGCAAGATGAGAGGAGCCAGTAGAACGGAGACGCGACCGACCCAGTCCGCCATCACGGATCGGGAGATGTCTATCCCCAACCGGTCGTACATCTCGGACAGGCGGTAGAGGGGAATGTGATCGTCGAATTTGGCGACCATGATATGGGCCAGCAATCCCGGCCCGGGTTTGCCGCGCTCGATCGGCAGGGTCAGCATCTCACCCGCTACCGTCGTGTCGCACTCCCTGCAGATCATGCGCTTTTCGACATGACGGACAATCTTGACCGACGCCGGCACATGCTCCAACACCTGGACCACCCTGTCGGCCGCCTTCAGGAACGAAGTGCCACCACAGGTCGGGCAATTGCAGGGCGCCGCATAGACCAGCTCTTCGGTTGGAAGACCATCGGGCAATGGCTTGCGCTTCGGCTTCTCGGATGCGTGGTCCAACTCCGGCAGAGGAGTTTTCCCGGAGCGCAGTTCAGCCTCGGCACGGGAGGCCTCGATCTCCTCCAGCATCAGCTCAAATTGTTCGATCTTCCGGTCGACCTTTTCCGAAGAAGCGCCGTGCTGCCGATGGCGGAGCAGTTCCAACTGCGCGCGTAAAAGCCCGATGATGGAGTCGCGCTTGATGACCTCGGCTTCCTGGCTCTCAAGTTTCGCCGCCTGCTCGGCGACGAGCGCGCGCAAAGCAGATAGCTCGTCCTGACTGTCCAGCGGCGTTGTTTCCATACCCGCAAAGGTAGCCGATTTGCGCCAAAAACGCCAGTTTTTTGCCCCGGATCTCCCTGCAAAATATAGCTTTTACCCCGTTCGACCAGGAGCGGACGTCCACGCCGGGCGGCGCCAGTCGATCCCCTCAACGAGCATGGAAAGCTGCGCCTGCGTCAGGTGCGCTACGCCCTCTTTCGCCGTCGGCCACGGAAAGTATCCGCGCTCCAGAACCTTGTAGAACAGGCAGAACCCCTGACCGTCCCACCAGAGAAGCTTGATCCGGTCAGCGCGCTTGCCGCGGAAGCCGAAGATCGCACCGGAACTCGGTGCCTCCTTCACGACCGTTTCGACCAGCGCCGATAGACCATCAATGCCACGCCGCATATCGGTTACCCCGCAGGCCAGATAGACCCGTACATTCCCGGAAGGCCCGATCATGCCGCCTCCACGCAAGCGACCAGTGAGGACAGCACCTCAAGATCCATGTCAGCCGCAATTCTCAGCAAGCGGCCATTCCTCAGGACAATTTCAACGCCTTTCCATCGAGACCGAGCGCCGCTCCTCTTGAAGCCGTCACTCAAGCTCTCAGCTCCCCCGACAAGCGACACCGGGACGAACGATACGGTCTCTGAAGGTTTCAATTCGGGTGGCGAGAGCTTCCTTCGCCAGGCGTAAATCTGCTGTGGAAGAACGTCGTGCCGACGTGCCACATCCGACACGCTGCCATCCGCGCTGAACGCTTCGCGCAATATCGAACGCTTCTGTTCTGTCGACCACCGCCGCTGTCGCTCCGCACCCGTCAGGATCTCAACCTTGGCCATTCATACCCTGTTACGTCACAAATGATTCATCTGTGACGTAACTTGCGCCAATTATGCACACGACCAAAACCGGCTCACCGGACGCTCACGCGTGAACTTACTGCTTTGGGCACGGTGAAACGCTTAATAAACGGCGATAGCCGGATGAACACCCGTTGACATTCCATATTTTGTTCTTTATTTGTTCCGTTTATGACGAAACTCGCGCTACACCGACTACGAATAACGCCTTGATCGCTGCCTCCGATTGGAGGCCGTTCCCACGCGTTTACGTGAGTAGTTCAGATGAGTGTTGAACCGTCGTCTTCTCAACCCTGGAAGACAGTATCCCAGGGTCAGATTTTCTACCCTTCAGCCACAATCCGATGTGATGGCCCTGTGATCTTTCGCAGCCAGTTCGCCAGAGACGTGGCTTGCCTCCTCGACGTTGATGACGTCGTTACTGAATGGCGATGCCAGTCGCTGGCGTTCGTCAATGGATGCGATACCTATCGACCTGACCTCGTGGCCCGAGTTGATGATCATCTCGTTGTGATCGATGCGATCACCGATGATACGCCATCGTGGATCGCGGAGGCGGTCTATCAGAGTGGTCATAAGTATGAAGCGGTGCGCCGCCCTGATCTGCCCGCGATCCGGCTAAAAAACGCCAAGGACCTTCTCCGATACGGAAAGTTTCAGGCGGGCCTGGAAGATCGCGTCCGTCTCCTTGCGGCCCTGGAAGAGCACGGAACCCTTACGCTAGCCGAATGCCTATCGGTGTTTCGAGAGACCCGGCCAATAGCAGGCCTGGCGTCCATGGTTCTCAACCGCTTCATCGACCTTGATATGGATGAAGCGTTGATCGGACCCGAATCCACCGTCCGCCGCCGTCGCGGCTGACCTCAGGTTTCGAAAGCAGCTGGGCTGCTCCGAGGTTACTATGTTCAAGAGAAAATCGAAGGTTGCGAAATCCGCAGAAGATTTCGCGTTGTTGTGCTCCATGAAGCGAGCCCTGAAATCCCACCCGGTGTTTGCAAAAGGTGGCGAGGGGATTCTGGTGTTGATCACGCCTGAAGACCACGTACCCGCGCGTTATGGTCCAGCCATTCTAGATGAACTGTTTCCGGATGACGACTTCCGGCGCGATGATCGAGGCTTCATGTACGTCCTGAAGGGCGACAAGCTGTCTAAGACGCTGAACGATTTCCGGGATGATTGCCTGAAGAAGCGAAGAGCCATCATCGTCGTCGAGCATGGCGCGTCGATTCCAGCCGAAATCAGTATCGGGGCAGACGTCGTTGCTGACATTCCTCCCGTGAACCACCGAGATTTGCAGATCGCCTGTCGGGTTGTTCTGGGGATCAGAGTGCCTGTTCAGGCCGCGCTACAGGCTATGTCCTATCCCGAACGGCTCTTGTGGGCAGCCTTGCGTCCTGGGCGGCCTATCTCGACGGTCTTGGAACGCCTGGCAGCAGTACGGCCGCATGACGACGATACGCCTACGCGTAGATCGGCTCGGGAGGTTCCTGCTCTGGCAGACATGTTCGGCTATGGCGACGCGAAGGCTTGGGGAATGCAGCTCGCACAGGACTTGGCTGATTGGCGCAACGGCAACATTGATTGGGATGACGTTGACCGTGGCATTGTTCTGAGCGGCGCTCCAGGCGTTGGCAAAAGCATCTTTGCTCAGGCCGTAGCGAAACAGTGTGGCGTGAAACTGATCGCAACATCACTCGGCCAGTGGCAATCAAAGGGGCATTTGGGGGACTTGCTGAAGGCCATGAGAGCGGACTTCTCGGCAGCAAGGGAAGATTCGCCATCCATTCTGTTCGTCGACGAGTTGGACTCAATCGGCGACCGGCAGAAGTTCAAGAATGACAATTCCGAATATTCGATCCAGGTCGTCAACGCCTTCTTGGAGCTGTTGGACGGTGTGGGTGGGAGAGAAGGCATCATCGTTGTGGGTGCTACAAATCACTATGACAGGATCGACCCTGCCGTTGTCCGGTCGGGACGTCTGGAGCGCCACGTGGTCATCCCGTTGCCAGATGCGGCCGACCGTGTAGGGATTTTGTCGCAACATGTAGATTTCTGCATTCCGGTTGACGAACTGCACAAGCTGGTCGTTCCGACACAAGGAATGTCCGGTGCCGACCTGGCCCAAGCTGCTCGCAACGCCCGGCGCATCGCACGTCGGGAAAAGCGAACGGTCACGGTCGATGATTTGCTGGAAGGACTGCCTGAAGTCGTCCGGCTGACCGATGAACACCGGTACGCGAATGCCATTCACGAATCCGGGCACACTCTGGTCGGGATCAAGCTCGGTGTCGGGAAATATGTTGGTACTCGCGTGGTCGAGCAAATTTGCCTCGGCAAAGGTGCCAGCAATCAGGCAGGGGCTGCATATTTCGAGATGCCCATCATCGCGCACCGGGGACGAGCCAACTACGATAACCAGATCGCGATGATCTTGGCAGGTCTGGCAGCCGAAGAACTCGTTTTCGGTGAAACCTACGACGGGGCGGGTGCTGGTTCGTCGTCCGATCTTGCGCGAGCAACTAGGCTGGCCACGATGATGGAAACAACACTCGGTATGGGGGCATCATACCGTCATTGTGGGGCAACAGATGATGATGCCTTGGAAAATCTGCGACGGAGTGATCCGGAATTGAGGGGAAGGATCGACGCGAAGCTTGCCAAGGAGTTCAGCAGAGCAAAAGCAATTCTGGAAAAGGAACAAGATGCCCTGGTCGCTCTGGGCAAGGAATTGTTCGAACTCGGAACCCTTGATCCCCAAAGAGTCAGCGAACTCATGAACGGGACGCGTCGGACAAAGAAAACAGCGGCCTAAAGTCTCGATTAAGACCCGATAAAAAACTGCGTGACGCTGCCGAGCTAGACGGCGTCACGCAAAAGATCAGGACAGCGCCTTATTGACCGCAGCAAATAGCTTTTCAAATTGCTCCACCTCTGTTTGCGAAAAGTGCGATGCGTCGTGGTCCCTGCTCCAGCGGAGAAAGGCTTTCGCAAGTTTGTACTTGCTGAAGTCCTTTATTTCCTTCGCGAGAATATCGACAGCTGGTTTATCGGATTGCTTCTCAAAAATCGCTTTTACGTCGATCTCGAACTCAGACCTGACCACTTCGACTAGCGTCTCTCGTAGCAGGTCTTCGATTTCTGACTTTTCGACGGGATTTACAAGGAAATCCTTTGTTCTCAGGATAGCCTTCTGTTTCAACGTGTGGACCAGAACTTCTTGTTTGGCAACGTCGTCCCCAGCACGGTCGGAATCGAGCAGGGCGGCAACTTTCAGGTTGTGAGCGTGCAGGATCGTGGCGAAATATGTTATTTTGCTCGCGGTTCCTGCAGGAATAAGGGCGACCTTCGGATCGAGGTGAACCTTGCCTGCTGCGTTCAACAGGTTTGAAACGGCGTCGATATACCAATAGTCGGTCAAACCCTCCAAAATGAAGTTCTTTTTCTTCGTAAAGAGGCTTTGCGCGAGATCATATCCAAGAGCCTCCTGCAACGGAAGCAATCCGGCTGGATCGCTCGACGTCACCGTCGTGTGGACCTTGGTTCCAACTTTCCGGTCGGTCATTTCAACTACACGCACGAGATCGAGTTCGTCGCTGCCAACCAGGAATGGCGAATGCGTGGTGAAAATCGTTTGATTGTTCTCTGACAATCTGGTGATGGTTTTCTGGAATTCACGCTGCTTCAAGGCATGCAGGCTAACTCCAGGTTCATCGAGCAGAAGGATTGCGTTCTCATAATTGTCTTCAGCCTCGGCAAAAAAGACGACGAAGAATGACACAAGCCACTGGAAACCTTCTGACCTTTGATCCAGTTCAACCGAAACACCAAGATCATCTTCGACAACGACCTTGAGGTATTGACCATCAGCAAGGACACGAAGGCGATCTGCTTCTGCGCGATCAGGGTTCGGATTCCAGATTGACCTTATTTCCTCGGTAAGTCGAGCACTTGCCGCGTCCAACTGATACTGACGCTCGTCGGCGCGTCGTTCGATTGCCGATAGATTACCTTCACTTGCGTCTCTACGCTGCTCGTCTGTGACAGTACCGGCTTTTGCCAACTCCTGTGCATCGAAACCAAGCAATTTGAGCAAGCAGAGGTTACCGTAGTCGTACTTCTCGTCATCCATCAGTTTCTGCGAAACACGCTGATGGAGATGTGCCAGATGAATACGAGGCCTTACACGGAAGTAGTTGTTAGAAAGGACGAAGACTGGCATGTTCTTGTGAAGAACGGACAGCACCTCATCTGCGCCATCCGCAAAGTCCAGCGCATCAACGACGGCATCATATCGTTCTTCGATACTGGAGCCAGACTCAATGTGCCCAATTTGTTTCTTAAGCCATCCCTTGATCTTGATGCGCTCGTCTTTGCTTAAATTGTGCCTTCCATTGATCCCCGCCGCTGCGGCTTCCAAATCAGAAGTGGATTTGCTGGATTCGGTGCCGCTCTCAGAGCTAAGTCGCGCGTCTGCATGAGAAGCGATTCTGTCCAAATCCTTCTGAATCTGATTTAGGGTCGTTCCCGTCGAGGGTAAATCACAAGTATGGGTACCTGTATTGTCGAGATACCGAGTGTAGGTGTAGGTGGTCACCTTATCCTTGAACTCGGCCGGTAGGTCCTCTTTATCTCTGTCCTCAAGGTCAAAGGTTGCCGTAACCACCTTGGTGAGGGTGGGATTGACCTTTCCGCGTGTGATATCGTTATAGAGCGATCTCGGATAGTCACGAAGGGCATCAAGTTTCGGCACCCCATCAGGACGCTTCAATTGCTGGATAGCTTGAAGAATCGCCGATTTTCCGGCTTCGTTTGGGCCGACAAATATCGTCTTTTGACGCTCGATATCGATGACGCCCGTATCCTTTATGCTTCGGTAATTTGTCACTCTAACAGTTTTAAGCTTCATAGCATTTCCTCCAGCCTTACCGAATATGCTCGTTCAGGCGACAGGAAATGGCAATTGCTTCAAGGCTACAATCCTCAGCTGTTTTCTGCTCGACGCTGACATTAAAGGCGCTGTCCTGCGGCAACAGCTTGGCGCAATCCAAATCGATCATTCTTTGCAAGGAACGTTGACGGCAGCTTCGGCTGAGACTAGCATCAGATGTGTCGCTAACCTATTGCGTTTGCAAAGGTTGTGTCGAGGACTCGCATTTGAAGTGGCTTCATTTAGGAAAAAGCCAAGGTTTCCCAATGACCTTTATTCTCATGCGATGTGTCGGGCGATAAGCCTTGATCAGCCCGAACGTCCCGACTGATCCGCCCGACTACCGGATGTGATACACAGACATGGCGACCGGGTATGCATAGACGCCCCGGTAGAAGAAGCCGTTGCGATACAAACAACCCCGCAGCCGTACCGCGGGCAGACTGGCCCCGGCGATCGCTCCGGTCTCCGCCAGGCCGGCTTCAGGGAGGCATCGGGCCAGCGCGTTGTTGTAGGCCTGCATGAGCCGAGGGCTGCTTTCCACCGGCACTGCACCGTAGAGCCGCAAATCCGACCGTGCTTTGGCCGGCATCGAAATGCAGGCCAGGCCAAGTGCCACGCCCAATGCGAGCTTGAGTTTCATCTGTCCGCTCTCCGCTTGATACGATGCCGCGTGGAACGCGATGTCGGGCGATTTGTTCCCGAGCTGCGTGTGGGCTTATACTCAAGCCGGTGTATCGCCGGTCGGCGTGGCTCTCCTTGGGAGGGGAAGATGAAATGCATCATCGGGTTTTTCATAACCAAACCTGGCAAGCGTGAGCAATATCTGGAGGCGGCGCGCGATCATCTGGAGAAAAGCCGGCTCGATCCCGATTGCCTTTATATCGAACTGGTGCCGATGCCGGATCATCCCGACAGGATACTGCTCGCGGAAGCCTTCACCAGTGAGGAAGCTCACCGCCGGCATGAGGATACCGATCATATGCGGGCGCTTTGGGCCGTGGGGCCTGTACTTCTGTCCCACGTCGTCATCGACAATGTGATATCGGCGTCGGTGCAACACATAGACGAGCGTTTTGCGTAACACCTGAAAGGCAGCCCGCCGCGGCCGCCAAGAAATGGCGGTGCCCGTGAAACCCCATTCTTGCCGCATTGCGGATTCGGAATGGCCGCATTGTTTCGTATCATGGGTGCTGTCAGTCCCGTGGCGTTACGCGGGCGGAAGACAGACCGGCGCTTGAGCGGCCACGGCCCTCGGAAAACGCCTCCAACACATTGAAATGGTTTTCATTCGGGCAGTTCGAATTGCCCGGACCCTTTGCTTGTTTTGAGCTTCGTGTGGGGATTCATATGAAAAGGATATCATCCGCCGGCGCGGTTTTGGCGCTTGCGTCGCTTTTGACGGCGGGCCCGGGGTTTGCGGAAGACAAGCCCCTGATCTGGAAGCCGACCCGCAATTCCGACACTAGCTATTCCGTCAGGCTCGGCCTCAAGCTGCCGACCCGGCTCGAAGCCGAGGCCGGCGTGTCGATGGGTGTCGATACGTCGAAGAGCGGCACCCCGATCGATACGCCCGTCAAGTTCTGGAGCAATTTTACGGCGGAAAAGATCCAGACGCCCGCCTATCAGCTAAACCGCGGCGTCGGTGTCGATCTCGACGGCAATACCGGCAGCGCCGGGATCACCATGAATTATTACGAAAAGGAAATCGCCACGCCGACGATCGATATCGAAAGGCGCAGCAGCTACGGCCTGCGGTATGACGGGACCTCGGGAGAATGGCGCGGCCTCGACGCGAGCCAGTCGGTTCGCCTGTCGCACAGTCCAAGCCGCACGGCGCTGGTCGGCCGGGCAAGCGGCCGCAACGGGTTTCGCACGCTCGCAGCCGGCATCGCCGTGGAAAAGCGGCTCGGCCGGTACATGACGGTCAGCGGTGCGCTCGATCGGACTTCGGATGCGCCCGAACCCGTCACGAGCCTCAACGCCCGTTATTCGTTCCGTTGGTGAGACGAAAATGGGGCGCCGAAGCGCCCCATGACTGGGTCCCGGTAAGGTCGATCAGTGCAGGATCTGGCTCAGGAAGAGTCTCGTGCGCTCGTGCTGCGGGTTGTCGAAGAATTCCGCCGGCGAATTCTGCTCGACGATCTGGCCCTGGTCCATGAAGATCACCCGATGCGCGACCTGGCGGGCAAAGCCCATTTCGTGGGTGACGCACAGCATGGTCATGCCTTCTTCGGCAAGACTCACCATCGTATCCAGCACTTCCTTGACCATTTCCGGGTCGAGCGCCGAGGTCGGCTCGTCGAACAGCATGATCTTCGGTTTCATGCACAGCGAGCGGGCGATCGCCACGCGCTGCTGCTGGCCGCCGGAGAGCTGGCCCGGATATTTGTTGGCCTGTTCCGGGATCTTGACGCGGGCGAGATAATGCATGGCGATCTCTTCCGCCTGCTTCTTCGGCATCTTGCGGACCCAGATCGGCGCGAGCGTGCAGTTCTCCAGGATCGTCAGGTGCGGGAAGAGGTTGAAGTGCTGGAACACCATGCCGACTTCGCGGCGCACTTCGTCGATCTTCTTGAGGTCGTTGGTAAGCTCGATGCCATCGACGATGATATTGCCCGCCTGGTGTTCCTCAAGACGGTTGATGCAGCGGATCATCGTTGATTTGCCGGAGCCGGACGGGCCGGCGATGACGATGCGTTCGCCCTTCATCACTTTCAGATTGACGTCGCGCAGAACGTGAAAATCGCCGTACCACTTGTTCATGCCGATGATTTCGACGGCAACGTCGGTGGCCGAGGCGGTCATTTTTTTGGGTTGGGCGTCTGCCATTTATATCCCCTTAGTTATCGTTTGTGGCTGGCTGTCGCTTCAGGCCGGCTATCGCTTCAGGTTGGTGTCGAGATGCCGCTCCATGAAGGCGGAGTAGCGCGACATGCCGAAGCAGAACAGCCAGAAGATGAAGCCTGCGAAGATGAGGCCCGTAATCGGTGTGACGGGGCTGATCCAGGTCGTGTCGGTGAAGTTCAGCTGCACGATTCCGAGAAGGTCGAACATGCCAATGATCGACACCAGCGACGTATCCTTGAACAGGCCGATGAAGGTGTTGACGATGCCCGGGATGACCAGTTTCAGCGCCTGCGGCATGATGATCAGCCGGATCTTCTGCCAATAGCTGAGGCCGAGCGAATCGGCGCCTTCGAACTGTCCCTTCGGAATGGCCTGCAGGCCGCCGCGAACCACCTCGGCCATATAGGCGGAGGCGAAGATCGCCACGCCTACCAGCGCCCGCAGGAAGTTGTCGATTGTCCAGCCGGTCGGCAGGAAGAGCGGCAGCATCACGTTCGCCATGAACAGCACCGTGATCAGCGGAACGCCGCGGATGACCTCGATGAAGGTGACGCAGAGAATGCGGATCACCGGCATCGTCGAGCGCCGCCCGAGCGCCAGCACGATGCCGACGGGGAGCGAGACGGCAATGCCCACGAAGGACAGGATCAGCGTCACCATCAGGCCGCCCCAGAGCGGTGTCTCGACCTTCTGGAGCCCGAACACGCCGCCATGCAGCAGGAAGAATGCGACAATCGGCAGGCCGACGAAGAGCAGCAGCGCATTCAGGCCCTTGCGCGGAATTTTCGGCATCAGGATCGGCACGAGCAGGGCGATGAACAGGATCGCCACCAGGATCGGCCGCCAGCGCTCGTCGAGCGGATAGCGCCCGAACATGAATTGCTGGAAGCGGTCGCCGACAAAAGCCCAGCAGGCGCCGCTCCAGCCGTTCGGATTGATGCCGCCCTGCACGGCGGTGGTGCAGAACGAACGGTCGGTCCCGAACCACGCTGCCTGGATGAACAGCCAGTTGATCATGCCCGGCAGCGTCCAGACCAGGAGTGCAATCGCGATAATCGTCAGCGCGACGTCTTTCGGCGTGGCCAGAAGGTTGGTGCGGATCCAGCCCGATGCGCTCTTGGTGCTGAGCGGGGCGGGGGTGGGACCGATCATCTCCTGGCGGACATAGGCAAGGTTTTTCGTGTTCATGATCTTACCTCTCCACCAGTGCCATTTTGGCGTTGAACCAGTTCATGAACAGCGATGTCGTGATACTGATGCTGAGATAGACGGCGAGCCAGATCGACACCACTTCGATGGCCTGTCCGGTCTGGTTCATCGTGGTGCCGCCGGTGGCGACCAGTTCCGGAAACCCGACCGCGATGCCGAGCGACGAGTTTTTCGTAAGGTTGAGATATTGGCTGGTCAGCGGCGGGATGATGACGCGCATCGCCTGCGGCACGACGACGAGACGGGTCGTGGTGCTGGGCTGCAATCCGAGTGCTGCCGCCGCTTCGCTTTGCCCCTTGGCCACGGCCCGGATGCCGGCACGGATCGTCTCGGCGATGAACGAGGCCGTATAAAAGGACAGGGCCAGATAGAGGGCCACGAATTCCGGGGCGATCACGGAACCGCCCGACAGGTTGAAGCGGCCCGCGATCGGGAAATCGAACGTCAGCGGAGCGCCGACGGCAAGGAAGGCGAGGACCGGCAGACCGACGATCAGCCCGGTTGCCGCCCAGATCGTATGGAACTGCTGGCCGGTCCGCATCTGCCGTTGTTTTGCCCAGCGCGCCACGACGAAAGCCGCAACGATGGCAATCAGCAGCGCGATGGGGATGACCCACGCTGTATCGCCCCAGACGGGTTTCGGGAAGGCGAGGCCTCGGTTGTTGAGCACCATGCCGAGCGGCAGTTTGAGTGAGTCCCGAACCTGCGGCAGTGACGAAAGCACGCCCTTGTACCAGAAAAAGATGATCAGCAGCACCGGGATGTTGCGGAAGACTTCCACATAGACGGTGCAGAGCTTGGCGATCAGCCAGTTCTTCGAAAGACGGCCGATACCGATGATGAAGCCGATGGTCGTGGCGGTGATGATGCCGAAGAAAGCCACCAGGATCGTGTTGAGGAAGCCGACGAGGATGGCGCGCCCGTAGGTCGAATCGCTCGAGTATTCGATCAGCGAGGCGCCGATGTCGAAACCGGCGCGGCCCTTCAGGAACTGGTAGCCGGAAGCGGTACCGGAACGTGCAAGGTTGGCGACGGTGTTGTCGAAAATCGACCAGCCGACGCCGATCACGATGACGAGCGTGAGGACCTGGAAAAAAATACCCCGGATCTTGGGGTCGTAAACATAGGATCTGAGAGTACGCGCTTCGGAAGGCGCAATTGCAGCGTGATCTGTCATGCTGGCCTTTTCCCCTGTGACCTCATTTTTGAGATCTTTTTCTTTTTATGCGTTTTGTTTTATGCGGAGACAAGGCGGCGTCGGCCGCCTTGTCTCGTCTTGGTCTGGCCGATTAACGAACCGGCGGAGCGTATTGCAGGCCGCCCTTGGTCCAGAGCGCGTTCAGGCCACGCTGGATCTTGAGGGGAGTGTTCTGGCCGATGTTGCGCTCGAACACTTCGCCGTAATTGCCGACGGCCTTGATGATGTTGTAGGCCCAGTCGTTGGTCAGGCCGAGATCGGTACCGATCTTGGTATCCTTCTCGACGCCGAGGAAGCGGCGGACGTCCGGGTTGGTGGACGACTTGCGGATGTCATCGACATTCGCCTTGGTGATGCCGAACTCTTCAGCCTGAACCATCGCGTAATGCGTCCAGGAAATGATATCGAACCACTGGTCGTCGCCCTGGCGAACGGCCGGGCCGAGCGGCTCCTTGGAAATGATTTCCGGCAGGATGATGTGCTCGTCCGGGTTGGAAAGCGAGAGGCGCAGCGAATAGAGGCCGGACTGGTCGGTGGTGTAAACGTCGCAACGGCCTTCCTGATAGGCCTGGTTCACTTCCGGCAGCTTTTCGTAGACGACCGGCTTGTATTCGAGCTTGTTGGCCTTGAAGTAGTCGGCGAGATTGAGTTCGGTGGTGGTGCCGGACTGAACGCAGACGGCGGCGCCGGACAGTTCCAGAGCCGACTTCACGTTGAGGCTCTTCGGCACCATGAAGCCCTGGCCATCGTAGTAGTTGACGGTGCGGAAGTTGAAGCCAAGCGCGGTGTCGCGGTTGATCGTCCAGGTCGTGTTGCGGAACAGGACGTCGCCTTCGCCCGACTGCAGCGCCGTGAAGCGGGTCTGCGAGGTGGTCGGCGTGTATTTCGTCTTCGTTGCGTCATTGAAAATGGCGGCAGCAACGGCTTTGCAGTAGTCAACGTCGAAACCGGACCAGTTGCCCGATGCGTCCGGTGCGGCAAAGCCGGCGAGACCGGTGTTGACGACGCACTGAACGAAACCCTTGGACTTGACGGTATCAAGCGTCGCGGCCGATGCCGTCGATGCGAAGCCAAGGACCGCTGCGCCAATCGCGGCTGACAGAAGCGTCTTTTTCATTTTCCCAACCTTTATCTGTGGTTTTCTGTGACTTGATGACACCGGCCGCTCCCCTGTCTTTTCGAATACGGCCGACCGCCCGCTAACCCTCCCGGTGCAGGCGTTGCTATCTCATTCGCAAAACAACGCAGGGTCAAGTGTCGCCTTTTCGAATTGCGTCCGAAATGAGGTAAAATCGTTAACCTGGCTCAGAAAACGCTCACTTACCCAAAGTTTGGGCAACGTGTGATCAAAAGACGTGCGTTTTCCGTGATATGGCAGGCAGCCTGATGTATCTGGCCCAGGCGCCTTTCTCAGGGTTGACCGGGCCTTGTTCCAACGGCAAAACTTGGCGCTTCAATTGCCAATGAAAGCTCTCCCCGACATGAAGAAGACGAACGAATCCCTGTTCACCAGCGCTGGACCCAACACGCGCCTCGCGCATATGGGCAACGATCCGTCCGGTTACCACGGCTTTGTCAACCCGCCGGTCGTGCACGCTTCGACCGTGTTGTTTCCCGATGCCGCGACGATGGAAAAGCGGGCCCAGAAATACACCTACGGGACGCGCGCCACGCCGACCACGGATGCGCTCTGCGCGGCCTTCGACGAACTGGAAGGTTCGGCCGGCACCATCCTCGTTCCTTCGGGGCTTGCGGCGATTTCGGTACCGTTTCTGGCCTATCTCTCGGCCGGTGACCACGCTCTGATCGTCGATTCCGTCTACACGCCGTGCCGCAATTTCTGCAACACGATGCTGAAGCGCCTGGGCGTTGCGGTCGAGTATTACGATCCGGAGATCGGCGCGGGCATCGAGGCGCTGATCAAGCCGAACACCAGGCTGATCCACACCGAAGCGCCGGGCTCCAATACCATGGAAATGCAGGATATACGGGCGATCGCGGAGGTGGCTCATCGGCACGATTGCGTCGTCACGATGGACAATACCTGGGCGACGCCGCTTTATTTCCGACCGCTCGATTTCGGGGTCGATGTCTCGATCCACGCGACCACGAAATATCCGTCCGGCCATTCGGACATCATCATGGGCTCCGTCTCGGCCAATGCCAGGCACTGGCCGAAACTCGAGGAAGCCCGCCTCGCGCTCGGCATCTGCGGTGCGCCGGATGATTCCTACCAGATCCTGCGCGGCCTGCGCACCATGGGCGTGCGCCTTGCGCACCATCAGAAGAGCGCGCTCGATATCGCCACATGGCTGGAGAGCCGCGACGACGTTGTCCGCGTCCTGCATCCGGCGCTGCCGAGCTTCCCGGGCCACGCGATCTGGAAGCGCGACTTCAAGGGCGCCAGCGGCGTCTTCTCCTTCGTACTGAAGGCCGAAAGCGAAAGGGCGAAAGCCAAGGCGCACGCCTTTCTGGATGCGCTCACCTTCTTCGGCCTCGGTTACTCCTGGGGAGGCTACGAGAGCCTCGCCGTGCCGGTCAACCTGTCGGACCGCACGATCCGCAAGGCGCCGCCGGAGGGGCCGGTCATCCGCCTGCAGATCGGCCTCGAAGACGGGGCCGACCTGAAGAAGGACCTGGAAATCGGTTTCGCGGCTGCCGCCGAGGTCTGATCACGTCGCCTTGAAGCCGTAAAGCCAGTCGAAATCCGCCGCGAGCGATTGCGGCGGACGCAGCGACAGGACGATATCGCGGCCGAGCCTGACCGGGCCGCGGGCGTGATAGGCGAAGCGGTTGAACAGGCCGCGGGCGCGCACCTTGGCGACCCGCTGCGCGCGTTCGCTCTCGAAATCCGTCAGCGCCAGTGCAAGGGGCAGGGGACCGGCCACCCGGTTTGCCAGCACGAAGGCGTCCTCGATCGCCATCGATGCGCCCTGGGCCGCAAACGGCATCATCGCATGCGCCGCATCGCCGATCAGCGCCAGGTCGCGGCCGTTGTGCCAGCGCCCGGCGGTCACCTGGTAAAGCGGCCAGAAGGTCGGCCGCTCGGCCCTTTCGATCAGTTGAACGATGCGCCGGTCCCAGCGACGGAACTGGGTGAGCAGCATCCGCCGCTGCGCATCGCTGGCTTGCGCATCCCACGTCTTGCCGGGGCTGATGCCCGACGCGATCGCGACGATGTTGAACCCGTCGATCTCTTTCAGCGGATAGGCGACGACATGGGTCGATGGCCCGAGAAAGGCGGTGACCTGGCCGGCACTCAGCCAGTCGGGCCGGGCGCTGCCGGGGATCGTGAAGCGCCAGGCGACGTTGCGCGAAAAATCCGGCTCCGGACTGTCGGGGATGCTGGCGCGCAGATTGGACCACACGCCGTCGGCGCCGATGATCAGCGGATAGGTTTTGCCGGTGATCCCGGTCAGCGTCGCGTGCGGATCCTTGCGGACAGGCGTATCCAGATGGACGCCGCAGAGCGGGTTCTGTTCGACCGCCGCAAGCAGCGCCTTTTGAAGCGTGGCGCGATGGAGGACGCCGTAGGGCGAACCCCAGCGCTCGCGGGCGAAACGCCCGGCCGGCACATGGGCAAGCGGCCGGAGCGACGTCCCGGAAACGAGTGCGATCCGCTCGGGCTCGGTCCAGACGGCTTCGAGCGCGGGCAGGACGCCGAGTTCGGAGAGCACGCGCGAAGCGTTCGGCGAGACCTGCAGGCCAGCGCCGACTTCGATCAGATCCGCCGCTTCCTCGAAAATGTCGCAGGCGATGCCGTGGCGGGCAAACGAGAGCGCGGCCGTCAGCCCGGCCATGCCGGCACCGATGATCGCTACTCTTTCAATGGACATGTCGGATTGCCGATCAGGCGGCCTTGACGTGGAAGACGCAGCCCGGCGGGTCGGTCTGTTCGGCCTTCAGCGACGGATTGTAGCGGTAGAGGGTCGAGCAGTAGGAGCAGACTTTCTCGTTGTCGTCGCCCATGTCGATGAAGATGTGCGGATGGTCGAAGGGAACCGAAGCGCCGGTGCACATGAATTCCTTGACGCCGATCTGGATCAAGCGATGCCCGCCGTCGTTCTGGAAGTGGGGAATGCTGTGCCCGGCCATGATGGTCTCCGATACTTGAATGCGGCGTGTCTGATTTGCGCCGGACATTACCCGCCCGTTCAGTGATTGTGTAGTGGGAAAACCGCCGCAGGCGCGTTGATTTCCTGTCGTTCACGGGTTCAAACGCAGCCTTTCATCCCTTATGTTCCCGGCTTCAATAAGGACTGCCCCGATGAATCTCAATGCGCCCGCCTTCTCCACTTTTTCCCATGATGGTCTCGATCTTGCCTATTTCGACGAAGGCGATCCGTCCGGCGATCCGGTGCTGCTTATCCACGGTTTTGCCTCCAGCGCTCTGGTCAACTGGGTGCATCCGGGCTGGCTGAAGACGCTGGGCGATGCCGGTTACCGGGTGATCGCCATGGACAATCGCGGGCACGGCGCAAGCGGCAAGCCGCGTGATCCGGAAGCCTATCGGCCTTGGGTGATGGCAAGGGATTCGATGGCGCTCCTCGATCACCTGAGGATCCCGGAGGCGCATCTTTTCGGATATTCGATGGGCGCCCGCATCTCGGTGTTTTCCGCGCTCGCCCATCCGCACCGGGTGCGCTCGCTGGTGCTCGGCGGTCTCGGCATCGGCATGACCGACGGGGTAGGGGATTGGGACCCGATCGCCGACGCCTTGCTCGCCCCCTCGCTCGATGACGTCAGCCATGCCCGCGGCCGCATGTTCCGCGCCTTTGCCGACCAGACGAAGAGCGACAGGCAAGCCCTGGCCGCCTGTATCCGCGGTTCGCGGGATCTGGTGACCCGCGCGGACATGGGTCGTATCGACGCGCCGACGCTGATCGGGGTCGGGACCACGGACGACATTGCCGGTTCCGCGCAGGAACTGGCGGCTTTGATGCCGCATGCGATTGCGCTGGATATCCCCGGCCGCGACCACATGCTTGCCGTCGGCGACCGCGTGTTCAAGAAGGCGGTTCTGGAGTTCTACGCGGAACTCTCCGCACGGCCGTAGGTTTCCTCATTCTTACGATCAACGGAATGCAATTTTGCGGCCATTGGTGTTGGCGTAAACTTATTCTATATAGTGCTGCACGAAGTTCTGCCGTAGGCAAACGAGGAGACGGCGATGGCCGCAAGAACTGAAATCCGCCAGGAGCCGCTCGCGACGATGGATCCCATCTGGGATACGCTGCGCCAGGAAGCGCGCGTGGCAACCGAGCAGGACCCGCTGCTTGCCGCATTTCTCTATTCTGCCGTGCTCAACCATCGCTCGCTCGAGGAATGCGTCGTGCACCGCATCTGCGAGCGCCTCGCTCATGGGGATATTCCGGACGTCCTTCTGCGCCAGACCTTCATGGAAATGCTGGCCGACTGGCCGGAATGGGGCGCGATCATGCGCGTCGATATCCAGGCCGTCTACGACCGCGATCCAGCCTGCCTGCGGTTCATGGAGCCGGTTCTCTATTTCAAGGGCTTTCACGCCATCCAGACGCACCGGCTGGCGCATTGGCTGTTCCTGCGTGGCCGTCGCGACTTCGCGCTTTATCTGCAGAGCCGCTCCTCCAGTGTTTTCCAGACCGACATCAACCCGGCAGCCCGCATCGGCAAGGGCATCTTCCTCGATCACGCCACCGGCCTCGTGGTCGGCGAGACCGCGGTCATCGGCGACAACGTTTCGATCCTTCACGGCGTGACGCTCGGCGGCACCGGCAAGGAGGGCGCCGACCGCCATCCGAAGATCGCCAACGGCGTCCTCATCGGCGCCGGCGCCAAGATCCTCGGCAATATCGAGGTCGGATCGTGCTCGCGCGTTGCTGCGGGCTCGGTGGTCCTGAAGGCCGTCCCGCCGAAATCGACCGTCGCCGGCGTGCCGGCAAAGGTGGTCGGGAGCGCGGGGTGTTCGGAACCGTCGCGCCTGATGGACCAGATTCTTGGTGCCGACGACTGATTCGCCCGCGTTTGCCTGCGGCTTGTCGACGTTTGGGGTTCGCTGAACATCGGCCCCCACGAGCATCGAAAAGAGCGGCACGGCTATTTCTAGCGACTTTACTTTCGCCTTTGTCCCATGCCAAAAGCGCGGCAACCGAGAACCGCTGACGGAGAGAAACGTGAAACCGGACGAAATCAAGAGGCTCGACGCCTATTTCAAGCGCGTGATCAATCCGCAGGCGATCGTCAAGGCGCGTCCGCGCAAGAACGACTCGGCCGAAGTTTACCTCGGCGAGGAGTTTCTCGGCGTCATCTATATCGACGACGAGGACGGCGACCGCTCTTACAATTTCTCCATGGCGATCCTCGACGTCGATCTCTGATCGTTCCGGTCCCGGGTTTTGAAGGCGGGCTGATAGGCCCGCTTTTTTGATTCGTGAGTCGCTGCCTCGGGCAAAGAAAATGGCTGCGACGTTTTGCGCCGGAGTTGTGACCGGCTGATATATCTTCGTAAAATCAGAAACCTGAATCGGTCTATGCATCCGCATGGATGCGGCTGCAACCAAAGGTGATTTTGCGACGCACAAATCAGCCTTGACTTTTATCGGCGTGCCGCTTTCTATCAGCGCATCCGAATAGAACAAAGGGACCGGCGATGTTCAATTTCGATGAAGCCAACAAGAAGAGCAAGGAAGCAATCGACGGAATGCTGAAGAGCTATTCCGAGATCGCCAAGAGTTATCAGGCGATCGCCACCGAGGCGACCGACTATTCCAAGAAGTCCTTTCAGGACATGACGGGTTTCATGGAAGCGCTCGCCTCCACCCGCAGCGTCGAGGCGATGTTCGAACTCCAGACCAATTACGTAAAGTCGGCTTACGAGGGCTTCATTGCCGAGTCGACGAAGATCACCGACATGTATGCCGATCTCGCCAAGACGGCTTACAAGCCCTACGAAGCGCCGGTCGCCAAGTCGACCGCCGTGGTGACCGCAAACGCCGCGTAACGCGCATAGCGGCCCCTCCAAGCGACGCCTTCACTACAGAAGGCCGGCGGCGTTCAACGCTGCCGGCCTTTTTGATTCATGCCAATGCCGAAATTTCCGCTTTTCCGTATGTTCCGTGATCTCTTTAGCGGAATAGTGATTGCGTGGCCGCAAAGGGGGCTTAAAATCCGCATTCAATGAACTAAGTTAGGAAGACTGAAGTCCGGCCGTTCGGCCATTCGGACGAACCCGCCGGATGACTGGGGAATGAATGAAGATGATCGCACTGCCGATCTTGATGCAAGCTGAAAAGGGTGGCGACGGAGACAACGCAAATCGCGGTACCTCCGTCATTACCCGCACGAAGCCAAAAACAAAGAAGCCAAATCTCTACCGCGTACTGCTGCTGAATGACGATTATACGCCCATGGAGTTCGTCATCCACATTCTGGAGCGTTTCTTTCAGAAGGACAGGGAAGCGGCAACGCGGATCATGCTCCACGTCCACAACCACGGCGTGGGGGAATGCGGAATATTTACATATGAAGTAGCGGAAACCAAAGTGTCCCAGGTCATGGACTTCGCCCGGCAACACCAGCATCCGCTGCAATGTGTCATGGAAAAGAAGTGAGGAACCCGACGTGCCAACATTTTCGCCTAGTTTAGAAAAGGCGCTGCATCAGGCACTGACCTTTGCCAACGAGCGGCATCACGAATATGCCACGCTCGAGCACCTGCTTTTGGCGTTGATCGACGATGCCGATGCAGCCGCGGTCATGGGAGCTTGTAACGTCAATTTGGAAACACTGCGCAAGACCGTCACCGACTATGTCGATAACGAGCTTGCCAACCTGATCACCGGTTATGACGAGGACTCCAAGCCGACTTCCGGCTTCCAGCGCGTCATCCAGCGCGCCGTCATCCACGTCCAGTCTTCCGGCCGCGAGGAAGTGACCGGTGCCAACGTTCTCGTCGCGATCTTCGCGGAACGGGAAAGCCATGCGGCCTTCTTCCTGCAGGAGCAGGAAATGACCCGCTACGACGCGGTCAACTACATTTCGCACGGCATCGGCAAGCGCGCGGGTTCCTCCCAGACCCGCACGCCGCGCGGCGCCGACGACAGCGAGCCGGAATCCAAGCCCTCGTCCCGCGACCAGGAAGAGGGTTCGGCCAAAAAGCCGCAGGATGCCCTCAAGGCCTATTGCGTCAACCTGAACGAAAAGGCCCGCGACGGCCGGATCGATCCGCTGATCGGCCGCCATGCCGAAGTCAACCGCACCATCCAGGTCCTGTGCCGCCGCTCCAAGAACAACCCGCTCTACGTGGGTGATCCGGGTGTCGGCAAGACGGCGATCGCCGAAGGTTTGGCCAAGCGGATCATCGAAGGCAAGGTGCCGGAGGCTCTCGCCGACGCCACCATCTTCTCGCTCGACATGGGCACGCTGCTCGCCGGCACCCGTTATCGCGGCGATTTCGAGGAGCGTCTGAAGCAGGTCGTCAAGGAACTCGAAGAGTATCCGGGTGCGGTCCTGTTCATCGACGAGATTCACACCGTCATCGGCGCCGGCGCCACCTCCGGCGGCGCGATGGATGCCTCCAACCTGTTGAAGCCGGCTCTGTCTTCGGGCGCGATCCGCTGCATCGGTTCGACCACCTACAAGGAATACCGCCAGTTCTTCGAAAAGGACCGGGCTCTGGTCCGCCGTTTCCAGAAGATCGACGTCAACGAGCCGTCGATCGAGGATGCGATCGAGATCATGAAGGGCCTGAAACCCTATTTCGAGGATTATCACAAGCTTCGTTATACCAACGAGGCGATCAAGTCGGCCGTCGAACTGTCGGCCCGCTACATCTCCGACCGCAAGCTGCCGGACAAGGCGATCGACGTGATCGACGAGACCGGTGCGGCGCAGATGCTGCTGCCGGCCTCCAAGCGCCGCAAGCTGATCACCGAGAAGGAGATCGAAGCGACGATCGCCACCATGGCGCGGATTCCGGCCAAGACCGTTTCCAAGGACGACGAGATGGTTCTCGCCAACCTGGAGAAGGAACTGCGTTCGGTCGTCTACGGCCAGGATGCGGCGATCGAGGCCCTCTCGACGGCGATCAAGCTGGCCCGCGCAGGCCTTCGCGAACCGAACAAGCCGATCGGCTCCTACGTCTTCTCCGGCCCGACCGGCGTCGGCAAGACGGAAGTCGCCAAGCAGCTCGCCGCCTCGCTCGGCGTCGAGATGCTGCGCTTCGACATGTCGGAATATATGGAACGCCACACGGTCTCGCGGCTGCTCGGCGCGCCTCCCGGTTATGTCGGCTTCGACCAGGGCGGTCTGCTGACCGATGGCGTCGACCAGCATCCGCACTCGGTGGTCCTGCTCGACGAAATCGAGAAGGCGCATCCGGATATCTACAATATCCTGCTGCAGGTCATGGACCATGGTTCGCTGACCGACCACAACGGCAAGAAGATCGACTTCCGTAACGTCATCCTGATCATGACGACCAATGCGGGCGCGTCGGAAATGGCCAAGGCCGCCATCGGCTTCGGTTCGTCCAAGCGCACCGGCGAGGACGAAGAGGCGATCAATCGCCTGTTCACGCCGGAATTCCGCAATCGTCTCGATGCGATCATCCAGTTCGCAGGGCTGCCGACGGATGTCATCCATCAGGTCGTGCAGAAGTTCGTCATGCAGCTCGAGACGCAGCTCTCGGAACGCAACGTCACCTTCGACCTGCATCAGGACGCAATCGCCTGGCTGGCCGAAAAGGGTTACGACGAAAAGATGGGCGCCCGGCCGCTCTCGCGCGTCATCCAGGAATACATCAAGAAGCCGCTCGCCAACGAGATCCTGTTCGGCAAGCTGCGTAAGGGTGGCGTCGTGCGAGTGACCGTCGGCAAGGGTGAGGATGGCAAGGACAAGCTCATCCTCGACTCGATTTCCGAAGCGACGCCTGTGAAGCCGAAGCCGGAGGCCGAGGTCGAAGAGGCTGCCGAGGAGGCCGAAGCCAAGGTCGTGAAGGCCAAGGCGCCGAAGAAGTCGGCACCGAAGGACAAGGACGGCGGCCAAGCCCGGGCCCGCGCCATGGTCGATGCAGACGTGATCGCATCGGACGATGCGCCCAAGACCCCACGCAAGGGCACCACGGTGCCGCGCGTGCCGAAGACCAAATAGGCTTTCGGATTGAAGTCTTGCGATGCCGGGCTTGTCCCGGCATCGTCGTTTTTGTAAGCCCGGCAGCATTGTCACGAATACGGGCATTGCTCAGTCAGGAACTGCCGGATGTCGACCGAAATCAGCAAGCTTCTCAGCCATGTGCTTCGCCACGCACCCGAACGCCTGGGCATCGTTCTGGACGCAAATGGTTGGACATCCGTCGATATCCTGATCGCCAAAGCCCGCGAACAGGGTTTTGCAATCGATCGCCCGATCCTGGAGGCAGTCGTCGCCAGCAGTGACAAGAAGCGTTTCACGCTTTCCGAAGATGGCCAGCTGATCCGGGCGGCGCAGGGACATTCCGTCGCCGTCGATCTCGGGCTGGAGCCCAGTGAGCCGCCGGAAGTCCTGTTTCATGGCACGGCGAGGGATAATCTTGAGCCGATCATGATCGAAGGTCTCAAACCCGGCAAACGCGAGCATGTGCATCTGTCTCTCGACGAGGAAACCGCCGTCAAGGTCGGTAGCCGGCATGGCAAACCCGTCGTGCTTAAGGTGGATGCCGGCAGGATGTATCGCGATGGTCGTGCTTTTTTCCGGGCCGACAATGGCGTCTGGCTGACGGATCATGTTCCGCCGGCCTATCTTCAGGCCTGAGCGGAAGACGAACGCCGAATGACGGATGTAACGCCTGAACATGACGACCGCAGTGCCCTATCCTGGTTCTTTACCGGCATGCGGGGCCTCCTGTCCCTGCCGGCGCTCATCCTGCTCACCTCGATCGTCGGCTTCAGCGCGTTTGCGCTGGAATCGGGCCTGACGCGCGCCGAAGCCGTGTTCATGTCCTTTGCGATCTGGGCGCTGCCGGCGCAGGTCATCCTGATCGGCACGATGGCGAGCGGTGCGAACATTGCCGCCTGCTTCCTTGCAGTGACGCTCTCCTCGATCCGCATGACGCCGATGGTCGCCTCGGTCATCCCGGAAATGCGAACAAGGCGCACGCCGATCTGGCTGCTGCTGCTCCTGTCGCATTTCATCGCCATCACATCCTGGGTCTTCGCGATCACCACGCTTCGCAACGTGCCGCGCGAGTACCGGGCGATCTATTTCGCCGGTTTCGGCGTGACACTGACACTGACCGGCACGCTGGTGGTGGCGGTCTTCTACGATATCGTCTCGGCCTTTCCGCCGGCCGTCGCGGGCGTGCTCTTCTTTCTGACGCCCGTCTATTTCAACGCCTCGATCTGGGCGAGCGCCCGCCAGCCGGTGGTCAGGATCGCCTTTGTCATGGGGGTGATCCTCGGTCCCATCATGGCGCTGGTCACGCCGGAATTCGACGTGCTGTGCGCCGGCCTGGGCGGTGGCACGGCCGCCTATCTGATCGACAGGGCGCGCCGCAAGAGGAAGCGTGCCGGGCAGGGGATAAAGCGATGATCGCCGAATACTGGACATTTATCGTCATCGCGGTCGCCGGCTTTCTGGCGACGGACATCTGGCGTTGGCTGGGCGTCTTCACCGGCAATCGCCTCGACGAGGATTCCGAGGCGCTTTACTGGGTGAGGGCTGTGGCGACCGCGCTGGTCATGGCGGTCACCGCAAAGCTGATCGTCTTCCCGAACGGCACGCTCGCCGGCTCGCCGCTCTGGCTGAGGCTGGCGGCGGCCGGCATCGGTTTTGCCGTCTTCCTGGCGACCGGCCGAAAGGTTTGGATCGGGGTTGCGGTGCCGATGGCGCTGCTGGTTGCCTGCCTCTGGTGGGTCGGCTTTTAGAAAGCCTTAGTTTCCCAGTTCGCCGATGATCTTCTCGGCATTTGCCGCCAGCACCTCGTTGTTTTCCATCTGGCCCGAATGGGGTTTCAGAGCCTGTCCCTCGTAGCGCGGGACGACGTGGAAATGCAGGTGGAAGACCGTCTGCCCGGCGGCCGGTTCGTTGAACTGGATGACGGTGACCCCGTCCGCCTCGAAAGCGTCCTTGGCGGCCTTGGCGAGTTTCTGCACCACGGGGATCACCTTCGAAAGCACCGCCGGATCGGCGTCCAGAATATTGCGTGACGGGGCCTTGGGAACGACCAGCAGGTGACCGGGCGACTGCGGCATGACGTCCATGAAGGCGAGCGTATCCGCATCCTCGTAGACCCGGTGGCACGGGATCTCGCCGCGCACGATTTTTCCGAAGATGTTGTTGCTGTCGTAAGCCTGGCCGCTCATCGCGATGTCCTCTCCTTGTTCTTCCGGCCCGATCTTTCCGGGCTCTAGTCCTGTTCCTGCTGGCGCTCGCCTTTGCGGAACGGGCTGTGCTCGGCAAGATATTCCGTCATCTGCTCCACGTCTTCGCGCTCGTGTTCCAGATAGTCGGCAATCGCCCGTCTCAGCCCCGCGTGGGCGATATAGTGCATCGAGTGGGTGGTGACAGGCAGGTAGCCGCGCGCCAGCTTGTGCTCGCCCTGCGCGCCGGCTTCGACCCGCTTCAGGCCCTTGGCGAGCGCGAAATCGATCGCCTGATGGTAGCAGACCTCGAAATGCAGGAAGGGGTGGTCCTCGATACAGCCCCAGTGCCGGCCGTAGAGCGCATCCGCGCCGATGAAGTTGATCGCGCCCGCGATATATTTGCCCTCGCGTTTCGCCATCACCAGCAGGATGTCTTCGGGCATCCGCTCGCCGATCAGCGAATAGAATTTTCGCGTCAGGTAAGGGCGGCCCCATTTGCGGCCGCCGGTATCCATGTAGAATTCGAAGAACTGGTCCCAGATGTCCTCGGTCAGGTCCTTGCCGGTCAGCCAGTCGATACTGATGCCGTTTTCGAGCGCCGCCCGGCGTTCCTTCTTCAGCGCCTTGCGTTTTCGCGAGGCAAGCGTTTCGAGGAAGGCATCGTGGTTCTCGTAACCCTCGTTGATGAAATGGAACTGCTTGTCGGTGCGATGCAGGTAGTCGGCCTCTTCGAAGGCGGCGATCTGGTTTTCCGCGACGAAGGTCACATGCGCCGACGATATGCCGAGCTGGCGTGTCACCTCCTGGAGACCGGCCGCCAGCGTCAGCTCCGCTGAATCCCTGTCGTAGCCTGCCGCGACGAGCAGCCGCGGTCCGCTCGCCGGCGTGAAAGGCACGGTACATTGCAGTTTTGGATAATAACGCCCGCCGGCCCGCTCGAATGCGTCGGCCCAGCCGTGGTCAAAGACATATTCGCCCTGGCTGTGGCTCTTGAGGTAACCGGGGACGGCGCCGATCAGCGTGCCCTTGTCGTCCTCAAGGAGAAGGTGGTGGCCGAGCCAGCCGGTCTTGGCGGTGGCGGAGCCGGATTCCTCCAGCGCCGACAGGTAGGCGTGCGACAGGAACGGATTGTAGGGCGTTTCCGAAGAGGAGGACTTGGATGTGCCCGAAAGGCGCGACCAGCTTGCCGGGCTGATCGCGCAGAACGATTTCTCGATACGGATGGTAAGATTGCCGGTCATACGCTGCTTTACAGGGAGGGGGAGGAAGCCTCCCGCGGATCAAAACCTTCGAAGGTCATCTGGTCGGCATATTTATAGGTATGTTCGCGGCCGTTTGCATCCCTTACGGTCCAGGTAATGACCGGAATTCCGGTCGCTCTCTGAGCCGTGATGAACGTGTTCGGCAGGTGTGGATAGTGATAGGAAATGAAGTCGAGGCCAAGTTGCATGGCCTCGTCGTGCTCGAAAAATTCCTCCGGCTTGTCGCCCATGGCGGTGAGGCCAAGCGGGTAGGGCGAGCCGGCGTTTTTCAGGTCGCGCAGGATGTGGTAGTCGAAGCTCATCAGCGCCACCTTGCCCTGATAACCTTCGAGAACCTCCAGCACCGCCTCGGCGAACCCGTCGTCCTCGCCGTCGCCTTCGCGTCCCTTGATCTCGATAACAAGGGGCACCTTGCCGGCGACGAGGGCAAGCATCTGCTTCAGCGTCGGAACCTTGTCCTGGGTAGCCCCGACCGAAAGCATGCCGAGTTCGGCTGAGGTCTTCTCGCGAATGTCGCCCTTGATGCCGCAAAGCCGCTCGAGGTCATGGTCGTGAAAGATCACCGGCACGCTGTCGGCGGCAAGCTGCACGTCGCATTCGATCGCAAAGCCGGCTTCGAGTGCCCGGGAAAACGCCGAGAGCGTGTTTTCCCAGACTTCGCGGTTCATGTCGTGATAGCCGCGATGGGCGACCGGAAGGTCCTTGATCCAGGTGGCGTCGGTCATGCTTCGATCTCGATGATGGCTTCGATTTCCACGGAAGCGTTGAGCGGCAGCGCGGCCATGCCGACCGCTGCGCGCGCATGCTTGCCGGCGTCGCCGAGAACATTGGCGATCAGGTTCGATGCGCCGTTGGTGACGATATGCTGTTCGGCAAAGCCGGGTGCCGAGGCGACGAAGCTCGAGAGCTTGACCACCCGCTTGATCCGGCCGAGATCGCCGCCCAACGCAGCCTTTGCCTGGGCAAGGATATTGATCGCGCAGAGCTCCGCAGCGCGGCTGGCTGCCGCCACGTCGACATCCGCGCCGACAAGGCCCGTGACCGCGACTTTGCCGTTTTCGTTCGGCAACTGGCCGGAGATGAACAGCAGGTTGCCGGTGATCACATAGGGCAGGTAATTGGCGGCGGGCGCTGCCGCGACGGGGAGGACGATCCCCAGTTCCCGCAGGCGGCCTTCGATGGCTTCGGTCATTTTCGACTCCCGTTTTGTTGTAAAATCTTCAAAAATCCTGCATCAAGGCCTTAGCTTGGTCAGATGGCGTTCTTATAACATCACCAACTGAGTCCAACAGGAGAATGTGAATGTTGCGAATGAGCCTCGGGGTGATCCTTGCCGGCGGTCTGAGCCTTTTGGGCGCCACCTCCGCGGACGCGACGACCGACGGTGCCGCCCGGCTGCTCGTCCCGCATCGCGCCATTTACGACCTGAAGCTCAAGAAAGCCTCGGAACGCTCCGGCATCGAAGGCATGTTCGGCCGCATGGTCTATGAGTTCACCGGCTCGGCCTGCACCGGCTTTTCCACCAATTTCCGGCTGGTCACCAAGATCGATACGGGCGAGGAAACGCGCCTCAGCGACCAGCAGACCACCACCTTCGAGGACATGGCCGCAAGCCAGTTCCATTTCGAGACCAAGTCCTTCACCGACGAGCAGCTCGACAAGCAGCTGAGCGGCGATGCGTCGATCGCCGAAAAGGGCATAAAGGTGGAAATCACCCAGCCCGATGGCCGCGAGATCGAATTGCCGTCGAGCGATTTTCCAACCAGCCACATGCTCGACGTTATCGCGAATGCCAAGCAGGGCAAGAGTTTCTTCGAGGCGCGGGTCTTCGACGGATCGGAAAACGGCGACCAGGCGCTGCTGACCACGACGGTGATCGGCAAGTCCCAGACGGCGCAGAAGGATGATGTCGACGCCGACAAGGCGGGCGAGTTTGCAAAGACCCCCTATTGGCCGGTGACGATCGCCTATTTCAACGAGAATGCGACCGGCGATCCGACCCCGGTCTACAACATGTCCTTCAAGCTCTACGAAAACGGCATCACCCGCGATCTCACAATGGACTACGGCGACTTTGTGCTGTCCGGCAGCCTGGTCAAGCTGGAACTGCTGAAGCCGCAGCAGGACCCGTGCCCGGAACCGGCCAAATAGCCATCCTTCGGTAATTGCCCGCCACTCGCCGGCACGCTGAGGCAATTTCCGGCAAAGCACTTGCTTTTGCGGCAAATCGAATGTATGGCCAGCCGCATTCCACACGTAAGGCATGGGATCGTCCGGGAGAAATCCGGACTGTTCCGCCCGGTGGCATCCTCGAAGAGGGTGCTGTTCGCCTTGCGGAGGTTCAACCGGAAAAGGATAACTAGGCATGGCATTGCCCGATTTTTCTATGCGCCAGCTTCTCGAGGCAGGCGTTCACTTCGGCCACCAGACTCACCGCTGGAACCCGAAGATGAAGCCGTATATCTTCGGCGACCGTAACAACATCCACATCATCGATCTGGCCCAGACCGTTCCGATGCTGTCGCGCGCCCTTCAGGTCGTGTCCGACACCGTCGCTCGCGGCGGCCGCGTTCTGTTCGTCGGCACCAAGCGCCAGGCGTCCGAACTGATCGCTGACTCGGCCAAGCGTTCGGCCCAGTATTACGTCAACTCCCGCTGGCTCGGCGGCATGATGACCAACTGGAAGACCATCTCGAACTCGATCCAGCGCCTGCGCAAGCTCGACGAGATCCTGAACTCGGAAGCCTCCGGCTATTCCAAGAAGGAACGCCTGAACCTCGAGCGCGAACGCGAGAAGCTGGACAAGGCTCTCGGCGGTATCCGCGACATGGGCGGCACCCCGGACCTGATGTTCATCATCGACACCAACAAGGAAAAGATCGCTATCGACGAAGCCAAGCGCCTGGGCATCCCGGTCGTCGCCATCATCGATTCGAACTGCGATCCGGACCTGATCGACTACCCGATCCCGGGTAACGACGACGCCTCGCGCGCCATCGCTCTCTATACCGACCTGATCGCCCGCGCTGCCATCGACGGCATCGCCCGCCAGCAGGGCGCTTCGGGCCGCGACATCGGCGCTTCTTCCGAAGCTCCGATCGAGCCGGCGCTCGAAGGCGAAGCAGAAGCCTGAGGCGGGACGGAGCGGCTTGGCCCGCTCCTCCTTTCTGAAATTCGATCGAGGCCAGAGATACCGATCCCTGGCCTTGGTCGTTTCAAGGCGACCCGCCACCGCTTAGTCGTTGAGGCGATCGCTTTCGTGATGTGTTCATCACGCTGTCACACTTCCGGGTACATTCGTCCCAAAACTTTTGAGTCCGCCGACGTTTTTCCGGCGAGAAGCACTTGAACCGACAAGAGGCAAAACAATGGCTGAAATCACCGCTGCACTGGTAAAGGAACTGCGCGAAAAGTCCGGCGCAGGCATGATGGACTGCAAGAAGGCGCTGACCGAAACGAACGGCGACATCGAAGCGGCGATCGACTGGCTGCGCGCCAAGGGCATCTCCAAGGCCGACAAGAAGTCCGGCCGCACCGCAGCCGAAGGCCTGATCGGCATCGCCAGCGCCGGCCACAGGGCCGTCGTCATCGAACTCAACTCGGAAACCGATTTCGTTGCCCGCAACGACGCGTTCCAGGACCTCGTCCGCGGCATCGCCAGCGTCGCCCTGGCGACTGACGGTTCCGTCGAGGCGATCTCGGCCGCTACCTACCCCGCTTCCGGCAAGCCGGTCGCCGACACCATCAAGGACGCGATCGCCACGATCGGCGAGAACATGACGCTGCGTCGCTCGGCCCTGCTTGAGGTCGAGCACGGCGTTGTCGCGACCTACGTCCATAACGCGGCCGGCGACGGCATCGGCAAGCTCGGCGTTCTGGTCGCCCTGAAGTCGGTCGGCGACAAGGAAGTCCTGACTTCGCTCGGCCGTCAGGTCGCCATGCACATCGCCGCCACCAATCCGCTTGCCATCCGCGCCGAAGAAGTCGACGCAACCGTGGCCGAGCGCGAGCGCAACGTCTTCATCGAGCAGTCGCGCGCTTCCGGCAAGCCGGAAGCGATCATCGAAAAGATGGTCGATGGCCGCATGCGCAAGTTCTTCGAGGAAGTTGCCCTTCTGTCGCAGGCCTTCGTCATCAACCCGGACGTGACCGTCGGCCAGGCCGTCAAGGATGCTGAAAAGCTCGCCGGCGCTTCGATCGAAGTCACCGGCATGGCCCGCCTTCTGCTCGGCGAAGGCGTCGAAAAGGAAGAATCGGATTTCGCCGCTGAAGTCGCGGCAGTCGCCAAAGGCTGATATTCGTTAGCGAAAGATGTCGAAAGCGCAAGGGCACCGGTGACAAGCCGGTGCCCTTCGTGTATCCGCAACCCGTTTGACCCTCCGCATTGCATTTCGATTTTCAAGGAGCCCCCATGTCGCCTCAGCCTCTCTACAAGCGTGTCTTGCTCAAGGCCTCCGGTGAAGCTCTGATGGGCAGCCAGGGTTTCGGCATCGATGTTGAAGTTGCCGACCGGGTCGCCTCCGATATCGCCGAAGCGCGCGCCATGGGCGTCGATGTTGGCGTCGTCGTCGGCGGCGGCAATATCTTTCGCGGCGTCGCCGTCGCGTCGAAGGGTGGCGACCGGGTGACCGGCGACCACATGGGCATGCTCGGTACGGTGATCAACGCGCTGGCGCTCGCCACCTCGCTGCGCAAGCTGAACGTCGACACCGTGGTTCTGTCGGCGATCTCGATGCCAGAGATCTGCGAGAGCTTTTCGCAGCGCCAGGCGGTGCACCACATGGCGCAGGGCAGGGTGGTGATCTTCGCCGGCGGCACCGGCAATCCGTTCTTCACGACCGATTCGGCGGCGGCACTTCGTGCGGCGGAAATCGGTGCGGAAGCGATCTTCAAGGGCACCCAGGTGGACGGCATCTATTCGGCCGATCCCAAGAAGGACCCTACGGCGACCAGGTTCGACACGCTGACGCATGGCGAGGTGCTCGAAAAGGGTCTGGCGGTGATGGATGTGGCGGCGGTGGCGCTTGCCCGCGAAAATTCCATCCCGATCATCGTTTTTTCGATCCATGAGAAGGGCGGCTTCGCCCAAATCTTGACCGGCGGCGGCCGCAAGACCATCGTAGCGGACAATTGAGGCGCGGCGTCGCGGGCCGGCCAGACAACATACGGGAGTAGACGGATGAGTGGAATCGATCTCAACGACATCAAGCGCCGCATGGAAGGTGCGATCAATGCGTTCAAAAGCGATATCGCGTCGCTGCGCACCGGCCGCGCCTCGGCCAATATTCTCGATCCGGTGATGGTCGAAGCCTATGGTTCGCGCGTGCCGCTCAACCAGGTGGCTAACATCACTGTGCCGGAGGCGCGCATGCTGGGCGTGTCCATCTGGGACAAGTCGATGGTCAACGCCGTCGATCGCGCGATCCGCGAATCACATCTCGGTCTCAATCCGATCGTCGATGGCCAGAACCTGCGCATTCCGCTTCCCGAGCTCAACGAAGAGCGCCGCAAGTCGCTGGTCAAGGTTGCGCATGACTATGCGGAAAAGGCGAAGGTAGCTGTCCGTCACGTCCGCCGCGATGGCATGGACGGTCTGAAAAAGGCCGAAAAGGACGGCGACATCGGTCAGGACGAGAGCCGCTCGCAGTCGGAAAAAGTGCAGAAGATGACGGATGATACGATTTCCGAAGTCGACCGCTTGCTTGGCGACAAGGAAAAGGAAATCATGCAGGTCTAATTTAGGCCTGGTTTGCCGCCATATTCCGGCGGCCAAAGGAGCCGCGTAGAATATGGTGAACCCCGAGCTTGCAATCATCCCCCAACACGTGGCCATCATCATGGATGGCAATGGACGCTGGGCCAACAAGCGCGGGCTTCCTCGTACGGTCGGACACAGCAAGGGTGTCGAAGCGGTTCGCGAAACGGTGCGGGCTGCTGGCGACGCTGGCGTCAAATATCTGACCCTCTTTGCGTTTTCTTCGGAGAACTGGAGCAGGCCCGAAACCGAGGTGAGGGATCTTCTCGGTCTTCTCAGGCGCTTCATCCGCCAGGATCTGGCCGAACTGCACCGTGAGAATGTCCGCATCCGGGTGATCGGCGAACGCGAGAAGCTGCGCAGCGACATCCTTCCGCTTCTTCTCGAAGCCGAGGAAACGACAAGGTTCAACACGGCACTGACGCTGATCATCGCCTTCAACTACGGCGCGCGAGACGAGATCGCCCGTGCGGTCGCCATGCTCGCCCGGGACGTCGAGGCCGGTATCCTCAAGGCCTCCGAGATCGACCCGGAGAAGATCAGCGCAAGGTTGGACACCGCCGGCATTCCCGATCCGGACCTCATCATCCGCACCAGCGGCGAGGAGCGGCTTTCGAACTTCCTGCTCTGGCAGGCGGCCTATTCCGAGCTTGTCTTCCTGCCGGACTACTGGCCCGATTTCGATCGGAAACTCTTCCTCGACGCCCTGAAAACCTATGCGTCCCGCGACCGGCGCTTCGGCGGCCTGTCGGACAAGACGATAGCGGTGGGTGGTTGATGAGCGCTGAACTGAAGCGCCGCATCGCATCCGCACTGGTTCTGGCGGTCGTGGTCCTGACGGCCACCTGGTATGGCGGCCTGCCGTTCCGCGTCGTGGCCGCCGCCATGGCGGTCCTGATCTATTACGAATGGTCGACGATCACCCGGCTGGCAGAACGCGATTTTCGTGCGAATGCCTTCGGCTGGGCCGCCATTTTACTGATCGCCATCGACCTGCTGGTAGACGAAGGTGGGCTCTCGGTGCCGATCCTCGGCGGCGCGATCATCACCGCCCTTCTTCTCGTGCTGCTGCGCAAGGGCAGCTGGTGGCTGCCGGGCGGCATTTTCTACGCAGGCTTGAGCGGGATTTCGCTGGCTGCGATCCGGTCCGAGGACCAGGCGGGTTTTGTCGCGACCCTCTTCATCTTCGCGGTCGTCTGGGCGACCGATATCCTTGCCTATTTCGTCGGTCGCGCTCTCAAGGGCCCGAAACTTGCACCGCGCATTTCGCCCGGCAAGACCTGGTCCGGTGCGATCGGCGGCACTGTTTCGGGCGTGATTGCAAGCTCCGCCCTGACGCTTGGCGTCTTTTCCCGGCTGTCTGTCTGGACGGTAACGATCGCGTTTCTGCTGTCCGTCGCAAGCCAGGTCGGCGACCTGTTCGAGTCGTTTATCAAGCGCCGGTTCGGCGTGAAGGACTCCAGCCACCTCATTCCGGGGCACGGCGGCGTCATGGATCGCGTCGACGGCCTCGTTTTCGCCTGTTTCGCAGCGTTCCTGCTGACGCTTGTTTATACGGCCACGACGGGCCATCTTGATGTATCGGTTGCGGGCTTCCTCTTCGGGTTTTGAGGTCTGGGCGGCCGGTACAATGTTGAAACGGAAATTTTGATGGCCATCCTCAGCTTCCTTACCGGCTATATCATCCCATTCGTGCTGGTACTGTCCCTGCTCGTCTTCGTGCATGAGATGGGCCACTATCTTGTCGGACGCTGGTGCGGCATCCGCGTCACCGCCTTCTCGGTCGGCTTCGGCCCCGAATTGGTCGGCTTCACCGACGGTCACGGCACCCGCTGGAAGCTCTCGGCGATCCCGCTTGGCGGCTATGTCAAGTTCTTCGGCGACGAGGATGCCGCGAGCATGCCGGATGCGAGCGGACTTGCGGGCATGAGCGAGGAAGACAAGGCTCAGACGCTGGCCGGCGCCAAGCTCTGGAAGAGGGCCGCCACCGTCGCGGCCGGCCCGATCGCCAATTTCATCCTGTCAATTGCCATCTTCGCCGTACTGTTCAGCGTCTACGGCAAAGTTATCGCGGATCCCGTGGTCGCGGAAGTCCAGCCGGGCAGCGCCGCCCTTGCGGCCGGCGTCGAGCCCGGCGACCGCCTCGTGGCGCTCGACGGTTCGCGCATCCGGACTTTCGACGATGTACGGCGTTATGTCAGCATCAGGCCGGACACGCCGATCGTCGTGACGGTCGAGCGGAACGGCCGGGATCTCGATCTGCCGATGGTGCCCAAGCGCTCCGAAGTCACCGACCAGTTCGGCAACAAGGTCGAGCTCGGCCTGATCGGCATCGTCACCAACGAACAGCGCGGCAATTTCCGCATAGAGACGTTCACCCCCTTGCAGGCCGTTGCCGAAGGCGTCACGGAGACCGGCCATATCGTCACCGGCACCTTCCGCTATATCGGCAATCTGGTGACCGGCCGGATGAAGGCGGACCAGCTCGGCGGGCCGGTCAGGGTCGCTCAGGCGTCGGGCCAGATGGCGACGCTCGGCTTTGCGGCGGTGGTCCAGCTCGCGGCGGTGCTTTCCGTCTCGATCGGGCTTTTGAACCTCATGCCTGTGCCAGTTCTGGACGGCGGCCATCTCGTCTTCTACGCGATCGAGGCCATCCGTGGCCGGCCGCTCGGCGCGGGCGCGCAGGAGATCGCCTTCCGCATAGGGCTCGCGATGGTTTTGAGCCTCATGGTGTTCGCGACCTTCAACGACATCAGCAATCTGATCGGCTGATGTCCTTCAAATCGTAAAAGAAACTGTTTATTCACCATGTTTCCAACAGTTGCGTGGCCATTGGGTCACGCAAGGGAAGTAAGTAAACAGAAATTAACGCGATGCCTTGCTTGTAGGTCAAAAGAAGGTAAAACGACACACGTGGCCGGAGTCGGGCACCACCCGCCGAGGGACAACGGGAAAAGGTAAGAATTGAAATGAAGGCTGGTTCAAAGTTTTTGAACGCAGTGTCGGCGTTTGCGCTGTCTGCTAGTGTTGTTGCATCGGGCGCAGGTGTACTGGTACTTGCTTCCGCACTTTCTGCCGAAGCGGCGGTTATCCGGAGCGTTCAGGTCCGCGGCGCACAGCGCGCCGGCGAGGAGGCTGTCCGTTCCAACCTGACCATCCGCCCGGGTGTCAACTTCTCCAATAACGACATCGATGAATCGGTCCGCAAGCTCTATTCGACCGGCTATTTCTCGGACGTCAAAATCAGTGTTTCCGGCAGCACGCTCGTTGTGTCGGTGAGCGAAAACCAGCTCATCAACCAGGTCGTGTTCAACGGCAATCGCAAGATCACCGACGACAAGCTTCAGGCCGTGGTGCAGACCCAGCCGCTCGGCCCGTACAATCAGGCATTGGTCGATGCAGATATCCAGCGCCTGCGTGAAGCCTATCGCGGGATCGGCCGCAGCGACGTTCAGATCACCACCCAGACCGCCGATGTCGGCCAGGGGCGCGTCAACCTCGCCTTCGCTATCAACGAAGGTGACCGCACCAAGATCGCCGACATCAGTTTCGTCGGCAACCAGGCTTATGGCGACGGCCGCCTGAAGTCGGTGCTGATCACCAAGGAATCCGGTCCGCTGTCCTTCCTGACCCGCAAGGACGTCTACAGCGAGGACAAGCTGCGCGCCGACGAGGAAGCGCTGCGCCAGTTCTATTATAACCACGGTTATCCCGATTTCCGCGTCATCTCGTCGGAAGCGGTGCTCGATGAATCGGGCAACAAGTACAACATCACCTTCACGGTCGAGGAAGGCCAGCGTTACGAATATGGCAACGTCTCGGTAGAATCCACGGTCGAGGGGATCAGCAGCGAGGACCTTCAAGGTCTGGTCGAGACCCGCGCCGGCAACGTCTACAATGCCCGCGAAATCCAGAAGACCATGGAAGCGATCTCCAAGCGCGTCGCTGCGGCCGGTTATCCTTTCGCTCGCGTCACGCCGCGCGGCGACCGCAACATGGAAAACCACACGGTCGGGGTTTCCTACCTCGTCGATCAGGGCGAGCGCGCCTATGTCGAGCGCATCGAGATCCGCGGCAACACCCGCACGCGTGACTATGTCATCCGCCGCGAATTCGATTTCAGCGAAGGCGATGCCTTCAACCAGGAAATGATCTCGCGCGCCAAGCGTCGCCTTGAGGCGCTGGGTTATTTCACGACGGTCAACATCTCGACCTCGCAGGGCACTTCGCCCGACCGTGTCGTCATCGTTGTCGATGTCGAGGACCAGCCGACCGGTTCGTTCGGTATCGGCGCCGGTTACTCGGCGGGTGGCGACGGCTTCCTGCTCGAAGCTTCGATCGAGGAAAAGAACTTCCTCGGCCGCGGCCAGTTCATCCGCGTCGCAGTCGGCGGTGGTCTCGACGAAGCCCGCAGCTACAATCTTTCGTTCACCGAGCCCTATTTCCTCGGTTATCGTCTGGCGGCCGGTTTCGACCTGTTCAAGAACAAGACCTCTTCGAACAGCTACTACGATTACGACGAACAGGGCGTCACCCTGCGCGTCACGGCGCCGATCACCGAAGATCTGGCGACGACGTTCCGCTACACCTACAAGGAAATCAACTACGAAAACGACGGCGCCTTCGGTGCTGACGGCGTTCCTGGTACTGTAGACGACAACCTTTCGTCGCCGTACGTTTCGATGATCGACCAGGGCAAGTTCGTCCAGTCGTCGATTTCGCAGACCCTGACCTACAACACGCTCGACAGCCAGACGCTGCCGCGCGAAGGCCTCTATGCATCGATCACGCATGAATATGCAGGTCTCGGTGGCGACTCCGACTTCTACAAGATTTCCGGTCGTGCCCGTTATTTCCAGCTTCTGTCGACCGAAGCTGACCTGATCGGGTCCATCGCGGTCGGTGCCGGCCATGTGGTTTCGACCGGTGACAACCTGCATGTCTTCGATCAGTTCACGATCGGCGGTCGTCAGATCCGCGGCTTCGAGAACGACGGTATCGGTCCGCGCACTGTCGATCACGGCGACGCGCTCGGCGGTACGACCTACTTCACGGCTTCCGCCGAAATGTCGATGCCGATGCCGGCCGTTCCGGAGGACTTCGGTCTGCGTGCTGCCGTCTTCGCCGATGCGGGTACCCTTTACGGCAATGATGTCCCGCTCGGCACCAGCACCGCGCAGGGCACCAGCATGAACTGGCGCGCTTCCGTCGGTGCGGGTATCATGTGGGCGTCGCCGTTCGGCAACATCCGGTTCGACTACGCGCATCCCGTCGTGAAGGAAGACTTCGACGAAACCCAGGAATTCCGGTTCAGCATGGCGAACCAGTTCTGATCATTTCCGCTCGCGATGGCGGGCGGAAATCTGTTCCGGAGCTTTGGCTTTATGGACCACAATGAATTCTTTCCGCCCCATGATGGCGTGAGCCTGCGCGAGTTGGCCGCCCTTCTTGGGGCTGAACTGCTTGATGGCAGCGCCGGCGATCGGCTGATCCGTTCCGTTGCACCCGTCGCGCGGGCCGGTGAGGGTGAAATCTGTTATATCCTGTCCCGGAAAAGCCGTCACGAACTGGAAAGCTGCAAGGCTTCCGCGATTATCTGTGACACGGCAATCCGTTCGATCATCCCGGCCCATATTCCGGTTCTGCTGACCAAGACGCCACACACCGCGTTTGCGCAGGCGGGCGCTATCCTGCACCCGATCGCGATGCGGCCGTCTCCGATCACCTCGTTTCCGCCGGGAATTTCGCCGGCTGCGTTCGTGGATCCAACCGCAAGGCTCGAACCCGGCGTTGAAATCGAGCCCATGGCCGTGATCGGCGCGCGGGCGGAAATCGGCACCGGCACCCGTATCGGCGCCGGAACTGTCATCGGTGCCGACGTCAAGATCGGCCGGGACTGCACGATCGCCGCAGGGGCGAGCGTGGTCGCGGCTCTGGTCGGCAATGGCGTGATCATTCACAACGGCGTCCGCATCGGCCAGGACGGCTTCGGTTTTGCGCCGGGTCCGCGAGGCATGCTGAAGATTGTCCAGATCGGTCGCGTCATCATCCAGGACAATGTCGAGATCGGCGCCAATACGACGATTGACCGCGGCGCCATGGACGATACGGTCATCGGTGAAGGCACCAAGATCGACAATCAGGTCCAGGTCGCCCACAACGTGCGCATCGGCCGTCATTGCGGCATTGCGAGCGGTGCTGGTATAGCCGGTTCGACGCGGATCGGCGACGGTGTATTGATCGGCGGCGCATCCGGTATTAATGGACACATCTCGATTGGTGACGGCGCCCAGATTGCTGCGATGAGCGGTGTGGTGGCGGATATCCCGGCCGGCGGGCGTTATGGCGGCATTCCTGCCCGCCCGATGCCGGATTTCCTCCGCGATATTGCGGAAATCATGATGCGTTCGGATGAGCGGGCGAAACGCAGAGGAGAGAAGAAGAATGACTGATGAGACCAAGCCGGTGCTCGGCGCGGCCGATATTCAGGAAATCATGAAGCTGCTGCCGCACCGCTATCCCTTTCTCTTGGTCGATAAGATCGTTGAGATCGATGGCGACAATTCCGCAGTCGGCATCAAGAACGTCACCGCCAACGAGCCGCATTTCACTGGGCATTTCCCCGAGCGGCCGATCATGCCGGGCGTGCTTCTGGTCGAAGGCATGGCGCAGACCGCCGGTGCCATCTGCGCCAGGAAGGAAGGCGAGGGCGGCAATCTCGTCTACTTCATGACCATCGACAATGCCCGCTTCCGCAAGCCGGTCGTGCCGGGCGACCGGGTCGAATTCCACGTCACCAAGCAGAAACAGCGCGGCAATATCTGGAAATTCCATTGTGACGCGAAGGTGGACGGCGTACTTGTTGCCGAAGCCGATATCGGCGCGATGATCCGGCGCAAGGACGAAGAATGAGCAGCATTGCAGCCAGCGCGCGCATCCATCCGTTAGCCTTGGTCGAGGACGGCGCCGTCATCGGTGAGAACGTCGTCGTCGGACCGTTTTCGCATGTCGGTCCGCGGGTGGTGCTGAAGGATGGCGTTGAGCTGATATCGCATGCCGTCGTGTCTGGCCGGACCGAGATCGGCCGCAATTGCCGGATTTTCCCGATGGCCGTGATCGGCGGCGTTTCCCAGAGCCTTCATGAGGCAGGCGAGGATTCGACGCTGACGGTCGGCGACAATTGCGTCATGCGCGAAGGCGTGACGATGAATTGCGGGACGGTCGGCGGCGGCGGCAAGACGGTGGTCGGCAACAACTGCCTGTTTCTCGCCAACTCGCATGTCGCGCATGACTGTCAGCTCGGCAGCGACATCATCATGTCGAACAATGTCATGCTCGCCGGCCATGTCCATGTGGCGGACCGGGCCATTCTCGGCGGCGGCTGCGCCGTGCATCAGTTTACCCGCATCGGCCGGCAGGCTTTTATCGGCGGGCTTTCGGCCGTCAACTACGACGTCATTCCCTACGGCATGCTGAACGGCAATCCCGGCGTCCTCGGCGGCCTGAACGTTGTCGGAATGACCCGGGCAGGCATCGAGCGCGCAACGATCCACACCGTTCGCCGCGCCTTCAAGCAGATCTTCGAGGGCGAGAGCAATATCCGCGCCAACGCAGCGGCGATCCGCAACGACTATGCCGATTGCAAGGAAGCGATGGAAATCCTCGATTTCATCGCGGCCGACAGCGATCGTGCGATTTCCTCGACCTTCCGCGGCAAGGGCTGATACCACATGGCCGGCCTCCCGAGCCTTGCGCCGAAGGGCCGGCTGGCGATCATTGCCGGGAAGGGGTTCCTGCCCCTCTATGTGGCGAAAGCCGCCCGGGCGGCTGGCGAAGCACCTCTCATCGTAGCGCTCGCAAATGAATCCGATCAGAGCTTCGATGGTTTCGAAGCGGTCTCCGTTGGTGTCGGCGATCTTTCGACGATCGAGCGCCTGTTTCGTGAAAAGGGCATCACCCGCGTTATCCTGTCGGGCGGCGTGGCGCGCAGGCCCGACTGGCGCGACATTCATCCGACCTTCCGTACGATCCTGAAAGTCCCCTCGGTTGTCCGCACGCTTCTTTCCGGCGGCGACGACTCGGTGCTCCAGATGGTGATCAAGCTGATCGAGGCGATGGGCTGCGAGGTGCTGGGCGCCCACGAGATCGTGCCCGGCCTGCTTGCCAAGACCGGACCGCTCGGCGCCCATGCGCCGTCCGACGATGACCGTCGCGACATCGACCGGGCGTCCGAAGCCGCCAAGCGTCTCGGCGAACTCGACATCGGCCAGGGCGCGGTCAGTGTCGGCGGACGTGTCGTGGCTTTGGAAGGGGTCGAGGGCACGGACCGGATGCTGGAACGGGTGACGGCATTGCGCGCCGAGGGCCGCATCTCCGCCCGCCGCAAAGGTGTGCTCGTCAAGCTTTGCAAACCGCAGCAGGATATGCGCGCCGACCTGCCGACGATCGGGCCATCGACCATCGAGAATGCCATCAAAGCCGGCCTTGCCGGCATTGCCGTGGAGGCGGGACGCGCCTTGGTGCTGGAAGAAGCGAAGATGATTGCCGCGGCCGATGCTGCCGGCATTTTTGTCTGCGGCATCGATCCCGGCCTGCCGCAAGGAGGATTGTGATGGTCAAGACGTTGAAGGTCGGCGTCATCGCCGGCGAAGTCTCCGGCGATCTCCTCGGCGGCGATCTGATCGCGGCCCTGAAGGCAGCCCAAGACGGTCCGGTAGAACTCGTCGGCGTCGGCGGCGAAAGTTTGGAGGCTCAGGGCCTCACTTCGCTCTTCGATTTTTCCGAACTGTCGATCATGGGGCTGACCCAGGTGATCGCCCGCCTGCCGAACCTGATCAAGCGCATAAACCAGACGGCGGCCGCCATCATTGCCGCCAAACCTGACGTGCTGATCATCATCGACAGCCCCGATTTCACCCATCGCGTCGCCAGGAAAGTGCGCGCCGCTTTGCCGGACCTGCCGATCGTCGATTATGTCTGCCCGAGCGTCTGGGCCTGGAAGGAATATCGCGCCAAGGCGATGCTTGCCTATGTCGATCATGTCCTGGCCGTGCTGCCGTTCGAGCCTGAGGCCATGAAGCGTCTCGGCGGGCCGGAAACCACATTCGTCGGTCACAGGCTGACGGCCGATCCGTCGCTCCTCAAGGTCCGCGGCATCCGCGCCGGGCGCCCGGTCAAGGAACCGGGGGAGGAAAAGACGATCATGCTTCTGCCGGGTTCCCGTTCGGCGGAGATCAGGGCGCTGCTGCCGGTCTTCGGCGAGGCAGCTCGCGAGTTCGTTTCGCGCAACGGGCCGACCCGCTTCGTGCTGCCGACCGTTCCCCGCCAGGAAAAGCTGGTGCGCGAGATCGCCGCCGGCTTTGAGACAAAGCCGGAGATCACCGTCAGTTCGGATGGCAAATGGGCAGCCTTCACCGAAGCCGATGCAGCGCTTGCGGCCTCGGGCACGGTGATCCTCGAGCTCGGCCTTGCCGGAATTCCGGTCGTCTCGGCCTACAAGACCGACTGGCTGATCACCATGCTCGCCAAGCGGATCAAGACCTGGTCCGGCGCGCTGCCGAACCTGATCGCCGATTATGCGGTCGTGCCCGAATACGTCAACGACGTGGTGCGTCCGGCAAGTCTTTGCCGCTGGGCGGAACGCCTCTCCTCCGACACCTTGCAGCGTCGCGCCATGATCGAAGGTTTCGATCTCACCTGGGAGAGGCTGCAGGTGCCCGTGCCACCCGGCGAGGCCGCCGCCGGCATCGTTCTCCAGGTTCTGGACACTAAAAAACCCGGCCATCTCTGACCGGGTTTTTTGTTGGGTTCGGCGTTCGATTAACGCTTGGAAACCGGAACGTAGTCGCGCTGCGCTTCGCCGGTATAGAGCTGACGCGGGCGGCCGATGCGCTGCTGCGGATCTTCGATCATTTCGGCCCACTGGGCGATCCAGCCGACGGTGCGGGCGAGAGCGAAGAGCACGGTGAACATGGTGGTGGGGAAGCCCATCGCCTTCAGCGTGATGCCCGAATAGAAGTCGATGTTCGGGTAGAGCTTCTTCTCGATGAAATACTCGTCGGTGAGCGCGATGCGCTCGAGTTCCATCGCCACCTGCAGGAGCGGATCGTCCTTGTGGCCGAGTTCGCCGAGCACTTCATGCGTGGTCTTCTGCATGATCTTGGCGCGCGGATCGTAGTTCTTGTAGACGCGATGACCGAAGCCCATCAGGCGGAACGGATCGTTCTTGTCCTTGGCGCGGGCAATGTATTCCGGGATCTTGTCGACCGAGCCGATTTCCGTCAGCATGTTGAGCGCCGCTTCATTGGCGCCGCCGTGGGCCGGGCCCCAGAGGCAGGCAATGCCGGCCGCGATGCAGGCGAACGGGTTGGCGCCCGAGGAACCGGCGAGGCGGACCGTCGAGGTCGAAGCGTTCTGCTCGTGGTCGGCATGCAGGATGAAGATGCGGTCCATGGCGCGCGACAGCACCGGGTTGACCACATACTCTTCGCACGGAACGGCAAAGCACATGCGCAGGAAGTTCGACGCATAGTCCAGGTTGTTCTGCGGATAAACGAAGGGCTGGCCGATGTGGTACTTATAGGCCATCGCGGCAAGCGTCGGCATCTTGGCGATCATGCGCAGCGAAGCGACCATGCGCTGGTGCGGATCGGTGATGTCGGTCGAGTCGTGATAGAAGGCGGACAGCGCCCCGACGCAGCCGCACATGACGGCCATCGGATGGGCGTCGCGGCGGAAGCCGGTGAAGAAGCGGCTCATCTGCTCATGCACCATCGTGTGATGGGTCACGCGATAGTCGAAGTCCTTCTTCTGGGCTGCGGTCGGCAGTTCCCCGTAAAGCAGCAGGTAGCAGGTTTCCAGGAAGTCGCCATGCTCGGCAAGCTGCTCGATCGGATAACCGCGATGCAGCAGGATGCCCGCGTCGCCGTCGATATAGGTGATCTTGGATTCGCAAGACGCCGTCGAGGTGAAGCCCGGGTCGTAGGTGAAGGTGCCGGTGTGTTTGTAGAGAGCGCCGATATCGACCACGTCAGGACCGATGGTGCCCGACTTGACCGGCAGATCGACTTTTTTGTCACCGATTACCAGATTTGCGCTTGTATCCGTCATGCTGATCCTCCAACCTTTTGGCGGCATGGCGCCCTAAAAGCGCCACAAGAATTAAGCGTCCACAGTTTAGCTATATGATCCGAAAGCTGATGCCAAGCTGTCGTGACGGCATTTTGTGCAGCGCGAAAAAATATTGGGCAGCGGCTTTTGCTTGGATGTCCAACTTCCTGTTGCAGGCCTTTTTCGTACCTCGGAATTCCCGATATTTAACCGTCGGTTGACGGCAGGAGAGGAAGCGCGCAGGTTGCATTGCCGCATGTTTGGCGGTGGGGCGAATAGAGCGTTTCATGCCGGAGGAAAATGCATTTCCGACGCGTGCCGAGGCAGGGAAGCTGATATCCCGGCCCCTGGATCCCCGCATAAACGGAGGTGCATCCGACTCGGTTCAGGTCCGGGATCTGGCCGAGCTTTTTCCCGCAATCGAGCGCAGCCCACCGGTCCATACGTCAGGCAGGTCCTTTCGCCGCTCGGCAATCCGACGGCTTGACCGGCTGAGGCGCGGCCTCCCGGGCATGCTGGAGGAGGAGGCGGTTTATGGCCATGGTTTCCTTTTTCTACCCGTTATCATCGGGGCAGGGGCTGCCTGCTGGTTCGCGCTGCCGCAGACCCCGGCTTTCTGGCCGTATTTTCTCCTCTTTTGCGTCTGCGCGATATTTGTGATCGCCTCACGCTACCGGTCCGGTGCCACGCACCTGTTGCCCCTTGCTTTCGTGCTCTTTCTCGGAGGCATGATGCTGGCGCAGTTCGAGACCTCGAGGCGGTCCACCGTCATTCTCGATACGCCGGTGACCACCGAGCTTGCCGGCGTGGTCGAGCGCAGGGAGATCGACGCCCAGGGCCGCTGGCGTTATATCGTCCGCATCGAGCGGACCTCCAATCCGGAGGTCAGGCGCCCACCGCAGCGTGTATCTCTGCTTTCAAGGTCCCGCCACGAGCCGGCCAAAACCGGCGAGACAATCGGCGGCCGCGCCCGCATTTCACCCCCGTCGGGACCCGCCCTGCCGGGCCTCAACGACTTTGCCTTCTCGTCCTATTTCGACGGCATCGGCGCGGTTGGATTTTTCTATGGAGCGCCGAAGACGCAGGCTGCCGCCCCTTCACCCCGGGGCTGGATTGCGGACGTCGAAACCCGACTTTTCGATCTGCGCAGCGCAATCGCAACCCGTATCCGCGAGACCGTGCCCGGAGATCCCGGCGCCTTTGCCGCGGCGATCGTCACGGACGAACGCCGGGCGATTTCCGAAGACACCACCGAGGCGCTGCGACTGTCGGGCCTCGCCCATATCGTCGCCATTTCCGGGTTGAACATGGCGCTCGCCGCCGGCATCTTTTTTGTCGGCGTACGCACCGTGCTTTCCGTCTTCACAGGCTTCGCCCAGGCCTATCCGGTCAAGAAGATCGCCGCACTCGGCGCCCTGACGATGGCGACGGCCTACTACCTGATCTCCGGTTTCGGCGTTTCGGCGGAGCGGGCCTATATCATGATGGCGATCATGCTGGTCGCGGTGCTCTTCGATCGGCCATCAATCAGCCTGCGCAATGTCGCGCTGTCGGCCCTGGTCATCATCGCCATGTCGCCCTCGGAAATCCTGGGCCCGAGTTTCCAGATGTCGTTTGCCGCCACCGCGGCCCTGGTCGCCGGCTACGCCCTCTGGAAACACAGGGCGGAAGGCCGCGATCCCGAACCTTTGCCGTTCCGTCACCCTGTGGTGACGCCCGTGCTGGCATCCTGGAATTTTGCGGCCGGCGTCTTCGTGACATCGCTGATCGGCGGCATCTCGACAGCAATGTTCTCGGTCGAGCATTTCCACCGTATCGCCGCCTACGGCCTAGCCGCGAACCTCGCCGCCATGCCGATCATCTCCTTCGTGGTCATGCCCGCCGGGCTGGCCGGCATGCTGCTGATGCCGTTCGGCCTCGATGCTCCCTTCATGAAGCTCATGGGCCTCGGCCTGGAATGGGTGATCGCCATCGCCAAGCACATCGCCGCCTGGGGCGGCGATGTCGGCACAGGGCGCCAGCATCCCTGGTTCCTGACCGTCTCGACCGCAGGTTTTCTGCTGCTGACGCTGTTAAGGACGAGACTGAGACTGATCGGCCTGCCGCTGATGGTGACCGCCCTGGTGCTTTCCTGGCATGAGCGGTCGATGCCCCTGCCGGATATACTGATCTCGGAAGACGGGACCACGGTCGCCCTTTTAGACGGGGAGAGGGTCGCCATCAATCGCGCCCGCCCGCCCGACTTCATCTACGACCAATGGAAGAGGGCTCTTTTGCTCGGCGATCCCGTCAAGCCTGAAATGTCGCCATCCAGGGACAAGCCGCCCGACGACAAACCGCTCGGCGACAAGCCTCCCGGCGAGAAAACAAACGAGCGGCGCGAACTGACCCCACCGGAACTCGAAACGGCAAGGTCGCAAATGAAACGAGCGCCTGCCGGCCGCTTCACCTGTCAACAGAAAGCCTGGTGCGCGGCACGCACGGGCAAGGGAATTGTTGTCGCTATCGAGGACGGCCGTTATGCCGGTGCCGCCTGCGACGCCGCCACTCTTGTCATAGCTCCGCGTGCCCGCTTCGACCAATGCCGGTCCGGCGCGCTGATGATCAATGGCGCCACGCTTCGCAAGGCGGGTGCCCTGGAGATTTCCCTCAACGAGGCGGCCGATATACGGCGCTGGAAGGTCCGTGCCGCCATGGAGGGCGAGGACCGCCCCTGGAGCCGGCACCGCCACTATGATTGGCGAAGCCAGGGGTTCGATAGGTCATTGCCGGAACCGCTCCGGCAGCTGATCAATGATACCGGCGGATGAGGCCGACGAGCTTGCCCTGGATCTTCACCCGGTCCGGCCCGAAAATCCGGGTTTCGTAGGCGGGGTTGGCGGCTTCGAGCGCGATCGAAGCGCCGCGGCGACGGAAGCGCTTCAGCGTCGCTTCCTCGTCGTCCACCAGCGCCACGACGATATCGCCCGGATTGGCCGTATTGCTGTTGCGGATGATCACGGTATCTCCGTCGAGAATGCCAGCCTCGATCATCGAATCGCCCTTGACTTCGAGAGCGTAATGTTCGCCGGAACCGAGCATTTCGGCCGGCACGGCGATGTCATGCGTATTGTTCTGGATCGCCGAGATCGGCACGCCGGCAGCGATGCGGCCCATGACCGGAACGGTGGTGGCGTTCGATACGTCGTCGTTGGCGGCCGGCTTCTGAGGTGCCGCGACGGGCTGCGGCTTGCCGAGGCTGCCCTCGATGACGCTCGGCGAGAAGCCGCGGCGGGGCTGGATGCTGGGCGAATAGGCTTCCGGCAGCTTGATGACTTCGAGCGCGCGGGCCCGGTTCGGTAGGCGGCGGATGAAGCCGCGTTCCTCGAGGGCCGTGATCAGCCGGTGGATGCCGGACTTGGACGCGAGGTCGAGAGCGTCCTTCATTTCGTCGAATGACGGCGGGACGCCGGATTCCTTCATGCGTTCGTGAATGAACAGAAGCAATTCCTGTTGTTTGCGCGTGAGCATCTTTTGGCACCCTCAGAGTCGGAAACAAATCCAGAACGGACACTATATGTTCCATATGTGTTCCGCAAGCCCCTAAAATTATGTGAAGTATGACGATTTTTCTTCATAGATGCGTGCCAGATATCTCGTGTCACACCACTTGCGCGGCGCGAGCCCGCTGCCAAAGTAGCTTTGCGATTCCAATTCCGGGGGCCCTCGCGTGAACGCAAGACCAATCGATCATCTCGTGCTGCCGGTGGCGGGACTTGCCGCTGCGCGTTCTCGGCTCACGAAGCTTGGTTTTACAGTTGCGCCCGACGCTTTTCATCCTTTCGGCACAGCCAATGCTTGCGTGTTCTTCTCGGATGGCAGCTATCTGGAGCCGCTGGCGCTTGCCAATCGCCGCCATGCAAGCGCTGCCGCCAAACGCGGTAACGTTTTTACCGCCCGCGATCTGGCCTTCCGCAAGGGGCGCGACAGGCAGGGGCTCTCCGCGCTCGTCATCGCCACGGGTGACGCGATGGCCGATCACGCGCGTTTCAAGATGCGTGGCATCTCGGCAGGCGACGTGCTTGAATTTTCCCGCGGCATGACCCTGGCCGACGGTTCCGAAACGCAGGCGAGCTTCCGGCTGGCTTTTGCGGGTGATGACCGCGCGCCGGATTTCCTGATGTTTTCGTGCCAGCGGATCAATCCCCTGCCGGCCGATCGCGACGAACTGGAGCGCCATTCCAACGCCGTCACGGGGCTGAGCGAGGTCATCCTGTCGGCATCGGCACCCTCCGATTTCGCCCCCCTGGCGGAGCAGGTGCTGCTGACCAAGGCCAAGCCGGAGGCGGCGTCGATCGAACTTGCCGCGGCCAATGCCCGCATCCGCATCCTGCAGGATCAGCAGCTCGAAGCGGAATTCGCCCTGCCGTCGATGCCGGGTGGCGAGGGGCTGCGCGGCCGGGTGATCATCTTCAAGACGACGGATCTTGCCGTGACAGAGATCACCCTTGCTGCTAATGACGTCGCATTCGTCCGCCGGGAGGGCCGTGTTCTCGTCTCGGCGGCGCCCGGCCAGGGTGTTTTGTTCGGCTTCGAGGAATAGGTTCATGGACGTTACCGCAAATTCCAGCGTCTCCGTAGGCGAAGGAGACGGCAAGGTGGTTTTCGCGCAGGACGCAAAACTGTCGCTGATCGCCGGCCCCTGCCAGATGGAGAGCCGCGACCACGCCTTCATGATGGCGGGCGAGCTGAAGGAACTCTGCGGCAAGCTCGGCATCGGCCTCGTCTACAAGTCCTCCTACGACAAGGCCAACCGCACGTCGATTTCAGGCAAGCGCGGCATCGGGCTCGAAACCGCCATGGAAATCTTCGCCGACCTTAAGAAGGAATTCGGCTTTCCGGTCTTGACCGACATTCACACGGAGGAGCAGTGCGCAGTCGTCGCCGAGACGGTCGATATCCTGCAGATACCGGCCTTCCTCTCCCGCCAGACGGACCTGCTTGTCGCAGCCGCCAGGACGGGCCGTGTCATCAACGTCAAGAAGGGCCAGTTCCTGGCGCCCTGGGACATGAAGAACGTCCTTGCCAAATTCACACAGAGCGGCAATCCGAACGTGCTGCTCTGCGAGCGCGGTGCTTCCTTCGGCTACAACACGCTCGTCTCCGACATGCGCTCGCTGCCGATCATGGCGTCGCTGGGCGCCCCGGTGATTTTCGATGCGACGCATTCGGTGCAGCAACCGGGCGGGCAGGGCGCTTCCACCGGCGGCGACCGCACCATGGTGCCGGTGCTGGCTCGCGCAGCCGTCGCGGTCGGTGTCGCCGGCGTCTTTCTGGAAACCCACCAGGACCCGGACAACGCGCCCTCGGACGGCCCCAACATGGTCTATCTGAAGGACATGCCGCGGCTCCTCGAAAAGCTGCTCGCCCTCGATGCTGTCGCCAAGGCGGCTTGAGCCCGCTCACTAAAAGCGCGCAACCTGCCTCGATTGTAATTTTCGTGTCATTGATTATGAGACATTTTCAGTGACCTCGTGACGTCAAGTCCAAACCCAGGGAGAGACCCTTGACCGCCATCACCGATATCATCGCCCGCGAAATCCTCGACAGCCGCGGCAATCCGACCGTTGAGGTGGATGTCTATCTGGAAGACGGTTCGATGGGCCGCGCGGCCGTTCCGTCGGGCGCCTCCACCGGCGCTCATGAAGCCGTCGAACTGCGTGACGGCGGCAAGCGCTATCACGGCAAGGGCGTCGAAAAGGCGGTCGAGGCCGTCAACACCGAGATCTTCGATGCGATCGGCGGTTTCGATGCCGAAAGCCAGATCCATATCGACAAGACGATGATCGCCCTCGACGGCACCCCGAACAAGTCGCGGCTCGGCGCCAACGCCATCCTCGGCGTCTCGCTCGCCGTCGCCAAGGCGGCCGCCGAAACCTCCGGCCTGCCGCTCTACCGTTATATCGGCGGCCCGAACGCCCATGTCCTGCCGGTTCCGATGATGAACATCATCAACGGCGGCGCCCATGCCGACAATCCGATCGACTTCCAGGAATTCATGGTCATGCCGGTCGGCGCCGACACGCTGAAGGACGCCGTGCGCATGGGCTCGGAAATCTTCCACGTCCTCAAGAAGGAACTGGCAGCCCAGGGCCATAACACCAATGTCGGCGACGAAGGCGGTTTCGCACCGGGCCTCAAGAGCGCGCCGGAAGCCCTCGACTTCATCATGAAGTCGGTCGAGAAGGCCGGCTACAAGCCGGGCGACGACGTGTGCCTGGCACTCGACTGCGCCTCGACCGAATTCTTCAAGAACGGCAAGTACGAGATGGAAGGCGAGGGCCGCACGCTCGAGCCGGAAGCCATGGCCGATTACCTGGCCGAACTCGCAGCCAAATACCCGATCATCTCGATCGAAGACGGCATGGCCGAAGACGATTGGGCCGGCTGGAAGTACCTGACCGACAAGATCGGCGCCAAGGTTCAGCTCGTCGGCGACGACCTGTTCGTCACCAACTCGGCCCGCCTGCGCGACGGCATCAGACAAGGCGTCGCCAACTCCATCCTCGTCAAGGTCAACCAGATCGGTTCGCTGTCGGAAACGCTGGACGCCGTCGAGACCGCTCACAAGGCGAGCTACACGGCCGTCATGTCGCACCGCTCGGGTGAAACGGAAGATTCGACCATCGCCGATCTCGCTGTCGCCACCAATTGCGGACAGATCAAGACCGGCTCGCTGTCGCGTTCCGACCGGCTTGCCAAATACAACCAGCTCATCCGCATCGAGGAGATGCTGGGTCCGCAGGCCTTCTATGCCGGCCGCGGCATCCTGAAGGGTTAAGGACTGTTTGGCGAAGCCAACGAAACGATCCAGTGAATCGTTTCGAGGGACGTACGCCCTGAGCCCAAGCGAAGGGCCAGCAAATTATTGCATCACAATTCCAAAGCCCGCGCCGAAAGACGCGGGCTTTTTTCGGACTCGATTCTGGTCAACGATTGCTTAAGCAAGTTCTGCGAATTTGAAGCTCTGTTTCGGGTCTGATTTGAGATCCCGTAAGCGTGACAAGGCGTTAGAGCGGCATGTGGACAAAGCATCATAAGAAAAGAAAATTCGGCCGTTTTGTCCTTCCCGCCATTACAGTCGCGTTCCTGTCCTACTTCGGCTATCATTCCATCCACGGCGATCTCGGCCTGATCGCCACGGAGGAATTCGAACGCCAGCGGCAGGCGCGGGCAGGGGAGTTGGCCAAGCTGACCGCAAAGCGCGAAACGCTGGAGCGGCAGGTTCAGCTGCTGAGCGACGGTTCGCTCGACAAGGACATGCTGGACGAGATCGCCCGCTATCAGCTGAATGTCTCGCGCGGCGATGAAATCGTCATCTTCAACAACTACTTCTAAATTAACCGAAATTAGGTTAATTTCACATTTCTGTAACCTTTTCATCGTGTTACACGGAATGTGAGCCATGCGTTTATGGCATTGCTGGGGCAGCTTTTCTTGCCTATGGTACGCCCCGAAACCAGAGTGGGAATCTGGCGTCACACGTCAGGGTAAAATCTCGCTTCAACGCAGAACTCAAAGGGAGGGATGAATGGCGCCGACCAAGACCGCGTCTGTATCCGGCCGCAAGCCAGCGGCAAAGTCTGCAACCAAATCAGCCTCGAAATCCTCCGCCAAGGAGTTTACCGGCAAGAACACCCCGGATTTCGGAAAGGATCAGGATCTTCACGCCTATCGTGAGATGCTGCTGATCCGCCGTTTCGAGGAAAAGGCCGGCCAGCTCTACGGCATGGGCTTCATCGGCGGTTTCTGTCACCTCTATATCGGCCAGGAAGCTGTCGTCGTCGGCATGCAGATGGCGCAGCAGGAGGGTGATCAGGTTATCACCGCCTATCGCGACCATGGGCATATGCTGGCAACCGGCATGAGCGCGCGTGGCGTCATGGCGGAACTCACAGGACGCAAGGGTGGCTATTCCCGAGGGAAGGGCGGCTCGATGCACATGTTCTCCAAGGAGAAGCATTTCTACGGCGGCCACGGCATCGTCGGCGCCCAGGTTTCGCTCGGAACCGGTCTCGCCTTCGCCAACAGGTATCGCGGGAATGGCAGTGTGTCAGTTGCCTATTTCGGCGATGGTGCGGCCAACCAGGGCCAGGTCTACGAGAGCTTCAACATGGCTGCCCTCTGGAAGCTGCCGATCGTCTATATCGTCGAAAACAACCGTTATGCGATGGGCACCTCGACGGCCCGTGCGACAGCGCAGTCGAACTATTCGCTGCGTGGCGCCAGTTTCGGCATCCCCGGCATCCAGGTCGATGGGATGGACGTTCGCGCCGTGAAAGCCGCCGGCGACGAGGCGCTCGAGCACTGCCGTTCCGGCCAGGGCCCGATCATTCTCGAAATGCTCACCTACCGTTATCGCGGTCACTCCATGTCCGACCCGGCGAAATATCGCTCCAAGGACGAAGTGCAGAAGATGCGCTCAGAGCACGACCCGATCGAGCAGGTGCGCCTGCGCCTCCTCGAAAAGGGCTGGGCCACCGAGGACGAGCTGAAGGCGATCGACAAGGACATCCGCGACGTCGTTTCGGATAGCGCCGATTTCGCCCAGGCCGATCCGGAGCCGGATCCGTCCGAGCTCTACACCGACATTCTGCTCTGATCGCGGGGAGGGAACCCAATGCCAATCGATATCCTGATGCCCGCCCTTTCTCCGACCATGGAGGAAGGCACGCTTTCCAAATGGCTGAAGAAGGAAGGTGACAAGGTCACCTCCGGCGACGTGATCGCCGAAATCGAGACCGACAAGGCGACTATGGAAGTGGAAGCCGTCGACGAAGGCGTGATCGGCAAGCTGCTGATCGCCGCCGGCACCGAAAACGTCAAGGTCAACACCAAGATCGCCGTGCTCCTCGCCGATGGTGAGAGTGCGGACGCGATCGGCTCCGAAAAGCCCGCCGAGGCTCCGAAGCCTGCCCCGCAGGTCGAGCAGGAAGAAAAGCCGACCGCAACCGGTTCGGCTTCCGCGCCGGTCCCGGCCCAGCCGATTGCCTCCGTCGCTGCCGACCCGGATATTCCGGCCGGCACCGAGATGGTCATGACCACGGTTCGCGAAGCGCTTCGCGATGCGATGGCCGAAGAAATGCGCCGCGACGAAGACGTCTTCGTCATGGGTGAGGAAGTCGCTGAATACCAGGGCGCCTACAAGATCACGCAAGGGTTGCTGCAGGAATTCGGACCGCGCCGGGTGGTCGATACGCCGATCACCGAACACGGCTTTGCCGGCGTCGGCGTCGGCGCCGCGATGGCGGGCCTGAAGCCGATCGTCGAGTTCATGACCTTCAACTTCGCCATGCAGGCGATCGACCAGATCATCAACTCGGCCGCCAAGACGCTTTACATGTCCGGCGGCCAGATGGGTGCGCCGATCGTGTTCCGCGGCCCGAACGGTGCCGCCGCCCGCGTCGGCGCGCAGCACAGCCAGGACTACGCGACCTGGTACAGCCAGATCCCGGGCCTCAAGGTCGTCATGCCCTACACGGCTGCCGACGCCAAGGGCCTGCTGAAGGCCGCCATCCGCGACCCGAACCCGGTAGTCTTCCTGGAAAACGAAATCCTCTACGGCCACCAGTTCGAAGTGCCCAAGCTCGACGATTTCGTCCTGCCGATCGGCAAGGCGCGCATCCATCGCAAGGGCAACGACGCCACCATCGTTTCTTTCGGCATCGGCATGACCTACGCCACCAAGGCGGTCGCCGAGCTGGAAAAGGAAGGCATCGACGTCGAGCTGATCGATCTTCGCACGCTGCGCCCGATGGACCTGCCGACCGTCATCGAGTCGGTCAAGAAGACCGGTCGCCTCGTCACGGTCGAGGAGGGTTATCCGCAGAACTCGATCGGTACCGAAATCGCCACCCGCGTGATGCAGCAGGCCTTCGATTATCTCGATGCGCCGATCCTGACGATCGCCGGCAAGGACGTGCCGATGCCTTATGCGGCCAATCTCGAAAAGCTGGCGCTGCCGAATGTCGGCGAAGTCGTCCAGGCGGTGAAAACCGTCTGCTACAAATAAGGGGAGGATGTTTCGATGCCGATCAACATCACCATGCCTGCCCTGTCACCGACCATGGAAGAGGGCAATCTTTCCAAGTGGCTGGTCAAGGAAGGCGACAAGGTCAAGTCCGGCGACGTGCTCGCCGAGATCGAGACCGACAAGGCGACCATGGAAGTCGAATCCGTCGATGAGGGCACCGTTGCCAAGCTCGTCGTTGCGGCCGGCACCGAAGGCGTCAAGGTCAACGCGCTGATCGCCATCCTCGCCGCCGATGGCGAGGATGTCTCGGCTGCCGCCGCTGGCGGTGGTTCTGCGCCGAAGGCTGAAGCCGCTCCTGCCAAGGTGGAGGCTCCGAAGGCTGCTGAAGCCGCTCCGGCGCCTGCTGCCGCTGCCGCTGCACCTGCTCCGGCTGCCGCCGCTGCAGCATCTTCGGGCGGTGCGAAAACCTTCTCGTCTCCGCTCGCCCGTCGCCTTGCCAGGGAAGCAGGCCTCGACATCTCCGCCGTTTCGGGCTCCGGCCCGCATGGCCGTGTCGTGAAGGCCGATATCGAGAAGGCTGTGTCTTCCGGCGGCGCCAAGGCTGCCGCCGCTCCGCAGGCCGCATCCGCCGCGGCTCCGGCCCTTGCCAAGGGTCCGGCGGACGATACGGTCCTGAAGCTCTTCCCCGAGGGCTCCTACGAGCTTCTGCCGCATGACGGCATGCGCAAGACGATCGCCTCGCGCCTCACCGAGTCGAGCCAGACGGTTCCGTCCTACTTCGTCTCGATGGATTGCGAGCTCGACGCGCTGATGAAGCTGCGCGCCGAGATCAACAAGTCATCGCCGATGAAGAAGACCGACAAGGGCGAAGTTCCCGCCTTCAAGCTGTCGGTCAACGACTTCATCATCAAGGCGATGGCGCTCGCTCTGCGCGATGTCCCGATGGCAAATGCTTCCTGGACCTCGACGGCACGCGTGCTGCACAAGCATGCGGACGTCGGCGTGGCGGTGTCGATCCCTGACGGACTGATCACCCCGATCGTCCGCAAGGCTGAAACCAAGACGTTGTCCGCCATCTCCAACGAGGTGAAGGATCTCGCCAGGCGAGCCCGCGACAAGAAGCTGAAGCCGGAAGAATACCAGGGCGGCACGACATCCGTGTCCAACCTCGGCATGTTCGGCGTCTCCAACTTTACCTCGATCGTCAATCTTCCGCAGGCCTCGATCGTCTCGATCGGCGCAGGCGTCGAGAAGCCGGTGGTGAAGAACGGCGAGATCAAGGTGGGCACGGTCATGACCGCAACCTTCGCCTTCGACCACCGCGTCATCGACGGCGCGCTCGGTGCGGAACTCGCGTCCGCCTTCAAGCGCTACATCGAAAACCCGATGGCGATGCTGGTATAGCACGGTCTTTCCCTCCCCCTTGCGGGGAGGGTGTCCGCGGAGCGGGAGGGGAATTGGAGATGCGTGCATGAAAACCGTTCTCTGCTACGGCGATTCACTGACCTGGGGCACGGATGCCGCGACCGGCGGTCGCCATGCCTTCGAGGATCGATGGCCGAGCGTGCTTCAGGCGGCGCTCGGATCGTCGGTCAACGTGGTTGCTGAAGGTCTCGGCGGCCGTACCACGGCCTATGACGACAATCTTGCAGATTGTGACCGCAACGGCGCGCGGCTGCTGCCGACCGTCCTTCATAGCCATGGTCCGCTCGAGCTGGTGATCATCATGCTCGGCACCAACGACCTGAAGCCGATCATCCACGGCACGGCGATCGGCGCCCGGGCAGGCATGAAAAAGCTGGTCAGCCTCGTTCGCTTCCACGATTGGGGGCGCGAATGCGAGGCGCCGGAAATTCTCATCGTCTCGCCGCCGCCGCTCTGCGAGACCGCAAATCCGCTGACCGGCGCGTTGTACAAGGGCGTCATCGAGCAGTCGACAATGCTCGCTTCGCTTTATCGGGATCTCGCCGATGAGATGGGTTGCGGCTTCTTCGATGCGGGCTCGGTCGCCGAGACGACGCCGATCGATGGCGTGCATCTCAGCGCGGACAATACCCGTGCCGTCGGACGGGGCCTCGAACCCATCGCGCGAATGATGCTGGGGCTATGATGAGTGCGAGGCGGTTGACCAGGGTCAAGGAGTAGCGGGAAGGGGTGGGGTCTACCTCTCCATGTCATCAGCATGGAGTGATAGAAATGTCGAGCACGCCACATCATCTTGCGGAAGAGTTTCCGGAATATCTCGTCCAGATGCGCCACCTGCGCGAAACGGACGGGCATTTTCACCGGATTTGCAGTGAATACGAGGATGTGAACCACGAGGTCCACAAGGCCGAGACAGGAATGGAACCATGCGACGATATCCGCATGGTCGAGCTGCGCAAGCGGCGGCTGGCCCTGAAGGACGAGATATACGGGATGCTGACGCGGGTGGAACCGGTCGTCGAAGAGACCGACGCCTGACACCGGAAAGGCCGGCGCTTCGCTCCCGAAGAAACAAAAGCAGGGCCTGCGGTCTATCCCGTGCCCGCTCAAAATCAAGGAGTGAAGCGCCTATGGCCAATGCTTACGACGTCATCGTTATCGGTTCCGGTCCGGGCGGCTATATCGCCGCCATCCGGGCATCCCAGCTCGGGCTGAAGGTCGCGGTCGTCGAGCGCGAGCACCTCGCCGGCATCTGCTCCAACTGGGGCTGCATCCCGACCAAGGCGCTGCTGCGCTCCGCCGACGTGATGCACACTGCGACCCACGCCAAGGACTACGGCCTGACGCTGGAAGGCACGATCAAGCCGGACGTCAAGGCGATCGTCGACCGCTCGCGCGGCATCGCCCACCGCATGAACAACGGCGTCGGTTTCCTGTTCAAGAAGAACAAGGTCGACATCATCTGGGGTGAGGCGAAAATCACCAAGCCCGGTGAAATCGTTGTCGGCAAGTCGACCAAGCCGGTCGTTCAGCCGCAGGGGCCGGTGCCGAAGAACACGCTCGGCGAGGGCACCTATACCGCCAAGCACATCATCATCGCCACCGGCGCCCGCCCGCGCGCGCTTCCGGGCATCGAGCCGGATGGCAAGCTGATCTGGACCTATTTCGAGGCGATGAAGCCGGAAGAGATGCCCAAATCGCTGCTGGTCATGGGCTCGGGCGCCATCGGCATCGAGTTCGCGAGCTTCTACCGCACCATGGGCGTCGAGGTCACCGTCGTCGAGATCATGAGCCAGGTCATGCCGGTCGAGGATGCGGACATCTCCGCACTCGCCAAGAAGCAGTTCGAGCGCCAGGGCATGAAGATCCTGCTCGAAGCCAAGGTCGCCAAGGTCGAAAAGGGCGCCAACTCGATCACCGCGACGATCGAACTCAAGGACGGCAAGACGCAACAGATCACCGCCGACCGGATGATCTCGGCGGTCGGCGTGCAGGCCAATATCGAAGGCATCGGCCTTGAGGCCGTCGGCGTCAAGACAGACCGCGGCTTCATCGTCATCGACGGTTACGGCAAGACCAACGTGCCGGGCGTCTACGCCATCGGCGATGTCGCCGGCCCGCCGCTGCTCGCCCACAAGGCCGAACATGAGGCGGTCATCTGCGTCGAGAAGATCGCCGGCCTGCCCAACGTCCACCCGATGGATAAGCTGAAGATCCCGGGCTGCACCTATTGCAATCCGCAGGTTGCCTCGGTCGGCCTGACGGAAGCCAAGGCGAAGGAGCAGGGCCGCGATATCCGCGTCGGCCGCTTCCCGTTCGTCGCCAACGGCAAGGCTATCGCGCTCGGCGAAGACCAGGGCCTCGTCAAGACGATTTTCGACAAGAAGACCGGCGAACTGATCGGCGCCCACATGGTCGGTGCCGAAGTCACCGAACTGATCCAGGGCTTCGTCGTCGCCATGAACCTGGAGACGACGGAAGAGGACCTGATGCATACGATCTTCCCGCATCCGACCATTTCCGAAACGATGAAGGAAAGCGTGCTGGATGCCTATGGCCAGGCGCTGAATGCGTAACAGGCTCTGCATTGCTCGCTGCCCGCGTTTGGGATGGATGGGGATGTGCCCCATCCGCCGTCATCCTCATCCTCGGGTTTAACCCGAGGATGACGGTTTAGGTGGGGCCGGCCTGTCCATCAATATTGCGAACGGGCGAGTGGTCGCCCATATCTTTCGAACTTGGTTTTTACGGAGTTTTTCATGCAGGTAGGTTGGATTGCGGCGATCATCATCGGCGGCCTGGCGGGTTGGCTCGCCGGCAAGCTGATGGATGTCCGTTTCGGCATTTTCATGAATATCGTGATCGGCATAGTCGGCGCGGTGCTCGCCAACGGCATCTTCAACCGGCTCAACATCCATGTTGCAGACGGATGGCTGGGTTACCTGGTTGCAGGTTTCATCGGCTCCTGCATTTTGCTATTTGTCGCCAAGCTCGTCAGGCGTTGACGAAACCCGCGTTCCAAGCGGTTGAAAGCAGGTAACTATGGTCACCATTCTCGACACGATCGCATCCGGCGATGAAAAGCGCGTCCGTCACCCGGAAAAGGCGCATCGTCCCGACCAGGAAGTGATGCGCAAGCCCGAATGGATCCGCGTTCGTGCGCCGGTCTCCAGGGGCTACCAGGAAACCCGCGCGATCGTGAAGGAAAACAAGCTGGTGACGGTCTGCGAGGAAGCGGGCTGCCCCAATATCGGCGAGTGCTGGGACAAGAAGCACGCCACGTTCATGATCATGGGCGAGATCTGCACCCGCGCCTGTGCCTTCTGCAATGTCGCGACCGGCAAGCCGAACGCGCTCGACATGGACGAGCCGGAAAACGTCGCCAAGGCCGTCAGGCAGATGGGCCTGTCGCACGTTGTGATCACCTCCGTCGACCGCGACGACCTGGCGGATGGCGGCGCCGAGCATTTCGAAAAGGTGATCTGGGCGATCCGCGCCGCGTCGCCGGCAACGACGATCGAGATCCTGACGCCAGACTTCCTGAAGAAGCCCGGTGCGCTGGAGCGCGTCGTCGCCGCCAAGCCGGATGTCTTCAACCATAATATGGAAACTGTGCCGGGCAACTATCTGACGGTGCGGCCTGGTGCCCGCTATTTCCACTCCGTCCGGCTGCTGCAGCGGGTGAAGGAGCTGGATCCGACCATGTTCACCAAGTCGGGCATCATGGTGGGGCTCGGTGAGGAGCGCAACGAAGTGTTGCAGTTGATGGACGATCTGCGTACCGCGGACGTCGATTTCCTGACGATCGGCCAGTATCTGCAGCCGACCCGAAAACACCACAAGGTAGAAAGCTTCGTCACCCCGGACGAGTTCAAGTCCTACGAGACGGTGGCCTATGCAAAGGGTTTCCTGATGGTGTCGTCGAGCCCGCTGACCCGGTCTTCGCATCATGCCGGCGACGATTTCGCACGTCTGAAGGCTGCGCGCGAGAAGAAGGTCCTGGCTGCCGCCGAGTAGGGCGGCACCCGGTTCCAGGCTTATTCGGCTGCCTGGATCTTTTCGCTCTTGTCCTGGCCGCGTCTTCTTTCGCGCAGCGTGAACCTGTGGCCACGCGCTTCCGCCTTAGCCATTTCAATAAGATAGACGAGCATGGGGAGCTGGTTCATGTCTGCAAGCTGCTTTGCGGATTCGAGCAGCTTTATCATCTGCGAGAAATCGTCCATGGATGCCTCTTTCGGCTGCGCCCGTCTGTTGTCGGTTGATTATACCAATTGTACGCGCACTTGCGACTCTGGATCACTACAACCGAATGGATGCTACGTTAAATCTTATTAATCTGAATGCCATCTGTCATCAACAAATGACCTGTGGTTGAATCAATCACTCTGAGGTCCGTGTCAACGCTCCGTCACGATCACATTCGGCGATCTCTATAGCCCCGTCCGATTGGCATTGAAATCCTCCTGTCGTCATCGGCAGTTACCACCAGTCACGATACCGAGAGCCTGATTCACGGGAGAGCATGATGGATATGGAATCCGGCGTGAATGCGATCCGTTACGTGGGAATTGCGCAAGCGGCAGACAAGATCCCCATGCCGACCGAATTCTGGTCGTCGGCTGTTCCGGTGACGGCAAATCGACGCTGTCGCAGAAGATCGCCGATCGTTTCGGGCTGCCTTACACGTCGATCGACCGGGATGTCCTGTGGCTGCCGGGCTGGGTGCAGCGAACCAAGAACGAGCAGCTCCGCCTCATCAGGGAACTGATAGCCCAGGATCGCTGGATCATGGACGGCACCAACCCCTCGACCTTCGATATCCGCGTGCCGCGCAGCGAAATCGTCCTCTGGGTGCGGATGCCGCGCCTCCTCAACGTCTGGGGCATCCTCAGCCGCTGGATGCGACATCTCGGCCGCACCCGCCCGGAAATGGCGCCCGGTTGCCCGGAGAAGATGGAGTGGCAATTTTTACGGTTCGTCTGGACCTGGGAGCAGAAATTCGCGCCGCGAGTCCTTGCCGGGCTGGAGAAGCACGCAGGCGACAAACCGGTTCTGGTGTTGAAATCCCGTCGGGAAATGCGCGATCTTCTTGATCTTCTCAGATCCCGCGCTTAACTCGGGATCATGCCAAAGTTCGAAATCCGCCGTCCCGTCAAGCACAGCGCTGAAAAGATGTACGCGCTCGTAGCCGACGTCGAAAAATATCCACAATTCCTGCCGCTCTGCGAAGAGCTGACCGTACGTTCCTCCAAGGAGCGCGACGGCAAGACGCTTTTGGTCGCCGACATGACCGTCGGCTACAAGGCGATCCGTGAGACCTTCACCACCCAGGTCCTGCTCAATCCCGCCGAGCGGATCATCGACGTGAAATATATCGAGGGACCGTTCAAATATCTCGACAACCGCTGGAGCTTCGAGCCGGCGGCGGACGGCACCGCGAATTCCTGCACGGTGCATTTCTACATCGACTACGAGTTCAAGAGCATGATCCTCGGCGCCCTGATGGGCTCGATGTTCGATCGAGCCTTCCGCATGTTCGCGGAAGCCTTCGAGACCAGGGCGGACAAGATCTACGCCTGAGCCGCCTGGGACTACCGGTTTTCTTCTGACCGACATATGCCCCCTGGCGAAACAGCGCTCACTCTTGCGAAGCCCTTCGCTCTGATGGATAGTCTCCTCATCGCAGGGGAGGCTGGCATGGCAGGACATCTCTCACGCATGATGTGGCCGGTGTTTCCGGCTGCGCTCCTGGCGATGCCCGCCGGTGCGGCCGATCTCTCGAAGCTTCGCCAGCCCGGCGCATACGTGATCCTGTCGGACAGCCAGGGCAAGGCGATCAGCGGGGCATACTGGCTATCGCCGGAGCTCAAGTTCGTCGTCCATTCCGAAGACGCCGCGACGCCGGCCATGGGTGTTTTCGTCGATCGGGAAATGTTTCCGCGCCGGATCGCGCAGTTCGAAATCTTCCTGAACGTGCGCCTGACCTATGATCCAGAGCCGGGCTCGCTGCCGGTCGGCAAGGTCGGCCAGATCAGGCAGACCGAAAAACTTCCCAATTCCGACCCGAAGACCTCCCTGCTGGCATTCGCAACCACCGGCATTGTCTCGTCGAAGCTGCAGGACATCGACATCGTCAGCCGCAGCTACGGCGTCGATGGCGACCAGTTCGGCGTTCCCGGCCGCAAGACCGGCGAACGCGTCCATATCGAGCCCCTGGATATCGATCTCTCGGCAGCCGACGCGGCCAGGGTAGCCGCGGTCGAAACCGGCGAGGCGTTGAGCAGCCTGGATTTTCATATGCTTTACGTCACGCGCGCGCTTCCCTCTGCTCTGAAGGTCGTGAAGTGTTTCGAGGAGGTCCGGGCAAGCGCCCAGTTTCAGACGGCGGCGAAGAAGCTGCGCGAAACGATGGATCAGTGGATGGCGACCACCTTCATGATCGGCGGCAAGACATGGTGGGATCGCGACAAGGTCAGTCCGGAAGATTTCGGGCCGGATGTCGCTTCGCTCTGCCCGGATCCTTGATGGGCGACGCCGGAATTGCCGGTCAGCGTGCCGGCAAGACCTCCCGTCGGCGGGCGGCTAGTTCAGGCCAGTCTGCGGCCGGATCCTCGGTCAGCATGCGGCCTCCACCAGCATTTCCAGCGCAGTCCTGACGGTCGCCAGCCTCACCTCGGTTCGGCCGATATCGCCGTAGCGCATTTCCCGGCGCAGGATTTTCCCCGAGCGGCTTTTCGCAGCCAGATGCACCAGCCCGACCGGCTTTTCCGCCGATCCGCCGCCGGGTCCCGCGATCCCGGTCACCGCAACCGCCACGGCGGCTTGTGACCGATAAAGCGCACCATGCACCATCTGCAGCGCCGTTTCCCTCGACACCGCCCCATGCGTCGCCAGAGTGGCGGCGGTTACCCCGAGCATGTCCACCTTCGCCTGGTTCGTATAGGTGACGAAACCGCGGTCGACGACGGCGGACGAGCCCGAGATCTCCGTCAGCGCCCCTGCGATCAGCCCGCCGGTGCACGATTCGGCAGTCGCGACCATCAGCCCGCGCGCCGTGAAATCCGCAACGATCTTCCGGGCCAGGTCTTCGACATCGGCGGGAAACAGGCTCACGCGGCGTCCCCGCGATAAACGACGGTCGCCGTGGCGATGGCGGCAATACCCTCGCGGCGGCCGATGAAGCCGATCTTCTCGTTGGTGGTCGCCTTGACCGAGCAGCGGTCGAGCGAAATGGCGAGGATCTCGGCGAGGTTTTCGCGCATCGCCTGGCGGTGCGGGGCGATCTTGGGGGCTTCGGCGATCAGCGAGATATCGGCGTTCATGATCGTGCCGCCATGTTCGCGGACGATCTTTGCCGCATGGTCGAGGAAGATCTTTGACGCCGCGCCACGCCACTGCATGTCCGAGGGCGGAAAATGGTCGCCGATATCGCCGGCACCGCAGGTGGCAAGCAGCGCGTCGGTCAATGCATGCAGCGCGACGTCCGCATCCGAATGGCCGCTGAGCTTCTGGTCGTGCGGAATGAACACGCCACAGAGTGTCACCCCGTCGCCGGGCTCCAGCTGATGCACGTCATAGCCGTTGCCGGTTCGCACGTCGGGGAGGGTGGTCGAGGCCCCGTTCTGCGAGAGTTTTTCGTCGGCCATGGCGATGTCCCGCTTCACGGTGAGTTTGATATTGTCGACCGATCCTTCCACCAGCGTTACCGGCAGGCCGGCCCATTCGGCGATCGAAGCATCGTCAGTGAAATCCTCCCGGCGCAAAGCCGCCGCCTTTTCATGGGCGGTGCGGATCTCGGAGAGAAGAAAGCTCTGCGGCGTCTGGGCTGCATAGAGCCCGGCGCGCGGCACTGTTTCGTGCACCAGCCCGTCGGAACCGCGTCGCTTCAGGGTGTCGCTGACCGGAACGGCCGGCAGCACGCCGTCCCGTCCCTCGTCGAGCGCCTGCGCCACCCGCTCGAGCACGCCGTGGTCGATAAAGGGTCGCGCCGCATCGTGGATCATCACGTGGGTGGCCTCGGTGCCGGAAAGGGCGCGGAGGCCTTCATAGACCGAGCGCTGCCTCGTTTCTCCGCCGAACGTGGTGATCACGCCGCCCGCTCCCCTGAGGCCGACGGTCGCCGCCGCGAACAGCGCTTCGTCGTCCGGATGGATGACGACGACGATCGGGCCGCTGCGGGGCCAGGTCAGAAACCGTTCGAGCGTATGGGCAATGACCGGTCTGTCGCCGATCCGCCGATACTGTTTGGGGCCGTCCTCACGAGAGCCGGCCCGTTCCCCGCGGCCTGCGGCGACGATGACGATACCGATTGTCTTGGAACCGATTGTCATGGATTTGTCGTCCCCGACCCGTAATTCGTTTTGGATTGACAGGCGCAGAACTATAGGACCAAAAGCCTGAATTCCAGCACGCCGCTCAAAAATAACGCAGTTCCGGAATTGCTCTTGGCAAACGCCCGAGACCTGAATAAAAATAGTGCAACTACCTCATGTGCCCGAAAGATCATCATTTGAGTTTTCAAGATCTCGCCAAGCCTTTTCAGATCGGGCCTGTCGCCATTCGCAATCGCGTCGTCCTGGCACCGATGTCCGGCGTCACCGATCTGCCGTTCAGGCAGCTTGCCTGGCGCTATGGAGCCGGGCTCGTGGTGACGGAAATGGTCGCCAGCGGTGAACTCATTCTCAACCGCGGCGAATCATGGGCGCGGCTCAAGGGCGCCGGCATTTCGCCGCACATGGTCCAGCTTGCCGGCCGCGAGGCGCAGCCGATGGCGCAGGCCGCCAGGATCGCCGCCGATAACGGCGCCGACATCATCGACATCAACATGGGTTGCCCGGCCAAGAAGGTAACGGGCGGTTATTCGGGCTCGGCGCTGATGCGCGATCCGGATCACGCGCTGTCGATGATCGAGGCGACAGTCAACGCCGTCAACGTGCCGGTGACGCTGAAGATGCGGCTTGGCTGGGATGAAAATTCCATCAATGCGCCCGAGATCGCCCGCCGCGCCGAACAGGCGGGCATCCAGCTGGTGACCATCCACGGCCGCACCCGCATGCAGTTCTACGAGGGCAGGGCGGACTGGGATGCGATCCGCCGGGTGCGTGAGGCGATCTCCATCCCGCTGATCGCCAATGGCGACGTCGAATCGCCCGAGGATGCTCAAGGTATCCTTTCGCGTTCCGGCGCCGATGCGGTCATGGTCGGCCGCGGTGCTCAGGGGAGGCCCTGGCATGTCGGCTGGCTCGCCGGCCACGCCGCGCCATCTCGGGCTGAGATCGCCGATCTGGTCATCGAACACTACGAGGCGATGCTGGAACTTTACGGCCGAGAGGCCGGCCTCCGGCATGCGCGAAAACAGCTCGGCTGGTATCTCGATCGCTACGCGAGCGACCTGCCCGTCTCAGAAAAGGCTGCCATCATGATTTCGAAAGACCCGGCCGATGTGTCGCGCCGGATGACTGCAGCGCTCGGCGGCCAACCTATCGACGCCAGAAAGCCCGCCGCCGCTCGGAAGGAGGCCGCATGAGCAAGTCCCAGGCGCCGGATGCCGCGATGGGCAATGCGCTCGCCATGGCGGTCCTCAACTCGGTGCAGAACCCGGTGATCCTGGTGGATGCGGCCGGCAAGGTCGCGTTCGCGAACTGGGAGGCGGAGGCCTTCTTCGGCGCCAGCGCTCCCCATCTCGCCAAGAACAAGATCTCCACCTTCATTCCCTTCGGCAGCCCGCTGCTCGCCCTGATCGACCAGGTGCGCGAGCGCAAGGCTCCCGTCAACGAATACCGCGTCGACCTGTCTTCGCCGCGTCTCGGCCAGGACAAGCTGGTCGATCTCTATGTCGCGCCCGTGGTCAGCGAACCGGGCTCGGTGGTCGTCGTCTTCCAGGAACGGTCGATGGCGGACAAGATCGACCGCCAGCTCACCCATCGCGCCGCCGCCCGTTCGGTGACGGGTCTGGCCTCCATGCTCGCCCACGAGATCAAGAACCCGCTGTCGGGCATCCGCGGCGCCGCCCAGCTTCTGGAAAGCGTCGTTCCCGACGACGACCGGGCGCTGACCCAGCTGATCTGCGACGAGACCGACCGCATCGTCTCCCTGGTCGATCGTATGGAAGTGTTCTCCGACGAGCGCCCCGTCGATCGCGTGCCGCTGAACATCCATTCGGTGCTCGATCACGTAAAGGCGGTCGCCAAGGCCGGTTTTGCCCGCAACATCAAGATTTCCGAAATGTACGACCCGTCGCTGCCGCCGGTCTTTGCCAACCGCGACCAGCTCGTTCAGGTCTTCCTCAACCTCATCAAGAATGCGGCCGAAGCCGTCGGCGACCAGCCGGACGGCGAAATCATGCTGACCACCGCCTATCGCCCCGGCATCAAGCTGTCGGTCGCCGGCACCCGGGACAAGATTTCCCTGCCGCTCGAATTCTGCGTCATCGATAACGGACCCGGCGTTCCGACCGATCTCGTGCCGCATCTCTTCGATCCCTTCATCACCACCAAGACGAACGGCTCGGGCCTCGGCCTGGCCCTGGTCGCCAAGATCATCGGCGGCCATGGCGGCATCGTCGAATGCGACAGCCAGGCGCGCCGGACGATATTCCGTGTTCTGATGCCCATGCACAAGGAAGAGGCCATGGACGGCCGCGCCTTGAACTCCACAGGAAACGTTAAATGACTGCCACGATCCTTGTCGCCGACGACGACGCGGCCATCCGCACCGTGCTGAACCAGGCCTTGACCAGGGCAGGCTACGAAGTGCGCATCACCTCCAATGCCGCCACCCTGTGGCGCTGGATTTCGGCCGGCGAGGGCGACCTCGTCGTCACCGACGTGATCATGCCCGACGAGAACGCCTTCGACCTGTTGCCGCGCATCAAGAAGGCGCGGCCCGAGCTGCCGGTGCTCGTCATGAGCGCCCAGAACACCTTCATGACCGCCATCAAGGCGTCTGAGAAAGGCGCCTACGACTACCTGCCAAAGCCATTCGACCTGACCGAGCTGATCGCCATCATCGGCCGGGCGCTCGCCGAGCCGAAGCGCAAGCCCGCCCGCCTCGACGACGACATGCAGGACGGCATGCCGCTGGTCGGCCGTTCCGCCGCCATGCAGGAAATCTACCGCGTGCTCGCGCGTCTGATGCAGACCGACCTGACGCTGATGATCACCGGCGAGTCCGGTACCGGCAAGGAACTCGTCGCCCGCGCGCTCCACGATTACGGCAAGCGCCGCAACGGTCCGTTCGTGGCCATCAACATGGCCGCCATCCCGCGCGACCTGATCGAATCGGAACTCTTCGGCCATGAGAAGGGCGCGTTTACCGGCGCCCAGAACCGCTCCACCGGCCGTTTCGAACAGGCCGAGGGCGGCACGCTTTTCCTCGACGAGATCGGCGACATGCCGATGGACGCCCAGACGCGTCTGCTGCGCGTCCTGCAGCAGGGCGAATACACGACCGTCGGCGGCCGGACGCCCATCCGCACCGACGTGCGCATCGTCGCGGCCACCAACAAGGATCTGAAGCACCTGATCAACCAGGGGCTTTTCCGCGAGGACCTCTATTACCGCCTCAACGTCGTGCCGCTGCGCCTGCCTCCGTTGCGCGACCGTGCCGAGGACATTCCGGATCTGGTGCGCCACTTCATGCAGATGGCCGAGAAGGAAGGGCTTGATGCCAAGCGTTTCGACAGCGAAGCGCTGGATCTGATGAAGGCCTATGCCTGGCCGGGCAACGTGCGCGAGCTGGAAAACCTGGTTCGCCGCCTGATGGCGCTTTATCCCCAGGAGGTCATCAGCCGCGAGATCATCGAATCGGAGCTGCGTTCGGATGTTCCCGACAGCCCCATCGACAAGATGGGTACCCGCAGCGGTTCGCTCACCATCGCGCAGGCCGTGGAAGAAAACATGCGCACCTATTTCGCGAGCTTCGGCGAAAACCTGCCGCCGCCGGGCCTCTACGATCGGGTCCTGACGGAGCTGGAATATCCGCTGATCCTGGCGGCCCTGACCGCCACCCGCGGCAACCAGATCAAGGCGGCCGATCTCCTCGGCCTCAACCGCAACACGCTGCGCAAGAAGATCCGGGAACTGGGCGTCTCGGTCTACCGCAGCTCTCGTGGCGCCTGAAGGTTAGTTTCTTCCCGACTGCTTGACACCATCCGCTCATCGTTGCATTTTCGCCACATTGCGTTGCTTAAAGGTCACGCAGGGTTTGGTGAAGGCTCGACGGAGTGGCGGCCGTTGATGGGGTAGGGCCAGCCCTTTTCTGGAAAGTGGCTGTCGCTTCGCCCGGTCTGACCGGGTTGGATCGATCTCCCGCGAGGGTTTTGGGGATCGGAGTGGATTCGATGACGGAAGGCGAAACAGCGCCGATGGCCGAAGACGAGCCAGCGGTGTCAGTGCAGGATCGGCGCGCGTCGTTCGCGCTTCCCGGCCTTCTGCTCGCCGGCGGAGCCCTGATCTGCGCGTCGGTGACGCTGTTCATCCTGCTCGGCCTGACGCCGATCGCCCCGACCACCAATGTCGTGATCGCCTCGGCGGCCCTGAATTCGCTGTTCATCCTCGGGCTCATGTATCTGATCGCCCGCGAGATCGTCCGGTTGGTGAAGGCGCGCAACCGCGGTCGTGCCGCCGCCCGCCTGCATGTCCGCATCGTCGTGCTGTTCTCGATCGTGGCGATTACGCCGGCGGTCCTGGTGGCAATCTTCGCCAGCCTGACGCTCAATGTCGGCCTCGACCGCTGGTTCTCGCTGCGCACCCAGTCGATCGTGCAGTCCTCGCAGGACGTCGCCCGCGCCTACATGCTCGAGAACGCCAGCTATCTCCAGGGCCAGACCGTGTCGATGTCGAACGACCTCGAGCGCAACCGGCCGATGTTCTATCTCGACCGGACAGGGTTCGTGGAGCTGATGACCCGCCAGGCGCGCGGTCGCGGCATGCTCGGTGCGTTCCTGGTGCGCGAGGACGGACAGGCGATCGTCCAGGCCGACATCAAGACGGAAAAGCCGCTGCCGGCGATCCCCGAGGACGCGCTGAAGACGGCGGCGGCCGGCCAGCCGACGCTGATCCCGCCGGGCGTCACCAACCTCGTCGGCGCCGTCATCAAGCTCGACGCCATCCCGGGTTCCTATCTCTATACCATCCGCGCCGTCGATCCGAAGGTCATCTCGGCGATGCGGCTGATGGAGGAGAACACCGCCGAATACCAGGCGATGGAGGCCGGCCGCACCTCGCTGCAGATCGCCTTTGCCGTGCTTTATCTCGGTTTTGCGCTGATCGTGCTGCTCGCGGCGATCTGGACGGCGATCGCGGTCGCCGACCGTATCGTCCGGCCGATCCGGCTGTTGATCAGCGCCGCCGACAGCGTGGCGACCGGCAATCTCAACGTCGTCGTGCCGGTGCGCGCCGCCGATGGCGACGTCGGCAGCCTGTCGCGCACCTTCAACAAGATGATTTCCGAAATCCGCAGCCAGCGCGACGAGATCCTCGAAGCCAAGGACGAGGTGGACGACCGCCGCCGTTTCATCGAGGCGGTGCTGTCAGGCGTCACCGCCGCCGTCATCGGCGTCGAGGAAGACCGCCGCATCACCATCGTCAATCCGTCGGCGGAGCATTTCCTCGGCGTTCCCGCCGAACAGCTGATGGGCGAGAAGCTGCAGGATGTCGCGCCTGAGATCGATAACGTCCTCACCGAGGCGCGCAGCAGAGCCCGCGGCGAGTTCCGCAAGCAGGTGAACCTGATACGCGGCGGCAAGGAGCGGACGCTGTCGGTCCAGGTCACTCGCGAGGAACAGCGCGCCGCCCATGACAGCTACGTCGTGACCCTCGACGATATCACCGATCTCGTCATCGCCCAGCGCTCGACCGCCTGGGCGGATGTAGCCCGCCGCATCGCCCACGAGATCAAGAACCCGCTCACCCCGATCCAGCTGTCCGCCGAGCGCCTGAAACGTCGTTACGGCAAGCAGATCGCCGAGGACGATCGCGCCGTCTTCGACCAGTGCACCGATACGATCGTGCGTCAGGTCGGCGATATCGGCCGGATGGTCGATGAGTTTTCCTCCTTTGCCCGCATGCCCAAACCCGCCAAGGAGGAGGCCGACCTGCGCGATATCCTGCGCGACGCGATCTTCCTGCGCGAAATGGGCACCACCCATGTGGATTTCATCCGCGAGCTCGGCGACGAGCCGCTGAAGGGCATGTTCGATGCGCGCATGCTCGGCCAGGCCTTCGGCAATCTGATCAAGAACGCCGTCGAGGCGATCGAGGCGGTGCCGAGCGATCAGGAGCGCGACGGCCGCAAGGTCAAGGTGCGCTCGGTCTACGATGAGGCCAGCGACACCTATGTGGTCGACATCATCGACAACGGCAGCGGTCTTCCGACCGAAAACCGGCACCGCATTCTGGAGCCCTACATGACCATGCGCGACAAGGGCACGGGTCTGGGGCTCGCCATCGTCAAGAAGATCATTGAAGAACACGGCGGGCAGCTCGAACTGCACGATGCTCCCGCCGATTTCGATCATGGCAAGGGCGCCATGATCAGGGTGCTGCTGCCGCATCTTGAACAGGTGGCGGTGCCGGGAACGGATAATAACAAGGAATTGGCTTATGGCGTCTGATATTCTGGTCGTAGATGACGAGGCGGATATCCGCGATATCGTTTCAGGTATTTTGTCCGATGAGGGCCATGAAACCCGCACGGCGCACGACAGCGATAGCGCTCTGGCGGCGATATCCGATCGCGTGCCGCGTCTGGTTTTCCTGGATATCTGGATGCAGGGCTCCAGGCTCGATGGTCTGGCGCTGCTCGACGAGGTCAAGAGCCGGCATCCCGATCTGCCCGTCGTGATGATCTCCGGCCACGGCAATGTCGAGACTGCGGTGTCGGCGATCAAGCGCGGCGCCTTCGACTTCATCGAAAAACCGTTCAAGGCCGACCGGCTGATCCTGATCGCCGAGCGGGCGCTCGAAAACTCCAAGCTGAAGCGCGAGGTGACCGAACTCAAGAAGCGCACCGGCGACGCGGCCGAACTGGTCGGCACGTCGGTCGCCGTCTCGCAGCTCCGCCAGACGATCGAGAAGGTGGCGCCCACCAACAGCCGCGTCATGATCCTCGGCCCCTCCGGCTCCGGCAAGGAACTCGTCGCCCGCATGATCCACAAGCGTTCTTCACGCGCGGCCGGTCCCTTCGTGGCGCTGAACGCCGCGACGATCACGCCCGACCGCATGGAGATCGCGCTGTTCGGCACCGAAGGCGGCCCCGGCCAGGCCCGCAAGATCGGCGCGCTGGAAGAGGCCCATCGCGGCATCCTTTATCTCGACGAGGTCGGCGAAATGCCGCGCGAGACGCAGAACAAGATCCTGCGCGTGCTGGTCGACCAGCAGTTCGAGCGGGTCGGCGGCTCCAAGCGCGTCAAGGTCGATGTCCGCATCATCTCGTCCACAGCCTACAATCTCGAAAGCCTGATCGCCGACGGTTCGTTCCGCGAAGACCTCTACCATCGTCTGGCCGTCGTGCCGGTCAAGGTGCCCGCACTGGCCGAGCGCCGCGAGGACATTCCGTTCCTCATCGACATGTTCATGCGCCAGATTTCCGAACAGGCCGGCATCCGACCCCGCAAGATCGGCGAGGATGCCATGGCGGTCCTGCAGGCCCATGACTGGCCGGGCAATATCCGCCAGCTGCGCAACAATATCGAACGGCTGATGATCCTCGCCCGGTCCGACGGCCCGGATTCGCCGATTTCCGCCGACATGCTGCCGACCGATCTTGGCGACATGCTGCCGAAGGTCTCCGCCAAGGGCGACTACCACATCATGACGCTGCCGCTGCGCGAAGCCCGCGAGATGTTCGAGCGCGACTACCTGATCGCCCAGATCAACCGTTTCGGGGGCAACATTTCCCGCACCGCGGAATTCGTCGGCATGGAGCGCTCGGCACTCCACCGCAAGCTCAAATCGCTCGGTGTTTGACCTATGAAGGTAATCATCTGCGGCGCGGGACAGGTGGGCTACGGCATTGCCGAACGGCTGTCTCAGGAGGACAATGACGTCTCCGTCATCGATACCTCGGCGACGCTGATCGCGGCGATCACCGAGACGCTCGACGTCAAGGGTTACGTCGGCCACGGCGCACATCCAGACATGCTGGAAAAGGCAGGCGCCGAAGACGCCGACATGATCATCGCGGTGACGCTCTACGACGAGGTCAACATCGTTGCCTGCGAAGTTGCGCATGCCCTGTTTTCCGTGCCCACCAAGATCGCCCGTATCCGAGCCCAGAACTATCTGAAGCCGGAATATGCCGATCTCTTCAGCCGCCAGAACATGTCGATCGACGTGACGATCTCTCCGGAGATCGAAGTCGGCAAGATGGTGCTGCGACGCATTTCCTTTCCCGGTGCAACCGACGTGGTCCGCTTCGCCGACGATCACATCGCCATGGTGGCGATCGAGTGCATGGAGGATTGCCCGGTCGTCGCCACGCCGCTGCATCAGCTCTCGGACCTCTTTCCGGACCTGATGGCGACGGTTGTGGGGATATTCAGGGGCGGCGTCCTGACCGTCGCCCGTTCCGTCGATCAGCTCGAAGTGGGCGATCTCGCCTATGTCATCTGCCAGCGCGAACACATCCGCCGCACGCTCGGCCTGTTCGGCCACGAGGAACAGGAGGCGCGCCGCATCATAATCGCCGGCGGCGGCAATATCGGCTACTACGTCGCCCGAACCATCGAGGAACACCAGCCGAGGACGCGGCTGAAGATCATCGAGAGCGACCGCGAGCGGGCGCTGGTCGTCTCCGAAAAGCTGCGCAACACGATCGTGCTGCACGGTTCGGCGCTCGACCAGAACATTCTGACCCAGGCCGATATCCAGGATACCGACCTGATGATAACCCTCACCAACAGCGACCAGATCAATATCCTCGGCGCGGTCCTCGCCAAATCGCTCGGCTGCAAGTCGAACCTCGTGCTGATCAACTCCACGTCTTTCCATCAGGTCACCCACGCGCTCGGCATCGATGCGCAGATCAATCCGCGCGCGGTGACGATCTCGCGCGTGCTGCAGCATGTCCGCAAGGGCCGCATCCGCTCGGTCTATGCGGTGCAGAACGGGGCGGCCGAGATCATCGAGGCAGAGGCGTTGGAAACGTCGCCGCTGGTCGGCCGGCCGTTCCGCGAGCTCGACCTTCCGGACGGCATCCGCGTCGGCGCCATCTACCGCGGCGAGGCTGTCATCCGCCCGAACGGCGACACCAAGATCAAGGCGCGCGACCGGGTGGTGCTCTTTGCCGCCGCCGAAGCCGTGCGCCATGTGGAACAGCTTTTCCGGGTTTCCATCCAGTATTTCTGACCAGCGCTCCCGAAAGAGCAGGGGATATCGATGTCGAGAATTGCCTATGTGAACGGACAATATGTTCGCCATTCCGAAGCCGCGGTGCATGTGGAAGACCGCGGTTTCCAGTTCGCAGACGGCGTCTACGAGGTCTGCGAAGTGCGCCACGGCATGATCGTCGATCTGACCCGCCACCTGAACCGCCTCGACCGGTCGCTCAGCGAACTGAGGATGGCCGCCCCGATGGGGCGCGCGGCGCTCACCTTCGTCATCCGCGAAGTGCTCCGCCGCAACCGGGTCAGCAACGGCATCTTCTACCTGCAGGTGACCCGCGGTGCCGCCCGCCGCGATCATTTCTTCCCCGCCGAAGGCACACCGCCGACCATCACGATCACCGCCAAAAGCACCGATCCCGCTGTCGCCGCCAAGAAATATGCCAATGGCATCAAGGTTATAACCCTCCCTGAGAACCGCTGGGACCGCGTCGATATCAAGACGGTCGGCTTGTTGCCGAACGTGCTCGCCAAACAGCAGGCGAAGGAAGCAGGCGCGCAGGACGCCATCTTCATCGACCGATCCGGCATCGTCATGGAAGGCGCCTCCTCGAACGTATGGATCGTCACGCGGGATGGCGAGCTGGTCACCCGGCCGGCCGAACACGGCATCCTCAAGGGAATCACCCGCACGACGCTCATCGATGTCGCCAAGAAACTCGGCCTGACGGTCGTGGAGCGCGAGTTCGGGACGGAAGAGATGCTGGCGGCCCGCGAGGTGTTTTTCACCTCCGCCACCGGGATCTGCGTGCCCATCGTCGAAATCGACAACAAGCCGGTCGCCAACGGCCATCCGGGCACCGTGTCGTCAAGTATTCGCGACACCTTTTTCGACGTTGCGGAAAAGACAGCGATTTGATAGTCAAACATCGGGGAAGGGAAAGCACGGGGCGCTTTCCGGTCGTCTTTTATCAAGCTTGATCATGATCCCGGCTATCGGCCGGCAAAAAAGAAAGAAGCGGCGCTATGGCGGAACGTTCTCAGAACCTGCAGGATTTATTTCTCAATACCGTTCGCAAGCAGAAGATTTCCCTGACGATCTTCCTGATCAACGGGGTCAAGCTGACGGGTGTCGTCACCTCTTTCGACAACTTCTGCGTCCTGCTTCGCCGTGACGGCCACTCTCAGCTCGTGTATAAGCACGCGATCTCGACCATCATGCCGGGCCAGCCCATGCAGATGTTCGAAACTGAAGAGAACGCGGCCTAACAGGACAGAACAGATTTCAAATCGCGATACTTCCAACGAATCCATGGTCCCGGAGTCTGAAAAGCGCCGGGACGATATGCGCGCGCTCGTCATCGTGCCGGTTCTCAAGCAGTCGAGATCGAAGGCGGGGCAGGGCGACTCAAGCCAGGCACCCGCACCGCAGCGCTCCAACGAAGCCCGCCTCGAAGAGGCGATCGGCCTTGCCAAGGCGATTGACCTGGAGATCGTACAGGGGCTGATCGTGCCGATCAGCCAGCCGCGCCCGGGAACGCTGATGGGCTCGGGCAAGATCGAGGAGATCAAGGCGCTGCTCGACGAGCACGATGCCGGCCTCGTCATCGTCGATCATCCGCTGACCCCGGTTCAGCAGCGCAATCTCGAAAAGGAATGGCAGGCCAAGGTCATCGACCGCACCGGTCTGATCCTCGAAATCTTCGGCCGCCGCGCCTCCACCAAGGAGGGCACGCTGCAGGTCGATCTGGCGCATCTGAATTACCAGAAGGGCCGCCTGGTCCGCAGCTGGACCCACCTTGAACGCCAGCGCGGTGGCGCGGGCTTCATGGGCGGCCCCGGCGAAACCCAGATCGAGGCCGACCGCCGGCTGCTTCAGGAACGCATCGTCAAGCTGGAGCGCGAGCTCGAACAGGTGGTGCGCACCCGCCAGCTTCACCGCGCCAAGCGGCGCAAGGTGCCGCATCCGATCGTGGCACTGGTCGGCTACACCAATGCCGGCAAGTCGACGCTGTTCAACCGCATCACCGGCGCCGGCGTGCTGGCCGAGGACATGCTGTTTGCCACCCTCGACCCGACGCTTCGCCGCATGAAGCTGCCGCATGGCCGCACCGTCATCCTCTCCGATACGGTCGGTTTCATCTCCGACCTGCCGACCCATCTGGTCGCCGCCTTCCGCGCCACGCTGGAAGAAGTGCTGGAAGCCGATCTCGTCCTGCATGTGCGCGACATGTCCGATCCGGACAACGCCGCCCAGGCCGGCGATGTGATGCGCATCCTTGCCGATCTCGGCATCGACGAGAAGGAAGCGGCCAAGCGCATCATCGAGGTCTGGAACAAGATCGACCGGCTCGACCCGGAAGCCCATGAGGCGATCGCCGAGCGCGCCGCCGGCCGCGAAAACGTCATGGCCGTATCGGCGATTACGGGCGAGGGCGTCGAGCCCCTGATGGACGAGATCTCCAGGCGCCTCTCAGGCGTGCTCACCGAAACCTCGATCACCATTCCGCCGGAAAAGCTTGGCCTCGTCTCCTGGATCTACAGCAATTCCGTCGTCGATGGCCGCGAGGACAACGAGGACGGGTCCGTCACCCTGGACGTCCGTATGTCCGAAGCCGAGGCCGCCGAACTGGAGCGCAAGCTCGGCAACGGCCCGAAACAGGGCAAGGAAGACTGGGAACGATAGGCTTCAGGCCTTGCCCAGATGCTTCGGCCAGAATTCCTGATGGACTTCGGCGGCTTCGTCTTCGAGGTTCGTCGGGCCGACCACAGTGACGGTGCGCGCGCCGGTTTGCAGAACCGCCCGGCTCGGCACGTTCAACCCGATGCCGGCGATCTCGCCAAGCCGCGTTTCCGAGCACGCAAACACCATGCGCCCGATGCCCGACCAGTAGATCGCCCCGGAGCACATCGCGCAGGGCTCCGTGCTGGTATAGAGCGTGCAGTCAGCGAGAAAGGCAGTGTCGTTGTGCTGTGCAGCCAGTTTAATCAGGTTCATCTCGGCGTGGTTCGTCATGTCATGGCCGGTGAAGACGCTGTTTTCGGCGCGCAGGATGACCTCGCCGTCCTTTACCAGCAACGAGCCAAATGGTTCGTCGCCGCGGTCCATCGCGGACCTCGAGAGAGCAATCGCCTCGCGCAAAAACGGCTCGTGGTTTTCCATCGGAACCTCCCCGGATATTAGAGCAAAGATGACTTTGTCTTGAATCGAGGAGATTTCCAAGGGCTGCACATCAGCTTCAGGTCGGCGATCTGCCCTGCCGCCACCGTCATCTTCCGACTCTGATCGACGAGTCCTCAGCCCAAGGGCGGCGCCTCCCACGCGGCCTTGGTGCCGAACTGGTTGCCGCTGCCATCATCTTGCCGGTTTTTTGCAGTGCAAAAAGAGCCGTGGACGACGACCGGGATTCTTGCAGTATCATCGCGAGGCCGGCGAGGATGGTTTTCGTAATGATGCAAACGCAGCCGCACGAAGAGACCGGAAGACACCTGGATTATCTCGACGGATGGCGAGGGATTGCGGTCATCGTCGTGATCCTCGGCCATTTCTGGCTGGATGATTTCAAGCCGGGCGTCAGTACGTTCGGCGTTGACCTGTTCTTCGTTCTGTCCGGCCGGCTGATGGCGGAAATCCTGTTCGTCAGGCGGGCAGAATTGCCGACCTTCTTTTTCCGGCGTTTCTCGCGAATCTATCCGGCTCTCTTCGCATTCGTGGTCATCACGACCCTTGCCTTCCAGGGTACCGAGATTTCGCACGGCCCTACCGCGGCATTACTGGCCCTGACATTCACGCTGAACTACGCCATGGTCTATGCCCACCCGGTGGCGTTGCTGGATCACCTCTGGTCGCTCTGCGTCGAGGAACATGCCTATATTCTTCTGGCGGGCGTCGCGTTCCTGTCGCGCCGCAGACTGTTTCCGGTCGGGGCTCTGATCGTCGCCCTCGGCGCTGCCGCAATGCTGAACGGCATCATCCGCACGGAACTCGGCGCAAGCGTTCTCTATACCCACTGGCGTAGCGACGTCTCCGTCGCGGGCATATTCCTGGCCGGCGGCCTCTGGCTGTTTCTCCGCAAGCGCCAAGCCCCGTGGTGGGTGTCGCCGCTGGCGCTGCTGATTGCGGTCGTAGCGAAGGGAATGCCTTTCCAGGTCATCTCCTTCGGCCTGTCGACCGCCATGCTGGCGCTATCGATCACCACGATCGACAGCGCGGCCCCGGTTTTCCGCAAGGTCCTGTCCGCCAAGGTCCTCACCTATGCCGGACTATGGTCCTTCTCGCTTTATCTGTGGCAGCAGCCCTTCTACAAGCTCTACCGCGAAGGCGCGGCGCCAACCCCTTTGCTGCTTCTGGCCGCCCTCGCGACCGCACTCGCCAGTTTCTATCTCGTGGAAAAGCCGGCCCGAAGGGCGCTCAACCGCCTCTTCCAGAACCGGGCAGGGAAGGTCGCCACCGCCGGCCGAATAGCCTGACGGCTCGGCCGATCTGAACGCCCATCAGCCGATCTGCCGCTCGATCGCCTTGGCTGCCTGCCAGAGCTCCTCCATGCGCTCAAGGGTTGCGTCTTCCAGCGTCTGACTCGACTTTTCAAGCGAAGTCTCGATGTAATTGAACCGACGCCGGAATTTCGTATTCGTGCCTCGAAGGGCCTCTTCCGGATCGGCCTTCACATGCCGGCCGATATTGACCAGCGCGAAGATCAGGTCCCCGAGTTCATCGGCGACCTTGTCCTGGCTGCCGTCACGCAGCGCCTCGCGCAGTTCGCCGATCTCCTCCTCGATCTTGTCGAGGATCGGTTCGGCGGCCGACCAGTCGAAGCCGACCTTTGCCGCCCGCTGCTGCAGCTTCAGCGCCTCCGTCAGCGCCGGCTGGGCGCGGTGGACGGAGCCGAGATAACCGGCCTTGAAATCCTCGGTTACCCCGCGCCGTGCCCGTCGTTCGGTCCGCTCGCGCTTTTCCTCCGTCTTGATATCGTCCCATTGCAGCTTCACCGCGTCCGGCGTCGCCGCATCCGAGACGGCGAAGACATGCGGATGCCGCCGGATCATCTTTCTGGTGATGGCCTGCACCACGTCGCCGAAGGCAAATTCGCCGGCCTCTTCCGCCATGCGGGCATGAAAGACCACCTGCAGCAGCAGGTCGCCCAGCTCCTCGCAGAGATCGTCCATGTCGTTGCGCTCGATCGCGTCGGCCACTTCATAGGCCTCCTCGATCGTATAGGGCTTGATGGTCGAAAAATTCTGCTCGAGGTCCCAGGGGCAGCCGGTGACCGGGGTGCGCAATGCAGCCATGATCTCGATCAGCCGCGAAATATCCTTCGATGCTTCCATCATCTTGTCCTTCAATGCCGGATGTCAGGCGAGCGGAATGTCGTTCTTGTCCTTGCCGGACTGGTAGACGCCGGAAAGCCCGTCATAGCGCGCCTTGATCCGGGCCGTCCGGGTCTTGAGGTCGGTGCGGAGCGGCTCGTCTTCGCTCTCGATGAGATCGGCAAGCGCGTGGGAATGCCAGAAGGCATTATTGCGCCTGTAGCCGCCGGGCTCCAGCCCGAACACCTCTTTGAGGATTTTCAGGTCGTGGGGAATGGCGAAGGCATCGCGCGAATCCTCGTGGCTGAAAAAGTAGTAGAAATTGTCAAACCCGGCCCAGGTGATCGCCGACATGCACATCGTGCACGGTTCGTGAGTCGAGAGGAAAATCAGGTCCTTGGTCGGAAGTTCTCGCGTGGTTTCATAGAAGCGCTTCAGCGTATGCACTTCGCCGTGCCAGAGCGGATTTTCAAGCTCGTTATTGGTCTCGGCAATCACCAGCGACAGGTCGGATTTTTTGAGGATCGCCGCGCCGAAAACCTTGTTGCCGGCGGCGACGCCCTGTTCGGTCAAAGGCAGGATGTCGTTTTCGATGACGTCGAGAAGGCGGGCGGCGATTGTCATGGGAGCTCTTTATTACGGGTGTCCAGGCGGTTTATGGCTCCGAACGAGCGGATCGGGGCAAAAACACTTTAGTCTACAGAAACACTGGAGAAATATCGTCCGCGGTGGCTTTTGCTCAAGAACCGGTTGATCGTAAAACAGAAATACCGGCTCGCAATCCACTTTGCATATCCATTCCTTCAATTCAGGTGCCTTATTGTGGATATTGCAGTTATATGATTCAGGATAGCCGCATGTCTCCAAGCCAACAACGCCTGTCGGTCTTCCCGGCCTTCTTCCGCGTCAGCGGACGGAGCGTTGTGGTGTTTGGCAATGGTGACGAAGCCTATGCCAAGGCGCGGCTGTTGCGCAACACCGATGCGGACATCGTCGCTTGCGCCTCGGCGCCGGAGCCGGACTATGCCCGCTGGCTGGCCGCCGAAGGCATCGAGACCGTGCAGGAGGATTTGTCGCCGGACCGCATCCTGGGGCAGGTCAAGGGCGCCGTCATGGTGTTCGCCGCGACCGGCGATGCCGAACTCGACCGCGCGATCGTTTCTGCCGCCCGCGCCGAGAAGGTGCCCGCCAATGCTGTCGATCAACCCGATTTCTGCGATTTTTACACGCCGGCCCTCGTCAATCGCGCGCCGGTCGCGATCGCCATCGGTACGGAAGGTGCCGGCCCGGTTCTTGCCCAGATGATCCGCGCCCGCATCGACCAGATGCTGTCGCCGTCGCTCGGTGTGCTGGCAAGGCTTGCCGCCGAATATCGCGATGCCGCCGAACGTCTGGTGCCGCGCGGCGTGTCGCGCCGCATCTTCTGGCGCCGGTTCTTCTCCGCCGATGTCGCGGACGCCGTCGATGCCAACGATATCGCCACCGCGCGCCGCTCCGCCAATGCGCTTCTGTCGACCACGGGCCGCGCTGCGGGCCATATCTGGCTGGTCGGCGCCGGCCCGGGTGCCGAGGATCTGTTGACGCTGCGCGCCCAGCGCGTGCTGATGGAAGCCGATGCGATCGTCTATGACGCGCTGGTGCCGCAGGCGATCGTCGACATGGGCCGCCGCGATGCCGAGCGCCTGTCGGTCGGCAAGCGCAAGAACTGCCATTCGAAATCCCAGGACGAGATCAACAGGCTGCTGGTCAGGCTCGGCCGCGAAGGTAAGCGCGTCGTGCGCCTGAAGTCCGGCGATCCGCTGGTTTACGGCCGCGCCGGCGAGGAAATGGCGGCGCTGCGCGAAGCCGGCGTGACTTACGAGATCGTGCCGGGCATCACATCCGCCTTTGCCGCCGCCGCCGATTTCGACCTGCCGCTGACGCTGCGCGGCGTCGCCTCGTCGCTGATCTTCACCACCGGCCATGACCTGACCGGCGATATCCTGCCCGACTGGGCAAGCCTTGCCATTTCCGGCGCCACCATCGCCGTCTATATGGGTCGCACGGTCGCCGCCTCCGTCGCCGAACGCCTGATGGGCGCCGGTCTCGCGCCGGAAACCACCGTCGCGGTGATCGAGAATGCCAGCCGTTCCGACCGCCGGCTTTTCCACGGGGTCCTGAGCGAACTGCCGGATCTGGAAGCCCGCGACGATCTTTCCGGCCCGGTCATGGTGATTATCGGCGAAGCCGTGGCCGGTGCGAATTTCAAGAAGTCCGAACCGCTTTCCGCCGGGAAGGTTCTGGTTCGCGAGGAAATGGGACTGTAGAAGATGACCGACAAGGTTCTGACCGCCAACCGCCTGTCCGACGGCATCGCCGTCTGGCTCGACGCGAATGGCCATTGGGTGGAAGACCTGCAGGACGCGATCGTCGCCCGCCATGCGGAGGCCGTGGCCTCGCTGGAGGCGATCGGCAAGCGCGATTTTGCCGAGAACCGCGTGGTTGACGTCGCCGTCATCGACGTGCAGGAGCAGGACGGCAAGCTCTGGCCTCTGCGCCTTCGCGAGCGCATCCGGGCCCAGGGCCCGACCATGGAATATGCTGCCGGATATCGCGCCGCCGATCCGGCTTTTATCGCAGTCTGATACCGAAAGTTCGGGGAAGTCATGTACCGTTACGACGAATTCGACCACGCTTTTGTTTCGAGCCGCGTGGAGCAGTTCCGCGATCAGGTCGGCCGCCGGCTTTCCGGCGAGCTGGCGGAGGATGCCTTCAAGCCGCTGCGCCTGATGAACGGCGTCTATCTCCAGCTGCACGCCTACATGCTGCGCGTCGCGATCCCCTATGGAACGCTGAATGCCAAGCAGATGCGGATGCTCGCCCATATCGCCCGCAAATACGACCGCGGTTACGGCCATTTCACCACCCGCCAGAACATCCAGTACAACTGGCCGAAACTCTCCGACACGCCGGATATCCTCGCCGAGCTCGCCAGCGTCGAGATGCACGCGCTGCAGACCTCGGGCAACTGCATTCGCAATGTCACCGCCGACCATTTCGCCGGTGCTGCCGCTGATGAGGTCGCCGATCCGCGTCCGTACGCCGAAATCCTGCGCCAGTGGTCCTCGGTCCACCCGGAATTTTCCTTCCTGCCGCGCAAGTTCAAGATCGCCGTCACTGGTGCCGAGCGCGACCGCGCCGCGATCCAGGTGCATGACATCGGCCTGCACCTGAAGAAGAACGAGGCCGGCGAAATCGGCTTTGCCGTCTATGTCGGCGGCGGGCAGGGCCGTACCCCGATGATCGCCAAGAAGATCAAGGATTTCCTTCCCGAGGAAGACCTGCTTTCCTACACGACCGCGATCATGCGCGTGTACAACCTGCATGGCCGCCGCGACAACAAATACAAGGCGCGCATCAAGATCCTCGTCCACGAGACGGGTGCCGAGGAACTGGCCCGCCAGGTGGAGGAGGAATTCTCCCACCTTCAAGGCACCGAACTGAAGCTGCCGGAGAAAGACATCCAGGCAATCACCGCCTATTTCGCGCCGCCGGCTCTGCCGGACCGTGCCGAAGGCTGGCCGCAGCTCGCCGGCTGGAAAAAGGCCGACGAAAATTTCGCCCGCTGGATTGACCAGAACGTCAAGCCGCACAAGCACCCAGACTACGGCATGGTGACGATCTCGCTGAAGCCGATCGGCGGCATTCCGGGCGACGCCTCCGACGTGCAGATGGACGCGATCGCCGACCTGGCGGAAGAGTTCGCCTTCGACGAGATCCGCATCAGCCACGAGCAGAACGTCATCCTGCCGCATGTGGCGCTGGCCGATCTCGAGCCGCTCTACCGGGCGCTGGTGGCGCAGAACCTGGCGACCGCCAACGCCGGCCTGATTACCGACATCATTGCCTGTCCGGGGCTCGACTATTGCGCGCTGGCGAACGCCCGTTCGATCCCGCTTGCGCAGGAAATCTCCACCCGGTTCGGCGCGGCCGAGCGTCAGGCGGAGATTGGTGAGCTGAAGATCAAGATCTCCGGCTGCATCAATGCGTGCGGCCATCACCATGTCGGCCATATCGGTCTCCTGGGCGTCGAGAAGAAGGGCGCCGAGCTCTATCAGATCACGCTTGGTGGTTCCGGCGACGAGCATACCTCGATCGGCGAGATCATCGGCCGCGGTTTCGAGCCGAACAAGGTGACCGACGCCGTCGAGACGATCGTCGATACCTATCTCGGCCTTCGTGAGAGCAAGGAGGAGACCTTCCTGGAAGCCTATCGCCGCGTCGGGCCGCAGCCTTTCAAGGATGCGCTCTATGGCGACGCCAAGGCGGAGGCCGCGTAAATGACCCGTATCTGGAGAGAAACCGGCTTCGTCGAGAACGACCCCTGGGTGATCGAGACCGAGGAGCTGAAGGCGACCGAGGACCAGAAGGCGCTGCTGCCGCTCGACGAGATGATCGCAAGGGCCGAGGAGAGCAACGATGTCGGCCTCGGCGTGCTGATCCGCCCGGCGGACGACGTGCGCAAGCTCGAACCCTATCTTTACCGCATCGAGATCGTCGCGGTGGATTTCCCGGCCTTCAACGACGGCCGGGCCTTTTCGCATGCCTCGCTGCTGCGCGACCGGCTGGGCTACAAGAACGAGCTGCGGGCGGTCGGCGACGTGCTGATCGACCAGGTGCCGCTGATGTTGCGCTGTGGCATGGACAGTTTTTCGGTGAAGAACGCCACGGCGCTGAAACGGCTCGGAGAGGGCCGGTTGCCGGGCATCGCCGAGCACTACCAGCCGACGGCCCGCCACGCCGAAAAGGGCGAGGGCTATAGCTGGCGCCGCCGGACAGTGACCGCCTGAGGCCGGGGACGACCCGCCGAAAGGCGAATTTCCCGCACGTATTTTCCCGAGGGGCCGCGACAAAGGCACGCAGATGCCTTCAAATGCGGGGCCATATGGTATATTTCGCTTCTGCGAAAAAAACGACGAGACGAAGAGACCGATAGGCATGAACGCTCCAGCAAAGACGGAAGAATTCGCAGTGGCCCAGGCTCCGGCAAAAATCCCGGACGGCGTTTATGCCGAGACGGTGCTCGCCGTCGAGCATTATACCGACCGCCTGTTCCGCTTCCGCATGACCCGGCCGGCCGGTTTCCGCTTCCGTTCGGGCGAGTTCGCGATGATCGGGCTGATGGTCGGCGACAAGCCGGTCTACCGCGCCTATTCGATCGCCAGCCCGGCCTGGGACGAGGAGCTGGAATTTTTTTCGATCAAGGTGCCGGACGGCCCGCTGACCTCGCACCTGCAGCTGATCAAGCCGGGCGACACGGTGCTGATGCGCAAGAAGCCGACCGGCACGCTGGTGCTCGATGCGTTGACGCCCGGCAAGCGGCTCTACATGTTCTCGACCGGCACCGGCATCGCCCCCTTCGCGAGCCTCATCCGCGACCCCGAGACCTACGAAAAATTCGAGGAAGTCATCCTCACCCATACCTGCCGCGACGTCGCCGAGCTGAAATACGGTCTCGACCTCGTGGAGGAAATCAGGAACCACGAATTCCTGGCGGAGATCGTCGGCGACAAGCTCAAGCATTACCCGACCGTGACCCGCGAGGAGTTTTCCCATAAGGGCCGTATCACCGACCTGATCGAGTCGGCCAAGCTGTTTTCCGACCTCGGCGTCCCGGCGCTCGACCCGGCCGTTGACCGCGGCATGATCTGCGGCTCGACCGCGATGCTGAAGGACACCAAGGACCTGCTCGAAAAGGCAGGCCTCGTCGAAGGTTCCAACAACAAGCCCGGCGAATTCGTCATCGAAAGGGCGTTTGTGGGGTGAGATGCGACGGCCTTCGGCCGGCAAAACGCTCCAGTGGAGCGTTTTGAGCCTCGAACGCCCTGAGCTAAAGCGAAGGGCCGGGGGCGGTGCGTCATACGCGACCCCCTTACGCATCTCCACGATCGCGGAGCCCTCCGCGCAGGACGCGATGAAGCCCTGGTTTCCTCCCTTATCCTCGGGCCAAGCCCGAGGACGACGAAGGAGCAGGGCTGCCTCAAAGGAACCGCCGAAGACGCCTTTCAAGAAAGACCAGACACCCTACTGCCCAAGAAGGTCGCGAAGGCTCCAGGGGTCGTCGCCGGACTGGTCGGCGATGTCGTCCACCTTCCAGCCGCCGTTTTCGCGCACCAGAGTGTAATAGAGCGTCGCGGACCGTTTGCCGTTGCGGAACGACACTTCCAGTTCGGCCGTGTCGCCGAGGATGATCGGCGGGGAAAGCCGGACATTGCTGGCGACGCCATCCTGCCCGGCCAGGATCGGATCGAAATCCACCGCCTCGCCATTCGCCGCCAGGCTCTCGTTGAGCGCATCGGAAAAATAGGCGGAATAGGGCGAGGGCGCATCGTCCTCGGCCGGATCGATCGTGTCGGCATAGAGCGATTTGATCACCGCCTGCGGGGATGCGTAGGTGCGCGCCTCGGCGGCGGTTGCGGCCAGCAGGGGGAAGAGCAGGGCGAAGACGATGGTTGGCATGCGCATGGGTGAAGTCGTCTCCGTTTGGATATGAGGGGATGGTTAAGCGAGGGAGGGGGAAGGTACGGTGCATGCGGGTGCATAGGAAAGTAGAAATTTTCCCGCATGGGTAGCGCGTCCACGGCAAATCTGATTATTTAACGATAGGCAACTTATTCTTTGAGCTGGAGAGATATAGTGGGCAGCGGTTTCCGAATTACGAGTGAAGCGGAGCTTTCCGAGGCGGTACTTAAAATATTAAAAGACATGCCAAATGGACAAGCTCCCTATAGCCACCTTATCTCCGAAATACCTAAAATATTAGAACTTACAACGGCGGATCGAGCTCCATCTATCAAGCGCCCTCTGGAGCAGATGTGGGAGCAACGTGTCCGCAACATCCGGTCGCATAAAGGCGCGGATGGGAACTACATAACTAACGGCCGGCTTAGGGGAGTTAAAGGTGGCCTTCAGATTACGGAAGTGGGATTGAAGCATCTCGAGAGAAAACGTTAAAGTAATCTTCTCGTTTTTCGAGAGATTTCCGGCAGGGGGGTATCCAAGTTAGCTGGGAACCGCGATTTTCAGCATTTTTAAACCAGACGAACCAAGCGTACCCAGTTGCAGTGGAAGCTTTTGGATCTACGCGCCCTTTTACCATTGGCACCCTCTCACAGAACTGAGCAAATAGGGTCGGAGGATTATTACTGAAAATACTTTCGTATCGCCCAACGCTTTCAAGGAACACAGTTCGCGCCAATATTGCGACCCCGTGCCTAGCTACAGACATCGCGCGTTCAAAAAACTCTTCCGCCAGTCGAAAGGGAGGGTTAGTGATAACCCAATCATGCGAGAGCGCCTCATAGGGGTATACTAGGAAGTCACGCACCTGCGCAAAGCCGTATGGGTATGCATCCGCCGAGTCCACGTGGCCAAAATACTCTTGCAACGGGCGGGTCATATAACCTCTACCCGCTGCAGGTTCTAAACAAGTCATTCCAGTAATTTTATCAGGTCTAATGACATGCTCAACTAAGGCGCGTGTTGCCCATGGAGGAGTGGGAAAGTCGTCGGGGCTGTCTTTGGCCTCAAAGCGTTGAGCCATAACAGCATGAGATGTGTTCTGCATATCAATCCCCACAATTTACGGTAAGCTATCCTTCGAAACTTGAGTGTAGCTGTCGGCTCAATGTGAGGCGAACTTATGGTCCAAACAATTACAGCCTAATCGCCGCGAAGGGGTTGGGGATTTTCGGCATTCTACAAAAATTCTTTGAAAAGTCCGGACCGCAGACTATGCGCCACCGGCTGTGATTTCATATGCTTCAATTGTCTTTTTATTCACCGCCCCGGTCGCCCGGTTTTCCCCTTCGTCCGGCTCTTCCGCTTCTGCTCCCCACCATCCTCATAACTCCCCGCGCCGATCTTGCCGCGCACGAGGGGGCGGGGGTCGTCGGTGGATCCTCGGGTCGGGCCCGAGGATGACGACGGAGAGGTTGTCGATGACGGCGGCGGCGATGACGGTTTCGGCGGCAGCTTGCCGGTGACCGGTTTCTCGGTGCGACCGACGGTCATTTCGTCGAGGTCGTTCCTGCGGAACAGCGACTTTTTCGAGGGTTCGGCGATGTTGCGGCCCATCTCGTCGAGCTGCGGCTTGCGGAACAGCGGCGTCGCGGTGTCGGTGCCCGGGCCCATGTCGTCGAGGCTGGGTTTGGCGAAGAGGGAAGCCGAGGGTGTGGCTGCACCCCCCTCTGTCCTACCGGGCATCTCCCCCTCGAGGGGGGAGATCGACTCGGAGCGGCCCCTGGATCCACCTTTGGCCTTGCCTCCGCCGCCGCCTTCGACGGCGCGGGCCTCGTCTCTCGCGATCGGGTCGTCCATGACGGCGAGTTCGGCGGCCTTGAGGCGTTTGATCTCGTCGCGCAGGCGGGCGGCCTTTTCGAAGTCGAGGTCGGCGGCGGCGTCGCGCATCGATTTTTCCAGCGCGTTGAGATGGGCCTGCAGGTTGTTGCCGACCAGGTGGCCGCCATCCGCAAAGCCCTTGCCGGAGACGCCGGAAATGTCGGCGCGGACGTGGTCGCGTTCGTAGACCGAGTCGAGGATGTCGGAGATCCTTGCCTTCACCGATTCCGGCGTGATGCCGTGCTCGATATTGTAGGCCATCTGCTTTTCGCGGCGGCGGGCGGTCTCGTCCATGGCGCGCTGCATCGAGCCGGTGATCTTGTCGGCATAGAGGATGACCTTGCCGTCGACGTTTCGCGCCGCACGCCCGATGGTCTGGATGAGGGACGTCTCCGAGCGCAAAAAACCTTCCTTGTCGGCGTCGAGGATGGCGACGAAGCCGCATTCGGGAATGTCGAGGCCTTCGCGCAGCAGGTTGATGCCGACCAGCACGTCGAAGGCGCCCAGCCTCAGGTCGCGGATGATCTCGATGCGCTCCAGCGTGTCGATGTCGGAATGCATGTAGCGCACGCGAACACCCTGTTCGTGCAGGTATTCGGTGAGGTCTTCCGCCATGCGCTTGGTCAGCACCGTGCACAGCGTGCGATAACCCTTCTGGGCAGTCTCGCGGATCTCGCCGAGCACGTCGTCGACCTGGGAACGGGCGGAACGGACTTCCACCGGCGGGTCGATCAGGCCGGTGGGGCGGATCACCTGTTCGGCGAACACGCCGCCGGACTGTTCCATTTCCCAGGCGCCCGGCGTCGCCGAAACGGCGACGGTGAGCGGCCGCATCGCATCCCATTCCTCGAAACGCAGCGGCCGGTTGTCCATGCAGGACGGCAGGCGAAAGCCGTATTCGGCAAGCGTCGCCTTGCGGCGGAAGTCGCCGCGATACATGCCGCCGATCTGGCTGACCGAGACATGGCTTTCGTCGATGAACAAAAGCGCGTTGTCGGGGATGTATTCGAACAGGGTCGGCGGCGGCTCGCCGGGATTGCGGCCGGTGAGGTAACGCGAATAGTTCTCGATGCCGGCGCAGGAGCCGGTCGCCTCCAGCATCTCGATATCGTAGCGGGTGCGCTGCTCCAGCCGCTGCGCTTCGAGCAGGCGGCCGCCCTTTTCCAGCTCGGCTAGCCGCAGCTTCAGCTCTTCCTTGATCGCCTTGATGGCGCCGTTCAGGGTCGGGCGCGGGGTGACATAGTGCGAATTGGCGTAGATCTTGACGCTTTTCAGGTCGCCGGTCTTGTGGCCGGTAAGCGGGTCGAACTCGGTGATCGCATCGATCTCGTCGCCGAACATCGAGATGCGCCAGGCGGCATCCTCAAGGTGGGCCGGGAAGATCTCGATGGTATCGCCGCGGACGCGAAAAGAGCCGCGCACGAAATTGATGTCCTGGCGCTTATATTGCTGGGCGACGAGGTCTGCCAACAATTGACGTTGATCCAATCGGTCGCCGACCGACATCTGGAAGGTCATCGCCGTATAGGTCTCGACCGAGCCGATACCGTAGATGCAGGAAACCGAGGCGACGATGATGCAGTCGTCGCGCTCCAGCAGCGAGCGGGTCGCCGAGTGGCGCATCCGGTCGATCTGCTCGTTGATCGAACTCTCCTTCTCGATGAACGTGTCGGAGCGCGGCACATAGGCTTCCGGCTGGTAATAGTCGTAATAGGAGACGAAATATTCGACCGCGTTGTCGGGGAAGAAGTTCTTGAACTCGGAATAGAGCTGCGCCGCCAGCGTCTTGTTCGGCGCGAGGATGACGGCCGGGCGCTGGGTCGCCTCGATCACCTTGGCCATGGTGAAGGTCTTGCCCGAGCCGGTGACGCCGAGCAGGACCTGGCTGCGCTCGCCGGAATTGATGCCCTCGACAAGGTCGCGGATGGCGGTCGGCTGGTCGCCGGCGGGCTCGTAGTCGGAGGCCATGCGGATCGTGACGCCGCCCTCGGATTTTTCCGGCCGGGCGGGGCGGTGCGGCGTCCACAGCTTGCCGTCCTTGAACAGCGGATTGCCGCTCTCGATCAGCGCCGACAGGGCTTCCACGGTGGCGGTGACCGAACCGGTGGCGAGGCTGCCGGCCTCTTCCAGCGACACGTCCATGCCGGCGACCGGGTTGAGGCCGGCGCGGGCGCGCGTCTTCGGATCGGAGGAGGCGCCGATCGACACGCCGCGGGCGGTCTTCGAGGCGGTGGTGTTTTTCGCCGTCGTCGGGGCGCTCTTCCGGGCGGCCTTGATGGCTTCCTCACGCGCCGCGATCTCGATCTTCTTGCGGTGCTTGCCGGCCTTGGAGGCGATCTCGCGCTGCGTCTCAACGCCGGAGGCCTCCGCCTCGGCTTCGAGCTGCTTCACCCAGTCGGAGACGCTGCCAGCCAAGGGACCGGAGAGCGGCGCGCCCTCGAACGACGATTGCGGGGCTTCCTCGAAACCGTTGTGATTTTCCGGGTTCGAGGCAGGCGATTTTTTCGATGATCTGGCCATGCCGCGAATATGGAGAGAGTCATCGCGAAAGTGAAGAGGGCGGGGGTCACAAAACCAGTACAAATCGGAAACGGATTTCTGCGCGGGACGCGTCAGGCCACCCGGCGTTCGGTAAGGGCGCGGCGGCTTTCGATCCAGCCGGGGATGCGTTCCGGCGGCATCGGGCGGCCGAAGAAATAGCCTTGGGCGAATTCGCAGCCGAGGCTGCGCAAGGTATTGGCCTCTTCCTCGCTCTCGACGCCCTCGACCACCACTTCCATCGACAGCGCCCGGCCGAGGCCGACCAGGGCGCCGACGATCTCCTGGTTCTGGCGGCTGAGATGCACGCCGGTGATGAAGCGCCGGTCAATTTTCAGCCGATCGACCTTGAGGGCGACGAGATAGGCGAGCGAGGAATGGCCGGCGCCGAAATCGTCGACCGCCAGCTTGTAGCCGGAGCGCTCGATGCGCTTCAGCTGCTCGCCGGCGACCAGCGTATCGAGGATCGCCTCCTCGGTGATCTCGATCTCGAACAGCGCCGGGTCGATGCGGTGGGCGCTGGTGATGCGGTCGAGCACGTCGGTGACCGAATAGAGGTCGAACTCGCGCGGCGAGACGTTGATCGCGACGGTCGCGCGCGGCAGGCCGAGCGAGGGCAGGCGGGCGAGCAGGCCGCAGGCGGCTTCGGCGATGGTTCCGGTCAGCCGGTCGGCAAGATTGGCGGCCTGGGCGGCGGCGACGATTTCCGGCGGCGCGATCGGTCCGAGATAGGGATGGTGCCAGCGCACCAGCGCCTCGAAGCCGGTGATCTCCCGCGAGCCGAGATCGACCTGCGGCTGGAACCAGGCTTCGATATCGCCGGCATCGAGCGCATCGGCGAGTTCCTGCTCGATCTGGTTCTGGCGGTCGGCCTGGGAGCGGAAGGCGGGCTCGAATTCGCGCCACTGGCGCCGGCCGCCGTCCTTGGCCCGGTAGAGGGCCATGTCGGCGCTGATGAACAGGTCTTCGGCCGTATCCGCATGCAGCGGAAAGAACGCAAGTCCGATCGAGGTGCCGACCACGGTCGGCTGGCCTTCGAGCATGACCGGCTGGCGGCTGCGATCGAGGATGCGTGCGGCCAGATCGCGAGCGCGCTCCCCCGCATCGGAGCCGCCGAGAATGATCGCGAACTCGTCGCCGCCGAGCCGGGCGATGGTGCCCCTGCCGTCGATGGCCGAGCGCAACCGGTCGCTGACTTCGACGAGCAGGGCGTCGCCGGCGCTGTGGCCGAGCGTATCGTTGACCATCTTGAAACGGTCGAGATCGAGGATGAGGAGGGCGAGCTGCTCCTCCGCGGTCCGGGCGGTGGAAATCCCCGTATCGAGGGCGGCATTGAAGGCGGCACGGTTGGCAAGCCCGGTCAGCGGATCGCAACTGGCAAGGACTTCCAGCCGGTAGTTGGCGCGCAGGATATCCGAGTTGGCACAGGAGAGCGAATCGGCAAGCGCCGTCGCCTTCAGCTTGCCGAGCACGTTGCCGACGAAGGTCGCCTCGCTGGTGCGGCTGCTGCGGATCAGCACCATCGTCAGCGCCACGACGTCGATGGTGAGGAGCCAGCCGCCGGCGCTGCCGCTGACGGCGAGCGAGACCATCACGGAGATGTTGGGCGGTATCGCGAATGCCAGGGAAACCGGATTGTGTCCGACGCCCATCAGCACCGCGCCGGTCGCCATGCCGCACATGATCAGATAGAGGCCGCTGTTTCCGCCAAGCGCACTGAAATCGGGCACGGTCAGCGGAAGAGCCGCCCAGGCAAGGCCGCTGACCAGCGCCCCGAAGGTCAGGACGTGGAGTGCCTGTTGCGGAGCATGTTCCACGGTCTCCCAACGCGACAGGATCGAGGCCAGAACGACGCGCAGGACCAGGCTTGCGATCACCGCCGTGAACCAGAGGCCGGCCGAAAGCGTCAGGCCACGGTCGATCGTGGTGACGAACAGGGCGGAAGCGGATATCGCGGCATTGGTGGCGAGCGTCGAGGTGAGGCGTTCGAGCATGGTCGAAGCCTGTGCTCGCTTCACGTCCAATGCGAGAGCCGGGTCGATTTGACCTGTTCTGAAGTCGGCTTCCATAGATCCGCCCGGGCTGGAGTTCCTGACTCAATCCCAGCACTATCGAACGGCGACGATAAGAAAGTCTTGCTTTCGGGAGATCTTCTTCACGCCGACCAATTTATCCTAAATGAAGATGTAATCGTCCGCCGTCTGCGCCTCAATATTGAGCGAATGCCTTCGGGTTGTTCCGATCCCTCGGTAAATCCGGCAATATATTCGATTTCTCGCGTCGCGCTGGAACTTCCGGGGCGGTCACGAATTACAAATTGTCCATGTCACGAAATGGCCGCAATTCCTGTTGGTTTCCACCACATTTGTTCGGGACTCTGAGCGGGTCCAACGAGGAGTGATTGAATGGCTCTTCCCAACCCGGCCCTAGCTGCCATCCGATACGGTTATGGTCTTCGTCCCGGCGAAGAGCCGCCCCGTGATGTCGGGGCGCTGCTGCGGCAGATCGAGGAAGGGGCTTCCGAAAAGCCCCGTTTCCCGCGCGAGGGCCTGACTGGCCGGCTGGACACTGCAACCCGCGTCGTCTCGCTGCTCGCCGCCGAGGCGAAAGCCCGCAAGGCCGGAAATCCGAATGAAGACGTCCGCAAGGCAACCCAGAACGAGGCCCGGCGCATCTACCGGCAGGATGCCATGGCGCGGCTTGCCCAGGCGATCCATTCGCCGCTCGGCTTCTATGAACGTCTCGCGAGCTTCTGGGTCGACCATTTCTCGACCAGCGTGATGAAGTCGCTGCCGATGCGGATGATCGTGCCGCTCTACGAGGCGCAGGCGATCCGCCCCAATCTCGGCGGTTCCTTCACCGGGCTGCTGTCCGCCGCCATCCTGCATCCCGCCATGCTGATCTATCTCGACCAGGACCAGAGCGTCGGGCCGGATTCCGTCGCCGCCCGCAGGAACGGCCGCGGCCTCAATGAAAACCTCGGCCGCGAATTGCTCGAACTCCACACCCTGGGCGCCGGCAGCGGCTATACCCAGGACGATGTGCGGGCCGCGGCGCTGATCCTGACGGGACTTTCCGTCGATAATCGCGCCATGCAGGTCGTCTATCAGCCGCGGTTCGCCGAGGCGGGACCTGTCGATCTGCTCGGCCGGACCTATCGGGACGACGAGGGCGACGGTCAGGACCACGTGCTGATGCTCGAAGATCTGGCCGCCAACCCGAAGACCGCGCAGCATATCTGCGGCAAGCTCGTGCGGCATTTCATCGCCGACGACGCGCCCGAGGAGATCGTCGCGGCGATGGTCACGGCCTGGACGAAGAGCCGCGGCAATCTGACCGAAGTCTACCGCGCCATGCTCGACCATCCGCGTGCCTGGTCGGATCCCGGGCAGAAGATCAAGCAGCCGTTCGAATTCGTGGTGTCCGGTTTCCGCGCGCTCGATCTGCCGGAGAGGAATTTCGCCAACCTCTTGCGCGACATGGACGACGGCGACGATGACGAAAGCCCGGTCCAGAAGGCCATGGACCTGACCGGCATGGCGGCGAGGGAAGATACCAAGAAGAAGGCGGGGCGTGCCAATGCCCTGACGCTCGGTGCCCTGCAGCGCATGGGACAGCCGATCTGGCAGCCGCCGAGCCCCGCGGGTTTCGCGGACGAAGCGAGCGCATGGCTGACCCCGAGCCAGCTGAGCGAGCGAATTTCATGGTCGCGAATGGTTGCGCGCATCTTCGGGCAGAAGATGGAGCCATCCGTCTTCCTTCAGGCAGCACTTGCCGAAGCCGCCCATCCCGAGACCGCGAGGATCATCGCGCAGGCGCCCAACAAGGTGCATGGCATCACGATGGTGCTGGCGTCCGCAGAGTTCAACAGGAGGTAGACGATGAGCTTTGACAATGGCTTCCGGCTGTCCCGCCGCGGCTTCCTGGCCGGCGCCTGCTGCGTCGCGGCGGCTCCCATCCTGACGCCGGTGAGTTTCGCGGCCATGCCCGGCGACAACCGTTTCGTGACGATCATCCTGCGCGGCGCCATGGACGGGCTCGATTTCGTCCAGCCCTATGGTGATCCGGCCTACGCGGCACTGAGGCCGAAGCTCGGCTTGAGGCCGGATACCGGCCTCATCGATCTCGATGGTTTCTTCGGCCTCAACCCGGCAGCCTCCGCGCTGATGCCGTTGTGGCAGGCGGGCGAACTCTCCTTCGTGCACGCGGTCTCGACGCCCTATCGGGACCAGCGTAGCCATTTCGATGGCCAGGACATGCTGGAGACGGGCGGCAACGGCAAGGGCGAACGCACCGGCTGGCTGAACCGCACGCTCGCGGTCATCCCTCGCTCGAGCGACCGCAAGGCGATCGACATCAACACCTCGATGGAACTGATCCTCAGCGGTCCGAACGAGGCCGACTCCTGGTCGTCACAGAGCAATTTCGCGCTGGCGCAGGACGAGATCGCCTTTCTCGACCGGCTGTATGCCGGCGACCCGGCGTTTGCCAAGGCGATGGAGGAGGCGAAGAAGACCGACATGTCGGCGGACTCGCTTTATGGCGATGCCAAGCGGGGTGCCGGCATTGCTGACATGGCGAAACTCGCCGGCGGCATGCTGCGCGAGGACTACCGGATCGCCAGCTTCTCGATCAACGGCTGGGATACCCATGTGGGCCAGCAGGGACAGTTCAAGAAGGCGGTCGGCGATCTTTCGACCGCGATCGTGACGCTGAAGGCAGCGCTCGGCGAGGACGCCTGGAAGAAGACCGCCGTGCTGGCGATGACGGAATTCGGCCGCACGGCCCGCGAAAACGGCACCAACGGCACCGACCACGGAACCGGCGGGCTTGCGGTGCTCGCCGGCGGAGCGATCCCGGGCGGCAAGGTTCTGGGCAAATGGCCGGGCCTTTCCGAAGACAAGCTGCTCGACCGCCGCGACCTGATGCCGACCGGCGACGTGCGTGAGGTCGCCGCCGCCATGCTCTACAGGCAGTTCGGCATCGAGCCCGACACTCTCACGGCCAAGGTTTTTCCCGGATTGAGCTTCGATACGTCCTCGGCCTATCTGAAGGGCTAGGCGGCGGGGTGCGCCTAGGTCAGGAAATCGTAGACGCGGAAAATCCAGTAGAGCTGGTAGACCAGCGCAAAGATGACAAAGCCGACGTGATAGCGACGGTTTGCGGTCGTCGCGGCGATGATCGCGAGCAGGAAATAGATTGCCGTGCGGGCCGGATATTCCACCCCGAGCGAAGCGAAATAATCCCAGCCCTTCAGCGCCGTATCGACGACGTCGGTGACGAGCATCCCCGCCAGGAAACCGAAGAACCAGGTCCGTCGCGACAGGAAATAATGTTCGTAACTGTCGTAGTCCTGCATCGAGGTGGGGAAGAGCAGGGCGCAGAGGAAGAAGAACAGCGCACAGAAGGCGATCAGGAAGAGATAGGCCGCAAAGCCGATCACCGGCAGGGCGTGCAGCCGGTATTCCCACCACCAGAAATGCACCAGGAACAGGAACATGAACGCCACCCAGCCGAGATGGACGGGGTAGATGCGCGCGGCGCGCGGATGCTGGACGATGCCGGCAAGGCCGTTCAGCAACCGTGCCAGGCTGAGGCTGACCACCATGCCCATGACCACGCGGATATGCGTGAATGTCTCGGTGGCGGTTGCGGCGTCCATGGCGGTTCCCCGATTTATTCCTCGGCCGGCACCGGCACCGGGCGGCCGTCCTCGTCGAGAGCCACCATGATGAAGGTTCCTGCGGTGACTTTCTCGATCATCCGGTGGCGCGCCCGTTGCGCCCAGGCTTCCACAGTCAGCGTGATCGACGAGCGCCCGACGCGGGTGATTTCCGTGTAGATGTTCAGCGTATCGCCGATCTTCACCGGCAGTTCGAAGGCCATTTCCTTGACCGCCGCGGTGACCACGCGGCCGCGGGCGCGCTCGGCGGCGCGGATGCCGCTCGCAAGGTCCATCTGCGCCATCACCCAGCCGCCGAAAATATCGCCGGCCGCGTTGGCATCCGCCGGCATGGCGAGCGTCCGGAGCGTCAGTTCGCCGGTCGGCTTGGCATTTTCGGTCATGTTTTTCTCTCTCGGGTTTGGGGACGATTCCTCCCTGCGGAAGACTATCTGGAAGTGGGAGAGAAGAAAACTCCATGAAAAAAGCCATCCGAATCAATAATTTAGGCATATCTAATTCACGTAAGCCGCGATTCTGGGAGGCTTCACCACTTGATAACCGTCAACCGTTAGAATTTAAGCCGATTTGCAAATAAGGGGGGTCTCATGCAACGTCTCGCCATTTCCTGGCGCCTTTATAGTCTTGTGCTTCTGTCGCTGGTCATCCTCGGCGGCGCGATGGTCTTCAGCCTGTTCCAGAGCTATGCCTCGTCCGAACGGGAGCGCAAGGCGGGCCTTGCCCAGATGAACGACGTGGCGCTGACCGTGCTCAAGAAATACCAGGCCCTCGAAGCCTCCGGCGCCATGACCCGCGAGCAGGCCCAGACCGAGGCCAAGGCCGTCATCTCGGTGATGCGTTATGGCGAGGGCAGCGGCTATTTCTGGATCAACGACATGCTGCCCCGGATGATCATGCATCCGATCAAGGCCGAACTGAACGGCAAGGACCTGTCCAACGACAAGGACCCCAACGGCAAGTTCCTGTTCGTCGAATTCGTCAATACGGTGAAGGCGAGCTCGACCGGCAAGGGTTTCGTCGACTACTACTGGCCGAAGCCCGGCGCCGAGCAGCCGGTCGAGAAATATTCGCATGTCGCCGGTTTCGCCCCCTGGGGCTGGATCGTCGGCACCGGCGTCTATGTCGACGACCTGCACGCCATGTTCCGTCGCGACGCGATCAACTTCGCCTCGATGTTCGGTATCGGCGCGCTGGTGCTGATCGCCGGCGCGACGTTTGTGGTGAAGACCGTGACCGGCCCGATCGGCAAGATCAAGCAGGCTCTGCAGTCGATCGCATCGGGCGAGGCGCGTGTCACCGTGCCCTGCACAGAACAGAAGAACGAGATCGGCGACATGGCCCGGGCGCTCTCCGTGCTGCGCGATTCGGTCGACGAGCGTGTCCAGCTACAGGCGCGCGAGGCTGAGCAGGCCCGCATGATCGCCAGCGAGCGCTCCGACAACGAGCGGACGATGACGGCAGCCGCCGAACGCCAGGGACGCGCGATCGGCGAACTCGGCCGGGCGCTCGAGGCGCTGGCCGGGGGCGACCTTTCGGTGGCGCTGGCCGATATCGGCGAGGACTATGCGAAACTCCGCCACGATTTCAACGCGGCGGTCGGTTCGCTGCACCAGGCGATCGCGGCGATCTCCGAGACGAGCCTTGTCGTGCGTGACAGCGCTTCCGACATTTCCGGGGCGACGGGCCATCTGTCCAAGCGCACCGAACAGCAGGCGGCGGCGCTCGAGGAGACTGCGGCGGCGCTCGACGAAATCACCGCGACCGTCCGCACCGCGTCGGAACGGGCGGTCGAGGCCCGCACCATGGTCAGCGAGACCAAGGACAGCGCCGGCCGTTCGGGCGAGATCGTCCGTAATGCGATCGACGCCATGGGCCGGATCGAGGAGAGCTCCAACCGCATCAACCAGATCATCTCGGTGATCGACGAGATCGCCTTCCAGACCAACCTGCTTGCGCTGAATGCCGGCGTCGAGGCGGCTCGGGCGGGCGAGGCGGGCCGCGGTTTTGCGGTCGTGGCGCAGGAAGTGCGCGAACTGGCGCAGCGTTCCGCCAATGCCGCCAAGGAGATCAAGACGCTGATCGGCAATTCCGCCCGCGAGGTGGAAGGCGGCGTGGCGCTGGTTCGCTCTACCGGCGACGCGCTGGTCGAGATCGCCACGCTGGTCGAGCGGGTCAACGCCCATGTGGACACGATTGCGACGGCGGCCCGCGAACAGGCGACCGGGCTTCAGGAGATCAACTCCTCCGTCAACCACATGGACCAGATGACCCAGCAGAACGCGGCGATGGTCGAGGAAACCACTGCGGCGAGCCAGACGCTTGCCGAACAGAGCCTGCACCTGCAGGGCCTCCTGTCGGCCTTCAGGCTCGCTGACGGCGGCCGTGGAGCCACCTCCGGTCATGCGTCCCGTGCCCGCGCCGCCTGATCCGCACTGATCACCGCTGAGAAACACAGGCCGCCGGCGCGACAAGCCCGGCGGCCTTTTGATGCCGGCCGCATTGACGAAGATCAAATACGCGAACCTCCGTTGTCCCTAACGCTGGGGCACCTTCAACGGAGAATATGATGACGAGGATCGTGATCATCCAGGGACATCCGGACGCCGCCGAGCCGCACCTCTGTCATGCGCTGGCCCACGCCTATGCCAGGGGAGCCGAGGCCGGCGGACATTCGGTCGAGCGCATCGAGCTTGCCCGGATCGGCGTGCCGTTCCTGACCTCGCAGAAGGAGCAGCAACACGGGACGCTCAGCCCGCCGATCCTCGACGCGCAGGTGAAGATAAGACGGGCGGATCACCTCGTCTTCGTCTATCCGCTCTGGCTCGGCTGCATGCCGGCTTTGGTCAAGGCGTTCCTGGAACAGGTGGCGCGGCCAGGCTTTGCCTACGACACGTCGCGGGGACCGTTCGACAGCGGTCTTCTGAGCGGCAAGTCGGCGCGGGTGGTGATCACCATGGGCATGCCCGCCTGGTATTACAGGATCGTCTACGGCTGCCACAGCCTGAAGGCGCTGAAAGTGGGCATCCTGCATTTCGCCGGCATCCGGCCGGTGCGCGCGGCCTTTGTGGGCATGGTCAATGCCGGGAATTTCAATGGCGCGAAATGGATCGCCAGGATGGAGGCCATGGGGAGGCGGGCGTCCTGAAACGATCTTGAATTGCATCGAAAGGTCACGAAAGAGCCTTGATTTCTCAAAGGTTCATTTACCGACTTTGCCTAAACTCCCTGTGTGTGTCATTTCGGCACCGGAAGAGTGGCAACTGGTATGGCGTATGCTCCTTTTTCTCGGCGGGTGATCGGCTCGCTGATGATCCCGACAATGCTGGCCGCCTGTTCCGCCGGGGATCTCGTTCCGCCCGCGCCGATCGACAACGGCCGGGTCGGGGCGATCCAGCCGATGCGCGACATCCCGCGCGAACCCGTCTCGCAACAGGCCTATCCGACGAGCGCCGCGCCGGTTTCGCAGGCAAGCGGCGTCGATTACGCAAACACGCCAAACCTCGCCGGCACCGGCTATTCCAATTCGGCCTATCCAGGTTCCGGCTCCGATGACGGCGGCCATTACCTGCGGGCGCCGGCTCAGGTGCAGTCCGCGCCCTTGAATGCACCCGTGTCGCAGCAACCGTCCGCCGCGCGCCAGGGCCGCCTGCCGATGATCGACAGCGACGAGGCGATGCAGCAGCAGGCATCCGTCGGGCAGCGCAATGCGACCCGCAATGTCGGACCGATGACCATTCCGGAGGAGGGCGTCAACATCGACGCCGAGCTCGGTTTCGGTCCCGACGAGAGCGACGTGACGGGACTTGCCGAAGAGCAGGATTCCGATATCGCCGAAGGTGTCGGCGACCAGCCCGTCGTCGACGGCATCGGCACCGACAATCCGCGCGCGCTGCAGCCCCGCCGCCAGCCGATCTCGCAACCAATGAACGGCGACGACCGGGTGATCGTGCCGCCGAAGCGCCAGGGCGCCGGCCTGCAGGGCGACCTCACGAACAACGCCATGACATGGAGCGATGGGTCGCGCGTCATCCCGCCAAGCAGGGCGCCTGCCGGCACCCAGCAGGTGGCGATGCTGCGGCCCAACAATCCGATGAGCGACAGCGGCCCGATGAGCCAGCGCGACATGCCCTGGCAGCGCGATGTGATGCCGCGGTCGGAAGTGAGCTGCCGTGCGGAACTGAGGCGGCTCGGCGTCGAATTTGACGACCGGCCGCCCATCGATGCAGGCCCGAGCTGCAGCGTGCCCTATCCGGTGAAGCTCTCCGGCCTCTCCGGTAATATCGACGTCAAGCCGGCGGTCACGCTGAACTGCCAGACGACGCTCGCCTTTGCCAAATGGGTGAAGAACGAGCTCGCGCCCTCCGCCCGTTACCGTTATCTCACCGGCATCCAGAAGATCGTGCCGATGGGCGGCTATTCCTGCCGGCGGATGAACAACAGCAACCAGCGCTACAACCCGATGTCCGAGCACGCCAAGGGCAACGCCATCGATATCGGCCAGATCGTGCTGAAGGACGGCCACGAGATCGACGTGCGCAAGAAGGGCCTGTTCTCGATGCGCGAAGGCGGTCTCCTGAAGGCGGTGCGCAGCGACAGCTGCAAATATTTCAACACCGTGCTCGGTCCGGGCAGCAATGCGGAACACTGGAACCATTTCCACTTCGACCTGCGCTCCCGCAGGAGCGGCAAGCGCTACTGCAACTGAGGTCCGACGATGGCCGATGCCGACATGCTCCGCAGTCTGGCCCTCTCTCTGGAAGAAACGTCCGAAGCGCCGCATTTCGACAGGGCGGCGTTCAAGGTCAGGCGCATCTACGTGACGCTGGCGGCCGATGGTCTGACCGCGAACTTCAAGTTCACGCCGGACGAGCAGCAGATCAAATGCGAGATGCTGCCGGACGCCTTTTTGCCGGTCCCGAATGCCTGGGGCCGTCAGGGCTGGACGACGGCGGTTCTTTCGGAATTGCAGGAGACGGATCTCCGCGACGCGCTGGAAACGGCGTGGCGGCATGCGCTTCCGGGCAGAGGTCGAACCTGAGCCTCACCCCGCCGGATACGCCCGAGACATGGCGCAGCCGCGAACCTGTGGACATTAATCGTCCATAAACCATATCCGGCAACCAAACTGGAACCATAAGCGGCGGCGACGCAAGAATGGCGACGCCGCAGTCCGCCCCCCCCGCGGCTTACCCCTACTGCGGCAACGGGATCCGGCGCGCAGACCAAGCCCATGGCGCGCCGGGTCTCACTCTGTCACCTGAAGAGGATTGGACCTCGCAACCAAAAAGAAAGCCGGCTCAGGGAGCCGGCGAGGGTGGAGGTGAGGCTCGCGGGGAGGAGCCGTGCTTCCGGTTACTCAAGAGCTTGTATTTAAAAACACTGCACATGCGGCAAGCGGAAACGAAAAGGACTGAAACACTCTGGTCATGACGGTCGCGCGAGAGGTTACGTGCGGCGTAAAAGGCGGGACCGTTGCTTGCCTGGTGGGGACAATGCTGTAAGAACGTCACGGAAAAATGACAGCGGCAGTGGATGAACCTCCTTCTTCGGACCCGATGTCGGACCCGATGTCGGACTGGAGACCGGAACTTGTCCATCGCAACGCTTTTCCCGTTCATCCTGGCGCTTCTGGCCGGCGGCGCAGTCGCTGGAATTCTCGCCGGCATGTTCGGAATCGGCGGCGGTGCGATCCTCGTGCCGATCTTCTTTCATGTCTTCGGGCTGCTCGGCATTCCGGAGGACGTGCGCATGCAATTGGCGCTCGGCACGTCGCTGGCGATCATCGTGCCGACCTCGATCCGCTCCTATATGGCGCATCGGCAGCGCGGCGCGGTCGATACCGATCTGCTCAAGGGCTGGATCGTCGCGGTGCCGCTCGGCACGCTGATCGCAACCGTCATCGCCGCCAGGGCGACCAGCGCCGAACTGCAGCTGATCTTCGCGGTCATCGCGCTGGTGCTCGCCTTCCGGATGATCTTCAACCGTGCGAGCTGGAAGCTTGGCGACGACCTGCCGGGCAATTCCATCAAGTTCCTGGTCGGTACCGGCATCGGCATCCTGTCCGGCCTGATGGGGATCGGCGGCGGTATCCTCAACAACACGTTCATGACGCTCTACGGCCGGTCGATCCACCAGGGGGTGGCGACCTCCTCGGGCGTCGGCGTGCTGATTTCGTTGCCCGGGCTCGTCGGTTATGTCTGGGGCGGCTGGGGGAAGCCAGGCCTGCCGCCGTTCTCGACCGGCTATATCAACTGGCTGGCCGTGGCGCTGCTGATCCCGATCACGCTCTACATGGCGCCGATCGGTGCGCGGCTTGCGCATGTCATGTCGAAGCGGCAGCTCGAGATCGGCTTCGGCATCTTCCTGATCGTCATCTCGGCGCAGTTCTTCACGTCGATTATCCTCTGAAACCGTCAGCAATATTCTTCCACGAGGGATGGTTTCGGAGGTTTGCGTGCCTATATTCGCGGCGCATCCCGAAAATCGATTCCTAAAGAAGACCGTTCCCCATGGCGTCAGTCGTTTCCATAGATAAGCTTACCAAGACCTACGAGAACGGGTTCCAGGCGCTCAAGGGCGTCGACCTGGAGATCGAGGAGGGCGAAATCCTGGCGCTTCTCGGCCCGAACGGCGCCGGCAAGACGACGCTGATCTCGATCATCTGCGGCCTCGTCAATCCTTCGACCGGCAAGGTGCTGGTTGGCGGTCACGACGTCGTCAGGGACTTCCGCCAGACCCGTTCGCAGATCGGCCTGGTGCCGCAGGAACTGACGACCGACATGTTCGAGACGGTCTGGAACACGGTGAGCTTTTCCCGCGGCGTCTATGGCAAGAAGCCGAATCCGGTGCTGGTCGAGAACATACTCAAGGAGCTGTCGCTCTGGAGCAAGAAGGACAGCATGCTGCGCGAGCTTTCGGGCGGCATGAAGCGGCGGGTGATGATCGCCAAGGCGCTTTCCCACGAGCCGAAAATCCTTTTCCTCGACGAGCCGACCGCCGGCGTCGACGTCAACCTGCGCCGCGAGATGTGGCAGCTTGTCGAGAAGCTGCGCGCGAGCGGCGTCACCATCATCCTCACCACCCACTATATCGAGGAGGCGGAAGAAATCGCCGACCGGGTGGGTGTCATCAACGGCGGCAAGCTGCTGCTGATCGAGGAAAAGGAGGCGCTGATGAAGAAGCTCGGCCGCAAGCAGTTGCGGCTCGAACTGTCCGAACCGCTGAGGGCGCTGCCCGAAAGCCTCCGGGCCTACAACCTGACGCTTTCCGAAGACGGAACGGCACTGGTGCACGAATACCAGGGCGAGGAGGGGCAGGGCACGATCGCCGCGCTGCTGTCGACGCTTGCTGCGCAAGACATCCATTTCCGCGATCTTTCCACGCGGCAGAGTTCGCTCGAGGATATTTTCGTGGCGCTGGTGGGACAGAAAGTCGGAGAAAACGCATGAATTTCGAAGCGATCAAGTCGATCTATCTGTTCGAGATGGCCCGGTTGCAGCGCACGCTGCTGCAGAGCGTCATCTCGCCTGTCATCACCACCTCGCTCTATTTCATCGTCTTCGGCACCGCGATCGGTTCGCGCATCCAGACGGTCGAGGGGGTCTCCTACGGGTCGTTCATCACGCCCGGGCTGATCATGCTGACGCTATTGACGCAATGTATCAGCAACGGCTCGATCGGCATCTACTTCCCCAAATTCACAGGCACGATCTACGAGATCCTGTCGGCGCCGGTTGCGATGACCGAGATCATCATTGGTTATGTCGGCGCGGCGGCGACCAAGGGGTTGATCATCGGGGTGATCATCCTCGCCACCGCCTCCTTCTTCGTCGAGATCCGCATCGCCCATCCGTTCATGATGGTGCTTTTCCTGGTGCTGACGGCGATCACCTTCAGCATGTTCGGCTTCATCATCGGCATCTGGGCGAAGAATTTCGAGCAGCTCAACATCATCCCGATGCTGGTCGTGCCGCCGCTGACCTTCCTTGGCGGCAGCTTCTATTCGATCAACATGCTGCCGCCCTTCTGGCAGACGGTCAGCCATTTCAATCCGGTCCTCTATCTCGTCTCGGGCTTCCGCTGGAGTTTCTACGAGATCGCCGACGTCAATCCGATGATCAGCCTCGGCATGGTCGGCCTGTTCCTGGTGATCTGCCTGTCGATCCTCGGCTGGATCTTCAAGACGGGTTACCGGCTGCGCAACTGACCGCAGCCGATAACCGTTTGAAGCGGCTCAGCCCTGGCTGAGCTGCACCTGGCGGCCGCCGCGCACGACCATCACCGATGAGCCGAGGATGGATGCGATGCCGAGGAAGGTCATCACGCCGAGCGGCCCTTGCGCGTCGATCAGCAGGCCGCCGAGGACGGCGCCGCTGGATATGGCGATCTGGAAGGTCGTCAGCAGCAGGGCGCCGGCGCTTTCCGCCTCGTCGGGGGCGGCCCGGGTGATGTAGCTCTGGATGCTGACCGGCAGGGCGCCGAAGGCAAAACCCCAGAGCGCGATGGCGACCGCTGCGGCCGTCGTCGAAGCCCCGAGGGTAACGAGCAGCACCGAGGCCACCGCGATCAGGCCGGAGGCGAAGACAACCCCAAGCGTCGAACTGCGCTCGGTGATGATGCCGCCGGCGATATTGCCGAAGAAACCGCCGACGCCATAGGCGAGCAGGACGAGCGAGACCATCTCGACGCCAAGCCGCGGAACCTCTTCCAGATAGGGGCGGATATAGGTGAAGCCCGCGAAATGGCCGGCGACGATGAGCAGCGTCGCGATGAGGCCGATGCGGATCTTCGGCCGCTTGAGGACTTCGGCCAGCGTGCCGAGCCCGGCGTGGCCGGCAGGCGGCAGCGAAGGCACCGTGACGGCCTGCGCCAGCAGCGCCAGCACGCCGACGGCGCCGGCGAGCACGAAGGCCGCCCGCCAGCCGAGCGTGGAGCCGATATAGGCGCCGAGCGGTGCTGCCATCACGGTCGCCACCGAGACGCCGGTGAAGATCATCGCCATGGCGCGCGGCAGGTGGTTCATCGGCACGAGCCGCATGGCAAGCGCCCCCGCCATGGCCCAGAACCCGCCGAGCCCGATGCCGAGCAGGACGCGCGACACGAGCAGTACGGTCAGGCCGTTGGCAAGGGCGGCCAGTGCGCAGGAGAGGATAAGAAGGGCGGTCAGCCCGAACAGCGTCCAGCGCCGGTTGAAGCTGCGGGTGCCGATCACGACGCCGGGGCCGGCGAACGCGGCGACTACCGCGGTTACCGTCACCGTCTGCCCGGCGATGCCGGGGCTGATGCCGAGATCGGCGGAAATGGGCGTGAGCAGGCTCGCCGGCAGGAATTCCGCCGTCACGAGGCCGAAGACGCCGAGAGTGAGCGCGACGACCGCGTCCCACCGTGCCCTGGCCGATGTGTTCGGGGACGACGTGTCGCGCACGGCGTCGTCCTCATCGAAAGTGCTGTCAGTCATGGTCATGTCCTGTCTTGGGAGGTGGCACGGAGCACCGTACCGGGAGGATGGACCAGACTTAGGCGTGACAGCCTGTACTTTCCATGCTAGAAAATCCGATATGCTTGACCGTTCGTCCAAGGAAATCCCGTTAGAGATCGCCGATCCGCTCACCGAGATGCTGCGGGGGTTAAGGCTCGACGGCGTCGAATACGGACGCTGCCGGCTCGCTGAGCCCTGGGCGACCTCATTTCCGGCCCAGGAGGCGGCACGTTTCCATTTCATTTCATCGGGCTCCGCATGGCTGCAGACCCCTTCGGGCGAATGGCTGGAATTGCGGGCAGGGGATGCGGCTCTTCTTCCACGCGGCGATGCGCATGTGCTGGCAAGCGTGCGGGGGCTGACACCGTTGCCCTTCGACCGGTTCGGGCGCAAGGAAGTCTGCCAGGGCGTGTTCGACGTGCAATGCGCCGATGCCTGTGGCGGCACCGTGGCGCTGACCGCCTCGATGCGCTTCAACATCGACAAGCTGCACCCGCTGCTGCAACTGATGCCCGAGGCGATGCTGACCAGCGATCTCGCCAGGAACGAACCGTCGATCCCGCATCTGCTCGACGCGATGGCGCGGGAAGTGGACATGGACCGGGTGGGAGCCGGCGGCATTCTCGCCCGGCTCGCCGACGTCCTGACCGCGACGCTGATCCGCACCTGGGTCGAACACGGCTGCGGCGACACGACCGGCTGGATCGCCGCGGTGCGCAACCCCGAAGTCGGCCGCGTGCTGGCCGCCATCCATCTGCAGCCGGACCGAGACTGGACCGTCGCGGCACTGGCGCGGTTGATGGGCGCTTCGCGATCGGGCTTTGCCGAACGCTTCCTCAAAGTGGTCGGCGAAACGCCGGCACGTTACGTCGCGCGGGTGCGCATGCACCAGGCGCGGCAATGGCTGCGCGACGGCGAACGCGTCGCGACCGTCGCCGAACGGCTCGGTTATGATGCCGAAGCCTCCTTCAGCCGCGCGTTCAAACGCATCATCGGCACGCCGCCGAGCCATTTCCGGAAAAATGGCGGCGAGGCCATCCGGGATTTCGGCTGACGTCAGTCTCGCAATCTGAGCTCGTCGGTCTGCATCTGCAGGGAGCCGAGGGTGGAGAGAAAGCTCATGCCGAGCAGGCTTTCGCCGAGCCGTCCGTCTTCGGCCACCATCGCCCGGATGTTCTTCCGCACGATCGGGCCGATGGCGACTTCGTCGAGGCGGACCGGGGCGGCCATCGCCCGGCCGTTGGCGGTCATCACCGTGACTGAAAAATTGAGGTTCTGCGGATCGAGGCCGATGGTACGCGCATCATTGTAGGAAAGCACGACGGTGCTGGCGCCGGTATCGACCAGCATCGGCAGAACCTTGCCCTGCACGCTGACATTGGTCTGGAAGTGGCTGCCCTGGGTCTTGTGAATGATCACCTCGTTGCCGCCTTCGCTCGTCGTCACCACGACGGCCGTGCCGGGCAGCAGGCCGGCGGTCACCCTTGCGGCGACATTGCGAGCGTCGTCGCGATAGAGATAGGCGGTGACCAGTCCGAGGATGATCAGCAGCCAGATGGCGAGATTGCGCAGCACTTCCCCGGCATGGCCGCGCCGGCCGGCCAGAATGCCGACCGACAGAAGACCGGCGATCGGCAGGAGGTAGATGATCCGGCCGAAACTGTCGTTGTCGATTCCGAAGGTCTGCCCGGTATCGTGGTTGAAGATCAGAAGCGCCAGGCCGATGCCAAGCACGATGAGAATGCCGGTGAGCGCGTTCATACGGTGTCGCGTTCCTTTGCCGGACGCTGCGCCAAACGCTGCCGGCGCGTCTCCCGCCGTGGCTTTCTCTCGACGGTTTCCAGCCGTGCGGGCAGAGCTTCCATCAGCGCGCGGCGCTCCGTATCGGTATAGTCCATCCAGGCGGCGATCTCGTCGCCCGTGCGTCCGCATCCGAAGCAATAGCCGGTCTTCAGGTCGATCGAACAGACAAGGGTACAGGGTGAAATCATGCCCCAGTATATCGGGGTTTCATGCCGCAAGAGCAAGAGTGGCGAGCATGGCGATCTCGCTCAATTGTTGAGTAGCGCCGATCGTATCGCCCGTATGGCCGCCAAGTTTCTGACGCACGAAGCGGGTGAAGCCAAAACCGGCGAGTGCCGCCACGATCAGTGACAGAAGCACTTTCGGCAGGCCGAGAACGGGGACGAGGAGCACGAGCGCGATGGCCGCGCCGGTGAAGAGCGCCACATTGCGGGCGCCGTCCTCCGGAAAGCCGGCGCCAGCCGCGACGCCGCTTTCCCTGGCTGATGGCAAGGCACGCCAGTGGGCGACCATCACCGCGCGGCTGACGGCAGCAACGGCGAGCATGGCGAGCGCCGTCGTGACCGCATCCTGGCGGAACAGCGCAGCAAGCGCCGCGGCGCGCAGGCCAAAGGAAAGCACCAGTGCTACGACGCCATAGGCGCCGATGCGGCTGTCCTTCATGATAAGAAGCGCGTGATCCTTGTCCCGCCCGCCGCCGAGGCCGTCCGCCGCATCCGCAAGACCGTCCTCATGGAGCGCGCCGGTCAGAACTGTCAGCACGGCAAGCGAAAGCAGGCTGACGAGCAGCGGATCACCGGACTGCAGCAGGATGAGAGCGAGCGCAGGCAGTGCCGCGATGATCAGTCCCGCGACCGGAAAAGCCCGTACTGCCCGCGAGATCGTGCCGTCATGGCCGCGAAAGAATCGATCCTGCACCGGCAGGCGACTGAGAAACCCGACCGAGCGGGCAAGATCCGCGATGAATTCCGTTGCGTTTGGCAGTTGTTCCGCCCTCTCGACCCGACTATGAGTTTGCGCACAGAAGCGCGATTTGCCGGGAAAGACAAGTTTTCCCGTCGCGATACGAGACCGAGTTACAAGAGAGATTTTCCATGAGCGTGAGCGGCCTGCCTTTCGACGATTTCCGTGTCCTGCTGCAGAACCTTCCCGGGCCGGATCCGCGGGCGCTGGTGGCGGCGCGCGAGCGCGACGCGCAGCTCACCAAACCGCCGGGCGCGCTTGGCCGGCTCGAGGAAATCGCCTTCTGGCTGGCCGCCTGGACGGGCAGAGCGCCGGCCGTCAATCGGCCGCTGGTGGCGATCTTCGCCGGCAATCACGGCGTGACGAGGCACGGCGTGACGCCTTTCCCGTCGTCGGTGACCCAGCAGATGGTCGAGAACTTCGCGGCCGGCGGGGCGGCGATCAACCAGATCTGCGTCACCCATGATCTCGGCCTGAAGATCTTCGATCTGGCGCTCGATTACCCGACCGGCGACATTACCAGCGAGGCCGCCCTTTCCGAGCGCGATTGCGCCGCGACCATGGCCTTCGGCATGGAGGCGATCGCCGGCGGCACCGATCTTCTGTGCATCGGCGAAATGGGTATCGGCAACACCACGATCGCCGCCGCCATCAACCTCGCGCTCTATGGCGGCGAGGCGGAGGATTGGGTCGGTCCCGGCACCGGTTCGCACGGCGAATTCATGGAGCGCAAGATCGCCGCGGTGAAGGCTGCGGTCGAATTCCACAAGGACCACTTGAGCGATCCCCTGGAGATCCTGCGCCGCCTCGGCGGCCGCGAGATCGCCGCCATCGCCGGCGCGATCCTGGCCGCCCGGGTCGAAAAGATCCCGGTCCTGCTCGACGGTTATGTGGTGACGGCCGCGGCCTCCATCCTCAAGGCCGCCAATCCGGCAGCGATCGATCACTGCCTGATCGGCCATGTTTCCGGCGAGCCGGGACACCTGCGTGCGATCGAACAGCTCGGCAAGACGCCGCTTCTGGCGCTCGGCATGCGCCTCGGCGAGGGCACCGGGGCAGCGCTCGCCGCCGGCATCGTCAAGGCGGCCGCCGCCTGCCATTCCGGCATGGCGACCTTCGAGCAGGCCGGCGTCAGCAACAAGAGCCATTGAGCCGCGGATGGGGAAGACACCGGTCGACAGCAATATCGAGAAGGCGACCGGCATCCGCCGGGTGGTGGCCGCATTCCGCTATTCCACGCAGGGCCTCACGCGCCTGTGGCAGGAGGAGGCCTTTCGCCACGAGCTGATCGCCGGCGCGGCCGGTGTCTTGCTGTTCGCGCTCGTCGGCGCCGGCGCGCTCGATTATTTCGTGTTCGCCATCCTGATGCTGGTGCTGTTTGCGGTCGAATCGCTGAATACCGCGATCGAGGAACTGGTCGACTGCATCTCGCCGGAAATCTCCACCGTCGGCCGCCACGCCAAGGATCTCGGCTCCTTCGCGGTCTTCTGCCTGCTGTGTGCGAACGGGTTTTTTGCGCTTTATGTGGTGGTCAGGAGCGTGTGGACGTGAGGTTGGCGATTACTGTTGGATTTTGCGAGACGTATGGCGGAAGCGCTGAACTATGATTTCGTCGACGCCAACGCGGTAGTAAACCGTGTAGGGATAGGGTTTCAGAAAAAAGCGGCGGGTATTTTTTCTTGGCGTGGTGCTTCCCGCGAACGGTTGCTCGCTCAAGAACATAAGCGCGCCGCGGATGCGTGCAGCGACATTGTCTGCATCTTGCGGAGAGTGGCTGCCGATATAGGAGATCGCCTCGTCGATTTCACGGAGAGCTCTGGTCGTGTATCGAAGCTTCACAGGCCGTACTTTGCCCACATGGCGCGGACCTCTTCCTCGGTCGCAATCTCCCCGCGTTCGATCTCCCGATCAGCCTCTTCCAGGTCAGCCTCTTCCTCCGGCGTAAGCTGATAGACGGCTCCGTCGTCCTCACCCATGAGCCTCAGAAGAATACCCGCGATCTCATCCTGCATTTCGGCAGGAAGTTCCCTGGCTGCTTCGATGGCGCGGTCGAGAAGTTTGGTCATGGCGGCAGTATGCACGCAAATCGGCCGGTGCAAAAGAGGTCGATCGCCTCAGGCAAAACTCTTGCGGCGGCGGGCGACCGTCTGGGCTTCTGCAACCGCCGGCACGCTCTGCAGCACGCGGGTTGCCGGCAGGATGGCGATCGCCTCGGTGCCTTCGCGCAGCTTGGAGCGCAGGATGAACTGGCCGTCGTGCTTGGCAAGGATCGCCTGGACGATCGGCAGGCCGAGCCCGGTGCCCTGTTCGGCGCTCTTGATGGCGATCGAGCCCTGGCCGAAGGCAGACAGCACGACCGGGATCTCTTCTTCCGGAATGCCCGGCCCGTTGTCCTTGATCGCCACATACTGGCCGCCGCCGGCGGTCCAGCCGACCTTGACGGTGACCTCGCCGCCCTGGGGCGTGAACTTGACCGCGTTCGACAGCAGGTTCAGGAGAACCTGGCGCATCGATTTCTCGTCTACCCAGACCTGCGGCAGCTGCGGTTCGAACTGCTGGCTGATCGAGATGTTCTTGGCGCTGGCGCGCAACTGCACCATGCCGATGCAATCCTCGGCGATCTCCAGCAGCGACAGCGATTCCTCGGCAAGGTCGTAACGGCCAGCCTCGATGCGCGACAGGTCGAGGATCTCGTTGATGAGGTTGAGGAGATGCTGGCCGGAACGATGGATATCGCCGGCATATTCCTTGTAGGTCGGGTTGGCGAGCGGCCCCAGGACCTCCGAGCTCATGACTTCGGAAAAGCCGAGAATGGCGTTGAGCGGCGTGCGCAGCTCGTGCGACATCGAGGCGAGGAAGCGAGATTTGGCGAGGTTCGCTTCTTCGGCGCGGCGGCGGGCTTCGTCCGACATGGATTTCGCCACTTCCAGCTCGGCAATCAGGTCGTCCTTTTCCGACTGATAGGACATCAGCGTCAGGTTGGAGCGATAGAGCCGGTCGGCGATATAGTGGAAAAAGACGACCGCGACAGCGCATATCGCGATCATGCCGATATCGAGCACGTTGCGCGACAGGACGGCGGTGGCGAGAAGCGCCAGGATCATCGGCAGGAAACCGAACAGCACGCCGAGCCGCAGCATGAAACTGCTCATCGCGGTGATCGAGATCGCGAAGAGCAGCACCGCTCCCTTGTAGAAATAATAGCTGTCGCCGGAGCAGGCATCGCAGTTCTGCAGCGCAAACAGCGCCCAGCCGCTGCCGACGATCATCTGCGCGGCAAGCAGCCTGCGCCGCCATTTCTGGACCTCGGCCGAAGGGATCTCCTTGCGGCTCGCGCGGCGGGCGAGCAGCACATTGATGGCATGGACGCTGAACATCAGCAGCGCCCAGGCGAAGAGATTGGCATTCGGATTGAGGTAGACGCCGATCGCCGTCACCACGACGATGAAGATCGGCATGACGGATGCGCCCTGCAGCACGGTGTTGACGTGCATGGCAATCATGTCGCGGTCGAAGATCTGGTTGCCCTGGGAGCTGGACTGCAGGCGTTCGCGGGTGGCGCGAACAGCTTTGGAGACGGCCTTGTTGCGGTGGCCGCGCGAGCGATCAACGATGTTCTTGTCGGTCGATGTGCTGACGCCGCTACTCATGGCCACTAAACTGATACCCCGGGTGTTGAGAGAGTATGTCCAAAACCTTAAGAGAGTACTGCCGGGAAAGGTTTTGTTTGCCATTTTCCTGAAGCTTCCGTTTTCCAATAAGGCTGGATTGTGGCCAGAACGTTCAGGGTTTTTCGCGATGGCGCGGTTCTCGCGGCCTTCTTCGTCCTTCTGGTCCTGATCGCCGCGAAGCTGGACAAGACGGCCGACAGCGTCGTGCGCGGTCCATTCCATGTGATCGACGGCGATACCCTCTCGGCGGGCGGCGAGCGTCTGAGGCTTCAGGGCATGGATGCGCCGGAGCTCGACCAGACCTGCAAGGACGATCACGGCAGGCCATGGGCCTGCGGAGCAGAAGCGAGGAGGCTGCTGATCCGCCTTGTCGCAGGCGGCGAGGTCGAGTGCCTCGGCCGCGAGCGCGACAAATACCATCGGCTCCTGGTGCGCTGCCAGGCGGGCACGACGAGCGTCAACGGAACACTGGTCCGGCAGGGCCTCGCCATCGCCTCGGGCCGGTACGCCCAGGAACAGGTGGCCGCCCGGCGTGAGCGACAGGGGTTGTGGGCCGGCCAGTTCGAAAGTCCGCGCGAATGGCGCGCCAGCCGCGGCATGATGGATGATACGAGCATGGTGGAGGCGTTCATGGATTGGGTGAAGCGGATGACAGCTTGGCAATGAGCTTGGACGGTATGATCAACGACGGGGAGGATATCGGCGCGCTCGCCCGTACGGTTGCTGCCTGCCGCATCTGTCGCGACGCGCCAGTGAAAGGCGAGGGCGACCGTCTGCCGCATGAGCCGCGGCCGGTCGCCGTGTTATCGAAGACGGCGAGGGTGCTGATCGCCGGGCAGGCGCCGGGGCTTCGGGTGCACGAGAGCGGGCTGCCGTTCAACGATGCCTCGGGAAACCGGCTGCGCGACTGGATGGCGGTGACCCGCGAAGAGTTCTACGATCCGGAAAAGTTTGCGATCGTGCCGATGGGCTTCTGTTTTCCGGGCTATGATGCCAAGGGCGGCGACCTGCCGCCGCGGCTCGAATGCGCCCCGCTGTGGCGCGCCCGGGTGATCGCCGCGATGCCGCAGGTCGAGCTGGTTCTCGCGGTCGGCGGTTATGCACAGGCCTGGCATCTGGGCAGCCGGCGAGGCAAAGGCATGACGGAAACGGTTCGGAACTGGCGCGAGTATCTTTTCGCCAATCAGGGGCCGAGGATCCTGCCGCTGCCGCATCCGAGCTGGCGCAATACCGGCTGGCTCAAAAAGAATCCGTGGTTCCAGGCGGATCTGCTGCCGGTGCTGCGACAGCATGTGGATAGCTTGATACGAGAAACAAATTTCGGTTAACTGCCACGAATTCGGTGTATAACGAAAAATCATTTCGAAAGGACTCTGATGGACCGCCTCGACCGTAAGATACTGCGCATTCTGCAGGAAGATTCCACTCTCGCCGTCGCGGACCTCGCGAAGAAGGTCGGTCTCTCGACCACGCCTTGCTGGCGCCGCATCCAGAAGATGGAAGAGGACGGCGTCATCCGCCGCCGCGTCGCACTGCTCGATCCGGTCAAGGTCAATACCAAGGTCACGGTTTTCGTCTCGATCCGCACCGCCAGCCACTCGATCGAATGGCTGAAGCGTTTTTCGGAAGTCGTCGTCGATTTTCCGGAAGTGGTTGAATTCTACCGCATGAGCGGCGACGTCGACTATCTGCTGCGCGTCGTCGTGCCGGACATCGGCGCCTATGATGCCTTCTACAAGCGCCTGATCGCCAAGATCGAAATCCGCGACGTTTCGTCGGTCTTCGCGATGGAGCAGATCAAGTACACGACCGAGCTGCCGCTCGACTACATGATGCTGGACAACCAGAAGTCCGGCGAAGAGTAATTCGCCGATTGGCGGACCGGGATCATTTTCTGGCAGGACGGGCCGAGTTGAAACGGCCCGTTTGGTTTTATCTGGGCTTCATCGAAACAGATGGAGCTCGACATGCAGGACCAGGCCAAAACCAACAAAGCGATCGTCGGCGAATATATCGAAGAGATCTGGAACCGCGGTCTGATCGACCGCTTCGGGGATTTTTTCGCAGCCGACTATCAGGAGGCCGCCTATTCGCCGGCCAGTTCGGAAGGACACTGCGCCATGGTGGCGGTGCAGAAGCGGATCATGCCGGATGCGGTCTGGTCGATCGAGCGGATGGCCGCCGAAGAGGATGGCGTCATGTGCGAGCTGACATTGCGCGGCACTCATCAGGCGGCTTTCAAGGGCGTCGAACCCTCCGGCAATGCCATCCGGGTGCGGGCCTATCGGTCCTTCGTCTTGAAGGACGGCAAGATCGTCCATCATTCCGCATTGCTCGACACGGCTGAACTGCTAAAGCAGATGCGGGGACAGCAGGCGGCATAGGGCAAAGTCCGGCAGCGATGGCGACGATTTCTCATGCCTATCATCGGGTGTTTGACGAGCCGTTCGAGATCGAGCGGGCTTTTGACGCCGACTATCTGCTCTACGCCTCGACCGGCACCTTCATTCTCGATATCGGTCACCGCCGCTGGATGCTGCCGCCACAAAGGGCCGCGTTGATCGCAAGGGGAACGGCAATTGCGGTGCGCAGCCAAGGGCTGGCCACGGCGTCCTCCGTCCTGTTCGGCGAAAGCCAATTCGAAACGCCGCTGCCGATCTGCCGGGTCTTCGGTCTTTCCGATCTGGCGCGGCAGATGATCCGCCATGTCATGCGTTGGGATGCAGGGCGTGACCCGGGCGACGAAACTGCGAATGCCTTCTTCAAGGCCCTCGCGTCCGTCGCGGGGGATCTGGCTGCGGAGGAGGACGAGACATGGTTGCCGAAACCGCGGTCACCTGGCATGGCGGCCGCCATCGACCGGATGCTGGAACATTTCGACCGGGATCTCGAATTCGGCTCTCTGGCGGAGGTGTTACACCTTTCGGAACGGACGCTGGCGCGGCGGTTCGATGCGGAGCTCGGCATGAGCTTTCGCGATTTCCGGCATCGGGCACGGATGGTGAAGGCCAAGGGAATGCTGCTGGCCGGCCGGGAACCGATCACGGAAATCGGCCTCGCCTGCGGGTTCGAAAGCACGAGTTCCTTCATCAAGGCATTCAGGACGTTTGCAGGCGCGACGCCGCGGCAATACCGGATTGGAAAAGCCGGCTAAGCTTTCAGGCGTGCCAAAATCTTCTCGCCTGACAATTCCTTCACCGCATCCTTGCCGATCCAGCGGGCGGTCTTGTCGCTCGAAGCGGCGAGTTTTTCGGAAAGCTTGAGGGCAGGAGCGTGGCAGGCGCGGTTGCGCTTGCCGATATTGCGGAGCGCCCAGTTGACCGCCTTCCTGACGAAATTGCGCGGGTCGGTGGAATGGGCTTCGATCAGCGGCAGATAGGCGACGAAGGTTTCGTCCGGCTCCTGCTTGCGATGCACGGCGGCGCCGGCGATCATCGCAAACGCGGTGCGGCGGATGAATTCGCGCTCGTCCTTGGCGAAGTCGGCAACCAGTTCCTGCCAGTACGGCGTTTCGGTGAAAAGGTCGGCTGCGGTATCGACGATCTCCCAGGAGGCGAAATCCTCCGACCAGCCGCGTGCCTCGGCAGGCGTCAGCGCCGCGGGATCGGCGGTATAGATCGCCAGCATCCGCGCCTCGCGAATGCCGGTGCGCCAGAGATCCAGCGCCCGGCCGTGGTCGCGCTTGATCGCCCGCGCGATCTTCTGCAGGTCGGGATTGGAAATGCCGATCGCCCGGTCGGTGACGATGCCGAAACGGGCCATGCCGGAAATATTCTCCTCCGAGCGCAGCGTTTCGAGATGCGCGATGATCCCGGCGACGTCGGAGGAGGGGCCGATCATGGCGGGTTATTTCTTTTCCAGCCGTGCGAGCAGCGAGGACGTGTCCCAGCGCTTGCCGCCCATCGCCTGCACGTCGCCATAGAACTGGTCGACGAGCGCTGTGACCGGCAGCTTGGCGCCGTTGCGGCGGGCTTCGGTCAGCACGATGTCGAGATCCTTGCGCATCCAGTCGACCGCGAAGCCGAAATCGTATTTGCCGGCATTCATCGTCTTGTAGCGGTTCTCCATCTGCCAGGAGCCGGCCGCGCCCTTGGAGATCACCTCGATGACCTTTTCGATGTCGAGACCGGCCTGTTTGCCGAAATGGATCGATTCGGCCAGCCCCTGGACGAGGCCGGCAATGCAGATCTGGTTCATCATCTTGGTGAGCTGGCCTGAGCCTGCCGGACCCATGAGGCCGACCATGCGGGCATAGGCCTCGATCACCGGCCTGGCCTTTTCGAAAGTGGCCTCGTCACCGCCGCACATGACGGTGAGCACGCCGTTTTCGGCACCCGCCTGGCCGCCGGAGACGGGGGCGTCGATGAAGCCGACGCCCTTTTCCCGTGCCGCGGCATCGAGTTCGCGGGCGACTTCGGCGCTGGCGGTGGTGTTGTCGATCAGGATCGCACCCGGTTTCATGCCGGCGAGAACGCCGGTTTCGGTGATTGTCACCGAGCGGAGATCGTCGTCATTGCCGACGCAGACGAACACGAAATCGGCATCGCTGGCCGCTTCGGCGGGCGTTGCGGCGGCCTTGCCACCGAATTTTTCGGCCCAGTCCCCGGCCTTGGCGGCCGTGCGGTTGTATACGGTCACGTCATGGCCGCCCTTGACCTTGAGATGCCCGGCCATGGGATAACCCATCACCCCGAGACCGATAAATGCCACTTTTGCCATGCTGAACCTCCACAATTTTGTTGGCCAGAGGATTAGAGCAAAGCGGCCGCCCGGAAAAGCGCAGTTCGGCGAAAAGCGTAGATTTCGGTTTGAGGAGAACCTTTGCGGAGATGGGTTTTAAGACGCCCGAGCCGTCGGCCGGCACGTCTCCTCCCTGTCCGATCCCTCATCCGCTCGTGGCTGAAAGCACGTAGCGGCGTTGCCGGATGTTTTCTCCGCGCGGCCGCGAAAAACGCTCGACGGTATCGAGATGGCGAAACCCGAGCTTGACGAGGATACGCCCGGAAGCCGGATTATCTTCCGCATGCCCCGACTTCAGGGCCGACAGGCCGACCTCCTCGAAGGCGAAGCGAATTGTCTCGCGCGCTGCTTCCGACGCGTAGCCGGATCCCCAGGCGGTTCGCTCGAACCAGTAACCGAGTTCTCCCTCGCCGTCGGCAATCTCGTCGATATCGACGAGGCCGACCATGCGGCCCTCGATTTCCACGGCGAAACGGCAGGCTTCGCCGGCACGCCATTCCCGCTCGTGATCGGAAAACCAGGTTTCCGTGGCGGCCCGGTCCGGCGGGAAGGCGGCCATGCGCAGCATGCGCGTGACCTGCCAGTCGGACTGGATTTCGAGTGCCCGGCCGGCATCTTCGGCCGTTGTCGGCCGCAGCAGGAGCCGTTCGGTTTCGAGCGGGCGGCGCGAGGGAACGGGCATCGCCTTGCGGCCTCGGCTCAGAACGGCTTTATGACCGCAAGCGCAACGATGACGACGACCGAGCCGAGCACGATCGGCAGGCCGGCACGCACGAAGGCCGGTGGGTCGAGATGCGGATCGGCTTCCATGCGGCGCATCCAGGCGCCCTGCATGCCGTGCAGCGCCGACAGCATGAGCACGATCAGGAATTTGAAGCCGAACCAGCCGGACGTATAGAAGCCGTAGCCGAAGGCGAGCCACAGGCCGAACAGCCAGGCGCCGCCGAGCGCCGCGGTGGTGACAGTGCGGTCGTATTTCCTGAGCGCCGAGATCACCCCGGTGCGGATGGTCGGGGGCACCATGCCGATGACGAAGGCGTTGATCAGCATGCCGCCGATCAGCAGGAAGTCCGAAAGAATGTGCAGGGCCTTGATGACGAAATACAGCATGGTCAACTCCAGATCATGGCTTCGGTGAAGCCGAGTTCGGCAAAATCTTGTTGTCTCAATTGGTCTTCGCCCGTGCAGAAGAACTCGTCGAGCTGCGGCGGCGCAACGGTGGTTCCCGACAGCATGGCGTGAACCTGCCCGCGGTGATGGATCTGGTGCTGGAAGAGATGCATCAGCAGGCGATCGGCAGGTTCGACCTGCACGAAGGTCTCCCGGGGAATGCGGATTTCCTCGGCTATGGTTTTCTCGTCGAGGCTTCGACAGTGATCGATGAGGCGGTGGTCGGCGGCACGCTGTTCGCGATCGAGATCGGCAAAGACGGGAAAGGGTATTTCCGGCTCGAAGGCGGCGGGGCCAAGGCAATTGCCTTCGAGCGCGCTGATATAGAGCCAGTCGACGGTCAGGATATGGTTGAGCGTGTGGATGATCGACGGGAAGAAGCTGACCCGCGTCGCGTCCAGCTCCTCGCGTGAGAGCTCTCCACAGGCTTTCAGCAGGCGGTGGTTGGCCCAGGCATTGTTATAGGCCTGGGCAAGAAGATAGCGCTGCGGCGTCATCCGAATCCCTCCGTTGCGGAGGGCAAGCTATCGATGAAGCGGCGCGATGAGAAGATGGCTTGGGCGCTTATGATGTCGTGGCCGTGGGCCGCGTCTTGAACCGCCTGTCCAGTCGGGAGATCAGGATTGCACACCGTGAGGTGCCTGGTGCAGATTTGCAATCTGTCGTCAATTTCACTGATGGCTCTTCAATTTGGCAATAACCAGATGCCCCGGGGTCGGGTTGCCGTCCTGCATCCGCACGTTGATATCGGAGATTTCGAGGAGCTCGAAGCCGGTGGCGGCGAGGCGTTCGCGGACATAGGTCTCGGAATGGGCGAAACGCTGGTGCGGACCGACGATATAGGGCCGGCCGGCGAAGGTCTCGTCGGGCAGGGTCTCGGAAGAGAAGATGAACAGGCCGCCGGGAGCCATGTTTTCCGCCGCGCCGAAGAACAGCGGTTCCAGCGCCCCGAGATAGGGCAGCACGTCGGTGGCTGTCACCAGGTCGAAGGGCTCGTCGTCATTGTCTTCGAGGAAATCCTCGACTTCCGCCACGTAAAGCGTCTCGTAGAGATCCTTTTCGTGCGCGATCTCGACCATGTTCTCGGAAATGTCGATGCCGGTAATGTCGTCGACCATGTCGCGCAGCGTGCCGCCGGTGAGCCCCGTGCCGCAGCCGAGATCGAGCATGCGCTTGAACGGCCCGAGCTTCAGCTCCTGCAGGCGCTGGCGCACGATCACCGGCACGGCGTAGCCCAGCTGCTCGACGAGAATGTCCTCGAAGCTTTCGGCGTGCTGGTCGAACAGGGTTTCGACATAGGCGTCCGGCGCCTTGGGGGGCGTCTCGCCGCGGCCCATGGCGGCGATGCGCACGGCGGCACCGCCATGGTCCTCGGGATCGAGTTCGAGCACCTGCTCGTAGGCCTTGACGGCGGCATCGATATCGCCCGCCTTTTCCAGCGCCAGCGCGCGGTTATAGGCCTCTGCCAGGGCTTCCTCGTCGATCTTCTTCATGGCTCGCGTCCTTCGTTTCGCAAGCGGCTTTAAGCCGATGGCCGGCATTTGTCCATCAGCCGGAACAGGGCGGGTGCTCATTCGTTGAAGAGACAGATTTGGGAAACGCCTTCGGGAGAACGTCATGCCTGCCGATCAGGCTCAGAGCGGGCTGGAGCAGAATGTCGAACGACGCGCGCCGTCGCTGCCGATCACCTCTGCCGAGAAGGCCAACATGATCATCCATTATTATCGCGGCGAACTTGGCCGGATGACCAGCTGGCGCGATCGGATCGACCGCACCACGAACTGGTCGATCACGGTGGTGGCAGCGCTGCTGTCGGTCTCGCTGTCGACGCCGACCTCGCATCACGGGGTGGTTCTGTTTGCGATGCTGCTGATCTCGCTGCTTCTCCTGATCGAAGCACGGCGCTACCGTTTCTTCGACGTCTACCGCGCAAGGGTTCGCAAGCTCGAACGTCATTATTTCGCGCAGGCGCTTTATCCGCAGGCGGACCTCAAGCCCGACTGGGCCCAGACGATCGCCAGCAGCCTGCGCAATCCCTGTTTCCTGATCAGTTACCGCGAGGCCCTGTTTCGCCGGGTAAGGCGCAATTACGTGTGGATGTACGCCATCCTGCTGATGGCGTGGCTTCTGAAAATCTCGACACCCAAACTCCTGCCCAACGACAACCGGGCCGATGTCGTCTTTTCATGGTCGGAGGCGGTCCACAACGCAGCACTCGGTCCGCTGCCGGGATGGAGCGTGATTGCGCTCGTCGCGGTCCTTTATGCCATAGTGATTTTCTCAGCCCTGCATCGCGAGCCGGACGACGGCGAATTCGCCCATGGCGAAGTGCATGTCTGAAACGCGCGGCTGCTGTCCTCTAGTGCAGGATGATCTCGCCCTTCACCGCCCGCCATTCGCTGGCCGAAATCAGCTTGCGATGAACATAGCGGACCGAATGCAGCGGGCCGTCGAGTTTCTCTTGCCAGAATTTCAGAAAACCGTTCATCTCGGGAAAATCCGGGGCGAGGTCGTAGTTCTGCCAGACATAGCTTTGCAGCAGCGCGGGATGGTCCGGCAGGCGGTAGAAGATCTGGGCGGTCGTCAGTCCGTAGCCTTTCAGCATCATTTCCATTTCAGACATGCAGCAGTTCCCGTTGTTGTTTCGAGTTGACGTCGTTGCGTCACCCGATAGGGGAGCATGCCACGGTTAACCGAAGCTTTACAATTGCACCTTAAGAGCATATTCGTGATATTTTACAGTACGTTAGCAGCTATGTGCAACGAGTGCTGCTAACGCTTCAGATGGCGCGTCAGGCGTGCCTCGATGTAGGCCCAGAGGTGCCGCAGCGCCTCGACGATAGCCAGATAGAAGATCGCCGCCCATAGATAGCTCTGGTAATCGAACGTGCGCGAGAAGGCATAACGCGTCTCGCCCATCAGGTCGTAGACGGTAATGATCGCGACGACCGCGGATCCCTTGATCAGGAGCACGATCTCGTTGCCGTAAGGGCGCAGCGCGACGATCAGCGCCTGGGGCAGGATGACCTTGCGGAAGGCATTGCGTTTCGAAAGGCCGAGCGCGGCCGCCCCTTCGTGCTGGCCGCGCGGCACGCTTTCGATCGCGCCGCGCAGGATTTCCGCCTGGTAGGCAGCGGTGTTGAGCGTCAGCGAGAAGAGGCCGCAATACCAGGCCTCGCGAAAGAACCACCAGAGGCCGACGGATTCGAGCTGCGGGCGGAAACTGCCGAGCCCGTAATAGATCAGGAAGAGCTGGGCGAGCAGCGGCGTGCTTCGAAACACGTAGACATAGGCATAGGCGATGCTGTTCAGCGCCTTGCTTTTCGACATCCGCGCAAAGGCGATCGGGACGGACAGGACGGCACCAAGGACGACGGAGAGGCCGACCAGCGAGATGGTGGTCCAGAGGCCGTGGAGGTAACGCGGGCCGTAGCGCTGGAATTTGTCCTCGTTCCATCCATTGATCACCATGAAGGCAAGCGCGATCGCAAGTGCCGCCCAGACCACCAGGACGACGATGCCGGCAATGCGCGCCGGCGCCAGCGGCTTGTCGATCAGGGCCGGAGGCGCGCGGGGCGGGATCAGTTCCCTGACGTAACTCATCGCGGCCCCTCCGAGCGTTTCGCCCAGCGCTCGACGAAGCCGAGGCCGACGGACGAGATCATCGCAAGGATCAGATAGAGCAGGCATGCGATGCCGTAGAAGAAGAAGGCTTCCTTGCTGACGCGCGCCGCAATGCCGGTCTGGCGCAGGATATCGGCAAGCCCGATGACCGAGACATAGGACGTGTCCTTGAGCAGGATCAGCCAGAGATTGGTAAGGCCGGGCAGCGCGATGCGAATGAGTTGCGGCAGGATGACGAGAAGCATGGTGCGCGAGCGATGGAGGCCGAGCGCATCGCCTGCTTCGTACTGGCCACGCGGGATTGCCCTGAAGGCCGACAGCAGGACCTCGGAGGAATAGGAGGAGAAGACGACGGCGAGTGCCGCCATGCCGGCGAAAAAGGCGTTGATCTCGACGCGCCCCTCGTAGCCGAAGGAGGCGAGCACCGTCTGGATGAGGATCTGCAGGCCGTAATAGACGATGAACAGGGTCAGCAGTTCCGGCAGGCCGCGGAAGATCGTCGTGTAGATGCCGGCCGCGAGCCGGAGCAGCTTTTCTTCCGACTGGGCGGCCAGCGCGATCAGGAAGCCGATGACCAGCCCGACGGGAAGGGTGGCCAGCGCGAGCGTGATGGTCACCTTGACGCCGAAGGCGATCTCGTCGCCCCAGCCGGCTTCGCCGCAGGCGACCAGGCTATTGGAGCCGAGGAGTGAAAAAAGCCCGACAGGTCCGCAGAGCGGATCAAGTGCCGAAAAGAGGGCGGAAAAGAATCCGCTCATAAGGTCGTTTTCCCCCGCGGCTGTTTGTGTGCCGCTTTTGTCTTGTCTTGACGCCATTAAAAAGAAAAACGGCGGAAGGGCAAGCCTCCCGCCGGGCGTTGACCGGGTTCTGCGGTCGATTACTGGCCGTAGGCGTCGAAATCGAAATACTTGTCGTTGATGGCCTTGTATTTGCCGTTGGCGCGGATCGCGAGGATTGCGGCCGAGAACTTGTCGGCAAGCGCCGTTTCACCCTTGCGGACAGCGATGCCCGCACCTTCGCCGTTGATCTCGACGTCGATCGGCAGCGGCGACAGGATCTTGCAGCACTTGCCGGCATCCGACTTGATCCACTGCGACAGCACGACGATATCATCGATGACGGCGTCGATACGGCCATTGGTGATGTCGAGCTTGTATTCGTCGGCCGTCGGATAAAGCTTCAGCTCCGAGTCGGGCATGTGCTTTTCGGCATAGTTCGAATGCGTGGTGGAGCCCTGCGCGCCGATCGTCTTACCCTTGAGGCCGGCGGCGGTCGCTTCCTTGATCGGCGAATCCTTCGGGACGGCGATGGCCGGCGGAGTGTTGTAGTATTTCTTGGAGAAGGTGACCTGCTCCTTCCGCTCGGGGGTGATCGACATGGACGCGATGATCGCATCGAATTTCTTCGACTGCAGCGCCGGGATGATGCCGTCCCAGTCATTGGTGACGAAGGTGCAGGTAACCTTCATCTCGTCGCAGAGCGCCTTGGCGATATCGACGTCGAAACCGGTGAGCTGACCGTTGGCTTCCAGGTTGTTGAAAGGCGGGTAGGCGCCTTCGGTGCCGATCACGAGTTTCTCCTGGGCCATCGCCGAACCGGCGAAAAGCGACAGGGCGGCGATCGAGGCGGCAGCAAGGAATCGGGTGGAAATGTTCATGTTGATCCTCTCTGTTGGCAACCTGCGGTGTTGGTCTTTTTCGGCCGCAGGGAGACGGGGCACGCGTACAAGCACGCTCCGAGTGGATTTTTAGATACCTGCTCGGGAAAAATTGCAACGGCATTTTACGTGCACGTCTGGTTGCCATCAGCCGATGAACAACACATTCATGCGAGGTTCAGGCCATCCGCAACAGGCTGCAACGGAACCATTTTGGAGCAATTCAGTTGAGCCGCCGCGTAAGTCCGCCGAATACGGCAATAAAGGACGCGCATGAAAGGGATGACACCCTAGAAGAGGAAATGTCCATGTCGAAAAAATTCAGACTGTTCGCCAGCGTCGCAGCACCCTTCGTATCGCTGCCGCTGATGCTTCAGCCGGCCGCTGCTGTCCCCTTGAAACCCGCGATCGAGACGAGACCCGCCGTCGAGGCCGGCCGGATGCCGGGCGTCATCGAAGTCCAGCAGCAGATCATCATCCCTCCGGAAGCGCAGGAAGGCGAGGGGCGTCCGCGCCGCAAGCCGCAGGAGGAGCAAAAGCAGGCTCCTCAGGCCGAACGACCGCAGGCGCCGCCCCAGGCCCAACAGCAGGAACAGCCGCAGCGCCAGCGCAAGGCTGAGCCGGAAGCCGCCCCACGTGAGGCTGCCCCGCGCGAAGCGGCACCTCGCCAGGCTCCGCAGGCCGAGCGTCCGGCAGCCGAGGCGCCCGCGCAGGAGCGTCCGCGCCGCCAGCAGCAGGAGACAGGCCAAGGCCAAGGTCAGGGCGGAAACGACGCTCAGCCGCGCCGCCAGCGCGAGCAGGCGACACCCCAGACCGAGCAGCCGGCCGCAAGGGAAGCCCAGCAGCCGAAGGCCGCTCCCGCTGAAAAGCAGGCTGAGACGCCGAAGCCGGAACGGCCGGCAACCAATCGCGCCGCGACACCGGAGGCAGCGCCTGAGGCCCCCATGCGCCGCGACGTCCAGCAGCCGAAAGCGGCGCCGGCCGAGAAGCAGGCCGAAACCCCCAAGCCCCAGCCGCCTGCGACTAATCGTGCCGAGACGCCGGACGCTTCGCCCCAGGCTCCGGCCGGCCGCAATGCACAGGATCGAAACGCCGCTCCGGCGCAGAAGCAGGCCGACACGCCAAAGCCCCCGCAGGCCCCTGCCACCGATCGTGCTGCGACACCGGGAGCCGCACCTGAAAACCCGGCTCGCGGCAACGCCACGGGTCAGGTTCCCGCTCAGGTCCCGGGACAGGCGCCAGGCACCGGAACCGCGCAGGACAGGCGCAACCAGACGCCGGCTGACGGTCAGGCCGCCCCGGGTCAGCAGTTGCCGGGCCAGCCGCAGGGCCAGCAGGCGACTGGCGCCCAGCCGGGCACCCAGCCGACCGCGCCCCAGGCGGCTACGACGCCCCAGCAGGTGGAACGCGCCAAGGAACTCGCAAAGGATCCCGCTGCGGCCAAGAGCGGTGAACAGGTCGTATTGCCCGTTCAGAACGGTGCCGCCGTGCTCGACAGCGCCAAGGAGGCGCCTTCCGCACGCCCGCCGCGGGATGGAGAGCGTCCGCGCCGTCAGGCTCCCCAGCAGGCCGACCAGCAGCAGCTTGCACCGCCGAAATCCGATGCCGAGGCCCAGGCCGGCACGCGTGCGACCCGTGAGCAGCAGCAGGAGTTTCGTCAGCTGTCCGAAGAGCGGGGCCAGCGCCTCGACCAGCGTCCGCAGTTCGAACGGCCCCGCGGCTGGGAGTTCCGCGACATGGCGGGTCGTGACCGCAACGGCGCTCGCGACCGCGACAGGGATGGCGGCCGCGTGATCATCTCGATCGACAACCAGACCGTGGTGCGCCATGACGACAGCCGTCGTTTCTACGACGACCGGGGCAGGGCGCCGCAATACGAGCAGCTGCGCGACGGACGGGTGCGTGAAGTCATCGTCCGCGACGACGGCACGCGGATCGTCACCGTCCGCAACAGCTATGGCGAGATCGTGCAGCGCTCGCGAATCGTCAGGGGCGGCGAGGAATACGTCCTCTATTATTCGCCGGAGCTGATGGATAACCGCCGTGGCCGCGATTACGTCTGGCGCGATCCGGGCGACGACCTGCCGCCGATGCGGCTGAGCGTGCCGCTCGACGACTACATCATCGACACCTCGACCGACCCGGACCGGGATTATTACGAGTTCCTGGAACAGCCGCCGGTGGAGCGGGTCGAGCGGGTCTATTCGCTGGACGAAGTGCGCTACTCCGCCCGTATCCGGGACAAGGTGCCGCGTATCGACCTGGATACGATCACGTTTGCGACCGGCAGTGCCGAAATTCCGATGAACCAGGCGAGCTCGCTGCGCAAGGTCGCCGATGCGATCAACAAGGTTCTCAAGCGGGATCCTTCCGAAACCTTCCTGATCGAAGGTCATACGGATGCCGTCGGTGCCGACGAAAGCAACCTCGTCCTCTCCGACGAGCGCGCCGAAAGCGTCGCCCGGGTGCTGACGGACGCATTCGGCATCCCGCCGGAAAACCTGGCGACCCAGGGTTACGGCGAACGTTACCTCAAGGTGCGCACCGACGGTCCGGAGCAGGAAAACCGCCGCGTGACCGTGCGCCGCATCACGCCGCTGGTCAAACCGGTCGCTTCCAACCAGTAAGCGGTCTCTGCCACCCCGAACCAGGCCGCCGGAGCGATCCGGCGGCTTTTCTATTTGTCGGGAAGCCCCGTCACCTGTGCGATGAAATCGGCAATCGCGTTCGTATCGTCGAGGTCGAAGACGGGGATGGTGGTATCGGTGACCGGATGGTCGGCGGCAATCGCGACGATATGGGGATCGCTCGGCGCCAGCGGTTCACGGTTGGCCGCCTCGATGCGGCGGGCTTCGATCTTCGGGACGGGTTCCCGCTTGTAGCCCTCGATCAGCACCAGATCGCAAGGAGCGAGGCGGGAAAGGATTTCCTCGAAGCTCGGCTCGGGCGCGCCGCGCAGTTCGTGCATGATCGCAAAGCGGGTGCCGGAAACGATCGCCACCTCGTGGGCTCCGGCCTGGCGGTGACGGAAGGAGTCGGCGCCCACCTTGTCGATGTCGAAATCGTGGTGGGCGTGCTTGATCGTCGAGATGGCGTAGCCGCGACGGGTGAATTCCGCCACCAGCCGCACCGCCAGACCCGTCTTGCCGGAATTCTTCCAGCCGGAAATGCCGAAGACGCGGGGAGGGGTCATGACAGCTCCTCTGCAAAGCGACGCGCCTCCTGGAGATCCTCGGGCGTGTTGATGTTGAAGAAGGGATCGAGCGGCCCCTGTGTCGTATCGACCATCGGGAATTCGGCAGTCACCACATGGTGATGTTGCAGGAACGCCTTGATCCGCCGGTTGTCCGGGTGGGAGAGCCAGGTCTCCAGATCGTCGGCGATGGAGACCGGCCAGAGCCCGAAGACCGGATGATCGCGGCCGTCCGAAGCGGCGATGACGATCGCGTTGGGATCGCCCGCCTCAGCCTCGAGCCGGCGTACCAGATCGGCGGGTACAAAGGGGCTGTCGGAGGGGACGGTGAGAAGATGGGTTGCCTTGAGGCCGCAGGCCTCGATGTCGTGCAGGCCGGCGAGCACGCCGGCAAGTGGACCGATCTGGCCGGGAATTCGGTCCGGCAGCAGGCGCAGGCCGAGCGGATTGGGGAAGTCCGCAGGCGCGTTCAGGGCTATCTCCGAGACCTGGGGCAACAGCCGCCGCACCACATGGCCGAGGATCGTGTCTCCGCGGATCGTGAGAAAAGCCTTGTCGGTGCCCATGCGGCTCGATTTTCCGCCGGCAAGGACCAGGCAGGGAGGCAGGATGGAAGGAGCGGCGGGTGTTGTCATCAGCCGTCGTCCCTGGTCGGGATCGCGCCTTCGCGGCGGTCGATCTGCCGGACATAGACGGTGGCGACGAGCGCAAGCACGGTCGTGACGCCCATGACGGCGAGAAGCGGCATGGCGCCGCTCTCTTCCTTGAGCAACGCCGCGGCAAGTGTCGACAGCGCGGCACCGCCACCGACGGTGATTGCGCCGCCGAGGCCGGAAGCGGAGCCCGCGAGGTGCGGCCGCACGCTGACGATGCCGGCATTGGAGCTGGGAAGGGTAAGGCCGTTGCCGACGCCGGTCAGTGCCAGAGGCGCGAAGAAGGCGAGCGGCCAGGGCGCTTCTGCGACGAGGAAGCCGGCGGTGATGAGAACGCCCACAAGGCTGACCAGGCTGCCGGAGATCATCATCGTCATCGTGCCGAACTGGCGGGTATAGCGGCCCGAAATGAAGTTGCCGATCATGTAGCCGGCGGCGATCAGGAAGAATTGCGCGCCGAGCATGGTCGGCGACAGATGATAGATCGCCGTGCCGACGAAGGGCGCGCCGCCGAGGAACGAGAAGAAGACGCCCGACGAGAAGGTCGAAGTAAACGTATAGCCCCAGAATCGCCGCGAGCGGAAAAGGTCCGGCCAGCTGCGGAATTGCGCGGTGAAGCTGGCGGCCGGCGCGTGGTTCGTTTCGCCCAGGTCGGTGAGGACGAGCGTCAGGGTCAGCAGCCCGAGGCCGAGCATCAAGGCGAAATTCGCCTCCCAGCCGAACATGTCGTTGAGCGCGCCGCCGATCGTCGGACTGATCATCGGCACCAGCGACATGCCCATGGTCACATAGGCGATCATCGAGGCGGCGCTCTCCATCGGCACCGTATCGCGGATGATCGCGCGCGGCAGAACGAAGCCGGCGACGACCGTCGTCTGCAGCAGCCTTCCGATCATGAAGACGGTTACGTTTGCGGCCATCAGGCAGATCACGGTGCCGACCAGCATGATCAGGATACTGCCGATCATCACCCGACGGCGCCCGAAGAGGTCGGAAAGCGGACCGAGCACCAGCTGCAGCAAGGCGGTGCCGGCGATATAACCGGAGACAGCGAGCTGCATGACGGCATAGTCGGTGCCGAAATGGGCCGCCATGGCGGAAAGCGACGGCAGGAAGACATTGAGCGAGAGGGCGGCAAGTCCGGCACAGACGACAAGCGTCAGGATATGGGGTGGGGTTCGTCTATCCAGAAATCGGCTTTGCTGCACGTCGTCTTGTCCTTTCACACCTGCCTTTCGGCCCTTCCGCTCCGGCTCTTCCTCTCAGGCCGGCGGGGCGGCGGCGGCTTTGTCTGTGGTCATGCCCCGCCGCTGGCGCTCGCGATAGAAGGTATAGAGGCCGGAACCGATAACCACTGCCGCGCCCGCTAGCATATAGGCGTCCGGACGTTCGCCGAAGGCGAAAATGCCAATGACCAGGGCCCAGAGCAGGCTGGTATAGCGGAAGGGCGCAATGAAGGAGATCTCCCCCGTTCGCATCGACTGGATGATCGCCTGGTAGCCTGCGAATACCAGCACGGACGCAATTGCCAGGTGTCCCAGCGCATAGGCGCTGACTGGCTGCCATCCGCCCGTGGGTACGATCAGGATTGCCCCGAGAACAGTGTTGGCGAGGGACGTGAAGAGCGTCACCGTCAACGAAGGGATGTCCGCCTTTATGCGCTTGGTGGTAAGATCGCGGCATGCCGTAAAACAGCAAGCGCCGACGGCGAGCAGGGCCGCCGGCGTGAAGCCTTCCGGGCCCGGGCGAATGATGATGAGCACGCCGAGGAAGCCGACGCCGATTGCCGTCCAGCGCCGCCAGCCGACCGGCTCGCTCAAGAAAAGCGCCGCCCCCAACGTCACCGCAAGCGGCAATGCCTGCATGATCGACGACATCGCGGCAAATTCAATACGGGCAAGTGCTGAGAGGAAAGTCAGGGTGGCGCCAAGTTCGAAGAAAGTCCGCAGCAGCACCAGCGGATGCATGATCGCCTTTGCAGAGAGGGTCACGCCCATGTAGCGCGCCACGCAGAAGATCAGCACCGTTGCCATGACGCCGCGCACAGCCATGATCTGGGGAATGCTGAGCTCCGGGGTGACCGACTTTACCAGCGCGTCGTTGCAGGTGAAAGCCGCCATGGCGAGCGCCATGAACAGTGCGCCCCGCGAATTTTCAGACCATGCCATCTGCGAGATTCCTCCGGTACCCGGTCTCTTAAAGCAACGGCTTACGCGTCGCCAGCCCGATTGCCTCCCGGGCGGTACTCTTTCGGGTAGAACCAGAACGAAATGTAAGGGTCCCGAATTAACCGTTGTTCAACCGAATTTGATGATTGTAAATCGCATTCGTTTCCGCATGACGCTGGAATCGTGCCGTTGCCGTTTCGCGAATGCCGCTGACGCGAAAGCCGCATCTGGTTTGCAGTGGGGGAAAAATGTCCTTTATCGATCGTCTTCTTCAGAGCCGCAGGATCGTCACCAAGGTCCTTCTTTTTGTCATACCGCTGGTGCTTTTGATCGCCGGGGTCGGCCTTGCGGGTTATTACACGGCCAGCATGCTGAACGGTCATATGACCGTGACGCGTGCGACGATCGAGAACATCGGTGATTTCGAAAATCTCCAGGCGGTTCTCCAGGAATTCAACAGCAAGCCCGACAATGCGTCGCTTGCCGCCTTGAAGGCGGCGATCGACAAGCAGGAGAGCGGCGTCAATGTCCTCGAGGATCTGCTGGTTACCGACGGCGACCACGAACGTATCGCCGTCGTCATCGGCCTCGCGCCGAAGATGCGCACCGAGACTGACATGCTCTGGAAGATCAAGCAGAGGCGCGACGAAAATGCTGCAGCGCTCGACGACAGCATCGACGACGTGCGCACCGTGGCGACGGGGGTCTCGGATCAGGTTGCCAATGTCCGCAAGCAGTTCGAAGGCAAGGAAAAATTCGCCAAGGGCATGGTGCTGGAAGCCTATGCCTACAAGGCGATCGCCGAACAGATTGGTGAGCTTCGCAATTCCGTCAAGGAAACCGGCACGGACGACGGCGCGATCAGCACAGCCGACATGTATCTCGGCATACTGGACAAGACGTTCCAGGAGGTTCAGGCCTTCCTCACCCCGAACGGCATCAAGCAGCTGAAGCCGATCAACGACGCGATCAGTGCTCTTGCCGCCACCATCAAGGGCAATCAGGACGTTCCGGAAAAGGCGCAGGCGGTGCGCGACACCGTCGCCGGCATGGAGAAATTCCAGGCCAAAATGGAAGCGGAGGTCACCAGCAAGGCCGGCAATGCAGCCAGCCGTTTCGCCAATATCGAGGGCGAGGTTGCCAGCCTGCGCACGCTTCTCGACCGCAGCGCCGAATCGCTTCGCCTGATCGACGCCATGCAGCTCTACGTCGAGCGGTTGCGCGCCACGCAGACGGAGGACGCGCGCAAGGTCGTCCTCGACGTCATCGCCAGGCTGAAGGCCGCCAGCGCAGAAGTTTCCGAACTCGCCAGAAACCCTGCCATGCGCGAGTTCTCGACGACGCTTCAGCCTCGCCTGAAATCGATCGAGGAGGACACCGCCAAGCTCCTCACCATCGCCGCCGACTGGAAAAAGGCGCGTGCCGCCGCCGGCGAAACCCTGACGGGCGGCATGGCAGGACTCAAGAATTTTGTCGCCCAGGCCCAGGAGGTCGGTAAGGAAGACAGCGAGCGTTCCGCCCAGCTGTCGCTCGTTGCCATGGTGGTCGGCACCTTGCTCGCCATTGCCGGCGGCCTGATGCTGGTGGAAACGCTGCGCGGACCGCTGCGCCGCGTCACCGAAGTGATGAAGCGGCTCGCCGACGGCGATCTCGAGGTCAGGATCGAAGGCCGCGAACGTGGCGACGAGATCGGCGACATGGTTCGCTCGGTCACCGTCTTCCGTGATGCAGCGGTCGAAAATGTCCGTCTCGAGCAGGACGCCGCCGCAGCCCGAGAGCTCTCGACCGCCGAGTCCGAGCGCCGCGCCTCCGAGCGTGCCCGCATCGCCGGGGAGCAGCGCCAGGCGCTGAACGCGCTCAACGACATGCTCGGCAAACTTGCCGAGGGCGACCTCGAGCGCAGCATGGACGAAAACCTGCCGGAAGACTTCATCGAGATGGCGCGCACTTACAACCAGGCTGTCGAGGCGCTCCGTGCCACGCTCGCCGACGTGCGCTCGACCGCGGAGGAAATCGATGGCGGCACCGGCAATCTCGCCGCTTCGGCGGACGATCTTGCCCGCCGCACGGAACAGCAGGCGGCAGCCCTCGAGGAAAGTTCGCGCGCACTGCGCCACCTCAGCGAAATCGTCCGCTCGACGGCCGAAAGTGCCAAGCAGACGTCCGTCTCGGTCAACGAGACGGAAGATTTCGCGGTCCGCTCCGGCGAGGTCGTATCCCGCGCCGTCGATGCCATGGGCGAGATCAGCCGCTCCTCGGAAAAGATCGCGACCATCATCGGGGTTATCGACGAGATCGCCTTCCAGACCAATCTTCTGGCGCTGAATGCCGGCGTCGAGGCAGCCCGCGCCGGCGAGGCAGGCCGCGGCTTTGCGGTCGTCGCCCAGGAAGTCCGTGAACTGGCGCAGCGCTGCGCCGGTGCTGCCCGCGAAATCAAGGGCCTCATCTCGTTGAGCTCGTCACAGGTCAGCAACGGCGTGCATCTCGTCGAGGAGACGGGTACGGCCCTCACCGAGATCATCACGCACATCACCGATGTCCGCAAACTGGTGTCCCAGATTTCGGCGGCCACCGGCGAGCAGTCGACCGGCATCAGCGAAGTCACCAAGGCCGTGCAGGAAGTCGAGCTGATCACCCAGCGCAACGCGGCCATGGTCGAGGAAAACAATGCCGAGATCCACGGCCTGCGCCGGCGCGTGGAAATGCTGTCGGAAAAGATCGAGCGCTTCAAGACGCGCGATCCGAACGTCAACTTCCACGCCGGCGCCAACGAACGCCGGGGAGGCTTCCGCCGCAGCGACGCGGCCTGAGGCTGCTTCGAAAGCCGGGACGAAAGTTCCGGCTTTTTTATTGGGCGTCCGGAAACGGGTGGTCTGCGAGGGTCCGATCTGGGATTTCAATGTTCGCAACTCAGCGAACAGCAAAGGAATTCCCATGAAAACCCTCGACGGAAAGATCGCCATCGTGACCGGCGCAAGCGCCGGCATCGGCCGCGCCGCAGCCAGGCTCTTTGCCAGCGAAGGCGCTAGCTTGGTCGTCACGGCCAGACGGGCTGAACTTCTCGGCATGTTGGTGGAGGAGATCGAAGCGGCAGGCGGCAAGGCAGTGGCGCTCGCCGGCGACGTCCGCGACGAGGATCTGCAGCAGCGACTGGTTGCGACGGCGGTGGACCGCTTCGGCGGGCTTGACATCGCCTTCAACAATGCCGGCGGCACGGTGGGTTACGGACCGGTGACCGAGACCTCCGCCGATGACTGGCGCGCAACGCTCGACCTCAACCTGACCAGCGGTTTCCTCGCCGCCAAACACCAGGCTCCCGCCATGATCGCGCGAGGCGGTGGCTCGATCATCTTCACCTCCACCTTCGTCGGGCACAGTGCGGGAATGCCGGGCATGGGCGCTTATGCGGCGGCGAAGGCCGGCCTGACCGGACTGGTCCAGGTCCTGGCGGCGGAGCTTGGAGCGCATGGCGTTCGCGTTAACGCGCTTCTGCCGGGCGGCGTCGATACCGATGCCAACCCGATCAACTTCCCAGACGCGCCGTCTGAAACGGTCAGCTTCATCAACGGCCTGCACGCACTCAAACGGGTTGCGCAGCCGGAGGAGATCGCCAAGGTGGCCTTATTCCTGGGATCGGACATGGCGAGCTTTGTCACAGGCTCCGCCATGCTCGCCGACGGCGGCGTTTCGATCACCAGGACTTGAGAACCTGAGGACTAAGCCGGCGGCGAGACTCACCCGCCGGTGACGCTCATGTGGCGGGCGACGGCGGGGCGTTTGTGGGTACGGTCGATGATGAAATCGTGGCCCTTGGGCTTGCGGGTGATCGCCTCGTCGATCGCGGCCGAGAGATAATCGTCGTTCTCGGACGCTCGCAGCGCGGTGCGCAGGTCGGCCGCGTCATTCTGGCCGAGGCACATGTAGAGCGTGCCGGTGCAGGTAAGCCGCACGCGGTTGCAGCTCTCGCAGAAATTATGGGTCATCGGGGTGATGAAGCCGAGGCGCCCGCCGGTTTCCTTCACCTCGACATAGCGGGCAGGGCCGCCGGTCTTGTAGGGGATTTCGCTCAGCGTGAACTGTTGTTCGAGATCGGCGCGCAGTTTGGACAGCGGCAGGTACTGGTCGGTGCGGTCCTCGTCGATCTCGCCCATCGGCATGGTCTCGATGACCGTCATGTCCATGCCGCGGCCATGCGCGAAACGCAGCATGTCGGCGATCTCGAATTCGTTGAAGTCCTTCAGCGCCACGGCGTTGAGCTTGATCTTCAGCCCGGCCTTCTGGGCGGCGTCGATGCCTTCCATGACCTTGTGGAAATCGCCCCAGCGGGTGATCGCCTTGAATTTTTCCGGGTTCAGCGTGTCGAGCGACACGTTGATGCGGCGCACGCCGCTGTCGTAGAGTTCGTCGGCATATTTCGCGAGCTGGGAGCCGTTGGTGGTCAGCGTCAGCTCGTCGAGTGCGCCGTCCTTCACGTGCTGGCCGAGCTCGCGCACCAGGAACATGATGTTCTTGCGCACCAGCGGCTCGCCACCCGTAAGCCTGATCTTGCGAACGCCCTTGGAAATGAAGGCGGAACAGAGCCTGTTCAGCTCCTCCAGGGTCAGCAGGTCCTTTTTCGGCAGGAAGGTCATGTTTTCCGCCATGCAATAGGTGCAGCGGAAATCGCAGCGGTCGGTGACCGAAACGCGCAGATAGGTGACCGCGCGGCCGAACGGATCGATCATCGGCGCCTTGTCGGCGATGATGGGCGCTGCACCTGCGACCGGTCCTGCAAAACTGTTCACGTGGTAATCTCCCTTGCCCCGAAAGTGGGGGTTTCGAGCCTTCGCGTCAAGTATACGACAGTTGGTCTGGATGAACAGGCTGGCCATAAAACTGCTTGCGGCGAAACGCCGTAGCTCATAATCCTCCGCCAGGCATATGACAATCGGGAGCCTGAAAAGCATGAGCGACATCTGGCCGACGGAACTGCGGGTCTCCAAGGACCGCCACACGCTGAACGTTGCGTTTAGCGACGGCGCGGCTTTTCCACTGCCGGCCGAAACGATGCGCGTGCTGTCGCCTTCGGCGGAAGTGCAGGGCCATGGCCCGGGCCAGAAGGTGACCGTTCCCGGCAAGCGCAATGTCGGCATCGCAGCGATCACCCCGGCCGGCAATTACGCGGTGCGGATCCGCTTCGACGACGGCCATGACAGCGGCATCTTCACCTGGCCATACCTGCGCGAACTCGGCGAACGCGGTGCCGAGATGTTTGCCGACTATGAGCGGGATCTCGCCGAAAAGGGTCTCTCCCGCGATCCGCCGCAGAGAACGCGGTAAGCGTTGATCAGGCCGGTTCGCGGCTGTCCTCGCGGATTTCCGATTGCAGGGTGACGATCAGTCGTTCCATGGACTCCGCCATCGCCATGCATTGATCCAGCGGCTCGGAGGAGAGCGTCCGCTCGATCAGCGCCGTCTGGATGCCCATCGCCGCTTCCGTCACCGAGCGGCCTTCCTCCGTCAGGTAGAGGCGCAGCACACGCTTGTCCTGCTTGTCGCCGCGCCGTTCGATCAGCCCGCGCTTTTCCATCAGCGGCAGCGCCATGCTCATGTTGGAACGCCCCACCAGCAGCTTGCGGGCAAGCTCCTGCTGCGAGATCCCCTCGAACCGGTAGAGATTGATCAGGATGTCGAGATGCGGCGGCTTGATGTCGAGTTCGGTCAGCTCGCGGGTCAGCACGGTTTGCATCAACTGGCAGGCGCGGGCGACGGCAATCCAACTGCGGAAACGCGGATGATCCCAAAGCAGGGATTGATTTTTGTTCATGATTGTACTTTATTGTTCAGCATTGAACATTATTGGGTTTTCTCACTATGCCATCCTTTGCACTCAAGGTCACCCGTTTCGGATTTGCTGCCGTGGGGCGGCCTTTGCCCGGAACCGCTGCCAGGCTGGCCTTTAGGCTCTTCTGCCTGACGCCGTCGCGCCGTGCCAGGGGCGACAAGGCGAGGGCGATGGAGAACGCGGGAAAGGAGCGGCTCTCGGCCGCCCAGAAGATCGCGCTTGCCGTCGGAAGGTCGACCGTGATGGCCTATCGCTTCAATGGCGACGGCAAGCCCGGCCGGCCGCGTTATCTGGTCGTGCACGGCTGGGGCTCCAGTGCCGCCTATATCGCTGCCCTGCCGGCGGGTCTTGCCGAAACCGGAGCCGAGGTCGTGGTGCTCGATTTTCCAGGCCATGGGCTTTCCAGCGGCCGCAGCCTCAACATGCGCCAGGCCGTCGAGGCGATCGTTGCCGCTGAGAAGCGGTTCGGCCATTTCGATGCGGCGGTGGGGCATTCGTTCGGCGGTGCGAGCATGATGCTTGCGGCCGGCGGGGTGATGAAGGGGGTCGGTGCGATCTCTCCGTCGAAGCTGGTGGTGATCGGCGCACCGAGCCATATCCATTGGCTGTTCGACGATTTTTCGCGGATGGTCGGCTTGCCGCCGCGCGTCAAGGCGCAGTTGATCCGACAGGCGGAGACGGTAGCCGGCGCCTCGCTTGATGACTTCGACACGGTGGCGAGCGCCGCACGGCTCGGAACGCCCCTGCTGGTCGTGCATGCCGAGGAGGACAAGGAGGTCGCCGCTGAGCACGCCCGCCGCTTCGAGGGGCTCGCCACGGCACGGCTCGAATGGGCAAATGGCCTCGGGCATCGCCGGATCGTCAGCGATCGCGGCGTGATCAGGACGATTGCCGGCTTCCTTGCGGATGATGGCCGTCAGATGCGCGGGACCTCCTCCGTCGGAAATACCGGCGACGACGCGGCTGCTTGATCCACAGGGGACGTCATCATAGTGTCGCCCGCGCGGGCTAAGGCCCGCCGATATCGAAAGGGCGAGCCATGACCATCATCACATCCGTCGAGGAACTGAAGGCGATCTATGACGGTGTCTCGGAAGCCTCGCTCGCCAAGGTGACGAAGACGCTCACCCCGCAATACCGGCAGATGATCGAAGCCTCGCCCTTCGTCGCATTCGCGACCGTCGGGCCGGAAGGGTTGGACTGCTCGCCCCGCGGCGATCTCGGCGGCGCCGTCCGCATCAGGGACGATTCGACGCTGCTTCTGCCCGACTGGCGCGGCAACAACCGCATCGATTCGCTGATCAATATCGTTCGCGACCCGCGCGTGGCGCTGATGTTTCTCGTCCCTGGCTCGACGACGACGATGCGTATCAACGGCCGCGCCGTCATCTCCCTGGACCCCGCGCTGCTCGACAGCTTCGAGATGGATGGCCGGCATCCGCGCAGCGTCACGGTCATCACCATCAACGAGGTCTATTTCCAATGCGCCCGCGCGCTGATGCGGGCGGAGCTGTGGAACCCGGAACATTTTGTCGATCCGAAGAGCCTGCCTACTCCCGGCACGCTTCTGAAGGCCGCCAAGGCCGATTTCGACAAGGAAACCTACGACCGCGAATGGCCGGAGCGCGCCGCCAAAACGATGTGGTGACCCGCTCGGGTTCGTTCAGCGGGCCTTCCCAGGAAACGGGCAAACTTATTTCCGGTAGATCAGCCAGCTCTTGCCGACATAGTCCTTCTTCATTCCGTCATCATAGAAGGCCGAGCGGTTACGGCCGGAGTTCTTGGCATTGTAAAGGGCCGTATCGGCATTGGCGTAGAGTTCGCCGGGATCGCTCGCCTGCGAGGCCATCGCAAACCCGAGGGAGATGGTGACCGGGCCGTAGTCGATGCCTGAGCGCGAATTGCGGAAGATCCGGGTTTCAAGGGCGCGGCGGATCCGTTCGCAGATGATCATCACTTCTTCCGGCGTATTGCCCTCGACGATGATTGCAAACTCCTCCCCGCCGGAGCGGGCGACGAAGACATCCTTGCGGACGTTCGAGCGGATTACGGAGGCAACGGTCGCAAGGATCTTGTCGCCGACCGGATGGCCATAGCTGTCGTTGATCTTCTTGAAATTGTCGATATCGGCCAGCACCAGTGCGGTGACCGGCAGGAGTGCCGTATTGTCGTAAGTCGCCGCAAGGCGTTCGTCGAAGGCGCGGCGGTTGGCGATCCGGGTCAGCGAGTCGGTGTTGGCGATACGCTTGTATTCATCGAGTTCCCGGCGGACCTGGTCCATTTCCTGCGAGCGCTCCACGACACCGCCGACGGTCCTCTCGCCATGCGCCATCGTGCTGCCCGTCGCCTCGCTCAGGAGCACCAGCGCGCTGGTCAGCAGGTCGTTCGAAAAGTTACTCTTGGAGTTGATCCGCTGAGCGGTTTCTCCAAGCAGTTTGCCATAGCTTTCGAGCGAGCTCTGTTCCTGACGCAACAGTTTCAGGAGCGCGTCGAGTTCGCCAAGAAGCCGGGTATGGGCGTCTTCGATGACCGCCACTTGGCCCGTTCCGAGATAGCGATGCGAAAGCGCGTCCAGTTCCTCCTGCGTCGCGCGGCTTCCGAGCGCGGCCAGATCGCGGGTCAGATCGGGGTTGGAACCGATATAGGCCTCGTAAAAAAGCTGATAGTTACGAGGGATCGGCGCGACGCCCATCGAACGCACCGCATAGATGATCTGGCCGATCAGATCGCTAGATTGCGCTCTCGGCGCCGTTGCCGTCGTCATCGACGATCCCCACTAGATCCCACCTGTATGCTATTAAATGAATTAGTATGTGAAAAATGTTGGAAAAGAATTAAGGGGTACGATCTGAAGAGCTTGTTCTTAAACTTATTTCGCATTTCTGAAACACCCGATTTTCCATCAAAATTAATGGGTTTGCAGACTTGGAGCCCGAAAGGATATTCACCGTCAGAAAGTTGATATATTATCGGAATTAATCAATTTGGACTGACCGCAAGAGAAAGCCCGCCATGCGGAAGGCGGGCTTGTGCGTTATATTGTCAGTCGGATAAGCTTATTTAGGGCCGATCATGTTTTCAGGGCGGACATACTGGTCGAACTCCTCGTTCGTCAGGTACCCGCCGCCAACCGCTTCTTCGCGCAGCGTCGTGCCGTTCTTGTGGGCGGTCTTGGCAATCTTGGCGCAGATGTCGTAGCCGAGTCTGGTGTTGAGAGCGGTGACCAGCATCAGCGAGTTTTCGACGCCCTTCCTGATATTGTCCTCACGGGCCTCGATGCCGACCACGCAATTGTCGGTGAAGGAGACGGCGGCGTCGCCGAGCAGTTGCACCGATTGCAGGAAATTGTAGGCCATCATCGGATTGTAGACGTTGAGCTCGAAATGGCCCTGGCTGCCGGCGAAGGTGAGCGCCGCATGGTTGCCGAAGATATGGGCGCAGACCTGGGTGAGCGCTTCCGACTGGGTCGGGTTGACCTTGCCCGGCATGATCGACGAGCCCGGCTCGTTTTCCGGCAGCGACAGCTCGCCAAGGCCGGCACGCGGGCCGGAGCCGAGGAAACGGATGTCGTTGGCGATCTTGAAGAGCGCGGCGGCGGCGGCGTTGATCGCGCCATGTGCGAAAACCATCGAGTCATGCGAGGCGAGCGCCTCGAACTTGTTGGGCGCCGTCACGAAGGGCAGGCCGGTGATCTTCGAGATTTCCTCGGCGACCTTTTCGGCGAATCCGACCGGGGCGTTGAGGCCGGTACCGACCGCCGTACCGCCCTGGGCAAGCTTGGAGAGTGCCGGAAGCGTCAGTTCGATATTGGCAATCGCCGAGCCGACCTGCGCCGCATAACCGGAAAATTCCTGGCCGAGCGTCAGCGGCGTGGCGTCCTGCGTATGGGTGCGGCCGATCTTGATGATGTGGGAGAAGGCCTTGACCTTCACTTCCAGCGCCTCGTGCAGATGCTTCAGCGACGGAATGAGATGGCGCACGATGGTTTCGACGCAGGCGATGTGCATGGCCGTCGGATAGGTATCGTTCGACGACTGGCTCATGTTGACGTGGTCGTTCGGATGCACCGGCTTCTTGGAACCCATCACGCCGCCGAGCATTTCGATCGCCCGGTTGGAGATCACCTCGTTGGCGTTCATGTTCGACTGGGTGCCGGAACCGGTCTGCCAGACGACCAGCGGGAAGTGATCGTCGAGCTTGCCGTCGATGACTTCCTGGGCCGCATCGACGATGACTTTGCCGATCGAGGCGTCGAGACCGCCGAGTTCCATGTTGGCGCGGGCAGCTGCCTGCTTGACGATGCCGAGCGCACGAACGACCGGAAGCGGCTGCTTTTCCCAACCGATCTTGAAGTTGCCGAGCGAGCGCTGTGCCTGGGCGCCCCAATACCGGTCGCTCGCAACTTCGATCGGGCCAAACGTATCGGTTTCGGTGCGGGTCGATGCCATCTTCGCTGCCTCTTTTTGCTCGTGGTCGCTGCCGGTGTCTTGAAAGATCAACAACGCGTTACCGCGTCGGAGCCGGCCGGCGGCATTACTATACGATTGGTGGACGTCCGCAAGCCGCCGAAACAGGCTTTTTGGTACGCTTTCGTCGTGCCTTTTATGACACGGATCGCGGAATTATACAGGGGAATCCACCCTGTGGCCGGGTGCTTGTCGACCGCCGTCAGTAAAAATTTAACGAATAGTTTCTTAACCTTCCGGCTGCGCACCGATGCTGTTTCCGGCGGAGCCGAAATCCTCCGGTCACTCGGGCGTTTCTTTCCATCCCTCACGCGATCGGTTAGATGGCGTGATACATATTCGAGCCCGCGGATCAAGACGCGGATGCAGGTGACGGGGACGACATTGCAGCACAAACACAAAAAAACTTCGATCGCATTGGCGCTCGTCTCCGGTATCTCGATGTTTACCGGTGCTGCCGTTCCGGCACATGCCGTGACCCTTCTCGACCTCCTGCGCGGCGGTCCCGGCGCGGAACGGGCAAGACGGGCCGATAACGGCCTGCCGGGCGTCGGCGGCAATACCGGCATGCCGACCGAGCGCAGCCTCGCCGACCCCGAGCCGTTGCCGAAAGTCTCCGGTCCTCGATACTACACGTACAAGCCGGATGCCGAACGGGCTGTAAAAACGGCCGGCTTTGCTGCAGCCGCTGCGACGGACGGCACCCGCTTCATCACCGAGGCCCGGGTTTCGGCGCCGGCGGAAATCGCAGCCGCTCTCGAGGCCTTCTACAGCAAGGCTGCCGAGCCCGTGTGGGTTTCAGGAGGCGACGTCAATGAGAAGGCGAGGGGTGTGCTGTCGCTCTTCGAGCGCGCCGGCGAATACGGTCTCGAACCGGCGGACTACATCCTGCCGGTCCCGACTCTGACCACTGCAAGCGTCGCAGCGCCGACGGATGCGGCCGCCCCCATCAATGTTTCCGCGACGACATCTGCTCCGGTTTCCGCCGCCGACAGCCACGACCGCGCGCTGATGCAGTTTGAACTGGCGCTGTCGGAAAAGGTGCTGATATTCGCGCAGGACATGATGCGCGGCCGCATCGATCCGAACAAGCTGTCCGGTTTCCACGACTTCAAGCGCAAGGACGTCAAGCTCGCGCTCGTCCTGCCTTTCGCGCAGACCGGTACCGATGCCGCGGCATATCTTGAAGATCTCGCACCAAAGAGCCCTCAGTTCCAGGCGCTGAAGGCCGAGCTTGCAACGCTGCGCGCCGCGGCCGCCGATGACGGTCCGCAGATCTCGCTGCCGAGCGACATTCTCCTGAAGCCGGGCAAGAGCAGCCCGGATATGGCGGGCATCATCGCCGCCATCCAGCGCACCGGTTCGGAAGCGCTGAAGACCAAGCATGCGGCGACGCTGACGGCCTACCAGCAGACCCCGGACTACACGCCGGAACTCGTCGATCTGGTGAAGTCCTTCCAGGCGGAAGTCGGCCTCAAGGCCGATGGCGTCATCGGCAATGCGACCGTGCGCAAGATGGTCGGCCATACGTCGAGGGACAAGATCGAGAAGGTCGAAGTCGCCATGGAGCAGGCGCGCTGGCTGCCGGACGATCTCGGCCAGCGTTATGTCTTCATCAACCAGCCGGCCTTCATGGCCTATTACCATGACCGCGGCGCCGAACAGTTCTCGATGCGCGTCGTGGTCGGCAGCAAGGCCAACCAGACTTTCTTCTTCCAGGACGAAATCGAAACGGTCGAGTTCAATCCCTACTGGGGCGTGCCGCAGTCGATCATCATCAACGAGATGCTGCCGCACCTGCGCCAGGATCCGAGTTATCTCGACCGAATGGGTTATGAGGTATCGGTGGGCGGCAGGGCGGTCCCGTCGAGCAGCGTCAACTGGTTCGGCTCCACCGAGAAGATCTCCGTGCGTCAGCCGCCATCGAGCGACAACGCGCTCGGCGACCTGAAAATCCTGTTCCCGAACAGCCATGCGATCTACATGCATGACACGCCTTCGAAGAGCTTCTTCCAGCGCGACATGCGGGCGCTGAGCCACGGCTGCGTGCGGCTCGCCGAACCACGCAAGATGGCGGCCGCCGTACTCGGCACGACGATCGACGACGTGAACGGACGGATCGCCGCCGGCCAGAACGTCGCCGCCAAGGTGCCGGTCAGGATCCCGGTCTACGTCGCCTACTTCACTGCCTGGCCGAACAAGGACGGCAAGGTCGAGTATTTCGACGACGTCTATGGCCGCGACGATGCGACGGCGAAGGCTTTTGCCGCAACGACCAAGGTCCGCGCGGCCCAGAGTTAAGATCGGCTTTCCGGCTGAGAACGAGTTTAGGATTGCAGAAGGCGGCCTCGTGCCGCCTTTTTATTTGGCCGCCGCCAGCCGCTTCAGGTCGGCGGAAATCAGCGTTTCCACCATCTCCACGGTCAGTTCCTCGTAGCCGCTGATCACCAGATCCGGGTCGAGCGTGTCGACCGCGACGTCGGAATAACCGAAGGTCACGGCGACCGAGGCAATGCCGGCGTTCTGCGCGGCAAGGATATCGTTGACGCTGTCACCGATCATGATGCTCGTCGCCGGATCGCCGCCGGCTCGTTCGATCGTACCGAAAATATGCCTGGCATCCGGCTTGCGGACGGCAAAGGTATCGCCGCAGGTCATAGCGACGAAGCGATCCAGAAGGCCCAGCTTTTCGAGAAGCGGGAAGGCGAGCCGTTCGGACTTGTTGGTGCAGACCGCGAGCCGCATGCCGGCTGCCGACAGGCGATCGAGGCACGCGACGACGCCGTCATAGGGGCGGCTTCTGCCCGGCATCTGTGACTCGTAATGCTCCATATAGCGGTCGAACAGCCTGGCCGCCGTCGGCTCGTCGAGCGCAACCCTGCGAAGTTCGAAGGCGCGGCGGATCATCACGCGCACGCCCTGGCCGACGAGATGGGTGAGGTCCTCGAAGGTCACCGGCTGGAGGCCGACGTCCTCGATCGTATAGTTGAGGCTGTCGATGAGATCCGGTGCGGTGTCGATCAGCGTGCCGTCGAGGTCGAAAATGACGAGTGGAGCGATCAATGGAACCTCGTGAACGTCGTTCGGGAAGATACCCCGGATTAAGCAATGCTGCCTTGAAATGCAAATATGCGAGATTCGCCCGTCTTCGTAAAATCCAGGGCTTCGTAAAACCCGCCGCGAGGGGACTTTCGTTTGGCAGGAGAGGCGTGTACACAGCGGGTCGGCGAAAACAGCGGGGAGCTTTTGGCGGATGGACGCCCGGGAAATGAAAGTCAAGGCGGCGCAAGCGGCACTGGCCTATGTCGAGGACGGCATGAGGCTGGGTATCGGCACCGGTTCGACGGCGGACGAATTCGTCAGGCTACTCGCTGAAAAGGTCCACGGCGGCTTCAAGGTCGAGGGCGTGCCGACGTCCGAGCGCACCGCGAGGCTCTGTGTCGAGCTTGGCATTCCGCTGAAATCGCTCGACGAGCTTCCGGAACTCGATCTGACGATCGACGGAGCCGACGAAATCGACGCCAGCCTGACCCTCATCAAGGGCGGCGGCGGCGCGTTGCTGCGCGAGAAGATCGTCGCCGCGGCATCTGCTCGCATGATCGTGATTGCCGACGAAAGCAAGCTGGTCGGGACGCTCGGAGCCTTTCCGCTGCCGATCGAGATCAATCCCTTCGGCCTGGCGGCGACCCGGATTGCGATCGAAAAGGCGGCCTCCAGGCTGGGGTTGAGCGGCGAGCTGAAGCTGCGCAAATCCGGTGCCGATATCTTCATGACCGACGGCGGCCACTACATTTTCGATGCATCTTTTGGCCGCATTCCTGATGCAGACGCACTGTCGGCGGAGCTTAATTTCATTCCCGGTGTCGTGGAACACGGGCTGTTCATTCATATGGCGTCCTTAGCGATCATTGCCGGTGAGGCTGGAGCGCGGACGCTCGAGGCGAAGTAAACTAGGAGCAACCAACTCATGATCAGAATCGCGGTTCTCGGCCGTGCCGCCGCTGTGGCCATCCTCTTCTCCGGCGCCTTCACGGTATCGGCTCGCGCGCAGGAAGTTTCGGAAACCCAGCTTGCCGCTGCACGCGATGCGATCACGGCGCTCAACGTCACCGATCGCTACGACAACATCCTGCCCAATCTGGCAGAGCGTCTGAAGGCCCAGTTCATCCAGGCCTCGCCGAACTTCCAGAGCCAGATCTCGAACGTCGTCGATGAGCAAGCGCTGGCGCTTGCACCGCGCCGTGCCGATCTGGAAAAGGAAGCCGCGAGCATTTACGCCAAGAGCTTCTCGGTTGATGAACTGAAGTCGATCTCTACCTTTTTCAACACGGAGACCGGCAAGAAGCTCTTGACCAACCAGCCGCTCGTCAGCCGCGAATTGACCAAGGCCGCCGAAATCTGGGCAAACGGGATTTCCCGCGACCTGACCAACCAGAGCTCGGAAAAGCTGCGCGGCATCATCGACGCAAACCCGATCCAGGCGCCGGTCGTCGATGCGGCTCCGGCGGAAGCACAGGCCGCAGCACCCGCACCGGCAAAGCCTGCTACTCCGCCGGCACCGGCCAAGCCCGCTGCTGCGCCTGCCGCCAAACCGGCAGCTCCGGCCGCCACCGCTCCGGCAAAGCCCGCCGCTCCGGCTGCCAAGCCAGCTCCGACCCCGGCGCCCGCGCCGAAGCCGTGATGGCATAGCCCACCCGTGTAATTTCAAGGGCCCGGAGCAATCCGGGCTTTTCCTTTTGGGCCTCTCGTCCCTATATGTGAGCCACATCCAGCCGCCTGCTCTCAAGGAGAATATTATGACCGCCTATGACTATGATCTCTTCGTGATTGGCGGCGGATCGGGTGGCGTGAGGGCCGGACGCGTGGCGGCATCGCTCGGCAAGCGGGTGGCGATCGCCGAGGAATATCGTTTCGGCGGCACCTGCGTCATCCGGGGCTGCGTGCCCAAGAAGCTCTTCGTCTACGCCTCGCAATATCACGAGCATTTCGAGGATGCGGTCGGTTACGGCTGGGAGGTCGGAGCGAGCACATTCGACTGGAAGAAACTGATCGCCGCCAAGGACAGGGAGATCGCCCGCCTTGAAGGCCTCTATCGCAAGGGTCTTGAAAACAACGGTGCGGAAATTCTTGAAACCCGCGCCGAGTTGGTCGATGCCCATACGATCCGGCTCTTGAAGACCGGCAAGACCGTGACCGCCGAAAAGATCGTCGTGGCGACCGGTGGCACGCCCAATCCCCATGCGGCGCTGCCCGGCCACGAGCTCTGCATCTCGTCCAACGAGGCCTTCGATCTGCCCGAACTGCCGCGCTCCATCCTGATCGCCGGCGGCGGCTATATCGCGGTGGAATTCGCCAACATCTTCCACGGCCTCGGCGTCGACGTGACCCTGATCTATCGCGGCAAGGAAATCCTCTCGCGCTTCGACCACGACATGCGCCAGGGCCTGCACAAGGCGATGGTGGAAAAGGGCATCCGCATCATGCTTACGGATGTGATCGAGGAGGTCACCAAGGCGCCGGCCGGCGGACTTGTTGCAAGGACCATGAACGGTGAGACGATTGCCATCGACACGGTGATGCTGGCGCTCGGCCGCGATCCGAATACCACGGGATTGGGCCTGGAGGCCGCGGGCGTCGAGATAAACGAACGCGGCGCCATCGTCGTCGACAGATATTCCCGCACCAGCGTGCCGCATATCTATGCGCTCGGCGATGTCACCGACCGGGTACAGCTGACGCCGGTGGCCATCCACGAGGCGATGTGCTTCATCGAAACCGAATACAAGGACAATCCGACCGCCCCCGACCACGACCTGATCGCCACCGCCGTCTTTTCGCAGCCGGAGATCGGCACCGTCGGCCTGTCGGAAGAGGAAGCCGCCAGGCGCTATCCGGAGCTCGAAGTCTACCGCGCCGAATTCCGGCCGATGAAGGCGACGCTGTCGGGCCGGGCCGAGAAGATGATCATGAAGCTGATCGTCGAGGCGGCAAGCCGCAAGGTGGTCGGGGCTCACATCCTTGGCCACGACGCCGGCGAAATGGCACAGCTTCTCGGTATTTCGCTGAAGGCCGGCGTCACCAAGGATGGTTTCGACCGCACCATGGCCGTGCATCCGACGGCGTCCGAGGAGCTCGTCACGATGTACAATCCGAGCTACCGGGTGAAGAACGGCGAGCGCGTCTGACGCGCCCGCCAGTTCCTGTTAGCTGGTGATCCGTGGCGCGCTGACGATCTTGCGGAAAAGCGTATTCATCGCGGCGGCGATGCCTTCAGTCGGGCTCACCTCAAAGTAATAGCCTTCAGTGGCGCAGGCCCGCATGTTGCTCGGTATACTTGGCTGGAATGGAGCGATCCAGCTGTTGTAGAAGCCGTTCTCCGGCAGAGGCAGATAGGTTGTATAGAGCACCGCAATCTTGACGCCCCGGAGCTTTATGTCGTTGCAGTATTCGACGTCGATCGGTTCCATGCAGCGCGGCAGTTGTTCTGATCCCTTTTTCGTGTAGGTCAACTTCTTCTTGCAGTCGGAGCGCTGCGCATCCCCGACGCCGTCGGCGACCAGGAAGACGATTGCTTGCCGATCGGCGGTGCTTGTGCCATTGCCCGTCGACTTGATCTTCTCGTCGATGCCGGTGAGAGCCGCGTTGTAGTCGGTCTGGTTGTTGGGATAGTCGTGACTTGGGATGCTCATCAGCTCGATCTTTTCTGTCGCCTTGCCGAGGGCTTCCAGATCGGTGGTCGGACTGGCGACCGTAAAGAGTTTCGCGTCGAGCGCGGAGCGCCCGAACGTGTAAGCCGACATCCGGAACTGACTGTTGACGGTCTGCGTCTCTTTCGCGGTCGTCATCAGCGCGGCGACCGCATCGGCGACCACGTCGATCCGGATCGTTGCTCCGATCGTTTTGGCGAGGTTGTAATAGCTGTCCTTGTCCTCGACGCCGCTTTCCGAGACGACGTGGCAGGCGAAGGCGCAATCCTTGTCTTTTCCATTGCGACCATTGATGGTGGCTGCCCGGAGCTTGGCGACGTCTGCAGGCGTCGCCCCGACCCCCATCGACGGGGTGTTGTCGAGCAGCATGTAGAAGTCGAGGAACGACGGCGTCTGGTATTGCGCGGTGGCCTGGCCGGAAACGGTGATGTCGTCCTTGCCGAGGATCGTCATGAAAGTGGTCGGCAGGGTTGCGCTGAACGCTACGTGCGAGGTCAGGATGCCGTTGTTCTTTGCCACCTGGATATCGACACTCACCGGCAGGGAGGCGAGTTCGCCGAACATCTGACCGAGGAAGATGCTTCGGGCTTCGGCCGGATCGAGCGCCACGCTCCCGTCTCCGGGCAGTTGCATCGCCTGGGCGACGGCCTTCGATTTCTCGGCGATGGCGCCGACGGCGGCCGCATCGGCCGCGCCGACGAGTTGCTGCTTGACGGTGAGCGCATGGCCGAAATCAAGCGCCATGCCGGCCGTCCCAATGAGCGGAACCAACAGAAGGGCGGTCATGACGCCAAAATTGCCACCGCGATCCTTCCAGAAACGTGTCATCGGATGCATCGCCTGCTCCCCAGCAAGAAAACCTGCGCGAAACGTCGCGCAAATTCGTGAAATTGTGGCTAAGAACGGGATTAAAATTCAAGGCATGTCCTGATTTCATACTGCATGCGATCCGAGCGGAGACGGCGTCAGCCCGATTTTCGTGGCACATCGCAGGGACGAGCCGGAGGGGGAACGCGGGTCAAAACGGCTATGCAACGCTGCTGTTAAGGTCTATAAGCCGCCTCGATTTTAAAGACTTGCCCGGCAGAGGATGGCCGAGGCTGAAACAGGTGAGCGAGATGGCACAGAATTGGACCCCGAGCAGTTGGCGGCAAAAACCGATCCAGCAGGTCCCGGAATTTCCGGACAAGGCCGCGCTGGCCGCCACGGAAGCTCAGCTCGCGACCTTCCCGCCGCTCGTATTCGCCGGTGAGGCCCGCCGCCTGAAGAAGCAGCTCGCCAGTGTCGCGGAAGGCAATGCCTTCCTGCTGCAGGGCGGCGACTGCGCGGAAAGCTTCGTCGAACACGGTGCGGACAATATCCGCGACTTCTTCCGCTCGTTCCTGCAGATGGCCGTCGTCCTGACCTATGGCGCCCAGCTTCCGGTCGTCAAGGTCGGCCGCATCGCCGGCCAGTTCGCCAAGCCCCGTTCCTCGAATATCGAAGTGCAGGGCGGCGTCGAACTGCCGTCCTATCGCGGCGATATCATCAACGGCATCGAGTTCTCGCCGGAATCGCGCATTCCCGATCCGGAACGCCAGATGATGGCCTACCGCCAGTCGGCGGCGACGCTGAACCTTTTGCGCGCCTTCGCGATGGGCGGTTATGCCAATCTCGAAAACGTCCACAAGTGGATGCTCGGCTTCGTCAAGGATAGCCCCCAGGGCGAGCGTTACCGCAAGCTCGCCGACCGCATCAGCGAAACCATGGATTTCATGAAGGCGATCGGCATCACCGCGGAGAACCAGCCGAGCCTGCGCGAGACGGATTTCTTCACCAGTCATGAAGCGCTGCTGCTCGGTTACGAAGAAGCCTTCACCCGCGTCGATTCCACGTCCGGCGACTGGTACGCGACCTCCGGCCACATGCTGTGGATCGGCGACCGCACCCGTCAGCTCGACCATGCGCATGTCGAATATTTCCGCGGCATCAAGAACCCGATCGGTTTGAAATGCGGTCCGTCGCTGCAGGCCGACAATCTTATCGAACTGATCGACGCGCTGAACCCGGCCAACGAGGCCGGCCGCCTGACGTTGATCTGCCGTTTCGGCCACGACAAGGTCGCCGAGAGCCTGCCGAAGCTGATCCGCGCCGTCGAGCGCGAAGGCAAGAAGGTGGTCTGGTCCTGCGATCCGATGCATGGCAACACGATCACGCTCAACAACTACAAGACCCGGCCCTTCGACCGGATCCTGTCGGAAGTCGAGAGCTTCTTCCAGATCCACCGTGCGGAAGGCACCCATCCGGGCGGCATCCATATCGAGATGACCGGCAAGGACGTCACCGAATGCACCGGCGGCGCCCGTGCGGTCTCGGCCGGCGACCTGCAGGACCGTTACCATACCCATTGCGATCCGCGTCTCAACGCCGACCAGGCGCTGGAACTGGCCTTCCTGCTCGCCGAGCGGATGAAGAGCGGTCGCGACGAAAAGCGGATGGTCGTCAACGGCTGAACTGCCACGCACGGTAGCTGAAAATCGGAGAAGGCCGGCGGTGACGCTGGCCTTTTACTATTATTTCCCCTGATGGCATGATCAGCCGAATAGATTTGACCCCGTGGCCCGCGCTCGCGACACTGAGCATGTTGCTTTCGTCGGGGATGTTGCATGGAGCAGAAGAACAGCGGTCGTTGCCTGTGCGGTGCGATCCGGTTTGAAACGGTCGGTCCGCTGCGGACGGTTACGGCTTGCCATTGTTCGCAATGCCGCCGTCAGACCGGGATTTACTACGCGGCGACCAGCGTTCGCGTCGAGAACATGACGCTCGAAGGCGAGGAGGCGCTCAGCTGGTATCGCGCCAGCGATGAAGCGCGGCGCGGCTTCTGCTCGCAATGCGGCTCGGCGCTGTTCTGGCAGGCGGAGGGCGCACAGAGCATTTCGATCCTGGCGGGCGCCTTCGACCAGCCGAGCGGGCTTGTCATGGGCGAGCACATCTATTGCGCCGACAAGGCGGATTTCTATGAATTGCCCGAGGACGGCGTGCCGCATTATCCGGACGATCGGCCCACATCCGCCTGACGGACAAAAAACTCTCGGAACACGTTGCCCCCATCTGCTGCGGACGCTAAATCGGTACCATGACCCAGGACATCAGCCAGACCTTCCGCATCGCCGTCGCCCAGCTCAACCCGACCGTCGGCGATATCGCCGGCAATCTGGCGCTGGCCCGAGAAGCCCGAAGAGATGCCGCCCGCGAGGAGGCGGATATCGTTCTTTTCACCGAGCTTTTCCTGTCCGGTTATCCGCCTGAAGACCTCGTTCTGAAGCCGGCTTTCCTGAAGGCGTGCCTGAAGGCGGTCGAGGAGCTCGCGGCCGATACGGCCGACGGCGGTCCCGGCGTCATCATCGGTTTTCCGCGCCTGGGCAAGGAGGGTCGCCACAATTCGATCGCTGTGCTCGACGGCGGCAAGGTGATCGCCGTGCGCGACAAGATCGACCTGCCGAACTATGGCGAGTTCGACGAGAAACGCGTCTTCATCGCCGGCGAGATGCCGGGACCGGTCAATTTCCGCGGCGTGCGGCTCGGCATCCCGATCTGCGAGGACATCTGGGGCGATCTCGGCGTCTGCGAGACGCTGTCGGAGAGCGGCGCGGAAATCCTGCTGGTGCCGAACGGTTCGCCCTATTATCGCGGCAAGGTGGATATCCGCCACCAGGTCGTCCTGAAGCAGGTGATCGAGACCGGCCTGCCGATGATCTATGCGGCTCAGCTCGGCGGCCAGGACGAACTGGTCTTCGACGGCGCCAGCTTCGCCTTCAATGTGGACAAGTCGCTTGCCTTCCAGATGAGCCAGTTCGAGCCGGCCGTTGCCGTCACCGAGTGGAGACGGATTGGCGAGACCTGGCATTGCGCCCGAGGGCCGATGGCGCGCATTCCGGAAAAGGAGGAGGCGGATTACCGCGCCTGCCTTCTCGGTTTCCGCGATTACGTCAACAAGAACGGCTTCAAGTCGGTCGTGCTCGGCCTGTCCGGTGGTATCGACAGCGCGATCTGCGCGGCGATCGCCGTCGATGCGCTCGGCGAGGAGAGGGTGCGCACGGTGATGCTGCCCTATCGCTATACGTCGGAGGACTCGCTGAAGGACGCCGCCGATTGCGCCAGGGCGCTCGGCTGCCGTTACGACATCGTGCAGATCGCCGAGCCGGTGGACGGCTTTTCGTCGGCGCTGGCCGAACTGTTCGAGGTAACCGAGGAGGGCATTACCGAGGAGAACCTCCAGAGCCGCGCCCGCGGCACGATCCTGATGGCGATCTCCAACAAGTTCGGCTCGATGGTGGTGACGACCGGCAACAAGTCGGAAATGTCGGTCGGTTACGCCACCCTCTACGGCGACATGAACGGCGGCTTCAACCCGATCAAGGACCTCTACAAGATGCAGGTCTATGCGCTGTCCGCTTGGCGCAACCAACACCTGCCGCCGACGGCGCTCGGCCCGAGCGGCGAGGTGATCCCGAAGAACATCATCTCCAAGGCCCCATCCGCGGAACTTCGGCCCAACCAGACCGACCAGGATTCGCTGCCGCCCTATCCGGTACTCGACGATATCCTGGAATGCCTTGTCGAGCTGGAGATGGGCACCGAGGAGATCATCGCCCGCGGGCATGATATCGCCACCGTGCACCGGATCGAGCACCTCCTGTATCTCGCCGAATACAAGCGGCGGCAATCGGCGCCCGGGGTAAAAATCACCAAGAAGAATTTCGGCCGCGACCGGCGTTACCCGATCACCAACCGGTTCCGGGACCGGTAGGAGAGGGATCATGGCCCTGCGCAGCTCGGTCGAGATCTTCAACATCCGAAGCCGGACGATGCGGGTGGTCTGGCAGACGGAAGCCCTGTTCGAGGCGCCCAACTGGTCTCCGGACGGGCAATATCTGATGCTGAACAGCGAGGGCCTGATCTATCGGCTGTCACCGGACGGTGACGGCGGTCCGCAACTTGTCGATACGGGCTTTGCCCTGCAATGCAACAACGACCACGGCATTTCGCCTGACGGTTCGCTGATCGCCATTTCCGACAAGGTGGAGTTCGGCAAGTCGGCGATCTATGTGCTTCCCGTCGGTGGCGGTGTACCGAGGCTAGTGACCCGGAACCTGCCGTCCTACTGGCATGGCTGGTCGCCCGACGGAAAAAGCTTCGCCTATTGCGGCATCCGCGGCGACGAATTCGACATTTATACGATCGGTATCGAAGGCGGTGAGGAGACCAGGCTGACCTTTGGCGAGGGCCGCAATGACGGGCCGGATTATTCGCCCGACGGCAAGTGGATCTATTTCAACTCCAGCCGCAGCGGGCTCATGCAGATCTGGCGCGTTCCGGCCGCCGGTGGTCCGGCGGAGCGGATCACCGACAGCGATTACGGCGACTGGTTTCCACATCCGTCGCCGAAGGGTGACAAGATCGTCTTCATCTCCTACGACGCCGATGTCCTCGACCATCCGCGTGATCTCGACGTCCGCGTCCGGCTGATGGACATCGACGGCGGCAATGCCGAGACGCTGTTCGATCTCTTCGGCGGGCAGGGCACGATGAACTCGCCCAACTGGTCGCCGGATGGTGATGAATTCGTCTATGTACGCTATTTCCCTGTCGCATGAGCGTCTTGCGGCGAAGACTGGGTAGGGGCATAACTGATCCGGTCAGGTGCCGGCGACAAGCCGGAGAATCGGGAATCCGGGGTGGAACCGGAACGTGCCCAACGCTGTGAGGTGGACGCCCGGCCGCAGGAATTCAGCCACTGGGAAACCGGGAAGGCCGCGGCGGGAGGCGGACGAAGCCAAGTCAGAAGACCGGCCTGACACGATAGACCGAACCCGCGCGGACGGCGGCAAGGTTTCGGACCTCTCCTTGCTTCCGAAAGGCTGGGGAGCGACGGCATTGTTGGGGATAAACGATGCGACCTGACCCTTTTGCGCATGCCTTGCGGCCCGCCGGTGAATTTTCCAAGGCCGAACGTACGGCCGTTTATCGGGCGATCGAGACCCGCCGCGACGTGCGCGACCAGTTCCTGCCCGATCCGCTGCCGGACGACCTGGTAAGGCGACTGCTTGGCGCTGCGCATGCAGCTCCCTCCGTCGGCTTCATGCAGCCCTGGAATTTCATCCTCATCCGCGATCAGGCGGTGCGGGAGGCCGCATGGACCGCCTTCTCGCGCGCCAATGACGAAGCCGCGGAGATGTTTCCGGATGAAAGCCGCGACCTCTATCGCAGTCTCAAGCTCGAAGGCATCCGCAAGGCGCCACTGTCGATCTGCGTCACCTGCGATCCCGATCGCGCCGGCCCGGTTGTGCTCGGCCGTACCCACAATTCGCGCATGGACGCCTATTCGACCGTCTGCGCCGTGCAGAACCTCTGGCTTGCGGCCAGGGCCGAAGGCGTCGGCGTCGGCTGGGTCAGCATCTTTCACGACGAGGACGTGCGCGGGCTGCTTGGCATTCCCGACCGCATCGAGATCATCGCCTGGCTCTGCCTCGGTTACGTCGATCGGCTCTATGGCGAGCCGGAGCTGGCGCTCAAGGGCTGGCGCCAGCGCCTGACTCTGGACGAACTGGTGTTTCATGACCGATGGGAGAACCGCTGACTATTGCTGCGGCTGCGGTCCTGCCGATTTCGGATTGCTGAGATCGATACTCTCGTCGGGCAGGAAGGTCGGCCCGACGGTGCGCACCTTCCTGTTCGGATCGTAGGCCCGCTCCGGTGGCGGTGTGAGTATCGGCGGCTGGACGGCGGCTGCCTGTGGCTTTTGTGGCGGGCGGGTGCGCAGGTTGGTGATCCCGGAATAGGGCTGCTCTTCCTTCGGAAGTTCGATCCCCGGCACCTTTCGCCGATCGTCGATAACAGGCGGCAGCGGTTCGAAAGAGGGGATGCAGCGCTGTTCGCGAATGGCGGCGAGAATGGCATTCCGCTCTTCCGAGGGCAGGATCATCTGCCGCGAACTATTCCGTTCCGCCGCCAGCGCATCGCGGCTCTGCTCCATTCTGTCCAGCGCATCCCGCATCTGGCCGCAGACCTCGGCATTCGGGCCGCCCAAAACCACGACGCTGCCATTGCCGCAACCGGCGCGGCGCATGTCGATCCTGAGCTCCCGGATATCGGTATTGTATTCGCCGAGCTGCTGGGCATAGCTGCGTGCCGCGGACGTGCTGCCGATGATCTGCGGGCTATTGCCAAGTTTCCGGTAAAGCGCCGCGCAAACGGCGGGGTCCCCCGCCAGCGCTGCGGCAGGCAGGAAAAACAGCGGTATGGTCAGCAGGCCGCGAAGCGGGATCGGCAATTCCGGCATCCTCTCCAGAGTTTGGAGATGGCATCATGGAACGTGCCGGTTGACAATCTCATAAAGCGGCGATCACCGCATGTGAAAACAGATCTCAGATACGGTGTGAGCCCCCAACGGGGCTCACGCCAATCGCGAGTTTAAACAACTTAAGATTGAATTTGTAAATTTGGCTGCGATGCTTCCACGACGGCCAGGGCCGCCATGTTCACCACGCCGCGCGACGTGACCGAGGACGACAGGATATGCGCCGGCCGGGCCGCCCCGAGAAGGATGGGCCCGACATGCAGGGCGTCCGTCAGGTTGCGCACGAGGCCGAGCGAGATGTTTGCCGCGTCGAGGTTCGGGAAGACCAGCAGGTTGGCTTCGCCGGTGAGCGAGCTGTTCGGCATGGCCCGCTTGCGCAGCGTTTCGGACAGGGCGGAGCCGCCCTGCATTTCGCCGTCGACTTCGAGTTCCGGCGCACGCTGGCGCACCAGCTTCAGGGCAGCCCGCATCTTCTGGGCGCTTTCCGAATCGCGCGAGCCGAAATTCGAATGGCAGATCAGCGCCGCCTTCGGAGTGATGCCGAACCGGCGGATTTCCTCGGCCGCGAGAACCGTGATCTCGGCGATCTCCTGCGCGGACGGGTTGTAGTTGACGAAAGTGTCGGTGAAGAACATCGCACCGCGCTGGGAGATCACCAGGCTGAGGCCCGAGAAGGCGCAGACGTCCGGCCGCTTGCCGATGATCTGGTTCACGTCGCTGAGATGCTTGTCGTAACGGCCTTCGACGCCGCAGATCAGCGCATCCGCATCGCCGCGCTTGACCGCGAGCGCGCCGATCACCGTGTTGTTGGTGCGCACGATGGTGCGCGCCGCTTCCGGATTGATGCCTTCGCGGCCGACCAGGGCGAAATATTCGTCGACATAGTCGCGATAGCGCGGATCGTCTTCCGGGTTGACCACGGCGAAATCGACATTCGGGCGGATGCGGATACCGAAGCGGGCAAGCCGCGCTTCGATGACCGAAGGACGACCGATCAGGATCGGGGTCGCCGTCTTTTCTTCGAGCAGGACCTGGGCGGCGCGCAGCACGCGCTCGTCCTCGCCCTCGGCGAAGATCACCCGGTTCCTCTCGGAAGCCTTGGCGGCGCTGAAGATCGGCTTCATCACGAAACCGGAGCGCCAGACGAAGCGGTTCAACTGGTCGAGATAGGCCTCGAAATCCTGGATCGGCCGCGAGGCGACGCCGGTCTCGGCAGCGGCTTTGGCAACCGCAGGGGCAATGCGCAGGATGAGGCGCGGATCGAAAGGCGAGGGGATGAGATAGTCGGCTCCGAAGATCGGCGTCTCGCCGGAATAGGCGCGAGCGGCAACGTCGGAGACTTCCTCGCGTGCAAGCGCTGCGATCGCCTTGACCGCTGCCATCTTCATTTCCTCGTTGATCGTCCGGGCGCCGCAATCGAGCGCGCCGCGGAAGATGTAGGGGAAACACAGCACGTTGTTGACCTGGTTCGGGAAGTCCGAACGGCCGGTGCAGATCATCGCGTCGGGACGGGCGGCGCGGGCGAGCTCCGGCATGATTTCCGGCGTCGGATTGGCAAGCGCCATGATCAGCGGCTTTTCGGCCATCTGTGCCAGGAGTTCTGGCTTCAGCACGCCGGCGGCGGAGAGGCCGAGAAACACGTCGGCGCCGCCGATGCTGTCGGCAAGGACGCGCTTTTCGGATTTCTGGGTGTAGATTTCCTTCCACTCGTCCATCAGCGTATTGCGCCCGTCATAGACAAGGCCTTCGATGTCGTGGACCCAGATATTCTCTTTCTTCGCGCCGAGCGAAACGAGGAGATGCAGGCAGGCGAGCGCGGCAGCACCCGCGCCTGAGGTAACGATCTTCACGTCGGCGATGTTTTTTCCGGCGAGTTCAAGCCCGTTCAGGACCGCGGCGGCGACGATGATCGCAGTGCCGTGCTGGTCGTCGTGGAAGACCGGGATGTTCATCTTTTCGCGCAGCCGGCGTTCGACTTCGAAACACTCCGGCGACTTGATGTCTTCGAGGTTGATGCCGCCGAAGGTCGGCTCGAGCGCCGAGACGGTCGAGACCATCGCCTCGATGCCGGGCGCGTCGATCTCGATGTCGAAAACGTCGATGCCGGCGAATTTCTTGAAGAGGACGGCCTTGCCTTCCATGACCGGCTTGGAAGCCAGTGGTCCGATATTGCCAAGCCCCAGTACGGCCGAGCCGTTGGAGACCACCGCGACGAGGTTGGCGCGGGCGGTATAGTCCGCGGCCATATCCGGATTGTCGCGAATCGCGAGGCATGGGGCTGCAACGCCCGGCGAATAGGCGAGCGCCAGGTCGCGCTGGTTGCCGAGCGGCTTGGTTGCCTGGATCTCCAGCTTGCCGGGCCGCGGGTAGCGGTGGAAGAACAGCGCCTGCTCGTCGAGATCGCCGCTGGCCGGCCCAGTAGCTGGCATCGTCGGCGATTTCGGTTTGTCCTGCGCGTTCATGTTTCCTCCTGGCTTGCTTGTTCTGTCTTTGAGGGGTCGAAAGGAGAGACCCCTCCTTACATCAATCAATCAGCAGCGACAGCAGCTAATTTGGGGTGACGGCGGAAATTGGAACACGGCCATCGGAGCGCCGGGGAGCGGCTTTTCCCCGCCCTGTCATCATCCTGAAACACGAGTCTGGTTTTGAAGCCACCAGAAGCGGCAGCGAAAGGACGACTTCGTGACCGGTGAGATGGATACACGGCATTTCAGAACGCTCTTCATTTCGGACGTTCACCTGGGCTCCAAGGCGGCCCGAACGGATTTTCTCCTGGACTTCCTGCGTTATCATGAAGCGGAGACCATTTTCCTGGTCGGCGACATCATCGATGGCTGGCGGCTGAAGCGCAACTGGTACTGGCCGCAGGGCTGCAACGACGTGGTCCAGAAGCTGCTGCGCAAGGCGCGCAAGGGCACCCGCATTGTCTACATTCCCGGTAACCACGACGAATTCCTGCGCTCTTTCCCGGGCACACATTTCGGCGGCATCGAAGTTGCCGAGCGCGAAATCTACGAAATGGCCGACGGCCGCAAATACCTGATCCTGCATGGCGACGAATTCGACGTCGTGGTCCGCAATGCGCGCCTGCTCGCCTATCTCGGCGACTGGGCCTATGATGCGGCCATCGTCATCAATATCGGCCTTGCCGCCATCCGCCGCCGCCTCGGCATGCCTTACTGGTCGTTCTCGGCCTGGGCCAAGCTACAGGTCAAGCACGCGGTCAATTTCATCGGTGAGTTCCAGCGGGTCGTCGCCGACGAAGCCCGCCGCAACAATGTCGATGGCGTCATCTGCGGCCATATCCATCATGCGGTCATGGAAGACATCGACGGCATCCACTACGTCAATACCGGCGACTGGGTGGAAAGCTGCACGGCGATCGCCGAGAACTTCGACGGCACGCTGGAGATGATCTCCTGGCAGAACATCGCCGCCACGGCGGAGATCAAGGCCTTGCCGGCGCCGCAATCCATCGAGGACATGCGGGCCGCCTGAGCGGCCTGCGACAGATCGACAGGCCGGTCCGAGGGCTATTTCTTGCCATAGGCAGGCACAAGGGTGTGTGTTAGGTAAGCTGAAACTTCAGCAACCCATCCGTGAAATCGTGATTCCCTTAAATACGGCGCAGACAGCGCCCCGGTTCTTCCAGTTGCGCTGTGCGATTGCCTATGGGGCGCCGCTCGGGGTGAACGGCGTGATTCTGCCCTATCTGCCCGTCTGGCTCGACGGGCTTGCCTTTACCGAGTTCGAAATCGGCATCGTGCTCGCTTCGCAGCTTCTCCTGCGCGTGGCGGCCGCCCCGGTTGCCGGCCTGCTTGCCGATCGCATGACGGAACGCACCCTGATGCTCGCCTGGTCCGGCGCGCTGTCATTGTTGACGGCATTCGCCATGTTCTTCACCCGCGACTTCTGGCCGGTTCTCATCGTCGTCGCCGTTCAGGCGGCGGTTTTCGCGCCCTATGCGCCGATCGTCGAATCGATCGCCGTGAGCGGGGTCCGGCGCTGGGGTTTCCAATACGGCTCAATGCGCGTCTGGGGCTCGGTCGGCTTCGTGGCCGTGACGCTCTTCGTCGGCGAGCTGCTTGGCTTCTGGGGTTTCCAGGCCGTGCCGTCGGCGATGGCGGTCGGTTTTCTCCTGACCGTCGGTGTTGCCTTCGCGGCTCCCAAGCTCGGCCGGGCGGTCGCAAGGCCGGACCCCGACAGGATGCCTCAGCCGAGTTCGCTGAAAAGGCTCGACCTGCATGTGCTGATGATCGGGGCATCGGTGGCGCAGGCCGGGCACGGCATGTTCTATACGTTCGGCACCATACACTGGCAGCAGGTCGGTTTTTCGAGCGGCTCGATCGGTGTCCTGTGGAGCGCGGCCGTCCTGTCGGAGATCATCGTCTTTTTCGCGGCCGGCTGGATCGCCCGAAGGATCTCGCCCTGGACGCTGATGCGGATAGGTTGTGCGGTGGCGGTGCTGCGCTGGACGCTGTTTCCGATGCCGCTCGATTTCTGGGGATATCTGGCGCTGCAGGCCACCCATGCGTTCACCTTCGCCTTTGTCCATATCGGCATCCAGCACCGGCTGGTCGAGGCGGTGCGCGAGGACCAGGAAGCCTCGATGCAGGGCGCCTATGTCTTCTACAACGGCGTTTTTCTCGCGCTTTCGACGGTGCTCTCCGGCGTCCTTTACCGCCAGTTCGGCCCGACGAGCTATGTGGCGATGTCTGTCCTGGCGCTGCTTGGCCTGTCGATCATCGCGCTTGCGGCAAGACTTCAGCCCCAGAGGGTCGCTTCCGGCGGGTAGACGAGGGAACCCTCGTAGCGCAGCCCGTCGGGCCGGTCGCGGGCCAGTAGCAGCGGCCCGTCGAGATCCGCATAGTCCGCATCCTGAGCAAGCAGTACGGCCGGCGCCATGGCGAGCGAAGAGCCGACCATGCAACCGATCATCACGGCAAATCCAAGCCGCTGTGCTTCCGCCTTCATCGCCAGCGCCTCGGTGAGTCCGCCGGTCTTGTCGAGCTTGATGTTGACCGCGTCGTAGCGGTCGCGAAGGCTTGCCAAGTCCTCCGTGGCATGCACGCTTTCATCGGCGCAGACGGAAACGAGGCGCCGGATCCGGGCAAGCGCCGCATCCTGGCCGGCCGGTAATGGCTGCTCGATCAACGACACATTGGTTTCCGCGGCAATCGCCATGTGGTGGGCGAGGTTTTCCTCGCTCCAACCTTCGTTTGCATCGACGATGATCCGCGCGGTCGGCGCGGCGTCACGAACAGCCCTCAGCCGCGCCTCGTCATCGTCCGTTCCGAGCTTGACCTTGAGAAGCGGTCGGTACGCATTCCGGGCCGCCTCCGCCGCCATGACCTCCGGTTCCCCGAGCGACAGCGTGAAGGCGGTGACGAAGGGTTTGCGGCTGGTGGCGCCGATCACGTCGGCAACGGGCCGCCCGCTCAGCTTCGCCTCGAGGTCCCAGAGTGCGCAATCCACGGCGTTTCGGGCAGCACCCGGCGTCATCCGTCTCTGCAGCTCTGCGCGTGTCAAACCGGCGCGGATTGCGTCGGCTATGTCCGCGATATCCTCCATGACACCATCCAGGCTTTCGCCATAGCGCTTGTAAGGCACGCATTCGCCGCGGCCGCAAAAGCCGTTCTCGCTGACGATGCAGGTGATGACCTCGGCTTCGGTCTTGGAGCCGCGGGAAATCGTGAAGGAACCGGAGATCGGAAACGTATCTATTGTGGCTTCGAGGTGACGGCTCATGGTTTTACGCGTCCCGTTGTGGCAAATCCCTATGACGCAGCTATATTGCCGGTCTGGAAAGTGCGATCAACCGCATCGTATTGAAACGCCTGACAAGCTTAAGCGCGAAAGAAACACGTGACGTTCCAGCCAGCCGAAATCAAGGCCGAAAATATGCCCGGCGACGGCGGTGAACGGTACGTGCTGGCCGGCGAATGGCGCGGCCCGACGATTGCGCCGGTGCTCAAGGAGCTCGAGCGGTTCGAAAGTGCCGCAAACCGCGGAAAGGTCGAGGTCGATCTTTCCGGTATCACCGGCATCGACACGGCCGGCGCCTGGCTCATCCGCCGGCTGATGACCGCCAAGGGCGGGCAGGGCGCAGACGCGGCCCTGGTGGGCGGCGAAGGCCCGATCCGGGAACTGATCGGCGTCTTGCCGGAGCACGCTCCTGCGCCGCCAGCGGACGGCGGAAACAGGAGAGGCCTGTTCGAACGCCTGTTTGCGCCGGTCGGCGAAGTGATGGTCTCGCTCGGCGGCGATTTCTACGCAGCCATGCATATTCTCGGCTCGGCGGTCCGCGGCGCGCAGATGAAGCTCGGCCGCGGCGCCGGCGTTTCGCCGGCGTCCGTCGTCACCCATATCGACCGCATGGGCGTGCGGGCGGTGCCGATCATCGTGCTGATGTCCTTCCTGATCGGCGCTATCATCGCCCAGCAGGGCGCCTTCCAGCTGCGGTATTTCGGCGCCGAAATCTTTGTCGTCGATCTGGTCGGCATCCTGCAGCTTCGCGAGATCGGCGTGCTGCTGACGGCGATCATGATCGCCGGCCGTTCGGGCAGCGCCATCACCGCCGAGATCGGTTCGATGAAGATGCGCGAAGAGATCGACGCGTTGACGGTGATCGGCCTCAATCCGGTCGGCGTGCTGATCTTTCCGCGGCTCGTGGCGCTGACCGTGGCGCTGCCGCTCTTGACGATCATCGCCAACTTTTCGGCCCTGTTCGGGGCGGCCGTCGTCGCTCTTGCCTATTCCGGCATTACCTTCGATACCTATCTGTCGCGCCTTCATGAGGCGATCGACCATACATCCGTCGCCTCGGGCATGATCAAGGCGCCGTTCATGGCGCTGGCGATCGGCATCGTTGCCGCCGTCGAGGGCATGAAGGTCGGCGGCAGCGCCGAATCGCTTGGCCAGCACGTCACCACCTCGGTGGTGAAATCGATCTTCGCCGTCATCTTCATGGATGCGATGTTCGCCCTCTTCTATTCCGCGATCGATTTCTGATGGAGAACGATGTGGAAGAGGCACCCCGGACCGGGATCACGGACAAGGCGAACGGCCGGCAGGTGGTGCTGTCGGTCCGCGACCTGACGGTCGGCTTCGGAGAGAAGCTGGTGCTCGACCACCTGAACCTGGACATCTATCGCGGCGAGATCCTGGGATTCGTGGGCGCGTCCGGTACCGGCAAATCGGTGCTGATGCGCACCGTGCTCGGCTTGCTGCCGCATCGTTCCGGCACGATCCACATTCTCGGCGCCGACTACGACACGGTCACGGAAGACGAACGCATGGCGCTCGACACGCGGCTCGGCGTTCTCTTCCAGCACGGAGCGCTGTTTTCGGCCCTGACGGTGAAGGAAAACATCCAGCTGCCGATGCGCGAGTATCTCGACCTGCCGCAGTCGCTGATGGACGAGCTCGCCTACCTGAAGATCGAGATGGTCGGCCTGCCGCCCGATGCGGCCGACAAATATCCGTCCGAACTGTCCGGCGGCATGATCAAGCGCGCCGCACTTGCACGTGCCTTGGCGCTCGATCCGGACCTCGTTTTCCTCGATGAGCCGACCTCCGGCCTCGACCCGATCGGCGCTGCCGATTTCGACGCGCTGATCGCCAGGCTGCGCGATACGTTGGGCTTGACCGTCTACATGGTGACACACGACCTCGACAGTCTTTTCTCGGTCTGCGACAGAATTGCTGTGCTTGGAGAGAAACGGGTCTTGGTCGAGGGTACGCTTGAGGATATGTTTGCCTGTGACGATCCATGGGTACAGTCCTATTTCCGCGGCAAGCGGGCGCGGTCAGTCGTGATCCAAGAAAAGCAGCCCGCGGCAGAAGTAGAAGAGTGACGTAATCTATGGAAACCAGAGCCAACTACGCCCTTGTCGGTTTCTTCACCTTGCTGGTGATCGCCGCCGCTTTCGGCTTCGTCTATTGGATGGCGCAATCCGGCCGCGGCGGACCGACGGCCGAACTGGCGATTCGCATCCCGGGCTCGGCGAACGGATTGTCGGTCGGCTCTCCGGTTCGGTTCAACGGCATTCCGGTCGGTTCGGTGCGCAGCCTCACGATCGATCCGGACGATCCGCGCTATTCGATCGCCTTTACCGAAGTGCGGGCCGATGCGCCGGTCTATCAGTCCACCCAGGCGGCACTCGAAGTTCAGGGCCTGACGGGGGCGGCCTATATCGAGCTTTCCGGCGGCGCCAAGGGCGAAGAGAACATCCTGCAGAAATCGATCGAGAACGGCCGGCCGGCCGTGCTGATTGCCGAGCAGTCCAGCGTCACCAACCTGCTCGCCACCGCCGACAAGATCCTCGACCGTGCAGATGCGGCGATTGGTGATATACAGGGCTTTGTCGCCGATGCGCGAGGCCCGCTGACCCAGACCATCCGCAATGTGGAAACCTTCACCTCGGCGCTCGCCCAGAATTCCGACAGCATCGACAGGTTCCTGAACAGCCTTTCGACGCTCTCCACCACGATCGACCGCGTTTCCGGAACGCTGAACTCGACGCTTGCAGCCGCCGAGCGGCTGGTGAGCGCGATCGACGCGGAAAAGATCAACGCCGTGGTCTCCAATACCGAGCGCGCCACCCGCAATGTCGCCATGGCCTCGGATAAATTCGACGACGTGGTGATCAATGTCCGTAATGCTGCCGCCAACCTCGAAAAGGTGGGTTCGGACGCCCAGACCCTTATAAGGCGCGCCGACAGCGTGCTGGGCGCCGTCAATACCGACCAGGTCGCGACGACGATCCGCAACATCACTGCCGCCTCCGAGGACGCCCGCCAAACGATCGGTTCGGCCCGCAGCGTGGTCGACAATTTCGCGCACCGCAAGGACGATATCGACCGCGCGATCGGCGATTTCACCGATCTGGCGAAGAAGCTCAACGACGCGTCGAGCCGTGTCGACGGCATTCTCGCCAAGGTGGACGGACTTGTTTCGAGCGACGATTCGCAAGGGCTGTTCGCCGAGGCGCGTAAGACGCTGGAATCCTTCCGCACCGTCGCCGACAACATCAATGCGCGGGTCGGGCCGATCGCCGACAACCTGTCGCGTTTCTCGGCAAGCGGCCTGAGGGATATCCAGACGCTGGTCAACGACGCGCGCCGCACGGTGCAGTCGCTCGACCAGACGATCACCAATTTCGACCAGAATCCGCAGCGGCTGATCTTCGGCGGCGAGACGGTGAAGGAATATGACGGCAGGACGCGGCGGTAAGCTGGGCGTCTCCAGTGTTGGAGAGTGGGGTTTGATGACCGGTTCGGAGTTCCTGATGCGACGCGCGGCGGCCCGCGGCTCGGTTCTGCTTGCGCTGCCGCTCGTGGCGGCGCTGCTGAGCGGTTGCGGCAGCAAGGCGAACAACGACACGTTCGACCTGTCGATCACGCCGTCCGGCCAGGGCGTCTCCGCCCGCAACCGGCAGATCCTCGTGCCCGAACCGACGGCGCTGAAATTGCTGAACAGCGAACAGGTCGTGGTGCGCGTCTCGCCTTCCGAAATCCAGTATCTCGCCGATTCCCGCTGGGGCGACCGGCTTCCGGCCCTCGTCCAGTCGAAGCTGGTCGAAGCCTTCGAAAACTCCGGCCGCCTCGGCGGCGTCGGCAAGCCGGGGCAGGGCCTGGCGATCGACTACCAGGTCGTGACCGATATCCGCGCCTTCGAGGTGACCGCCGGCAGCCCGCGGCTCGCCAATGTCGAGATCTCGGCAAAGATCCTCAACGACCGCAACGGCACGGTGCGCGCCCAGAGCGTGTTCAAGGCGACGGCTGCGGTGTCCGGCGCCGAGAACCGCGATTTCATCGAGGCGCTGGACCGCGCTTTCGCCAAGGTCGGCGCCCAGATCGTCGACTGGTCGCTGAAGTCGATGTGATCTCAGCCGTCACGAAGATCCAGCCCGGTTGATATGAGGTTTCATGGCGACTGGCCGGGAAAGGTTGGGATTGCTTCTGCTGCACGCGTTGCCGCTGGACGGCTCGATGTGGACCGGCCAGATGGATATCCTTCCCCGCTCGACTTGCGCACCGACCCTGTACGGTCTGGGTGATACCATTGAAGAATGGGCCGCCGCCGCTTTGAAACTGGTCAGCAATGATCGCCTGATCGTGGTGGGCTGCTCGGTTGGAGGGTCCTGCGCGCTCGAAGTGGCGGCCATTGCCCCCGACCGCGTCGCTGCCCTGGTCCTGATCGGGACGAAGGCCAGGCATCGACCGGACCCGGAACTTCACGCCGCCGCTCTCGAAACCATTCGAAACGGCGGGCTTGAGAAGGCATGGGAAACCTACTGGGGCCTGCTGCTTTCAGGCAGTGCTTCGAATCAGGTGAAAAGCCATGCAAAAGGCATTGCGCTTCGTCAGTCCCCGCAGGATATCGCAAAGGGTGTGACCGTCTTTCACACGCGGCCGAGCCACGATGAGGTGCTTTCAGGATTTTCCGATCCGATGGTTCTCATCACGGGAGCGGATGATAGCGCTCCGGGACCAAAAACGACCGCAGCGCAGGCTGCGTCAACTCCACACGGACAACTCCACGTCATCCCGGAATGTGATCACTACGTCCCCCTCGAACGGCCGGAGTACCTGAACGCGATCCTGCAGGACTTGGTTTTGCGCCTGGGCGGCGCCTTTTAGATTTTGCGGTTTATCAGCGGATGGATCGAGGGCCTCGGGCCCCAGCCGTCAAAAGGCTGGCAGGTGAACAATCGCCCCGAAACCGGTTCTGGGTTCGGGGCGAGTACTGGTCAGTTGAACCGCCCGGCGGCGTGGGCCAGCATCGTGTAGACCTTGCCCGTATCCGAGGTAAGGTAACTCTGGGTGACCGTCTTGTCGCGGTCGGTGCGAGCGACGTCGGCAAGCAGCTTTTCGAAATCGGCGATATAGCGATCGACGGCGGTGCGGAATTCCGGTTCGCGGTCGTACTTGCGCTTGATCTCGTCGAAGGTCTGCTGGCCCTTCAGCGTGTAGAGACGACGGGTGAAGACGTCGCGCTCACCGCGCTGGTAACGCCGCCACAGGTCCACCGAGGCGTCATGATCGATGGCGCGGGCGATATCGACCGACAGCGAGTTCAGCGATTCCACCATGTGGCGCGGGTTGCGGTTGTCGCCGTTGCCGCGCGGAGCGGGGGCCGGTTCGGCCGCACGTGGTGCCGGCTGCGGCTGCTGACGGGGTGCAGCCGGGGTATCCGTCATCTCGTCGCGCGATGCGCCGCGCAACAGGTCGCTGATCCAGCCGCCGTCGGTGCCGCGCGGCTCCGGTTGGCGGGCGACGGGCGCCTGCCGATCGAGCGGCAGCGTTCCGCGTAGCGCGTTTCCGCTATACGGATCGTTGCGGGGTGCGGGCGGAGCCGGCTGCGGGATGGCTGCGGCAGCGGGCTGCGGCTGCGGACGCGCAGGAGCCGGCTGCGGAGCGGGAGTTGGCGTCTGGCGCGGTGCCGAGGCCTCGGAGATCTCGAAATTCTGGGTCGAGCGTCCGACCAGCGCCGAGATGTCCTGCAGCGCCTTGATCTGCTCGGCGACGGCACGCCGCATCGCGGCGGCACTTTCCTTGGCTTCTTCCGGCAGGTCGAACGCACCGCGCTTGAGTTCGGTGCGGGTCGTATCCAGTTCGCGGCGGATATCCTGCGCCGACCGGCGGATTTCGTCGGTTGCGCCGGCGAAGCGGTTGATGGCTTCCTCGACCGATTCCCTGAGCGTATCGCGCAGCTGTTCGGCGGCACTGCCGGAGCGGCTGGTGGCATCCGACAGAAGCTGCTCGACGTCGCTCAGCGACTGCGAGATGCTGCCGCGCATCCGCTCGGAAAGATCGCGGGTGCGCTTCTCGGCGTCCGACAGTGTGGTCTCGATGGCGTGGTTGGCATCGCTGCCGGCGCTGATCAGCGCTTCGCGCATCGCATCGGCCGTCACTTCGGCGCGGTGCTGGGTTTCCCCGAGCGTCCGGCCGATATCGGCGAACGAGGCATGCAGGCTCTCGCGAAGCCGCGAGCCGACCTGCAACGAACGTTCTTCCGCCCGTTCGAAAGCGCCATCGACCAGGGTCGTCAGGCTGCGCATCGTCGTCTCGATTTCCTCGGAACGCTTGACCAGGCCGGTCGACAGGTTGCGGAGCGCGTTCTGACGTTCGTCCAGCGTGCTGACGAGGTTGGATTGTGCTGCACCGAGGAGCTCGGATGCTTCGACAAGCACCCTTGAGTGGTCGTCGAAACGGCCGACGAGGCTGCTGACCTGTTCGAGCGTATTGCCGAAGACGTCCGACATGCGCCCGATATTGTCTTCGAGCATGCGGGTCGAGCCGGAAACGATATCGGCGGAGTTGGTTGCCGACTGAACGAACCGGTTGGCTGTGACGCTGAGCTTGCGGTCGGCTTCCGAAAGGTGATGGGCGACGGCATCGGCGGTGCTTCCGAGTTCCTTCGCTGTCTCCTGGACCATGGCGGAAATGTTCGAATTGCTTTCCGCCAGCTTGTCGATGAGGCTGTTGACGCTGGCTGACAGGCCCTGTTCGACGTGGCGCATGGTGCCGGCGGCACTTTCGGTCCGCTGGGTGATGGCGGCGAGCGTCTCGTTGGTCCGCGCGGCGATCGCATCGACAAGCGCCGAGTTCTCGTTGCGGATGCGCGCCGTCGATTCTTCCGTAGCGGAGGAAAGCCGCGCGGTCGTCTCTTCCGCGGCGGAGGAAAGCCTCGCCGATGTTTCTTGCGCTGTGGCCGAGAGGCGCTCCGCACCCTGCTGGGCGGCGGTCGTCATCTGTTCGATGGCGGTGCGGCCGGTGGCGGCATATTCCTCGACCATGGGCTTTGCCTTTTCATCGAGAAGGCGTGCCAGTTCAGCCGAGCGGCCGGCGAGCATGGAGTTCAGATCGCGGGCGCGGGCGTCGAGCGCCGAGTGGATGGCGTCGCCGCGGGCCGCGAGTGCCCGGTCGACTGCGTCCATGGCGGTGTCGAGCTGGCTTGCGGTATCGGCAAGCGTGGTGCGGATACCGTCACCGCGGGAGTCGAGCGCCTTCTGCGCTTCGTCCAGCGCCTCGGAGATTGCCGTGACCTGGCGCTTCACCAGGCTGTCGGCCTCCGCGACCTTGTGGACAATCGCATTGCCCGCTTCCGAGAAGGCGAGCGCCACGGTTGCCGCCTGGCCGGCAAGCCGGTTCTGGGTTTCCGAAATCCGGCCGACGATCTGGGTCGAACGTTCCTCGATCGCCTTGGTGAATTCGGCGTTGCGGTTGGTGAGTTCCTCGGTGAATTCTGCACCGGCACGCGCCAGCACCTCGGCGGAGCGGGTGGCTTCGCTGTCCATGCTCTGGGCCGCGGCGCCGACGGCTTCGCGCAGTGTCGAGGCGAGGCCGACGGCCTTGCTTTCGATGGTCTTGGTGACATTGTCGAGACCGATGGTCAGCGCCCGATCGATGGTGCCGAGGCGTTCCTCGATACGGGCGGTGCGGCCGTCCATCGTTTCGGTGATGCGGTCCGAAGCCTCGACGGCGACACGTTCCAGGTCGGCCGTGCGGCTGGTGAGCGTGGCGGAAAGATTGGTGCCGGCCTCATCGACCAGCTGTGCGGCTTCGAGGATCTCTCCCCGGATCCGGCCTTCGAGCCCGCCGAATGTCGATTCGATGCGGCTGCCGGTTTCTTCGAGCGCGCCCTGAACCCCGCCGACCGTCTGGCGGATGCGGTTGGAGAAGGCGTCGGCCGAGCGTCCGATTTCGCTTGCGGCATCGGAAAGCCGAACGGCGAGCGTACCGACATTGTCGCGCAGACGCTCTTCGAGAGACTGGCCCGCGGTGTCGATAGCGCCGCGCAGGGCGTTCTGCTGCGTTTCGAGCGACATTTCGAGCATTCCGGCGCTGGCCGCGATCGAGGTGCCGAAGGATGTGACCTGATCCTGCATCAGCTCGCCGATCTGGCTCTGTGCATCGGTGAGTGTTGTCGCGATCGATTTGGTGCGTTCATCCAGGGTGTCGCGGATCTGCTCGTAACCGGAGCCGAGCGTCGTCTCCAGCTGCTGGTGACCAAGGCCGATGGTTGCGGCGATACGCTCCTGCGTCGAGCCGAGAACGGCTTCGACGCGCTCCAGCCCGTCCGCCATGCCCGTTTCGAAACGCTGTGCGCCGGTTGTCAGCGCGGTCTCGATGCGGCCGCTTGCACTGCCGACGGTCTGTTCGAGGCGATCGCCGCCGCTTTCGAGAACGCGGGCGATCTCGGCTGTCCGGTTTTCGAGCGACTGGTCGAGATTGAGCTGGTTGTCGGCATAGGCGTTGCGGATCGCTTCCGCGCGGGCCGCGAAGGATTGCTCGATGCGGACGTCGGCATCGATGAAGGTGTTGGCGATTGCCGTCGACTTTTCGTCGAGCATGCCGGCGAGACGATCTTCGCCGAGCGCGAAGGAGGTGGCGATTTCCATCGACTTGTCGTCGAGAATTTCCGCGAGCCTGTCCCGGTTGACGCCCAGCGCCTCGTTGATTTCCGACGTACGGCGGGCCAGGTCTCCGCTCATGCGCTGTTCGGTTTCCGAAAGTGCGCGAGTGATGGAATCCGACTTCTCGTCGAGCATGCCGGCAAGACGGTCTTCGCCGAGCGCGAAGGAAGTGGCGATCTCCATCGACTTGTCTTCGAGGATCTCGGAAATCCGCTCGCGATTGGCATCGAGCGACGTCTGCATTTCGGAAGCGCGCCGACCCAGCTCGTCACCGAGCCGCTGTTCGCTGGCAATGAGCGTGCGGGCGATGTGCTCCGATTTTTCGTCGAACATGCCGGCAAGGCGTTCCGGCGCTCCGGACATCAGCGTTTCGATCGCGCTGGACTTTTGGCTCAACACCTCGGTCAGATGATCGTGACTGCCGGAAAGGGCAGCGACGATGGCGCCGGAGCGAATTGCCAGGCTCTGTTCGAACCTGGCCTGGTTTTCCGAAAGCGTGCCGAGCAGGCTGCTGCTGCGCTCGGCGAGCGTTGCTTCGATGTTCTGATGTGCGCTCGCAAAACCGGCGTGAAGTTCGCCGGTGCCGGATGCAAAGACGTCCTTGAGTTCACCGGTGCGCAGTGCAAGCGCGTCCTGAAGCTCAGTCGTGCGAGCGCCGATGACATCCTGAAGTTCGCCGCTGCCCGAAGCCAGTACGTTCTGAAGCTCACCGGTGCGGGTGGTGAGAACGTCCTGGAGTTCGGTGGTCCGCGCTCCGAGCGTTTCGTGAAGCGAGTCGGTGCCCGAGGCAAGTACGGACTGGAGTTCGCCGGTACGTGTTCCGAGCGCTTCGTGAAGTTCGCCGGTGCGCGTGGCGATCACGTCCTGGAACTCGCTGGTGCGTGCTCCAAGGGCTTCCTGAAGTTCCTCGGTCCGCGACACGAGCACGGACTGGAGTTCGCTGGTGCGTGTTCCGAGTACATCCCGAAGCTGGCTGGTCGTTGATCCGAGGACGTCCTGGAGTTCGCCCGTGTGTGTCACGAGCGCATCCTGGATTTCGGTGGCGCGGGAGGCCAGCGTATCCTGAATTTCAGTGCTGCGGGCCGACAACGCATCGGACAGTTCGCGCGAGCGGCTTCCGAGCATGGCATCCAGCATTTCCTGACCGGTGCCGAGCGTCGTCTCCAGCGCGAGCGACTGGTCGGTCAGCGAGGAACTGATGCGCTCGACGCTGGACGAGAGGATGTTTTCGATCGCATCCGAACCGCTTGCGACCGTCTCGTTGATGCGGGCGAGGCTGTCCATCAGCTTGCTGTCGAGCGTGCCGGCGCGCTGGTCGAAGGCGGAGGTGAACTGCGAGATGCTGTCGTCGAACGTCGTGCTGAGCAGGCCGACGGTCGTCTGCAGCCGCTCCTCGAAGAAGCCGGAACGCATGTCGAGGTCGAGGACTACGTCTTCGACCGTGTTTTGCAGGCTCTGGCGGAAGGTCGAGGTCTTTTCTTCGAGCGAGCTGTTGAGAGCCGCAAGGATGCCGCCGAGCGAACCGGTGAGCGTCTGTTCGCTTTCGGCAAGTCCGTCGGTGATTTCCCGGGTCCGGGCAAGCAGCGTCTCGTTCAGCTGACGGGTGCGGTCCGCAAGTGCCGCGTTGAGCTTTTCGGTATTGGCGTCGAGCGAGGAGGCGCGCGTCTGGAATTCGTTGAGAAGCTCCTGGCCGCGCTGCGAGAGCACGGTGTTGATCGCATCCATCCGCTCGTCGAACTCGTGGGCGAGCGCGAAGCCGGAGGAGTTGAGCGTCTGCAGCAGGTTTTCGGTCTTTGTCGTCAGCAGGCTGCCGAGCGCTTCGCCGGCGGCGTTGGATTTTTCCATCAGCGCCGCGCCGCGCGTCTCGATCATCGAGGCAAAGGCTTCGCCTGAAGTCGCCAGGCGAATGGAGATTTCTTCGGTGGCGAGCGACAGCTCTTCCTTGAGCTGATCATGGGCTCCGACGATCGACGAACGAATGCGCTCGGCGTGGTTGACGATCGCGTCGCGTTCGGCGCCGAGTTCGTGGACGAGGCCGCGAACGCGCAATTCGTTGTCGGTGAAGCTCCGCTCCAGCGCATTCACTTCCGAATGGACAAGCGTTTCCAGCTCGGCAGCGCGGGCGATGGTGCGCTCGATGCCTTCGTTCATCGCCGAGACTTCGCGGCGCACGGCCTGGCCGACGCTCATGATTCGCTCGGAGGCGACGGTTTCCGGATCGGACAGGCGAAGCGCCACCTCGGCCATCGAACGGGCGGCGGTTCTAAGATCCTGAGCGCGGGCCATCATGATCGCAAAGGCGAAGAACAGCATGATGGGAACGAGGATGCAGACCGCGAGCGCGACGATGCCGGGAGCGGCGAGAACGCCTTCGACCGAGGTGATCTGCCAGAGCTGGTTGCCGTAGATCATCTGCCCGAGCGCGATGCCGCCGATTGCCCAGAGGATCGAGACGATCACCGCATTGCGGATGGACGAGCGCATCGCGCCGCCTTCCAGCGTCCGCAGGATCGCCGTCGAACTGCGCTTGCCCGCGTCGTTGGCGGGCTGGAATATGGGAGACTTGGCAGCGGTCTCGGCGGCGGCCGATCGGTATGATTCGGCAGCATCGTCCGGGTATTGGGTCTGACGCGATTTGGTAGTGTCTGACACTCTGGCCTCCGAGGCATGGGGCACTGATCTGGGGCGCGACTGATCATCGTTGAAATTGATTTTTAGGGCATCTTCCAACGCCTGGAACGCCGTCTCATCGATCGACTCGCTGCTAGGGTTCTTTGCCATGCGGTTACGCCTCGTTACATACTCGCCCGGCAAATCCCATCTGACGCGCTGCCGCCCGCAGACCGACAGATGGAACGCTGCCTGCCGGAAACCCTCGATCCACAAAGTGGACTTGAGGTTTCCTATTCATTTTCAAGTCGGATGGCCGTTCTTTCAAACGGATGATAATGAAAGCTTACCAACCTACCATCCGGGGCAAAAGGACGATATTCCTCGCCACCTTAGGCGTATTGTAGTGGCACATTCGGCCACCCTGTACAATTATGACGCCTGCCTTCGAACGATGCCGTGGAATGTTGTTAACAGAATTTAAACCATGCGAAGATGCAAAACTCCTAAAATCCCGGGAGCTTAGCGGAAATTAACCATACGCAAAGAAACCGGCCCAGATTGTGCCGGAATTTAACGGGATAGCTGCGATTGCCCCGCACAATTCGGGACATTATCAGAAGAGCAACAGGGAAAACAGGTTCATGGCAATGGCAGCGGTCAGTATCGCGTTCGAAGCTCCAGAAACGTTGAGGGGCGGGTGCCCTTCTCAGTCCCGTCCGATCGATCTCGTCCATCTGGCAACACAGACCATGGGCGACAAGAACCTGGAAGTCGAAGTGCTTCAGATGTTCGCACGCCAGGCGCGCCGCGCGCTCCATGACATGGCGAACGCCGATATCGCCCAGGTCATGGCGGCCGCGCATCGCCTGAAGGGTGCCGCCGGTGCCGTCGGCGCTTTCAAGGTTTCGGCCGCTGCCGAGCGCGTCGAGGACAATGGCTCCGACGCCTCGTTGCGGGCAGCGGTCGCTGCCGCCGTCGTCGAGGCCGAAAACTTCATCAACAAGCTCTGCCGCTGAAGCGATTCGACGAATCAGCTTCGCGCGGCGCCGATGGAATAGCCGGCGGCGCCCGGAAATATTGACTGCGCCGGGGTTTTATCGGAAGACAGCGCGCTTAAATAGTGTGCCCTGACCCTTCAACATCCCGGATTTCCCTATCATGACGAAACTGACCATCGTTGCCTTCGACGGAACGCGCTTCGATATCGAAGCCGAGCCTGGCTCCACCGTAATGGAGAATGCGGTTCGCAATTCCGTCCCCGGCATCGAGGCCGAATGCGGCGGCGCCTGCGCCTGCGCCACCTGTCATGTCTATGTCGACGAGGCCTGGACCGAAAAGGTCGGCCCGCCGGCGCCCATGGAGGAAGACATGCTCGACTTCGCCTTCGAGGTGAAGCCGAACTCGCGCCTTTCCTGTCAGATCAAGATCAAGGCGGATCTCGACGGGCTCGTCGTCAACGTGCCCGAGCGCCAGGCCTGATCCGCGGCCTGATCGTCCCTTAACCGACCGCCTGTTTCCGGGCAAAAAAAAGCCTCGCCCCGCAAAAGCGGCAAGCGAGGCAAGGCGGGCGCATCACCAGCAGGGGAGGGAGGAAACACCTGCGGCTTGAAGACGCGCCAGGAGAACTAAAACACCGGAAACCAAAACTCAGGAACACCTGATACAACCGCGTCCGACACATCGGTCCGAAAACCGGAAAGGTACGCTGATCTTGCGGCTATCTACCTCGTATGCCTCGTTTTTCGAAGACTTGGTAGGTAAGCTATGTCTTAGGTTATATCCGAGATTCGTATTTTAGACTATCACCATAAATCACCCGTCATTGACGAGGGCTGGCGCAAGCTTCGCAAAAGTTCGGCGACGGTTGGTCGGGCTGATTCACCCCCCAAAAAATCGATCAATTGCCGGATCGCTTCATGCGATACTGCAACAGCCGCATCATCCGCGCGTCGAAATTGGCCGCCTCGATCTGGTCGAACCGCAGCTGCTCCCGGTCATGCGCCTCGAGAACACGGCGGGTCGTCTCAGCCACCTGTCTTTCCAGCGCATCGCAGGTTCTGTTGGAGGGGAGGCTGAGCAGTTCCCGTTCGAGCTGGCGTGCGTTGTTACGGGCGATTTCCGCGTGCCGCTCCTCGTGGCGCTTGATGTCCTTCGACAGAGTATCCCAGATGAAGCCGAGATCGGCCGTGGCACGGCCGCGATTGGTCCAGCGCGGCAGGATGATGTGGGTTCGAAGCGTCACCCGCGCCCCGCCGACCGAGCATCGTCCGCCCTTGTCCACATAGGTGACGTCGCCGCCGAACTTGATTTCGGTGGCGCCGGGATGCCGATGGCCGGTGCCGCGGGTGAGGGGACCACGGTTCTCCAGTTCCTTGTCGAGGTCCTCGGCCGTGCGGCCGCCGATCCGGAAATAGGAATAGGTCTTGTTGATGATCGGTTCTGACATGGCCGTCGCAGGGAACACGCAGATGAGAAGAAAGACACCGAAAAACCGGCGGACCCTGCGCATGAAGAACATTCTATGGCCTGCGACGTTGAACTTATGGGGACCTTGGGGCATAGCCAGCCTGAGCGCAACACAAAGGCATCAAATTTTGCGTTACCCTTCGAAAGACGGCCGGCCAGTGATATCGCAGCGCAACAGCACCTGGCGTGTCGGGCGCGGGCGTGCCCTTGAACTCAGTCGCCAAGGCCAGATTATGGCGATCATCAACATCACGCCTGATTCCTTTTCCGACGGCGGAAGGTACGCAAGCAGGGATGCCGCGGTGGCCCATGCCGTTGCCTGCGTCAGCGACGGCGCCGCTATCCTCGACATCGGCGGCGAATCGACGAGGCCCGGCGCGGCCGAGGTGACGGCGGCGCAAGAGCAGGACCGCGTCCTGCCGGTGATCGAAAAGCTCGCGGCCGAGACCGATGCGCTGATCTCGGTCGATACCTATCGGGCGGAAACCGCCCGTCTGGCGATGGCGGCGGGAGCCCATATCATCAACGATGTCAACGGCCTGCAGCGCGAGCCGGAGATCGCAACCGTTGCGGCTCAAACATCCGCCGGGGTCTGCATCATGCATACCGGCCGCGGGCGCGAGCAGGACAAGCGGCCCGATCGTATCGCGGACCAGGAGTTTTTCCTGCGGCAATCGCTCGAGATCGCTCGCGGCGCCGGCATTTCCGAAGAAGCGATCGTGCTTGATCCCGGCTTCGGCTTTGCCAAGGACCGAGACGACGACATCGAATTGATGGCGCGCTTTTCCGAACTGCATAGGCTTGGTTTTCCGCTGCTCGCCGGTACCTCGCGCAAGCGTTTCATCGGCGCCTTGACGGGACGCGAGAAGGCGAACGAACGCGACGTCGGCACCGCCGCGACCACGGCGATCCTGCGCCTTGCGGGGGCCTCGATCTTCCGCGTCCACAACGTTGCCGCCAACCGCGATGCGCTGGCGATGGCCGACGCGGTTCTCGCCGCAGCCTCCGCCTACAACGCAAGAGAGGGCCTTTGATGGCGACCTACACGATCACGCTGAAGAACTGTGCGTTCTACGCCAAGCATGGCGCTTTCGAGCAGGAGGCCACGCTCGGCCAGCGTTTCTTCATCGACGTCATCATGGATGTCGAGGCGGACGAGGCGCTCGAAAATGATGATGTCGCCAGCACGGTGCACTACGGCATCGCCTACGAGATCGTCGAGAAGGTGGTGACGCAACACCGCCGCAACCTCATCGAGACGCTCGCCAAGGACATCGCCAAGGCACTCTGCGCCTGGTCGCCGCAGATCCGCCGGGCAGAGATCGCCGTGCGCAAGCCGAGCGTGCCGATCCCCGGCATCCTGGATTATGCGGAGGTGCGTGTTGAGCATTTCGCCTGAAAAGACGTTCGAGATCGCGGCGCTCGGGCTCGGCGGCAATATCGGCGACCCGCCGTCGTCGATGGCCGAGGCGCTCAGGCAGCTCGATGGGCGCGAGGATTGCCGGGTTCTCGCCGTCTCGAAACTCTATTCGACGCCGCCCTGGGGCAAGACCGACCAGGCGGATTTCTTCAACTGCTGCGTCCTGGTGGAAACCTCGCTGGAGCCCGAGGACCTGCTGGACGTCTGTCTGTCGATCGAGCGCGGCATGAAGCGCGTTCGCCTGGAGCGCTGGGGACCACGCACCATCGACATCGATATCCTGACCTATGGGACGCGGGAACAGAAAACCGAAAAACTGGAAGTGCCGCATCCGCGCATGACCGACCGCGGCTTCGTGATGATGCCGCTTGCCGATATCGCCCCGGATCTTCTTGTGAAGGGAAGGAAAGTGCGCGACTGGCTTGGTGGAGCCGATATTGCCGGCATCAAGGTCGCGCGCGACAGCCAGGACTGGTGGCGGGGCGCCTGAGGCGCCCCTTGCTGTCTTATTGCTGGATCGAGCCGACGGCGATCGAATCCATGTCGCGGTCGAGGCTGAGCCCGATCACCGGGACCATCTGGTCCTCGACCTTGATCGAGATGGTGATGTTCATCTTGTTCTCGCCGCGCAGGCTCGCGACCATCGCGCCGTTGAGCTGATTGCGGTTGATGCCCATGACGACCTTGTCGCCGCTGACCGAACCGGAAATGATGTCGAGACCCTTTCCTTCGGCGCCGTCCAGGAACTTGCCGGTATAACCGCGGCCGTTCTGGGTGATGGTGGCCGACATCGGCTGCTGGAATACGCCGACGCGGCAGGTTCCGTCGAGCTTGATGCCGACATTGCTGTCCGGGACCGCGGCGCCCGTGAGGTTGCAGTTGAATTTGGTGCCCTTGTACTTCCCGGCGACGATTTCGCCGGGACCCTTCCAGACGCCTGCGACCGACTGGAAGAAAGCCTTGTCGCGCGGAGCGGCCTCGGCCTGCGGCGCAACGGCGGAGGTCGCAGCGACCGTCAGAATGGCGAACCCGCCGAGAAGCGAAAAGAAGCGCGAATACATGAACTTTCCCCTGACGAGCAGCAACCTTAAGTGTCCCGTAATTTAGGCGGGAATGGTTAACGACTGGTAACGATGGCCCGGTCTGAGCCATGGTCAGGTACTCTATTGTTCATCTTTCCGCCCGCCGACAGTGGCGATATCCGAGATGAAATCGCCGATTCCGGGCCTTTTGAGCGCCCGGAAGGGCAGCGGCCGGCAGAGATCCATGGCAGCGATGCCGATTCGCGCCGTCAGCAGTCCGTTGATCACGCCTTCGCCCAGCCGCTTGGATAGTTTCGAGGCCAGGCCGTGCCCCAGAACCTGTTGCGCGACACCGTCGCCGACGGCGATCGAGCCGGTCACGGCGAGATGGGCGATGACGTCCCGCATCAGCCTCAAAAGCCCAAGCGTGCCGGGTCTGCCGCCGTAAAGCTCGGCCATGGCACGGATCAGCCGGGTCACTTCGAAAAGCACATAGGCGAGATCCACGATGGCGCGCGGGCTGACCGCGGTGACGATCGAGACACGTTTCGACGATCCGAGGATAAGCACCCGGGCCTTGCGGTCGAGCGGCGCCAGCAGTTCTCGTTCGGCAAGCTCGATGAGCTGCGGCCCGTCGATGATCTCGTCCTTCGTAGCATCGAGGCTGGCGCGACCTTTGGCGGTCTCTGCCCGGTGACCAAGGATCTTGGTGAGGGTGGCGACGACGGCGCGCGCGGCGACCGGGCGAGGGGAAAGGACTGCCTCTTCCGCCTGGGCCTTCAGCGTCTGGACGGCAGAAAGCCGCATCATGCCGAAGATTTCGCGGCCGACGATCACGGCGACAGCGAGGAGCCCGATGGCAAGCGCGGTGAGCGCCGCGTATCCCAGCCAGTCGGCGCGGGTGAACAGGTCGCGGACGACGCTATCGGCCCAGAGACCGAAAGCGAGGGACAGGAAGGTACCGAAGGCGGCCGTCGCCAGATTGACGAACGAGAACCTCTTGCGCGCCCGGGGCTCGGCGACCGGGATGGCCTCCGCGGCGAGTTCAGGCGGCGTCACGAACGGATCCTGTTCGTCGGGCGTCACCACGACGCCATCCTCGAAGCTGCGCGGGCTGCGGCGAGGGACTGGCAGGGTTTCTTGCCGGGACGCGCTTTCCTCCTCGACGGAGAAAGATGCGGGCCGGCGCCGATTGTTCTGAGGTGATTCGGGCGGTCTCATGCGAGGCGGTCTCCGAACAGGAACTGCATGGCGCGGTCGAGCCGGATATGCGGCACCGAAAGCTTGATGCCGCCATTCGCCTCTTCCAGCGCCGGCGGACGAAAGCGGACCACATTGATCTCGGGAAGTTCCGCGTTGATGGAATCCAGCTGCTGAAAGAATGCTTCAGGATTTTCCGGCAAGTCACCAGGAAATATCGCGGTTTTCTTATTTCCGTCGAATCGCTCGCCGTTGATCATCTCACCCGAAATCGGCGTGCCGACGATGACCGGCAGCAGGTGACCGTCCTCCTTGACCGTCGCCTCGCGGGTGGCGCGCACCGATGCGATGGCCATCACCTCGATGCCGGCGCCGGCCATGCCGATGCGCTGGACGGCGCGATCGACCAGCCGGCCGGTGAGCCGTTCCAGGCGGTCGTGGCTTTCGTGGTGCAGGTGATCCGCCTTGGTGGCCGCGACCAGGACCTTGTCGATCCGGCGCCCGATCAGGGAGGAGAAGAAGCTGTTGTGGCCGGGACGGAAACAGGCGAGCACGTCGGTCAGCGCCCGTTCCAGATCCTGCACCGCTTCAGGCCCGCGATTGATCGCCTGCAGCGCGTCGATCAGCACGATCTGCCGGTCGAGACGGGCGAAATGCTCACGGAAGAACGGTTTGACGACGACATTCTTGTAGGCCTCGTAGCGGCGCTCCATCATCGCCCGCAGCGATCCCTTCGGCGCTTTGCCATCCGGCATGTTCGGCAGCGGCGCGAAGGTCAGCGCCGGCGAGCCTTCGAGGTCTCCCGGCATCAGGAACCGGCCGGGCGGCAGGGTCGAAAGCGACCGTTCGTCCGCCTTGCAGGCCTTGAGATAGCCCGCAAAGGCCTCCGACAATCGCCGTGCGGTCATTTCGTCAGCCGGGGCGTCCGCATCTATGCTGTTTGCAAGGGTGAGCCATTCCCGCGACAGTTCCTCGCGGATGCCGGTCCCGGCAAGTGTTACGGTATTTTCGCTGAAGGTACGGAAATCCTGCCCCAGCAGCGGCAGGTCGAGCAGCCATTCGCCGGGATAGTCGACGATGTCGATCGACAGCCGGCCGCGCGAAAACATCCGGCCCCAGCCACTGGCGCTCTGGTAGTCGAGGGTGATGCGCAGTTCCGAGATCGCACGGGTCGAATCCGGCCAGATGCGGTCGCGCACCAGTGCCTGGATGTGATCTTCGTACTGGAAGCGCGGGATGGCGTCGTCCGGCTGCGGTTCGAGCCGCACGGCGGCGATTCGGCCGGACCGGAACGCCTCGAAGAGCGGCAGCCGGCCACCGTTCAGGAGATTGTGGACGAGCGACGAGATGAACACGGTCTTGCCCGCCCGCGACAGGCCGGTCACACCGAGCCTGATCGTCGGATGCACGAGGCCCGAGGCACGGTCGGCGAGATTGTCGAGCGCGATGCGCGCGTCATCCGAGAAGCTGGTAAGCGAAGGCGGCAAGGCGTCGTTCCGGGTCCAGTGTTTACGCCTATATAGGAAGCCGGTGCGAGGCCGCAACGCCGTCGCTCGGGTCCAGTTCAGGCGGTCAGGAAGTCGGTCAGGGTCCAGGCTGCATCCGAGCCGGCGACAAAACCGCGATAATCGAGCACCGCAAAGCCGGCAGGAGGATAGCCGCCGGGGACGGCCGCAACCATCTGGTCGGCGCCGATCAGCCCTTCCAACACTTCTTCCATGGTCGGGTTGTGCCCGACGAGCATGACGGAGTTGCTGCCTCGCTGGCCTGCCAGAACAGCGAGATAGGTGCCGAGCGAGCCGTTGTAGAGCTCGTCGATGAAGACAGGCTCGATCTCCTCGCTGATCGCACGTCGGATTGCCTCGGCCGTCTGGCGGCATCGCGTGGCGGTGGAACTGATAAGAATATCAGGCCGGTAGTTGCGATCGGCAGCCTTGTCGGCAACGACCTCGGCCTGTGCGAAGCCCTGATTGTCGAGAGGCCGATCGAAATCGTGCTGTCCGGGCTCCGCCCAGCCGGACTTGGCATGGCGCAGCAGGTAGATGCGGGAAGGAGGAGGAGTGATCGTCGTCATGCCCGGCACCGCTAGTGAGAGGATGGAAGCGATGGGTAGCCTTTCGGCACGAGACTCGTCAACTGCCGCAGATGTTCTGATACAGCCGGCCCGAGCGCAGCCGGCTGTGGAGAAGAGTTTCGGATGTTCAGAATAAAAGCTTAAAAAATAGCCGTTTAGCGGATTTTTATGACAGTTTTAAAAATGCCTTAATACTGAGCGCGAGGCTTGAATCGGGATGGGAGGATAGGATATAGAGCGCCGCATGAGATGTTCTTCAGGAGAATCGCGTTGAGTGAGAAGATCGATCTTAGCAATTATGTCCTCTCGGAAAACGACGAGTTCATGAATGCAAATCAGAAGGCGTATTTCCGGGCAAAGCTTATCGCCTGGAAAAACGATATCCTGAGAGAAGCGCGCGAAACGCTGGGTCACCTGGCAGAAGAGAGCGCCAACCATCCCGATCTCGCCGACCGGGCTTCCTCCGAAACCGACAGGGCCATCGAGCTTCGAGCCCGTGACCGCCAGCGCAAGCTGATTTCCAAGATCGATGCCGCCTTGCAGCGCATCGAAGACGGGACCTACGGTTACTGCGAGGAAACGGGCGAACCGATCGGCCTCAAGCGTCTCGACGCCCGTCCGATCGCCACGCTGTCGATCGAGGCGCAGGAACGCCACGAGCGGCGCGAGAAGGTCTATCGGGACGAATAACTCGCCCGATCAGTCGGAAACGAATTCAGGGCACGGTTTTCCGTGCCTTTTTTCTTGGCCGAAAATTCAAATCCCGGGTTGGCTCACTTGTCGCGGGTGACGGACATCTCGCCGAAGATGCGGGCGACTTCCGACTGCAGGCTTGGTTCCGGCGTTGCGCCGGTGACCGGCGGCACACCGGGGTTCCTCGGCTGTATCTGGCGGTTCGGCGCCGGGACGACGGCGGTCTCGCGGGCGGCGAGGTTGTTGGCCATTTCCTCTTCGAGTATCCGTTCGAAATCGCTGCCGAGCTGTTTCGGCTTTTCGGCGGCCGATTGCAGGGCAGGTGGCACGATCGCGGCGCTGACCGGCACGACGCGCGGCTCGGGTGCTTCCTGGAAGACCCGTCCACGGGCGGCATCGAGCACATCGACGGCGTCGTCGAAGGCCGGAACCTGGGGGGTAACCGGGGCAGGCGGCGGAGGTGCAGCAGCCGCTGCCAGTGCCGCGATCGGCCGCAACTGTTCGGGTTTTATCTCCGGGGCTTGACGGGCCGGCGGCTCGATCCTGGGGGCGGCCGCCGGCTCGGGAACTGCGGCATTGCTGGCCGGGGCAGGTGACGCGGGGGCAGGCGACGCGGGGCGCGGCGCCAATGTGCCGCTCATCGCTATAGGCCCCGTGTTGGGAGCCGCCGGCGGCACTGCTCGCGGTGTCTCTCGCGGCGGCACGACGCTTTCACGGGCCGGCTCGACGCGCGGTTCCGGCGCCGCGGGACGTGGGATCGGGGCGGGGCGTGGTTCGGCGACTGCGGCCGGTCGGGATTCCATGGGAGGTGCCGCTTGGACGGGAACCGTCATGTCCATAGGCTGGAACCGGTTGGCCCCTGTCGCCAGGGTTGCCGGCATGGCAGGTGCCGCAGTGGAAATTCCGCTTTCGATGACGATATCGGTCGGCCCGCCGATCATGATCAGGTGTTCGACCCCGTCGCGGCGGATGAGGACCAGGCGACGGCGCGCATCGACGGCCGCCGCATCCAGCACCTGCAGCCGCGGCTGCCGGTTCTTGCCGCCGCGCACGAAGGGCGAAGGGCCGGTACGGCTGCGGATGATCCACAGCACGCCGACAAGCAGGAGAAGCCCGATGCCGACGCCGACGACTGCGATCAGGAGGTTGCCTCCATAGGCGCCTATCAGGTCATTCAACATATCTTGCCACTCCTCATCTGAAAGCCGCGGTAAAAAACGACTTTTTTCCTACCGAAGCAAGCTGCTAACTGTCACTCTCCCGCGCTGAAAGACAGCGTAGGAATGTTAAGATAGGTCACTCCGCCAAACTGTCCCGGGTTTTGTGGTGCAGCAGAGCTTTTTGCTTAACCTGCAACTTGCTAATAAGGAATCGCGGGATTCCCGATCCCTGAATGTTGATGGCCGCAGCGCCGGTCGAAATGCGAGGAATTGATGACGAAGTTGCAGCAGAGCGGCAACTACGAGGCGCCCCTGGTGGAAAAAGGGACGCGTGGCGGCACCATCATCCGGATCGTCCTTCTGGCGCTCGTTCTCTGTGGCGTGGCTGCCGGATTCGTGCTGTTCCAGCATGCGCTCGACAACGAAGTGGTGCTCGGCCTGCTCGGCATTCTCGCGATGGTCGGCATCTTCTTCCTGGTCTCCTCGATCATCGGCCTCGTCGAGGTCATGCCGCAGTCGCGTTCAGACGAACTGGCCCGCGGTTTCCTGGCCAACCATCCCGACGGCATTCTGATCACCGACGCAAGGGGCCGTATTCTCTACGCCAATGCCGCCTATGGCCGGATGACCGGCGCGACCAAGGCGAGCAACGTGCAGTCGCTCGAAGCGCTTCTGTCCAAGACCCGCGAATCGACCGAGGCGCTTTACAGGTTGACGACGGCTCTGCGCGAAGGCCGGGAAGGCCATGAGGAATTCCGGCTTCTCCAGCCGATCGGACGCACGACCGGCAACGGCTCCGGTGCCCATTGGTACCGTCTCAAGGCACGGCTGCTGACGCCCGCCGACAGCCGCAAGGGCCAGCTCGACATCTGGCAGATCACCGACATCACCTCGGAACGCGACGACCAGGAGCGGTTCTTCCGCGAACTGCAGAACGCCATCGACTATCTCGACCACGCGCCCGCCGGCTTCTTCTCCGCCGGCAAGAAGGGCGAGATCTTCTACCTGAATGCCACGCTTGCCGAATGGCTCGGCATCGACCTGACCAAATTCGTGCCGCGCTCGGTGACAATAGCCGATCTGGTCGCGGGCGAGGGCATGGCGCTGATCCAGTCGGTGCAGGCCGCACCCGGCCTGAAGCGCACCGAAACGCTCGACCTCGATCTGCGCCGCGCCAACGGCCAGAGCCTGCCCGTGCGGCTGGTGCACAATGTCAGCGCCACCCGCGACGGTGCGCCGGGCGAAAGCCGCACCATCGTGCTGGCGCGGCCGAAGGGCGGCGAGGGCGACCAGTCCGCCTCCGCGATGCGCTTCACGCGATTCTTCAACAACACGCCGATGGCGATCGCCTCCGTCGATGGCGAAGGCCGGATTCTGCGCATCAATGCGCCGTTCCTCAAACTGTTCGCCGGTGTCGTTTCGCGCGACGACGTGGACGCCGGTATCGAACTCGACCGCATCGTGCACGACAATGCCCGCCCGCATCTGATGCAGGCGATTGCCGCTGCCAAGGATGGACAGGGCGATATCGCCCCGATCGATTCGCGCCACCCAGGCGATGAGAACCGCTATGTGCGCTTCTATGTGAACGCCGTGATCGACGAGAGCGACGAGGCGCCGGAAGAGGCCGCGATCGTCTATGCCGTCGAGACGACCGAGCAGAAGGCGCTCGAAACCCAGATGGCCCAGACCCAGAAGCTCAATGCGGTCGGCACGCTGGCGGGCGGCATCGCCCACGACTTCAACAACGTCCTGACCGCGATCCTTCTGTCCTCCGACCATCTTCTGCTGCAGGCACGGCCCTCCGATGCGAGCTTCGCCGACCTGATGGAGATCAAGCGCAACGCCAACCGCGCCGCCGTGCTGGTGCGCCAGCTGCTCGCCTTCTCGCGCAAGCAGACCATGCGGCCGGCGGTCTTGAACCTGACCGACGTCGTCGGCGACTTGCGCATGCTGGTCGACCGGCTGATTTCCGGCACCAATGTGAAGCTCGAAGTGGATTACGGCCGCGATCTCTGGCCGGTGCGCACCGACCTGTCGCAATTCGAGCAGGTGCTGATCAACCTCTGCGTCAACGCGCGCGACGCCATGCCCCAGGGCGGCACGATCCTGATCAAGACCCGAAATGTCTCCGCCGAGGACGCGGGCGGGTTCCACCAGACGGATCTGCCGGCCGAGGATTTCGTGATGGTCGAGGTGTCCGACACCGGAACCGGCATTTCGGCCGAGATCATGGACAAGATCTTCGAGCCGTTCTTCACCACCAAGGAAGTGGGCAAGGGCACGGGCCTCGGTCTCTCCATGGTCTATGGCATCGTCAAGCAGTCCGGCGGCTATATCTATCCCGAATCGGAAGTCGGCCGCGGCACCAGTTTCCGCATCTTCCTGCCGCGCCACATTCCCGAAGCGCCTGTCGTCGTCCAGGACGCTCCCGCAGCCGGTGCGCAGGCGCAGCCGGCCGTTCTCGCGCCTGTTCCGTCGGCGCCGGTTTCCGACGACCTGGACCTCACCGGAAAGTCGGCGGTCGTCCTTCTCGTCGAGGACGAGGAGGCAGTTCGTCGCGGCGGCAAACGCATGCTGGAAACCCGTGGCTATACCGTGCATGAGGCGGGCTCGGGCACCGAGGCGCTCGAGATCATGGAAGAGCTCCAGGGCCAGGTGGATATCGTCGTCTCGGACGTCGTCATGCCGGAAATGGACGGCCCGACGCTTTTGACCGAGCTGCGCAAAACCTATCCGGACATGAAGTTCATCTTCGTCTCGGGTTATGCGGAGGATGCGTTTGCCCGCAACCTGCCGGCCGACGCCAAGTTCGGGTTCCTGCCGAAACCTTTCTCGCTGAAGCAGCTCGCCGTGGCGGTCCGGGAAATGCTCGATTCGGAGTGAGAATCGGACGCTCTCTCATAAATATCCAGACGCCCCGATTCGCTTTCGGATCGCGGCGTGGCATTGATTTCACAAACGAATTTTAAACACCCGGGCACGGTGGAACATTTTGAGAACGAAATCGAAATAGCTATTTTGACTCAATCGTTTGATCGGTGCTTGCCAAATGAGAACAAAATAGGTACATCACCTTTATCGGCTGCTTCATTGCTTGCGCGGCGGCAATAACCTAAAGGTGGGATCAACATGGCACAGAACTCGTTGCGGCTGGTAGAGGATAAAGGCGTGGACAAGAGCAAGGCGCTGGAAGCAGCACTGTCACAGATCGAACGGTCCTTCGGTAAGGGCTCGATCATGAAGCTCGGCGCGAACGAGAGCATTGTCGAGGTCGAGACGGTTTCGACCGGCTCTCTCAGCCTCGATATCGCACTCGGCATCGGCGGTCTGCCGAAGGGCCGCATCATCGAGATCTACGGTCCGGAAAGCTCCGGCAAGACGACGCTGGCGCTGCAGACGATTGCCGAAGCCCAGAAGAAGGGCGGCATCTGCGCCTTCGTCGACGCCGAACACGCGCTCGATCCGGTCTATGCCCGCAAGCTTGGCGTCGATCTCCAGAACCTGCTGATCTCGCAGCCGGATACCGGTGAACAGGCGCTTGAAATTACCGATACGCTGGTCCGTTCCGGTGCCGTCGATGTTCTCGTCGTCGACTCGGTCGCGGCTCTGACCCCGCGTGCCGAAATCGAGGGCGAAATGGGCGACAGCCTGCCGGGCCTCCAGGCACGCCTGATGAGCCAGGCGCTGCGCAAGCTGACGGCGTCGATCTCCAAGTCCAAGACGATGGTGATCTTCATCAACCAGATCCGCATGAAGATCGGTGTGATGTTCGGCTCTCCGGAAACCACCACCGGCGGCAACGCGCTGAAATTCTACGCCTCGGTTCGCCTCGACATCCGCCGCATCGGCCAGGTCAAGGAACGCGAGGAAGTGGTCGGCAACCAGACCCGCGTCAAGGTCGTCAAGAACAAGATGGCGCCTCCCTTCAAGCAGGTCGAATTCGACATCATGTATGGCGAAGGCGTTTCCAAGACCGGCGAACTGGTCGATCTCGGCGTCAAGGCCGGCATCGTCGAGAAGTCCGGCGCCTGGTTCTCCTATAACAGCCAGCGTCTCGGCCAGGGCCGCGAGAACGCCAAGACCTTCCTGCGCGACAACCCCGAACTCGCACGCGAGATCGAGACGTCGCTGCGCCAGAATGCCGGCCTCATCGCCGACCGCTTCCTGCAGAATGGCGGTCCAGATGCCGACGATGGCGATACGACCGCCGAACTGTAAGCGGTCCCGCCGCACTCGGAGTTTTCTCCGGCCGCTTACGATCAGCCCGGTCGCCATCGAAAAATGTGCGGCCGGTTTCTCGTTTGGCCAGGCGGTGGGCGGCTGGACAGTTGTGGGTGTGGGCGATACAAGCCTTTGGTTTTCGAATAATAGGACCGCATCCGGCGGTAAAAAGGGCGTAGCATGAGCGGCGTGAATGAAATCCGGTCGACCTTCCTCGACTATTTCCGAAAGAACGGACACGAGGTCGTCTCCTCCAGTCCGCTGGTGCCGCGCAACGATCCGACGCTGATGTTCACCAATGCCGGCATGGTGCAGTTCAAGAACGTCTTCACTGGCCTTGAGAAGCGCCCCTATTCGACGGCGACGACAGCGCAGAAATGCGTTCGCGCCGGCGGCAAGCACAATGACCTCGACAATGTCGGTTATACCGCCCGCCATCACACCTTCTTCGAAATGCTCGGCAACTTCTCCTTCGGCGACTATTTCAAGGAACGCGCCATCGAGCTTGCCTGGAACCTGATCACCAAGGAATTCGGCCTCGATGCCAAGCGTCTGCTGGTGACGGTTTATCACACCGACGACGAGGCTTTCGACCTCTGGAAGAAGATCGCCGGCCTGTCGGACGACAGGATCATCCGCATTCCGACCAGCGACAATTTCTGGGCGATGGGCGATACCGGCCCCTGCGGTCCTTGCTCGGAGATCTTCTATGACCATGGCGATCACATCTGGGGCGGACCTCCCGGTTCGCCGGAGGAAGATGGCGATAGGTTCATCGAGATCTGGAACCTCGTCTTCATGCAGTACGAGCAGGTGACGAAGGAAGAGCGGATCGACCTGCCGCGTCCGTCGATCGACACCGGCATGGGCCTGGAGCGTGTTGCCGCCGTCCTGCAGGGCCAGCACGACAATTACGACATCGACCTGTTCCGGGCGCTGATCTCAGCCTCGGAAGAGGCGACCGGCGTCAAGGCGGAAGGCGAGCATCGCGGCAGCCACCGCGTCATCGCCGACCACCTGCGCTCCTCCGCATTCCTGATCGCCGACGGTGTGCTGCCGTCGAACGAAGGCCGCGGCTATGTACTCCGCCGCATCATGCGCCGCGCCATGCGCCATGCGCAGCTGCTCGGCGCCCGCGATCCGCTGCTCTTCAAGCTGCTGCCGGCGCTCATCCAGCAGATGGGCCGCGCCTATCCGGAACTGGTGCGCGCTGAATCGCTGATTTCGGAAACTTTGAAGCTCGAGGAAAACCGCTTCCGCAAGACGCTGGAGCGCGGCCTTTCGCTGCTGTCGGATGCGACGAACACGCTTCACAAGGGCGACATGCTCGATGGCGAGACCGCTTTCAAGCTCTACGACACCTACGGTTTTCCGCTCGATCTGACGCAGGACGCTTTGCGCGCCCGCGAAATCGGTGTCGATATATCCGGCTTCACCGACGCGATGGAGCGCCAGAAGGCGGAAGCCCGGTCGCATTGGACCGGTTCCGGCGACAAGGCGACGGAAACGATCTGGTTCGAGCTCAAGGAAAAGCACGGCGCGACCGAGTTCCTCGGCTACGACACTGAAACGGCCGAAGGCGTGGTCCAGGCGATCGTCCGCGATGGCAAGGCTGTGGACAGCGCTTCGGCCGGCGATCAGGTCCAGGTCGTCGTCAACCAGACACCATTCTACGGCGAATCCGGCGGCCAGATGGGCGATACCGGGATAATCTCGACGGACAATGGCAAGCTCGACGTCTCTGATACCCAGAAAAAGGGCGAGGGCCTGTTCGTCCACATCGCGACCGTCGCCGAGGGCACGTTGAAGGTCGGTGATGCGGTGGCGCTGACGGTCGATCATGCCCGCCGCTCGCGGCTGCGTTCCAACCATTCGGCTACTCACCTTCTGCATGAGGCGCTTCGTGAAGTGCTCGGCACCCATGTGGCCCAGAAGGGTTCGCTGGTGGCGCCGGAGCGGCTGCGTTTCGACGTGTCGCATCCGAAGCCGATGTCGGCCGAGGAGTTGCAGAAGGTCGAGGACATGGCGAATGCCATCATCCTCCAGAATGCGCCGGTCACCACGCGCCTGATGAGCGTCGATGACGCCATCGCGGAAGGCGCCATGGCGCTGTTCGGCGAAAAATATGGCGATGAAGTCCGCGTCGTTGCGATGGGCAAGGCGATCGAAGGGCCGAAGGCCGGCAAGCCTTATTCGATCGAGCTCTGCGGCGGCACGCATGTCAATGCGACCGGCGATATCGGCCTTGTCCGCGTTCTCGGCGAAAGCGCCGTCGGCGCCGGTGTTCGTCGTGTCGAGGCGGTGACGGGCGAGGCGGCGCGGGCCTATCTCGCCGAACAGGACGAGCGCGTCAAGACGCTCGCAGGCGCCTTGAAGGTGCAGCCGGCGGAATTGGTTTCGCGCGTCGAAGCGCTGCTCGACGAGCGCCGCAAGCTTGAGAAGGAACTGGCGGATGCCAGGCGCCGGCTTGCCATGGGTGGCGGGCAGGGCGGCTCGGCCGGCGATTTCAAGGAGATCGGCGGCATCAAGTTCATGGGCAAGGCGCTGAGCGGCATCGATGCCAAGGACCTCAAGGGCCTGGCGGATGAAGGCAAGGCGAGCCTCGGCTCCGGCGTCGTCACGCTGATCGGGGTTTCGGAAGACGGCAAGGCGAGCGCCGTGGTCGCGGTGACGCCGGATCTGGTCGACCGTTTCAGCGCCGTGGATCTTGTCCGCATCGCATCCGTGGCGCTTGGCGGCAAGGGCGGCGGCGGCCGGCCGGACATGGCCCAGGCCGGCGGACCCGATGGCGCCAAGGCCAACGAGGCGCTCGACGCGGTGGCGGCCGCTCTCGGCGCCTGACGATCAGCACCGCAAGCGGGCATAGCCCGCTTTTCGGCTTCAAGGGAAAACCAATGGGCGTGACGGCCACGATCGATGACGAGCTGGATGAGGTCGAAAACGGCCTCGTGCCGGCGCTCTTTCGGGATGCGCCGAGCTCGGTCTCGTTCAACAAGCTGCGCAAGCGCCTGCTCCGGCAGGTGCGGCAGGCCTTCGATGATTTCGGCATGCTGAACGGCCGGAAGCGCTGGCTGGTGGGCTTGTCCGGCGGCAAGGATTCCTATTCGCTGCTGGCGGTGCTGCTCGATCTGCAATGGCGCGGCCTGCTGCCCGTCGAACTCGTCGCCTGCAATCTCGACCAGGGCCAGCCGAATTTCCCGAAACACGTGCTGCCCGACTATCTGGCTTCGATCGGCGTCAGACACCGCATCGAATATCGCGATACCTATTCGATCGTGAAGGAAAAGGTGCCGGAAGGTGCCACCTATTGCTCGCTCTGTTCGAGGCTTCGGCGCGGCAACCTCTACCGGATCGCCCGCGAAGAGGGCTGCGATGCTCTGGTGCTCGGCCATCACCGGGAAGACATACTTGAGACCTTCTTCATGAATTTTTTCCATGGAGGCAGGCTCGCCGGCATGCCGGCAAAGCTGTTGAACGACGAGGGCGACGTGATGGTGCTGAGGCCGCTCGCTTATTGCGCCGAGGACGATCTGGCCAAATTCGCCACTGCCATGCGGTTCCCGATCATCCCCTGCGATCTCTGCGGCTCGCAGGATGGCCTGCAGCGCAACGCCATGAAGGCGATGCTTGCCGATATCGAGGCCCGTATGCCGGGCCGCAAGGATACGATGCTGCGTGCGCTCGCGCGTGTGAACCCGTCGCACCTGCTCGATCCGAAACTTTTCGATTTCTCCGGCCTGCAATCCGCTCAAGACGTGTGAATTGCTCCCGACCCCAACCTTCCCGCACTAGCCCCAAGAGACAGTCGTCATGACCCTTCCGCTCGACATCACGAAGCTTGCCGATCTTCTGCGGCTTGCCGCCAAGGCAGAAATCCTGCCGCGTTTCCGGCGGCTCGGCAGCGGCGATGTGCGCTCCAAGAGCGAGCCGTCCGACCTGGTGACGGAAGCCGACGAGGCGGCCGAGCGGATGATCCGGCGCGAGCTCGAAGCGTTCGCGCCCGACGCGCTCTTCGTCGGTGAGGAATCAGTGGCGGCCGACCCGTCTTTGCTCGCCAGGCTTGCCGACGCGGACTTCGCGGTGGTGGTCGATCCGGTCGACGGCACGTTCAACTTCGCCTCGGGCATCCCGGCCTTCGGCGTCATGGCCTCCGTCGTCTGGAAGGGCGAGACGGTCGCCGGCATCATCTACGATCCGATGGGCGACGACTGGGTCATGGCGGAAAGGGGCGCCGGCGCCTTCCTGCGACGGCCGGACGGCGAGGCGATCCGGCTCGCGGTCGCAGAATCCCGGCCGATCGATGCCATGATCGGCATGGCGTCCCCCGGATATTTCTTCGGTGGCGAGCGGGAGCGGATCCTCGGCAATCTCGCCAAGGTCCGGTTCTTCGCCAACTACCGCTGCTCGGCTCACGAATACCGTACCTTTGCGGGCGGCCACGTGCAGTTCGTGCTCTACAACAAGCTGATGCCCTGGGACCACCTGGCCGGCACGCTGATCGGCACGGAGGCGGGTGGTTACGTGGCGCGCTTCGACGGCTCCCCATACATGCCGCACCATGTCGACGGCGGGCTGCTGCTCGCTACCGACAAGGAAAGCTGGCAGATGCTGCGCAACGAGATCATCGGCCACTGAAATGATGGCGATTCCCAGCAAAAGGCCGGATTGCTCCGGCCTTTTACTGGGGGAGATCAGATCTTCGGATTATGCGGCTGGAAGAGTTTTCCCTTTTCGCCGATCAGCACGAAGATCAGCCCGATGATCGAGACGGTGAAGAAACCCGCGACCAGCGGCAGCGCCGTGCCGTTGAAGGACTGGCCGATCGCAACCCCGATCAGCGCCCCGCCGACCGTGCTCATGAAGCCGAGGACGGCGGAGGCAGTTCCGGCGACATGGCCAAGTGGCTCCATGGCAAGCGAATTGAAGTTCGAGCCGATCCAACCGAACTGGAACATCGCGAGCCCGAAAAACACGATGAATATCACGAGCGGCATGGGTTGAGGCCCGAAGATCTGCACGAGCATCCAGACGAACGTGATGCCGATGAAGCCAAGCAGCGAGCCGTGCGAAAGGCGCCGCATGCCGAAACGTCCGACAAACCGGGCGTTCAGGAAGGATGCGGCAGACATGAACACCGCCACGCAGGCGAAGACCAGCGGAAACCAGACGCCGAGACCGTAGATCCCGACATAGATCTGCTGTGCCGAGTTGATGAAGCCGAACATTGCGCCGAAAATGAATGTGCTGGCAATCGTGTAGCAGAGGGCGAGGCGATTGGTCAGAACCATCTGGAAGGCGTGCAAAATCGAGGACATGGTGAAGGGACGTACATCGGCCGGATCGAGCGTTTCCGGAAGGCGCGAATACATCCAGAAGCCGATACAGAGCGAGGCGACCGCCATGAACACGAAGATCAGGTGCCAGTTGCCGAACAGCATGATCACCTGGCCCGTGGCCGGCGCGATGACCGGCACGACCATGAAGACCATCATGATCAGCGACATGACTTCCGCCATGGCGCGGCCGCCGTATACGTCGCGCACGATCGAAATGGAAATCACCCGGGTTGCGGCCGCTCCTGCGCCCTGGATGAAGCGAAGGACCAGCAGCGCGCCGAATGACGGCGCGATGACGGCGCCGACCGCGCAGACGAAATAGAGGCCGAGGCCGAAGAGCATCGGATTCCTGCGACCGAAACGGTCGGAGATCGATCCATAGATGATCTGCGCGGCGCCGAGGCCGAAGAGATAGGCCGAAACGACATATTGCCGATGGTTCTCGTTGACCACGCCGAGCGAGGCGCCGATTTCCTGCAGGCCGGGGAGCATGATGTCGATGGCAAGCGAATTGATGGCCATCAGCATCGCCATCATCGCGATGAATTCGACCCGACCCATGCCGCGCAGGCGGGCCGGGGCCGGTTGTGAAGGATTGGTCACAGCAGTTTCCTAAAACAACGTGAAAGGCGCCGTTGGGAGCGGCGCCTTGAAAATGTCTTCTAAAAATCCCGGGCCGGAGCCCGGAAAATCTCAGGCCGCGCCGCGGACGCTGATGCCCTGTTCCTGCAGGTGAGTCTGCAGTTCGCCGGACTGGAACATCTCGCGGACGATATCGCAACCGCCGATGAACTCGCCCTTGACGTAAAGCTGCGGAATGGTCGGCCAGTTGGAATAGTCCTTGATGCCCTGGCGGATTTCCGCATCTGCGAGCACGTTGACGCCCTTGTAGTCCAGGCCGAGATAGTCGAGGATCTGCACGACCTGGCCCGAGAAACCACACTGGGGGAACTGCGGGGTGCCCTTCATGAAGAGAACCACGTCATTGGTCTTCACTTCGTTGGCGATAAAATCGGTAATTCCGCTCATGTCCTATCCTTTCACATGCGGTTTCAAGGGCCGCTGCGCTGCGTCATCTGCCTTAAATAGCAATGTGGCATCGGGAATTCCAGCGGAATAGTCCGCAGGAATGCGCTTATTGCGTCGCGAGACAGCTGCCTAAGCCTTGAGCCGCTAGATTAGGGTCAGCGGCTGCGCTGCTTGCTGCGGCTTGCCGTCGTGCGCCGGCGGCTCACCTGTTTCGTCGCCGGTTTCGCCGCACGGCTGCTTGTGGTCTTGGTGCGTGTGGTCTTGGTGCCTGCGGTCTTCTTGGCGAAACGCCCGGTAGTGGCCGAGCGGACCTGCCGCTTCTTGCGTTTGGCGGGAGTGCGGCCATGCGACTTGCCGAGAAGTTCCTTCAGGGCAGTTTCGACGAGGCCGGTAACGATCTCCTTGATCAGGTCAGCCATCGCTCACTCCGCCGGAGCCGAAGTCTGCAATGCCAGCGCATGAAGCACGCCGCCCATATTGCCCTTCAGAGCCTCGTAGACCATCTGGTGCTGCTGCACCCGGCTCTTTCCCCGGAACGCTTCCGCCACCACTTCCGCGGCATAGTGGTCGCCGTCGCCAGCAAGATCCCGGATGGTGACCTTGGCACCGGGAATGCCGGCCTTGATCAGGTCTTCGATTTCACCGGGTCTCATAGCCATGACGTCATCCCTTTTCTCCTCCGCGGACTCAAAACCGCAGAACCTTTTGTCAGGATACACTGCCTCAAAGCTGCTCTCCGGTCAAAGCTGGATCGAAGAGCTCCGCCTCAATGGTGCAAGAATACGTGTTTCACCTTGTGGAGGCTGGCTTTGGCCCGGGTTCTGAGCGGTGGAAGATGCTGCGTGCGGGAGAATCGAAAAAGCCAGACGGAACTCAGGGTCAGGATCATGAAACCGTAGGATTCAATGCTCTCCTCCATCACGACAATATCGAAATGCTCGGCAAGCTGGCTGCATCCGAGAACGGCGGCAACCAGGGCCAGCGGCCACGAAAGGCGCGGATGAATGGCTCGAAGAACACCCCCTCTATGGCGATACTCGAACACGATGGTCGCAAGCAGCAGGACGAGAGCGACAAGGCCGATAATAATCGGGAGCCAGGTCTTCGACACACAAAAAACTGTCATACTTCCACGGCATATTGGCATCTCGCGCATGAAGAAGACGATGGAGATGCAGGCCGTCGCGATTGCGACGAAACGGGCCAATATCCGGGTCCCCAATGCTGCCATGACGGCAAAAAGGGCGGTGATGGCAAGCGAAGCAGATTGAATGTCTTCGATGGGGCCGTCTTCATTGAAGATATCGTGGGTGGACATTCCCATCTTCGAAAAAATCATCCAGGCCAGAACGTTCAGGCAAAGGGTGATGATCAGTGCATCGAGCCAGATGCGCTTGTAGTGCCAGGTCGGGCCCGATGACCTCAACCAGGTCAAAATCGGCATAAGCATTGTGCGCGCTTACTTTCATATCTCAGAAAACCGCCATGCTTATCGGGACAGCCCGAGTCCATCAATCCCTCGCGCCTCAAATTTGTTCACCTGTGCCAATAAACCGCGATCGGAAACCGCGGTCATGGCACGAGGGCGATCTGGATGGGTCAGGCCATGAAGGCCGGGAACCAGCTTTCGTGGGCTTCCGCAAGCTGCGGGACCGCAATGCTGATGAGATCGTCCACCAACAAGCTGTCGCCAGCGACGGTACCGAGCGTGCGGAAGGGCACACCTGCGCCTTCAGCATTCGCCTGCACGAAATTGGCGAGATCGGTTGGCACCGCGATGACATAGCGGGCCTGGTCTTCGCCGAACAGCAGTGCATGGACCGGGCCGCGCTGCTCCTTGAGGCTGACCTTCATGCCCTTGGCCGAAGCCATCGCCATTTCGGCAAGCGTGATCGCAAGACCGCCAGAGGAAATGTCGTGGCAGGCCGTTACCTGACCGTTGCGGATGAGTGAACGGATGAAATCTCCGTTGCGGCGCTCCGCCTTCAGATCGACTTCCGGGGGCGGGCCATCGATCGTGTCGAGGACGTCGCGCAGATAGACCGACGAGCCGAGATGGCTGCCGTCCGTGCCGATCATGATCAGCTTGTCGCCGTCGTTGGCAGAACCGATCTTCGCCATCTTCTGCCAGTCGGGCAACAGGCCGACGCCGGCAATCGTCGGGGTCGGCAGGATCGCGACGCCGTTGGTCTCGTTGTAGAGCGACACGTTGCCGGAAACGATCGGGAAATCCAGCGCCCTGCAGGCCTCGCCGATGCCCTTGATGGCGCCGACCAGCTGGCCCATGATTTCCGGCTTTTCCGGATTGCCGAAATTGAGGTTGTCGGTGGCCGCGAGCGGCTCGGCGCCGGTCGCGACGATATTGCGCCAGCATTCGGCGACCGCCTGCTTGCCGCCTTCGAACGGATCGGCCTCGACATAGCGTGGCGTGACGTCGGAGGAGAAGGCGAGCGCCTTGGTCGGATGGGTCTCGATGCGAACGACGCCGGCATCACCGCCCGGGCGCTGCAGCGAATTGCCCTGGATCAGCGTGTCATACTGTTCCCAGACCCAGCGGCGGCTGGACTGGTTGGCCGAACCGACAAGCTTCAACAGGGCCTGGTTATAGTCAGCGGGTGCGGCGACCTGCGAGGGGGGCAGGGCTGCGCGAACATTCGACTGGACCCATGGCCGATCGTATTCCGGGGCCTGGTCTCCGAGATCCTTGATCGGCAGGTTGGCGACTTCTTCGCCCTGATGCAGGACGCGGAAGCGCAGGTCGTCGGTGGTCTTGCCGACGATGGCGAAATCGAGGCCCCATTTGACGAAGATCGCCTTGGCCTGCTCTTCCTTTTCCGGCTGCAGAACCATGAGCATGCGCTCCTGGCTTTCCGAAAGCATCATCTCGTAGGCCGTCATCCGGTCCTCGCGCACCGGCACCTTGTCGAGGTCGAGTTCGATGCCGAGGTCGCCCTTGGCGCCCATTTCGACGGCGGAGCAGGTGAGGCCGGCGGCACCCATGTCCTGGATCGCGATCACCGCGCCGGTCGCCATCAGTTCGAGGCAGGCTTCCAGCAGGCACTTTTCGGTGAAGGGATCGCCGACCTGGACGGTCGGGCGTTTCTCTTCGATGGACTCGTCGAATTCGGCCGATGCCATCGTCGCTCCGCCGACACCGTCGCGGCCGGTCTTGGCGCCGAGATAGACGACCGGCAGACCGACGCCCTTGGCTTCAGACAGGAAGATCGCGTTGGATTTGGCAAGCCCGGCCGCGAATGCGTTGACCAGGATATTGCCGTTGTAGCGCGGATCGAACTCCACTTCGCCGCCGACCGTCGGTACGCCGAAGGAATTGCCGTAACCGCCGACGCCGGCAACCACGCCGGACACAAGATGCTTGGTCTTCGGGTGGTCTGGCGCGCCGAAGCGCAGCGCGTTCATGGCCGCGATCGGGCGGGCGCCCATGGTGAAGACGTCGCGCAGAATGCCGCCCACGCCCGTCGCCGCGCCCTGGTAGGGCTCGATATAGGACGGGTGGTTGTGGCTCTCCATCTTGAAGACGACGCAATCGCCATCGTCGATATCGACGACGCCGGCATTCTCGCCCGGCCCTTGAATGACGCGCGGCCCCTTGGTCGGCAGCGTTCGCAGCCACTTCTTCGAGGATTTGTAGGAGCAGTGCTCGTTCCACATGGCCGAGAAGATGCCGAGTTCCGTGAACGTCGGCTCACGACCGATCAGATCGAGAATCCGCTGATATTCGTCGGGCTTCAGGCCATGTGAGGCGACGAGTTCGGGGGTGATCGCGATACTGTTCGGAATGGTCATGATCTTCTCTGGATTGAAGGGCCAAGCTCTTGGCGCTCTTTAGCCTATGTCGCCAAGCGGCGCGACAGGAAAATACTGCCATGCAGCGCTACCGCGTTGCGGCCGGCAAACAAAAAGCGCCGGAAAACCGGCGCTTCAGTTGAAAATGCTCTATCTGGATCAGAACTTGTAGCCGACGGCGATGCCTGCGTAGGAGAGGCCGTCGTTGTGATCGCACAGATCGGCGTTCGAAGAGTGCTCGACGGTCGCAAGGACACGCCAGTTGTTGGTGATGTTGTAGCCGAGACCAAGCGATTCATGGAAGAGCACATGGCAGCCGAGCTTCGGACCGTCGTTCGGCTTGTCGAGGTTGCCGTTGTTGAAGGCGCCGCCGAAGCCGAGATCGACGAAGATGCGGTCGGTGATCGGTGCGGTCCAGGTAAAGCCGGCAAAGACCTGGCTCGCTTCGCCTGCCGTCGATACGATCGCGCCGACATGGACGCGCGGACGCAGCATGTGATCCATGAAGCTCTGGGCATGGCGCTGGTCGAAGGGGTCGAAGAAGACGGTGGCGGACGGGAATGCGCCCTTTTCGAACGTGCTCTTGCTCTGGATCGAACCGGAAACCCCGATTCGCACTTCATCGAACAGCCGTTCCTGCGCAAGGGCCGAAGAAGACAGCGCCGACGCCGAAAGAATTGCGCCGACCACGGATCCAAAAAATACCTTGTTCATTCCATCGCCCTCATACGCGCCGCGATTTTCTGCGGCTGGCGCGATCCCGATACGGGCCGCGCGCTTCTCGATGACGAAAGTGGTACAATGACGGGTAGCGCCCGTCCAGCGCCGGTTCACAGACCATTATGACTTGTGGCGAAAAAACGCAAAGATTCGGGCAGGCCGGTGCAGAGCTGCAACAGATTGTTTACAGGGATGTAAATTCAAATGGTTAATATCAGCAGCCGCTCGCGCCGCTCGCCCAGCGCAGCACGTCGCGCTTGATTCTTTCACCATCCGGGCCGCTCATCATCGGACCGAACGCGTCGAGGCGGGCCGGATTGCCCTCCGCCTGCACCACCAGCATCGGACGCGATTCGGGGCTGTTGCGTGGCACGGCGAGAATGCGCGGCCGGCCGGAGAAGGAGTTGAGTTCCGGTGCCAGCCGATAGGGCTTGAAGGCCGCGTCGCCCGACTTGAACCAGCAGCTATTGGCGGCGAGCGCCACGCGTTCCATCGTCGGCAGCGCCGCACGGTTCGCCGTTACCGCCGCCGGGCGTTCCGATTGGCAGGCGGAAAGCGCCATGCCAAGAGCGGCGACAGGAAATGCAGCGAGCAGGCGACAAGTGAACGGCATCAAACGTCCTGACGTGGTTTCGATCGTTCTGGGATCGATCCGGATAAGATGAAGGTTCAGGCGGTCGCGGCGATCACATCGAGCGCCGAGGCGAAAATCCCGCGCCCGTCGCTGCCGCCATGGGCGGCTTCGATCAGGTTTTCAGGATGCGGCATCATGCCGAGCACGTTGCCGCGCGTGTTCATGACGCCTGCGATGTCGTTCAGGGAGCCGTTCGGGTTGGTGCCCTCGGCATAACGGAAGACGATTTCGCCACGATCTTCCATACCGGCCAGCGTGTCCGCATCGACGAAATAGTTGCCGTCGTGATGGGCGACCGGGCAGCGAAGCACCTGGCCCTTCTCATAGGCGCGGGTGAAATCCGTATCGGCATTCACCACTTCGAGCTTCACTTCCTTGCAGACGAATTTCAGCGACGAATTGCGCATCAATGCGCCGGGCAGCATGCCGGCTTCGACCAGGATCTGGAAACCGTTGCAGACACCGAGCACCTTGACGCCCTTGTCGGCCTTGTCCCTGATCGCCTGCATGACCGGCATGCGGGCCGCGATCGCTCCGCAGCGCAGGTAATCGCCATAGGAAAAACCGCCCGGAATGACGATGAGGTCGATATCATCCGGAATACCGGTCTCGGTCTGCCAGATGGTGATCGGCGCCTTGCCTGAAATCTTGGTGAGGGCGGCGATCATGTCGCGATCGCGATTGAGACCGGGAAGCTGAACGACGGCGGATTTCATGGGTGCGGTTCAAACCTTGCCTGGGCCTCGGCGAGCTCGCGCAGCACGAGGCGGTTTTCGATACGATCGAGTCGGTTTTCGATATGACCAACCGTGACGCGAAGATTATTCACATCCCCCTGGAGAACGTGGAGTTGTCCTCTCAAGGTCATGTGGTCGGCCCGCAACTCACCAATTGATAGTTCGACCTTGTCAAATCGCTGATGAATCTTCTTGAGAAGCTCATACATCAACTCACTTGTGATCTCAGCCATCCCGCGCTTCCCGCAACCTTCAGTCGAGGGCGATAGTATAGTTCTCAATCACAGTGTTTGCCAGCAGCTTCTCGCACATGGCTTTCAGGTCCGCCTCGGCTTTCGCCTTGTCGGTACCCTCGAGTTCGAGGTCGAAGACCTTGCCCTGGCGAACATGTCCGACCCCGGAAAAACCGAGACTGCCGAGCGCGCCTTCGATGGCCTTGCCCTGCGGATCGAGAACGCCGTTCTTGAGCGTGACCGTCACGCGTGCCTTGATCACTGATCCAACCCCCAGATTACTTGACGAGAACCGGTCCGGTCCCGCGGATCGGTTCGTTTTCATTGATGATGCCGAGACGCCGGGCGACTTCCGAATAGGCTTCCACGAGCCCGCCGAGATCACGCCGGAAACGGTCCTTGTCCATCTTTTCCCTGGTCTCGATATCCCAGAGGCGGCAGCTGTCCGGTGAGATTTCGTCGGCAAGGATGATGCGCATCATGTCGCCCTCGAACAGGCGGCCGCATTCGATCTTGAAGTCGACGAGCTGGATGCCGACGCCGAGGAAGAGCCCCGAGAGGAAGTCGTTGACGCGGATGGCGAGCGCCATGATGTCGTCGAGCTCGGCAGGGTTTGCCCAGCCGAAAGCGGTGATATGTTCTTCCGAGACCATAGGGTCGGCGAGCGCATCGGACTTGTAGTAGAACTCGATGATCGAGCGCGGCAGGACCATGCCTTCCTCGATGCCGAGGCGGGTCGAGAGCGATCCGGCGGCAACGTTGCGCACCACGATCTCGAGCGGAATCATCTCCACTTCCTTGATCAGCTGTTCGCGCATGTTGAGCCGGCGGATGAAATGCGTCGGGATGCCGATCTTGTTCAGATGGGTGAAGAGGTATTCCGAGATGCGGTTGTTGAGGACGCCCTTGCCGTCGATGACGTCATGTTTCTTCTTGTTGAAGGCGGTGGCGTCGTCCTTGAAGAACTGGATAAGCGTGCCGGGCTCCGGGCCTTCATAGAGGATCTTGGCCTTGCCTTCGTAGATACGGCGGCGACGGTTCATGATTCTTGTCTCGTTGTTGTTGGCGTCCCTGACGGACGCAATGGATGATGTTGAGCGGTCCCTTAACGGAAAAGAACGGGTTTCACAATGCGGGCCTCCAAAACCTTTGTGGGCGAGGGGTTGGCGAAGCGCAACCAGGAATCAGTGAGCTTCAGATTACACGGGTTCTCGAAGGTTTCGCTCTAGCAACTGGGATGTCCGGGCTGAAAGGGCGGTAATGAACAGGAAAAGCAGGGACCCATGACATATATGCTCTTTGTGGCCGGGCGACAGCCGTTGAGGACCAATTTACCTGTACCATAGCTTGCGGTTTCGTGCGCAAACTCGCCGCAGGGGCTGGATGGGCCTGTGGGTGCCTCCCTGCTCGGCATTGCCGATGCAAGCGCCTATGCCCCAGGGTTTGGGATTTTCCACCCTCGACAGCAAGGCTCCTGGGGACTTAGCCACCAAATTGCGTCATGATTTCGACGCAGCCGGTGTCGCGATTCCAGGTGACGAGTGGCGATTGGCGATGCCAGACCTGCCGGCGGACGCCGCCAGGGAAACGACGGACATCTGATTGAAACTGCGCAGGGCAAGATCAACGCCGCCTCCGGGTTTCCTCGAGGCAAATTCGCATTCGTCAATTGCCTGCCACGATTCCGCTTTCGTCTGCACCGGAATCGACAGCCCGCCGATTGCGCTTGGCTCGTCTTTTGATTAATGGGGTCCCATACAAGTTCACTTTGGGAGACCCGAGATGAGTGGCCTCAGCGATCGCGAAAAAGCCTTTGAAAACAAGTTTGCCCTGGACCAGGAATTGAAGTTCAAGGCGCTCGCCCGCCGCAACAAGCTCGTCGGCCTCTGGGCGGCCGGTCTGCTTGGCAAGGCGGATGCTGACGCGTATGCAAAGGAAGTCGTCGTTGCCGACTTCGAGGAAGCGGGCGACGAGGATGTGTTCCGCAAGCTGCGCGGCGATCTCGATGCCGCCGGCGTCTCCATTTCCGACCAGGATATCCGTACCAAGATGGTGGAGCTTCTGGCTCAGGCGGTCGATCAGATCGAGAACCAGTAAGCCGTATTTCGTCAGCTTGACGTGACAGCTGCGCCCGGTCGGGCGCGGCTTTTCTTTCTGTGCGTAAAACCGGGTTCTCAGCCGCCGTTGGGGTGCCGTTTTCGACTGTCGGGCTGCGGTATTTCGCTGGGGCGCCAGCGGCCAGAAATTATGAAGTCCGGAATGCCCGCGCGCGCCATCGGCCTTGCGAGTGCATACCCCTGCAGGACGTCGCAGCCGAGATCGCGCAGGATGCGGATCTGTTCGGTGGTCTCGACACCTTCCGCGACGACCTCGATATTCAGCGACTTGCCGATTTCGATGATCGATCCGACCATCTTGCGTTGCTTTTGCGACTGCGAGACCAGGCGAACGAGTTCGCGATCGATCTTCAGCGCACGCGGATTGAGCCGCAGGAGGCCGATGATCGAGGCGTGGCCGGTACCGAAATCGTCGATTTCGATCTCGATGCCGAGCTTCCTGATGTGTGCCAGGTTCCTCAGGACATCCTCGTCGCAGTCGTCGAGGAAGATCGATTCGAGCAGCTCGAAGGATACGGTGCCAGGCTCGATCTTGAGTTTCTTGAGCTTGCGCGACAGCGAGGCGTCGCGCAGCCGCCGGTAGGAAACGTTGACCGAAAGTTTTGGGATCGAAAGGCCATGCGCGCGCCAATCCCGGAAATCGGCAAGCGCCCTGTCGAGGATGGTCCCGTCGATCACCGAGACGACGTCGAGCTCCTCGGCCATATCGAGGAACTTGTCGGGAGACAGGATGCCGCGTTCCGGGTGCATCCAGCGCGCCAGCGTTTCCACGCCGGAGATCTCCAGCGTCTGCGCATCGAACTGCAGCTGGTAATACGGAATGAATTCGTCTCGCTCGAGAGCAAGAAGGATCTCGTCTGAAATGCGCCTGGTGCTGATGATCTCGTTCTGGGTCTCGGCAGAGAAGAATTCATGCCGGTTGCGGCCGCGGTTCTTGGCTCGGTAGAGGGCGATATCGGCGTTCAGGAGAAGCTGTCTCGCATCGACATCCGCTCCCGTATGGCAGGCGATGCCGATGCTGGCGCCGAAACGGCAGTCGTGGCCCTCATAGGATACCGGCTTGCGCAATTCCCGGATGATGCGGTCGGCCAGATGCGAAAGCTTGCGCGGCGATCCCTCGAATTTCGACAGGATGACGAATTCGTCGCCGCCGATACGGGCGACGAAATCCCCCTTGCGGATCGTGCCCTTGAGGATTTTCGCCGCATGCTTCAGCATCATGTCGCCGGCACTGTGGCCGAGGGTGTCGTTGATCTGCTTGAAGCGGTCGAGGTCGATGTGAAGGATCGCGATGCCGTGTCCGTCGCGGGCGCATTCCGCCGCCACGCGGTCCAGCATCTCGTCAAGGTAACGCCGGTTCGGGAGGTCGGTCAGGTAGTCGTGCATCGCATTGTGCTCGATGCTGGTACGGGCGGCCTCAAGTTCGCGATTGCGGGCCTCGGCAAGGGTCTTTGCCCGTTCGAGTTCGCGGTGAAGTGTAACGTCGGCCGTGACATCCCAATTGGCGCCGACCATTTTCTGGTGACCGTTGCCGTCGATGAAAGACATTGTGCGCGTCCGCACGACGCGTTCGGAGCCGTCGCGCAGTATCACGCGGTATTGGTCCGAGAAGCGTTTGCCTTCCGCGATATGGGCGGAGACGTTTGCCTGAACGCGGGCCGCATCGTCGGGGTGCAGGAAGCTCTCCCAGAGCCCGCCGATCTTCACTTCCTCGCTCTTCTCCATCCCGTAGATCCGGAACATCCGTTCGTCCCATTCCACCTCGCCGGTGGAGAAGTCGGATTCGTAGACGCCGATACCGGATATTTCGAGCGCCATGTCGAGCCGCCGCGACATCTGCGCGGTCTTCTCTTCGGCGGCCTTGCGGGCGGTGATGTCCGTGTCCGTGCCAACCACACGGGTGGCCTTGCCGTTCGCGTCCCATCCGACGCAGGCGCCCCGGCATTCGATCCAGACCCAATGCCCCTGCTTGTGGCGTTCGCGATAGTCGAAGACGGCATAGGCAGGGTCGCCGGCATTCTGACGTTCCATGGCATGGATGACACGGTCATGATCGTCCGGATGAACAAGCTCCAGCCAATCCTCCGTGCTCGCGGCCAGCGGGTCCTCCGGCGACATTCCCCGGATCTGCCGCCACACCGGCGAGTAATATTTCTGTCCCGTCGCGTAGTTGTGGTCCCACACGCCTGAGACGGAGCTTACCAGCGCGTTGTTCCAGCGGCTTTCGCGTTCGGCAAGCTCTTCGAACTGCCGCTTTTGGTCGGTGATGTCGCTCAGATGGGCGGCAAACAGAAACTGCCCTTTGAGGTTCTTGCCGAGCGGCGCGAAAGTGGCCAGCGCCCATCGCTGCGAACCGGTCGGGTGCATGACGCGCAGATCCAGGCGCGTTGCCTGGGAATCGATGTTCAGGCCCTGGATCGCCTGATTGAATTCGGCTTCGTCATCGGGATGCAGGAGGTCCGAAAAGACCGCCGGCTTCCGGCTTTCGTCAAGCCATTCCCGTTTGAACGTGCCATTTGCAAATAGGAGCGCAGCGGTGTGATCGATGATGGCAATCGGGAAGGGGGCTGCCTCGAACACCGTCTCAAGAACACCGATTTCGTCTCCAGGGCCGGAGACCAAAGGGCGTGGGAGAACATTTGACGGCATCGGCACAGCCTGGCTCGCAACAAAATGAGCTGGCACTTTAGCAAGTGTCAATTAAATCCAGCTTAAAATTGCTGTTCGAATTGACACACCCGGAAATTATGGGGCGGCTGTCGATTCCAGTATGTTTTCAAGGCTTCAGGCGGCTGAGGAACTGGGCAAAAACCATGGTGCCTTCCGGCCAGGGCCCATGGCCGGAATCCTGGTTGATGTGGCCGGCTTCCCCGGCATCGACCAGCATCGAACCCCAGGCGGAAGCGATGTCGTCGGCGTGTTCATAGGAACCGAACCGGTCATTGCGGCTTGCGACAGTCAGCGACGGGAAGGGGAGCGGATCGCGCGGGTAGGGGCCGAAGGTCAGCAGGTGCTTGGGCCGGATGGAGGGATTGTCCACTTCCGGCGGGGCAACGAAAAAGGCGCCGGCCACCGGTTTGGTGAACAGCGGTACGGCGTGGATGACCGTCGGGATGCCGAGCGAATGGGCGACAAGAACGACGGGTCGTGTCGCACGGTTCACCTCTTCGGCGACACGGGCCACCCAGTCCTCGCGCACCGGCTTCGACCATTCCTCCTGCTCGACCCGCCGAGCCGTCGTGAGTTTCTGCTCCCAACGGGTCTGCCAGTGATGCGGTCCGGAATTGGTATAGCCGGGGACGATCAGTATATCTGCTTCGGATGCCTTCATGGCGCCTATCTGTGTTCGCCGACGGTCAAGATCAAGCCTCGCCGAAAACCCGGCGGAAGATCGTGTCCACATGCTTGGTGTGATAGCCGAGGTCGAATTTCTCGCGCAGGTCCTCTTCGGACAGTGCGGCACGGACTTCCTGGTCCGCCAGCAGCTCCTCGAGGAAATCCTTGCCTTCTTCCCAGACTTTCATCGCGTTGCGCTGCACGAGACGATAGGCGTCCTCGCGGGAGACGCCGGCCTGCGTAAGGGCAAGCAGAACCCGCTGCGAGTGAACAAGCCCTCGGAACTTGTTCATATTCTTCATCATGTTCTCGGGGTAGACGAGCAGCTTGTCGATCACGCTGGTCATGCGCGCCAGCGCGAAATCGAGCGTGACCGTCGCGTCCGGGCCGATCATGCGCTCGACCGAGGAGTGCGAAATGTCGCGTTCGTGCCAGAGCGCCACGTTTTCCATGGCCGGCAACGCGTAGGAACGCACCATGCGGGCAAGGCCGGTCAGGTTTTCGGTCAGCACCGGATTGCGCTTGTGCGGCATTGCCGACGAGCCCTTCTGGCCCGGCGAGAAATACTCCTCGGCTTCCAGAACCTCGGTGCGCTGCAGGTGGCGGACTTCGATCGCAAGGCGCTCGATCGACGAGGCGATGACGCCCAATATCGCGAAATACATGGCGTGACGGTCGCGCGGGATGACCTGGGTCGATACCGGTTCCGGCTTCAGGCCCATGGCGGCGGCGACATGTTCCTCGACGCGCGGATCGATATTGGCAAAGGTGCCGACTGCGCCTGAAATCGCGCAGGTGGCGATCTCGTCGCGGGCTTCGAGCAGGCGGGTCTTGTTGCGGTCGAATTCCGCATAGGCCTGGGCAAGCTTGACGCCGAACGTCGTCGGCTCCGCATGGATGCCGTGGCTGCGGCCGATCGTGACCGTGTCCTTGTGTTCGAAGGCGCGGCGCTTCAGCGCTTCCAGCAGCTTGTCGATATCTGCCAGCAGCAGATCCGTGGCTCGCACCAGCTGGACGCTGAAGCAGGTGTCGAGCACGTCGGAAGACGTCATGCCCTGATGGATGAAGCGGCTGTCCGGGCCGACGAATTCGGCGAGATGAGTAAGGAAGGCGATGACGTCATGCTTGGTGACAGCCTCGATCTCGTCGATGCGGGCGACATCGAACGTGGCCGACCCGCCCTTTGCCCAGATCGTCTCCGCTGCCGACTTCGGGATCACGCCGATCGCCGCCAGTGCATCGCAGGCATGCGCCTCGATTTCGAACCAGATGCGGAATCTTGTTTCGGGCGACCAGATGGCGACCATTTCGGGCCGCGAGTAACGGGGGATCATGGGCTTGTCGTTTCCTTCACGTGTGTCGGCTGCGCTGTAGCAAGAAGCGCGGCCAAGCTCAAGTTTTTGAGGCAATCAAACAGGATTAGGGCGCGGTCTTGACCGGAATTGCGATCCAGCGTCCATTCTCCCCCTCGAAACCGGCGCTGAGGACCATGACAAATGCGACTTCGACCGGAGCGCCTTCGAGCGACGAGCCGCTGACGACACCGGCGAGCCGGTAACCGGTGACGCAGCCGCGTGAAGCCGGAATGCGCTGGTCTTCGTGGACCACGTCGTTGACAGGCTTTCCGTTCCGTTCGGTAAAACGAAGGCGCAGGGAGACCGTCTTTTTGACTATGCCTTCACATTGCGGGCCGAGTGGCTGCGGGACCTCGTCGAGGACGAGCGTGTTGGCGTCTCCGACCGGCGGCACTGCCGGCACGCTGCGATAGCGGAGCTGATGGGGGTCGTTACCGATCTCGGTGATCGGGTTGAAAGCCACGAGTTCACCTGGATGATTGGCGAGCTCATGGGTTTCGACCATCACTTCGGCGTCATTGTGGACCTGCCAGCGGGCTTTGGCGATCGTCGCCCCATCCTCTTCCAGCCGGACCCGGAACGGTGTTCCCGGCAGGTAGGTATCCTTGTTGAGGTCCAGCGCGTAGATATTGGCATATGGAAAGCCGGATCCGTCCTGGATGCCATATTCCTCGAAGGCGAAAACGGCGCCGTCGGCGGAAAAGCCGATCGGGCGGACGCTTGCGATATCGGCAGCGGATGTTGAACCGGCGAACAACATCGCCGCAAATGCCGGAACCGAAGATCGCAAGGCTGATATCATCTGCGTCCGTCCTCCGCAGCGGCTTTCAGCCGAGCGATGTTCTCACGATAAGCCGCGATTCCATCGCCTTTGTAAACCGCGGATCCTGCAACGAAGACATTGGCGCCCGCAGCGGTTGCCGCGCCGATCGTCTCGGCGGTAATGCCGCCATCGACTTCCAGCTCGATCGGCCGGCTGCCGATCATCGCCTTGGCAGCGCGAATCTTGTCCGTCATCGCCGGAATGAACTTCTGGCCGCCGAAGCCCGGATTGACGCTCATGATCAGGATCAGGTCGATATCGTCGAGCACGTTTTCGATGGTCGAAAGCGGCGTTGCCGGGTTGAGCGTGACACCAACCTTCTTGCCGAGCGAGCGGATCGTCTGAAGCGAGCGGTGCAGGTGCGGCCCGGCCTCGACATGTACCGTAATGCCGTCGCATCCCGCCTTGGCGAAGGCTTCGAGGTAGGGATCGGCCGGCGAGATCATCAGGTGGCAGTCGAAAAAGGCTGTGGTGTAGGATCGCAGCGACTTGATGACGTCAGGTCCGAAGGAGATGTTCGGCACGAAATGCCCGTCCATCACGTCGAGATGGACCCATTCGGCTCCCGCTTCGACGGCGTCGCGCACTTCCTGGCCGAGCTTTGAAAAATCGGCCGCGAGAATGGACGGGGCGATACGGATCGGCAGGGCGGTGGCGAGCGTCATGGGTCGAATGTCTCCGGTTGTCGAAGGTCCCTCTAACATTGCGGCGTGGGCGGAACAATCGTCAGTCAGTCGCAGGACGCGAGAGCACGAACGTCGATCCACGCCATTCGAGCAGGCGGAACGGATTTTCCTTAAGTTCATGGCCGCGATCGAAGGCAATAGGGCCGATCACCGTATTGAAGGAACGGCTGCCGATCGTCTGTACCAGGGGCTGGCCTGCCGCCGCGGTCGCCGCCTGGTGAACGAGTTCGGTCGCGGCATAGGCAGGCAGCAGATAACCGTCCGCGTCGATATTTTTCGCGCGCAAGGCCGCGACGGCGGGGGCCGCGGATGGCAATGCGGCATAATCCGGGAGCGCGACCGCCAGAACCCCGTCGCGTAAGGGCACCGGACGGTTGGCCGCACGCAGGTTGTCGCCGCCAAGCAAGGTGAGGGGAAAGTTTTCGGAAGCGGCGTCCCGGGCGATGATCGCCATGTCGTTGCGGTCGCCGCCGACGAACACATGGCTTGCACCCGCCTTGGCGAGGCGGCGCACCAGCGCCACCTGCTGCTCCTGACCAGGTCGAAACGTGTCGGTGAAGATCGGCGTCATGCCCATCGGTTCAAGATGCTGGCGGATTGCGCTGGCAAGCTCGCGGCCGTAGATCGTGCCGTCCTCGACCAGCGCGACCGGCTCCGCCTTCCAGATGCCAAGGATGGTTTCGGCCAGTTTTTTCGCCTCGTCGCCTTCGGCCGGCGCCATGCGGAAGAACGGCCAGCCGTTGCGCAGCGTGTCTTCCATCAGGATTTTCGAGCGCACCGAAACGGTAATAGCCGGAATCTGGCCGGCCTTCAGCAGCGGCAATGCTGTGGAGAGCGTCTCGACGCAGAGGAAACCGATAGCGGCGGACACCTTGGCAGCGGTGAGGTTTTTGGCCGCGGCAGCGCCGCCGTTTTCGTCACAGCTTTCGTCGATTTCGACCACGGTATCGCCGCCGGCTTCCGCTGCCGCGCGTGCGCCCTGGAAGACCTGGGTGCCGAGCGGTGCGTAGGGGCCGGAACGCGGCGCGACGACTCCGATCACTGCCGCCGGTGCCGATCCGCATCCGAGAAACGAAGCCAGCAGTCCGGCGATGATGAAACGTCGTGCTGTCATGTTTTTCCTGGGATTCTTTCTCGAAGCGACATTTAGCTTTCTCATCGCAGCCGTCAAAGAGAATCGGCTTTTGAAAGTAAAAAGCCGCAACTCCGGTGGACATCAAGGGTTTTTGCCACCATATCTCGAAGAGTAATGCGGGACTGACAACAGCCCCCGATGCCTTTCAAGAGATGCCTTTGACGGACCAGCCTCTCCTCGATCCCGTCCACTACCGCAACGGCATGGCACGATATGCTGGCCACGTCCAGGTTGTGACAACGGAATTCGAGGGCGTGCGGCGCGGCGTGACGGTGACGGCAGCCTGCTCGGTCTCGGACAACCCGCCGACCGTGCTTGTCTGCCTCAACGGCAGCAACGCGAGCAATGCCATCTTCGAGAGGAGCGGCGTCTTTGCCTTGAATTCTCTGGCGGCGCATCATCAGGCGCTGGCGACGGGGTTTGCGGGCCTGAGCGGCATTCCCGCCGAGGAGCGGTTTGCACTCGGAAATTGGAAGACACTGGTGACCGGCGCTCCGGTGCTGGCGGATGCCGTCGTCAGCTTCGATTGCCGGCTGACCGACATAAAGCGGGTTTCGACGCATTTCGTCATGTTTGGCGAGGTGAAGGCCATGCATTTCGGCGAGGGGAACCCCTCGCTCATCTATCTGGATCGCGGCTTTCGTAGCTTATAGGATGCCGTTTGAAAGGGTGCGATTATGCCTGAAGCAAAAACGAGCGCTCTACCGACCTCGATCGACGAGACGATCGCGCTTCTGGGCGCCGAGGATTATCTTGCCGGACGCTCGCTCGGCACGGTGATCTTCCTGGCGCTGAAGATGAAGCGCCCGCTCTTCCTCGAAGGAGAAGCCGGCGTCGGCAAGACCGAGATCGCCAAGACGCTGGCCAAGGCACTGAACCGGCCGCTGATCCGGCTGCAGTGTTACGAGGGCCTCGATATCTCCTCGGCTGTTTACGAATGGAATTATCCGGCCCAGATGCTGGACATCCGCCTTTCGGAAGCCTCCGGTATCAAGGATCGCACCCGCATTGAGGCGGATCTCTTTTCCGAGCGCCACCTGATCCGCCGGCCGGTGCTGCAGGCGCTTGGCCAGCCGGGTGGCCCGGCGCCGGTCTTCCTGATCGACGAGCTCGACCGCACCGACGAAGCCTTCGAAGCGTTCCTGCTCGAAGTGCTGTCCGATTTCCAGGTGACGATCCCCGAGCTCGGCACGATCAAGGCGCAAGAACCGCCGATCGTCATCATCACCACCAACCGCACCCGCGAGATCCACGACGCGCTGAAGCGGCGCTGCCTCTATCACTGGGTCGATTATCCGGATGCGGCCCAGGAACTGGAGATCATCCGCCGCAAGGTGCCGCAATGTTCGGAAACGCTGTCGCGGCAGGTGGTCGCCTACGTGCAGAAGCTCCGAACAGTCGATCTCTTCAAGAACCCCGGCGTTGCCGAAACCATCGACTGGGCGACGGCGCTGACCGAGCTCGACCGGATCGCCCTCGATCCGGAAACGATCGCCGATACGCTCGGAACGCTTTTGAAATATCAGGACGATATCGCCCGCATCAAAGGCGGAGAGGGTGAACGCGTGCTTTCCGAGGTGAAGGCCGAACTTCTGGCAGCAGGATAGGGGCGATGGCAGGCTTGAGCCACGACGGAATGATCGTCCCTCCGGTTGCGGCCGGCGCTGGAGGATACGGTCTGGGCAGGACCGGCGATGACGGCCGGCTTGCCGACAATCTCGTCTATTTTTCCCGCGTATTGCGCCGTGCCGGGCTGAAGACCGGCCCTGCCGCTGCCGCTGATGCGATTGCGGCAGTCGATGCGATCGGCATCGGTTCGCGCGAGGAGTTCCACGCGGCACTGTCGGCTGTCTTCGTCAGGCGGCACGAGGACCAGCCGGTCTTCGACGAGGCCTTTCGCCTGTTCTGGCGCTCCCGCGATCTGGTCGGCAAGATGATAGCGATGATGTCGCCTAAGGCTGCCGACAATCGGGAGCGGGAAAAGCAGAAGGCCGGCGCCACCCGCGTCAGCGAGGCGCTGACCGCCGACCAGCCGGAGCCCCCGAACCGCAAGAAACCGCCGGAGATCGAAGTGGATTCCCGCTTCACGACCTCTGCCGGGGAAATCCTCAAGCGCATGGATTTTGCTCAGATGAGCGCGGCCGAACTGGCCGAAGCCCGGCGCCAACTGGTTAGGCTCGCCCTGCCTTTGGACAAGGTAGCGACGCGCCGGTTCCGGCCGTCCAACCGCCCGCCGCGGATCGACCCGCGCGCCACGATGCGCCAGGCGATGAAGAGCGGCGGCGATCTCATTTTGCCGCGCTTCCGCCAGCGCAAGACCACGCCGCCGCCGCTCGTCGTGCTTGCCGATATTTCCGGCTCGATGAGCCAGTACACCCGGATTTTCCTGCATTTTCTGCATGCGCTGACGGAAAAACGCACCCGGGTGCATACCTTCCTGTTTGGCACCCGGTTGACCAACGTCACCCGCCAGATGCGCCGCCGCGATCCGGACGAAGCGCTGTCGGGCTGCACCGCCGCGGTGCGCGACTGGTCCGGCGGAACGCGGATCGGCGCGACGCTTGCCGAATTCAACCGGCTCTGGTCCCGCCGCGTGCTGGGGCAGGGCGCCGTAGTGCTGCTCATCACCGACGGCCTGGAGCGGGAAGGCGTCGAGGAACTGGAACGGGAAATGGATAGGCTGCACCGTTCCTGCCGCCGCCTGATCTGGCTGAATCCGCTGTTGCGCTTCGATGGTTTCGAGGCGCGGGCGCGTGGCGTGCGGGCCATGCTGCCGCATGTGGACGAGTTTCGCGCCGTCCACAATCTGCAGACGCTCGCCGATTTGGCGATTGCGTTGTCGGGTGATCACACAAAGGCCGCGGACCCGCGGCGTTATATCGACATAAGGAGGGTCGCATGACTGTTTCCGAGATTCTGGACCCCTTGCTGACCGCCGAGAGCTGGAAGCAGGCCGGCCGCAACGTGGCGATAGCCACGGTGATCGAGACCTGGGGTTCGGCGCCGCGGCCGACCGGCAGCCATCTCGTCATCGACGGCGATGGCAATTTCGAAGGCTCCGTCTCCGGCGGTTGCGTCGAGGGCGCTGTCATCACCGAAGCGCTCGACGTGATCGAGAGCGGCGCCCCGAAAATGCTGGAATTCGGCGTTGCCGACGAGACCGCCTGGCGGGTCGGCCTGTCCTGTGGCGGCCGGATCCGGGTGTATGTGGAAAGGCTCGGCTGATGCAGCTCGAAGCACTGACGAAGCTCAACGCCATCAGGCGCTCCCGCAGGGCTGCCGTGGTCGTCACCGATCTCGCCGGCGACGAGGTGAGGGTGATCCTCGAAGGCGAGGCCACCTCCGGTCCGCTCGGCGAGGAGATCGCCAGGACGTTTCGCAGCGGCAAGGCGGGAACCGTGGAGGTCGAAGGCCGGTCGCTGTTCCTCAACGTGCACCTGCCGCCGCCGCGCATCGTGGTGATCGGCGCCGTCCATATCAGTCAGGCGCTCGCGAGGCTGGCGCCAGTCGCCGGGTATGACCTGACGATCATCGATCCGCGCACGGCTTTTGCGACCGAAGAGCGGTTCGAAGGCGTGCAACTGATCGCCGATTGGCCAGAAGACGTGCTGAAGAGCCACCCGCTCGACGCCTATACGGCACTGGCGGCCGTCACCCATGATCCGAAGATCGACGATTTCCCGCTCTCCGAAGCACTGCGGGTCGGGTGCTTTTATGTCGGCGCGCTCGGGAGCCGGAAAACCCATGCGAAGCGTGTGGAGCGGCTTAGAGAGATGGGCCGCACCGACAACGAGATCGGCCGCATAGCCGCTCCGATCGGCCTCGACATCGGAGCCGCGAGCCCTGCCGAAATCGCGCTCGCCACGCTGGCCCAGATCGTCCAGGCGTTCCGCCGGCGCGACCTTGTCGCCGCGAGGTGACATGATGAGATACGGGACGTTCGAACTTGGCGATGCGGAAGGCGTAGTGCTGGCGCATAGCATACGGCTTCCGGCCGGCCGCATGTCGAAAGGGCAAATGTTGTCGGCGGATGATATCGCCCGGCTTTCTGGCGAAGGCGTCCAATCCGTCGTCGCGGTCCGGCTCGAACCGGGTGACATGCTGGAGGACGCCGCCGCCCAGGCGATTGTCGAGGCGATCGCCCCGGACAATCTGCGTTTCTCGGAGGCGACCACCGGCCGCGTCAACATCTATGCCAAGGTGGACGGTCTGTTCGTCGCCGACAAGGCGGTGGTCGATGCGCTGAACCGCATCGACCCGGCGATCACGCTTGCCTGTCTTGCCGACCATGTGGCGGTGCGGGCCGGCGACATGGTGGCGACCGTCAAGATCATTCCGCTTGCCGTCGGCGGCGCAAAGGTCTCCGCGGCGGCGGCGCTGCTGGCAGAATCGATCGCTTTCGAGGTAAAGGCCTTCCATCCCCGCGCGGTGACGCTGGTCGCAACCGAGCTTCCTTCGCTGAAAGCGTCGGTCATGGATCGGACCGCGAAGTTGCTGGAGCAGAGGCTTGCGTCATCCGGTAGTCGGCTAATAAAAGAGATCCGCATTCCGCATTCCACCGAGCGACTGACCGAGGTTCTTCAACAGCTTCGCCGGGACGAAATTAATGAGCCGGCTATGATTGTCGTGTTCGGGGCCTCGGCAGTGGCTGATCCGGAGGATGTCATTCCCGCCGCCATCCGCCGCGCGGGTGGTGAGGTGGATCATGTCGGCATGCCCGTGGACCCCGGCAATCTCCTGGTTCTCGGGCGAATCGGCGATATTCCGGTGCTGGGTGCGCCGGGTTGCGCCCGTTCGCCGAAGGAAAACGGTTTCGACTGGGTGCTGAACCGGCTGATGGCCGGCGAGACGCCGACCTCCTTCGATATTACCGGCATGGGTGTCGGCGGCCTGCTGATGGAAATCCCGACCCGGCCGCGCCCGCGCGACGCCACGGCGGAAAAGGCAGCGACCTTGTCGGTCGGCGCCCTGATGCTCGCCGCCGGCCAGGCGCGGCGCATGGGCAAGGACGGGCCGCACAAGCTGCTCGCCGAATTCGACGGCGTCCCGCTCGTCCGCCGCACGGCAGAGAGGGTGCTGGCGTCGGAGGCTTCGCCGGTCGTCGCGGTGACCGGCCATCGACGCGACGAGATCGAGGCGGCGCTTGCCGGCCTCGATCTGCGCTCTCATTTCAATCCGGACTACGGGTCCGGCATGGCAGGCTCGCTGGTTGCCGGGTTTTCAAGCCCAGAACTGGCCGGCAAGGACGGCATCCTGGTCATGCTGGCCGACATGCCCGGCGTCACCACGGCGCATCTGAACATGCTGATCGCCGCCTTCCGGGAGGCTGGCGGCGGTGTCGTGGTCCGTTCGGTGTCGGACGGGAAGCGCGGCAACCCGATCATTCTTCCGCGGATCGCCTATGATGCCGTATTGCGGCTGGAAGGCGATGTCGGCGCCCGTGCGATCATCGAGACCTCCGGACTTTCGGTGATCGATGTGGATATCGGGCCTGCCGCGCATCTGGACGTCGATACGCCCGAGGCGGTGACGGCCGCGGGCGGGGTTTTGAAAAGGTAGCCGAATGGACAATTCCGACATCGAGGACATGTTCGAGGGGCTCGGCCCCGTTTCCATCCGCCGCATGTTCGGCGGCAAGGGCATCTATCACGATGGTTTGATCGTCGCGATCGATCTGCGCGGCGAGATCATGCTGAAGGTGGATGCGGTCAGCGCGCCGGACTTCGAAGCGGCCGGTGCCAGGCAATGGTTCTATGAGGGAAAGAAGGGAAAACCGGTGCTGATGCCCTACTGGTCGGTGCCGGAAGACGCGTTCGACGATCCTGACGAGATGCGCAAATGGGTGCGGCTTGCATTCGACGCGGCCGTGCGTGCCAACTCGAAATCCTGACCCCGGCCCCTCAGTGCTAAATCTAGCATCTTGCTTGCCAGAATGCGAAGCGTACCGTCCACCCCGTATTGAGGGGCGTGGGCTGCCGAATCTCTCGACCAGGGCCACGTCCGGAAATTTTGTCAAAATGATTTCATCAAGATGGCCGCTTCGGTTCTCCGGAGCGGCTTTCGTTTGGGGTCATTTTGAAAGAAGCGCAAAGGCCTTGGCAGAAAAGGGCGAGAGCGGTTGCGGTGGATCGTTCGGGTCGAACCAGCCGATATCGGACAATTTGTCCGGCTCCGTGAGCGAAGGCTCGCCGGTGAAATCGCGCGTCATATAGATCAGCGAGACCCAGTGCTGCCGGTCGGTCTCGATGATCTCCTCCGCGACGCAGAGAAAATCGATCTTGCCGATCTTGAGGCCTGTTTCCTCTTCCGCCTCGCGGCGGGCGGCTTCCGACGAAGGCTCCATCGGATCGACCTTGCCGCCGACAATGTTCCAGAAGCCCGCTTCCGGCGCCTTCAGCCGACGGCAAAGCAGAACCTTGCCGTCGTCGCGCAGGATCACGAGCCCGGCGCCGACGCCGGGGAAATCAATGCCGGGTTTTGCCACGGAATCTTCAGGCCTTGGCGGCGTTCGCGACGATCAGCATGAAAGCCGGGATGTCGTCGCCGAAGCCGACCGGGGTCGGGCCGTCGTCGTGGTCGCGGTGGTAACGCTGGCGACGCTCGCGATTGTCGTCGTTCGCGGGTGCCGGTGCAGGTGTCGGCCGCGAATTGCGGTTGCCGCCGTTGTTCTGCGGCTTCCTGTCTGCCTTGCGTTCCGGTTTCACGTTTTCCACCCTGGCTTCCACAAATGCCTCTTCGACTGCTTCTATCGGATTATCCTGGATCTTCGTGTCAGCCTTGTGACTCGAATCGCCGCGTCCAGAATCAGCACGTCCCGAATCGCTTCGTCTGCCGCGGCCGCGCTCCTTATCACGATCACGGCCCTTGCGGCCACCGCGTTCGCTCTCATGGCTTTCCATGGGGGCGGGCAGGGCGGAAATGTCGCCGTTCAGCCATTCGATCTTCTCGTTGATGAGCTTTTCGATGGCGTCGAGATATTTGGTGTCGGAGCGGGTGACGAGGGTGAACGCACGGCCCGAGCGGCCTGCGCGTCCGGTCCGGCCGATGCGGTGGACATAGTCCTCCGCATGGATCGGAACGTCGAAGTTGAAGACATGGCCCACATCCGGCAGGTCGAGGCCGCGCGCGGCGACGTCGGAGGCGACGAGAAGCTGGATATTGCCGTCGCGGAAATTCTGCAGCATCGTCGTGCGGGAGCGCTGGTCCATGTCGCCATGCAGGGCGCCGACCGAGAAGCCGTGCCGTTCGAGCGAGCGGAAAAGATCCGCCACATCGACCTTGCGGTTGCAGAAGATGATCGCGTTCTTGAGATCGTCCTGCGCCTTGATGAGATCGCGCAGCACGGCGCGCTTCTCGTAGTCCTTGTTGTGCGAAGCGACGAGGCGCTGCGTCACGGTCTTGGCGGTAGACGAGGGCTTGGCGACTTCGATCCGTTCCGGGTTCTGCAGGAAGCGATCGGCCAGCTTCTGGATTTCCGGCGGCATGGTCGCCGAGAAGAACAGCGTCTGGCGGGTGAACGGGATCATCTTGGCGATCCGTTCGATATCCGGGATGAAGCCCATGTCGAGCATGCGGTCGGCCTCGTCGATGACGAGAATTTCGACGCCGGTCATCAGCAGTTTGCCGCGCTCGCAATGGTCGAGCAGGCGGCCGGGGGTGCAGATCAGCACGTCGGCGCCGCGTTCCAGCTTGCGGTCCTGGTCGTCGAAGGACACGCCGCCGATCAAAAGCGCGACGTTCAGCTTGTGGTTCTTGCCGTATTTTTCAAAATTTTCGGCGACCTGGGCGGCGAGTTCGCGGGTCGGCTCGAGGATCAGCGTGCGCGGCATGCGGGCGCGGGCGCGGCCCTTTTCCAGAAGCGTCAGCATCGGGAGAACGAAGGAGGCCGTCTTGCCGGTGCCGGTCTGTGCGATACCGCAGATATCGCGGCGCTGCAGAGCATGCGGGATTGCCCCTGCCTGGATCGGCGTGGGGATCGTATAACCCGCGTCTGTGACAGCGGAAAGGACTTTCTGGCTCAGGCCAAGATCAGCAAATGTGGTCAAAGGGAATTCTGTTTCCGTTCCGGTTCTAAACGAACACTATGGGAGTCGATGCATGGCTGCTCGACAACTGGCCCGCGACATAGGACCAAAATGTCCAAAAGTCAAGGAAAGCAAGGCAATTGGCCGCCGGATTGGTGAATGAAGATGCTCGCGGGGCAAGCCGGCTACCGTTCTTACGGCAAAGAATTGCCTTTTGGTCGGGAGCTTGCCTCAATTGAGGTAGGTGGTGAGCTTCATGCCGGCGTTGAGGAAGTGAACGGGATCGATCGGATTGCCGTCGCGGCGGACCTCGTAATGGACGTGCGGTCCGGTGGACCGGCCGGTCGAGCCTGCCTTGCCGATCACGTCACCGGCGGCAACTTCGTCGCCTTCCTTCACCAGGATCTTGGACATATGGCCGTAGCGCGTCGTGATGCCCTGGCCATGGTCGATCTCGACCATATTGCCGTAACCGCTGGCGGAGCCGGCCGAGATCACGGTGCCGGCGCCGGTGCTTTTTACGTCGTCACCGGTCGAGGCCTGAAAATCGATGCCCGCATGCAGTGCCAGCCGGCCGAGGAAAGGATCGATGCGGTTTCCGTAGCGGCTGGTAACCGGACGGCCGGGAGCGGGATTGCCAAAGGGCAGGTCGCGCGCCGTCTCGCGCACGGCTTCCAGCCGGCTGAGCGCGGCATCGAGCTCGTCGAGCGAGGCATCGAAGGCACCGATATTGGTTTGCGGCGCGACATACGGGCCACCGACGCCGTTCGTGGCGTCTTCCGTCACCCTGTCTGCGGATGCCACCTCGACGCCGGTCCGCTTCAGGATCGCGGCGATCGCGTCTGCGGTTTCCGAGGCGCCCGTCGTCAGGTTGGCGATCTTGGCAAGCTGTTCCTTCTCGATGGTCTTCAGTGACAGGGTTACCTTGGAAAACACCCGGTCGGCCCTGTCGGCGATGTTTTCGCGCAACGGCGCATAGCCCAGCGCGGCCGACGTCTGGAGCGGCGCTGCGGCGGTTTCGCCGGAGAGGAGTTTCTCGATCGCCTTGACGCCGCCGCTGCCACCGGTAAGCGAGGCCTGACGTTCCTTGGCCGGAGGCTGCAGCATGGTCGGTGCCGGCGTCTCCGGCGTCGTGAGGCCGGACTCCTCGGCGCGGTTCAGAAGCGAACCGAGTTTGCCGTGGCGCGAAAAGAGGGCGTTCTGCTGCTCCAGCAGTTTTTCGACCTTCTGCTCGACCACCTGCTGGTCGAGAAGCTGGCGCGAGGTGATGCGGTCAACTTGCGCGCGCAGCGCGGCGATCCGGTCCTCGTAATCGTGCTGCATGCGGGCCTGCCGCGCCATGGTCGCGCCGATCAGGTCGTCGCGGATGACCAGATAGGAGGTGGCACCGAGATAACCGATCGCGAAAACACCGAGAAAACAGAAGGTCAACGCGGCCATCCACGGCCGGATGGTCATGTGGCGGATCGTTTCACCGCTGGCGAAAATGAGAACGTGCTGAGGTGCCCGCTTCCCAAACACCCGGTTTTCGGTTCCCTTCGCCACGCGGATCTCCCGGAGATGCGACTCGTTCGGCCGCTGTTCCATTCGTGGGATTACACATGGATATGGTTAATGAATGCTTTATTTCGGGGCGTTCAGGCGTGGCTGGTGGAGGTCAGCGACCGGTAGAATGACGGCGTCAGGCCCGCCTCAGCCCGGGCGATGTCGTTGAACGGCGCCTTGAGCGATCCGCGGAAATTGGTGCGTACCAACTGCTGGAACGTCGCTGCGGGGTCCTTGCGCTCGCGGGCGCACAGGAAGCGGAACCATTTGGCGCCGATCGCCACATGGCCTTTCTCGTCATTGTAGATGACGTCGAGGATGGCCGCGCTTTCGAGGTCGCCGGTCTCGCGCATCTTGGTCTGCAGCGATGGCGTCACGTCGAGCCCGCGGGCTTCCAGAATGAGCGGTACGACGGCGAGGCGGGCGGTGAGGTCGTTACGGGTGGAGTGGGCCGCCTGCCAGAGCCCGTCATGGGCGGGCATGTCGCCATAGTCGGCGCCCATGTCGTTCAATCGAGCGCGCACCATGCGGAAATGTTTCGCCTCCTCGAAAGCCACCTGCATCCATCCGTCGAAGAAGGAGTTCGGCACCGGCTCGGTCGCAAAGCGGGCGACGATGTCGAGCGCCAGGTCGACGGCATTGAGTTCGATATGGGCGATCGCATGCAGCGTCGCGATACGGCCGCTGGCGGTGTGCAGCGAGCGCTTGCCGACCGCCTTTGGCGGCACCAGTTCGGGTTTCGCCGGCCGGCCGGGACGCTCGGGAAGGGGCGGATCGAGTGGCGAGCGGAGCGACAGGCGCCGCGCGAACCAGCGGGTGGCGGTGTCCTGCGCCAGCCGCGTCTTGATATCGAGATCGGCCGACAGGATTGCCGCCGTTGCGCCGCCTCTCAACGAGGTGATCGAGAACTCGCCGGCCATCGATTTGTCTCCTGCCTACAAAGCCTTGAGGCTTTCAAGTACCTCCTCGGCATGGCCTGCCACCTTCACTTTAGGCCAAATCCGGGCGATGCGCCCATCGGCTCCGATCAGGAAGGTCGTGCGTTCCACGCCCATATAGGTGCGGCCATACATGCTCTTCTCCTTCCAGACCCCGTAGAGATTGGCAAGGGCGGTGTCCTCGTCAGCCGCGAGGATGACCGAAAGGCCATGCTTCTTGGCGAACTTGTCATGCTTCTTGACGTTGTCGGGCGAAACACCGATCACCGATCCGCCCGCCTTTTCGAATTCCGGCAAGAGGCCGGTAAACGAGATTGCCTCCTGGGTGCAGGCCTGCGTGTCGTCCTTCGGATAGAAGTAGAGCACAACGGGTTTTCCCGAAAATGCCTTGAGGGAAACGGTGCCGCTGCCGTCGCGTGGAAGTTCGAAGTCTGGTGCGATGTCGCCAATGGTCAGGTCGGCCATGGATTTCCTTTCTTTCGCCGGTATCGTGAGTGATATTTGCCGCAATCGGTATATATTCGCCCGAGCGACGTCCAGAGCAGTCGCGCCCGGTTCGATACCATTGCAGAAAGACGAGTCCTCAACCTGATGTCGGAAATTCGCGGAGAAAGGGTCAGTTTCAGCCGGAAAGAACTCGTTCCGTTGCATGAATTGCCTTCCGCGCAGGTCGAGGATCCCATTATCGTGCACTGCCCGCTGCCAAGCCGGCGCGGCCGGCGATTCGGCAAGACGGTGCTGCTTTTCCTCCTGCTGCTGGTTCTCGCAATCGGCAGCGCCGTTTTCGCCATCGAGGGCGGCATGGTCGACAGCACGCTGTCGTCGCGCGCCCAGAGTGCGATCAACAATGCTATCGGTCCGCGCTACGCCGCCACTGTCGGCTCGACCGCCATCCGGTTCGATTCGAGGTTACGCCTCGCACTGGAGGCGCGTGACGTCGATATCGTCGAACAGGCGACCGGCGAACACCTGAGCCGCGCCGGCGCCATGCGCATGGCGGTCGATCCGCTGGCGCTTCTCGGCGGCCGCGTGTCGATCAAGCACATGGAGGCGGAACATATCCGTCTCGACACCGCGCAGTTGCCCTCGGGCGACCCGTTGCCGATCTCTGAAGTCCGCATCGATGCCATGCCGGCGCTGCTGGAAGAGATTTTCCAGCGCCTCGACGAAGCTCGTGCGCTCATCGAGCGAACCGGGACGGGTTCCGTCAGCATCGCCGGTATCGAAATCCTGCTGCCGGCAGCACCCGGGCGCAAGCCGATCGTGCTGGTCGTCGACGATATCGAGCTGACGCAGAGCGCCGAAGGCGAGATCGAGATCAACGGTGCGATCAGCCTCAATGGCCGCAAGGCGGTTCTCGTTGCAGCGTCGAAGACCGTCGAAGGTGTCACGTCGTCACTCTCGGCCAAACTGACCGGCCTCGAGGTGACATCCTTCATGCTGCAGCGAACCGAGGACGGCCAGCCGCGCGAGGGGATCGAAGGCTCCCTCGATCTCGATCTTTCGGCGGTTCGCTCACGCGAGGCAGCAAAGCCGGCTATCACCGCGACGCTTCGCCAGTCTCCCGGCCATTTCTATTTCGACGGTATCCAGCAGACCTTGAGCGGCGCCAAAATCAATGTGGCCTACGACTTCTCGAAGAATTCGATCGAGCTGTTGAAATCCGAGGCACGTTTCGGACCGACCATCCTGCCGTTTACAGGCGCGATGATCGATCTCAACCGGCTCAATCCGGACGACAAGCGTCCCGGTTTCGGTCTCGACGTTCTGATCAGCGGAGCAACGGCCGTTGGAGCCTCGACGAGCGAGCAGCCGGCGCGCTTCGATCTCAAGGCGAACGGGCGCTACCTGTCGGCGGATCGCGAGCTTCAGTTCGATGAGATGGCCGTTTCCAGCCCTCTCGGCCGTATGGCCGGCGCCCTGAAGGTGCGGTTCGGCAACCAGTCTCCCGAGATCAGTTTCGGGGCGCAGCTGCCGCATATGGAGGTGACCGGGGTCAAGCAGCTCTGGCCCTTCTGGATGGCGCGAAAACCGCGTGACTGGGTGATGGACAATATGTTCGGCGGCACCATTACCAACGGTTCGATCGCCGTCTTCATACCGGCCGGCCGGATGAAGGGGCCCGGCATTCCGATGGAACTCGACAAGAACGAGCTGCAGATCGGCTTCGACCTCGCCAATGCCCGGATCAATCTTCCCGGCGACGTGCCGCCGCTGCGCGATATCGACGGTCGTTTCGACCTGAAGGGGGAAGTGATGCAGGTCGATGTCGCGCGCGCCTCCTCCTTCTTCCCATCCGGTCGGTTCGTCGCCGTCGAAGGCGGGCGGTTCTCGATCCCGTCCACCTATGCCAAGCCGCTGATGGCCGACCTTTCGCTCAAGATTGCGGGGCCTGCCGACGCGGTGACGGAGCTTGCGAATTTCCGGCCGATCAATGCGTTGAAGGGGACCGAGTTCAAGCCGGAGGATTTTTCCGGCCACGCACGCGTCGATCTCAAGGCCCGCATGGGCCTGATATTGGCTCACAACCCGCCGAAGCCCACCTGGAATGCCCATATCGAGCTGGACGACGTCACGCTCGGCCCGCAGTTTTCCGGTCGCAAGATCGCCGGTTTGGATGGCACGCTCGATATCGACAACCAGACGGCGCGACTCGGGGCCAAGGGGACGATCGACAATGTGCCGGCTGACATCACGCTGGTCGAACCGGTCGATCCGGCGTCTCCGACAAAGCGCGAGCGGATCATCAAGACCGTTCTCAACAACGATCAGCGGGAGAAACTCGCACCCGGCCTTTCCGAGGTGATCGACGGAACGGTGACGGCTCAGTTGACGCGGATCGACGAAACCCGCCAGGCGGTATCGCTCGACCTCAGCCGGGCCACCCTTTCCGTGCCATGGCTTGGCTGGACCAAGGGCGGGGGCATTCCGGCCAAGGCCCAATTCGAGCTGACCGATACGGGAGAGCGTACCGATATCCGCAATTTCGAACTCTCGGGCGACGGTTTTGGCGCGCGCGGCAGCCTTGCGCTCAATGGCGGCAGCCTGACGTCGGCGGACTTCTCGCACATGCAGCTCTCGCCTTCCGACAATTATGCGGTGAGCGTCAAACGTGCCAAGGGCAATTTCGACGTCTCGATCAGCGGCTCCGTCGTCGACATGCGGCCCGTGGTCACCAAGATCCGGGCAGGCGGAAAGAGCGGCAGCGGCGCCAAGCGTGGTGACGACGATACGAGCAACGCCACCGTGCGAGGCAAGCTCGACCGCATGATCGGCTTCAACGACCAGACCCTCTCGAACGTGTCGTTCCTGTTTTCGAGCCGTGGCGGCAATATTTCGACGGCCGATTTTTCCGGCTCGACGGAAAGCGGGCAGGCGGTCGTCAGCGAGATGAATGCAGGCGACACGATCTCGATCACCAGCGGCGACGCGGGCGCCATCGTTCGCTTCATGAACCTCTACGACAACATGCGCGGCGGCCTCCTGAACCTGCGCCTGAAGGCGCAGGGCGACGCCTGGACGGGAGCCATCGATCTGCGCAATTTCGCGCTGGTCAACGAAGCCAAGCTTCAGTCTCTTGTCGCGACGCCGGACCAGGAAGGCCGCAGCCTGAACACTGCAACGAAGAAGAATATCGATGTCAATTCGGCAAAATTCCAGCGTGGTTTTGCAAGCCTGCTGTATCGGAATGGTTCGTTTGCCATAGAAAACGGTGTGGTGCGCGGCGAACAGATCGGTGCGACTTTCCAGGGCCTGGTGCGCGACGCCAAGGGGAATATGGAGATGACCGGAACGTTCATGCCGGCTTACGGCTTGAACCGGCTTTTCGGCGAGTTGCCGCTGATCGGCGCCATTCTCGGCAATGGCCGCGATCGCGGCCTGCTCGGCATCACCTTCAAGCTCGAAGGCCCGTTCGAGAAGCCGAGGTTGACCGTTAACCCGCTGTCGCTGATCGCGCCGGGCATCTTCCGCCAGATCTTCGAATTCCAATGAAAAGGGCCGCTCGTGGCGGCCCGTTCAAACTCGCTATTGGAGACGCCCGGTTCAGGCCGGGCGCACCAGAATGTGCTTCTTCTTGCCGAGCGAAAGCTTGATCACGCCGTCGCCGGTGATCTCGCCGGTGCCGATCATCATGCGTTCGTCGCTGACGGCCTGGTCGTTGATGCGCACGGCGCCGCCTTGGACGTGACGGCGCGCTTCGCCGTTCGAACCGGCAAGGCCGGCGCGCACGATCAGCGACAACAGACCGATCCCGGCTTCGAGATCGGCCGTGGGAACCTCGACGGACGGCAGGTTCTCGGAAAGCCCACCTTCCTCGAACGTCTTGCGGGCGGTCTCGGCGGCTTCCTCCGCCGCTGCTCGACCGTGCAGGATGGCCGTGATTTCAGTCGCGAGGATCTTCTTGACCTCGTTGATCTCCGAACCGCCGAGCGCTGAAAGCCTTGCGATCTCGTCCATCGGCAGCGTCGTGTAGAGCTTCAGGAAGCGGGATACGTCCGCATCCTCGGTATTGCGCCAGTACTGCCAGAAGTCATAGGCCGACAGCATGTCCGGGTTGAGCCAGACGGCGCCCGTCGCCGATTTGCCCATCTTGGCGCCGGATGACGTGGTCAGAAGCGGCGAGGTCAGCGCAAAAAGCTGCTGCGTCCCCATGCGGTGACCGAGGTCGATGCCGTTGACGATATTGCCCCACTGGTCCGAGCCGCCCATCTGCAGCCGGCAGCCGGTCCGCTTGGCGAGTTCCACGAAGTCATAGGCCTGGAGGATCATGTAGTTGAATTCCAGGAAGGACAGTGACTGCTCGCGGTCGAGCCGCGTCTTGACGCTCTCGAAGGACAGCATTCGGTTGACCGAGAAATGCCGGCCGACGTCGCGCAGGAATTCGAGATAGTTGAGGCCGCGCAGCCAGTCGGCATTGTTGATCATTAGCGCTTGCCTCGGGCCGTCACCATAGGCGAGGTAGTTCGAGAAGACGCGCTTGATCGAGGCGATATTGCCTTCGATCGTGTCGATCGTCATCAGCTGGCGTGCTTCGTCCTTGAACGAGGGATCGCCGACCATCCCGGTGCCGCCGCCCATCAGCGAAATCGGCCGGTGACCGGTATGCTGCATCCAGTGCAGCATCATGATCTGGATCAGGCTGCCGGCGTGCAGGCTTGGCGCCGTCGGGTCGAAGCCGATATAGCCGGTGACGATTTCCTTCGAAAACAGTTCGTCGAGACCGGTCTCGTCGGAGACCTGGTGGATGAAACCGCGCTCGTCGAGCGTGCGGAGGAAATCGGACTTGAACCTGGACATGATCTAACTCTGGCAGGATGGGTTTGGGATATGTGGCCGCGCGTCTAGCACTGTTTTTGCCGGTAATCACTTCAAAAGTGATGTTGGCTGTGATCAGCGCTACAAATGGACGGCGACCAGCAAGAGGCCAGGCAGTTTCGGGGGGACGCAATAGCGGGTGCTAGAAGGACAACTATGCATTAACGGTTTCTTGTTTCATACGCTTTTAACATCCTGCCCGGACACGGTAACCGGGTGGTGTGCAGGTCTCCTGCATTGATGGGCTGATGAACGGGGCTGCCTTTTTCCTCGCGGTGAATTTTATCATCGCCATATGCTTCGGTGCGGTCTTCGTCGTGGTTTCCACGCGCAGCCGGTCGCGGACGGCTGCGCTCTGGTTCGCTGGCGGTTTTACCGTCGCATCGCTCTCGGCAGTGTGTGAATTGCTGGTCGCTTATGCGTATCTGACGAAATTCTGGGCGATCTGCGCGTTCACATCGGTGCTCGGCGGCATGATCCTGCTCAGGATCGGTATCGGCGCCCTCTACGGCTGGAAGGTCGCTCCCGTCTGGGCGGGCTGTTTCCTGGTGGCGAGCATCGGCCTCGATCTGCTGATCTACGACCTGCCGCGCGGCACGGTTGGTCATGCTTTTTCCTACCAGACACCGTTCGCCTTGGTGCTCCTTTCGAGCGCGGCGGCGGTCCTTTCATCGACGCGTCGGCTGGCGATCGACCGGGCGCTCGGGTATCTGCTGCTCGCGACCGGCCTGCATTTCTTCGTCAAGGCGAGCCTTGCCGTGATTGCGGGGGCCGGCACGACCGCCAAGGATTATATCGGCACCAACTACGCGCTGATCTCGCAAAGCTCGACGGCGGTGCTCATGGTCGCGGTCGGATTGACGCTGCTGTCGGTTCTCGTCCTGGAGATCATGGCGGACGAGCGCAGCAATTCCGAGAGGGATGCGCTTTCCGGTCTGGCCAATCGCCGCGGCTTCGAGAATGGCGTCAAGGCCGCCATGGCGCTGGCGCCGAAGGCCGCGCACGCGGTCATCATCTGCGATCTCGACCATTTCAAGCGCATCAACGACACCTATGGCCACCACGGTGGCGACCTGGTGATCCAGGCCTTCGGCGATCTGTTGCAGACAAACGCCGCCAAGAACGCCGTGGTCGGCCGTATCGGCGGCGAGGAATTCGCGATCTTCCTGCCGAGCACGACGCTCGATATGGCGACACTGGCTGCGCAGGCGCTCCGCGGCGGGACCATGGAGATAACCGTCAGCGGGCTTCCGTCCTCCTTCGCGGTGACCGCGAGTTTCGGCGTGGCGGAACTTGCGCCGGGCGGTGATCTTGCAGGGGCGATGCGGGACGCCGATGCCGCTCTCTACGAAGCCAAGCGTTCCGGCCGCAATCGTGTCAGGCAGGCGCGGCGTATCGGCTCTCCGCAGCCGAAATCGATCAAGGCCGTCAAATGAAAACGGCCGCCGAAGCGGCCGTTTTCAGCGTTTTTGAAAGCGATCAGCGAATGCGCTTGGCCGCCGGTTCCGGCACCAGTTCGCCGTTGAGGCGGCGATCGAGATAGTCTTCGCATTCGCCCATCAACGTTTCCACCTGACCGTTGAAGAAGTGGTTGGCACCCTCGACCATCCGGTGGGTGATCAGGATGCCCTTCTGCGTCTTCAGCTTTTCCACGAGCCCGTTGACATCCTTCTCAGGGGCAACCTTGTCGCTGTCCCCGTTGATGATCAGACCGGATGACGGGCAGGGGGCGAGGAACGAGAAGTCGTAGATATTCGGCTGCGGCGCGATCGACATGAAGCCTTCGATCTCGGGACGGCGCATCAGCAGCTGCATGCCGATCCAGGCGCCGAAGGAATAACCGGCGACCCAACAGCTCTTCGAATCGGGATGCAGGCTCTGCACCCAGTCGAGCGCAGAAGCGGCATCCGAAAGCTCGCCGGCCCCGTGGTCGAATTCGCCCTGGCTGCGCCCGATACCGCGGAAATTGAACCGCAGTGTCGTAAAACCGCGCTTCTGGAACATATAAAAGAGCTGGTAGACGATCTGGTTGTTCATCGTGCCGCCGAACTGCGGGTGCGGGTGCAGGATGATGGCGATCGGGGCGCTCTTTTCCTTGGATGGCTGGTAACGACCTTCAAGGCGGCCGGCTGGGCCGTTGAAAATGACTTCGGGCATCGGTACTCCGGTCAATATGTTCAGGTTCCAAACGAGTATCACGTCGAGTTTGACTTGACGAAGACGCTCAGCTTTTCTAAACTCAGTTTAGAACCATTCGAAACTTTGGGCGGCACTTGGATGCGCGCCCGATGCGATGTCTCTTACGGCAAGGGCGACGGAAATTTCAAGGAAAATGCGGGTCCCCCGTCCGCCCATGTGTAATTCAACCTCTATCTAGAAACGGAAGCCGATCAGGCAATGGCGCTGAACCGCACATATCTGGACTGGAATGCGACCGCGCCCTTGAGTGCGCCGGCCCGCGCCGCCATGCTGGATGCGCTGCAACTGCCCGGAAATGCTTCGTCGGTTCACGGCGAGGGCAGGGCCGCCCGGGCCGCGATCGACAAGGCGCGTCGGCAGGTGGCGGCGCTGGTCGGTGCGGAGCCCGCGCATGTGACATTCGTCAGCGGTGCGACGGAGGCGGCCAATCATGTCCTGACGCCCGAATTCCGCATGGGCCGGGCGCCCCTGGCGCTGAGCCGCGTCTATGTCTCGGCAATCGAGCATCCGGCGATCCGCGAGGGCGGTCGCTTCGATCCGACCCAGGTGACCGAAGTGCCGGTGACGCCGGCGGGTGTCGTCGATCTCTCTGCGCTCCAGGCGCTGCTCGCCGAACATGATCGGACCGCCGGCATGCCGATGGTCGCGGTGATGCTGGTCAACAACGAGACCGGCATCGTTCAGCCCGTGGCGGAGGCGGCCGACATCGCTCATGCCCATGGCGGCTTGATGGTGGTGGACGCTGTTCAGGCGGTCGGCCGCATTCCGGTGGACATCGATGTGCTGGATGCGGATTTCCTGATCCTGTCGTCGCACAAGATCGGTGGCCCGAAGGGCGTCGGCGCCCTCGTCTCGCGCGGCGAAGTGCTGATGCCGAAACCATTGATCCGCGGCGGCGGCCAGGAAAAGGGGCATCGATCCGGCACGGAGAATTTCCATGCCATTGTCGGCTTCGGCGCCGCAGCCCAGGCTGCCCGCGAGAATCTCGATGAGCGCAATGCGGTGATCGAACGGCTTCGCCACCGGCTGGAAGCAGGAATGCGTGAGGCTGCCCCCGATGCCATCATTCATGGCGAAACAGTTCTGCGTGTGGCGAATACCTGCTTTTTCACTTTGCCGGGGCTGAAGTCGGAGACGGGCCAGATCGCTTTCGATCTCGAAGGTATCGCACTTTCCGCCGGTTCCGCGTGCTCGGCGGGAAAAGTCGGCGAGAGCCATGTTTTGACGGCGATGGGGCATGATCCGAAGCTCGGGGCTCTGCGGATTTCGCTCGGGCCCGATACGACGCAGGACGATATCGCGCGGGCGCTTGCTGCCTTCGCCAAGATTGCCGGCCGGCGAAAACCGGCGGGCGAGGCGGCGTGACCGCCTCCAAAATTGCGCTTGCGCAAATTTCCGCTTGCCAAAAGGTGTGAAAACCGCCTTCTGGCGCCTACATGAAGGGGGTAATTGTCCCCCACGATTGATGACAAGAATTGCCGGAATTTGAACCGGCAAGATTTGGAGTAGAACATGGCTGCCGTGCAGGAAACAATCGATCAGGTTCGCCAGATCGATGTGGACCAGTACAAATACGGTTTCGAAACCGTCATCGAAGTGGACAAGGCGCCAAAAGGTCTTTCGGAAGAGATCATCCGTTTCATCTCGGCCAAGAAGCAGGAGCCGGACTGGATGCTGGAATGGCGTCTCGACGCCTATCGCCGCTGGCTGACCATGGAAGAGCCCACCTGGGCGCGCGTCGAATATCCGAAGATCGATTTCAACGACCTTTATTATTATGCCGCGCCGAAAAGCACCGCCGGCCCGAAGTCGCTTGAAGAAGTCGATCCGGAGCTGTTGAAGGTCTACGAGAAGCTCGGAATTCCGTTGCGCGAACAGGAAATTCTGGCCGGCGTCGAGACGCCGCGGGTCGCAGTCGATGCCGTCTTCGACTCGGTGTCGGTCGTGACGACCTTCAAGAAGGAACTGCAGAAGGCCGGCGTGATCTTCATGTCGATCTCCGAAGCGATCCGCGAACATCCCGAGCTCATCAAGAAGTATCTCGGCTCGGTCGTGCCGACTTCGGACAATTTCTATGCGACGCTGAACGCCGCCGTGTTCACCGACGGATCCTTCGTCTTCGTGCCGAAGGGCGTGCGGTGCCCGATGGAGCTGTCCACCTATTTCCGCATCAACGAAAAGAACACCGGCCAGTTCGAGCGCACGCTGATCATCGCCGAAGAGGGAGCCTACGTTTCCTACCTCGAAGGCTGCACGGCACCCCAGCGCGACGAGAACCAGCTGCACGCCGCCGTGGTCGAACTGATCGCCCTCGATGATGCCGAGATCAAGTATTCGACGGTGCAGAACTGGTATCCGGGCGATGCGCAAGGCAAAGGCGGCATCTACAACTTCGTCACCAAGCGTGGCGATTGCCGCGGCGCCCGCTCAAAAATCTCCTGGACCCAGGTCGAGACCGGTTCGGCAATCACCTGGAAATATCCGAGCTGCATTCTGCGCGGCGACGACTCGCGCGGCGAGTTCTATTCGATCGCCGTCTCCAACGGCTATCAGCAGATCGACAGCGGCACCAAGATGATCCATCTCGGCAAGAACACGTCGAGCCGCATCATCTCTAAGGGCATTTCCGCCGGCAATTCGAACAATACCTATCGCGGTCAGGTCTCGATCAACCGCCGGGCCGCGAATGCCCGCAACTTCACCAATTGCGACTCGCTCCTGATCGGCGACCAATGCGGTGCGCATACCGTGCCCTATATCGATGTGAAGAATGCATCGGCGCAGATCGAACACGAGGCGACGACGTCGAAGATCTCCGAGGACCAGAAGTTCTACGTCATGCAGCGCGGCATTCCTGAAGAGGAAGCGATCGCGCTGATCGTCAACGGCTTCGTCAAGGATGTCATCCAGCAGTTGCCGATGGAATTCGCCGTCGAAGCGCAGAAACTTATCGGCATCTCGCTCGAAGGGAGCGTTGGCTGATGAATGAGAAGGTCGAAAACCTCATTCTGGAGCATCTTCCTCTCATGCGGGCGGACATCGTCTCTCTGAAGGACGAGATGACTGGGATGCGGGCGGAGATGCGGTCGATGAAGCAGCATATGGCTGCGTTCATGTCGCACGAAACCGTGCAGGACGGCGATATCGCGACGGTCAAGCTGCAACTGGAGCGGATTGGCAGACGACTGGACATCGTGGAGTGAGCATGACGGGCGCTCAAGGCGCCGCGCTTGCTCCGGAAGAACAAACGAAGATTGGAATTTACAATGCTTGAGATCAAGAACCTGCACGCCCGTATCGCCGAAGACGGCACCGAAATCATCCGCGGCCTGAACCTCACGGTGAAGGCCGGCGAAATCGCCGCCATCATGGGCCCGAACGGTTCCGGCAAGTCGACCCTTTCCTACATCCTGTCAGGCCGCCAGGATTACGAAGTCACCGAGGGCGACATCCTCTACAACGGCGAGAGCATTCTGGAACTCGACCCGGCCGAACGCGCGTCGAAGGGCATTTTCCTCGCCTTCCAGTATCCGCTCGAAATTCCGGGCGTCGCCACCATGCAGTTCCTGAAGGTCGCGATGAACGAGCAGCGCAAGGCGCGCGGCGAAGCGGAACTGACGACGCCGGACTTCATCCGCCGTGTCAAGGACGCCGCCGAGAAGCTGAAGATCGACCAGGCCATGCTGCGCCGTCCGCTCAACGTCGGTTTCTCCGGCGGCGAGAAGAAGCGCGCCGAAATCCTGCAGATGGCGCTGCTCGAGCCGAAGCTCTGCATCCTGGACGAGACTGATTCAGGCCTCGACATCGACGCGCTGAAGATCGTCGCCGACGGCGTCAACGCGCTGAAGTCGCCGGACCGCGCCACGATCGTAATCACCCACTACCAGCGCCTGCTCGATTACATCGTGCCGGACACGGTCCACGTTCTCTACAAGGGCCAGATCATCCGCTCCGGCGACAAGGCGCTCGCGCTGGAGCTGGAAGAGAACGGCTATGCCGATATCATCGGGGAAGCGGCTTAAGCGGCCCGAGGAAGGATGTTGTCATGAACATGCAGACGACAAGCCGTCTCACGGCTGCCGAAACCGCTTTGGTCGAAGCCTTTGGCGCCCAGATCGGTGAACTGCCGGGCAATGGCGCGGTGATCGGCACGCGCGACCGGCTTCTGGACGAGCTCAAGAAGGCTGGCCTGCCGACCCGCCGCATCGAGGCCTGGCATTACACCGACCTCAAGAACCTGCTGCGCAGCGTACCCGAGGTCACGCTGGTGTCCGCCATCGATCCGGCCGCGCCGCTGGTCGAGGGATCGAGGGTGCTTTCGATCCTGCAGGGTAGCGCCGATGCCAAGGTCGCCGTGGAAGGCGTCGAGATCGCGCTCTTCAAGGACAGGCTCGCCGACGGTTCGGCCGCTGCCGGCCTGACGGCGCTCGACAAGGACGATGCGATCGGCCGTATCAACGGCAGCTTCGTGCGCGATGGTTATGCGATCACGGTCCCGGCCGATACGGAACTCGACGCGCCGATCGAACTGCAGGCCCTGCATGCGGCCGGCCAGGTCCATACGCGCTTCCCGGTCTCGTTCGGCGCCGCATCGAAGGCGACGGTCATCGAGCGTCACCGGTCGGTGAGTGAAGGTGCAGCGCTCGTGTCCTCGATCAGTGACATCGCACTGGAAGACGGCGCCGACGTTACCTGGATCATCCTGCAGCAACAGGGCGCCGCCGACACCCATCTCGGCCAGATCCGCGTAAAGCTCGGCACCGATGCGAAGCTGCGGCTGTTCGTCATCAATGCCGGCGGCAAGCTGGTGCGCCAGGAACTGCGCATCGACGTGGCGGGCCAGGGCGCCGAGCTGATGCTGCGCGGCGTCAACCTGCTCGGAAGCGAAAGCCACACCGACGTCACGCTGGTTCTCGGCCACAACGTGCCGCACACCAATTCGACCGAAATCATCCGCAACGTGGTGTTCGACCGTGCGAACGGCGTTTTCCAGGGCATGATCCGGGTCGCTCCGGATGCCCAGAAGACCGACGCCAAGATGTCCTGCAACACGTTGCTGCTGACCGACGATGGCGGGTTCTCGGTCAAGCCGGAACTCGAAATTTTCGCCGACGACGTGGTCTGCGGCCATGGCGCGACGGTTGCCGATATCGAGAGCAGCCATCTTTTCTACCTGATGGCGCGCGGCGTTCCGGAAAACAAGGCGCGGGCCATGCTGGTCAACGCCTTCGTCGCCGAGATCGTCGAGGAACTCGAGGATGAACAGCTGGTCGAGGCGCTGGAAGGCGTCATCTCGGCCTGGCTTGAAAAGCATGCGTAAGATAGGGGCCTGACATGGACCAGAGTGCGCCTTCGACGACCTACGATGTGGAGGCAATCCGCCGGGATTTTCCGATCCTGTCGACGATGGTGCACGGCAAACCGCTGGTCTATCTCGACAACGGCGCCTCGGCCCAGAAACCGCAGGTGGTGATCGACGCGATCAGTCACGCCTATTCGAATGAGTATGCCAACGTCCATCGCGGCCTGCATTACCTCTCGAATGCGGCGACCGACGCCTATGAAGCGGCGCGCGAAAAGGTGCGCCTGTTCCTGAATGCCGGTTCGGTGGACGAGATTGTCTTCACCAAGAACTCGACCGAGGCGATCAACACGGTCGCCTATGGCTGGGGCATGCCGAATATCGGTGCCGACGACGAGATCGTCGTCACCATCATGGAGCACCATTCCAACATCGTGCCCTGGCATTTCATCCGCGAGCGGCAGGGCGCCAAGCTGGTCTGGGTGCCGGTCGATGACGACGGCGCCTTCCATATCGAGGACTTCGAGAAGTCTCTCACGGAGAGGACCAAGCTGGTCGCCATCACCCATATGTCGAACGCGCTCGGCACCGTGGTACCCGTCAAGGAAGTCTGCCGCATCGCCCATGAGCGCGGCATCCCGGTGCTGATCGACGGCAGCCAGGGCGCCGTTCACATGCCGGTCGATGTCCGCGACATCGATTGCGACTGGTACGTGATGACCGGCCACAAGCTCTACGGCCCATCGGGCATCGGCGTGCTTTACGGCAAGTCGGATCGGCTGAGGCAGATGCGTCCGTTCCAGGGCGGCGGCGAGATGATCGTCGATGTCACCGAGGATATCGTCACCTATAACGATCCGCCGCATCGTTTCGAAGCGGGCACGCCGCCGATCGTCCAGGCGATCGGGCTTGGTTACGCGCTCGACTACATGGACAAGGTCGGCCGCGCCGCGATCGCCCGCCACGAGGCGGATCTGGCCGCTTACGCCGCGGAACGCCTGCGCGCGATCAATTCGCTGCGCATCATCGGCAATGCGCCCGGCAAGGGCGGCATCTTCTCCTTCGAGCTCGCGGGCATCCATGCGCATGATGTCTCGATGGTGATCGACCGCAAAGGCGTGGCGGTTCGCGCTGGTACCCATTGCGCCATGCCGCTCTTGAAGCGCTTCGGCGTCACCTCCACATGCAGGGCATCGTTCGGCATGTACAATACCCGTGCCGAAGTGGATGCGCTGGCCGACGCGCTCGACTATGCCCGAAATTTCTTTGCTTGAGGACTACTGCCATGGCCGCGGATGAAACGGAATTGAAGTGGGATGCCCGCGAAGGACTGATCCAATCTGCTATTCCGGCCGAAGAGCTAGCGCGATTGAGCGACGACGTCATCGGCGCGCTGAAAACGGTCTATGATCCGGAAATTCCTGCCGACATCTTCGAACTCGGCTTGATCTACAAGATCGACATCGAGGACGACCGCATGGTGAAGATCATGATGACGCTGACAGCACCCGGCTGCCCGGTCGCCGGCGAAATGCCGGGCTGGGTGGAAAACGCCGTCGGCGCCGTCGAGGGCGTGTCCGGCGTCGAAGTCGAGATGACTTTCGATCCGCCGTGGACGCCGGAGCGCATGTCCGAAGAAGCCCAGGTGGCTGTCGGCTGGTATTGATCGGTTAATCGGTCGGTACTACATTTGAATCGTGAAACACCGGACCTTGAATCCGCGTGCGGAAGGAGAATGAGCCCATGGGCTTTGCAGTGATGACGATGACCGATGCCGCCGCCACCCGCGTCAAGCAACTCGTCGCCAATTCCGGAGCGGAGGCCAAGGGCCTGCGTGTCGGGATCAAGAAGGGCGGCTGTGCCGGCATGGAATATACGGTCGATCTCGTCACCGAGCCCAATGCCAAGGACGACATGATCGAGCATGACGGCGCGAACGTCTGGATCGAGCCTTCCGCCGTTCTCTATCTCCTCGGCACCCAGATGGATTTCGAAGTCACGCAGATGCGTTCCGGCTTCACCTTCGTCAATCCCAACCAGACGTCCGCCTGCGGCTGCGGCGAGTCGGTCGAGCTGAAGCCTGCGGATCTCGCAGCGCTTGCTAAACAGCGCGAAGCCGAAGCCCGCGTCTGATCTCCCTCATGAATCGGTAAGATAGGCGAGGAGCGTTTCCATCACTCTTCGCGCAGCCTCCGCGTCGCCCGACCTGATGGCACGGATGACGGCGACATGCAGCGTGACGGCCTGATCCATTCGTTCGACTGAAGCGGTCGAGAACCAACGCCGTCTGGAATGGGTCTGGAGCGGCGCCAGTGCCGACGTCAGGAACCGGTTGGGGCAGGCGTCCTCGAGGATCTCGTCGAAACGCTTGTCGGCCTCCAGAAACCCGGGGATGTCTCCGGTCGCCGCAGCGGCGCCCATCGCCTTGGCGCAGTCGAGCAGGGCAGAGCGCTGTTCCTCGCTCGCACGTTCGGCGACCAGCGCCGCGACGACCGGTTCGAGCTGGCGCCTGACCTGCATGATGCTGTCGTGGTCGCTCTCGATGATCTCGCTGACCTGCAGCCCAACGCGTGGCCGCACCCGAATCAATCCCTGCCATTCGAGCTTCTGAATTGCTTCGCGCACCGGCGTTCGGCCCTGGCCCGCCAGGCCGATGAGCTCCCTTTCCGTGACCAGCGCACCGGGCTGCAGCTTCATCGTGACGATCAGGTTTTCGAGCCGGCGATAAGCCTGCCTGCTGAGCGATTCCGCCTCGGATGCCATGCGCCTCACCTTTGCTGATATATCACGGTGTGGCATGTCGCATTCGGAATGGCAAGCGCGAGTGATATATCAGAGAAAGATATGCAATTGATGGCGCCGCTGCGGAAACGCCAGGCGATGCCCGATCATTCGTGGCGGAGCGCTTCGATCGGATTGAGCTGTGCCGCGCGGCGGGCCGGAAAGTAGCCGAACACCATGCCGATCATTGCCGAGAAGGCAAACGCGAGCAGGATGATCGTCGGGCTTGCGACGAAGGGCACGCCGAGAAAGCTCACGACGCCATAGGCAAGCGCAAGGCCGGCGACAATGCCGCTGACGCCGCCGAAGATTGACAGCATCACCGCTTCGACGAGGAACTGGGTCAGCACCTGCCGCTCAAGGGCACCGATCGCCAGGCGAATGCCGATCTCGCGGGTGCGCTCGGTGACCGACACCAGCATGATGTTCATGATGCCGATGCCGCCGACCAGCAGGCTGACGGCCGCGACGGCGCCGAGGAGGCCGGTCAGAAGCACGGTGGTGCCGGTCATCGCCGCGGCGATCTGCGACATGTCGTTGACCGAGAAATCGTCCTCGCGTCCGATCGCGATCCTGCGCCGTTCGCGCAACAGGCTTTCGACGTCCGACTGGACTTTTGCGGTTGCCACGCCGTCCTGCGCCGACAGGATGATGCTGCTGATCGTCGTCGTGCCGCCGATCCGCCGCTGGTGCAGTTTCAGGGGCATGATGACTGTGTCGTCCTGGTCGTCGCCCATGCCGGACTGGCCCTTGACGGCAAGCACGCCGACGACCGGGCAGGCGACATTGCTGACGCGGATACTCTGCCCGACCGGGTTGACCGAGCCAAACAGTTCCTTGCGAACCGTCTCCCCGATGATGCAGGCGGCCTGGCTGCCGCGGTCCTCGTTGGCGAGGAACTGCCGGCCGAGCGCGAGGTCCCAGTCCTGGGCGGTCAGATAATCGTTGGTGGTGCCGATCACGCTCGAGGAATGGTTGGCGCCGCCCGCAATCACGGTTGCCGTGCCGCGGTTCAGCGGGGCGACGGCGCGAAGTCCGGTCACCTGTTCCTGGATCGCCAGGACATCCTTGTCGTTGAAGCGCTTGGCTTCACTGCTGGCGCGTCCCGGTCCCCATTGGCCCGGACGGACGAAAAGCGTGTTGGTGCCGAGGCGGGATAGCTCTGCCTGCACCTTCGCCGTCGTGCCATTGCCGACAGTCACCATGGCGATCACGGCCGCAACGCCGATCACCACGCCGAGAACGGTGAGGAAGGACCGCAGCATGTTGCGGCTGATTGCACGCCAGGCCAGCTTCGCCGTCTCAAAGAACAAGGGCATGTTCCTTCACTTGGGCCTGATCGGAGGCGAGATGGCCGTCGACGAACCGCAGGAGCCGCTTGCCATAGGCTGCGATATCCTCCTCATGGGTGACCATGATGATGGTAATGCCGTTGTCACGATTGAGCCGAGTGATCAGCTCCATGATCTCGGCGCTGGTCCTTGTGTCGAGATTGCCGGTCGGCTCGTCGGCGAGCAGCACGGCGGGATCGGTGACGATGGCGCGTGCGATCGCCACGCGCTGCTGCTGGCCTCCGGAAAGCTCCTGGGTCGTATGCCCTTCGCGGCCCTTGAGGCCCACCTGTTCCAGCGCGGTCATTGCCCGGCTGCGCCGCTCTCGGTGATCCATGCCGCGATAGACGAGGGGGAGTTCGACATTTTCGACGGCGGATGTGCGGGCGAGAAGGTTGAAGCCCTGGAACACGAATCCGAGCATGTGACGTCGCAGCAGCGTCAGCTGTGCGCGGTCGAAGCCGCTCGTCGGAATGCCCTGGAACAGATATTCGCCGGACGAAGGGACGTCGAGCCCGCCGATGATGTTCATCGCCGTGGATTTTCCCGAGCCGGACGGACCCATGATCGATACGAATTCGCCCGCCGTGATCGACAGGTCGATATGGTCGAGAGCACGGATCGTCGCTTCGCCGTGCCCGTAGAATTTCGAGACCTGCCTGAAGGCGATGATGGGAGGGAGCGTCATCAAAACCCTCCTCAGTTCGCCCGGGCTACGGCGTCCGTGATCAGCAGATCGCCTTGTCTGACCTCTCCGGATTTCAGCACCGTGAACTGCCCGTCAGTCGGGCCGGTCTCGACCTGAACCCGTGTCGGCACCCCGGCGCGCAGGACCCAGACGGCACGGCCAGCACTCGAGGCATTGTCGCCACCGCGATTGCCGCGCGGGCGCGGCGGCGCGAAAAGCCGGGTCAGGAAATTGCCGCGGCTGCGCGCCGTTGTCGGCGGCGAATAGCGCAGCGCCGCATTCGGCACGAGGAGCGCATCGGTGACCGATTGCACGGTGATGTCCGCTGTTGCCGTCATGCCCGGACGCAGCAGCAGATCGGCGTTGTCGACCGTCAGGATCGCCTTGTAGGTGACGACGTTGGAGACGGTTTCCGATGCAAAGCGGACCGCCTGGATGGTGGCCGGAAAATTGCGATCGGGATAGGCATCGACCGAGAATTTCGCCGTCTGGCCTTCCTGAACATGGCCGACATCCGCCTCGTCGACGGCGACCTGCAGTTCCATGCGCTTCAGGTCGCCGGCAATAGTGAAGAGCACCGGCGCATTCAGCGAGGAGGCGACGGTCGCGCCGGGGTCCACGTCACGGGTCAGCACGATGCCGTCGATCGGCGACACGATCTTGAGCTTCAGAAGATTGAGTTCCGACAGCCGCAGATTGGCTTCGGCGGAAAGAACGGAGGCCTCGTTGACGGCTTTGGTGGCAAGTGCCGAATCGTAGGTGAATTTCGCCGCGTCCAGTTCCTGTTGGGTCGAAATGCGGTTGCTGACGAGGCCGGTCAGGCGGTCGAGCGAATTCTTGGCCGAGGCAGCCTCTGCGTCGGCCTTCAATACATTGGCCTTCGCCGAAGCAAGTTGAGCGCGGGCGCTCTGAACATCCGCTTCCTGCTTGTTGGTGTCGAGTTCGGCGAGCACATCGCCCTGTTTGACCGCGCTGTTATAGCTGACATTGACCTTGCGGACGGTGCCGGACAGTTCGCTCGATATATCCACCTGATCCGTCGGCTGGACCGACCCGGTCGCCGTGACGATCACCGAGAGGCCCCCGTTCTTCGCCGGCTGGGTGGTGTAGTCGTAGCGCGGGCCGCTGCTGCCGAAATAGCTGTAGGCGCCTGCCGCCGCAGCTACGAGAACGATAAGGACCGTCGGCCAGACCCAGCGGCGCTTCTTGCGCTGGTTTCCCGAAGCGGCCAGGATCGCGGCGAGATCGGGCGTGCCGCTGGTCTTTGTTGCCGGGTCGGATGTGTTCTGCACGTTCAACGGTTCGTCCTTTGCTGGGTAGCGATACAGCCGGGGCCAAGCCTCCCGCCGCGCCGTCATGCGGCGCAATCCGTCGCAAGCGTGGTCGCCAGACGGAATTCGTCTTCTCTCTCAATGGCATGAAACCGGAAGCGGTAAAACTTAAATATCGGTAACCTGCGGCATGTCAGAATACCCGCCGTTTCACCATGCCTTAAGAGCCGAGTGGTAGTAATAACGCACCCAATGACGGGCAGGGGTGTAGTGTTATGATTAAGAAATTCTCGGTGTTGGCTGGCGTTTGCGCAGTTGTTGTGATGTCCGCGGGTGTCGCTCACGCCGCAGACGATCTTGTGTTCACCCTGATCAATAAAACCAAGGGTACACTGGAGCGCTTTTATACCTCGCCGGAAGGCGTGGATGACTGGGAGGAAGACGTTTTCGGCGATGACGTCCTGGAGCCGGGCCAGAGCATCAAGATCACCATCCGCGATGGCCGCCGTTCCTGCAAATACGACATGCGCTTCGAATTCTCGGAGGATTCCAAGCTTGAAGACATGGAAGATACGCAGGACTTCTGCAAAATGGGCTCCTATACCCTGCATCAATAGTTCCGGCAGTTCTCCGAGGGGAGAATAGCCCTCACATTTTCGAAGGGCATGCATCGATATCTTCACTCGCGCGTTGTCGAAAACGCAGAAAAGGAGATTTTCCATGATCGATGCTGCAAGAATCAAGGAACACGCAGAAGTCATCGGCGCGGATGGCGTCCATGTTGGAACGGTCGACCGCGTCGAAGGCAGCCGCATCAAGCTGACCAAAAGGGACAGCGGAGAGGGCCGCCATCAAGGCCACCACCACTTCATTCCGCTGGAACTGGTCGCCGATATCGAAGGTGACAGAGTTCGCCTGTCGGCAGACGGCGATGTCGCGGTGACATTCGAAGAGGAACAGGGCGGCAAGGCCGTTCACTGATCGGATAGAATGAAAAAAGGCCGGCGCCTGGAAACAGACGCCGGCCTTTCGTATTCAGATTCCGGGCGATCACTGGGTAGAACCAGGGACGCCGAACCGTTCCGGCAGGAAGGCGGTTTCCGCCGGAGGGCCGCCGAGGCGATCCGATTTCGTCGTGGCGGTCGGTCCGGCCGGATGCATCAGAAGGGCGACGACAAGGCCGCCCGCAATGGCGGATCCCAAGGCAATCAGGACATTTTGGGCGCTCATGGCAACAGCTCCTCTATAGCCTGACAACACCCGGAAAACCGGAAAGTTCCGGCCGGCACCGGAGCCTTGAGATCAACTTGGCGCGACGGCCAATCAGGCTTTTTCCCGGGCCGTCTTGAGGGCGGTGGCCCACCAGGAAAGGTCGTCCAGCATCGTCTTCACGCCGGGTTCCAGATGGGTGAGTTCCGAGAGCGCCTTGCCCTGCTGCCAGACTGCGAAGAAGTCGGCGCCCTGGATGTGAACGCCCGGGCGGGTCGGAACCATCTGCAGTTCGACCGCGATCGTGCGGAAGTGTTCGACCGCACGGGCGCCGCCGACGCTGCCGTAACCGACGGCTGCCGCCGGCTTGCGGTTCCATTCCGGGTAGGAATAGTCGAGCGCGTTCTTGAGCGCTGCCGTGATCGAGCGGTTGTACTCGGCGATCACGAAGATATAGCCGTCGAATTCGGCGACCTTCTTTTGCCAGCGCTGGCCGACTTCGTTTTCGGTGGGGACCCAGGCGTTTGAAGCCTTTTCATTGAAGAACGGCAGGGGGAAATCGCGTAGGTCGACGATCTCAAATTCCATGTCGTCGCGCTTGGATGCCGTATCATAGATCCACTGTGCCGGCTTGTCGCCGAACCGCACGTCGCGTGTGCTGCTGATGATGATCGCAATCTTTGGCTTGGCCATGGAAACCTCTCGTGTTTGGAAAATGGATTGGGCGGGACCGCAGGAATATTGCGGTGAGACCGGGGCGGTCAAGCCGATCCGGGGGGCACGCGAAAAACATCATCCGCCTGACGCTGTCTCACGCTGTCAGTTCTGAGCTGAGAGCTCCATGGGAGAGGCCAGTATTTCGCCACCGCCAAGCGACTGGTCGGCATATTTGAATGCCAGGATGCTGAGCACCGAAACGATCATGACTACGAATATAATGCGCATAGAGACGCTCCTTCGGCCGGGCAAACGCCTTGTGTCGATGAAGGTTCCGATGGCGATTTCATCAGAAGACGGTAATTCGCGCTTAAGTTTTGGTTAAGGCGAGATTGACTCTACCGTTATCGCGCGCCTGACTTTCGATGGGCGGCTCCCATCTAAGCCCGCATGATTGAATTCCATAGGGCGTGGACAAGGACCGCCGCCGAAGCCAGGAGCTATCGGCGGATGTATGTCCTCGCCGCAGAGATCCTGGGCAGCGAATCTGCCTCCCGCGAATTGAAGAGAGCGGCCCGCCGGGTGGTGCGGGCCCTGGAGGACGTGGTGGACAAACCGATCGCCCATTCATTGGTGCTTGCTCGGGCAAGGGCGAGATTCGCGGAACTCGTTGCCGCGCTGGAGGGCTCGCGGAACACGGGCGGAGCAAAACGCTCGCCGCCCGGTTCACGTGACCGGGCGGCGCCGAGAAGATAAGGCGAGGTGAGGTTCAGCCGATCGAGAAGGGGACCGCGACGAAGGTCTGGCTTTCGCCACGCTGGATCAGGAGCAGGACCGATTTGCGCCCGGATCTGCCGGCTTCCGCGACCGCCGCCTTGGCTTGCCGGGCAGACTTCACGGACTGCTGGTTGATCGAGACGATGATATCCCCTGGCTGCAGGCCGGCGTCGGCAGCCGGCTTGTCGGGAGCGACGCTCTCGATCACCACGCCGTTTTCCCGGCGCGGCAGGTTGAGGGCCTGGCGGATATCCGGCGAAATGTCCGCTAGGCCGATACCGATCGTCGGAACGCGCTGGGCATCCTGCGCGGACTTGTCGTCATTGCCGGCGGAAGCCTGCTGCTGGTCGGGCTCGTTGCCTCCGACCGTAATGCTGAGATTCCGGCTTTGACCCTGACGCCAGACGGTGAGGCCTTCCTTGGCGCCGGGCGTTAGATCGGCGACCATGCGCGACAGATCGCGTGGAGATTTGATCGCCTGTCCGCCGAGCGCGGTGATGACGTCGCCGGTCTGGATGCCGGCCTTGGCAGCCGGCGTGTCGTCGTTGACATTGGCAACCAGCGCGCCTTCCGGCTTGTCGAGGCCGATGGCGCCTGCCACATCCGCCGTCACCGGCTGAATCTGTACTCCGATGAAGCCGTGTTCGATCGAACCGTCCTTCATCAGCTTGGCGACGACCTTTTGAGCCTGGTCGGACGGGATGGCGAAGCCGACACCGACGCTGCCGCCGTTCGGGGAATAGATCGCCGTGTTGATACCGACGACCTTGCCTTCGAGATCGACCAGCGGGCCGCCCGAATTGCCGTGATTGATCGGCGCGTCGATCTGGATGAAATCGTCATAGGGACCGCTGTGGAGATCGCGACCACGGGCCGAAACGATGCCGGCGGTGACGGTCGTGCCGATGCCGAACGGATTGCCGATCGCGAGAATCTGGTCGCCGGCATTGAGCTTGTCCGAATCGCCCCAGGCGATGGTCGCCAAGGGCTTCGGCGCGTTGATCTTGATGACGGCGAGATCGGATTTCGGATCGGCCCCGACGAGCTTGGCGGGGACTTCCGTCCCGTCGTCGAGGGTCACCTTGATATCGATCGCGTTGTCGATCACGTGGTTGTTGGTGACGATGTAACCGTCGGCCGTGACGACAAAGCCGGACCCGAGGGCTTCGGTTCTGGGGGCCTGGCGCTGCTGCGGCATATGGCGCGGTATGGGAATGCCCTGTTGGCCGAAGAACTGCCGGAACTGCTCGTCGAACGGCGAATTGTCGTCGAGGGGCGAGCTGTCGTCCGAGGCGACGTTCTGAGCCTTCATCGTGGTGGTGATGGTGACGACGGCCGGCTTGTCGGCCGAAACGATCGGCGCGAACGAACCACCCGGAGCGACGATCCCCGGAACGGAACCGGTAGCAGCCGTTGCCATGGTTGCGGCATGCGCGGCATTGGTGCCGAGAACGACCGGTACGGCGAGCGGAACCGCGATGATGGCGGCGCCGATGAGTGCCGCGATCCGATGTCTGCGAAGGATATTGGACATGGAGGTCTTCCTTTCAAATCTGCAGCCCCGACGCCGGGAGGCGGCGCATTGGGCGAAGAGGATCCGGGCCGCGCGAGGGAGCACGGCCGATCGATGGGGTTCTAGAGATTGACGAGGCTGAAAAGCCGGCGTTTGGGGAAACTGCTGCTTCAGGAACCGGTTCACCGGGAGGCGGGGTGAAGCGGCTTCGAACGCCTGACTATCGAAGTCGATTGCCGGGCGGTCCGGTGAGGTGCATGACCGGGCAGGGTGCCGGCGGCACCGGGGATTGCTGTTTCATTGGGGCTATCGAGCGCATATCTGAGCTCCACCTTCCGCGAACGGTTCTGAAACTGGCTCTGCCGTCGCGGCATTTCCGACCGTCGGCATCATTCAGTCTTGAAGACAGCAATACGCCCCGAAGCGGCGAAGGTCAGCTTAATTATAAATAAGGTTTGGGGAGCCTCATCTGCCGAATTTTCGGCCAAATCCTGGCTTCCCCGGATGTCCACCATCTCGCGAAGAATAGATATCTCAATGGCTTGAGACCACGCTCCGGATTTTCACCCGTCCGCATTTTGCCGCCGCAAACGTGACTTGGCTGTAATGAATGGCGTCCGCCCCGAAGATGAGCAAATTGTAATGGATACGGGAGGCTTTTGGCGATGCGGTTTCGCATGCCGGATCTAGAATGGACGGCCGACGTGATCTCGTGGCAGCGACGTGACGTCAATCGGTCGCCCGACCCCGTTCTAAAGCTAACGGCAGTCGCGTCCGGATCGGCTTTTGACAGACGGGCGGGATTTCGTCCACCCACATTGTGACGAAGCGGGCGCAGCAAGCCTGCCCGACACTGCGAACGACACAGCACCCGGAGCCTCGGCCTATGCGCATCAACCCACCGCGATCGCATTGGTGTCAGTTTAAGTGTATGATTTAATTGCAGAATGGTGAGAGCGCAGGGATTCGAACCCTGGACCTACTGATTAAAAGTCAGTTGCTCTACCGACTGAGCTACGCTCTCCCGCGGCCGCGGGTAAGCGCGTCCTTGAAAGTGCGCGGAACATAGGCAGGTGCCCCTTTGCGGTCAACCCGCAAAAACAGCAAAAATGCGGCTATCTGCCGCTTTTCTGCGGCTATGCGAAAAGGTGATTGGCATTCGCCGCGTCCGGCCATTACCTCAAGCGTAAGACGCGGGCTCCCGGAAAGGCCCGCCATCCGGAGCCACACGTGTCGATTGCCGAAATTTCCCTGCTGAGCGCGCTTCTTGCCGGTGCATTGTCGTTTCTCTCTCCTTGCGTGCTGCCGCTGGTGCCGCCTTACCTCTGCTATATGGCGGGCATCTCGGTGGAGCAGTTCCGCGGTGGCGGAGGGGCAGCGGTCATCGATTCGGGAGGCGGAACACGGCGGGCGGTGCTCAAGTCGGCGTTGTTCTTCACCCTCGGGTTCGCCACCGTCTTCGTGGCGCTCGGGGCCGGCGCCTCGACGATCGGCGTGCTCCTGCGTCAGCATCTCGATCTCCTGTCGAAGCTCGGCGGCCTGATCATCATCGTCATGGGCCTGAATTTTCTGGGTGTCTTCCGGATAGGCCTTCTCGCCCGTGAGGCGCGCTTCCAGGGCGGCGGCCAGCCGGCGACGCTCTCGGGCGCCTATGTCATGGGGCTTGCCTTCGCTTTCGGCTGGACACCCTGTATCGGCCCGGTGCTCGGCGCCATCCTCGGCGTTGCCGCATCCCGCGATACGGTCGGTGAGGGGGCGGCGCTGCTCGCCATCTATTCGCTCGGCCTTGCCGTGCCGTTCTGGATCGCCGCCGGCTTTTCGGGCGCCTTCATGCGGTTCCTGACCCGCTTCCGCCGCCATCTCGGCATGGTCGAGAAGGTCATGGGCGTCTTCCTGATTCTGACCGGGCTCGCTTTCATCTTCGGTTTCGTCACTTCGGCCGCGATCTGGTTCCAGCAGACCTTTCCAATCCTGATGCAAATCGGCTAACGGAAAGCGTCTTCCAATACGGCCCGGTCATTCGGGCAGGGAACCGATGGCCGATATCATTGCATTGCTGTTGCCCTTCTTTGGGCTGATCTTCATCGGTTATCTGGCCGCGAGGGTAACCAGGCAGCCGGCCGAGGCGCTCGGCTGGATGAATACTTTCATCATCTACGCGGCCCTGCCGGCGCTCTTCTTCAAACTTGTGTCCCGTACCCCGGTCGAGCAGTTGACCCGGGCCGACTTCATCTTCGGCGAGATCGGCGCGACCTATCTGGTCTTCTTCGCGCTATTCCTGATCGGCTTCTTTTTCCGCCGCAATTCGTTTGCCGATTGCACCATCCAGTCGTTTGCCGGCTCCTACGGCAACATCGGCTATATGGGGCCGGGCCTGGCGTTGCTCGCTTTCGGCGAGGCGGCGGCGGTGCCGGTGGCGCTGATCGTCTGCTTCGAGAACGCCGCGCATTTCATTGTCGCGCCTGCGATGATGGCGGTGGCCGGGGGCGACAAGCGCCCAGCCACCCAGGTCGCGGCCGATATCGTCCGGAAAGTCGTGCTGCATCCCTTCATCATCTCGACGGCGCTCGGATTTTGCTTTGCGGCATTTGCCGTGCAGCCGCCTGCGGCATTCCAGCGGCTCATCGACTACCTCGCCCAGGCTGCGGCCCCTTGCGCGCTGTTTGCCATGGGGGTGACGCTGGCGCTGCGGCCGATCAAGCGCGTGCCGGTGGAGATCAGCTATATCGCGGTCTCGAAGCTGATCGTGCTGCCGATGACCACATACGCCGTCCTGTCGCTGATCGGCAATTTCGATCCCGTCTGGATTTATTCTGCGACTTTGCTGTCGGCGCTGCCGACGGCGACCAACGTTTTCGTCATCAGTCAGCAATACGGCGTCTGGCAGGAGAGGGCGTCGGCGAGCATCCTGATCATCACGGTCGCATCGGTGGCAACCCTGCCGGCGCTGCTTTACCTCATCAATTCCGGCGCGTTACCGCCGGATCTCTTTCCGTAAGGCATCGACGACGGCGCGCAGGCCGCGGCCAGGCTCGATCCCTTCCCGCATCAGCAGGTTGCGAAGCGGCGGGGCGCTGGTGAGGATGTGCAGGCCGGCGGCACGCAGCATCTGGACGGGCAGGAAATCCGACAGCAGCGAGCGGTTGAGGAGATCGACGCCGACTGTGCGGCTGACGATGTCCGGGCCGCGCTGCCGGTTGAAGCGGTCGCCTGCATCCGCCGGGACCGGACGGTCGCCGGTTGCGGCGAGCAGTTCCGAAAGCGCGATGATGTCGCGGAGTGAAAGGTTGAGGCCTTGCGCGCCGATCGGCGGGAAGGCATGTGCGGCCTCGCCGATCAGCGCCAGCCGGCCCTTGCCGAACCGCTCCGCCATCAGGCTGGAAAGCGGCCATGCCTGTGCCTTGCCTTCGACCTTCACCTTGCCGAGCATAGACTGCATGCGGTCTTCGACCAGCCGCGACAAGTCCTCGGTTGGAAGCTCGACGAGACGGTGGGCTTCCTCCGGCTTCACCACCCAGACAAGGCTGGAGCGCAGGCCGGGCAGGGGAACCTGGGTGAACGGTCCGCTTTCCGTATGGACTTCGGTCGAGACATTGCCGTGCGGCAGGGTGTGGGCGAAGTTCAAGACCACCGCCGACTGCGGATAGGACCAGCGGCGCACGCCGATGCCGGCCGTTTCCCGAGCCTTCGACTGACGTCCGTCCGCACCGACGACGAAATCGGCGCTGGCAATCGTGCCGTCCGCCAATGTCAGCATCACTCTTTCGGCCGAAAAATCGAAGGTTTCCACGGTTTGAGCGACGTTGGTAACGTTGGGTTCCGCTGCTACCGCCGCATCCAGCGTTTCCGACAGTGCCCGGTTCGGTATGTTGTAGCCGAAGGCGTAGAGGCCGACATCCTGCGCCCGGAACTGCGCCGTTGGCGCGCGCAGCAACCGTTTGGTGCCATCGACGATCTGCATGACCGAAAGCGGCGCGGCGAAAGGCGCTATGCCTTCCCAGACGCCAAGTCGTTCGAGAAAGCGAATGGATTGGTCCATCAGCGCAGTGGTGCGCTCGTCGGTTTTTTCGAAGGAAGGTGCAATCATCGCCACCTTGCGGCCGGCGCGCGCGAACGCCAGTGCGGCAACCGATCCGGCCAGTCCCCCGCCCACCACGGCGATCTCGAAATGCTGCATGTCCGTCGTCCCGCTCTTTCAAAATGTACTCTCGATTATCTAGAGCTTCGCGGCGGGCATATCCATGGGGCACGGCAGCGCAGCATAGAAAAAGCAATGCTTTATGCCTTGCGGCGGGGCCAAGCCGGTTGCAATGCGCGGTGATTGGCCGCATACCTCGCCGGATGTAGGAAAGGCGGGACTGACGCGTGATCAGACGAATCTTCAATTACAGAAAAGTTCCGTATGCTGAAATTCGTGCTTTCTCGGTTCATCTCCTGACGGCATCCGGTTCGTTCCTTGCTTTTCTCGGGGTCGTCGCGGCAGCCGAGCATCGCTTCGTCGACATGTTCTGGTGGCTGGGGCTGGCGCTCCTCGTCGATGGCATCGACGGGCCGATTGCCCGCAAGGTGCGGGTCAAGGAGGTTCTGCCCAACTGGTCCGGGGATACGCTCGACAACATCATCGACTACGTGACCTACGTGCTGTTGCCGGCGTTTGCGCTTTACCAGAGCGGTATGATCGGCGAGCCCTGGTCCTTCGTGGCCGCGGGCGCGATCGTCGTATCGAGCGCGGTTTATTATGCCGACATGGGCATGAAGACGGACGAATACTTTTTCTCCGGCTTTCCGGTGGTCTGGAACATGGTCGTGTTCACGTTGTTCGTCATCGATGCGAGCGCGACGGCGGCTCTGGTGCTGGTCTCCGTATCGGTCGTCTTGACCTTCCTGCCGATCAATTTCCTGCATCCCGTCCGCGTCAAGCGGCTCCGACCGCTCAATCTGGCCATCTGCCTCATCTGGTGCGCGCTCGGCGGCTACTCGCTGCTCCTGCATTTCGAGACACCCGACTGGGTCGTCTACGGTGTCGTATTGAGCGGCATCTACCTCTATTGCATTGGCGGTGTTCTGCAGCTTTTCCCCAGTCTTGGAAAATAGTTGGGCGTTCAGGAAACCCCCTTTTTTAATGTTGTGCGAAGCAACAAAAACGGTATCAATATCAGTCGAATGTCCGGAGTGATCGCCGGATGTCGTCAAAGGTCAATACGCTGCGTCGCCCTGAAAAACCTCGAAGAAGGTAGGCCCGCAGTGAACGAGGGGGTTCAGTGACGTTATCCGAGGGTCCGGCGACCGTTCCGCTTCTGTCGGTTCGAGGTTTGACCAAGCTTTTCGGCAGCTTCGCGGCTTGCAACGCGATCGATTTGGATATTGCCCCCGGTGAAATTCATGCATTGCTCGGTGAAAACGGCGCTGGCAAGTCGACGCTGGTAAAAATGCTCTTCGGCGTACTGCAGCCAAGCGCCGGCCAGATCCTCTGGCAGGGTTCGCCTGCGACGATCGCCTCGCCGGGCGAGGCCCGCCACCTCGGCATCGGCATGGTCTTCCAGCATTTCTCGCTCTTCGAGGCACTGACGGTCGCGGAGAACATTGCGTTGTCGCTCGACCCGAAGATTTCGCTTGCCAGGATATCGGACGAGGCGGCGTCGCTTTCCAAGGCATACGGCCTGCCGCTCGATCCCCAGGCGCATGTGGCGGACCTGTCCGTCGGCGAGCGCCAGCGCATCGAGATCGTCCGGGCGCTGCTTCAGAACCCCAAGCTGATCATCCTCGACGAGCCGACTTCGGTCCTGACCCCGCAGGAGGCCGACCGGCTGTTCGAGACGCTGTTCAAGCTGAAGGCCGAGGGCCGGTCGGTTCTCTATATCAGCCACAGGCTCGAGGAAGTGCGCCGCATCTGCGATCGGGCCACGGTCCTGCGCCATGGCAAGGTCACCGGCGCCTGCGACCCCGGACAGGAAACGCCGGCCTCGCTCGCCCGCATGATGGTCGGCTCCGACGTCGCCGAAGTCCATCGGGACAATGCGGCGGCACTCGGCGATATCGGCGTCGAGGTCAGCAATCTTTCGGTTCCGGCGCGCACGCCCTTTGCCGTATCGCTCAAGAACATCACCATGAAGGTCCGTGCCGGAGAGGTGCTGGCCATTGCCGGCGTGGCCGGCAATGGCCAGGGTGAACTCTTCGATGCGCTCTCGGGCGAATATCCGGTCGCCGAAGACGAGGCGATCCGCATCCGGGGCAAGGCGGTCGGCCGCACCGGCATCAACGGCCGCCGCCTGCTTGGCGCCGGGTTCGTGCCGGAAGAGCGTCATGGACATGCCGCCGTTTCCGCCATGGCGCTTTCGGACAATCTCCTGCTCGCCCGCAGCCAGTCGGACAAGAAGGCCTTCCTGTCCGGCGGCGCCTTTTCCGTCATCCGCTTCGATGCGATCCGCTCCGCCACCCGCCGCATTTGCGAGGCGATGGATGTCCGCAAGAGCGGCGAGAATCCGCAGGCAGGCTCGCTCTCGGGCGGCAATCTCCAGAAATTCATCGTCGGGCGCGAGCTCGACCGGCAGCCCTCCGTGCTCGTTGTCAACCAGCCGACCTGGGGCGTCGATGCCGGTGCCGCAAGCCGCATCCGCCAGGCGCTGATCGATCTTGCCAGGTCGGGCTCGGCGGTCGTGGTGATCAGCCAAGACCTCGACGAGATTTTCGAGGTGGCGACGAATATCGCCGTGATCTCGGAAGGCCGTCTCTCCGAGGCCTATCCGGCCGGCACGCTGACGCTGGAACGCATCGGTCTGCTGATGGGCGGCGTCCATGAAAGCCACTCTGTTCCGGAGGCGGCGCATGCGCATTGAACTCCAGAAGCGCGCCCGCGTCTCGACGCTGTTCTCGGTCCTGTCGCCGCTGCTGGCGCTCGCGCTGACGCTCGCCTTCGGCGCCGTCATGTTCTGGCTGCTTGGCAAGAACCCGGTGAGCGCGCTTTACAGTTTCTTCGTCGAGCCGCTGCTGGAAGTCTGGTCGCTGCACGAACTGGCGATCAAGGCCGCACCCCTGATCCTGATCGCGGTCGGCCTGTCGGTCTGCTACCGGTCGAACAACTGGAATATCGGCGCCGAAGGCCAGTTCACCATCGGCGCGATCACCGGCTCGATCCTGCCGGTTTTGTATCCCACCTGGCATTCGCCGATCATCCTGCCGCTGATGCTGATCCTCGGCATGGCGGGCGGCGCGCTTTACGCCGGCATCCCGGCGCTCCTGAAGACCCGTTTCAACACCAACGAGATCCTGACCAGCCTGATGCTGGTCTATATTGCCCAACTCTATCTCGACTGGTTGGTGCGCGGTCCCTGGCGCGATCCGCAGGGCAATAATTTCCCGATCACCAAGACGTTTCAGATCGAAGCCGTCGTGCCGGAAATTCTGTCTTCGTCCGGCCGTGCCCACTGGGCATTCATCTTTGCGATCGTGGCAGCCGTGGCGCTGTGGTTCATGATGCGCTTCATGCTGAAGGGCTTCGAGGTCTCGGTGCTCGGCCAGTCGGAGCGGGCAGGGCGTTTCGCGGGCTTCTCAGCCCGCCGCATGGTGTGGTTCTCGATGCTGCTGTCGGGCGCGCTTGCCGGGCTTGCCGGGATTTCCGAGGTTTCCGGCTCGATCGGCCACCTCCAGCCGGTCATATCGCCCGGTTATGGCTTCACCGCGATCATCGTTGCGTTCCTCGGGCGGCTCAACCCGCTCGGTATCATCGCCTCGGGCCTCGTGCTGGCGCTGACCTATCTCGGCGGCGAGGCGGCGCAGCTGTCGATCGGCATTTCAGACAAGGTCAGCCGCGTCTTCCAGGGGCTGCTGCTCTTTTTCGTGCTCTCCTGCGATACGCTGATCCACTACAGGATCCGGCTGATCTTCGCAGGCACGAAACCGGCGGAGGCAAGGGGCTGATGTTCGAGGCCATCCTTCTCACCGTCATCACCGCATCGACGCCGCTGGTTCTCGCAGCGCTCGGCGAACTGGTGACCGAGCGCTCCGGCGTGCTGAACCTTGGCGTCGAGGGCATGATGATCATGGGTGCCGCCTGCGCCTTCGTGGCCGCGCAACTGACGGGCTCCCCTTATATCGGCATCCTCGCCGGCATTCTGGGGGGCGGGATCTTCTCGCTGCTCTTCGGTTTCCTGACGCTGACGCTGGTGGCCAACCAGGTCGCGACCGGCCTTGCGCTCACCATCCTCGGTCTCGGGCTCTCCGGCCAGATCGGCGAGGCCTTCGTCGGCCAGCCGGGCATCAAGCTGCAGCCGATCGTTTTTCCGTTGCTTTCGGACATCCCGTTTTTCGGTCGCGTCCTCTTTCGCCAGGACCTGATCTTCTACGTATCGATCGCGCTTGTCGTCGGCATCAGCTGGTTCCTGTTCAGGAGCCGGACCGGACTGAAACTGCGGGCGATCGGCGACAGCCATGCCTCCGCCCATGCGCTCGGCATCAACGTCATCCGCACCCGTTATCTGGCAGTCATGTTCGGCGGCGCCTGTGCCGGACTTGCCGGCGCTCAGCTTTCGCTCGTCTACACGCCGCAATGGGTGGAGAACATGTCGGCCGGCCGCGGCTGGATCGCGCTCGCGCTCGTCGTTTTCGCCTCCTGGCGGCCATGGCGGGTTCTGGCCGGCGGGTACCTCTTCGGCGCCGTCGGGATCGGCCAGCTGCACGCGCAGATCGTGGCGCAGAGCCTCGGCATCGTTATCCCGTCGCAGTTCCTGTCCGCACTTCCTTATGCGGCGACTATTGTGGTGCTGATCATCATTTCGCATAATCGTCGCACGACGCTCATCAATACGCCGGCCGCGCTCGGGAAACCCTTTGTCCCGGACCGGTGACCGCGGAACCAAAAACAAAACGTCTTCAAGCCAATAGAGGTTAGGAAATGAAGAAGCTGATTATCGCCCTTGCCGCATCGGCCGCCCTGATGGGCGGTTTTTCGACCGGCGCCGAGGCCCAGGAGAAGAAGAAGGTCTGTTTCATCTACGTCGGTTCGAAGACGGATGGTGGCTGGACGCAGGCGCATGACCTCGGTCGCCAGCAGCTCGACAAGGCACTTGGCGCCAAGGTCGAAACGCCCTTCCTCGAAAACGTGCCGGAAGGCCCGGATGCGGAACGCGCCATCGAACGCATGGCCCGCTCCGGCTGCTCGCTGGTCTTCACCACGTCCTTCGGCTTCATGGATGCCACGGTCAAGGTCGCTGCGAAGTTCCCCGATGTGAAGTTCGAGCATGCGACCGGCTTCAAGGCTGCGCCGAACCTTGCGACCTACAATTCGCGCTTCTACGAAGGCCGCTATATTCAGGGTCAGATCGCCGCGAAAATGTCGAAGAAGGGCGTCGCCGGCTACATCGCCTCCTTCCCGATCCCGGAAGTGGTGATGGGCATCAACGCCTTCGAACTCGGCGCCAAGTCGATCAACCCGAACTTCAAGCTGAAGGTCGTCTGGGCCAATACCTGGTTCGATCCGGGCAAGGAAGCCGACGCCGCCAAGGCGCTGATCGACCAGGGCGTCGATATCCTGACCCAGCACACCGATACCACCGCTCCGATGCAGGTCGCCGCCGAGCGCGGCATCCTCGCCTTCGGCCAGGCCTCCGACATGATCGCGGCAGGCCCGAAGACGCAGCTGACCGCCATCGTCGATACCTGGGGCGCCTATTACATCAAGCGCACACAGGCGCTGCTTGACGGCACCTGGAAGTCCGAGCAGATCTGGGACGGCCTGAAGGACGGCATCCTGACCATGGCGCCCTATACCAACATGCCGGACGACGTGAAGGCGATGGCCGAAGAGACCGAAGCCAAGATCAAGTCGGGCGAACTGCATCCGTTCACCGGCCCGATCAACAAGCAGGACGGCACGGCGTGGCTGGCCGCCGGCGAAAAGGCACAGGACGGCGTTCTGCTCGGCATGAATTTCTACATCGAAGGCGTGGACGACAAGCTGCCGAAGTAAAGCGAAGCGGCCGGCGCAGCCGAGGAAACGATCACGGAATCGGTTCAAGCGGCGAGCGCCGGCATCTCAGCGCCGGCAATGGCCGGCATGGAAAAAAAAGGCGGTCCGTGGACCGCCCTTTCTGTTTTCAATACTATCGGCTTCAGGCCGACAGCGAGGCGATGTCGATGACGAAGCGGTAGCGCACGTCGCTCTTCAGCACGCGCTCATAGGCTTCGTTGATCTGATCGATTCTGATCGTCTCGATTTCCGAAACGATGTTGTGCTTGCCGCAGAAATCCAGCATTTCCTGGGTTTCCTTGATCGAGCCGATCATCGAGCCGGACAGGCTCTTGCGGCCCGGGATGAGCGAGAAGGCGTGCACCGGCACGGCATGTTCCGGAACGCCGACGAGTACCATGGAGCCGTTGACCTTCAGGAGGCCGAGATAGGCGTTCCAATCGATCGCGACGCCGACCGTGCAGATGATCAGGTCGAACGTGCCGGCGAGCTTGGTGAAGGTCTCGGCATCGCTGGTCGCGTAATAGGCGTCGGCGCCGAGCTTCAGGCCGTCTTCCTTCTTCGACAGCGACTGGCTGAGGACGGTCACGTCGGCACCCATGGCATGCGCCAGCTTGACGCCCATATGGCCGAGCCCGCCCATGCCGACGATCGCGACCTTCTTGCCGGGGCCGGCATTCCAGTGGCGCAACGGCGAGTAGAGAGTGATGCCGGCGCAGAGCAGTGGGGCTGCGGCGTCCAGCGGCAGGTTGTCCGGGATCGACAGGACATAACCTTCCTTGACGACCACCGAGTCGGAATACCCGCCATAGGTCGGCGTCGTGCCGTCGCCTTCGACGTCGTTATAGGTCTGCACGAGACCCGGCATGTAATGTTCGTTGTCGAGGTCGCGGATCGCACAACCGACACAGCTGTCGACGAAGCAGCCGACGCCGACCTTGTCGCCGATCTTGTACTTCGAGACCGCCGAGCCGACGGCCGTCACCGTGCCGACGATTTCGTGGCCTGGCACCATCGGAAAGCGCGAATTGCCCCATTCGTTGCGGGCCTGGTGGATGTCGGAATGGCAGACGCCGCAATACTGGATCGAGATGACGACGTCGTCGGCATTCGGTTCGCGGCGTTCGAAGGTGAAAGGCGTCAACGGTTTCGACGCGTCGGTCGCGGCATAGCCTTTTGCAATAGCCATGGGAGCTCCATTCATCTGCTGGGTTGGGAGGGAATTGGACGGGCGGACTATGCCTCCAGGCCCCGCAACAGCGTTAGAGCGATCCTGCGAGCTTTTTGCACGATCCTGCAAAAGTGATGGCTTGCCTGTTGGTTTCGGGGGCAAGTCGGCATAGGAAAAGCGCTCGCTTGATCATTCCGGAGGCTCCATGACTTTGCCCTTCAATCCCTATCACGAGGCGGCTTCAATCGCTGCTCGTCACGTTCAGAAGGATGGGGAAGTGTTCACGGTCATCGGAAATCTCGTGCTCAGCCGACGGTCGATCCCGACCGCGCCGCTCTACATGGATTATCGGCCCTGTATCGGCCTGGTCCTGCAGGGCACCAAGAGCGTCAAGCTCGGCGACGAGGTGATCGACTACGGCGTCGGCGACTATCTTCTGACCTCGATCGAACTGCCGGTGACATCGCGGGTCACGGCCGCAAGTCCGGACATGCCGCATCTGTGCTTCGTTCTCGCCATCGATCCGGACAGGCTTTCCGCCCTTCTGGAACGTGTCGACGTTCCGAGGCCGGGTGCCGATACCGATGCGATGCGTGGCATCGTCTCCAATGTCGCGCCGCCCGAACTGCTCGATGCCGCCACGCGGCTGCTTCGGCTCCTGGACCGGCCGGCGGATATTGCGGCCATGGCGCCGCTCATCGAGCAGGAAATCCTCTACCGCGTCCTCTCTGGGCCGGACGGCGCACGGCTCCTGCATATCGCCACATCGGAAAGCCGCAGCAACCGGATTGCCCGCGCCGTCGCCTGGCTACGGACGAATTTCCATCGCACGCTGCGGATCGAGGATCTGGCGGACCATGTGGGCATGAGCCCGTCTTCGCTGCATCACCATTTCAAGTCGGTGACGGCGATGACGCCGGTGCAGTTCCAGAAGAAGCTGCGCCTGCACGAGGCGCGGCGGCTGATGTTGCTGGAAGGGCTCGATGTCGGCAGCGCCGGCCACCGGGTCGGCTATCAGAGCCCGTCGCAGTTCAGCCGCGAATACAGCCGTCTCTACGGCGTGTCGCCGCTGCGTGACGTGGACGCCATCCTTGCGGCAGAGTAACCGGGTACCGGCGGTCAGCCCGGGACCGTCAGCGCCTTGTCATTGCGGCACTGGGCGAGCTTGAGCTGCTTGAACGAATAGATTTTCGTGATCCGCTCGTCATCCGTATCGACCTTCATACAGGCGCAGGCGTAACCGTAGCTGCCATTGGTCCTGACATAGTCGCGTTCGGAAATGTCGGGGATGAGGTCCATGCCTTCGGGTTCATCCTCGCTTCCCTGCGATCGGATCGGCCAGTTGCCCTCGGCGTCATCCAGCCACCAGTTGCCCGGCGTGGGGTTCTGGAGCCAGCCGCAGCGGTTTTCGGCAGCCTGGGCGAGAACGGGCAAGGCAAGGAAGGCGAAGGCGGCAATCGTGCCGTATATCCGGTTCATGAAGGTCCCCCTGATCGTTCGGGCAATTGCATCGCCCTCCGGAAGTCCTAGCGTAGAATCCTTCATGCCTGATGACCAGCTTGGTCCCTGGCGCACAACAGCGAAGAACGGACTTGACGGCGGCGGCGGATGCTTTATACGAGCGGAACCGTACCGTACGGTACGCAAAAGGATTGAGAACCGTGAGAGCCGATACCACCGACATGCCCGAATTTTCGCCGCGCCAGAACGCTGTTCTGGAACAGGCGCTTCGGCTGCTCGTGGAAGGCGGCGAGAAGGCGCTGACGACCTCCGGTCTGGCCCGCGCCGCCAATTGCTCCAAGGAAAGCCTCTACAAGTGGTTCGGCGACCGCGAGGGCCTGCTGGCGGCGATGATCGCCCACCAGGCGGCCAAGGTGCGCACCTTCGAGCGTTCGGGCGAGCGGCTGACGGCAGATCTCCTGCGTGACCATCTGGAACTTTTTGCCCGCGATCTGCTGGAGGTTCTGGCCGGCGACGTGTCGCTGGCGCTCAATCGTCTGGCGATCGGCCAGGCGACCCGCGAGGGATCGAAGCTCGGGAAGCTTCTGCTCGAACACGGTCGCCGCCAGATCGACCGCCGCGCGATGGCGCTGATCGACCAGGGAAAAAGGGCAGGGCTGCTGCGCTTCGACAATGCGGATGCTGCCTATCACACGCTTTACGGCCTGATCGTTTCCGACCTGCATGTGCGCATGCTGCTCGGCGAGCCGGGTCTCAAGGACAATGCGCGCCAGGCGGAGAAGGCTGTTGCAGCCTTCCTCACCCTGCACGGCACGCAAAAACAATCGGCGGACGCGCTCGGCGTCTCCGCTGGACGATGACAATCATCAACAGACCTCACGCATAGGGAAGGAAAATACGATGCGCGTTTATTATGATCGGGATGCCGATATCAACCTCATCAAGGCGAAGAACGTTGCCATCATCGGCTACGGGAGCCAGGGTCGTGCGCATGCGCTGAACCTCAAGGACTCGGGCGCCAAGAACGTCGTGATCGCGCTGAAGGCCGGTTCCGGCACCATCAAGAAGGCTGAAGCCGACGGCTTCAAGGTGATGACCGTCGCCGAAGCCGCCAAGTGGGCCGACCTTATGATGATGGCGACCCCGGACGAACTGCAGGCCGACATCTACAAGGCCGAAATCGCCGGCAATATCCGCGACGGCGCTGCCATCGCCTTCGCCCACGGCCTCAACATCCATTTCGGCCTGATCGAGCCGAAGTCCTCGGTCGATGTCGTCATGATCGCCCCGAAGGGCCCGGGCCACACGGTTCGCGGCGAATACCAGAAGGGTGGCGGCGTTCCCTGCCTGGTTGCCGTTCACCAGAACGCTTCCGGCAACGCGCTTGAACTCGCGCTCTCCTACGCCTGCGGCGTCGGCGGCGGCCGTTCGGGCATCATCGAAACCAACTTCCGCGAAGAATGCGAAACCGATCTCTTCGGCGAGCAGGTCGTTCTCTGCGGCGGCCTCGTCGAGCTGATCCGCGCTGGTTTCGAAACCCTGACCGAAGCCGGCTACGCGCCGGAAATGGCCTATTTCGAGTGCCTGCACGAAGTGAAGCTGATCGTCGACCTGATCTATGAAGGCGGCATCGCCAACATGAACTACTCGATCTCCAACACGGCCGAATGGGGCGAATACGTCACCGGTCCGCGCATCATCACCGAAGAAACCAAGGCCGAGATGAAGCGCGTCCTGAAAGACATCCAGACCGGCAAGTTCACCTCGGACTGGATGCAGGAATACCGTGCCGGCGGCTCGCGCTTCAAGGGCATCCGCCGCATGAACGACAGCCACCAGATCGAGGAAGTCGGCGCCAAGCTGCGCGGCATGATGCCCTGGATCGGCAAGAACAAGCTGGTCGACAAGAGCGTCAACTAAGCTTTTGAAGTTCGGGGGCGGAGTTAATGCTCCGCTCCCGGCTTTTGAACATAGACGACATGCGGCAGGTCTTCAAAATGCTTGTCGCAGGTCAGAAGGTCTGAATCGCTGAGACGGGCGGTCGCATAAATGATCGCATCGGCTGTCGACAGCTTGAATTCCGCCGACAACCTTGCAGCTTCCTTGGCTATATTCGTATCCAGGACGAAGACTTGCCCAAATGTCGTATAGGCCAGGAAGCTTTGGGCCTCGCCCATGTTGCGCTCCCGCTCCAGCCATTTGAAGACCTCCAACTGGACGATTGTCGGCACTATGCAGTCGGAAATCTGAGGGATCTGGGCATTCATCTGAATGCCGGTAGCGGTCTTGGAAAGCCACTCGATCCATGCCGAACTGTCGATGACGCGAGCCATCAGTATCGATCGTTCCTGTCGCGGTAATTCGAGGTATCGGCGCCTTCGGCCATGCCGTAAAGTTCCTCGCGGGTCGGCACCGGCACGAGAATGACCCCTTTGCCTTGCGGGATGAAAGCAAATTGCTGCCCAGCTTGCCAATTATGCTTTTCGCGGATTTCCTTGGGTATGGAAATCTGGAATTTCGAGGATAAGGTTGCAGTGGCCATGATCTTACCTTCTGCGGATCGATAGACTATGTGTAAGATAGCGTCGTTGCGGACAAAATCAAAGGCGAAAAAATCCGGCGCAACCCGATAGGTCAGTCTTGCTGACCTATCGATCTTTGTGTAAAGTTCCGACAAAGAAAATTGAAATAAGAGGAAACATCCCGTGCTTGATTGGGAACAAATCTTTGCGACGCGCTCCAGCCGCATGCGCGCCTCTGAAATCCGCGAACTGCTGAAGCTGCTCGACCAGCCCGATATCATCTCTTTCGCGGGCGGCATTCCGGATCCGGCACTTTTCCCGGATGTGGCGTTCAAGGAAGCCTATTCGGACATTTTTTCCAGCGCTCAGGTCGGTTCGGCGCTGCAATACTCCGTCAGCGAGGGGTACAAGCCGCTGCGCGAGTGGATCGCCCGCGACGTGGCGAAGATCGGCATCGACTGCACGCCCGACAACGTCTTCATCACGTCGGGTTCGCAGCAGGCGCTCGACTATCTCGGCAAGCTGTTCCTGTCGCCGAACGACACGGCGCTGGTCACCTGGCCGACCTATCTCGGCGCGCTGTCGGCCTTCAATGCCTATGAGCCGAACTACGATCAGCTGTCGCTGAACGGCAACCGTACGCCGGAGGCCTATCGCGACACCGCGGCCAAGACCGGCGGCAGCGTCAAATTCGCCTACCTGTCTGCGGATTTCTCCAATCCGACAGGCGAGACCATCGACCTTGCGGCCCGCGAAAAGCTGCTGGCGCTTGCCGACGAACTCGATATCGCAATCCTCGAGGACGCGGCCTATCAGCATCTGCGCTATGACGGCGAGGCCATTCCGCCGATCATGGCGCTCGACATCGCCCGCCGGGGCGGTATCGAGAACACGCGCACCATCTACAGCGGCAGCTTCTCGAAGACGCTGGCGCCGGGCCTGCGCGTCGGCTTCGTGGTTGCGGCGATGCCGGTCATCCGCAAGCTGGTGCTGATGAAACAGGCCGCCGATCTGCATTCCTCGACCATCAACCAGATCGCCATCGAGCATGTCGCCTCGCGCGGTTTCGATGCCCAGGTCGCCAAGATCAAGGCTGTCTACAGCAAGCGCCGCGATGCGATGCTTTCGGCACTCGACAAATACATGCCGAAGAACGCCACCTGGACGCGTCCGGAAGGCGGCATGTTCGTGTGGGTGACCCTGCCGGAAGGCATGGACGGCGCCGAACTGCTGGCGAAATCGATCGCCACGGAAAAGGTCGCCTTCGTTCCCGGCAAGGCCTTCTATGCGGACGGCAGCAATGCCAATACGCTGCGCATGAGCTTCTCCTGCGCCGACGAGGCGATGATCGACGAGGGCATCAAGCGGCTCGGCCGCCTGATCTCCAACGCGATCAAGGCTGCCGCCTGAGTTAACTGCTATGAAACGGAAAGCCTGCCGCGAAATGGCAGGCTCATACTGTTCGTGAACCTTGCATCCTCTCGACCTCATCCTCGAGCTTGACGCGAGGATCTGCTGCGTATCGGAAAGAACGGACGGCGGCAGATGCTCGGGTCAAGCCCGAGCATGACGGACAGGTGGTCGGCACCTTTATCTTGACGCGGAGCCGGTCGCTCAGTCAGCTGCAAGCACGATAAGCATGTCGCCGTCGGCATAGCTGGTCTTCTCGGAGCGAGGCGGATTGACGACCACGCCGCCGAGGTTCCTGACATCCGCATCGCCCGGCCGCTGGCGGCGGTGGCCGATGGCGACTTCACCGCGGCGAAGGGCCGCGAGCGCCACCGTGAAGAAATTCACCGGCTTTGAAATATCGACATAGTCGCTCATCGGCCGCATGTAGATCTCGGAACCGGCCTCATCCAGAAGTTCGTCGAAGATCGCCGCCATGGATTCGTTTTCGGAGGCCTGGGCGAGCATCAGGCTGACCAGCTTGTTGCTGACGACGAAATCCTCGGCGCGGGTGACTTCTGCAAGCTCGCGGTTGCGCACGTCGATCATCTCGCTGACGACGCTGATATGCTTGCCGGCCTTTTCGCCGATCTTGCGAAGCTGCAAAAGGGTGATCAGCGTGCGGGTGTCGGCCGATTGGGCCATCATGCTGTCGCTGTAGCCGAGAACCAGGACATGGTCGTAGGAGGGGATGTCGAGCGCGTCGAGCGCCGAGCGGCTGCTGGTATCGATCACCCGGTGATCGACGGCAAGCAGAGCCTTGTCGAGGTTGAGTGCTTCGACTTCCCCTTCGAATTCCGGGGTGTCGGCGGCGATCGTGAGCCGCGAGCCGGGGGCCACGTAACGGACTAGTTCCGTCGCGATGATCGGGCCGCGGCGGTTCCAGCCGAGGATCAGGGTGCGCTCGGCAGTCTTGCCGCGCTTGACGATCGCCTTGATGGCATTCTTGTCGATGCCCATGTCGCCGGACCAGGTTTTGATCGAGTCATCGTCTTCGGCGATGATGACGGCGCGATCACCGGCGACGATCACCTGGTTCGGGTCGGGGTTGAGCCGGATTGCACCGTCCTTGTCGCAGAGGCCGATAAGGGTGCTGTTCTCGTAGGCCAGCACCGCATTGCCGAAGGACTTTCCGACGAGGCCGGGCTGTTCGAGCGTATAGATCTCGCAGCCGTCGAAATCGAGCAGTTCGGAATAGACCGCGCTCAAGCCCGCCTGACGGCTGGTATGGACCACAATGCGGGCGATGAGATCGTCGGCGAGGACCAGCTGCATTTCGCCGCCGCCGACGATCCTGGCCACCTCGGCATTGTCGGCGTCGCGGATTTCCGCGGCGATCATGTATTTCTCGGGCCGCCGGTTCGGATCGTTGACCAGCGCCAGTACGGTCTTGATCACCTGCGGGTCGGCGTCCTCACCTTCCGGTGACAGGACGATGATCGACCGCGAGGTTTGCGGATTGACGATGCCGAGATCGTAGAGATCGGTCGGATCACCGCTGCGGCAGATGATCCTGGTGTTCTTGCGATCGACCACCTTGGTGGCGATCTCGTCTTCCATCTCCACCTTGTCCTTGTTCGCCATGATGACGATGCGCGGATTGCGGCGGCTCTGGTTGGCAATGACGAGTTCCGAGATGACGTCGAAGATCGACGGCGACCAGTTGAGGATGATCGTGTGTTCGGCTTCGAGCACCCGCGAGCGGCCCTTGCGCAGCTCGTCGAGCTTTTCCTCGAGGCCGGACGAGATGACGCCGATCAACGCGGAGAAGACGAAGATGCCGGCGAGCGTGACCAGCAGCATGATGATGCGGAAGCTCCAGCCCTGGTCGGCGCCCATGGTGCCGGCATCGAAGGTGCGCATCAGGGATTCCCATGTGCCTTCGATGAAGCCGAGCGACTCGGCACCTTCCGGCGCGATGCCGGTTACGGCGAGTATCGCGCCGGCGATCATGATCACGACCAACGATATCAGCGCCAGCCAGCCGATCAGCGCGATCGCGCCGCCCGCCATGCTCTTGTCGAACCCATAGCGCAGTCGTGCGCCCCAGTTGTCCCGGTTTTTCATCCTGTGCCCCCGAAATATACCCTGGAGCACGAGATGGCAGGATTAGGTTGCGAAACAATTGAAGTAGAGGGGGTCGGCGGTGCCACTGTGCGGGAATGATCGGATAACAGTAAATTTAGTCTTCGTATTTCGGTGACCGCTGGTAAAACATGCCGGAAGATCGGCGTTGCCCTCCAGTCTGTCACATGGCTGTCAAGCAGGAATGCTTATCGTCCGCAGCTTTTGTTCGAACAGGGACGCTCCGATGAAGAACCTTCTCTCCGCTTTCACAGCCCTCGTGGCCTTCGGCATGATTGCCGGCGCCGCCGAGGCTGCCGATCTCGTGCTCTATACCAGCCAGCCGAACGAGGACGCCCAGGCGACCGTCGATGGTTTCAAGGCTGCCAATCCGGGGCTCGACGTGCAGTGGGTGCGTGACGGGACGCCGCAGATCATGGCCAAGCTCAATGCCGAGATCCAGGCCGGCAATCCGGCCGCCGACGTTCTCCTGATCGCCGACACGGTGACGCTGGAGCGCATGAAGCAGGCCGGCCAGCTGATGGCCTACAAGTCGCCGGAAGCCGTCAACTACGATAAGGCGCTCTACGACGCCGACGGTTTCTACTATTCGACCAAGCTGATCACCACCGGCATCGTCTACAACACCCAGGCCGCCATGAAGCCGACCAGCTGGGCGGACCTCGCCAAGCCGGAAGCCAAGGGCCTCGTCACCATGCCGAGCCCGCTCGCCTCGGGTGCGGCCCTCATCCACGCACAGACGCTCTCCGGCGTCCCCAGCCTCGGCTGGGACTACTACAAGAACCTCAAGGCAAACGGCGCGATGGCAGCCGGTGGCAACGGCGCGATCCTGAAGTCCGTCGCTTCTGGCGAGAAGGCCTACGGCTTCGTCGTCGATTACCTGCCGATCCGCGAAAAGGCGAAGGGCGCGCCCGTCGAGTTCGTCTTCCCGAAGGAAGGCGTATCCGCCGTCACCGAACCGGCAGCAATCCTTGCCTCCACCAAGCATGCGGACAATGCCAGGAAGTTCATCGACTACGTGCTCTCCCAGAAGGGCCAGGAAGGCTTCCTGAAGCTCGGTTACATTCCAGCCCGCAACGGCATGGCCGTACCGGCCGGCTTCCCGGCGCGCGAGACGATCAAGGTTCTGCCGATCAACGCTCCCGAGGCGCTCAAGAATTCCGAGAAGGACGTCAAGGGCTTCGCGGATATCTTCGGCATCAAAGGCTGATATAAGCGCCTTATGAGACAATCTCGAAATCGGGGAAACAGCCAGCCACGCTGGCTGTTTCCTTTTGTCGTAACCGTGATCTTCTGCCTGAGCGTGCTGCCCCTCGGCCGGCTTGCCGCGACCGGAATCATGTCCGCCTTTCGTGGCGGGGCGAGCGAACTCCTGTCAGACCCGGGCTTGTGGCGGTCGGTCTACGACACGTTGTCCACCTCGTTCTTCGGCATGATCGCCGCCGTCGTGCTCGGCGGCGGATTTGCGCTCTTGCTGACGCTGTTCGACATCCGCGGCAAGGCTTTGCTCGGTTTCCTGTTCATGCTGCCGACGATGATCCCGCCGCAGGTGACGGCACTTGCATGGATCGGCATGACCGGACCTTCCAGCGCGCTCCTGAAGGCGGTGGGGCTCGCGCCGCCGCTCGGCTCGCCGCAGCCGCTCTATTCCATCGGAGGGATCGCGCTGCTCTACGGCGTCCAGAACGCCGCGCTCGTCTACCTGTCGCTGCGGGCGGGGCTTTTGGCGCTGCCGCGCGATGCGGTCGAGGCGGCGAGGCTTTCCGGAGCGTCGTCCTGGCTGGTCCTGAAGGATGTCATCCTGCCGCTGTCCCTGCCGGGTCTAACAGCCGGGGCGGCGATCGCCTTCGTGTCCTGCGTCGGCAATTTCGGTATTCCGGCGATCCTCGGCATCCCGGCCGGGATCTACACATTGCCGACCTTGATCTATTCGAAATTCGCGGCTTTCGGGCCCCGCACATTCGCGGATATCTCGGTTCTGTCCGGGCTGATCGCCATTCTGTCGGTGATCGGCCTGATGGTCGAGGCACGGGTGCTGCGCGGCCGCGACTACCGCGTCATCGGCCTGTCGGGCCAGGTGGCGGTGTTCCGGCTCGGCGCATGGCGCTGGCTTGCCGAACTCCTGCTGTGGGCGACGATCTTCCTGATCCTTGTCATGCCGCTCATCGCTCTCGTCGCAAGCTCGCTGGCGCCTGCCTATGGCGTGCCGCTCAGCCCGGCGACCGTCACCATAAAAGCCTATGGGGAAATCCTCTTCCGCCAGGCGGCGACGCGCACCGCCTTTACCAATTCCCTCTCGCTGTCGCTCGCCACCGCCTTCGGTCTCCTGGTGGTGACGGTGCTGACCGGCTATTTCCTGGTGCGCAGCAAGAGCCGCTTGACCGGACTCATTTCGGCGCTGGCGGAAATCCCCTATGCGCTGCCGGGCATCGTTCTGGCCGTCGCCTTCATCCTTCTGTTCGCCGCGCCCATTCCGGTGATCGGGATCTCGATCTACGGGACGATCTGGATCATCCTGATCGCCTATTTCTCGAGCTTCTTCGCCGTCAGCCTCAAGCCGGTGGTCAGCGCCTTCCGGCAGCTCGATCCTTCGCTCGAAGAGGCGGCGCGGCTTTCCGGCGCCGGATTCGCGCGCCGGCTCGCCGACATTCTCGTGCCCCTGGTGGCGCCGGCCGCGGGCGCCTCGGTGATCCTCGTATTCCTGATCGCCTGCAACGAGCTGACCGTTTCGGCGCTGCTCTGGTCGGCCGGCACCCAGACGCTCGGCGTGCTGATCTACAATCTCGATGACAGCGGCAGTTTCAACATCGCCGCCGCGCTCTCCGTTCTCGTCGTCATCATGGTGATCGCGATGATGGTGGTGCTGGAACTGATGGCGAAACGTCTGCCGAAAGGTGTGGTCCCGTGGCGAAGCTGATCCTCAACCGCCTCTCCAAGACATTCGACATCGGCGGTCGTGCGGCCGTCAACGACGTATCGCTGACGGTGCGCGAAGGTGGCTTCCTGGCGCTGCTCGGCCCTTCCGGTTGCGGCAAGACGACGGTGCTTAGGATGATCGCCGGTTTCGAACAGCCGAGCGACGGCTCGATCCTGCTCGGCGAGCGCGTTTTGGCGGACGCAAGCGAGATGGTGGCGCCGGAACACCGCAACATGGCGATGGTCTTCCAGTCCTATGCGCTCTGGCCGCATATGAGCGTCGCGGAAAATGTCGGTTATCCTTTGAAGGTGCGCGGCATTTCGGGCGAGAAACGTACGCGCAAGGTGAGGGAGGCGCTTGCCGCCGTCCGCCTCGAAACCTATGCGGACCGCCGCCCTGCGGACCTTTCCGGCGGCCAGCGTCAGCGCGTCGCGCTTGCGCGCTGCCTGGTCACCGAACCGGATGTCGTGCTGCTCGACGAGCCGCTCGCCAATCTCGACCGGCACCTGCGCCAGGAGATGGAAGAGACGTTCCGCGAGTTCCATGCCCGGTCCGGTGCGACGATGATCTATGTCACCCATGACCAGTCGGAAGCGATGGCGCTTGCGACCGACGTTGCCGTGATGTCCGAGGGACGGCTGCTGCAGGTGGCGACGCCTGAGGAAATCTATGCGCGCCCGGAAGGTCGGTTGGTCGGCGGCCTCGTGGGGCAGGGGGCGATCCTCTCGCTTCCGTCGCCGCTCGGTGACAAGCGGCTTTTCGACTGGCCGGCGATGCGGGAAATCCTTGCCGGACCCGCACAGGAACCGCGCGCCGATATCCTCGTCCGACCGCAGGACGTCGAAATCGCGGCGGAAGGACAGGTGGCCACCGTCCTCTCGGTGCTGTTCGAGGGCGAACGTTATGCGTTGCGTCTTGCCCTGCCGGACGGACAGGCATTGCGCGCCTTCAGCCGCCAGCCGGTCAAGGTCGGTGATCGTCTGTCGATCTTGATCCGCGCCGCCTGGAGATTGTAGCTAGGCGTCGCCATGGTTATGGTACTGGCGAAAAAAGGAATCCCTCCCATGTCGCTGCGTCTCGGCACGTTCAACATCGAAAACCTGATGACGCGCTTCGATTTCTCCGGCTGGCGCAACCAGCTCCGGCAGGACCGGGTGCTCAGGCTCTACGACGTGCAGGACAAGGCGGTCTACCAGCAGCTCGAACAGGCCCGGATGATCGCCGAGACCGACGACACGCGGCAGCTTTCGGCGCTCGCGATCGCGGAAGCGGACGCCGACATCCTCTGCCTGCAGGAGGTCGACAACATGCCGGCGCTGCAGGCCTTCGAATACGGCTATCTCTACCGCATGGTCGGCAACGGATATCGCCAGAAATATCTGGTCGAGGGTAATGATTCGCGCGGCATAGATGTTGCCGTGCTGATGCGCGAGGAGACCCGCAGCGGCGAGAAGATCGAGGTGCAGGACGTGCGCAGCCACGCGATGCTGACCTACCAGGACCTCGGGCTTTTCAACGACGAACTGGCGCTCAGCAACCAGGCGCATGACAAGATCTTCAAGCGCGACTGCCTTGAACTGGAGCTCACGGTCGGGGGTAAGCCCTTCTCGCTGTTCGTCGTGCACTTCAAATCCATGGGCAATGCCCGCGACGGCCAGGACGGCCGCACCGGCACGATGGCGATCCGCATGGCGGAGGCGAAAGCGGTGCGCCAGATCGTCGAGCGCCGCTTCGGCGAGGGCCGGACGGCTGACAAGAATTTCGCCATCTGCGGCGACATGAACGACTATCAGGAAAAGGTGCAGGTGATCGGCACCCGCCGCGAAGGCTACCGGTTCGAGCCGCGGCGCGAAGAGGTGAGCGCGCTGAACGTCTTCACCGATGACGGGTTTGTGCTGAACCCGGCCGAGCGCCGCGATGTCATGGATCGCTGGACGCTCTATCACGCACGCGGGCCGGAGGAGCAGCATCTCTGCCAGCTCGACTATATCTGGCTGTCGCCGGCGCTCGCCGAGCACAACCGGGACAGCGTGCCGGAGATCGTCCGCGGCGGTCAGCCCTATCGCACCGTCTTTCCGCCGGGACAGGAGGTCGAGCGGTTTCCGCGCATCGGCTGGGACCGGCCAAAGGCATCGGACCACTGCCCCGTCGTGATGTCGCTGGAGCTTCGATGACCATCCAGACAATCAGCGGCTGGCCCGCCGAAAATACCGTCTTCGAGGTCGAGGCCTTCGATCTTTCGGTCCTGCCCGGAGCGCATCCCCTCTATGTCGCCCACCGGGACGAGATCGAGGAGAACTGGTTGCGGGAAGCGGCGGCCAATCCGCATCTCTTCAACGGCCAGATGGTGCTGCAGAACAGGCTTTCGTTTCGGGACGGCGTGATCATCGGGGAAGCTCATGTCATTCCCTATTCGACGCTCCTGTGGTGGCGCAGACAGCCCGATCCGGTCGGCGCCTTCCATCTGTTCGGCTTCGGCGTGCCCGTCTCGTCCGATGGGGCGATCATCGCCGTCCGGATGAGCGAAAGGACTGCCAATCCCGGCCAGGTCTATTGTGCCGCCGGCTCGCTCGATCTTCTGGACATAACCGACGGCAAGCTGGATCTGGAGGCCAATATGCGCCGTGAAGTGCGCGAAGAAACCGGCCTCGATCTCACCGACGCGAAGGCGGATCCGCAGCTCTTCGCCAGCTACAGCAGGCACCGGGTCGTCGGTTTCCGGTTCTACCGTTTCGACCTCACGGCGGAGGAGATGCTGGCGCGCATCGCCGACCATATGGTGCATGACGAGGAAAAGGAGATTGCCGGCGCGGTGGCGATCCGCTCGGCTGCTCGCGGCGCGCATCCCTACAGCCCGTTGATGTTCCCGATTCTCGACCTGTTTTTCGGCCCTTCGATGCGCTGAACAGGGGTTGCTTTGAGCCGACCGGTCGGGCAGTTTGGCGCCATCGAAACACGGGGAGGTGTGGTTGGCCCGTCGCTACAACATCTATGACGTCTTCACCGACAGACGACTTGCCGGCAATCCGCTGGCGGTGATTCTCGACGGAGACGACCTTGCCGACGAGACAATGCAGGCGATCGCCAAGGAGATGAATCTCTCCGAGACGGTGTTCGTTCAGTCTTCCGCGAACGCCGCCTATGCAGCCCGTCTGCGCATCTTCACGCCGGGCCGCGAATTGCCTTTTGCAGGGCATCCGACTGTCGGAACGGCGGTGGCGCTCGCCGAACTCAATCACAGATGCGGGCCCGGGGCAGGGCAGCCCGACATGGATCTTGTCTGCGTGCTGGAGGAAAATGTCGGGCCTGTGCGCTGCGCCGTGCGGCTGCGTGCCGGCGAGGCGGGATTTGCCGAATTCGACCTGCCGAGAAAGCCGGTGCAGATCGAGCTTCCGCTCGACCGGCAGGGGCTCGCCGATGCGCTGAGCGTAAAATCCACGGATATCGGCTTCGAGAATCATGCCGCCTCCATCTGGAGCGCCGGCGTGCCGTTCCTGATGATTCCGCTGCACAATCTGGCGACGGTGCAGAACCTCGAATTCGACACGACCTTGTGGGAAAAGGCAGCGCCGTTCGTCGAGGGCTCGCTTGCGTCGGCTTACGTCTATTGCCGCAGCGGCGTGAACCATCAGGCGAAATTCCATGCCCGGATGTTCTCGCCGGACATGGGGATTTCGGAGGATCCCGCCACGGGCGCCGCCGTTGCCGCACTCTCCGGCGCGATCCGGCATTTCGATGCGCTCCCGGACGGTCATCACCCGGTGCTGGTGGAGCAGGGGGTGGAGATGGGACGGCCATCCTTGATCCATCTCCATATCGACGTGAAGGAGGGAGAGATCGCCAGGGCCCGCATCGGCGGCCAGGCCGTCAAGGTCGCGGAAGGCACGCTCTATCTCTGAATTTCGCGGTTTGTCGAAGATTGCGATATTATGACGCACTAAGACTTTGAAATTTTTCGTTTTTGCCCCGGTTGTTCGGTCGCGGAAGGTTTCAGTCCGGCGCAGAATCCGCCCCGACGGATTTTTTGCCCCGTCAGACGAATAATTTTCGCCGAGCCGCTGGACAAGCCGAACGATCCCCTTTATACGCCCCTCACACCGCTGGCGAGCACGCCTCGCACAGCCGGTTCTTGGGTGATTAGCTCAGTTGGTAGAGCAGCTGACTCTTAATCAGCGGGTCGTAGGTTCGAGCCCTACATCACCCACCATCTCCTCTTTCGAAGAGTTGGACGAAGACGGGCGCATGTCGCCCTTTCAACATCCGTGATCTCCAATCCTGTTTCTTTTGCGCCTTCGACGGGAACTCCGGAGCCTGATCGGCATTTGGAGTGCAATACGAAATGGGAGCGCGGCATGAAGCCAATTCTTTTGCTTTTGGGGAGTCTTGTCCTGGTCGTTATGGTGTTCCTGAGCGGCGTGATCATCACCGCAAATGTGATCGCCGAACCTGAACCCCATAAATTCGCCCATATGGATACGCCGGACCTTTGGACCTCCCAGCCGAAGGCCGTCGACACCGTCAAGCAGAATTACCAGCGACTGCCCGGTGCGATGCCGCCGGCTTCACTTGCCGCCGATAAGCAGGAAACGCCCGCCGTCCGTCAGGCCTCCGCGGGCGTATCCGTGGACAAGACCGTGACCGCCTCGATCAATCCGCAGCAGCCGGCCTCGGTGCCGCAGCCGCAGGCAGAGAGGAAAGCCATGGTCGATCCCGCGCAGGCTGATTGGTGCTTCGCGCGATACAGGTCCTACCGCATCGAAGACAACAGCTACCAGCCCTTCAGCGGCGGCCCTCGTCGCCAGTGCCAGGCACCAGGCGCTGCGGTGACGGAGACCGTTGCCGCCGACCCGGCGCCTTCGCAAGCCCTGCAAATTGAGGATGAATTACAGCCGCTTCCGGAGAAACTGACGGCTCGCGTCAGTCAACAGGCTGATGACGGCGCGGCAGGCTATGCACCGTCGCGGGCGATTGATGCCGACACCGCGGCCGGATCCCACCAGGAATGGTGTTTTGACCGTTACCGGTCGTACCAGGCCGAGGACAACAGCTATCAGCCCTTCGCCGGCGGTCCGCGCCGCCAATGCCAATCGCCGTTCGGCTGATCACCAATTCAGGCCGCGCGCTCGACGAGGTTCTTCGCCATCATCATGTGCACTCCCTTGCAGCCGTTGACGGTCTGGGTGATGCGAAGGTCGCCGGCAAGGCTGCAGAGCGTGTAGGCGTCTTCCCTCGACAGGCCGCCTTTTTCGCCGAGCAGCACGATCATGTCGCGCAGTGCCATCACGGCGCATTGGTCGAGATCCGGATCCATGCCCATGGTGACGTAGTGCGTCGGTGTTTCCGCCCGTGGATAGACGAAATCGAGATCGTCGCGCACGGTGAGCTGAAATGTCCCGCGCAATGCCGTCTCGATCGCGGTGATGCAGACTTCGCCGTCGCCCTGCGCACCATGGCCGTCACCACAGGAAAACAGCGCGCCCTCGTTGAAGATCGGCAGATAGAGCGTGGTGCCGGCGACCAGTTCCTTGTTGTCGATATTCCCGGCGTGCGAACGCGGCATGATCGAGGTGATGCGGCCCCAGTTCGGCGGCGGAGCGACGCCCATGACCCCGAAAAAGGGCGCCAGCGGCAGGTCGAGGCCCCAGGGCAGGCGGCCGACATTCCTCTGCTTGTCGAGCGGGATGGTGATCATCCGCGGCGTCTCGAAATCGTAAGGGAGCGTGCCGGCAAGCGGACGGATGACGTTGTAGCCCCAGTCCTGGCGCAGCTCGACATCGAGGATCTTCACCTCCAGGACCTGTCCGGGCTTGGCGCCGCGCACGGCCACGGGCCCGGTCAGGATATGCCCTTGCATGATCGGCCGGCAGTTTTCGTGGATCTCGAGATGTTCGGGAAGAATGGTGAACCCTTCCCCGGGCAGAACTTCCGCAGGGCCGGATACTGAATCGATCACCACTGTGTCGCCGCTGTCGATGGTCAGCACCGGCTCCCGGGCAGCATCGAAATAACCCCAGGCGCAGGTTTTGGAGGAGGCGGAGACGTGATGTTTCATGACTGGCTCTCTTGTTTTGTCAGACGAGAGACTAGCCGATTTTGCTGTGCGCGCCAGTCCGCAAATCCAGCCCGGCTTGCCCCCGAAGCCTGGTCTGTCGGATCGGTCGTTCTTACACCGTTCTGGCGGTTTCCGGCCCCGTCGCCGCGATGCGGCGTTCGGTCTGGCGCAGGCAGAGCGCCAGGACGAGGCCGAGGCCGGTCGCGGCGGCGATGTAGAACGGAGCGCCTTGCCAGCCGGATGCCGCAACGATCGAGGCGAGCAGCATCGGTCCGAAGACCTGGCCGATATTGGACCCCTGCATGACGAAGCCGCTGAACGTGCCGACGAGGTCGCGGCGCGGCGCATAGACGGGCAGCGAGCCCATGATGGTGGCGGGTAGGACGCCGCCAGACACCGCATAGAGCACCGAGGCTCCGTAGCGCGTCCAGAGCGGGAAACTGTGGCCGAAGACGACGAAGGCAGTCAGCGTCAGCATCACGCAGGGGCCGGCGATCAGTACCCAACGCGGGGCGCCCCAACGTGCGAAAACGCCGCCGACTACGTTGCCGACGCCGTTCGCGAGCACTGCGAACGCAGTCATGATGGATGCGGCCGCGAGGCCGATCCCCATTTCTTCGATCAACAGCGTCGGAAGGAAACCGAAGACCGACATGAAGCTGGCGCTGTAGGCGGCAAAAATACCTGACAGTATCCATGACATCGGCCGGGAGGCAGTGAGGCTGACGGCCGTCAGCAACGAGGTTGTCGGGTGTCCTGGAACCTGCGGTTTCGGCACGCTCATCGTCAACAGCGTGACCAGCGGGACGAGGCTCAGCATGGCGGCGAAAATCCATGAGCCCTGCCAGCCGAAGCTCGGCAGCAGGAAAGGCGAGATCATCATCATCACCGCGACGCCGACCGGCATCCAGATACCCCAGAGCGCAAAGGCAAGGCCGGTGTCGCGCGGCTCGACCGAGGCTGCGATCAGCCCGGGGGCCGCGACAGAGACCATGATCAGACCGACGCTTTCGAGCACGCGGCTGGCGAAGATCACGGTTTCCGAATGGGTGAAGGCGCCGGTGAGGCTGCCGGCGATCAGCAGGGCAAGACCAAGGATCATGGCGCGCCGATGGGTGAGGTAATCGGTTAAGCGGCCGATCAGAATGCCGCAGGCGGCGCCGAGAGCACTTGAAAGCCCCATCAGCCAGCCGGCGGCCACAAGATCGATGCCGAGTTCGGAACGCAGCAGGGGGATGGCGGGCGGTACCTTGCCCACATGCAGGGCTGCGGCGATACCGCCGAGAACGGCGATCGTGACATGTCCCCAACGCGTCATGCTGCCTATATTCCAATCATCGAACAAACCTGCGAAGGCTTTATCATCCCCTTGCGTGTCGAGGCATAAATTCCTTCGCGGAAGGCATGATTTTTTGGCCGCTCCACCGCCCCGGCGGAATTCTCGTCGCTCGAGGCGGGCCGCTCAAGAACTGCGTACCCGCCGGGCGGTTCCGAAGGCCGTCGCCGCCTCATTCGTAAGTCGCGTCTAACCTGCCTTGCGCATCTGCTCGCGGCTTTCCTCGACCTTGAGGTTCTGGACCAGCTTGGCGAGCCAATCGACGAAGACCCGCACCTTGTTGGAAAGGTGGCGCGTCTGCGGATAGACGATGTAGAGGGGCAGGGATCCGCAGCGCCAGTCGGAGAGCACTTCGACAAGTTCGCCCTTCTCTACCGCTTCCCTGACCATGAAGCGCGGCGATTGCACGATGCCCATGCCGGATACGGCCGCGTTCACATAGGTTCGGGAATCGTTGACGGAGACAACGTAACGGGGTGTGATTTCCACGTTTTCGTCGTCGCGATGGAATTCCATGGATCTTATCCGGCTGGACTGGGCATTCAGGTAACCGACCGCTAGATGGTCTTCCTCCAGATCCTGCGGGCGTTCCGGTGCGCCGAATTTGCGGATGTAGAGCGGGGCCGCATAGGCTGACATGCTGATCTCGCCGACCTTGCGGGCAATCAGCGACTGGTCGGTCGGGGTGCCGGCGCGCAAGGCGCAGTCGACGTTTTCGGCGATGTAGTCGACCAGCCGGTCGCCGACGCCGATATCGAGCCTGATCTGCGGAAAACGGGTATGGAAGTCGCACAAATTCGGAATGACCAGCAAATCGGCAAAGGCGCCGGCCATTTCCACCCGCAGCCGCCCGGACGGCTGGCTTTGCGAATTCGACATGCTGCCGTCGAGTTCGTCGAGTTCGGAGATGATCTGCATTGCGCGCTCATAATAGAGTGCCCCGTCGGTCGTCACCATCACCTTGCGGGTCGTCCGGTTGAGCAGCGTCGTGCGCAGATGGCTCTCGAGGCTCTGGACGAGATTGGTCACCGTCGTTTTGGGCATGTTGAGGGTTGCCGCAGCCCGGGTGAAATTGCCGGTTTCCACGACGCGGACGAACACCCGCATTGCTGAAAGCTGATCCATTGTCCTGATTCCTGCTGCGCCGCAACATTGTTCCGAAATATGGAATAGTGTTGTCGAATGCCGTGAGCTTGTGTGTTTTCGCCCGAATAATAATATCAGGTTCAAGATTGACGGCAAGTACCCCGCTTTTACTAGGGGTTTGTCCGAGGATTTTTCAATGACCGCGCAGTGGGAAAACATCGTGATTGACAAGTCGGCCATGCCGGCTGTGCCGATGCGCGTCTATGAAGGAGCTGCCAAGGCCAAGGCGCCGCCGCTGGTTCTTTATCTGCGAGGCGGGGCGTTTCTCAATGAGCAGCGCGGCGAAAACGAACGTCCGGTTGCAAAAGCACTGGCCGAATCCGGGGCCGTCGTACTCGAAGCTGACTACAGCAGCGTCTCGCAAAACATGTTTCCGCAAGCGATGGAATGCGCGTTTGCGGCGCTTCAGTGCCTTGCCGGCCGGCGTAAGCAGTTCGGCAGCGCGAAGTCCCTGCTTTTCGTCGCGGGTGACGAGGCGGGCGGCAATGTCGCGGCGGGCGTGGCGCTGAAGGCGCGTGACCTGATGCCGGGCGAGCTCAGCGGCCAGATCCTGCTGTCGCCGATGATCGACCCGATGATGACGACGCAGTCCTTCCGCAAGGCGGATGCGATCGGCATGGGTGAACGCTGGGCGGAAGGCTGGAGCCATTATCTCGGTTCCCATTGCGGGTTCCAGCATCCTTATGCGGCACCCTGCCTCTGTTCGCGGCTTTCGGGTGTCGCACCGGCACTCATCGTTACATCGGAGGACGATCCGCTGCGCGATGAAGCGCTCGGTTATGCGGTTCGTCTGAGTGAGGCCGGCGTTTCGGTCAGGCGGAAGATTTTCCCGGCCAGCTGCGGCTGGACGGGCATTTATAGAGAAGGCGACGGCAAGTGGATGAAGACGCTCTGCGCCGAATTCACCGATTTCGTCCAAGAATTAAGTTCGAAGCATAGCATATTTGAAGGCAAATAACGGCTAACTCCCAAGGCCGTAAGGAGACTACAGATGACATCGAAGATCAAAAGCTGGGCCCTTTGGGGCACTGGACTGAGCACGGCTGCACTGATCGCCGGCGCTTCGGTCTATCTCGATCTGCCGCAGGGCGCCAATGCCGCGCCTGCGACGGCAGCCGCCGCGGCTCCGGCCGTCCCGGTGACGGTCGCCACCATGGAGCCGCACAGCGTTTCCACCTGGCAGGAATTCTCCGGGCGGTTGGAAGCCGTCGATCGCGTCCAGATCCGGCCGCGCGTCACCGGCACCATCCAGTCGGTGCATTTCCGCGAAGGCGGACTGGTGAAGCAGGGCGACCTGCTCGTCAGCATCGATCCGGAACCCTACCAGGCGGCGGTCGCTCAGGCCGAAGGCCAGGTGGCCTCGGCGCAGGCGAGGGTCGAACTTGCCAATACCGAACTCGATCGCGGCAATAACCTCGTCTCCAAGAACACTATCTCACAGAGCGATCTCGCCCAGCGCCAGAGCGCCCAGAGCGAGGCGCTGGCCAATCTCCAGTCCGCCAGGGCTGCATTGAAGACGGCGCAGCTCAATCTCGACTATACCGAGATCCGGGCACCGATCGCCGGTCGGGCCGGCAGGCTGGAGATCACCGTCGGCAACCTGGTAGCGGCAGGCGCCTCGTCCGCCCCGCTGACGACGCTGGTTTCCGCCGATCCGATCTATGCGAGCTTCGACGCCGGCGAAGAACTGGTGTCGCGTACACTCGCCGACCTTCCGCTCGTCGACGGCGTGCCGGCGATCGATCAGGTACCGGTCGAGGTGAACACGCTTGCCGCCAATGGCACGCCGATCCGCGGCAAGCTGCAGCTCATCGACAACGAAGTGAATGCTTCGAGCGGCACGATCCGTGTGCGGGCCGTCTTCGACAATCCCGGTGGCAAGCTGATCCCCGGCCAGTTCGTGCGGGTCCGCATGGGCCAGCCGAAGGCGCAGGATCACCTGATGGTCAGTGAAAAGGCCGTCGGCACCGACCAGGACAAGAAGTTCGTCTTCGTGGTCGATGCTGCCAATACCGTTGCGTACCGGCAGGTGGAGCTGGGCACGGTAGTGGACGGCATGCGGATCGTCGAAAAGGGCCTCAATCCGGGCGACCGGATTGTCGTCAACGGCCTGCAGCGGATCCGTCCGGGCGCCGTTGTCCAGCCCGAGGAAGAGGCGAAGGTCGCCAACAAGTAATGCTCTAAGCGGCGGCTAGTCCGCCGTTTTTCCAACACTCATCCAGTTCCGGTTCGTGGAGCTTGCGGCCTTGTCGGCCGCGAGCCAGGGCCGTTTCGCCTCTTGTTCAACCCCGGAGAGAGGGCTTTGACATGAATATTTCCAGGTTTTTCGTCGACAGGCCCGTTTTTGCGGCCGTGCTGTCGATCCTCATCGTGATCGCGGGCCTTATCGGCATGCGGTCGCTGCCGATTTCCGAATATCCGGAAGTCGTGCCGCCATCTATCGTGGTGCGCGCCGTCTATCCTGGCGCCAACCCGACCGTCATCGCCGAGACCGTCGCAACGCCGCTCGAAGAGCAGGTGAACGGCGTCGAGGACATGCTCTACATGTCGAGCCAGGCGACGTCAGACGGCGTGCTGACGCTGACTGTGACGTTTAAGCTCGGCACCGACCCCGACAAGGCGCAGCAGCTGGTGCAGAACCGCGTCAGCCAGGCGGAACCGCGACTGCCGGCGGAAGTACGTGCACTCGGCGTCACGACCGTCAAGAGCTCGCCCGACTTCATCATGGTCGTCAATCTCGTCTCCGACCGCTACGACATCACCTACCTGCGCAACTACGCGACGTTGAACGTCAAGGATCGGCTCACCCGCATCCAGGGCGTCGGACAGGTTCAGGTTTTCGGCGCCGGCGACTATTCCATGCGCGTCTGGATCGATCCGCAGAAGGCTGCCGAACATTCGCTTGCCGCAAGCGACATCTCGAACGCGATCCGTGGCCAGAACGTCCAGGCGGCCGCCGGCATTATCGGCGCATCGCCCAGCCGGCCCGGTGTCGACCTGCAGCTCAACGTGAATGCCCAGGGGCGTCTGCGCACGCCGGAGGAATTCGGCAACATCATCGTCAAGAGCGGTGAAAACGGCGAGATCACGCGGCTGCGCGACGTCGCCCGTATCGAGCTCGGTGCGGCCGACTATACCTTGCGCTCGCTGCTCGACGGCAAGCCGGCTGTCGCCGTTGCCGTTCTTCAAGCGCCCGGTTCGAACGCGATCGAAATCGCCGACAACGTCCGCGCCACGATGGACGAACTTCAGAAGGCGATGCCGGAAGGGGTCAAATACGAGATCGTCTACGATACGACCAAGTTCGTGCGCGCCTCGATCGAGAAGGTCATCGAGACCTTGCTTGAAGCGATCGCGCTCGTCGTTCTCGTCGTCATCCTCTTCCTGCAGACCTGGCGGGCATCGATCATCCCGCTGATTGCCGTTCCCGTCTCGATCATCGGGACGTTTGCGGTGATGTACGCATTCGGTTTCTCGATCAACGCGCTGACGCTTTTCGGCCTCGTGCTGGCGATCGGCATCGTTGTCGACGACGCGATCGTCGTGGTGGAAAACGTCGAGCGTAACATCGAGAACGGGCTTAGTCCCCGGGACGCGACCTATCGCGCCATGAAGGAAGTGTCCGGCCCGATCATCGCGATCGCACTGGTGCTGGTCGCCGTCTTCGTGCCGCTCGCCTTCATCAGCGGCCTGTCCGGCCAGTTCTACCGGCAGTTCGCGCTGACGATCGCCATTTCGACGGTCATCTCGGCGATCAACTCGCTCACCTTGTCGCCGGCGCTGGCAGCCCTTCTGCTGAAGGACCATCACGCCAAGAAGGATTGGCTGACGCGCTTCATGGATGCGATCTTCGGCTGGTTCTTCCGCGGCTTCAACCGCGCATTCGGGGCCGCCTCGAACGGCTACGGCCGCACCGTCGGCGGGCTGCTGTCCCGCAAGAGCCTGGTGATGATCATCTACCTGGCGCTCGTGGCGATGACCTACAGCATGTTCAACGCGGTGCCGAGCGGTTTCGTGCCGGCGCAGGACAAGCAGTACCTGATCGGTTTCGCTCAGCTTCCTGACGGCGCGACCCTCGACCGCACCGAAGAGGTGATCAAGCGGATGAGCGACATCGCCCTGGAACAGCCGGGTGTCGAGCACGCCATCGCGTTCCCGGGCCTGTCGATCAACGGCTTCACGATCGGCTCGAACGCCGGCATCGTCTTCGCGGTGCTCGATGATTTCGACAAGCGCGAGACGCCGGAGCTTTCGGGCGGTGCCATCGCCATGGCGCTGAACCAGAAATATGCCGGCATCCAGGATGCGTTCATCGCCATGTTCCCGCCGCCGCCGGTCAACGGCCTCGGAACGACGGGCGGGTTCAAGCTGCAGATCGAGGATCGCGCCGGCCTGGGCAACCAGACGCTGGACGAGGCGGCCAAGGCGGTCATCGCCAAGGCCTACCAGACGCCGGAACTCGCCGGCATCTTCTCGAGCTTCCAGATCAACGTGCCGCAGCTCTATGCCGATCTCGACCGCGCCAAGGCCGAACAGCTCGGGGTCTCGGTGACCGACGTCTTCGAAACCCTGCAGGTCTATCTGGGTTCGCTCTACGTCAACGACTTCAACGCCTTTGGCCGCACCTATAGCGTCCGGGTGCAGGCGGATGCACAGTTCCGCGCCAAGCCGGAAGATATCGGCCAGTTGAAAGTCCGTTCGCAGTCCGGCCAGATGATCCCGCTTTCGGCCCTCCTGAAGGTGGACGCGCAGACCGGCCCGGAACGCACGACGCGGTACAACGGCTTCCTCGCCGCCGATGTCAACGGCGGTCCGGCGCCGGGCTTCTCGTCAGGCCAGGCGCAGGCCGCGATCGAAAAGATCCTCGCGGAGACGCTGCCTTCGGGGATCGACTACGAATGGACGGACCTGACCTACCAGCAGATCCTCGCCGGCAATTCCAGCATCGTGGTCTTTCCGCTGGCGTTGCTGCTCGTCTATCTCGTGCTCGCTGCCCAGTATGAGAGCCTGACGCTGCCGCTCGCGATCATCATGATCGTGCCGATGGGTGTCCTTGCCGCCTTGACCGGGGTCTGGCTCACCGGTGGAGACAACAACATCTTCACCCAGATCGGGCTCGTGGTCCTTGTGGGTCTCTCGGCGAAGAACGCGATCCTGATCGTGGAATTCGCCCGGGAACTGGAGTTCGAGGGGAGGACGCCGTTCCAGGCGGCGGTCGAGGCAAGCCGGCTGCGGCTGCGTCCGATCCTGATGACGTCCATGGCCTTCATCATGGGTGTCGTACCGCTCGTGGTATCAACCGGTGCGGGCGCGGAAATGCGCTCCGCCATGGGTATCGCGGTGTTCTCCGGCATGATCGGGGTGACGTTCTTCGGCATCTTCATGACGCCGGTCTTCTACATGCTGGCACGTTTGCTTACCGGCAGCCGTCCTCTGCGGCAGCACGGTACGGAGGAGGCGGCTCCCGCTCTCTCTCCAGCGGAGTAAGGTCTACCTCCGGCGCCGCGCGGGTTCTTTCCACCGGGAACCCGCGCGGTATTTCCAAAATGGTCGAACGCATCCCAAAAGGATGCGTTCGACCATTTTTTTTGGATCGTTGTTTTACACGTCGTTATTGCAGAACCGCAGGCGCTTTGCGCGACATGCGTCAGAGAGCACCGCCGTCGATGATCAGGGTCTGGGCCGTCATGGCGGCGGAGGCGTTCGACGCGAGGAACAGGCAGGGCCCGACCAGGTCTTCAGCCACCAGCACCCGCTTCAGGGATTGGCGCGCGACCATCGCAGCGATGCTGTCGTCATTCAGCCAGAGTTTCTTCTGCCGTTCGGTGACGATCATGCCCGGCAGGATGGCGTTGACGCGGATGTTCTCCGGCCCGAGCTTTCCGGCGAGGCTCTTGGTCAGGCCGATGATCCCTGCCTTGGCGGTCGCATAGGCGGGCAGTCCGCCCATGTTGAGCAGGTAGGCGATCGAGGAGAAATTGACGATCGCACCGCTGCCCGTCCTGCGCAGGTGCGGCACCGCGGCCTGGGAGACGAAGAACATCTGCTTGATGTTGATCGCCTGGGCGTTATCCCAGTATTCCTCGGTCACCGTCTCGAAGTCATGGCGGTCGTCCCAGCCGGCATTGTTGACCAGCACCGAGAGCGACCCGAGTTCCTGCACAGCCCCGGCGACGGCGGCTTTCGTTTGCGCGACGTTGCGCAGATCGGCTTTAAGGTAGACGACGGGATGCCGGGCGGCCCCGGAAAGACGTTCCACCAATTCGCGGCTGGGGTCGTCGGCAATATCGATGAATGCGACCTTGGCGCCCTGTGCCGCAAAACCTTCCACCAGGGCGGCGCCAATGCCTGAACCGCCCCCGGTGATCAGCACGCCACGATCGGCGAGGTCCGTGTGCGTCATGGAAATCTCGGCCAAAACACCCTCCTTGCCCGGCTTGGACGCCAAGTTCTAACGCTTCGAGGCGTGAAGACAAGGACGCCCGACAAACTCTCGCCATCTGAAGACGCGATGGTCGAGCCATGACCATTGCGACAGGAATAGCCGTCGGCGTCGGGCTTGGCACAGTGCTCGGGACAGCCGTTTTCGACAACATTGGTATCGGCGTTGCCGTCGGCATCGCGATCGGCGTCGCCGTCTCCCAGTTCCTGCGTTCGCGATCGAAATAGCGTCAACCAGATCGGAGGTCCTTTGCCGGGAATTGCCTTTCCGCATCATTGCATCTACTCGGAAAGGGCGCAGTTCCGGCCATCTCGCGAGTCGGAATGCGACGCCAAAGGAATTTCCCGTGCCTCTTCCTGCCTCCGAACTCTCCCTTCCCGAAAAGACCTATGCCGCTTTCCTGTTCGACATGGACGGCACGATCCTGAATTCGATCGCATCCGCCGAACGTGTCTGGGGACGCTGGGCGGCGAAGATGGGTTTCGACGTGGAGGCATTCCTGCCGACCATGCATGGCAAGCGCGGGATCGACACGATCAGCGCACTGAACCTGCCCGGCATCGATCCGGCCGCCGAGGCGGAGGGCATCCTGCGCGGCGAGATCGAGGATGTCGAAGGGGTCGTGCCTATCCCCGGCGCGGTGGAATTCCTGTCGGCGCTGCCGCCGGAGCGTTGGGCGATCGTCACGTCCTCTCCGATCGAACTCGCCAAAGTGCGGCTTGCCGCGGCGGGCATTCCGCAGCCGCGCTACATGGTAACCGCTGAAGACGTCACCGTGGGGAAGCCCAACCCGCAGGGTTACATCATGGGTGCGGAACGGCTCGGCGTCCGGGCGTCGGACGTGCTGGTATTCGAGGACGTGCCTGCCGGCATCCAGGCGGGCGAGGCGGCAGGCGCCGACGTCATGGTCATCACCGCCACCCACTCCCACCCGATTGAAACCGGGCATTCCAAGATGCCCGGCTATCTCGATGTGGTCGCGCATATCGGCGAGGACGGACGGCTTTCGGTCCGTCTCAAGGGCTAGGCATCAGGCGGGCTGGGTCGAAGCCCGCATGATGCTGACCGTTGCGAGCCACAATACGACGCCGAGGCCGAGCAGGCAGGCGGCGATCAGATACTGGACCGGATCGCGGCCGGTCCACGGGCCTGCCAGGAAGGCGCAGGAGATGGCGCCCAATATGGGCAGAACGGTCGGCGTGCGGAAGTGCTTGTGTTCGACCCTATCCTTGCGCAGGACGAGCACCGCGACGTTGACGATCGCGAAGACGCAGAGAAGCAGCAGCGCCGTGGTGCCGCCGAGCGCCGGCACACCGCCGGCAAACAGGATCAGCGCGACCGCCAGCAACGACGTGAAACCGATCGCGACATAGGGCGTGCGACGGCCGGGATGGACCTTGCCGAGCACCGGCGGCAGGACCCTCTCGCGGCTCATGCCGTAGATCAGGCGGCTCGCCATCATCATGTTGATCAGTGCGGAATTGGCCACCGCGAACATGGTGATGACGGCAAAGATACCGATCGGGAAGCCCGGCGCGCCGGCCTGCACGACCTTCAGCAGCGGCGTTTCCCCCTGGCCGAGTTCATTGGCCGGTACCAGCGTGATCGCCGAGATCGCCACCAGCACGTAGATCAGGCCCGTTACCGCCAGGCCGGTCAGAAGTACCTTCGGGAACATGCGGCTCGGCTCCTTGCATTCCTCGGCCATGTTGACTGAGTCCTCGAAGCCGACCATGGCGAAAAAGGCAAGGGTGGTGGCGGCAATCACCGGCCAGAAGACGCCGCCATTTCCCGGGGCGGCAAATGTCCAGGCGCGCGACACGTCACCCTGGCCGCCGGCGATCGCCCAGAAGCCGATCCCGATGATGATCAGCAGGCCGGTCAGTTCGACCACGGTCAGCAGCACGTTCATCTTGACGCTTTCTCCGACGCCCCGGAAATTGATGGCGGCAACCAGAGCGATGAAACCGACCGCGATCAGCGGTACGCCCCAGGCGCCGAGCTCGAGGCCGAGCGAGGTCGCGAAGTTGGAGGCGAAGGCACGCGATGCGGTCGCCGCCGAGGTGATGCCCGACGACATCACCGCGAAGGCCACCAGGAAGGTGACGAAGTGGATGCCGAAGGCCTTGTGGGTATAAAGCGCCGCGCCAGCCGCACGCGGATATTTGGTGACCAGTTCGAGATAGCTGAAAGCGGTGAGGAGGGCGACGAGGAAGGCGATCAGAAAGGGCAGCCAGACGACCCCTCCGACCTGCGCGGCCACCTGACCGGTCAGCGCATAGATGCCCGTGCCGAGAATATCGCCCACGATGAACAGCAGCAGCAATCCAGGCCCCATGACCCGTTGGAGTTCCGCCTTCTGTTCGCCCAATTCCGCGACAGGCTCTTTCATAAGTTCCTCCTGATATTGTCGTTTCCCTTAACCGCAGCTGTTCAATGAGAACAAGCCCCGGTTGTTCCCGAGAAAAATGCTGCGGTTTCAGGCCGTTCCGCCTTCCGCCCGAACGCGTCACGGGAAATTTTCATTAAAATATTGCACTTGGTGCAAATATATCCTAAGTGTGACTGTGTAGGGGCTGCACCGCACAATTCTGCAGTCGATTGCAAATCTTTCCGGAGCGGAGGCTCCTCATGCCTTGGAATTGCCACGCGGGCTGTGAAGGTCGGCGCAATACTCGATTGCATTTTCAAACCGGTGAGTCTCTGACCATGACAGCAGATGCCGCATTCTCCGATTTCCTGCATTTCTTCCGTTCCTGGATAAGCAATCCATTGCGGGTTGCGGCGGTGGCGCCCTCGGGGGATTCGCTCGCGCGGCTGATGACCCAGGAGATCGCTCCCCTCGATGGTCCGGTCATCGAACTCGGTCCGGGCACCGGCGTTTTCACCCGCGCGCTGCTGGCGCGCGGCGTTGCCCAGTCCGACCTCACGCTGATCGAATATGGTCCGGAATTCGTTCCCGGCCTGCAGCGGCGGTTTCCGGAGGCACGGGTGCTGCAGATGGATGCGGCGAAGCTCGCCCATGAGGATATTTTCGAGGGCGAACCGGTTGGCGCGGTCATCAGCGGCCTGCCGCTGCTCTCCATGTCGCCCCGCAAGATTACCGCCATCCTCGGCGGCGCCTTTACCTATATCCGTCCGGGCGGTTCATTCTATCAGTTCACCTACGGTCCGCGTTGCCCGGTGCCGCGGCCGATCCTCGACCGGCTGGGTCTGAAGGCCGTGCATATCGGCCACACCGTGCGCAACCTGCCACCGGCCGCCGTCTACCGGATTTCCCGCCGCAAGCCATTGGACTTGACGCGGGAGCGTTCCAGATATCGTGCCGAGGCAGAGGCCGGTCCGGTCCACAATGCCGACGAAGCGGACGGCTGAACAAAATCGGATGCCATGACCAGGACGACTGATGGCGCCAGGGAAGGCCGGCGGGAAATCAAGCGTCGGCAAACCCGGCAACGCATCGAGGAAGCGGCGATGAGCCTGTTCCTCGAGCGCGGTTTCGACGCCACGACCATCGAGGAAATTGCCGAGCGCGCCGAGGTGTCGAAACGCAGTTTCTTCGACTATTTCCCGTCCAAGGAAGAGGTCGTGTTCGCCTGGCAGGACGGTTTTGCCGACCATCTGATGGCGGCCATCGCATCGCGACCGGCTGACGAGCCGGCGGTCAAGGCCGTGCAGCACGGCCTCGTCAGCGCCATCGTCTCGGCAGCCGACGAAAGAGCGATGGCGCTCGGAGAACTGATCCGTCGCACGCCGACGCTGAAGGCCCGCGACCAGCTCAAATATGCCAAGCTCGAGCTGAAGCTCACGGAAGCGCTCAAGGCTCGAAGCCGGAGCGACGAAGAGCGGTTTCGGATGCGGTTGCTGGCCGCCGTCGTGATGGGCGCCCTGCGGGCCGGCGGGGAGATCTGGAACGAGCAACAGCCTGGCACTTCGCTCGAAACCTTCGCGCATCAGTTCTTCGGCGATTTCTGGAAGGCGCTTGCCGATTTCGGCAACGAGGGCAGGGTTTCCTGATCAGATCAAGCTGAGCGTCGCCGCAGCGAGCACCACGTAGCGCAGCGCCTTGCCGATGAAAACCAGGATCAGGAAAGTCGGGAGCGGTTCCTTTAGCACGCCCGCCGCGACCGTGATGGCGTCGCCGCCGATCGGCAGCCAGCTCAGCAACAGCGACCATTTTCCATATTTTCGATACCAGGCCTGAGCTGTGTCCAGCTTTTCCTCGCTGACCGGAAACCAGCGGCTGTCCCGAAACCGCTCGACGCCCCGGCCGAGCAGCCAGTTGACCGCAGCGCCCGCCGTGTTGCCGACCGAAGCAACCAGCAGCAGACCGACGAGCGAGTACCGGTCGGCCAGGATAAGGCCGACCAGGATCGCCTCCGACTGCATCGGAAAGATCGTGGCGGCAATGAACGCGGCGGAGAACAGTCCCGCATAGGCGGCGAAATCGAACATGATGGAGCTATAGCGGAGCCAAATGAAAAAGGGCGGATGAAAATCCGCCCTTTTCCGTTTTTATAACAAGCAGGCTCAGGCCTGGCTTGGGCGCTCGCCGTCGCCGACGGCCTTTTCGCCGGCGGCTTCGGCCTGCGCCTTGTGGCGGGTGCGCCAGTCGCCAAGGAAGAGCAGGATCGGCGCGGCGATGAAGACCGAGGACGCGCCGGCCACGAGAATGCCGAATGCCATCGGCACCGCGAAGCTTTCCACCGCGCTGCCGCCCCAGATCGCCATCGGCAGAAGCGACAGGAAGGCGGTGGCGTTGGTGTAGAGGCTTCGAGCCAGCGTTTCGTTGATCGACTTGTCGATCAGCTCGCGCAGCGGCATCGACTTGTAGAGCCGCATGTTTTCACGCATGCGGTCATAGACGACGACCTTGTCGTTGACCGAATAACCGACCATCGTCAGCACCGCTGCGATCGCCGTCAGATTGAAGTCGAGGCCGGTGATGGCAAAGAAGCCCACCAGCTTGGTGACGTCAAGCACAAGGGTGACGATGGCGCCGACCGCGAACGGCCATTCGAACCGCACCCAGATGTAGATCAGCATCGCGACGCTGGCGATGAAGACCGACAGGAAGCCGGCAATGGCAAGTTCGCCGGAAACCTTCGGACCGATGACGTCGGTGCCCTGGACGGTGGCGGTCGAATCGATCTTGACAACCTCGTCCTTCAGCTTGGTGACGGCCGCCGTCTGCGCCTCTTCGCCGCCCTCCTGCCGCTGGGCGCGGACCAGGATGGTGTTCGGATCGCCGAAGGACTGCAGCGTGATTTCGCCGAGATCGAGCGTATTCAGACCTTCGCGGAACTTGGCGAGGTCAGCCGGCCCTTGAGTCTTGACCGACATCTGGATGCCGCCGCGGAAATCGACGCCGTAATTCAGGCCCGGATAGAAGAACAGGCCGACCGAGGCGATCGACAGGATAGCGGAGACCGCTACACCAAAGAACCGCGCTTTCATGAACTGGATATGCTTGTCGTAGGGGCTGAACCGGAACATCGACTGGATGTTGATGACCTTCAGCTTGTAGCGGCGCGCGATGGCGATCATCGTGACGCGGACGAATGCGACCGAGGTAAACATCGAGATGATCAGGCCGAGACCCATGGTGACGGCGAAGCCGCGCACCGGGCCGGAGCCGAAGTAGAACAGGATGGCCGCGGCGATGAGCGCGGTCATGTTGCCGTCGACGATGGTCGAATAGGCGCGGTTGAAGCCGACGTCGATGGCCGCGAAGGCGCCGCGACCTTTGCGCGTTTCTTCGCGGATGCGCTCGTTGATGAGAACGTTCGCGTCGACGGCGAGGCCGATGCCGAGCACGATACCGGCGATGCCGGGCAGGGTCAGCGTCGCGCCGACCAGCGTCAGCGCGGAGAAGGTGAGGATCGTGTGGACCAGCAGTGCGAGATTCGCCAACAGGCCCCAGGTGCCATAGAGCACCAGGATGAAGACGGCGACGAGGACGAAGCCGACAAGGCCGGAATAGAGGCCCATCTGGATCGCATCGGCACCCAGGTCGGCGCCGACGGTGCGTTCTTCGATGACGGTGAGCTTGGCAGGCAGTGCACCGGCGCGCAGCAGCGCGGACAGCGTATTGGCTTCCGACACCGAGAAGCCGCCGGAAATCTGGCCCGAACCGCCGGTAATCGGCGTGCGGATGACCGGCGCGCTCAGCACCTTGTTGTCGAGCACGATCGCGAAGGGACGACCGACATTCTGCTGGGTGATCTGGGCAAAGCGGTTGGCGCCGGCAGAATCGAAGCGGAAGTTGACGACCGGCTCGTTGGTCTGCTGGTCGAAGGCGGCGCGGGCGTCCGTCAGCCGGTCGCCGGAAAGCTCGACGCGGTCGAGGACCGGATACTGGTTGCCGCGCTCGTCGGAAAGCATGGTGACGCCGGCCTCGCCCTGCTGGCCGAGCAGATGGAAGCTCATCTTGGCGGTCGAGCCGAGAAGCTGGCGCAGCCGGGTCGGATCCTGCTCGCCCGGAAGCTGGACGAGAACGCGGTCGGAGCCGATGCGCTGAATGGTCGGTTCGGCGACGCCCACCTGGTCGACGCGCTGGCGGATGATTTCAAGCGACTGATCGACGGCGGCGGTGATGTGCGAATTGATGCCGGCTTCGGTCTGGGCGACCGAGATCGTGTTGTCGGAAGGCGTGGTGATGGCGAGGTCGCTGGCGCCGACGGTCGTGCCGAAGTTGACCGGGTTGGCCAGCGTCTGGAGTTCGGTCACGGCTGCACCGCGCTGGGCCGCGTCGCGCAGGGCGATCGTCACCGTGTCGCCCGTGCGGCGGATGGCTGTGGTCGTGATGTTCTTTTCACGCAATACGCGGCGGGATTCCTGCAGCAGGCTCTGGACCCGTTCGTTGATCAGGTCGCCACGGTCGACTTCCAGCACGAGGTGCGAGCCGCCGCGCAGGTCGAGGCCGAGCGAGACGCGGCTGTGCGGCAGCCAGGCGGGAAGGCGGTCAAGCGTCGGCTGCGGAATGACGTTCGGCAGCGCCACCAGAATGCCGAGGAAGATGATGACGAGATAGGTCGTCACCAGCCACGGGGAATTTCTCATATTTCTAATCCTGCTGAGCCCATGGCGCGCGCGAGACGATCGGCATGGGTGGTCTTTAATGGGTGATCAGGCGGGCGCCATGAGGCGCGATATCTCAGGCGCGGGCCGGCGGCGCGCGGGGCAGCGAACCATGCCAGAACGGGGAGGCTGCCGGGTCGGAAGACGGCTTCGAGGCAAAGGCCGGGGCGAAAATCGGGAAACTGATCCCGATGGCGCTGGCTTCCAGCGCACCGCCGCCGGTGTGCCAATGGGCGCCCGTTGCGTCCTTGCGGTCCATGGCCGCAAGTGCGCGCAAAGGCTCTCGCTTGGTCAGGTGCGGAGTGTCGCTGGTCCTGTCGGCCGAAAGAATGCCGCGCGGGAACTGTACGTCCTTGACGACACTCGACAGCAGGCCGAACAGGGCGGCGATCAGCAGGGCGGCGGCAAAAACCGGCCAGCGCGACAGGTGGTTTTCCTGTTCACGTCCGTCTCTCATCCGCTTGTCCTGCGGAAACAGCGCCATCCGCATCAGCTCCGGAGCGTTAAAAATCCCGAAGTCTTGTGCTTCGGAACGGAATGCCGCCTTCTAAAGGAGTGGTTCGAGGCGGTCAATCTCCAGTAGGCCGGGAGCGTAGCGGCAGATTGCGGCGGCATTTGCGCCGATCACGGCATCGCGTCTCTGAAATCGGCGATTTTGCGGATCTGCCTGCACGAGACCACGAAGACGCGGCCTCTATTTGTGAATCGGGTCCTTCCACAGGACCTCTTCCGGCTTCTCGATGGGTTCGATGTCGAGATTGACGACGACCGGCTCCTGGCCGGAGCGGCAGAGCACGCATTCCAGCGTTTCGTCCGGACTGGCATTGATCTCCTGGTGCGGCACATAGGGCGGAACATAGATGAAATCGCCGGGTCCGGCCTCCGCCACGAATTCGAGGTTGTCGCCCCAGCGCATCCGCGCCTTTCCCTTCAGCACATAGATGATGCTTTCGAGATCGCCGTGGTGATGGGCGCCGGTCTTGGCGTTGGCATGGATGGTCACCGTGCCGGCCCAGATCTTCTCGGCGCCCGCGCGGGCGTTGTTGATCGCGGTCGCGCGGTTCATGCCCGGGGTCTGGGCGGTGTTCGGATCGAGCGAATTGCCGGGAATGACCTTCACGCCGTGCTCGCGCCAATCGACGCTGGAATGACCGTCATGGTCATTGTCATGAGGGTGGTGATGATCGTTGTGGCTATGGCTCAAGATCTGCTCTCATTGACTAGGACGGGGCTCACCAACTCTTGCGAGTAGGGGGTCCGCGAGCCCCTGACCGGCGTCATGCCGGCTGGAGGCCACGTAGCTTTGCTTGACGAGCATGATCAATGGGAACGCCCCAAATGTCAAAGACTTGGTGAGGAAATTATAACTTTCCTGTTTCAAATCAACGCACTGCCATGCTCGCATGGCCATCCTTGACCTCTCCCGCGTGAGGGGCGGATCGAACAGCCGCTTACCGGTTGCAACCCGGGCCGCGTCAGCCGTCGCCGCCGAAGTCGATCCTGCGAAGGAGCGTTAAACGCCCTGGATCAGCGGCAGGACTTCGATCGATCCCGCGTAGATCATGTCGAGCGCCACATAGACGATGACGGCCAGGCCCACATAGGCGATCCAGCGGAAGCGGGAGAGCAGTTGGGCGACGAAGTTGGCCGCCACGCCCATCAGTGCGATCGAGATGACCAGGCCGATGATCAGCACCGTGGAGTGCTCCTTGGCGGCGCCGGCGACGGCCAGCACGTTGTCGAGCGACATGGATACGTCGGCGACGACGATCTGGGTGGCGGCCTGGAAAAACGTCTTGTTGGCGGCCTTTTGTTTCGCCTCGGCGGCGGCATGCGCATCGCCGCCCTGGTCTTCGCGTAGTTCACTCCACATCTTCCAGCAGACCCAACCGAGCAGCAGGCCGCCCGCCAGCTGGAGCCCCTTGATCGCCAGAAGATAGGTGGCGACGACGGCGAAGACGAGGCGAAGCACGGTGGCGGCGGAAATGCCGAAGAGGATCGCTTTCTTGCGGAGGGCTGCAGGAAGGCCGGCGGCCGCAAGGCCGATGACGATGGCATTGTCGCCGGAAAGAACGAGGTTGATCGCAATGACCTCGAGGAGAGCCGCAAAGCCGGCCGCGGTGAAGAGTTCCATCATGAAGCGTGAACCTGAATCGGGATTGGATGAGATATGGGGCCGTGCTGATCTGCAGCCACGTTTGTGCAGATTGGTACAGGATATTTCGTCGCGCTTGGCAAGCCCATTTTCTGCATTCTGTCAAACGGCATTGTCCATTATTGAAAAATCCGGTTGTTGAAGAAGGCCGCAGGCGAGGAACGGCCTTCCCAGGCTTCGCCTCCACTTGCCGCGACTCACCTGCCTCCTATATGGCCTCACGGCGGAGCGGGTCCCAACCTGCCACTCACGGCGCGGTTGCGGCTTTGGAAGCTGTGGGGCAAGGTCCGAAGGTGAAGGAGACGTTGATGGCGCAGAAGGCCGTTGTGCTTGTCGTCGAGGATGAACCGCTGATCCGTTTCACCACGCTCGATGCGCTGGAAGAGGTCGGGCATTACGTGCTGGAAGCCGGCAATGCCGACGAGGCAATGGTGCTGTTCCGCAACCGCGAGGATATCGACATAGTCTTCACCGACGTCAACATGGCCGGGTCCATGGACGGCATTCAGCTTGCTCAGCGCATCCGGGCAATTCGCCCGAGCATCGGCATCATCATCACCTCGGGCGTTGTCAGCCTGGATCCGATGCTTCTGCCGGCCAACACGGTGTTCCTGCCCAAACCCTATCAGCACGACATGCTGCTGTCCTCGATTCACGAGATGATGCCGGGCTGAACATTGCCGGGCCGAGGGGGGACGGCGGAACCAGGTGCCACGGCTTCCGGTTGTCTCGTTCGATCAACCGGAGGAACTTCCAGATGCTGACGAGTCCTTGCAGCAACAGGTCCCGTCCGGGAGCTCGCCGCCGCCGGGCAACTTTACTTTCGCCGGATTTGTCGTCATCAATCCCCGCCATCTCAATCCGGAGGAGAGCGCATGACGATCGAAGAAGACATTGCGAAGATCGCGGAACAGGAGAGGGCACTTGTCTTCGACCGGTTCGACCTGGGCACTGCCTGGGATCTTGGATCGCTGCTTCGCCATAGGGCTGTCGAGCAGGGCCTGGGCGTTGTCATCGACGTGCGGCTGCATTCGATGCCGGCCTTCTACACGGCATTGCCGGGCACGACCGCAGACAACGAAAACTGGGTACGCCGCAAGCGCAATCTGGTGCTCCGGTTTTTCCAATCGAGCTACGGGATCGGACGGAAGCTCGAGCTCCAGGGCGATACGGTAGAAAACCGATACGGCATTTCCTCGGCGGACCATGCGCCGCATGGCGGCAGCTTTCCGATCAAGGTCGCCGGTGTCGGCTGCATCGGGGCGGTGACGGTGTCCGGCCTGCCGCAGCGCGAGGATCACAACATGGTGGTAGAAGCCCTTGCCCGGATGACCGGCAAGGATATCTCCACACTCCGTCTCGGCTAAGGAGATATGCTATGGCGCAAGCCGACATAAAGAAACCCGAGGAAGTTTTCACCTTCTGGTTCAAGGAACTGACCCGCAAGGACTGGTTCGAAAAGAACGAGGCGCTGGACGAGGCGATGCGAAGGCATTTCGCGGCTACTCATCTTTCGCTCGCCCGCGGCGAGCTCGATGCCTGGCGGACGTCGCCGGAAGATCGCCTCGCGGCGGTGATCGTACTCGACCAGCTTTCCCGCAACCTCTATCGCGGCACCCCGCTGGCCTTCGCAACGGATTGGCTGGCTCTGCGTGAGGCAAGGCTGGCGATCGAGGAGGGCGCGGACATGGCGGTTCCGGCCGAGCAGCGTGGCTTTTTCTACCTTCCCTTCGAACACTCGGAAACGCTCGCCGATCAGGATCGGTCGGTGGAACTGTTCGCCTTGCTGGGTGATGCGGATTATCTGGATTATGCGGAACGTCACCGTGCGGTGATCCGCGAATTCGGCCGTTTCCCCCATCGCAATGCGCTGCTGGGCCGGGAATCGACCGCCGCCGAGCTCGAATATCTGGCCAAGCCCGGCGCCGGTTTCTGATCGTCAAGCAACTATCGGCGGAACATGCGTGCGACGGCGATCAGGATGCATGCCCCGATGAAGCCGGCGATCAGGTAGCCGATCCAGCCGCCGAGCACGACGCCGAAGACGCCGAGAATGGCATTGGCGATGATGGCGCCGACGATGCCGAGAATGATGTTCATGATCAAGCCCATGTCGCTTTTCATGAACTTTTCGGCGAGCCAGCCGGCAAAACCGCCGATGATGATGGCTGCGATCCAGCCGATACCTGCCTGTTCCATGATTTACCCTCAGTGATTGGTGGGACGGGGAAACGCGAAGAAATGGTCCAGGTTCCAGGAATTGTTCCACTTCCTGGAACCTGGAACACAGCATTCCTTTTCTTCGCCCAGAAGTCACTCTATTTTCGCGCGCGAATCCGATCGAAAGACAAAAGAGCAGACATTTGACAGAGCTTCCCACGACCGGCCCTTCAACCATTCGACAGATGACGCGCGTGCTGGTCGCAGCGCTCATGATCGCCGCTGCTCAGCTGGGCGCGTCATCGCATGTGTTCGCCCAGACGCAACAGCAGGCGCAGGGACAGCGCCAGGAGCAGGTGCCGCCGGACGTCACGCTCGATTCGATCAATTCGGACATGAAGGGCAAGTTCGACACGATCCGCCAGCAGCTCGACAGCTTCCGCAACCGGATCCAAAGCGACGCCGACGACGATGCACGTCTTGCGGAACTCAGGGTCCAGGCGGAAACGATCGTCGGCGAAATGCGCTCGGCGTCGGATGCCATGCGCACCCGCGTCGAACAGATCCAGGCCCGCCTCAAGAGCCTTGGCGAGCCGCCGGCAGCCGGCCAGCCTGCGGAAGCGCCCGCGGTCGTTGAAGAGCGCAATCGGCTGCTGAACGAGCGCTCGGAGCTTAATCTTATCGTCGATGACGCCGGCCAGCTTTCCAACAGCGCCAACCAGGTCGCCAACACGATCACCAATCTGCGCCGCACGCTGTTTACCCAGACGCTGTTCCGCCACACCGAGCTATCCGGCGAATTGTTCGCCGATGCCGGCAACGCTTTTGTCGCCGAAGTCCGGAATTTCGGCTCCACATTCAGCGGCTGGATCAGTTTCGTCTGGAAATTCAAGAAGCTGCAGCTGCTGGGAGCCTTGGCGCTGTCGCTCGGCGCGGCCATGCTCTTCCTGTCCGGAGGATACCGGCTGTTCGGGCGCTTCATCCGGCGAAACGATAGTGAGCATCCTTCCTACATTCGCCGTTTGTCGGTGGCGTTCTGGTCGACGGTCATCCAGACCGTGTCTCTGGCGGCTTTCCTGGTCGCCTCCTTCCTGTTCCTCGACGGTTTCAACGTCCTGCGCACAGACATCACGCCGATCGTGGTGACCTTCTTCGGCTTCGTCTGGTTCGTCAATTTCGTCTGGAAGCTCACCTATGGCGTATTGGCGCCGGGCGAGCCGGAATGGCGACTCGTCCGCATCACCAATCGCGGCGCCCGCCTGCTGACGCTCGCCGTACTCGCCATGGCGATCGTCAACGGGCTCGACTATCTGCTCGGCGCGATCAGCGAGGCGCTGAATTCGCCGCTGGTTCTGACCATCGTCAAGAGCCTGCTCGCGTCGGTGATCATCGGCCTGATCCTGATCGCCATCTCCTTCGTCCAGCCGCGGCTTGTCGAGGGGGAGGATCCCGATGGGCCCGGGCATCGGTGGCCGCGCTTCTTTCCGCTGTCCCTTCGCATCATGGGCCTGCTCCTGATCCTGTCGGTGCTGACGGGATATGTGGGGCTTGCCCGGTTCGCCTCGACCCAGATCGTGCTGACCGGTGCGGTGATCGTGCTGATCTATATCGGGCTCCTGTCGGGCAGGGCGATTTCGAAACAGGGGGCGTTCACAGACACGGCTGTCGGGCGCCGGCTCGCCGAGCGCTTCAATTTCGGCGAGGTTTCGCTCGACCAGGCCGGGCTTGTCGCGGGACTTGGCATCTATGCGTTTGCGCTGATCCTCGGCATTCCCCTCATCCTGCTGACCTGGGGTTTCCAGATCGCCGATATCGAAGCCTGGATCTACAGCTTCTTCACGCAGATCCGGATCGGCAACATCTCGATCTCGATCGTCGGCATTCTCGGCGGCATTCTGCTTTTCGGTCTCGGTTTCGTCGTCACGCGCTGGATACAGAAGTGGATCGACGGCAACGTGCTGGCGCGCAGCCAGGTGGATCTCGGCGTCCGCAATTCGGTCAAGACCGGCATCGGTTACCTCGGCATCGGGCTTGCGGTCATCGTCGGCGTCTCGGCCGCGGGCATCGATCTCTCGAGCTTCGCGCTGGTCGCGTCCGCCCTGTCGGTCGGCATCGGTTTCGGTCTCCAGAATATCGTCTCGAACTTCGTGTCCGGCCTGATCCTGCTCGTCGAACGGCCGTTCAAGGTGGGCGACCATGTGGTGACCGGGGCGACGGAGGGTATCGTCAAGCGCATTTCGGTACGCGCCACAGAGATCGAGACGTTCCGCAAGCAGTCGATCATCGTGCCGAATTCCGACCTCATTAACTCGCCGGTCGGCAACTGGACGCATCGCAACAGGATCGGGCGTTCCGAAGTGCCGGTCGGGGTAAATTACAATGCCGATCCGCAGAAGGTGATGGATATCCTTCTGGAACTGGTCGATCAGGTGCCGGAAGTGCTGCGCAATCCGGAACCGCACGTGGAGTTCCTGAGCTTCGGGCCGTCGTCGCTCAATTTCGAACTCAGGTTCCACTTGGCCGACATGGGCGAGGGCTTGAGAATCCGCAACAATCTCAGGATCGCCATCCTCAGGCGGTTCAGGGAGGAGGGGATCGAGATACCGTTCCCGCAGCAGGAAATCATCTTTCATCGCGGCAAGCCCATCCTGCCGGCGGAGAGCGACGCAAGAGGGGGCGCATAACCGTCCCTCCGCTCGAGCCCGCGCGGCCATTCTGATGGCCGTCGCGGGCTGGCTCTTGCCATGTCGTAATCAGGCGTTTGGCCCGCCTGCCGGAATTGCATAGTCCCTGCAGTTTGCGAAAAGGCCGCACGAGGCCGAAGAGGGGTTCATTCCATGAAGACACATGCACGGGCGGTGGTGATCGGCGGCGGCGTGGTCGGAGTTTCGACGCTTTATCATCTGGCGAAAAAGGGCTGGAGCGACGCGGTCCTGATCGAACGCAAGGAATTGACCTCCGGTTCGACCTGGCATGCGGCGGGGCTTCTGCCGCTCTTCAACCTTTCCTATTCGGTCGGCCAGCTGCATAAATATTCGGTGCGGTTCTATCAGGAACTGCAGGAAGAGACCGGCATGAATGTCGGTTTCTCGAAAGTTTCGAACATCCGTCTTGCCCGCACAAAGGACCGCTGGGAAGAGTACATGTATTATGCCGGGATCGCCGAGACGATCGGTGTCAAGGTCAATATCCTGACGGCGGAACAGGTGAAGGAGATCTGGCCGCTCTGCGAAACGGACGGCATTCTCGGCGCCATCCAGCATCCGGACGACGGCTATATCCAACCGGCCGACCTTACCCAGGCGCTCGCCAAGGGTGCGCGCGACCTCGGCGCCACGATCTATCGCAACACGACGGTCACCGCCATCGAACAACAGCCGGACGGGCTCTGGAAGGTGACGACTGACAAGGGCGAGATCACGGCCGAGCACATCATTTCCTGCACCGGCAACTTCGCCCGCAAGACCGGCGAGATGGTCGGCATCAACATCCCGGTCATCCCGGTCGAACACCAGTATATCGTCACCGAGCCGCATCCGGCGATCCAGGAACGCAAGGCCAAGGGCCTGCCGGAAATGGGGGTCCTGCGCGAATCGGACTCATCCTGGTACATGCGCGAGGAAAATGGCGGCCTGCTGCTCGGCCCTTACGAGGTCGGAGCGCCCGTCTGTTACGTCGATGGTCCGTCCGACGAGAGCGAATACGAGCTCTTCAACGAGGAACTCGACCGGCTGATGCCCTATATCGAGACAGCCATCGTCCGGGTGCCGGCATTCGGAGAGGTCGGCATCAAGAAGGTCTACAATGGCGCGATCGCCTATACCCCGGACGGATCGCCGATCGTCGGCCCGGCTCCGGGCCTCAAGAACTTCTGGCTGAACGAAGGCCATTCCTTCGGCATCACCGCCGCCGGCGGTGCCGGCTGGCAGCTCGCGGAATGGATCGTAGACGGCGAGCCGACCGTCGACATGATGGGCGTCGATCCGCGCCGTTTCGGGCCTTACGCAACGGAAGGCTACCTCATCGAGAAGAACGAAGAGGCCTATGCCAATGTTTTCACGATGCATTATCCGGATGAAGAGCGTTCCGCCGCGCGTCCCTTGAAGACGACGCCGGTCTATGACCGGCTGAAGAATATGGGTGCCGTGTTCGGCTCCGTCTACGGCTGGGAACGCGCCAACTGGTTCGCGCCGGAAGGTTATCAGGTGCCCGCGGAAGACCTCGGCGTCGGCGCCGATGTGCTGACGGGCCACAATCACGCGCCGGCGCTGGAAGATGGCCGGATCGTCGAAAAATGGTCCTTCCGTCGCTCGAACTATTTCGACCATGTCGGCAACGAGGTCAGGAACGTCCACGAGAATGTCGGCGTACTCGACATGTCGGCCTTCGCCAAGATGGAAGTCTCCGGCCACGGCGTACGTTCTTTCCTCGACTCGATCTTTGCCAATGCCATCCCGAAGAAGCGCGGCCGTATCGCTCTCTGCCACCTTCTGACAAAACAGGGTGGGGTGCGCTCCGAATTCACCGTCTACGAATGGGCGCCCGATCGCTTCTATCTCGTGTCGGCGGGAGCCTATGAGGCGCATGACCAGGATTACCTGCGTAAACTCGCGCCGACAGATGGTTCGGTCAAGCTCACTCAGATCACCCAGAAGTTCGGCGTTCTGGTTCTGGCCGGCCCGAAGTCCCGGCAGGTTCTGAAGAAGCTCACCCGCACCAGCCTCGACAACAAGGATTTCCCCTGGCTTTCCGGCAAGGAGATTTCCGTCGGCATGGCGTCCGCCCATGCGCTGCGCGTCAACTTCGTCGGGGAACTCGGCTGGGAACTGCACCACCCGATCGAGATGCAGAACTACATCTTCGACAAGCTGATGGAAGCCGGTGCCGAATTCGGTATCAAACCCTTCGGCATCCGCGCCATGCTCTCCATGTCGGTCGAGAAATCCTACCGGCTGATCCCGCGCGAAATGTCGATCGAATACAATGCCTATGAGTCCGGCCTCGACCGGTTCATCAAGACCGACAAGCAATTCCTCGGCAGAGAAGGCCTGCTCTCCTACAAGGAGAAGGGATTGAAGTGGAATTTCTGCACGCTGGTCATCGAGGGCGCCAATGATGTCGATGCCCGCGGGTCGGAGGCGATCTACAACGAATCGGGCGAACTGATCGGCCGTGCCACCAATGGCGCCTACGGCTGGCGAATCGGCAAGTCGTTGGCGCTTGCGATGGTCAAGCCGGGCTATGCCGAGACCGGCACCAGGCTCAAGATCAAGATTCTCGGCAGCCTTTACAATGCCAGCGTCGTGCCGGAAAGCCCGTTTGACGGCGACAATACCGCGCTGCGGGCCTGAAAACCGGCTGAAAGTAAGAAGTCGTTGACGTTAGCGGGCGGTCCTCGGGCCGCCCGTCCCGTTTTGATACCGTAGCGCCGCTCCGATTAACGGTTCTGCAAACCGTTTCGACTACGGATGTTATCAGAGGGGATAATATCTTATTCGATAAGGGGCACCATGACATTCCTCGGTATCTCCGGGATGCAGTATTCCGGCCAATCACTGGCAAATTCCCGCATCCTGCTTGCGGAAGATTCCAACGTGTTTACATCGATGATCGGGACCAGGCTCAAGGAGCTGTTCGGCATCGAGGTCGAGATCTGCCGCAACTTCGAGGACTTGCAGTTCGCCTATGACCGCTCCGCCGAGCCGGTGATGCTGGCGATCTCCAATATCAATCTGCCAGGCGCGGAAAACGGCGAAGCGCTGGAGTATCTCGTCGATCTGTCGATCCCGACAATCGTGTTTACCGGGACCTTCCATGAAGAAACCCGCGACAAGCTGCTGACCAAGGACATCGTCGACTATATCCTCAAGGATAACGTCTTCGCAGTCGAGATGCTGGCCGAATCGGTCTGCCGGTTCCTCACCAATCATCGCCACCACGTGCTGATCGTTGACGACAGCCCGACTGCGCGGGCGCTGCTCTCGAGCCGTCTGAAGCGCTACAATTTCCGTGTCAGCGTTGCGGAGAACGGTGCCAAGGCCTTGGATATCCTCAAGAAGAACTCGGATATCGGCCTCGTCGTCACCGACTACAACATGCCCGATATCGACGGTTTCGAACTCACCCGCCGCATCCGTTCGGTGCGCGGCTCGCACGAACTCAGGATCATCGGCGTTTCGTCCTCGTCGAACCGGCTGCTTTCGGCCCGTTTCCTGAAGGCCGGCGGCAACGACTTCATGCTGCGCCCCTTCATCGACGAGGAATTTTACTGCCGCGTCAACCAGAACCTGGATACGCTGATCCAGATCCGATCCATGCAGGCAAGACGTCAGGAGACGGCGGTGAAGAACGTCGCCTGATCCCTAGGGGATTCCGCATGCCATATCTTCTGAGCCAGCATTTCCGGGAGAAGGGACGCCCGACCCACGGTTTGGCGGCGCCGTCGCGCATCCAGATGGAGGCGGTCGGTCTGGCTGCTGATCCGCTGACCGGTTTTGCCAGCCTGAAGGAGTTTTACCGGCTTGGCGAACCGTTGGTGAGCAAATGCCTTTCCGAGGGAATATCCTGCGCCGTCGCGATCGTGGACATCGACCATTTCCGGCGATTGAAGGATGTTCATTGCAAGGAAACCATCGCTCAGGTCCTCAAGGCCACCGCCGCTAGGCTTAGTTCCGCGTGCGGCGGCAAGGGGCATCTTCTTGCCCGGCTGGGTGACGAAGAGTTCGGCATGCTGCTGCTCGGTCTCGACGGAGCCGCCGCGACGGAGTTGTGCGAGAAGCTGAGGCTGGAGATCGCCGGCATCCGGATCCTTTTCGGCGATATCGATTTTTCGATTACCGCTTCGATCGGACTGGCGGAAGTCGGCGGCCCGGAAACGTTCGACAATTACCTGAATGCCGCAGAACAATTCCTGTTCATGGCGAAAAGCCATGGCCGGAATAGAGTGTTTTCGGACTATACGATCGTGCTGCAGGCGGCAGGCTGACCCGCCGCAATCCCACGGCTCAGGCCACGACCCCGGTGCGCGACGTATTCATATTCAGCTTGCGCTCGGCCCGTTCCTGCTGCGGCGAACGGTTATAGACCTCGCGATAGCATTTCGAGAAATGCGACGCGGAGACGAACCCGCAGGCAACCGCCACCTCGACCACGGGCATCGATGACTGTACGAGCAGGTGCCGCGCCCGGTCGAGCCGGATCTCCAGATAATAGCGCGCTGGCGAGCGACCCATTTCCTGGCGGAACAGGCGTTCGATCTGGCGCCGGGAGAGGCCCGCATCGTCGGCGATCTCCACCAGCGACAGCGGTTCGGAGAGGTTGTTTTCCATGACCTCGATAATCGACAGGACCTTGGCGTTCTGGACGCCGAGGCGGGCCCGCAGCGGCAGGCGCTGTCGGTCGTGCGGGTTGCGGACGCGGTCCGTCAGCTGCTGTTCGCACACCCGGTTGACGAGGTTCTCGCCAAAATCCTGGCTAATCAGGTTGAGCATCATGTCGAGCGAGGCTGTACCGCCGGCGCAGGTATAGAGGTTCGAATCGACTTCGTAGAGATCCGCATAGACTTCCGCCTGAGGGAATGCCTCGGCAAAGCCCGGCAGGTTCTCCCAGTGGATCGCACAGCGCTTGCCGTTCAGCAGCCCGGCCTGGGCGAGCACGTGCGCCCCGGTGCAGAGACTTCCGACGGCAATGCCGCGGTTATAGGTTTCTCTCAGCCAGGCGTTGACCGACTTGTTGTTGAATTCCTCGACGTAGACGCCCGAGCAGACCAGAACCATGTTGGGACGGTTTTCGCCGGAGAGGTTGCGACGTTCTTCGGCGAGTGAGGAGTTCACCTCGATGCCGATGCCGCTCGAGGAGTAGACTTTTTCGCCATCGGCGGAACAGAGCCGCCAGGTATAGGCCGAGTAGCCGAGCATGCGGTTGGCGATTCGCAGCGTCTCCACCGCCGCAGCAAAAGGCAGCATGGTGAAATGTGGAACAAGAAAAAAGACGAGAGAGCGCTTCGCTGCCGGGCTTTTGGTCATCACATTCATGCCGTCATTCCCCTTGTTCGTGACCGTACATTGCGGCCCGCTTTTCTTCAAAAGCGACATTGGCACGGGCAAAGTCGGCGGAGAAGGGCTTTTGACGACAGGCTCATAACATTTTTGCGACATGGATGGGTCGCAGACGTAATTGCCGGAGGGAGCGGGCTAAAAGCGTGTCGCAGACAAGGCGGCCCGCCTCACTGATGCGAGGGCGGGCCATGGGGCGGGAGGGTTATCGGCGATGCGGTGCGGCATTTGTCGTCGGCCATCCGATGTCCTTGCGGATTTCTGCCGGCAAACCTTCCAGCATTCTTTCGGTCTGGCGGCGACGCCATTGATCGCGAAGCCTTAGCGCCACAGTCAGGGCAGGGCGGATGAGCGAGGCGAACGATGACGGCCGGAACCGGGAGCGATCGCTCTCCTGATAAGTAATCATAGTCATGTCGGTTCTCCTTGGGTGTCTCATGGAACAACGCTCAATCGGGACAATGAACGCCGTCAATCCATCAATCAATCGGATGCGTGTTATGCGTCTCATGAAATTCTGTGTTGTATCGACGCTCGCTTCCGATGTTTTTGACTATGCCGCTCGTTTGACATTCAATCAAACGAAATGATATGGTGTTTAAGTTCAGAATTATTGATAGAGGCTGACATGACTGTTCCATTCCGCCCGCCGCTTCCGTTGCTCGATAACGATGTACTGCGCACGTTCGTGGCGATTGCCGAAACCGGCAATTTTTCGACCGCGGCCGAAGCGGTTCTGCGCACGCCGTCGGCGGTCTCGATGCAGATCAAGAAACTGGAAGAGCAGTTGAAGACGACGCTCTTCCTGCGCGATGCCCGCTCGGTGTCGCTGACGCAGCACGGCGAGATGCTGCTCTCCTATGCACGGCGCATGCTGGCGCTCTCCAACGAAGCCGTTTCACGTTTCGTCATGCCGGAACTTTCCGGCGTGGTCCGCCTGGGTGCGCCGGACGATATCGCCGAACGCCTGCTGCCGAAGGTCCTCAAGGACTTCGGCGAGAGCTTTCCGGGCATCATGGTCGATGTCACCGTCGACATGAGCCTGGCGCTCAGGAAGCGCATGGACGAGCAGCGGCTGGATCTTGCTCTGATCAACTGTGCCACCCGGCCTTTCTCGACGGCCGGTGAGATGATCCATACGGAACGACTGGTCTGGGCCGGCGCGAAATGCGGAACCGCCTATCTGCGCGATCCGCTGCCGATCTCGGTCTGGGAGGACGGCTGCGTCTGGCGACAGGATGCGATTGCCCAGCTCGAGAAGCACAAGCGGACCTATCGGATCGCCTATGCGAGCGCCCATACGATGGCGCAGCGCGCCGCCGTTTTGTCCGATCTCGCTATTGCGCCGTTCCCGCGCTCCTATGTGACCGAGGACATGCAGATACTCGGCGCGAAGGAAGGCCTGCCGGAATTGATCAATTTCGATATCCGGCTGTTGACCGCGCCGCAGCTTTCCGTACCCGGCAAGGCCGTGGCGGAAAGCATCCGCGAGGCGTTCGGGTCCATGGTCGCCGCTGCGGCCTGATGTTATTCGCGGCCGCGGCGACGTCTGCGGCTGCCATCCCCCGAAGCTTCGGCCAGCGCCTTGCGCTCGGGCAGCGTCACGACCGATGCCAGCTGCGGGAAAGGATCGACCTTGTTCGGCAGAGCCATGGCATGCACGAAATGCTCCTGGAATTTCGGTTCGAGTGCCGTCTCGATCTTCTCGATCCTGCGGACGGTCTCCTCGATCTCGCGACGGTAGCCGCGGTTCAGCAGGCACATGCGCGCGCCGGTTCCGGCAGCATTGCCGACCGATTTGACGCGGGAGAGGTCGCAATCCGGGATGAGACCCAGCACCATCGCATATTTCGGATCGATGAACGTGCCGAAAGCCCCGGCAAGCCCGATACGATCGACATGGCCGATCCCCTGCTTGTCCATCAGCAGCTTCACGCCGGCATAGAGAGCCGCCTTGGCGAGCTGGATGGCCCGCACGTCGTTCTGGGTCACGGTGATGCGCTGCTCGCCGTCATGCACGAGATAGGAGAAGGTCCGGCCGTTCTGCAGGATGCGCGGCGAGCGCTCAGCCATTGCGCCGTCCACGACGCCGTCCTCCGAAATCAATCCGGCAAGGTACATTTCGGCAATCACTTCGATGATCGCCGAGCCGCAGATGCCGGTGATGCCGGTCGCGGCTGCAGCCTCCGCAAAACCCGGCTCGTCGGACCAGGGTTCGACGCCGATCACCCGGAAGCGCGGTTCGAGGGTCGCGGCATCGATGCGGATTCGTTCGATGGCGCCGGGTGCGGCGCGCTGGCCGGATGATATCTCGGCGCCTTCGAAGGCGGGACCGGTCGGCGAAGAGGCGGCGACGACGCGGGCCGAGTTGCCGAGCAAGATTTCCGCATTGGTGCCGATATCGACCAGCAGCATCATTTCGTCTTGCCGATGCGGCCCTTCCGACAGGGCTGCCGCCGCGGCATCCGCGCCGACATGACCGGCGATGCAGGGCAGGAGATAGGTCCGCGTGCCTTCGTTCATCGACAGGCCGATCTCGGAGGATTTGACTTCGACCGCGCCGGAAACGGCAAGCGCAAAGGGGGCTCCGCCGAGTTCAGTCGGATCGATGCCGAGGAAGAGGTGGTGCATGATCGGATTGCCGACGAAGACGCTGTCGAGGATGTCGGTGCGCGACACGCCGCCTTCAATGCAGACCTTGTCGATCAGCCCGTTCAGCGCCTCGCGCACGGCCAATGTCATCGCCTCGCGGCCATCCGGGTTCATCATCACATAGGAGACACGGCTCATCAGATCTTCGCCGAAGCGGATCTGCGGGTTTGACGTGCCGGCAGACGCCACGGTGCGACCCGACAGCAGCGACGACAGATGCATGGCGATCGTCGTCGAACCGATATCGCAGGCAATCCCGTATGCCTCGTTCTTCAGGCCGGGATAGAGCGCGACGAGGCGGGCGCGTTCGTCGTCCCGGTCTTTGTGAATTGCCGCCGTGACCTTCCATTCGCCCTTGCGCAGGATCTGCTGCACTTTCGGAATCAGATGGAAATCGACGTCGAGATCGTCGAAATGCCATTCGCTGGCAAGCGCCGCTTTCAGTCGGTCGAGATCGCCGAGCGGCTTTTCCATGTCGGGCTCTTCCACCTCGACATAACACATGCGGATCGCCGGATTGCGGTCGAAGACCCGCTCGTCGGCCGCCTTGCGGACCACCTGCGCATTGATCACCGTATCCTGCGGCACGTCGATGACGAGATCGCCGAGGATCTGGGCGGAGCAGGAGAGGCGGCGCCCCTCGGGGAGCCCGCGCACGCGGTCGTAACGCTCCTCCTTCGGGCCGACGGGCGAGAGATGATCATCGGACGAGGTGATGCCGTGCTTGGCGAAATTGCCTTCCTGCACGGAGACCTGGCATCGCCCGCAGGTCGCCCGCCCGCCGCAGACGCTCTCCACGTAGACACCCAGTTGGCGCGCGGCATCGAGCACCGGCGTGCCGGCCGGAAACCGGCCGCGCTTGCCGGATGGCATGAAGAGGACGAGGGGATCAGCGGTCATAAGGGCTACAATTCAAGGGGTATGAGTTTATTTGCGGACAGTCTGTTCGAGCGCTTCGCGGATCAGTCGCGTATAGGGAATACCCCGTTCCTTGGCCTTGGCCTTCACGGCGCGCAGAAGAGGTTCCGGCAGCCGCATGTTGAGCTGGGCGGACTTCTTCTCGAATTCGAAATGCGTCGGTTTGAAACCGGAGAGATCGTATTCGGACAGGTCAGCCGCATCGACGAAGGCCTCGGCTTCCGCGTCGGAATGGAAGACGGGCATCTTCTTAAGGTCATCCTTGCTCATATCGTCTTATCTCCCGTTCGTGCATGTATCGGGCGCTGATCGGTCGTATGTAGGCTCTCCCGTCGATTTCCCGGAGCGCAAACACGACGAATACGTAGCGGCCGCTTTCCGCGATTCCGATGGCGCGCATCCGCTGTTCGCTCTCTTCGGGATCCCGGTGAACGGCGGGAGCGTTTTCAAACACACTCTCGATCTCATCCTTGCTGAGGCCGTGCCTGGCACATTTCGGCCAATTGCCGTCATCCCAATCAAAGCCTGAAATCCCGCGCATGCGCTATACTTTCATATATGCTTTTGTATATACAAATGTAAAGAGTTCAGCTGTGGTTACTCCGTCCGCGCTCCGGCGCCGGCGCGCGCCGCCCGGCCGCCCCGTCGGCCGCTTGCCGCCGACGTTGCCGGTGAGGCTGCCGCCGCGCCAGCCTCGGCCGGCTTGTAGTCCCGATAGGTCATGATCCAGTTGCCGCAATTCTGATCCGTGCCGTTCAGGACGTTGGCGGCGCGCACGGCTTCCATCTCCTGCGGCCGGCAGGGGTTCATGATCGCCGAGGTCATGCCGGCGCCGATTACCATCGGGATGAAGCCGGCATTGATGCCGTGGCGATGCGGCAGGCCGAAGGAGATGTTGGAAAGGCCGCAGGTGGTGTTGACCTTGAGTTCGTTTCGCAGGCGATACAGCAGCGCGAAGACCTGGCGCCCGGCATCGCCCAACGCGCCTATCGGCATCACAAGCGGATCGACGACGATGTCGTGCGACTTGATGCCGTAGTCGGCGGCGCGCTCGACGATCTTCTTGGCGACCGCGAAACGGACATCCGGATCCATTGAAATGCCGGTCTCGTCGTTGGAGATCGCTACGACCGGCACGTCGTATTTCTTGCAGAGCGGCAGGATCGCCTCGAGTTTTTCCTCCTCGCCGGTCACCGAGTTGACGAGCGGCCGTCCCTTGGCGACCTTCAGCGCCGCCTCGATCGCCGCCGTCACGGAACTGTCGATCGACAGTGGCACGTCGACGAGGCCCTGGACGATTTCGAGCGTCTGCACGAGAAGCCCCGGTTCGGTCTCGTTGGGATTGACCGAGGTGACGCCGGCATTGACGTCGAGCATGGTGGCGCCGGCCGCGACCTGTTCCAGCGCATCCCTGATGACCGTGTCGAAATTGCCCTCGACCATCTCGGCCGCGAGCTTCTTGCGGCCTGTCGGGTTGATGCGTTCGCCGATCACGCAGAAGGGCTGGTCGAAGCCGATCACGATCTCCCGGGTTGCGGATGCGACGATGGTGCGGGTCATGTCTTCCTCCAGGCGCGCGACGCGGCGCCAAACGATGTGCTTTTCTGAACGTCAGGCGTTATCGCGGCCGCCGGCCTTGACCAGCGCGACGAGTTTTTCCCTGTCGTAGGCTGTTTCGAGCTCGGCGGCCGCCCTGTCGGCCTCAGCTTCGAGGTCGTCGGAAACGGGTATTGGCTCGGCCTTGCGCCATTCGGCGAGGTAGTCATCGGTGCCCGCCGCGCCGCTGCGCATCGCGCACATGTCGATCGCCTCGGTGAAGCGCAGCGACAGTTCCCGCTTGGCGGTATGGCGGCCCTTCTTGATGATCACCTGCGCCGGAATATCCCGCCAGAAGACGACGATTCGGTCGGCCATGAACTCCTCCGTGTTGAGGCGCAGCATGCACGGGCGCGGCGGGCAGGACTGCGCTTGCCACGACGTCGCACACGGCCAATTACGACGTGGAAGGCCGGAGGTGCTTTACCAGATGCGCCTACCAGATGTTTCGGGTCAGCCCGTGGTAGACCCAGGTCCAGACCGGCGGCGGGAAGCGGAGTGCCGAGAGGCCCTGCGGCTGGTACGGCATGAGCGTGCCTTCGATGGCGTCCCTGAGTGCGCGGACGCTGATGTCGACGGATGAAGCGGTCAGCAGCAGCGGATAGGTGGCGAGCGTATCGGCGCGCGACGGCGTTACGCGGTTCTCGTAGAGTGTCCCGCCGGTATCGATGCCCTTGTCGACCAGATGCACGGTCGCGCCGAAATTCTTCTCGTCACCTTCGACGCGCGACCAGTAGCCGCCCATCTGACCGCGATACATGGGATTGATGCCGGCATGGAAGTTGATGACGGGGCAGGGCATTGCCGCAAGGGTTGCCGGCGACAGGATGCGGCAGGATATGGTGAAGATCGCGGCCGGCTTCAGGCTTGTCACCGCCGCGTGACAGGCCGTGTCGTTGAGCGATGGCACATGGGTCACGGGGATGGCCGGGTTCTGCTCGACGGAATGGCCGTAGTCGCGGATGATGTCGGCGGAGCGCCTTGCCGCCACGCTCTTGGTCAGCCGCGAGGCGATCATCGTCGCGAGCTGGCCGAGCGCGGTGAACCAGCCGAACCGCTTGGCGCGACGCTTCAAGAGCGTGCCCTTCGATTCCGGCGGCTCCTCGATGACATGCAGGTCGGGAAAGTGTTTTGCCAACGCGTTGATCATCACCTGCGGGTTCACGCCGCCTGACGTCATCACCACGATCCGAGAATTCCGGTCCTGCATCGATCCCTCCGCAAAAAGCGCAGGGCCGCACTCTTCCGCCGAAGGCCCGAAGAAACGGTTAAACCGAGCGTAACGCCTGCGTGAGGTCGCCGTAGCCGGTGAAGCGATATTCGTATTCCAGGCCGAGATATTCGGCGGCCCCACGCGCCTTTTCCTGAAGGACCTTGTCTTCCTCCTGGCTGAGATAGACGAGCTTTCGGTAATTGCCGAAATACACGTCCTTCAGCTGCGGATGGCGGTCGAGGCCGAGCGGTTCGATGACGAAGGCCTCGAACTGGCGGGCGAGAAAGTCGGTGAGGAAGAAGGAGAACAGGTCGTCGTCGGCTTTCGCGGCAAAGGCGTCGTTTCCGGCGAAGAACGAATAACAGTGCGGGCCCTCGATGCGGGCGATGCCCTCGCGCTCGCAGAGCCGGTCGATGTCGCCGCCGGTTCCGCAATCCGCATAGGCGAAAAAGATCTTTTCGAAGCCGGCTTCCCGCGCTTCGGCGACAGCCTTTTCGAGCCCCGGCACGATCTTCTGCGGATAGGCGTGCCAGATCGCCGGCAGACAGTTGAGATCGATATGACCGAGGCCTTGTTGCCTGGAAACGGCAAGGATTTCCCTGGCGATCGCCCCGCACGCGATCACGTGAACTTTTTCGCGAGTTGGACGTTCCTTTGCCGGAAATTCCATTTCCGTCACAATCTCATCTCTCTCCATCGGAGTATTCTATCATGACGGCCAAGACAGTCACGGTGATCGCCGCTCTTCTCGCGACGATGGTTTCACTCACTTCCTGCGGCAATACCATTCGAGGCATGGGCCAGGATGCGGCCAATACCGTCAATGCCACGCAGGACGCGGGCCGCCGGGTCGATCGCGCCGCGCGCTAGGACGCCGCCGTCAGCAGGCCGTTCGGCGCCTCAGGCGCCGGCGGCAAGGCTGTTGTGCTTGCGGCGGATATATTCCTTTGCCGTTTCGACGGCGACCGCCGCATCGCGGCAATAGGCATCGGCGCCGACCGCCTTGCCGAATTCCTCGTTGAGCGGCGCGCCGCCGACCAGCACGATGTAGTCGTCGCGCATGCCCTTTTCCTTCAGGGTGTCGATGACGACCTTCATATAGGGCATGGTCGTGGTCAGAAGTGCCGACATTCCGAGAATATCCGGCTGTTCCCGCTCGATCGCCTCGAGATAGTTTTCGACCGGATTGTTGATGCCGAGATCGACGACGTCGAAGCCCGCACCCTCCATCATCATGCCGACGAGGTTCTTGCCGATGTCATGGATGTCGCCCTTGACGGTGCCGATCACCATCTTGCCGAGTTTCGGAGCGCCGGTCTCGACCAGAAGCGGACGCAGGATGAACATGCCGGCCTTCATCGCATTCGCCGATAGCAGCACTTCCGGCACGAACAGGATGCCATCGCGAAAATCGATGCCGACGATGCGCATGCCTTCGACCAGCGCCTTCGTGAGGACGTCATATGGCGTCCAGCCGCGTGCGAGCAGGATATTGGTCGCCTCCTCGATCTCCTCCTTCAAGCCGTCGTAAAGATCGTCGTGCATCTGCTGCACGAGTTCCTCGTCTGAAAGTTCCGCCAGGATGATTTCATCGTCGGACATGCAATGCTTCCCTTCGTTCGAGGGGCCGGTTCGAAGGCCGGCAAATCAGACGTTTACCGTCCCGACTATCTGTACCTTTATTTCGCTTGGCAATTTCTTTCGTATGCGACAGCGGCGCGTCGGAAAAACGACGCAAGATCACGGCGTGATGTCTGTCCTGTACAAACCCGTGACGCAGAAAGGCGGGGCTGTGCTTGCGCTTGAGCCTAGCATGACGCATCAAAAAGCTTGAGGCGCTTTTTCAAAGCGGAGGCGAGGAACATCATGGACGATTTGACCCCAGAAACGGAACCGGCAGGCAGCGGGGCTAGACGCGGTCGCGGCGAGCGGGGAGCGGCGGGCCGCCGCGCGGCCCGCGCAGGCAACGGTCCCGGTCTTTCCTTGCCCTATATCACCCGGAGAATCGGCGTCTACGAAGTGCTGGACGAGGAGGGTCTGGCTCTCATCGAGCGCAATGCGGATCTCATCCTCGAAGAGATCGGCATCGAATTCCGCGAGGACGAGGAAGCGCTCGATCTCTGGGCCAAGGCGGGGGCGGATGTCCAGGGCCACCGGGTGCATTTCCCCAAGGGCCTCTGCCGCGAGCTCCTGAAGACTGCACCGAGCGAATTCACCTGGCATGCCCGCAACCCGGAGCGCAATGTCCAGATCGGCGGCAAGGCGACGGTGTTCGCGCCGGTCTACGGCCCTCCCTTCGTGCGCGACCTCGACGGCAAGCGCCGTTATGCGACGATCGAGGATTTCCGCAATTTCGTGAAGCTCGCCTACATGGCGCCGTCGATGCATTCGTCGGGCGGCACGGTCTGCGAGCCGGTCGACGTGCCGGTCAACAAGCGGCATCTCGATATGGTCTACAGTCACATCAAATATTCCGACAAGCCGTTCATGGGATCGGTGACCGCGCCGGAGCGCGCCGAGGACACGGTCGCCATGGCGAAGCTGGTGTTCGGCGACGAATTCGTCGAGAACAACTGCGTCACCCTGAACCTCATCAACGCCAACTCGCCGATGGTGTTCGACGGAACCATGCTCGGCGCGCTGAAGGTCTATGCGCGGCACAACCAGGCCTCCGTCGTGTCGCCCTTCATCCTGTCCGGCGCAATGAGCCCGGTGACGGTGACCGGCACGCTGACGCAGATCCTGGCCGAAGTGCTGGCCGGCGCGGCGCTGACCCAGCTGATCCGCAAGGGTTCGCCGGTTCTGTTCGGCACGTTCGCAGCGTCGATCTCGATGCAGTCGGGTGCCCCGACCTTCGGTACGCCGGAACCGTCATTGGTCTCTTACGGTGCAGCCCAGCTTGCGCGTCGTCTGGGCCTACCGTTCCGCACCGGCGGTTCGCTCTGCGGTTCCAAGGTTCCGGACGCGCAGGCGGCCCACGAATCGGCCAATACGCTGAACACGACGCTGCTTGCCGGCACCAATTTCGTGCTGCATGCCGCAGGATGGCTGGAAGGCGGGCTGGTGTCGTCCTACGAAAAATTCATGATCGACCAGGACCAGCTCGGGATGATGCAGAAGATGGCGCAGGGCATCGATTTGTCCGAAGAAGGCCAGGCGCTCGATGCCATCCGCGAAGTTGGTCCGGGCAGCCATTATCTCGGTTGCGCCCACACGCAGGCCCATTTCCAGACGGCCTTCTATCGTTCGGCGCTGATGGACAACAACTCCTTCGAACAGTGGGAGATCGAGGGCGAGAAGCGGATCGAACAGCGCGCCAACGCGCTCTGCCGTTCCTGGCTCGACAGTTACGAAGCGCCGCCGCTCGATCCCGCGATCGACGAGGCATTGCTCGCCTTCATCAAGGATCGCAAGGATTCGATGCCCGACGCCTTCACCTGAAGAGAGCCCGATGCCGCCAGGGAGCAAGGCGGCGCCAGACTGGTCGCCGATTTTATCCAGGAGGGGGTCTGGCGACCGCATTACAGATACCAGGGGCCTCGGTGAGGCCGCCTTCACCGGTTCTCGATGGGATTGCCGCGTCGCTTGAAGAGCACGGCATCCTGATCCGCGGTGTGGTGAATTTCGGACCGGGCGAGGGGCCGTTGCTGGGCGATGGCTCCCTTGCCCGGGCCGTCGTATTGCTTGGCAATGTCGGCGGTTCGATCTGGCCGGCATTTACGGAATGGCGAAAAGCCCACGACGGTCCCGATCCCCTCGACACATGGTCGAAGACGCTGATCCGGCCGCTCGCGGAACTGCTCGGAGCCGCCGCCTATTTTCCGTCCGATCCGCCCTGGCAGCCGTTTCAGCAATGGGCGATGAAGGCCGAAGGCTTGAAATCGTCGCCGCTCGGCATCCTCATCCATCCGGAATTCGGGCTCTGGCACGGCTATCGCGGTGCTCTCGGTTTTCCGTATGCGATAGAGAATTCGCCTGATGGAGCCGAGCATCCTTGCGAGAGCTGCGCGGATAAGCCCTGCCTGTCGGCCTGTCCCGTCAATGCGGTCAGCCTGTCGGGCTTCGACATTCCTCGATGCCGAGCCTATCTTGCCAGCGACGCGGGCAAGGCGACGTGCATGGTTTCCGGCTGTGTCGCCCGCAATGCCTGTCCGGTCGGTGCAAGGTATCGCTACCCGCCGAAGCAGCTCGAATTCCATATGGAAGCGCTGATGCGCTGAACTTGAAATTTTTTCTGGACCTCCCAAGGAATTCCCCGAGCGAAACGTCTAAGCTCTGAGCGACGGAAAAGCGGGCGGATAAGTGAGCGCGGAAATCCTCGATAAGGCATGCAAGGGCGATCGCAATGCGTTCTCAGCGCTTGTCGAGACGCATTACGATTTCATTCACGCCGTCGCCTGGCGCTGGTGCGGCACGCAAAGCGATGCGGAGGACATTGCCCAGGACGTCTGCATCCGTCTTGGCAAGGCGATCCGCAGCTTCAAGGGACAGTCCGCGTTCCGCACCTGGCTCTACACGCTGACACTGAATGCGGTGCGCGACCATCAGCGCCGGTTATCCCGGCAGCGGCGCGACCATGACCGGCTCGCAAACGACCCGATCTTCTTTTCGCATCTGGGGCAGGAGGAAGACGACCGCGGCGACTGGCTGTGGGCGGCGGTGCGCCGCCTGCCGGAAAAGCAGCGGGATGCGGTCCTCTTGGTTCATAGCGAGGGACTGTCCCATGCGGCTGCGGCGGGCATTCTCGACTGCAGCGAAAATACGGTCTCCTGGCATCTGCACGAGGCTCGCAAACGATTGAAGGACCTTCTGAAGAAGGAGGCGGTCTGACCATGACGGACGAATTCGACCAGCTCGGCAAACTCCCCCCGGCGCCCCGCGCTTCCGGCACGGCCCGCGCCCGTGCGCTTGCTGCCGCAATGCAGGCGTTCGACGAGACGGAAAAAAATGCAGCGCGCAGCAAAGGAAGTTCCTGGTGGCAGCGTCAAAACTCCGTTCTCAACCGGATCTGGAGCACCCGCATGTTCACCCAACACCGTTATCTCGCCGGCTCGGCGCTTGCGACGATGCTGATCATTCCTGCAGCCGCACTGCTGACCTTCGAGCTGACCCGCGGAAACTTGCCGAACTCAGGCCAGCTCGCTCTGCCGCAAGTCCTGGATGCGCCGAAGCCCACCGTGGAAAGAAGTCCGGTGCCATCAGTCGCGAAGCCGGCTGAACCGCGGCGGCAGGAAGCGGGACGAGGGAACGACGCTTCGCAAACGGCTCAATCCTCCAGGCAAAGCGATTTCAACGACTCGGATGTTGCCCGGCTGATAAACAAGCAGGAGGCCAGCGGTGGCGCGGCCCAACGAGGCGTGGCGCCCGCTCAGGCGGTTACGCCCGCTCCCATGGCGCCGCCGCCGATCATGGCTGAGCGTGCGGTGCCATTGGTCGCCGCTCCCCGTTATGCGCCCACTGAGCGCGAAATCCTGCCGCCGCTCGAAGAAAGCCGCGACCGCTTCGCCAATGTCGACACCAATCCGTTGAAAAATGCCGCAACCGATCCGGTCTCGACCTTCTCCGTCGACGTCGATACGGCGTCCTATGCCTTCGTCCGCCGCTCGCTGATGGAAGGGCGGCTGCCCGATCCCGACAGCGTGCGCGTGGAGGAGATGATCAATTACTTCCCCTATGACTGGCCACGGCCGCAGACGGTTGAAGAGCCGTTCCGCACCACCGTCACCGTCACGCCGACACCGTGGAATGCCGGTACGCGGCTGATGCATGTGGCGATCAAGGGTTTCGAGACAGCATCGGCCTCGCAGCCTGCCGCCAATCTCGTTTTCCTGATCGACGTCTCGGGCTCGATGAACGCGCCGGACAAGCTGCCGCTCCTGAAAAGCGCCTTCCGCCTGCTGGTCGGCAAACTGAAACCGGAGGACAAGGTCTCGATCGTCACCTATGCCGGCAATGCCGGGACGGTGCTGGAGCCGACGTCCGCCCGCGAACGCGACAGGATCCTCGCCGCGATCGACAATCTGAGGCCGGGCGGCTCGACTGCCGGCGCGGACGGGATCGATGCGGCCTATCGGCTGGCCCGCCAGGCCTTCATCCAGGGCGGCGTCAACCGGGTGATGCTGGCGACCGACGGCGATTTCAACGTGGGCGCTTCCAGCGACGAAGAGCTCAAGCGGATCATCGAGCAGCGCCGCAAGGACGGCATTTTTCTATCGGTCCTTGGCTTCGGCAAGGGCAATCTCAACGACAGCCTGATGCAGACGCTCGCCCAGAACGGCAACGGCACGGCCGCCTATATCGATACGCTTGCGGAGGCGCAGAAGGCGCTGGTCGAGGAGGCGGGTTCGACGCTCTTCCCGATCGCCAAGGACGTCAAGATCCAGGTCGAGTTCAATCCGCAGCAGATTTCCGAATATCGCCTGGTCGGCTACGAGACCCGGGCGCTGAAACGCGAGGATTTCAACAATGACCGGGTGGATGCCGGCGATATCGGCTCCGGCCATGCGGTGACGGCGATCTACGAGGTGACGCCGAAAGGCAGTGCCTCGGCGCTCAACGACCCGCTCCGTTACGGTCCAGCCGCAGCGTCGGCGCCAATCCCGCTCTCCGATGAAATGGCCTTCGTCAAAATCCGCTACAAGCAGCCGGATGGCGACACCAGCAAGCTGATCACCACCGTTGTCACCGAGATGAATGCGGTGCGCGACTTCTCGGCGGCGTCGCAGGACGTGCGTTTCGCCACGGCGGTCGCCGCCTTCGGCCAGAAACTGCGCGGCACCGATGCGCTCGATGCCTATCCCTACCGCCTGATCCTCGACATGGCGCGCAATGCCCGCGGCGAGGATGCGTTCGGATATCGCGGCGGCTTCCTCGACCTGGTGCGGCTCGCCGAGACCCTTGACCGCCGATAAATCAGGCCTTCGGGTAGGCCCGCTCCAGGCCGCCGGAGCGGGCCAGGCCGTCACGAAACGCCGAATAGGCCGGATGCTGGCTGGACTTCGCCGCTTCCATCAGCCGGATCTGCAGCCGGGCAGGGGCGGCGTTGCCGATCCATTCGCCGCACTTCTGCAGCTTCAGCGAGTTCAGGAATTTTGCTTCCGAAGCCTGGTCGAGATAGAGATGCAGGCCGTCGAGCAACAGCTCGTCGGATGTCGGATTGCCCATCAGCAGCGTCAGCCAGGACTGGTTCTCGGCCGAGAAACTCGAAAGGCTTTCCGCTACCGTTTCCCGGCTGCCGATCGGGGATATATTTGCCATGTCTGTGTCCTTCAGCCCAACGCGTCAGCCGCGGCGGCGTCTTCTTTCCCGGCCGGAATCTCCGCCCGATTCACTGGCTGTCTTATTGCGCAGCGGGCCGATCTTGTCGATGATTTCCTCGATCGTCGGTCGCGGCCGAGGGGAGTAGTCGTCGAGCGCTGTACGCATGGCGGCCAGGTGTTCGCAGGACGTGCCGCAGCATCCGCCGATGATTTTTGCGCCGGCGTCGCGGGCGAGCCTCGCATATTCGGCCATCAGCGGCGGCGTACCGGAATAGAATATCTCGGAGCCGCGAAATTCCGGGATGCCGCAATTGCCCTTGACGATGGTGACCGCATCGGGATCGGCCGCTGTCATGTCGAGCAGGCTGGAGAGGATGTCGGACGCGCCGACACCGCAATTGGCGCCGACCGCGACTGGACCTTCGCCGACGTCCTTGGCAACGCCGTGGATCTGCTTGGGATCAAGGCCCATCATCGTCCTGCCGGCCGTGTCGAAAGAGCCGGTATAGGTATAGGGCAACCCTACTTTGACGGCGGCTTCCGCGGCCGCGCGGATTTCCTCCGGCGCGGACATGGTTTCGATCCAGGCGATATCGGCGCCGCCGGCCTTCAGGCCTTCGATCTGTTCCGCGAAGGCGGCGACTGCATCCTCATAGGTCATGGCACCGAGCGGCACGAGCAGCTCGCCGGTCGGTCCGACCGAACCCGCGACGATCACCTTGCGGCCAGCTCCGTCTGCCACCTTGCGGGCAATCTCGGCGGCAAGCCTGTTGAGCTCGTGCACCCGGCCTTCCGCCTTGTGCAGCTTCAGCCGCTGGCGCGTGCCGCCGAAGGAATTGGTCAGGATGATGTCGGCGCCCGCATCGACGAAATCCTGATGCAGTTTCTCGATCTTTTCGGGTGCGGCCTCGTTCCACAATTCAGGCGCTTCGCCGGCTTCAAGGCCCATGGCAAAGAGATTGGTGCCGGTCGCGCCGTCGGCCAGCAGCACGCCCTTTTCGGCCAGAAGTTCGGTCAGTGCGTTGGCGGTCGGCATGGCGGCGCTCCTTGCAATGGAAATATCATATAAAGAAACCTTTATATGATTGCAACTCGCGGCCACATGCCTCTTCGCGACGCCGGCGGCTTCAGCAACGCCGGTTCGAACAATCGCGTCAGAGCGATGCCTTGATCTTGTCGGCGACGTCGGGAGCAACCCACTTGGTCCAGATATCCGGACTGCTTTCGAGGAAATGTCTGGCGGCAGCTTCGTTGGTGCTCTTGTTCGCCTCCTGCCAGGCAAGCACGCTGTTGACCGCCGTATTGGTCCATTTGCGCCTCTTGATATAATCCGTCGCCACCTCGGCCTTCTGGGCGAATTGCCTGGTCACCAGGGTGAAGGCCTGGGACGTCGGATAGGAGTTCACCTTCGGGTTCGGGCAGTTGGGCACCGCGGTACAGGCGTCCCAATCGGCCCTGTCGTGCGGCACGCCGAAGGAAAGTTTCACCATCTCGTATTTGCCGAGGAAAGCGGTTGGCGCCCAGTAGTAACCGAGCCAGCCGGTCTTCTTTTCGAAGGCGGTGGCGATCGATCCGTCAAGGCCAGCAGCGGTGCCGGTGTCGATCAGGTCGAAATTTTTCTCTTCGGCCCCGAGCGCCCTGAAAAGGTTGGCCGTCGAAACCTGACAGCTCCAGCCGGACGGGCAGTTGTAGACGGCGCCTCTGGCCGACTTCTGCGGACCCGGGAAGAGTTCCGGGTGGGCGAGCGCCTGCGGGACCGTCTTGATATCCGGATGCGCGTCGGCAAGGAACTTCGGGATCCACCAGCCTTCGACGGCGCCGTCGGACAGGATTTCGGCGCCGATGACCAGACGGCCTTCGGCAACAGCCTTGTCGAGCGAGGTGCGAACCGAATTGATCCAGAATTCCGGCGCGAGGTCCGGCTGGCTTCTTTCGTTCATGGAAGTGAAGGTCGGAAGCGTGTCGCCCGCGACGAGCTGGACCGTGCAGCCGAAACCTCGTTCGAGGATGATCTTGTCGAGATTGGCCGCAACACCGGCCGATGCCCAGTTCATTTCGGCGATCGAGATCGAGCCGCAATCGGCATGTGCCGAACCTGCGAAGGCGTAAAGACCGCCGGCGAAGACCATGGAAGCGAGGATTTTTTTCATTCAGGGACCTCCCGGCCTTTTCCTTTCAGTGTCATTGCAGTGGCGTGCGAGACGGTGGTCAACCGATGGAAGCGGCCATGCAACCTCGGGGAAAGATCTGTCACATCCGCATTTGCGGCAGCTTTTCACAGATACTGCGCATTTATATGTCAGCTCAAATCACGGTACGGTTTCCTCGTCAGAAATCAACACTAACCGCTCGGCGTAATCTGGCCGGCGTCAGTCGTTCGAGCCGGAGAAGCCTCTTTTTTCGCACTCCGACAGGGGAGCGGTTTCGCGCCAAATCTGTCACCCGTCGATGATTGGCGGATTTGTCGATGACCCTTTCTTGGGTAACCGCAAGGAAAGGCAGAAAAACGCGTAACTTACGGAGTTCACTAACCATCCGGTAAGAATGTGGCGTTATTGCTTTTCATGCGGGCGGTTAGCTCGCGCTTGGCGCCGGATCAGGTAGTGCGTACCGGTCGCCCTTGCCGTCCGATGGCAGGCCTCGTTTGTTGGCCCGCGGACACCTCATCTTCCGATCATTGTCAAACTCGCAACCGGCAAATACGGGGCCACTGCCTCCTTTTGCCAGATATGCGGATTTGCGGCCGAAATCGGCTGGCCGGACCCGGTCAGCCGAGGCTGCCATCTTCGATAACGTCGAGCGAGGGTCAGCCGGGTGTTGGTTGACACTTCGCGTATATCGCTGCACCATTTACCGTGTAATGCGAATCCAGAGACATCATCACCAACAGGGCCGGACGCCTCCTGTCTACGAATCGTCCGGTCCCCTCTGGTTCAGGCCATTTTCTCCATGACACGCAACGGTCACGTTACCCTCGTCCTCGGCGGCGCCCGCTCGGGCAAGTCCGGCTTTTCGGAAAGGCTTGCGAAGGAGAGCGGCCTGGAACGGCACTACATCGCCACCGGTCGTGCCTATGACGACGAGATGCGCGAGCGCATCGCCCGACACCGTGCCGATCGCGGAGACGGCTGGACCACGCATGAAGTGCCGCTCGATCTGGTGCAGCGACTGAGCGACATCGATGCGCCGGGCAGGGTCGTCCTCGTCGATTGCCTGACGCTCTGGCTCACCAACCTGATGATGGACGAGCGCGATATCGACACTGCCGCGACCGCACTCGTACGGCAGTCCGAAAGCCTCTCGGCGAAATTGATTATCGTCTCCAACGAGGTCGGCCTTGGCATCGTGCCGGACAACAGGATGGCGCGGGAGTTCAGGGACCATGCCGGCAGGCTGCATCAGCGGATCGCGGCATCGGCCGACGAGGTGTTCTTCATCGCCGCCGGCCTGCCCCTCAGGATGAAGGGCTAGAAGCCGAGCCAGACCCTGACGGGATGGGCCGGATCGGCGAGCAGTTTCAGCGCCAGCGCCAGGCAGGAGACGACCAGAAGCGGCTTGATCAGTTTCGCGCCGTTCTTCATGGCCAGCCGCGAACCCACCTGGGCGCCGAGGAATTGGCCAACGCCCATGATCAGGCCAATCTTCCACAGCACCGACCCGGTTGCCGCAAAGACCAGGAACGAGCCGAAATTCGAGCCGAGATTGATCAGCTTGGTATGAGCGGTCGCCTTCAGCATGCCGAAGCCCGCAAGCAGCACGAAACCCAGCATGTAGAACGAGCCTGCGCCAGGCCCGAATATCCCGTCGTAGAGGCCGATCAACGGCACGACCGTCACGCCGAACACGAACGGCGTCACCCGCCGGTGACTGTCGACGTCGTTGAGGTTGGGCTTGATCGCGAAGAACAGCGCGATGGCGATCAGCAGGAACGGGATCGCCGCCGCAAGCCAGCCCGCCGGCACCAGCGACGCGAGGGTGGCGCCGATGGCCCCGCCGATCAGCGACATTGCCGCCATCGGCAACTGGCTTTTGAGGTTCACGTGACCTCGCCGCGCATAGGCGATCGTCGCTGACGCGGACCCGAACTGCGACTGCAGTTTGTTGGTGGCAAGCGACTCGAGCGGCGGAATGCCGGCGATCAGCATGACCGGGATGGTGATGAGCCCGCCACCGCCGGCAATCGAATCGACCAGGCCGGCAAAAATCGCGGCAAGAAACAGCAGGAAGAGGAATTGGAATGCGAGGTCGGTCAAGGGAGGAGACTCTGTAAGCGTAAGCGCACCCGGGCGGGCACGGCGGGTTTTTCGCATCGAACCGTCGTCGCCGCAACCGCCTTCCGCGAACTGCAGCCATGTCGCTTCCGGGATTGCGCATCATCGGTTTGGCGCTATTGTGCGCCGCTTTCGAAGAGCCGAAATGAGGAAAAGCATATGCACAAGGTGATTTTCGACACGGATCCCGGCGTTGACGACGCAATGGCGCTGCTCTTTCTGCACCGGCATCCGGAGATCGATCTTCTTGGCGTGACGACCGTTTTCGGCAATGTTCCGCTCGATCTCACCACCCGCAATGCGCAGTTCCTGCATCAGGAATGGGGGATTTCAGCTCCCATCGCCAAAGGTGCCGACAGGACGATCGATCCGTTGCGCAACGACGATCGCGCCGCTTCCGTCGTGCACGGCCTCGACGGTCTCGGCAATATCGGCGTGCCGGAGACGATCGACTGGCCGCTCGATCCGCGTCCCGCCTACCAGTTCATAATCGATACCGTCCGCGACAATCCCGGGGAGGTGACGCTGATCGCCGTCGGCCGCATGACCAACCTGGCGCTGGCGCTGCAGGCCGATCCGGATTTCGCCGGTCTCGTCAAGGAAGTCATCGTCATGGGCGGCGCCTTCGATGTCAACGGCAACGTCACGCCGGCAGCGGAAGCCAATATCCATGGCGATCCGGAAGCCGCCGACATCATATTCACCACGCCGTGGAAGGTGACGATCGTCGGTCTGGACGTGACGATGAAGACGATCATGACGGGGGAGTATCTCGCCGACATGGCCAAGTCGGGCGAAAAGTCGGTGAGGCTGCTCTCCGACCTGTCGCAATATTACATCGAGTTCTACAAGAGCCGTGTCGGCATTTCCGGGATGGCGGTGCATGACAGCACGGCCTGCGTCTATCTGGTACGGCCTGATCTCTTCATCCTCCGCACCGGTCCGGTGCGAGTCGTCTGCGGCGGCATTGCCGACGGCGAAACCATCCAGGCCCCTGACAACGCCCGCAAGTTCGTCGGCACGGCCTGGGACGGCCAGCCGAGCCAGTGGGTTTGCACGGATGTCCGATCGGGCGAGATTCTCGAGGTGATCCGGGCCGCGCTGGTCGAGAGCCGGGCCTCCGGAGCCTAGGCGATTGCTGTTTAGGCAACAGTTCCGGTGCAAATTTTCATGCGGGAACACGAGGCCATTGGCATTTGTGATCGATTTCCCTATGTGGAACCTTGATTTTGATATTCGACAAAGGACATGGGCGTGACAGCTACATTCGATAAAGTTGCCGACATCATCGCTGAAACCAGCGAAATCGATCGCGAAACCATCACGCCGGAAAGCCACACGATCGATGACCTGGGCATCGACAGCCTGGACTTCCTGGATATCGTGTTCGCCATCGACAAGGAATTCGGGATCAAGATTCCGCTGGAGCAGTGGACCCAGGAAGTGAACGAAGGCAAGGTTTCGACCGAAGAATACTTCGTTCTGAAGAACCTGTGTGCCAAGATCGACGAGCTGAAGGCGGCCAAGGGCTGATCGTCTCCGATCATCCCCGGCCGGCAAACTTATGCTGCTCGAATATTTCCAGATGATCGACCGCGTCGAAGCGGTCGATCTTGGGGCCAAGGTGTTGAAGGCGCGGTCTGTCGTACCGTCCAAAAGCCCTGTCTTCGAAGGCCATTTTCCCGGAATGCCGCTGGTGCCGGGCGTGCTCCTGATCGAGACCATGGCGCAGGCCTCCGGTTTCCTGGTGCTTGCCGCCACCGATTTCGCCGCCATGCCGTTCCTGATGTCGGTCGATGGCGCCAAGATGCGCGCCTTTGTGGAGCCCGACGCGGTTCTCGACATCGAGGCGTTTCTGGAGCATGAGGGGTCCGGTTACGCGGTGACCAAGGCAAAGATCACGTGTAACGGCAAGAAGGTCTGTGACGCGCAGCTCAAACTGCGCACCATGCCGTTCAGCGAAATCCCGCTGGCGCCGGTCATCCGCAAGCGCGCGGAAGAGGTCGGCCTGATGGATGCGATTGCCGCAAGCGCATAAAAGCCCGCCCGTTCAAGCCGGTGGGTCAAAGAGGACATTATGAAGTCTGACAATGATGTCGTGATCACTGGTATCGGTATCGTCACCAGCCAGGGCGTTGGCAAGGAGCCGCATATCGCGCTCCTGTCGGCGACCGGAGCCGGCGCCCCGAAAGTCGAAACCGACCGCTTCGCGCCCTATCCGGTGCATCCGATGCCGGAGATCGACTGGTCGGCGCAGATCGCCAAGCGCGGCGACCAGCGCCAGATGGAGAACTGGCAGCGGCTCGGCGTGTTCTCGGCCGGTCTCGCGCTCGACGACGCGGGCCTCAAGACGGACGCGGAAGCCTGCGCTTCCATGGACATGATCGTCGCCGCCGGCGGCGGCGAGCGCGACATCAAGGTCGATTCGCTGATCGTCGACGAAGCCCTGAAGCGCAACGACCGCGAAATGCTTTTGAACGAGAAGCTCACCACCGAGCTCCGGCCGACGTTGTTTCTCGCCCAGCTTTCCAACCTGGTTGCCGGTAACATCTCGATCGTCCACAAGGTCACCGGTTCGTCGCGCACCTTCATGGGCGAAGAGGCGGCCGGCATCTCCGCCGTCGAGACCGCCTTCCACCGCATCAAGGCCGGCCAATCCACCCACAGCCTGGTCGGCGGCGCCTTCGTCGCCGAACGCGCCGACATCATCCTTCTGGTCGAAGGCATCCAGGCGCATGCGACGGGCGGTTGGCATCCGCTCTGGTCGCGTTCCGCCGACAATGGCGGCGGCATGATCATGGGCACGGTCGGGGCCTTCCTGGTGCTCGAATCGCGCGCCCATGCGCAAGCCCGCGGCGCCCATATCTACGCCGTCATCGATGCAATCGAGGGCGATCGCGGCAATCGCGACGAGGGCCGGCTTGAAAAGCGTCTGGCCCGTCTTGCAGGTCATGCCTCGGGCATTTCCAAGGCCGATACGGTCGTGTTTTCCGGCGCGAGCGGCGTCGTCGATCTCACGACGCGGGAAAAGGCGGCGCTGGAGACCGAATTCCCCGGAGCGGCGATCCGCGGGTTTGGCGGTGTCACCGGGCACGGCATGGAAGCCCAGTTCCCGCTCGGTCTGGCGCTCGCGGCGTTGGCCTTGGACGGCGCCTCCACAGTACCCACATTCGATGCCGAGAACGAGACGCCGATGGCGGCGCCGGCGAAGCACGCCGTGGTGACGACCGTCGGTTATACGCGCGGCGAGGGCCTTGCCGTCCTCTCGGCCGCGTAAAGGAGATTTTGATGAGCGACAACCGCTTCAAGGATCATCTCGGCCGTCCGATCATCGCGATCACCGGCATGGGCGTCATCACTTCGCTCGGCCAGGGCCTTGCCGACAACTGGGCGGCGCTGACCTCCGGCACATCGGGCATCCACAAGGTGACCCGCTTTCCGACGGAGGGCCTGTCCACGCGGATCAGCGGCACGGTGGATTTCATCGCCGTCCCGGCCGAAAACTCCGTCGAACGTTCCTTCGCCTTCGCCCGCGAGACCACCACCGAGGCGCTCGCCCAGTCGGGCCTTTCCGGCGATTTCGACGGACCGCTGTTCCTTGCCGCACCGCCGGTCGAGCCGGAATGGAGCGATCGTTTCGCGCTTGCCGACCGCGCTCCGCCGTCGAAGGCCGAAGGCGATGCCTATGACCGTTTCCTCGCCGCCATGCGCGAACGTCCGGATCCGGTCTTCCTCGAAGCCGTCCAGTTCGGCTCGATCTCCGAACGCCTTGCCGACAAGTTCGGCACACGCGGACTGCCGGTGACGCTCTCGACGGCCTGCGCATCCGGCGTCACCGCCATCCAGCTCGGCGTCGAAGCGATCCGCCAGGGGCGCACCGACCGCTCTCTGGTCGTCGCGACCGACGGTTCGGTCAGCGCCGAAGCGCTGATCCGCTTTTCGCTGCTCTCGGCGCTCTCCACCCAGAACGATCCGCCGGAAAAGGCTTCCAAGCCGTTCAGCAAGGACCGCGACGGGTTCGTCATCGCCGAAGGTGCCGCGACGCTGGTGCTCGAATCGCTCGAATCGGCGATCGCCCGCGGCGCCAAGGTGCTCGGCATCATGAAGGGCTGCGGCGAAAAGGCCGACCATTTCCACCGCACCCGTTCCTCGCCGGACGGCGGCCCGGCGATCGCCACGATTCGTGCTGCGCTGGCGGATGCCGGCATGGACGAAAGCGGCATCGGCTACATCAACGCCCACGGCACCTCGACGCCGGAAAACGACAAGATGGAATACGGTGCGATGCTCGCCGTCTTCGGTGACCGGCTGAAGGAAATCCCGGTTTCCTCCAACAAGTCGATGATAGGCCATACGTTGACCGCGGCCGGCGCAGTCGAGGCCGTCTTCTCGATCCAGACGATGCTGACCGGAACCCTGCCGCCGACCATCAACTATACCAACCCCGATCCGACGATCGTGCTCGATGTCGTGCCGAACAAGAAGCGGGACGGGCAGCCGAAGGCGGTGCTTTCCAACTCATTCGGCTTCGGCGGACAGAACGCCAGCCTTGTCATGACGCTGGAACCGGCTTAGAGACCGTCGCCAATCACGTTTGACGAATTGGACGCCTCCGAGCGAAGGAAGACCTGTTATGCGCGCTCTGCAACTGATCGATGACCGGAAGCTCGAAGCGGTCGATATTCCGGAACCGGAAGCTCCTGGCCCGGGGGAGGTAACGCTGCGGGTCAAGGCGGTCGCGCTCAACCATATCGACGTCTGGGGCTGGCGCGGCATGGCGTTCGCCAAGCGCAAGATGCCGCTGACGATCGGGGCGGAAGCCTCCGGCGTGGTCGAAGCGATCGGGCCGGGCGTCTCGAACGTCCTGCCGGGCCAGCTCGTGTCGATCTACGGCGCGCGCACCTGCGGTCTCTGCAAGCCCTGCCGCGAGAAGCGCGACAATCTCTGTGAACACGTTTCGGGCGTGCACGGGTTCCATCTGGACGGCTTTGCACAGGAAAAGGCCAACCTGCCGGCCCGCCTGCTGGTGCCGGCCCCTCCGGGCGTCGATGCGGTCGCCGCGGCGCTCGCACCGGTCACCTTCGGCACCGTCGAGCACATGCTGTTCGACAATGCAAAGCTGCAGCCGGGCGAAACCATTCTCGTCCATGCGGGCGGCTCGGGCATCGGCACGGCGGCGATCCAGCTCGCCAAGAAGATCGGCTGCACCGTCATCACGACAGTCGGCTCGGACGACAAGATCGAACGGGCCAAGGCGCTCGGCGCCGATCACGTCATCAACTACCGCACCGACCGCTTCGAGGGCGTCGTGCGCAAGCTCACCAAGAAGAAGGGCGTCGACGTGGTCTTCGAACATGTCGGCAAGGATACCTGGGCCGGCTCGATGCTGTGCATGAAGCGCGGCGGACGCCTTGTCACCTGCGGCTCGACGTCCGGCGTATCGACCGACATGAACCTGATGATGCTGTTCCAGCAGCAGCTGAAACTGTTCGGCTCGTTCGGCTGCCGCATGGAGAACATGGCGAATGCCATGCAGAAGATGGCGCAGGGCATCGTTCATCCGGTGATCGACACGGAGGTCACCTTCGGCGAGATCGACAAGGCGCTGGAGCGGATGGAAACCCGCCAGGTGTTCGGCAAGATCGTCCTCCGGATGGACTAAGGCACCCGCCCGTGAAGATGTTCCTGACCCGGATCGCCCTGGCGCTCCTGCACTTCCAGCAATGGCTGGTGGCGCAGAGCGCGTTCGGGCTCCTCAATTTCCTGAAGATCTTTCCGGCCGACCCGGGCATCCGGTTCGCCGACCGGATGGCACGTCGCATCGGACCCAAGCTCGGCCGCCACAAGCTGATGCTCGTCAACCTGCGCAATGCCTATCCGGAAAAGACCGACGAGGAACTCGAAGAGATCGCCATAGCGAGCTGGGGCCATATGGGCCGGCTCGCCGCCGAGTATGTTTTCCTCGACAGGCTGTTCGATTTCGATCCCGAACAGGACAAGCCGGGCAGGGTGGAAGTCTCGGGCATTCCGATCTTCGCGGACCTGCGCGACAATCCGCGGCCGTTCATCGTCTTCACGGCCCATACGGGCAATTTTGAATTGTTGCCGGTCGCTGGCAATGCATTCGGCCTAGAAGTGACGGTCCTCTTCCGACCGCCGAACAATCCTTACATCGCCGACAAGGTCTTCGCCTTCCGCAGCGCCCGTATGGGGCAGCTCGTGCCTTCGCATGCCGGCTCGTCCTTTGCCTTGGCGCGCAAGCTCGAAACGGGCGGCGGCGTCGGCGTCCTTGTGGATCAGAAATTCCGCAAGGGTCTCAAGACCAGCTTTTTCGGGCAGCCCGTCCAGACGAGCCCCTTGCTCGCAAAGCTGGTCCGGCAGTTCGATGCGGAAGTTTATCCGGCCCGCTGCATCCGACTGCCGGGAAACCGCTTCCGGCTCGAGATCGAACCGAAGATCGAACTGCCCCGCGATACGAACGGCAAACTGGATCTCCAGGCCACCGGGCAGCTCCTCAACGACAAGGTGGAAAGCTGGGTTCGCGAATATCCAGAACAGTGGCTCTGGTACCACGACCGTTGGCATATCAAGCGGTATCTGTAATCCGATAATATATCGGATTTCATCGCTTCTACGTTAAGTCACCGACCAAATATTGGCTCTGCTTTTTGAGGGATAAATTAATCTGAATCGCGTTGACTATCGGAGGCGTTGATCCTGGAGAAAGGATCGGCGATATCTCCGGGACGAGGGGGAGGGCATTTTGGAAGCGTTGATCGATCTGTTCTGGTCAAAATACGCCGACCTTCGGCAGGCGGTCGAGCGCAATGACGTCTCTGCGACCGCTTCGCTCGATCGCGAACTCGATCCTCTCCTGCTCGCTGTATTTTCCAGCCAGAGCAAGGATCCGGCCAGCATCCAGGCGCAATTCCGCTTCGCGCTCGACCTCCTGAACGAAGAGGCAGACGACCGTGGCTGCGTCCGTCGCAACGGACATCTCCTGCAGATGCTTGTGGAGCGCTACGTGGTGCCGGAGGCCGGCCTGTCGGCCAATCGCCGTCCGGAGCCGGAAGTGCACGAGCACGCGGTGATCGCCGATGCGACCGCCGACGGGTTTCTCGACGACGCTCTGCTCAACCGGATTTCCGACCGGATCGTGGTGATCGCTCCGGGCTATCGGATCTTTTATTCCAACGAGACCAACGCCCGCCGTCTTGATCTCGCCCGCGACGCGCTGATCGGCCGGCATTTCGCGGAATTCGTTGGCCTTCATCGTTTCAAGAACGAATTCAAGCCAAACCTCGATCGCTGTTTTGCGGGCGAGAGCATATCGCTGACTTACGCCGATCAGGTCGATGGCCAGACGGTCGTCGTTCGCTGCCGCATGTCTCCCTGCGTTTCGGGCTCCTCGCAGCTGATCGGCGCGCTGCTGGTGATGCAGGAAACCGCTGACCGGCGCCGGCGCCCCGCGGCCTGACCGTTATTTGTCGGACCAGATGGCCAGCTCGTAGCCTTCCGGATCGGCAAAGTGGAATCGCCGCCCGCCGGGGAATGAGAAGATCGGCTTGACGATCCGGCCGCCGGCTTTCCCGATCCGCGCCAGAGCATCGTCCAGATCGTCCGCGAAGAGAGTGACGAGCGGGCCGCCTTTGGCTGCTACCTCTGTCGACTTCGCAAAGCCGCCCGTCAGCCTTCCGTCCTGGAATTCGCAATAGTCCGGTCCATAGTCCGTGAAAGTCCAGCCGAAGGCCGAACCGTAAAACGCCTTGGCGTCTTCGATATTCTTCACGTTGAATTCGATGTAGTCGATCTTGCGATCGGCTCCCTTGGTGCCCATCGGGCCCTCCTATTTCTTGTCTTCCAGCAGCCTTTTCAGTGCCCCGAGATCCTTGCGCACATGAGCGGCGTCCACTTCAAAGGCTGCGTCGTCAAGCTCGGGGCGCTGGAAAAGCGTGAACATGACTTCCGCGCCATCGCCGTTGGGCACGACGCGCAACGGATTCTCGACGATAAGTCCGTTTTCCATCGTCACCGTGTGGTCGAGGATGCCAAATGGATTGTCGGAGGTGAAACGCACGCGCACCAGGCCGACCGGCCCGCCGTCACCGATCCAGTCGTTGCCGTCGCGGGTCAGCCCGGCTGCAAGGCCGGATGCCCAGAGCGGCATGTTTTCCGGCCGGCTCGCGAAGGCGTAGACATGCTGCCAGGGTCTCTCGATGCCGACATGGATGATACGGGCGGGCAGGGTGGTCATGGTGGGATCCTCGATTTTTCCTCGGTCTATCCGATGAGAAACAGCGGTTCTTGAACAAAACGGACAATCAGCCGCAAAGCTGTCCGCGAATCTCTCTCGGCGTCAAAGTGGTCAGATCCTTCACGTCGCGCGTCATATGCGCCTGATCGGCATAACCGGCTTCAAGCGCGAGGACAGCGAGGTTTCCGGATGCGGGCCGGCGCACCAGGTGAAGAAAGCGCTGCAGGCGAAGGATGCGCTCGAGCGTCTTCGGCCCATACCCGAAGTGATCGTGGCTGTGCCGGCGCAGCGTGCGTTCGCCGAAGGTTTTTCGCGCGGATGGTTCTGGAGATGCGCCGACCCCCAGCGATGCGAAGAGCGCCTCCATGTCGCCCTGCGGATCGGCGGCGGCCGAAGCCTCGTTTTCGGCCCACATCCGGAAAAGAGCCTGCCTCGCGGCCGAGCAATGCTCTCCGGCAAGCCGCTCCTCTATCGTCCGGACGTCATCCCGCAGTTCCCGCAGCGGCACGGCCTGCCCGACCAGCCCGCTCAACGGCACATCGAGCCAGCGCAGAGCAGCGCCGGGCCTGAACCGCAGGCCAAGCACGGTTTCTCCGGCGGGGAGGGCAGGGAACGCGGCGGTGCGGTCGGGGCCGATCACCACCAGTCGGTCGCCGGCCCAGATCAGGTCGGAGCAACCGTCCGGCACGACGGCAATCTGCCCCTCGAATTCCCGCGGCAGGTGATGGGACCAGACACGGCAAAACAGTCTCGAAAGCGGCCCGGTCGCCGGCCGCTCTCGGTAAGTGCCGGCGCGCATAGCCAGCATCGGCAAATCCCTGCACATATTTTCGGCCGTATTCATATCCTCCTTGTCGCATCCGAATCCGGCAGTCGCAAGACGCGGTCCCTTGCGAAAAAAACAGGTCGCTGCCCCTGCCAGGAGAAGACGGAGTGTCATGGAAATTTAATCGTTTAGCGTCGCCATCGCCTTGCCGTTGGCCTATATGAATGCGACAACACCCTCGAATCTCAATATGGAGGCACATCCGTGGAACAGGCAGAAATCGGCCTTATCGGGCTCGGCGTCATGGGCTCTAACCTCTCCCTCAACATTGCCGAAAAAGGCAACAAGATCGCCGTCTTCAACCGGTCTCCGGAAGCGACCCGCAAGTTCTACGCCGAGGCCGGCGAACTGCAGGGCCAGCTTATTCCTTGCGAGACGCTGGAAGAATTCGTCGCCTCCATTCGCCCGCCGCGGCCGATCATCATCATGATCAAGGCCGGCGATCCGGTCGATCAGCAGATGGAACTTCTGAAGCCTTACCTGTCGGCCGGCGATATCATGATCGATGCCGGCAACGCCAATTTCCGCGACACGATGCGGCGCTTCGACAATCTCAAGGATAGCGGCCTGACCTTCATCGGCATGGGCGTCTCCGGCGGTGAAGAAGGCGCGCGCCACGGCCCGTCGATCATGGTCGGCGGCACCGAGGACAGCTGGAAGCGCGTCGAGAAGGTGCTGACCTCGATCTCCGCCAAGTTCAATAACGAGCCCTGCGTTGCCTGGCTCGGCGAAAACGGCGCCGGCCATTTCGTCAAGACCATCCACAACGGCATCGAATATGCCGACATGCAGATGATCGCCGAAATCTACGGCATCCTGCGCGACGGCCTCGGCATGAGCGCATCTGAAATCGGCGACGTATTCGGCAAGTGGAACGAAGGCCGCCTCAATTCCTACCTGATCGAGATCAGCCAGACCGTTCTGAAAGCCTCTGATCCGATCACCGGCAAGCCGATGGTCGATCTCATCGTCGATGCTGCCGGCCAGAAGGGCACCGGCAAGTGGTCGGTCATCGAAGCCCAGAACATGGGCGTCGCCGCGACCGCCATCGAAGCCGCCGTCGCCGGCCGCATCCTGTCGTCGCAGAGGACCGAACGCCTCGCTGCCGAGAAGATCTTCGGCCTGCCGAAGGTGGTGGAAGCCCCGAAGGACAAGGCGGCCCTGATCGCCGATCTCGAAAGCGCGCTGTTGGCCGCCAAGATCGCCGCCTATGCGCAGGGCTTCGCCGTCATGTCGGCAGCCTCCGCCGAATATAACTGGAACCTGCCGATGCCGACCATCGCCAAGATCTGGCGCGCCGGCTGCATCATCCGCTCGGCTTTCCTCGACGAGATCACCTCGGCCTTCACCAAGGATCCGCATGTGGCGAACCTGATCGTCACGCCGGCATTCGCACAGATGGTCAAGGATACCGACGCTCCGCTGCGTCGCGTCGTTTCTTACGCCGCACTTTCCGGCCTGCCGGTTCCGGCGCTCGCTTCGGCACTCTCCTATTTCGACGCCTATCGCCGAGGCCGCGGCACGGCGAACCTCATCCAGGCACAGCGCGACTTCTTCGGCGCCCACGGCTTCGACCGCCTCGACGGCGTCGACAAGCACCATGGCCCGTGGGGCAGCGGGCTTAGCGAATTTGCCTGATCGGCTTGTCCTTCTCGGAACCAAAGGCGGCCCGGCCATTCGGCCGGGCGGTCCATCCCCGACTTCCACGCTGCTCGATCTTGGCGGCCGTCGCATCGTGATCGACTGCGGTCTCGGGGTCTCTCGCGGACTTGTGGAAGCCGGCATGCCGCTCCGCGAACTCGACCTCATCTTCATCACCCACCTGCATTCCGACCACGTGCTGGAACTCGGGCCGCTGATCCATACGGCCTGGACGGCCGGTCTGGACCATCCGGTGACGGTCTATGGTCCGGGCGGCATCGGAGCCGTGTGGCAGGGGTTTCTCGGCTCGCTGGCCTATGACATTGCGACCCGCATCGCGGACGAGGGGCGGCCGGATCTCGAAAGCCTGGTGACCATCCACGAATACGGCCCCGGCCTCGTTCTGGAAACGGACGGGCTGAGCGCGACGGCGCTGCGTGTCGATCACCCGCCGGTGACCAACTGTTTCGCTCTGAAATTCGAAGGCTCGGGCCGCGCGGTCGTGTTTTCCGCCGACACGGCCTATTTTCCACCCCTGGCGGATTTCGCCTCGGGCGCCGACATCCTCGTGCATGAAGCGATGTTGCCTCAGGGTGTCGAAAGCATCGTGTCGCGGACAGGAAATGGTGCAAGGCTGAGGGAACACCTGATCGCGTCGCACACGTTCGCGGCCGATGCTGGGCGGATCGCGACGGCCGCAGGCGTCCGGCGGCTTGCCCTCAACCATCTCATTCCCGCCGACGATCCGGCCTTCGGCGAGAGCGATTGGCGCGCGGCGCTTGGCGAGACGTTTTCCGGCGAACTCATCGTCGGGCGCGACGGGCTCATCATCCCTCTCTGAGGGGAGTTTCAGTCCTTCGGCGCCATCTTCGACCAGACCGGCCTTGCGACGCTCTGCAGCAGTTCCGGGCCGACGCCGTCGATGCGCGCCATCAGGGCCTTGGCGAGCTCGCGCCCGGCCTGGCGGATGTCCTCGCTGACCGTATAGATCTCCGGTCGGATCCAGTTGAGGAAATCGGCCGACTGTTTCGATACCACGTCGACGTCGTGCCCGAGTTTCCTGCCCGCCGCCTCCAGTCCGGCCACCAGCGCGATCGTCGCCGAGCCGCTGATCGAGATGATGCCATCCGGTGGCTCGACCGAGCGCATCATGCGCTCCGCATAGGCGCGGATCTCGTCCAGCGGCGTCTCACTTGTCACCCGGCCCATGGGCACTTCGGTCGCCCCGAAATCGGCAAGCCCGCGTTCGAAGCCGATGCGGCTGTGGACGTAGAACGAGAAGCGGCTTCCCGGAGACAGGAAGGCTATTCGCCGGCGACCTTTTTCCACCAGCTTCTGGACGGCCTGATAGGCGTAAGCCTCGTTGTCGTAGTCGTGGTAGGGATGGACTATCCCCATGTCGCTGCGGCCATGGGTGACGAAGGGGAGGTTTCGCTCCGTCATCAACCTTACCCGCGCGTCGTCAGGCTCGATGCGGGAGATGATCACCCCGTCGGCCGAGCCGGTATCGAGGATATAGCGCACCGGCACCATCGGATCCTTCTGGAAGGAATGCGGCGTCACCACAAGGTGATATTGCGTGCCGCCCAGCACTTCGGAAATCCCATGCACCATCTGGCTGGTGAAACCCATCAGCTCCTCGTCGATGCTGAGCACCAGGGCAATGACATTGGTCTTGCCGGTTCTGAGGCGCACCCCGGCGCGGTTCGGCTGGTAGCCGAGCTGGTTGGCGATGAGGCGGACGCGTTCCTTGGTGTCCGCCCCAATATCCGGCGCGTCCTTCAACGCGCGCGAGACCGTGGTGATGCCGAGGCCCGTCATATAGGCGATCGTCTTCAAGGTAGGACGCTCGCGGACCGCCATCTGCGTTCCGCCCGTCTTTGGTCTTCCGCTGTCGTCCATTGTTTGCCGTCGCTGCCCGAGTCAGTTGGCCACTATAAAGGGCTGAAGCTTGCCCGGAAACGTCGCGACACCTCCCTTGTCCTCCACTCGAAATCAATAACTGAAACGATACAGGTAAAAAGTCGAGTGGAATTTTGATCAATGCCAAAATTACCTATCCTTGGGTTGTACAACGCATATGCGAAATGGATTTGTGCAGGCGCGAATGCTGGGCTCCTGATATTGCCTGTTATGTCGGACATTTCGGGCAAAATCGCTGGAAATTGATCGGGCCTGGGTGACGCCGACATTTCACTGTATTCTTCTTAGGATTGTATTTTCTCGACTCCAGAATTTTTTCTCGCAGAACGGGTTGCGTGACATGGGGGATTGGCCTAGGTTTTTACGGCAACGTTTCAGTGAGGGAGGAGACTCATGAATATTCGTGCTTTCGCGGCGGTATTGGCCGCAACCGTGGTGCTGCCGCTAGGCGCGGCTCACGCCACCGATCTCGAAGTCACCCATTGGTGGACGTCCGGAGGCGAGGCTGCCGCCGTCGCGGAACTCGCCAAGGCTTTCAACGCAACCGGCAACAAATGGGTCGACGGGGCGATTGCAGGCTCCGGCGGCACCGCTCGTCCGATCATGATCAGCCGTATCACCGGTGGCGATCCGATGGCGGCCACTCAGTTTAACCATGGCCGCCAGGCCGAGGAACTGGTCCAGGCCGGCCTGATGCGCGATTTCACCGACCTCGCCAAGAAGGAAGGCTGGGACAAGATCGTCCGCCCTGCCGGCCTGCTGAAATCCTGCACTTTCGAGGGCAAGATCTACTGCGTGCCGCTCAACATCCATTCCTGGCAGTGGCTGTGGCTCTCCAACGACGCCTTCAAGAAGGCGGGCGTTGCGGTTCCGAAGAACTGGGACGAGTATGTCGCTGCGGCTCCGGCGCTTGAAAAGGCCGGCATCATACCGCTGGCGGTCGGCGGCCAGGCCTGGCAGTCGACCGGCCTGTTCAGCGTGCTGACGGTCGCGATCGGCGGCAAGGAGATCTACCAGAAGGTCTATGGCGACAAGGACGCGAAGGTCGCGGCCGGTCCGGAAATGGCCAAGGTCTTCAAGGCGGCCGACGATGCCCGCAAAATGTCGAAGGGCACCAACGTCCAGGACTGGAACCAGGCCACCAACATGGTGATCACCGGCAAGGCCGGCGGCCAGATCATGGGTGACTGGGCGCAGGGCGAATTCCAGCTGGCCGGCAAGAAGGCCGGTGTCGATTATACCTGCCTGCCGGGCCTCGGCGTCAACGAGATCATCTCGACGGCGGGCGACGCCTTCTACTTCCCGGTCCTCAAGGACGCGGCGAAGACCAAGGCCCAGGAAGCGCTCGCCTCCACTCTGCTCGATGCCAAGACCCAGGTCGCCTTCAACCTCAAGAAGGGCTCGCTGCCGGTGCGCGGCGACGTCGATCTTGCGGCCGCCAACGACTGCATGAAGAAGGGTCTCGAGATCCTTGCCAAGGGCAATGTCGTCACCAGCACCGACCAGCTGATCACGCAGGATACGCAGAAGCAGCTGGAAGACCTCATGTCGCAATTCTTCGCCAATACGTCGATCACGGCCGAGGAGGCCCAGAAGCGCTTCGTCGCTATTTTCTCCAAAGCCGGTTGATCCGACCGACAGCGATCCAGCAGCCGGCTCCGCGCCCGAAAGGGGCGGGGCCGGTGGCGGCTCGCTTCCGGCAGCCCTTGCTATCCAGAGGAGTTGACCATGGCGGCGCACACTCAGCCCGGCCGACCCAACCAGTTGTTCCGCAATCTCAATTCGAAGATTGCCTCGATCCCGATGATGCTGACGGCCGTGGTGATCTTCCTCGGCGGCACGATCTGGACCGTCGTTTATTCCTTCACCAATTCCAAGCTCCTGCCGCGCCTGTCCTTCGTCGGCCTGGAACAGTATGAGCGGCTCTGGGATACGCCGCGCTGGATCGTCTCGATCCAGAATCTGGCGACCTACGGATGCTTTTCGCTCGTTTTCAGCCTGACCATCGGTTTCCTCCTGGCCGCATTGATGGACCAGAAGATCCGGTTCGAAAATACGTTCCGGACGATCTTCCTCTATCCCTTTGCGCTGTCGTTCATCGTCACAGGCCTTGTTTGGCAGTGGATCCTCAACCCTGAATTCGGGGTGCAGTCGGTGGTGCGCTCTCTCGGCTGGACGAGCTTCACCTTCGATCCGCTCTACAATTCCGACATCGTCATCTACGGCATCCTGATCGCCGCACTCTGGCAGGGGACGGGGCTCGTCATGTGCCTGATGCTCGCCGGGCTTCGCGGCATCGACGAGGACATCTGGAAGGCCGCGCGCGTCGATGGCATCCCGATGTGGAAGACCTATCTCTTCATCATCATCCCGATGATGCGGCCGGTCTTCGTCACCACGCTGGTGATCATCGCCAGCGGCATCGTCAGGATCTACGACCTCGTCGTGGCGCAGACGAGCGGCGGCCCCGGCATCGCCTCCGACGTGCCTGCCAAATATGTCTACGACTACATGTTCTTCGCCCAGAACCTCGGCCAGGGCTTTGCGGCATCGACGATGATGCTGCTCGCCGTCGCCATCATCATCGTGCCCTGGGCCTATCTCGAATTCGGAGGACGCAAGCGTGGATAAATCGCTCACGATGCCTGTCATCTCCCATCCGGCCGGCTCCCGGCTGGAAGCCGGTCCGCAGGGGAAACGCCCCCGCAAGGTGCTCTCGTCGCGCAATATCATCGTCTACGGTGCGCTTGGACTGGCGGCGCTCTATTATCTCGTGCCGCTCTACGTGATGGTCGTCACGTCGCTGAAGGGCATGCCGGAAATCCGCCTCGGCAACATCTTCTCGCCGCCGATGGAGATCACTTTCGAGCCCTGGGTGAAAGCCTGGGCGCAGGCCTGCACAGGCCTCAACTGCGACGGCCTTTCGCGCGGCTTCTGGAATTCGGTCCGCATCACCGTGCCCTCGGTGATCGTGTCGATCGCGATCGCCTCGGTGAACGGTTATGCGCTCGCCAACTGGCGGTTCAAGGGCTCGGAGATCTTCTTCACGATCCTGATCGTCGGCGCCTTCATCCCCTATCAGGTGATGATCTATCCGATCGTCATCATCCTGCGCGAAATCGGTCTCTACGGCTCGCTTTACGGCCTCATCCTGGTGCATTCGATCTTCGGCATGCCGATCCAGACGCTGCTGTTCCGCAACTATTTCGTCTCGCTGCCGGAGGAACTGTTCAAGGCGGCGCGCATCGACGGGGCAGGGTTCTGGCAGATCTATTTCCGGATCATGCTGCCGATGTCGCTGCCGATCTTCGTCGTCTCGATGATCCTGCAGACCACCGGCATCTGGAACGATTTTCTGTTCGGCGTGGTGTTCACCCGGCCGGATACCTATCCGATGACCGTGCAGCTCAACAACATCGTCAACTCGGTTCAGGGCGTGAAGGAATACAACGTCAACATGGCGGCGACGCTGTTGACGGGTGCGGTTCCGCTGATCGTCTATTTCGTTTCCGGCCGGCTTTTCGTCCGCGGCATCGCGGCCGGCGCAGTCAAAGGGTAAGCCTGATGCTCAACAATGTTTCCGCGCGCACTCAGAGCAGCGTTTCCATCCGCGACCTGTCGCTGTCCTTCGGCTCGGTGAAGGTTCTGGAAAACCTTAACCTCGACATCCAGGACGGCGAGTTCCTGGTCCTGCTCGGCTCGTCCGGCTGCGGCAAGTCCACGCTTTTGAACTGCATCGCCGGGCTTCTGGAGCCGACCGAGGGGCAGATCTTCATCAAGGACAAGAATGTCACCTGGGAAGAGCCCAAGGACCGCGGCATCGGCATGGTGTTCCAGTCCTATGCGCTCTATCCGCAGATGACGGTCGAAAAGAACCTCTCCTTCGGCCTGCGGGTCGCCAAGGTTCCGAAGGACGAGATCGACCGCCGCGTGGCGCGCGCCTCCGGCATCCTGCAGATCGAGCCGCTCCTCAAGCGCAAGCCCTCCGAACTCTCCGGCGGCCAGCGCCAGCGCGTCGCGATCGGTCGCGCCCTGGTGCGCGACGTCGATGTCTTCCTGTTCGACGAGCCGTTGTCGAACCTCGATGCGAAGCTGCGCTCGGAACTGCGCGTCGAGATCAAGCGGCTGCATCAGGCGCTGAAGAACACGATGATCTACGTCACCCACGACCAGATCGAGGCGCTGACGCTTGCCGACCGCATCGCCATCATGAAGAGCGGCGTCATCCAGCAGCTCGACGATCCGGTGACCATCTACAACCGGCCGAAGAACCGTTTCGTCGCCGGCTTCATCGGCTCGCCGTCGATGAATTTTTTGACCGGCGAACTGGCGGAGGAGGGTGATCGTACCGTCTTCAAGACCAATGGCATCAGCTTCTCGCTCGACGGTTATGATGCTTACGGGCCACTGAAGGGCGGACGTAAGGTCATCCTCGGCGTCCGTCCCGAACACATCAAGGTAGACGGCGACATCGGCGGCGGCGAAGTGCATGAGGCGGTGGTCGATATCGAGGAGCCCATGGGCGCCGACAACCTGCTCTGGCTGAAACATGCCGGCCACGTGATGTCGGTCCGCATCGGCGGGGCAAGGCGTTACGCCGTCGGCGCCAAGGTGCGCCTCGCCTTCGACATGAGCATGGCCTCGCTGTTCGACGCGGGAACGGAAGAGCGGATCTGATGTTTTCGCCGAGCCAGTTCGATGGGGGCCGACCACGCCCGAGTCGTCTGCCGTCGCGGCAGGCGGTACCCCCCTCTGGCCTGCAGGCCATCTCCCCCTCAAGGGGGGAGATTCCAAATGGCCGAACCATCACCCTACAGCCGCCCACACTGCTTGCAGGACTTACGATGAGGAGAGGCTCGCGTGCGCCCAGCCAATCTCCCCCCTTGAGGGGGAGATGTCCGGCAGGACAGAGGGGGGCCAGTACGGCACGTCGTAAATTTTGCGGACCGGTGCAATGACCACGTTCAACCTATCCGGCCCCTGGCAGCTCGCCTCTGCCGACGGAAGACATCGCACCGGGATGCCGGTACCGGGCGACGTGCACACCGCGCTGAAGACTGCCGGCATCATTCCGGATCCATATTTCGGCCGCAACGAGAACGATGTCCAATGGGTCGCGAATACGGACTGGGTGGTCGAACGCCAGTTCACGCTCGATGATCCGGCCGGCTCCTGGTATCTCGACATCACCTATCTCGATACGGTCGCGACCGCCTTCGTCAACGATATCCCGGTGCTGCAGGCGGACAACTGCTTTCGCCGTTACCGCCCGGACGTATCGAAGGCGCTCAAATCCGGCGAGAACACGATCCGCATCCTCTTCCGCTCCAGTATCGCCGAAGCTGCGGAGCGGCAGGCGCGCCAGCCATTCTATATTCCCTATTCCACGGGTAATTCACCGATCCCGAACGGCAACATGCTGCGTAAGCCGCAATGCCATTTCGGCTGGGACTGGAATATCGCGCTGGCGCCGATCGGCCTCTACGGCGAAATCTCGCTGAAGAAGCTCGAGGCCGCCCGCATCGAACACGTTGTCACCAGTCAGAGACATGAGGCCGGCGAAGTCGATCTCATCGTCACGGTTACGCTTTTTGCCGAAGGGCAGGGCGTGCTGCCGGTGTTCTTTTCGTTCGGCGACGAGCGGGTCCGGCTCGATTGTGGCGTGCGTGCCGGCGAGACGGTCATCAGCCACGTCTTCCATGTCGAGAACCCGAAACTCTGGTGGCCTTCGGGCAGCGGCGAACAGGCCCTGTACGAATTGAAGGTCGGCACCCCGACCGAATCCGTCACCCGCAAGATCGGTCTCAGGACCGTCGAACTGCTGACCGATCCCGACGAGGCCGGCAGCCGTTTCGCTTTTCGCATCAACGGTCGGGAAATCTTCTGCCGCGGCGCCAACTGGATCCCGGCCGACGCGCTGTTTTCCCTGTCGAGCCTGCAAAAGACCGAGGACCTGCTGCGCTCCGCCGTCGATGCCCATATGAACATGATCCGTGTCTGGGGCGGCGGCTTCTACGAGCAGGACTGGTTCTACGATCTCTGCGATCGGCTTGGCCTGATGGTCTGGCAGGATTTTCAGTTCGCCTGCAACCTCTATCCGTCTACGCCCGATTTCCTCGAAAACGTCGCGGCGGAAATCGATTATCAGGCCCGCAGGCTGATCTCGCATCCGTCCATCGTGCTCTGGTGCGGCGACAACGAACTGGTCGGCGCACTGACATGGTTTCCGGAATCGCGTGAGAACCGCGACCGTTACCTCGTCTCCTACGACAGATTGAACCGTGTCATCGAACAGGCGCTCGACAAGGCCGCGCCCGACGCCATCTGGTGGCCTTCGAGCCCCGCATCCGGCTATCTGGACTACGGCGATGCCTGGCATGCGGATGGTTCGGGCGACATGCACTACTGGTCGGTCTGGCATGAGAACAAGCCGTTCGACAACTATCGTTCGGTGCGGCCGCGCTTCTGCTCGGAATTCGGCTTCCAGTCCTATGCCTCGCTGCCGGTCGTCGCGACCTATGCCGCTGCCAAGGACATGAACATCGCCTCGCCGGTCATGGAGCACCACCAGAAGAATGCCGGCGGCAACGAGCGCATTGCCGGTACCATGTTCCGCAATTTCCGTTTCCCGGTCGATTTCGCCAATTTCGTCTATTTGAGCCAGGTGCAGCAGGGGCTGGCGATCAAGACCGCCGTCGATTTCTGGCGGTCGCTGAAACCGCATACGATGGGTGCGCTTTACTGGCAGCTCAACGACACCTGGCCGGTCGCCTCCTGGTCGAGCCTCGATTACGGCGGCAGCTGGAAGGCGCTGCATTATATGGCGCGGCGCTTCTTCCAGCCGGTCGCGATTGCCGCGATCCCATCGGATGATGGCCAGGAAATCCGCTTCTCGCTCGTCAACGACACGGCGCAAGATGTAGCGGTGACGCTCGATCTGTCGCTCCTCACGCTCACGGGCGAACGCACCGCGCTCCGGAGCGTCGAGGCCGCCTGTACGCCGGATGCGGCGGTGACCGTGCTGGCACTGCCTGCCGCGAAAATTCCGGATGGCACGATCCTCGCGTGGACCTTCACCGCATCGAACGGCATGGGCGGCGAGGGGCATCATGTCCCCGGCAGCTACAAGGCCTTGGAGCTCGAACCGGCAGGCCTCGAGCTTTCCGTGTCTCCGTCCGGTGACGGTGCCTTCGACCTCAGGATCACCGCCCAGGGGCTTGCCCTTTTCGTGCTGGTCGAGAGCGGCATGCCGGGACGTTATTCCGACAACGCCTTCGATCTCGCCGCCGGCGAAAGCCGCAGCATCCGTTTCACGCCCGCCGGACCGACGGACGCGACCCCGCAATTCCGCATCTACGACCTCTATTCCTGCCAGGCTTCTGGCTGAGGTCTCTATCAAGGAGGAACACCATGACGAAACTCGGTTTTCAGCTTTATTGCGCCCGCAATTTCCCGCCGCTTTCCGATGTCCTGAAGAAGGTCGCCCAGGCGGGTTATACCGAGGTGGAGGGTTTTGGCGGCATCTATGCGACGCTCGACGAGGCGGGCCTGAAGGCGCTCAAGGGTGATCTCGATGCCAACGGCCTGACCATGCCGACCGGCCATTTCGGCATCGATCTTCTCGAAAAGGAGCCGGAACAGGCGCTGCTGATCGCAAAGACGCTCGGCGTCCAGGCGATCTACTGCCCGCATCTGATGGCCGACCAGCGGCCGGCCGATGCCGCCGGATGGTTCGCCTTCGGACAGCGGCTGCAGAGTATCGGCAAGCGGTATTGGGATGCCGGCTACACATTCGGCTGGCATAACCATGACTTCGAGTTCAAGACGCTGGCGGATGGTTCGACGCCGCAGGAACAGCTTCTTGCCGGCGGGCCGGATCTTGCCTGGGAAGCGGACATCGCCTGGGTGATCCGCGGCGGTGCCGATCCGTTCGCCTGGATCGAGAGCTATGCCAAGCGGATCACCGCCGTCCACGTCAAGGACATCGCGCCGGCCGGCGAGAACAAGGATGAGGACGGCTGGGCCGATGTCGGCCATGGCACCGTCCCGTGGAAGGACCTGATGGCGGCGCTCAAGAAGACGTCCGCCAAGCACTACGTCCTCGAACACGACAATCCGAACGATCTCGACCGGCTGCTGACCCGCTCGATCGCCTCCTTCAAGACCTATTGATCACAGCATTTTTGGAGTTTTCCATGCCCAAGGAACTTGGCGTCGGCATCATGGGATGCGGCAATATTTCCACCACCTACTTCAAGCTGTCGCCGCTTTTCAAAGGCCTCAAGGTGCTCGCCTGCGCTGATATCAACGAGCAGGCGGCGGAAATGCGTGCCGAGGAATACGGCGTCAAGGCGCAGTCTATCGATGAACTGCTTGCCAATGACGAGCTCGACGTGATCGTCAACCTGACGATTCCGGCGGCGCATTTTGCCGTCTCCAAGGCGATCCTCGAAGCCGGCAAGCACGTCTATTCGGAAAAGCCGCTGGTCATCACGCTCGAAGAAGGCAAGGCGCTGCAGGCGCTCGCCAGAGAGAAAGGCCTGTCGGTCGGCTGCGCGCCGGACACCTTCCTCGGCGGCGCACACCAGCTTGCCCGCAAATATATCGACGAGGGCGGCGTCGGGCGCATCACCTCCGGCACCTGCCATGTGATGAGCCCCGGCATGGAAATGTGGCATCCCAATCCCGGCTTCTTCTTCCTGGAAGGCGGCGGGCCGATCCTCGATCTCGGGCCGTATTACATCGCCAACCTGATCAACCTGATCGGTCCGGTGAAGCGGGTCGGCGCACTCACCTCCATGGCGAGCCCGACGCGCGATGTCACCAGCGAGGGACCGTTCAAGGGACAATCGATCCCGGTCGAGACACCGACCAACATCCATGCGCTGCTCGAATTCGTCAGTGGCGCGACGATCACGCTGTCTGCCAGCTGGGATGTCTGGTCGCACCGCCATGCCAATATGGAGCTCTACGGCACCGAGGGTTCGATCTTCGTGCCCGACCCGAACTTCTTCGGCGGCACCGTCGAGGCGAGCGGCCGCAACAAGGATATCCGGCCTCTGGAGCCCTGGAACCATCCCTTTGGCATCGACAACCAGGAACATCCGCAGGGACCGCGCGCCAACTATCGCACGGCGGGTCTTGCGGACATGGCGATGGCGCTGATCGAAGGCCGCGATGCCCGCTGCTCGCTGGAACGCACGCTCCACGGCATCGACGTGATGGCCTCGATCCTGAAATCCGGTGAGGAAGGACGGTTCATCGAGCTTTCGACCACCTGCACCCAGCCGGCGGCACTCGGCATCGACGAGGCGCTGGCGCTTCTGCGCTGATCGGCTATGAATGCGGCGCGCACCCCTTGAGACATCGGTCGCGCCGCATTTCATTCGGAGGATTTCGATCATGACCTGGCAACCAGCGTCCAACCGCTACGAAACCATGAAATATAACCGCTGCGGCCGTTCGGGACTGAAGCTCCCGGCGATCTCGCTCGGCCTCTGGCACAATTTCGGCGACGACACGCCGCATGACCGCAAGGTCGCGATCGCCCGAAAGGCCTTCGACCTCGGCATCACCCATTTCGACCTCGCCAACAACTATGGCCCGTTGCCCGGCAGCGCCGAGACCGCGTTCGGCCAGATCCTGCGCGAGGATTTCAGGGGTTTTCGCGATGAACTGATCATCTCGTCGAAGGCCGGCTACAACATGTGGCCCGGCCCCTATGGCGAATGGGGCAGCCGCAAATACCTGGTCTCCTCCTGCGACCAGAGCCTGAAGCGCATGGGTCTCGATTATGTCGACATCTTCTATTCGCATCGCTTCGACCCGGACACGCCGCTTGAGGAGACCTGCGGCGCGCTCGATCATATCGTGCGCTCGGGCAGGGCGCTCTACGTCGGCATCTCGTCCTATAACTCGAAGCGCACCCAGGAGGCGGCAGCGATCCTCAAGGAATTGGGCACGCCCGTTCTCATCCACCAGCCGAGCTATTCGATGATCAACCGCTGGGTCGAGGAAGATGGCCTGCTCGACACGCTGGAAGACCTCGGCATCGGCTCGATCGTCTTTTCGCCGCTCGCGCAAGGCATGCTGACCTCAAAGTATCTCAGCGGCATTCCGGACGGCAGCCGCGCCGCGCAGGGCAAGTCGCTGCGCCCGGCCTTCCTCAACGACCGGAACATCGCCAACCTCAAGGCGCTCAACGCCATCGCCGAAAAGCGCGGCCAGACGCTGGCGCAGATGGCGCTTGCCTGGGTCCTGCGCGGCGGCCGGGTCACCACGGCGCTGATCGGCGCCAGCCGCCCGGAACAGGTCGAGGATTGCGTCAGGTCGCTCGATAATCTGGAGTTCACGGCAGCCGAGCTCGCCGAGATCGACACCTATGCCAAGGACGCCGACATCAACCTCTGGGCCAAGTCGGCCGAGCGGGCGGGGCCATCGCGTTGAGAAACTAAACTGGGGGCTGGAGCTGTCCCTCATCCCCCTGCCGGGACCTTCTCCCCGTAAAGCGGGGAGAAGGGTGTTGTGGCGAGGCGGTGCTCCAGCATCCTTCTCCCCGCTCGCGGGGAGAAGTTGGCGACAGCCGGATGAGGGGCATCCGGTGCATATCTTTTGGGAGGAGAACATGATCCACAACCCCATCCTGCCGGGCTTCAATCCCGATCCGTCCATCTGCCGCGTCGGCGAGGATTATTATATCGCCACCTCGACCTTCGAATGGTATCCCGGCGTCCAGATCCATCATTCTCGCGACCTGGCGAACTGGACGCTGGTACGCCGGCCGCTGGAGCGGGCGAGCCAGCTCGACATGCGCGGCAATCCCGACAGCTGCGGCATCTGGGCGCCATGCCTCTCCTATTCCGACGGGCTGTTTTTTCTCGTCTACACGGACGTCAAACGCTTCGACGGCAATTTCAAGGACGCGCACAATTACATCGTCACCTCGGCGACCATCGAAGGCGAGTGGTCCGATCCCATCTATGTCAATTCGTCCGGGTTCGATCCCTCGCTCTTCCATGACGACGACGGACGCAAGTGGTTCCTCAACATGCAGTGGAACCACCGCACCGAGAGCTACGGCGGCGCGCCGAAACACCCGGCATTCGACGGCATCCTGCTGCAGGAATGGGATTTTAAGGCGAGAGCGCTCAAAGGCCCGATTAAGAACATATTCGCCGGCAGTTCGCTCGGCCTGGTCGAGGGACCGCATGTGTTCAAGCGCAACGGCTGGTATTACCTTACCACCGCCGAGGGCGGCACCGGTTACGACCATGCCGTCACCATGGCCCGCTCACGCTCGATAGACGGCCCCTACGAGATGCATCCGCAGACGCATCTGATCACCTCGAAGGATCACCCGAAGGCCATTCTGCAACGCGCCGGCCACGGCCAGTATGTCGAGACGCCGGATGGTGCAGCATATCACACCCATCTCTGCGGCCGGCCGCTCGCCCCGCAACGCCGCTGCACGCTCGGCCGCGAGACGGCGCTGCAGAAGTGCATCTGGGAGGACGACTGGCTCTATCTCGCCCAGGGCGGTGTCGTGCCGGACGTCGATGTGCCGGCCCCGGGCGACGCCAGGCGCATCGAACAGCCCGCCCGCATAGAGCGCCTATTCGACGACGAGGTCCTGCCGCCGGAATTCCAGTGGCTGCGCACGCCGCATCCGGAACGCCTGTTCAGCCTCACCGAGCGTCCCGGCCAACTGCGCCTTTTCGGCCGCGAAAGCATCGGTTCCTGGTTCGAGCAATCGCTGGTCGCCCGCCGTCAGGAACATCATTCCTTCCGGGCGGAGACGGTGGTCGATTTCTCGCCCGACACCTATCAGCAGGTCGCGGGCCTGACCCACTATTACAATCGCCACAAGTTCCATTCGCTGGTGGTGACCCTGCACGAAAAGCTCGGCAGGGTCGTGACGATCTTTTCCTGTCCCGGCGATTTCCCCCATGGGCGCATGAGCTTTCCGGTGGGAAGCGGCGTTTCCGTCCCTCAGGGTCCGGTGCATCTCGCCATGGAGATCCGTGACAACGACCTGCAGTTCCTCTGGCGCGCCGGCGGCTCCAGCGACTGGCAGGCGCTCGGCCCCAAACTCGATGCCGGCGTCATCTCGGACGAGGGCGGCCGCGGCGAACACGGCTCGTTCACCGGCGCATTCGCCGGCATGTTTGCCTTCGACACCTCGGGGCGGGGAAAGGCGGCGGATTTCGATCACTTCGTTTATGAGGCACTGTAGTTTGAGCCCAATGCAATTCGTGTTATTTTGATGCCATGAAGAATGTGACGATCGCTCTCGATGACGAGGTCTATGAACTCGCTGCAGCCCGTGCCGCCGAGAAGAATACATCTGTGTCCTCGCTGATTGCTTCCCTGATCCGTCAGATGGAGGGCAAACGCCCCCTTAGTCCGGAGGAATTCCAGAGAAGCCTGGAACGCGAGGAAGAACTGCGCAAGCGGATTGTCGGTATCAGCGCCAAGGACAACCTTTCCCGCGACGAATTGCATAGAAGGCGCTGAAGGACGTGTCGGTATTTCTCGACACGAACATCCTCATCTATTCCATTTCATCCGATTCAACAGAATCCGCCAAACGGGAAAGAGCGGACGAGATTCTTCGACGTGAGGATTGCGTCATATCCGTTCAGGTGCTGCAAGAATTCTACGCCCAGATGACAAGGGCCAGCCGTCCCGGCGCGCTTGGTCACCAAACGGTACTGGAGTTGCTTCACGGCTGGCAGAGATTTCCAATCCAGGAGAATACGTTCGTAGTCCTTACGAGAGCCCTGGATATCGTCGAACGCTACCGCTTCTCCATTTGGGATAGCCTCATCATTGCGGCAGCACTTCTTGCAGAGTGCGAGATTTTGTTTTCCGAGGATTTGTCTCATGGTCAGCGGATCGAGAATTTGACGATCATCAATCCGTTCTTGTGAACAGCATCAAGCGGATTCAATTTCAAATATGCTAATACAGTAAATATTGAATCTGAGGAAATTAGCAGAACACATTAATTTCATTACGAAAATGTAATGCTTAAATTCAGATGGGGTTCATCATTCGGGTCCTAGTTTCCAGGCGTGGTCAACACGAGGAGACACCTGATGAAAAAGTTTTTTGCAATCCTTCTTTCCGCAACCGTGCTTTTCGCTCCGCTTGCCGCCCAGGCGCAGGATCGCCATTCCGGTCCGGACCGGAGCAGGACCGTGAACCGCACGGTGACGGTTCAGAAGAAGGTCGTGGTCGTGAAGCCGCGTTGGTCGAAGGGGCATCGCATGACGGCCGCCGAGCGTCGCCGCATGGCCGAGATCCGGGATTACCGCCGTTATCGCCTGTCGGCTCCGCCGCGCGGTTATCACTGGGTCAAAGTCGACAACGACTTCCTGCTGGTCGGCGTTGCAAGCGGCGTGATTTCGAGCTTCATCGCGGCTCGCTGAGAAAGATCGGCCTGCGGGGGTATTTGCCTTCCCTCCCGCAGGCCTCACACATTCGCCGCTATGCGACCGGCGATCGTGTTTCTCGGTGCCGATCTCAGGTCCCTTGCGACAGGCATTCCTTCATCGAGCGGGCAAGTCCCCGCATCAGCTCGAAATAAAGGCCGGGACCCGACTTCAGCGTCGCTGCTTCCGGATCGAGCGTGCCCGAGCGGGCAGGCGTGCCTTCGGTGACGACCGCCACAAGCTTCGGTTCGAACTGCGGTTCGGCGAAGACGCAGGTGGCGCCCACTTCCTTCACCTTCTTGCGGATTTGGTCCACGCGTTCGGCCCCGGGCATGGTCTCCGGGCTGACGGTGATCGACCCCGCGACGCTCACTCCATAACGATGCTCGAAATATTGATAGGCATCGTGGAAGACGATGAAGGGTTTGTCCTTGACCGGAGCGATCGTCGCCTTGAGCTCGATGTCGAGTGCGTCGAGGTCCTTCATCAGCGCGGCGCCGTTTGCCTGATAGGCGGCGGCATTCGCCGGGTCGGCACTGACCAGCGTCTTTTCGATTTCCGCCGTCATCGCCTTGGCATTCATCGGATCGAGCCAGAGATGCGTGTCGAAACCGCCGTGATCATGATGGTCATCGTCGTGGTCCGCATGGTCGTCGGCGGGTTTGTCATGGTCGCCATGTTGATGGTCGTCATGGTCTTTCGCTTCTCCGCCTTCATGCCCATCGTCATGGGCCTCGAAGGCGCCGCTCTCGCGGAAGCGCAGTTTTTGCAGTCCGGGTGCATCCTCCAGCTCAACCACCGTTGCCGAGGCCGCCAGCGCGTCCAGGGGCTTTTCGAGAAAGGCCTCGATCCCGGGGCCGACCCAGAAGATGACGTCGGCGCCTTCGATGGCGGCTGCATTGGAGGGTTTTAGCGAGAAAGTATGTGGCGAAGCGGCGCCATCGACGATCAGTTTCGGCTCGCCGACGCCCTTCATGATCGAGGCGACGAGCGAGTGGACCGGCTTGATCGAAACCACCACGTCCGGCGCTGCAAAGCCGGGGCCGGCGCCCACGGAAAACACCGCGGCGGAGAGGACGAAAATCGAAGCCGGCTTCATGTCGTATCCTTGCATTGCATCGTAATGTTATTACATCAATTGCGTTATGCTATAACGTGTGGCATAGCCACTGACAACAGGGAATCCGGAAAAACATGCTGATGTCCAATCGGGCTCGCGCCCCCAGAACCGAAAACCAGTTGGTATCGCTTGCCGATGCCGGCATCCGCCGGGATGGCCGATGGTTGGTGCGGGGCGTCGATTTCTCGATACGTCGCGGCGAGGTGGTGACGCTGATCGGCCCGAACGGCGCCGGCAAGTCCACGACCGCAAAGCTGGCGATCGGCGTGCTGCGCCCTGACGAAGGATCGGTGGCAAGATTGTCCGGCCTGCGCGTCGGCTATGTCCCGCAGAAACTGTCGATCGACTGGACCATGCCGCTCTCCGTGCGCCGGCTGATGCGGCTGACCGGCCCGCTTGACGACGCCGGTCTTCTGGCGGCGCTCGCATCGACCGGCATTTCCCACCTCATCGATGCCGAGGTCCGGCACCTCTCCGGCGGCGAGTTCCAGCGGGCGCTGCTTGCCCGGGCGATTGCCCGCAAGCCGGATCTGATGGTGCTCGACGAGCCGGTGCAGGGTGTCGATTTTGCCGGCGAGAGCGCGCTTTACGATCTGATCCGCTCGATCCGCAATTCCACCGGCTGCGGCATCCTGATGATCTCGCACGACCTGCATATGGTGATGGCCGGTACCGACACGGTCATCTGCCTCAACGGCCATGTCTGCTGCCGCGGCACGCCGGAAGTGGTGAGCCAGAGCGCAGACTACCTGAAACTCTTCGGCAATTCGCGGTCGCTGGCGGTCTACAACCATCATCACGATCACACGCATCTGCCGGACGGCCGGGTGATGCATGGCGACGGTTCGGTCACCGATCACTGCCATCCCGATGACGGGCACCATCATCAGGATGCACACGGCCATGCGCATGATCACGACCATTCACACCACCATCATGGCGTTCATGCCGAGGTGAAGGGAGAGGGCCGTGTTTGACGATTTTTTCACCCGCGCCCTTGTCGCCGGCATCGGTGTCGCATTGACGGCCGGGCCGCTCGGCTGTTTCGTCGTCTGGCGGCGGATGGCCTATTTCGGCGATACGATGGCGCATTCGGCACTGCTCGGCGTGGCGCTGTCGCTGTTCTTCCAGATCAACCTTTTGATCGCCGTCTTCGGCGTCGCCGTCGTCGTGTCATTGCTGCTTCTGGCGCTGCAACGGCGCCAGTCGCTGTCGGCGGACGCGCTGCTCGGCATCCTCTCCCATTCGGCTCTGGCGATCGGCCTCGTGCTCGTCGCCTTCATGACCTGGGTCAGGATCGACCTCATTGCCTTCCTGTTCGGCGATATCCTCGCCGTGACGCGCACCGATATCGCGCTCATCTGGGGCGGCGGGGTGCTGGTGCTGGCGGCGCTCGTCTGGCTCTGGCGGCCGCTGGTCGCCTCCACCGTCAGCGAGGACGTGGCGGAGGCGGAAGGCATGAAGCCGGCGCAGACGCGGCTGCTCTTCATGCTCCTGATGGCGCTGGTGATCGCCATCGCCATGAAGATCGTCGGCATCATGCTGATCACCGCGCTTCTGATCATCCCGGCGGCGACCGCCCGGCGGTTTTCGGCAAGCCCGGAACTGATGGCGGTGCTCGCCTCGGTGATCGGCGCGCTCGCCGTGATCGGCGGCCTGTTCGGCTCGCTGCACTACGATACGCCGTCCGGCCCTTCCATTGTGGTGGCGGCGCTCTTACTTTTCATACTAAGCCTGCTCCCGGCAGCGCGTAAAAACACGGCCGAGAAGGCCGGCAACCAAGGAGTGCGATGATGAACGCACCAGTCTCGACACCGACCTCCGCTCCGGCGCTGACCAAGAACCAGTCGCTCGTCTTCGACGTTCTGACCCGGTCCGATGCGCCGATGAGCGCCTATACGATCCTCGACCGGCTGCGCGACCACGGTTTTCGCGCGCCCCTTCAGGTCTACCGGGCGCTCGACAAGCTGCTGGAGTTCGGGATGGTGCATCGGCTCGAAAGCCTCAACGCCTTCGTCGCCTGCGCCCATCCGGAAAGCGAATGCTGCGGCAAGGGACATGGCCACGGGCACGGCACGGTCGCCTTTGCGATCTGCGAGAGTTGCGGTCATGTGTCGGAATTCCACGACCACGAGGTCGATCACCGCCTGAGCGACTGGGCGAAGGCGAAGAAATTCAAACCCGCCAAGACGACGATCGAAATCCGCGGGCTGTGCGGCGCCTGCGCCGCCTAAAGCAGCCGCAGGTCGCGAGCGAACCGCTTCCAGTTGGCGACGTAACGAACTGCCGACTGCTTCAGCTTCTCGACCGCCTCATCGTCGAGCACCCGCATGACCTTTGCGGGCGAGCCGACGATCAGCGAATTGTCGGGAAATTCCTTGCCTTCCGTCACCAGCGCATTGGCGCCAACCAGGCAGTTCCGGCCGATCTTGGCGCCATTGAGGATCGTCGCCCCCATGCCGACCAGCGAATTGTCGCCGATCCTGCAGCCGTGGATGATCGCGTGGTGGCCGATCGTACAGTTTTCACCCAATGTCACCGGATAGCGCGGATCGGTGTGGATCATCACGCCTTCCTGGATGTTGGTCCCCGCACCCACCACGATCGGCTCGTTGTCGCCGCGCAGCACCGAGCCGAACCAGATGCCGACATCCTCGCCGAGTTCGACCTTGCCGATGATGGTCGCATCCGGCGCCAGCCAGAAGCGGTCGGGGCCGGGCGTTTTCGGTTCGAATTCTCCGAGTGCATAGATGGGCATGGTTTCCTCCCTGGCCGGCTTCGTCAGGCGACCGTGAGCGACAGCTTTCCGACGCCCTCGATGCCGCAGGTGACCTTGTCGCCACGCACCACCGCGCCGACGCCGGCGGGAGTGCCCGTCATGATCACGTCGCCGGGGGCGAGCACGAACAGTTTCGACAGTTCGGCGATGATCTCCGGCAGTTTCCAGATCAGTTGATTGAGATCGCCGGACTGCTTGCGAGCGCCGTTGACGTCGAGCCAGACGCCGCCTGCCGACGGATGGCCGATCTTCGCGGCCGGGACCAGGGCCGAGACGGGAGCCGATTTCTCGAAGGCTTTGGCGGCCTCCCACGGGCGGCTCATTTTCTTGGCCACGTCCTGCAGGTCGCGGCGGGTGAAGTCGATGCCGACGGCATAGCCGTAGACCCTGGACAACGCGTCCTCGACCGGAATATCGGCGCCGCCGCCGGACAGGGCCACGACCAGTTCCACTTCGTGATGGACGCTGGAGGAAAGCGGCGGGTAGGGAAAGGTTTCGCCGTTATAGATGTTGTCGGCATTCTTCTGGAAAAAGAACGGCGGCTCGCGCGACGGATCGCCGCCCATCTCGATCGCGTGGTCGGCATAGTTGCGGCCGACGCAATAGACCCGGCGCACCGGGAATTGTTCCGCGACGCCCTCGATGTCGAGAAGGACGGTTTCGGGAGCGGGGATCACGGTCGCGAGCATGGAAGGCATCCTGGAAAACTGCGGGGCACGGGGCCGATAAAGACGGTGCCCTTTGTCTCCCAATTTACCGGTTAATCCTAGCACTTTTTCGAGGCAGCAAGAAAAGTCGGCGAAGGATGGACCGCGCGCTTTCGCAATCGACGCCGGCCTTCAGCAATGGTATTCCGGCGTGAGGTGGCCTGACCTTCTGACTTCGCAAGACGACACTCATGAAGCGTAATTTCAACCCATGATGGTTCATGCTAGGCTGTTTCAGTGATTCGTTTATTAGTCGTCCGGGCCGTTCCGCGACCTCTCTCGTCACGAAGAGTGCCATGGATCCGGGGCATTGAGGCGGCTTCACGAACCCAAACGGAATTACAACGGCTGAGCTGAGGGGCTCATTGTACAAAGCGTTAGGTTCCCAAGCCGGTGCCAGAATGGGGCTACCTGGTTGTCGACACAGCAGATACTCACCGGTGACTTCCTGGCCGGCGGCGGCGAAATGGCCGAGCTGGTTCGGACAAAGGACTGGAGCGGCACGCCGCTCGGGCCGATCGATCGGTGGCCCCAGAGCCTCAAGACAACCGTCAGCCTTTGTCTCGCTTCGAATTTTCCGATCAACGTGATCTGGGGCGACGAAAACGTCCAGATCTACAACGACGGGTATCGCACCGTATGCGGTGAGGCTCACCCCCGGGCTCTCGGGGAGGACTACAGCGTCACCTGGTCAAGCGCCTGGCCGGCGATCGGCGAACCATTTCGGCAGGCGCGCCAGGGCAATACGTCATTCCTCGAAAACCAGCGGATGTTTCTGACCCGCAACGGCTATCTGGAGGAAACGTTTTTCACCTTCTCGCTTTCCCCGATCCGGGACGAGACGGGCGAGATCGGCGGCCTGTTCCATCCGGTGACGGAGACGACTGCGACCATGCTGTCGGAACGACGAACCCGCGCATTGCGGGATCTGAACGCCAGCCTGGCTTCGGCAGAAGACATGGACGACCTGTCGCGGCGCATAGTCGAAGTGCTTGCCCAGTTCGAATTCGATCTGCCGCTTCTTCTTCTTTATCATCTGTCTCCGGATGGGAGCAGCTACACGCTGGCGGCGCAGTATGGTCTGCCGGAACGAGGCCTCGCATCCATGACCACCATCGACGCGCACTCGAGCGCGCCCTGGCCGATGGAGAAGGCGCTGGCCACAGGCGGCCCTCTGGGGATCGCCATGTTTTCCGGTCTCTTCGAAGGTGCGGGGCCTTACGAGGAGCCTCCCGATCGAGCGCTCCTTCTTCCCATCGCCGTCCCCGGCCTGGACCTGCCTCCGGTGTTCGTGGTGGCGGGAGCATCGCCACGGCTGCCGTTCGACGACACCTATATGGGCTTCTACGAGCTGCTTGCGACCGCGATTTCCGCCGCAGTCAGCGCCGTGCGTGCACGAGCGGACGAGCGGCGGCGGGCCGCGGCGCTGGCGGAAATCGACCGCAGCAAGACCATGTTCTTTTCCAACGTCAGCCATGAATTCCGCACCCCGTTGACGCTGATGCTCGGGCCGCTTGCCGACGTGCTCCAACAGTCCGAGGGGCTTTCCTTCGAAGACAGGCAGCGAATTCTTGTCGCCCAGCGCAACGGCCACCGGCTGTTGAAACTGGTCAACACGCTGCTGGATTTTTCGAGGATCGAGGCGCAGCGCGTGCAGGCGTCCTTCGAACCGGTCGATATCGGCAGCCTGACCGCCGAGCTGGCATCGAATTTCAGATCCGCGATCGAACATGCCGGGCTGAGGCTGGTTGTCGAAATCGCCGACTTGCCCCAGCCGGTCTATCTCGACCGGGATCTCTGGGAGAAGATCGTCCTGAACCTGCTTTCCAACGCGTTCAAATTTACGTTCGACGGAGAGATACGCATAGCCGTTCGGCCGTCGGACGACATGGAACGTGTCGAAGTCACGATCCGCGACACCGGCACGGGAATAGCCGCCGAAGAATTACCGCGCCTGTTCGAACGCTTTCACCGCATCGAGGGTGCAAAAGGAAGGTCGTTCGAGGGTTCCGGCATCGGCCTCGCCCTGGTGCTGGAGCTGGTGCATCTCCAGGGCGGGGAAATCCGTGCCGAAAGCCGGCTTGGCGAAGGCACGTCCTTCTCGATCTCGATACCCTTCGGAAAGGCGCATATCCCTCCGGAACAGATGCGAAACTCCCAGCCGATCGAGAGCAATGTCGGCAGACGCCAGGCTTTCGTCGATGAAGCGATGTCGTGGCTCTCGGCAGGCGCTGCTGCGAGTGCCGTGTCGATGTCGCCGGCCGGGAGCACCGAGGCGGCCGAGACGCTTGCTCCGACCGGGCATATCCTGCTGGCGGACGACAATGCGGATATGCGTGCCTATGTGGAGCGGCTTCTGTCGATATCCGGCTTTACGGTCGAGACAGCGGGTGATGGAGAGGCGGCGCTCGCCGTAGCGCGTCTCAGGCGGCCGGACCTCATCGTTTCCGACGTCATGATGCCTGGGCTCGACGGCTTTGGTCTGCTGTCGAGGATACGGACGGATGGCGAACTCAAGGACACGCCCTTCATTCTGCTGTCCGCCCGTGCCGGCGAAGAGGCAAGGCTGGAGGGTATCGGCGCCGGCGCAGACGATTACCTGGTGAAGCCTTTTTCGGCTCGCGAACTGGTGGCGCGCATTGCGGCGTTGATCAGGCTATCGCGGGATCGGCGCGAAATGCTTCTGAGAGAAACTGCCGCGCGCCTTCATGAGCTGAATGCGGATCTGGAGCGCCGCGTTCTTGAACATTCGCGAGAGCGGGGGCGGACGTGGCAATATAGTCCGGACCTGCTCTCGGTGATCGACTTCGAAACAGGCGTATTCGAAAAGACCAACCCCGCCTGGAAGAAAACCCTCGGTTTGGAGGAGCAGGAACTTCTGGGCACGCCGTTGCGGGCGCTGCTTCATCCGGACGACGTTGTCGCGAGCGAAACTGCGCTGCAGGCGGCGCAACGCGGCATGCCCGTGCTTCACTTCGAAAACCGATGCCTGACCCGGGAAGGTGACTATCGCTGGCTCTCCTGGGTGGCTGTCGTCGTCGATGACAAGCTCTATTCCAGCGCCCGCGACGTCACCGACCACAAGACGCGCGACGACGAACTGAGGAAGACGCAGGAAACGCTGCGCCAGGCCCAGAAGATGGAGGTGATCGGTCAGCTCACCGGCGGTGTCGCGCACGATTTCAACAACCTCCTGATGGTCATCTCCGGTGGATTGGATGTCCTCGACAAACGCGACGATCCGGTGCGGCGGGAGCGGATCAAAAGCGGCATGCTGCAGGCAGTCAATCGTGGAGCGTCGCTCACCAGGCAATTGCTGACCTTCGCGCGACGGCAGCCATTGAAGCCGCAGCCCGTCGATCTTCGCCACCAGATTTTCCAGATGCGCGAACTTCTCGACCGGACGCTTGGCGGAGACATCACTGTCGACGTCGATGTCGATACGGGCGTGTGGCCGGTACAGGCCGACCCGTCCGAACTTGAGCTCGTGCTGTTGAACCTTTGCGTCAATGCGCGCGACGCAATGCCGGCGGGCGGGACGATCGTCATCAGCGCTTCCAATTCCATCGTCGATGCGTCGGGCAAAAAGGGTGACGTCGTGAAGATCACCGTCGCCGATGGCGGCATCGGAATGCAGCCCGAGGTTCTCAAGCGGGTGTTCGAGCCGTTTTTCACCACGAAGGAAGTCGGCAAGGGATCAGGACTGGGGCTCGCGCAGGTTTACGGGTTCGTCGAGGCCTCCGGCGGATCGGTCGAGATCAACAGCGAACCAGGGGTCGGAACGGCCGTGGACCTTTGGCTTCCCCGGTCGATGGAGGCATCATCGGAGGCGAGCGGCAACCATCCGTCCAGCGCCCACGGCGAGACGGACAGGAGTATCGCCGGAAAAATCCTGGTCGTGGAAGACGACGACAGCGTCGCCATGCTGGTCAACGACATGCTCGACCAGCTTGGCTATTCCGTAACCCGCGTCGATGGGGCGGCCGCTGCGCTGACCGCACTCGCGTCCGATGCCGAGCCGGATTTGATGTTTTCCGACATCATGATGCCTGGCGGCATCAATGGGGTGGACCTCGCAAAGGAGGTCAAGCAGAGACATCCAAAACTGCCAATCCTGCTCACATCGGGCTATGCGGACGTGCTCAAGAGCGCCGCGACCGCGGAAGGCGTGGAAATCTTGCCAAAACCCTACAGTCTCCGGCAGCTTTCGGAGGCTCTCCGGGCAACGATCCCGGATGCCAGGGAATAGACATGCGACAACCCGAAGATCGCCGGGGTCCCCGATCAGAGCACCGTTTTGCGGCCTTATGTTTGGATCATTTCGCGCGCATAGCGCGTCGGCGGCAATCCGACGAAACGGGTGAATGCGACGCTGAACGCGCTTGCGGAACCGTATCCGACACGTTCGGCAATCTCCTTCATGCCGCCGTCGCCATGCCGCAGAAGGTTCTTCGCCAGGGCCATGCGCCACGAAAGCAGGTACTCCATCGGGGTGACGCCCATGGCGCGGCGGAACCGATCGAAGAAGGCGGAACGGGAGAGGGCGGCTTCCTGGGCCAGTTGCTCCACCGTCCAGTCCAGGGTCGGATCTTCGTGCATCCGACGGATGGCGGCCGCGAGCCGTCCATCGGCCAGTCCGCGCAGAAGCCCGGGCGGCGCTGCGGTGCCCGCCGTGGACCGGAGTGCCTCGATGAGCAGCACCTCCAACAGGCGCGCCAGGATCATGTCGCGCGCAGGCCGCTGTTCGCGAGCTTCTTCCCGCACCAGCTTTACAAGGGTCGCAAGCCGTCTCTCGCCGCGAACATGCACCAGTTGCGGCAGGAGTGAAACCAGCAGGGCGGCGTCCGGCGAACCGAAGACAAAATGGCCGACCATCAGCCGGACGTCGGGCGGCCCATCCGGATTGCCATGTCTTATCTCGTCCGCGAACCTGGTGACGGTCAACGGATCCACGCCCGCCGACGGCGCTGGTTCCAGGTTCGACATGGTGAAGCCATAGGCCGACGGGATCAGAACGAAGTCACCCTCCCTCAGATCGATTGCGTCTTGCCCATCGACGGTCAGGCGGGACGAACCTTCGAGGATCACGCAGTAGAAGGGTTGTCCCGATTCCAGACGCTGAACACACCAGGCCCCCGCGCCACTGACGAGCTTCGTCGATGGCACACTGGGTTTGAGCAACGTCACCACTTCGGCGAATGGATCGACCATATCGGGACTTTCACGAATGAGAACCGGACTTCTGATTATAGTAAGTCCAATCTCGGCGGTCTAGATTTCAGGCGCTGCAAAACACAAGAAGGAGCCGCCATGAAAACCGTCCTCATCACCGGTTGCTCGTCCGGATTCGGTCTGGAGATCGCCGGGTATTTCCGCGACCGCAATTGGAAAGTCATCGCCACGATGCGTTCGCCGCGCGAGGATATTCTGCATTCCTCCGAGCACCTCCGGATACTCGCCCTCGACGTCACCGATCCGGAAAGCATTCGTCGAGCCATCGATGACGCCGGACCAATCGACGTCCTCGTCAACAATGCAGGCATCGGCTGGCTGAATGCCCTTGAAGGCACATCGATGGATACCGCTCGCGAAATCTTCGAGACGAACACCCTCGGGACGATGGCCGTGACACAGGCGGTACTGCCTCAATTCCGGCAACGGAGAACCGGCGTCGTGGTGAATGTGGCGTCGAGCGTGACGTTGAAGCCACTTCCTCTTCTTTCGGTCTATACGGCGAGCAAGGCTGCGGTGGATGCCTTCACAGAGGTTCTGGCGCTGGAACTCCAGGAGTTCGATGTGCGAGTGCGCCTGGTACAGCCCGGAAGGGCGCCCGACACCCGGTTCGGAGAAAACGCACGGTCGCGAATGCACGGTCAGGGCGGCTTCCCCGAGGCGTATGCCGGTCTGGTACAGAGGGTGTTCGCCGGTTGGGAGCAGCAGCAGTCGGCTGTCACCCGGCCACTCGATGTGGCCGAGGCAGTCTGGCTTGCGGCGACCGACCCGTCGTCACCGGCTCGCATTCCTGCCGGCGCCGACGCCGTGGCACTGGCTGGCTGACGCCGGCGCCGACTATCTTTCAAGATCGCCGCGAACCGGCTTGCCGCGGAACCCGTCCGCGGCAAGCGGGTCCTCGGCAGCGGTGTATTTATTGCAGCAAATCCGCGAAGCTGTAGAACGCCGCCGATATCGCCGCAGCTGTCGGCATCGTCACGATCCAGGCGATCACGATGTTGCCGGCAAGACCCCAACGCACCGCCGAGACCCGGCGCGCGGCGCCGACGCCGACGATCGCGCCTGTGATCGTGTGGGTCGTGGAAACGGGAATGCCGAGCCAGGTCGCGCCGAACAGTGTCAACGCTCCGCCCGTCTCGGCGCAGAAACCCTGCATCGGGTTGAGCCTCGTGATCTTCGAGCCCATGGTATGGACGATCCGCCATCCCCCGAAGAGAGTGCCGAGCGCCATTGCGGATTGGCAGGAAAGCACCACCCAGAAGGGCACGTAAAAGGTCGAACCGAGATATCCCTGGCTGAACAGAAGCACCGCGATGATGCCCATCGTTTTCTGCGCGTCATTGCCGCCGTGGCCGAGGGAGTAGAGCGACGCGGAGATAAACTGCATCACGCGAAATGTCCGATCGACCGCGAACGGCGTTTGCCGAACGAAGAGCCAGGACACGAGGAGCACGAGCAGCAGCGCCAGCAGGAAGCCGATGGCCGGCGACAGGAAGATCGCTCCGATGGTCTTCCCGAGACCGCTCCAGACAATCGAGCTCAAGCCGACCTTTGCAAGACCGGCGCCCACCAGTCCGCCGACGAGCGCATGCGAGGAACTGGACGGTATTCCGAAAATCCAGGTGAGAATATTCCAGATGATTGCCCCCATGAGGGCGGCAAAGATCACCTGGGGCGAAACGATTCCAGGATCGATGATGCCCGTGCCGAGCGTTTCCGCCACGTGCAGGCCGAAGAAAAGGAAGGCGATGAAATTGAAGAACGCCGCCCAGGCGACCGCATATTGCGGCCGCAGGACACGGGTCGATACGATCGTCGCGATGGAATTGGCCGCGTCATGAAGGCCGTTGAGAAAGTCGAAGAACAGAGCGAGTGCGATCAGGCCGAAGAGGAGCGGCAAGGCGAGAGACATATCCATCAAACGTTCTCGATAACGATGCCGCTGATCTCGTTGGCAACGTCCTCGAAACGGTCGACAACCTTTTCCAACTCGCCATAGATCTCGCTGCCGATCATGTAGGCCATCGCATCGCCGCTTGCGCCGTGACGCCGGTAGAGGTCCTTCAGGCCCTGATCATGAAGGTCGTCCGAGCGGCCTTCCACGCGGGTAACCTCCTCGGCGATCGCTGCAAGGCGTTGAGCATTCGAACCAACCTTGTTGAGAAGGGGGATTGCTTCCGAAATGAGGTTCGCCGCCTTGACGATTTCGCCGCCCATCTGCTGCATGAGCGGATCGAAGCCTGATTGCTCGAACAGCCTGATCGTTTTGACCGTTTTATGCATCATGTCGATCGCGTCATCCATCGACTGGATGAGATCCTTGATATCGCCGCGATCGAAGGGCGTGATGAAGCTCCGCCGCACGGCAAGAAGGACGTCCCGGGTGATGTCGTCGGCGTCATTCTCCAATGTGACGATCAGCTCGCAATTTTTCTCGACCTCATTGCCCTTGAGAAGCTGGTCAAGCGCGTGGGCTGCCGCGACGACTGTTTCCGAGTGCCGGCAGAACATTTCGAAGAATCTGTCTTCACGCGGCATCAGCTTCCGAAAAATACCCATCATACCATGCGACCTTCCATACGGCTGACTGTCATAAATGTGTCATAAACACGCTCGCGCATTTGAAGCAACAAGCAAAATCGACAGTTTGATCCGCATGAAATCCACAAAAAAACGCGGCAAGCCGCGACCGGACAGATCCCAGACGCTGCTCAAGCAACTCGCGGCAGTTCCCGGCAGCCTGTTCGCCGGCGCGTTTCGCCAACAATATGGCGCCTTGTGCTTTCGATATCGGGCTGACGGCCCCCAGGTTGAAATCCTGGTGATCACCTCACGCGAGGCCGGGCGGTGGGTCATCCCGAAAGGCTGGCCGATGAAGGGGAAAAAGCCATTCGAGGCGGCGGCGACCGAAGCCTGGGAGGAAGCGGGCGTGAGCGGGGCGGTGAAGAAGAAACCGGTCGGTCGCTATACCTATCTGAAAGAACTGGACAACGGCGATGTGGTCCCCTGTATCGTGGACGTATTCCAGATCGAGGTCACTGATGTCGCTGGTGCCTTCAAGGAACGGGGGCAGCGTGTTCTGGAATGGGTCAGCACCGATGAAGCGGCGCGGCGCGTTCGCGAGATCGAGCTCAAGTCGCTGCTCGTCGAATTTGAGCCGCAGGGTCGCAAGAAGCGCAATCGCGGCTAATTCTGAACCTGGTCGCCGACGCTTTGGTAGGTGGTCCTGCTTTGCAGCAGTTCACCTTGCCGCTCCAGGACCGGATAGGCCGTCGCTGCGACGAGGTGCGAATTGATCTGCTTGAAATCCCGCAACAGGTCCAGGTGCAGAGAGCTGGTCTCCGCCGTATCGACATCGCCCTCGCGCAGCCGTTTGAAATGAACGTTGGTTCCGTCGCGCTCGGCCCGCCGGAAGGCGATTTTTTCGTCGGCGAGCATGCGTGCAACCCGCTCGTCCTGCGACATGAAAAGGGCAGCAGCGGTGCGCAGATTGTTGGAGAGGCGGTCCAGCAGGCCGCTCAGTTCCTGCTGGACTTCCTTCGAGAAGGTCATTCCCCGGCGCAGTCTTTTGACAAGATGGGGAAGCACGTTCTGGTCGATGACGTCGCCTGCGTGTTCCAGGCCGGTCGAGAACAGCAGAATCTCGTCGAGGCGTCTCCGGTCGATATCGCTGAGTTCCTCCGGGTCGATGGAAGTGAGATATCGTTTGACTGCCGTATTCAGGCGGTCGAGGACATTGTCCTTCCGTCGCAATTCCGCCAGGGCGCGGCGATCGGTGCTCGTCAGGGCAGCCTTGGTTCCCGCCAGCATTTCCTCCAGCACATCGACCAGCCGCAGAACTTCCCGCGCCGCGCCCTGCAGCGCGACGACCGGCGTTTCCTTCGCTGACGGATCGAGATATCGCGGATGGCCAGGATCGCTCTCGTCGATCCGCCGCGGCAGCAGCCTGACGAGAGCGTTTGCGAACGGCGAGAGGAACGGCATGAAGACGACCGCGACCACGAGGTTGAATGCCGTGTGAAAATTCGCGACCAACCGGGCACCGTCGCCCTCGATCTGGATCATCAGCGCCGTAATCGGGGAGAGCAGCGCAAACGCCGCCAAAACGCCCAGAATTCTGGTAATCAGATTGCCGATCGGAAGCCGTCTGGCCGAAAGATCATTTGCGGACTGCCCCTCGACGACCGGATTGATCGCCGTACCCAGGTTGGCGCCGAGGGTCAGTGCGAAAGCCTGATAGGGATCGATCAGCCCCTGGCTCGCAAGCGACATGACAAGCAGGACCACCGCGACGCTCGAATGGGCGGCCCAGGTCAGTGCGGCGGCGAGCAGAAGGCTGAGGAGCGGCGTGGTCGATATGGCTGAAAGAACCGCGGCGAAGGCCGGCGTATCGGCATATTCCGTCAGCACGCCGAGCAGTTGATGTAGGGCAAGCAACATGAAGCCAAGGCCGATAAACACACGACCGAGGTCGTGGACCTGCGGATTTTGGGTGCGGCGGAACATCAGGACGCCGAGCAAAACCAGAGCCGGTGACGCGGCGGCCACGTCAAAGGACAGGACCTGCACGATGAGCGTACTGCCGACATTGGCGCCCAGCATGACGGCAAGCGCCGGGACTAGATCGACCAGCCCGTCGGCCGCGAACCCCGATGCCATCAGCCCGGTCGCCGTACTGCTCTGGAGAATTGCGGTGACGCCCAGTCCGGACAGAAAGGCTTTTATCCGGTTGTTCAGCGCGCGACCGAGAAAAGATCGGAGATTGGGGCCGAAAGCACGCTGGATGCCAGTCTGCACCATCCGCGTCCCCCATAAAAGGAGGGCTATGTGTCCGGCAAGGGTAATGATTGCTATGATGAAGGGCATGCTAGTTCCGTAAATAATCAGCCGGACGGAGAATCGAACGGGCGGCGCCAGATGTTAGCCAGCTAACATAGTTGCCGGGATCTATCGCTTTTTCAAGGCTGAGGTTTGACCGGTAGATATTTGACGGGCCACCGTCCGGTATTCCCGCAATGCGGAACATTTTTTTAGAAACGAGACGATAGGATGTCGGATCGGCAAAGTCTCGTTCGTCCTGGGGTAGTCTATTCACCACATCGGAAGGATCACGGCCATGCCGAACACCATACGCCTGCATCGCGTTCTGGCGACCAGCCCGGAGAAGATCTATCGCGCGTTCATCGAGGCTGATGCGCTCGCCAAATGGCTTCCGCCCAACGGCTTCTTGTGCACTGTACATCACCTGGAGCCCACAGTCGGCGGCAAGTTCAGGATGTCCTTCAGGAATTTCACGACGGGCAACAGCCATGCCTTCGGCGGCGAATTTGTCGAACTCGTCCCGGGCGAACTTGTCCGTTACACCGACAAATTCGACGATCCCAACCTGCCGGGCGAGATGGAAGTCACGGTAACGCTGAAGAAGGTTTCGGTCGGCACCGAGGTGAACATAACCCAGGCAGGCGTGCCGGACGTCATCCCGCCCGAGGCTTGTTATCTCGGCTGGCAGGAGTCGCTGCGGAACCTGGCCAAGGTCGTCGAGCCCGAGATCAACGAATAACCTATATCACGGCGCAAAGCCGGGAGACCGGATCGCGTCAGCGACCTTTCGCGATCCGGCGCGAGACGCAGGTTACCTGTGTTTCCAACCCGATCCGGTTCTCGTCGTGGATGACGTCGGGATCGCCATGCCGGTGGCGTTCACTCCAAATTGAGCTCCGGTGGAACTCGCCCAAACGTTGATCCGGGAACCAACGCAGGCCTGCCTTGTTGACATTCCGAAAGAGAAGGAAGTCATGCAACAGCCACCGATGAAATCCGTCCCCGACCGGCAGCCTCCCGCGCCGGCGCGATCCAATCCGGTTCCGCCCTCCGAAGCGCGATCCGATCGTCCGCAGGATGAAGCCCCCGATCCCGATCCGCATCGGAGACGGAAATATGCGCCGCAGGACCTCGTCAAGAACTATGGCCTGAGTGCGCAGGAAGCGCAGCGTCTTATCGACCGGTTCGGATCGTCCGCGGCCGGGCTGGATTTCATTCTCGCCGGGAAGGGGCGTGCCAAAAGGCATCGCCGGCAGGATATGGAACGTTCCGCCGAAGAAATCGCCTTTGGCTGAGAGGGTTTGAACAATCGCTTTTGCACGGCCTCAGCCCGCGGTCACCGCTTATGCGGTGGTCGTCGAGGCGGGCGTGCAAAACCGGACAGTGGGGTATAGACCGGAGGCCACGCCGCGGCCGTATTGTGTTACCATTGCAGCGGTCCCAAGGCGGAAAGGTCGAATGCCTCTTCAGCGTGTCGGTTTCTATGTGCTTCTGGTCCTCGTGACCATTGCGTTCGTCGCAGTCGTCCTGCCGTTTTATTCGGCGATATTCTGGGCGATCGTGCTTGCCATTATTTTCTTCCCCCTTCATGCTCGCATCGAGGCTTGGCTGGGTGGGCGGAGAAATATCGCGGCGGCGCTTTCCGTCCTGATCTGCCTTTGCGTCGTCATCATTCCAGGGCTGATCGTCCTCAGCTCGCTCGTCCAGCAGGGCAACCTCCTCTATGCGCGTATCGACAACGGCGAGATCGATGTGCGGAGGTTTTTCCAGGAACTGCAGGAGACGCTGCCCCTCTTCGTCCGCGGCTGGATCGAGCGGATCGAGCTGGAGGGTTTAGACACGCTTCGGGAGCGCGTCTCCGGCGCGCTGATGCAGGGCGGTGGTTTCTTTGCCGGACGCGCCCTGAGCCTCGGCCAGAACACGCTGCAGTTCTTCGTCGCCTTCGGAGTGATGCTCTATCTGCTGTTCTTCATGTTCCGGGACGGGCGGGTGCTCGCCCGCACGATCAGAACAGCGCTGCCTCTCAGCGATACGCATACCCGTCGCTTCACCTCCAAATTCACCGCCGTCATCCACGCCACCGTTCGGGGCAATATCATCATCGCCATCATCCAGGGCTCGATCGGCGGCATCGCGTTCTGGGCGCTCGGGGTGGAGCCGGCCTTGCTGTGGGGCGTTCTGATGAGCGTCCTGTCGCTGCTGCCGGCGGTCGGTGCTGCATTGATCTGGATGCCGACGGCCGTCTACCTGGCGCTTGCCGGCTTTTGGGTGAAGGCGATCGTGCTGGTCGCGGTCGGCGCCCTGGTCATCGGTCTTGTCGATAACCTTCTGAGACCGCGCTTGGTCGGCAGGGAAACCAAGCTTCCAGACTATGTCATCCTCATTTCCACCATCGGCGGAATCTCTCTGATCGGTATCAACGGGTTCGTTATCGGACCGCTCGTAGCCGCTCTCTTCATCGCCGCCTGGGGAATATTCGTCGAGGAGGAGGGCATTTCGGGTGCCTGACGAGGGCAATGGCCTCTCGCATGTATCTTGCCGCCGATCATACCACCGCCTCCGCGGATTTCTCCCGCAGCTCGGAAATTGACCCCGACAGGGTCGATGGAGTAGGGAAAGCCGACGCCTTATCCTGCGTTGGCTCGGACGCAGTGGTGCCGACGACCGTTTGCTGGTTTGGCACACGGCAATTCCACTTGCCGGATTGCGCCGGATACAGGGCTTAAACGGCGGATCCGGGCGAAGACGCGCGTGAAGAAGACGGTGAAGAAAGTGACGCAAACAGCTAAAAAGGCTGAATATTTCAAGGCTCCTGTCTTCGCCGTCGCGCCGATGATCGACTGGACGGACCGGCATTGCCGTTTCCTGCATCGGCAATTGTCGAAGTCGGCGCTGCTCTATACCGAGATGGTAGTGGCCGATGCGATCATTCATGGGCCGCGCGACCGGCTCCTGTCCTATTCGCCGCAGGAACATCCCGTCGCGCTGCAGCTCGGCGGTTCGGATCCGGCAAAGCTTGCCGAGGCGGTGCGGATCGCTGGCGATTTCGGCTATGACGAGATCAATCTCAATGTCGGCTGCCCGTCGGACCGGGTGCAGTCGGGCACCTTTGGCGCCTGCCTGATGCGCGATCCGGCGCATGTGGCAACGCTTGTCGAGGCGATGAAGCGGGTGTCGCGCGTGCCGGTCACCGTCAAGTGCCGGATCGGCGTCGACGACCAGGAGCCGGCGCAAGTCCTGCCGGATTTCCTTGGCCACGTGATCGGCGCCGGCGCCGATGGTGTCTGGATCCATGCCCGCAAGGCCTGGCTGCAGGGGCTGTCCCCGAAGGAAAACCGCGAGATCCCGCCGCTCGACTACGACCTCGTTTATGCCGTGAAGCGGGAAAACCCGGACGTGTTCATGGGCATCAACGGCGGCATCGCCGATCTGGAACAGGCGGCCCGGCATCTTGCCCACATGGACGGGGTGATGCTCGGCCGCGCCGCCTATCACAATACCGGATTGCTGGCCGGAGTGGATCCGCTTCTGGCGGATAACGGTTCCGGAGGAGCGCAAACCCCGGCTGTCGACTGGCCGGCGCTGCGCGACACGATGATGGACTACGCGGCGGAACTGATCGGCCGGGGCGGGCGGCTGCATCACGTCACCCGGCACATGGTCGGGCTGTTCCAGGGTTTTGCCGGCGCGCGGCGGTTTCGCCAGATCCTTTCCACCGACGCCACCCGGCCGGGCGCCGGGCCGGAGGTCATCGCGGCCGCCTTTGCCGCGGTGGATATCGACGCCGGTCCGCGGGTTCAAGCCGAAGAGAGGAAGCTGGCGGGGTGAGGGCCACATCGCGGTCGTTGGACATACTCCCCCTTGGCGACCTCGGTTTCTTTTCGTCATCCCCGGGCGAGCAAAGCGAGACCCGAAGATCGGACGGGGCGCTGAAAGTTGCCTCGTAAGGTAAGTAAGTAGTGACACCTCTCAGCGCCCCGTTCGGCGGGTTATGCCCGCGACTGCGGTCCCTCTGCGATGACGGGGGTTGTGGGAACGGTTGCGGGCCCCTCCAAAGAGGGCGTCATGCACGCTCTCAGACCACGATGCCGCAGGCCATGACCGCCGCCCGGCATCGTCTTCCACCTGCGCCGCGCAATCCGGGTTTTTGAAAAACCCTCGGACGCCGCTGGAGTTTTCAATCCCGCTTGATGCTCATCAACACGTCCCAAATATCCGCGCCCGTCTCGAACGCCGCAGCATTCGCGGCAAACCCTTGCGCCGAAGTGATGGCGTCGAGCATTTCGCTGGCCATGTCGACATTCGAGCTGTCGGGGAAGGTGACCGAGGTGGAGGGGGTGACGGTGGTGGTGACGCCGCCGGGGTTGGGGAGGGACGAGACCTGGGTGTCGAGGCGGTTGTAGCCGGACGTATCGGCGTTGGCGATGTTGTGGGCGGCGGTCGCAAGCCGTCTGGCCTGGGCCTGCATGCCCGAAACCGCAATGTTCATCACCGCCGACAGACCCATGATCAGCATCCCCAAAAACCGATGGCAGATGTTTTAGAGCAAGAGCTTCAAGGAAGGCTGAACGGGAAGGGTAAGGGAAGTGTAGCGCGGGGCGGCACAGATGTGCCGGAACGGGGCGGGGGGCGATGCGTGGAGCCCCTCCCCCTTGTGGGGAGGGGTTGGGGAGGGGCCTTTGCTCCGCATCAAAACCCCTCCCGCCTGCCGGCCACCCTCCCCACAAGGGGCAGGGTTAGGAGTGTCGCACCGCCTCGCGTCCCATATGCGATCGCGCTGCCCGCAAGGGCGAGAGATAGGCGTTCGCGACCCTCCTGACGTCCCAGGGTCAACCCTAAGGCTAGGTGACCGTCGGGACAGCAACTACTCGGCTGCCTCCGCGTAGGCCTCCAGCGGCGGGCAGGTGCAGACGAGGTTGCGGTCGCCATAGACGTTGTCGACGCGGTTGACCGGGGACCAGTATTTGTCGACGCGGAAAGCGCCCGGCGGGTAGCAGGCCTGTTCGCGGCTATAGGGGCGGTCCCATTCGCCGACTAGGTCTTCCACCGTGTGCGGGGCGTTCTTCAGCGGGTTGTTGGTGCGGTCCATGCGGCCGTCCTCGATAGCGCGGGCTTCCTCGCGGATCGCCAGCATCGCATCGCAGAACCGGTCGATCTCGGCCTTGGTTTCCGATTCGGTCGGTTCGATCATCAGCGTACCGGCGACCGGCCAGCTCATGGTCGGCGCGTGGAAACCGCAGTCGATCAGGCGCTTGGCGACATCGTCGACGGAAACGCCGGCCGAGGCGTTGAGCGGGCGCGTATCGATGATGCATTCATGGGCGACGCGGCCGGCCTCAGACTTGTAGAGCACGTCGTAGGCGCCCTTCAGGCGGGCGGCGATGTAGTTGGCGTTGAGGATCGCCACCTTGGTCGCCTGCGTCAGACCTTCGCCGCCCATCATCAGGCAGTAGGACCAGGAGATCGGCAGGATCGACGGCGAGCCGAAGGGGGCGGCTGAGACCGCGCCTTCACGCCCGTCGCTCGCCGGATGGCCGGGGAGGTGCGGGGCGAGGTGCGACTTGACGCCGATCGGGCCCATGCCGGGGCCGCCGCCGCCATGCGGGATGCAGAAGGTCTTGTGGAGGTTGAGGTGGCTGACGTCGGAGCCGATGTCGCCGGGGCGGGCAAGGCCGACCATGGCGTTCATGTTGGCGCCATCGAGATAGACCTGGCCGCCATGCTTGTGGGTGATCTCGCAGATCTCGCGCACCGTCTCCTCGAAGACGCCGTGCGTGGAGGGGTAGGTGATCATGCAGCACGAGAGGTTGGCGGCATGCTGTTCGGCCTTGGCGCGGAAATCGTCGAGGTCGATATCGCCATTGTCGCGGACCTTGACGACCACGACCTTCATGCCGACCATCTGGGCCGAGGCCGGGTTGGTGCCGTGCGCGGAGGTCGGGATCAGGCAGACGTCGCGGTGGGTATCACCGTTGGCGATGTGGTAGTTGCGGATGGTGAGGAGCCCCGCATATTCGCCTTGAGCGCCGGAATTCGGCTGCATGGAGAAGGCGTCGTAGCCGGTGATCTGGCAGAGCTTTTGCGACAGGTCGTCGATCATTTCCCTGTAGCCGAGCGCCTGGTCGGCCGGCACGAAGGGGTGGATGTCGGCAAATTCCGGCCAGGTGATCGGCAGCATTTCGGCCGTCGCGTTGAGTTTCATGGTGCAGGAACCGAGCGGGATCATTGCCCGGTCAAGCGCCAGATCCCGGTCCGAAAGTTTTCGGATATACCGGGTCATCTCGCTTTCGGCGCGGTTCATGTGGAAGATCGGGTGGGTCATGTAGTCTGACTTGCGCAGCAGCGCGGCCGGTAGGCGCCACGTGGGCTCGAAATCCGAGACCTTGAAATTGCCTCCAAAAGCCCGCCAGACGGCTTCGAGGGTGGCGGGGCGAGTGCGCTCGTCGAGCGACATGCCGATGCGGGTTTCGCCGACCTTGCGGAGGTTGACGCCCTCGGCGACGGCGGCGCGCATGATCAGGCCCTGCATGTGGCCGACCTCGACGGTGAAGGTGTCGAAGAAGGTGTCGGGTTCGATGACATAGCCGAGCTTTTCGAGGCCCTTGGCCATCAGCACGGCCTTGCGGTGGACCTGCTGGGCGATGGCTTTGAGCCCGTCCGGGCCGTGGAAGACGCCGTACATGGAGGCCATCACGGCGAGCAGGACCTGGGCGGTGCAGATGTTCGAGGTCGCCTTTTCGCGGCGGATATGCTGTTCGCGGGTCTGCAGCGACAGGCGGTAGGCGCGGTTGCCGCGGCTATCGACCGAAACGCCGACCAGGCGGCCGGGCATGGCGCGCTTGTGGGCATCCTTGACCGCCATATAGGCAGCATGCGGGCCGCCGTAACCGACCGGCACGCCGAACCGCTGGGAGGAGCCGATGGCGATGTCGGCGCCCATTTCGCCGGGGGATTTCAGAAGCGTCAGCGCCAGGGGATCGGCTGCTATCGCGGCGACCGCGCCGGTCTGGTGCAGGCGGGAGATCAGGCCTGAAAAATCGCGAACATGGCCGTTGGTGCCGGGATACTGGAAGATCGCGCCGAACACGTCGACCGGGTCGAGATCGGTCATCGGGTCGCCGATGATCACGCTCCAGCCAAGCGGGGCGGCGCGGGTTTCGATCAGCGCAATGGTCTGCGGGTGGCAGGCGGCATCGACGAAAAAGGCCGACGCCTTGGATTTCGCCTGGCGCTGGCAGAGCGCCATCGCCTCGGCAGCGGCGGTCGCCTCGTCGAGCAGCGAGGCGTTGGCGACGTCGAGGCCGGTCAGGTCGCAGATCATCGTCTGGAAATTGAGGAGGGCTTCGAGGCGGCCCTGGCTGATTTCCGGCTGGTAGGGCGTGTAGGCGGTGTACCAGGCGGGGTTTTCAAGGATGTTGCGCTGGACGACCGGCGGGGTGATCGTGCCGTAATAACCCTGGCCGATCAGCGAGACGAGCGCCTTGTTGCGGTTGGCGGTGTCGCGCAGCTTGTCGAGCGCCTCGCGTTCGGTCAGCGCCGGTCCCCAGCTAAGCGGTGCCGTCTGGCGGATCGAAGCGGGCACGGTGGCGTCGATCAGGGCGTCGAGGCTGATATAGCCGACCACTTTCAGCATCTCGGCCATTTCGGCCGGCGAGGGGCCGATATGGCGGCGGTTGGCGAAATCGTAGGGCTGGTAATCGGTGAAATGAAAATCGGTCGAGTCGGTGGTCATGCGATCAGGTCCTGGTAGGCGGCCTCGTCGAGCAGCGCGTCGGCGTCGGAGGCGTTCTTCAGCTTGAGTTTGAAGAACCAGCCCTTGCCCTGCGGGTCGGAATTGACGATCGACGGGTCGTCGACGATCGCCTGGTTGACCTCGGTGACTTCGCCGTCGAGCGGACAATAGACGTCGGAGGCGGCCTTGACGCTTTCGACGGTCGCGGCATTGCCATCCTTCGAAAGCTCGGCACCGACCTCCGGCAATTCCACGAACACCAGATCGCCGAGCTGCTCGGCTGCGTGCGAGGTGATGCCGACGGTCGCGACACCGTCCTCGAGCTTCAGCCATTCGTGTTCGGCGGTGAATTTCAACATTGGGAGGTCCTCTCTGGGGATGAATTGATTGAATTAGGGCGCGCAGCGCATGGGGTGGCGGCTGGCTCGACCATCGCTGACTACCGCTTATAGGTGGGGGTGATGAAGGGGAGTGCCGTGACCGTGACGGCCAGGTATTTGCCGCGCACCTCCGCGAAGATCTGGCAGCCGGGTTCGGCGTAGCGGGTCGGCACGTAGCCCATGGCGACCGGGGCTTCGACCGAGGGGCCGAAAGTACCTGAGGTCACTTCGCCGAGTTCGGTGCGGCCCTCGGGATCGGCGTAGAGTTTTGCGTGGGCGCGGACGGGCGCCTTGCCCTCCGGCTTCAGGCCGACGCGGCGGCGCGCGGTGCCGTTCGCCAGTTCGTCGAGAATGCGGGCAGCACCCGGAAAGCCGCCGGCGCGGTGGCCACCCGCGCGGCGGGGCTTCTGGATCGCCCATTCGAGGGCCGCCTCGATCGGCGACGTGGTGGTGTCGATGTCGTTGCCGTAGAGGCAGAGGCCGGCTTCGAGCCGCAGCGAATCGCGGGCGCCAAGCCCGATCGGCTGGCAATGCAGGTCTTCGAGCAGCGCCTTGGCGATCTGTTCGGCCTGGTCCGCCGGAACCGAGATCTCGAACCCGTCCTCGCCGGAATACCCGGACCGGGAGATGATGCAGGGCGCGTCGTGGAGAAGCGCGTCACGGACGTCCATGAACTTCATCTCGACCACATCCGGCCAGAGCGCCGCCAGCACCTCTTCTGCGCGGGGACCCTGGAGGGCGAGAAGAGCCCGGTCTTCGAGCAGTTCGACCTCGCAGCCGGCCAGGTGCGCCTTCATATGCGCGAGGTCGGCGTCCTTGCAGGAGGCGTTGACGACGACGAACAGGTGGTCGCCGCGGTTAGTGATCATCAGGTCGTCGAGGATGCCGCCATTGTCGTCGGTGAAGAAGCCGTAACGCTGGCGGCCGGGTTTCAGGCCGAGGATATCGACCGGCACCAGGGTTTCGAGCGCAAGGGCCGCGTCTTCGTAAGCGCCGGATTTCGCGCGGATGACGACCTGGCCCATATGGGAGACGTCGAACAGGCCGCTCGCGGTGCGGGTGTGCAGATGTTCCTTCAGCACGCCCGCCGGATATTGCACCGGCATGTCGTAGCCGGCAAAGGGCACCATCCTGGCGCCGAGCGACAGGTGGAGGGCGTGAAGCGGGGTTGTCTTGAGAACGGTCTGATCGTCCAAGGACGCCTCCAGGGTTGGCGCCTTTCAAGCGCCGGCTCAGATTCAGGCGCAGTGACGCACCGGTTTATGAGCCCCCTCTGTCTTTTTTGCCTGAGATTGTTATCCCTTCGGCGAGCCCTGTTCGGGCTTCTCTCCAGAGTTCCTGTCGGTCGACTGCTGGTCCTTTTGCCTGAGAGTTTCCGGGGCGGTTGCTCCTTCGGCACCGCATTGAAGCGGCTTCTCCCAGCGAGTCTGGGCGGTATTATCGACCTCGATGACGGTTTGGCAAGCCCCCGATGTCGCGGGTGCCAAGATTTTTGTCGCAGCGCAACAAACGCGATTTGATCTAATGCAATGCGGGGTGTCGGCGGCCCGCTATCACGCGACAAAAGGGCTTTTGCGCTTTGTCGTGATCTGGGTTATTCCCGCATTGGTCGAACAGGCGAAACAATGACGGCAAAACTGGACATGGCAGCGAGCTGGACGCGCATTTTCTGCGCGATGCTGCTGCTTTTTCTGGGGTTTGCCCATCAGCCGGTACAGGCGGCGGCGCCACTCGCTTCCTACGGCGAAGCCTATCGGCTGCCGGACGGCACGTTTGCCGACATCTGCTCGGAAGGCAACCGTGGTCACCGGATGCCGGCGGCAAGACCGCTCTGCGAAATCTGCCTGCTGGCTGCATCGGTCATCCTGCCGCCGCCGGACGACGAGGCGTGGCTTGCCGGCGAGCACGCCTCGCTTGCCAATCCGCTCGGCCAGCTTCCCGAAGCGCTTGGTACGACCGCCGTTTTACAGCCGAAATCACGCGCGCCCCCGGTTTCTATCTGATCCTCCAACCTGCTCAGATCAATCGCGGTCGATCGGCACAGATGCTGTCACCGTATGGGGATATTCCATGAAAACTTTGACCAAACTCGCTTTCCTCGGCATTTTCGCTGCGACCGGCATTGTTATTGCTGGCGCCACGGCCGCTCAAGATGCGCCCGCCAAGCTCGCCGACCTGGAAATCACCGGCGCCTTCACCAAGGCGATGCTGCCCGGCCAACCGGTTGGCGGCGGCTATCTCACCATCAGCAACACCGGCAAGTCCGACGACGTGCTGGTGTCGGTCTCGTCGCCGGCCTCGGGCACCGTGGAGTTGCACGAGATGGCGATGCAAGGCGAGGTGATGAAAATGCGCAAGCTCGATACCGGCATAGCCATCCCGGCGGGCAAGACCGTCGAACTGACGCCCGGCGGACTGCATCTGATGTTCATGAAGGTCAAGGAACCCTTCAAGCAGGGCGGCAAAGTCCCGGTGACGCTGACCTTCGAGAAAGCCGGCAAGGTTGATATCGCATTGCCGGTCGAGGCAGCGGGGCCGGGCAGCCACGTACACAAGTGAATTCGATAGGGCAATCGGGCGCTCGCGGGCAAGATGCAGCTCGTCTGACCCGATCTCCGCTGGCGTTTCGCAGAGCGCCGGACATAAAAATCCCCTTCGGGTCCGCCGGGCGGAGATGTCTGTCCAGCCCGACTTGCACGGATGGTGCGCAACCGGCACGGTTTTAGAGATTGCTTCGATACAACCTGATCGAGTTGCATCAATGAATCTTAACAGAAGTCCGCGATGAATAGGCCCAAGACCTCTCATCAAAGGTTTCGGCAATGGAACTGCGACGTTCTCGGGTGATTGCGGCGGCCGTTTTCCTCGGCCTGCTCGGCGCGATCATTCCGATTGCCGCGATGGTTTATATTTCGTGGATCATCACGGTTGAGAAACAGCAGAACAATCTCGAACGGATCGCGCAGCAGACGATCGTGCGTGCGAGCAGGACGTTCGAGGACGCACGGGCGGCGCTCGATTCGCTCGCCTATCCGCGCCTGGTGCCCTGCTCAGACCAGCATATCGCCCGCATGCGGGTGATCGCCTTCAATACGCCCTCGGTCAAGCAAGTCGGTTATTTCGAGAACGGCCTGTTGAAATGCACCTCCTGGGGGATCGAGGAGCGCAAGGTCGACAGGCCGTGGATCGACTACATGACGCCTGACGGTGTGGAGGTCGCCACCCGCGCGCAGCCGGCGGTCAGTATGGGCAATCCGATGATGGCGCTCCATTACGGCGCCTATAACGTACTGGTCGATCCGGCCCGTTTCGTCGATATCCTGGTGGACGCAGACATCTCGCTGGCGCTCGCCAACCGGCAGGGCATGCTGATCAACGAACTCAATTCGCCCGAAACGGGCCTCGTCAAGGCGCTGATCGACGAGCCGAAGAATGGCATGACCTCATCGACGCTCTATGCGGTGGCGCACGACAAGGGATTGATCGCGATCGCGATGGAGCCGCGCTCCAACCTGACCGGCAGGCTGCGGGAGGAACAATTCCTGCTGCTGCCGGTCGGCGCCTTCGTCGCCATCTTCGTCGTCGGCGTGATAGTCTGGCTGTCCAAGAAAAGGCTGTCGCCGCTCGGTGAACTGGCGATCGCGGTGCGCAAGCGCGAATTCATCGTCCACTACCAGCCGATCATCGAGCTCAAGACCGGCATCTGCATCGGCGCCGAGGCACTGGTGCGGTGGCGGCGGCCGGATGGCTCGCTGGTGCGCCCGGACCTGTTCATTCCGCTTGCCGAGGAGAGCGGGCTCATTCAGCCAATCACCGACCAGGTCATCGAAGCGATCATTACCGATCTCGAGGGATTGCTGAGGGCGGAAAGTTCGCTGCATATCGCCGTCAACCTTTCTGCCGCCGATGTCACCTCCGGCCGCATTCTCGACGTGCTCGACAGGAAACTCGCAAAGACGGAGATCGCGGCGGGGCAGATCTGGCTGGAGGCGACCGAACGCGGCTTCATCGACATCGAGGCTGCGCGAACGACATTGACGGAGGCCCGGCAGAGAGGTCACTCGGTGGCGATCGACGATTTCGGCACGGGATATTCCAGCCTGCAATACCTGCAGGGGCTGCCCATGGATGCGCTGAAGATCGACAAGTCCTTCATCGACACGATCGGCCGCAACAGCGCCACCAGCTCGGTCACCGGTCACATCATCGAAATGGCGAAGACGCTCGACCTGCAGATCGTCGCCGAAGGCGTGGAGACGGAAGAGCAGGCGGACTACCTGAAGGCTCACGACGTGAATTTCGGCCAAGGCTGGCTGTTTTCGAAACCACTGCCGGCCGCAGATTTCATCGACTATCACCGGAATGCAAAAGCCCGCTCGGAGAGCGGGCGGGAGAATTTCCGGTGCGTGGCGGCCTGAGGGCCGGCCGGATGAGATCAGTCTTCCAGATCGCGGTAGGCCGATTCGGCCTGGCGGAACGTGACCTGCTGGCGGGGTTTCTGGTCGGCGGTGAGCATGTCGAGCGAAACGGTGGTGGCGGGGATCATGAATTCGGTATCGCCCGGATCGCCAGCATTTTCAGCGCGACGCTGGTTGCGGTCCGCATCGGCTTTGATGTCCTTGACCTGGTCCTTGGCTGAGATACGCCGGCCAGGCTTCAAGGCCTCGATCGCGAGTGCGGCGGTACTCGCCGATATGCTGACCAGTTGTGTCATGTCGCCTGTCACCATTTTCTCAGAATATGATAATTACGGCGACCCTGATTTGTTCCCGTTTAAATAAAACGACGGCATTTTATGGATTTGACGATTCTCATTTCTGTCCTAGGGAAAGTTCCATGAACAACATGCTTCTTGTCGCCATCGGCGGGGCGGCCGGCTCCGTCTGCCGCTATCTCGTCGGGTTATGGGCATTGCGCCTGTGGGGGGCTGCCTTTCCCTGGGGAACGCTCGCCGTCAACATCATCGGCTCGTTCGCGATCGGCTTTTTCGCCGAACTCATCGTCCGGCGGTTCGATGCGTCGCCCGAGATGCGGTTGCTGATCATCACCGGCTTTCTCGGCGGCTTCACGACGTTCTCAGCCTTTTCGCTGGATGTCCTGTCGCTGCTGGAGCGGGGCGCGACCATGGCGGGCGTCACCTATATCGTCGCGAGCGTGGCGATCTCGCTCGGCGCCGTCTTTGCCGGACTGGCGCTCGGGCGGGCAATGCTCTAAAGACCGGGCAAAGGGCCTTTGGCCCACATCCAGATATGAAAGAGCTTTGATGGCAGGCATCGAGCATATCCGCGTCGAAGCGGACGAGGCGGGCATGCGGCTCGACCGTTGGTTCAAGATTCACTACCCGGGCCTAGGGTTCGGGCCGCTGCAGAAGCTGCTGCGCTCGGGACAGGTGCGCGTCGATGGCGGACGGGTGAAATCAGACGCCCGCGTGCAGCCGGGACAGACGGTACGCATTCCGCCTCTGGATGTGGATGCGAAGAAGGCGGGGCCGATCGCCGGCAAGGACCTCAAGCATTCCAGCGATTTCGAGCTCTTGTCGCGGATGGTCCTGCACGAGGACGAGAAGGTCATCGTGCTCAACAAGCCGGCCGGCCTTGCGGTGCAGGGCGGATCCGGCGTCGCACGCCATATCGACCAGATGCTCGACAGCTGGATAAGCCCGAAGGGCGAAAAGCCCCGGCTCGTCCACCGGCTCGACCGCGACACGTCCGGTGTGCTGGTGATCGCCCGCACGCGCGGCGCGGCGCAGAAGCTGACCGCCGCCTTCCGTGAACGGGACACCAAGAAGACCTATTGGGCGCTGGTCAAGGGCGTGCCGCGCAAGCACGAGGACAAGATCTCCACCTGGCTGGTGAAGGAACAGACGCCGGATGGCGACCGCATGCGGATCGCCAAACACGGCGAGGATGGCGCCGACCACGCGGTGTCCTACTACCGTGTGCTGGAAATGGCGGCACAGACGCTCTGCTGGCTGGAGATGGAGCCCTATACCGGCCGCACCCACCAGCTGCGCGTCCATGCCCTGCATATCGGCCATCCGATCATCGGCGACCCGAAATATTTCGACGACGACCACAACTGGGATTTCCCGGGCGGTATCCAGAAGAAGCTGCATCTGCATGCGCGGCATATCGACATTCCGCACCCGAACGGCGGGCGGCTGAAGGTCACGGCACCGCTGCCGCCGCATATGGTGCAGAGCTGGAACCTTCTCGGGTTCGACATGGAAAACGGCCGCAGGGACGAAGACGACGAATGAAACTTGTTCTTTTCGATTGCGACGGCACGCTGGTCGATAGCGCCGGCCTGATCCACGAAACCATGCGCCGCACCTTTGCCCATTTCGGCAAGCCGGAGCCCAGGGTGGGAGACACCAAGGCGATCATCGGGCTGACGCTCGACATCGCGATCGCCCGCATGCAGGGCAAGCCGCATGCGGACGAGGAGGCTGTCGAGATGATGGCCTATTACAAGACGCTGTTTGCCGTCGTGCGCCAGGACCTGGATTTCAAGGAACCGTTGTTTGACGGTATCCGGCAGGTGATCGATACGATCGGGCCGCGCGACGATCTGGTGATCGGCGCAGTCACCGGAAAATCGCGGCGCGGGCTGAAGCTGGTCATGGAGACGCACGGTTTCGACAAATATTTCGTCGTGTCGCGCACCGCCGACGACTGCCCGTCGAAACCGCATCCGGCCATGGCGACCGAATGCTGCGACCAGACGGGCATCGAGCCTTCCGATACCCTTGTCATCGGCGACGCCATTTACGATATGCAGATGGCGAAGGCGGCCGGCGCTACGGCGATCGGCGTTTCCTGGGGTTATGCCTCGGTGGACGAACTCAACAAGGCCGGAGCCGACGTGATCGTCCATCATCCGAGCGAATTGCTGAGCCATATCGGCTGAGGTTTTATTTCCATGCGTGACATGTTTCCCGATCCATCCGAAGCGCTGAGCCATCCGGACCCGACGCGGCGGGCGCAGATCCAGATGCACAAGCCCCTGCCGAAACGCTTCTACAACGAAGTATCGGTTGCCGAAGGCGAGGGCGGCCACGCCATCCATCTCGATGGCCGGCCGGTCAGGACGCCGGCCAAGAACGGGCTGGTCGCTCCGACCGCCCGTCTTGCCGAACTGATCCGCGACGAATGGGCCAACCAGGTCGATGTGATCGATCCGGGCACCATGCCGGTGACGCGGCTCGTCAACACGGCGATCGACGGCATCGCCACCGATCCGCAGGCCGTGTTCGAGGATATCCTGCGGTTCTCCTCGAGCGACATGCTCTGCTACCGCGCCGAAGCACCGGAAAACCTGGTCACACGCCAGAGCGACCTCTGGGACCCGATCATCGACTGGGCCGCGAACGACCTCGGCGCGCGCTTCATCCTGATCGAAGGGGTGATGCCGCAGGAGCAGCCCAAGGAGGCAACTGCCGCATTTGCGGTGACGCTGAAAAAATACGATACGCCGATCGAGCTGGCCGTCCTGCATACTGTGACGACGCTCACCGGTTCGGCAATCCTGGCGCTTGCCTTCGCGGAAGGCCGGCTCACCGCCGAAGAGGCCTGGGCGCTCGCCCATCTCGACGAGGACTGGACCAACGAGCACTGGGGCACGGACGCCGAAGCCGAACATCGTCGAGCCAAGCGGCTTGAGGAAATGCGGGCGGCAACCGAAACTTTTCTTGCTTTGAAGCCCGCCGTTTAATGCTTCTATAACCCTGTTCGTTGGAACATCGGGACGTGCCGTTTTCCGGGTCCGTTCATGTTCCGTCGCCTGTTTCGTTTCGCTTTTATTGTGCTGACGGCCCTGCCGCTGATGTCGTTCCGTCTGGAACAGGCAAACACGGCGCAGGAAAAACTCCTCTATGACGTGCGCGGCGCCTTCGTGACCGCACGGCCCGACGTGCCGAAGGGACTGGTGATCGCCACCGACATGCTGGTCGACGAGGCGATCCGGGCAACCACCAGATCGATCGCCCTGCCGCGAACGATCATCTCGGTGCGGATCGACGAGATGTCGCACGTTCCGATGCTGATCGGCAGCCGCCACGCGGCGAAGGTGACGGTGCAGGCGATTTCGGTCAGCAGCGGCGAACCGATCGCCAGGGGAACGTTCAAGACCTCGATCTACCTGCTGGACGCGGACACCGCGGACCGTGACCTCGCCGAAAAGATCGCCGACCGCATCGCAAGCGAATTCCGCCTCGACGGGACACGGCGCCCGACCATGGCAACCGCGCTGTTTCAGTGAGAGTCAGGCAAGCCGCTCCGCGTGCCAGCGCAGGTGATCGTCCATGAAGGTCGAGATGAAATAATACGAGTGGTCGTAGCGTTCGTGCAGACGCAGCGTCACGTCGATCCCGGTTCCATGCGCCGCCTCCTCGAACAGCCAGGGGCGCAGGCCGTTTTCCAGAAAGCCGTCCGCCTTGCCCTGGTCGATCAGGAATTCCGGGAAGCGGGCGCCATCCTTGACCAGCGCGCAGGCATCGTATTGGCGCCAAGCGGCGCGGTCGGAACCAAGATATTTCTCGAAGGCGGGGGCCGACCAGTCGGCGGTGGAAGGCTCGACGATCGGCGCGAAGGCGGAGCAGCTCCTGAACCTCTCCGGGTTCTTCAGCGCGATGGTCATCGCGCCGTGGCCGCCCATGGAATGGCCGAAAATGCCCTGGCGGTCCATGTCCATGCGAAAATGCTGGCTGGCGAAATTCGGCAGTTCCTCGGTGATGTAAGTGTACATCTGGTAGTGTTCGGCCCACGGCTTTTCCGTGGCGTCGAGATAAAAGCCGGCGCCCTTGCCCATCTGCCAGTTGGTGAGTTCGTCGGGCACGTCATTGCCGCGCGGGCTGGTATCCGGGCAGACGATGATGAGGCCGAGCTCGGCGGCCATCCGCCGGTATTCGCCCTTTTCCATGACGTTGGCATGGGTGCAGGTGAGGCCTGACAGATACCAGACAACCGGGCAGGGCTCCTTGATCGCCTGCGGGGGCACGAAGACGGCGAACGTCATCTCGCATTTGCAGGCCTCGGATGGGTGCATGAACACGCCCTGCATGCCGCCGAAGGCGGTGTTCTGGGAAAGGACCTTCATCGGTGCTCCTCGAAAGATATCAGTTGCCCATCGACACGACGGCATTGACGGCCGCGGCGACAAGGACGGTGTTGAAAAAGAACGATACGACCGCATGCAGGAGGTTGATGCGGCGCATGGCGGTCGTGGTGATCTGGACGTCCGAGGTCTGGGCAGTCATGCCGATGACGAAGGAAAAATACAGGAAATCGTAGGCGCCAGGCTCGTCGGTTTCCGGGAAATCCAGGCCGCCCCGTCGCGCCTCGTTCTCTTGCGCCTGCTCGTCCGGTCGCCAGAACAGATGGGCATAGTGCATGGCGAACATGGTGTGGATCGTCAGCCAGCCGAGCACCACCGATGCGAAGGCGAGGGAGACGGCGGCAAGGCCCGCAGGTTGCGAGCGGTTCAGTGCCTCGAACAGCGAAACGATGGCGGCGGCAACCGCAAGCAAGGTCACCGCGAGGATCACCGGCGCCGGTTCGTCATCGTTCTGTCCCTTGCCTCGCAGCGTGCCGCCATCGAGTTTCGGAATGCGCACGGCCATCATGACGAGGTAGACCAGGAAGAAGACGACGACCGCGATGCCGGCTGAAAGCTCCGGCACGTAGAAGATCAGGAACGGCAGGCAGACAAGCGCGGCGATCGTGCCGGCGAAGAACGGTCCATGCCTGTGATAGTTCAGTCTGTGCCAAGGGCTCGCCATCCGCGTTTCCGATCGCTCACGTGGATGATTTGGCGCGGCGGCAGAGCCTGTCCAGCGTTTCCAGGAATTTCGACCGGTCGCGCGGCGAAAAGGCGGCGTTGTAGCCCTTGCTCTCGCCGGTTTCCCGCAAATGCTGGCCGAGGTCGCGCATGGCGCTCGCCATGCCGATATTGGTTTCGTCGAAGACGCGCCCGGTCGGGCCTGTCACCAGCGCGCCGGCGGCAACGCAGCGCACGGCGAGCGGAACATCGGCGGTGACGACGATGTCGGCGGGTCCGGCGCGTTCGGCGATCCAGTTGTCGGCGGCATCGAAACCGGCCGAGACGATGACGTTGTGGACCATCGGGTCACGGGATGGACGAAGGCCGGAATTGGCGACGAAGGTCACTTCCAGGCCATGGCGTTCAGCCACTTTCAGGATCTCCGGCTTGACCGGGCAGGCATCGGCGTCGACATAGATCATGGATGAATATTCCGGCCCCAGCCCGGTCGGCGCCTCAAGCGGCGGGAAGCCACGCAGCCCGACAGGGCGGGCTACGTGCAGGAAGCCGCCTCAGGCTACGGCGGTCGTCTGGTCGTCGATCGCTGCGCCGGGCGCGTTTTTCTGGATGGATTCAATGGCCGAAACGGCCGAAGCCTTCGCCGAATAGCCTTCGGACGAGAACATCGTCTGACCGTTCGCAGCCTTGAAGCGGAAACGGTATTCCCCGGCCTTGTCCTTGTAGATTTCGAATTTGTACATCTCTGCGTCCCTCACATTAAACGGAGTTAAATCCTAGGTCTATTCGCAGTATCGGAGCGTGTTGGAACATCGCTCAATAAATCACTACGCTGCGAATCGATTCGCCGCCATGCATCAGCTCAAAACCTCTGTTGATGTCTTCGAGCGGCATGGTGTGGGTGATCATCGGATCGATCTCGATCTTGCCCTCCATATACCAGTCGACGATCTTCGGCACGTCGGTGCGGCCGCGGGCGCCACCGAAGGCCGTGCCCATCCAGGTGCGTCCGGTGACGAGCTGGAACGGACGGGTGGAGATTTCCTGACCGGCGCCGGCAACGCCGATGATCACCGACTTGCCCCAGCCGCGATGGGAGGATTCGAGCGCCTGGCGCATCACCTTCGTATTGCCGGTGCAGTCGAACGTGTAGTCGGCGCCACCGATCATGTCGCCATTGCGCTTGGTCATGTTGACGAGATAGGGGACGATGTCGCCATCGACTTCCTTCGGGTTGACGAAATGGGTCATGCCGAAGCGCTCGCCCCAGGCCTTGCGGTCATTGTTGATATCGACACCGATGATCATATCGGCGCCGGCAAGGCGCAGGCCCTGCAGCACGTTGAGGCCGATGCCGCCGAGGCCGAAGACGATGGCGGTCGAACCGATTTCGACCTTGGCAGTATTGATGACCGCACCGATGCCGGTGGTGACGCCGCAGCCGATATAGCAGATCTTGTCGAAGGGAGCGGCCGGATTGACCTTGGCAAGCGCAATTTCGGGCAGCACGGTGTAATTCGCGAAGGTCGAGCAGCCCATATAGTGGTGGATCTTGTCCTTGCCGATCGAAAAGCGAGAGGTGCCGTCCGGCATCAGGCCCTGGCCCTGGGTGGAGCGGATCGCGGTGCACAGATTGGTCTTGCGCGACAGGCAGGAATAGCATTCGCGGCATTCGGGCGTGTAGAGCGGGATGACGTGGTCGCCCTTCTTCACCGAGGTGACGCCGGGGCCGACATCGACGACGATGCCGGCGCCCTCATGGCCGAGGATTGCCGGGAAAAGGCCTTCCGGGTCGGCGCCGGACAGGGTGAAATCGTCGGTATGGCAGATGCCGGTCGCCTTCACCTCGATCAGCACCTCACCGGCGCGGGGGCCTTCGAGCTGCACGGTCATGATTTCGAGCGGTTTGCCAGCCTGAACGGCGACGGCGGCGCGGACATCCATGATGTTCTCCCTTGAGGCTTTATAGATTCGGCGCGACCTTGGCACAGGCGAGGGGACCGGCTCAAGCCGGAACCGGCCGTTCGCGGTCGCATTTCGGTCAGCGGATCAAAGTCCGATGAGGGGCACCTGCGGCGAGGTCGTACGCGGCGTCAGGCCGGTCAGGCGTGGATCGTCGAGGACTTCGACCATCAGGGCGTAGGGCGTGAACCCGGAGCGCTGGTAGAACTGCATGGCAGCGGGGTGGTCGAAATGACAGGTATGCACCCAAAAACGGCGGATCGGATGCGCCCAGGCCCTCTCGATTGCCCAGTTCATCATGAAGCGGCCGGCGCCCTTGCCGATCGCACCGGCGACGAGACCGAAATAGACGAGTTCGCATTCGTCCTTTTCCCGGAAATCGAGCTCCAGCAGGCCGATGCGGCGGCCGCCGTCGAGAAGCACGTAAATCTCGACCCGCGGATCATTGAGGACCGAGGCAAGTTCGTCATCCCCCATGACCAGCCGGGAGACCCACATCCAGTTCTCGCCGACCGCCCGAAACAGCGCGCGGTATTCGTCGAGTGCGGGAGACTGCCAGCGTTCCAGCACGAGGGTGTCCGGCGCGGGCGTGGTTTTCCTGCGCGGCCTGCCCAGCATTTCGAGGCAGGTCACGACGGTCGCAATCTTGCCTGGGGGAACGGCGGAATAGCCGGATGGTAGAGTGGGGTTTTCGCTTTTCATGCAACCTTTGGAGCCGCTTGGCGGGCTGATGTCAATGGGCGGAGACGTCGATGGCAAGTGATACCGAGAGCAGGCGATCAGCCGAAAAGGCGGTCGCAGGCGTATATAATACCGTAGGAATGGATGGCGACGGCTGCATAGAGGCCAAGTCCCGCCATCAGCCGCTCGCCCGGATGCATGGGGTCGAGGCTTTCGCGCGGTTTGACCGACGAAAAGCCCATCAGGCTCATCAGCGTGAAAACGGCAAGTGCCGCGACCAGGGCGGTCGGCGACAGCCCGATCCGGTAACCGACCCAGAGCATCAAGAGCGTGATACCGAAACTGCCGGCGACGAGCAGGCTGCGGGTCGGAAAGATCTGTCTCAGCACCCTGCCGCCGTCGAACCGGTACATGGGCAGAAGATTGAGGAGGTTGAAGGCCCCGAGGATCAGCAGGAAAACCAGCGCCGGTTCCCGCAACGCCACGGGCAGTACGCGGCTGTTTGCCAGGTCACAAGCGGACACCACGACCGGGACCAGGAATGCCGACATGCCGGCGCCCATCAGCGCGCAGGTCGCCACCTCGAATCGGCTCTTGTAGGGTCGCCCGCCGATCGCCAGGCCGCCCAGCAGCGGCACGAAGATCATCCTGACCGTCTCGTGCCCGAAGGCACGATAGGCCGCCATATGTCCGAGTTCGTGCAGCACGATGACCAGGGTGAGGATGACCGAGATCGTCAGGCCGGCAGCAGTGAGCCCGAAAAACGGCCAGAGGAGCAGCGTGGACAGGACGGCCAGGCATATCTGGGTGATGGGATGCTCGATCATGCCGCCCGCCTTCGGCCGGCCGCTCTTCAGCCAGGCGGTCAGCGACGAAAGCTCGCGACGGATCATAAAATAGCGAAACAGGTAGACCGCCAGTCCGCGATAGGTATCCGTCTGGGCAAGCGTGAGCGTCGAGCCGCCCGCCGCCGCCGACACCGCGCGATATTCCTCGAAATTGCGCCAGAAGGAAATATCGAGCGCCGTATCGTCGATCACGCGTGCGCGGCTCTCGTAACTGTGGCCGAAGCGATCGACATTCTCCTCCACCTTGAAGACCCGCCGGATCGGCGCGCCGTGGCGGTCGGGATGGCTGTAGGCGATCTCGATGCCGCCGCAGTTCTGCTCCAACCCGGAGGAGAGGACCGAAGGGTTCCAGCTCGCCTCCTCGCCACCCGGGTGAAAGGCTCCCCACAGGCGCTCCGGGGAGATTTCGAGCGTCCGGCGCAGCGTGATGGTGCGGCGGCCGACGGGTGCCGCCATCAGCAGCCAGAGAAGGCCGAGATTGATCGTCAGCAGCAAGATGGCTGAAACAATGGGCGTCATATCGACCTCCGGAGCCTGTCGGCTTGGTCTTGGCCGATCATCACAGACATCATTAGGCCGATTGATTTTCCACGGGGTTTAGCCAATCGCTAAAATGCAAACGAGCCGCCGTGCGAGGCGTTGCGACCCGACGGTTCGTCAGGCCGCCACCTCTTCCGTCAGGCGATGCCCGGCATCGGTCACCAGCCAGGGAGCGGCGCGCAGCACCTCCCTCGGCCTTTCATAGGTCGCCACCGCCGCGATCATCTCCCGCCAGGCGGGGTGATTGGCCTCGGGATCGGCCAGTTCGTCGATCTCGCGCAGGACCCGCGCTTCGAGCGGCGAAAGCATCAGCCGGCCACGCTCCATCGCGCCGCGCAACACCCGCAAGACATAGGCGAGATCAAAGGCGGTGATGCCGGCGCAGGCCGGGCGGGTGGCATGGTAGGCGCCGCGCGCACCCGGCTCGAGGGCCAGGCGAATCTGGTCGAGGGCAAAGGCCGAAAGGCTTTCCGGCACCTCGGACGCGACTTCCATGGCATGCAGCAGCAGTTCGAGTTCGACGGCAGAATGAACGACGCCATCGGCGGCGATCGTGCGCATCAGCCAGCTGGCTTTCGCGTCGTCGATGCGTCCCGGCGGCTTCGTGCCACGCACGAGATATGCCGTCAGGCTTTCGACGAAATAGGTCGACCATTCGGGGCTTTGTTCGGAACAGGAATCATTCAGCGCAAGAAGGGCGAGCGCATCTTCGGAGGAGCAAATGCCATCCGGGAACGCGTATTTGCGCAGCATCAGTATATCGTCGGCCACAATCCGACCCTTCCCGGCGATGACACATGCCGGAAAAGAAAAGCGGAATCCGCTCATCTTCATTTCTCCGTTTCATCATGAAACTGAATGTGGGGGATAAATGAGAGAAGTTGAGGGGCAGCAAAGAAGCGGGGTTAACGGGCAGGAAACAGGGCCGTCAAACCGTCTCCAGCTGCTTCGATTTGGAACGCTCCCGCCAGATGATGAACAGGCCGGAGGCGACGATGACGGCGATGCCGAGCCATTTGGAAGCGGTCGGGAAATCGCCGAACAGGGCGTAACCGAGCACCGTCGCCGAGATGATCTCGAAATACTGGAAGGGCGCTAGCAGTGAAAGCGGAGCCAGCCGGAAGGCCCGAACCACGAGCAGATGCGCGTAGCCCGAGATCGAGCCGAGCAGCAGCAGCAGGACGAGACCGAGCCAGGAGGCGGGCAGCGACGGCGTAAAATCCTCAGCCCCCGCGCTATCCCCGATCACCAGGGCTGCGGCCATGAACAGCGTTCCTCCGACGCCCGCCATGGTCTGCATGACGAGCGGCGAATCGGCTTCGCCGATCGCGCGGTTGAGGAAAAGGTAGAGTGTGAAGAGGAAGGCGCAGGCGACCGGCAGTAGCGCCGTCCAGCCGAAGATCGCGTAGCTCGGCTGGATGACGATCATGGCACCGCCGAACCCGACGACGATCGCCAGCCACCGCCGCCAGCCGACCTTCTCCCGCAAGAAGATCGCCGACATCATGGTGAGCATGAAGGGCTCGACGAAATAGATGGCGAAGACATCGGCGAGCGGCATGTATTTGACCGCCGCGAAGAACATCAGGCTGGCCGCGGCATGCAGCACGCCGCGCAGCAGGTTCATCCAAGGACGCTTTGGCCGGAAGATGGCGGCCCCGGTGAAGACGACGAGCGGCAGGATACAGACGAGCTGGAAAAAGAACCGGTAGAAGGTTACCTGGCCGGGCGACATCGCCTCGAAGGTCGCCATGTATTTGGCGATGGCATCCATCAGCGGCAGGATGACCATGCAGGTGGCCATGATGGCCATGCCCTTCAGCGGATTTTCAGATGTGGAAGAGCGCATGCCCGGCACTTTCGTGGAACCGGGTTCTTCAACCACAGCGTTTGGCAATGTTCAAGGCGTGATCAGGATGAGGCGCTATCGGAAGCCGTGGCTCCAAAAATTTCCTCGAAGGCTTCGCGCAGGCGCATGTCCACATCGGCCATCATCACGGGAAGACCGAGATCGACGAGGCTCGTCACGCCATAGGCGCTGATGCCGCAGGGCACGATGCCGGTGAAATGCGTCAGGTCTGGATCGACATTGAGCGACAGGCCGTGGAAGCTGACCCAGCGGCGCAGACGAATGCCAAGCGCGGCAACCTTGTCCTCCGCCATCGAGCCATCCGGCAGCAGCGGCTTTTCCGGCCGGCGCACCCAGACGCCGACGCGGTCCTCGCGCCGCTCGCCGCGCACGTTCATCATGCCGAGGGTGCGGATCACCAGTTCCTCGAGCGCCGCCACATAGGCGCGCACGTCCTGGCGCCGGCGTTTGAGGTCGAGCATCACGTAGGCCACCCGCTGGCCGGGACCATGATAGGTGTATTCGCCGCCGCGGCCTGTAGAAAACACCGGGAACCGGTCCGGCTCGATCAGGTCGGCCGTGTCGGCGCTGGTGCCGGCCGTATAGAGCGGCGGGTGTTCGAGCAGCCAGACCAGTTCGTCGGCGCGGCCATCGGCGATCGCCACCACCTCCCGTTCCATTTCGGCCACCGCCTCCTCGTAGGGAACCAGGCCATCGGAGATTCGCCAGCGCACCGGCGGGGCGCCGGTTTGCGGCAGCATGGACAGATTGAGATCGGTGCGTGTCAGCATGGAAATTCTTCTGGCAAAAACAAAAGGGTGCGGCAAGGGGCCGGTTTCGGCCCGGTTTATATAGGCATTCGGACGAAGAATTTTTATCCTTCAAAAATCTGTCACGGCGCACTTGTGCACCCCAAATGCTTTTGCTACATGCAGCCCCGCCGGCGCAAGTCGGCTCTACCACGATGCGGTCGTGGCGGAATTGGTAGACGCGCAGCGTTGAGGTCGCTGTGTCGCAAGACGTGGAAGTTCGAGTCTTCTCGACCGCACCAAAATAAGAAACCCGCTTCGGCGGGTTTTTTGTTGCCCGGATCACGACGGACAGAACCGGCCGGTAAAAATTTAGCGGCCAAGCTCGCGTTCCTTTTAGATTTTCCCCTTAATCCAGTCGATCGGGACATCTGGGGAAAGACATGAACAATCTCATTTTTCCAAAGGCATTCGCCTGCCTTCTGGCAACGACAGTCGCCGTTTCCGCCGAGACGATTTCCATAGAGGCTCATTCGCCGGAGCTTTCCGTGAATGCGGCGGAGGGGATCGGTACGGCCAATGCCCATATCCTCGCCGAGATGACGCGCAAGGACGCCAGCGACTATTGCTCGAACTGGTTTCTAGGGCGCGGCAAGGCGGTGATCAACGACTGCATCAAGACCAGCCTGGACGGTGACAATACCAAGGCGGAGATAAGCGCCGATTGCGATGCCGGCTCACTCACCGACCCTCGCGGGCGAAAATTTACCTTTGCCGGGGCCTGGGATAAACACGACGATATTCGAGCGCCCGGACGGTTCCGTTTCAAGGACGAAACCGGCACGATCGTTGAGCCCAACAATGCGGCAGGTGGGCTTACCCTGGCGCATCTCTGGACAACGCTTTGCCCGCAGGGCTTTCCCACCCTGGACACGGAATTCAACCCGTATGTCAAGAAGCGGGATTTCGCGCTCGCCTCCACCAAAGACACGGACCACCCGCTCAACAACAGCCTGAATATCGAGCCGTTCATCCACAACGACTCGTTCATGCATGTCAGCTACAGGTATGGGCTCATCACCTATCATGATCCGAAACCATCTATCGCCGGTACGATCCCGCCCAACACGCTGCTGTTCCAAGGCAGGATCGAGCATATGGGCGAAGCGATCGGCGTCGCCTACACGTTCAAGAAGGGCTGCGAACCGGCACCCTATTTCGTGATCGGCTATTACCACGCCCAAACATCCACCTATTTCCTGCACGGCAAGGCGCCGCTCCGCAGCAAGACGAATTGCGACATCATCGGCTATAGCGACAAAAGTCCGAATGCGACTTTGAAATTGCAGGCCTATCTGATGGACTGATCCCGGTGCATATGCAGCAAGCGAAGGACAAGGCCATGGTTGAACTGAAAGTAAAGACACGGCCGATCGGTGCGACCGCCGTCCTCGGGCGCCTCGGTCACCCGCAGGTGACAAGCGAGACGGGTGGCCAGGTTGAGGTGGTCACGGGCGCTTCCGAGCCGGGGTTCAATCCGCTCGACCTGATGTTTTCGTCGCTCGCCGCCTGCCTCGTGCTCAGCGGCCGGATCGCCGCGAGCAAGCTCGGCATCCTCGACAGGCTGAGCGAGGTGAGGGTGCATGTGACCGGCGAAAAGGCCCATGAAGGACCGTCCCGGATCACCAAATTCATCGTGGATTTCCGCGTCGAAGGGGACTTCGACGACGAACAGAAAAGTCAGATCGCCCACATGGCCGAGGACATCTGCACCGTCAGCAATACGCTGAAAAATACACCGGATATCGTGCTGACGAGCGCCTAGTAGTCGTCAGGCCTCAATCGTCGTCGGGGATGTGGCTATCGACGCCCTCGAGCCGAAGGTTGTTGACCAATTCGCGGACACCGGCGACCCGTTGGATCCGGCGGACGATCCTGCGCGAGGTCGCCGCATCATCGACGGCGCCTTTCAGCGTAACGGTTCCGTCCTCGACATGCACGTCGATCGACGCCATGTCGATCATGTCCAAGTCCTCGATGGCGTCGGTGATCCGTTCTTCGAGGTCGTCTGCCTCCTCGATACCCTTCGTTGCGGGACGAATGCTATCGACCAGCCGCTCTTCCGATCCGTCGCGCTCGGCGCTGTCCACCTGATAGCCCCGATTGCGGTCCGTATCGAAATTGGCCTTGGGATCGCCGTAGGCAGCGTTATCGACGGGACGGGCGCCGGCCGCATCGTCATAGGGCCAGCCTTCGTCGATATTCCGGTCATCATAATCGCGAAAATCTTCCTCGCGGGAAATATCGTCAGCTTTCTTCTTGCCCGGCACGACCGCCTCCTGTCATTTCAAAATGGACCCGGCGCACCCCCTGTTCACGAAAAAGGCTGGTGCGCCGGGTTTTCGCTTCAGTGGCTCGTGGATGCGCCGTTCTTGCTACCCGTCAGGGTCAGGTGGCTTTCGACATCATGTACGCCATCCACGGTTTCCGCGCTCAATACGGCCTTCTCCGCGCTCAATACGGCCTTCCTGGCCGAGAACACGGTATCGACGGAACCCTTGAGGGTAACCTTGGTTCCCTCGGCATGCGGTTCGATCGTCGATGAATCGACGTCCGGCAAGGCGGCCAGACGCTCTGATACTTTTTGCTCGAGTTCGGCTGCGGTCTTGTCTGCTGTCGCATTCACGGTCGTAGCTCCTCGCTGAGTTGCGACCTGATAACGGACGAACGCGGATTTGGTTCGGTTGTGCGATTTATTTTCCCTTGTCCCATTTGCGTAGCAGCCGGTCGCGCTTCAGGCGAGACAGCCGTTTTAGCCAGAAGACGCCGTCGAGCTGGTCGATCTCGTGCTGCATGCAGATGGAATGGAAACCCTCAACGTCCTCTTCGTGGACGGCACCGTCGAGATCCTGATAGCGAAACCGGATCCTTTTCGGGCGCTCGACCTCGTCGTTTGCACCGGGCATAGAGACGCTGCCTTCCATATGCCGCATGCGCTCGTCCGAGGTGCTGAGGACTTCCGGATTGACGTAGAAGCGCGGACCGGTCTCTTTCGACAATTCCAGCACCACGAGCCGGGTGAAGACGCCGACATGCGCGGCGGTGATGCCGACGCCGGGTGCCGCCCGCATCGTATCGAGAAGGTCATCGGCGAGCGAGGTCAGCGTCGCGTCGAAGACCGTGACCGGTTCGCAACGTTTGGACAGGCCCGGATCGGGATATTTCAGGATGGTTCGGATCGCCATTTTTCGAACTCCTCTTACTCACTCGCGGGTTTTTCCGCATCGTTTCGCCCTGCGCTCTGGACCCGGAACGGCAATTGTTCTAGCAGGAAAACCGGTGGCATGAGCAATAGCGCCGGACGCAGCTATCCGGTTGTTGACAATATGTTTTTTGCCGCCATTCTCCTTTTGTCAAAGACCAGCAGCGAGGGCGGCAGATGAGCGATATCGGCGAGGATCACCGCCTGCGCACAAAAACCGACGATGCCGGTGACGACATCTATTCCGAGGACGGGGCGATCCGCGCGGATTTCCTGGCGATGGTCGGCGCCGCAATCGCCGATCGCGACACGCTTTTCCTGCGCAGCCATGTGGCGCGCCTGCACGAATCGGAACTCGGCGACCTTCTCGAAGCCATCCTGCCCGACCAGCGCCATGCGCTCGTGCGGTTGCTCGGCGACGATTTCGACCTCACCGCACTCACCGAAGTCGACGAAAACATCCGAATGGAGATCGTCGACCAGATGCCCAACGCGCAGATCGCGGCGGCGATCGGCGAACTCGATTCGGACGACGCGGTCTACATTCTCGAAGACCTCGACCACGAGGACCGCGAGGAAATCCTGGCGCAGCTGCCGTTCACCGAGCGGGTGAGGCTTCGGCGCGCGCTCGATTACCCGGAACAATCGGCCGGCCGCCGCATGCAGACGGAATTCGTCGCGGTGCCGCCGTTCTGGACCGTCGGCCAGACGATCGACTACATGCGCGACGAGGAGGACCTGCCGGAGAGTTTTACCCAGATCTTCGTCATCGACCCGACCTTCAAGCTGCTCGGCGTGCTCGACCTCGACCGTATCCTGCGCGCCAAGCGGCAGGTGAAGATCGAGACGATCATGCGGGAGACGAACTACCCCATCCCGGCCGACATGGACCAGGAAGAGGCGGCCCAGCTCTTCGAGCAATACGACCTGCTCTCGGCCGCCGTCGTCGATGAGAACGGCCGGCTGGTCGGCGTGCTCACCATCGACGACGTCGTCGATGTCATCCAGGAAGAGGCGGAAGAGGACATCATGCGCCTCTCGGGCGTCGGCGACGAAGAACTGTCCGACTCGGTCCGGGAGACTTCACGGTCGCGGGTTCCGTGGCTGCTGGTCAATCTGTTCACCGCCTTCATTTCGGCGTCGGTAATCTCGCTCTTCGAGGCAACCATCGAACAGGTGGTGGCGCTTGCGATCCTGATGCCGATCGTCGCCGGCATGGGCGGCAATGCCGGCTCGCAGACCATGACCGTGACGGTGCGCGCGCTTGCGACCCGCAATCTCGACATTCACAACGCCTGGCGCGTCGCGCGACGCGAGGCGGGCGTCGGCCTGATCAACGGGGTAGTGATCGGCTGTCTCGTCGGCATGGTGGCCGGCCTGTGGTTCCACGACGTCCATATCGGCGGGCTGATCGCCACCGCCATGCTGATCAACATGTTTGCGGCCGCCATGGCCGGCATCATGATCCCGCTGCTGCTCGACCGGGCCGGGGCGGATCCAGCGGTATCGTCCGCCGTGTTCGTGACCGCGATTACCGATACGACCGGTTTCTTCTCGTTCCTCGGGCTCTCGACATGGTGGTTCATGCTGCGCTGAGCGCGAAAATTGACTGTTACGTAAAAGTCAATTAGTTTGGCTGACGAGTAGCAGGACATGATCGTGAACAAGTATTACAGCATTACGGAGCTGACGCGTGAATTCGGGGTATCGACCCGCACGCTGCGCTTCTATGAGGACGAGGGTTTGATCCACCCGGAACGCCGGGGCCGCACGCGGCTTTTCCGGGCGACGGATCGCCGGCTGATCCAGGAAATCCTGCGCGGTCGCCGGATCGGCTTCACGATCGCCGAGATCCGCGAGATCATCCAGGTCTACAAGGAGCCTCCGGGCGAGCTTGGGCAGCTCAAGCTCCTGATGACGCGTATCGACGAAAAGCGCAACGACCTGCGCCAGAAGCGCAAGGATATCGACGATACGCTGACGGAACTCGACAATGTCGAGGAAGCCTGCCTGACCCGGCTCGCCGAAATCGGCGTCGGCACCTGACCTTCGAAAGGCGCTACTGCGCCTCGATCGAGCACTGTTCGGCGAGCGACTGCACGCGGTCGTCCTGCGGAGCGATGGCGCCGGATTGCAGTGGCGTCATCAGAGACTGGGCGATCAGCTTGTCGGCGGTGCAGCCGCAGAATTTCTGGCAGAGGCCGGCGTCGTTGCCTTGGCCCGTGCAGCCGGCCTCGCAGCTTCTGACATAGCCGATCCGCGGGTCCGGCGGCGGAGCCGGATGCACCAGCGAAAAGAGGTAGACGAGCGCGATCAGCACCGGCTGGTGGACGAGGTAGATGATAAGACTGTGTCTTCCGGCCTTCGAGAGAAGGTTCTGCCGCGTCTGGACCGCTGCGAGCCTGGGAAGCCAGTTTTGAGATAGCGCGAGCCGCCCGACCGCCACTCCGGCCAGAAGCGCCGCGATCCAGGGAAACAGCGGCACGTAGTCGTTTGAACGCGGCGGGATTTCTGCAAAACCGAGCCAGCTCAGGTAACGGGCGTTGAATGAAGCCCAATCCAACGCGCCGGGCAAAAGACCGTAGTCGATGATCATCGCGGCAGCGATGAGGACGACGACGGCACCGGTCAGCAACGGGGCCAGGCGCAGGAAGGCGAGGCCGATCAGGCTCGACAGCGCGATATTGTGCAGGATGCCGAAATAGATCCATTCACCCGGAAAGGCGATCCGCGTCGCGATGCTGATCGCCACCGCGGCGCCTGCGACCATCGCGAAACGCTTCCAGAAGGATTGCCAACGGATCTTTGGAAAATGCGCAAGGACAAGGCTGACACCCGCCAGGAACAGGAACGAGCTGGCGATCGCCCGGGCATAGACCTTGAACACGCCCTGAGTCGCCGTGCCCGGATCGAGATAGCCGAAAAACTCGAGATCCCAGGTGAAGTGGTAGGTCGCCATCGCAATGAGGGCGACGCCACGCAGCGTATCGATCAGCGTGATGCGGTGTCTGCGCGGGGCGGGGTTCGGGGTCTCGGCAACGGTCACTGCTTGTCTTTCCGGATCAAATCTCAGGGCGTCCCACGATCCATGATCGCCAGCCGGGCCTCGGAAAAATACTGGCGGCGGACGAGCACGACAATCACGACGACGGTCATCGCGATGAACATATAGGGCCCGATGAACCAACCGAGATAGCCGATCGATAAAAACAGCGCGCGCAGGCCGGAATTGAAGTGGCCGGCCGCAATCGTGTTCATCCGCACCACCTGATCGGCCGCACGCTCGGCCGCCGCCCGGTCGGCGTGGGTGTCGTGCATCATAGGCAGGGCGCCGAAGAGAATGGTGCAGTAGTTGAACAGCCGGTAGGACCAGCCGAACTTGAAAAAGGAATAGCCGAACAGGAATGTGAGGCCGGCCACCTTCAGTTCAAAGGCCGTGCGGCCGCCGTAAGCGACGAAGGGCAGGCCTTGGAAGACCGCTTCCACCTGTTCGGTGGCGCCCAGCAGAGCGAAACAGCCGCCGATCGCGAAGATCGACGTCGAGGCGAAGAAGGCGGTACCGTTCTGCAGACCCGCCAAAATCTGCGTGTCGATCATTTTCAGGTCGCGGCGGAGCGAATTGTAGATCCAGTCCTTCCGCCGTTCGGCCATCGCCCGGTTGAGGCTGGCGCGCGGAAACAGCCGCGAGCCCGCGCCGGCGGTCACCCAGGAATAAACGGCCCAAAGCACGGCAAAGAGGGCAAGCGCAATATAATCAGCGTTCGTCATGGGGCCTCACCGTTGGGAATCGGTCTTGATCCGTCTCGTCATGCTTTGTTTCGGTTTCGGCGGCAAGCCTCCCGCGCGGGGAAGGGAACGATTCGGGCCGGGCAGGCGTTGCAAACGCTACCTCGCCATGCTTCCGCCATTTTTGCATTGCGGAGGCGGCAGGATTTTAATAGACCATTAGCCATGACGACCCGAGGCGGACGTTCATCAATGCTGCAAGAACCTGGAGACGACATGGAAGATACCGTTCAGAAGTCCTGCTGGGGCGTGACTTTCAAGGCGCTCGTAGGATTTGCAGGTGTCTTGGCCCTCGCATATATTTTCGGCGCCATCTGACGATCTCACTGGAATTCCGGAATTTCGGTCCCCGGCGTGGTATTCGTACCGCGCCGTTTCTATTTTAGGACCATGTCGCGGCCGGTTCACCCGATGTCGGGCAACCGCCAAGCCACGGCGGCACTCTGACATAGGCTTGGCCATCCTCGTACCACACGGATTCACATGTTCCTGTCCGTTTTCGACGTTTTCAAGATTGGTATCGGCCCGTCGAGTTCCCACACGATGGGACCGATGTCGGCCGCCAACCGCTTCCTGGAGCTCATTCTCTCCAACGACTGGCCCAGGCCGACCGGTGCGCATGTCGCAGCGCTGAAGGTGAGCCTGCACGGATCCCTCGCATTTACCGGGATCGGGCACGGGACGGGCAGGGCGGTGATATTGGGCCTGGTCGGCGAGGAGCCGCACGCCGTCGATCCGGATAGGATGGACGGGATCATCGGCGAAGTGGAGCGCAGCGGCCGCGTCACGCCGCCTGGCCATCCGACTTACGAATTCCAGCCGAAGACCGATCTGATCTTCGACAAGAAGCAGCCGTTGCCGGGCCATGCCAACGGCATGAGTTTCTCCGCCCTAGACCGCGACGGCCGGCTTCTCCTGAAGCGCATCTACTATTCGATCGGCGGCGGTTTCGTGGTGACCGATACCGAGCTGGAGGCCATGCGCAGCCCCAAGAAATCGGCAGGTGATGCCGCGCGCATTCCCTATCCGTTCGCCTCCGCCAGGCAGATGCTCGACATGGCGCGCGGTTCGGGCCTGACGATCGCCCAGATGAAGCGCGCCAACGAAGAAACCAAGATGAGCTCCACCGAGCTCGATGCCGGTCTCGACCGGATCTGGGATGCGATGTCGAGCTGTATCGACCGTGGCCTCAAGGTCGACGGCATCATGCCTGGCGGGTTGAAGGTGAAGCGCCGGGCGAAGGCGATCCACGACAAGCTGAACGAGGAATGGCGCAGCAACCGGCTGAACCCGCTGCTCGCCAACGACTGGCTCTCCGTCTACGCCATGGCAGTCAACGAGGAGAATGCCGGCGGCGGACGCGTCGTCACGGCGCCGACCAACGGGGCTGCCGGCGTCATTCCGGCGACGGTGCGCTATTACCTGCATTTCCACGACGATGCGACCCAGGCGGACATTCATAATTTCCTGCTGACGGCTGCCGCAATCGGCGGCATCATCAAGCACAATGCCTCGATCTCGGGCGCCGAAGTCGGCTGTCAGGGCGAGGTAGGCTCGGCCGCCGCCATGGCAGCGGCGGGGCTTGCGGCCGTCATGGGCGGCTCCCCGGAGCAGATCGAGAACGCCGCCGAGATCGCGCTGGAGCACCATCTCGGCATGACCTGCGACCCGATCGCGGGCCTCGTTCAGGTGCCCTGCATCGAGCGCAACGCGCTTGGGGCCGTCAAGGCGGTCACGGCGGCCTCGCTCGCCATCAAGGGCGACGGGACGCATTTCGTGCCGCTCGACGCCTGTATCGAGACGATGCGCCAGACCGGCAACGACATGAGCGAGAAATACAAGGAAACCTCGACCGGCGGCCTTGCGGTCAACGTCGTGGAGTGCTGAGTCGTCGCACCGCTGTGGAGTGAGCCGAGCAAACGCTTGACCTCGCATCCGGATGGGTCTTCAACGAAACCATGGCTCTACATCTCATCAAACTCTGCGTCGGCGCCGATTCGATCCAGGATCTTCAGGATTGGGTCGCTGAGCGGTCGCTCAACGCGATGGCCGCCGGCCTCGAGCCGCACAGCGTCCATACGACCCGCATGGCGCCGAAGCGCATGGAGGAACTGCTCGAGGACGGATCGCTATACTGGGTGATCAAGGGGCAGGTGATGGCGCGGCAGAAGCTGCTCGATATCCGCACGGTTACGGGCGGAGACGGTATCCAGCGCTGCCAGCTGGTGCTCGGCCCCGAGGTCATCGAGACCGCACCGCAGCCGAAGCGGCCTTTCCAGGGATGGCGGTATCTGAAAACCGAAGAAGCGCCGCGCGACCTCGGCAAACTCGGCGAGGACGTGGCGGCGCTTCCGGAAGATCTGCGGCGGGAACTCGCCGAGCTTGGACTTCTGTAACCGGAAAGCTTGCGCTCAGCGAAGCTTGATGCGAACCGGCGCACGGCCGGCGCGGATGCCGATATGCAGATGGACATTGGCCTCCGGCTGGGAATGACGCCAGGCGCGGGCGGCGTGGCTGAGCAGCATGGAGACCAAGTCGCGGGTCTTTTCCTTGGAACGGTTCAAGCCGAGACCGGCGAGCCGCATGGCCGCCTCGTGAAGCGGATTGAGGGCAGCGCCCTTCGCCCTGGAATTCTGCGCCGGCTTGAAGGCCAGTTCTGCGCTGTTTTCATTCATTGCCATCGGAAACCCCGTCTACTCGTTACTTTCGAGATCCCCCCGCGCCGGAAGGCCGGCGCGGGTATTTCCTTGATCGCCGTCGGCGTCGTCTCTCACTGAAGAGACGCCCAGCAGCTGATGCCCTTCTTCTTCAGCAGGTTGCAGGCATCGATCGCCGTCTTCTGGTCATCGAAGCCGCCGAAGCGGGCACGGTAGATCTGTTCGCCATTGTTGCTGAAGGCGACAGTGAAGGGTTTGGCGGAACGCAATACCTTGCCGCCTTTATCCTGCGCATTCTGCAGGAGATCCTGAGCTTGTTTCTGGTTCGGCGACGCGCCGATCTGGATGACCCAGCCGTTCGACGCCATCGCCACTTCCGCGGCCTGAGCGGGCTTTGCAGATACCGCGGAGGCCTTGGTGGACGCGGTCGTCACCTCATCGACGGTCGAGCGACCGGTCCGGTGCGCCACCGCCACCTCGGTCCTGGCCGGCATGTATTCCGGCGCCGGCGTCGGGACGGCGGAGACGCCGGCCATTGCCGAGTTCATCGCCTGGGTGATGACTTTCTTCTGTTCCGGTTCTGCGGCATAGGCCGATGCGGCAGCGGGAGCCATGGTTGCAGCCTGCTGCTCGCCATAACGGGCGCCCGGCAGCGGACCGCTCGGCGGCAGGTCGAGGGCGGCCATCTGGCGGACGTCGGATTGCGTCGCGGCAACCGACGGCGCGGACCTGACAGGCGCAGAAGGAGCAGGCGCAACCGGAGCGACGGGCGCTGCCTGGGCGATCAAGTTGCCATTGCCGCCGCGAGATGCCTCCGGAAGATATTCCGCGACCAGCTTGCGCATCGTTGCGTCACGGGCAGCGCTGGAGCGACCACCGAGCACCACGGCGACGATCGAACGCCCGTCGAGCTGGGCCGAGGTCGCAAGATTGCTGCCGGCGGCCCGGGTGTAGCCGGTCTTGATGCCGTCGACGCCCTTGACGTTGCCAACCAGGCGATTGTGATTGCCGATCGTCTGCTTGCCGAAGTTGAAGCTGCGGATCGAGAAATAACCGTAATACTGCGGAAAATGCTGGCGCAGCGCCATGCCGAGACGGGCCTGATCGCGTGCCGTTGTCATCTGCGCGGTGTTCGGCAGGCCGTTGGCGTTGCGATAGGTGGTGCGGGTCATGCCGAGCGCACGCGCCTTGCCGGTCATCAACGATGCAAAGCGATCTTCGGAGCCGCCGATGAATTCACCGAGAGCGGTGGCAATGTCGTTGGCGGAGCGGGTGACGAGTGCGCGAATGGCCTGATCGACCGAGACCGAACCGCCAGCGCGAACGCCGAGCTTGGAAGGCGGCTCCGACGCGGCGTGGGCAGAGACCGGAACCTGCGTATCGAGACTGATTCGACCGGATTCGAGCGCCTCGAAGGTCAGGTAAAGCGTCATCATCTTGGTAAGCGACGCGGGATAACGCAGACCGTCCGGATCCTCCGAATAGAGAACCTTGCCGGTCTTGGCATCGACTACGATACCGGCGTATTTCGGACCGGCAGCCGCCGGCGTCGAAAACATTGAAATCGCCACAGCCAATGTGAAGAGAAAACCGAGGAACCGCCCCGGAGCCGTCGCATCACCCTTCGGAAGGGATGCAGAGAACATTTTTTTCGACACTGCCGCACTCATCGCTTGCATCACATTCGTCATATCCGGACGCGCCCCCGCCACGACCGTTGCCCGTCAATCTAGGGGATTAGCGTTACCAAGAGGTTTATGATGAACAGCAGCTTGCTTAGATATGCTGCATTTTAGACATCAACTCAGGCTTGGACCCCGACCCGTCCGTGGCCGCTTATTTCGCCAGCCGGTTTTCGACAAAGAGGCGAACTGCGGCATCAATATGTTGCCAGTCCTTCAAAAGCGCGCTGGAGAAGCGATAAAGTATCGTCAGGTCCTGGCCGATGTGGATATCCCGCTGGCAATCGCCGCTGGTGGGCCTGTCGCCGGCGGCGGGCAGGACGCAACGCACGACATAGTCCGGCGCACCGGAGCGCTGCCCCGTCAGTACGACTTCGCTGCCATAACCCGAGTCGGCGCGCAGCCGGTGGAGCGTCAATCCGAACGCCGCCTGCTGCGGCGCGCCGTCGAAAAGTTTCGAGTATATCGGCTCCAGCCGCCCGGACATGTCACGCGACATCGTGCTCTGCGACAATTGCAGGAAAATCAACGAGGAAGACTGGCCGATATCATCGAAACGGGACCGCAGGTCGGTGCTGTAACCCTCGAGCTCCGGCCATGTGAGGTAAAGATCGACGCGCTCGGTGATGCCGGCTCGGCGCTGGTCGCGGAAGCGAATCGTGTTGGCCGAAAGCTCGAGCTTGTCCTGGCCGATCCGGATCAGGAATTTCTCGGTACTGTCGGTATGGCCGGCAAGCGCGATACGCTGGCCGAACCAGTGACCACTGATGCTGATCCCCGCCGTCAACAGTGCAAGGACGGCGATGACGACGGTCAGTCGATAGACGAAGCGATTGGAAAGGAGCGGCGCCTCTTCTGCAGCCGGGACGTTCCGGGCCGGACCTGTCATGACGCGCGCTCCATGTTCTCGTTCGAGAGGGAATTCGCCGGCGCCGGAATGGGACAGGAATACGGAGAGGGGCCAAACGATTTGGCGGCAGTCTGGATCGTTATGGTTAACGCTTCGTAAAGCAGGTCAGGTCGAGGACAGTTCGGCATGCCTGCGGATGTGCGGTCCCGCACATTGACCGCGGCTCGGGTCGCCGCGGTCTTCCAGCCCCGGGACTGGCGGACTATTGGCCGACGGAGCCCACGGCGGTGGCGCGACCGTCCTGCAGCTTTACCCAACGGGCAGGGTCGTCATTCGCCTGGCGCTTCAGGAAGGTGTATTCGGTATCCGACCAGACCATGACCTTGTTGCGCATGTTGTCGAGCACGAAGTCGCCGCGATCCGTGCGGACCGTCAGGACCGCGTGACCTTCGCCATTCGGCTGCAGGACGACGGTAATCAGCAGGTCTGACGGCGAAAAGCCCTTCGCCATCAGCATCTTGCGCTTCAGAAGCACGAAGTCTTCGCAATCGCCGACGGTGCGGGGATAGGCCCAGCGTTCTTCGACGCCGTAGATTTCCTGATCGGTCATCGGCGTGATCGAGGAATTGACCGTGTAGTTGACATCCAGAAGCGTACGCCACTTGTCTTCAGTCAGGGCCAGCGGCCCGGCGTCCTTGTAGGTCGCGGCGCATTCGCTGACATAGGTCTTGCAAAACTCATAGTGGCCGAGCGGCGGATTGGCCTGGCCGAGAACACGCACGCTGCCAGCTGGCATGCCGAACGAACTTCCGGCGGTAAAAACTGCGATGGCGGCGGTGATGGCGGCGAGGCCCAGTCCCTTGCTGTACTTCATTTTTATGTCTCCCCGTTGTGGGAAGAACACTGCCAGACAGGGCTTGATTGACAGGAAAATATCGAAGTAAAATCAATATCTTATTTGAATTCAATTCGTCTAAAACATGGCTCAAATACATCTCGATCTTTCATAAAATTAGAGACGAATTTGCCGTTGGTTTTCATAAAATGGGCGCCATCGGCATCGGCCGACATTGCCGCTTTGCCATTATCCAACTGTAATTCAAGGATTTTCGGCGATCGGCGAAAATAGCCGACGTAGCCTCGAAAGGCTGGAAATGACGACGGTTGGCCGTGCTCGATCAGGATGGGGAGGTGAGAAGTCGAGGCGCAACACAGTCAAAGGGGACCTGACGAGGCCGATTCCCGGCTCAAAAAAAGTGCCGAAAGGGGACATTTTTTTGAAAAAAAGTTCGTTTCGGCACAGTCCGCTACCGTTTCCCGGCCTGTCCGGCAATGAAACAGGCTGGTTGGCGGAGGATGGACAACAAAAAAAGCGCCCCGGATGGGACGCTTCAGGATGGTGGTGGTGGCAAGAACGCTTTTAGAGGAATTCGGTAAGCGTTTCGCGCGACTGCACCGAATTGAACTCGATCGCCACACCTTCCATGAAGTGGCGCACGACACGTCCGCGCATGTTGCCGAGCCGGAGCGGGGTGCCGAGGGCCGGGCGGATATCGATATCGATCGCGGCGCCCGACAGCGAAAGGTCCACGATGCGGCAGGCATAACGCCGGCCGTCGTCGAGGGTGATCTCCGTGCGGGTATTGCGCGGCGCCAGGCGATCATGGCGGCGATCTTCCGGCAGCCCGAGTTCATGCTTGTTGGCGATCCAGGTCAGCTGGGCGGCCAGTTTCTCGCGCTTGCGGTCCGTCGCGTTGATCGACATCACGAAGCCGGTGCCCGACAGGCTGACGACCATGCCTTCCAGCCGGCCGATATGATCGAGATAGGCGATCACCCGTTCGCCAACGAGGGGACGACCAACGCAGGCAAAGCTGACGTCGCCCGGCGACATGTCCACGACGTTGCAGGGGAATTCCTCATGCGTCGCCAGCATCAGCCGTCCTGGGATATTGACGGACACGCGCTGAAAGGAGCGCTGCGCGGGAACGCTGGGTGTCGATGGATTATGAGCCGGCTGAAATGAATACATTTGAGAGAGCTTTTCTCTTCTAAGTCTATCGTTAAGAGTATTAGCGCGCGGCGGTTAACAGAAGGTTTTGGAAGGCCGCGTCGCCAACACCCGCCGGGATGGGTATTCGTTGTCATGACGGAGGCCGGCCGGCCGGAAGCCGATCGGGTCTATCGGAGAAACTGCGGTGATCGCCGGTGACCGGCACACCGAAATGCGAACCGCTGCCGGTCAGGAACGTCCAGTTCTCGAGCGTCAGGAAGGCGACAGGCGTTGCCGCTACGGGATAGGGAGAGAGCCGGGGCAGGAGGGCACCGAAGATGCGGTCGCTCGCCGCCGTCTCCACCGACCGGATCGGCAGAAGCAGCATCTCATAGGCATGGCGGATATGGCCATTCGAGGCGAGGACGTCCAGAAGCGCGGGCTGTTGCGAATGAATGACGTTATGGGCGATTTCCACCGGCTGCCGGTAATCTGTCTGTAGCCAGAGATCCGCGAAAGCCTTGCCGCGGAATTCACGGTCGAACAGGTCGCAGATGCGGGTGCCCGCCAGGCGGAATGCCACCGTGCCGGCAGGATCCATGGCGGCCATGAAAAGATGCGGCAGAAGATGACGCAAGGCGGCGGGGTCGATCTCGGTCTTGAGGGGAGCCGCCCCGTCTTGCTTGAGATTGACCCAGTAGTCGAAGATCGCCCGGCTGGCCTGGTTCCGCATTCATCCTACCTGTTACATTTCGGTACAAACCGCGCTTCATGCGCGGCCGGTCCTCTTCCAGCAGCGAAATCCATGCCACGGCAAAGGACTGATGGTTAACGATCCATCACCGGCCGATGCGCTGGCGTTACTGTGATCCCGGTGCGCTTTCCTTTGAACGGCCGCTCCTATATGGCTGTCGGCCATTCGGCAGGGCAATGAGATACAGAAGGGGCTGGCATGAACGACGGGCCGGATATGGCAAACGAGCAGCCCGAGGCGGATGACGGCGCCGAGCGCTCGCAGCCAATTTTCAATCTTCCGCGGAGCCTTGTCGTGACGCTGGCCTTGCTTGCGGTCATCTACATCGTGCAGGACTACCTGCTGGACGAGGATATGCGCGCCTATATGGTCGTGAACCTGGCATTCACGCCGTTGCGTTACGTCTATCCGCTCGGCGACCAGGATCTTGCATGGGCCTGGACGCCGGTCACCTATTCGCTTCTGCACGGCGGCGTCGAACACATCCTCTTCAATGCGCTTTGGCTGATGGCCTTCGGCGCGCCGGTCGTGCGGCGGATCGGCACCCTGCGCTACGTGATCTTCTGGATCCTCTCGGCGGTGGCTGCCGCCTTCTTCCATGCCGCGCTCAACTGGGGCAACGAGACGCTGCTGATCGGTGCCTCGGGGGTCGTCTCGGCGCTGATGGGGGCCGCCTGCCGTTTCGCCTTCCCGGAACGCCGGGGCTATGACCGGACACACGGTCATCTTTATCCGCGCCAGTCGATCCTCGGCTCCTTCCGCAACCGCACCGTGGTGATCTTCACCGCGATGTGGTTCGCCGGCAACCTGCTGATCGCCTTCGGGGTGACGCTGTTCGGCGCGGACATGGGACCGATCGCCTGGGACGCGCATATCGGCGGCTTCCTGTTCGGCTTCCTGCTGTTCGGCCTTTTCGATCCTTTGCCACGCCGGGTCATGACGCTCCCGCGCCCTTGATCTCTTTCTTGATCTCTTTCCCGCCTCGCTCTACACTTCCGCGGACGTGCAGGGACGGTTCCTCCACCCGGGCGCTTTGCTTTTCGGGAACGGACGATGTCCAAGCCGAACTGGTTGCGAGGAGAGAGCCATGGCAATAATCGTCAAGAACATGCTGGATGCAAAGGGGCGTGACGTGGTGACCGTCGGTCCCGACAAAACGCTGCTCGAAGTCGCCGGGATCCTCAACGACAAGAAGATCGGTGCCGTCGTCGTGACCGGCATGGAAGGCCGCATCGCCGGTATCTTTACCGAACGCGACCTGGTGCGCGCCGTCGCCGGCAAGGGTGCCGCCGTGCTCGATCAACCGGTCAAATCGGCGATGACGACTTCGGTGCAGCGCTGCAAGGATGAAACGACCGTCGACGAACTGATGGGAATGATGAGCTCCGGCCGTTTCCGCCATGTGCCCGTCGAGCAGGACGGCAAGCTCGCCGGCATCATCTCGATCGGTGACGTGGTGAAGTCGCGTATCCGCGAGATCGAGATCGAGGCCGAACAGATCAAGGCCTATATCGCCGGCTGAGCCGTTTCGGCTGCGCCTCGCTCGCTAATGCGGCATCCGCCACCTTAGCGAGCGAAAACTTCCTGCATGCGTTTCAGCGCCGAAATCTGCGCCATCGTTTCCGTATAGCCGCGGTCGATCGCTTCGCCGGCACGGTGGAATTCGGACAGTCCGATATCGGCAAGCCGCGGATGCAACGCCAGGTCCGGCGGATCGCCCGCCAGTCGCGCCCGGGAAATGCGTTCCTGGATGATGTTGAAAGCCTGCACCATGGTGCCGGTCAGGCCGACGCGGACGTCCTGGGGTTTCTTGCGGCCGTCATCGATCGCCTGGACGCTGGCATTGTGCTTGACGACAGCCGACCGTCCGAAAATCTCGTAGTTCAGGTTGACGGCGACCACGAGTGGCTGCTCGTAAGCGCGGCAGACGGAGGTCGGCACAGGATTGACGAGGGCGCCATCGACCAGCGTCCGGTTGTTGCATTTCACCGGTTCGAAAATGCCCGGCAGGGCGTAGGAAGCACGAAGCCCCGTAATCAACGAGCCGCTGGAGATCCACACTTCATGGCCGGTGTGAAGTTCGGTCGCAACCGATACGAAAGGCCGATCGAGCTCCTCGATAGACAGGCCCTCGAGGTGTTCCTGCATGCGCTTGGTCAACCGCATGCCGCCGAGAAGGCCGCCGCCGCCGATCGTCAGATCGAGCAGGCCGGCGATCCGGCGCATCGTGAGCGATCGGGCGAAGCTTTCGAGTTCGTCGAGCTTGCCGGCAAGATAACACCCGCCGACCAGAGCGCCGATCGAAGTGCCGGCGATCATGCCGACCTCGATGCCGGCTTCGTCAAGTGCCCTGAGGACACCTATATGCGCCCAGCCGCGCGCAGCACCGCCGCCAAGGGCGAGGGCGAGTTTTGCTTTTTTGGGGGATTCTATGATGGGAGGGGGGGTAGGTTCTAGGACTTTCGCTTCACCGCCATCGGCAGGTGCCGCAAGCGGATCGGTACGGTTCCAACTCCAGTTCAGCATCGATAAACACCCTCCACAGCTGAACAAACCCCGGTCTGCCGATTAACGCACCGACAGGTTTCGAAATCGTTTATTCAGGCGAGACATGCCGAAAAACGGGGCAGATGCCTAAATGGTTCCTTGATCTGAATAGACGACACCCGGGTCAAAATGACGCGTATCGTCGGTGATTTCAAGAACCGCCCGGCCATCACTTTGGGTTACAACCCGATAGAAACAGGAGCGGCGGCCGGTATGGCATGTGGCGTCATGCCCGGCGACCGAGACCTTCAGCCAGACGGCGTCCTGATCGCAGTCGGTGCGCAGTTCATGAACGGTCTGGAGGTTGCCGGACGACTCGCCCTTTTTCCAGATCTTGGCGCGCGAGCGGCTGTAATAGTGGGCGATGCCGGTCTCCACCGTCAGCGCCAGCGCCTCGGCGTCCATATGCGCGACCATCAGCAGTTCGCCGTCGCGCACGTCGGTGACGACGGCGGTGACGAGACCGTTCTGATCGAAACGGGGCGTGAAGGCGCCAGCGCCTTCGAGTTCCGCCTTGTCGGCGGAAGGCTGGTCGAAAGAAAACGGCATCAGGAAACTCCGCCCGGACAACCGCGGGTCAGCGGTTGCGGGCCAGCGTGAAGAAACGGGCCTGTTCGGCGGCGTTCGCCTTGAACTCTCCGGTAAACGTCGTCGTCATCGTATGCGAGCCCTGCTTCTGCACGCCGCGCATCTCCATGCACAGGTGCTCGGCCTCGATCATGATGGCAACGCCGCGCGGCTTTAAAGTCTCCTCGATCGCATTGGCGATCTGCGCCGTCAGGTTTTCCTGGGTCTGCAGGCGACGGCCGAAGATTTCGACGACACGGGCTATCTTCGAGAGACCGAGGACGCGGCCGTTCGGCAGATAGGCGACATGTGCCTTGCCGATGATCGGGAGCATATGGTGTTCACAGTGGGAAAAGAACGGGATGTCGCGCACCAGCACGATATCGTCATAACCCGAGACTTCCTCGAAGGTGCGGCCGAGCACGTCTTCCGGCGACTGTTCGTAACCCCCGAACAGCTCGCGGTAGGCGGCGGCAACGCGCTTCGGGGTATCGAGCAGGCCTTCGCGGGCCGGATCGTCACCGGCCCAGCGCAGCAGTACGCGCACGGCTTCTTCGGCTTCCTGCTGCGACGGGCGGACCTGCTTCTCTTTCGAAGCCGGAAAATTCTTCACTATGGCATCCATCTATCGTCTCCTGATGCGGTTCAAGGCCGCATCCGACTGGCGTTACTCACGGACTGACCAGCCGCTGAGCACCGGCGGCTGATTTTTTGGGCAATCCGGCGATATCTGACCTTCGGCGAACATTTTTACAAGATATCCTGTTCCGTTTTCGGTAGGATTTCGTGAAAACATCCTTTCTTGATGATCTCGCACGGACATCACATATAATGGCAGGAACCCTTTTATGGTAGCCCGCCGGACGTGACGCAGTGTTCAACGAGCGACGGCGGTTTCAAAGCGAGCCTTGATGGACGACATCTATAACAGCAAGATCCTCGAATTCGCCGGCAATATTACCCATGCGGGCGTGTTGCCCGATGCGGATGCGAGCTCCGAAAAACATTCGAAACTGTGCGGCTCGAAGGTGCGCGTGCATCTGAAGATGGACGGTGACCGGGTTACGGACTTCGCCCATGAGGTGCGCGCCTGCGCGCTCGGCCAGGCTTCGTCCTCGATCATGGCACGTCATGTGATCGGCGCAACGACCGCCGAAATCCGCAGGGCGCGCCAGGACATGCTCGCCATGCTGAAGGAAGGCGGTGAGGGGCCTGACGGCCGGTTCGAGGAGATGCGCTACCTGAAGCCGGTCAAGGACTACAAGGCCCGCCATGCCTCCACCATGCTGACCTTCGAGGCGGTCGTCGATGCGATCGACCAGATAGAGGCGAAGGAGCGGTCCGAAGCGGCCACCGTCTGATCCGATGTGCGACGCTCCCGAATGCCAGCATTCCGAATCCCGACCGAAGGCGAGCCGCTCCCGCAACTGGTCCGGCCCATTCGCCAAGACGCCGGGCCGGCTGCTCGGCATGGGGCTGATCCGTTTCTACCAGCTGACGCTTTCCGGCTTCATCGGCAATTCCTGCCGGCATATCCCCACCTGTTCGGAATTCGGCTACGAGGCGGTCGCCCGCCACGGGTTGTGGCCGGGCGGCTGGATGACGCTGTTCCGGGTGGCGCGCTGCGGGCCGGGCGGTACCGGCGGGCTCGATCCGGTGCCGGACGCGCTCGAAGGGCGGCAGCATTGGTGGACGCCGTGGAGATACTGGCGTCGTCGCGCCCCACCAGTATCGCAGGCATGATGATCCCGCGATGATCTATGTCGCACTGCTGCACAGCATCGTCCTCGCACCCGGCAGGCGGGTCATCATGGCGGATCTGCGTGCCATGGCGGAGGAGCTCGGTTACCGGAACTGCCGGACCCTGGTTTCGACCGGCAACCTCGTCTTCGAAACGGGCAGGTCGTCGATCGGCGATATCGAGCAGCGACTGGAGACGGCTTTCGAAAAGCGGTTCGCCAAACATGTCGATATCATCGCAAGGACCGGTGCGGATTGGCTGAAGCTCGCGGCCGGCAATCCCTTTCCGTCGGGAGAAGGTTCCGAGGTCGGCGTGCGGGTGATGCGAAAGCCGCTCGACGACAGCGTCCTCGACCTGCTCGAACGCCACCGCGGCGAGGAGAAGATTTCGATCGTCGACGGCGATCTCTGGGTGGATTTCGGCGGCAGGGCGAGCGAGACGCGGCTGCTCTCGGCGATGACCACCAAGAAACTCGGCATCGGTACGATCCGCAATGCCAATACGGTCGCCGGACTGGCCGAAATGATCGGCTGATCGGCCGCTCGCCTTTACTAAAACGCCAAAAACATTTATCAGCCACGCCGGCTGCGCTCCAACGGCGAACCGCCATTTATTCCAACACCACCCGCATTCGTTGGCGGGACTGGACAGGAGAAGACATGTCCCAATCCGTTTCCCTTACATTTCCCGATGGCTCCGTCCGCATTTTCGACGCAGGCACGACCGGCCGTGACGTGGCCGAGAGCATTTCCAAGTCGCTCGCCAAGAAGGCGGTCGCCGTCACCATCGATGGCACCGTGCAGGACCTTGCCGAGCCGGTGGCTGACGGAAAGATCGAGATCGTCACCCGCACCGACGCCCGGGCGCTGGAGCTTATCCGCCACGACGCCGCCCACGTGATGGCGGAGGCCGTGCAGGAGCTTTGGCCCGGCACGCAAGTCACCATCGGCCCGGTGATCGAGAACGGATTCTATTACGATTTCGCCCGCAACGCGCCTTTCACGCCCGACGATCTGCCGAAGATCGAGGCGAAGATGAAGGAAATCATCGGCCGCAACAAACCGTTCACCAAGCAGGTCTGGTCTCGTGAGAAGGCCCGAGAAGTCTTCGCCGCGAAGGGCGAGGGCTACAAGGTCGAGCTGATCGATGCGATCCCGGAGGACCAGGATCTCAAGATCTATTATCAAGGCGACTGGTTCGACCTCTGCCGCGGTCCGCATATGGCCTCGACGGGCCAGATCGGCACGGCCTTCAAGCTGATGAAGGTTGCCGGCGCCTATTGGCGCGGCGACTCGAACAACGCCATGCTGACCCGCATCTACGGCACCGCCTGGGCGACCCAGGAAGAACTCGACCAGTACCTGCATGTGCTGGCCGAAGCCGAAAAGCGCGACCATCGCAAGCTCGGCCGGGAAATGGACCTCTTCCATTTCCAGGAAGAAGGTCCAGGCGTCGTGTTCTGGCACGGCAAGGGCTGGCGCATGTTCCAGACGCTGACCGCCTATATGCGCCGCCGGCTGGCCGGCACCTATGAGGAGGTCAACGCACCGCAGGTTCTCGATGCCTCGCTCTGGGAGACGTCGGGCCACTGGGGCTGGTACCAGGAGAACATGTTCGCGGTGAAGTCTGCCTATGCCTTCACGCATCCGGACGACAAGGAAGCGGACAATCGCGTCTTTGCGCTAAAGCCCATGAACTGCCCAGGTCACGTGCAGATCTTCAAGCATGGCTTGAAGTCTTATCGCGAACTGCCTATCCGGCTTGCGGAATTCGGCCTCGTGCATCGCTATGAAGCATCCGGCGCACTGCACGGTCTGATGCGCGTCCGCGGCTTCACCCAGGACGACGCTCATGTCTTCTGCACCGACGAGCAGATGGCCGCCGAATGCCTGCGGATCAACGACCTGATCCTGTCGGTCTACGAGGATTTCGGCTTCAAGGAAGTCGTGGTCAAGCTCTCGACACGACCGGACAAGCGCGTCGGTACCGACGCACTCTGGGACCGTGCCGAATCCGTCATGCTCGATGTGCTGAAGACGATCGAGGCGCAGTCGGAAGGCCGCATCAAGACCGGCATCCTGCCGGGCGAGGGCGCCTTCTACGGGCCGAAGTTCGAATATACGCTGAAGGACGCGATCGGCCGCGAATGGCAGTGCGGCACCACCCAGGTGGACTTCAACCTGCCGGAACGGTTTGGTGCGTTCTACATCGACCAGAACTCGGAAAAGACCCAGCCGGTGATGATCCATCGCGCCATCTGCGGCTCGATGGAGCGTTTCCTCGGCATCCTGATCGAGAACTTCGCCGGCCACATGCCGCTCTGGATCGCCCCGATGCAGGTGGTGGTGGCGACGATCACCTCGGACGCCGACGATTACGGCCGCGAGGTGGCGGAAGCGCTCCGCGATGCGGGCATGGTCGTCGAGACCGATTTCCGCAACGAGAAGATCAACTACAAGATCCGCGAGCATTCGGTCACCAAGGTGCCGGTCATCATCGTCTGCGGCAAAAAGGAAGCCGAGGAGCGTTCGGTCAATATCCGCCGTCTCGGCTCGCAGGCCCAGACCTCGATGACACTGGACGAAGCGATCGCCTCGCTGTCGCATGAAGCAACGCCGCCGGACGTGCTGCGTCGCCTCGAAGCCAGGAAGGCGGCAAAGGCAGCCGCCTGATCCGATCCCCTGATCCAATCCCTGACAGCGCCTGTGGAAGCAGGCGCTGTCAGAAAACAGCAATGTCGGTGCAAAAGGATGTTGCCGGGCTCGAAGCGGCTAGTTCCGGTCGTTGGCAACCGCGCCAGCCATCTGAGGCGTATCGCGCATCAGCACCTCGACCTCGGTATTGCGGCCGGCTTTGACGGTGAACGACCGCTGGTAGATCTTGGTCTTGTTGCGGGCGACGGCGAGATATTCGCCCTCAGCCAGCACCATGGTCGAGAAGGCGCTGACGCTTTCGTTGACGACGTCGCCGGCGGCGGTCAGGACGGACCAGGCCGTATCGGCAATCGCTTCCCCGCCCGGTTGGGAAACCAGCTTCAGGGTGATCTGGGCGGCACGATGCTGCAGAACGGCCTGCGTGAGCTTGCCGGCCTCCACCTGGATATCGGCCCGCACTACCGCATTGACGTCGCCATATTCCGAGACGACGTGATAGGTGCCGGCATTCAGTCGCACGACAGTATTCGGCTTCACGTCCGACATCACCAGCGCCCGATCGCCGTTGTCGCGCACTTCGGCGGAATAGACCGAAAAGCTCAGCTCCTTGGGCGGGATGCGCTGGTCGGTACCGGCAACCGCATTGAGGACGAAACCGCCAGCATCGAGCACCAGCGTCTGTTTCGGCATGTTGCCGTTTTCGGGGACTTTCAGTTTCTTGGTAACGCCGGCGCGGCCGAAGGCGCAGTTGACGAAATAGTCGCCTGGTGCGAGCTGGAACGACGCGGAGCCGCCTTCGGAACTGGCCACCAGCGGCAATTTCCCGTCTTCGCCGGCGATCGGGCTGAAAACGCGCCAGGTGAGGCCTTCCTGCATGGGCTGGCCGTCGGACGTCAGTTTGGCATCGAACTGCACGTCCCTCGAGAGCGCGCCGGGCGGGCCGCCCGGCAAGGCCGAGAAGGCGTTCAGCTTGGGCATCTTCGCCGTGCTGTCAAGCGCGCGAAAATTCTTGAAGGCGTCTTCCTGAGCGGATGCGCTGAAAGCTGAGCCGAGAGCCATCGCTCCGGCGAGAAACCAGCGTGCCGCAAGGGAAGTGCCTGCCATTTGTCGTACCGGTTGACTCTTGTTTTCCGAGACGTCACTTGAAGACCAATGACAAGGCAATTTCAAGACCTTCCCACGACGCCAGCTCCAAATGAAAGCTTTGACCATGCAAAATGATATTAAACTCATCGATTTCCTGCGCGACAGGCATTCCACGCCGGTCGCCCAAATGAAGGAGCCGGCTCCTTCGCAGGAGGAACTGGAGGCGATTCTCACCTTCGCAACCCGCATCCCGGATCACGGCAAGCTGGCTCCCTGGCGCGTCATCGTCTATCGCGGCGACGTGCGCAGGACGCTCGGCGAGCAGTTTCTGGCCCTGTCGCTCAGGAAGGCACCCGACATGGCCGACGCCGCCCGGCAGGCCGAACTGACGCGCTTCACACGCGCCCCGCTGGTCGTCGCCATCGTCAGCACCGCGGCACCGCATCCGAAAATCCCCGAATGGGAACAGGTACTCTCGGCCGGCGCCGTCTGCTTCAACATGCTGATGGCCGCAAGCGCGCACGGCTACGTCGCCAACTGGCGTACGGAATGGGTCGCCTACGACGACGAGGCGCTGGCTCTCCTCGGCATCAAGCCGGGCGAAAAGGTCGCCGGGTTCATCCATATCGGTTCGAGCGACTTCCCGACGCCCGACCGGCCGCGGCCGGAACTGTCGCAGATCGTCAGCTACGCCGAATAGGATTTTCGATGTTCTACTCCACCGATACCAACCAGCATGGACTGAAGCACGATCCCTTCAAGGCGATCGTCGCCCCGCGCCCGATCGGCTGGATCGGCACGAAGGGCAGGGATGGGTCGATGAACCTCTCTCCCTACTCCTTCTTCAACGCCATCTCCGACAACCCCAAACTGGTGATGTTCTCGTCCAGCGGCCGCAAGCACAGCCTGAAGAACGCCGAGGAAACCGGCGTCTTCACCGCAAGCCTCGCAAGCCGTCATCTGGCCGCGCAGATGAACGCCTCGTCGGAGGCCGTGCCCTACGGCGTCAACGAGTTCGAGGTGGCGGGGCTGACCGCCAAGATGGCGGAACTCATCGACGCGCCCTACGTCGCGGAAGCCTATACGGCGTTGGAATGCCGCGTCACGCAAGTGATCCAGCCGGTGGGATTGGACGGCGTGCCGGCGGACGCCTACGTGGTTTTCGGCCAGGTGGTCGGCATCCATATCAGCGAGGAGATTCTCCGCAACGGGCGGATCGACATGGGGCTCGCCCGGCCGATCGCCCGCATGGGCTATCGCGACTATTCCGACGGCGGGGCTGACGTGTTCGAAATGACCCGACCGGCGGGCGCCGATCCTAAAAACTGAAAATCCGATTGATGATCGGAATTTGATCGGGACGGCGGCAGAACTTGCCGGAGAAACCGTTCGCTCTTGCTCTTTCGCAATCAGACTGGAGGGGAGCCGTGTCCCCCGCGGGCGAGACGGCGTCGATGGCGGCTATACCCGTAGCAGCGGCAGCGAGCGCGACGGTTCCAGCGGCAAAATACGCGGTGTCGGAGGAGGGGCCGTAGCCACCTTCCCAGCCGAGGGCCACCAGACGATTGCTGCAGCGTTCGAAGCTGGAGGCCGCGAGGATGCCGGCCGCATCGGCAAGCGCGACGATCCGCGTCATGCCCGGCGCCAGCCCTGAGCGGATTTCCGATACACGCAACGCCATGTCGAGCCTCTGGACTTTGGCTCCGTTGCGGGCGCCCCGGAGCACGACCGAGGCGGCGCCATGCCGGATGGCGAGATCGACAGCCGCCTCCGTCCGTGCCGAAGAGAAAACCGGCAGGAGGAACGCCAGGTCCGCGGCCGGCGCCAGGCCGGCCCATCCCCTGCAAAAGTCCCCAACCGCATTCCACGACTCAGGGGCATCAGCGAGGTCGAGCACGGTCAGATCCGCCCCCGCCGAATGGATCGCTTCGGGCTTTGCGGCGGGATCGACGATATACCAGGACCGTATTTTCAAGGACTTCGCCATGGTTAAGGAACGTGGTGAACCAATCTTAAACTTTTTGGCGCTAGCGTAACTGATCAAGCCAGCCAGATCCGAACTGGCATGTGTAGTCGAGGCCGAGTGTGATCGTACAGGCATTTCTTCGTTGGGCTGAAACAGCAAGAACAGGCGAGCGGGCGAAGGCGGCCAATGCTCTCGGCCGGGCCTATCTTCGCTCACCCATGGGTGGCGAGCAGCATCGGGCCGCGGCGCTTGCCATGACCTATCTCCTCGACGATCCCTCGCCGCACGTGCGACTGGCGCTGGCGGAGGCGCTGGCGGATTCCCCCGATGCGCCGCGCGCCGTCATCGTGTGCCTTGCCGAAGACCAGCCGGAGATCGCCTGCACGGTCATCGCCTGCTCGCCCGTGCTCACCGAAAGCGACCTCGTCGATCTTGCCGGGCGCAGCGACAGTCTCACCCGTGGAATGATCGCCGCGAGGCCGAACCTTTCGCGCGGGGTTGCAGCCGCGATCGCCGAGATCGGCGACGAATGCGAAGTCACTATCCTGCTGGAAAACGACACCGCCTCGGTCACCCGGGTTTCGCTCCGGCGGATAGCTGAGCGGTTCGGGCATTGCTGCGAAATCCGCAACCTGCTGCTGGAGCGCGACGCGCTGCCGGCGGATGCCCGTCACATGCTCGTCAATCACATCACCGCGGCACTTGCGGGCTCCGGACTGGTGCGGACCAGCATGGCGCCGGCGCGGATCGAGCACATGACCCGCGAGGCGGGAGAGGCAGCGGCCGTCGCCATTGCCGGCACCGTGCCGCAGGAGGAAATCCCCGGCCTGGTCGAGCATTTGCGCACCGCCGGACGGCTGACGCCCGCCTTCCTCATCCACGCGCTCTGCAGCGGCAAGGTGGATTTTTTCGCCGGCGCGATGGTTTCGCTGTCCGGGCTCGACGACCGCCGTGTGCGGGCGATCCTTGCGACCGGCCGTATGCACGCGGTTCGGGCGCTCTTCGAAGCCTGCGGCCTCGGGCGGGATATCGCTGCCGTCTTCGTCGAAGCGGTCTTCCTCTGGCGCAAGGCTGCGGCAAACGGCGCGCTCGACAATATCGCCGGCCTGCTGCTCGAAAAGTTCCAGCGGCCGGACATGCAGCTTTCGCCGGTGTCGGACCTCCTCGACATGATCGAGAAGCTGCATCGGCTGGAAGTCCGGCTCAGTGCGCGGTCATACGCCAACGAAGTGTCGCTGGCGGCTTAACTGCCGGCTCAGCGCTGGAATTTCTTGGCGACCCAGGAATAGCCGTTCTCGACCAGCCGCACCGGACTGGTCATCAGCGTCTTCACCCCTTCGGTGGTCGGAAGCACGGTCCTGACCCGTTGGATGGCGCGGCCCGCAAGCGTTTCCTTCTCCTGCTGCGTCACCGGTTCCTGGGCAGGCACCGCGGCGGGTTGACCGGCTGGTGCGGGCGGCGTCTCGGGTCGAGCCTGCGGCGTCGGGGCATTGGCGATCTCCACGGCTTCCGGCTTCTGGCACACGGCGATCAACATCGGATAGGGCTGGCTGGCATAACCGGACAGCTGCTGCTCCGACACCGAATTGCACATTTCAATGCTCGGCCAGCGGTTTTCAGCGGTGGCGATATAGTGGCAATCCGTTCCGGCGTCGTTGCAGCCGAGAATGGTCATGACAATCAGTGCGGAATTCATCTCGTCCCCTTGAATGTGGTGGATGATCTAAATCGGACAATCTTGACCCGACCAAGGCAGGTTTCGCGGGCATGCCGCATCCGCTAAGCCATGCTCATGCCAAAGCTCCCGGAGGCCGAAATGACCGTCAAGATTGCGATCGAACCGCCGCGCCAGGCGGGCGTGCTGAAGCTTCTTGAACTCTCCGACGCCTATGCGGCCTCGCTCTATCCCGCTGAGAGCAATCACATGGTGGACGTCGCGACACTCGAGGGACCCGACGTTTCCTTCTTCGTGGCGCGCGATGGAGACACGATTTTGGGCTGCGGCGCATTGGTCAAGGCGGGTGACGGCACCGGCGAGATCAAACGGATGTTCGTCGATGAGGCGGCGCGGGGGCTGAAACTCGGCAAGCGACTGATGGATGCGATCCTGGAACACGGCGCAGAGCTTCACCTGTCGGTGATCCGGCTGGAGACAGGCATTCATCAACCGCAGGCGATCGGGCTTTATCGCGCCTGTGGCTTTTCAGAGATCGGGCCGTTTTCAAACTACCGGCCCGATCCGCTCAGCATCTTCATGGAGAAGAGACTTTCCTGACCACGGGAAGATCGGGCGGAAGGTCCGGGGATGCCGCCGGCCCTTTGGCCAGGTCGGCCGATTCGACCTCGGTCACATCGGCCATCTTCACTTCCCGGATCCATTCGCGCCAGATCGAGACGAGCAGCGCCATCAGGACCGGGCCGATGAACAGGCCGAGGAAACCCATGGTGCTGACACCGCCGACGAGGCCAAAAAAGGTCGGCAGGAAGGGAAGCTTGATCGGGCCGCCGACCAGGCGCGGCCGCAGCGTCTTGTCGACGATGAAGAGTTCGACCGTGCCCCAGAGGAAAAGGCCGCCGCCGGCGACATAGGCGCCGTTGGCGACCAGATAAAACGAGATCAGCGTGAACGACAGCGGCGCACCGCCCGGAATAAGCGCCATCAGCCCGGTAAGGACACCGAGCGTGACGGGCGAGGGGACGCCGGCGATCCAGTAGGCGATGCCGAGCACGATGCCTTCGCCGATTGCAATCAGCGTCTGGCCGGTCACGGTCGAACTGATCGTCCTTGGAACGACACGCGAAATCCGCTCCCACCGGGTCGGCAGGATGCGCTCGCCGAGAAGGTCGATCTGCTCGCTGAAGGAGCCGCCGTCGCGATAGACGAAGAACAGCGCGATCAGCATGAAGAGCAGCGTCAGCACGAGATGGAAGGCGCCGTCGCCCGCCGCCACGATGGCGCGGTAGATATTGCCGATATTGGCGCCCGAGACGATCTGAATGAGTTCGCCGACCGCACCGGGCGAGCCGACATGCTGGACCCACTGGATGCCGAGCCATTCGCCTACCCAGGGAAGGCCGGTGATCCAGGCCGGCGGCGGGGCGCCGAAACGGTTCACTTCGGCCGCCCAGACGATCCACTGACGCACCTCGCCGATCGTATAGGAGATCGCGATGCCGATCGGCACGATGAGGAAGGTGAGGATGAAGATGATGGCGAGCGAGGCGCCGATCGTGGTGTTTCCGCCGGTACGGCGCAGCAGTTCCCGATAGAGCGGCCAGCTCGCAAAGCCGATGACAAGGGCGGCGAGAACCGGGACCAGGAAGCCGTGGAAGAAATAGATGCCGGCAGCGGCGACGAGCACGAGCAGCCAGCGAGCAGCGGAGATCGGCGGAATGAGCGCGACCCTGCTCGGTGCGACCGGCCCAAGCCAGCGCGGCTCTTTCGGGCCTTTGCGATCGTTATTTCCGCTCACCGAATTTCCTTTTTTCATTTTCCCCATCATATGGCTTATGAGGTTCCCCGGTACAAGACTAATGCGTCATCCATTAAAAGGAAGCTTACTCCTTGCCCTAGACGGCAGATGCGATAGAAATATGAAATCGCCTTCCGGCAGAGCCGGAAGTATGATGCAAACCTTCTTGATGAAGTTTTCCCAACCTTAGGGATGCCGAAGCGTCTGCTCTCCTCATTCTATTGGTCGGACTGTCTTCAGGGACTTGTAATATGCCTCACAGGGATGCGGTCGATCTTAGCAATTGCGACCGAGAGCCGATCCATATCCCCGGCAGCATTCAACCTCATGGATGCCTTATCGCTTGCGACGCCGCAGGCGCGGAGATCGTACAACACTCCGCCAATGTGGCGGACATGCTTTCGATCACGGGAGACATCAACGGCCGGCGGCTGGAGGAGATTGTCGGCGGGGAGGCGGCGCATACATTGCGCAATGCGCTCGCCACATCCGACAACCCGGCGAGGCCGGCGCTTCGGCATGGTCTCAGGTTTGCCTCCGGGGCCGCTTTCGACGTCGCGATCCATCGTTTCGAGTCCAAGGTGATCCTGGAGTTCGAGCCGGCATCGACGGATTCCGACCAGCCGCTCGAAGTGGCGCGCATGCTGATCAGCCGCATCCGCAACGTCGCCAGCCTCGACCGGCTGATCGAAAGCTCGGCGCGACTGATCTATGCGATGCTCGGTTACGACCGGGTGATGATCTATCGTTTCGAGGAGGACGGTTCCGGAAAAGTCGTCAGCGAATACAAGAGGCGCGACCTCGAAAGCTTCAAGGGCCAGTATTTCCCGGCCGGGGACATCCCGAAACAGGCCCGCGCGCTTTACGTCAAGAACACCGTCAGGGTGATTTCCGACGCCAGCAACCCGCGCATCCCGATCGTGCCGGAAACCGACGAGGCAGGCGGCGCGCTCGATCTGTCCTTCGCGCACCTGCGCAGCGTTTCGCCAGTCCATTGCGAATATCTGCGCAACATGGGCGTCGCAGCTTCGATGTCGATTTCGGTCGTGGTGGACGACGAGCTCTGGGGCCTGATCGCCTGCCACCACTATTCTCCGAAAGTGCTTTCGATGCCGCAGCGGGTGGCGGCGGAGACCTTTGGAGAGTTCTTCTCGCTGCATCTGAGCGCATTAAAGCAGCGGCAGCTCATGGAGACGGCGGGACAGGCGCGACGGTCGCTCGACCGCTTCCTGCAGGCAGCCTCCCACCATGCGAACATTACCGGGTTGCTGCGCAATTCGCTTGGCGAATTCAGCCAGATGCTGGCCTGCGACGGCGTCGGCCTGCTGCTCGACGGCGTATGGACCGGCGAAGGGGCGGTGCCGCCGCAGAGCCTGATAGCAGAGCTCGCGGAATTGGTCGGCGGTGTCGCAGGCGGCAGGATCTGGTCCAGTTTCCAGCTTTCCGTGGATCTGCCGGGGCTGCACATTTCTCCGGAGACGATCTGCGGCGTGCTAGCCATTCCGCTCTCGCAACGACCGCGCGACTACCTGTTCTTCTTCCGCCGGGAAATGGTGCAGACGCTCAACTGGGCGGGCAATCCTGAAAAAACCTACGAGACGGGGCCGCTCGGAGACCGGCTGACGCCGCGCAGCAGTTTCGCCATCTGGAAGGAGATGGTGCATCAGCAGGCGTCGCCCTGGACCGATGGCGACCGCGAGATCGCCGATGCGATCCGTGCGGTGCTTGTCGAGGTGGTCCTCCATCACAACGAACTGCTGGCCGACGAACGCGGCAAGGCGGACGTGCGCCAGCGGATGCTGAACGAGGAGCTCAACCACCGGGTCAAGAACATCCTTGCGGTGATCAAGGCGCTGATCGGGCATTCGGTCGATGCGGAGGTCAGCCTCAAGGACTATGTCGGCTCGCTCAAGGGACGCATCCAGGCGCTTGCCTTTGCCCATGACCAGGTCGTGCGCGGCGGCGACGGCGGCGTGCTATCCGATCTTCTCGAAGCGGAGCTGAAGCCCTACAGGGAAGGAACGCGCAGCGTTACGCTCAAGGGGCCGCGTATCTGGCTCGACAGCCGCGCCTTTTCCGTGATGGCGCTGGTATTGCACGAGATGTCGACCAATGCAGCAAAATACGGCTCGCTCTCCGTCAACGGCGGACGGTTGGATGTCGAGTGGCGACGGCTTGCCAACAATGATTGCGAACTCGTCTGGACCGAAAATGGCGGGCCGCCGGTAAGCCTCCCCTCACGCGCCGGTTTTGGCAGCGTCCTGATCAACCGCAGCGTACCCTACGAGCTGGAGGGCGAGGCGAAGATCGAGTATCCGCCCGAAGGGGTGACGGCGCGCTTCGTGATGCCGTCGAAACACATCCACGGCGACGAGGAGTTGGCGGAAGCCGAAGTCGAGGAGCACAGCAGCGCCGTTGGCCAAGGCAAAGCCGCGCCCCGGCTTCAGGACCTCGAATTTCTGCTGGTGGAGGACCAGATGCTGATTGCCGCGGATGTGGAAGCGATGCTTGCCGAGCATGGCATCGACAAGGTGACGACGACGCCCTCGGTTGCGGACGCTTTCCGCAAGCTCAAGGAACTTACGTTCGATGTCGCAATCCTCGACGTCAATCTCGGCTCCGGCACATCGCTGCCGATCGCCGAGGAACTGATCCGCCGGGACATCCCCTTCATTTTCGCGACCGGCTACAGCGACAAGTCGATCGTACAGGCAAATTTTTCGGCTCCGGTCGTGCTCAAGCCTTATGAGGCGGCGGCCTTGATCGGCGCCGTTACTAAGGTGCTCGGCGAACGGAGCTGACATTCATGGCCATGCCGGGGGTATGCGAGCCGGAAATCCGGCTCAGATATCGAGGTTTTCGGCGAACGCGGCACGCTCCTGGATGAAACGGAAGCGGGCATCCGCCTTCGTGCCCATCAGGTTGTCGACCGCTTCGCGGGTGCCTTCGAAATCCACGTCGTCGATCGAAACGCGCAGCAGCGTGCGATGGGCGGGATCCATGGTGGTTTCCTTCAGCTGCGCCGCCATCATTTCGCCAAGGCCTTTGAAGCGGCCGATCTCGACCTTCTTGCCCTTGAACACCGTGTCCATCAGCTCCGCCCGATGGGCATCGTCGCGCGCATAGACGGTCTTGCCGCCCTGGCGCAGCACGTAGAGCGGCGGCACCGCCAGGTACAGGTGGTTGCCGCGGATGAGTTCTGGCATTTCCTGGTAGAAGAAGGTGATCAGTAGCGAGGCGATATGGGCGCCATCGACGTCCGCATCGGTCATGATGATGATGCGCTCGTAGCGAAGGTCTTCCTCGCGGTATTTCGTCCGGGTGCCGCAGCCGAGCGCCTGGATGAGATCGGCGATCTGCTGGTTGGCGGAGAGCTTTTCACGGCTGGCGCTGCCGACGTTGAGGATTTTTCCGCGTAGCGGCAGGATGGCCTGGTTGGCACGGTTGCGGCCCTGCTTGGCGGAACCGCCTGCCGAGTCACCTTCGACGATGAAGAGTTCGGCACCTTCAGCGGTGTTCTGCGAGCAGTCGGCGAGCTTGCCGGGCAGCCGCAGCTTGCGCACGGCCGTCTTGCGGTTGACTTCCTTTTCCTTGCGGCGGCGCAGGCGCTCTTCGGCGCGTTCGATCACCCATTCGAGGAGTTTCGCCGCCTCGGCCGGATTGCCGGCAAGATAGTGGTCGAAGGGGTCGCGCAGGATATTTTCGACGATGCGCTGGGCTTCGACGGTCGCGAGCTTGTCCTTGGTCTGGCCGACGAATTCCGGCTCGCGGATGAAGACCGAGAGCATGCCGACCGCCGAGATCATCACGTCGTCGGTGGTGATGTCCTTCGCACGCTTGTTCTGGGTCAGGTCCGCATAGTTCTTGAGGCCCTTGGTGAGCGCGATGCGCAGACCCGCCTCGTGGGTGCCGCCTTCAGGGGTCGGGATGGTGTTGCAATAGGAATGCAGTTCCGGATCGCCGCCATACCAGGTGATCGCCCATTCCATCGCGCCGTGGCCGCCGGTCTTTTCGGTGCGACCGGCAAAGATTTCGCGGGTGACCGTAAAGTCCTTGCCGAGCGTAGCGGAAAGATAATCCTTCAAGCCGCCGGGGAAGTGGAAGACCGCCTTTTCCGGGATGTCGCCGCCGGCGGGAACCATGCCCGGATCGCAGCTCCAGCGGATTTCGACACCGCCGAACAGATAGGCCTTGGAGCGCGCCATGCGGAAGATGCGGCCGGCATCGAATTTCGCGTGGTCGCCGAATATCTGCGGATCGGGATGGAAGCGCACCCTGGTGCCGCGGCGGTTGTGGACGTCACCGAGTTCTTCGAGGCCGCCCTGCGGCACGCCGCGCGAAAAGCGCTGGCGGTAGAGCTTGCGATTGCGGGCGACTTCGACTTCGAGAAGGTCGGACAGCGCGTTGACGACGGAAACGCCGACGCCGTGCAGACCGCCCGATGTCTCGTATGCCTTGCCGTCGAACTTACCGCCGGCATGCAGCTTGGTCATGATCACTTCGAGCGTCGACTTGCCCGGCACCTGGGGATGGTTCTCGACCGGGATGCCGCGGCCGTTGTCCGTGACGGTCAGGAAACCCTCGGCATCGAGATGGACGTCGATGAAGTCCGCATGGCCGGCAACCGCCTCGTCCATCGAGTTGTCGATGACTTCGGCGAAGAGGTGGTGCATCGCCTTTTCGTCGGTGCCGCCGATATACATGCCGGGGCGCATGCGCACCGGTTCCAGGCCTTCGAGCACGCGGATCGAGGAGGCGCCGTAGTCGTCGCCGGACAAGGTCGCGGGGGCAGGCCGCGGCGTCGAGGGCTCCGCCTTGAGGGCGGGCGCGGGTTCGACGGCGACCGCCTTGGCTGTCACCGGCAAATCGGCAAAAAGGTCGTTATTGTCATCCATCGGCTGCGTCGGTACTACCTGTCGGGGTGCGGAAGAGGAAGCCATACCCATCTCGTGCTGTTTCGAATCACTCGCGATTCTGCCAGAAACCCGGCTTTTTCGCGATGCCGCATGGAAACGGTCGTTTTTCACCAATGCTGCGCCGATCGGGCCATGGCAAGCTTGCGAGGCTGAGGGAACCTGATGAAACCAAGCATGTCCACAGTTCATTTCGTTTTCGGCACGGTTCTTGCTCTTCTCGTCCCTCTTGTCGCCATGCCGGCAAACGCGCAGGAAGGGCCGATCAAGCCCTTCAAGGACGAGCTGTTTTCCCGCATGACGGTGCTCCAATCCTCGGACGGCGGCGCCCACGAGGTGATCGACTACCAGGAAATGCGCGACATCAACGGCCGCGACCGCGAGCCGGAACGGCGCGTCAAGGACGAGTATGTTTCCCTGGGCGTCAGGCGCGACCAGCAGAACGAGACGCTTAACCTTGCCGGGCGCCGGCTCGATGTCACCAGGGTGGGACAGGCCGAGGACGCCGCCTTCACGGTGATCTTCATCCATGGTCGCGGCGGCGACCGCCGGCTCGGCGTCAACGACTACACGTTCGGCGGCAATTTCAACCGGCTGAAGAACCTCGCCACCGGCAATGGCGGCACCTACTATTCGCCGAGCGTCACGTCATTCGACGACAAGGGGGTCGCCGATATCGCGGCGCTGATCCGCTACGCGTCTGATCAGTCCTCCGGACGGCCGGTGATCCTCGCCTGCGCCTCTATGGGCGGGTTCATCTGCCAGGGCATCAGCCGGGACAAGCAGGCCGTGCGGTATCTGAAGGGGGTCGCGCTGCTCGGTGGCCCGCCGGACCCGGGATTGCCGAAATCGGCGCTCGCCAAGCGCAGGCTGCCGATCTATTTCGCGCATGGCGGCAATGACAGCGTCTACAGGTCCGAGGATCAGGAAGCGGTCTACCGCAAGCTGAAGGCCGCCCGCTATCCGACCCGGTTCACGCTGTTCGCCACCGGCAGCCACGGCACGCCGATCCGGATGGTCGATTGGAGGAAGGTCCTGAATTTTCTGCTGACCAGCCGCTGAGCTGCCGGCTGTTAACCAAGGTCCTGAACCAAAACCTGTCTTTTGCATACCAATTCATGCAGGATATGTCTAAAAACAGTTTCGCGAATACAAGGAGGCTTCGGTTTTGCTGGTCGGAACCGAACGGAGAGGAAATAATTGCCGATGACGCCTGATGTGCGCCCGCTCGTTGCCGGAAACTGGAAGATGAACGGCACCCGCGAGTTCCTGACCGAAATCAAAACCATTGCCGACGGCGTGATGGGGCCGTTGTCGGAGAAGGTCGATACGCTGATCTGCCCGCCGGCGACGCTGCTTTATGTCGCAACCGCATTGTCGACCGACAGCCCGCTGGAGATCGGCGGCCAGGACTGCCACCAGAACCCATGCGGCGCCCACACCGGTGACATTTCCGCGGAGATGATCGCCGACTGCTTCGGCACCTATGTGATCGTCGGACATTCCGAACGCCGTGCGGACCATGCCGAGACCGACCATCTGGTCCGCGCCAAGGCGGAGGCCGCCTATGCGGCCGGCCTGACTGCAATCGTCTGCATCGGCGAAACCGGTGACGAACGCGACGCCTACCAGACCCTCGACATCCTGAAACGCCAGATTTTCGGCTCGCTGCCCCAGTCGGCAAACTCCGAAAACACCGTTGTCGCCTATGAACCGATCTGGGCGATCGGCACGGGATTGACGCCGACAGTCGAGGACATCGAAATCGCCCATGCCTTCATGCGGGCAGAACTCATCAAGCGGTTCGGCGACGAGGGCAGGGTGATGCGCATCCTCTATGGCGGTTCCGTGAAGCCGGGCAATGCCCGGCAGTTGATGGGCGTCGAGAATGTCGATGGCGCACTGATCGGCGGCGCGAGCTTGAAAGCCGAGGACTTTCTCGCCATCTATCGGGTCTATGAGGGACTGACGGCCTAAAGCTTTTTGATAAGGGCTTGGAATGCACGCGAGCCTCATGTAAAGAGCCGCCAATCTTCTTCTATTGCCTCGTCGAGGGGCAGGGATCTTTAATTCATGCAGACCGTTCTGATCGTTATTCATCTCATGATCGTGCTGGCGCTCGTCGGCGTCGTGCTGATCCAGCGCTCCGAAGGCGGCGGGCTCGGCATCGGCGGAGGCTCCGGCTTCATGTCGGCACGCGGCACCGCCAATGCGCTGACCCGCACGACCGCCATCCTCGCGACGCTGTTCTTCATCACCTCGCTGGCACTCGGTATCCTGGCCCGGTACGAATCCCGCCCGAGCGACATCCTGAACCGCATCCCGCAAAGCCTGCAGGGCACGGGCGGCGGCATTCTCGACCAGCTCGGCCCGGCACCGGCACCCGCTCCGGCAGGCAACGGCGTTCCGTCCGGTTCCGGCGCATCCGCTCCGGCAACCCCGGCGACCGGTGCTGCCCCTGCAACGCCCGCTCCTGCGGCCCCCGCTACCGGTTCGGCCCCCGCCGCTCCGGCTGCGCCGACGGGTGTTCCGACCGGCCAGTAAGGCTCGACCAACGTTTCAAGCTCCGGCAGGCCAAAAGCCTGCCGGTTTTATTTTGTGAAGATTCCACAGCCGTTTTTATAAAGCAGACGATTTGGGCTGGCGGAATCACCAATGAAAAGGTATCCGGTGAATCCCATGGCGCGATATGTATTCATAACTGGCGGCGTGGTTTCTTCCCTCGGAAAAGGAATTGCGGCCGCGGCACTCGGAGCTTTGTTACAAGCACGAGGTTACCGGGTTCGGCTGAGGAAGCTCGATCCTTATCTCAACGTCGATCCGGGCACGATGAGCCCGACGCAGCATGGCGAGGTTTTCGTCACCGACGACGGGGCGGAAACAGACCTCGATCTCGGTCATTACGAGCGCTTCACGGGGCGTTCGGCGACGAAGACCGACAACATCACCACGGGTCGCATCTACAAGAACATCATCGACAAGGAACGCCGCGGCGACTATCTCGGCGCGACTGTCCAGGTGATCCCGCACGTCACCAACGAGATCAAGGATTTCGTCACCGAAGGCAATGACGACTACGATTTCGTCATCTGCGAGATCGGCGGCACGGTCGGTGATATCGAGGCGATGCCGTTCATGGAGGCGATCCGCCAGCTCGGCAACGATTTGCCGCGCGGCACCGCGATCTACCTCCACCTGACGCTGATGCCGTTCATTCCGGCCGCCGGCGAACTGAAGACCAAGCCGACCCAGCACTCCGTCAAGGAACTGCAGGCGATGGGGATCGCCCCCGACATCCTCCTGGTACGGGCCGACCGGGAAATCCCGGAAGCCGAACGCCGCAAGCTGTCGCTGTTCTGCAACGTGCGTCCGTCCGCCGTCATCCAGGCGCTCGACGTCGCCAATATCTACGACGTGCCGATGGCCTATCACAAGGAAGGCCTCGACAACGAGGTGCTCGCCGCCTTCGGCATCGAGCCGGCCCCCAAGCCGCGCCTCGAAGCCTGGGAAGAGGTTTGCAACCGCATCCGCACGCCGGAAGGCGAAGTGACGATCGCGATCGTCGGCAAGTACACCGGCCTCAAGGACGCCTACAAGTCGCTGATCGAAGCGCTGCACCACGGCGGTATCGCCAACCATGTCAAGGTAAACCTCGAGTGGATCGAATCGGAGATCTTCGAGAAGGAAGATCCGGCGCCCTGGCTCGAAAAGGTGCATGGCATCCTGGTGCCGGGCGGTTTCGGCGAGCGCGGTTCGCAGGGCAAGATCCATGCGGCGCGCTTTGCGCGCGAGCGCAAGGTGCCGTATTTCGGCATCTGCTTCGGCATGCAGATGGCGGTCATCGAGGCAGCCCGCAACCTAGCCGGCATCGAGAAGGCATCGTCGACGGAATTCGGCCCCGCCAAGGAGCCGGTGGTCGGCCTGATGACCGAATGGGTGAAGGGCAACGAGCTCGAAGTCCGCTCGGCGGCCGGCGACCTCGGCGGCACGATGCGCCTCGGTGCCTACAAGGCGGCGCTCAAGAAGGACACCAAGATCGCCGAGATCTACGGCTCGACCGATATTTCCGAGCGTCACCGTCACCGTTACGAGGTGAATATCGACTACAAGGACCGGCTGGAAAATTGCGGCCTGGTCTTCTCGGGCATGTCGCCGGACGGCGTCCTGCCGGAGACGATCGAATATCCGGACCATCCGTGGTTCATCGGCGTCCAGTACCATCCGGAGCTGAAGAGCCGGCCGCTCGATCCGCATCCGCTGTTTGCAAGCTTCATCGAAGCGGCGCTGGAACAGAGCCGCCTCGTTTGAGGACATCCGACAAAAGGCAGGGTCACGCACCCTGCCTTTTTGCTATCGGGCGGAGATGTTCCGTTTTTCGCACTGGCGGCATTGCTGCGACATCCCCTATGCTCGCCGGAATTGTTCTTTTCATTTCAGCGGTGCGACATGGGTATTTTTGACAGATTTTCTCTTGAGGGGCGCGTGGCGCTCGTCACCGGCAACGGTCGCGGGCTTGGCCTGCAGATGGCGAAGGCCCTGGCGGAGGCCGGCGCGCATGTCGTGCTCAGCGGCCGATCGAGCGACACGCTCGAACGGGCCGTGGCTTCGATCGCCAGCGCGGGCGGCAAGGCGAGTGCCGCCGCCTTCGATGTCGCGGATCTCGATGCCGGACGGGAGGTAATCGCCAGGCTTCACGCGGATCATGGCCGGCTGGATATCCTGATCAACAATGTCGGTGCCCGCGACCGGCGTGTGTTTGCGGCGTTCAGCGATGCCGAAATCCTGGACCTGATCCAGACCGACCTGCTCTCCGCGATTGCCCTGTCTCGCGGTGCCGCTGACATCATGAAGGCGCAGGGCCATGGCCGTCTCATCTCGATCACGTCGATCATCGGCAGCATGGCACGCCCGGGCGACGCCATCTATCCCATCGCCAAACAGGGGCTGACCGGTCTGGTCCGGAGCCTTGCGGCCGAATACGGCCCGTTCGGCGTCACCAGCAATGCGATTGCGCCGGGAATGTTCGCCACCGAGACCAATGCGGGGATTTCCGCAGATCCCGAGATGATCGCCTTCATGCGCCGGCGCGTGCCGCTACAGCGGTGGGGCAAGCCCGAAGAAATCGCCGGTGCCGCGCTGTTCCTGGCAAGCGACGCCGGCTCCTTCGTCAACGGCCATGTGCTGACCATCGACGGCGGCATGTCGATACAGATGTGATCGCAGGTCACGCCGCCCGCGGCAGCGGGCCGACATAGACCGAACGCGGGCGGATCAGCCGGCCTTCCAGCGCCTGCTCGCGCGCGTGGGCGATCCAGCCAACCGTGCGGCCGATGGCAAAGACACCGGTGAAGGATTCTCGCGGGAATTTCAGCGCGTCGAGCAGCAGGGCGGTGTAGAATTCCACGTTGACGTCGAGCGGCCGGTCGGGCTTGCGCTCCCTGAGGATGGCAAGCGCTGCCTGTTCCACCGCCTCGGCAAGCCGGATCCGATCGAGATCCACCTGACCGGTGGCGACAAGCGGTCGCAAAGCATGTTTCAGCGCATCGGCGCGCGGGTCGCGAACGCGGTAGATGCGATGGCCGAAGCCCATCAGCCGCTCGCCGCGGTCGAGCGCATCGGCAAGCCACGGTTTGGCGTTCTCCTGCGTGCCGATGGCATCCAGCATGTTGAGTACGGGTCCAGGCGCGCCGCCATGCAGCGGGCCTTTCAGCGCACTGATCGCCGCAAGCACGCTGGAGGTAAGGCCCGCCTTGGTCGAGGCGACGACGCGCGAGGCGAAGGTCGAGGCGTTGAGACCGTGGTCGGAGATCGTCACCAGATAGGCGTCGAGCGCTGCGACCTGTTCCCGCGTCGGCAGGCGGTCATTCAGCATGGCGAGAATATCGGCGGACTGCGAGAGTGACGGCCTCGGCGCCACGGGTGTCTCCCCCTTCTGGAGCCTCAGCACGGCCGACAGGAAGACGGCAGGAGCGGCGAGCAGGTGCAGGGCCGTTTCGAGATTCTCGCCATCCGGCAGCCGCGCGATCAGGGCGCGCATGGCATCGACCGGCGGCAGGTTCAAAAGCGCATCATCCGCGGCACCCACATGCGAAAAAACCTCGGCGCGGGCCTCGCCAAGGCGGATCTTCAGATCGGCCGGGGTGACGGGTTGTTCCAGCAGGCCATCCAGCAGCAGTACGGCAACGCCTTCATAGGTCGCGTGCGAGACGAGCAGGTCGAGAGAGACGCCGCGGATGACGAGGCGGCCCGCTTCCCCGTCCACGTCCGAAAGCCGGGTCTCGGCGGCGATGACATCTTCAAGTCCGTTGTTTTTCATGGGTGTTTCTCCTTTACCTGAAGGATGATCGGACTTAGTCTTATTGACGTCAATCTTGATGCAATCGATCAATATGAACATGCTCTGGATCACAGCCGAAGAGGCGCTTTCCCTCCTCGGGACCAAACCGCAGACGCTCTACGCCAATGTCAGCCGAGGCCGCATCCGGGCGAAGGCGGATCCGGCCGACCCGCGCCGCAGCCTCTACCAGGCCGACGACGTCAAGCGTCTCGCGGAACGCCATGCCGGACGACGCCAATCGGCGGCGGTGGCGGCAGACGCGATCCGCTGGGGTGATCCCGTCCTGCCGACGGCAATCTCGACGATCTCGGGCGGACAGCTTTTCTATCGCGGGCGCGACGCTGTCGAGCTTTGCGGGCATGCGACGCTGGAGGAGGTGGCCGCGCTGCTCTGGGACACGGAAAGCGTGCACGTCGCGGCGGGCGGGGCAGGGCAAGGCGAATCCACCCGCATGTCGGCCGCCTTTGCCGGGCTTGCGGCCCGCGTCATGGGCGACCTGCCGGCGCTCCACCGGAAACCTTTCATCCTGCGCGCCGAAGCAGCCGACGTGCTCTCGACCGCAGCCATGGCGCTCGCGCCCTGGCCGGAGCGGCTGCCGCTGCATGAGCGGCTGGCGTTCGGCTGGCGGCGTCCCGATGCGGCCGAGCCGATCCGCAAGGCACTGGTGCTGGCGGCCGAACACGAGCTCAATGTTTCAGCCTTTGCGGCGCGCGTGACGGCGTCGTCGGGCGCCGCACTCTCTGCCGCGGCGCTCTCGGGCCTTGCAACACTCACGGGCCCGCGGCATGGCGGCGCGTGGATCAGTGTCACGACGCTCGTGGAAAAGGCGGCATCGGTCGGGGTGCGCGAGGCGATCCGCGGCATGCTGTCCTCGGAAGGCGTCGTCAGGCCCTTCGGCCATCGGCTCTATCCGCACGGCGATCCACGGGCGCGGGCGCTGATGGCGAGTTTCGAAGCGCCGCAGCTCTATGGCTTGCTTGCGGAGGCTGGTGAGGACCTGCTCGGCGAACCGATCAATATCGATTTCGCGCTGGCAGCACTTGCCGCGACCTTCGAGCTTCCGGAAGACGCACCGCTCGTCATCTTCGCGCTTTCCCGGACTGCTGGCTGGCTCGCGCATGCCATGGAGCAGGTCGAAAGCGGACACCTGATCCGGCCGAGGGCCCGCTATGCCGGGCCGGGCGGCGATTCCGGTGTATAGCCGGCCGCAAAAGCTGACGGTCTTTCATGCCGCCATGACAGTGTGACGGAAACTCTTCTATTCTCGCATGCGAATCAGGATGGGCACCGCAATGTTGGGCAGCGATTTTAGCTTGAGTTTGAGCCTTTTCGTGGCGCAGGGCCGCGAACGGACAACCGCTGAGTTCTACAAGAACGTATTCGGTGCCACGGAAACGAATTCCTATGAAATGCTGCGGCTGACGATGATCGAGCTGCAGCTTGGATCGATCGGCATCGTCGTCTGCGGATCCGACCCTGAAAGAGAGTCGGCGCCTTCCTATCAGGGGCCTTACCATCCAAAAAACGACGGTGCCGTCAGCACCATCTTCCAGCTGACCGTGCCGGATGTCGAAGGCGTCGTCGAGGCGGCGTTCGAATTCGGCGGCATGATGCGCGACCGGATCCAGACGGACATGAACGGCCGTCAGGTGGCGTCTATCTTCGATCCCGCAGGCCATGTCTGGGTGCTGATCGAGCGCGGGCAGGACGAGGAATAGTTTCGTCTTGGCAGCTCGGCTCGATCAACGGATGTCACGGTAGGCGGCAAGTGCCCGGCCACGGGCAAAACCATGATCGACGATCGGCTTGGGATAGGTCTTGCCAAGCTCGATGCCCGCCTTTTCCAGCACATGCTCCGGCGCTTCGAAAGGCTTGTGGACGTATTTGCGATCCAGCCTTGCCAGTTCCGGCACATGTTCCCGAACGTAATCGCCATCCGGATCGAATTTCTCGCCCTGCAGGACAGGGTTGAAGATCCGGAAGAACGGCGAGGCATCCGCGCCGGAGCCTGCGACCCATTGCCAGTTGGCGGAATTGTTGGCCGGGTCCGCATCCACCAGCGTGTCGCGGAACCATCTTTCGCCCTTGCGCCAGTCGATCATCAGGTCCTTGATCAGGAAGGACGCGGTGATCATCCGGACGCGGTTGTGCATGAAGCCGGTGCGCCAGAGCTGGCGCATGCCGGCATCGACGATCGGATAGCCGGTCAGGCCCTTCGTCCAAGCACGGTATTCGCTGGCGTCGTATTCCCATTTGAAGCCGTCGAACCTGTCGTCCCAGTTCCTGTCGTGAAGTTCGGGGAATTCGGTCAGCAGATTGTAGCAGAAGTCGCGCCAGGCAAGTTCTCGGCGGAAATGGAGAACATCCTCCGAAGCCCTGAGATGCAGGCCCCGGACGGCATGCCAGATGCGGGCCGGCGAGATTTCTCCCAACGCCAGATGCGGCGAGAGGAGGGAGGTGGCATCGACCGACGGCAGATCGCGGCCGCGCTTGTAGTCATGCAGGTCGCGATCGACGAAATCCGCGAGCCTTTCCCGCGCCCCCGCTTCGCCCGGCGTCCACATTCTCCCAAAGTCCAAAGCCCAATCGGGTTGCTCCGGCAGCAGAGCCCAGTGGTCGAGGTTTTCGGAAGGGGGCAAATGCTCGGATGAGGGGATTTTCGTCGGCGCGTCGATTGGTTCGGTCGGCTCGCCGGCCTTCTGGAGCGCATTCCAGAACGGGGTAAACACCTTGAAGGGGTTGCCGGCACCTGTGCGGATGGACTTTGGCTCGTGCAGGAGCTGTCCGTGGAAGGCTCGGATGGCGATATCGTGTTTCTTCAGTTCGACGGCAATGGCTCGATCGACCAGCGTCCGCTCGTAGGCGCGGTTGACGAAAACGGTTTTCGCCCCGGTCCTGCGGGCGAGATCGGCGAGCACGTCCTCGGCCTTGCCGGAGACAAGGATGAGGTCACTGCCCAGGGACTTCAGCGATGACCTGAGCGCTGCAAGCGAGTGGTGCAGCCACCAGGCCTGCGCGGCACCGAGCGGCCCGATGTTCAGATGTTCCGGTTCTCGGATATAGACCGGGATGACCGGACCGCCGGCCTCGATCGCGGCGTGTAGCGCCGGGTTGTCATCGAGCCGCAGATCCTTGCGGAACCAGAGGAGGGCCGGGGCCGGTTTTTCAAGAGACACGGTCTTCTCCGTCCAGGGCATTTGCTGCCCCAAGGTACGTATCTCAAAAAGGATCGGATCACCGTCAGGGGCGGATCAGCAGGATCGGGCAGGGGGCGCCGGCCGGCAGTTCCGGCGCATGCGCCGGCCGGATGATGAGGCCATCGGATTGGGCGAAGATCTTCATCATCGACGAATCCTGCTTCTCGAACGCCTCGGCGACCAGATTGCCGTCGCGGTCCCTCGTCAGCCTGGCGCGCAGATAGTCCTGGCGCTGGTCGTTGGCGGCCAGCCTGTGTGCCGTGACGCCCTCTACCTCCCGGCGCCTTTCCGGCAGATGCGCGAGCTTGCGGATCAGGGGTTCGAGGAAGAGCAGGCTGGTAACGAGGCTTGCGACCGGATTTCCCGGCAGGCCGAGGACGTGCATATTGCCCAGAGCGCCGACCATCAGCGGTTTTCCCGGACGCATGGCGATGCGCCAGAAATCCAGCTCCATGCCGGCGGCTTTCAGCGTCGCCTGCACGAGGTCGTGATCGCCGACCGAGGCGCCGCCGAGGGTCACCAGCACGTCGGCCCCGGCAGCACGGGCCTTGTCGATCGCCGCGGTGATATCCTCGGGCCCGTCGCGGACGATGCCGAGATCGAGTACCTCGCCGCCATTGTCGCGCACCAGGGCGGAAACGCCGAACGTGTTGGAAGCGATGATCTGCGCTGCTGCGGGTGTCGCACCGGGCGCAACAAGCTCGTCGCCGGTTGCAAGGACTGCCACGCGCGGACGGCGGTAAACGGGGAGCGCGGCATGGTTCATGGCAGCGGCAACCGTCAGATGCGAGAAGTCGAGCACCGTGCCGGACGGCAGGACCGCTTCGCCCTCGACAAAGTCTTGGCCGCGGGGGCGGACATGCCGGCCCTTGACCACTTCGAACTTGGTGCGAATCCGGTTGCCTTCAAGCTTTTCCGCATCTTCCTGGATGAGGATGGAGTCGGCGCCTTCCGGTACCGGCGCGCCGGTGAAGATACGCACGGCCTCGCCCCTGTTCAGCGAGCCTTCGAAAGCGTGGCCGGCGGCGGCTGTGCCGATCACGGTCAGTTCGGAGCCGATCGACGGGGCATCCGCCGCGTTAAGCGCGTAACCGTCCATCGCCGAAGCATGGAAGGGCGGCTGGGTGAGGCGGGCGATCAGCTCGGCGGCGAGTACGCGCCCGTCCGCCTCACCGAGGGCGACGGTTTCCACCGCTTCGATCGGGCTTGCATTGCCGAGAAGGCGGCTCTTCGCTTCGGAAACGGGCAGCAGCGCCATGTCTCAATCCTCCGCGCGGTAGGTTCCGGATTTGCCGCCGGTCTTTTCGAGAAGGCGGATGCCGCCGATCTCCATGGCCCGGTCGACGGCCTTCGCCATGTCGTAGATGGTCAGGCAGGCGACCGAGGCGGCCGTCAATGCTTCCATCTCGACGCCGGTCTTGCCGGTGAGTTTGGCGGTGGCGGTCACCCTGAGCCCTGGAAGGGTCTCGTCCTCGGTTATGTCCACGACCACCTTGGTGAGCATCAGCGGATGGCAGAGCGGGATGAGATCCGAGGTCTTCTTGGCGGCCATGATGCCGGCGAGCCGGGCGGTGCCGATCACATCGCCCTTCTTGGCATTGCCTTCCCGGATCAGCACCAGCGTCTCCGGCAGCATCCGCACGTAACCTTGCGCGGTCGCCGAGCGGGTGGTTTCGGCCTTGTCGCCGACATCGACCATATGCGCCTCGCCGGAAGCGCCGATATGGGTGAGGCCCGTCATTATTCCGCCGCCTGGGCCGCGGCCTCGCCCGTCAGCAGAAGCCGGGTTGCGGCGGCCACGTCGTCCTTGCGCATCAGGCTTTCGCCAACGAGGAAAGTGTTGATGCCGACCTTTTTCAGGCGCTGGCAATCCTCGTGCGTGAAGATGCCGCTTTCGCCGACGAGCAGGCGGTCGGACGGCACCATCGGCGCCAGCCGCTCGCTCGTCTCGAGGCTGAGCTCGAAGGTGCGAAGATTGCGGTTGTTGATGCCGATGAGCGGCGAGGGGAGCTTCAATGCCCGCTCGGTCTCTTCCTCGTCATGCACCTCGATCAGCGCATCCATGCCGAGCTCGGTGGCAACGTCATAAAGCGCGCGCGCCTCATCGTCGGAAAGCGAGGCCATGATCAGCAGGATGCAATCGGCGCCCCAGGCGCGGGCCTCGTGGATCTGGTAGGTCTCGAACATGAAATCCTTGCGCAACGCCGGCAGCGAACAGGCGTTGCGGGCAGCGGTCAGGAACTCCGGCGCGCCCTGAAAACTCGGCCCGTCAGTGAGAACGGAGAGGCAGGTAGCGCCACCGGCTTCGTAGGCCTCGGCGAGCAACGGCGGATCGAAATCCGGGCGGATCAGGCCCTTGGACGGGCTTGCCTTCTTGATCTCGGCGATCAGGCCGAAAGCACCGGCATCCTGCCTGGCCTTCAGCGCGCGATGGAAGCCGCGCGGGGCGGGCTGGTCTGCGGCGCGGGCCTTCAATTCGGCAAGCGGCACGCTCGCCTTCGCGGCCGCGATCTCCTCGCGCTTATAGGCTTCGATCTTCTTGAGGATATCCGTCATGGCCTCAATCCTTGTCGTTCGAGACGGCGACCAGACGGTCGAGGGCCGCAGCCGCTTCGCCGCCGTCCAGCGAGCGGGTGGCAAGCCTCATTCCGTCGGCAATCGTCTCCGCCTTGCCGGCGACGACCAGCGCGGCAGCCGCGTTGCAGAGCGAAATATCGCGATAGGCATTCTTGGCACCCCCGAGCACGCTCCGCAAGGCAGCGGCATTGTGAATGCCGTCGCCGCCCTTGAGCTCGTCGAGCGTTGCCGGCTGCACGCCAAAATCCATCGGGGTCAGTTCGAAGGAACGGATCTTGCCGTCTTCCAGCGCCGTTACCTGAGTAACGCCCGTGGTGGTGATCTCGTCCATGCCGTCGCCATGCACGATCCAGACCGTCTCCGAACCGAGGTCACGCAGGACTTCGGCGATCGGGCCGAGCCATTTGGGCGCGAAGACGCCGAGAAGCTGGCGTTTGGCGCCGGCCGGGTTGGAAAGCGGACCGAGCAGGTTGAAGATCGTCCGCGTGCCGAGCTCGACACGGCTCGGCCCCACATGGCGCATGGCTGCATGATGCATGGAGGCGAACATGAAGCCGATACCGGCCTCGCTGATGCAGCGAGAAATCTGGTCGGGGCTGATTTCCAGGTTGACGCCGAGAACGCCAAGCGTATCGGCCGTGCCGGATTTCGAGCTGAGCGCCCGGTTGCCGTGCTTGGCGACCGGAACGCGGCAGCCGGCGACGATCAGGGATGCCAGCGTGGAGATGTTGTAGGTGCCGAGGCCATCGCCGCCGGTACCAACGATATCGATGGCATCGGCGGGTCCGGAGACCGGCAGCATCTTCGATCGCATCGTCTCGACGGCGCCGGTGATCTCAGCAACCGTCTCGCCGCGGACCCGCAGCGCCATCAGGAAGCCGCCGATCTGCGACGGCGTCGCCTCGCCGGACATCAGGATCTCGAAAGCGCCGCGCGCCTCTTCGTGAGTGAGGCTCTCGCCATTGGCAACCTTGGCAAGCAGGGGTTTCAGCTCAGACATGGTCGACCATCCCTCTGGTTTACTGGAGCATGGCCTGGTCGACGACGGTCTGGTTCACGGACACGCCGTAGCTGTCCTTCAGACTGTTGACCATCTGATCGAGCATGTCGTCACCGGCAGCGTTTGCCATCTGCTGCAGTTGCTGGTCGCCGGAAACCGCGTCCGTCGTCGCCTGGTCAACGGCAACCACTTTCATCAGAAGGCGGCTTTCACTGTCGGAACCGAGGGCGGTCGCCGTGGTGTTGACCGGCCCGGAAAAGGCCGCCGAAATCGCCTCGTTGCCGAAGATCGCATCCTCGGCTCCACGGCGCAGACCCTGCTTGTTCTCGACCGCAACGCCGAGTTCGGCGGCGATGGCGGCAAGCGTCTCGCCCTTGTCGAGGCGGCCCTTGAGTTCGGTCGCCCTGGCGGCAAGCGCCTGGCGCTGCTGTTCGGCGGTCCAGTCGGCAACGGCCTTGTCGCGCACTTCGGCGAGCGGGCGGTCGCGCTCGGGCACGATGTTGCGCACTTCGAACCAGACATAACCGTCATTGCCAAGGCTGACCGGAATGGTGTCGACGCCCGGCTCGGTCCGGAAAACATCGCCGAGCAGCGCGTTGGAAGCCGGCAGTTCGGTGATGCGCTGCTCCTTTTCGTCGCGCCCGGAGGCGTCCGATGTCACGGTGACGGCCTTGAGGTTGAGCGCCTTGGCGGTTTCCTCGAGCGACGTGCCGCCGCTGCGCATGTCCTCGAAACGGTCGTGAACGCTCAGGACCTCCTGGGACGCGGAAGAGACGGCAAGCCGTTTGCGGATATCTTCCTTGACCTCGTCGAAGGAACGCGTCGTCTCCGGGCGGATATTGGTGACGCGCAGGATCACCGGGCCGAAAGTGCCGTCGATGACAGGCGTCGTGCCACCGCTGGCAGCGACCTTGAAGGCCGGTTCGGCAAACGCCGGATCGGGCACATTCTCCTTGGTGAAATCGCCGAGCAGAACGTCCGTTGCCGTCTTGCCCTGATCCTTGATGATCTGGTCAAACGTGGCGGTGCCGTCCTTCAGCTGCGTCGCGGCCGCCTGCGCCATTTCCTTGTTGGGGAAGGGGAGCTGCTCGATGGTGCGCGTCTCGTGCGTCTTGAAGCTGTCCTTGCGCTTTTCATAATCGGCGCGCGCTGCCTCGTCGGTGATCGAAGACGCGTCGGCGATATCGCCCGGCTGCAGCTTCACATAGGCAAAGGTGCGGTATTCAGGTGCGCGGTAGCGGGTCTTCACGCCTTCGAACCAGGCAGCGAGCACATCGTTTGCCGGCGCCTTGACCGGATCGATATTGGCGTTGGACAGAAGGATATAGTCGATCGTGCGGGTTTCGTCGCGATAGCTCTTCAAGGCATCGACCAGCACCTTCGGCGGCTGAAAACCGTCCGAAACCGCCTCGACGATCTGGCTGCGGACCGCGACCTTGCTGCGCTCCTTGATGTAGTCGTCTTCGCGGATACCGGCGTTGCGCAGGCGAGAGGTGAAGAGGTTCCGGTCGAACTGGCCGTTGACGCCCTTGAAGGCCGGATCCTCGGCGATCAGGTTGGCGAGGCGGTCCTCCGAAAGGCCGAGATTCATGTCGTCGGAAAGCTGATCGAGTGCGGCACCCGCTGCGAGCTGGGTGAAGACCTCGTTCTGGATGCCGAAGGCGCGGGCCTGCTCGGCCGTCAGCTGCGTGCCGAACTGGCGACTGAGATTGGCGATCTGCCGCTGGTAGGCAAGGCGGAATTCCTCGCTCGAAATCTGCTGCTCCCCGACGGTCATCACCGTGTTGCCGCCGGTCGTCACCAGCGAGTGAGAAACACCCCAGATGGCAAACGAGGCAACCAGAAGCAGGAGAAGCGACTTGGCAACCCAGGAGCGGGCGGCGTTTCTGAGGGAATCAAGCATCGATCAACATACCTTGCGAACAGTCCTGCCGCCCGGAAAAGGCGGATTGAAGGACTGTCTCTAAATCAAACCGAGATAGAAATGAAGGCATGCCGGCGGAAAAGCGAAAACCTCTCGTTCAGGCGCGTCTGGCGGTCTTCACAATTGACGAAGTCGGCCCCGCATCCAGCCGCTCGGCCAAGGCTCTGGCGTCCCGCGGCGCGCGTACCTTCACATCGTTGTCGAAGTAAACGTAGACATCCCGGCCATGCGCGCGCGACGGTGAGGGTGGCCCGGCACGTTCGGCTTCCTTCGGGTCACGGCCCTTCGCCCATTGACGGATGAGCTGCGCCCAGCGGTCGAGCGCCTCGTCATCGTAGCCGCTGACATACAACTGTTCGGAACCGTGCAGGCGGCAATAGACGAAATCGGCCGTGAGATCCATCAGCAGCGGCCATTCGACCGTATCTGCAACGACAAGGCCGACCTTGTAGTGACGCAACAGGTCGATGAAATCCTGCGAGCGAAAGCTGTCATGGCGGATTTCCAGCGCGTGGCGGATCGGGCGGTCCGCATCGGTTTCGACATGGGCGCGACCGTTAAGACGCGAGTCGTGGCGTCCGGCGAGTTCCGCGGCATTTCCCGTGGTCTTCGGCAGCAGCTTCAGAAAGGGCTCGAAACGTTCCGGCGAGAATTTTATCCGCGGGGGAAACTGCCAGAGAATCGGGCCGAGCTTCTTGCCGAGCCTGAGGACGCCGGACGCCAGGAAATTGGCGAGCGGCGTCTCGATGTCGGTGAGGCGGCGCATATGGGTTATGTAGCGCGACCCTTTGACGGCGAAGACGAAGTCGTCGGGCGTCGCGTCGTACCAGGCGGCAAAGCTCTGCGGCCGCTGAAGCCCGTAGAAGGTGCCGTTGATCTCGATCGAGCGGAAATGTTCGGCGGCATAGGCCAGCTCCTGCTTCTGCGGTAGTCCTTCGGGATAAAACACGCCGCGCCAGGGTTTGTAGGTCCAGCCTGAAATGCCGATCCGGATATCGCCCGACTGCTTCTTCATCGCACCACCTGATGTCATGGTGATCCGAATAGATTCGCAGAGCGGTGGTTCCGGAATAGGCTTACTTCGTGAAGATGAAGAAGGCTCCGAGCGCAATGAAGCCGAAGCCGACGATCTGCTTCCAATGGATCGGCTCGCCGAGATACAGCACGGAGAAGATCACGAACACCGAGAGCGTGATGATTTCCTGAATGGTCTTCAGCTGCGCGGCGTTGAAATAGCCGTAGCCGATACGGTTGGCCGGCACCTGGGCACAATATTCGAAAAAGGCGATGCCCCAGCTTACCAGGATGACCAGATAAAGCGGCTTGCTCTCAAATTTCAGGTGCCCATACCAGGCGAACGTCATGAAGACGTTGGACAGAATGAGAAGGCCGATGGTGAGGAGGGGCGTGGCGCTTGCGAACATGATGGGAGAATCCGTGAGGGCTGCTGATGCGCTACGGCAAGCACGTTCGCACGACAAACACAAGCCGGCTGGTTGGGTAGGGTGCTGACGGGCAAGCGCGCGAGAGGCTCGGACGATGTCGGACTGCGGCTGCGATTTCGCGGCAGGCAGTGCGTCTCGACGAGCGTTCGCTGCAAAGATAGGCTTGGGAACGACGCCTTCGCTTGCTTGAACTTTTCAAGCCGGATTGCAGCTAGAATGCCGCTGCACGAGGGTCACGAGATTGCCGCACGTCTTCGCAAGGTCCCAGCGCGCCAGCCTTCATGTCCGGGCGCCAGGACGGCACGGCAGGATTTAGTGAAGTGTTTCGGGGCGGACTTCTTCTTCCAGAATGCGGAAGGCCTCATAGAGCGCCTCGACCAGGATATCGGTCAACTTGTCGGCATCGTTGTCCTGGAGAAACAGCGCGAGCGACTGTTCGGACGGCTGGTGGGTATTGGCTTCGTTCGACATATCATTGTCCTCAGTCTGAACCGGAATCATTCCGGATGAGGCCGACGTTAGAGACGCTCGCTTGCGCCGGGCTTGACAAAGAGGCACGCCGTTTAGGATGCCTCAGCGAGAGGGAACGGGCCTCCGTCGGTAACGTTCCCTAAAAAAACGGCTATGCAGGTCGCGCTCGCTGATCGCAATCAATCCCATCTGCAATCTCCCAGACATCGTTCAGACCCGGGGAGAGTGACATTCCAACTTTGCAGACACAGGACACTTTAACTTTGCGGCCACACACAAAAATTGCATAAGATAGATTATGGAACTATTCGATTTACGGGAAACCCTGCGAACCGGGGATTTGTGACCGCTCCACCACTCCGCTCGCGATCAGAGATCGACGGCAATCTCGAATGCCAGACCGTCATAGGCCGGTTCGACATGCGGCGGCGTTTCCGCCATCACCGTGTCGTAGTCGAGCGGAAGATGCATATGTGTCAGAACAGCGTGCTTCGGCGCCAATTTCGCGATCCATTCGAGCGCCTGTTCGAGCGACAGATGGCTCGGGTGATATCTGTATTGCAGCGTATCGATGATCAGGATATCGAGCCCGCCGAGCCTCGATACGCTCTCAGGCGGAAAATCGCTGACGTCGCTGCAATAGGCCACGTCGCCGATCCTGAAACCCAGCGAATGGATGTCGCCATGCACCTGCAGATGCGGCAGGAAACGGATCGGACCACCCGGCCCGTCTATCACGATCGGCTCGTCCATGGTCTCGATCAGGAACGGCCGGACGATCGGCGGATAATTACCGCCGGGCGGCGTTTCCAGGCAATAGCCAAACCCCTGGCGGATCCGGTCCATGGTGAACGGATCGGCATGGATCGGGATGCGATGGTGCTGCAGGATGAAATAGCCGCGCAAATCGTCGATGCCGTGCAGATGGTCCGCATGCGCGTGGGTATAAAGAACGGCATCGACGCGCTGCACATTGGCGGCGATCATCTGCTCGCGAAAATCCGGGCCGGTATCGACCACCACCACGGTGCTGCCGCCGTCGGGCGCGATCTGCTCGACCATGAAGGCGGCACGCGTGCGGCGGTTCTTCGGGTTTGCCGGGTCGCATGCGCCCCAGTCGCCATTCAGCCGCGGCACGCCCGGCGACGAAGAGCAGCCAAGAATGGTGAAGCGCCGCCTATACCTCGCCACAGGTCAGAGCCTCGGCATCTTGGAGAAGATGCGGAACGCGTTCTCCGTGGTGATCCGGGCGATTTCCTCATAAGTGACGCCCATGCATTCGGCGAGCACTTCTGCGGTATTGACCACATAGGAAGGCTCGTTGCGCTTGCCGCGCCAACGTTTTGGCGCCAGATACGGTGCGTCGGTCTCGACCAGCAGCCGGTCGAGTGGCACGGTTTTCGCAATCGCGCGCAGGTCTTCCGATTTCGGGAATGTCAGGATGCCGGAGAACGAGACGTAACCGCCGAGCTCCACACCGATCCGGGCAAGGTCGGCACCCGACGAGAAGCAGTGAAGGATGAAAGGGAAGGCCCCCTTCCCGCTTTCGCTCGTCAGGATCTCGGCCATGTCATCGTCGGCGCTGCGGCTGTGAATGACCAGCGGCAGCCCGGTTTCGCGGGCCGCCGCGATATGGCGGATCAGCCCGGTCTTCTGGTCGGCCGGTGTCTGCGTGTCGTAGAAATAGTCGAGCCCGGCCTCGCCGATCGCGACGATCTTTTCATGCGCATGGGCCAGCCGAACCAGGTCTTCGGTCTGGATGTCCAGTTCCTCGCCGGCATTGTTCGGATGCGTGCCAACCGAGCAGAAGACCGAGGGATATTGCTCGGTGAGTGCCAGCAGCCCGTCGAGTTTTCGCACGCGCGTCGAAATCGTCACCATCTGGCGGACGCCCGCCTCATGGGCTCGCGACACGATCGCGTCGCGCTCCGCGGCAAAATCGGCAAAATCCAGGTGGCAATGGGTATCGATCAGCATGGGTCAGGCCTTATGCGCTCGCTTCCGGCGCCACATAACGCGGGAAGACCGGCGCCGGCGCTTCGAGCGGCGTGCCGGGCTTCAGGCGGCCGGCCTCGCCGAGCGCCGCGAAATCCCGTTTATCGGCCGCAGAAGCCACCAGGTCGAGCAGCTTTGCCGACGAGTCCGGCATGAACGGCTGCAGCAGAATGGCGATCTGGCGCACGACTTCCGCCGTCACGTAGAGCACCGTGCCCATGCGGGCCGGATCGGTCTTTTTCAGCACCCACGGGGCCTGCGCCGCGAAATAACGGTCCGTCTCGGAAACGATGCCGATGATCGCGGCCAGAGCACGGTTGATGAGCTGCTTGTCCATTTCCTCGCGGCAGACGGCGATCAGGCCGTCGGCGGCCGCAAGCAGTTCCTTGTCGGCGTCGGTGAGCTCGCCCGGTTCCGGAACGTGGCCGTCGCAATTCTTGACGATCATCGACAGCGAGCGGCTGGCAAGGTTGCCGATGCCGTTGGCCAGATCCGCATTGACGCGGGTGGCGATCAGCTGGTCGTTGCAATTGCCGTCCTGGCCGAAGGAAATCTCGCGGCAGAGATAGTAGCGCACATAGTCGAGCCCGAACTTCTCCAGAAGCTCGAACGGATCGACGACATTGCCGACTGACTTCGACATCTTCTCGCCGGCGTTCAGCACGAAGCCGTGGGCAAAGACGCGCTTCGGCAGCGGCAGCTTGGCCGACATCAGGAAGGCCGGCCAGTAGACCGCGTGGAAGCGGATGATGTCCTTGCCGATGACATGCACGTCCGCCGGCCAGTATTTGGCGCGCGGGCCGTTCGGGTCTTCCATGTAGCCGGTCGCGGTGATGTAGTTGGTCAGCGCATCGACCCAGACATACATGACATGCGCCGGATCGTTCGGTACCTTGATACCCCAGTCGAAGGTCGTACGCGATACCGACAGGTCACGCAGGCCGGATTTCACGAACGAGATCACCTCGTTGCGGCGCTCGTTGGGGCCGATGAAATCCGGGTTTTCCTCGTAATGTTTCAGCAGCCTGTCGCCGTATTCGGAGAGCTTGAAGAAGTAGCTGGACTCCTCCACCCATTCCACCGGCGTGCCCTGCGGTCCGTAGCGGACGCCATCGCGCACCGAGGTTTCGTCCTCGGCATAAAACGCCTCGTCGCGCACCGAATACCAGCCGGCATAGGTGTCCTTGTAGATGTCGCCATTGTCGGCCATCCGGTTCCAGATGTTCCTGGAGGCTTCGTGGTGGCGCGGCTCGGTGGTGCGGATGAAATCGTCGTTGGACGCATTGAGCAGCTTGCCCATCGCCCGGAATTCGCCGGAATTGCGCTCGGCAAGCGCTTCCGGCGTAATGCCTTCGGCACGCGCCGTCTGCTGCATCTTCTGGCCGTGCTCGTCCGTACCGGTCAGGAAGAAAACATCCTTGCCGTCGAGGCGCTGGAAGCGCGCCATGGCATCCGTGGCGATCAACTCATAGGCATGGCCGATATGCGGCTTGCCGTTCGGGTAGGAAATCGCGGTGGTGATGTAATAGGGCGTCTTGTCGGACATCGGGGCACTCGTGCACTTGGGATTTGGGGCACTTGGATTTGGATCATGCCGCTCTTAGCGCATGTTTCGCGGATGCGAAACACAAAGTTCCTTATGCAGTTCCCGCCCCCGCCCTCTGGGTCAGCGCCGCGCAGCGTCGAGGATCGACAGGATCGTCTGTTTGCGGTCGAGATTATACGCCTGCGCGATGGTGATCTTCTCGTTCATGTCGCTGACGAGTTTCGCCTGCCGGTCCGCCGTCGAAAGATCGCCGGCAAGGGCTGCACTGCGCGCCTTGTCGATCAGGTGATCGCTCAAATGCTCCAGGAAAAAGCCGAAGATCACTTCGCTGTCCTTGCCGGACAGCACGTCCGCCAACCGGTGCATCGCCTTGCGGGCCGTGGGACCGTCGGCCGCAACCACCTCCTCGAAGGCGGAGATGATCTCGGTGCCGCCATAGTTCAGGAGCTTCAGCGCCTGCGAGACGCTGCCCTTGGACATGCCGAGCACCATCTCCTGCGTCTTGCCGCCGTCAAGCGGAGTGCCAAGGCCTGCGAGCGCCTTCGAAAGGTCCTGGTCACCGAGCGGCGACAACCGCAGCGACTGGCACCTCGAGCGGATCGTCGGCAGCAGTTTGCCCGGCGCATGCGACAGGACCAGGAAGAGCGCCCGCCGCGGCGGTTCCTCGAGGATCTTCAGGATGGCGTTTGCCGCATTGCGGTTGAGGTCGTCGGCGGGATCGATGATGACGATCCGCCAGTTGCCGGTGCCTGACGTCTGGGAGAAGAAATGCCCGGCCCGGCGGACCTCGTCGACCGTAATCGCCGTTTTCGTCTTGCCGGTCTTTTCGTCCACCGGGCGGGAGAGATGCAGCAGGTTATGCGAGGCGCCGGATGCAATCTGCCGGCTGACGGGCGAGTTGGGGTCGGGGTCGGCGAGATGATCGGGCGCCGTTGCCGGATCCGGATGCGAAAGCACGTGGTTGGCGAAACGGAAGGCGAGCGTCGCCTTGCCGATACCTTCAGGCCCTTCGATCAGGATCGCGTGATGGCCCTTGCCCGAACGGTAGCTGCGCGCCAGAAAATCCTCGGCGGCATGATGGCCGTAGAGATGCGGATTGCGCGCCGGCGGCACGGCGCCCTCCAGAATGCCGGCGGCTTCCTCGCTCATCCGACGGATTCCGCGCTGCTCTTCTGGGTAAAGCTCAGTTCTCGCACCAGCGGCTCGACGATCGCAAAGATCTTCGAGGCGATCTCGTCCTCGGACCGCTCGGCATCGACCACGTGGCAGCGTTCCGGTTCCGCCTCGGCGATTTCGAGATAGGCCTCGCGGCGTTTCTCGTGGGTCTCGATCTCCTCGCGCTCGAAGCGGTCGGGCGCGCTGTCGGCGCCGCGCTTGCGGGCGCGTTTCAGGCCGATTTCGGCCGGCAGGTCGAGGATCAGCGTGCAATCCGGCACCACGCCGTTGATCGCCACCCGCTGCAGGGCCTCGATATAGTCAGGTTCGAGATTGCCGGTGACGCCCTGGTAGACGCGCGAGGAATCGATAAACCGGTCGCAGAGCACGATGGCGCCGCTTTCGAGCGCCGGCCGGATCACTTCCTCGACATGGTCGTTGCGGGCGGCGGCAAACAGGATCGCCTCCATCCGCACGCCGAACTCTTCCGCAGCGCCCGAGAGCAGAACGTGGCGCACGGCCTCCGCCCCCGGCGAGCCGCCAGGCTCCCGGGTCATCAGCACATCATGGCCGCGGCGGCGCAGCTGATCCGCCAGCCGGCGAATCTGGGTGGATTTGCCAGCCCCCTCGCCGCCTTCGAAAGTTACGAACAATCCGGAATGTTCTGCCACGCGTCTTTCCGCACTCATTTCAGGCTTCGGTTATAACGCATATGGGTGCGCTGCGAAACATCGTCTTGTCAAAGCCAGAAGAACATCAGTTCGAGCAATGCGTCCGTTGCCTGGCTGACGAGGCTGCCCGTTCCGACTGGTTTGGCTGTTACCAGCGGCACTTCGCGAACCACCCGGTCGCCCGCCAAAATCCTCAGCACGCCGACATCCTGGCCTTCCGTCACCGGAGCCCGCAATGGCCAGCGATAGACGATTCGCCCGGACAGGCGGTCGGGATTATTGGCCGGCAGGTAGATATCGACCGGCTCCCGGGCGACGAGGTCGACATGGCTCGACGTGCCGCCATAGACGCTCGCCTGGCCGATCACCTCGCCCTGTTTGAACAGGACCTTGGTCTCGAACGAGGACAAGCCCCATTCGAGCACCCTCCTCGCCTCCTCCAGCCGCTCCTTGTCGCTCGCAAGCCCGCCCATGGCGAGGAAGAGCCGCGTGCCGTTGCGTGCCACCGACGCCACCAGCGCGTATCCCGAACCTTCGGCAAAGCCGGCGCCGAGGCCGTCAACGCCGATATTGAGCGAAAAGAGCGGGTTCTTGTTGCGCTGGAAGATCTTGTTCCAGGTAAAATCCGGCTGGGCGTAGATCGGATAGAATTCCGGATATTCCCGAAAAATATGGCGGGAGAGTTCGACAAGGTCGCGCGCGGTCGTGCGGCTCTCCGTGTCCGGCAGGCCGGTGGAGTTGCCGAAGACGGAGCGGCCGAGCCCGAGATCCTTGGCGCGCGCCGTCATCCGGGCCGCAAATTCGCGTTCGGAATGGGAAATGCCTTCCGCCAGCACGATGCAGGCATCGTTGCCATTCTGGACGACGACGCCTTTGACGAGGTCTTCGACACGAATCTGGGATTTCAGCGCCGCAAACATCGTCGTGGTGCCCGAGGGCGCCCCACCGGTGCGCCAGGCGAATTCGGTGACGGGGAAGATGGTGTCGCGGCTGATCTCGCCCCGTTTCAGCGCACTGAAAACCACTTCCATGGTCATCAGCTTGGCAAGCGAAGCCGGCGGAAAGCCCTGGTTTTCATTGGAGGCGAGCAGCACGGTGCCGGTCTTCGCCTCGACCATATAAACCTGCTTCGCCTTGGTCACGAATGCGGGCGGCGTCTCCTGCGCCTTGACGGCTCCCAAAGGCAACCCGGCTTGCAGGAATACCTGCAGCAGTGCCAGGCAAATTAGAATCAGCAGGCGCCGCATGATCACCCCACGAACCGTCCGACCTATGCGTAGCAGCGGCGATTGCACCCTGCAATCGCCCATCAACTAGCGCACGGGCTTTTGAGCGGCCTTGGGACCTTCCAGCACCATGTTACCGAACACGACCTGAGGTGTTTTCGCCTGGGGCGCGGATGAATAGGCGGATTCCAGGCTTCGCCCCTGCAAGGGCCGCGCCTGAGATTCGACTTGGTAGGAAGAAGCAACCTGCCGGGTCTGCGGGGGAACACCCCCGGCAACCGGCCGCTCCATCGGAAGCGGTCCGAGCTGCGGCAACATCGAGAAATTCTCGAAAGCCTCGAAGGCCTGAGGCGCGGAAGCCGCCGCCGGCGCGCTCGGGGTGCGGCCGGCAAGCGCGATCGGACGCGGCATGGCCGAGCCGTAGCTCTGAAGCTGGTCGCCCAGCGTCTGGTTCGACGCGACCATGACGCCGGTGGCGATCTGGCCCTCCGGCCGGATCGACGGCAGGCGATCACCCTTGCGGATATACGATGCCATCAGGAACGGCATGTCCTTGCCGTCCATGCGCGCGCGGCCGACATATTGCACGTTGACCTTGGCCGTGCCGATCCGCTTCATATCGAGCATCTCGGCCGTCTTGTCGGAAACGTCGATGATGCGGCCCGGATGATACGGGCCGCGGTCATTGACCCGCACGATGACCGAGGTGCCGTTGTCGAGGTTGGTCACGCGGGCATAACTCGGCAGCGGAAAGGTCGGATGCGCGGCCGACAGATGATCGCTGTCATAGACTTCGCCATTGGCGGTCAGGCGGCCGTGAAACGCCGAACCGTACCAGGAGGCAAGGCCGCTCCTGTTGTAATTCGGATCTTCCTTCGGAACGTAGGTCTGGCCTTTGACCTCGTAGGGCTGGCCGACCATGAAGCGCCCGCCGCCCTTCGGCACGGGCCGACCGTCGCCGACCACGCGCGGGCTGGCCTTAACGCCATATTCCTTTTCGGAAAAATATTCTTTGCTTCTGGGCTTACCAGACTTCGGTGCCTCGGTCGTGGCGCAGGATGCCATCCCCACGCAGACGATCGTTATCCCGAGCCATCTCGCACCCAGCGAAAGCTTGCCGCCACTCAAACCCAAACTCATCCGTCCCATGCCGCCTTCACTGCAACAGGCTGCGAGCGGTCCTCGCGACCGCACCGCCTTCCACAGCCATTGAACCGGTCCGGGACATACCCCTATGCCGACGGACACAATGGAAACGAACTTTTGCTAGCATCGCGGCAAAAATGCGAACGAAAACGGGGGAAAAGATAAAATTGTATTTGGTATAGTTAATCGTCCGTTAACAACGGTTGCTCCGAGCCAAGCTCAACTCGCGGAAAGCAAGGCGTTACACATTCAAGAACCCGGATCATCATGCCATCGTGTCTGGAAAGACAGGCGGCCGGAAAATACCGACTGCCCCTCTTCGTTACGCACCTCGACAGAGATCGAACCCTTCTCCCGCTCGGGGAATTCGTCGCGGGCGATGTCCGCCAATATCCGGCTCACCTCCCGGCTGATCTGCTCTCGGGTCGATATTTCCTGACCTTCATTGTCACGCACGGGCCCATCGCCATTGCTCAAATCGAAGAAATATCGCGCCATGCCTTGCTCGCTGCCTTGATTATTTATCGACCAAATTTCCTTTGCCGGCATTTGTTCCCGCGAAGTGTCGAGTTTCGAGGGATCTATATAGCCTCCTCATCCGTTCTTCTCCCGGATATTGAACCCGCAGAGGATACCCGTGATCGATTCCCTACTTCTCAACCTCGAGCAGCACGACATCATCACCGATGAGGAGCGCGACATCCTCAGGCGTATCGGGGGGCGCGAAAGGCGTTTTCTGGCGGGAGAAGATTTGGTGGTCGAGGGTTCGAGGCCCGGCTACAGCAGCTTGCTGGTGGATGGCTTCGCGGCCCGGTACAAACTCACCGCAGAAGGCACGCGGCAGATCACTGCGATCCACGTCGCCGGCGACTTCGTCGATCTACATGCCTTCCTGCTGAAAACCATGGATCACGGCGTTGTCGCGCTTTCTCCATGCCATGTCACCTTTAGTGACCATGCCGACCTGAAGCAGGTGACAGAACAGCATCCGCACCTCACCCGCATGCTGTGGCTCGATACGCTGATCCACGGCTCGATCCATCGCGCCTGGATCGTTGCAATGGGGCGGCGCTCCAAAGTTTCGCATCTCGCCCACATTCTTTGCGAACTCTATGTCAGGCTTGGAGTGGTCCGCCGCACCAACGGCTGGGCCTTTCACTTTCCGCTCTCGCAGGGCGAGATGGCCGACGTGCTGGGATTGTCGCTCGTCCACATGAACCGCGTCATCCAGACGCTCAGGCGAGAACGCCTGATCTCCTGGTCCAACCAGACGATCACCATCCTTGACTGGGAACGATTGAAGGAGGTGGCCGAGTTCGATCCGATGTACCTGAGCCTGTCGGTGGAGCCACGGTGAGAGGGGGAATAAATATCACCGTGGGGTCAGGATACGCCGCGCTCGCGCGTTGATTCGAAGGCCTCGCAGCAGAGAAGATAGCGCGAGAACTGGTCGGTGATCGTCAGGGGGTAACAGTATCTGCCGTCACCTAGCCTGAACTCGCCCTTGAAATCGCCACACCAGAGATCGTTCGGACCAGGCGCTGCCGACAGTTGCGTGCCAACGGCCTTGTTCGCGCGGTTCCTCTTGCGGGCCTGGCTCACAAGGCCGTAACGGTCCAGAACCGCATGCACCGTGCTCCTGGCCGGAATGTGGATGTCGCCGGCCAGCCGTCGCACCAGCAACTCGCGAATCTTGCGCGCGCCCCAGTGCGGCTTCTCCTTCTTGCACCGCACGATCATCGCTTCCACCGGCTCGGGCAGCTGGTTGGCGTAGCGCACAGGCCGTCGCGACCGATCCGTCAGCGCCTCGAGCCCTTCATCCTTGTAGCGATTGAAAATCTTGTAGCCGGTCTTGCGCGAAATACCGAACGACCGGCACACATCGCTCATGCTCTCGCCCTCCAGCAAACGGGCGACAAATCGAAGACGCTCATCCATGACCGAAGTCTCTCTCCACGGCATCCACACCTCCCGATAAAAATCGAAAAGTGTAACCCATGTCTCCGGTACGAAATGGCACCTATCTCTCAGGCCGGGCAGGGAGGGCTGGCGGAAGAGGTGGGATTCGAACCCACGGTACGGTTTCCCGCACGCCGGTTTTCAAGACCGGTTCCTTAAACCACTCGGACACTCTTCCCTGTGCGCTTGAAAAGGCTGAAAAATCCACTTTCTGTTGATTCTCCAAAACGGCAGTTGCCACCGATTTGCTACCCAATCACTCGTTGGCTGGCTTTTTAGCAGCTTTGATCCCAGCGTCAACTTGCTCGGCCGCATTCGCCTGCGTGCCCGGCGTCATATCGGGATGAAGGTCCAACGTAGTCCTAATTGCCGAGTGAACCTTACCTTTCAATATCCGCAGCGCGAAACCGGAAGGTCTCTGTCGCCTCCTCTTGCTCCTTGGGCATCCGATAGGTTTCTGAGTAAAGATACAACAGAGAGTTGACTTCCGTATGAGTGGCTTGCAAGCATTACCCCGAAGTAAAGGGGGGAAGCTATGCGTGCATTTTGGGTTGCTTTGGGCCTCGTTGCGGTCTCGGCCGGTGTGGTAGACGCAGGCTTTCAGGCTTGGACTGTCGATTCAGAGGATGATCCCTTTTCCAAAGGCACCCGCGTGACGGTAGACTTTATGTCGTCACTTCGCTCTGGGGTATTGTTCATCTGCGATAGCGCAGAATCCGGCTTGTTGATCCGAGCTATTCCAGGATTTGCTCACGAACCAATCCTCAAGGGTATTGTCCCAAAGATCGAAATCGCGATAGACGGCAAACTGTTATTTGGTCAGGATGGGGAAACTGGTGCAGTCGGCGACAATCTGGCCGTTTCTCAGACGATGCTTTCGCCAGACAACGCAAAATCCTTTGCCACGACATTCTCCGCGGCCACCAAACAGATCGCAATCAAGGACGGCATTTCAGATCGACCGCACCTGCTGACTGCCCGCGGCTCGACCAAAGCAGGAAAAGCTCTCGTCGCGTGCATGGAACGTCAAAAGCCATAGGAGCGACATCCGCGCTTCCATAGACGCAATCACGCTCCCAGCGTCGACCTCGCCTGCCCCGTCAGCCCTCGGCAAAGCTCTTCAGCGTCTCGCCGGAAAGCCTATAGCGTATCCACTCGTTCATCGGCTCGGCGCCGATCGCCTCATAGACCCGGATTGCCGGTTCGTTCCAGTCGAGCACGCTCCATTCGAACCGGCCGCAACCGTTCTCGACGGCGATCTGCGCCAGCCGTTTCAGCATCGCCTTGCCGGCGCCGAGCCCGCGTGCCGCCGGCGTCACATAGAGGTCTTCGAGATAAAGCCCGTTTCTCGCCTGCCAGGTCGAATAACTGAAGAACCAAATCGCCATGCCGACAGGTACGCCGTCCTGCTCGCAGACCAGCGCCCTGGTCACGGACGCCTCGCCGAAAATGGAGCTTTCGATCGTCTCCACCGTGGCCGCGACCTCGTGCTCGGCCTTTTCGTAGATCGCCAGTTCGCGGATGAAACCGAGCAGCGCCGCCGCATCCCCGCGGACGGCCTCACGTATGGTCAATGCCATCGAAAAACCCTGTGAATTGAATGGGCTGAAGCTATGTCTTGAAGCGGACTTCGGTGTCAAGAGACGGGTTAGGATGCTCACTCGGCCGCCGTCTTGATCTCGATCACCTCGACCTCGTAGGAATAACCGTCCAGCATGCCGTAGGCCTGCTCGATGTTGCCGATCTCGGTCTCGGCCTTGCCGATCGCGTCGTTGATCGCTTCACACCGGGATTTCAGCATGCGGCCCAGAACGTCCGTCTCGGGCTTGCGGCCGATACGGTCGATGTGGTTGCGGATGCGGGCGCGGTGGCGCTCCATCTCCAGGATATGGAAGCGGGCATTGACGATCTTGTCGGTCAGCTTGCGACGCATGGCGGCGACCGGATCGAAACTTCCCGGCTCGCGCTCGTCGAGAATGATCTCGTTGACCAGCGTTTCGAGAATTACCAGCCCCTGCAGGTCCTTTGTGTCGGCGAGTTCGGGGTCGTAGCCCGTATCGTCATAGACTTTTCTGCGTACCGGATCGGAGAGCAGTTCATAGGATACGGTCAGCTTTCCGAATGTATCGACGTCGCCGCCGGCATCCGGATGAACCGTTTTCGCGCGTTTGCGATAGGCCGACTTGATGGCTACGCCATCCGCCTCGCGCGAAACACCAAGCATCTCATAAGGGTCGATCACAGTGTCACCTGTTTTCGGCAAATCCGGTTTCATTGTCTAACGGCTAAGGTCAGCGGTCTCAACCCCTCACCGACTCTTGTGGCCAATTATGGGCAGCCTTCACCCTTGCAGGATTTTCCCACAGGGCAGTCAAGCCGGCCGTGGTCGCCGGCGCGGCCAAGACAGACGGCGGCCCTCGGCGACGGGCGCCATCAGGAAGCTCAGCAGCACGCAGGGCAAAAGCACGAGGAAGGTCGCGACAAGACTGACATGTTCGGCGATGAAGCCGAGCAGCGGCGGCACGCCGATCGTCGACAGCATCAGCGTCAGCGACAGCGCCGCAAGATTTTCCGAGGGCTTGCCCTTGCCGAGCGCGATCGTCGTCGAGACCGCGAGCGGAAAGGCAAGCGCCACCCCGCAGCCGATCAGGAAAAGTGCGACGCCCGCAAGCATCAGATCCGGCGTCGCCACCAGAAGCGTCACCCCGGCGGCGACCGAAACGGCCGAGGCCCTGACCAGCACCCTTGGACCAAAACTGTCGCGCAGCATGTCGCCCGACAGCCGCGTCAAGCCCATGCCGATGGTGAAGGTGGCATAGAGCATGCCGGCGATTGCCGGATCGGCCTTCAACTGTTCGCGCAGGAAAAAGATGCCCCAATCGTAGATCGCACCCTCGACGATGCAGAGGCCGAAAACCATCACGCAGATCAGCAGGATCGTCCGGTCGGGAAGCACGTAGGCCGAACCCTTGCGGTCGGGCGGCGTCTCCGGTGCCGGGTCCTTCGGTGTAACCCAGAAGACAAATAAGCAGGCGGCAATGACGAAACCGGCGGCCATGGTCTGTTGCACGAAAGGCGTCACCGCCTTTTCGGCAAGGAATCCGGAACACAAGGATCCGACCAGCAGGCCGACCGACCAGAAACCATGGCTGCGCGACAACACCTTCCGGCCGGTGCGCTGTTCGATGCCGGCGGAGATCATGTTGGCGGCGACATCGAAAATCGTGCGGAAGAAACCGAAGAGAAAGAAGCAGATCACAAATCCCACGACCGGAAGGACGGTCAGTGCCGGGGTGAGCATGGCGCAGATCGGCAGAGTGACGAGTGCCGTCAGCCGCGGCGTAAAGCGGTCGTTGATGCGTCCGGCAAGCGGTAGCGCCAGAAAAGTGCCGACAGGGGCACTCAGCAGCGCCAGACCGAGAGCGGCCTTGTCGATCCCCAGCGACGCCTGGATAGCCGGCAACCGCGTGAACAGCGAAATGAACAGGATGGCGTTGCTGAAATAAAGCAGGGCCGGCGGTAAAAGGTTTTTCATCGAAATTGCAAGTCCGGGCGAATCAAAATTCCCGTCGCATTCCTGACAGCGTCGGCCGATAGCGACAAGCCGCGATAACGGGACCCTGCCCTGCGCCACCGGTGGACGGAATATCACGAAAATGTGCGGATAAAGGCGCCGGCTGCTTCAACGCGTCATCATTCTGTAATCATTCAGATTCGGTTGCCTTCAAGAAAGGCGTTGCGCAAAAAACTCGCAGGCGTCATCTTCTCCTTGCGCCTGAAGGCGCTAGCCTTGTGGTACCGCCCTTGGAGAAAGCCCGATGCTGGTTCGATATCTTGCAGTCGTTCTCTGTTTCGCTCTCTGTTCCTTTACCTCCGTCAAGGCCGAGGATCCGGTCGCCAACGCCCAGGCGGTGATTTCCGGCCAGATCGCCGCGCTCATGGAAGATGACGCGGAAAAGGCCTATTCCTTCGCCTCGCCCGGGATCCGCAGCCTCTATCCCAACAAGGACCGGTTCCTGGATATGGTGCGGAAAACTTACGAGCCGGTCTATCACGCCGGCAACTATGCCTTCGGCCGCTCGAAGATGATCGGCGGCGGCGAAGTGGTGCTGCAGGAAGTGATGATCAGCGCCAGGGAAGGCAAGGACTGGACGGCGATCTACGAGATGCGGTTGATGGACGACGGATCCTACAAGGTCAACGGTGTGCGGATGATCCGCAACACCGCCAGCCAGGGTATCTGACAGCCTTTATAAGACGGGATCGATATCGCCCTTCGCCCACATTTCCTGGGTTTCGGCGTAGAAATCTGCGAACCGGCCCTCGGCGATCGCCTGGCGGATGCCCTTCATCAGGTCCTGATAGTAGTTCAGGTTGTTCCAGGACAACAGCATGCCACCGAGCGCTTCGTCGGCGCGCACGAGATGGTGCAGGTAGGCGCGGGAATAGTCTCGGGCAGCCGGGCAGTTCGATTCCTCGTCCAGCGGCCGCATGTCCTCCGCATGGCGGGCATTGCGGATATTGACCTTGCCGCGGCGGGTGAAGGCAAGCCCGTGGCGCCCGGAACGGGTCGGCATGACGCAGTCGAACATGTCGATGCCGCGCGCCACCGATTTCAGCATGTCGTCCGGCGTGCCGACGCCCATCAGGTAGCGCGGTTTTTCGAACGGCAGGACCGGAAGCGTCGTCTCCAGCATCTTCAGCATGACATCCTGCGGCTCGCCGACGGCAAGGCCGCCGACCGCATAACCCTTCAGGTCGAGCTGTTTCAGGCCTTCGGCGGAGCGGATGCGAAGCTCCGGCTGGTCGCCGCCCTGGACGATGCCGAACATCGCCTTGCCGGGCTGGTCGCCGAAGGCGACGCGGCAGCGCTCGGCCCAGCGCAGCGACAGTTCCATCGCCCGCTCGATCTCCTTCGGTTCGGCCGGCAGCGCCACGCATTCGTCGAGCTGCATCTGGATGTCGGAGCCGAGCAGGCCCTGGATCTCGATCGAGCGCTCCGGCGACATGTGGTGCAGGCTGCCGTCCACATGGCTCTTGAACGTGACCCCCTTCTCGTCAAGCTTGCGAAGACCCGACAAGGACATGACCTGGAAACCGCCGCTATCGGTCAGGATCGGATGTTTCCAGCGGATCAGTTCATGCAGGCCGCCAAGCCGCGCAACGCGCTCGGCACCCGGCCGCAGCATCAGGTGATAGGTATTGCCGAGGATGATATCGGCGCCGGTATCGCGCACCTGGTCGAGATACATGGCCTTGACGGTGCCGACCGTGCCGACCGGCATGAAGGCCGGGGTGCGGATCGTTCCGCGCGGCATGGTGATTTCGCCGAGCCGCGCGCCGCCATCGGTGGCCTTGAGATTGAACTGGAAAGTCTCGGTCATCGGTCGTCCCGGAAAAGCAGGCTGGAATCGCCATAGGAATAGAAGCGGTAGCCGGTTTTGATGGCGTGGGCATAGGCCGCCCGCATCGTCTCCAGGCCTGAGAAGGCCGAGACGAGCATGAACAGCGTCGATCTCGGCAGATGGAAATTGGTCATCAGCATGTCGACCGCCTTGAAGCGATAACCGGGCGTGATGAAGATGCCGGTCGCACCGCTCCAGGGTTTGATCGAGCCGTCATCGGCCGCGGCGCTTTCGATCAGCCTGAGCGACGTGGTGCCGACGCAGACGATACGGCCGCCGGCACGTCTGACCGCATTCAGCCGCGCGGCGGTCTCGGCGCTGACATGGCCGATCTCCTGATGCATCTTGTGCTCGGCGGTATCGTCCGCCTTGACCGGCAGGAAGGTGCCTGCGCCGACATGCAGCGTGACGAAATGGCGTTCGATGCCGGCGGCATCGAGGGCCGCGAACAGGTCCGGCGTGAAATGCAGCCCGGCGGTCGGCGCCGCGACGGCGCCCTCCTCGCGGGCATAAATGGTCTGGTAGTCCTTTTGATCCTGCGCATCTTCCGGGCGCTTGGCAGCGATATAGGGTGGCAGCGGAATGTACCCGACCGCCATGATCGCTTCGTCGAGCGCCGGGCCGGAAAGATCGAAGCGCAGCGTGACTTCGCCGCCCTCGCCCTTGTCTTCGACCGTTGCCGCAAGCGAACCGATCAGGCAGGCATTGCCACTGTCGCCGAATTCGATGCGATCGCCGACCTTGATACGTTTCCCGGGCTTGGCGAAGGCCTTCCAGCGATCCGGGGCGACGCGCATGTGCAGCGTCGCGGAAACCTGTTGTCCGCCCGCCCCTTCCCGGTGACGGACGCCCTCGAGCTGTGCAGGAATGACCTTGGTGTCATTGAAGACCAGCGCATCACCCGGCCTCAGAAAGCCCGGCAGATCGCAGACGCGGTGATCGGCAAGCACCGGCACGCTTCCCGGCCTGACGACGAGCAGCCGGGCGCTGTCACGCGGGCTTGCGGGCCTCAGCGCAATGTTTTCTTCCGGCAGATCGAAGTCGAAGAGATCGACGCGCATGGATTTTCCAGAAATAAGAAACCCGCCCCGCCGACAGACGGAGCGGGCCATTCGTTTAAGTGAGATCAGACGTCGGCGGCGACGCGGACGGAAACGATCGAGTCCGGATCCTTGACCGGCTCGCCCTTCTTGATCTGGTCGATGAAGTCCATGCCTTCGATGACCTGGCCCCAGACGGTGTACTGCTTGTTCAGCCACGGCGCGTCGGTGAAGCAGATGAAGAACTGCGAATTGGCCGAGTTCGGGCTCTGCGAACGGGCCATGGAGCAGGTGCCGCGCACATGCGGAAGGGCGGAGAATTCAGCCTTCAGGTCCGGCTTCTCGGAACCGCCCATGCCGGCACGGGCCGGGTTGAAGCTCTCGGAACCCTGCTTGCCGAACTTCACGTCACCCGTCTGGGCCATGAAATCGGGAATGACGCGGTGGAAAACGACGCCGTCATAGGCGTTTTCGCGGGCGAGTTCCTTGATGCGGGCGACATGGCCCGGCGCCAAGTCCGGCAGCAGCGAGATGACGACCTTGCCCTTGGTGGTTTCCATGATGAGGGTGTTTTCCGGATCCTTGATCTCGGCCATAGGCTTTCTCCTTGGTACGGCGCCCGATTGTCGTCCGCGACGGGGCGCCCTTCGTTTAGTTCTTAGCCCTCTTGGGGGCGCTTACTTCTTGCCGACGGTGACCTTGATCATCTTATCGGGGTCTGTGACCTCGCCATTGCCGCCTTGGCCGCGCTTGATCTTGTCGACGAATTCCATGCCCGACACGACCTTGCCGACCGCGGTGTACTGGCCGTCCAGGCTCGGATATTTGGTGAACATGATGAAGAATTGCGAGTTTGCGGAATTCGGATCCTGCGACCGCGCCATGCCGACGATACCGCGCTCGAACGGTACTTTCGAGAATTCGGCCGGAATATCGGGCATTTCCGAGCCGCCCATGCCCGCGCGAGCCGGGTTGAAGCTCTTGCCGCCCTGCTTGCCGAACTGGACGTCGCCGGTCTGGGCCATGAAGCCATTGATGACGCGATGGAAGACGACATTGTCGTATTCGCCCTTGGCGGCGAGCGCCTTGATCTGGGCCACGTGTTTCGGCGCGACTTCCGGCATCAGCTGGATCACCACCGGGCCATCCTTCAGCTGAATGGTCAGGATATCATCGGGCGCGGCGAGAGCCGGCAGGATCATAGACGCGAGGGCGAAAGCGCCGGCAGCGGCAAGACGAAGCAGTTTCATGGAAAGAACTCCGGGGTTCGGAAACGATCAGCGTTTCAGCTTGTTGTTCAGGGCCTTGAGGACCGCAGCAGGCACGAAGGCACTGACGTCGCCGCCCATTGCCGCGATCTGCCGGACCAATGTGGCCGTAATGGGCCGCGACGCGGTGCCCGCCGGCAGGAAAACGGTCTGGATGTCCGGCGCCATCTGTCGGTTCATTCCGGCCATCTGCATTTCATAGTCGAGATCGGTGCCATCGCGCAGACCGCGGATCAACAGGCCGGCGCCATTGGTGCGGGCAGCATCGACCACCAGCTTGTCGAAGGAAACGACGGAGACGTGCCCGGCTCTGCCCGGCAGCGCCTCGGTGAGCGACTCGCTGATGAGCTGCGCCCGCTCCTCGAAGGTGAACATCGGCACCTTGCCCGGATGAATGCCGATCGCGACGATCACCTTGTCCGCCACATTGAGCGCCTGGACGAGAACATCCAGGTGGCCATGGGTCATCGGATCGAAAGAACCGGGATAGAAAGCAGTGGTCATGCCGAGGTCCGGGCCTGTTTAAGCAAAATTTTGACGCCTTTTGTCATGGAAGCCGCCCAACCGCAAGCTTCTCCCCAATTCTGAACGAAAGATGAATGGCCCGTTCAAGGGCGTTTCAGCGGCGCTGTGGTCTGATGACGATCGTGGCGGGCGCAAGACCCGTCCTGATCTCGGGAGAAACGACCAAAAATGCTGGCTTTGATGGTGTTGGGAGCCGTGGTTCTCGCTTTTGCACTGGAGGCCTTCATTGTCGCCTTCGGGCCGGAGGAAGCCTGAAAGACTTCGAATTCTGAACGCCAGATGAACAGAGCATTCAAGGAGGCTTCAGAGCGACAAGGTTAAGTATCCCTCAAAATGCGGTGGAACCTGTTTGCGCGATGCGCGTTCAGGCTAACAAGAAGGACAGATGGCGATGATCGCGAGAAGGAAAACGATCATGCTGGACAAGATCACCATGATCAACCTGGTCTGGACGGCCATGATTGCGGTGATGTTGACGGCAACGGTAACCCTTTATCAAGATAAATCCCAATTGGCAGATCTGAATTATCCGCAGGTAACGGGACGTTATAGCGATCTCTCTTACTACTGAGGCGGATACACGGACGAGAAAGGAATCCCATGTTCGTGACGTTGACAGTACTTGCAGGCTTGATCAGCATCATGTTCGTGGCTTCCGTGGCCTCAACCATTTCCGAGCTCCGGCGCGAACGCGCCGACATGAAGGATTTCAGGGATTTCGCGCGCCGCCACAGCGCATTCTGAGAATTTGCGAATTCGATGACTTAACGGTAGCGAACCGCGTTCACGCAGACTCCCGTCGCAAGCGGTTCAAACAAAAGCCGGAGGATTTTCATCCTCCGGCTTTTTATTTTGCCCGGTTTGTAATTGAGGTGCGGCTTATTCCGCCGCACCCTCATTCGTCGGTCCGGATTCCGGGGCCGGGGCTCCGAGATCGCCGGTCGCGCTGACGATTTCCTCGGGCAGATCATTGCCGTTCTCCTCGTCGCCTTCCGGCTCGCTGATGCGCTCGACCGAAACAACCTTCTCGTCCTTGGCCGTCGAGAAGATGGTGACGCCCTTCGTGGCGCGGCTGGCGATGCGGATACCGTTGACCGGAACCCGGATCAGCACCCCGCCGTCGGAGACCAGCATGATCTGGTCGTTGTCCTCGATCGGGAAGGCGGCGACCAGTTCGCCGATCTCCGCGGTCTTGGACGTGTCGGTGGCGCGGATGCCCTTGCCGCCGCGGCCCGAGGTGCGGAAATCGTAGGACGACGAGCGCTTTCCAAAACCCTTTTCGGAGACCGTCAGCACGAACTGCTCATGCTGCTTGAGATATTCGTAGCGATCGTCAGGAAGCTGTCCCTCTTCGGTGACTTCCTCGCCGACCAGCGCGATATCCTCCTCGTCGACGCCTGCGGCACGCCGTTCGGCCGCCGAGCGCTTGAGGTACGCCGCGCGTTCCCAGGGTTCAGCATCGACGTGGCCGACAATCGTCATCGAGATGATACGGTCGCCTTCGCCGAGCGAGATGCCGCGGACGCCGATCGAATTGCGGCCGGCAAAGACGCGCACATCGTCTACAGGGAAGCGGATGCACTGACCGAGCGCGGTCGTCAGAAGCACGTCGTCGCCCGGCTCATTGAGGTCGAGGTTCGGCCCCTTGCAGGTCTCGACGGAGAGGATTTCATCGCCCTCCTCCTCGAGCTTCATGGCGATCTTGCCGTTGCGGTTCACCTGCACGAAGTCCGACAGCTTGTTGCGGCGAACGGTGCCGCGGGTCGTCGAGAACATCACGTCCAGGTTCTCCCAGGTCGATTCGTCCTCGGGCAACGGCATGATCGTAGTGATGCGCTCGCCGGGCTCCAGCGGCAGCATGTTGATCAGCGCCTTGCCGCGGGACTGCGGCGTGCCGATCGGCAGGCGCCAGACCTTTTCCTTGTAGACGATGCCGCGCGAGGAGAAGAACAGCACCGGCGTGTGGGTATTGGCCACGAACAGGCGTGTGACAAAATCCTCGTCGCGTGTCGCCATGCCGGAGCGGCCCTTGCCGCCGCGACGCTGGGCGCGATAGGTGCCGAGCGTGACGCGCTTGATATAACCGAGATGCGACACGGTGACGACCATGTCCTCGCGGGCGATCAGATCCTCGTCGTCCATTTCGAGTCCGGCATCGAGGATCTGCGTGCGGCGCGGGGTGCCGAATTCGTCGCGCACGGCGGCGAGTTCGTCCTTGACGATCGTCTGGATGCGCAGGCGCGACGAGAGGATGTCGAGATAGTCGCTGATCTCGGCGCCGATCTTGTTCAGTTCATCGGCGATTTCGTCGCGGCCGAGTGCCGTCAGGCGGGCGAGACGCAGTTCGAGGATGGCGCGGGCCTGTTCCTCGGAGAGATTATAGGTGCCGTCCTCGTTGATCTTGTGGCGCGGATCGTCGATCAGGCGGATCAGCGCATCGACGTCCTGAGCCGGCCAACGACGGGTCATCAACTGCTCGCGAGCCGTCTGCGGATCGGGCGCGCGACGGATCAGGAGAATGATCTCGTCGATATTGGCGACCGCGATCGCCAGGCCCACCAGGACGTGGGCGCGTTCGCGAGCCTTGCGCAGCAGGTATTTCGTGCGCCGGCTAACCACTTCCTCACGGAAGGACACGAAGGCGCGCAGCATGTCGAGCAGCGCGAGCTGTTCCGGCTTGCCGCCGTTCAGCGCCACCATGTTGCAGCCGAAGGAGGTCTGCAGCGGCGTGTAGCGATAGAGCTGGTTGAGGATCACGTCCGCATTGGCATCGCGCTTCAGCTCGATGACGACGCGATAACCCTGGCGGTCGGATTCGTCGCGCAGGTCGGAAATGCCCTCGATGCGCTTTTCACGCACCAGTTCGCCGATCTTCTCGACCATCGTCGCCTTGTTCACCTGAAAGGGAACTTCAGTGATGATGATCTGCTCGCGATCGCCGCGCATCGGCTCGATCGCCGCAACGCCGCGCATGATGACCGAGCCGCGACCGGTCTCGTAGGCGGAACGGATGCCGGCTCGCCCGAGGATCAGGGCGCCTGTCGGAAAATCCGGACCGGGGATGATCTCCATCATTTCCGGCAGTTCGATCGCCGGATTGTCGATCAGGGCGATGCAGCCGTTGATCACTTCCGACAGATTGTGCGGCGGGATATTGGTCGCCATGCCGACGGCGATACCGCCTGCGCCGTTGACCAGAAGGTTCGGGAATTTCGCCGGCACCACGACAGGCTCGGACAGCGTGCCGTCATAGTTGTCGCGGAAATCGACGGTTTCCTTGTCGAGATCGTCGAGCAGGGCGTGTGCCGCTTTCTCGAGACGGCACTCGGTGTAACGTTCGGCCGCCGGCGGGTCGCCGTCGATCGAGCCGAAATTGCCCTGACCATCGATCAGCGGCAGGCGGAGCGACCAATCCTGCGCCATGCGCGCCAGCGCGTCATAGATCGCCGAGTTGCCGTGCGGATGGAATTTACCCATCACGTCCCCGGTCACGCGGGCGCATTTGACGTATTTCTTGTTCCAGTCGATGCCGAGTTCCGACATGCCGTACAGGATGCGCCGGTGAACCGGCTTCAGTCCGTCGCGGACGTCAGGAAGGGCGCGGCTGACGATGACGCTCATGGCGTAATCGAGGTAGGACCGCTGCATCTCTTCCATGATGGAAATGGGTTCGATGCCTGGAGGCAGCTTTCCGCCGCCGGGTGTGCTTTGCTCAGTCAAATCGGATCACGATCTCTGTTCGGAATCAGTTTCTTTTTTATAGCGGAAAGCGGTTCCGAGCGCCAATTTCCACAATGGTTTTGAACAGCTTTTGCGGCTTTAACACGGCTTTTGAACAAGGTCGAAAACATGCCGCGATGCAGACGGGGTGGGCTTTCTTTCGCTGCCGGCCTGTCCTAACAATCTTCGCATGCGACTGCAAGGATTGCAGCCTGACAGGGAGAGGATATGGCGACCCCCGATATGCTGGTCAATGCCCTGACCACGATGCTCGTGACACTCGACCCGCCCGGGCTGGCGCCCGTCTTCCTGGGCCTGACCGTCGGCATGACGGCCGTCCAGCGCCGCCAGGTCGCCTTCCGCGGATCGCTGATCGCCTTCGGCATTCTGGCTGTCTTCGCGCTGTTCGGTTCGAGCGTGCTCGGGCTGCTCGGCATCTCGATCGGCGCCTTCCGCATTGCCGGCGGCCTGCTGCTCTTCTGGATCTCTTTTGAAATGGTGTTCGAGAAACGCCAGGAGCGGAAGGAAAAGACGTCCCAGGCGGCGATCACCATCGACCATATCCACAATATAGCGGTGTTTCCGCTGGCACTGCCGCTGATTGCCGGACCGGGCGCGATCTCGGCGACAGTCCTGCTTTCCGGCACCCTGCCCGGCATACTGGACCGCGCGCTTTTCATCGGCGTCATCGCATTGATCATGCTGCTGGTCTATGCGACGCTTCTGGTCGCCGAACGGCTCGACCGTTTTCTCGGCGTCACCGGAAGGGCGATCCTCACCCGTCTGCTCGGCGTTATTCTCGCGGCGCTCTCCGTCCAGTTCGTCGTCGACGGCGTCCGCTCGGCCTTCAGCCTTTAGGCCGTCCATATTTGGGTAGGCCCCGCGCGACAGAACGGAATTTTCTGCTAGAACGCGATCCAAGCCCACCTCGATCGGAAGTCTCCATGATGCGCCGTCTGTTGCGCCGGCTCCTGCCGGAAGCCACTCCCGTCAGTCCCAAGGAAAGACTGCGTGCGGCATTTGGCGCACTTGCGGGAATTCTGGTGACGGGATTGCTGGGAAGCTTGGCCCTGAAGGCCGATGCAACGCTTCCGGCACTGGTCGCCCCGATGGGAGCGTCGGCGGTGCTGCTGTTTGCGGTGCCTTCCAGCCCGCTTGCCCAGCCCTGGTCGATCCTGGGCGGCAATATCGTCGCGGCCCTCGTCGGAGTGACCACCGCTCTTTTGATAGCCGACCCGTTCCTGGCCTCGGCGGCGGCAATCGCGGTCGCCATCGCCTCAATGATGACGCTGCGGTGCCTGCATCCCCCGAGCGGCGCGATCGCGCTGACCGCCGTGCTCGGCGGGCCGGCGATCCACGAACTCGGCTACGGCTTCGTCATCTGGCCCGTCATCGGCAATTCGCTGGTCCTGTTGCTGATCGCGCTGGTCTTCAACAATCTGACGGGGCGTCGTTACCCGCACGCGGCCAAGCCGCCGACGGCCGATCACGGCACGACCGATCCCGCCTCGATCCAGCGCATCGGATTTACCTCCGCCGACCTCGACCATGTCCTGAAAGAATACGACGAGTTCCTGGATATCGATCGCGACGACCTCGAAACGATCCTCAGGCGGACCGAATTGCGGTCATATCGTCGGCGCGCCGGCCACCTCGATTGCGCCAGCATCATGTCACGCGATGTGGTGGCGGTGGCTCCCGACAATTCGCTGAAGGAAGCGCACGATCTGATGCGCGTCCACCATTTCAAGGCCCTGCCCGTCACCAACGACAGGGCGGAAGTGGTGGGCATCGTCACCCAGACCGATTTCCTCGACAAGGCGAACTGGACGAGAGGCCGGCCAAAGATCGGATTTGCCCAGCGCCTGCGCCTCGTTCTGTCAGGCGCCAGCGCACCGAACGACACGGTCAAGGACATCATGACGACGCCGGTCAAAACCGTCGGCCCGGACACGCCGATCGCCGATGCCATCGTCATCTTTGCCGAAGAGGGGCTGCACTACCTGCCGGTCACCCGGGAAAACAACAAACTGGTCGGCATTCTGTCGCAATCGGACGTGCTGGTCGCGATGCTCGCCGACAAGGCGGCCGCCTGAGCGAAAATCCAGGCAGCTGCCGTTTCAGAAATCGATGCCGATCGACCGATCAGAACGGGATGTCGTCGTCGAGATCGCGCGAGAAATTGCCGCCTGCCGGCTGACCGCCGGAGGACTGGCCGCCACGGCTCGCACCGCCGGAAGGACGGCGCTCGTAATCGTCACCGCCGCCAAAATCATTGCCGCCGAAGTCATTGCCGCTGCGATTACCGCCGCCAAAACCACCACCTGCGCGGTCGCCGCCGCCTTCGCCGCGACCATCCAGCATGGTCAGCGTCGAATTGAAGCCCTGCAGCACGATTTCCGTCGAATAGCGATCGTTACCGGTCTGGTCCTGCCACTTGCGGGTCTGCAGAGCGCCTTCGATATAAAGCTTGGCGCCTTTCTTCACATACTGCTCGACAACCTTGCAGAGGCCTTCGTTGAAGACCACGACGGTGTGCCATTCGGTCTTCTCGCGGCGTTCGCCATTGTTGCGGTCGCGCCAGGTTTCGGACGTGGCGATGCGAAGGTTGGCGATCGGCCGGCCGTCCTGCGTCCGGCGGATTTCAGGATCAGCCCCCACATTCCCCACCAGGATTACCTTGTTCACACTACCAGCCATATTCGTCACCTCATCTGCCGCCCGGCCGGCGGCACCAAAATCAATCGCGGTACTTTAGCCCATCGGGCTCGGCCATTGGGTTTTTGCGATATTTAATCCACAGGCAAATTTGTTCTTTATTTGTTCTAGTTTATTCCTATAGTGCTGTCAACCGACTCAGGGAACGGCGCTGCATCGCGACAGTTTCGTCTCGACAGCCGCGGATCAATCACTACATAAGGGCTTCAATCCTCCCGAGAGCATACAGATGAGCGAACTGAAGAGCATTTCAATACGTGGTGCGCGCGAGCACAATTTGAAGGGCATCGATCTTGATCTGCCCCGCAATTCGCTGATCGTCATGACCGGCCTGTCGGGTTCGGGCAAGTCGTCGCTCGCCTTCGACACGATCTATGCGGAAGGCCAGCGGCGTTATGTCGAAAGCCTTTCGGCCTATGCGCGCCAGTTCCTGGAGATGATGCAGAAGCCGGATGTCGATCAGATCGACGGGCTCTCGCCGGCAATCTCGATCGAGCAGAAGACCACCTCGCGCAACCCGCGCTCGACGGTCGGCACGGTCACCGAGATCTACGACTACATGCGCCTGCTTTTTGCCCGCGTCGGCGTGCCCTATTCGCCGGCGACGGGCCTGCCGATCGAAAGCCAGACGGTCAGTCAGATGGTCGATCGAATCCTCGCTTTCGAGGAAGGCACGCGTCTTTATATCCTGGCGCCGATGATCCGCGGTCGTAAGGGCGAGTACAAGAAGGAACTCGCCGACCTGATGAAAAAGGGATTTCAGCGCGTCAAGGTCGACGGCCAGTTCTACGAGATCGCCGATGTTCCGGCGCTCGACAAGAAATACAAGCACGATATCGACGTGGTCGTCGACCGCCTCGTGGTGCGCCCCGACATTTCCGCACGCCTGGCCGACAGTCTCGAAACCTCGCTGAAGCTGGCCGATGGGCTGGCCATCGCCGAATTCGCCGACAAGCCGCTGCGGGCCGAGGATACCGCTGCCGGCGGATCCGCCAACAAGTCGCTCAACGAGACGCACGAGCGGGTGCTGTTTTCTGAGAAATTCGCCTGCCCGGTCTCCGGTTTTACCATTCCGGAAATCGAGCCGCGGCTGTTTTCGTTCAACAATCCCTTCGGTGCCTGCCCGACCTGCGACGGTCTCGGCTCGCAGCAGAAGGTGGATGAGGCGCTGATCGTGCCGGAACCCGCCCGGACGCTGCGCGACGGCGCGATCGCGCCCTGGGCGAAGTCCACCTCGCCTTATTATAACCAGACGCTCGAGGCGCTGGGCAAGGTTTTCGGCTTCAAGCTTTCCAGCCGCTGGAACGAACTGTCCGCCGAGGCCCAGAAGGCCATCCTCGAAGGCACCGAGGAGAAGATCGAGTTCCACTATGCCGACGGCGCCCGTTCCTACAAGACGGTCAAGAACTTCGAGGGCATCGTGCCGAACCTCGAACGCCGCTGGAAGGAAACCGATAGCGCCTGGGCGCGCGAAGAGATCGAACGCTACATGTCGGCGGCCCCCTGCCCCGCCTGCAACGGTTTTCGCCTGAAGCCGGAAGCCTTGGCGGTGAAGATCAACAAGCTGCATATCGGGCAGGTCACCGACATGTCGATCCGCCTCGCCCGCGACTGGTTCGAAATGCTGCCGCAGCAGCTGAGCGCCAAGCAGAACGAGATCGCGGTGCGCATTCTGAAGGAGATCCGCGAGCGCCTGCGGTTCCTGAACGATGTCGGCCTCGACTATCTCAGCCTGTCGCGTAATTCCGGGACCCTGTCCGGCGGCGAAAGCCAGCGCATCCGGCTCGCCTCGCAGATCGGCTCCGGCCTGACCGGCGTGCTCTACGTGCTCGACGAGCCATCGATCGGCCTGCATCAGCGCGACAATGCCCGCCTGCTCGATACGCTGAAACACCTGCGCGACATCGGCAATACGGTGATCGTCGTCGAACATGACGAGGATGCGATCCTGAGCGCCGACTACGTCGTCGATATCGGCCCTGCGGCCGGCATCCATGGCGGACAGGTGGTGGCCGAAGGCACGCCCAACGAGGTGATGGCCAATCCGAAATCGCTGACGGGTAAGTATCTGTCGGGCGAGCTCGGGGTGCCGGTGCCAATGGAACGCCGCAAGCCGAAGAAGGGCAAGGAAATCAAGGTTTTTGGCGCACGCGGCAACAATCTGAAAAATGTTACGGCCGCCATTCCGCTCGGTGTGTTCACCGCCGTCACGGGCGTGTCGGGCGGTGGTAAATCGACGTTTCTGATCGAGACGCTCTATAAATCCGCCGCGCGCCGCGTCATGGGCGCCCGCGAAATCCCGGCCGAGCACGACCGGATCGACGGTTTCGAGCATATCGACAAGGTCATCGATATCGACCAGTCGCCGATCGGCCGCACGCCGCGCTCCAACCCGGCGACCTATACCGGCGCCTTCACGCCGATCCGCGACTGGTTCGCCGGCCTGCCGGAGGCGAAGGCGCGCGGCTACCAGCCGGGCCGTTTCTCGTTCAACGTCAAGGGCGGCCGCTGCGAAGCCTGCCAGGGCGACGGCGTCATCAAGATCGAGATGCACTTCCTGCCGGACGTCTACGTCACCTGCGACGTCTGCCACGGCAAGCGCTACAATCGCGAGACGCTCGACGTGACGTTCAAGACCAAGTCGATCGCCGACGTGCTCGACATGACGGTCGAGGAAGGCGTCGAATTCTTTTCGGCCGTGCCGGCGGTTCGCGACAAGCTGCAATCGCTGTTCGATGTCGGCCTCGGCTATATCAAGGTCGGTCAGCAGGCCAATACGCTTTCGGGTGGCGAGGCGCAGCGCGTCAAGCTAGCCAAGGAACTGTCGAAACGTTCGACGGGGCGCACGCTTTACATCCTCGACGAACCGACGACCGGCCTGCATTTCCACGACGTCGCCAAACTGCTGGAAATGCTGCACGAACTGGTGAACCAGGGCAATTCCGTGGTGGTCATCGAGCACAATCTCGAGGTCATCAAGACGGCCGACTGGATCATCGACATCGGCCCGGAAGGCGGCACCGGCGGCGGCGAAGTGGTCGCGGCCGGCACGCCCGAGCAGATCGTCAAGGAAAAGCGGTCCTATACCGGCCACTTCCTGAAGGAACTGCTGGAGCGCCGGCCGGTCAAGAAGGTGGAAGCGGCGGAGTGAACCTCCGCACAAGGGAGGTAATTCATGACCAAAGCCGGCACTATCCGCACGGGCATCGGCGGCTGGACCTTCGAGCCGTGGGAAGGCACGTTCTATCCGGAAAAACTGGCGAAGAAGAGACAGCTCGAATATGCCGCGAGCAAGCTGAAGGTCATTGAGGTCAACGGCACCTATTACGGGTCGCAGAAGCCCGAGACCTTCGCCAAATGGGCTTCGGAAGTGCCGGACGGCTTCATCTTTTCGCTGAAGGCGAGCCGCTTCACCACCAACCGCAAGGTCCTGGCCGAGGCGGGAGAGTCGATCGAGAAATTCCTGACCCAGGGCCTGACCGAACTCGGCGATCATCTCGGGCCGCTGCTCTGGCAGTTCGCGCCGACCAAGAAGTTCGAAGCGGATGATTTCGAGGCCTTCCTGAAACTGCTGCCGAACAAGCTGGATGGGCTGAAGCTGACCCATGTGGTCGAGGTCCGCAACGACACATTCAAGGTACCGGAATTCATCGCGCTGCTGGCGAAATACAATATCGCGCCCGTCTGCGCCGACCATTTCGACTATCCGATGATCGCGGATGTGACGGCGGATTTCGTCTACGCGCGCCTGCAGAAGGGGTCGGACGACATCAAGACCTGTTATGCGGAAGCGGATATGAAAGCCTGGGCGAAAAGGCTGGAAACCTGGGCTGAGGGCGGCGTGCCAGACGACCTGCCGCTGATTGACGAGAAGCGTGACGTCAAGAAGGAGCCGCGCGACGTCTTCGCCTTCTTCATCCACGAGGGCAAGGTGAACGCGCCCTATGGCGCGATGGCGATGCGCGAACTCCTGGAAAGCCGCAGCTAGGGATCCAGCGACACGCCGGCATGGACGGCGAGGTCATCGGCCGTCATGCCCCTGCCCGCCCGCTTGCCGGCTTCGCCATGTAGGTAGACGCCCGCCGCGGCTGCCTCGAACGCGGGCATGCCTTGGGCGAGCAGCGCACCGATCATGCCGGCCAGAATGTCGCCGGAACCGGCGGTGGCCAGCCATGGCGGTCCGTTGGTATTGACATAGGCGCGTCCGTCGGGACCGGCGATCACCGTGTCTGCGCCCTTATAGACGATGACGGCATGGGCGCGGGTGGCGGCGCTCACCGCCTTTTCCGCCTTGCTCAGGTTGTCATCCGCAGCAATATCGGGAAACAGGCGGGCGAATTCTCCCTCGTGCGGCGTCAGCACCAGGTGCGGCTCTCCGCCGGCAAAGGCATCGAACAGTTCCGAAGGCTTTTCCTTGAAGGAGGTGATCCCGTCGGCGTCGAGCACCAGCGGCCGATCCTTCAGCGCAAGCGCGAATTGCCGTGCCTTTTTGCCGATGCCGAAGCCCGGTCCAAGCACGAAAGCGGCAAGTTTTGCCGTATCCAGCCAGTCTTTCAGATCTTTCAGCGTGTCGATCCGATGCAGCATGATAGCAGTCAGCGAGGCCGCGTTGACCGGCATGGCATCGCCTGGCGAACCGACCGTCACCAGCCCTGCCCCGGCTTTCAAGCCGGCGGTCGCCGAAAGCCGGGCCGCCCCGGTTTTGCCAGCCTCGCCGGAAAATACAGCCAGATGTCCGCGACGATATTTGTGGGTCTCGCTTCCCGGCTCGACCAGGAGACTGCGCCACAGTTCCGGTCGGTTTTCCCTTATCTCCCCCGCAACCTCGCCGATGATACGGGCCGGAATGCCGATGTCGAAAACCTGGATGTCACCGCAAAGAGACCTGCCCGGCAGCAGCACATGACCCGGCTTTCGGGTCATGAAGGTAACCGTATGGGCGGCCTTGAAGGCGGCGCCGAGCGGTACGCCGCGCCTTCCGCAGAGACCGGACGGCAGGTCGATGGCGACGACCGGTACCTGTGCCTCGGATACCCTGCGGATCACATCCGCGACAATGTCGGGCACGTTGCGAGTGAGGCCAGCGCCAAATAAGGCATCGACCACCACGTCACCGGTCGTCGGCAGGTACGCTTCCAGCGGCGTTGATGGCGGACGGCAGAGTTCGCGGGCATGTCTGGCATCACCCGTCAGTTTCCGCGGGTCGCCGAGATGATGGACAGCGACGACCGCTCCAGCTTCGGCAAGCGCGCGGGCCGCCACATATCCGTCACCGCCATTGTTCCCGGGGCCGCAGAGCACAACGAAACGCAAGGCTCCCGGATATTGCCGAAGTGCGGCCGCCGCAACCGCCTGCCCTGCCCGCTCCATCAGATCGAAGGACGGGATGCCGGATCGGGCAGAGGCGGCGTCGGCCGCCGCCATCTCGTCGGGCGTCAGAAGCAGTGAGACAATCGAAGCGTCCATAGGCGCAATTGAACGGAAAGATGATCAGAAAACAAGCGCCCTTTCCTCGCTCAAATAAGCATAATAATTAGGCAAATGCCTATTTTTATACCGTCACCTTCAATACATTCGACAACGCTTAACTACCGGAAAAACTACAAAAAACTCCAATTCTTGTGCCGCAATGCACAAATTTTGAGAGAAACGGTAGCTATTTTGTCGCTGAACACGCTGTTTTGTCGGGAATTCGTGCAAAACCGCATTATTTTTTTGAAAGTTTCGTCTGAGTTTGGCACGATACCTGCATTGGCATGGGCGAGCGGGTAACGGCCTGCTTCAAGAGAGAAGCGGAGATAGAGTTTCTCATGAAAAAGATCGAAGCGATCATCAAGCCTTTCAAGCTCGACGAAGTGAAGGAAGCCCTTCAGGAAGTCGGCCTGCAGGGAATCACAGTGACCGAAGCCAAGGGTTTCGGCCGCCAGAAGGGCCATACCGAGCTCTATCGCGGCGCAGAATACGTCGTCGATTTTCTGCCGAAGGTCAAAGTTGAGGTCGTCCTGGCGGACGAGAACGCGGATGCGGTCATCGAGGCCATCCGCAATGCGGCACAGACTGGACGGATTGGAGACGGCAAGATATTCGTTTCCAACGTGGAGGAAGTCATCCGCATCCGTACCGGTGAAACGGGCGTGGACGCCATCTAAACGCCCCCAATAAACGCCCTAAGGCCAAAGGCCGGGGTCTCATCGTCATCGTACATCGAGGAAGGTCATATGACGAGCGCAAGCGAAATCATGAAACAAATCAAGGAAAACGACGTCAAGTTCGTGGACCTGCGCTTTACCGACCCCAAGGGCAAGCTGCAGCATGTCACCATGGACGTCGTCTGCGTCGATGAGGACATGTTCGCCGACGGCGTCATGTTCGATGGCTCCTCGATCGGCGGCTGGAAGGCCATCAACGAGTCGGACATGGTGCTGATGCCCGACCCGGCGACGGTCCACATGGATCCGTTCTTCGCGCAGTCGACCATGGTCATCTTCTGCGACATTCTCGATCCGATTTCGGGCGAAGCCTATAACCGCGATCCGCGCGGCACGGCCAAGAAGGCCGAAGCCTATTTGAAGGCATCCGGCATCGGCGATACCGTCTTTGTCGGCCCGGAGCCGGAATTCTTCGTATTCGACGACGTCAAGTACAAAGCCGACCCCTACAATACGGGCTTCAAGCTCGACTCCTCCGAACTGCCGTCCAACGACGACACCGACTACGAGACCGGTAACCTCGGACACCGTCCGCGCGTCAAGGGCGGCTATTTCCCGGTTCCGCCGGTCGACAGCCTGCAGGACATGCGCTCCGAAATGCTGACCGTGCTCGCCGAAATGGGCGTGGTCGTCGAAAAGCATCACCATGAAGTCGCCTCCGCCCAGCACGAGCTCGGCGTCAAGTTCGACACGCTGGTGCGCAACGCCGACAAGATCCAGATCTACAAATACGTCGTGCACCAGGTCGCCAACGCCTATGGCAAGACCGCGACCTTCATGCCGAAGCCTATCTTCGGCGACAACGGTTCGGGCATGCACGTACACCAGTCGATCTGGAAGGACGGCAAGCCGACCTTCGCAGGCGACGAATATGCCGGCCTTTCCGAGAGCTGCCTCTTCTATATCGGCGGCATCATCAAGCATGCCAAGGCGATCAACGCCTTCACCAACCCGACGACGAACTCCTACAAGCGTCTCGTCCCGGGTTATGAAGCGCCGGTTCTGCTGGCCTATTCGGCCCGCAACCGTTCGGCTTCCTGCCGCATTCCCTTCGGCACCGGTCCGAAGTCGAAGCGCGTCGAAGTCCGCTTCCCGGATCCGCTGGCAAACCCCTATCTCGCCTTTGCCGCCATGCTGATGGCCGGCCTCGACGGCATCAAGAACAAGATCCATCCCGGCAAGGCCATGGACAAGGATCTCTACGACCTGCCGCCGAAGGAACTGAAGAAGATACCGACAGTCTGCGGGTCCCTGCGCGAAGCGCTCGAAAACCTCGACCGCGACCGCAAGTTCCTGACCGCCGGCGGCGTGTTCGACGACGACCAGATCGACGCCTATATCGAGCTCAAGATGGTGGAAGTCATGCGCTTCGAAATGACGCCGCATCCGGTCGAATTCGACATGTATTATTCGGCCTGATCCGATCAGCGCCTTTTGCCTTGGAGACGGCGGGCCGCAAGCCCGCCGTTTTCCGTTCCGCCTAGCCTTGAGCTTGCGCCCCCGTTGCCGGTGTACAGATGACCTCCCCCAATTCTCCAAGACCGCGCCCGATCGACTGGGTGATCTTCTCGCTTGTGCCCGTGTTCTTTTCCAGCAACCTGATCTTCGGGCGCGGCGTGATCGGCGAGATCGGGCCGTTCATCACGGCCTTCATCCGCTGGGCCGGATCGACGCTGATCATCGTGCCGCTGCTGTATCTCGACTGGCCGGCGGCCTGGACCTTTGTGCGCCGGCATACCTGGCTCTGGCTGTGGCTGGGTTTCTTGAGCATCGGCATCAGCGGCGGCTTCGTATACTGGGCGCTGACGCTGACGACGGCCTCGAATGCGACGCTGATCTACACGACCTCATCGCTGTTCATCATCCTCTTCGAGTGGCGGTTTTCCGGCCGCCGGATCGGCAGCCGCGAGCTCTTGGGCATGGCGGTCGCATTCGCCGGCGTGGCGGCGATCGTCCTGCGCGGCGATCTCCGCGCCCTGGCGCACATGAATTTCAATGTCGGCGACCTCGGCATGCTGGTAGCGGCGATCGCCTTTGCGATCTATTCGATCCTCCTGCGCCGCCCGGCGGCCCAGAGGATCCGGCCATTCACGCTGTTCGGGCTGATCGGCTTTTCAGGCTCGCTCCTCCTCCTGCCTCCGGCGCTCTGGGAACTGTTCCATGGCGGGCTGCTGCCGACGACGTTTTCGGCCTGGTCGAAGATCGCCGGCATCATCCTGTTCGCCTCGCTCGCAGCGTTCTTCTGCTTCCAGCACACGGTGAGGATATTCGGCCCGGCGACGGCCGGAATAACGCTCTACCTGATGCCGCCTGTCTCGATCATCATGGCGGTAATATTTCTCGGCGAGACTTTTGAAACATATCACGCAGTCGGCATCGTTCTGGTGCTCGGCGGTATAGTTCTGGCGACGAGCGGACCGCGGAGGCTTACTAAGCCTTAAGTCTATCCCGTGGAACGATAAGGGGCCGTCTGCATTAATCTCTTGATGTCGGAGAATTTTATTCCCACATTAGGATGCGAAAGGACATCGCACCATGAAACAACGCAACGCTAAATTCACCATCGGAGAAGTGGTTCGCCACAAGGTCTTTCCGTTTCGCGGCGTCGTGTTCGATGTGGATCCGGAATTCGCCAATACGGACGAATGGTGGAATTCCATTCCCGCAGAAATCCGGCCGAGCAAGGACCAGCCCTTCTATCATCTCCTCGCGGAGAATGACGAGACGGAGTATGTCGCCTATGTTTCGGAACAGAACCTGGAACATGACGAGAACGACGCGCCGCTGCGCAACCCGCAGGTCTACCAGATCTTCGATCGCGGTCCGTCCGGTCAGTTGAAGCCCAAGATCATACTGGCCCACTAACCCCTATTCGCGACACCCGGAAAAGGCGTCGGCATTCTGCCGGCGCTTTTTTAATGACCGGAATCAGAAAGCCCGGCACATGGCCGGGCTTCAAGCTGTGTGGTTCCGACTGGAACTTACTGACCCTGCTTTGCAGAGTTCTGGGCGTCTTCCAGCTTCTTGCGGGTCTCTTCCGCCTTGCGCTGCATGCCTTCTTCGAGGCTGCGCTGGCTTTGAGCGATCTGTTCCTGGGGCATGGCCGGACCGTCGAAGACGCCGGTAAAGCCGGTGAGCGGAACCTTGATCGGGTTCGGGGCGCGGCGGAAGTTGATCGAGGTGAAGACCACCTCGCCGCCCTTCTTGAGGCTGGCGATCATGGCGTCGGTCAGCGGCACTTCGGCAGTGCATTTGTCCGGAAGGCAAACGATGTAATCGAGCTTCTGGCCCTTGCCGCCATCGATCTGCATGACGATGCCGGGCGGCACCAGGCGTGCGGTGGGTACCGAAACCTGCATGATCTTGCGGTTGACCTTGCCTTCGACCGTGATCAGGCCGACGGCAGTGATGAGCTGGCCGTTCTGGGCGGCAATGATGTTCTGCACGACGCAGAGATCGCTGTCGTCCTGCTTGGTGCAGGTCTTGAACCAGCCGAGCGGAGGCGCACCAGGAGCGGCCGCGGCCGGAGCATCCTGGGCAGTAGCTGCAACCGGCAGCGCCATTGCGCCGGCCGAAAGAGCGAGAGCGGACATCGCCGTCCGCAGAACTTGGGTTGCCTTAAGCATCATAACGAGATCCGTCTCCTGAAATCCGCTGGGTACGGCAGACGCCGTCAACTCCCTCGGGGTGTCCTACTGCCCCGTGACCTGTGGGTCAAATGAGGCATTTGAATGACCCGCCCGTGTGGCCAACCTGTTACATCGGGCAGACATCGATATCCAGTCCCTCTTTCGTATTTTTTGACAAGGAGTTAACGTCGGCGATCAATCTTTTGCACATGGCGGTGGTTGGTGGGCCTGATGGCATGCGCTATTTTGCAGGCGAATCAGCGAGGATTTCACCGCCATGGGTCCCATGCGACGCTTTCTTCCCCTCATCGCCGCGTTTCTGATCGGCACCCCGGTATTCGCCGAGCCGGTCCACGGGATCGCCATGCACGGCAGCCCGGCGCTCGCCCCCGATTATAAGCACTTTCCCTACGTGAACCCGGATGTGAAGAAGGGCGGCAAGATCACCTATGGCGTCGTCGGCACGTTCGACAGCCTCAACCCGTTCATCCTCAAGAGCATGCGCACCTCGGCGCGCGGCATCTGGGACCCGGCTTTCGGCAATCTTATCTTTGAATCGCTGATGACGCGTTCCAGCGACGAGGCGTTCACGCTCTATGGGCTGCTGGCCGAGAGCGTCGAGTGGAATGACGACCGGACCTTCATCCAGTTCAATCTCAATCCGAAGGCCAAATGGTCGGATGGCCAACCCGTTACCCCAGATGATGTGATCTTCTCGTTTGAACTGTTGCGCGACAAGGCCCGCATTCCCTTCTCTTCCCGATTGGCGCCCGTCGCGAAGATGGAGAAGATCGGCGAGCACGGCGTCCGTCTGACCTTCAACGAAAAGGCAGACAGGGAATTTCCGCTGATTCTCGCCACCGGCACCCCAATCCTGCCGAAACACGCAACCGATCCGGCCACCTTCGATCAGTCGACGCTGAAGCCGCCGGTCGGCTCGGGCCCTTATCGGATCAAATCCATTTCCCCCGGAGAGCGCATCGTTTATGAGCGAGATCCGGGTTACTGGGGCAAGGATATTCCGGCCAAGGTGGGTTTCGACAACTACGATCAGATCAGCGTCGAATATTTCCTGCAGGACAACACGCTGTTCGAGGCCTTCAAGAAGGGCGCAATCGACATTTATCCCGACGGCAGCCCGACACATTGGGAGCGGGCCTATGATTTCCCGGCGGTCCAGAACGGCGATGTGATCAAGGATGCGTTCAAGCCGCAGCTGCCGACCGGCATGCTCGGTTTCGTGTTCAACACGAGACGTTCGATCTTCGCCGACGTGAACGTGCGCGCCGGCCTGTCGCTCGCCTTCGATTTCGAATGGGCCAACAAGAACCTGTTCGAGGGCGCTTATACCCGCACAGAGAGCTTCTGGCAGAACTCGCCCCTCTCCTCACTCGGCAAGCCGGCGGACGAGCGGGAGCTCAGGATTCTCGGGGGGATCAAGGATAGGATCGAGCCGGCGGTGCTCAACGGCAGCTACCATCTGCCGAAGACCGACGCTTCCGGTGCAGATCGCAAAGTGCTGCGCGACGCGGTCGATCTTCTCAAGAAGGGCGGTTATGCGATCAAGAACGGCAGGATGTCGGACGCGTCCGGCCGACCGCTGACCTTCGAGGTCATGACCCAGAGCCAGGACCAGGAAAAGCTTGCGATCGCCTATCAGCGGACGCTGAAGATGATCGGTATCGACATGTCGATCCGCACCGTCGATGATGCGCAGTACCAGGCCCGGTCCGGCAATTTCGACTATGACATGATCGTCAAATCCTATCCCGCATCACTGTCGCCCGGCATCGAACAGATCGGACGCTGGGGATCGGATTCCCGCAATCGCGACGGCAGTTTCAACTTTGCCGGCACCGCGGATCCCGACCTCGACAAGCTGATCGAGACGATGCTGACGGTTCGCAGCAAGGAGGATTTCGAGGCCGCGGTGCGGGCTTACGACCGCATGCTGATTTCCGGTCACTATCTCGTGCCGCTTTATCATATCCCCGATCAATGGGTGGCGCGTCGCAAGCATATCGGTTATCCGGAGAAACTGCCGCTTTACGGCTACCAGCTCAACACCTGGTGGGATAAACGCGCGCAATAATCCAGTCTCTTTCGGTTACCGAGGAAAGGACGCCGCCATGGAGCGCGTAACCATCGACATCGTTTCGGATATCGTCTGCCCGTGGTGCTATCTCGGCAAGGCGCGGATGGAACTGGCAATCGCCGAGGTTCAGGACGAGGTCGGCGTCGATATCAACTGGCGCCCCTACCGGCTCAATCCGGACCATCCGCCCGAAGGCGTCGATCACCAGGCCGACCTCGCGGCAAAACTCGGCGGCAAGGACGCTGTCGAACGCGCCCACGACATGCTGAAGAAACTCGGCGAAGAGGTCGGCATCAGGTATAATTTCGAGGCGATCAAGATCGGTCCCAATACGCTCGATGCGCATCGCCTGCTGCATTGGGCGATCGTCGAAAGCCGCGAGATCCAGGACAAGGTTGCAAACGCGCTGTTCAAGGCGAATTTCGAGGAAGGCCACAATGTCGGCGACCACGCCGTGCTCGCCGACATTGCCGAAAAATCCGGCCTCGACCGCAAGGTCATCGAGAACCTCCTGGCAAGCGACGCCGACAAGGATACCGTCCTTGGGGAAATCGACGCGGCCCAGAAAATGGGTGTGACCGGCGTGCCGTTCTTCATCATCGACGGGCAGTATGCGGTGAGCGGCGCCCAGACGCCGGATGTGTTTGCCAATGCGCTGCGTGAGATCGCCAAGCTGAAGGCGGAAGCCCGCAAGGGCATGATCTGAGAACGGACAGACCGCGTGCGTACCGACCAGACCCTGAAAGGCGTTCTTCTCGCCTTCGCCTCCTTTGCCGCCTATTCCTGGAGCGATGCCAGCGTCAAGATGATCGAGGGCGCGCTGACGCCCTATGAAATGGGCTTTTTCGGCGCCGTCTTCATGCTCGCCGGCTTTCCTTATCTCATGAAGCCGGGGGACAGCTGGCTCGACGTGGTGAGAAGCACCAATCGGCCGTTATGGGTGCTGCGCTTCTTCTCCGCCGCGATGGGAACGGTCGGCAGCGTCGCGGCCTTCACCTATCTGTCGATGGCGGAAGCCTTCGCGCTGATCTTCCTGCTGCCTTCCTTCGTGACGATCATGTCGGTGCTGTTCCTCAAGGAGACGGTCGGCATCCGGCGCTGGAGCGCCGTGATCATCGGCTTCATCGGCGTTCTGGTGATATTGCGCCCGGGTTTTCGCGAGCTTTCGGTCGGCCATGTCGGTGCGGTGTTTGCGGGGCTTTCCGGGGCAATCTCGATCATCGTCTATCGCGCCATCGGGCCGTCGGAGAAGAACATCTCGCTTTACGGCGCCGGCGTGCTTGGCGTCCTCGTCATCCTCGGCGTGCTGATGATCCCGGACTTCCACTGGCCGACCCTGCCGCAATGGGCCATGCTGGCAGGCTACGGCCTGCTTGGAGCGCTGGCCACCGTCTGGCTGATGTATGCCGCCAACCATGCGCCCGCCGCCGTGATCGGGCCGACCCAGTACAGCCAGATGCTCTGGGCGATCCTATTCGGCTATCTCATCTTCGGCGACAAGATCGACCTGCCGATGCTGATCGGCATAGTACTGATTATCGGCTCCGGCCTTCTGACGCTGGCGCGCGAGCGGGCACGCGACGTGCCCCTGCCCGCGTCCGTCGCGACCGATCCGCAGGCCGCCGGCGTTACAAAGCCAGAACCCCAATCCGATAGATGATCACGTTTTTGCCAGTTCCGCGAACTGGGTCATCACCTGGGCCGCGGCCGACAGCCGCTTTTCAGGCGACGGCAGGTCGCGGGTCAGGAATACGCTGTGGTCCGGGCGGATCTTTGCAAGCGTCCCCTGCTTGGCGATATAACCGACGAGATTTGCCGGGTTCGGGAATTGCTTGTCGCGGAAGGTGACGACGATGCCCTTCGGGCCGGCGTCGAGCTTCTCGACATTGGCCTTGCGGCACAGCGACTTGATGTAGACGACCTTCAGGAGGTTCTGCACCTCGGTCGGCATCGGCCCGAAACGATCGACCATTTCCGCGCCGAATCCGTCGATCTCCGACAGTTCCGTGAGTTCGCCGAGACGGCGGTAGAGACCCATGCGCAGATGCAGGTCGGGCACATAGGTTTCCGGGATCATCACGGTGATGCCGACGGAGATCTGCGGCGACCAGCCGGTATCGGTGATCTCGTCGTCGCCCTTCACTTCGGCCACGGCCTCTTCCAGCATCTGCTGGTAGAGTTCGAAACCGACTTCCTTGATATGGCCGGACTGTTCCTCGCCGAGCAGATTGCCGGCGCCGCGGATATCGAGGTCGTGGCTCGCCAGCTGGAAACCGGCGCCGAGCGTATCGAGCGACTGCAGCACCTTCAGGCGCCGATCCGCCATCGTCGTCAAAGTCTTGTTGACCGGCAGGGTGAACAGCGCGAAGGCCCGCACCTTGGACCGGCCGACACGACCGCGCAGCTGATAGAGCTGCGCAAGCCCGAACATATCGGCGCGGTGGACGATCAGCGTGTTGGCGGTCGGCACGTCGAGGCCGGATTCGACGATCGTGGTCGACAGCAGCACGTCGTATTTGCCGTCGTAGAAGGCGTTCATGATGTCTTCGAGTTCGCCCGCCGCCATCTGGCCATGGGCGACCGCGACCTTGAGCTCGGGAACATCGGACTGGAGAAAGGCCTGAATTTCCGGCAGGTCGGCGAGCCGCGGGCAGACGTAAAAGCTCTGGCCGCCTCGATAATGTTCGCGCATCAGCGTTTCGCGGATGACCAGCGGGTCGAAGGGCGAGATGAAGGTGCGCACCGCCATGCGATCGACCGGCGGCGTGGTGATCAGCGACAGTTCGCGCACGCCGGTCATGGCGAGCTGCAGCGTGCGCGGGATCGGCGTTGCCGACAGCGTCAGAACGTGGACGTCGCTCTTCAGCTCCTTCAGCCGCTCCTTGTGCTTGACGCCGAAATGCTGTTCCTCGTCGATGATCAGCAGGCCGAGATTGGCGAACTGGATGCCGGCGCCGAGCAGCGCATGGGTGCCGACGACGATATCGACCTTGCCTTCTGCCAAATCCTTCTTGGTCTGCGCCAGTTCCTTGGCGGGGACCAGCCGCGAGGCCTGCTCGACCTTGATCGGCAGCCCACGGAAACGCTCGCGAAACGTCTTGAAATGCTGGCGGGAGAGAAGCGTGGTCGGCACGACGACGGCGACCTGCGCGCCGTTCATCGCCGCGAAGAAGGCCGCGCGCAAGGCTACTTCCGTCTTGCCGAACCCGACATCGCCGCAGACAAGGCGGTCCATCGGCCGGCCGGCGCCGAGATCGTCGCGCACGGAATCGATGGCGTTCGCCTGATCCTCGGTCTCGTCATAGGGGAAGCGGGCAGCGAATTCGTCGTAGAGCCCCTCCGGCGTGGTGAGCACCGGCGCGCGACGGGTGATGCGGGTAGCGGCGATGCGGATCAGCGCGTCCGCCATGTCGAGCAGGCGTTTCTTGAGCTTGGCCTTGCGGGCCTGCCAGGCGCCGCCGCCGAGCTTGTCGAGCTGGGCCTCGGCAGCATCCGAACCGTAACGCGACAGGAGATCGATGTTTTCGACCGGCAGGAAAAGTTTTGCCTGATCGGCGTAATGCAGTTCCAGGCAGGCGCGCGGCGCCCCGGCCGCCTCGATCGTCACCAGGCCGACAAACCGGCCGATGCCATGTTCCGCATGGACGACCAGCGACCCTTCGTCGAGACCGGCGACTTCGGTGAGGAAATCGGCGCCGCGCTTGCGGCGCTTGCCGCGGCGGACCATGCGGTCGCCGAGGATGTCCTGCTCGCCGATGACGGCGATCCTGTCCGTCTCGAAACCGGCTTCGAGGCTGAGCACGGCCGACGCCGCCTCACCCTTCTCAAGCGTGTCGAGATCGGCGAGCTTGTCGATCTGCCGGATGCGCTTCAGGCCGCGCTCATCCAGCACCTGCAGCAGGCGGTCGAGCGAGCCGGCCGACCAGCCGGTGACGAGGACCTTGATGCCTTCGGCACGCTTGTCGGCGATATGCTTCACGACGAGGTCGAAGACGTTGACGCGTTCGTCGCGATCCTTTTCCTCCGTCTGGTTTTTCGCCCAGCGCGGACCGGCATGCGCATCCAAAGTCACCACCCGGCGACCTTCTGCATCCATCTCGTTGAACGGCGTCAGGCGCAGCGCGTTAACGGCGTCGAGCGCTGCGGCAAAGGATTTGCCGTCGAGATAGAGCTGGCCCGGAGAAACCGGCTTGTAGGGAGCGGCCTGCGCCGCAGCGCCCTTGCCGTGGGCGCCGGAATCGCGCCGTGCTTCAAAATAGTCGGTGACCAGCTTCGAGCGTTCGTTGGCCGCCTCACGCGCCGTATGGTCGGTGACCACCCGGAAACCCTTGAGGTAGTCGAAAGCAGTTTCGAGCCCGTCGTAGAACAGCGGCAGCCAGTGCTCCATGCCGGGATAACGCCGGCCTTCCGAGACCGCCTGATAGAGCGTGTCGTCGCGCGTCGCAGCCCCGAAGAGCGACAGGTAATTCTTGCGGAAGCGGCTGATCGTATCCGGCGTCAGCGTCACCTCGCTCATCGGATTGAGGTCGAGGGCGCGCGCCTGGCCGGTCGTGCGCTGGCTGGCCGGATCGAAGGAGCGGATCGATTCCAGCGTGTCGCCGAAGAAATCCAGGCGCACCGGTTCTTCCGTGCCCGGCACGAAGACATCGAGAATGCCGCCGCGAACCGCGAACTCGCCAACTTCGCGCACCGTCGCGACGCGCTCGAAACCGTTGCGCTCCAGCCGCGCCGCAATATCGTCCATGCGGATCTGGTTGCCGGGCCTGGCCGAGAACGCCAGGCTCTCGATGATCTCGGCCGGCGCGATCTTCTGCAGCATCGCATTGACAGTGACGAGCACGATCGCCGAATGCGGCTTTTTGCGATGAGAGATCAGGCCGGAAAGGGCCGCAAGTCTGCGGGCGGAGACATCGGCGCTTGGGGAGACGCGGTCATAGGGAAGACAGTCCCAGGCGGGCAGCGTCAGGACCGGGATTTCCGGCGCCACGAAGGAGAGCATCTGCTCCAGATCGAGCATGCGCTGGCCGTCCGACATGACATAGGCGACCGCCTGACCGGCGCGAGCGAGCTCGGCCAGGATCAGCGGCTCCATGCCCGGCGGCACGTTGCCTATGGTCAGCGGGTTTTGCACCGCCGCAATCCTCTTTGCGTCGAAGCCGGGGATCATCTGGCCAGAATTCATATCGTATGTCCGAGCCTTAGCTCCAGGGAGGCCTTGGTGACGGGATCGAAGTCCGGCTTGTAGGCGGCAACGCGCGCGAAAAGCGGCGTATTGCGGTTTTCCGGCAAGGCCTGCGCACCGGTGATCCAGGCATGCAGGTCGTGATCGTCCTCGCCCATGATCGCCTCGAACTCGTCGAGCTCCGCTTCGCCAAGGTTGGCGATCTCGGCTTCCGCAAAGCTGCCGAAAACCAGATCCATCTCCCTTATGCCGCGATGCCAGCAGCGGTAGAGGATGCGCCGGCGGCGCGGGTCGAGATCCGCGCTGGTGCGGGATAGTCCTGTCATGGCGGTGTCCTTGTTTTGCCGTTCATATAGGACGCTTTTCCGCCCTCGTCACCTTGCCAAATGGGCAAAATCCATCGCATTTTGCGCGCCATGCGTCCCGCCATACTCGATCCGCTGTTCTCGCCCGTCGCCTCGCTTGCCGGCGTCGGGCCGAAGCTCGCCGAACTGATCGCCCGCGTCACCGGCCGCGAGGACCCGGACGACTGCCGCGTCGTCGATCTGCTGTTCCATGCCCCCTCGTCGCTGATCGACCGGCGCAACCGGCCGGGCATCGCACTTGCGCCGCAAGGGGCGATCGTGACGATCGAAGGCCGCGTCGACCGGCATCAGCCGCCGCCGCCTGGCAAATCAAACATGCCCTATCGCGTCTTCCTGCATGACGATACCGGGGAACTGGCGCTCACCTTCTTTCGCGCCAAGGGCAATTGGCTGGAAAAATCGCTGCCGATCGACGAGAGGGTGATGGTGAGCGGCAAGGTCGACTGGTTCAACGGCCGCCCCTCGATGGTGCATCCGGATTTCATCGTGAAAGCCTCGGAAGCCGAAAACCTGCCGCTGGTCGAGCCGGTCTATCCAATGACGGCCGGCCTGACGCCCAAGGTTTTGCGCAAGGCCGTGGATGGCGCCGTGGCCCGTCTGCCGGAACTCGCGGAATGGGCGGATGCGGCGCTGACCTCACGTCAGGGTTTTCCCTCCGTGGCGGAGGCCTTTCGCAGGCTGCACGATCCCCGCGATGCGGCGGATATCGATCTGCAATCCCCTGCCCGCAGACGGCTCGCCTATGACGAATTCCTCGCCGGCCAGGTATCCTTGTCGCTGGTGCGCCAGAAGGTGCGCAAGGTTCCGGGCCAGCCGATCCGGGTGAAGGGCGATCTCGCCGCAAGGATCATCGCCAACCTGCCCTTTTCGCTGACACCGAGCCAGAGAACGGCCGTCGAGGACGTCGTCAAGGACATGGCCGGTGAAGACCGCATGCTGCGCCTGCTGCAGGGCGACGTCGGGGCTGGCAAGACGCTGGTGGCGCTGCTCGCCATGTCCGCGGCCGTCGAGGCCGGCGGCCAGGCGGTGCTGATGGCCCCGACCGAAATCCTCGCCCGCCAGCATTTTGCGACAATCTCGAAGCTTGCCGGTGCTGCCGCCGTGACGGTCGAGGTACTGACCGGCCGCACCAAGGGCCGCGAGCGCGACCAGATCATCGAGCGGATCGCCTCCGGCGAAGCACAGATCGTCATCGGCACCCACGCGCTTTTCCAGGATGCGATCAACTATCACAATTTGATGCTTGCTGTGGTGGACGAACAGCACCGGTTCGGCGTGCACCAGCGCCTGCGGCTGACCGCCAAGGGCATTTCCCCGCATATGCTGGTGATGACCGCGACGCCCATTCCCCGCACGCTGGTGCTTGCGGCCTTCGGCGACATGGACGTCTCCAAGCTCACCGAAAAACCGGCCGGCCGCAAGCCGATCCAGACCGTCACCATCCCCACCGAGCGGATCGGCGATATCGTCGCCCGGCTGAGGGGCGCGATCGGCGAAGGAAAAAAAGCCTATTGGATCTGCCCGCTTGTCGAGGAATCCGACGTTTCCGACCTGATGTCGGCGGAGGAACGTTATGCGGTGCTCGCCAGGGAGCTTGGCCGCGATGTCGGCCTTATCCACGGCCGCATGAGCGGGCCGGAGAAGGATGCGGTGATGGCCGCCTTCAAGGCCGGCGAACTGCGGCTCCTGGTCGCCACAACCGTGGTCGAGGTCGGCGTCGATGTTCCGGACGCGACGATCATGGTGATCGAGCATGCGGAGCGATTCGGGCTCGCCCAGCTCCACCAGTTGCGCGGCCGCGTCGGGCGCGGCGACGAGGCTTCGACCTGCATCCTGCTCTACAAGGGGCCGCTCAGCGAAACCGGCCATGCCAGGCTTTCGATCCTGCGCGACAGCGAGGATGGTTTTCTGATCGCCGAAGAGGATCTGAAGCTGCGCGGCGAAGGCGAGCTGCTCGGCACCCGCCAGTCCGGCACGCCGGGTTTCCGGATCGCCAGCCTGGAAGCGCATGCGGACCTGCTGGAGATCGCCCGCAAGGATGCAGCCTATCTCCTGGAGCGGGATCCGGAACTCACCAGCGAGCGCGGCCAGAACATGCGCGTGCTGCTCTATCTGCATCGCCGCGACGAGGCGATCCGCTTCCTGAGAGCCGGCTAGGCCTGCATTTTCGGGGCCGGCAGGACCGCGGTCGGCACGCCGGGAACGGGCTTGTAGTCCGGAGCGATCAGGCCGCCCGAGATCAGCAGCTTGGCCCCTTCTTCCGGCGTCATGTCGAGCATGATGATCTTGCTCTTCGGCACGAACATCAGGAAACCCGCGGTCGGAACCGGGGTTGGCGGCAGGAAGACAGCGACCATCTCCTCGCCGTCCGCATTCAGCTTTGCCGCGATCTCTCCCTGCGCGTCGCCGGAAATGAAGACCAGCGCCCACATGCCGGGGCTCGGAAACTCGATCAGCCCGCATTTCTTGAAGGAGGTAGACTGTTCCTTCAGGACCGTCTCAAAGATCTGCTTGATGCTCTTATAGATGCTGCGGATCAGCGGCATGCGATGGAGGATCGATTCGCCGAACTTGACGATCGAGCGGCCGATCAGGTTCTTGCCGAGAAAACCGATGATGGTGATGAACACCACGGCGATCAGCAGGCCGGTGCCGGGAATGGTGATGTTGAAATAATACTGGGGGTCGTAGCGCTGCGGAATATAGGGCGTCACCCAGCTATCCGCCCAGTCGATGAAGGTGAAAGTGAGCCAGATGGTGATGGCCAGCGGGGCGCAGATGATAAGGCCGGTTAGGAAGTTGTTCCTGAGACGGCCGGCCAGCGATATTCGCTCTGGACTGTCGCTCATTCGGTTTCCCTGCATACGCTAAGCATTGCTGCAATCATTGATGCGACAATGCCGGATGCGATGTTGCGATGCAAGGAAAAGCCGGTGGATATCACTCCACCGTGACGGATTTCGCCAGATTGCGCGGCTGATCGACATCGGTCCCCATGAACACCGCCGTATGATAGGCGAGAAGCTGGATCGGCAGCGAGAAGATCATCGGCGCGATGATCTCGTCGACATTCGGCAGCGCGATCGTCGCCATGGTCGGAAGCTTGGACGCCGCCGCACCCTTCTCATCGGTGATGAAGATGATCTTGCCGCCGCGGGCCGCCACTTCCTGCATGTTGGAAACGGTCTTTTCGAAGAAGCGATCGTGCGGCGCAATAACGATCACCGGCATATGCTCGTCGATCAGCGCGATCGGGCCGTGCTTCAGTTCGCCTGCGGCATAACCTTCCGCGTGGATATAGGAGATTTCCTTGAGCTTCAGCGCGCCTTCCATGGCGAGCGGGAAGCTCGTGCCGCGGCCGAGATAAAGCACGTCCTTGAAGCGCGACAGCTCGCGCGACAGCGCCTCGATCTGCGGCTGGATGTCGTTCAGCACCCGGCTCATGATCCGCGGCATCTCGGCGAGATGCCTGACCATCGCCTTCTCGTCACCCGCCGTCACCGTGCCGCGGGCGCGGCCGGCGCCGATTGCGAGTGCCGCCAGCACCGCGAGCTGGCAGGTAAAGGCCTTGGTGGAGGCAACGCCGATTTCCGGGCCGGCGAGGATCGGGAAGATCGCGTCCGATTCGCGGGCGATGGTCGATTCCTGGACGTTGACGACCGCGCCGATCTTGAGGCCGTTGTCCTTGCAGTAACGCAGCGAGGCGAGCGTATCGGCGGTTTCGCCCGACTGGGAAATGAACAGCGCCGCCTGAGACGGCGACAGCGGGAGTTCGCGGTAGCGGAATTCGGAGGCGACGTCGATTTCGACCGGCAGGCGCGCATAACGCTCGAACCAGTATTTGCCGACCAGGCCGGACAGATAGGCCGTGCCGCAAGCGGCGATCGCAAGGCTGGAGACCTTGCCGAAATCGATCGCGGTATCGTTCGCCTTCACCGTATTGGCGGCGAAGTCGATGTAGTGGCCGAGCGCGTGGGAGATGATCTCCGGCTGCTCGTAGATTTCCTTCTCCATGAAATGGCGGTGATTGCCCTTGTCGACCATGAAGGCCGAGGCCTGGGAAATCTGGCTCTGCCGCTTCACCGGCTTGCCGTCGTAATCGATGATCTCGGCGCCCTTGTGGGTCATGACGGCGCAATCGCCATCGACCAGATAGGTGATCTCATTGGTGAACGGCGACAGCGCGATCGCGTCGGAGCCCAGGAACATCTCGCCGTGGCCGTGGCCGATCGCAAGCGGCGGCCCGAAACGGGCGGCCATGATCGTGCCCGGGTCGTCCTTGAACATCACCACCAGCGCATAGGCGCCGGAAACGCGGTTGAGGGTCGCCAGCATGGCGGCGCGATGATCGAGGCCCTGGCGGGTATATTTGGCAAGCAGGTGTGCGACGACTTCCGTATCGGTCTGGCTTTCGAAGACCGCGCCCTCGGCCAGCAGTTCGTCCTTCAGCTCGGAAAAGTTCTCGATGATGCCGTTGTGGACGACCGCGACGCCCTCGACGAAATGCGGATGGGCATTGGTCTCGTTCGGGACCCCATGGGTCGCCCAACGGGTGTGGGCGATCCCGATCGTGCCGGGCAGCGGTTCGGCATCGAGCCTCTTTTCCAGATTGAAGAGCTTGCCCTCGGCGCGGCGGCGATCCATGCGGCCTTCGTGGATGGTCGCTACGCCGGCGGAATCATAACCGCGGTATTCGAGCCTTCGCAACGCATCGACCAGACGCGCCGCCACCGGCGAACTTCCGACGATCCCGACAATTCCGCACATGAAAGACCCTTTTCGCTTCGTGGCACGCTTCCTGAAACCCGGGCGAATTCCTAGCCGATTGCAGGTTTTGCGCAATCGGCCCGCCGGTCACTTTCGATGTCGGAAGGTAACGCGCAAATGTTAATAGCCGCGCTACTTCTGTGCCTTCCTGGCGGCCTTGAGGGCGAGCGCCCGCTCGCGCAGGATTTTCGCGCGCTCCGGCTTCACCTCCTGGCGGGCACGGCCAAGCGCCAGCGCGTCGGCCGGCACATTTTCGGTGATGACGCTTCCCGAGGCGACATAGGCACCGTCGCCAATCGAGACGGGGGCGACGAGCGACGAGTTCGAACCGACAAAGGCATTGGCACCGATGCGCGTCTCGTGCTTGTTGACGCCGTCGTAGTTGCAGGTGATCGTGCCGGCGCCGATATTGGAATGCGCACCGACGAACGCGTCGCCGATATAGGTGAGGTGGTTGACCTTGGCCCCCTCCTCTATCCTGGCATTCTTGACCTCGCAGAAATTGCCGACCTTGGAGCCCGCGGAAAGATCGGCACCGGGGCGGAGCCGTGCGAAAGGTCCGACGGTCGCGCCGCCGCTCACATGCGCGCCCTCGATATGGGAAAAGGCGTGAATCACCGCCCCGCTGTCGATCCTGACGCCCGGACCGAAAACGACGTTCGGCTCGATCAGCGCGTCCTGGCCGATCTCGGTATCATAGGACAGGAAGACGGTTTCCGGCGCGATCATGCTGACGCCCGAGATCATCAATTCATGACGTCGGCGTTCCTGCCAGAGCTTTTCGAGCATGGCCAATTCGGCCCGGTTGTTGCAGCCGGCAACCTCGGTTTCCGGCGCATCGACCGCCACGACCTTGCCGCCTGCCGCGCGCGCGATCTCCACGATGTCGGTCAGGTAAAACTCGCCCTTCGCATTCTGATTGGTAATGCCCTCCAGAAGCGACAACGCCTTTTGGCCGTTGATCGCCATCAGCCCGCTATTGCACCAGCTCACCTTGCGTTCTTCGTCCGTCGCATCCTTCTCTTCGCGGATGGCGATCAGTTCGCCGTTTTCGACCAGCAGCCGGCCATAACCGGTCGGCCTGTCCGCATGAAAACCGATCACCACCACGTCAGCTCCGGCGGCCAGCTTTTCCCGGGCCTTGGCGAAGGAACCGGCGGTGACCAGCGGGACGTCGCCATAGGCAACCAAAATGTCATCGTAACCGCCGGCGATGGCTTGCTTCGCCATCAGGACCGCATGGCCTGTGCCGCGACGTTCGGTCTGCAGGAAGGCCTGAACCGAAACACCCTCGACCGCGCCGGCCCTGGCAACCCCGTCCGCATCGCGGCCGACCACCAGAGCCGCTTCGGTGACGCCCGTCGATGCCACCGCCGCCATCACATGAGCAATCATCGGCCGACCGGCGATCGGATGCAGCACTTTCGACATCGACGACTTCATGCGCGTGCTGTCGCCGGCGGCGAGGATGACGGCAAGGCAGGAACGGCTCATGAGGGTTTCTCCTTCTCAGGCATTTTGGCGCTTCATAACAGCAAGATGATTGAAGCGCGATAAACGCCTTATGTTCGCCGGAAACAAAAAGGTCGCCCGACAACCTGCGTGAGAAGCAGACCAAATCACTCGGATGGCCGCATCGAAACCGGTGCGGCCATCTTCATGGGATATGTTTCGAGCACGGATCGGGTCTGGTCCGGTTGCTACCGCACCGTATCAGCGGCATGTCCAGCCGGAGCCCATCCGATCAGGCCAACTCGCTCTCGTCGTATTTCACCCGCGCGGCCTTGACCGACGGGTGATTGGCTTCCGCCCATCGCAACACCTTGGAAAGCGGCTCAAAGAGCGAACGGCCGAGATCGGTCATCCGGTATTCGACACTCGGCGGCTTGGTCGGAAACACCTCGCGTTCGATATAGCCGTCGCGCTGCAGGTCGCGCAACGTCTGGGTCAGCATCCGCTGCGAGATATCCGGCACAAGCCGGCGAAGCTCGCCGAAGCGATAGGGCTGGCGCGCCAAGGCTTCGAGAAGCAAAGTCGACCATTTGCCGGCGATCCGGTCGAGAACGTCCCGGACCGGGCAGTTGCCCATGTCCCATGCGGACACATCGCATTCCTTGCCGTCCAGGACTGGCTTGCGACTTGCGTTGAGGCCCATGCAGGTGGTTCCCTTGAAGTAACGATCTCCCTCGAAACTGCCCCCTTTACAGATTGAAGTCAATTCTTATTCTAGTGCTAGTCTCTTTTTGAGACTAATAATCATTGCCGCGCCGGCAGGCCGGCCATTGCCAGGAAAGAAGGCCTCATGACCAAACTTCTCGTCACCGGCGCCGCCGGCCATCTGGGCCGCGCCGTGCTGCATCACCTGCTGGAGACATCCGGGGTCGCCGCCGCCGACATCGTCGCTGCCAGCCGTGATCCGAACAAGCTCGCAGACCTTTCCGCCATCGGGCTGGAAACCCGCAAGGCTGATTTCGACGACGAAGCCGGCCTCGTCAAGGCGTTCACCGGCGTCGATCGCGTGCTGATCATCTCCACCGACGAACTGGCAACGCCCGGCAAGCGTATCACACAGCACAGGAACGCCGTTTCCGCCGCCGCGAAGGCCGGCGTGAAGCACATCGTCTACACGTCCCTGCCGAATCCGGACAAGTCGCTGGTCACGTTCGCACCGGATCATCTCGGCACCGAAGAGGCCATCAAGGCAAGTGGCGTCGCCTACACGATCCTGCGCAATTCCTGGTATCACGACAATTATCTGATGGGCATGCCGCACAATCTTCAGGTCGGCAAATGGTACACGTCCGTGGGTACCGGCAAGATTACGACGCTCAGCCGCGACGACTGCGCCCGTGCCGCAGCCGCAGCGCTTGCCAATCCGCCAGCAGGCAGCCGCATCCTCACCCTCACCGGCCCGGAATCCCTGACGGCCGCAGAAATCGCCGCCCGTGCATCTGCCGCCGCCGGTAAGCCGCTGGACGTCGTCGACGTCACGGACGAACAGTTGACGCATGGCCTTACCGGCGCCGGCCTGCCCGGCTTCGTCGTCGCCATGCTGGTCTCGGCGGACGCCAATATCCGCGCCGGCAATTTCGAACAGTTGACGGGAGACTACGAGATGCTGACCGGCCGGAAGCCGCAGACGCTCGCCGACTATTTCGAGACACAGAAGGCCGCCCTCACCGCTTAGCCTCTCGCCGATTGCGGCCCTCCAAATTTCGCGATAATGAGATGGAGTTGCCAAATTCCATCTCGTGTGGAGAAAAAATGCGCAAGATCGGCTTGATTGGCGGGATGAGTTTCGAAAGCACCGCCGTGTATTATCGGCTGATCAACGAGATGGTGCGCCAACGCCTCGGTGGTTTTGCGTCGGCCGATCTCCTGCTCCATTCCGTCAACTTTGCCGAGATCGTCGACATGCAGAAGGCCGGCCGCTGGGATCTGGCGGCCGAGCATCTTGCGGGAAGCGCCCGCGGATTGAAGGCGGCCGGCGCGGAATGCGTGCTGATCTGCACCAACACCATGCACCTCGTGGCCCCGGAGGTGCAGGCCGCGGTCGATATTCCGCTCATCCATGTCATCGATGAGACCGCCAAGGTGTTGACGTCGAAAGGGCTGAACCGCCCGCTCCTGCTTGCCACCCGCTATACGATGGAGCACGGCTTTTATATCGAGCGCATGAAGATGCTCGGCGTCGATGCCATGGTGCCGGACGCGGAAGACCGAACCGATATCCATGACATCATATTCGACGAACTCTGCGCCGGCACGGTTCTCGACACCTCCCGCACCCGGGCCATCGCCATGATCGAGAAGGCGAAGGCTGAAGGCGCCGACAGCATCATCCTCGGCTGCACGGAAATCTGCCTCCTCCTCGACCCCTCCGACCTGCCGCTCCCTGGCGTCGATTCAACCGCCGTACACGCCATGGCCGCGGTCGATTTCGCCCTCGGCCAGTCGCCGGCAAAACAGGCGGCGGCATAAATTTATTTGACTCAGTCCAGTAAATATTGGACAGAATCTTCGCAAAGGAGATTCTGCCGATGACCGATCCTGCCGTTCTCGACGCCGTCCGCGCCTTCAACCGTTTCTACACGAACAAGCTCGGCATTCTCTCCAAGGGCTATCTCGACACCGACTACACGCTGACAGAGGCGCGCATTCTCTATGAAATAGGCGCCCGCAAACGGGTGTCTGCGACAGAACTCAACCGCGATCTCGGCCTTGATCCGGCCTATCTTAGCCGGCTCCTGAAGAAATTCCGTGAGGCCGGCTTTATCGACAGCGAGCCGGATCCGCAGGACAAGCGCAGTCAAATCCTGACCGTCACCAGCAAGGGACAAGCCGAATATGAGACGCTGGGCGAACGCTCCCGCCGTCAGATTGCGAACGATCTCAAGGGAGTGGACGCGCTGGGCCATGAAAGGCTGATCGACTCCATGCGGGCGATCCGCACCGTTCTCGATCCGCAATCGACCGTGCCCTACCCACCGGTTGTCATCCGTCCGCACCGGATCGGCGACATGGGTTGGCTCATCGAAGCCCAGGCGATTGCCTACGCGCGGGAATACGGCTGGAACGACAAGTTCGAGGGCCTGGTCGCCGAGGTCGCCGGCAAGTTCATCGCCAACTTCAACCCGGAACGAGAACGCTGCTGGATCGCCGAACGCGGCGGCAAACGGGTCGGCTCGGTGGTCGTGGCCGACGGCGGCGGCGACACCGCCAAGCTCCGCCTCCTCTATCTCGATCCGGCCGCCCGCGGCCTCGGCCTTGGCCGGACGCTGGTCGAACAATGCATCAAATTCTCGACGCTAGCGGGCTACAAGAAGCTGTCTCTCTGGACCAACGATATCCTGACGGCCGCAGTCCGCATCTACGAAACGGCCGGCTTCAAGCTGGTCGCGGAGGAAAAGCACCACATGTTCGGGCCGGAATGCACCGGCCAGACCTGGGTGCTGGACCTCTGCGAGGCAAAGCTTTCGTCGTCGAACTAGACCGTCTGTCCGCAGGCGCGGCGAAAGCGGCGCACGGTTTCCGCCATGCCGTATTCCAGCGCGTCCGCCGTCAGGCCATGGCCGATCGAGACTTCTGCCATCTTCGGGATGCGCTTCACCAACGCCGGCAGGTTGGCGACCGTCAGGTCGTGGCCGCCATTGACGCCAAGCCCTTCGGCAAAGGCCGCGTCCGCCGTCCGGCCGAGCTTTTCAAGGATCTCCGCGCCAAACTCCGGCTCGTCGAAACAGCCGCCATAGGGACCGGTATAGAGTTCGATACGGTCGGCACCCGTTGCCCTGGCAAGCTTTACCGCCTCGATATCGCCGTCGCCATCGGCAAACAGCGACACCCGCATGCCGCCCTTCCTGAGCCGCGCCACGATCGGCTTCAGCATCTCGCCGGTGGCGCGGAAATCGAACCCGTGATCCGAGGTCGCCTGGGCCGGATCGTCCGGCACCAGCGTCACCTGCTCCGGCTGGGTCGCTTCGCAGAGCGCCAGGAAATCCTCGCTCGGATATCCCTCGATATTGAACTCGGCTTCAGGAAACTCGTCGTCGATCAGCGCCCGAAGCACCGGCAGGTCGGTGAAGCGGATATGGCGCTGGTCGGGGCGCGGATGCACCGTCAGGCCGGCCGCGCCCGCCTGAAGCGCGATGCGCCCCAGCGCTTCGACGCTCGGCCAGGGAAGATCGCGGCGGTTGCGCAACATGGCGATGGCATTGAGGTTCACGGAAAGCTTGGTCGGCATGGCAATACCCGGTCTTTGAGAAATCGATCCGCTTTTAGGCCATGCACCGTCGCAATGCCACCAGGTTTGGGAAAATGCACCTATAAAGAGTTTTGATGGACGAGAATTCACGAGGCAACCGGGGCTACCATTTCCTAAAGTTTTAGCTAATCTATATACAACAGAGTTCGCCGGGCAGGCCAAAAGGCGGCGGAATACGGTTTGAACAGCGAATTCTGCCATCCATTTTAATCGGGTCCGCATTTTCAGTACCGAGGTTCCATCCAGAGGCCCGACGCAAAGTCGCAACCCTTGGATGCATATTCGACCACGACGCCAAACTCAGGCGCAAGGGGACTCGATGCGAAGCGATAGCATGCAGGCCATGACCGAAAATTCGCCCCTTGCGGGAGCGGCCCGTCATTTCCCTTACCTCCCCCAGGTTTCTCTTCCTTTTGAAATGCCCACCCAGCCGGTGGCGATCGCCGAAATGGCGGATCTTTTCGGCGTCACCCACCGCACCCTTCACTTCTACGAGGAAAAGGGCCTGATCACCGCCCGCCGCTCCGGCAGCATGCGGGTCTATGACGGGGTTCAGGTCCATCGCATGGCGGTCATCAATGCCTGCCGCGAAATCGGCATTCCGGTTGCGGTCATCCAGGAACTGATGGAAGAGCTTGCCGGTGCCACGTCGGAGGCGGAAGCGGACGAAATGTTCCACGACATGCTGGCGCGTCGCAAACGGGAGCTCACGGCCGACATTTCCAACATCCGCCGGCAGATGCAGCAGATCGAAAGCCTGCTCGTGGCGGAGGAGGAAGACCAGGCGGTTGTTACTCCCAAGCCCATGTCCCTGGTCCTCAGCGACATCGAGAAACAGTGCCTGGCGCTAATGGCCGAAGGGTATTCGGCGCCGCGGCTTGCCCGCGCCCTCAACCTCGAATTCGAGGACCTGCGCCGGATGGAGGATGACATCATCCAGAGATTCCAGGCCACCAACCGCTTCCAGGCGGTCGCCAAGGCGATGCTGCTCGGTTTCGTGCCGAACTGATCGGCTGACGATCTTTCAGCGCTCGCCCGCTTTCTCAGCGCACAATGATCAGCGTCTCGGCGGCGCGGGTGATGGCGGTATAAAGCCAGCGCTCCCGGCTGTCGCGAAACGCCCAGCTTTCATCGAACAGCACGACGTTGTTCCACTGCGACCCCTGCGCCTTGTGGACGGTCAGCGCGTAACCGTAGTCGAACTCGTCGTAACGCTTGCGGGTCGTCCAGGGGATCTCACCCTCCTGCTCCTCGAACGCCTGCTTCAGAAGCTTGATCTTGGCCGCACCGCGATCCATGTCGTCGTCTTCCGGCCGGATCATCAGGTTGATGCCGGGCTTCACCGTCTCGCGCGAGGAACTCATCACCTGCCAGAGCGAGCCGTTGAGCAGGCCCTTGGCCGGATCGTTGCGCAGGCATACCAGCTTGTCGCCGGATTGCGGATAGTCCGCGGTAAAGCCTTTGAGTTCCCGAAGCCGTTGATTGTAGCGTTTGCGAGTCTTGTTGGTGCCGACCAGAACCTGGTCCGCCTCCATCACCAGCGGCTGCGTCACCTCGTTGCGGGAAATCACCTTCGCCGTGCCGTAGTCGCCATACATGATCTCCTTGCCCTCGCGCACGTTCATCGCCAGCTGGATGATCGGGTTGTCGCGTGCCTGGCGGTGGATATCCGTCAGCAGGTAATCGGGCTCCTGCTCTGTGAAAAACCCGCCGCCGGTCACCGGCGGCAACTGGCCCGGATCGCCGAGCACCAGGATCGGCGTGCCGAAACTCATCAGGTCCTTGCCGAGCGCCTCGTCCACCATCGAACATTCGTCGATGATAATAAGCGCCGCCTTGGCGACCGGGCTCTGCCGGTTGATCGAAAACATCGGCGCGATCGAAGTCTTGCCGGCATCGTCCTCGACCGCCTCCTCGCCGCGCGGCCGGTAGATCAGCGAATGGATCGTTTTGGCATTGCGCGCGCCGCGCGAGCGCAGCACCTGCGCCGCCTTGCCGGTGAAGGCCGCAAACAGCACCTCGCCATCGACATTCTCGGCGAAATGCTTGGCAAGCGTGGTCTTGCCGGTGCCCGCATAACCGAACAGCCGAAAGACCTGGCTGCGCCCCTCTTTCAGCCATTGCGAAACGGCCTTGAGGGCCTCGTCCTGTTGCGGTGCAAATTGCATGGCGGGACTTGGCAGGATTCTGAAGGCAAGCGCAACTGAAAAAGAACGAAAGATGAATCAAAGGCTGGGATGAACGCCACGCTCTGTCTCCCTGGGACCATCGGTCACCTTCCCGCCCGCCTATCCGCCCTGCAGGAATTGCCGCTGTTCAGTTTTCATCGTCGCCCCCTATGATCGCCGCATGAAAATCCTGATTCTCGGCGCAACCGGCTTTATCGGCTCGGCGATCCTGCAAAGGCTCGCCGCCGAAGGCCATCGGATAACCGGCCTCGGGCGAGATCCGGAAAAGGCTCGCCGGAAATGGCCTGCAATCAGCTGGGTAAGAGCCGATCTCGCGCAATTGTCAGCCGCCGCCTGGGCCCCGCTGATCGAGGACCAGGACGTCGTCGTCAATTGTGCCGGCGCTCTGCAAGATGGTCTTTCCGATGATCTTGCGGCCACCCAGGAAAAGGCGATGCTGTCGCTCTACGAAGCGGCACAGGCCCTCGGCGGCAGACGTATCGTCCAGATTTCCGCCCGCACCGACGGCGCAGCAGCCGGCCTGCCCTTTCTCGCCACCAAACGCCGGGCCGACGAAGCACTCGCGGCAAGCGGCCTGCCCTTCGTCATTCTGCGCCCGGCGCTCGTCATTGGTCGCAATGCCCATGGAGGCACCGCACTACTGCGGTCGCTCGCCAGCTTTCCCGGCCCGATGCCGCTGATCCATGCTGAAAGCCCGGTCGAGACCGTCTCGCTCGACGATGTCGCCGCCGCCGTTTCCTTTGCAGTTGAGGGCAAGATCCCGGCCGGCAGCGATCTCGACCTTGCGGCAGAACAAACCATGACACTGTCGGACCTCGTCCAGCGTCATCGCGCCTGGCTCGGCCTGCCTGCCGCCCCGGCCGTTGCGCTGCCGGCGCCGCTCGCCAAACCCGTCGCCTGCGCCGCCGACCTCGCCGGACGGCTCGGCTGGCGCTCGCCGCTTCGCTCGACGGCGATGACGGTGATGTCGGAAGGCGTCAGGAGCTCGAGGCCGAAACCACCCGGCCTCCTCCTGGAAGATGCCGCGCAGACGCTTGCCGCCTATCCGAGCGGTGTCCAGGACCTCTGGTTCGCCCGGCTCTATCTTTTGAAACCCGTGATCATCCTCGCGCTGTCGCTGTTCTGGCTGCTGTCCGGCCTGATCCCGCTCCTCGACGTGAAGGCAGCGGCCGCGCATTTCCCACCCGCCATGCCGGTCTCTTTGGCCGTGGCGATGACAGTTGCGACTTGCTTCCTCGATATCCTGCTCGGATCCGCCGTCCTCGTCCATTCCCATGCCCGCAAGGCCATGCTTGGGATGATCTTCACCAGCCTCGCCTACCTCGCCGGCGGCACGATCCTGGAACCGCAACTGTGGCTCGATCCGCTTGGGCCCCTCGTAAAGGTCCTGCCGTCGATCGCTCTCACCCTTGTCTCCCTCGCCATTCTGGACGAACGCTGATGGATGCCGAAAGCCTGTTGCGGCTCCTCCATGTCGTCGGCGCCGCGGTGCTGCTCGGAACCGGCGCCGGCATCGCCTTTTTCATGGTGATCGCCCGGCGGACGGAAGATCCGAAACTGATCGCCCATACCGCCGGCACAGTCGTGCTTGCCGATACCGTCTTCACCGCCACCGCCGTCGTCCTGCAGCCGATCACCGGCTACCTGCTGGCGAGAAGCATCGGCTGGTCGTTGACGGATGGCTGGATCGCCCTTTCGCTCATTCTCTACGTGGTGACGGGACTGTTCTGGCTGCCTGTGGTCTGGATCCAGATACGGCTGCGCGATATCGCCCGCATCGCCTGCAAGAACTCCAAGCCGCTGCCATCAGAATGGTACCGGCTTTATCGGATCTGGTTTGCCTGCGGCTTTCCTGCCTTCGTCGCGGTCATCGCGATTTTCTGGCTGATGCTGACCAAGCCGGATATCCCGCTGTTCTGACGTCCAAGTCTCCATGATGCGAAGCATCAACTCGGAACACTAGGCTGAACTCGCCTTCTCGAAAAATCTTTGCGGATCGACGGAATAAATCCGGCTCTGCCGGTGTCTTGATTTCGGTGGCCGATGTGAGGCCGCCACTCAACCAGGGAGACGATCCATGAAGACCTTCATTCTCGTGCCTTTCGCGCTTGCAGCGCTGACCTCGGTGGCGTTTGCCGCCGGTCCGTTCAAGACCGTTAAGACCTCCACCAAGGGCGACGTCCTTGCCGGTGAAAAGGGCATGACGCTCTACACCTTCAAGAACGACAAGCCCGGCACCTCCAACTGCTACGACAAGTGCGCCACCAACTGGCCGCCGGTCATGGCCGCTTCCGAAGCGAAGGCCGATGGTGCATACTCCATCGTCACCCGCAAGGACGGGGCTAAGCAGTGGGCGAAGGATGGCATGCCGCTCTATTACTGGGTCAAGGATACCAAGGAAGGCGACACCACCGGTGACGGCGTGAACGGCGTTTGGGATGTCGCAAAGCCCTGATCAATCCACTTCCGGAACGGCGCGCGAGGCACAGGCTCCCGCGCCGCTTTCCTTCGAGGCACAGATCCTCGCGCTCCTGCCCGCTCTCAGGCGCTATTCACGCAGCCTGACGCGCTCGGACACGGAGAGCGAGGACCTGTTGCAGGATTGCGTCGAAAAGGCGCTGGTCAGCCGTGGCCAGTGGCGCGGCGCGAATTTCAAATCCTGGACCTACAGGATCATGACCAATCTTCACCTCAACGCCCGCCGCGCGGTGGCGCGGCGCCCATCCGTCGGCATAGAGGAGGCGGAGACCCTGGCTGCAAGCACGAGCGCCGGCGATCCATTGGAAAAGAACCGGCTCGTCCAGGCGCTGGAAACGCTGCCGAAGGAGGCGCGCGCGGTGCTGATGCTGGTGGTCGTCGAAGGTTACGCCTATCAAGAAGTCGCCGACATGCTGGAGATACCGGTCGGCACCGTCATGTCGCGCCTGTCGCGGGCACGCCAGGCCCTGCGGGAAAAAATGCGGGAGGAAAACGTCATACCATTGCGGAGACCACGATGACCGAGGCCGGAACCGTATCCGAAGCGGAACTGCACGCCTATGCCGACGGCTTCCTCGACGAGGCCGATCGCGCCCGCGTGCAGGATTTTCTGGCTGAAAACCCGGACGCCGCGCAGATGGTGGCCGACTGGCAGGAGCAGAACGACGAACTGCGCGCCGCCTTCGCCGGTCATGAACGGTCGAAACCCTCCGATATCCAGCTTCTCACCGGCGGCTTGGGACGCGCCAGCACCCGGCCGCCGCGCCGGCTCGCGCTCGCCGCAGCCGCGGTGCTCATCTTCGCAGCCGGCGCGCTCGGCGGCCACTACGGCCCGCGTCTTTTCCAACGTCCGGACATCCAACTCGCCTATACGGAAATCCTGCCCCGCGAAGCCCGCAACGCCTTCCTCGTCTATGCAAGCGAAGTGCGCCATCCGGTCGAGGTCTTCGCCAACGAGGAGACGCATCTCGCCAACTGGCTCGGCAAGCGGCTGTCGATCGCCAATCTCAAGGTTCCGAACCTGCAGGCACAGGGTTTCAAGCTGGTCGGCGGTCGCCTCCTGCCGGTCGGCGGCAAACCGGGCGCGCTGTTCATGTACGAAGACCAGACGGGCCAGCGCCTGACGGTGCTGGTCGGCCGGAACAAGGAAAACCGGACAACGAGCTTCCGCTTCGCCTCCGTCAACACCGTCGAGACCTTCTACTGGATCGACGGCGAACTCGGTTATGCCGTCACCGGCGAAATCTCCCGCGAGATGCTGCGCCGGGTCGCCGAGGAATGTTACAAGCAGTTTCCGAGCTGAAGCTTCAGCGCAGCGGATCGTTGGCAAGCTCGATCGGCCGGCCATGCGGCGTCGCCTCGGCGGCGCGCTGCCAGCTCCGCTGCAGCGCCAGGATCGTCTCGCCGTCCGCGATGCCCTTGCCGACCAGCAGCGCGGAGAGCGCCGCCACCCAGCAGTCGAAATAGTCGCTGCCGTCCTCTGCCCGGCCGGGTTTGTGGACCTCGCCCGAAAGCGCCTCCGCCCATTCGCTCCAAGTGAACAGGCCGCGCTCGTGCAGATGCACGGTCATCGCGAAGGCCTCTGCCGCCCAAGGCTCCGGAAACACCGGGTCACCCTCCGGTGATTTCGGCAGGCCAGGCGATTGTGCCAGCGGCGACGGGACCTCACACGTGCTCAAGATAGCTCTCCCAGGCATCGATCGAAACCGTGAGCGTCGGGTCTGCCTCCTCGCCCCAGATCTCGGCGGCGTCGAACACGACCGTATAGACCCATTGCGGGTTCTCGCCTTTGCCATGGGCATTGTCGTCGGGAAACACAAAAGAACCCTGCACCGCTTCGACCACACCGGTCTTGGCGCGGGCGTAGCGCGGCAGCCGGGTATGGGTCTCCGGATTGAAATTGCGCGTCCGCACCCGGTCGCCCGGCTGGAACTGTGGCTCGGCCTCCACGGGCCGGTCGCAAGGTCCGCCCTTGGCGAGCACACCCGCCACCATATCCGCCTTCAGGATGCGTTTTGGGGTGGCCGGTTCCATCTGCTTGTGCCCCGCATCGATTTCCGCGCGCGTCACAAAGCCGTGGCGTTCGAGCAGCACTTCCAGCGCCCGCGTCCAGATCTCGTAGTAGCTCGCGCCCAGATACTCGGCGGGCGGAATATTTTCGCGCGCGTGGCGGCTTTCGTCGATCGTCCAGGCACCGAGAGCGCCGCCCGACAGCGTTAACCCAAGCGCCCGCTTCTCCCATTCGGCATGGAAATAAGGCTCGTCCTTTTCCGGCGCCACAGGCCCGAAACCCATCTGCCCGCCGAGATCGTGAGGCCCGTTCATGGCTGCGGCCCCGCAATCGCCGTGCCGATCATCGCATCGCGGCTGACGAGGTCGGCAAGCCGTTCCTCGCTCAGGCCGTCCGTGCCGTCGGGACGCTCCGGGATCACCAGATAGCGCAGTTCCGCAGTCGAATCCCAGACGCGGATCTTCTTCGTCTCCGGCAGCGTGACGCCGAATTCCGCAAGCACGCCGCGCGGATCGATGACCGCGCGCGACCGATAGGCCGGCGCCTTGTACCAGACCGGCGGCAGCCCGAGCACCGCCCAGGGGTAACAGGAGCACAGCGTGCAGACGACGAGGTTATGAGTGTCGGGCGTATTGAACACCGCCCGCATATGTTCACCCTGCCGGCCGGTATAGCCGAGGCTCGCTATCGCCGCCGTCGCGTCCGTCCTCAGCCATTCGGCAAAGTCTGGATCGCTCCAGGCCTTGGCGACCACCCGGGCACCGTTGCGGGGGCCGATCTTCGTCTCATAGGTCTCGACGATCTCGTCGATCGCCTTCGGATCGATCAATCCCTTTTCGGTCAGCACCGTCTCCAGCGCTTTGACGCGTGCCTGCATATCGCTGTAGCGATTGTCGTGGGCGTGGTCATGCCCATGGCCGTGATGGTGGTGGTCGTGATCGTGGTGATGATGATCCTCAGACATGGCGGTCTCCCTTACTTCAGCATTGGCCAGAGGCTCGCGACAAGCAAGAGCGCCATGGTGATGTTGAACCATTTCAGCCGCGCCGGCACCAACAGCCATTCGCGCAGCGCCGAACCGAAACCGGCCCAGGTCGACACGCTCGGCAGGTTGACGGCCGCGAACGCCAACCCCACGAGCATCACGGTCGGCAGGTAATATTCCGGGTCCGTATAGGTCGCCATTGCGGTGACCGCCATGACCCAGGCCTTCGGATTGACCCATTGGAAGACCGCCGCGCCAATAAATGTCATCGGCTGCGCTCCGGTCCTGCCGTCCGACAGGCTGCGCGACGTGCCGATCTTCCAGGCGACCCAGAGCAGATATGCGCCGCCGGCGAATTTCAGTGCTGTGTAGACGACCGGCACCGAGTGCAGCAGCGCGCCGAGGCCGAGGCCGACCGCGATCAGCAGCGACAGAAAACCGGCACCGATGCCGAGCATGTGGGGAATGGTCCGCGTAAAGCCGAAATTCACGCCCGACGCAAAGAGCATCATATTGTTCGGCCCCGGCGTGATCGAGGTGGTAAAGGCGAACAGGATCAGGGCCAGAAAGGTTTCCAGCGACATATTTTCTCCTAGCGCCAATCCGCCCCGGCTGCCTCGACCGCCTCGTTTCGCGGACGGCCTGTTGTTCCGGTGATAGGATCGTTGGAGACGATCTTCAAGCGGAACTTGGCAGCTTCAATCGAAGCCATATCTGAGTAGGATGGATTTTCCAGCAGCAACAGATCGAGACCCGCCATGTCCGATATCCCGACAGTCACCCTGCCCTCCGGCATTTCCGTCCCGGCGCTTGGCCTCGGCACCTGGCAGATGGGCGAGGATGCCCGCAAGGCCGGCATTGAGATCGAGAGCCTGAAGCGCGGCCTCGACCTCGGCCTGACCCTGATCGACACGGCGGAAATGTATGGCGAAGGCGGCGCCGAAAAAATCACCGCCGAAGCGATTGCCGGCCGGCGAGACGAGGTGTTTCTGGTCAGCAAGATCTATCCCTGGAATGCCAGCCGAAAGGGCGTCGTCGATGCCTGCGAACGCAGCCTCGACCGGCTGAAGACCGACCGCCTCGACCTCTATCTCCTGCATTGGCGCGGCGAACATCCTTTGACCGAAACCGTCGCCGGCTTCGAGGAACTGCGCCGGGCCGGCAAGATCGGCGCCTGGGGCGTCTCGAATTTCGATCTCGACGACATGCAGGAACTGATGGAGGTGCCGGATGGCGGAATGTGCGCCGCCAACCAGGTCCTCTACAACCTCTCCCGCCGCGGCATCGAATACGATCTGTTGCCCTGGTGCCAGGAGCGCGGCATCCCGGTCATGGCCTATTCGCCGATCGAGCAGGGCCGGCTTGCCAGAAGCGGCGAGCTGATCCGCATCGCCAAGGCGTATCAGGCGACGCCGGCGCAGGTGGCGCTGGCCTTCCTCCTGGAACGCGACGGCGTCATCGCCATTCCCAAGTCCGCCAATCCGGACCGGGTGGCGGAAAATGCCGAAGCGGTCGATCTGGATCTCAGCGAAGCGGACTGGACGGCCCTCGACGCCGCCTTCCCACCGCCGTCGCGCAAGGCGCCGTTGGAGATGATCTAGCGGAGATCGTGCGTCCGACACCCCGCCAGCATCTCGACCGCCCGGAAGACACCGATCTCCGCCGGAGCCGTTTACATTCCCTGCGGACCGCGGTTCATCGCCGCGATCCCTGTGCGGCACACCTCGACCAGGCCAAGCGGCTTCATGATCGCCACGAACTGGTCGATCTTGGAAGATTTTCCGGTGATTTCCAGGATGAAATGCTCAACGGTGGCATCGACGACCTTGGCGTGGAAGGCGTCCGCAAGCCGCAGCGTCTCGGCGCGGCGGTCACCCTGGCCGACGACCTTGACCAGCGCCACTTCCCGCTCGATCGGCCGCTCCTGGCCGAGCGCATGGGCGCGCACCGTGAGGTCGACGACCCGATGCACCGGCACGATCCGCTCGAGTTGCGCCTTGATCTGTTCGAGCACCGTCGGCGTGCCCCGCGTCACGATGGTGATGCGGGATAGGTGCGCTTCGTGTTCCGTCTCCGAAACAGTCAGGCTTTCGATATTGTAGCCGCGACCGGAAAACAGGCCGATCACCCGTGCGAGCACGCCCGGTTCGTTGGCGACGAGAACCGAAAGCGTGTGGCTTTCGGCTTTTGCCGTCTCGGGCGCGATGAAATAGGCGGAACCGGTCGGTTGCTGATGCGCATTCATGGTCTTGGGTCCATTTCCTCAGAATTTTGTTGAAGGGATGGCAGCTCGTCTCAGACGAGCTGGCGACCCTTGGCATCGATGGCATTGGCAACCGCTTCGTCGGTGGCCTCGTCCGGCAGCAGCATCTCGTTATGCGCCTTGCCCGAGGGGATCATCGGGAAGCAGTTGGCGAGATTGGCGACACGGCAATCGAAGATCACCGGCTTCTTGACCGCGATCATTTCCTCGATCTTGCCGTCCAGCTCCTTCGGATCGTCGCAATACATGCCGACGGCGCCATAGGCTTCCGCGAGTTTCACGAAGTCGGGCATCGCTTCCGTATAGGAATTCGACAGGCGGTTGCCGTGCAGCAATTGCTGCCACTGGCGGACCATGCCCATATACTGGTTGTTGAGGATGAAGATCTTGACCGGCAGGTTATGCTGGATGGCGCAGGACATTTCCTGGATGCACATCTGGATCGATGCGTCACCGGCGACGTCGATGACCAGAGCGTCCGGATGGGCGACCTGAACGCCGATCGCCGCCGGCAGTCCATAACCCATCGTTCCGAGACCGCCCGAAGTCATCCAGCGGTTCGGCTCTTCGAACTCGATGAACTGCGCCGCCCACATCTGGTGCTGGCCGACTTCCGTGGTGATGTAGGTATCATGCCCCCTGGTCGCCTCGAAAAGGCGCTGCAGCGCATATTGCGGCATGATGACGTCGTTGGAATGCTTGTAGGAAAAGCTCTTGCGCGCCCGCCAGCGGTTGATCTGGCTCGACCATTCCTCGGTCTGCGCCTTGGCCGGCTTTTTCGGGAGAGCCCGCCACAGGCGAACCATGTCCTCGAGAACGCTGCCGACATCACCGAGGATCGGGATATCGACATGCACGTTCTTGTTGATCGAGGACGGGTCGATATCGATATGGACCTTGCGCGAATTCGGTGAAAACGCGTTGAGGCGACCGGTAATGCGGTCGTCGAAACGGGCGCCGATGCAGACCATGACGTCGCAGTCGTGCATCGCCATGTTCGCCTCGTAGGAACCGTGCATGCCGAGCATGCCGAGCCAGTTCTTGCCGGAAGCGGGATAGGCGCCGAGCCCCATCAGCGTCGAGGTGATCGGGAAATCGCTGAGCTCGACCAGCTCGCGCAGCAGGCGGGAGGCTTCCGGACCGGAATTGACGACGCCGCCGCCGGTATAGAGGATCGGTCGCCGCGCCGAGGCCATCAGCTCGACGGCCGCCTGGATGGCATTGATGTCGCCCTGGGTTCGCGGCTGATAGCTGGTGTTCTGGGCGACCTTCGGCTTCGGCGTATAGGTGCCGGTCGCAAACTGGATGTCCTTCGGGATATCGACGACGACCGGCCCCGGCCGCCCGGTCTGGGCGATGCGGAAGGCCTCATGGATGATGCCGGCGAGCTCGTTGACGTCCTTGACCAGCCAGTTGTGCTTGGTGCAGGGCCTGGTGATGCCGACGGTATCGCATTCCTGGAAAGCGTCCGAGCCGATCAGCGTCGTCGGGACCTGGCCCGACAGGCAGACCAGCGGGACCGAATCCATCAGCGCATCCTGCAGCGGGGTAACGGCATTGGTAGCGCCTGGACCGGAGGTCACCAGCATGACCCCGACCTTGCCCGTGGAGCGGGCATAACCCTCGGCCGCATGGCCGGCGCCCTGCTCGTGGCGCACCAGAATGTGCTGGATGTCGTCCTGCTGGAAGATCTCGTCATAGATCGGCAGGACGGCGCCGCCCGGATATCCGAAGATATGCTCGACACCATTGTCTTTCAGAGCCTTCAGGACGATCTCAGCGCCAGTCATCTGGTTATCTGGCATCTGGTTACCTGGCTGCTGATTGTTCGTATCCGTCATTGTCTTGGTCCATTCGCTGCTGGATTTTTACCGGCGGCTCCTCCGAGCCGGATTGAAGGCATAAAAAAAGGCCCCCTGGAGGAGCCTGTCTTTCCGCGCATGGGTGGCTGTCGCCGGACGGTTACACCGTCCTGCCCATGCGCGTTCCCACCACAATAAGAGCGATCGAAATCTTCATGGCGCGAAGTGTTAGCCAGATAAATGTCGTTCGTCAACGTGGGCATGCACCAAAAATCCTCATCGGACTGATTTTGCTGCTTCGTATCCACTCACCAGTGACGCAATTTCCTACACGAGTTGTTAAGCCCGGCACAATATAGTCCCGGCGTTTGGAGGGCGGTGACCCGACGGATGAGCCATGACCCGATCCGCCACCCCAATGATAGGGGCCCGAGTTTGTTGAACAACGATCTGCACCGTTCCACGTCTGCAGGAGAGCAGGATCGTCGCGACGTCCAGAAGCCCGGCAACCGCATGCTTGGCCGCGTCGTCGCCTGCAACGGCTCGCACGCCACCATTTCCGCCGTTGCCGAACAGGGCGAGACCGATCTTACCGAACTCTGGTCGGTGGGCCGGCTGATCTCCATCAGCGTCGGCGAAAACCGTGTCGTGGCGCTCGCCTATGCGATGCAGACCGGCGGCAAGGAGTGGAGCGAAGGCGGCAACACCAACTTCCACATCGAGGCCGAGCTGCTCGGCGAGGTGCGCAAGGGACCGGACGGCCGCGACGAATTCACCGGCGGCATCTCCTGTTATCCCTATCTCGGCGCCGTCGCGCACCGCATCCGTGCCGCCGACCTTCTGCGCATCTATGATACCGGCAAGAACGAAACCTGCGTGGTCGGCAAGCTGACCCAGGATGAAACGATCGACGCGACGATCCATATCCCGTCGATGTTGTCGAAACATTTCGCCATCGTCGGCTCGACGGGCGTCGGCAAGTCGACCGCCGTCTCCCTGCTCCTCCACAAGGCGATCGAGACCGACCCGAAGCTGCGCGTCCTCATCCTCGATCCGCACAACGAGTTTGCCGCCGCCTTCCCCGAGCATGCGGTCGTCATCGATACCGAAACGCTCGACCTGCCCTTCTGGCTGATGCGGCTCGAGGAGTTCTCCGAAGTGGTCTTTCGCGGCCGTCCGGCGGTGGCGGAAGAACTCGACATCCTGCGCGACCTGATCCCGGAGGCGAAACGCGCCTTCCGCGGCAATGAAACCTCGCTGATGCGCCGCTCGACCGAAAAAAGCTCGGTCACCGCCGATACGCCGGTACCCTACCGCATGGCGGACCTGCTGGCGCTGATCGACGAGCGAATCGGTCGCCTGGAAGGCCGCGGCGAGAAGCCCTTCCTGCGCTCCTTGAAGATGCGCATCATGTCGGCGATCAACGACCCGCGCTACCACTTCATGTTCTCCAACAACACGATCAACGACACGATCATGGAGACGATCGCCTATATCTTCCGCATCCCCGGCGGCGACCGGCCGATCTCGACCTTCCAGCTCGCGGGCATCCCGTCCGAAGTCGTCAATTCCGTCGCCTCGATCCTCTGCCGCATGGCGTTTGAACTGGCGCTCTGGAGCAATGGCGCCATCCACATGCTCGTCGTCTGCGAGGAAGCGCATCGCTACGTGCCGGCCGACCGCGAACTCGGCTTCTTCCCAACGAGACAGGCCATTTCGCGCATCGCCAAGGAAGGCCGCAAATACGGCGTCTCGCTCGGCGTCATCACCCAGCGCCCCGGCGAACTCGACCAGACGATCCTGTCGCAATGCTCGACCGTATTTGCGATGCGGCTGTCCAACGACCGCGACCAGGAAATCATCAAGTCGGCGATCCCCAACTCGTCGATCTCCACCACCAGCTTTCTATCGTCGATCGGCAATGGAGAAGCGATCGCCTTCGGCGAGGCGATTTCCGTGCCGATGCGCATGCGGTTTGCCCGCGTCGAGAAGAAATACCTGCCGAAGGCCAACGGCGTTGTCGACAAGGGCACGGAGGATACGCCGGACACCGTCGATCTGCGCACGGTGATCGCCCGCATGCGCGCCGTCAGCGGCCCGGATATTTCCGCCTTCCAGCAAAGCTACTCCACCGCGGCGGCACCCTTCCCGGAGGGCGCTTCCGGTGCCGAGGAAGACACGGATGATGATTTCCCGCCGGCAGGCGATGCCGAGCTCGATCGCTGGAACCGGGAGATCCGCTCAACGGGCCATGTGACGATCAATCCGGCACCGCCCATGGCAGGCAACCCGCAGCCGGAGCCCTACCGGCCGGACATGCTGCCGCGCGCTGCCGCGCCTGGACTGCCCACAGCGCCCCGCCCCGACCGTTTCGCGGATCTGCGCCGCGAACGCCCGCCCGAGCCGCCTGCGTATCAGCCTGCGCCTCCGACGTTCCAGCGTCCGCCGACGCCCGAAGGCGCGCCACGTCCGAATCCGCTGCTCAAGCGCGAAGGATCGCTGCGCGAAAGCCTGCTCAAGAAACCGCTGAGCAGCCTTTACGACAAGGATTGAGCCGGCCTCAGGCCAGCCGCTCCCAGCTTTCGTCCATCTGGTTGCGAAACCAGGTCATCTGGCGCTTGGCATATTGCCGCGTCAGTGCGGACCCGCGTTCGATAACATCTTCCCGGCTCATGCGGCCTTCCAGCATCTCGGCGATCTGGGTGACGCCGATCGCCTTCATGGCAGGCAGGTCGGGTGAAGGGCCGAGCGCCAGCAGCGCCCTCACCTCGTCCACGGCCCCGGTCTCCAGCATCGTCGCGAAACGCCGGTCGATCCGCCCGTGCAGGATTTTTCGATCCGGCAGCACGACGATCTTCCTCGCACGCGAAGGATCGATCACCATCGGCCCCTGCCTGCCCTGAAACTCGGCGATGGAACGACCGGTCTCGGCCAGAACTTCCAGCGCCCTCACGATCCTCTGCCCGTCCTTCGGTTCGAGGCCTGCCGCCACCGCCGCATCGCGTGCCGAAAGCTCCGCATGCAGCGCCTCCGGCCCTTCCTCCTTCAGACGCAGCCGAACCTCGCAGCGGATCTCCTGCGATATTTCCGGCATATCGGAAAGGCCGCCCGTCAGCGCCTTGAAATAAAGCCCGGTGCCGCCGACGAACACCGGCAGCCGGCCTTCGCGCTTCAATTCCGGCAGAAGCGCCGTCACGTCGCGCAGCCACTCGCCGGTGGAATAAGCCCTCGTCGCCGGCACATGCCCGTAGAGCAGATGCGGCACGCCGTCCATCTCGTCCTCGGCCGGTCGCGCCGTCAGGATCCTGAGCGTGTCGTAGACCTGCATGCTGTCGGCATTGATCACAACGCCGTTTCTCTCGCGGGCCAGGCGCAATGCAAGCGCCGACTTGCCGCTGGCCGTCGGCCCGGTTATCAGGATCGCATCAAAATTGTCGATAAGGTCGCTCATATGGCTTTCGTTGCCACGCTCATTGCCCATCCGTCAAACCCCGTTCTCAACTCAACGCTCGGAGAACAAGCGGCGGAGGCAGTGAAAGCCTCGGGCCTCTACTGGCTGGCGGACGGGATCGCCTGCGACATCGCGCTCCGTGACGGTTCGGATATCGAGGACGTCGAGGCCGACATGAGGGCCGTCATCGGAAGCGCCCCGATCGATCTCGTCATCCAGGACGCGGATACGCGGCGGAAAAAATTCCTGATCGCCGACATGGATTCGACCATGATCGGCCAGGAATGCATCGACGAGCTTGCCGATGTGGTGGGCTTGAAGGACAAGGTCGCGACGATCACCGCCCGCGCCATGAACGGCGAGATCGCCTTCGAACCCGCCCTTCGCGAACGCGTCGCCCTGCTGAAGGGCTTGCCGATCACCGTTGTCGACGACGTCATCGCCACGCGCATCACGCTCACGTCGGGCGGGCCGGAACTGATCGCCACCATGAAGGCCAGGGGCTACTACGCCGCCCTCGTATCCGGCGGCTTCACCGTCTTCACCAGCCGCATCGCCGCGACCCTCGGCTTCGACGAAAACCGCGCCAATATCCTTCTCGAAAAAGACGGCATCCTGACCGGCGAAGTGGCCGAACCCATCCTCGGCAAGCAGGCCAAGGTGGACGCGCTGCTCGCCATCGCGGCAAAGCTTCAAATCTCGCCGGAAGACACGATCGCCGTCGGCGACGGCGCCAACGATCTCGGCATGCTCGGCATCGCCGGCTCCGGCGTGGCACTGCACGCCAAGCCCACCGTCGCCGCCCAGGCCAAGATGCGCATCGACCACGGCGACCTGACCGCCCTCCTTTACATCCAGGGTTATCGCAAAACGGATTTCACGACGGCCTGACACAACCTAAGCGTTTGACGGATTGAAATCCGCATTGCATCATGCGTATTGAAGATCATTGCAAAAATGGTATATTCAATGCATTGGAAGATGGAGTTTCTGAACGATCGCATCAGAGTCGAACTCGAAGCTTTTCCCGCGGATATTGTTGCCAGCTTTCTGCGCATCGTGAGGCTGATCGAGCTGGAGGGACCCACCAAGGTCCATGAACCCTACGTGAAGCACCTGGAAGGGCCGATTTGGGAAATGCGAATGCGCGGTCGCGATGGGATAGCCCGGGCAGCGTATGTAACGGTTTCAGGCCATCGGATCGTGGTTTTGCATGTCTTCCGAAAGAAGACGCAGAAAACGCCCAGACGCGATATCGAGATTGCGCTGAGACGGGCAAGGGATGTGAGATGACCAAGAAAAGCCTCCTGGTAAGCGAAGCCGCCAAGGAATGGTTCAAGGACCCCGAATTCGTTGCGGCCTATGATGCGCTCGAGGAGGAGTTCGCCCTCGCGGAAGCGCTGATCAAGGCGCGTGCCCAGGCCTCCATGACGCAGGAAGACGTCGCCAGGGTCATGGGCACGACGCAGGCGGCGATAGCCCGGCTGGAGAGCGGACGCTCCATGCCTTCGACCCGGACCCTGCAGCGTTTTGCCGATGCAACCGGCACGAAGCTGCGCATCCGTTTCGAAAAGCCGAAATCCTCCGCGAAAGCGTCGTAAAGCAATGCCACCAATATCGACGACGCGCGATCCCATGATCATCCTCGAAACCGAACGCCTGCGCCTCAGAAGCTGGATCGACAGCGATCGCGATCTCTTTCGCGAGATCAATTCCGATCCGAAGGTGATGCAGTTCTTTCCGTTCCGCCGCACCCACGAAGAGGCGGATGCCTTCCTCGCCAAGCTCAACGATGCGATCACCGAGACCGGGCTCGGCTTCTTCGCGCTGGAACTGAAGGAAACCCGGGAGTCCATGGGGTTCTGCGGCCTGTCGCTCGCCAGCATGCCGGATATCTTTCCGGTGGAAACGGTGGAGATCGGCTGGCGGCTGGCGACCCGGTTCTGGGGGAATGGTTATGTCACCGAAGCAGCCCGCGCGCTCCTCGACTTCGCCTTCGGCGAAAAGCATCTCGACGCGGTCGTCTCCTTCGCGGTCGGCGAAAACAGGCGATCGACCGCGGTGATGACGCGGCTCGGCCTACACCGGATCGCCGGCATGGATTTTGATCATCCACGGGTGCCGGATACCCATCCGCATCTGAAACCGCATGTGGTCTATGCGGTCACGCGCGACGAATGGCTGCGCCAGGGAGCGGCCTCGGGACGTACCGGCTGACCGCCTTGCTTCGATTTACTCCAGCGGCAGCGCCACGAAACGCAGGTTTCCGGAAGGATCCGAGACCATCACATGCGCGTTGCGCCGACCCTCGGACTTCAGGACCGCGATCCGCTTGACGACGTCGGCCGGGCTTTCGACGAAATCCTGCGCCACTTCGACCACGACCTCGCCGGCCTTCAGCCCCTTCTGGGCGGCCGGCGAGTTCGGCGCGACGGCGGTGATCAGTACCCCTTCGACGCTTTCGACAATGCTGAAACTCTTGCGGCGGTCCTCGTCGAGCACGGCGAGCGTCATGCCGAAGGCGGCGGCAGGGTCCTGGTTTAGTTCGCCCTTCTGGTCGCCGGGCGCATTGTTGTCCGGCGCCTTGTTCTCGCCCTGGCCTTCCGGCAAGGCCGGCTGGTCGTCTTCCTCCTCCGGCTCGGCACTGTCTTCCAGGCGGCCGAGCGTCACCTTGACGGTCTGCTGCTTGCCGTCGCGCAGGATCACCACGTCGACTTCCTTGTTGACGGGGCTTTCCGCGACGATGCGCGGCAGGTCGCGCATCTCGTTGACGGACTGGCCGTCGAAGGTGAGGATCACGTCGCCGGCCTTGATCTCGCCGTTCTTGATCGGCCCGCCATTGACGACGCCGGATACCAGGGCGCCGCGCGCCTTGTCGAGGCCGAGGCTTGCCGCCACGTCGTCGGTGACCGGCTGGATACGCACGCCGAGCCAGCCTCGGCGCGTCTCGCCGAATTCGGTCAGCTGGTGGACGACATTTTCAGCGAGTTCCGTCGGCACGGCGAAACCGATGCCGATAGAACCGCCGGACGGCGAAATGATCGCGGTGTTGATGCCGATCACCTCGCCGCGCATGTTGAACAGCGGGCCGCCCGAATTGCCCTTGTTGATCGCCGCATCGGTCTGGATGAAGTTGTCATAGGGGCCGGCATTGATGTTGCGGCCGCGGGCCGAGATGATGCCCAGCGTGACGGATCCGCCCAGACCGAACGGATTGCCGATCGCCATCACCCAGTCGCCGATCCGCATGCGGCGGGAATCCCCGAAGCGCACGGCCTTCAGCGGCGCCTTGGGCTCGACCTTCAGGACCGACAGGTCGGTCTTCGTGTCGGTGCCGACCAGCTTGGCCTTGAGCTTCATGCCGTTCGGGAAAATCACCTCGATGTCGTCGGCGCCTTCGATGACATGGTTGTTGGTGACCACGTAGCCGGAAGGATCGATCACGAAGCCGGAGCCGAGCGAAGAAACCTTCTGGTTGCCGTTCTTGCCCTGGCCGTCGAAGAAATCCTCGAAGAACTCCTGGAATGGCGAGCCTTCCTGAATCTGGGGCTGCGGGCCGGCACCCTGGTCCTTGACGCTCTGGGAGGTGGAGATGTTGACCACGGCATCGAGCAGACCCTCCGCGAGATCGGCGATCGACCCCGGACCGCCGCCTGCCATCGGCCCTGGAGCCGGAGGGGGATTGATGCTCGGAGACGGTGTCGGGGGGGCCGGCAGCATGACGCCCGGAGAACCGGCGGCCGGCGGATTGGCATTCTGCCCCGGAGCGGCAGGGACCGGGGTCTGGGCAATCGCCTGCAAGGGCGCCGCCAGCAGGGCAAAAGTTGCCGCAAGCGTGACGGTGCGCTTGAAGGTCGATCGAACCGAATGGGCCATCTGGCGTCCTCGCTGTTGGATTGTCCGCATCGCCCCTGAAGAGCGGTCCCTATCCGGGCAGGCTATAGGAACCTTTGAATCGGGCGGAGTTTCGGCAGAGCATAAGGCGGAATGACGACTGTGGAAATTACCTTTTCGTGAGGATTGCACGCTGCGCCCCTCACGCCTGTGGATGGTCTTGTCGTGAAAGGGGCGGCTTAGCGCCGCCCCAGGTTTGTCGGATCAGTTCGCCGGCGCCGCGGGCGCGGCAGGCGGTGCCGGGGGCTGCACCGGCGCAAGTGCCTGACCTGCGGACGAGTTGAAGAACCGGAAGAATTCCGAATCCGGCGACAGCACCATTGTCGTGCCGTTGTCGGCAAGTGCCGCCACATAGGCCCGCATGGTGCGGTAGAACTCGAAGAAGGCCGGGTCCCGCTGGAAGGCTTCGCCGAAGATCTTGTTGCGTTCGGCATCGCCCTGACCACGCAGGATTTCCGCATCCCTCTGTGCCTCGGAGACGAACTCAACGACCTGACGGTCGGCTATGGCGCGACGGCGCTGGCCCTGCTCGTTACCACGGGCGCGGATCAGTTCAGCTTCTGCAAGCCGCTCCGCCTTCATGCGCTGGAAGGTCTGCTGCGACACTTCCTGGGTGAGGTCGGTCCGACGGATACGAACGTCGCGGATCGTGAGCCCGAGGGTTTCCGCCGCCGCGCTGAGGTCGGCGCGAACTTCCTGCATCATCGAAGAGCGCTCGTTGGAAAGCGCCGCGTCGAAATTGCGCAGACCGTAGACTCGGCGCAAGGCCGCATCGAGGCGGGTGCGAAGGCGCGATTCGGCCGATTCGCGATCACCCGACACCGTCTCCCGGAAGAGCCGCGGATCGATGATCGAATAGACGACGAAAGCATCGACTTCATAGAAGGCACCGCCGCGCACCTGGACGCGGATATTGTCGAGATCGAAGCGCAATGCCCGGTCCTCGACGTACTGGACACGATCGGCATCCATGAACGCGAAAGGCAGCTTGAAATAGATGCCCGGCTCGCGCTTGACATCCTGGATTTCGCCGAAGCGGACAACGATCGCCTGCTCGCGCTCGTTGACCACGAAGACCGACGAATAGATGAGAACGAGGAGAACGGCGAGGCCGATCAGAAATGCTGGGAGTCGATTGGAGTTCATCGGGTGCCTCCACGCGGCGTCGGCTGCTTTATCATCTCGTTGAGCGGCAGATAGGGAACGACGCCGTCCTTGCTATCCAGAATGATCTTGTTGGAATTCTTCAGGACGGCTTCCATGGTTTCGAGGAAGATGCGCCGGCGCGTCACTTCGGGCGCATTGGCATATTCGTTGTAGATCGAGACGAAGCGTTGCGCCTCGCCCTGCGCTTCGTTGACGACCTTGTCCTTGTAAGCGGATGCCTCTTCCCGAACCTGGGCTGCCTGACCACGGGCCTGGCCGAGCTTCTGGTTGGAATACTGGTTCGCCTCTTCGACGAAACGGTCTTCGTCCTGCTCGGCACGCTGCACTTCTTCGAAGGCGTCGGCCACTTCACGCGGCGGCGCGGCATCCTCGATCGGCACGGCATTGATGGAAAGGCCGGAGCCGTAGGTATCCATCGTGCCCTGGATGATGTTGCGCACTTCGGTCGAGATGCCTTCGCGGTTGTCGCGGAAAATGTCCTGCGCCGGACGGCGGCCGACGACTTCGCGCATGGCACTTTCGGAAACCTGCTGCAGCGTCGAGGCGGGGCCTTCCAGATTGAAGAGATAGGCCTTGGGATCGGTCACGGTGAACAGAACGGAGAACTGAACGTTGACGATGTTCTGGTCGCCGGTCAGCATCCAGCCGGCATTGGAGCTTGAGCCCCGGGCCGCGCCGATATTCTGCTGCTGTTCGGTGACCTTGACGATCTCGACGGATTCGAACGGCCAGAAATGGAAATGCAGGCCAGGCATGGAGATCTCGTCCTTCGGGCGGCCGAAGCGCAGTTCGACACCGCGCTCGTCCGGCTGGACCGTGTAGACGGACTGGAAGGCGAGGAAGGCGAGGATCACGATGAGCACGATCACGAAGGCACCGCCGTTGAAGCCACCCGGCATCACGCTGCGCAGCCGGTCCTGACTGCGCCTTATGATGTCTTCGAGATCCGGCGGCCCGCCGCCTCCCCCCCCGCCGCGTGGGCGGTTCGGTCCCTGTCCCCAGGGCCCTTGATTATTACCGCCACCGCCGCCCCAAGGGCCGCCGCCGCCACCATTCTGATTGCTCCAGGGCATCAAAACCTCTTTGTTCGTATTCGCTCCCAGCCTCGACCCCACCGTGTGGCAGCCGTCTGGCTATTGCCCGTTATAGGGATGGGGAAGCCCGCTTTCAACGCGGGTTCAATAACTTCCCGTTCAACGGTAACGAAATGTTTCAGTTTGTCGCGGTTCGGCGGGCATAAGTGGTGAAACGGGTCGGATAACTGTCCCTTTCGCCGGCCGGAACGGCAACCTCTTCCACCTTCTCGAAGGCTGCCGGATCAATGGCAGGAAAGAACGTATCGCCGTCTAAGATATCGGTCTCGACATGGGTGACGCGCAGCATGTCTGCGATCGTGATCGCTTGAGCGTAGATCTCACCGCCGCCGAGCACATAAATCTCGTCGGCCCCAACCTCCGCGGCCCTGCGACCGGCGATCTCCAGAGCCGCGTCGAGGGATACGGCCGCATCGACGCCCTCGTAGCGGAAATCCTGGTTGCGCGTGACGATCACATGCGGCCGCCCCGGAAGAGGCCTTCCGCCGAAACTGTCGAAAGTCTTGCGCCCGACGATGACCGGTTTTCCCAGGGTCAGCGCCTTGAACCGCTTGAGATCGGTCGAAAGCCGCCAGGGCATGTCCCCGTTCCGGCCGATGACGCCGTTCTGCGACACCGCCGCGATGATGACGAGGCGCGGCTTGCTCACACCGCCACCGCCGCCTTGATATGCGGATCGGCCTCATATCCTTCGAGCGCAAAATCCTCGAAGCGGAAGGAGAAGATGTCCCTCACGGCGGGATTGATGCGCATGGTGGGCAGCGCCTTGGGAGTACGGGTCAGCTGCAGCTCCGCCTGCTCGAAATGATCCGAATAGATATGCGTGTCGCCGAGCGTGTGGACGAAGTCGCCCGGTTTCAACCCGGTCACCTGGGCCACCATCATCGTCAGCAATGCGTAGGATGCGATGTTGAAGGGCACGCCGAGAAAGACGTCGGCTGAGCGCTGGTAGAGCTGACAGGAGAGCTTGCCGTCGGCGACATAGAACTGGAACAGGCAATGGCAGGCCGGCAGCGCCATGTCGTCGAGCTGGCCGACGTTCCAGGCGGACACGATATGCCGGCGCGAATTGGGGTTGACCTTCAGTCCCTCGATCAGTTGCGAAATCTGATCGACATGGCTGCCGTCCGGTGCGGGCCAGGAACGCCACTGATAGCCGTAAACAGGGCCGAGCTCGCCGTTCTCATCGGCCCATTCATCCCAGATCGAGACGCCGTTTTCCTTGAGATAGGCGATATTCGTATCGCCCTTCAGGAACCACAGGAGCTCATGGATGATCGATCTCAGGTGCAGCTTCTTGGTCGTCAGGACCGGAAAACCTTCTGCGAGGTCGAAGCGCATCTGGTAGCCGAATACCGAGCGTGTGCCCTTGCCGGTGCGGTCGCCGCGGTCGGTGCCGGTTTCCATCACATGCCGGAGAAGATCGAGATATTGTTTCATGGGTCAGGCCGCCGATTCCATCGTCACGGGAATATAATAGCATGGAAGGGATGAACCAATCGCAAGGAAGATCTTTCCCCGAATTTTAGCAGGGCCGGATGCCGCAGATCATCGGGAGACGTATTTCCGCCAGTTATGGTTTTCGGAAAAACCCAGCACCTCCCTGATCTTGCGGTTGCTGATCGGAGCCTCGAATTCGCCGATCTCGCCGACGATGGGCGTGCCGGGCGCCCAGCGCTCGAGGAACGGCCGGGTCGGCTCAAGCGCCGTGATCGTATCGTTGACCGCATTGAAGACCTGGAAGCCCAGACCGTCCTTTTCGATGCAGAGATCCACGATCTGGCCGAGATCGCGGGCATCGATATAGCTCCAGGCATTGCGCTTGCGCGACGGCGTGTCCGCCAGGAAACCTGGGAAGCGGCTGTAGTCCTCCGGCGAAATCACGTTGCCGATCCGAAGCGCGTAGATGTCCGCGCCGAAACGCATGGCAAAGGCCCGCGCAGTCTTCTCGTTGACGACCTTGGAGAGGCCGTAGCTGTCCATCGGGTCGACATCGTAGTCTTCCGTGAGGGGAAACGAATGATAGTCCTTGTCCCCCTCGGCAAAGCAGACCCCATAGGTCGTCTCGCTGGATGCGATGATCACCTTGGGGATGCCGAGCTTCATCGCCGCCTCGATGACGTTGTAGGTAGAGATCGTGTTGGCCGAGAAGGTCGCGTTGTCGGGGCGCATCAGGATGCGCGGCACGGCGGCGAAATGCACCACCGCATCGACCGGGGCAGGCCCTTTGCCGCTCTCCAGCCCCCGGAAGCCGAAATGCATGGAGAGCGCGTTGAAGGTCTCGCCACCGTCCCTCAGATCGGCGATCAGCGTGTTGACGCCGGAGCAATCGAGCGGCACCAGGTCGAGGTTGAAGACCTCATGCCCTTGCCCTACGAGATACGGCACGACATGCCGCCCCGCCTTGCCGCTCCCGCCGGTGAATACGATCCGCTTGCCCATGATGGCGCCTCCTCAAATCCAATCCGGCCTTTGCCGCGGCTGACTATATCGCCCGCACACCCGTTGCGAACCCGGCATGGCCGACAGCGACGTTCCCGGTCGACGATCAAGCATGGCACCGCCTGCCCGTCAACGCCGATCGCCCCACCGGCCACCGCCTCCGCTTCAAGGAGAGTGCAGTAGTCACGCGCGCCCCGGACGAGGAACGCCTGCCGCCGGTGCGAAGCATTGATTTGCGGTCTTCAGATGCTGCGAAACAGGATAACCACAGACAGCCCCGGCGCATTGTCCAGCAACTGGACCTTTGCACCATGAAGCTCTGCAATCGCTTTTACGAGGCTGAGGCCAAGGCCCGATCCGACGGTGGTTCTGCTTTTTTCCAGCCGATAGAAGCGATCGAATACCCGCTCCCGCTCTTCCGCAGGAATGCCTGGGCCGTCATCGGATACGCTCAGGCAGATCGCGCCGCCACGATGCGTCAAGCCCAATGTGATGGTGGAGCCGGACGGGGTATGACGGAGCGCGTTGGCGAGCAGATTGGCCAACATTTGCCTTATCAGGTCCGGATCGGCGCGAACCTGACATTCCTCTCCCGCTTCCTGTATGCGAAGCGTGTAGCCGTCCTCGGCGACGATCGCGTCGTAAATGTCGTAGATGTCGCGGACCAGCGCAGTGAGATCGATTGACTTGAAATGGGCCGTCCTGTTGCGGGCCTCGATCTGGGCAATCCTCAGGAGTGCGTCGAATGTGTTCGCTATCGCGGTCAGTTCAGCGAGAGCGGCTTCTACCGCGTTTTTGGCCTCTTCCATTGTTTCTGCTTGCAGAGCATCGTCCAGAATCAGAAACGTCCGACCGATCGGCGTTTTCAGGTCATGGGCAACGTCCGTCGTTACATGGTTCAAGGTGGCGACGCTCGCCTCCAGACGCTCCAGCGCAACATTGACCTCCGACGACAACATGTCGATCTCGTCCATCCTCAACGAGACCGGCAGTCGCCTCGCAAGCTCGCCGCGGCCGATGGCATGAGCGGTTTGAGACAGCTCGGAAATCCGTCGGCGGGTGCGATATCTCAGGACGACCGCTCCCCCTAATCCGACAGTAAATACGATAGCGGTGGCCCACCCGAAGCTGACCAGCACGATCCGTGCCAGCTCGTCGGTGTCGCCGTAGCTGATGCCAACCGTCAGGTCGTTCCCGTCGAGCTGGCCCCGGAACAGCTTATAGTTCGTGTCGCTTTGATGCTGATCTTTCGGCCTTAGGGTGGAGAAGCCTTCCGCAACCCCTTTCAATTCAGCGTTTCCGGCAATCAGAGCTCCGGATGAGTTCCGGAGCGTGTAGATCGTCTCTTCGCCTCGGATCGCCGGACCATGGCTGTTGATCATGCTGATCGCGCCTGGGAGGCCGCGAGCCTCGTAGGCTGACCCGATTTCCCTGTATCGCTCCATAACGTTTGCATTGAGCCGGTCGTCGAGAAAGTTCAACACCATCTGGTAGGCGATGACGTTGGCCGCGAGGTAGGAGACGACAAACAGCGATATGTAGAGGAAGGCAAGCCGGACGGCCGTGCTCTTGAAGAAGCTACCGCCGCGCATGCAGGCTATAGCCGGTGTTGCGGACGGTGTGCAGGAGCGGGAAGTCGAACGGTTTATCGATCTTCGACCGCAATCGGCTGATATGGGTTTCGACCACGGAGCTCTGCGGATCGAAATTGAAGTTCCAGATCCTCTCCAGAAGCATCGTTTTGGTGAGCACCCTTCCCTCGTTTCGCATCAGAAGCTCCAGCAGCGTGAATTCTCTCGGCAGCAGTTCCAGAGGCATTCCAGCTCGTTCGGCGGTTCGTTTGACCAGATCGAGTTCAAGATCCCCGACGCGCAGCTTCGTCTTCTCCGCAGTCATTGGCGGACGCCTGAGCAACGCGTTGATTCTCGCCGTCAACTCCGAGAAGGCGAAAGGTTTTACGAGATAGTCATCGCCCCCGGCTTCGAGACCCTCGACGCGGTCATCGACACCGCTCATGGCCGTAAGGAAAAGAACCGGGGTTCGGACGGAGGCTGCGCGAAGGCTCTTTACAAGCGTGAGGCCGTCCAGGGCTGGAACCATCCGGTCTACGACCATCACGTCATAGGACGCATCGAGTCCGGCCGCCAACCCGTCTCTGCCATCGAGAACCCAATCCACGACATGTCCAGCAGACGTAAAACCTTTGACGATATAGGTGGCCGTCTTCTTGTCGTCTTCTATCAGGAGGATCTTCATAAGGCTTCCGGTCTGTAGAGCAGTATTTTGATCGCGCGCTCGCCGATGCTCCAAGCGGCACGATCCAGGCTTTGTTGCGGCAGGATATCAGCCCCGCCTGACCCGTGATAGCCGTGGCGGCGAGCCGGTCCACCTTACAATTTTGTAAACTTGGCGAAAGGCCGCCGACAAAACCACGATGTAACTTCCTCACGCTGCACCACGCAGTCGAACGAGGAAAATATCATGAATTCCAAGCTCCTAGTCCTATCGGTTGGTTTCGCAGCCGTCGCAGTCCCCGCCCTGGCAAACGGTCCTCTGGCCTCCGGAGCGTCTCCTGTGGATGCTATTGTTCAAGGTCATGGCAAACCCGGAGAAACCGCCGTTGCCAAGTCAAATATGAACGTGACGTTCCGGGTCCTCGACAATGGCATCGTTGAGCGCACCAACAAGCGGTTCGGAACCGTTTCCGTAACCGATCCGCGTGCTGAACTCCATAAATCCCGCGACAACCGCTGAACTTGGGCATCGCCCGATTCGGCGCAGACGAGTTTTCAACTGCCGTCGATCGGCATTTCCTGCCCGACATTCAAGACATCGGCAACGCGTCGACCATGGTCGCTAACTCCAGTGGTCGGCAATTCTGAAGGATTATCTACAATGATGAAAGCAGCTTCCGCTACCGCGCTTCTGGCCGCAATTTTTCTGAGCGCCTCCGCACAGGCCCAGGAAGGTAATTACTACGAAGGGGCTGACCGCAACCCTCCGGTCGAAGCATCTGCAGCCCGAGACGCCCGCTACGGATATACCGGATCGATCAACAATCCGGCGCTTCGCAACGGTTGGGACACGACCCCGAGGACCACCAACAGCGGCGACTACTACGGTGGTTCGGACCGGCCCAATTAAAACCAATGCAATTGGCGCCCCCTGACCTCCGATACGGCAAGTCGGCCTTCCTGCCTTCCTGCCTTCGTGGCGTTGTTGCGATGCCACACAAACAACGTGAAACTATGGTTTGAAGGGGCGGCGGTTGACAAGCTCGAAGGCTCTGGCGATCCTGATAGGCATGAGCGGGATGTATCGAATCACATCTAAAGCAATGGCACTGATGTTCAGACTGGTGATGATTGTGTCACTGGCCGGCTACAGCTTTTCTGCCGTCAGCGCTGCGATGCATCCCGAAAGCTCCACCCAGGCCGAAAGCTCCGTCCAGGTTTCGCACGTCGAAAATGGTCACGCCGCTCACCAGACCGACGACGGCGCCGCGATGGCCGATGCCGATCATCACGGCAACCAGCACGACCACGGCAGCCCGGAAAAATCCAAGAGTTCCTGCTGCACGGATTATTGCGGTGTTGCGGCCATCACCTGCTCCGGCTCCTCGATGAGCCATCCGCGCGTGGTCTCCATTCGCGAGTTCATCGACGACACGGATACTGCCGGTCAGAAGCCGAGCCTGCATCGTCCACCTAACATCTGAGAACCAGCACCCGTAGAGCGGGTTTTGCTGTGCCTGTGCGCGAATGAGCGCCATGGCGCAATTGCGATCATATTCTCGGATTTTTCACCATGAAACGTTTGTTCCTGGTGGTTGCCCTTCCGCTTTTTGCGAGCGGATGTGCATCCACATTGCCTGAAGTCGTCGCTTCGACGGACCACCCCGACACCGTGTCCGACGTCAGGCCCGTCCGGTATCAGAGCCCCGTTGGCGGCTACACCCATCGCATGCCCGTCGATCCGAAGCCCTGGCGCGGTCTCAACGACGCCCAGGCTCCGAAAAAAGGATGAGCACGATGATTGCACGTCACATCAAGCTCGTGTCCGCCGTCGTGCTCCCGCTTGTCGCCGCCGGCTGCGCTACGACGGACTACTCGGCCAAAGACGCCGGTTTCATGAATGCCTCGTCGAAAAGCAGCGAGGCGACCGGCAAGCAAACCGTGTGGGTCCAAAACCGACAGCAGGCTCAGGCTGTCCGGGACCGCGTGAAGGCGCTGATGGCGAAGAAGACCATCGACGTCGAGACCGCCGTCCAGGTCGCTCTCCTGAACAACAAGGGCCTCCAGGCTTCCTATGCCGATCTCGGGGATAGTGCGGCGGACGCATGGCAGACGCAGCTTTCGGTCTTGCCGACCTTTTCCGTCGGCCTCACCGGGATAGCCACACCCGGACTTGAGGCCTATCGTGTTCTCGAAGGGGCGGTCGCGACCAATATTCTGACTCTGGCGACATACGACAAGAACATCAAGCTGGCAGACACGCGGTTCCGTCAGGCCCAGCTCAACGCGGCGCTCGCGACGATCTCGCTGGCTGCCGATACCCGCAGGGCGTGGATCAACGCCGTAGCGGCATGGGAAAACGTCGCCTATCTCAACCAGGCCAAGGTCGCCGCCGACGCCGCGTCCGAACTCGCCAAGAAGATCGGCGAAGCCGGGTCGATGCCGAAGGCCGACCAGGCTCGTGAACACGTCTTCTATGCCGAATTGACTGGAGAAACCGCGAAGGCCCGCCTTGAAGCAAGGCTGGCCAAGGAAGAGCTGATCAGGCTGATGGGCCTCACCGGTTCCGACATCGATTTCCAGATTCCGAACCGCCTGCCCTCACTGCCGAAGGCATTGATCAAGCGCGACGACATCGAGGCCGAATCGATTCACAAGCGCATGGATCTGCAGGTCGCCCGCCTGGAGCTTCAGGCGACCGCCCAGTCCTACAAGCTCGAAGATGTCACCCGCATCGTCACCGACATCGAACTGGTCGGCACTTACGAAAAGGAACGCGAGCGCGAGGACGGCAAGATCCTTTCGGACGTGTCGAAGACGGCAGGACTGGAATTCAGGATCCCGATCTTCGATTCCGGCCAGGCGCGTCTGCGAAAGGGCGAGCTCGCCTACATGCGAGCTGCCAACCAGCTGGCGGAACTTGCGGTCAACACCCGTTCACAAGCCCGCTCTGCCTATCTGGCCTACAAGTCGAACTACGATATCGCACGCCACTACCGCAACAACGTCCTGCCGTTGCGCAATGCCATCGAGGAACAGTCCCTCCTCACCTACAACGGCATGATCACCAGCGCCTTCGAACTGATCGCCGACACCCGCGAGAAGATCGACTCCACCATCCTCGCCGTCAACGCCAAGCGTGACTTCTGGCTCGCCGAAGCGAACCTTGCCCCCGTCATCTATGGCGGCGGCACCGGTTCGGCCTCGGCAGAAACCGAAGTCGCTTCGGCTGAACAAGCCGAAGACTGAGAAAGGAAACGAGAATGTTCAATAGAAGACAATTGCTCGGAGCAGGTGCCGCACTCGTCTCCTCCCAGGCCTGGGGCCAGACGTCGAACATGGGTCTGCCGGAAGCAGCCGCCATGGATTCCCCCGCAACCCAGACACCGGTCCGCCCTTCTGTCGGAGCAGATTATAATCCGGTCGTGACCCTGAACGGCTGGACCCTGCCGTTCCGCATGAACAACGGCGTCAAGGAATTCCATCTGGTCGCGGAACCGGTCGAACGCGAGATGGCGGAAGGCATGACCGCCTATCTGTGGGGGTATAACGGCCAATCGCCAGGTCCGACCATCGAGGCGGTGGAGGGCGACCGGGTTCGCATCTTCGTCACCAACAAGCTGCCGGAACACACCACGGTCCACTGGCACGGCATGATCCTGCCGTCGGGAATGGACGGCGTCGGCGGGCTGTCGCAACCCCACATTCCCGTCGGCAAGACCTTCGTCTACGAGTTCGACCTCGTGAAGTCCGGCACCTTCATGTACCACCCGCACTCGGACGAGATGGTCCAGATGGCGATGGGCATGATGGGTTTCTTCGTGATCCACCCAAAGGACCCGAAGTTCATGCCGGTGGACCGGGATTTCGTCTTCCTGCTCAGCGGCTACGATATCGACCCCGGCACTTATGTGCCGCGCGTCATGGAGATGACTGACTTCAATCTCTGGACCTGGAACAGCCGCGTCTTCCCGGGCATCGATCCGCTGGTGGTTTCGAAGGACGACAGGGTGCGGGTCCGCGTCGGTAACCTGACGATGACCAACCATCCGATCCACATGCACGGCTACGATTTCGAAGTGACCTGCACCGACGGCGGCTGGGTCCGTCCGGAGGCGCGCTGGCCCGAAGTCAGCATCGATATCCCCGTCGGCGCGATGCGCGCCTATGAGTTTGACGCCAAGTATGTCGGCGACTGGGCCATTCACTGCCACAAGTCGCATCACACGATGAATGCGATGGGCCACGACATCCCAACGTTCATCGGCGTCGACAAGAAGGAAGTCGCCAAAAAGATCAGGCGGATCCGTCCCGAGTACATGCCGATGGGAACCGCCGGCATGGCGGATATGGGCGAGATGTCCATGGAAATACCGGAAAACACCGTTCCCATGATGACTGGCTGGGGTCCTCACGGCCCCATCGAGATGGGCGGCATGTTTTCCGTGGTGAAGGTCCGCGAGGGCATCTCGGCGGGCGATTACAGCGATCCGGGCTGGTACGAGAACCCGCCCGGGACGCAGGCCTGGGAGTGGACGGGAAGCCTTCCCGACGCCCCCAAGGCCAAAGACGCAAAGACACAGCCGCCCTCGAAACATTCGAACCACGGCTGATCGAATACCCCCAAAACAATCAAAGGACATGAATATGAAAACTGCAATCCTCGGCCTCCTCCTGGCCACCCTCGCAACGCCGGTTCTGGCATCGGGCAGCCACGCTGGCGGTCATGGCGAAATGGCCGTTGGCGAACCCGGCGACAAGTCGAAGGTCAGCCAGACCATCCGCGTCAGCATGAAGGAGACACCCGACGGCAAGATGATCTTCACGCCCAACGACTTCAAGGTTCGCAAGGGCCAGACCATCCGCTTCACCATCAAGAACGAAGGCGAACTCGACCACGAGTTCGTCCTCGATCAGGAGGCCAAGGTGATGGAGCACAAGGCGGTCATGGAGAAGTTCCCGGACATGGAACATGACGATCCGAATGCGATCCGCCTGAAGCCGGGCAAGTCCGGCGATATCGTCTGGAAATTCACCAATGACGGCGTCTTCAAGATCGCCTGCCTCGTTCCCGGCCACTACGACGCCGGAATGCACGGCGACGTCACCGTCGCCAACAAGTAAGAAGGAAGGAGTATTCCATGAAAAGCGTTTTCAAATTTGCTCTCGCCGCAGCGCTCGCCCTGACCTCGGTATCTGGTGCGTTTGCCCAGGAATTCACCAAGGGCACGGTCAAGAAGGTCGATGCCAAGGCCAAAAAGGTGACGCTCATCCATGAGGAGCTGAAGGGCCTCGAAATGCCCGCGATGACCATGGTCTTCAACGTGGCCGACGAGGCGATGCTCGGGAAGATGAAGGAAGGCGCGAACGTGCAGTTCGTCGCTGAACGCGTCAACGGCAAGCTGACGGTGACGCAGGTAAAGTGACATCGCGGCCGCGCTTCCTCAAGGGAGCGCGGCTTGCCGCCTGGGAGGCCGGCTGCGGCGCGGATGGTGCCGCTACATCCTGCCTGAATGACCTGGAACGGCCCGCCGGGCGCTGATTTCCCAGACCAGAGGCAAAAATCATCGTAAGGAGAGGTTATCGGGGCCTTTCACGGCTCCTACCCCTTTTCACCGGCGGAGGAAGCGCCTATATCACGGTTGCCGGACTTCGGTCCGGCTATGGCAATAAACGGTCGGTGTAATAAACCTATTGGACCCGGGGGCGGTACCCGGCGCCTCCACCAAAAACCGGTCGGTCGCATTGGAAACCCTGCGGACCGGCTTTTGATGGGGGCGAAATAGGATCGACAAGGGCTTAAAGATCGAACTTTTGCTCGGCATGATACCACCGTTATCGGGTCAAAAAGTGTAGTTGCAAACGACAACAACGCTAAGGGTTATGCTCTCGCTGCCTAATGGCGGTGCGGGAAATCCGAACTAAGTCCTTGGAGGTAGCACTTTAAGGCGGGGTCCGAAGGCACCTGGCAACAGAAGCCTTCACCTTCGCTCCCCAGTCGAATACTATGGAACTGACTCGGATGCTCGTCGGGGCTTCCCCGCAACCGGTCGGCATGGCATAACGCGTCTGACTAAAAGACGAGAGAATGGAAAGACAGGACCGTATGGGGCAGGACCACATCCGTTACGATATTCTGGCGCAGGACGCTTTGCGCGGCGTCATCCGTAAGGTTTTGACCGAGGTTGCGGCCACGGGCCGTCTGCCGGGCGACCATCATTTCTTCATCACGTTCCTCACCGGCGCTCCGGGCGTGCGCATTTCGCAGCACCTCAAGGCGAAATATGCGGAACAGATGACCATCGTCGTGCAGCACCAGTTCTGGGATCTCAAGGTTTCCGATACCCAGTTCGAGGTCGGCCTTTCCTTCTCCGACACCCCGGAACGCCTGGTCGTTCCCTTCAATGCCATTCGCGGTTTCTACGATCCCTCGGTCAATTTCGAACTTGAATTCGAAGTACCGCTCGCCGACGAGGACGAGAACACCTCCGCCGAAATCACCGCCATTCCTGTAGACGCGGTTTCCAAGTCTGCCGACACCGAAGCCAAGCCCGGCGAAGAGAAGAAGCCCGGCTCGGTCATCTCGCTCGATTCCTTCCGCAAGAAGCAGTAAGCGCCGGGAGGCGCGTCAGCCATGAGCGCCGAAATCGTCAATCTTCGCCAGTTCCGCAAAGCCAGGGAACGGATCGAAAAGGAAAAGGAGGCGGAACAGAACCGCCTCACCTTCGGCCGTACCAAGGTCGAAAAGTCTCTGACCAAGGCACGCAACGAGAAGGCGGAGAAGGGGCTCGACCAGAGCCGCCTGGAAAAGCCCGGAAAGGACGACTGAATTTCCTTCCGGTGCATATTAACGGCCCGCTAACCAAGCTTGAGCCGATCGGCTTGACGCGGGAAGTAGCACAGTCTGAATAAGCGAGCTTGTTCCGAAGGCCCGGAGAGTTTCGTGATACGCAAACATTCCGCAACCCTTCACGGTCATCGCACCAGTTTTTCCCTCGAGGACGAATTCTGGGTGGAGTTGAAGGCAATCGCCGCACAACGCGATATCAGCCTGGCAACCCTGATCGCCGAGATCGACGATCGAAGGGGTGCCGACAGCAACCTCTCGTCGGCGTTGCGCGTCCATGTCCTGACATGGCTCAAGTCCTCATAGAATGGAAACCGGCACCGCCGATATCGAGCCTGGATCCCTGCCGGACAGGATAAACCCGACGCAAACGCACCGCGCCTGCAAAGGCAGACCCGAACTCGTCGGGGCAGCTACTGCTGCACCCCCGGCAGGCTCGGCATATTGGAAATGCCGGCGGGCGGAAGGCTCGGAAAATTCTGGCGGATCGCGCCGTCGGTCGGCGGCACGATGAGCTGCGGCGGCTGGCTGATCTGGCGCTGACGCACCTCTTCCGCCGCACGCGCTGCCGCTTCCACCGCCTGCCGCTGGCGTTCAGCCTCGGCTGCCTGCTGACGGGCGCGCTCCTCGGCCGCCGCCCTGTCGCGGGCCGCCTGCCGCTCGATCGCCTGAAAGTTATAGAGCGTCACCTCGCGGCGAAGCCGCTGCTTTTCGAGCACGCTCGCCTGCAGCGTCTCGACACGCCGCCGCTGCTGCTCGAAGGCGCGCTGCGACAAAAAATTCGTCATCGCCGCGATATCGATCCGTTTGGCAGGTGCTGCGAGATCCCCCGAATATTCGAGCCGGATGGTCGGATCGCCACCGGCAAGCGCTTCCTCGCCGGCATCGTAGGTGACCGCCAGATTTGCGTTCACGGTATCGTCCAGAAGGTCGAAGCGACCCTCGCCCGACAGTTTCGTCGCGCCGGCGGCAGCCGTGATGTTCTGTGCCCGCGCTTCGCCCGCCGTGATGGTGACGGGAATGGTCACGTTGCCGATCGCTGAATTTCCCTGATGCAGCAGTCCGGATACGATCGGCCGCACCCGCGCCTCCGTCACCTCGCCGCCGAGCTTGTCGACCCCGGCCATCAAGGGCTTCATCGCATCGGGATTGATGCCGGCGACGGTCAGGTCCTTCAGCCGCAATTCGGCCGAGCCGCTGGTCGCACCAAGGAGTTCGGCCAGGGTCTTGCCGGTCGATTCGGCGGACATGTTGAAGTCGAGCTTGCCGCTGGCGACCGGCTTGCCGCCAGCCTTCCAGACGAGGGGCGCAAGATCGGCGTTTTCCGCAGAGAGCCGGGCCTGCAGAAGTCCGGTTCCGTCGCCGTTCGACATCAGCAGCCGGCCGGCGATCCGGCCCCCCTGCCAGTCGCCTGCGCCGTTCTCGATGGTGATGCCGCCGCTGCGGTGGGTGACCCGGGCTGCAAAATTACCGATATTCCCGAACATGCCGGCATCGAACCTTCGCGCCGTGACGTCGAAAGCGACATCCGCGCCGGAAAAGATCGGCCGGGCGAAGGGCCTGGACGAAAACGCCGCGCTCTGTGGATCGCTGACCGGCCCGTAGATCGCCTCCCCGAGCCAGGCAAGATCAAGACTGTCGACGCTGAGCGAACCGGTGGCCGGCATGCCCGGCGCCTTGCGGTCGATGGCGATGTCGCCGCTGATCGCATTGCCGTCTGCCGCACCTTTCAGGGCCGCGATCTTCACGGCCTGAGGGGTCATGCTGATATCCGCGTCGAGCGTGACCGGCAGGCCTGTCCCGAACTGCGGCAGGCCGATGCCGTTCATCAGCAGATAAGGCTCCAGGTCGGCGCTTTTCAGCGTGACGTGACCGCTGCCCTCGCCAAAGCCCTCGCTGCCGATCCGGATATCGCCGTTAAGGTCCAACGAGGTGTTTTCGGTCGTGAACGTCAGCCCAGTCTTTGCCGCGGCATCCGGACCCTGATGGACGTTGAGCAGCAGCTCGCCCGCACCGTCCCCCTTGAAAGGCAGGGGATCGAGACCCGCCTGCCCCAGGAGAACCATCGGATCGGGATTGTCGAGCGAGGCGACAAGCGTCATGTCGGTGCCGCTCGTCAGGTCGAAAAGACCGGGCAGCTTCAGGTTGGCGTTGAGCGCGCTGCCGTTCGTCTTGCCTTTGACGACGACCTCAACCCCGTTCAAGCTCCCGCCGACCGTCAGGCTGCCACCGAGATCCGTATTGGCGAACCAGGCGCCGTTTGCCGCGAGCCGGGCCAGGGCCGGATGTGGAGGCAGCCGATCGCGCAGCATGGTCAGGAAAGCCGTCGGATCGGCGGAACGGAAGGTGACGCTGCCATTGCCCGAATAGGCAAGCAGCGAGCCTTCGATGCGACCGCGTGCCGAAACCGTGGCACCTTCGATATTGCCGATCGTCAGGCGCTCCAGCGACAGAGCGCCACCGGCGAGGGTGAAGGCGGTATCGACGTTGTTGGCGGCGACCCCCAGGGCGGTGAATCGGTCGGCCTTCAGCGTCGCGGCAACCCGATGGTCGAGCACGTCCTGCCCGGCGTCGTCGCCGGTCAACAACGAGGCGAGCGCCCGCATGGCATCGATATCGATCTCGTTGCCGGCAAGGCTCATCGAAAGATTGGGCGTCTGCCCCTGGGCGGACTGGCGTTCGAGGCGGCCCTTGAGCGTCGCCGAACCGACCGCCAGTTCGAGGTTGTCGAACCGCTGCAGGTCCGGCGTCAGATTGACCTTCGCCGAAAAGCCGGCGGAGCGGAGCTGTCGCAACTCGGGCGCCACCCGGCCCGAAAGCCAGTCGGAAAGTCCGGATGGCTGGCTGGAGGCGACCAGCATATCCCCGACGAAGGACGTCCGGTCGCGCAGCACGAGGCTGCCCTTGGCCTCCAGCTGCGTGCGGCCCGGCAGGGTCGCCACCACGTTGTCCACCGTCCATCCGCGCCCCGCAGGCCGTATGTCGAGCCTGATATCGCGTATGGTCGTGTCGTTGGCGACGATCGCCGGCAGCCGGAGGCTGGCGCGGCCAGGCACCTGCGGAATGGGGATCGATGCCGCGAGCCGGATGAAATTGTTGATGCGGCGCTGCGCCGAGGCGGCGGCATCGCGGCCGGTCTTGGCCCGTGCCCCCTCGCCCAGCCGGTTGACATCGATCTGCTGGCCGTCGGCGGTCAGCAGGAATTCAGGCTTCCCGCCCGTATCGAGCGTCGCCTCGCCGGTCACCACGTAAGGGTTGTCGGTCGCCCCGACTTCCAGCCGGTATTGGGGCACGCGGATACGTTCGTTGGTAACCTCGAAACCGCCCTTGAGACGCGGCCCGGGCGGTGGCGGCGTCACCGGCTCGGTCTCATCTTCCTCCTGCAGGAAGTCGAGCGTGAAGCTGCCGTTATAGGCGGGCTTGTTGTCGGCAACGGTGAGCTCGCCGTCGAGATTGACCTCGACGGGCTGCGCATCCGGCCAGAGCCTGAGGCGCAGCGGCATACGCTTGCCCTCGGCATCCGCGGTGCCGCTCGCCAGGTTGAACCGCGTCTCATAACCATCGAGCGTCGCATTGCCTTCGCCGCGCCACGGACCGCGCAGCGACCCTGCGGAAAAATCGGCTGCGAGGCCGGTAACCTGCCGCGACCGGCCGGACTGTTCATCGATCAGGCTGATCTCGCCGCCGGTGATATGCACGTCCTCGATGACCACGGTGCGGGCCGGGATCGCGGCGCGGCTGCCGCGCATCCAGTCGAGCGAGCCATCCTTCAACAGCCGGAGCCGAGCCTTCGGCTCCTCGATGCGCATGTCGAAAATGCGCGCCTCGCCCGAGAGGAAGGGCGCAAGCTCCATATCCATCGAAAACCGGGCTACCCGCACCAGCGGCTCGCCATCCGTATCGGCTCCCACCCGTACGTCATGCAGGGTGACTGAGGGAAACGGCAGTATACGTGCATCGACATTGCCGTGGACGGTGACCTTCTTGCCGAGGATGCGGCTCGCCTGTTCCTCGAAGCCGACGCGCAGGCTCGACCAGTCGACGAAGACGGGCGCAAGCAGCGCTGTGAACAGCGCCACCACCACCAATCCGCCGAATGCCAACAGGATGCGTCCGAGCACGGTATCCGTCTCCCTGATCTTGCTTAAGAGACTAGTTCCATCGGGTTCACAGGCAAGTCAAGCTTGCGGGAGCATCTCATTCGGCAATCCTGAATATCTTGCCCGGATTGAAGATATTATCCGGATCGAGGCCCTGTTTGATCGTCCGCATCAGGCCGACGGCGCCGCCCAGTTCCTCCTCCAGGAACGACATCTTGCCCTGGCCGATGCCATGCTCGCCGGTGCAGGTTCCGTCCATGGAAAGCGCCCGGTTGTTGAGGCGGGCGATGAACGCCTCGACCTTGTCGACCGAGGCCGGGTGCTTGCCGTCGAAAAGCACCAGGACGTGGAAATTGCCGTCGCCCGCATGGCCGACGATGGGCGCGAGCAAACCCTGCTCGGCGATATCGGCTTGCGTCTCGGCGACGCATTCGGCCAGCCGCGAGATCGGCACGCAGACATCCGTCGACAGCCCGTCGAGTTCCGGGGCCAGCGCCCGGCTCGCCCAATAGGCATTGTGCCGGGCGTGCCACAGCTTTGCCCGCTCCTCGGCATTGGCGGTCCATAGGAATTCGTCGCCGCCACATTCCGCGGCAATCTCGGCGAACTGCGCCGATTGCAGCGCCACCGTCTCCTCGGTGCCGTGGAATTCCAGGAAGAGCGTCGGCTTTTCCGGATAGGAGAGTTTGGAATAGGCGTTGCAGGCCCGCATCTGCACGTCGTCGAGCAATTCGATGCGGGCGACCGGGATGCCCATCTGGATGGTCATGATCACGGCGTCGCAGGCGGCCTTGACGCTCGGGAAGGCGCAGACGCCGCCACCGATCTTTTCGGGAATGCCCTGCAGCCGCAACGTCACCGAGGTGATGACGCCGAGCGTGCCTTCCGAACCGACGAAGAGACGGGTCAGGTCGTAACCGGCCGAGGATTTCCGGGCCCGTTGCGCGGTGCGGATTTCTTCGCCGTCTGCGGTGACGACGGTCAGCGACAGGACATTGTCCTTCATCGTGCCATAGCGCACCGCGTTGGTGCCCGACGCGCGAGTGGCGGTCATGCCGCCGATCGACGCGTTGGCGCCGGGATCGATCGGGAAAAACAGGCCGGTGTCGCGAAGCTCGCGGTTCAGTTCCTCGCGAGTGATGCCGGGCTCCACGGTCACGTCGAGATCGGCGGGGCTGACCCGGAGCACCTTGTTCATGCGGCTGAAATCGATCGAGATGCCGCCGGACGGCGCATTTACCTGGCCTTCCAGCGAGGAGCCGACGCCAAAGGGCACGACCGGCACGCGGTGCTCGGCGCAGGCCCTGACCACGGCTTTGACGTCGTCGGCGCTCTCGACGAAGACGACGCCATCCGGCAATTGCGCCGGCAGATATGTCGTCGTGTGCGCATGCTGTTCGCGAAACGACTGGCCGGTCTGAAAACGCTCACCGAAGGACTGCTTGAGGATGCCGAGGACCGTCGAGATGCCCTCTTCGTTGCGAAGGCCCGCCTTCACGTCCTTGACCGCCATGACCATTCTCCTCCTTGTCTTTTCAAGGGATTGGTTAGGCGACGGGTCGAGGTTTGTCCAGACGGAACAGCGATGGACCGACCGGGCGATGTCCGGCCTTGGCGATTTCGGTCTTGTTTCGGAGGGGGAGCTGAAAGCTGCCTCCGCTGGTTTCGCCGAACGTATCGAACGGACTTATGGAAATCCGGCGAAGCCATCCGGTTTGCCACCATGTGTGCCGTTTCCCAATGACCCGCGCCGGTCCTGCCTCGCCGCAAGACCTTGCGGTGTATCCGTGACGGAACGAGGGGATTTAGGCACGGGTCGGGAGGGCGGGGATGAAATGGGATGGGGCTCTGGATTAAGTCGTTGAGCAGACGTGCGGGTAGAGCTTGGGACGTCCCCGCGACGGTACTGCCAGACGCACCCGAATATGAGGATGACGGACGCGGAACCTAGCCGGCTACGGCCATGTTCAGCCGCTGCTGCACCTGGTCGACATGACCGCGGACATACACAGCCGTGGGCTTGCCGCCGCTGCTGGCGAGTGCAAGAGCGATAATCGTGACTTCCTCCTCGAAGGTCGTGACATAAAGCACCTGCGAGGGATTGATATATACGGCCTGGTTATGGGTGTTCTTGAAGCCGATCAGTGCCATACGTCTCTCCTTCTGCTGCGTGGCCAGATATGCCATGCCACGCCCATGGTTGCCGCAAGTTTAACAGGCCCCGGTCGTGGACATCATGACGACAAGAAGTCTCGAAAGAGACCACCACAACGGGATGTTGCCGTCAAACTTCCCGCGCTGGTGAGTCCGTCAGGCCGGACATGACGAGCTTCGAAGAGCCGGACGCGAATCGCAGGCATGGTCTTTGACTGCCGGCATGATGCGGAAACGGGAATTTTCGCGCCGGCGCCACCGCAGATCTTTTGTCGCGGCGCAAATAGTTCACCTGCAAGTCACCGATCGATGCTCTAAATCAGCTCCTGCCTTTTCACGCCTCAGGAGAATCAACGATGCCGACGATTGCAATCATTGGAGCGGGTGCGATGGGGAGCGGGATCGGCCGTCAACTGGCAGACGGCGGTGCCGAAGTGCTGACCTATCTGGAAGGCCGCTCGCCCGACACTCAAGCCCGCGCCACGGCCGCGGGAATGGAGCCCGCCTCGCTGGAAGAGATCATCGAGGCCGAGATCGTCCTGTCGATCGTCCCGCCCGCCGAAGCGATCGGCGTCGCAGAACGCCTGTCGGCAACGATCGGCGAACGCCGGACACCGATGACATTCATCGATTGCAACGCGATCTCGCCAGACACGATGCGCCAGGTTGCAGCGGCTTTCAGGCCCGGACAGGCGAACGTCCTGGACGGCTCGATCATCGGCCTGCCGCCGCAGCCGGGGAAAGCCGGACCGAAGCTCTATATCAGTGGTGACGGGGAGGACAGAAGCGCCGTCCTCGCCGCGCATGGGCTTCAAGTCCGCCGGATCGAAGGCGCGGTCGGGGCGGCCTCGGCGCTGAAGATGTGTTATGCCGGCATTAACAAGGGCGTCACCGGCCTTGGCACCGCCATGCTTCTTGCCGCGATCGGATCAGGTGCGGACCATAGCCTCAGGCAGGAGATGGCCGAAAGCAACCCCGACCTCGACCGGAAACTCTCAAGCGCCATTCCCGACATGTATGCCAAGGCCTATCGCTGGGTGGCGGAAATGGAGGAGATCGCCGCATTCCTCGGCGAAGACGATCCGGCCTCGCTGATCTTCAGGGGAATGGCCGGATTGTTTCAGAAGATGGCCGATGATCGGGCAGGTGGCGGCGAGCTTGCCGGCCAGCTGAACGCGCTGCTCGGCCGGTAGAGCAGACGGGTCCTTTCCACAGTCCCCGGGGATCGGCTCCGCTGCAACGCGAAGCGACGGCTTGCGCCGGCGCTCCCGAACAGGCTCACTCGGCAGCGAGCAGCTGTTCCTCTTTTTCCTTCTCGTTGTCCTGCTTCTCCTGCCCGCGCTGCGTGGCATGCGCCAGTTCCTGATGGAACCGTGCTTCCTCGTGCATATGCGGCTTGGCGAAACCGGCGATCAGAAGGTAGGCGACCGGGGTGATGAACAGTGTCACGATGACCGCGAAGCCGAGCCCGCCGACGATAACCCAGCCGAGCGCGATACGGGCTTCCGCACCGGCGCCCTGGGCAAGCAGCAGCGGCACGCCGCCGATGACGGTGGCGATCATCGTCATCATCACCGGGCGCAGGCGGAGCGCGCAGGCGGTTTCGATCGCTTCGCGCACGCTCGCCCCGCGATCCCGGAGCTGGTTTGCGAATTCGACGATCAGGATGCCGTTCTTGGCCATGACGCCGACGAGCAGCACGAGGCCGATCTGGCTGTAGACGTTGAGGCTCGATCCGGTCAGCACCAGCGCGATGGCGGCGCAGGCAAGCCCAAGCGGCACGGTCGACATGATGATGATCGACGACAGCACGCTTTCGAACTGCGCCGCCAGAACCAGGAAGATGATCGCGATCGCAAAACCGAAGGTCATCAGCATGGCGTTGGAATTTTCGCCGAGCGTCTTGGCTTCCGCCATCGGCACCAGCCGGACGCCCGCCGGCAGCAACGGCTGGGCGATCGCAGAGACTTCCCTGACCGCATCGCCGAGCGCCACGCCGTTGCGCAGGTTCGACGAGATCGAGACAGATGCAAGCTGTTCCTCGCGGTTGAGCTGCGGCGACACGGCGCCTTCCTTCAAGGTCGCGATCGTCGACATCGGCACGATCTTGCCGTCGCCGGTCTTCAGGAAGATGTTCTCGAGATCGGTCGGGTCGTCGATCGGCCTTGTGGTCGAGGTGAGCTTGACCGGCAGCGCATCACCGTTGACGAAGACGTCGACGACGGAGCGCCCTTCGAGCAGCGACTGCATGGCGGTCGACAGGCCGGTAATGTCGATGCCGAGGTCGGAGGCCCGTTCGCGGTCGATCGCGACCGAAAGCTGCGCCTGGGTCGGCTCGTTGGTGAGACGCGGCGTATCGAAGAACCGGGCTCCCTCGCCTTCCATATGCGACACGAGCTTCAGGGCCGTCGAGGTCAGCACGTCGTAGTCGTTGCCGACCAGGGCCATCTGCAGGCCGTTGCCGGCGCCGCGGATCTTCAGGCTGTTCGCCTGCATGGTGAAGCCGCGCAGGGCGGGAACCCGGAGCGCCGCGGCGTTGACGTCGGCGGCGATCTGGTCCTGGCTGCGGGTGCGCTCGTCCCAGGGCGCCAGCGTCAGCACCATGAAGCCGCTATTGTTATTGCTGCCGAAACCCGAGATCGAGAAGACATTGGTGATCTCGCCGGAATCGCGCAGCGGCTTCAGGTTCTCTTCGACGCGCTGCATCTGGTCGCGGGTATAGTCGAGGCTGACGCCCTGCGGAGTCGTCAGGCGCAGCATGATCGTGGCGCGGTCCTCGCGCGGCGTCAGTTCGCTCTTGACCAGCCCGAAGACATTGTAGGCGGCAATCGAGAAGACCACGGAAACGACGATGACGACCAGAGGCGCATTGAGGCAGAACCGCAGCGCCGATGCATAGACGCTGGCGAACAGGTTGCCGAAGGCGCCGAGCAGGCCGTGGTCTTCCTTCATCGGCTTGGTCAGCATGCGCGACGCGAGCATCGGGCAGAGCGTCAGGGCGGTGACCGACGACAGGGCCACCGAGAAGGCGAGCACGAAGCCGAATTCCTTGAACAGGCCGCCGATCTGGCCGGGCAGGAAGGAGAGCGGAATGAAGACGGCCGCGAGCGTCGCGGTGGTCGCGATGACGGCGAAGAACACTTCCTGGGTGCCGAGCACGGCGGCGGCGCGCGGACCCATGCCTTCCGCTCGGCGCCGGACAATGTTTTCGAGCACGACGATCGCGTCATCGACCACAAGACCGGTCGCCAGAACGATGGCGAGCAGTGTCAGGATGTTGATCGAGAAACCGACGAGGTAGATCGCCACCAGCGTGCCGATCAGCGCCACCGGCATGGTGATTGCCGGGATCAGCGTTGCGCGCCAATCGCGCAGGAACAGGAAGATGACCACCACGACGACTGTGGCCGAGAGGGTCAGGGCGATCTCGACCTCGTGCAGCGCGCCCTGGATGAAGATCGCATCATCGCCGGTAATCGCGATGCGGGTGCCTTCCGGCAAAGTCTTCTGCATCTCCGCGACGGCGGCCTTGACGCCCTTCGAGATGTTGAGCGTGTTCGACTGCGCCTGGCGGATGATGCCGAGGCCGACGCCCTGGACGCCATTGGCGCGCAGCACGGTCGTGCCGTCGTCCGGGCCGAGCGCCACGGTCGCCACATCACGGATACGGACATTCGGGCCGACCAGGACATTTTCGAAATCCTGCGGCGTGGTGAGGTTGGCGGTGGCGCGAACGACGATATCCTGGGTCGTGCTCTTCAGCGAGCCGGCCGGGACGTCGAGCGCGGCGCTCGACAGCGCCTTGGAGACGTCGGCGACGGTGAGCCCTCGGCCGGCCAATGCAGCCTGGTTGACATCGACGCGAAAAACCTTGTCCTGGTCGCCATAAAGATCGACGTCCGCCACACCTTCGACGGCGGCGAGCCGATCGACGACCTCATTGTTGACGAGCTGGGTGAGGTCTTCCATCGACAGTTTCGACGAGGTGACCGCAAGGCGCATGATCGCGTCGGAATCGGCGTCCGCCTTGACGATGCGCGGCTCGTCCGCATCGTCCGGCAACTGGTTGACGACACGGCCGACCGCATCGCGCACGTCGTTTGCCGCTTCCGACAGATCGACGCTGTCGGAAAATTCCATCGTCACGCGGCTGGAGCCGAACTGCGACTGCGAGGACAGCGCCTTGAGGCCGGAGACGCGGGCGACCGCGCCTTCGATGACCTGGGTAACTTCCTGGTCCATCGTCTGTGGCGAGGCGCCGTCGTAATTGGTGCGCACCGTGATGACCGGCTGGTCGACGTCGGGAAGTTCGCGCACTTCGACGCCGGCGAGCGCCGCAAGACCCGCGACGACCATCAGCGTGTTCAGAACTGCGGCAAGGATCGGTCGGCGGACGAAAAGGGCGGTAAAGCTCTGCGCGGATTTCTCCGCCTCTGCCTTGCCGTCGTCCTCATGGCCAACGCCTGGGAGTTCCGTCTTCATTGGCGCGCCACCTCAGCCGTTTCCGGCGCCCCGAAAATCCGGACCGCCGCCCCTTCCCTCACACGCTGCAAACCTTCGGTCACGATCCTGTCGCCTTCCTTGAGCTCGGCGCCCACGAGGACTGCATCGGGATTGCGCTGAACGACGCGCACCCGGGTCTTTACGGATTTATTGTCCGTGACCTGCCAGACATACGAACCTTCGCCATCCCACTGGATGGCCAGCGGATCGACCGCCGGATATCTTTCGCCGGCAAAGCGCATGCCGACGTTGAAGGCCATGCCGGCGCGCAGCACGTCCCCCGCATTTTCCACCCGGGCACGGATCCGCATCGTGCGGCTGGCGGGATCGATGCGGTTGTCGATTGCTTCTACCTTGCCGGAAAACACCTGGCCCGGACGGGCGATCGAGCTCGCCTCGACAGCCTGGCCCGGTTCGATGGCGACGGCAAAACGTTCCGGCGCCCAGAAATCGACGAGGATCGCCGAGCGGTCGTCGATCGTCACGACATTGGTCTGGGTAGTGACGTTGTCGCCGATATTGACCGCGACGATGCCGGCAATACCGTCGATCGGTGCGACGATATCGCGGCGCCGGAGATTGAGTTCGGCGGTGGAGAGCGCAAGCTTCGCGGCCTGTTCGGCGATCTGCGCATCGAAAACATCGAGACGCGAGAATGACTGAAGGTTCTTGTAGGAAGCGGATTTTTCCTGGGCGCTGGTCAGCGCCACCCGCGCCTTGTCGCGCTCGATCGTCTGCTCCTCGTCGTCAAGGCGGGCGAGAACCTGGCCCTTGGTGACCTTCTGACCCGACGTCACCATGATCTCGTTGATGGTACCGGACGCCTGCGGCATGACGACGACCGACTGGATCGCCTCGCCGCTGCCGATCGCCGAGAGGCGGTCGTTGACGGTGCCGGTCGCGACCGGCTGGGCGACGACGAGCGTGGCGCGATTGCCGCCACCCTGTCCGCCGCCTTGGCCGCCTGCCCCGCGCTGCCCATTCTGCGCGGCTCCTTGTGCTCCGCCCTCGCCCTGCGAACGCGCCGCGGCATTGCCGCCGGCACCACCCGCCGCAGCAGGTGCGGGCTGGGCCGCTGATTTCGGAATGACGGCGGCGATCACTTCGCCGGGAACACCCATCTTTATAAGGGTTCCGCCGGCGCTCGGCACCAGGTAGACCCACAGGCCGAGCGCTCCGGCCAGAACTACGAGACAGAGCAGAAGCTGTTTCCAAATCCGCATTCAATTCTCCGATGGCGGCAACAAGAGGCCATATTGCCCGGGATTATCCTTTTTTGCGGCTGCTCACGCAATGGGTGTTCGGCAACCTTACAAAAATGTAACCTCACGAAATTTCACGCATATGTTAGCTCGGAAGCATACATATACTCCTAAAATCGCCGCTTTCGCAGTGGGCAACCGGCGGCCTCTTCACAATTTGGCCTTGCCTTGTGTGAACAGTCGGAATGAAAGCAGAACATTTTCTGGTCTTTCAGGTCCGAATCACTACATTGGCCGCATGACGAACAGTTTCGACGACATTCCGTTCTTCGACGAAGAACCGCAGCACCCCCAGGCGCCGCGTAAAGCCCCGCCGCAAGCTGCCGGCAATGGCGGCCTCGGCATCGCCGCGCGCGCCATGGCGGCCCGCGACCAGCACCGGGCGCCCGACTACCTCGCAGGCCTCAACCCGGAACAGCGCGACGCGGTCGAGACCCTCGACGGCCCGGTTCTCGTGCTCGCGGGCGCCGGCACCGGCAAGACGCGGGTGCTGACCACCCGCATCGCCCACATCCTCGCGACCGGCCGGGCCTTCCCTTCGCAGATCCTTGCCGTCACCTTCACCAACAAGGCGGCACGCGAGATGAAGGAACGCGTCGGCGTTCTGGTCGGCGGCGCTGTCGAGGGCATGCCCTGGATGGGTACCTTCCACTCGATCGGCGTGAAACTGCTGCGTCGCCATGCGGAACTCGCGAGCCTTCGCTCCGACTTCACCATTCTCGATACCGACGACGTGGTGCGGCTGATCAAGCAGATCATCCAGGCCGAGGGCCTCGACGACAAGCGCTGGCCGGCAAAACAGTTTGCCGGCATGATCGATACCTGGAAGAACAAGGGCCTGCTGCCGGCCGACATCCCGGAAGGCGATGCCCGCGCCTTTGCCAACGGCAAGGGCCGCGAACTCTACGCCGCCTACCAAAACCGTCTGCGCACGCTGAACGCCTGCGATTTCGGCGATCTTCTGCTGCACCCGATCGCGATCTTCCGCAAGAACCCGGATCTGCTCAAGGAATATCACGGCAAATTCCGCTATATCCTGGTCGACGAGTACCAGGATACCAATACGGCACAATATATGTGGCTGCGGCTGCTCGCCCAGCGGCCGAAGGACGTCCCGCAGAACGTCTGCTGCGTCGGCGACGACGACCAGTCGATCTATGGCTGGCGCGGCGCCGAAGTCGACAATATCCTGCGCTTCGAGAAGGATTTTCCGGGCGCGAAAGTGATCAAGCTGGAGCGCAACTACCGTTCCACCGAACACATCCTGGGCGCCGCCGGCCACCTGATCGCCCATAACGAGGGCCGGCTCGGCAAGACGCTGTTCACCGACCGCTCCGACCCCGACGACGAAAAAGTGGTGGTGCATGCCGCCTGGGATTCGGAAGAGGAAGCGCGCGCTGTCGGCGAGGAGATCGAGAACCTACAGCGCGGCAAGCACAAGCTCAACGACATGGCGATCCTGGTGCGCGCCTCGTTCCAGATGCGCGAGTTCGAAGACCGGTTCGTGACATTGGGCCTCAACTACCGCGTCATCGGCGGCCCACGCTTCTACGAGCGGCTCGAGATCCGCGATGCCATGGCCTATTTCCGCATGGTCTGCCAGCCTTCCGACGATCTCGCCTTCGAGCGGATCGTCAACACCCCGAAACGGGGCCTTGGCGACACGACCGTGCGCTACCTGCACGACTATGCCCGCGCCCGCGACATCCCCATGCTGCAGGCGGCAGCCGATCTCATCGAGACCGACGAGTTGAAGCCGAAGGCGCGCAAGGCGCTGTTCGACGTGGTCACCGATTTCCGCCGCTGGCAGGGCCTGCTCGAAAACACCCTGCACACCACGCTTGCCGAGCAGATCCTCGACGAAAGCGGCTATACCGCCATGTGGCAGAACGACAAGACGGCCGAAGCGCCGGGCCGGCTGGAAAACCTCAAGGAACTCGTCCGCTCGATGGAAGCCTTCGAGAGCATGCGTGGCTTCCTTGAACACGTGTCGCTGGTCATGGATGCCGAGACCAACGAAAACCTCGATGCCGTCTCGATCATGACGCTGCATTCGGCCAAGGGCCTGGAATTCGACACCGTTTTCCTGCCCGGCTGGGAGGAAGGCCTGTTCCCGCACCAGCGGGCGCTCGACGAGGGCGGCCGCTCGGGGCTCGAAGAGGAACGCCGCCTCGCCTATGTCGGCCTGACGCGCGCCAAACACCGCTGCCATATCTGGTTCGTCTCCAACCGCCGCATCCACGGCCTGTGGCAATCGACCATGCCGTCGCGCTTCCTCGACGAGCTGCCGGCCGCCCACGTGGATGTCGCGGCGTCAGACAGCAATTACGGCGGTTATGGCGGACGCGGGGGCTACGGCCAGTCGCGTTTCGACAAGGCCGATCCCTTTACCAACAATTATTCGACACCCGGCTGGAAACGCGCCCAGGCCAACAAGACCGACGCCACCCGCGACAACTGGGGCACCCGCTCCGGCCACGCCGTGGAACGCATCGGCTACGGCGAAAGCGGCCCGCGGACACGGACGATCGACGGGGAGCTGGTGGCCAAGTCCGTGGCGGACACGCCGTCGCAGTTTTCGGTTGGCGACCGGGTGTTCCATGTCAAGTTCGGGAACGGCAATATTTCCGCGATCGAGGGAAACAAGCTGACCATCGAATTCGACCGAGCCGGAGAAAAACGGGTGCTGGATGGGTTTGTGGAGCGGGTGTGAGATCGCCCTGCACCCTTTACCTAAGGACGCAGTTCAAACCCACAGCCCTGTGAGAAAAGTTGCCCGACAGGGTTCGCGACCACTGAAATTCGCGGCATGAGAACAGCATCGGCTTGTAAATTGATGATGCCACCACAAGTCGCGCTGGAATTCACTCCGTTAAGAAAATACACGGAAATCTCTATTTCGTAATAATGACTTCCTTTTTTCAATCTTCTATTTTTGGGATTTAAGACACTACCCAGATCTTGATTTATAATGACTTTATCATCAACAGTTAGAGTGAGGTCACTCATGGCCCAGTTTACGTTATAATTATTCAATCCAAATATTGGATACATGGCGTTGCCAGTAAAGACAGTAAGAAAATCACTGGAGGACGATGTGTTTCCGCAAGGGTTATTAACCGAAACATTATTACCGGTTCCGGTAATATTTATATTGCAATTTCCATTATTTGAGATTCCGCCGGTCTGAGCACGCGCAAAAACTGTCGATGCGAAAATTGCCAAAAATAACACCATAAATTTATATAGCATTATTTAATCTCTATTTTATTCTGAATGCCGGTATTATTGAAATTTCCATCTCCGTTGTTAGTGATATTGCCTGTCGATTGTTTTATGTCGTTATCATCGACTTTAAAGGCATCGAGAATAGCGCCTGACATCTTATCGCTTACCGCACTTTTGCACTCGACCTGCTTTTCTATTAATTTCGGAAGGTCTGCCTGAAGAACATTTTTAAAGTTCTTAAACTCATATTTTGCGGTTCCCTTAATACCCAGGTCCGCTAACTTTGAAACAAGTCCATTCAACTTTGCTTCTGTTTCACCATCCAGGGTAAGATTGCTGGTTTCTCCGTTAACGGGCATTACCCCACAAATACGATCTGCGTATTCACTTATGATTTGAACTGCTGCGGTAGCAGCCTTTTCTCCAGCAAAAGCAGCATGTGGTGTTGCCAAGGAAATAAGAACTGGAAACAGGACCGTACGCATGTTCTCCCCCATTTAACCAAGTACTACTAGAAATGACATCTTCCACATAAAATTGCAACGATAGCCCGCACCGTTCCAGATTGCATTTGCGGCCAAAGTGACGGCCTTGTCAGCCTCCCTGTCTCCCGCTACCTCACGCACAGGAGATTTTGAATTTTAGAGGGAGGAAAATTCATGAAAGCCATCGTCACCGCCCCCGGTGGCCTCGATGCCCTGAAACTCGTCGATCTGCCGGATCCGGGCGAACCCGGCTTTGGCGAGATCCGGGTGAGGCTGCATGCGAGTTCGATCAATTTCCATGACCTGAGCGTCGCAAGCGGCAGGACGCCGACCGATGGACGGGTGCTGATGGCGGATGGGGCCGGCGTGGTCGAGGAGGTCGGCGAAGGGGTGAGCGAGTTCAAGGCGGGCGATCGTGTGGTCTCCTGCTTCTTCCCCGACTGGCAGGATGGCCCTCCGCCCGCGGGCGGTTTTTCGCGCACGCCGGGTGATGGTATCGACGGGTTCGCGACCGAATATGCGGTGCGGCCGGCTTGCGCCTTCACGCTGGCTCCGAAAGGGTTCAGCCATGTAGAGGCGGCGACGATCACAACCGCGGGCCTGACCGCATGGCGCGCTCTGGTGGAACTCGGACGGCTGAAGGCCGGAGAGACGGTGTTGGCGCTCGGCACCGGCGGGGTTTCGATCTATGCGCTGCAGCTCGCGAGAGCCATGGGCGCGCGGGTGGCGATCACCTCCTCCTCCAACGACAAGCTGGAGCGCGCCAAAAAACTCGGAGCCGAGTTTACGGTGAACTACAAGGAACAAACCGACTGGGGCAGACAGGTTTTTGACTGGACGGGCGGCCGCGGCGTCGATCATGTGGTGGAAGTCGGCGGTCCCGCGACGCTCGGCCAGTCCATCCAGGCCGTGAAGATGGGCGGCCATATCGCCATGATCGGCGTCCTGACCGGCCCGCGCGGCGAAGTGCCGACCGCGGCATTGATGGGCAAGCAGGCGGTGCTGTCGGGCATTCTGGTCGGCAGCCGCCGCCAGCAGCAGGATTTCGTGCGGGCGCTCGATACGGGCCTCTTCAGGCCGGTGATCGACAAGGTGTTCGCGCTCGAAAAACTCGCCGACGCCTTCCGTTATGAGATGGGCGGCAGCCATTTCGGCAAGATCGGCATCGAGTGGTGATTGGTCGGGGAGAGGTTTTCCTTGCGGAGAACCCCTGCCCCGGTTACCTCGGGACAAACCCGGCGATCAGGGAGCAGCCCCATGTTTCTCACCAACCAGGATATCATCGAGCTCACCGCATGGCGGCGCAGGCTGCATGCCATGCCCGAGATATCAGGCGAAGAGATCGCGACGGCCGAAGAGGTGCAAGGCTTTCTCGCCGATACCGGGCCGGACAGGGTTGTGACCGGCCTCGGCGGCACCGGCGTCGCGGTCGTCTATGACAGCGGCTTTCCCGGCCCGACCGTGCTGTTCCGCGCCGAACTGGATGCGCTGCCGATCGAGGAGGTTGGCACGCCGGACCATCGCTCGAAAATCCCCGGCAAGGGCCACATGTGCGGGCACGACGGCCATATGGCCATGCTTGCGGCACTCGGACGGCAGTTCGGACGAGAAAGGCCGAAGCGCGGCCGCGTCATCCTGCTTTTCCAGCCGGCGGAAGAGACGGGCGCTGGCGCTGCGGCGGTCGTCGCCGACGCGAATTTCAGGGAAATGGCGCCGGATTACAGCTTTTCGCTGCACAACATGCCGGGCCTTCCGCTCGGCAATGCCTGGCTGAAGGACGGGATCGTCAACTGCGCCTCGCGCGGCCTGCGGATCTCGCTGGCCGGGCGCACGGCGCATGCCTCCATGCCGGAGACGGGCATTTCGCCGGTCCCGGCGGTCGCAACGCTGATGCCGGCGCTGACCGCTCTCAGCCAGGGCTCGATCGCGACGGGCGACCTCGTACTCGCGACGGTGACGCATGCCTCGATCGGCGAACCCGCATTCGGCATCGCCCCCGGCCATGCCGAGGTATGGGTGACATTGCGCACGATGACCGACAGCCAGATGGAAGCGCTGACGACCCGGGCCGAAAACCTGGTTCGCGAGATCTCCGCCGCCGGCAGTCTGGAATGCGAGATGGATTATCACGACATCTTCGGCCATTGCGAAAACCACGCCGAGGCCGCCGGGATGTTGCGGGTGGCGATGGATGCCGAAGGCGTTCCCCACGATGCCGGCGAGACCATGCGCGGCTCGGAGGATTTCGGCCGCTTCGCAAGCGTCTCGAAGTCGGCGATGTTCTTCCTCGGCGCCGGCGAAAACATGCCGAACCTGCACAATCCGAACTATGATTTCCCCGACGACCTGATCCCGATCGGCACGAGGATTTTTACGCGCGTGGCGAGGGATATTCTGGGCTGAAGTCCTGGTGGTGACGCCTCTCGTCCGGCGTCACGTCATCGGGTCCCGATCAGGCGTCGTTATTGCCGAACAGCTTGGCCATGAAGCCGCCATTGGTGCCGCGGCCGGGGCGCTTGCCATCCCACTTGGGCACGATCACCATGTGGGTGATATCCCCGCGCTGGAAGGCTTTCAGGAACTTGTCGTAATCGGCAAAGGCGACGCAGCCGTGCGAGTCGCCCCGTACCCGCAGCAGGAAGCTGTGGGCGAGCAGACCGGTGCGGCCCTGCGGCGCCTTGCCGTCAACCGGTGTCAGGCGGATCGCGGCAACGCCGTGGAACAGCTTTTCGCGCATCGACAGCCTATAGGTGCCGGGGGGCGTCGGGCCACGCATCGTCACATGCGTAAAGGCCGGGTTGTCGCGCATCTTGCCGATGCCGGAATGCGCTTCGAGCTTCGAGCCGTTCGGCATATAGACCATGCCGCCGGAAATATCGTAGACGGCGACTTTCGTGCCGATGCCGGGCCAGGCTGGCGCGGACTGCGAGGGACGGGTCGGTTCCTCACGCATCGGGTTGTCGGGCTTGGCGAAGGCGAGCGCCGTCGGCTTGTCGTCGCCGTCATCCGCCTTGGCGGGCTTTTGCGGCGCGACAGCGGCGATGGCTGCAAGGGCTGCCGGCTTGGTGGGCTTGTCGGCGGCAGAGCCCGGACGGATCACCGGCAGCGGACCGGCCTTCGGCAGGGCATAGGAAGGCGCCGCGGGAACGGCCTCCTCGACCACCGCGACCTCGCTTTCGTCGGCATCGTCTTCTTCCAGGGCTGTTTCTTCGAGCGCAGCCATTTCGACCGGCTTCATGTCCTTGAGCCCGGCAACAGTGGTGACCGACTGGGCATCCTGGATCATATCCGGCAAGGTGCCGCTGGCGGCGCGGGGCGCCACGACGACGAGGCTTTCCATCGCTGAGCCGAGCACGGCGCGGATGGCATTGGCGTCCGGACGGGCCTTTTCGAGTGCGGCAAACCGCTGCTCGTGTTCCTGATGCCGGGCGGCCTTGGCCATCGCCACGTTGAGCATTTGGCTGACATTCGAAATATCGGGCTTGCGGGCTTCAAGAGCGGCCACCTCGGCGCCAGCCAGGCGCCGGCCCTTCGGATCTGCGGGCGCGCTGCCCGGCAGGCGGGAGAATTTCGAAACGTCGATTTCGCGCTCACGTGTTGCGGCAACGGGAAGAGCGATCGGCTTTGCCAACGCCGTCTCGAACTTTACATCGGAAGCCGACTTCACCGCGGTCGCCATGGTAACTATCGACGCACCCATCAGGGCGGCGACCGTCAGGCCGAAACCGACCGTGACATTGACCAGGAGAGAGCGGGATTTTTTACCGCGCTGCGGAACTTTGCCTGCCTGCCTGCCACTTACCGACGTCTGGACCGAACGCGCCATCACTCGTTACCCGAACCGTTACTCACACCGGCGGGCATCGCTTCCGCGAGACCGCCAACACAACCCTGGCGAGCGCTGAGCAAACGAAGATTTTGCTCACTGCCGCCTATCGACTGCATGTGAGGATGAACGATTATGGTAACCAATGTCTTTACGTCGCCCCGATTTGGTTTCGGTGGTGCACATAAAAGCGCATGCCGTCGGAAGTTTAACCAAATTGCGGCAACGGGGTGTCCGCCCCGCGCGTAATTGAGGCTAGTCAAGCCAACGACCGTTGCTGTTTAGCCACAAAATCTTATTCTTTCAAGGCTTGATACGAATTTTATACCAATTCCCTCCCCGCATGCCGCAGCTCCTCGGGCACATGTTCCGACAGCAGTGCCCTGGCGACGTCCATGACAGCCCGGACCCGAGGTGTATACCGAAGCCGTTCAGAGTGATCAGCCAGATCTCCGCAACAGCCCGCATCCGGAGTTGGAAGCAGGAGACCAGGCCCTCGTCACCGACCGCCGCGAACTCCGAAAACAGCCCGATGGCCAGTCAGCCGCGAATACTCGACAGCGTTGCAGAGACCTAGTTCTGCCGCACCACGATCGCGTTCTCCGGGTCGTTTTCCCGCACCCATAAAACGACCGGATGATCGTTGATATGCGGGTCCATGGAGATCAGCGAATGCCGAGGAAGCTCACCGACCGTTGCACCGCAAAAACATATCGCCCTTGATCCTGCCCTCCACCCTTGGCATCCTCCAGCGATACGGGAACCGGAGGACGACCGATGAAAGCGCTGCTCCTGATCGACATCCAGAACGGTTTTTGTCCGGGCGGCAACCTGCCCGTCGCCCATGGCGATGAAATCGTGCCGATCGCAAACCAACTGATCGAGGGCGGCGGTTATAACGTCATCGTCGCCTCGCAGGACTGGCACCCGGAAAACCACGGTAGTTTTGCCTCCCGGCATCCGGGCAAGAAGCCGTTCGACATGGGCGAGTTATCCGGCCAGAAGCAGGTCATGTGGCCGGATCATTGCGTCCAGGGTACGACGGATGCGGAATTCCATCCTGACCTCAACGTCGAGGCCGTGGACTATATCCAGCAGAAGGGCGAAAACCCTGCGGTCGACAGCTACTCCGCCTTTCGCGACAACGACCAGGCCGCAACAACGGGCCTTGCCGGTTATCTGAGAGCCCAGCAGGTGACCGAACTCGATCTCTGCGGGCTTGCGACCGATTATTGCGTGAAATTCTCCGCTCTGGATGCCGTCGAGATGCTGCCGGGCGTAAAAGTGCGCTTCATCGAGGACGCCAGTCGTGGAATCGATCCGGAAGGCGTGAAGAGCGCCATTGCCGAGATGAGGGACAAAGGCATCGGCATCGTTTCGAGCAAGGACATCCTTGCCGCCTGACCGCCCGAATTGGGGGCCGCACAGCCCAATGGTTCAGCGGAATCGATCGTTCCATCAGCCCAATTGAATTGCGCGAGGTCTCGCAGGGCTCTAAAGCCGGTGCGAAAAGGATTTCGTCAATGAATCGCAGCGAATTCAACCAGGGCCTGAGGGGCGGCCTCATCATCGCCCTGTCCTCGGCGCCTTTCGCGGTACTGTTCGGCGCAGTGGCGAGCGACAACGGCCTCTCGGTCGTGGAAGCGGGCCTGATGAGCGCGACCGTCTACGCCGGCGCCAGCCAGCTCGTCGGCATCGAGCTTTTCGGCCACCACGTGGCTCCGTGGCTGATCGTGCTCTCCGTATTCGCGGTCAATTTCCGCCATATCCTCTATTCGGCGGCGCTGACGCGGTTCATTACCCATTTTACCCCGGTCCAGAAGTTCTTCACCTTCTTCGTGCTCACCGATCCGCAATTTGCCGAAGCGGTCAAGCGAGGCGAAAGCGGCCAGGGCGTCAGCTTCCCCTGGTATATCGGCTTCGGCGCCGCAATCTATTTCCCCTGGCTGTTCTTCAGCGTCGTCGGTGCGTTTTTCGGGCGGATGATGGGCGATCCGCGTGCGCTTGCAATCGACGTTCTGCTGCCGGTCTATTTCCTCGGGCTGGTTATCGGCTTTCGCCGCAAGCCGGGTTTTTATCCGGTAGTGATGGCAAGCGCGCTCGGCTCCGTGCTCGGTTATCATTTTGTCGGCTCGCCCTGGCATGTCAGCATCGGTGCTGCGGTCGGCGTGGTCGCCGCCGCCTTCCTGCCGCTGTCCACCGAGCCCGCGCCGATGACGGCCATCGCCGAGACGGAGAGCTGATATGGCAGACCAGCTCTCGATGGACATGGTTGTTCTCATTCTCGCCGCAGCGGTCGCGACCTTCCTCACCCGCATCGGCGGTTATGTGCTGATCACCCGGATGAAGACGATCCCGCCGCGCATGGAACAGGCACTCAACGCCGTGCCGGCCGCTGTCCTGACCACGCTCGTCGCCCCCGCCTTCTTCAACGGCGGCTGGGACGTCAAGATCGCCATGCTTGCAGCACTCGTCGTCGGCATCCGATATCCGGGCCTGCTGCTGCTCGGCGCCGGCTGGGTGGCAGCGATGCTCTGCCGCCACCTGCTGGGCTTCTGAGTTAGAGAACCTTTAATTCAGGAGAGCGGCTCGGTCGCCTTCACCAGCCAGGCCTTGACGGCTTCGTCGTCGATCAGCGGCAGCAGCTTTTCGCGCACGGCCGCATGGTAGCCGTTGAGCCAGCCGAGTTCCTCCGCCGTCATCAGCGCAGGCAGCACCAGGCGGCGGTCGATCGGGCACCAGGTCAGCGTCTCGAAGGCGAGCATGGGCTGGTCGCCGCCGTCGATCTCTTCCGCCGCCGTCACATAGATGAGGTTTTCGATGCGGATGCCGAAGGAGCCCGGACGGTAATAACCGGGCTCGTTGGACAGGATCATGCCGGGTAGCAGTTCCTGGGTCGCCAGCCGCGAGATGCGCTGCGGCCCCTCGTGCACCGAGAGATACGAGCCGACGCCGTGGCCGGTGCCATGCGCATAGTCGCCGCCGGCCTTCCACAGCGCGATGCGGGCGAGCGGATCGAGATCGCAGCCGCGCGTGCCCTTGGGAAAACGAGCCGTGCTGATGCCGATCATGCCCTTCAGCACCAGGGTGAAGAATCGCTTGTGCTCTTCCGGAACGGCGCCGACTGCGACCGTGCGGGTGATGTCGGTCGTGCCGTTGACGTATTGCGCACCCGAATCGACGAGGAAAAGCTCGCCCGCTTCGAGCTTGCGGTTGGTCTCGGTCGTGACGCGGTAATGGATGACTGCGCCATGTTCGCCCGCACCCGAGATCGTCTCGAAGGAAATGTCCTTCAGCGGGTTCTGCATGTTTTGGCCGACCCGGGCGCGGGTTGCCTCTAGCGCCTTGACCGCGTCGATTTCGGTGATCGTTCCGGGCGCTTGGCTGTCGAGCCAATAGAGATACTCGACCATCGCCGCGCCATCCTGCAGATGAGCCTTTGCCGAGCCTTCGAGTTCCTCGCGGTTCTTGCAGGCACGTGGCAGCTTGGCCGGGTCGGTTCCCTCTACCACCTCGCCGCCGGCGGCCGCGATCGCCTTGGTGAGCGCGAGCGGCGTCAGGTCGGGATCGACCAGCATCTTTGCGCCGTCCGCACAAAAGGCCGCAAGTCGCGAAAGGAACTCGGAAGGCGGACGCTGCACGGCGATCTGGGCGAGATAGGCGGCCTGTTCGATGCCGGTCTTCATCTGGTCGAGGAAGATCTCGGCCTTGCCTTCGGCGGGGATGATGGCGCGCGATAGCGGATAGGGCGTGTGCGGAACGTCGTCGCCGCGTATGTTGAATATCCAGGCGACCGATGTCGGGTCGGCGATGACGACCGCGGCCGCCCCCTTCTCCTTCACCAGCGCGGCGATCGCCGCGATCTTTTCACTCGCCAGAGTGCCGGCGTGCTCCTGCTTCTGAATAGAGACGGCGCCGAGCGGTTCGGCCGGCCGATCGGTCCAGATCACATCGAGCGGATTGGCGTCGAGCAGCACCAGCGAACCGCCGATCCCGGCGAGCGCCTTTTCAAGCCGGCGCACTTCCGCGCCCGCATGCAGCCACGGATCGATGCCGAGCCGGAAACCTTTAGCGCCGTGGCGCGGCAGCCAGACATGCGGCGGTTCGTTGACGAGATCGCCGGCGGTAAAGACCGAGCCGTCCACCTGTTCGGCAAGCTGGGTAACGTAACGTCCATCGACGAAAACGATAGCCTCACGTTGCGTGACCAGCGCCATGCCGGCGGATCCGGTGAAGCCGGTGAGCCAGGACAGGCGTTCGGCGGAAGCCGGCACGTATTCGCCCTGATATTCGTCGGCACGGGGGACGAGAAAACCGTCGATGCCGAGGTCGGCGAATTTCGTCCTGAGCGCACTGACGCGATCACGGCCGAACTGCGGGGCGGACTTCACTTCGAAGGACTGGAACATGGGGTTGTTTTCCGGGCTGCCTGATTCCGAGAGGTTGAAACCATGTTAGCCGATCTTCGACAGACATTGCCAGCCGAGCCGCGCCAGCCGAGCCGCGTGAGCGGCGATTGTGCATCTGCTCAACAGGTGTGGCGCAGATCTGATCGTCCTATGCAGCGCACGCATACCACCAATGAGAGAAGCCCTCTCACTGTGCAGTGCAGCAATAGCTATATTCACATCATCGAACGGGCGCCAAACAAGGCCCGTTTCAAAAGGATCGTTTCCATGGCCAACTCTTTCTTCCGCAATGCCTTCAACCGGGTGGTCGAAGCTCGCGAGCGTCAGGTTGCCCGTTATATCAACGGCGCTTTGCTGAGCCTCGACGATGCAACGCTGAAGGACCTCGGCACCAGCCGCGAAGAACTGCGCCGCAAGGGCGCTCAAAGCTACGTATTCTGATTTTACGGCTGGCGCGGGATCTCCTCCCTCACCCGCCCCGGCTTCCAGAATACGAGGCCCGCTCGAGCAGATCCTCCCTCACGCTCGCGGGTTCGATCAGTCTCAAACTGATCGCAAGGCGGCGCCAACGGTGCCGCCTTTTTGCTGTCTTGGCATCAGCAACCATGCGCGGAATTCAATGCTGCAATGCGAAAAATCACTCGTGGCGCAGATGGATCGTCACCCAGCCGTTGCGCCAGATAGTGCGGACATGCGCGAGATGGACGCCCCTATAGGCGGCCAGCACCTTCCAGCGCTGTCCTGCGAGGATGCCGGACAGGATGACCGACCCGCCCGGGGCTAGATGTGCCGCCAGCTGTGGAGCCATCTTCATCAGCGGCCGCGCAAGAATGTTGGCGATGATCAGATCGAACGGCCCTTCGCGACCGAACGCCGGAGAATGAAATCCAGGCGCGGTTTCCAGACGGATGCCCGTCGCGATACCGTTGCGGCGGACATTCTCCCTGGCCACCCGCACAGCAACCGGATCGATGTCGGTAGCGAGCACCGGAATGTTGCGCAGCTTGCGCACGGCGATCGCCAGTACACCGCTCCCGGTCCCGAGATCGAGCGCATTGCGGACCGTCCTTGTGCCCATCACGTCCTCGATCACTTCGAGGCAGCCGGCAGTCGTGCCATGGTGGCCGGTGCCGAAGGCCTGGCCCGCATCGATCTCGATGGCGATATCGTTGACTTTCACCTTGTCGCGGTCATGCGAGCCGTGGACGATGAACCGCCCGGCCCTCACCGGTTTCAACCCCTCCAGCGACTTGGCGATCCAGTCGATATCCGGAATGACTTCCCTTTGAATTTCCAAGGCGGGAAAGGCTTGGGCAAGGCCCTCGGCGATACGCTCGCGCACCGCCTCTTCGTCCTCGGTCATCATGTAGACGGAGGCTTCCCAGATGTCTTTCTTTTCATCGACTTCGGTGGTGGCGATGGCGAAATCCTCCTCGCCGAAGACCTCCGACAGGATATCGAGGATCTCGGTCGCACCTTTTTCGGTGGACGTGACGTAAAGGCGGATTTCGCTCAAGGAAACGGTCTCTCAGCTATTGATCTGTGGCGGAGAGGATTGCCACAGAAGCCGTGTCGGCTTCAACGCCAAACGTATCAGCCCTTGATCAGATTTTCGAGCTTCTTGACCGCGACGTCGGGGTTTTCGCCGTAGGCAATGGTGCCGGCGAAGCGCCCGCCATTGTCGAGCAGGAATACCGAAGCCGTATGATCCATCGTGTAATCGCCGTTCGGATCCTTCTCGTCGACCGGCACTTTCTTGAAATAGACCTTGAAGCCCTTGGCCATCTCCTGGACCTTGGCCGGCGGGCCGGAAATGCCCTTCACCCGGTCGGTGACATTGGAGACATACTGGCCGAGCAGTTCAGGGCTGTCGCGTTCCGGATCGATGCTGACGAAATATCCGTTGAGCTTGGTGCCGTCCGGATCGACCTTGTGCAGCCAGCCGTTAAGCTCGAACAGCGTCGTCGGGCAGACTTCCGGGCAATGGGTGAAACCGAAGAACAGCGCCGTCGGCTTGTCCTGAAACGCCTTCTCGGTGATCGGCTGGCCGTTTTGGGCGACGAGCTGGAACGGGACGCCGAAGGGACCTTCGGCAAGCTGCTGTTTCGAACGCGTGAACGTCATCGTGAGGGTGACCAGCACGCCCGCCAATGCAACGACGGCGATCCACAGAACGATTCGAAAGCTCTTCATCGGTATCTCTTCAGCTCAGGCCTGGTTGACGGAGCGATAGACCCGAGCCGGCGGACACGCAATTCAAGAAGTCGTTTTCGAAAGACATCGCGCTGATTTGTCTCAACGATACGGCAGCGGTCAGAAACACCAGGAAAGACCGTTTTCACCGAGCGTCAGCAGAATGGAAGAGCCGAACCGAAGCCAGCCATAAAAGGCGACGCCGCCAAGCCCGAGCAAAAGCAGGCCTACGGCGGTGATCAGCGGCAGGGGGGAACCCTCGACAGTGCGATCCATGGCGCTCAATCTACAACCTTTTCCGGCTTTCCGAAAGGTCGGCACAACCTCGAAACAAGCTTAGCGTAAGATTAATACCTGTCTGAGATCTTATAAAGGCGAAGATGGTTCACGAATCGTTGCGGCAAGATGGAAGTGAGGATGCGGACGCATCGCACTGAGGGCCGCGATACCGCCAGGACCACCAAAGACATGACGTCGCCGATATCGGCTCGCTCCCTGTTTCCATCTCTATCCGAAAGTCTGCCGGACCCGTCCGGCATCGGGAGGAATTTCAACGGCATGACGGCAAAATCCATTCGCAAGACACTCTCGGTCAATCACCGACTATGGACCCTGGCAGGATCCGCCTTTGCCGGGATCGGCGCCATGCTGCTTGTCGGCTGGTACGAGGGGCGGCAGGTCGAAGGCGCGCTGCAGCGCGCCACCGAGGTCCGGGAGCACGTGGATACCGTCAACGGCATGCGCATCGCCAACCTGGAACTCGTTCTGGCGGCGATGGACACGATCGTTGACCGCGACGACAAACGCGTCGATCCTGCCCGGCTGAAGGCGATGGCGGACTCGATCGACAAGCTGAAAACTTCCTCGGGCGATCTGAAGAAACTCGCGGCCGAAACTGGCAATCCGGGCCTCGTGTCGAGTTTTGAGACGGATCTCGCGGCTGTTTCGACGGCGATCCAGGTCGATCTCAGAAAAATGGTCGAAACGGGCGCGCCCGATGACGCCTATGACAGGATCGACGACGTCATCGACGGTGCCGGCGAACGGGTCGGCACAACGCTCGAGACAGCGGCTGTCGCGGGCGAGAAGCTTGTCAGCAACCGCGTCCACGAGGCAAACACGCTTTCCTCGAACGCGCTTTATGTGCAGCTCGGCTGCGGCTTGATCGCACTGGTCGCCATGGCGATACTGCAGAGCGTTCACGGCGGCGCCATCCGGCGCGGCATCGACGGGGTTCGCGCCAGCATGCAGCGGATCATCGGCGGCGACTACAGGACCCCCGTGCCCGGTATCGACCGTGGCGACGAGATCGGCGAGATGGCGCGCGCCACCGACATCTTCCGGCTTGCAGCAGTCGAGCGCCAGACCCTGGAGACCAGCCTGGAGGACGAGCGCCGCCGGAACGAAACCCAACGGCAGGCAAGCGAGTCGGAACAGAAGGCCGAAGCCCAGGCGCTCCACTTTGCCGTCGATTCACTGGCCGGCGCACTCAACCGTCTTTCCGAAGGCGACCTCGCGGCCGCCCTGGACCGCCCCTTCCGGGGCGATCTCGAGCGCCTGCGCACCGACTTCAACCGGGTCGTCGAACGCCTGCGCCATATCATGACCGAGGTCGCGAACAGTTCCAGCTCCATCGGCGCCAACGCCAACCAGATGCGCTCCGCCGCCGACGACCTCGCCAAGCGGACCGAGAAACAGGCGGCCTCGCTCGAGGAAACATCGGCAGCCCTTGAAGAAATCACCTCGACCGTGCGCAACGCCACCAGCCGCGCCGAAGAGGCGACCCAGATGGTGAGCGACGCCAAGGACTACACCGAACAGTCCTCCGGCGTGGTTCGCGATGCCACGGCCGCCATGGGGCGGATCGAGGACGCGACCGCCGAAATCGGCAAGATCATCAACGTCATCGACGAAATCGCCTTCCAGACCAATCTTCTGGCACTCAACGCCGGGGTCGAGGCGGCCCGCGCGGGTGAGGCCGGCAAGGGTTTTGCCGTCGTCGCCCAGGAAGTGCGCGAACTCGCCGGGCGCGCCGCTGGTGCCGCCAAGGATATCAAAGCCCTGGTCACCCGCTCGAACCACGAGGTCAAGACCGGCGTAGACCTGGTGAAGGCGACGGGCGATGCCCTGACCCGGATCGGTGACGACGTGCTGAAAATCAACGATCACGTTCACGCGATTTTCACTTCTGCGCGCGAACAATCGACCGGACTAACCGAGATCAATATCGCGATCGGCCAGATGGACCAAGCAACGCAACAGAATGCCGCAATGGTGGAGCAGAGCACTGCCGCCAGCCATTCGCTGGCAAGCGACGCCGAAAACCTCAACCAGTTGATCAGCCATTTCCAGATCCGTGGAGGCAATGGCCCGCGCGCCGTCGAGGCAGCAGGCGCTTCCACGCCACCCAAACCATCGCCCGCACTCAACTTGATGAACAAGCTCGCGGGAGCCTTCAGCAATAGCCCCACCTCCGCCAAGCCGAAGGCCGTGGGATCCTCAGACAAATGGGAAGAGTTCTGACATGAGCAATGCCATCAAGCAGTCCGGCGCCTACCTTGAAATCGTCTCCTTCCATCTCGGAGACCAGGAATTCTGCATCGACATCATGGCGATCCGCGAAATCCGCGGCTGGGCGCCGGTGACGCCGATGCCGCACACGCCGCCTTACGTGCTCGGCCTGATCAACCTGCGCGGCGCGGTGATCCCGGTCATCGACATGGCCTGCCGTCTCGGCATGAAGATGACCGAACCGTCGGAACGCTCGGCGATCATCGTCACCGACATCGCCGGCAAGCTGGTCGGCCTTTTGGTCGAGCAGGTTTCCGACATGATGACCATTCGTGGGGAAGACCTGCAGCCGGCCCCGGAAATCATCCCGGAAGCCCAGCGCGCCTTCTGCCGCGGCATCGTCGCGCTCGAAAAGACCATGGTCTGCTTCCTGAACCTCGACACCGTCATTGCCGACGAACTCGCGCGCGAAGCCGCGTAAATTACGGCGCAAAAAAGTCCGAAACTATGTCCGGATCTCCCGTCACACGCAGATGTGACGGGAGATTAACTTATTGTAATTATTGCATATTTGTAATGTTCAAAGACGGAACCGGAACCTACCTTGCGAGTTCTCCTGCCGCAAACGCCCAACCGGACCGCTTCAAAAGCTCTTCGGCTGGTTACCCAAGATAGGAGAACGACCATGAACAAGGCTTTTGCTCTCGCAGTCCTGATGTCCGCCGCCACGGTGGGAACCGCCTATGCCCGCGATATGGGCATGACGGCAAAACCCGCCGGCGACGTCGCGATCGTCTTTACCAACCCTGAACTCGACGATAGCGCCAAGCGGCTTGACGTTCCGGACACCCTCATCCATCCGGATCAGGCCACCATCCAGAAGGCCCAGAACGAGGTGAAGACCGATCGCGCGTTGCGCGCCGATCTTCTGAGCCAGAATGTCGAACTCAACAACGTCGTGGCGATCGACACCGCCGCCGACGGCAGCCGGACCGTCTACGTCCGCTGATTCGCCACCGCCCTCCTGGCGCTTCGAAACCGGGCTCGTTCGCCGAGCCCGGTTTCGTCGTTTTGTCGGCTGTACCGTTGACCTCGACTACACCGCATGACTGTATTCGCCGTAAGGATGCAGCATGGTTTGCATCTTCACGCCTTGGGAGGAGCGCGCTTGAGCGACAGAGTTGACGTCATCGTGGTGGGTGCCGGCCTTTCGGGCCTCGTCGCCGCGACCGAACTTGCAGATGCTGGCCGCTCCGTCGTCATCCTCGATCAGGAACCGGAACAGAATCTTGGGGGACAGGCATTCTGGTCGCTCGGCGGGCTGTTCCTCATCGATTCCCCCGAGCAGCGGCGGATGGGCATCCGTGATTCGCTCGATCTCGCCTGGCAGGACTGGCTGGGCACCGCCGGTTTCGACCGCGAGGAGGACCACTGGCCGCGGCTGTGGGCGCAAGCCTATGTCGCCTTCGCGGCCGGCGAGAAGCGCGCCTGGCTCAGGCAGATGGGCCACCGCATCTTTCCGATTGTCGGCTGGGCGGAACGCGGCGGCGGCTCGGCGACGTCCCACGGCAATTCCGTACCGCGATTCCACACCACCTGGGGCACCGGCCCCGGCGTCGTCGAACCGTTCGAGCGACGGGCGCGCGAGGCGGAGAAAAGCGGCAGGATACGTTTTCTCTGGCGGCACCGCGTCGACAGTCTGGTGAAGACCGGCAGGGCTGTGGCAGGGGTCGCCGGCACGGTCCTTGCGGCAAGCACGGCGCTGCGCGGCGAGGAAACCTCCAGGACACCGGCCGGCGACTTCGAGCTCAATGCGCCGATCGTCATCGTCGCTTCCGGCGGCATCGGCGGCAACCAGGATCTCGTGCGGCAGATGTGGCCGGCAAGGCTCGGGCGACCGCCGGCCTTCATGGTCTCGGGCGTGCCGAAGCACGTGGACGGACGGATGATCGGCATCACCCGGACAGCCGGTGGGCAGGTGATCAATCGCGACCGCATGTGGCACTATACCGAGGGCCTGCGGAACTGGAACCCGATCTGGCAAAACCATGGCATCCGCATCCTGCCAGGCCCCTCCTCGCTGTGGTTCGACGCAACCGGCAAACGCCTGCCCGCCCCCTTCTATCCCGGCTACGATACGCTCGGCACGCTGCAGCACCTCATGGCGACGGGCTACGACTACAGCTGGTTCGTGCTGAACCAGAGCATCATCCGCAAGGAATTTGCGCTCTCCGGCTCGGAGCAGAACCCCGATCTCACCGGGCGCGACTGGAAGCTGACGGCGAGGCGCGCAATCGGCAGGAAGGCGGCGGGGCCGGTCGAGGCCTTCAAGGAACATGGCGAGGATTTCGTGATCGCCGACAGCCTTGCCGAGCTGGTAGCCGGCATGAACCGGCTTGCGGGGAGCAATCTTCTGGAGATCGGAGAAATCGAGCGCGAAATATTGGCCCGCGACGGCCAGGTGGCCAATCCCTTTGCCAAGGACGCGCAGATCATGGGCATCCACAATGCCCGCCGCTCGCTCGGAGAAAAATTGGTGCGGACCGCAAAACCGCACCGCATCCTCGATCCGGCACATGGACCGCTGATCGCGGTAAGGCTGAATATCCTGACGCGCAAGACACTGGGCGGGATCGAGACCGACCTCTCGGCCCGCGTCCTCGGAGAGAACGGCGAAGCCATCCCCGGGCTCTATGCCGTCGGCGAGGCCGCCGGTTTCGGCGGCGGCGGCATGCACGGCTACCGGGCGCTCGAAGGAACCTTCCTCGGCGGCTGCCTGTTTTCCGGCCGCAATGCCGGCCGGGCGGCGGCGGCCGCCCTCGGCTGAACCCGCTTACGGCTTGGGCTTGCCGTTCTTCCAGGCGACGTTCTGGTTATAGAGCGGGATGGTCGAGATCGCCATCTTGGCGGAGCCGTCCACCACCTGCCGCGAGTGAGCGAGGTAGATCAGCGTGTCGTTCGCCTTGTCGTAGATGCGCTTGACGAGCAGGTCCTTCCAGATCAGCGAGCGGCCCTGCCGGAACACCTCCTCGCCGGCCTTGCCAAGGTCGATCTCGCCGATCTCGATCGGGCCGGTCTGGCGGCAGGCGATGGAGTTGTTGGACGGGTCCTCGAACCAGTTGCCGTTCTTCAGCCGGTCGATGATGCCGCGCTCGAAATAGGTCACGTGGCAGGTGACGCCCTTCACCTGCGGATCGGCGACCGCCTCGACGATGATGTCGTTGCCGATCCAGTCGACGCCGACTTCACCGACCACCTGAGCGGAGACGGGCGCGGCAAGCGCACCCAGCGAGAGAGCGACTGCAGATGCAAGGCAGGCAAAGCGGTTGATGGGCTGTTTCATGGGGGCGCGGCTCCGGTAAACGATCCGTGATCTGAGATAAGGATTGCCGGAGCGGAAACAAGCAGGGCCGGCAAAGTCCCCTATTTCAGCCGGCAGGTGCAGGGCTGATAGCCGCCGGAAAACAGCCGTCCGACCTTCATGCCGATCATTGCCGGAATATCACGGACATGCGGCGCGGCGAGCGATTTGGCGATTGCGATCGTCGCGCGCGCGCAGACCGCGGCGTCTTCTGCCGCGTTGTGATGGGCGAACCGGAGACCGAGATGCTGGGCAAGGACGTTGAGCTTGTGCGAGCCGAGATGCGGCCAGACCTTCTGCGACATCTTCACGCTGCAGAGATAGGAGAGTTCCGGATAGCTCTGCCGGTAGGCATCGAGGCAGGCCCGCCAGACGCTGAAATCGAAGGCGGCGTTGTGAGCGATCATCGTCGCGCCGCGAAAATCGTCGGCAAACTCGTCCATCACCTCGGGAAACTCGCCGGCATCTTCGACATGTTCCGGTCGGATGCCGTGGATCGCCACGTTGAAGGAGGAAAACCGCATGTCCTTTGGCCGGATCAGGCGTTCCTCCACCCGCACGACCTCGTCGCCCTCCAGCCATGCAAGCCCGACCGAACAGGCGCTGCCGCGCTGCTCGTTGGCGGTTTCGAAATCGATGGCGATGGTTTTCAAGGGCGGGTTCCGGGTGAATGTCGCAGAACTTCTACAGGTGGGACTTCGATTCGGCAAAGGCGGCCAGTGCTGTAACCCCTCTTGACGCCTTGGCGCATGTTTGAGACCTTGACCGCCATGATCCGTTTCGCCGCCCACATGCATCTTACCGTGACCATTCACCCCGCAGGGTGCGTGGCGGTTTTGGCGCGTTAGCCGGTCATCCGTCCACCAACCCTGCCGCAACATGGCAGGGTCCGGTGTTTCCGCTCTGCCTCGGCAAAAGATCCAGGAGAGCAAGATGAAGATAACCGACGACATCCAGGAAAAACCGCCCCGTCAGGCAAGACTGGAAGGGCTTCAAATTCGTGCCATACGAACAACGGACGCCGAGGCCGTCAACGCCTTGGCCAATATGCCCGGTTTCCGCTACGGAACCCTGCGTCTGCCGCACGCACGACTGGAGGAGACCCGAAAATGGGTCGAGAGCCCGGCCCCTGGAAATATCGCACTGGTGGCCGACTATGAGGGCCAGATCGTCGGCAACGGCGGCATCAATCGGTTTCAGGGCCGGCGAAGCCACGCGGCTGGCATCGGCATGGGCGTACACGACGATTTCGTCGGACGCGGAGTAGGCGGCGCCTTGCTCGGCGAAATGGTACAGGTGGCGGACGACTGGCTGGATATCCGCCGGCTCGAACTGACCGTCTATACCGACAACGAGGCTGCACTGGCGCTCTACCGAAAATTCGGCTTCGAGGTGGATGGCCATTTCAAACAATTCGCCTTCCGCGAAGGACGATATGTCGATGCCTATTCGATGGCGCGGCTTAAGGGCGTGACCGCCCTCACCCGATAAACGCCAGCCATTCGTCTTCGTCCATCACCTGGACGCCGAGTTCCCTCGCCTTGTCGAGCTTGGAGCCGGCGCCCGGGCCGGCGACCACATAGTCGGTTTTCTTGGAGACCGATCCGGCCACCTTGGCGCCAAGACTTTCCGCCCGCGCCTTGGCCTCGTCGCGGGTGAACTTTTCGAGCGAGCCGGTGAACACCACCGTCTTGCCGGCAATCACGCTGTTGCTCGCGGCGATCTGTTCGGCCGCCTGCGGCGTCACCTCTTCGAGAAGCCGGGTGATGACCTCGACGTTGCGCGGTTCCTTGAAGAACTCGACGATGGCCCGCGCCACGATCTCGCCGATGCCCTCGATATTGTTGAGGTCGTCCCAGGCATCGCCGGAAAGCTCGGCCGCATCCTGCATGGCCTTCGCAAACGCCTCGTAGGTACCGTAGGCGCGCGCCAGGAGCTTGGCTGTGGTCTCGCCCACATGGCGGATGCCGAGCGCATAGATGAAGCGATGGAGGGCGATCTCGCGCCGCTCATCGATCGCATCGAAGAGTTTCTTGACGCTGACCTTGCCAAAACCCTCGATATTCTCGAGCTTGGTGAGCGTCGATCCCTCCTGCCGCCTCTTCAGCGTAAAAATATCCGGCGCGGTGCGGATCTTCAGCGCCTCGTCTTCCGCCTCGAAGAAGAAATCGATCTGCTTGGACCCGAGACCTTCGATATCGAAGGCATTGCGCGAGACGAAATGCTTCAAATGCTCGGTCGCCTGCGCCCGGCAGACGAAACCCCCGGTACAGCGGGTGACCGAATCGAGCTTGCCGGTCTTTTCGTTGCGCTCCCGCACCGCATGGCTGCCGCAGACGGGGCATTTCTTCGGGAATTCGTAAGGCACGGCTTCCTGAGGGCGTTTCTCCATCACCACGTCGAGCACCTGCGGGATGACATCCCCTGCCCGCTGGACGATCACGGTGTCGCCGACACGGATATCGTGATCCGGCTCGCGGATCGGTTCGCCGGAATTGCCGAGCCCCTTGATATAGTCCTCGTTGTGCAACGTCGCATTGGTGACGACCACCCCGCCGACCGTCACCGGCGTCAGGCGGGCGACCGGCGTCAGCGCTCCCGTGCGTCCGACCTGGATGTCGATGCGCTCGACATGCGTAAATGCCTGTTCGGCCGGGAATTTATGGGCCGTTGCCCAACGCGGCGAGCGCGAGCGGAAACCGAGCCGCGCCTGCAGGTCGAGCCTATCGACCTTGTAGACGACGCCGTCGATCTCGTAGTCGAGGTCCGGGCGCTTGAGGCCGATCTCGTTGTAGTGGGCGATGATGTCTTCGACCGCATGAAGGCGTTTCATCAGCGGGTTGACGGGAAAACCCCATTCCCTGAATTTCTCGACCATGCCCATCTGGGTATCGGCCGGCATTTCCGACATCTCGCCCCAAGCATAGGCGAAGAATTGCAGGTTGCGGCTGGCGGTGACCTTGGCGTCGAGCTGGCGCAGCGACCCGGCGGCGGTGTTGCGCGGGTTGACATAGGTCTGCTTGCCCTCCGCCGCCATCTTCTCGTTGAGCGCCAGGAAGTCGCTTTTCGTCATATAGACCTCGCCGCGCACCTCGACGACATCGGGCACGCCGGCCGGCAAACGATTGGGGATTTCCTTGATGGTCTTGATGTTTTCGGTGACGTTCTCGCCGGTCGTGCCGTCGCCGCGTGTCGCGGCATTCACCAGCCGGCCGTTCTCGTAGCGGATCGACATGGACAGCCCGTCGATCTTCGGTTCGGCGGTAAAGGCGATCGAACCGTCCGGAAGCTGGCCGAGGAACCGGTAGACGGACGAGACGAAGTCGCGCACGTCTTCGTCGGAAAAGGTATTGTCGAGCGACAGCATCGGCCGCGAATGGGTGATCGCCGCGAAGGTCGGCAGGGGAGCGGCACCCACCCGGATCGACGGGCTGTCGGCGCGGACCAACCGCGGAAACCGCTTCTCGATCGCATCGTTGCGCCGCTTCAGCGCATCGTAATCCGCATCCGAAATCCGCGGCGCGTCCTGACCGTGATAGAGCTCGTCATTGCGGGCGATCTCGGCCGCCAGATAGGCGAGCTCGGCTGCGGCCTGTTCTTCGCTCAGGTTTTCGACAGGCGTCTGTTCGGCGGGCATGCGGATCTACTCCTCGGGTAGCGAGGAGTCGTTTTGTAGCGCAAATTTCCCCAAGGGGAAGAGGATCACCCATCGCAAGGCGTCAAGAAGCATGGAAGACCGGTGATGCTATTGAAGTCATCACCGGCTGATGATATTGAAGTCATCATGGCAAACGCAAAACTCCTGTTGAAAAGACGGCAGGAACGCACGTCGCGATCGTTCGTGGATCTCTCCGTTTTCGAAGTACCCGTTCCGCTCAAGGGCAGCTCACACAATTACAAATATCGGTTGGCTTATGTCGTCGATGAGGTGTGCGTCCTGCGGTACGACAACGAGGCGGGAAAAGGAGACCACAAGCATATCGGCCTCGTCGAGGCGCCCTACTCGTTTCGGGACGTATCGACGTTGTTGCGGGATTTCTTCGCAGAAGTCGAAAGGATGGAAGACGATGAAAACTCTTAGAATCAATATTGCTTCACAAGACGATATCATCGCCGATTTCGAGGCCGGCCGGCATCTCGGGGAACCGATTTACAGCTTTCCGACATGGGAGGCTTTGCATTCTGCCCTGACCCCCAATAGGGTCGCGATTTTGGCCGCCATGAAAGACAAGGGTGGCATGACGATGCGGGAAGTGTCTCGGCTCGTAAAGCGCGACTTCCGCCCCGTTCACGCAGACATAACGGCACTCGTAAAGATCGGCCTCCTCGATAGAGCTGAAGACGGCGTCATCTTTCCCTATGCCGACGTGCACATCGATATTCCGGATATCTCGAAAGCGGCCTAGCCTCTGCAGCCACTCATTTTCCTGTTGAAGGCAAGGGCAAGTCGTTGCCCCGGCGGGCGTTCAATCCGCTTAACCGCCGCCAGCCAGCAGCCGCTTGGCCGCCGCCCTCGCCTCGTCCGTAACGGAGGCGCCGGCCAGCATGCGGGCGATCTCTTCGGTGCGGTGTTCCGGCTCCATGGTGGCGACGCGGGTGGCGATCTTGTCGGTGCCCGAGCCGGCCGGGCCCTTGGAGATCAGCAAGTGGGTCGCGGCACGCGCGGCCACCTGCGGCGCGTGGGTGACGGAGAGCACCTGCACCTTGTCCGACAGCCGTTTCAGCCGCTGGCCGATTGCGTCCGCCACAGCGCCGCCGACGCCGGTATCGATTTCGTCGAAGACCAGCGTCGGAGCCGAACCTCGGTCGGCGAGCGCCACCTTGAGCGCCAAGAGGAAACGCGACAGCTCGCCGCCCGAAGCAACCTTCATGATCGGGCCGGGACGCGTGCCGGGATTGGTCTGGACGTGGAACTCGACGGTATCGATGCCTTCGGCGCTTGCCGCTTCCGGATCGCTCGCCACATCCACCATGAAACGGGCGCGCTCGAGCTTCAGCGCCGGCAGCTCGGCCATCACGGCCTCGGCCAGCGCCTCGGCGCCATGCCGGCGCTTCCCGGACAGGGTGACGGCGGCCTCATCGTAGGCGGCCTTCGCGGCGGCAGTCAGTTTTTCCAGCTCGCCCAGCTTCTCCTCGCCGGCATCGAGATCGGCAAGGTCCGATATCATCTTTTCCGCCAGCGCTGGCAGGTCTGAGACCGGGATCGAATATTTCCGGCCGGCCGCCCTGAGCGCAAACAACCGTTCCTCCACCCGCTCCAGTTCGCGCGGATCGAACTCGGTGCGCCTGAGCGCCGCCTCGACTTCCATCTGCGCATTGGAAAGATAGTTGAGCGCCTGGTCCAGAAGTTCGACCGTCTCTTCGAGCAGGCCCGGCGCTTCGTGGCTCTTGCGCTCCAGCCGCCGCACCATCGAGGCGATCAGCGGCACGGGGGATGCGTTGCCGTTGAGGAATTCGGAGGCCTCGGAAATGTCGCCGGCGATCCGTTCGGACTTCTGCATCCGCGAGCGCTGCTCGGCAAGCTCGTCCTCTTCGCCATCGCGCGGCGAAAGCGCTTCCAGTTCTTCGACCGAGGCGCGGATATAATCGGCCTCGCGGGCGGCGGCTTCCACCTTGGCGCGATGGGTCTTGAAGGCACGCTCGGCATCCCGCCAGGAGCGGTAGAGGGTGGACAGCTGCAACGCCTCGTCGCCGAGGCCGGTGAAGGCGTCAAGCAGCGTGCGGTGCGCGTCCGTGTCGATCAGAGCCCGGTCGTCGTGCTGGCCGTGGATCTCGACGAGCAGCTGGCCTGCCTGGCGCATCAGCTGCACGCTGACCGGCTGGTCGTTGATCGACGCGCGGGTGCGCCCGTCGGCCGACTGGACGCGGCGGAAAATCAGGTCGCCATCGTCATCGATGCCGTTGTCGCGAAGAAGTTTTCGCGCGCCATGGCTGCCGGATACGTCGAAGACGGCGGTCACCTGGCCCTTGTCCTCGCCATGACGCACCAGGCCGCCGTCACCGCGACCGCCGAGCGCCAGCGAAAGACTGTCGAGCAGGATCGATTTGCCCGCACCGGTTTCGCCGGTCAGCACCGAAAGGCCGGTCTCGAAGGCAAGATCCAGCCGCTCGATCAGAACGATATCGCGGATCGACAACTGGATCAGCATGTCTTGAGACCTTAAGCGCCGATCAGCTTGGCCCCGGCGCGGGAAATCCACGAGCCGCTATTCTCGCGGGGTTCGACGCCATTGCCCTTCAATAGCTTGAAGGAATCGGCATACCACTGGCTGTCGGGATAGTTGCGCCCGAGGACGGCGGCAGCGGTCTGCGCCTCTTCGGTAATGCCCATCGCATAATAGGCTTCGGTCAGGCGCGCCAGCGCCTCTTCCACCTGATTGGTGTTCGGGTACTGCTCGACCACGTTTCGGAAGCGCTGGATCGCGGCAAGATATTCCTTGCGCTCCAGATAGTAGCGGCCGATCTGCATTTCCTTGCCGGCGAGCTGGTCGCGCGCAAAGCGGATCTTGGCCTGCGCATCCTCGACATATTCCGAGCTCGGATAATTGGTCACGACCTTGTTCATCGCATCGATGGTGCGCACGGCGGCGCGCTGGTCCTGGGTCACGTCGGCGATCTGCTTGGAATAGGCGAGACCAACGAGATACTGGACATAGGCCGAATCCTGCGATTGCGGATACTGGCTCATGTAACGGTTGCCGGTGGCGACCGCCTCGTCGTTGCGGCCGAGCCGGTACTTGGTGAAGGTGCTCATCACGAGCGCCTTACGGCCCCATTCGGTGAACGGATTCTGGCGGTCGATCGCATCGAACTTGCGGCCCGCCTCGGCAAGGTTGCCTGCCTTCATGTTGGCGAGACCCTGGTTGTAGAGCGTCTCCGGCGCGTCCGTTTCCAGACCGAGCTTGGTGATGTCGATATCGGGATCCGATTGGCAGGCGGTCATGCCAAAGCCGGCGCCGGCCAGCACCAGCGACACAAGCGCTACTCTTGCCGTCTTACGCATTCCAACAGACCTTACATGGTTCATTCGACAGTTCCTGATCGTCCCGCGCCTGAGAAGCCCGCTGCCCAGAGAGGCCGTTCTAGCCATAAAAGCAAAGGGAGAGCAACGCAATGCTGTGGCATTAATGCATTTTTGTGGCACGCCGCCGCAATACGGCATTTCAAGGTTAAATCCGGAACCGGTCTCACAAAAAGAAAAAGGCCGCTTCCGGAGAAGCGGCCGAGTCGACTGGGTCAACTTTATCAGGCAAACCAGGACGCCAGCTCCGGCACATTGACCGGCACGAACTCCCTTGCCCGAACTCGCGCGGCGCGCGACGACGGAGCCTCGACGACCTCATAAGCCGTCGGATCGCTCATCAGCGCCTTCAGCGCATTGGCATTCATCTTGTGGCCGCCGCGATAGGAACGGTAGCAACCGATGAACTGCGCGCCGGCAAGCGCCAGGTCGCCGACGGCGTCGAGCGTCTTGTGACGGACGAATTCATCCTTGTAACGAAGGCCCTCGACATTGACGATCGAGTCGTCGTCGGAAATGACGACCGAATTTTCGAGCGAGGAACCGAGTGCGTAACCGGCAGCCCAGAGACGTTCCACGTCGCGCATGAAACCGAAGGTGCGGGCGCGGGAAAGTTCCTGCTTGAAGGTCTCGGGCGTCAGGTCGCCCTTCCAGCTCTGGCGGCCGATCAGCGGCGAAGCGAAATCGATCTCGACTTCGAAACGCGTGCCGTCATAGGGGCGGAACTCCGACCAGGAAGCACCGCTATCGATGCGCACCGGCTTCAGCACGCGGATGTAGCGGCGCTTGATGCCGAGATCGACGATGCCGACCTGCTCGATCGCTTCGATGAAGGGAAAAGAGCTGCCGTCCATGATCGGCATCTCGCCGCTGTCGACTTCGACCATGACATTGTCGACGCCGAGCGCGTAGAGCGCGGCCATCACATGTTCGATCGTCGCGACGGAGCGGGAAAGCGAGGTGCCGAGAACGGTGCAGAGATCGGTATTGCCGACCTGGGAGGAGACGGCGCGATATTCGACCGAGCTTCCGTCGTCCAGAAGACGCGTGAAGATCACGCCGGTGCCGGCTTCGGCAGGCTGGAAAGTGAGGCTGACGGGGGCTCCGGAATGAACACCAATCCCCTTCAGGGTTACCGGGGAGGCGATGGTGGTCTGGAAACCGAACAGTCCGATGGTCATTCCTGCTGCCTTCTTTTCGCCGGATCCGTAAACGAAAAGGATCCGATATTCTTGAGCGCCTTCGGACCGATCGCGTGAATCGGTCGTCTCTGTTGGCGTGTCCTAGCGTCTTTCATACGCAGCCGTTTGGCACAATCCAAATCACTGTTCATTTCGGATTGTTACGTTGTTAACTCTGCGTCTTGATTGATAAAACGACCGAAGGCCCGGATGCGTGATCCGGGCCTTCTTCACATTTAATGACCGTCTTTATCAGTTCGCCAGATCAGTTGGATTGGCGGCGCAGGAAGGCCGGAATTTCGAGCTGGTCTTCCTCGTGATGAGCCTGCGGAACCGCACGTCCATGGTCGTCGAGATTGCCCCGGCGCGGTGCGTAGAGGCTTGCTTCCGCCGACAGCGGACGACGCTGCTGCGGGGCCGGAGCAGGTGCCGCCGGCTCGACGTGGGCGGGCTCTTCCTCTTCCCTGCGGCCGAGCGAATTGGTGATCCGCTTCAGGAGGCCCATCGGGCCGCGCTCTTCCTGCACGTGGCTCACCGGCTGGGCGCGGCGATCCATTTCGGCCTTCACGACCGGCGGGAAATCCTCGACCTTCGGCATGCGAACCGGCTCGACCACCTGCGACATCGAAGGTGCGATCGGCTCGCGGTAGACCGGCTGCGGCGGGCGTGGAGCCGGCTGGCTCATGACCGGGGCAGGCTGCGGCTGCACGTGATGATGAACCGGAGCAGGCGCCGGACGGCTCATGACCGGTGCGGCAGCTTCGGCCGGAGCAGCACCGAAGATGCGGCTCTGCGGACGGAACTCCTCCTGCTGCTGCATGACCGGCTGCGGCGCGACCGGCTGAGGTGCCGGTGCCGCATACTGCTGCTGCGGTTCTGCAATCGCCAGTTCGCGTTCCATCTCGGCTTCCGCCATGCGGATCGTCTCGGCGATCGGGTCGATGACCGGCTTCGGAGCCGGTGCTGCCTGCATGACCGGAGCCGGCTGAGCGGCAACCGGAGCCGGAGCGATGGCCGCCGACGGGCGGATGATCGGCTTTGCAGCGGCGCGCATCTCGGCGGCACGGATATCGACGGCGCCGGCGGCACGATCGATGCCGGTCGCCACGACCGACACGCGGATCAGGCCTTCGAGGGCTTCGTCGAAGGTCGCGCCGAGGATGATGTTGGCGTCCGGATCGACTTCCTCGCGGATGCGGGTCGCGGCTTCGTCGACTTCGAACAGCGTCAGGTCGCGACCGCCGGTGATCGAGATGAGGAGGCCCTGGGCACCCTTCATCGAGGTTTCGTCGAGCAGCGGGTTGGCGATCGCGGCTTCAGCGGCCTGCATGGCGCGGCCCGGGCCGGATGCCTCGCCGGTACCCATCATCGCGCGACCCATCTCGCGCATCACCGAGCGGACGTCGGCGAAGTCGAGGTTGATCAGGCCTTCCTTGACCATCAGGTCCGTGATGCAGGCGACGCCCGAATAGAGAACCTGGTCGGCCATCGCGAACGCGTCGGCGAAGGTCGTCTTGTCGTTGGCGATGCGGAAGAGGTTCTGGTTCGGAATTACGATCAGCGTATCGACCGACTTCTGCAGTTCCTGGATGCCCGATTCGGCAAGGCGCATGCGGCGCTGGCCTTCGAAATGGAACGGCTTGGTGACGACGCCGACGGTCAGGATGCCCTTCGAGCGGGCGGCCTGCGCGACGACCGGCGCTGCACCCGTACCGGTGCCGCCGCCCATGCCGGCGGTGACGAAGCACATGTGCGTGCCGTGCAGGTGATCGACGATCTCGTCGAGGCATTCTTCCGCGGCGGCGCGGCCGACTTCCGGCTGCGAACCGGCGCCAAGACCCTCGGTGACCCTGGCACCCATCTGGATGATGCGCTCGGCCTTGGTCATGGTCAGCGCCTGGGCATCGGTATTGGCGACGACGAAATCGACGCCTTCGAGGCCCGCGGTGATCATGTTGTTGACGGCGTTACCGCCGCCGCCACCGACGCCGAACACGGTAATCCGCGGCTTCAATTCGGTGATATCAGGCTTCTGCAGCTTGATGGTCATTGCACCAGTTCCTTCTTTTGCTGGCCGCATCGCCGCCGGCCAATTCATTGCAACTCTTCTCCGATGCGCGGGCCGAGGCCCCTCGCATCAAAAACTTTCCTTCAACCACTGGCCCACGCGGGCCAGCCTGCCATTGCCGCTTCCCAGCGTGGCCATCAGGCCGCTCTGCGAAGCGTGTGTTTCGAGGTCCGCGACCTGCGGATAGATCATCAACCCGACTGCCGTCGAAAAGGCCGGTCCCTTGGCGGCCGTCGGCAGGCCGGAGACACCCATCGGACGGCCGATCCGGACGTTGCGCGCCAGGATGCGGCGCGCCGTTTCCGAAAGGCCGGTAAGCTGGCTGGCACCCCCCGTCAGCACGACGCGCTTGCCGACGATCGGGCTGAAGCCCGATTTCTGGATGCGGTCGCGAATGAGTTCGAGCGTCTCTTCGATGCGCGCCTGCACGATGCGGGTGACCAGCGAGCGCGGCACCTGGGTCGGCTGGTCGCGATCATCCTCGCCGATCGGCGGAACGGAGATCACATCCCGCTCGTCGCCGCCGTTGGCGAGCGCCGAACCGTGCACGACCTTCATGCGCTCGGCATCCTCGATACGGGTCGAGAGGCCGCGGGCGAGGTCGGTGGTCACATGATGGCCGCCGAGGCTGATCGCATCCGTATGGACGAGCTTGCCTTCGGCGAACACCGAGATCGTCGTCGTGCCGCCGCCCATGTCGATTGCAGCGCAGCCGAGTTCCACTTCATCGTCGACAAGCGCCGCAAGGCCGCTGGCATAAGGCGTCGCGACCATGCCCTCGACCGAGAGATGCGCGCGGTTGACGCAGAGTTCGAGGTTCTTCAGCGTGGCGCGCTCGGCGGCGACGACGTGCATGTCGACACCGAGCGTATCACCGAACATCGCCAGCGGATCGCGAATGCCACGTTCGCCGTCGAGCGAGAAACCGGTCGGAAGCGAGTGCAGGATGGCGCGATCCTGGCGCAGCGACTGCTGGCTTGCCGCGACCAGAACCTTCTTGAGGTCGGCCTCTTCCACTTCCTGGCCGCCGAGATCGATCGTCGCTGTATAGACGTCGCTGGTGATCCGGCCGGCGGAGACGTTGACGATCAGGCTATCGACGGTAAGCCCTGCCATACGCTCGGCGGCATCGACCGCGAGACGAACGACACTTTCAGCTGCGTCGAGATCGCCGATCACGCCGGACTTCACGCCGCGCGAGCGCTGGTGGCCGATGCCGATGATTTCGATGTTGTGCGTGCGGCCGGGCAGGACCTGGCTTTCCTGGCGCGGCGTCAGCCGGGCGATCATGCATACCACCTTGGTGGAGCCGATATCCAGGACCGAGACGACGTGGCTGCGCTTGGATGACAGCGGCTTCATGCGCGGCAGGCCGAAATGGGAGGAACCGAATACGCTCAAGACTGCTCTCCCAGTTTCTTCAGGGCCTTTGTCCGTGCCTCGAGCGCCTCCTTGCGGCGATCCACGGCACCGGGAGTGAGCTGGATGGTGGTACGATCCTCAAGCCTCAGATCGACCGCGGCGACATCGCGCTCCAGCAACCCCTGCTCCTTTTCGAGCCGCGCGAGCACGCGGAGCGCCTTGGCGACGTTGGCTTCCGGCAGCTTCAGCACGACGCCGTTGTCGAGATGCAGATCCCAGCGGCGACCGGCAATGCGGACATAGGCCTTCACACGATTTCTCAGCTCCGGCCAGCCGGCCATGGCATCCTCGAACGAGGACGCGGCCGTCTCGGCATCCCGGCCGACAAAGAGCGGCAGCGAGGCGAACTTGTTGTCACGCAACGGCGCGATGACGCTGCCGTTCCTTTCGATGAGCGACAGCTCGGCACCGTGCTGCCAGATGCCGAAGGCCTGACGCTCCTTCAGCATCACCTCGATCGTCTTCGGATAGATCTTGCGGACTTCCGCGTACTGGACCCACGGAAGAGCGGAGAGCTTGCGGCGGGCCGAATCGATATCGAGGGCGACAAGCGACGTGGTGCCATCGAGGCCGAGAAGCTGCAGGATGTCGATTTCGGACGTCTGATCGTTGCCCGAGACGCGGACGTCCTCGATCGCAAAACCGACAGCCGCCGTCGTCGCCTGGGCGACCGCCTGGCCATGGCCGCCCAGCGACATGCCGTAGAGGCCGACCGCAGCGAAGAAGCCGATGGCCGAAACGGTTCCGGCATGGGCCGGGATATGGATGCGGCCGGTGGCAAGGCTCACACAGAAGCGGAACACCCGGCGAAGCGGACGCGGAAGCACCCGGCGCTCTTCGACACCGAGATAAAGAGCCTGAGAACGGCCGCGCGGTCCACCCGCCTTTCTGCCGATCAACGCAAACACGTAGCGTCCTCCACCATCCAACGGACGAGTTCACCAAACGAGTGGCCGGCATGCGCGGCCATTTCGGGCACCAGCGATGTCGGGGTCATGCCCGGCTGCGTGTTGATTTCCAGCCAGATAACCTCGCCGTTCTCGGAGAACCGGTCGTCGTAGCGAAAGTCGGAGCGACTGACGCCACGGCAGCCCATCGCCTGATGCGCCTTGAGCGCTAGTGTTTGAATCTTTTGGTAAATATTCGGTGAAATTTGCGCCGGGATGACGTGTTTCGAACCACCCTCCGCATATTTCGCATCGTAATCGTAAAAGGCGTGGCTGACCGGCACCACTTCGGTAACCCCAAGCGCCACATCGCCCATCACGCCGCAGGTCAGCTCGCGGCCGTAGATATAGCGCTCGACCAGAACACGATCACCATAACGCCACTCGGATGAACCGATGACCTGCGGCGGATGCGACTGATTCTCCTGTACGATCACGACGCCGAAGGACGACCCTTCGCGGACCGGCTTCACCACATAGGGCGGCTTCAGCGGATGAGCGCTGCCGATATCGAATCGGCTCATGGCCCTGGCTTCCGCAACCGGAATGCCGGACGCCTTTGCGACGTGCTTGGCCTGATGCTTGTCCATGGCGAGCGCCGAGGCAAGCACGCCGGAATGCGTATAGGGAATTTCGAGATATTCGAGGATGCCCTGGATCGTTCCGTCCTCGCCGAAAGGCCCGTGCAAGGCATTGAAGGCAACGTCCGGCCGAAGCTCCGAGAGAACGGCCGCCACATCCCGGCCGACATCGACGCGGGTAACGCGATAGCCCTCGCCTTCGAGAGCCTCCGCGCAGGCGTTGCCCGAGGACAGGCTGACAGGCCGCTCGGAGGAAAACCCTCCCATCAAAACAGCCACGTGCTTGTCGCCCATCAATCACTCCCGCCAAAAGGACTTCACTCTAAACTGCGGCGCTTGCGCCAACCTGTTTACCCGGACGATTCCCGCCGGACGTTAGGCATGCCTGCATTAGTGCCTGAATATAGTTAACAAACCGTTTACCTTGATTAACCCGGACAGCCAAAAGCATGAAAACAAAGGAAAAATCGACTGGCCAGATATTAACGCCGAGTTTGAGGCGACATTCGGGACGACGATAAAACGACAGGCGAGTCGGTCGAATCGATACGGAATTCGCGAGACCCGGCGCCAATATTCTCAAAGCCTCGGACAACCATGACGGGCCTGACCAGTCAGCCATTTCAGCGCGCCGTTGCCCAGCCCCATGGATCGCCCCAGCTCTCAGGCAAAATCAGGGCAACAGAAAGCCCGCGAAGCACTCTGCTTCGCGGGCTTTCTACCTCTGCGGAACGCGTCGTTCCGCCTATATCATGCCGCGGCCCGGCCTTCCGAATCGTCCACCAGCTTCCACGCCAGCGCGCCGAGGACGGCACCGACGATCGGAGCCACCCAGAAAAGCCAAAGCTGTCCGAGAGCCCAGTCGCCGACGATCAGCGCAACGCCGGTCGAACGGGCCGGGTTGACGGATGTGTTGGTGACCGGGATCGAGATCAGATGGATCAGCGTCAGCGCAAGGCCGATTGCGATCGGAGCAAACCCGGCCGGCGCCTTCGGCCCGGTTGCGCCGAGAATGATGAAGATGAAGAAACCGGTCAGAACCAGTTCGATCAACAGCGCGGAGGTCAACGAATAGCCGCCGGGCGAATGCTCGCCATAGCCGTTGGACGCAAAGCCGCCGAGCTGGAAACCAGCCTTGCCGGAGGCGATGAGATAAAGAACCAGGGCCGCGACAATCGCCCCCACCACCTGGGCGACGACATAGGCCAGGAGGCTTGATGCCGGAAACCTGCCCGCAACCGTCAGTCCCACCGAGACGGCCGGATTGAAGTGCCCGCCGGAAATACCGCCGACCGCATAGGCCATGGTCAGTACCGTCAGGCCGAATGCAAGCGCAACGCCGACGAAGCCGATACCGAGATCCGGAAATGCAGCAGCCAGAACCGCGCTGCCGCATCCACCGAAGACGAGCCAGAAAGTGCCGAAAAACTCGGCCGCTATTTTTTTAAACATCGGATATCCCCCTGCTCGCGCCACCGGCACCCCGCCGGTTCCTGGCACGAATCTCATTCAAAACAGGGTCATTATGCAATACACGCTCATGAATGCCCAATGAATAAGCAGATTCTGAAAAACGCGTTCACAATAAGGCGGGGGTTTCCGGTAGGGGACCGAGAAACCCAGATGCGAGAGGACCGTCATAAAATCCTGCTTTCCCGAAATTTTCTCGGGAAAAGCGTGATTATGCTTCGGCGGAGTGTTTCGTGCCTCAGACCGTCGGCCGGTTTCCCGTCATTCGCTCGTCATGCCGTGGAACGGTCTCACCTCGCGGCCAGGCATGAAGATGCCGAGGCGCTTGATTTCCCATTCGAGCTTGATGTCGGAATGTTCGAAGACCCGCTGGCGAATGGTCTCGCCGAGATATTCCAGGTCGTAGCCGCTGGCATGGCCGATATTGATCATGAAGTTGCAATGCAGCGACGACATCTGTGCTCCGCCGCTGACCAGTCCGCGGCAGCCTGCCTCGTCGATCAGCTTCCACGCAGAATGACCTTCCGGGTTCTTGAAGGTAGAGCCGCCGGTCTTTTCCTTGATCGGCTGCACCGTCTCGCGATGCTGACGGACGGCATCCATCTCGGCGCGGATCCTTGCCCGCTCCTCGCTATAACCTTCAAACACCGCATGGGTGAAGATCATCTCGGCCGGAACCGACGAATGGCGGTAGCTGTAGCCCATCTCGGCACCTGAGAAGACATGGCTGACGCCCTTGCGATCGACGGCATGGACTTCGACGACCCGCGCCGCCGTCTCGCCGCCATTGGCGCCGGCGTTCATGCGCAGGGCGCCGCCGATCGAGCCGGGAATGCCGTAATAGAACGCGAAACCGCCGATGCCGTTGTCCATCGCCATTGCGGCTATGTGCTTGTCGGGGCAGATCGCACCGGCCTTGATGCGGTTGTCACCGACGAGGTCCACCCCGCCAAACCCCTTGGCCGAGAGGCGCAGAACCACGCCGGGAATGCCGCCGTCGCGCACAAGCAGGTTCGAACCGACGCCGACCACGGTCAGCGGCACCTCTTCCGGCAGGATTTGCAGGAAGGTCACGAGATCGTCGACGTCATGGGGCTGGAACATCAGTTCGGCGAGCCCGCCGGCCTGGAACCAGGTGACGCGATCCATCGGCGCGTCCGGCGTCAGCCTGCCGCGCAGTTTGTTGACGTCATCCCCCAACGACGCCAGAAGCTTTTCCCCGTTCACCTGTTTCATTTCCTATCGTCCCGATATGCTTTCCAGTTCCTTCGGCAATGCCGCCGCCCACTGCGTGATATTACCTGCCCCCAGAAGAACCACGAAATCACCCGGTTTCGCAATGCCCGATACAATCGAAGCGAGTTCGCTCGGCGATGCCATGTATCGGGCGTCGCGATGACCGCCCGACCGGATGCGGGAAACCAGGGTTTCCGAATTGGCCCCTTCGATCGGTTCCTCGCCCGCCGCATAGACCGGCGCCAGCAGGATGCTGTCGGCATCGTTGAAGCAGTTGGCGAAGTCCTCGAACAGGCTCGACAGACGCGTGTAACGATGCGGCTGGTGCACCGCGATGATTCGGCCCTGGCAGGATTCGCGGGCTGCCCGCAGCACGGCCTTGATCTCCACGGGATGGTGGCCGTAATCGTCGAAGATCGAAACGCCGTTCCAGGTCCCCGTCAGGGTAAAGCGCCGCTTGACGCCGCTGAAATTGGCGAGCCCCTTGCGGATATCCTCTTCCGAAATGCCGAGCCGGTTGGCGACCGCGATCGCGGCCGTGGCGTTGGAAATATTGTGGCGACCCGGCATCGGTAGCGCCAGGTCCTTGAACTGGAATACCCTTCCGGTGCGACGGCGGCGGATCTCCACGTCGAAGATCGACTTGGTGCCTTCCATCCGCACATTGGAGAAGCGCGCGTCCGCCTGCGGGTTTTCGCCGTAGGTCACGATCTTGCGGTCCTCGATGCGGCCGACCAGCGCCTGCACTTCCGGATGGTCGAGGCAGAGCACGCCGAACCCGTAGAACGGCACGTTCTCGACGAACTGCCGGAACGCGGCACGGACCGCATCAAAATTGCCGTAGTGGTCGAGATGTTCGGGATCGATATTGGTGACCACAGCGACGTCGGCGGGCAGCTTGAGGAAAGTGCCGTCCGATTCGTCGGCTTCGACCACCATCCACTCGCCCTCGCCCATGCGGGCGTTCGTTCCATAGGCGTTGATGATACCGCCGTTGATGACGGTCGGATCGAGATTGCCGGCCTCGAGCAAGGTCGCGACCATCGAGGTCGTAGTCGTCTTGCCATGCGTGCCGCCGATGGCGATCGCATTGCGGAAGCGCATCAGTTCGGCCAGCATTTCGGCGCGGCGGACGACCGGCAGCGATTTTTCGCGCGCCGCCACCAGCTCCGGATTGTTCTTCTTGATCGCGGTGGAGACGACGACCACTTCGGCGTCGCCGATGTTTTCCGCCTGATGACCGACGAACACCGGAATGCCCTTGTCGCGCAGGCGCTGGACATTGGCGCCGTCGGCCTGGTCGGACCCCTGGACCTTGTGGCCGAGATTATGCAGCACCTCGGCGATACCGCTCATGCCGATACCACCAATGCCGATGAAATGGACGAGCCCGATGGCCTTCGGCATCTTCATGAATGCACTCCCCTGTCTGCCAGTGTCTTGAATTCCGAAATCGATTTCCGCTCGGCGATCGCCACGACCAGATCCGCAAGCAGGCCGGTCGCATTCGGCCGTCCGGCGGACTTGGCGGCTGCCGCCATTCTCTCGAGCTTCTCCGGGTCCTTCATTGCCCCGGAAATGATCGAGGCGAGCTTCTCCGGCGAAAGATCCGACTGCTGCACCACCTTGGCGCCGCCGGTCGCCACCAGCGCCTGCGCATTCGCCGCCTGGTCGTGATCCAGAGCATGCGGGTAAGGCACGAGAATGGCCGGACGGCCGATCACCGCGATTTCCGACACGGTGGAGGCGCCGGAGCGGCAGATGACGAGGTGGGCCGCCGCAAGCCGTTCGGCCATGTCCGAGAAGAATGACGAAATATCGGCGGGCGCCTTCAGCTTCGCAAAGCAGGAACTGACGCGATCCTTGTCTTCCGGACGCGCCTGCTGGGTGACGACGACACGATCACGCTCGGCCTGGTCGAGCAGGCTGAGCGCCGTCGGTACGGCCGAGGAAAAGAACTGCGCGCCCTGGCTGCCGCCGAACACGACCAAGCGGAACGGATCGTCGCCACGGGAGGCGACATAGGGAACATTCGAGGCCGCAAGCACCGCCGGACGCACCGGATTGCCCGTCGTGACGGTCTTGTCCGCATAGGCACCGCTGCCTTCCGGCAGGAAGCCGCCGGCGATTGCCTGGACCTTGGCGGCCAGCGCCTTGTTGGCACGACCCATCACGGCGTTCTGCTCGTGGATCATCGTCGGCACGCCCATGGCGGTCGAGGCCATCAGCGGCGGTACGGTCGGATAACCGCCGAAACCGACGACGGCGAGCGGCTTCAGCCGGCCGATCAGGCGGCGGGCGGCGCGCAGGCCCGTCCACAGCTTCCAGCCGGTGCGGGCGAGCGCGATCGGGTTCTTGGATCCGAACGTCGCGGAAGGCACGACATGGATCTCATCAGCCGGAAACGTGCCGGCATAACGCTCGGCCCGGCTGTCGGTAACGAGATGCACGGAATAACCGCGCGCCTTCAGTTCGTGTCCCAGCGCTTCCGCCGGAAACACATGGCCGCCGGTTCCCCCGGCGGCAAGCAGGATAATGCCCTTGCTCATTTAACGTTACTCCGCGGGAACGCCCTGGGCGACCCGGAAAAGGCTCCGCTCCTGCGCTCGCTTCTCCGGACGGTGGCGGGTGAGCGCCAGGATGAATCCTGCTGTGATGCAGATCGCGATCATCGAGGAGCCGCCATAGGAGATCAAGGGGAGCGTCATGCCCTTGGCTGGCATGAGTTCGAGATTGACGCCGATATTGATGAGCGACTGCATGCCGATCTGCAGCACGAGGCCAGCGACCGCGAACCGGTTGAAGTCGTTGCGCTCCTTGAAGGCGTGGTTCAGGCCGCGCAGCACGATGAAGGCGAAGATCGCCACCAGTGCCATACAGAAGATAATGCCGAATTCCTCGGCTGCAACCGAGAACACAAAGTCCGTATGGCTGTCGGGCAGGATGCGCTTGACGATTCCCTCGCCCGGCCCCTGGCCGAACCAGCCGCCCTGCAGGATCGCTTCATGCGCCGTCTCGATCTGGAAACGGTCGCCCTCGCCGGTCAGGAACTTGTCGAAACGCGCGGTCACATGCGGCAGCATGTAATAGGCGGTGACGATACCGCCGGCACCGACGCCCCCGAGCAGGACGATCCACAGCCAGGGCATGCCGGCCATGAAGAACATGCCGCCCCAGACGACGCTCGTCAAAATGGTCTGGCCAAGGTCGGGCTGGGCGACGAGCAGGGCCGCGACGATGCCGAACAGGATGATGGCGAAGAGATTGCCGGGGATTTCCGGCTGCCGCGCGTGCTCGGCGAACAACCAGGCGCAGACGACCACGAAGGCCGGTTTCATGAATTCCGAAGGCTGGATGGAGAACATGCCGACACCGATCCAGCGCCGAGATCCCTTGACCTCGACGCCGAAGAACAGCGCCAGCACCATCAGCGTCAGCGAGATGATCAAGAGCACGATCGCGGTCCGCCGCACCTGCCGCGGCGTCAGGAAGGACAGGCCGACCATCACCACCAGCGACGGCAGCAGGAACAGCGCATGCCGCTCGACGAAATGGAAGCTGTCGAGGCCGATCCGTTCCGCCACCGCCGGCGAGGCGGCGAAGGAGAGCATGAAGCCGACCCCCATCAGCATCACGAAGGCGACGAGGAAGAAACGGTCGATCGTCCAGAACCAGTCTGCGAGCGGCCCACGGTCTGCGCGGCTTACCATCTGTCGTTCCCCTTTTCCGTCTCGATCAATCCAAACTCGATCAACCCAAGTCTATCAACATCGTGACGCCGTCGAGACCCGCGACATGGCCGACAAAGGCATCGCCGCGAACCTCGAAATTCTTGAACTGATCGAAGCTGGCACAGGCCGGCGACAACATCACCGCGGACGGCGTGGTATCGGCGCTCGCATCCGCCGCGGCATGAGCGACCGCCTTTTCGAGCGTGCCCGAAATCTCGTAGGGCACCGCCTCGCCAAGCGTCGCCGCGAATGCCGGCGCGGCTTCTCCGATCAGATAGGCCTTGACGATACGCGGGAAGAGTGGAGCGAGGCTGACTATGCCGCCCTCCTTCGGCAGGCCGCCCGCAATCCAGTAGATACGGTCGTAGCTGGAGAGCGCCGGTGCCGCCGCATCCGCATTGGTCGCCTTCGAATCGTTGACGAATACCACCTGCACCCGGCGGCCAACCGGCTGCATCCGGTGCTTCAGACCGGGGAAGGATTTCAGTCCCGCCCGGATCTCGTCCCGCGACACGCCCACCGCCAGGCAGGCGGCGATCGCCGCCGCCGTGTTCTGGGCGTTGTGGCTGCCTTTCAGCGTCTCGATACCGTCGAGATCGACGAGCAGCGACGCAGCTCCGCCATGCGCCTCGATGATCCGGCTGCCCTCGGCATAAAGCCCGTCGGCAACGACGACCCGCTTGGAGATCCGACGCACCTTGACGCCGGCCCGCTCGACGCGGTCGGCGATCAGGGCGCAGAACGAATCATCGACACCGATCACCGCCGTGCCGCTGCCGGCGACGAGCCGTTCCTTGACGTCGGCATAGTGCTGCATGGTGCCGTGGCGATCGAGATGATCAGGCGTCAGGTTGAGCAGGATGCCGGCGCTGGGGTTGAGCGTCGGCGCCAGATCGACCTGGTAGGACGAGCATTCGACGACGAAATAACGCTCGGCTTTCGGCGGATCGAGCGTCAGGATCGCCGTGCCGATATTGCCGCCGAGTTGCGTGTCGCGGCCGCTGGATCTCAGGATATGGGCAATCAGCGCCGTGGTGGTCGATTTGCCGTTGGTGCCGGTGATCGCGATGAAGGGGCAATCCGGCGCATGCGCCCGGCGCTCGCGCACGAAAAGCTCCACATCGCCGATGATCTCCACGCCGGCGGCGTGGGCGAGATCGACGCTCCAATGGGGTTTTGGATGGGTGAGCGGCACGCCCGGAGACAGGACGAAGGCGGCCTGTGCCGGCCAGTCGATGCCGCGCAGGTCGGCGGTCGCTATCCCCTCGACCGCGGCCTTGGCAACGCTGTCGGGATTGTCGTCCCAGGCGACGACCCTGGCGCCGCCTGCGACGAGCGCCTTGGCGGTCGCCAGCCCCGAGCCGCCGAGCCCGAAGAGCGCGACGGGTTTATCCTTGAACGTGGTGACCGCGATCATCGCCGTGTCACCGCAGCTTGAGCGTCGAAAGGCCGAGCATGGCAAGGCCGACGGCGATGATCCAGAAGCGGATCACTACCTGGCTTTCCGTCCAGCCGAGCTTTTCGAAATGGTGGTGGATCGGCGCCATCAGGAAGACGCGCCGGCCGGTCATCTTGAAGAAACCGACCTGGATGATGACGGACAATGTCTCCATGACGAACAGGCCACCGACGATCGCCATGACGATCTCGTGCTTGGTGGCGACGGCGACGGAGCCGATCAGGCCGCCAAGCGCCAGCGATCCCGTGTCGCCCATGAAGATCGCGGCCGGCGGCGCATTGAACCACAGGAAACCGAGGCCTGCGCCGATCACCGCGCCGAGGATGACGGCAAGCTCGCCGGTGCCGGGCACGAAATTGATCTGCAGGTATCCCGCAAACACCGCGTTGCCGGCGAGGTAGGCGATGACGCCGAAAGAGGCCGCGGCGATCATGACAGGCACGATAGCGAGCCCGTCGAGCCCGTCCGTCAGGTTCACGGCATTGCCGGCCGCCACGATGACGAAACCGCCGAACAGCACGAAAAAGACGCCGAGATTGATGAAAAGGTCCTTGAAGAACGGGAAGGCGACCGAGGTGCCGAGCGTCGGATTGCTGGACTGGCCGGTGGCGAGCGCCACCCGCATCATGAAGAAGACCGCAATACCGGCGATCACGAACTCGATGCCGAGACGCGCCTTGCCGGAAAATCCCTTGTCGGTCTGCTTGGTGACCTTGAGATAGTCGTCATAAAAACCGATCGCGCCAAAACCGAGCGTGACGAGCAAGGTTGCCACCACGTAGACATTGGAAAGGTCGGCCCAGAGCAGCGAGCCGCCGACGATGCCGGCGAGGATCATCAGGCCGCCCATGGTCGGCGTACCGGCCTTCTTGAAATGGGTCTGCGGCCCGTCGGCGCGGATCGGCTGTCCCTTGCCCTGGCGCAGGCGAAGCGACGCGATGATCATCGGCCCGAACAGGAAGACGATCAGCGCAGACGTAAAGAGCGCAGCGCCCGTCCTGAAGGTGATATACCGGAACAGGTTGAAAAATTGGACTTTGTCCGCCAGTTCCACAAGCCAGATCAGCATTCAGCGCCCTTTCTAGAAGCCGCGTCTTAATTAGTGGCGTTCCGTGTCGGAGAATGCCGGGTAGTTGTCAATAAGCGCGGCCACGATCTTGCCGAAACCGATGCCAAGCGAAGATTTCACCATCACCACGTCGCCCGGCACCACCGAGCGCACTGCGTATTCGGCGAGATCCGCCGTTTTTTCGAAATACGTTACTTGGACGTTTGCCGGCAGCGATTCCTTGAGTGCCGCCATTTCTTTTCCTGCCAGCCAGACATGCTCGATGCCGGCGGCAAGCAGCGGGCCGGCCAGTTCCTCATGCACCTTGGCGGAGAATTCGCCCATTTCCAGCATGTCGCCGAGAACCGCGATCCGCCGGCCGGTCAGGTCCGGCGTAGCCGAGGCAAGCAGCGCGATCGCCGCGCGCATCGAGGCCGGGTTGGCATTGTAGCTCTCGTCGATCAGCGTCAGATGGCCTTCGCCGATGCCAAGCCGGTGGCGTTCGCCCCTGCCCTTGACCGGCTTCAGCGCCGCAAGCGCCGCCATGGCGCCGGCCATGTCCGCGCCGACCAGCAGGCAGGCGCCGAGAACCGCCATCGCGTTTTCGGCGATATGCCGGCCGGGAGCGCCGATATGGACTTCCGACGTCTCGCCGTTCAGCACCGCCCAGACGACCGAGTTATCGGCATTGCCCTCGAAATCCGCCAGCCGGAAATCCGCCTTGGCATGCTGGCCGAAGGTGTGGATATGCGAGACCCCCGCCTCCTGCGCCTTTTTCTGCAGAAAGCCGAACTGCTTGATGTCGCGGTTGAGGATCGCCGAACCGCCGGACTCCAGGCCTTCGAAGATCTCGGCCTTGGCGGCGGCGATTTCCTCGAGGTTCTTGAAATGGCCGAGATGGGCGGCCGCGATCGTGGTGATCATCACCACATGCGGGCGCACCATCTTCACCAGCGGGCGGATCTCGTCCGGGTGGTTCATGCCGATCTCGAAGACGCCGAAATCGGTATCCTCCGGCATGCGGGCGAGCGTCAGCGGCACGCCCCAGTGATTGTTGAACGAGGCGACGGCGGCATGCACCTTTCCGGAAGGCGCCAGCGCATGCCGCAGCATTTCCTTGGTGGTCGTCTTGCCGACCGAACCGGTCACCGCAACGATACGGGCTCTGCTGCGTTCGCGCGCCGCAAGCGCCAATTTTCCAAGCGCGGCAAGCACGTCCTCGACGACGATCATCGGCACTGTCAATTTGCCGAGCGCCGGCAGTTTCGCCTCGTTGACGACGATCAGCGTCGCGCCGTTCGCAACCGCGAGGCTGGCATAATCATGACCGTCGACGCGGTCGCCCTTGATGGCGAAGAAAGCCTCGTCCTGGCCGATGGAGCGGCTGTCGATCGAGATGCCGGTAATGCCCGCCGGAAGCGCACCGATCGGGCGGCCACCCATGGCAGCCGTCAGATCCTCGGATGTCCATAGCCAGCTCACGGTTTCAACTCCTCCAGCGCCTTGCGGACCTCGACGTGATCGGAAAACGGCAGGACCGTCGTGCCGATCGTCTGGCCGTGTTCATGGCCCTTGCCGGCAACGATCAACGTATCGCCCGACTGCAGCATACTGACTGCCTCGCGGATCGCGTTCGCCCGGTCGCCGATCTCGATCGCGCCCGGAGCCGCTGCCAGGATTTCGGAACGAATGACTTCGGGAACCTCGGAGCGCGGATTGTCGTCGGTGACGATGACGATATCGGCGAGCCTCGTCGCCACGTCGCCCATGATCGGCCGCTTGCCCTTGTCCCGGTCGCCGCCGCAGCCGAACACCACGATGACGCGGCCGGTGGTGAAGGGCCGGACGGAAGCCAGCACGTTTTCCAGCGCGTCGGGCTTGTGGGCATAATCCACATAGGCAAGCGCGCCGTCCTTCGTCTGGCCGATCAGTTCGAGGCGACCCGAGGCGCCGACCAGCTTTTCGAGCGCTGACATGGCAACGGCGGCCGGAACCCCGGTCGACATGGCAAGCCCTGCCGCGACCAGCGCATTCGACACCTGGAAATCACCCGCGAGCGGAATATCGACTTCGAAGATCTGGTCGCCGATGTGGATCTCCGCCATCTGCTTGTGGCGGAAATGCTCGACCCGCTTGAGGCAGAGATAGTCGCCCCTTCGGCCAACCGTGCGGACGTCGAGGTCGGCAACCGTCGCCACCCGCATCGCTTCTTCCGACCAGGCGTCATCGGCGAAGATGACGGCCGGCGAGCCCTTCGGCATCAGCGTATCGAAAAGCCGCATCTTGGCGGCCATGTAGCTCTCGATCGTCGGATGGTAATCCATGTGGTCGCGGCCGAGATTGGTAAAGCCGGCTGCGGAAAGACGCACGCCATCGATCCGGCTCTGGTCGAGGCCGTGGCTGGAAGCTTCCATCGCGGCATGGGTAACGCCTTCGGCAGCCAGTTCCGCCAGCAACTGCTGCAGTTCGACCGGATCCGGCGTGGTCAGCGTTCCGTAGTCGTTGCGCGTGGGCGAGACGACGCCGGTCGTGCCGATCTGGGCAGCAGGATGGCCGGCATGCGCCCAGATCTGGCGGGTGAACGACGCGACGGAGGTCTTGCCGGCGGTGCCTGTGACGGCGACCATGGTTTCCGGCTGTGCACCGTAGAAGCGGGCGGCGGCAAGCGCCAGCAGCCGGCGCGGATTGGAAACAGCAAGGACGGGAATGCCCGCCTCCGCCACATGCCCCGCAATCGCCGCGACCGCGCCTCGCGCGGCGGCATCGCCGATATAGCTCGAACCATCCGCCCTGGTGCCTGCGAGCGCGGCAAACAACATGCCGGGCGTCACCTTGCGGCTGTCGGAAGTGAGGCCGGTCACATCGAGATCGCCCGCGGGCCCGGCCATCAGGTCGGATATTTCCGGGAAATCCCCTCCGGCGAGTTCTCGCAATTTCATCAGCTGATTGTCCATTCTGAGCGTCGTCCCCTCGATTCGTCCGCTCACGTTGTTATCGTTCAATAAGACACAAGCAGGGCAGAACCGTCATTGCCGAATTTCGGCTTTACACCGAGAATGGGCGCAGCGCGGGTAATGATCTCCTTGACCATCGGAGCGGCCGATGTCGCCGCAAGAGCCGCGCCATTGCCTTTCTCGGTCTTCGGTTCGTCGCAGAACGTCAGGACGACGTATTGCGGATTGTCCATCGGGAAGGCCGCGAGGAAGGCGTTGAAGTTCTTGTCATGGGCGTAGCGTCCGTTGACCACCTTGTCGGCCGTCCCGGTCTTGCCGCCGACGTTGAAGCCTGCGACGCGCGCGTTTCTGCCCGATCCGTTGACGCCGTTCCATTCAAACAGGAAGCGCATGTCCTTGCTGGTCGAGGGCTTGAGCACCTGGGTCGCGATCTTGTCGGCTTCCGCGCGGTCGCGGGGCAGGAAGGTCGGCGGGATGTATTTTCCGCCGTTGACGAGTGCCGCACCGGCAACCGCCGTCTGCAGCGGCGTTGTCGAGACACCATGGCCGAAGGAAATGGTGACCGAGTTGATCTTCTTCCATTCGCGCGGCTGGCTCGGAGTGGCGACTTCCGGAAGCTCGGTATGCATTTTCGTGAGCAGGCCGAGCTTGGTCAGGAAATCCTTGTGGCCTTCGATGCCCACCGTATCGGCAATCTTGGCGGTGCCGATATTGGACGAATACTGGAAGATCTCCGGAACGCTCAGCACGCGACCCTTGCCGTGGAAATCCTTGATGGTGAAGCCGCCGATGCGGATCGGGAACCGCGCATCGAACGTGCTCTGAAGGTTCACCTTGCCGGAATCGAGACCCATGGCGATGGTGAAGGACTTGAAGGTGGAACCCATTTCGAACGTCCCGTTCGACATGCGGTTGAACCAGCCCTCCTCGCCGCCTTCGGCCGGATTGTTGGGATCGAAATCGGGCGCTGACGCCATGGCGACGATTTCGCCGGTATGGACGTCGAGAACGACCGCGCCCGCGCCGATCGAGCTGTATTTACCGATCGCCTCGGACACCACGTCGCGAACGATCGACTGGACACGCAGGTCGATGGACAGCTTGACCGGCTCCAGCGGCTGGCTGGACGTCATGCCGACGGCCGCGAGATCCGCAAGGCCCTGGTTGTCGACGTAACGCTCCATGCCGGCGACGCCGCGGTTGTCGATATTGACGTAACCGACGACATGCGCGGCCGTCGGGCCGCCCGGATAGAAGCGGCGCTTCTCGGGCCGGAAACCGATGCCCGGAATGCCGAGCGCCAGGATCTGGCTCTGCTGCTTCGGGGTCAGCTGGCGGCGCAGCCATTGGAAGCGCGAGTTCGAGGTGAGCTTCGAATAGGTGCCCTTGACGTCGAGATCGTTCAGCACCGTCCCGAGCTTCTCGATCACCTCGTCGGCATCGATGATCTTGTTGGGCTCGGCAAACAGCGAAACCGTGCGGATGTCGGTCGCCAGAACCGCGCCGTTGCGATCGACGAGGTCGGGACGCGAAGCCAGAAGCCGGTCCGCCGGCAGGATGCTCGACGTCGTCATCGGCTGCGCCACGCCATATTGCATCAGGCGGCCGCCGATAACGCAGTAGAAGGCCGTGAAGCCGGCGATCAGCAGGCCGACCCGGTTTTTCGCCTGGGCGGACTTGCGCTTGCGGGTCCCTTCGAAGGACGCCTTCTCGGAGCCGCGGCCACGGCTGCCGGACGAGAAATGCGCACGGCTCTTGACGATCATGATGCGGGACAGGAAAGACATCAGCGTTTCACCGATCCTGTGGAAATGACTTCGATGGGACCTCGCCGCAGCGGCACGGGAATTCTGACGGCGGGCTTGGCCTTGGCGGCGGCAACACCCTTCAGCGCGGCGGCGACCTCGCTGTTCTTGCCGGCGATGATGTCCTCGATGGTCGTCTCGGGCTGCGGAAGCCGTGCCTTCGGCATCGGCAGCTCCTTCGGCATCGCAAGCTGGGTCGTCTCGGTCGGCGCGAGCGCCAGCTCGGAATTGTAGACGTTGATCAGCCGGTGTAGGCGGTTCGGCTGGGTCAGCAGGGCCCAGTCGGCCTTGAGCAGGTCGATCGTGTCCTTCTCCAGCTTGATTTCCGCTTCGAGCCGGTGAACCTCGTTGAGCTTCTCGTCGGCGCGGTGCTTGATCGAATAGGTGACGACGGCCGCTGCCGTCATCACGCCGATCAGGACAAGATCGAAGCTACGCAGCATGTATCAGGCTCCCATCTTGGCGAGGCTGGCGAGATCGGGCAGATCGAAAATCGACATGTCGGCGGCCCTCGGCGGGGCTTCCGTCCGGATGCCCGCGCGAAGCTTGGCGGAACGGGCACGCGGATTGAGCTCCGCCTCCTCGTCGCTCGCCGAGATCATAGACTTGCCGAGCGGGTCGAAGATCGCGGGCTTGACCTCGACCATCGGCAGGTGGCGCGAACCGGAGGCCTTGCCGGAACGATCGGCGAAGAACTGTTTGACGATCCGGTCTTCGAGCGAATGGAAGGTGACGACGACCAGCCGGCCGCCCGGCTTCAACGCCCGTTCGGCGGCGAACAGCGCCTGAGCGAGCTCGCCGAGTTCGTCGTTGACGAAGACCCGGAGCGCCTGGAAGACGCGGGTCGCCGGATGGATCTTGTCTTTGGCCTTGCGCGGATTGACCGTCTCGATGAGGTTGGCGAGTTCGCGCGTGGTGGTGAACGGTTCGGTCAGGCGGCGCTTCTCGATGGCGCGGGCAATACGGCCCGACTGCTTTTCCTCGCCGAGAAAACCGAAGATGCGGGTGAGATCGCCGACCTTGGCGCGATTGACGACATCGGCCGCCGAGACGCCGCTCGCCGACATGCGCATATCGAGAGGCCCGTTGCGCTGGAACGAGAAGCCGCGATCGGCCTCGTCGATCTGCATGGAGGAGACGCCGATATCGAGCACGATACCGTCGAGCCCGCCTTCCGGAGCGTGATCGGCAAGCTCGGAGAACTGCGAATGAATGAGGTGGAGACGGCCTTTGTGCGCATCGACCAGCGCCTTGCCGGCGGCGATCGCATTCGGATCGCGATCAAGCGCGATCACCTCGGCATCCGCGGCAAGGATCGCGGATGTATAACCGCCCGCCCCGAACGTGCCGTCGAGAATGATCTTGCCGGCCCGGGGCTCGAGTGCCTCGAGAACTTCCTTCAGAAGAACCGGAATGTGACGAACCGGTCCGCCTTCGGGCTCGGTTGTTCCGTCGCCTGGATTCGCCGCCATTCCGTTCCCCTGTCTTACGCGGGGCGCGAACCGAAGCGCCCCTCTCTCGCCGCCGCCTGCGCCTCGTGAAACGCCTGCGGTTGCCAAAGTTGAAAATGATCCGAGCGCCCTACGAAGGTAATATCCGAGCTGATTCCCGTGAAGTCGCGGATGAAATCCGTGACCATCAGCCGGCCCTCCGCATCGAGCCTCATGAAGACGCCGCCACCGTGAACGAGCAGCGACATCCGGTTCGCTTCCGGCGAAAACGGATCGACGGAGGCGATCTGCCGCTCGTAACGATCGAGCAGATCCGGCCCGCCGACGCTGATCGCCGGATAGGTGAAATCCTGGAGGCAATAAAGCTCCTGGATCCCGCGCTCCGAAAGGACCGCACGAAAACTCGCCGGAACGGAGACCCGCCCCTTCGCATCGATCCTGTTCGTCGCATTCGACAGGAAGCGGCTCATCACGCCAAACATCCGCCCCGTTATGGTTCTGGACGGAAGCCCGCCCACCCGTTGACACCACACCAAACATAGCTTCGCCCTCCGGATGGGCGGATATCCGCCCGGCCGCTGGACGACCGAAACTCTGGGATTGGCGGGCGCTCATTCGCCCTTGTGCAGTGCGATTTTGGGATACCATGGGACCATATGGGCGTCAATGGGAGAAGCCCCGCTAGCCACTCCCAAGCAGGATTTATTTATAAGCTGTTAAGTTTAACAAAGGGTTATTAGAAGAAGCGAAGAAACCGCCTTGGCAGTGTCCGGCAAGTCGGTTTGGGACACCCATTAAGCTGCGGAAAACAAAATAGCTTTCAGAAAGCCTCAAATAAAACTCAAGGCGCGAAATCGGCCTCCCGTCACGCCCGCCCCGCATCGGGTAGACGTACACACAATCGCGAGGAGGGGGATAAACGCCAGTTGGCCTGTAAGCCGGGTTCTGTATGGCCCCGGTGCAAGCACCGGAACGTGGCAGCCATTCATCTGGGACGATATTTGCATATCGCCTCACGCAACCCACCCGGATGACTGGCCCGGAAACAGGCTGTAGCCCGCGCTTTCGCTTGGACCCGCGTCATCCCTATTCGGTCTTGCTCCCGGTGGGGTTTACCTTGCCGCCGCTGTTACCAGAAGCGCGGTGGGCTCTTACCCCACCCTTTCACCCTTACCCCGCCAGCTCTGCCGCTTTGTCGAAGCGGTACAGCAAGCGGGGCGGTTTCCTTTCTGTGGCACTTTCCCTGGGGTCGCCCCCGCCGGACGTTATCCGGCACCGTGTTTCCGTGGAGCCCGGACTTTCCTCACCCTACCGCCTTTCGGCATTGGTAAAGCGCGGCTGCCCGGCCAACTGGCAGGGGTCACATAACCGACATGCGGAGCGAAAGCCATAGGCCAGGGTTGATTGATCAGAGATAATCGGCCCGGAAATCCGTCGGATAGGCGTCGTCCCGAATTTTCCCATGGAGGATCAACTCGGCGCCGAGCCGGCCGATCTCGTCGGAACTCTTCGCCGCCGCCCCGCAGCCGCCGCTGAGGACGCCGATCCGGGAGGCCCCGGTCATCGTAATCGCCGGATATCCGCTCGGTGTGAACGAGGTGACGCAGGCAGCCATGGAGGAGCGGGAGAGATCGAGTTCCGGCATCAGCCGCGTCATGATCTCGGTTAGCCGCGCCCGCGTGCTTTCGCGTCCGCCGGAGCGGAACCAGGCGCGGATGTCCGGCTCGGTCGGCAGCAGCAGATCGTCCGGATCGCCACCGATCTTCAGGTAGATCCTGCCGTCGGGATAGCGTACCGGCGGCAGCAGGTAGATGCCGTCCTCGCCCTCGCGCCATTTCCAGATCAGCGAAGGCACCCTGCCCCAGACATCCATCGCCGCCTCGTCGACCTCGAAGAAGGCGACGGTCCGGGCGTAGACTTCCAGATCAAGTCGCGCGCCCAGGAGATTCTCGTTGATGGAGAATCCGCCGGCCGCAACCAGCACTTTTTCGGCGCAGTAGCTCTTTCCCTCGGCGGTCGTGACGGTGACGGAATCACCGTCCTGCCGCACGGAGGAAACCGTCTCCGGAATGATCGTCGCGCCCTGGCGCTCGGCAATCAGGGCCTGCGCCTTCACCAGCCGGCGCGGATTGATGTGCCCGGCATTCTTCGGTTCCCAGACGCCCTCGCTCTCCCTGGGGAAGGAGAAGAAGCCGAATCGGCCGCCAAGATCCGCATCCGACAGCGTCTCGGTCGAAACGCCGAGCTTGTCCGCCGCCTCGAGGACATTGCCGACATAAGACGGCCCGCCGCCGCGCTTGGGGCCAACCAGCAGGCAACCCGATTCGGAATAGAAATCCACGCCGCTCGCGCGCGCGATCTCGCCGTAACGTTCGATCGAACGGTTGGCGAGGCGCGCCCACACGGGATCGGGATCGATCGTCCGGGTGATGCGCGCCTCGTCGTAGTGGCTGGCAAAGACGCCGTCATGGCGCCCGTAGTCCGCCGGCTCACCGGGACCGACCAACGCAACACCGTCGGTCCATTTCGAGAGGTAGCGGGCCGCCGCAGCGCCCATCATGCCCCTCCCGATCACGATAAATCTGAACCGCTCCGTCATGCCCTCGCCTTTCGATTCCACCGGCCGAAATGTCTTATCCTGGAGACACTTCTAGCCGTTTTCGGAATCAGAATGCCACAGGCGAAAGCGACGCAGTCTGTTCGGCGGTCTGTTCGGCGGTCTCGATGACCGCCTGGACCCGATTGCAGTAACGCTTGGAAACCGGGTTCATACGCTTGGCGCCGTGGCCGGCATTGTATTTGAGGATGGTGCCGCAGATCTTGCCGCCACCGAGCTCATGGGCGCCGGCCAGATATTTCATGCCGTAACGGATATTTGTCTCAGGATCGTAGAGACCGTAGTCCGGTCCCCGGTACCCCATCAGCCTTGCCGTAGCCGGCTTGATCTGCATCAGCCCGATCTCGCCGGCACTGCCCTTGACGGTCGGCCGAAAATTGCTCTCGATCTGCACCACGGCCAATGCGATCTCCTCCGGAACATCATATTCGTCCGCATATTTCGAGATCAGCTGAGAATAATGAAGCTGCCGAACGAGCCGTCTTGCTTCGTCCGTGGGCGCGGCAAAACCGGTTTCGCGCGTTTCCCATGGAATGATCAGGGGCTTGGTATAGACATTGACGCTGTCGTCTTCAGCGCGCACGAGTTCGGTTCCCGCGACCAGCATGGCAAGGCCAGCCGCGACAGCAACAATCATAGTATTCATGTAGGTGAAGTGTCTCCGGACCAACAGGAACCGCGGGCGTGGTTACGCAAACACCCTCTCAGCGCGTCGCCGGATTGACGGCGCGATGTTTCACGAATCCTGGTCGTTTATCTCTGCAACCCCCGTCCAACATGGCGGCTGCCGTTCGCGGGTCCTTTAGACCGGGCTAATAAGGAGATGATGTGGCACTGCAAAATTTTACGATTTGAACGCGGAACCAAACAGTCTCGGGAGACATTCGGACTAGGTGAATTTCGGCAACGATTTGAGCAGCCGATGAAGCGTGTCGATCGTCGAAAAATCGGCTATCCCATCCACGAGCTGCGGCCGGAAATGGCGCTGGAAAGCTTCCACCACGCCCTTCGTGCGCTCGCAGAAATTACCGGTGATTTCAATTCCGTAGCCATAGAGCGACAGCATCGACTGCAATGCCTCGATGGGTTGGCCGCTCTCGCCGAACTGGAAAAACCGCCCGCCGCCGATTTGCGCTGGATCGATCCAGTGGCCCACGCCGTCAAGGTGCAATTTTTCCCAGGGGAAATTTTCGCCCGGATCGACCTTGCGGATCGGGGCGACATCCGAGTGCCCGAGCACCCTTTCAGGCCGGATTTGCCACCTTTGGCCGCAATCGCGACACAATTCGACGACCGCCTCGATCTGCACGGACGGATATTCCGGCAGGCCTCCGGGATGCCCCGGATTGGCGATCTCGATGCCGATCGAACAGGAATTGATGTCGCTCTCGCCGCCCCATGAGCTCTTGCCGGCATGCCAGGCACGACGCTCCTCCGGCACGAGCTGCACGACGCGCCCGTCCTCGTGGATGAAATAATGACTGGAGACCTGGCTTTCCTCGTTGCAGAGCCAGGAGAGTGCCTGATCACCGCTGGGCATGCCCGTATAATGCAGAATGATCATGTCGGGCCTGCGCCCGCCGGCACGCTCACCATGGTTTGGGGAAGGCCTTACCATCGCGCCGGCATAATCGGCGTTGAACGTCATGCGGCGCGGCGCTCTTTCTCGATCGCCGAATATGCGGCGTTGAGTGCCGCCATGCGTTCATTGGCAGCGGCATGCAGAGAAGCCGGAACGCCGCGGGCGATCAGTCTGTCCGGATGATGCTCGGACACCAGCAGGCGGTACTGCTTGCGGATCTTTGCAAAATCGTCTTCCGGCGAAACGCCGAGCACCAGATAGGGATCGCGGCCGTCGAGATGCACGTGCCGCGCCATGATGCGGCGGAAATGCCCTTCGTCGATGTGGAAGATTTCGGCGATGCGGAAAAGGAAGGCAAGCTCCGCCTCATGCACAAGGCCGTCCGCCTTGGCGATATGGAACAGGCCGTCGACGACGTTTTCCAGCATCGGGCAATTATGAGCCTTGCCGGCACCCGGGCTGCACAGGCCGGCCAGCTTCGTCGCATAAGCTTCGTAACCCGCGACGTCCTGACGCGCGAGGTTATAGAGGCGCGCGACGTTGCGGGCTTCCTCGTCGGGAAAGTCGAAGATCTGCTGGAAGGCCTTCACCTCGGCCTCGCTGACGATACCGTCGGCCTTGGCCATCTTCGCCGAAAGCGCGATGATGGCGACCGAGAAGGATACCTGCCGGCGCGTTTCCGGATCGCCCTCGAACGTCGTGCGGATCGCCTCGACGACGCCGCTGAGCGCGTTGCCCGCAGCGTCGCCCACGGCGCCGAGAAGCCGTTCCCAGAGGGAGGAAAAGTGAAGGCAGGCAAAATCCCAGATCATGAGCGCAGTGGACCAGATTACAGTTGGGATTGCAAGGCGACCGACGGTCCGTCTCAGATTAAACTATGTTCATGTTTTCCGAACAATCACCGGCGCTCACAGACAGGTTACCCTGCGCTTCGGGACAATTGGGAAGCCTCCGGATTTCCTTTTCCACAGGCGGGACCCGAGGCGCCGCGGCGGTTGAATCGATTATATTAGGCTCTCCTGTGCCAAAGAGTCGAAGCTGCGGTTTTTCTTGAGAAATTCACTTTACAGGGGCCGGTCTCTGTCGCATCCATTCCAGCGGTTTTGAACTGTACGCGGGCATGCGCGTGAAGGAGGATCGATGGCCAAACAGAAAGTAGCAATGCTGACCGCAGGGGGCCTCGCGCCCTGTCTGTCCTCCGCCGTCGGAGGCCTGATCGAGCGCTACAACGACGTCGCGCCTGATATCGAGATGGTCGCCTATCGTTCCGGTTATCAGGGTGTCCTGCTCGGCGACCGCATCGAAATCACCAGGGACATGCGCGAAAAGGCCCATTTGCTTCACCGCTACGGCGGTTCGCCGATCGGCAACAGCCGCGTCAAGCTCACCAATGCCGCAGACTGCGTCAAGCGCGGCCTCGTCAAGGAAGGCGAGAACCCGCTTCGCGTTGCCGCCGACAGGCTGGCAGCCGATGGGATCACCATCCTTCACACGATCGGCGGCGACGACACCAACACGACGGCCGCCGACCTCGCCGCCTATCTCGGCGCCAACGGCTACGATCTGACCGTCGTCGGCCTGCCGAAGACCGTCGACAACGACATCGTGCCGATCCGCCAGTCGCTCGGCGCCTGGACGGCTGCCGAAGTCGGCGCATACTTCTTTGACAACGTTTCCAACGAGCAGAGCGCCGCTCCTCGCACATTTGTGATTCACGAAGTGATGGGACGTCACTGCGGCTGGCTTACCGCCGCGACCGCGCGGGCCTATATTCAGAAGACCAAAGGCAATGAATATGTCGAGGGCTTCATGATGAACAGCGCGATGAAGAACATCGACGGTGTCTACCTGCCGGAGATGGCTTTCGACCTGGACAAGGAGGCCGCGCGCCTCAAGGACGTCATGGACAAGCGCGGTTTCGTGACCTTGTTCGTTTCGGAAGGTGCCGGTCTCGATACGATCGTCGCCGAGCGGGAAGCCGCCGGCGAATCCGTCAAGCGCGACGCGTTCGGCCATGTTAAGATCGACTCGATCAATGTCGGCGGCTGGTTCCAGAAGCAGTTCGCGGCGCTGATCGGCGCCGATCGCTCGATGGTGCAGAAGTCCGGCTATTTCGCCCGCTCGGCGCCGGCAAACGGCGACGACCTGCGCCTCATCCAGGGCATGGTGGATCTGGCGGTCGAAAGCGCGCTCAACAAGGTTTCGGGCGTCACCGGCCACGACGAGGATCAGAACGGAAAACTGCGCACGATCGAATTTCCCAGAATCAAGGGTGGAAAACATTTCGATCTGACGGCAAAATGGTTCGGCGAAGTGATGGATCATATCGGCCAGCCCTTCGAAACGGCATGAGACAGGAAATTTGGCGGGCGCCATCCCTCGGCGTCCGGGAGGAAATGGAATGACGGCTGACATCTGGCTCGCTTTTGCTGCGACCGCGATCTTCCTCGCCCTCCTTCCGAGCCCTCTCGCCTGTCTGACTGCCAGTTTCTCACTCCAGCGCGGTCGCCGTACGGCGATCGCGACTGTCCCGGGGCTTGCCGCCGGAATGTCCGCGGCCCTGATCGTGGCGATGATCCCCATGGCCCTGATCGCCGTATACCTGCCCAAGTTCATGGACGTGATTTCCTGGGCAGGGCTCGGCTACCTGATGCTCTATGTGCTCTGGTCCTACCAGGACCCGCGAATCTCCGGCCCGATCGCCGACAACGACAATCTGCCGGAATGCCGGGCGGCGCGAATCTTCGGATGCCTGTTCGGCAAATCCGCCTTCCGGGCCCGTTATGCCTTCGTCCTTGCAGCGGTGCTTGCCCAGTTCGTCGATCCCGATCGGGCGCTGCTGCCCCAGCTTCTCGAAATGCAGGCGACCTTCCTTGTCTGCGCAGCCCTTGGAGCCGGGATTCACGTGCTTTTTCCGCGCCGCGTGCTCAGCCGCAGACGCCAGCCGGCCAACCTCAACTCCGCCTCGCGCAAGCCCCAGACCCGCTTCATTTCCCGCCGCGCCGTCACCGCCGGCTATCGCCGGATCGCCGCCTGACGTTCGCCGTCTTGCCGGACGCCGCCCAATAGGTTAATCAAAACACTCTTTTGGTGGCGTTTGGGCGACTGGGGTAACCAATTTTTCATGAAAGCGACCCAATGGCGATAATCCGATTCCTCGGCCGCGGGACGGTTGTGGTGTGCGCCGTTTCTTCGGCTCTCGCCGGATGTTCGAGCGTCGAACGCGAGCAGAATCTCGCAGCGACGCAGACAGCTGCCCCGACCAGCGGCCAGGCGACCGGACCTGTGCAGACGGCCTCCGCGGATGGCCAGACGACGATCCACAAGACCGACCTGCCCGTATACGGGCCGCAGGTTGCCGGCCAGATGCCCCCTCCGGGAATTCAGCTTGCTTCGGCCACCCCGGCAGCCGGCACACAGCCGACCGTGGCGCTCGCCAAGACGACAAGACTTGCCATTCCAATGCCCGCCGCCGCCGATGCGATATCCGTTCAGTCGGCCGCGATGGCATCGCCCACGATGGCCCCAATCGTCGCCTTTGCCCCGATGCCCGGCCCGGCGATGATGCCGCCGCCCGTTGCTCCGACCACATCGACAATTCTCGCTTCCGCCCAGCCCGCCAACCTCGCGATGCCGAAGGCCGGCCGACTGGTGTCGCCGCCCATCGCGCCAGCGGTCAGCGAAGGTAAGATCCAGCCGGCGGCAGCCTCGGCGATCGCGCTCGACGAACGGGAACTGACACCGGACATGGTCGCGCTGCAGACCGTCGTTCCCACTCCGCGCCCGGACACCGCGACGCTTGCCTATGCATCGCAGCCTCGGGCCATAGCCGCACTATCGGCCATGGAATTCCCTCCGGCCCCCGGCGAGCCGATGCCGACCACGGCATCCGATGCGCCGCCGGAATTGAACAAGCTCATCAAGCGCTACGCCGGCATGTACGGCGTGCCGGAATCGCTGGTGCATCGCGTCGTGCATCGGGAAAGCAAGTACGATCCTAAGGCCTATCACAAGAACGGCTATTGGGGCCTCATGCAGATCAAGTATTCGACCGCCAAGTCGATGGGCTACGAAGGCCCACCGGCCGGCCTGCTCGACGCCGAGACCAACCTGAAATACGCAATCAAATACCTGCGCGGCGCCTGGCTTGTCGCCGATAACAGAAACGACAACGCCATCAAGCTCTATGCGCGTGGCTATTATTATGACGCCAAACGCAAGAACATGCTGGACGTTCTGGAGAAGTAGCCGGGCTGGAAAATGCCTGGGTGGAAAATGTTCAGCGGCGCCTCAGGGCGCCGTTGTTGCTTTCACCACCTCGGCGACAAGCCGGGTCGGATCGTAGCGGTTCCAGCTCGGTGTCAGCCCCAGCCGCACCACCACCAGATCGAGCGACGGGATGACCGTAATCGTCTGCCCGTCATGCCCCTGCAGGAAAAAAGCATCCGCCGGCATGTCGGGATTGTTGTTGCCCGGCAGCCAGGTCTGCATTTTCGAATAACGCCCGTTCGACGTGGCGTTCGGCTGATGCATCAAATCGACAAAACCTTCCGGTAAAATCCGGCTGCCGTTCCAGACGCCGTCTCGGGCAAGCAGCAGTCCCATCCGGGCCCAGTCGCGCGCCGTCGCATACATGTAGGAACTGCCGACGAAGGTGCCCGCCGCATCGGCCTCCATGACGGCGCTTTGCATGCCGAGCGGACCGAACAGGGCGGCGCGGGGATAGGAAAGCGCCGCAGCCCCACCGCCGATCTTGTCCATCCAGATCTTTGACAGCATCACCGCCGTGCCGGAGGAATAGCTGAAGCGCAAACCGGGATCCGCCTCGAGCGGCTGGTCGGCAGCGAAACTCGCCATGTCCGGCTCGAGGTAGAGCATGCGCGTCACGTCCGCGACCGCGCCGTAATTCTCGTTGAAGGCGAGCCCGCTCTCCATGGCGGCGAGGTCGGCAATTCGGATATCGCCGCGCTGGTTGCCCTGCCATTGCGCAAACAGGCCCTTGTCTTCCAGCGACAGCTTTCCGTCGAGAATCAGCGTGCCCAGGATCGCGGCGTTCACGGTCTTGGTCATCGACCAGCCGAGCAGCGGCGTATCCTTGGAAAAGCCGGTCGAATAGGCCTCGCCGACGATTCGTCCCCGCTTGACCACCACCACCGCCCGCATGCCAGGACCGGCAAGATCCGCGTCTGAAAGAACCCGCGCAACCGACGGGTTGGATTCGATTTTTCCGCCTTCCGGCCAAAGCACAGATTGATCCGCTGACGTAACGGCAGGGACCGGAACGCCCACGGCAGCCAGCGGTGTCTCATCGGGGACCACGGTGCAGCCAGACCCTTCGCGGTAGACCGCGTCATTGCCGGCAAAAATGCCGAGCAGTGCTGCATGAACCCGCTTTTCCGTTCGATCGACGGAGACCCGCATCAATCTGAGAAGCGGATGACCCGGAGCCTGCACATCGACGGAAAGCACCTCGCCGCTGTCGCGACCGGCAAGAAAGACGTTCGAGCAGACGATCTTGGCGGAATAGCCGCTGCCCACCCTCAGCAGTTCCGGCGGCGACGTATAAAGCCAGACCCCGAGCCCGATCACGCCGGCGACGACGGCGACGCAGAGGACTTTTACGAACCGAACCAAAAACCGCATGCCTGCCTCCCATTTCGAGGCCGCATGCAATCAGGATTCCTGGGCGCAAGGAAGAGGGGGTTCGGCCGCAGCCGCCTGGAAGTGGGACTGGCCACAGGCCTCGTCATCAATCTGTAGCATGACGGGTTTACACGCCCTGAAACTCTGGACAAGGCGGGACTCGACCATGGCGGATATTGCACAGGAAGCCGGTTTTCGGAAAAACCAGAAGCTGAAGGACGCGCTTCTGCAGCATAAAGCTCTGTCCCGGCAGGGTTTCTCGGAAAGGCTTTTCGGCCTGCTGTTCTCCGGCCTCGTCTATCCGCAGATCTGGGAAGACCCGGAAGTCGACATGACCGCCATGGAGCTTTCCGACCGGCATTCGATCGTCACCATCGGCTCCGGCGGCTGCAACATGCTCGCCTATCTGTCCCGATCGCCGAAAAAGATCGATGTCGTCGATCTGAACCCGCATCACGTCGCGCTGAACCGCCTGAAGCTCGCCGCCTTCCGCCACCTGCCCGGCCATGGCGATGTCGTGCGCCATTTCGGAATGGACGGCGTCCGCACCAACAGCCGGAGCTACGACACCTTCATCGCCCCGAACCTCGATGCGGCGACCCGTTCCTATTGGGGCAAGCGTTCGCTCGCCGGCCGCCGCCGGATCGAAGTGTTCGACCGCAACATCTACAAGACCGGCCTGCTCGGACGTTTCATCGGCGCCGGTCACCTGATCGCCCGCCTGCATGGCATCAATCTGACCGAAATGGCCAATGCCAAGTCGCTGCGCGAGCAGCGCCAGTTCTTCGACGACCGTATCGCGCCGCTGTTCGACAAGCCGCTGATCCGCTGGATCACCAGCCGCAAGAGCTCGCTGTTCGGCCTCGGCATTCCGCCGCAGCAATATGACGAGCTGGCGAGCCTCGCCTCCGATGGCTCGATCGCCCCGGTTCTCCGCCAGCGGCTCGAAAAGCTCGCCTGCCACTTCCCGCTGCGCGACAATTATTTCGCCTGGCAGGCCTTTGCGCGCCGTTATCCGAAGCCGGAGGAAGGCACGCTGCCGACCTACCTCAAGGCCGAAAACTATCGCGCCATCCGCGACAATGCCGAGCGCGTCACGGTCCATCATGCAAGCTTCACCGAGCTCCTGGCCCAGAAGGCCGCCGGTTCGGTCGATCGTTACGTCCTGCTCGACGCGCAGGACTGGATGAACGACGAGCAGCTCAACGACGTCTGGTCGGAAATCACCCGTACCGCCGCCCCCGGCGCCCGCGTGATCTTCCGCACCGCCGCCGAAAAGAGCGTGCTCGACGGCCGCCTTTCTTCCGCCCTGCTCGACCAGTGGTCCTATCTGGAAGAACGCTCCAACGAACTCAACCTCGAGGATCGCTCGGCGATCTACGGCGGTTTCCATATCTATGTGAAGAAATCCTGATGGCGACGGATATGGCGAGCAGCCCCCTGTCGAATGGCCACGCCGAGCGCATGGACCGGATGTACCGGTATCAGCGCCATATCTACGACATCACCCGCAAATATTACCTCTTCGGCCGCGACCGGGCGATTGCCGGACTGAATGTCCCGCCGAACGCTTCGCTGCTCGAAGTCGGCTGCGGCACCGGCCGCAACCTGGCGCTTGCCCACCGCCACTATCCGGCGGCGAAGCTCTACGGCCTCGATATCTCCGCCGAGATGCTGGAAAGCGCACGCGCCAATTTCCGCGGCAAGCCGGTCACGCCCGAATTCCGCGTCGCCGATGCGACGAACTTCAAGGCGGAGGAATTCGGCACGACCGGCTTCGACCGCATCCTCATCTCCTACGCGCTGTCGATGATTCCCGACTGGGAAAAGGCGATCGACGCCTCGCTTGCAGCGCTCGCACCGCACGGTTCGCTGCATATCGTCGACTTCGGCCAGCAGGAACGGCTGCCGGGCTGGTTCGGTCGGTTTTTGAAGGCCTGGCTGACGCGTTTCCACGTCACGCCGCGGCCAAACCTGCACGAAGTGCTGGAGAGCAAGCTGGCAAGCGCCGATGCCGACATGATCTTCGAGGAGATCGGTCGGGGTTATGCCTGGCATGCCGTCATCCGCCGCCGCGGCTAAAAATCCCGCGCCTCCCGCCATTCCAGACCGGAAACCCTCTTGCCCTAACCGATTTTTTACGACGTTATGGTGAATATGGGGTTCATGCCTCCCTGTTTTGCGTTGAACGGGGCAAGAGGCTTCCACATCGACACCACACGGGATGTTCATGCCTCGGCTTCTTCTGGCCCTCCTTGCGACCGCGCTCCTTGCCACGGGATGCACCTCCTCAAGTTATGACCTGATGGAAACCTCGTCGGTCAAGAAGATGCGGTTCAAGGACAGTGACCCGCAGGATTTCGGCAAGAACCATCCGGGCCTGCACGAGATCCATGGCATCGACGTCTCCAAGTGGAACGGCACCGATATCGACTGGCCCGCCGTCAAGAAATCCGGCATCGCCTTCGTCTTCATCAAGGCGACGGAAGGCAAGGATCGTATCGATCCGACCTTCGAGCTGAACTGGCGGGGCGCAGCATCGGCCGGCATCCCCTATGCGCCCTATCACTTCTATTATTTCTGCTCGACGGCCGACGAACAGGCCGACTGGTTCATCAACAATGTCCCGAAAGACGCGGTGAAGCTGCCGCCGGTCCTCGACATGGAATGGAACCAGTCCTCGCCGACCTGCAAGACCCGCCCGGACCCCGAAACGGTGCGCGCCTCCATGCAGCGTTTCATGGACCGCCTCGAGGCCTATTACGGCAAGCGGCCGATCATCTACACGTCCGTGGATTTCCATCGCGACAATCTGGTCGGCGCTTTCAGCAACTACCATTTCTGGCTCCGCGCCGTGGCACAGCATCCGACCAAGATCTACCCGGATCGACGTTGGGCTTTCTGGCAGTATACCTCAACGGGCGTCGTGCCGGGCATCAAGGGCGAAATGGATATCAACGTCTTTGCGGGCACGTCCAAGAATTGGCATAGCTGGGTTGCGGCAGTCGCAAAGTAAACCACGTTCCCTTGGCGAAGTGGTGTCTGGCATTGTGTGAGCAGTTGCGATAAAAACTGCGCCAACACGGCTGCCGCCCATGTTTCGGTCACAAATTTTTCCGAGATCGGACGGCGCTTACTCAGATTCTAGGAACGCCGAATGTCCGCTCGCTTTGCCCGCCGCCTCGCCCTCGCCTCCGTCTTCACCGGCTGCCTTGCCTCCACCGCGCTTGCCCAGTCGCCGGCCCCTGCCTGCGGCGGCGATCTCGGCGCTTTCCTGAACGGCGTGAAAGCGGAAGCCATTTCCAGCGGTGCTTCGGCAGGTGCGGCGGATGAAGCGCTTGCCGGCGCCCAGATCGATCAGAAAGTTCTGTCACGCGACCGGGCCCAGGGCGTCTTCCGCCAGACCTTCCTCGAATTTTCGCAGCGCACCGTCAGCCAGGCGCGCCTCGACATCGGCCGCCAGAAGATCAAGCAATATGCGGACGTCTTCGCACGCGCCGAGAAGGAATTCGGCGTGCCGCCCGGCGTCATCACCGCCTTCTGGGGGATGGAGACCGATTTCGGCGCCGTCCAGGGCGACTTCAACACCCGTAATGCGCTGGTGACGCTCTCGCACGACTGCCGCCGCCCGCAGCTTTTCCGCCCGCAGCTGATCGCCCTGATCGAGATGGTCCAGCACGGCGACCTCAATCCGGCGACCAACACGGGTGCATGGGCAGGCGAGATCGGCCAGGTGCAGATGCTCCCCGAGGATATTATCGAGCACGGCGTCGATGGCGATGGCGATGGCCATATCAACGTCAAGGCCAGTTCACCGGACGCCATCCTGACCGCCGCCAAATTCATCCAGAGCATGGGTTTCAAGCCCGGCCAGCCCTGGATCCAGGAAGTGACGCTGCCGGAAAATCTCCCCTGGGACAAGTCGGGCCTCGGCAACGAGATCCCGGCAAGCGAATGGTTCAAGCTCGGCGTCACCCCGCGCGACGGCGTGACCACTTTTGGCAACTTGCCGGCAGCCCTCATCCTGCCACAGGGCCGCAAGGGACCGACCTTCCTGACCTACCCGAACTTCAACATCTATCTGGAATGGAACCAGTCGTTCATCTACACGACCTCGGCCGCCTATTTCGCGACCCGGCTTGCCGGCGCTCCGACCTATCAGAAAGGCACGCCGGAACAGGGCCTCGACGATGGCGGCATGAAGGCGCTGCAGACCAAGCTCGAAGCGCTTGGCCACGATATCGGCAAGGTCGATGGCATCCTCGGATCGGGCACCCGCCAGGCCGTCCAGAAGGAACAGGCACGCCTCGGCCTGCCGGCCGACGGATGGCCGACCCAGTCTCTGCTGTCTGCTCTTTAAAAAGCGCAACCGTCGCCATCCGAACGAAATCGGGTGGCGACTCGCGCACCATAGGGTTATTCCCTCGCCTTGACCGCGAGGGAGATACCGCATGACAACCGCCGCCATTTCGAAGCCCGGCGCCGCCGCCTGGGCCATGATCCTGCTGCTGGGGCTGATCTGGGGCGGTTCCTTCTTCTTCGCGCGCGTAGCGGTCCTGGAAGTGCCGCCTTTTACCCTCGTCTTCCTGCGCCTGTTCCTGGCAGCAGCGGCGCTGCACATCTATCTGCACGGCCGGTTTGGGCTCTACGCGACACTCGCCACCCACTGGCGTTCCTTCCTGGTCATGGGCTTCATCAACAACGCCCTGCCCCATACGCTGATCTTCTTCGGCCAGACCGAGATCGGCGCAGGCCTCGCCTCGATCCTCAACGCGACAACCCCGATCTGGACGGTGCTGATCGCCAATCGCTGGACGACCGACGAGAAACTGACGAACGCGAAAATCGCCGGCTGTCTGGCGGGCCTCGCCGGCACGGCAGTGCTGATCGGCCCCGGGATCACGGCCGCCGCCTCCGTGCCGTTCTGGGCGCTGATCCTGCCGGTCCTCGCAGCAATCTCGTACGGCGTGGCCGGCACCTACGGCAAACGTTTCCGCAGCCTGCCCGCGCCCGTCAGCGCCACCGGACAGCTCACCGCCTCCAGCCTGATGATGCTGCCTGTGTCGCTGATCGCCGACCAGCCCTGGGCGCTGCCGACGCCATCCATGAACGCCGTCCTCGCCATCCTCGCCCTGGCGCTGCTATCGACCGCCTTTGCCTATCTCCTCTTTTTCCGGATTCTGGGGCTCGCAGGTGCCACCAACGCCTCTCTGGTGACGCTCGTCGTACCCCCGAGCGCCATTCTGCTCGGCGCGCTTTTCCTCGGCGAAAGATTGGAGGCGACCGACCTGATCGGCATGCTGCTGATCGGTTTAGGCCTCGTGCTGCTGGACGGAAGGCTCCTTCGCAGACGCAGCAATTCGGCGACCGGAGCACCGTAACGGAGCGAAACCATCACGAAATATGTCAGAAGTTAACAGCGGTACACGACTTTTTAACCGTGCATAAATTAAGATTAACGGTTGGTTTATTTAAAAATATCAGTATCTTATAAGATTACCGACGCCGTAAGGATAACAAGCCTGCGGCACTGCAGCATCGAAACACGCTTCCCAACCGGCACAAAACCGACATAAAGTCTGCCCGTCAACGCAAGGAGGCAGACATGGGACGTACATACTCTCTCAATGTCTTGGTAGTCGGTGCAGCGTTTGTGTTTGTGGCATCCATGCTCTTCATTTGAGCGCCACCAGTTCCACTACCAGTTCAAATATCGCATCCACGACCGTTTGATAACCAGCACTTCCGGTGAAGACGCATGCTCCTTTCGTAGGAGCATGCGTTTTTTTTCAAAACGCGCTCAGGCGGCGGCGATTCGGGGTGTGCGGATCTGCCGGCGGCCAAGTCGCTGAAGGACGGCGGATACCAGCGGAGCACGGTTCATCGTGTAGATATGGAAATCGCCAAGGCCGCGGCGGATCAGGTCCTCGATCTGTTCGGCGGCGATATCGGCGGCCACGCTCGCGCGATCCTCGGGCTTGTCATCCAATCCTTCGAAACGGGCATCCAGGAAGGACGGAACCGAGGAACCGCAACGACCGGCGAAACGCTTGAGCTGGGTCAGGTTCTGGATCGGCATGATGCCCGGCACGATCGGGATCGCAATGCCGGCGGCCCGGACCTTTTCGAGGTAACGCTCGAAGACGTCGTTGTCGAAGAAGAACTGGGTCAGCGCGCGGGCAGCACCGGCATCCGCCTTGCGCTTCAGCATTTCGATATCCGCGCCAAGATCGGCGCTTTCCGGATGTTTTTCGGGATAGGCCGAGACGGAAATGTCGAAGCCGCCGAGTACCGTCAGGCCGCGCACCAGCTCCGCTGCATTGGCATAACCCTGCGGATGCGGGCGATAGTCGGTGCCGATACCGCTCGCCGGATCGCCACGCAGGGCAACGATGTGGCGTATGCCGACAGCGCGATACTCGCCGACGACAGAATGCGTCTCTTCGCGCGTGGCGTCCACGCAGGTCAGATGCGCGGCGGTAGCAAGCGAGGTCTCGCCGACCAGGCGCCGCACCGTATTGATCGTCGGCGCCTTGGTCGAACCGCCGGCCCCATAGGTGACGGACACGAAACGCGGATCCCAGAGCGCCAGTTCATCAACCGTGTTCCAGAGCTGCCCCTCCATCTCTTCCGACTTCGGCGGAAAGAATTCGAAGGAAACGCTGAAAGTTTCGCTATCGGCGGTCATTGGTTCAGCTCCCTTAAAGGACGGTTTGCGATTGGGCAGATGCATGATGGGCGGCGATCAGCAGGCGGCGGTCGCGGGCGAGCCAGACGGTGGCAGTCAGCCCCCCTTCCTTGCCGGAGCCGAGATCGATCGCCTGCTCGACTTCCAGGCCCACCTTCTCCAGCCATTCCGCCATCACCTGATGGGAAAAGCCGAGACGGACATGGGCGTGGTCGTCGCGCAGGTATTCGAGCGTATGCGGTGCGAGATCGACGATCAGCAGGCGACCGCCCGGGCGCAGCACCCGGGCCGCCTCGGCAATCGCCAGTTCCGGCTGGTCGAGGAAGTGCAGCACCTGGTGAACGGTGATCAGGTCGAAATCCTGCCCTTCGAGCGGCAGGTTGAGAATGTCGCCATGCCGGACGGACGCCTTGACGATCCCGGCCTTGTCGAGATTGGAGCGGGCGACCGACAGCATGTCGCGGCTCGCATCGATGCCGACGGCGCGACGGTAGATGTTGGACAGAAGCTGCAGGATCCAGCCGGTGCCGGTCCCGAGATCGAGAAGCGCATCGACGGGCGCCGGGCCGATAAGCTTGAGCAGCGCCGACTCGACTGCCGCATCGCTGATATGCAGGCGGCGAAGTTCATCCCATTCGGACGCATTGCGCGTGAAATAGGCCTGGGCGCGTTCTGCACGCAGCCGCTTGACCGTCGTCAGCCGCTCGCTGTCCCTGAGCAGGACCGGATCCTCCTCCGAGGCGGCGGCGAGCAGCGTCCTGACCAGCGTTGCCGCCTTGCCTTCCTGCTTCAGCCGGAAATAGGCCCAGGCGCCTTCCTGGTAGCGATCGATCAGCGATTCTTCGGCAAGCAGCTTCAGATGCCGTGAAATGCGCGGCTGCGACTGACCCAGGATTTCGGTGAGATCGGTGACGGTCAGGTCCCCGGCAGCGAGAAGCGCGAGCAGGCGAAAGCGCGTCGGCTCGCCGGCTGTTTTCAGTACGTCCACCAGGGTATCGAGCGCCAATCCCATTCAGCCGCGTCCTTATGCAATCAAGACATAAAGATATGTTTATATGATTTTACAACCCTATGCAAGCGGCAACTGATGGATCCGGTCCGGCCCCACCAAAACGCAGAAGGCGGCCGAAGCCGCCCCCTTGGGTTCTGTTCGTGCCTGTGGGATCAGAATACGGGATCAGAATTCTTCCCATTCGTCGGCGGATTGCGCGAGCGCTGTATTCCCGCGGGAAACCGGAGCGCGCGACGGCGCAGGACGGCTCGGTGCGGCAGCGACCGGGCGTGAGACCGGAGCTGCCGGGGCACGCATGCGGCTTGCCGTTTCGCGAAGCTGGCCGGAGGCTCCGCCGCCGAGCTGGAAGTGCGAGAGAAGAGCGCTGAGCTTTCCGCTTTCCTGGGCAAGGCCCGCACCGGCGGCGTTCATCTCTTCGACCATTGCGGCATTCTGCTGGGTCGACTGGTCCATGTGGTTGACGGCGGTGTTGACCTGCGCAAGGCCGACCGACTGCTCCTGTGCCGCGGTCGCAATTGCATCCATGTGACCGTTGACGGTCTGAACCAGTTGTTCGATCACGCTGAGCCCCTCGCCCGTCTCGCTGACGAGCTTGACACCCTCGCCGACGGCAACCGCCGAGTTGGAGATCAGCGACTTGATTTCCTTGGCGGCGTTTGCCGAACGCTGCGCGAGTTCGCGGACTTCCTGCGCGACGACCGCAAAACCCTTGCCGGCTTCGCCGGCGCGTGCCGCCTCGACGCCCGCGTTGAGGGCGAGAAGGTTGGTCTGGAAGGCGATTTCGTCGATCACGCCGATGATCTGGCCGATCTGCTGCGAAGACTTCTCGATCCGCTCCATGGCGGCGACCGCATTGCGGACGACCTGACCTGACTGGTCCGCGCGGGTCCGTGCGTCACGGACGACGTCGCGAGCCTCGCCGGTGCGCTTCGAGGTCGAAACAACGTTCGCAGTGATCTCTTCGAGCGCCGCCGCCGTTTCTTCCAGCGAGGCGGCCTGCTGCTCCGTGCGCTTGGACAGGTTGTCGGATGCGTCGGAGATTTCTCTCGAACCGCTGGTGACGGTGGCGACCGAATTGCCGACGCTGAGCAGCGCGTCGCGCAACTGGCGGACCGAGGTGTTGAAGTCGTGGCGCAGGCCTTCGAACTGCGGCGCCAAAGCCTCGTTCACCTCGCAGAGCATGTCGCCGGCGGCAAGACGGCGGAGGTTGGCGGCAAGCGCACCGGTCGCCTGGGTCAGCTTCGCCTCCGCATCCGCCTCGCTCTGGCGCTGCATTTCGAGGCGCTCGGCTTCGGAGCGACGACGGGTGGCCTCCGCCTCGGCTTCAAGCTGAAGGTTGCGGATAGCGGCTTCGCGGAAAACCTCGACCGAACGCGCCATGGCGCCGATTTCGTCCTTGCGATCCGAATAAGGGATAGCCTCCTCGGTATTGCCGGAGGCAAGGCTTGCCATCCGGTCGCCGATCTTGCGGATCGAGCCGGACAGGCTGCGCGCGATCACCACGCTGAGCGCAATGACGGCCACGATGAAGATCGCAAGCGACGCAAAGAGAACCTGCAGGCTGGACGCAGCGTCGGAAGATTTCTGATCGCCCAGCTGTTTCAATTCGCTCGCGGCCTGGGCGATGATACCGGAGGTGAACACGCGGCGGTTTTCCATGGCGCGCGCCCATGCGCTGAAGTCGTCTGCGGCCGGCGTATAGGGCTTCAGGCTGTCGAGCGCCTTCAGCGTATTGGTGATCAGCTGTCCGTCAGGGGTCTGGAAATAAGCGTCGTACTGCGCAATCAACCTGGGGGACAGGAAAGCGCGCATCGGCTTTTCATAGAGCCTGACCTGCTGTCGCCCCTGCATGAAACGGGCGGCCTCTTCGACGGTCAACGCACCGTTTTTGGTGTACTGCTGCCCCATCCGGTTGACGATGACGTAGCCGTTGCTGAGCTGGACAAGCGCATGAAAGCCGTCCACGTAGCGGGCAAGCGCCCGGTCCTCCGTCAGTCCGCCGACAAGGCCGATGATATCGAGCGTCTTTTCGGAAACCGGCGTGACGTATTGCGCAGACAGAAGCTGGTTCGTATCCCCGCTATCGATCTTGGCACGATATTCCGGCATCCGCAGGAAACGCTCATCGACTGCGGCGACCAGCTCGCGCAAACCAGGCTCGCCGTAACCCTGTGCGTCGATCGCCTTATACTGGCTCACAAGTCGCTTTTCCGCTGCATCCACGCTCGCACGGGCCTGAGGCCGCTGCGCCAGAGAACCAAAACTCTCTTCCGGGATGGCGTTCATCAGCTCGCCGCCGGCAAGCGCCAGGCTTTCGAGAGCGATCGCACGGTTCAGCTCCCGGTATTGGTTGTAGGCTTCCCAGCTTGCGAACGCGCCGAGCCCGATCACGGCCAGCAGCGGGACGGAAGCGAGAAGCGTCAACGACATACGGAAAGGCAAACGTTCGATCAAATGCAGCATGAATAAAACCCTCTGAAACGGGCCGTCATCATGACAGCGTCGAGACCCAAGCAGACATGGTCTCCCCGGCCCGGAAAATGCGCCGGCAATCTTTGCGATTGTCTTTATCGGGTCAGGTCAAAAATACCCATAATTTTGGGGGTTCTGATTTTAGCCTTTGTTAACTTCGCACAAACAAAAACCCCGGCAAAGCCGGGGTTCTAACTTAGACAAAGCTAAAAAATATTAACGCGTCAAACGCTTGTGGGCCTGGCTGCCGGGGTTGAGGGCGTCGGGACCGAGTCGGCGGACCTTGTCCTGCTCATAGTCCTCGAAATTGCCTTCGAACCACTCGACATGGCCGTCGCCTTCGAAGGCGAGGATATGCGTCGCCAGGCGGTCGAGGAACATGCGATCGTGGCTGATGATGATTGCGCAGCCGGCAAAATTCTCAAGCGCGCTTTCGAGCGCACCCAGCGTTTCCGTATCGAGGTCGTTGGTCGGTTCGTCGAGGAGGAGAACGTTGCCGCCGGCCTTCAGCATCTTGGCGAGGTGAACGCGGTTGCGCTGGCCGCCCGAGAGGTTGCCGACCTTCTGCTGCTGGTCGCCGCCCTTGAAGTTGAAGGCGCCGCAATAGGCTCTGGAGTTCATGTCGAACTTGCCGAGCTTGATGATTTCGGCGCCGCCGGAGATTTCTTCCCAGACGGTCTTGTTGCCGTCAAGCGCATCGCGGCTCTGGTCGACATAACCGAGATGGACGGTCTCGCCGATGCGGATCGAGCCCGCATCCGGCTTTTCCTGGCCGGTGATCATCCTGAACAGCGTCGTCTTGCCGGCGCCGTTCGGGCCGATGATGCCGACGATGCCGCCCGGCGGCAGCTTGATCGACAGGTCGTTGATCAGCGTGCGGCCCTCGAAGCCCTTGGTGATGCCTTCCATCTCGATGACCACCTGGCCGAGACGCTCGCTGACCGGGATGATGATCTGCGCGTCGCCGGGACGCTGCTTCTCGGCGGCTTCCACCAGCTGCTCGTAGGACTTGATACGCGCCTTGGATTTCGCCTGGCGCGCCTTCGGGCTGGATGCGATCCATTCCTGTTCGCGGCTGATCGCCTTCTGGCGGCCTGCCTCTTCCCGGTTTTCCTGCTGCATGCGCTTGGCCTTGGCGAGCAGGTAGGCCGAGTAATTGCCTTCGTAGGGAATGCCGCGGCCGCGGTCGAGCTCGAGAATCCAGCCGGTGACGTTGTCCAGGAAGTAGCGATCGTGGGTGATCATCATCACGGCGCCCGGGTAGTCGCGCAGGTGCTTTTCAAGCCAGGCGATGGTTTCGGCGTCCAGATGGTTGGTCGGTTCGTCGAGAAGCAGCAGGTCCGGCTGCGAGAGGAGAAGTCGGCAGAGGGCGACACGGCGGCGCTCACCACCGGACAGGCTGGTGACTTCCGAATCGCGCGGCGGGCAGCGCAAGGCTTCCATGGCCATCTCGACCTGGCTTTCCAGATCCCAGAGGTTCTGGCTGTCGATGACGTCCTGAAGCTTGGCGCCCTCGTCCGCGGTCTCGTCGGAATAGTTCATCATCAGTTCGTTGTAGCGGTCGAGGATCGCCGTCTTCTTGGCGACGCCCACCATGACGTTCTCGAAAACCGTCTTGGTCTCGTCGAGATGCGGCTCCTGTTCGAGATAACCGACGGTCGCGCCTTCGGCGAGCCAGGCTTCGCCGGTATATTCCTTATCTTGGCCGGCGATGATGCGCAGCACGGTCGACTTACCGGCGCCGTTCGGGCCGAGGATACCGATCTTGGCATCGGGATAGAAAGACAGATTGACGTTCTCAAGGATTTTCTTGGCGCCGTAGGACTTGTTGAGTCCCGACATGTGATAGATGAACTGACGTGCCATGGATAAAAGTGCTCCGGGGGGAATTTCGGTTTGCCGCTATGTAGGCGAATTGGGAGCCGGGAGCAATGCGCGAACGGTCGAGGGAGCGAGGATGTTCGACGAAACGAGGCGGTTTACGAGCCCGACGGGCGCAAGCCTTGCCTATCACTACCAGCCGGCGGCGGAACCGGCCAGCGCCATCCTGCTGATCTCGCACGGACTTGCCGAGCATTCCAGGCGCTACAGGGCTTTCGCCGAGGCGATGGCCGGCCATGGTTTCCAGGTCTACGCCTTCGACCATCGCGGCCACGGCGAGACGACCGCGCCGGATGCGCCGATCGGCCGCTTCGCCAGGCACGACGGCGTCAGCCGGGTGCTGGAGGACGTCAAAGCCATGCGTGACATGGCGGCAGCCGTCCATCCGGGCCTGCCGGTCCTGCTGTTCGGCCATTCCATGGGCGGCCTGATCGCGCTCAATGCCGCCGTCGATTATCCGGAAAGCTTCGATGCGGTCGCAGTCTGGAATTCCAACTTCCATCCCGGCCCCGCCGGCCGCGCCGCCCAAGTGATCCTGCGCATCGAAAAAGCCTTGAAAGGCTCGGACGTGCCGAGCGGGCTTCTGCCGAAACTCACGTTTGGCGCCTGGGGAAGATCCATTCAGGGCCACCGCACCGAATTCGACTGGCTGAGCCACGACCCGGATATCGTCGATGCCTATATCGCCGATCCGCTCTGCGGTTTCGACGCCAGCGTCTCGCTGTGGCTCGATCTCTTCGAACTCACCTTCCGTGCACCAAAAATGATCGACCGGCTGGCGAAGAAGCTGCCGATCCACCTGATCGGCGGGGCGGAAGACCCGGCAACCAATGGCGGCCGCGAAATCCTGTGGCTCTCGGAGCATTTCAACAGCCGCGGCTTTTCGAATGTCACCACCAAGGTCTGGCCCGGCACGCGCCACGAGACGCTCAACGATACGGTGCGGGCGCGCGCCACCGCCGAATTCGCCGCCTGGGCGAGGGCCGCCCTCCCCTTGCCCGCGGCCGCGATCTGAAACCGCTCTCATATCAACGGCCCCTGACATCAAGCGATCCCTCACCATCAAATGGCCCCTCGACATCAAACGGAATGAGTTCATGACATTTAATCAAGTGCTTCCGGGGCCGCTCCCGGCTATAGGAAATCCATGAATTCGTCGCCCGCAAGCGTTGCCGCATCAGCCCCGAACCGGATCGTCAACGGCCTCGGCCTGATGATCGTCGCGATGCTGATCGCCCCTTTCATCGACATCTTTTCAAAGCTTGCGACCGATACCGCATCGCCCACCTTCATCACCGCCGCCCGCTTCGTCTTCCAGGCGCTCTGCATGCTGCCGATCGTGCTCTGGAACGGCTACTGGCGGGCATTCGCCTGGCGGCTCAGCGTCTTCCATGCGATCCGCGCGACCCTCATCACGATCTCGATGGTCTGTTTCGTGGCGACGCTGGCGGTCATGGAAGTGGCCGATGCAATCGCCATCTTCTTCGTCGAACCGATCATCCTCACGGTGCTCTCCAGCATCTTCCTCAAGGAAATCATCGGCTGGCGGCGTTATACCGCCTGCGCCACCGGCTTCGTCGGCGCCCTGATCGTCATCCGCCCCAGCTTCCAGGAGATCGGCTTCGTGGCGCTGCTGCCGATCGTCACCGCCTTCTGCGTGGCGATCTTCGCGCTCCTGACCCGGGCGCTGGCCCATCGCGAAGATCCGTGGTCGATGCAGTTCCAGATGGCGCTCTGGGGCATTCCGATCTCCACCATCCTCCTCATTGTCGGCGACCGGACCGGTATCGCCTTCCTGATGCCCTCCATGCCGGACGGAAGGACCCTGATATGGCTTGCCGGCGTCGGCGTGTTCGCCGCACTTTCGGGCGTCCTTGCCGTCTATGCCTATCGCGCCGCCCCTGCGTCTGTGATTGCGCCGCTGCAATATTTCGAGATCGTTTCGGCGACGCTGTTCGGCTGGCTGGTCTTCGGCGACTTTCCCGACCCGATCAAATGGCTTGGCATTGCGATCATCATCGGCTCCGGCCTCTACATCATCTGGCGGGAACGCCGGGTCGCCTCCACCAAGCCCGTAACCGGCTCCGCCAAATCAACCATGACCCCGTGACATGACCCAGACACCCAAGAAACCACCGCTTTCCGGCTTCCGCGTCATCGAACTCGCCCGTGTGCTCGCCGGTCCCTGGGCCGGCCAGATGCTGGCGGATATGGGCGCCGACGTCATCAAGGTGGAAAACCCCGACGGCGGCGACGACACCCGCGCCTGGGGTCCCCCCTTCGTGGAGGGCAAGAACGGCGAAAACCTGTCTGCCGCCTATTACCACTCCACCAATCGCGGCAAGCGCTCGATCGCCGTCGACCTGAAGACCGAGGAAGGCCAGGACATCGTCCGCCGGCTGGCTGCCAGCGCCGACGTGCTGATCGAGAACTTCAAGCTCGGCGGCCTCGTCAAATACGGCCTCGACTACGAGAGCCTGAAAAAGATCAATCCGAAGCTGATCTATTGCTCGATCACCGGTTTCGGCCAGAACGGCCCCTACGCCAATCTCGCCGGCTACGACTACATCGTCCAGGGCATGTCCGGCTTCATGTCGATCACCGGAGAACCGGACGGCCAGCCGATGAAGGCGGGCGTGGCGATCGCCGACATCTTCACCGGCATCTATGCGGTGACCGCCATCCAGGGCGCCCTGATCCATGCGATGAAGACCGGCGAAGGCCAGCATGTTGACATGGCCCTGCTCGACGTCCAGGCCGGCATCCTCGCCAACCAGAACATGAACTACCTGATCTCGGGCGAGGCGCCGGTGCGGCTCGGCAACGCCCATCCGAATATCAGCCCCTACGAGGTCATCCCGACCGAAGACGGCCATCTCATTCTCGCGGTCGGCAATGACGGCCAGTTCCGCCGCCTCTGCCGCATCCTCGGCATCGAGGGGGTCGCCGACGACGAACGTTTCGCCACCAACAAGGCACGCGTCGCCAACCGCGTCGAGGTGCGCCGGCTGATCCTCGCGCAGACATCGAAATGGAAGAAGGCGGAACTACTCGCCGCCTGCGGCGACAATGCCGTTCCGGCCGGGCCGATCAATTCGATCGCCGAAATGTTCGACGACCCACAGGTCAAGGAACGCGAGCTCCGAATCGATCTCGAGGCCGCCGACGGCACCGTCATTCCGGGCGTGCGCAGCCCGATCGTGCTGTCGGAAACGCCGCTTGCCTATCACCGGCCGAGCCCTGCCCTCGGCGAACATACCGCCGAGGTGCTGGCGGAACTCGATCAAATAGAAAATAGAAAAGAGGGGAGCGAGAGATGAAGACGGCCATGAAAACCGGGGGGCAACTCATCGTCGAGGCGCTGAGGGCAAACGGCGTCAAGCGGATCTCCTGCGTTCCGGGCGAAAGTTATCTCGCCGTGCTCGACGCCCTCTATGAAAGCGGCATCGAGGTGCTCGTCTGCCGCCAGGAAGGCGGCGCGGCGATGATGGCCGACAGCTGGGGGCGCCTCACCGGCGAGCCCGGCATCTGCATGGTGACCCGCGGCCCCGGCGCCACCAACGCCTCTGCCGGCCTGCACATCGCAAAGCAGGATTCCATTCCGATGATCCTCTTCGTCGGCCAGATCGGCCGCGACATGAAGGAGCGCGAGGCCTTCCAGGAGGTCGAATACCGCCGCGCCTTCACCGAATTCGCCAAATGGGTCGGCGAGATCGACGATGCCCGCCGCATTCCCGAATTCGTCACCCGCGCCTTTGCGGTCGCAACCTCCGGCCGCCCCGGCCCCGTCGTGCTGACGCTGCCGGAAGACATGCTGGTCGAAGAGGTCGAAGCAGTCGATGCCCGGGCCTACATGCCGGTCGAAAGCCATCCGGGCAAAAGCCAGATCGCCGCATTCGAAACCATGCTCAAGAATGCCGAGCGTCCGATGTTCATCCTCGGCGGCACCCGCTGGAGCGAAGAGGCGGTTGCAGACTTCCAGACTTTCGCCAGCCGCTTCAAGGTGCCGGTCGGCTGCTCCTTCCGCCGCCAGATGCTGTTCGATCATCTGCACCCATCCTATGCCGGCGATGTCGGCATCGGCATCAATCCGGTGCTCGCCAAGGCGGTGAAGGAGGCGGACCTGCTGGTGCTGCTCGGCAGCCGCATGTCGGAAATGCCCTCCTCCAGCTACACGCTGATCGACATCCCCTATCCCCAGCAGACGCTCGTCCATGTCTTCCCCGACCCCGAAGAACTCGGCCGCATGTACCGGCCGGACCTGGCGATCTGCGCAGCACCCGCGGAATTCGTCGCCGCGCTGAAGGATCTCGAACCGCCTGCCGCGCCGATCTGGGCCGAGCGGAAATCGGCGTTGCATGACGCCTACCTCAAGTGGTCGACGCCGCCGGAGGCCGGTCCGGGCGCGGTGCACATGGGCCCGATCATGCAATGGATCGAGGAGAACGTGCCCGACGACGCGATCTTCACCAATGGCGCCGGCAATTACGCCACCTGGCTGCACCGGTTCCACCGCTTCCGGAAATACAACACCCAGTCCGCCCCGACCTCCGGCTCGATGGGCTACGGCCTGCCGGCCGCGGTTGCCGCAAAACAGCTGTTTCCGGAGCGCGAAGTCGTCTGCTTCGCCGGTGACGGCTGCTTCATGATGCACGGGCAGGAATTCATCACCGCCGTCCGCTACGGTCTGCCGATCATCACCGTGCTGGTCAATAACGGCATCTACGGAACGATCCGCATGCATCAGGAGCGGGAATATCCCGGCCGCGTCAGCGCCACGGACCTCGTCAACCCGGATTTCGTCGCCTATGCCAAGGCTTTTGGCGGGCATGGGGAACTGGTGGAAAAAACGGAAGAGTTCGGCCCCGCCTATCAGCGGGCGCGCGCCAGCGGCAAGCCGTCGATCATCGAGGTGAGACTGGATCCCGAAGCGATCACGCCGACGCGGACACTAACGCAGATCCGGGAAAAGGCATAAAACAGAAAAAGCCGGCCTGTCAGAGCGATAGGCCGGCTTTTTGATTCGAATCGGCAGCGATCAGATCGCAGCGGTTACGATGAACTCGACCTTGTACTTCGGCGCAGCGAGCTTGGCTTCGCTGGTGGCGCGGGCCGGCGGGTTGGCCGGGTCGATCCAGGCTTCCCAGACTGCGTTCATCTCACCAAAAGAGGCCATGTCCGAGAGATAGATGATCGTCTGAAGGATTTTCGACTTGTTGCTGCCGGCGACCGCCAGCAGGCGATCGACTTCAGCGAGTGCGTCCTTGCACTGGTCGGTAACGCTCTCGCCTTCGCCGACCTGGCCGGCGAGATAGACGGTGTTGCCGTGGACGACGGCGCCGCTCATGCGGGCGGCCGGCTCGATGCGCTGGATGCTCATGGAATTCTCCTCAAAAAATTGAGCTTGGGGGAAAAGGACCCGCGCGAAAAGCACGAGACCGCGGAAAATCTTCAGCCGCGCAGATGCTGGCTTTTTTCATAAATCGCCGTCGAACGGGCGCCGGAGCGGCAGAAGCCGAGCATCGGGCGCGGGAATTCGTCAAGCGCATCGACCATCGCCCTGACGCCCTGTTCATCGACGCCCATGCGGCCGACCGGGATGTGGCTGATGTCGAGGCCAAGCTCCTTGGCGCGGGCTTCGATCTGCGCAAAATGCGGCTGGCCTGGCTCCTCGTCGTCAGGACGATGGCAGACGACCGACTTGAACCCCATGGCCTTGATCTGGTCGAGATCCTCGACGGTGATCTGGCCGGTGACGGAATACTCGTCGTTGATCTGGCGGATATCCATGGCTTTCAGCCCTCCGTTCTGATTGAGGCGCCAGCATTACGACGGTGCCGCGTGGGCGTCAATTGCCGCGTCAGTTGCGCACGAGCAGGTCTCAAACGAAACAGAAGCGCAGGCCGTATTCGGCACTTTCGCCGGGCTTGATCCACCCCATTTCTCCCGTCCCGGCAAGTTCCTGACGGCTTGCGAGGCGATGGGAGACCGGCTCGATCCCAAGCACATGCGCCGGCGCCTTCTGGTTACGCCAGACCTGCAGATGCGGGAGCGTGTCGGTCCTGAATTTCACCTTCAGCGTCAGCCCACCGATCGCGGCGATCGGACCGAGCGCAATTTCGGCCCACTGCTCGCCCTCGACGGCCGCCGGGACGCAGAATATGCCGCCTGTCTCGCCCCCGAACGTCCAGGGCAAACCGCCGCCTTCGAGCATCTTGCCGGCAAGCCGGACCCGATCGTCGAACAGCCATGCGCCGATATTCATGTGGTACATATGCACCCGCGCGAACGGCTTCGAACCGGTATTGGTGACCTTGTCCGACAGGCTGACCTCGCCCGTCGCGCCGTCGATCCGCCAATGGCGTTCCAGCAGAGCCGGCTCGCCGGTCGCAAGGGTCAGCGGCACGCGGGCACGGCACTCCGCATCCGGCCCTTGCGCATCCCAGAACAGGATTTCGGCGGGGTGGGAGGAGAAGGATCCGTGCAGCGGATATTTCCGGCCGTCGGCGGCGCCTTCGATCGCCTCGGGGTGACGAATATGGTCAGGCCCGCAGGTGAAGAGAAAGCCTTCCAGCGAGTGATCGATTCGCGGATCACCGTCGTCCGGAATGGCCCGACCCGGAGCAAGGTCGACATCGCCGACAAAGCAGCCTCCGATGTCGAGAACGGAACTCTCGTCGAGGAAGATCCTCGGTCCGTTGGCGGCGGAAAAAGCCTTCATAATCATCCCCTTCACGGTTTCGTCAGAACTTCTAACCGATCGTGAGGCGAATTTAACGGTGTGTTCATGACGAATTCACTTTTTCCACACTACGGTCAAATTTAACTTGTCTGTGGCGACAGGCGAACGGGCGGGAACCAATGTCCGATTTCCCGATTACGTTTAGGTAGGAAACAAGGAAGTCGGTGGCATCGTGAAGCGGCTATTTTTTGCATGCGCAAGCCTGGTGATCTTGACCGCGGCACAAGGAATTCCCTCAGCCGAGGCGCAGAACCGCTATGGTCGCTATCCTTCGGAAACGATGCTCGTCGCTCCCGACGGTTCGATTCTCGACTATGAACCGGATCGCCGTGACGTCATTATCAGCCGCGACGGCATGGGTCGCCGCGTTCTGATCGACCATTTCGGCAATATCGTCGCAACCGAGATCCGCCAGGAAAGCTATCGCCCCAACCGGAGGCAGGAATATCCGCCGGTGCCGGGTGGTTACCGCTCCCTGCGCGACACAGGCGGTTACCAGCAGGGTGCAGGCGGTTATCGCGACTACCGCGAATACCGGCCGGGCGAACCCGGGGCGATCACCGGTGGCATCCCCGGTCAAGGCTCGGTCAGCCGCATGCCGCTCGACGATCAGCCCCTCCCGGACGCCGATTTGGGCTATCCGCAGGAAGCTTCGATCGAACCGGACCGGCGACCGGCGGAAACGCTTTCGCCGCAGAAGCCGATCATCACCGTCACCAGGAAACCGCAGGCGGAGATCGCGGCCCTTCAGGTCTTTCTCGATCGCGAGGGCATCTCGCCCGGCGTCATCGACGGTCACCTCGGCGACAACGTCAACAAGGCAATTGCCGCCTGGCAGGAAATGACCGGCGAGACGCTCGATCCGAACAATTCCGAAGACATCATGCAGCGGCTGACCTATTCGGGCGGCCTGCCGATCGTCGATTATACGATCACGCCGGCGGATGCGGCCGGTCCCTATGTCGCGTCGATCCCGGAAGACTATGCCCACAAGTCGCAACTGCCGGCCATGTCCTACACATCCGTGACGGAAAAGCTCGCCGAGCAGTTCCACATGGACGAGAACTATCTGAAGGCGCTCAATCCCGGCGTCGATTTCACCATTCCCGGCTCGACCATCAAGGTCATCAATCCCGGCCAGCCCAAGGCCGGTCAGGTCACCCGCATCGTCGCGGACAAGGCAAGGAAACAGGTTTTCGCTTACGGCGCTGACGGGCGCCTGATCGCCGCCTATCCGGCAACCATCGGCTCGACCGACACGCCCTCTCCGACAGGCACCCATACGGTCGAACGCATCGCGCTCGATCCCGGCTACACCTACAACCCGAAGATCAATTTCAAGCAGGGCAACAACGACCAGATCCTGCAGATCCCGCCAGGGCCGAACGGCCCGGTCGGTACGGTGTGGATTGCCCTCTCGAAGCCCACATACGGCATCCACGGCACGCCGGAACCCTCCAAGATCGGCAAGACCAACAGCCACGGCTGCGTGCGCCTGACCAACTGGGATGCGAGGGAACTCGCCAAGATGGTCAAGCCCGGCACGACGGTGGAATTCACCGAGTAAGCTTCTGGAACAACATGTCAGCCGTCGGCACCTGCTGCCGACCGCTTTGCCGCGCGCAGCGTTCCGGCCCATCAGGCAGAGCAGGACCTGATCGCAACTGCGACCGCAGCCATCCGGGCGACCAGCGCATATGCAAAGGCGGCCGGCTCTTTCGAACCGACCGCCTCTGAAGGGAAGTCTTGGGATCGCCCTGATGGCGATCAGGCAGCGTAGCGGCCCAATCCGAAGAGGCGCGACGCTACAGACCGGGTGACCTTGACGGGCATCAGGCGCATGACTTCCTGTGCGTAGGACCTGGCGTTTTCTTTCGCCTTGTCGATATTGCTGACCTTGGCGGGATCCAGCGTGTGGAGCGTCCCGCCGATCTCGAACAGTTCCTTGAAGGCGATCCGCTCACCGATCGGCGTATCGAGGACATGCACGCCGCGGGCGGCCAGCAGGCCCTTGATGGTCAGGAGCGCCTTGGTGGTGACCATCGAGGTGACACGCGTCAGCACCACCGAATGCGGGATCACCAGGCTGGCCCTCTCCTTCATATAGGCGAGAAGGTCGAGGATCTGCGCCGCACCCTTGGCGTCCATGGCCGAACCCTGGACCGGGATCATCACATGGTCGGAAAGCCCGATCGCGGTGGTGACCAGCGCATCACGGGCGCCGGCGAGGTCGATGATGAAATAATCGGTGCGCGAGGCCATTTCCCGGAGATGACACTGGAGCGATGCGAGGGTTACTTCCGATACCACCTCGATGTTGCGCACGGTGCCTGAGGTTTCGAACCACTGGCTGATCCAGCGCTGTGGATCGGCATCGATGACGGTGACGCGAAAACCCTGATGGGCAAGTTCGGTGGCGAGCAGGAGCGCAGCGGTCGTTTTTCCGGCTCCACCCTTGGCGTTGGCAAAGGAAATTACAGGCATTTTCGGTCCTCGAACAAGTCTTGAGCCACATCGCTCACGAGGACACCGGGAAGCATGGTGTCATAGGCACATCCTTTCCAAACATGGTTAACGAATTGCAAATTTGGCCACCATTAATATCACTCAGGAGATTTAGCTTTTGGCTCTAAAACGCGGAAAAGCCCGGAGGTTTCGGCCTCCGGGCCTTCGTTGAAGCGGATCCTGCGAGGATTCGGAAGTCTTAAAAGCAGTCGAGGAAAAGCGCCTTGGTGTTTTCCATCGTCATGGCGACGGGGTTGCCGCCGCAGCTCGGGTCTTCCATCGCCATGGCCGTCAGCTCATCGATTCGGTCCGGCCTGATTCCCATGGCCGTCAGATTGTCCGGCACGCCGAGTTCCGAGCGCAGCGACAGGACATAATCGTAGAACCCCTCGAACCCGCCGGCGATGCCGAGATAGGCGGCGGCGCGGGCTATCTTCTCCTCTATCGCCGGACGGTTGAAGCGCAGCACCGGCGGCATGACGACCGCATTGGTCATGCCGTGATGGGTGTTGTAGACCGCCCCGATCGGATGCGACAGCGAATGGATGGCGCCGAGGCCCTTCTGGAAGGCGACCGCGCCCATGGCGGCGGCCGACATCATGTTGGTGCGCGCTTCCAGATCCGCTCCGTCCTTGTAGGCGCGAGGCAGGAACTCCTTGACGAGCCGCATGCCTTCGAGCGCGATACCGCCGGACATCGGGTGGTAGAAGGGCGACGAATAGGCTTCCAGGCAATGCGCAAAGGCATCCATGCCCGTGCCGACGGTGATCGCCTTCGGCATGCCCATCGTCAGTTCCGGATCGCAGATGACGACCCCCGGCAGCAGTTTCGGGTGGAAGATGATCTTCTTCACATGGGTGACCGAATTGGTGAGCACCCCTGCCCGGCCGACTTCCGAACCGGTGCCGGCGGTGGTCGGCACCGCGACGATCGGCGCGATCCTCGAAGCGTCGGCGCGGGTCCACCAGTCGCCGATATCCTCGAAATCCCAGACCGGCCGAGTCTGGCCGGCCATGAAGGCGATCAGCTTGCCGAGATCGAGGCCCGAACCGCCGCCGAAGGCGACGACACCGTCATGGCCGCCGTCCTTGTAAGCCCTGACGCCGGCTTCGAGATTGTTCTCGTTCGGATTGGGGTCGACATCCGCAAAGATCGCCCGGCCGAGGCCCGCCTCTTCGAGTACATCCAGCGCATGACCGGTGATCGCCATCGAGGCCAGTCCCCGGTCGGTGACCAGAAGCGGCTTTTTCAGGCCGAGCGTCCTGCAGGCGTCCGCCAGTTCCTTGATCCGTCCGCGGCCCAGCTTGACGGCGGTCGGATAGCTCCAGTTCGCGACGATATTCATTTCGTGACCTTCTTCAGGTGGTAGGATTTCGGGCGGGTCAGGTTGTGGAAGCCGAGGACGGAGAGCGAGCCGCCGCGCCCGGTTTCCTTGACGCCGGTCCAGACCAGCGCCGGATCGAGATAGTCGGCGCGGTTCATGAACACCGTGCCGGTTTCGAGCTGGCTGCCGATCCGGTTGGCACGATCGACATCCGGCGTCCAGAGCGATGCCGTCAACCCGTACCGGCTGTCGTTCATATAGCCGATCGCCTCGTCGTCGGTCTTCACCTTCATGATGCCGACGGCCGGGCCAAAAGTCTCTTCTCGCATGATTTCCATGGAGTGATCGACGTCAACCAATACCTGCGGCGCAAGATAGGCGCCGCCGTCATCGGCCGGGAAAAGCTTCGGATCGACCAGAGCCCTGGCGCCGCTCGCCACCGCGTCGGCGATCTGCTGGCGCACCACCTTGGCGAAGCGCTTGTTGGCCATCGGCCCGAGCGTGGTTTCCTTGTCGAGCGGATTGCCGAGCTTGTAGTTCGACACCCAGGCGACCGACTTCTCGACGAATGCATCGTAGAGCGATTCGTGCACGTAGATACGCTCGATGCCGCAGCAGCACTGGCCGGAATTGTAGGTCGCGCCATCCATCAGCGTGTCCACGGCGGCGTCGAGATCGGCGTCGTCCATCACATAACCCGGATCCTTGCCGCCGAGTTCGAGACCGAGCCCGGTAAAGGTTCCCGCGGCGGCGCGTTCGATCGACCGTCCGCCTTCGACCGAACCCGTGAAGTTGATGAAGTTGAACAGTCCCTCGGAAATCAGCTTCGCCGACGTCGCATGATCGAGAAAGACATTCTGGAAGACATCCTCCGGAACACCCGCCTCGACGAAGGCGCGCACCATCCGCTCGCCGACCAGCAGCGTCTGCGAGGCATGCTTGATGACGACCGCGTTGCCGGCCATCAGAGCCGGAGCAATCGTGTTGATCGCCGTCATATAGGGATAGTTCCAGGGGGCGATGACGAACACGACACCATGCGGTTCACGTTCGATGCGCCGCTCGAAAGAAGCACTGTCCTCGACCCGCAGCGGCGCCAGCGCATCGGCCGCGATCGAGGCCACGTAGTTGGAGCGCTCGTTGAAACCCTTGAACTCGCCGCCATAACGCACCGGCCGGCCCATCATCCAGGCAAGCTCCGGCACCACCTCGTCGACCATCTCGTTAAGACGTGCAACGCCCTTGAGCACCAGCTGGACGCGCTCGTCGAGCGGCCGCTTCGCCCAGGCCTTCTGCGCCTGCCGAGCCCGGCCTACTGCCTCCACCGCCGCCTCCGGCGACATGACCGGACGCTCAGCATAGACCAAACCGTCGACCGGCGAGATACATTGGATCATTGTCATTCAATCATACTCCAGAAATTCAACAGGCCTGAAGGTTTAACAGGCAAGAGTGCGAACATAGCCGATATCGCCATAGGCAAGGATCGCGCGATCCCGCGTGATGATGGTCAGGTCGTTTTCACGGGCGGTGGCAATCAGAATGCGGTCCGTGGGGTCGTTGTGGATGGGTTGCGGGAGGAAGGAGGCCTCGATCAAAGCCGATTGGGATATATCCACGATATTAGCGCCAATCATCTCGCGCGCGTCGTTAAACCAGGCTACTGCATTTTTAGTTGTCGGCAATCTACCCTTGCTTACCAACATTCCGATCTCCCATGCAGACATCGAGGAAATAACCAAAGCCCCACTCCGAGCGCGATTTTCGCTGAGAACCGTATTGGCATCTCGACCCAGCGGAGCACCGTTCGCAAGCCAGATGACGGCGCAGGTGTCCAATAGATATCGATCAGTCATCCTCGTAGACTTTACCCCAATCGGGATCGGCAGGCGCTGTAAGGTCAAGATCCGGAGGGATGATCATCGTACCTTTCATGCAGCCGTAGGCGGGATGCAATTCTATCAGGGTGCCGTCCTCCTTTTCCATCCAGCGTTTGCCATCCTCGTAGATGATATCGGCTTCCGTAAACATATTCACATGACGTTCTGGCGGCAGCAACTCACGCTCATAGGCCGCCTGTTTGCTTTCCGAAAAGCCTCTCGCCTCGCCGCGTCGATGAGCTGCAATCTCGTCGAGATCGATGCCAAGAAAGGCTGAGATCTGGTCCTGCTCGTCCGCGCTCATCTTCCGCTCGCCGCTCAGCATACGCGAGACTGCGCTGGGGTCGAGTTCCATGAAACGCGCCATGTCCCGCAACGAACTGCCTTTTTCGGCCAGCTTTTCATGAAACCAGGCGCTGTCGATCGTTCCCATGGCCACCTCCGCATTACCTTCCTCGCAACCATATCATGATGCGATGAAGGCAACAATCGCGCAACGCCGTTGTGATAATCTCAAGCCCTCTCAAATCCCCGTGCCACTTCCCAATCCGTCACGCGGCGGTCGTATTCCTCCTGCTCCCATTGGCCGGCGCGGACATAATGGTCGATGACGTCGTTGCCGAAGGCGGAACGCAGCAGTTCCGAGCCGTTCAATAGATCGACCGCGTCGCGCAGCGTCTTCGGGATCTCGCGAATGCCCTTGCCGCCATAGGCATCCCCCACGAAAGCCGGCTCCAGCGCCATCTTTTTTTCGATCCCGTCGATGCCGGCGGCAATCAGTGCCGCCATGGCGAGATAGGGGTTGAGGTCGGAACCGCCGACGCGGCATTCGATGCGGATGCCCTTGGTTTCCTCGCCGCAGAGGCGATAACCGGCCGTGCGGTTGTCCTTCGACCAGACGGCCTTGGTCGGCGCGAACGTGCCGGCCATGAAACGCTTGTAGGAGTTGATATAGGGTGCCAGGAAATAGGTGATCTCGCCCGCGTGGGCGAGCAGCCCGGCGATATAGTGTTTCATCAGTTCCGACATGCCGTGCTCGCCGTCCTTGTCGAAGAACAGCGGGGTCTTGCCGTCGGCGCTCCACAGCGACTGGTGGATATGCGACGAGCTGCCGGCGGCCGCATAGTTCCACTTCGCGAGGAAGGTGATCGCCTTGCCCTTGCCCCAGGCGATTTCCTTGGCCGCATTCTTGATGATCACGTGCCGGTCGGCCATGGTCAGCGCATCCGCATAACGGACGTTGATTTCCTCCTGGCCGGCAGAAGCCTCGCCCTTGGAATTCTCGACCGGAATGCCGGCGCCCTGCAGCCCGGTGCGGATCGCCCGCATCACCTCCTCTTCCTTGGTGGTCTGGAAGATGTGGTAGTCCTCGTTGTAACCGCTCGCGAGCTTGAGGTTGCGGTAGCCGCTTTCGCGGGCCTGGTCGTAGGTCTGGTCGAACAGGAAGAATTCGAGTTCGGTCGCCATAAAGGCGGACATGCCCATCGCTTCCAGCCGCTTCACCTGAGCCTTCAGGATGGCGCGCGGCGAATGCGGCACTTCGGCATGGGTGTGATGGTCGAGCACGTCGCAAAGCACCAGCGCCGTGCCTTCGAGCCAGGGCAGCTTCCGCAATGTCGCAAGGTCCGGCTTCATCGTGTAGTCGCCGTAGCCCTGTTCCCAGCTGGTCGCCTTGTAGCCGGAAATGGTCTCCATCTCGATATCGGTTGCCAGCAGGTAGTTGCAGCTATGGGTTTCCTGATAGGCGCTCTCGACGAAATATTCCGCCTGGAACCGCTTGCCCATCAGGCGGCCCTGCATGTCCACCTGGGCTGCGATGATCGTATCGATGCGGCCATCGGCGACATCGCGTTTCAGATCGTCGAAAGAATAAATCGGGGTCATGCCTCACATCCGTTTCAAAAGGGTGGACCGCCACAACCTTTCGAGTGTCGTGGCGGTGGGATCATTGGGGCGTCAAGCCCGGTCGCGCTTACGTTTCTCCGACAGCCGCTTCCGCAGCAGCGATCTCGGCCTGCCGCTTGGCGATGGCGTCACCGATCGGCGGCCCCATGAAGCGCCGGTTCTCGAAGGCGAACCAGACGATCCCGGTCAGCACCAGGAAGCCGACGGTGATTTCCAGCGCCCAGTCGTTCGGCGGCTGGATACCGATGAAGAAGATGACGATCATCAAGATGATCGCGAGGACAGCGACCAGCCTGTAGACCGGAATACCCATGTTCCAGGGTCCCATGTTCGGCCATTTCGCCGTGCCGATCGTGAACAGGCCGAGCGCGATCGGCAGGACGAAGGATAGGAACAGGAAGATGACCGTGCAGGACACGACGATCGAATAGGCCGGCGTGCCGGCAATGGTGATCGCCGAGGTGAACCAGACGAACAGGACGGCGAGGATGGAGCCGGTCCAGATCGCCGCGACGGGCGTACGGTATTTTGGGCTGACCTTGGCGAGTACGGACGACGCAGGCAGGCCCTTGTCGCGCGCGAAGGCAAAGATCATCCGCGATAACGACGTGACGGTAGCCAGGCCGCAAAGCAGCTGCGAAATGAAGATCAGGAAATACAGGATGCCCTTCACGGCCGGGTTCATCTGCGCGTCCATCGCCCAGAAGAACACGTTCCAGCCCTGCTTGGCCGCATCGTCCATGTTGGGGATCATCAGTACGAAGGCGCACAGCATGATGTAGCCGAACACGGCAGACCACACGACGGCCGAGACCATGCCGCGCGGCACCGATTCCGCCGCCTTGACGGTTTCCTCGGATGTATGGGCCGAAGCGTCATAACCGGTGATCGTATAGATCGGCAGGAGCAGGCCGAGAAGGAATGCCATCGTGCCGGAAACGCTGGTCGGCCAGACGAGTGCCGCCCCCTCCGTGCCTGTATAGTTGGCGAAGGTGAAGAGCCGTGCGAAATCGAAGCCGGGGGCCGCGATAAGGCATGCGATCGTCAGCAGGATCGCGGTCGCGAAGATCAGATAGCCGGAAAAGTCGGTGAGCTTAGCCGTCAGGCCGATGCCGAAATGATTGATGCCGGCCTGCAGCCCGGTGATGATGGCAACGAAGACGACCCGGTGCGTCAGCGTATCCTCGATGCCGAAAGCCGGCCCGAAGGCGCCGAAGAAGAAATAGAACGTCCCGACATTGATGGCGCCGAGCACGGTGACGAGACCGAGCAGGTTGAGCCAGGCGGAAAGCCAGCCGGTGAAGCGGTTGCCGAGGATCGATCCCCAGTGATAGAGGCCGCCCGCCGTCGGATAGGCCGAGCCGATCTGCGCCAGCCCGAGTGCGAAGATGCCGGAGATCAGGCAGCCGAGCGGCCAGCCGATGCCGATCGCCGCGCCGCCGGCGCCGGCAGTCGCCTGGCCCAGCGAGTTGATGCCACCGGAGAGAATGCAGATGATGGAAAACGAAATTGCAAAATTGGAAAACGAGCTCATGCGGCGCTCGAGTTCCTGCGCATAACCCATGGAATGCAGGATATGAATGTCCTGCTTTTTGTCGCCTTCGGTATACTCGGACATGACTTCCCCCTGTTGGCAGAAAGACCGCGCCATCGCGGCCATCCGGTTTGTCCTTCCCGCGGCAATCGACCGCGGGCATGCGAGCTGCTGCTCCCCGGGTCTTATCCTTGGATGTCTGCGAGGCTTTCCCGCAGCAATCCTGTCAAAAAATCGGCCACGACCCCCTGGCCGGTTTCGTCTGTTATGAGATCGTTCCTGATTTCGATCATGACGTTGAGAAGCCCAGCCGGCAGGGCGTGGACTTCCAGCGTATGGGTTACGCCGTCCGCCGGCCCGTAGGGCTCGTTGCGCTCGACGCGGTAGAGATGCGTATCGGATGCTGCCTGCATCATCCGGTCGGCGAGCCGGCTGTCGGTATCGTGAAGCACGCCGATCTCGACCGGGCGTTGCCTGCCGAAATAGACCGGCGTGAAGCTGTGAATGGTGACCAGTACGGTCTTCTGCCCCCTGGCCCGGCGCGCCGCGATCTCCTCGCGGATGCGGCCGTGAAACGGCAGGTAGAGTGCCGTGGTCCGGCGCGATTTCTCCGCCTCCGACAGGTTCTCATTGCCGGGGATCCGGAAGATCTCGGACACGTCGCGGATGGCGGCGGGCGATTCCGGCGGCCGGTTGCAGTCGTAGATGAGGCGCGAAAAGCGCTGGTGGATCAGCGTCGCGCCGAGGCTCTTCGACATCAGCCGGGAGACTGCGAGCGCCCCCGGATCCCAGGCGATATGCGAGGTGAGCGCCTCCGTGGAAAGCCCAAGATCGCCATAACGTTCCGGCAGGCGCAGCGACGCATGTTCGCAGACGAGAAGCACCTCTCCCCGACCGCCGGGATTGTCCACGGCGACGGGCTCGCCATCCGCCTCCGTAAAGAATTCCGACTGCACCAGCATCAACGCGTTCCGGAAAAAATCGTTTAAATTGGATTAAGAAGAGAATTCTTCACTTTCCGGCCGCCGTCAACGTGATTCTGAAAATTTCTCTTCACCCGCTCCATTGACACCTGTCACAAAAGTACTTTTAACTCGTGTCACAAACCGGCGAAGACCGGAGGGAACAGCTTTAGTGCCACTAACTGCGCGCACCGTATCCGATGTCATTCGTGTTCGTTACGACAGCCTGACGCGCGCGGAAAAACAGTTGGCGGACAGCCTATTGGAGAACTATCCGGTGTCGGGACTCGGCAGCATCACTGTGATCGCGGAGAATGCCGGCGTTTCCACGCCGACGGTTGCGCGCATGGTGCAGAAGCTCGGCTACAAGGGGTATCCGGAATTCCAGTCGCATCTGCACCACGAGCTGGAGGCAACCATCTCCAACCCGATCGCCAAGCATGACCGCTGGGCGTCCAATGCGCCGGGAACGCATATCCTCAACCGTTTCGCCGACGCGATCACCGCCAATCTGCGCGACACGCTTTCGGCTCTCGACACCACGACCTTTGAAGGTGCGGCCGCACTTCTGCGTGATCGCGACCGCAGCATCTACTTCGTCGGTGGCCGCATCACCGGGGCGCTGGCGGAATACTTCTTCACGCATATGCAGGTCATCCGCCCCAGGACGACCCTGATCTCCACCAATTCCAGTTCCTGGCCGCAGCATGTTCTCAACATGAGCGCCGGCGACGTCCTGGTGATCTTCGACATCCGCCGCTACGAGCAGGAGATGGCGACGCTGGCAGAGGCCGCACGGGCCAACGGCGTCGTCATCATCTTGTTGACCGACGTCTGGGCCTCGCCCGTTGCCAAGCATGCGCAGCATACATTCAAGGTGCGGATCGAAGCGCCGTCGGCCTGGGACAGCTCCGTCATTACTCTCTTCGTCGTCGAGGCGCTGATCGAGGCGGTCCAGAGCGCGACCTGGGAGGAGACCCGCGAACGCATGAACTCTCTGGAAGGTCTTTTCGAGCGGACGATGCTGTTCCGCCGGCCGGGCCGCCAGAGTCGTCCCGACTGACCGTCGGGGCCCTGAATATGCCGGCAATCCGGGGATTTTATGAGCAAATGCTCATCCTCCGGGCTGTCACATACGATACATGAACTGGCTCTACGAGTCGCGCCGAACCGATCCGGACTACACGACCTGAACCCTTAGGAGGATACCTTGCTCAACAAGACCCAACGTCTTCTTTCCCTGACGACCGCCATCGTCATCGCCTCCACCGCCATCGCCGCCGCCGAGCCGAGCGCCGAGCTGATCGCTGCCGCCAAGAAGGAAGGCACGCTGACAACGATCGCCCTGCCCCATAGCTGGTGCGGCTACGGCGACGTCATCGCCGGCTTCAAGGCGAAATACGGCCTCGAAGTCAACGAGTTGAACCCGGATGCCGGTTCGGGCGACGAAATCGAAGCGATCAAGGCCAATAAGGGCAACAAGGGCCCGCAGGCTCCCGACGTCATCGACGTCGGCCTGTCGTTCGGCCCGTCCGCCAAGGCCGAAGGCCTGATCCAGCCCTACAAGGTCTCCACCTGGGATTCGATCCCGGCCGACGCCAAGGATGCAGACGGCTACTGGTACGGCGACTACTACGGCGTTCTGGCCTTTCTCGTGAACAAGGACCTCGTCAAGACGTCTCCGAAGGACTGGCCCGACCTCCTGAAGTCCGATTATGCCAATGCCGTCGCTCTCGCCGGCGACCCGCGCAGCGCCAACCAGGCCGTCCAGGGCGTTTACGCTGCCGGACTCTCCGGCGCCAAGGGCGACTCCGCCAAGGCCGGCGACGAAGGCCTGAAGTTCTTCGCCGAACTCAACAAGAAGGGTAACTTCGTTCCGGTGACCGGCAAGGCCGCGCCGTTCGCGCAAGGGACCACGCCGATCATCATCGCCTGGGACTATAACGCGCTCTCCTGGGGCGAAAGCCTGAAGGGCAACCCGCCCTTCGAGGTCGTCGTCCCGGCAAGCGGCGTCGTCGCGGGCGTCTACGTCCAGGCGATCTCCGCCTTCGCTCCGCATCCGAACGCTGCGAAGCTGTGGATGGAATACCTCTATTCCGACGAAGGTCAGCTCGGCTGGCTGAAGGGATATTGCCACCCGATCCGCTTCAACGATCTTGCCAAGAACAACAAGATTCCGAAGAACCTGCTCGACGCCCTGCCCCCGGCAGCAGCCTATGAGAAGGCCGTATTCCCGACGCTCGCCCAACAGGCCGCCGCCAAGGAAACCATTACCAAGAAATGGGATAGCGTAGTCGGCGCCAACGTCGCAAAGTAACAGGAACAAGACTGAGCTCCCGCGCCATCAGGCGCGGGAGTTTTCCCGTTTTCACCTGGATGGCCAGCATTCATGACCACCGCTTCCACGTCATTCATCGATCGCCGGACAGTCATCGACTGGCTCGGCATCGTGCCGTTCATGGTATTTGCGCTCGCCTTCCTGATTGTTCCGACGCTCTATCTGATCGTCGGCGCCTTCTTCAATCCGGCCGGCGAGTTCACGTTTCAGAACATTGTCGACCTTTTTTCGCCTTCCATCCTGGGCGCCTACTGGATCAGCATCCGGATATCCGTCGCCTCGGCACTGGGTGGCGCGTTGATCGGCTTTTTCCTCGCCTGGGCGGTCGTGCTCGGTGGCGTGCCGTCCTGGATCCGCTCCAGCCTGCTGACGTTTTCCGGCGTTGCCTCGAATTTCGCCGGCGTGCCGCTCGCCTTCGCTTTCCTCGCGACGCTTGGCCGTACCGGTCTGGTTACGGTCTTCATGCGGGACTGGTTCGGCTTCAATCTCTATTCGACGGGCTTCAACCTTCTCTCCTTCTTCGGCCTGACCATCACCTACATGTTCTTCCAGATCCCGCTGATGGTGCTGATCCTCACCCCGGCGCTGGACGGATTGAAGAAGGAATGGCGCGAGGCATCCGAGATTCTCGGGGCATCCAGCTGGCAATATTGGCGCATGGTGGTGCTGCCGATCCTCTGGCCGAGCCTGATGGGCGCGACGCTCCTTCTCTTCGCCAACGCGTTTGGCGCAATCGCCACCGCCTTTGCGCTGACCGGTGCCTCGCTCAACATCGTGCCGATCCTGCTCTACGCCCAGATCCGTGGCGACGTGCTGCATAATCCCAACCTCGGCTATGCGCTCGCTCTCGGCATGATCGTCATCACCGGCATTTCCAACATCCTCTACATCTGGCTGCGCACCCGCGCCGAACGGTGGCAGAAATGAAGGCGCACAAGATCTTCGCCTGGATCGCGATCGCCATCGGCGCCATCTATTTCTTCATCCCGCTGATCGGCACGTTCGAGTTCTCGCTGCGCATGCGGCGCGGCGCCTATTCCTTCGACGCCTACCAGTCGGTCTTCACCGACGCGCAGTTCCGGGCGACCTTCGGCTTCTCGATGCTGATGGCGCTGGTGACCATCGTCGTCGGCATGCTGCTGATCGTGCCGACGGCCTATTGGGTGCGGCTGCGGCTGCCGCAGATGCGGCCGGTCGTCGAGTTCATCACCCTCCTGCCCCTCGTCATCCCGGCGATCGTCATCGTGTTCGGTTACCTGCGCCTCTACAATTCCTCGTCGTGGATCCCGTTCACGGGCTCGACGCAGGGCACGAACATCCTGCTGACCTTTTCCTACGTGACCCTGGCGCTTCCCTACATGTACCGCTCGGTCGATACCGCGATGCGGACCATCGATGTGCGGACGCTGACCGAGGCCGCGGAAATCCTCGGCGCCAAATGGCCGACGATCATGTTCCGCTGCATCTTCCCGAACGTCATGTCGGGCGTGCTCTCGGGCGCCTTCATCACGTTTGCGATCGTCATGGGCGAATTCACCATGGCGGCGCTTCTCAACCGTCCGGCCTTCGGCCCCTACCTCCAGCTCGTCGGCGCCAACAAGGCCTACGAGCCTTCGGCGCTGGCCGTCATCGCGTTTGCGATCACCTGGCTGTCGATGGGTCTGATCCAGCTCGTTTCCCGCTTCAGCAAATTGACGCCTTCCAGGCCTTAAGGAATTTTGATGTCGTTCCTCGTTCTCGAAAGTATCAAGAAGAGTTTCGGCCCGACTCAGGTGGTCAAGGACTTCAATATGTCCATCGAGAAGGGCGAGTTCGTCTCCTTTCTCGGACCGTCGGGCTGCGGCAAGACGACCGTGCTGCGCATGATCGCCGGCTTCGAAAGCCCGAGCGACGGCGCCATCTCGATCAACGGCCGGAACCAGAACACGCTGAAGACCAACCAGCGCAATATCGGCATGGTCTTCCAGGCCTATGCGCTGTTTCCCAACATGAACGTCTTCGACAACGTCGCCTTCGGGTTGAAGGTCGCCGGCAAGTCCAAGACGGAGATCGAAACGCGCGTCAAGGAAATGCTGAAGCTGATCAGCCTCGACCATCTGGCCGACCGCTACCCCTACCAGATGTCCGGCGGCCAGCAGCAGCGCGTGGCGTTGGCGCGCGCGCTTGCGCCGAAGCCGCAGGTCCTGCTGCTCGACGAACCGCTGTCGGCGCTCGATGCCAAGATCCGTGTTTCATTGCGCGAAGAGATCCGTGAAATCCAGCGCCAGCTCGGCATCACCACCGTCTTCGTGACGCATGACCAGGAAGAGGCCCTGTCGATCTCCGACCGCGTCGTCGTCATGAATGCCGGCCGCGCCGACCAGATCGGCACGCCGTCGGAAATCTACAACCGTCCGACCACCCGCTTCGTCGCGTCCTTCGTCGGTACGCTCAACATCATCGAGGCGACCGTCATTGATCCGTCAGCCAACACGGTCAAGGTCGGCGAGAACACCATCCGGCTGCGTGAATCGATCGGAGCCTTAAAGGGCGGTGACAAGCTGTCGATCGCACTGCGTCCGGAAGCGGGTTCGCTGCTGGAAAACGCCAAGGGCGACACCTCGCTGACCGGCCAGGTGATCTCCTCGCATTTCCTCGGCTCGGTCATCCGCACCAAGCTCGATGTCGGCGGAAGCCAGATTTGCTTCGACATGTTCAACTCGCCGGATGCGGTCCTGCCGCAGCCGGGCGAAACCCTGACGCTGCGCTTCAACGCCCACGATTTCCTGATCATCCGGGATTGATTTTGGCTGGGAAGCCTGACGCGCTTCCGCCGTCATCCTTGGCCTTGAGCCAAGGATCGAAGCGACGGGATCACATCGAACTATTGCTGATGTCGCCCTCGGCTAAGCCGAGGACGAACATGACGCATTAAACCTCACGCCGCGTCGTCCACCGCATCCTGGTCGGACGACGGCACGTAGTTGAGGACCGGTCCGAGCCAGCGCTCGACCTCCTCGACCGACATGCCCTTGCGCCTGGCATAGTCCTCGACCTGGTCCCGCTCGACCTTCGCCACTCCGAAATAATAGGATGCCGGGTGGCCGATATAGAGGCCCGAGACCGACGAGCCGGGCCACATCGCATAGCTTTCCGTCAAGACGACGCCGGTCGTCTCTTCCGCGTCGAGCAGCCGGAACAGCGTCGCCTTTTCCGTATGGTCGGGCTGGGCCGGATAACCGGGTGCCGGGCGGATGCCGTGATAGGCCTCGGTGACCAGTTCCTCGGAAGTGAAATTCTCGTCCGGCGCATACCCCCAGAATTCCTTGCGGACCCGCTCGTGCATGCATTCGGCAAAGGCTTCGGCGAAGCGGTCGGCCAGAGCCTTGACGAGGATCGACGAATAATCGTCGTTCGCCCGCTCGAACCGTTCGGCGATCGCCACTTCCTCGATACCCGCCGTGACGACGAAACCACCGACATAGTCGTCGAGACCGGTCGCGACCGGCGCGACGAAATCCGACAGCGCCACGTTCGGACGGCCGTCCCGCTTCGAAAGCTGCTGGCGCAGCGTGAAGAAGGTCGCGAGTTCTTCAGCGCGGCTTTCATCGGCGAAAACGCGGATATCGTCTCCCACCGCATTGGCCGGCCAGAAGCCGATCACCGCCCGCGGCCGGAACCATTTTTCCGCGATGATCTTGTCGAGCATCGCCTGCGCATCGGCATAAAGCTGGCGCGCCGCCTCGCCCTGTTTCTCGTCTTCGAGGATCGCCGGGAAGCGGCCCTTCAGTTCCCAGGTCTGGAAGAACGGCGTCCAGTCGATGTATTTCGCGAGTTCCGCGAGATCGTAGGTCTCGAACACCTTCGTGCCGGTGAACTGCGGTTTCCTGGGCTGGTAGGACGACCAGTCGACCTTCTCGGCATTGGCACGCGCGCGGGCGATCGGCAGTCGGGTCTTTTCCGCCTCCGAGCGGGCATGCGCGGCCGCTACCTTGGCATATTCCGCCTGCACCGTGCTGATATAGCCCGGCTTTGCGTCCTCGGAGAGAAGCGACGAAACGACGCCGACCGCACGGCTGGCATCGGTCACGTAAATCGCCTGGCCGCGATCGTAACGTGGATGGATCTTGACCGCCGTGTGGACACGGCTGGTCGTCGCGCCGCCGATCAGCAGCGGAATGTCGAAACCCTGGCGCTCCATTTCCGCCGCCACATGCGCCATCTCGTCGAGCGACGGGGTGATCAGGCCGGAAAGCCCGATGATATCGACCTTCTCGGCAATCGCCGTTTCCAGGATCTTCGTCGCCGGCACCATGACGCCGAGGTCGATGATCTCGTAATTGTTGCAGGCGAGCACGACGCCGACGATGTTCTTGCCAATATCGTGGACGTCGCCCTTGACGGTCGCCATCAGCACCTTGCCGGCCGACTTCTTCTGGTCGCCGCCGTTGAGGCGCTTTTCTTCTTCCATGTAGGGCAGAAGCACGGCCACGGCCTGTTTCATCACGCGAGCGGACTTCACGACCTGCGGCAGGAACATTTTTCCAGAGCCGAACAGGTCGCCGACGATATTCATGCCGGCCATCAGCGGACCTTCGATCACATGCAGGGGCCGCTCCGCATTCTGGCGCGCCTCTTCCGTATCGGCTTCGATGAACTCGTTGATGCCGTTGACGAGAGCATGCGAAAGCCGCTTCTCGACCGGCCATTCGCGCCAGGCGAGATCCTTCTCCTTGGCTTCCTTCGATCCGGTCCCACGATAACGCTCGGCGATTTCGAGCATCCGCTCCGTCGCGTCGTCGCGACGGTTGAGAACGACGTCCTCGCAGGCGTCGCGCAGTTCCGGATCGATGTTCTCGTAGATCGCCAGCTGGCCGGCGTTGACGATGCCCATGTCCATGCCCGCCTGGATGGCGTGGTAGAGGAACACCGCATGCATCGCCTCGCGCACCGGCTCGTTGCCGCGGAACGAGAAGGACAGGTTCGAGACGCCGCCCGAAATATGCACCAGCGGCATCCGCTCGCGGATCGTCTTCGTCGCCTGGATGAAGGCGAGACCGTAGCTGTTATGCTCCTCGATGCCGGTCGCCACCGCAAAGATGTTCGGGTCGAAGATGATGTCTTCCGGCGGGAAGTCCGCCTCTTCGGTCAGGAGCTTGTAGGCGCGTTCGCAGATCGCCACCTTGCGCTCGTAGGTATCCGCCTGGCCCTGCTCGTCGAAGGCCATGACCACGACCGCGGCGCCATAATTGCGCAAGAGCTTCGTCTGGGCGATGAACTTCTCCTCGCCCTCCTTCATGGAGATCGAGTTGACGACCGGCTTGCCCTGCACGCATTTCAGGCCCGCTTCCATGATCTCGAACTTCGACGAGTCGAGCATGATCGGCACCCGGGCGATATCCGGTTCGGCGGCGATCAGGTTGACGAACTCGACCATCGCCCGCTGCGAATCGATCAGGCCCTCGTCCATGTTGATGTCGATGACCGAAGCGCCGTTTTCCACCTGGTCGCGGGCAATCGCCAGTGCGGCGGTAAAATCGCCTGCGGTGATCAGCTTGCGGAATTTCGCCGAGCCGGTGACGTTGGTGCGTTCGCCGACATTGACGAACGGCACGTCCTTGGTGAACTCGAAGGGCTCGAGGCCCGAAAGCGACATGAACGGCCGGTGTTCGGGCACTTCGCGCGGCTTGTGCGGCGCGACCGCCTCGGCAATCGCGCGGATGTGTTCCGGCGTCGATCCGCAGCAGCCGCCGACGACGTTGACCAGACCTTCTGCCGCAAACCCTTCGATCTGGCGGGCCATGTCGTCAGGCGTCTCGTCGTAACCGCCGAACGAGTTCGGCAGGCCGGCATTCGGATAGGCGGAGATGAACGTGTCGGCGACGCCCGACAGTTCCTGCAAATGCGGCCGCATCGCATCGGCGCCGAGCGCGCAGTTGAGACCGACGGTGAAGGGCTTCGAATGCCGGATGGAAGACCAGAAGGCTGACGGCGTCTGGCCGGACAGGGTGCGGCCGGAGAGGTCGGTGATCGTGCCGGAAATCATCACCGGCAGGCGGATGCCCTTCGCCTCGAAGCGCTCGGCACAGGCGAAGATCGCCGCCTTGGCGTTCAGCGTATCGAAGATCGTCTCGATCAGGATGATATCGGCGCCGCCGTCGATCAGGCCGTCCAGCTGTTCGCCATAGGCAAGGCGCAGGTCGTCGAATGTCACCGCCCGGTAACCGGGATTGTTGACGTCGGGAGAGATCGAGGCCGTGCGGTTGGTCGGGCCGATGGCGCCAGCCACGAACCGGCGGCGGCCGTCCTCCTTCTCAGCCCTCAGCACCGCGCGCCGCGCCAGCCGGGCGCCGTCGCGGTTCAGGTCGTAGACGGCGTTCTCCATCTGGTAATCGGCCTGGGCAATCCGGGTCGAGGAGAAGGTGTTGGTCTCGATGATGTCGGCACCGGCCTTGGCATAGCGGTAATGGATTTCCTCGACCGCCTGCGGCTGCGACAGGATCAGAAGGTCGTTATTGCCCTGCTGGTGGCACGCGCAGCCGGCAAATCGTTCGCCGCGGAAATGCCCCTCGTCAAAACCGAGCCCCTGGATTTCGGTGCCCATCGCACCGTCGAGGATGAGGATGCGCTCACGAGCCGCAGCCTTGAGTGCCGCCAGAATCTCAGCGCCGTCGCGCGCGGCGGCTTCGGGACCAAAGAGTTCGTCGAACATGGCACAGCCCTTCCTCATTTCCAGATAGCTCAATAACCGCATAAAGATATGTTTATGTCAATATATAACCTCTGTCTCGGAGATAGAAGCGGATAGGAAATTGGATCGCGAATAGTCGATGACATGAAACCGGCCGGGCGTTATAGGCGTTCTGGTCCAAATGCCCCCGTCATAGCGATTCCGAGGTTTTCATGAGCGACACCGGTCAGACAGAAGCCAAGTGGGCGAGCCTTCCCTACCATCGTCGCTGGCTCCTGAACGAGGCCGACGGGCTCTTCGATTTTTTCCAGTACCGGGCGACGAACCCAAAGGGCGGCTTCTTCGATCTCGACGACCAGGGTTCCCCGATCGGTGGCTCCAACCCGACGCGGGGCATCCATGCCTCGGCGCGCATGGTCCATTGTTTCTCGATCGGCTACCTGCTCGGCCGGCCCGGCTCCGGTGATATCATCGACCACGGCATGCGCACTCTGTGGGAGCGCCATCGTGATACGGAATATGGCGGCTATTTCTGGCAGGTCAACGACGACGGCGCAGCCGATTCCGCCAAGCAGGGTTACGGGCACGCCTTCGTGCTGCTCGCCGCCGCGTCGGCCAAGGTCGCCGGCCACCCGCTCGCCGACCGGATGCTGGCCGACATTGCCGAAATTCTCGAAACCCGCTTCTGGGAACCGCGCCATGGCGCGATCGCGGAAGAATTCAATCGCGACTGGTCGCCGATCGATGGCGGCGGCTATCGCGGCCAGAATTCCAACATGCACCTCACCGAAGCGCTGATGGCCGCATACGAAGCGACCGGCGAGAAGGCCTATCTCGGCAAGGCGGAAAGCATCGCCGACCTCGTCATCCGCCGTTCCGCCGGCAGCGTCGGTTTCCGGGTCGCCGAACATTTTGATCCCGACTGGACGATCGACAAGGATTATTACCATCCTGACGAGATGTTCCGCCCCGCCGGCACCACCCCCGGCCATTGGCTGGAATGGTCGCGCCTGCTGCTGCAGCTCTGGACGCTCGGCGGCAAGAAGCACGGCTGGATGCCCGACGCGGCGAAATCCCTGTTCGTCCAGTCCATGTCACTCGGCTGGGACAAGGAGAAGGGCGGCTTTTTCTATACGCTCGACTGGGATGACAAGCCGGCCAAGACCAACAAGCTCTGGTGGCCGATGTGCGAGGCAGCGGGTGCGGCGCATTTCCTCAACGAGCACCTGCCGGCCGACGACTTCTACGAGGACAGCTACCGGCGCATCTGGGGCACGATCGCCAACCGCTTCATCGATCACAAAAACGGCGGCTGGCACGAGGAACTGACCGAGGATCTCGCCCCGGCCCACACTCTCTTCCCCGGCAAGGGCGATATCTATCACGCCCTGCAGGCCTGCCTCATCCCGCTCTTTCCGGCCGATGGCAGCCTGACCAAGGTTATCGCCGAGGCCGAAGGGCGCATCTGAGGCGTCAGTGCAGATGTCACCCTGCGGTGACGGAACCATCCAGGCCCGCGTCGGTTTCCCGGTGTCATGAATTTGTAACATCGGGATATCGCGGCCATGCTCAGCACTCTCGGCGAGGAATTTTCGCACGAGGCCCCCGTTGCGATCGAGGTACTTCTGGTCAGACTTATCGGCGCGGCAATCCTCTGCGGCTTGATCGGCCTGGAACGCGAGTTCCGCAACAATTCCGCCGGCCTGCGCACCAACATGCTGATCGGCCTCGCATCCGCCGTGTTCACTCTGGCCAGCCTGCAGATCATGCATGAATTCGGCAATCGGCCCGATACGGTCCAGATGGATCCGATCCGCCTGATCGAGGCGGTCACGGCCGGCATAGCTTTCCTCGCCGCCGGCGTCGTCTTCCAGATGCGCGGCAACGTGAAGGGCCTGACCACCGGTGCCAGCATGTGGCTGTCCGGCGCGATCGGGCTCTGCGTCGGCCTCGGCATGTGGATCGTGGCAATCGCAGCGACCGGCGCCGGCATCATCATCCTCTGGCTGCTACGCAAGACCGAAGTGGCCGCGGGCATGAAGGAGGAATAGCGGCAAGGCTTCAGCGAAAAGACGGCTCAGCTGCCCGCCCGCGGACTCACCATCGCCCGGATACGGCTGGTCAGCTGGTCGTAGTCATAGGGCTTGGTGATGAGCGCCGTATCGCCAAGTCCCTCCGATCCCGGCACGTTGCGGTCGCCGGTCGCAAAGATCACCGGCAGATCGGTAAGCGTTTCGCGCAGTTTCAAGGCGAGCTGCAATCCGCTCATTTCGGGCAGATGCACGTCGGTGACGAGGATGTCGATCGGATCGCTCGCGGCCGCGGCAATCGCTTCGGCGGCCGACCCGGCCTCGATCACGGTCATGCCGGAATCCTGCAGGAAATCCGCCGTCGAGATACGGATCAGCGCTTCGTCCTCCACCAGCAGGACGGCGATCGGCAGATCCGGCGCCGGCGGTCGCTCGACCGCAGGCTTGGCCGAAACCGCCTCGGGAGGGCTTTCCGGCAAGCGCGGCTGCGGAGCCAGCCGATTCTGGTCGATCACCTGGCGGATCTTCCGGGCGAGCGCTTCGCGGGTATAGGGCTTGCTCAGCAGATTGACGCCCGGGTCGAGCCGCCCGCCGTGGACGATCGAGTTTTCGGTGTAACCCGAGGTGAACAGCACGCCGAGATGCGGAAGCCGCTCCTTGGCCCTTTTGGCGAGATCGCGGCTCTTCAGCCGGCCTGGCATCACCACGTCGGTGAACAGGCAGTCGATCGGCACGCCGCTCTCGATGATCGCAAGCCCGCTGTCGGCATCCTTCGCCCGCAGGACCCGGTAGCCGAGTTCGGCAAGCAGGCTGACGGTGATTTCCCGCACCGCTTCGTCGTCCTCGACGACCAGGATCGTCTCGTGTCCGCCCAATGCGGCACCGCCGGCATTTTCGGCGACCATATCCTCGTCCTCCATCGATCGCGGAAGATATATCCTCACGGTAGTGCCATTTCCCGGCTCGCTGTAGATGCGGATATTGCCGCCCGACTGTTTGACGAAACCGTAGACCATCGACAGGCCGAGTCCTGTCCCCTTGCCTTCCGGCTTGGTGGTGAAGAAGGGATCGAAAACCTTCTCCAGAATGTCAGCCGTCATGCCCGTACCGGTATCGGTGACTGCGAGCATCACATATTGGCCGGCCTCGATGTCGAACGTGTGGCGCGCATATTCGTCGTCGAGAAAGGCATTGCCCAGTTCGATCGTCAGCTTGCCCTGGCCGTTCATCGCATCGCGCGCGTTGATCGCGAGGTTGAGCAGTGCATTTTCCACATTGCTCGGATCGACCAGCGTGTTCCACAGCCCGCCGCCGACGATCGTGTCGATCTCGATCGCTTCGCCGAGGCTGCGCCTCAGGAGATGATCCATTTCCCGGATCAGGCGGCTCAGATTGACAACCTTCGGCGAAAGCGGCTGGCGTCGGCCGAAGGCGAGAAGCTGCGAAGCAAGCCGGGCGCCGCGCGAAGCCCCCGCAAGCGCGCTGTTCAACCGCCTTTCGGCAACTTCGTTGCCCGCGAACTCCCGGCCGAGAAGCTGAAGGTTGCCGGTAATCACCTGCAGGAGGTTGTTGAAATCGTGGGCGATGCCGCCGGCGAGATTGCCGATCGCCTCCATCTTCTGGCTCTGGCGAAGCACTTCCTGGGTCCGCTCGAGCTCGATCGTTCTTTCCTCGACACGGTGGCCGAGGGTTTCCGCGAGGCTGGACAGCTCCGATTCCGTCTTCTTCTGCTCGTCGATATCGGTATTGGTGGCAACCCAGAGCGTGATCTCGCCCTCGGCATTCTTGATCGGCACCGCACGGCTGATGAACCAGCGATAGACGCCGTCGTGGCGGCGAAGCCGGATTTCGGTCTCCAGCCGGCTTCCGGTGCGCAAGGCCTCGGCCCAGGCGGCGGCAATCCGGGGGGAATCGTCCGGATGCAGCATCTCGGAGCGCCGCTCCCTGTCGAAATAGAAGGATTCCAGGCCGCTATAGGTGAAGATCTGGTCGTTGCACCATTGCATCCGGCCATCCGGCGTCGCCGTCCACACATGTGTCGGCAAGGATTGGGCGAGCGTCCGGAAACGGTCCTCGTTTTCGCGGGCCGCCTCCTGCGCCCGGCGAAGCTCCGTGACGTCCTGGCCCTGCACGAAAATGCCATTGACCATTCCGTCCTGATCGCGGATCGGCTGATAGACGAAATCGAGAAAGCGCTCTTCCGGCTCGGCGCTTTCGGAGGACTGGAAAACGACGCGCGCGCCATAGGCGCTATAAGGCGTACCCGTCCGGTAGACCTCGTCGAGCCGTTCGTAAACACCCTGCCCGGCGATATCCGGCAGAGCCTCGCGCACCGTCTTTCCGATCAGGTTCTCACGGCCGACGATCGCCCGGTAGGAACTGTTGACGATTGAGAAGACATGCTCCGGACCGCGCAGCACGGCCATGAAGCCGGGAGCCTGCTCGAACAGCATGCGCAGATATTCCCGCTCCTCGCCGAGCACGGCATTCTGCCCCTGGACGGCATCGGCCCGGCGCATCAGATCCGTATGAACCCTGAGCACGCCATCGCCCGCGAACCGGCCGCGCAACAGGTGAAGCTCGGTCACATCCACCGTATGCTGCAGGATGAAGATCAGCCGCCCCGCCTCGTCCTTGATCGGCGTATGGGTTGCGCTCCAGTAACGATCCTCAAGCTCTCCATCGGGACCTGCAATCGGATAGGGGATCAGCGGCAGGTGATCCACCTCGGCAGTGGAAAGCACTTTGGCGAAGGATTGGCGCAGCAGCCGGCCCGGAACCGAGCCCGGTTCGCTTGGAAACGCGTCGAACACGGTGCGGCCGACAAGCTCTTCACGGCTACGCCCCGTCACCGCCAGATAAGCGTCGTTCATTCCGACAAGCCGCAATTCCCGGTCGAGTATGACATAGGGATTGGGCGAGAGGTTGAACAACTGATTCAGATCGATTTCGGAAAGCTCCGTCAGTCTGAACATGCGCCGTCCCTGATGCCAATGCGCCCTCAGTTATAGGGTTTCCGCGATTATTGACAATTGAAATCAGGAGGGTTCCGCAAATCTCCCACGGGATTATCGCAAGACACTAAAAGATATTTAACACCCCGATTTTGCTTACGGTTCCGGCACCGCCTCTTGGGGGCCAAGCCGAATTACTTGGCTCGGATGCACCGCGTTTCGATCGGCTGGACAAAAAGCCGGGCAACCTCGTCGGCGGGCATCGCCTTGCCGTAACGGTAGCCCTGCCCCGCTTCGCAGCCCATCAGGCGAAGCGCCGCCTCCTGCTCCTCGGTCTCGATGCCTTCGGCAATCGTCTTCAACCCCAGCTCCCTGCTGAGCGTGATCAGGGCCCGGGTAATGGCCGCGTCGCGCGGCTTGGTCAGGAGATCCCGCACGAACCCCATGTCGATCTTGAGCGTCGTCAGCGGATAGCGCTGCAGCGAACCGAGCGACGCGTAACCCGTACCGAAATCGTCGAAGGCGATGCCGACGCCGAGTTCACGCAGCGCCTGGATCGATTCGAGCGACTGGTCGTCGTCGTTGAGCGTCACGGTTTCAGTGATCTCGATCTCCAGGAAACGCGGATCGAGGGAGTAGCGTGCAATCAGATCGACCACGTTGCGCGCCAGATCGCCGGCCCGGACCTGCGCGGGAAACAGGTTGATGCCCATCTTAACCGGCGGATACCCTGCCGCATCCCAGGCGGCCATCTGGCGGCCCGCCTCGTCCAGCACCCAGAAGCCGACGTCGAGCGCGATCGAACTCTGCTCCAGAGCGGGGAGAAAAGCGGCCGGTGACAGGAGACCGCGTTCCGGATGCTGCCAGCGGATAAGCGCCTCGACGCCGAATACCTCACCGGTGTCGAGCGTCACCTGCGGCTGGTAGTGCAGCACCAGTTCGTGTCGGTTCAGCGCCCGCAGCAACTCGTCCCGCAGCATTCGCTTTGCCAGGGTCTCGTTGCGCATCGACTGTTCGAACATGCGCACGACGCGGCCGCCGGCCTGCTTGGCCCGGTAGAGCGCGAAGTCGGCACTGGCGATGAGCTCCTCGGAATCGGAGCCATGGTTCGGTGCGAGCGAAAAGCCCACGCTCGCGCCGACACGGAACGTGTGCCCGGCAACCTCGAACGGCATCTTGAAAGCTTCGATGACCGCATTCGCGGTCTTCTGGGCGACAAGGGGGTCCCCGGTTCCGGGGATGAGAATAGCAAACTCGTCGCCGCCGAACCGGGAGACCGTGACGTTGCGGTCGAGAACGGCTGGCAACCTCACGCCGATTGCCTGCAGCAGGGAATCGCCGATGCCGTGCCCCAGGCGATCGTTGACATCCTTGAACCCGTCGAGGTCGAAGAGCAGCACGGCGAGCGGTCGTTTACGGGCCAGTTCCTCGCGAAGCAGGTCTTCGAAACGGTGCCGATTGCACAAGCCGGTGAGCGTATCCTGGCTTGCCAGCCTCAGGAGCCGGACGTCGCGGTCGCGGCGTTCGGATATGTCCTTGATGATGGCGCCCATGCCGATGCCGCGCTGATCGCGCCAGATCGAAAGCGCCATCTCGACCGGGAACTCCGTGCCATCCTTGCGGCATGCCGAAATCTCGACGGTCTTGCCTTTCAGCATGGAACTGCCGCCCGCGGCCACGCGCGCGCGACCGGCATTGTGAGCGGCGCGGAAGCGTTCGGGCACGATCAGATCGAGCGAGCTGCCGATCATCTCCTCCCGGCCGAAACCGAACATGTCGAGCGCCGCCTGGTTGACGAACTCGACCCGGCCGGTGGGATCGACGGTAATCAGCGAAAGATCGGTGGCATCCGCGAAGTTGGCAGCCGTCGCCTGCGGTATGCCCTCGCGACGCAGTTCCATATGCTCCATGACCATTGCGGCAAGGCCCGCGAGCGTCCGCCTTTCCCGCTCGGAGAAACTATCCCGCACCTGCGTGTCGGCGATGCACAGCGCTCCGAGCCGGAAACCGCCCGGCGAGATCAGCGGCGCGCCGGCATAAAACCGGATGAATGGCTCCCCGGTGACGATGGGCAGGCTCGAGAACCGTGCGTCCAGGCGCGCGTCGGACACCACCAGAACATCGTCCGTGCGGATCGTGTGATCGCAAAAGGATTCGGATCGGTGGGTCTCCTTGATATCGAGACCCGAACAGGCCTTGAACCATTGCCGATCCTCTTCGATCAGCGTCACGAAAGCCATGCGCGTGGAAAAAAGCTCGGAGGCAAAACGGCAGATACGATCGAAGCGGTTTTCCGGCCCGGACCCCGAGATACGGTAATTCGCCAGAGCGTCGAGCCGTCTGCGCTCTGCAATATCGATGCTGTCGGCGTAAGACATCTCTGCTCCAGAGGCGGGCGGTAGTGCCGCTACCATAGAAATCCATCCATTAGAAAAAGCATAACGGGGCGACCCCAAGAAATGAATGGTATTTGGCAGGGGCCCCGCCCATTCGGCAGGAAGGAAGAGAGCTTTTTCGACTTAGAATGAAAAACCTCCCGGATTTGTACCCGGGAGGTTGCGTGGGCAAGGCATAATGCCCCAAAATGGATCATCCTATCCGGGAAGGTAGTAGCGACCGCGCTCGTCGCGCTCCAGCCCCTTGGCGCGGAAGGTGTCGAGTTCGCGGACGACCTCGCGGCCATCGCGGCTGCCGACGGCGGCCATCAGTTCCTCGAAATGTTTGGCGCCATCCTTCAATGCCGCCTCCAGCGAGGGGAACCGTTCGCCCGGGTAGGACGGAGCCTGCGGGGTCACGAGTTCCCAGTTCTGGGCATGCTGCATCGGCCAGGTCAGGTCGTAGCCGGCCTTGGCGCCGGTACGGGAACCGTGCAGCGACGGATCGAGCGGCGACAGCCGAACGCCGGTCGCGATGACAAGATCCCGATCCGCCTGGAAACGGGTACCGAACGCCCATTCCATCTGGCTGTCGTCGAAGATGTCGATATCCGGATCGACGACGAAGACATTCTTGACGCCGACGGCGCCGAGAACCGCATAGAGCGCCGAACGGGCCTCGCCCGGATAGGTCTGGCGGATGGAGAAGCGCATGCTCATCGAGCCGCCGGCGGCGACCGGCGCGTAAACGGCGACCGGCTGGCGCACGACGTCGCCGAGCGTCTTCCAGACGTTCATCTCCATGCGCAGCGCTTCGAGGTTGGAGGTATCGGTGAAGTCCATGCGGTTACCGCTGATGGTCGCGGTCTGGAAGAGCGCGTCCCTGCGGTGGGTGATGGCGGTGACGTGGAAGACCGGATTGGTCTTCACGACGCCGTAATAGCCGAGATATTCGCCGTAAGGGCCTTCCTTCTCCACGTAACCGCGCTCGTCGAAATACCCCTCGATGACCATTTCCGCATCGGCCGGGACCATGATGTCGTTGGTGACGCATTTGACGACCGGCAGCGGCGCCCCGCGCAGGGAGGAGATCAGCTCCAGTTCGTCGACCGGCTCCTTCATGGTGGCGGAAACCATGTCGATCGGGTGGCAGCCGACCACGTAGGCCACGTTCAGCCGCTCTCCCCGCCCGGAAGCGGCCATGTACATGACGCGAAGGTCGCTCGGCGCAATCAAGTCGACGCCGGCTTCCTGCGGGCCACGCAGCATCAGCCGGCGCATGCCGCAATTGTAACGGCCATCCTTCGGGTCGATCGTATAGTCGATCGTCGCCGAGATGTAGGGCGCGCCGTCGAGCGCGTGCTGCACGTGGACCGGCAGCTTGAGGAGATCTGCGTCGGTGCCGGTCAGCACGACCTGCTGAACGGGTGCTTCGTCCCGGGAGAGCTTCACCAGTTCCGGCTTCAGCGACAGGCGGCGGCGCATCTCCAGCGCCACCTCACCGGCGGGCACGCCGAAAGCCTTTGCGAGACGGGAACGGCTGCCGACCACGTTGCCGATCAACTGCTGGCCTTCGGGACCGGCATTTTTGAACCAGACGGCCTTCGGGTTGTTCTGCAGGATGGCCGCGACATCGGCCAGATCGACCTTCTCCTCACGGATTTCCAGTTCGTCGGCGCTCAGGCCCTCGACGAAATTCTTCAGCCGGAAACGGTCGAGATCGAGCGCTGCGGCGGATTGCGTGGTCGTATTGGCGGTCATTCTTCCTCTCCCGAAAGCGCGTTTCTGCGTGGGACGTTTTCTATCCAGAACAGTTGATAAAATCAAATATAATTATACATTATCGCATGAAGTCGCGTCGGCGAGGTGCGCCCGACCGGTATTCACCGCGAGAGAGGATCATCCGTGGGAAGAAGGAGGGCGCGGCTCGGTCCGGCTACGTCAGGGTGGCCGATATCCCGCAACAGTGAACCCCTGGCCCATGGAGGTTCGCCGGATTTGCGCAGGCGGCGCATCGCCGCCGCTTCGTTCGTGCCGCCACCCGCGCCGCATGTCGGCATAAATAAACGCGCAAAAGTATATGCTTTTTAAGCTACAACCGCTTCCGCCGTTGGACGCGGTATCCGTGCCCGTGCTAGAACGAATTCAGGGACATGCTGTCAGGTTTGATATGCACAAGGGAATGAGGTTCCTCTTGCAGACGATCGGCTTCAGGTAGGCGACATGGCTTCCAAAACGATCGCCGATAAGAAGGATGACTATATTCAGGCATTCTTGAGCCGTCGGTTTTCCCCCGCCGAGACTTATGTCATTGCGACCGTCGCCGTGCTGATCGCGTTCGCGCTGCGCTTTTCGCTGCATGGCGTCCTCGACGAAAGGGCGCCTTTCACGTTCTTTATTCCGCCGATCCTCGTCGCCGCCCTGATCGGTGGCATGCGGGCCTCGCTTTTCGCAGTCGCCCTTTCCGTTCTGGCCGCCTACATCATCAAGGAATTGACGCCGCGGGGGGCCTATTTTTCGGAAATGGCCACGATCGCCATCGTCGGCGTGGTCATCGCGCTGGTCGGCGAAATCCTTCACTCCGCCCGCAAGGCGATCGAAAGAGCCCAGGCGAAGGCTGATTCCCGCGAAGCGCATCTTCGCTCCGTCCTCGACACCGTTCTCGATGCCAGCATCGTCAGCACCCGGGACGGGACGATCGTCTCCTTCAATGCCGCGGCAATCCGCCAGTTCGGCTACGCCGAGGATGAGGTGGTCGGCCAGAACCTGCGCATGCTGATGCCGGAACCCTACCGCCGCGAACACGACGGCTATCTCGAAAGGTATCTGAGGACCGGCGAAAAACGGATCATCGGCATGGACCGCGTGGTCGTCGGGCGGCGCAAGGACGGCTCGACCTTCCCGATGAAACTGGCGGTCGGCGAGACCCATACCGGCGGGGAAACCTTCTTCACCGGTTTCGTGCGCGACCTGACCGAACGGGAGGAATCGGCTGCCCGCCTGCAGGAGATCCAGGGAGAGCTTGCCCGCCTCGCCCGCCTCAACGAAATGGGCGAAATGGCATCCACCCTCGCCCACGAATTGAACCAGCCGCTCTCGGCGATCGCCAATTATGTGCACGGCTGCGCACGCCTCCTGCGTGACATGGACGAAGCGGTGGCAGTGCGCATGCGCGAGGCTCTGGAGGAGACCGCGAACCAGTCGCTCCGGGCCGGCCAGATCATCAAGCATCTGCGGGAATTCGTCACCAAGGGTGAGACTGAAAAGGCGCCGGAGAACGTTCGACGCCTGATAGAAGAAGCTGGCGCCTTGGCGCTGGTCGGTTCACGCGAAAAAGGCGTCCGGGCGATTTTCGAATTCGCGCAAGGACCGGAAATGGTCATCGTCGATCGCATCCAGGTCCAGCAGGTGCTCACCAACCTGATGCGCAACGCCATAGAGGCGATGCGCGACTGCCAGCGGCGGGAACTGGTCGTCCGCACCCTCCAGGAAGACGAAGACATGATTCAGGTGATCGTCCAGGATACAGGCATTGGCATCCCCGAAGAGATCGCCGAGCAGCTTTTCAAACCCTTCGTCACCACAAAGGCCGGCGGCATGGGGATCGGGCTTTCGATTTCCAAACGCATCGTCGAGGCGCATGGCGGCGAGATGACGGTGACCCGCAATGCGGCCGGAGGAGCGACCTTCCGTTTCACACTCCCGATCGACAAGGAGGAACGCGAGAATGCAGACGGGTGACTATACGATCCATATCGTCGACGACGAGGAGCCGGTCAGAAAGTCCCTTGCCTTCATGCTGACCATGAACGGCTTTGCCGTGCGCATGCACGAAACCGCCTCATCCTTCCTCCAGTTCGCGCCGAGCGTCCGAAACGGCGTCCTGGTCACCGACCTCAGGATGCCGGACATGACCGGCGTCGAATTGATCCGCAAGCTGACCACCGGCCGGACCGGTATTCCCTCGATCGTCATCACCGGCCACGGCGACGTGCCGATGGCGGTGGAGGCGATGAAGGCAGGCGCCATCGACTTCATCGAGAAACCGTTCGGCGACATCGTCATCATCGAAGCGATCCAGCGGGCTGCCCAGCTGCTGTCGGACAAAATGCCCGACACGGACGATCTGGCCGAGGTCCAGACGCGGCTGGAAAGCCTGAGCGAGCGGGAGAGGCAGGTGCTGGCCGCCGTGGTCGCAGGCCTGCCGAACAAGTCGATCGCCTACGATCTCGACATAAGTCCTCGCACCGTCGAGGTGCATCGCGCCAACGTCATGGCCAAGATGAAGGCGAAAAGCCTGCCGCAGCTCGTTCGCATGGCGATAGCCGCCGGTTTCGGCCCCAATTGAACACTGGAAAAATATTGGAATTTCTTGATCTATCGCAAAGCGCTCCTCCCGACGCAGGCACTAGATGTCTGATTTGAGCGGCTCTGCGGCTGCGCCACCCGCGCGGGAAGTTTGGTGTTATCACAAGCGAGAAACATAGTCGTCATCGCGCCCGACCTTGGTCTCAGGCAGTCGTTGACATTCGCACTCGAGGTGGAGGGATACCGCGTCGAGGCCCATGAATCCTGGCGCAAGAACACCGTCATCCTCGGTCCGACGCTTTGCATGATCATCGACGACCAGGTACTGCGCGCGTCGAGCGATGCGCTGGAGCGCCTGCTCCAGTCGGGTCAGGCAGTGATCCTGCTCACCGACGGCATGTCTCCACCCATCGAAGGCGAACTCGGCCCGATCCTGAGCCTCGCCAAGCCGTTCAACGGCGCCGATCTTCTGGGTCTCGTCAAGAACCTTGCACTCACGGCCTGAGCCGCCTCAAAGCGCCCCCTACGTAAATCCCCCTAGTGATACAACCCAATTTTTCTCCTGCACGTCTTCTGTCATCTTGAACCTACAGCAAGGGGAGACGTGAAGATGCACACCGCAGCCGCTCATGCCACGAAGTTGGAGCTCACCAAGAGCCAGATCGTGATCGCGTCCCAGACCGCGGGTCTCCTCAGGGCCAATACCGTAACGACCTTCAACGCCGGCGCCGAGATCTATGCCCCGGGCGACAAGGCAGGAACATTCTATCACGTCGAATTCGGCGCCGTGCGGATCCACCGCCTGTTGTCGGACGGAAGAAGGCAGGTCATCGCCTTCCATCTGGCCGGGGAAACTTTCGGGTTCGAGGCTGACCGGACCCATAGTTTCTTCGCCGAAGCCATCGCTCCGACCGGGGTGCGCGCCATCAGCCGCGCCGCCAACGATCAGGCCTTGCCGGAACTGCTTTCTCTGGCGCTGCGCGGCATGCTGCGCGCCCAGGAACATATCATGATGATCGGCCGCCAGACGGCGGTGGAACGGATCGCCGGCTTCCTCGTCGATATGGCGGAACGCCAGGGCGGGCTGGAACACTTCGACATACCCATGACCCGGCTTGATATAGCCGACTATTTAGGCCTGACCATCGAAACGGTGTCGCGCGTTTTCGCAAAACTCCGGACGGCCGGCCTTATCAAACTGCGGAGCATTCGTTGCATCGAGATCAAGAAGCACGAAGCACTCCGCAGCCTCTGCGCCTGACAGTGAATGACAGTGCATAGCAGTGCATGAGCGGACGAACGGCGGTCGTCCGTAGACCAAGCAAGTGCCTATCTCCTTATTTCCATAGCATCCTCCCTAGCTGCTGAGCGGCAGGTCGTCCTCCCCCGGACGGCCTGCCGCAAAGTCGTGGCCGACGATCGGCAGCCGCCGGAACATCAGCCCCGCGCAGCCCCCAGTTCATCGAGCAATCCGCGCATCTGCCGGACGATCTCGCCGCTCGTCTGGTGCGAAACAGGCGCCTGGAAACCGAAGGCGACGGCGCGCTCGTCCCTGCCTTCGACCCGCCGGCGGCAGGAACTGTGTACCTCGTGCACGCCGGTTTCCCGCACCACGCTTTCGACGGTCGAGAGGTTGATGCCGCCGCCGGGCATGATCGACATTCTGTCCCCTGCCCGCTCAGCCAGCACCTTCAGCATCCCGATCCCATCCGGCCCATTGACCTTGAGGCCGGACGTCAGGACACGCTGGACACCGAGCTCGATCGCCTGTTCCAGGGCTTCAAACGGATCCGGCACCAGATCGAAGGCGCGGTGAAGCGTCACGCCGAGGCCTTGTGATTGCGCCATCAGCCGCTTAAGCAAGGGCATGTCGAGCGCCATGTCCGGTCGGCTCGCGCCGATCACGACCCCTGCGAGGCCTGCCGCGCGCACCGCGTCGATATCGGCCATCATCGCGGCCTCGTTGCCGGCGTCGAAGACGAAGCTCCCGGCGCGCGGCCGGATGATCGCATAAACCGGGACCGGCGCCCTGGAGGCAAGCGCGATCATGCCCGGCGGAGGTGTCAGGCCGCCGACATCGAGCGCGGCGCACAGTTCGATCCGATTTGCGCCGCCGGCGATGGCGGCCGCCAGGCCTTCGGGACTATCGACACAGACTTCGAGCAGGATGGACAGGATCAATCTCCTTGATGACCGGCACTCACGGTAACCTTGGGCCGCCTCTTAGCAACCCTAAACGGCGCTCTGATGGCCGAGCACGGCGGCGCCGACCAGCCCGCCATCCTCCTGCCGAAGCGCAGGCATCACCAGCTGGTGATCGAACCGGTTGAGGATACGCCTGCGCACCGCCCGGTCGAGCGCATCGATGAGCGGCGTGACGGAGGCGAGCCCGCCGCCGACCGGCACGATCGAAGCGCCGGTGACATTCACCGACAGCGCCAGCGGATCGGCGATCAGTTCGAGATAGACGGCGACAGTCCTTGCGGCCCTCGCCTCGTCCGCCTGCCAATCCTCAAGAATCCGATAGCTCGTTTCCTCGCAGCCATGCAGGAAATGATGCAGCCGCTCGATGCCGCGCGCCCCGCCGATCGTGTCGACGCAGCCGGACTGGCCGCAGCCGCAGGAGAAGCGCGGAATATGGAGCGTCTCGCCGTTCAGCACGACTGTCGTGTTGAGGATCGGGCCGTGACCCCATTCGCCAGTAACACCGCCTGCCCCGCGCACCAGCCGCCCGTCGATCGCCAGCCCGCCGCCGATGCCGGTGCCCATGATGGCGCAGAAGACAACCGAATGGCCGCGCCCGACGCCTTCGTTGGCCTCCGCCAGCGTCAGACAGTCCGCATCGTTTGCGGCAAGCACGGGACGGCCGAGGATGCCTGAAAGTTCGTCGCCGATCCGCCGTCCGGTGATGCAGGGGATGTTGGCCGAGGTCGCAATGCCGTTCCTGGGATCGATGAGACCCGCAATCGACAACGCCAGCGGCGAAGTCCGATCACCCGCCTGCGCATGCCGGCCGATCAGGCCCGAGAGCGAGGCCGCAAGATCGTCCCAGCTCGCAGCCGGGGTCGCCACCTTTTCGAGCGGCACCAGCGCGCCCGGCGCCGGCGAGACGGCAAACTTCATGAACGACCCGCCGATATCGACGCAGAAGACCGGCTTTGCCGGCCCGGTGCTGCCAATTGGTGCCTGGCCTGGTGTGCGGGATACGGCGGCAATACTCATTTGCGCGGATCCAGAAGATCGCGAAGACCGTCGCCGAGGATGTTGAAACCGAGCACGGTAATCATGATCGCAAGGCCCGGAAACAGCGACATCCAGATGTTGAGGCCGAGATAGTTGCGACCGTCGCTCATCATCGCACCCCATTCCGGCAGCGGCGGCTGGGCGCCGAGCCCCAGGAACGACAGGCTGGCGGCCGACAGGATGACGGTGCCGGCGGTCAGCGTCGACTGCACGATGATCGGCCCGATCGCATTGCGCAGGATGTAATGGCTCATGATGCGGCGGCGCGAAATGCCGAGCGAGATGGCGGCTTCGACATAATCCATGCGCTTCAGGCCCAGTGTCAGGTTGCGGCTGAGCCGGGCGTAGACCGGGACGGAGAAGATGGCAATGGCGATCAGGAGGTTGATCAGGCTGGTGCCGAGTACGCTGACGATCAGGATGGCGAGCACGATGCCCGGAAAGGCAAACAGGATGTCCATCGTCCACATGATCGCCTGGTCGACATAACGGCCGCTCATGCCGGAGAGAATGCCGAGCGGCACGCCGACGAGCACCGCCAGCCCGACGGCCAGAACCACTTCCAGCAACGAGATGCGCGCCCCGAAAATCACCCGGGCGAAGATGTCCCGGCCATTGTCGTCGGTGCCGAACGGATGCGCCAGCGACGGCGGCTCCATGGTCGCAAGCAGGTCCTGCACATAGGGATCAGCAGGTGCGATCAGCGGTGCAAAGATCGCAGCGAGCACAATGATGCCGATCAGCAGTCCGCCGAGCGTAATGCTGCGATGGGTCGCCATCCAGCGCAGCCCCCGCAGGATGGCAGGCCGACGCGGCGCCATATCGGTGTCGAGCAATGCCATCAGTCGAACCTTATCTTCGGATTGAGGATGGCGATCAGCAGCTCGGCGAGAAAATTCATCATCACCACGCCGGTGACCGCCACCAGCGTCACGCCCTGGATGACCGGATAGTCGCGATAACGTACCGCATCGACAAGGAACCGCCCGATCCCCGGCCAGTTGAAGACCGATTCCGTCACGACAGCGCCACCCATCAGGCTGCCGAAATTCAGGCCGACGATGGTGATGATCGGCAAGAGCGCGTTGCGCAGCGCATGGCTCCAGTAGATGTTCCTCGGCAGCACGCCCTTCGCATAGGCGGTTCGGATATAGTCCTGGCTCATCACCTCGATCATGCTGGAACGGGTCATGCGGGCGATGACCGCCGTCGGCAGCACCGCAAGCGTGATCGACGGCAGGATGAAGCTTTTCCAGGACGCGGCGCCGAGCAGCGGCAGCCAGCCGAGCTGGACGGAAAACGTATTCATCGCCATCAAGGCCAGCCAGAAATTGGCGATCGACGCCCCGGCGATGGCAAGGATCATCACGAACTGGTCCGGCCAGCCGTGCCGGTAGATCGCCGCGATCATGCCGGCCGGCACGCCGATGCCGATGGCGATCAGATAGGCGGTGATCGCCAGCCCGATGGTGAACGGCAGGCGCTCGGCAATTTCGGCAACGACCGGCAGCTTCGATTTGATCGAGGTGCCGAGATCGCCCCTCACCGCGCCATAAGCGAAGGACGCGTATTGCGCCGGCAGGCTGCGATCGAGGCCGAGCCGCACGGTCATGTTGTCGACCGCTTCCTGCGTCGCCTCGGGTCCGGCCATCAGCCGCGCCGGATCGCCCGGCAGCGCGCGGATCGCCACGAAGACCAGCAGCGACACGCCGACGAGGATCAGCGGCAGGGCCAGCAGTTTTTTGACGATATAGGCTTTCATCCGCCTTCTATTTCCAGATTTCGTTCACGGAGGGAAGCGGAGCATCGATCCGCATATCGGCAAGACAATCGGATCGGGCGCTGCCCCTCATCCGCCTGCCGGCACCTTCTCCCCGCATGCGGGGCGAAGGGGATATGCCGCACCCTCTCCGTCCCTCTCAAACGCCGCGTGGGCCACGTCCCCTCTCCCCGCCTGCGGGGAGAGGGCTAGTGTGAGGGGCGACTTTACAACCTGCCGCCTCGTACCTTCACAGGCAAGTCCTACTGCTTCTTCGCGTCCTTGACGACGATCAGGCCACCCGGAATGACCCAGGCGCCCTTGACGCTGGCGCGCGTCGCAAACAGGTCCTGCTTCGTATAGAGAAGCACATGCGGAGCCTGCTCGTTCACCTGCTTCTGGGCATCGACATAGATCGCGTTGCGGGCCTTCTCGTCGAGCGTTGAAGCGGCCTTGTCGATCAACTCGTCGAGCTTTGCGTCCGAGAAGAAGCCGAGATTGGCGCCGGCTGGAGACGCGCTCTTCGTATAGTAGAGCGGACGGAACTGCAGGTCGGCGCCGTTGACGCCGGACGACCAGGAGGCGATGGACGAACCGATATTGTCCTTCTCCTTGCCGGCCGGGTCCTGGAAGGCCGCCTTCGACCAGACGCCGCCTTCCATCTTGCGCACTTCCAGCTTGACGCCGGCCTTGGCCCACATCGCCTGCAGCAGTTCGCCGATGCGCGATTCCTGCTCCTGCACGATGGTCGACATGGAGAACCCATCCGGATAACCGGCTTCCTTCAGAAGCTGCTTCGCCTTCTCGACATTGTACGGATAGGGATTGAGCGACTTGTCGTAGCCGGGGGTGACCGGTGCGAGCGGCGAGTTGGCCGGCGTCGCATAACCGTTCATGAACGCCTTGACGATGCCGTCGCGGTCGGTCGCGTAGTTCAGCGCCTGACGGACGCGCACGTCGTCGAGCGGCTTCAGCTTGGTATTGAGCGAGACCCAGAACACGGCAGAACCGTCGGTGGTCGAAAGCTTCATCTCCGGGTTCGCCTTGACCTGTGTCGCAAAGGCGGCCGGGAACGGGTTGATGACGTCGGCGTCACCGGTCTGCAGCGCCATGTTCATCACCGAAGGCTCGGCGGTCCAGGTCCATTTGATCTGGTCCTCGCCCTTCGGCGCGCCGCCCCACCATTCGGTGTTCTTGGCCTGGATCACGTATTCGCCGGACTTGTATTCCTGCAGCTTGTAGGGGCCGGTGCCGACGGCCTTCGAGCCGATCGTGCCGGCCGCATCCGCCGTCGGGCTGACCATCAGGCAGGGACCGGTCGAAAGGAGCGCGATGAAAGCCGGATACTGGGTTTTCAGCTTGAACTGCACGGTCATCGGATCGACGGCGGTGACACCTTCGAGGAAGGTGCGCAGACGCCCGCTGGCGGCAAGGCCGCGCTTGGTGTCGAGGTGACGGGTGAAATTCTTGACCACCGCGTCGGCATCGAAGGCCGTGCCGTCATGGAACTTGACGCCCGGACGCAGCTTGAAGGTCCAGACGAGGCCGGAGGCATCCGCCGACCATTCGGTGGCGAGCGCGGGCTTCAGGGACAGGTCCGGATCGCGCTTGACGAGGCCTTCATACATCGGGTCGAGCAGGGCGGCGGTATAGGTCGCGGTCTGATCGCCCGGGTCCATCGAACGCGGGGCCTCGGTCTGCATCACGTTGAGTGTCGCGGCATTGGCGGCGATCGGCAACACGAGGCTGCCCGCGACCGCGCAGGCCAGCGCAAAATGACGACTTTTCAGGAACATGGTCATGATTGTTCACCCTTGGTTTTGTTGACATGAGGGCGGACATTGCCGCCTTAGATCATTTTTATAATTTATTGGCGTTGATTTGTTCATTTCCTGAACTTAGTGTCAAGCCACATTCACAAACAGAAAACGACTGCCTTGAACGCCTTGCTCACCTCATCCCAGCGCCAGCTCGTGCGCGTCATCAGCACGTCCGGCCCGCTCAGCCGGACCGAGATGGCGAACATGCTTGGCCTGAGCAAAGGCGCCATGAGCGGCATCGCCCGCGAACTGATCGACCTCGGCGTGCTGCACGAGACCGAGACCGTCTACGGCCAGGGGCGACCGTCCGTGCGGCTCGACCTGCACCCGGAATGCGCCTTCTTCGTCGGTATCTCGCTGCTCGAGGACCCGGCCCCGATGATCCTCAGCGACTTGAACGGCAAGATCATCGCCCGCCAGTCGATGCCGCTGTCGCGCGATCCGCAGGTGATCGCCCAAGCGATCACCGAAGGGCTGCCGGGCCTTTTGGAAGCCCATCCGGATGCCAGGAAAAAGCTTTCCGGCATTGGCGTGGCGCTCTCCGGTTTCGTCGACGAATCCCAGGCCAATTGCGTGCAGTCCACTCTGCTCGGCTGGCAGGACGTGCCGCTCGCCAGGATCATCCGCGAGCGCTCCGGCATCGAGACCTTCATCGAGAACGACGCCAAGGCCGTCGCGGTCAGCGAAAAGCTGTTCGGCAGCGCCCGCGAAATCCAGAATTTCAGCGTCGTCTCTCTGGGGGACGGCATCGGCTGCGCCCATTTCATCGACGGCAAGCTTTATCGCGGCAATCACGGCGGCGCCGGCGAAATCGCCCATTGCACCATCGAGCCCGGCGGCTCCCCCTGCCGCTGCGGCAAGCGCGGCTGTCTCGACACCGTCTCGTCGATGAAGGCGATCAAGGAAGTTTCGCGCGCCGAAGGGCTGGAATGCACGTCGCTCTCCGACATCGAACGCGAGGCCTCGACCGGCAATGCGGCCGCGATCCGCATCCTGCACCGGGCCGGCTCCGCGCTCGGCCTTGCCATCGCCAACCTGATCCAGATGAACGACCCCGGCATGATCCTGATCACCCATGTCGAAGGTTCTTTCGACGGCCTGTTCGGCACGGTGGTTAACCAGGCGGTCGAAACCAACGTGCTGCCGCGTTATGCCGGCCAGACGCCGATCCGCATCAAGCGCGTCGATGGCGATGTCTGGGCGCGGGGTGCCGCCAGCATCGCCGCCCATAATTTCCTGATCGGCCCCAACTCCAACTGAGGTTTTTTCCCCGAATGTCCAGGTCCTTGCGCATCGCTGTCGGCGGCATCCATATCGAATGCAGCACCTACAATCCGGTCCTCAACGAGGAGAAGGATTTTCGCGTCGTGCGCGGCGAGGAACTGACGGCAGCGCCCTATTTCGCCTTCCTCAAGGACTACGACGCCGAATTCCTGCCGACGATCCATTGCCGCGCGATTGCCGGCGGCCCGGTCTCCCGCTCCACCTACGAGCGTTTCAAGGCCGAGTTCCTCGACCGCCTGAAACCGCTTCTGCCGCTCGACGGCCTCTATCTGGCCATGCACGGCGCCATGTATGTGCAGGGCATGGAAGATGCGGAGGGCGACTGGATCACCGCCGCCCGCGACCTGGTCGGCCCCGATTGCACTGTCTCGGCCAGCTACGACCTGCACGGCAATGTCAGCCAGCGGATCATCGATGCGCTCGACATGTATTCCACCTACCGCACCGCGCCGCATATCGACGTCGAGGAAACCATGCGCCGCTCGGTAAAAATGCTGGTCGAGAGCCTGAAGACCGGCGTCAAACCGGTGCTGCTCTGGGCGCCGATCCCGGTCGTGCTGCCCGGCGAACGCACTTCGACGGTCGATGAGCCGGCCAAGAGCCTCTACGAGATGATGCCGGAAATCGACGCGATCGACGGCGTCTGGGATGCCTCGCTGATGGTCGGTTACGTCTGGGCCGACGAGCCGCGCGGCACCGCCGCCGCGATCATGACCGGCACCGACCGCGCCGTCCTCGAACGGCAAGCCAAGCGCGTCGCAAAAGCCTATTGGGACGCGCGCGAAAAATTCGTGTTCGGATGCGAGACGGGCTCGATTCCGGAATGCGTCGACAGGGCGATCGCCTCGAAGACCGCACCGGTCGTGCTCGCCGAATCCGGCGACAACCCGACAGGCGGCGGCGTCGGCGACCGCGCCGAGGTGCTGGCCGACCTGATCGCCAAGAAGGCGACCGGCGTCGTCTTCGCCGGCATCGCCGACAAGGCGGCGACCGAGGCCTGCTATGCGGCCGGTATCGGCGCCGAACTCGATCTTTCGATCGGCGCCTCGCTCGACACGATCGGCAGCAAGCCGGTCAAGGCGAGGGTCAAGGTCCAGTTCCTCCACGAGACGACCGACCTCGCCGACCGCCAGGCGGTGGTCGCCATCGGCGGCATTGAACTGGTCCTCTCGGCCAAGCGCCGCCCCTACCACTACATCGCCGACTTCACCCGCCTCGGTCTCGACCCGAACGGCGCAAAGATCATCGTCGTGAAGTCCGGCTATCTCTCCCCGGAACTGGCGCCGATCGCCAATCCCAACCTGATGGCCCTGTCGCCGGGCGTTGTCGACCAGTTCGTCGAGCGCCTGGAGCGGCATCGTAAGGTCAGGCCGACCTACCCGTTCGACAAGGATTTCACGTTCGAGCCGCAGGTGTTCGTTTCGGCACGGTCGGCGGGGCAGTGATTTCATAGGTCTGCCCGACCGGCAACGTGCGGAGTTCGCGGTCGTTCAAGCAGCCACCACACGTTCCTCATCCCTGTGCTTGTCACAGGGATCCAGTGCACCCAAGTCCTTGGGTGCGAAAGACTCCTCTCACGGCGCAGACGCGCCGTGGCTGGATTCCTGTGACAAGCACAGGAATGAGGGTGGTAAAACCGAGAACTCGGCAGCGAAGCGCCCCCCGGAAAGCGCCTCACTCACTCATATTGCTCCGACAAGCATCCCGCCCAAAACGGGGACGTTTTCGACACCCCCGAAAAATTCTCCGCCGCCGTTCAGCCACTTAGCCGCTTTCGCTTCCCCCTTCATCCCCGCATCTCGCAACCACCCGCATAATCTCCCCGTCATCGGATGGGAAACCGGGTTCGCGAGCCGGCCGCATCATCCGGCTCGCAAGGTCCGGTTTCCGGTGACGGTCGAGGAAGCGGTTTAAGGGGCCTGACAATCCCCGGAAACGCGAAAATCGGCCGGGGCAGGCGGAAAGCCTGAATACCCGATACCCCGAAATACCCCGCCTGCCCCATTCCCGCAGAACGGAACCGCCGGATTTTCATCCGCGCGGCCAAAAGTGCTGTCTGCAAAAGAGGTCGCGACGAGGACCTGCCGCCTATTCCCCGGCCGTCGCGAACACCGCGCTCGCATCGCTGACGATCGCCACATGCGCATAGGCCGCCTGCCCCGCCGCGACCGTATCGGCGCGGATGATCGCGGTGACGATCTGGTCATGCTCCTCGTAGGATTTCGCAAGCCGCCCCGGCAGGCGGAATTGCGCCCGGCGGAAGGGTGCGAGCCGCGCCCGTGTCTGGGTCACCATCTCGAACACATGGTCGTTATGGGCGCCGCGATAAAGCCTTGTGTGGAATTCGGTATTGTGGGCGGCGTATTCCTCTTCCGCGCCGGAATGCACCAGCCGCATCGAGCCGCGATGTTCGAGCTCCAGCGCCCGCCGCTCGTCCACCGTCATGCGCTCCGCCGACAGCCGCGCGCAGATACCTTCGAGCTCGGCCATCGCCTCGAACATCGAATGAAGATAGGTCCCGCTGACATTGGTGACGACGGCGCTGCGGTTCGGCTCGCGACCGACGAGCCCCATGGCCCCGAGCTCGCGCAACGCTTCGCGCACCGGCGTGCGGGAAACCTCGAAACGTGAGGCGAGCGAGATCTCGTCGAGCTTCTCTCCCGGCAATATGGCGCCGGTGACGATCATGTCGGCAATCGCCCGCACCATCTGCTCGACGGTGGTTCCGGTACGGATGACTTCTCTGCGCCTGGCCTGCTTCACGGGACGATTCTTAACTCTCACAACCTGCATACAGATGCCGTTCCGGACTCCATAAGTCAAATGACCCGTGCAAGATATTGGTAATTTTACATTTTCGAAGCTTGAAAACCGGCACCGGCAATTGCCGTATTGCCCCGTCCGCTGGATTGCTGAACAAATAATGCCTCCTGATTATTTCTTAAGCGGAAACGCGATGAATCTGTATGCACTTTTCGCGGCGTAGTTTTTGACGGTTAAAATTATACCGCAATAACAACGCGTTAATTTCTGGCACGCGCATTGCATTCACTTTACCGTACCCGTTCGAAACCGGCCCAGCGCCGCAAGGAGCATTCCGATGACCAAACTCCTTTCCATGAACCGCCGCAATTTTCTCCAGGCTTCCGCTGCCGGCTTGGCTGCTGGCGTCGCCCCAGGCCTGATCGGCTCGCCGGCCGCTGCCCAGACCGCCCTCACCGTCGGCTTCATCTATGTCGGCCCCAAGGACGACTATGGCTACAACCAGGCGCATGCCGAGGGTGCCGCCGTCATCAAGAAGATGCCGGGCATCACGCTGGTCGAGGAGGAAAACGTCCCGGAAACCGTCGACGTCCAGAAGACGATGGAATCGATGATCAACCTCGATGGCGCCACGCTGCTGTTCCCGACATCCTTCGGATATTTCGACCCCCATATGCTGGCGATGGCCGCGAAATACCCGAAGATCCAGTTCCGCCATTGCGGCGGCCTCTGGCAGGAGGGCAAGAACCCGATGAATACCGGCTCCTATTTCGGCTATATCGGCCAGGGCCAGTATCTGAACGGCATCGCCGCGGCTTACGCGACAAAGAGCAAGAAGATCGGCTTCGTCGCCGCCAAGCCCATCCCGCAGGTGGTCCAGAACATCAATTCCTTCCTGCTCGGCGCCCGCTCGGTCGATCCGTCGATTACCTGCCAGGTGATCTTCACCGGCGAGTGGTCGCTCGCCGTCAAGGAGGCCGAAGCCACCAACGCGCTGGTCGACCAGGGCGCCGACGTCATCACCTGCCATGTGGACAGCCCGAAGGTCGTGGTCGAGACGGCTGCCGGCCGCGGCGCCTTCGTCTGCGGTTACCATGCCAACCAGAGCGCGCTCGCCAAGGACAAGTACCTGACCGGCGCCGAATGGGCCTGGGGCAATGTCTACACCAACTTCATCAAGGCGGCCCAAAGCGGCGGCAAGCTCGGCAATTTCGTCCGCGGCGGCCTGAAGGACGGCTTCGTCAAGATGAGCCCGCTCGGACCGGCCGTTTCCGCCGAGGGCCGCAAGAAGTTCGAGGCGACGCTTGCCGAGATCATGTCCGGCAAGTTCTCGGTCTTCAAGGGCCCGATCAAGGACAACAAGGGCAACGTCGTCGTCACCGCCGGCACCGCCTTCGCGGAGGATGCGATCGAGCTTGAAAGCATGGGCTATCTGGTCGAAGGCGTGGTCGGCTCGACCTCCTAAGGCCCAACGTTCCCAAACCCTACCTCAAGGGAGAAGCGCCATGACGGTCGAAGCGAACGATCCGGGACTATCCATCACGGCGGGGGGCAGTGCGTCCTTCCGCCTCCTCCTCGAATGGCTGGCGCGACGGGCGGAGCCCGTCGCGATCGGGCTCGTGGCGATCCTAATCGGCCTGGCGCTTTTTTCCCTCTTCATCCTGGCGGTCGGCAAGTCGCCGATCACCCTTTTCCAGCTCATGTACACGGGCGGTTTCGGAAGCTGGTTCTCGATCCAGAACAGCCTTTCCCGCGCCGCGCCGCTCTTGCTGACGGCGCTCTGCGTGGCGCTGCCGGCAAGGCTCGGCCTCGTCATCATCGGTGCCGAGGGCGCGGTCGTGCTCGGCGGCGTCGCGGCGGCGGCAAGCGCCATGCCCTTCGTCGGCATCGTCCCGCCGATCGTGCTGTTCATATTCATGGCGATCGCCGCGATGATCGTCGGCGGCATCTGGATCGGCTTTGCCGGTCTCCTGCGCCACTACCGCGGCGTCAACGAAACGATCTCCTCACTGCTTCTGGCCTATATCGCGATTGCCCTGATGAACCAGTTCGTCGAAGGGCTGCTGCGCGATCCGGCAAGCCTCAACAAGCCGTCCACCAAACCCCTGCCGAAGGATTACATGCTCGGCCAGATCCCCGGCATGGACGTGCATTGGGGCCTCGTCATCGGCGTCGTTGCCTGCATCCTCTCCTGGGTGCTGATCGAGATCACCAGCTTCGGTTTTGCGGCCCGCATCGCCGGCGGCAATGTCCGCGCCGCGCAGATACAGGGATTGCCGGTCGGCAGGCTGATCGTCGGCTTCACCGCGATTGCCGGCGGTTTTGCCGGCCTCGCCGGCATGATCGAGGTCGCCGCGGTGCAGGGCAGCGCCAATGCCTCGCTCGCCGCCGGCTACGGTTACACCGGCATCCTCGTCGCCTTCCTGGCGCGGCACAATCCGCTGGCGATCATCCCGGTCGCCATCCTGCTCGGCGGCATCTCCGCCTCGGGCGGCCTCATCCAGCGGCGGATGGGGCTTCCCGACGCCACCGTTCTGGTGCTGCAGGGCACGCTCTTCATCGTCATCCTGTTCTGCGAGACCTTTTACGGCCGCTTCAAGATCTTCAATCCCGACCTCTGGAAAAGGAGCTGACCGATGGAAGACACAGGTATCGGCCTCTGGGGCGTGCCGCTGGCGATCTTCGCGGGCGCCATCCGCGTCTCGACCCCCTTCATCTTCGTCTCGCTCGGCGAGACGATCACCGAACGTTCGGGCCGCATCAATCTCGGGCTTGAAGGCACGCTGGTCTTCGGCGCCATGACGGCTTACGCGGTCGCGGTGATGACCGGCTCGCCGACACTGGGCGTGCTGGCGGCGATGGCGACCGGCGCCATGTTCGGCACCATCCACGGCTGGATCTGCAAATGGCCGAAGGTCAACGACATCGCCATCGGCATCGCCATGATGCAGTTCGGCCTGGGGCTCGCCTTCTTCCTCGGCAAGTCCTTCATCCAGCCGGTCGCGCCGAAACTGCCCTCCATCCCGCTCGGCGGCTGGTCGGCAACACCCCAGGTTCAGGCGGCGCTCAACATCAACGTGCTGTTCTTCATCGGCGCGGCACTTGCCCTCTTCCTGTGGTGGGCGTTCAGGAACACCCGCATGGGATTGATCCTGCGCGTCGTCGGCGACAGCACCGATGCCGCCCGTGCCATGGGCATCAGCCCGGACCGCGTCCGCCTTCTTGCAACCGCCGTCGGCGGCTCGCTCGCCGCGATCGGCGGCGCCTACCTGTCGCTCTATTATCCGGGCTCCTGGAACGAAGGCATCTCGTCAGGCCAGGGCCTGATGGCGGTGGCGCTGGTCATCTTCGCCCGCTGGAACCCGATCGGCTGTTTTCTCGCCGCCCTCCTCTTCGGCGGCGCCGGCGCGCTCGGCCCCGCCCTGCAATCGGTCGGCGTCACGCAAGGCTATTACCTGTTCTACGCGGCACCTTACGTGCTCACCCTGATCATCCTGATTGCCACCTCCTCGCCCACCCGCGCGCTTGCCGGCGCACCGGGCGCGCTGTCGCTGACCAAGTAAGGGAGACCAGTCATGAACGGATTGGGCGGCCTCAACAAATCGGAGCACGGCGTCGGTATCGGCCTCGTCCAGCTCCAGCTTCCAGTGACCGTCACCCGGGCGGACCTCGCCCGGCAGACACAGGTCATCGTCGATCTCGTCGCCAAGGCCCGGCGCAACCAGCCGGGCATGGATCTCGTGGTCTTTCCCGAATACGCCCTGCACGGGCTTTCGATGGATATCAATCCGGAGATCATGTGCACGCTGGACGGCCCGGAAGTCGCGGCCTTCCGCAAGGCCTGCCGGGACAACGCCATCTGGGGCTGCTTCTCGATCATGGAGCTCAATCCCGGCGGCATGCCCTACAATTCCGGCATCGTCATCGACGATAGCGGCGACCTGAAACTCTATTACCGCAAGATGCACCCCTGGGTACCGGTCGAACCCTGGGAGCCGGGCGATTTCGGCATCCCGGTCATCGACGGGCCGAAGGGCGCCAAGCTGGCGCTGATCATCTGCCATGACGGCATGTTCCCGGAAATGGCCCGCGAATGCGCCTACAAGGGCGCCGAGATCATGATCCGCACCGCCGGTTACACCGCGCCGATCCGCGAAAGCTGGAAATTCACCAACCAGTCGAACGCCTTCTGCAACCTGATGGTGACGGCGAGTGTCTGCATGTGCGGCACCGACGGCACGTTCGATTCCATGGGCGAAGGCATGGTCTGCAATTTCGACGGCACGATCATCGCCCACGGCACGTCCGGCCGCGTCAACGAGATCATCACCGCCGAAGTGCGCCCCGATCTGGTGCGCGAGGCGCGGCTCGGCTGGGGCGTCGAGAACAACATCTACCAGTTCGGCCATCGCGGCTACGTCGCGGTATCCGGCGGCGCGGGTGATGCGCCCTATACCTACATGCACGACCTGATTGCCGGGAAATACAGGCTGCCCTGGGAGGACGCGGTGAAGGTCACCGACGGCACCTCCTGCGGCTTTGACAAACCCGTGCGGTCTTATGGCGAGACTTTCAAGCTGGCTGGCGAATAGGAGAGACAATGATGGACGCGATGGTTGAAACCAAAGGGCATTATATCGACGCCGATCCCTATGCCTGGCCCTATAACGGCGATCTCAGACCCGAAAACACCGCCCTGATCATCATCGACATGCAGACCGATTTCTGCGGCAAGGGCGGGTACGTCGATCATATGGGTTACGACCTGTCGCTGGTGCAGGCGCCGATCGAGCCGATCAAGCGCGTGCTGACCGCCATGCGCGAAAAGGGCTATCACATCATCCACACCCGCGAGGGCCACCGCCCCGACCTCGCCGACCTGCCCGCCAACAAGCGCTGGCGCTCGCAGCGCATCGGCGCCGGCATCGGCGATCCCGGCCCCTGCGGCCGCATCCTGACGAGGGGCGAGCCCGGCTGGGACATCATCGAGGAACTTTATCCGATCGAAGGCGAGGTCATCATCGACAAGCCCGGCAAGGGCTCGTTCTGCGCCACCGATCTCGAGCTGATCCTCAACCAGAAACGGATCGAGAACCTCATCCTGGCCGGCATCACCACCGATGTCTGCGTCTCGACGACGATGCGCGAGGCCAACGACCGCGGCTTCGAATGCCTGATGCTCGAAGACTGCTGCGGCGCCACCGACTATGGCAACCATCTCGCCGCCATCAAGATGGTCAAGATGCAGGGCGGCGTCTTCGGTTCCGTCTCCAACTCCTCGAACCTGGTGAGCCAGCTGCCATGAGCATCGTCCGCGACACTCCGCTCCCCCAAGCCGGCAAGGCCGTCGGCATCGAGACGCTCGGCATGACCATGCGCTTCGGTTCGTTCACCGCGCTCGACAACGTCTCGATCTCGGTGCCGGCCGGCTCGTTCCATGCATTGCTCGGCGAAAACGGCGCCGGCAAGTCGACGCTGGTCAAATGCATCATGGGCTTTTACCACGCGACCTCGGGCTCGCTTTCGGTCGATGGCCGAGAGGTCTCGGTCGCTTCGCCCAAGGATGCCGCCACCTACGGGCTCGGCATGGTCTACCAGCACTTTACGCTGGTTCCCTCGCTGACCGGCGCCGAAAACCTGGTGATCAGCCGCACCTCCGTGCCGTCGGTGATCAACTGGGCGAAGGAACGCAAGGATCTCGCCGCCTTCATGGAGCGCATGCCCTTCCAGATCCCGCTCGAACGGCCGGTCAGCGAGCTCGCGGCCGGCGAGAAGCAGAAGCTGGAAATCGTCAAGCAGCTTTATCTCGGCCGTTCCTTCCTGGTCCTCGACGAACCGACCTCGGTGCTGACGCCGGCCGAAGCCGACGAGATGCTCGGCATCGTGCGCGGCATGACGGAGCGCGGCGAACTGACCGTGCTGATGATCAGCCACAAGTTCCACGAGGTAACGAAATTTGCCGATGCGGTATCGATCCTGCGCCGCGGCAAGCTGGTCGGAACCGGCAAGGTCGGCGAACTTTCGACCGCCGAGATGGCGGCGATGATGATCGGCGACGTCAAGCTCGCGGAACTCGACAGCCGCCTGCCCGTGGCGGAGACGGCGAAATCGGTGCTGAAGGTCGAACAGGTCAAGGCGCCGGACCGCTCCGGCCTGAAGACGATCGAGATCGACAGCCTGACGGTCCGTTCCGGCGAGATCGTCGGCATTGCCGGCATTTCCGGCAACGGCCAGAAGGAACTGACCGAAATCCTCGCCGGCCAGCGCCCGACCGACCGGGGCACGGTGACCGTCAACGGCGAAACCTATGGCGCGACCCGGCCCGAGACGCGCAAAAACAATGTCCGATTCATCCCGGAAGAACCGCTGCAGAACGCCTGCGCGCCAAAAATGACGGTCAGCGAAAATCTCGCCTTCCGCACCTTCGACCTGAAGGGCGACGGCAAGGATGCGATCTGGCTGAACAAGGGCGAGATGAAGAAACGCGCCTCGTCGCTGATCTCGGATTTCAAAGTCAAGACCGCCTCCTCCTCCTCGCCGATTGCCGCGCTTTCCGGCGGCAACGTGCAGCGCGCGGTGCTCGCCCGCGAACTCACCGGCGATGTCGATCTGCTGATCGTCTCCAACCCCTGTTTCGGCCTCGATTTTTCCGCCGTCGCGGAAATCCGCGCCCGCATCATGCGGGCCCGCAATTCAGGGACTGCCGTGCTGCTGCTCTCGGAAGACCTCGACGAGTTGCTGGAAATGTCGGACCGCATCATGGTGATCTCGGAGGGCAAGCTGGTCTATGAAACCCCGATCCGCGCAGCCGATATCGGCGTGATCGGCGCCCACATGGCGGGGCATCACTGATGGCCGAGGGGATAGTCGAGATCACGGCAGAACCCTTCGCCTTCCCGGCGAAACCCGAGGCCCTGGCGTTGATCGTCATCGACATGCAGCGCGATTTCGCCGAACCCGGCGGTTTCGGAGCGAGCCTCGGCAATGACGTCGGCCGGATCACCAAGATCGTGCCGGATGTCAAACGCCTGATCCAGGGATTTCGCGATGCCGGCCTGCCCGTCATCCACACGATGGAATGCCACAGGCCGGACCTTTCCGACCTGCCGCCCGCCAAGCGCGATCGCGGCAACCCGACACTCCGGATCGGCGATGTCGGCCCCATGGGCCGCGTGCTGATTTCCGGAGAACCGGGCACGGCGATCATTTCCGAACTCGCGCCGATCGACGGCGAGGTGGTGATCGAAAAGCCCGGCAAGGGCGCCTTCTACGCCACTGAACTCGGCGACGTGCTGAAGACGAAGGGTATCAGCCAGCTCGTCTTCGCCGGTGTGACGACCGAGGTCTGTGTCCAGACGACCATGCGCGAGGCGAACGACCGGGGTTACGAATGCCTGCTCGCCGAAGAAGCGACGGAGAGCTATTTTCCCGAGTTCAAGGCGGCCGCCATCGCCATGATCCGCGCCCAGGGCGCCATCGTCGGCTGGACCGCGCATGTGGACGACATTCTGGAGGGGCTCGCGCCAAAGGGGATAACCAATGCCTGAATCAACTCGCGAACTTCTGACGCTAGGCGGCTGGAAAGACCTGGAATTCGAGCCTTTCCGCGACGAGGTTACGATCCACTGGATTCGCCCCTTCGAGGGCGACCAGCCCGGCGTGGCGCTCCTGAAATACGAGGCCGGCGCGGGCGTTCCCCGTCATCGCCACGAGGGCCTTGAAACCATCCTGGTGCTCGACGGCGTGCAATCCGACGAGGCTGGCGATTACGGCCGCGGCAGCTACATCGTCAATGCACCCGGGACCGAACACTCCGTCTGGAGCGATACCGGCTGCGTCGTGCTGATCCAGTGGGACCGGCCGGTGAAAATACTGGAAGAGGAAATGGCATGATCGCGACACCAGCCTTCGATATCGCTTCGCTTCACGCATTCTATCAAGGCGGCGGCAGTGTCGTGCGGATCGTCGAAGCGGTTTTCGCACGCATTGCCGAGGTAAACGATCCCGGCATATTCATCCATCTGGCGGAGAAACAGGCGGTGCTGGCGGAGGCGGCAAAACTCGGCGCATTCGATCCGGCAAAACCGCTGTTCGGCATCCCCTTTGCCGTCAAGGACAATATCGACGTCGCCGGTTTGCCGACCACGGCGGCCTGCCCGGACTATGCCTATGTGCCCGAGAGGGACGCGACCGTGGTTGGCCTGCTCAAGGCAGCCGGCGCGCTCGTCATCGGCAAGACCAATCTCGACCAGTTCGCGACCGGGCTCGTCGGCGTCCGCTCGCCCTATCCGATCCCGAGAAACGCCATCGACCCGAAACTCGTGCCCGGCGGTTCCTCCTCCGGCTCGGCGGTCGCCACGGCCCAGGGCATCGTCAGCTTCGCGCTCGGCACCGATACCGCAGGCTCAGGGCGCATTCCGGCCGGCCTCAACAACATCGTCGGGTTGAAGCCGAGCGTCGGTGCGCTGTCGACCACCGGGGTCATCCCCGCCTGCCGCACGCTCGACTGCGTCTCGATCTTCGCACTCACTGCCGATGACGCTTGGAAAGTCTTCTCCACCGCTGCGAAATACGACGAGACGGACGCCTATTCGAAGGTCGTTCCGGCGACCGGTTTCGGCACGGCGCCGGCGGTGCTGACGATCGGCGTGCCGGCCAAGGCCGACCTGCGATTCTTCGGCGACACGGTGATGGAAGCCGCCTATGGCGATGCCGTGTCGATGCTCGCGAGATTGGGGCACCGGATCGTCGAAGTGCCCTTCGGCGATTTCTACAAGGTCGCCAACCTTCTCTACGAAGGTGCCTGGGTGGCCGAGCGTTATGCGGCAGTGAAGGCGTTTTTCGATGCGAAGGAGGATAGTTTTCACCCGGTGACGCGCAAGATCTACGGCAGCGCCAAATTGCTCTCCGCAGCCGATGCCTTCAACGGCCTTTATGCGCTGCAGACGCTCAAGAAGACGCTCGCGCCGCTGATTGCCTCGGTAGACCTCTTCTGCGTGCCGACCGCGCCGACCCACTATACCCGCGCCGACCTGGCGGCGGAGCCGATCCGGGAGAACTCGCGCCTCGGCACCTATACGAACTTCGTCAACCTGCTCGACATGTGCGGCATCGCCGTGCCGACCGGCACCCGCGCCGACGGCTTGCCGGCAAGCGTGACGCTGCTCGCCCCGTTCGGCCGCGACGGCCTCACGGCATCGCTTGCCCGGGATCTGCACGCGGCAAGCGGCCTCACCCTCGGCGCCACCGGCTGGCCGCTTCCGGCATCATCCGAACCGCCCGTTGCCTCCGCCGGCGACGACCTGATCGACGTGATCGTGGTCGGCGCACACCTTTCCGGCATGCCGCTCAACCATCAGCTCACCGATCTGAACGGTACCTTCTCCCGCGCGGCCCGCACGTCGGCCGCCTACAAGCTCTATGCGCTTGCCGGCACCGTACCGCCGAAACCCGGCATGGTCCGCGTGGCGGAAGGCGAAGGCGGCGAGATCGAGGTTGAGATCTGGAAACTGACACCGGCGGCCTTCGGCCTGTTCGTAGCGGCAATCCCGCCGCCACTTGGCATCGGCACCGTCACGCTCTCGGACGGCACATCGGCGAAGGGCTTCCTCGCCGAGCCGTTCGCGCTTCAGGGCGCGCTCGACATCACCGCCTATGGCGGCTGGCGCGCCTATCTCAAGGAGTTCGCGTCGCTGCCACGGCTCGGCCAAACGGCCTGACCTCGCCCCGCATCGTCGAACAGCCCATTTCTCCGGACGACCTCGGGCGGCTGACCGAGCTTGCCCACGGATATCTGCAAAAAGATGCGGATGGCGGGAACGCCTTCTGCTGCCGTCCGTTCGACCACAGCGCCAATCGGGCGCTGGAGGAGAAATCATGGGTATCGAACAGGCTCCGACCGAAAAGGGCCGGGAATCCGCCCGCGGTCTGAAACAGAGCACCCGCAAGGAAGAGAAGAAGGTCGAGGCCCAGAAGGGTTCTGATCTCGCCAAGGGCGCCGACCGTTTCGAGGAAAGGTCGAAAAGTTCGGACGGCAAGAGCGCAGGCGCCAAGCAGAAATAGGGCTTGATCGCCCCTGCCGCCTACATTGACCATGTCTCGCTGATCTGGCGAATGCATCGCAGCAGATTGACTGTCGGCGGCGTCATCAGGCCCTTCTTGCGGCGGTAGACACGGAACGTACGCTGCCAGTCGAGTTCGGGCACGTTGACGCGCGCCATATCGCCCCGTTCGACCTCCTCGCGCACCAGGGGCAGCGGCATCCAGCAGAACAGCGCTTCCGAGAGAACAGCGGCTTTCAGAACCGGCACCGAGCGGGAGATGATCGATGGCGCGTTCGGCTCCAGCGCATTGTCATGGAACCGCCGCTGCCACTCCCTGACGGTCGGCGTTCCGGGTGGAGGCATGGCCCAGTCGAACCCCGCCGCTTCGGCAAGCGTTACATGCTCTCGGCTGATGATCGGGTGATCGGACCTCGCAAAGACCGACACCATGTCATGCATGATATCAGGCGTCGCCATGATGATGTCGTCGTCGAGATAGGGTTCGGGAGAGATTGCGATGTCGATCGTGCCGCCCTTCAGCCCTTCCAGCACCCGGTCCTCGAGATCCTCGATGACTTGGTACTGCACTTCCGGGTGCTGTTTGCGCATTTCGCCGATCACGGCGATGATGAAGCCACCGACGACGCTCGCCACTCCGCCGATCCTGACCACGCCGCGGCTGGCGCCCCGCATCTGCTGGATGACGTCCGTCGCATTGCCGATCTCGGAAACCACCAGCTTGGCATAGGGAAGCAGCGCATCGCCGAACACGGTCGGCACCACGCCGCGCGTGGTTCGTTCGAAGAGAGGAACACCGTAGCTGTCCTCAAGCCGCTTCAGCATGCGGGTGATGGCCGGCTGCGTCATGTTCAAGGCCGTCGCCGCCGCGCCAAGGCTGCCGCGCCGCGCGCATTCCAGAACGATCTGAGCAGAGCGCACATCCAAAGTCATGCCTTGGTGTAATGGATTATTGGAAATTCTTCAATTCCAAGAGGAGGTGCTATCTGCAACACTCCCCGGACAGGATATGCGCTCGGGGTGGGAGCCCTGAAGGCCGGGAGGAGGCCTCTAACAATGAACAGAATGTCGCTGGATTTCCTGTCCGGCAGCACGAAGCTGCGTGGACAAACCGTAAGCGAGGCGGTTTTCGACTTTCTGAGGCAGAAGGGCATAGACCGAATTTTCGGCAATCCGGGCTCGACCGAACTGCCGATGTTCGTCAACGTGCCGGAAGACTTTTCCTACGTGCTCGGCCTGCAGGAATCGATCGTCGTCGCCATGGCCGACGCCTATGCCCAGACGACCCGCAAGCCGGCCTTCGTCAACCTGCATTCGGCCGCCGGTCTCGGCCATGCGCTTGGCAATATCTATACGGCCTACCGTAACCGCGCGCCTCTGATCATCACCACCGGCCAGCAGAGCCGCGAGCTGCTGCCGCATGATCCGTTCCTGTTTGCCGAAAGCCCGACCGACTTTCCGAAGCCTTACATAAAGTGGGCCTGCGAACCGGCCCGCGCCGAAGACGTGCCGGCAGCGATTGCCCGCGCCTACCACATGGCGATGCAGGCGCCCCGCGGCCCGGTCATGGTGTCGGTCCCCTTGGGCGACTGGCAGGCTGAGGCGGCCCCGATCGCCATCCGCGACGTGGAAACGGTGATCAGCGCGCCGGCCTCGGCAATCGACGATCTCGCCCGCCGGCTGAACGACGCCCGCGAGCCGGTGCTCGTCGTCGGCCCCGGCGTCGATCTCGACAATGCCTGGGACGCCACGGTGCGGCTGGCGGAAATCCTGCAGGCGAAGGTCTGGGTGAGCCCGCTTTCGTCGCGCTGCAGCTTTCCGGAGCGCCATCCGCTGTTTGCCGGCTTCCTGCCCGCCTTCCAGCCGAAGCTCGCCAGCTGCCTTGCCGGTGCCGACCTCGTTCTGGTTCTCGGCGCGCCGGCCTTCACCTATCATTTCGCCGGCTCCGGCCCGGATATTCCGGAGGGCGCGGAGCTCTGGCTGATCACCGACGATCCGGCCCAGGCGGCGAGCGCCATCGTCGGCAACGCGATGGTCTCCAACCTGCGTTCTGCGACCGAAAGCCTCGTCTACCGCCTGCACTGCCGCACGCAACGCGCCGACGGCCCGGCCCGCACCATTCCGCGCCTGAAACAGCCGAAGGGTATCACCCAGGAGTTTTTCTATCAGACGCTCGCCGACGTGCGTTCGCCCGAGAGCATCGTCTTCGAGGAAGCCCCGGGCGGGCGTGATGCGCTGCACGACTTCTTCCCGATCGAACGGCCCGGCGGCTTTTTCGCCACCGCCAGCGGCGGCCTCGGTTATGCCCTGCCCGGCTCGGTCGGCGCCGCCCTGACCAGGCCGGAACAGCCGGTCATCGCCGTCATCGGCGACGGGTCCAGCCTCTATTCCATCCAGTCGATCTGGTCCGCCGTCGAATACGATGCCGATCTGATGATCGTCATCCTCAACAACGGCGGCTACAAGGTGCTGAAGGCGATTGCCGAACGGGCCGGCTCCGGCCGCATCGACGGCGTCGATATCGGTCACCTGGATTTCGTCAAGATCGCAGAGGCGCAGGGCTGCAAGGCCGTCCGCTGCGAAAAGGGCGAGGAACTATCGTCTTGCCTGCGGGACCTTCTGAAGATGAAGGGGCCGCGGCTTTTGGAAATCATCCTATCGGAGGAGGAGACTGAAATGAATGTCGCTGTCAGAAACGAACAGATACTGAGGACCCCGGAAAAGTTCTTCATCGGCGGTCAGTGGGTCGCCCCGCTCGGCACCAACAAGCTCGACGTCATCTCGCCGGTGACCGAAGAAGTGCTGATGAGCTATCCCGAAGCCAGCAACGCCGATATCGACAAGGCCGTGGCGGCTGCCCGCGATGCCTTCGACAACGGCCCGTGGCCGCGCATGACCTTCAAGGAACGCGCCGGTTACCTGCGCAAGGTCGCCGATCTCCTGACCGCCCGCCTCGACGAGATCGCCAATGCCTGGACCACCCAGGTCGGTGCGCCGATCTTCCTCACCAAGAAGCTCGTCGGCCAGAACCCCGGCCTCTACAACTACTATGCAGGCCTGATCGAGAACGACGAGTTCGTCGATCAGCGCAAGCGCGCCGACGGCGGCGAAGTGCGTGTCGTGCGTGAGCCGGTCGGCGTCTGCGCCGCGATCACGCCGTGGAACGCGCCGATGGTGCTCCTCAACTACAAGATCTCGGCAGCGCTTGCCGCCGGCTGCACGGTTGTCGCCAAACCGTCGCCGGAGACCCCGCTGGACGCCTACCTCCTGGCCGAATGCATCGAACAGGCCGGCATTCCGAAGGGCGTCTTCAACCTCGTTCCTGCCGGCCGTGAAGGCGGTGACTACCTCGTCCGCCACACGGGCATCGACAAGGTGTCGTTCACCGGCTCGACCATCGCCGGCAAGACGATCGCCGCCGCCTGCGCCGACCGCCTCGCCCGCGTCAGCCTCGAACTCGGCGGCAAATCCGCAGCCGTTCTTCTCGACGACGCCGACTTCGCCAAGGCCCTGCCGTCCCTGATGGTTTATTCCATGCCGATCACCGGTCAGGTCTGCTTCTCGCTGACCCGCATCCTTGTGCCGGAATCCCGCAAGCAGGAATTCATCGACCTCTATGTCGGCGCGGTGAAGAACATCAAGGTCGGCGATCCGGCGGATCCGACCACCCAGATGGGCCCGCTCACCATGGCGCGACAGCTTGCGCGCGTCGAAGGCTATATCGCCGCCGGCCGCGAAGGCGGAGCGACGGTTGCCTGCGGCGGCGGCCGTCCGGCCGGTCTCGACAAGGGCTACTTCATCGAGCCGACAGTCTTCACCGACGTGACGATGGACATGAAGATCGCCCAGGAGGAAATTTTCGGACCGGTCGTGTCTATCATCACCTACAAGGACGATGACGAGGCGGCGAAGATCGCCAACGACACCACGTATGGCCTGTCCGGCGCGGTGTTCACGTCCGATCCGGAGCGCGGTTATGCGTTTGCCCGCCGCATGCGCACCGGCAGCGTGACCGTCAACGGCATGATCGTCGACATCCATCATCCGTTCGGCGGCTTCAAGCAGTCCGGCATCGGCCGCGAAGGCGGCCCGGAAGGGCTCGAGAACTATTTCGAGGTCAAGACGATCCATATGGCCTGAAGGCCGGCTGGGTTTCATCGAGAACAAAGGCCGCCGGGTTGATGATCCGGCGGCCTTTCCATTTGCGGTCAGGGCTGGCTCCCCACTCGTCGTCATCCTCGGGCTCGACCCGAGGATCCACGCCCCTGGCACTGCGGATGCTGGATCCTCGGGTCGAGCCCGAGGATGACGGCAAAGTGGCCTACCTTCTGATATCTCAGAAGGTCCGGAGCCGACTTGGCCGGTGGATCAGAGCACTTCGAAAACACCTATCCTGACCGCATTTGCCAGGCGCTCGCCGGTGCCGATGAACATGGTGTGGTTCAGCCATGCGTAGCGCGGATCGCCCGTCTGCAGGCGCGGCGTGGTGCGCATGTAATAGAGCGCCGGATCGACGGTGTCGCCGGCCGCCAGCCTCGCCAGCACCTCCGGCGGTCCATGCCGGAAACCGAAATTGCGGATGTCGATCATCGCCCCGTCATGGGTCTCGATCACGTAGCGCGTATCGAGCTCCGCATAACCGGCGTCATAGACGCTCTGCCAATCGGCGCCGAGATTGAGGACGCGCCCGGAAAGGCGTTCCCCCTCGACCACGCCACCGATGATCGGGATAATCCGCCAGCGGCCGCCCGGGCCGCCTCCCTTCTCGATCGGCGCGCCGAGTTCGGCGCGGATTTCGCAAAGCTGCCTGAGGCTCGGTGCCATCATCTGCGTTACCTCATCGTTTGCGGTAGCCAGAGCGAGATCACCGGGAACGCCACCAGCAGGAAAAGCCGGACGATATCGCTCAGGATGAACGGCATGACGCCGCCATAGATCGTGGTGATCTTCACGTCCTTCGCAATCGAATTGATCACGAAGACATTGATGCCGACGGGCGGCATGATCATGCCGAGCTGGCAGGCGACGACGATGATGATGCCGAACCAGACGGGGTCGAAGCCGAGATGGCTGATGACCGGGAACACGATCGGCACGAGCAGGATGATCATCGCCATCTCGTCCATCAAGGCCCCCGCGATCAGGAAAATGACCAGGATCAGCGCCAATGTTCCGTATGGCCCCAGGTCCATCCCGACCAGCAGCGCCGTCAGCTTCTGCGGCGACTGGGTGATCGCCAGGAAATAGCCGAACAGTATGGCGCCGATCAGCACGCTGAACAGCGAAACCGACGTCCGGAGCGACTCCACGAGGCTCGCCATGATGGAGCGGTAGTTTAGCCGGCCACGCAGCACACCGATGACCATGGTCATCAAGGCGCCGACCGCCGCCGCTTCCGTTGCGGTTGCGATACCGAGATAGATGACCCCGATGACGGAAATGAAAAGAAGCATGACCGCCCAGACATCACGAAGCGATGCGAGAGCTTCCCTCAGCTCGAACGGCTTTCCGGGCGGCAGGCGCTTGCCATGGGCGATCAGCACGGTCGCCATGTACATCAAGGTCGCCATGATGCCCGGGATGATGCCGGCCATCAGCAGTTGCGCGACATCCGTTTCCGTCAGGAAGGCGTAGACGACCATGATCACCGAAGGCGGGATCAGAATGCCGAGAGTGCCGCCCGCGGCGATAACGCCGGTCGAGGTGGCATCGGCATATTTCGCCTTGCGCATTTCGGGCAGCGCGATGCGGGTCATGGTCGCGGCGGTCGCAATCGAACTGCCGCAGATCGCCGCGAACCCTGCGCAAGCGCCGATCGTGGACAGGGCCAGCCCTCCCCGGAACTGTCCGAGCCAGGCATTGCCCGTCCTGAACAATTCCCGCGACATGCCGGAATTGGTGGCAAAGGCTCCCATCAGGATGAAGAACGGCACCAGCGTCAGGTTGAAATCGGTAATCACCCGGATCGGCGATGTCGTCAAAAGGTTGAGCGCCGGCGACATGCCGCGCATGGCTGCAAAGCCGAATATGCCGACCAGCCCCATCGAAACGCCGAGCGGTACGCGCAGGCCCATGAGCACGAACATGGCGACAAAGCCGCCGATAGCCACAAGATCAGCGGTATTCATACGCCAACGCCCTCGAGCGGATCGATGTCTTCAGGTTCGCGCCGAACGAAGGGCGAGATCGCGGTGGTGACGACGGCCGAAGCGCAGCCCAGCCAGATCAATCCCATCAAGGGCCAGACGGGGATGCGCAGATCGAACGTCGCCTCATTGCTCCGATAGGCGCTGGCGAGGCGGAAGAACATCATGTAGGCAAGCATGGCCGTGAAGGCGAGGAGCAGCGCCCAGGCGATGAAATTGAGGACGCGGCGCCCCCGCGGCCCCATCGGCTCGTAGAGCAGATCGACTGCGATATGCCCGCCGCGATAGCCGAGCGACGCCAGGCCCCACATGATGCAGGCGCCGATCAGATAGCGCGAAACATCGAAGGAATCGGGTATCGGCCACGCGAAGACATAGCGGCCGACGGTGGAAGCGACGATCAGGATGGTACACAGCCCCAGCAGGATGCCTGCCACAAGATCGACCATGTCGCAGAAGCGTTCCAGATAGCGGTTCATGGACAGCACTCGATGGACGGATTGAAAACGGCGGGCGCCGCGACAGCACCCGCCTGCGAACGGTCCCGCGTGAGCTACTTCACGTCTGCGCCGTATTTCTTGAGCGTCTCCTGCAGGCTCGCCCAGGCCGCTTTCGCGTCAATGCCGGCCTTGGTGGCCGCGGCCTCCCATTCACCCTGCAGCGAACCGGTCGCCTTTTTCCAGAGAACCACCTCGTCCGGGGTCGGCTTGTAGAGGGTGTGGCCGCCGGCATCGATCATCTTCTGGCGCCCGGCCGCTTCCGCGTCCGCCCATTTGCTGGCCATCTTCTCGGCCCATTCGGGCGTGCAGTGATCGTCGATCACCTTGCGGTCGGCGGCGGAAAGCCCGTCGATCTTCGCCTTGTTCATCACGAAGGCGAAGGTCGTGGCGTAGAACGGCAGGTCGAGATGATGTTTGGTGACGTCCTGCAGGCCGAACGTATAGATCGAGTTCCACGGCGAGGCGGTCATGTCGGCGCCTCCCTTGGAGATCAGTTCGCGCATTTCGCCCGCCGGCACCTGCACCGATGCGGCGCCGAGCGAGCTCACCATGCGGGCCATGGTCGCGTGCGCCGGGCGGATGTTCTTGCCCTTCAGGTCGGCAGGAACCTGGATCGGTCCCTTGACGCCATGCAGCGTGCCGGGGTCATGCACATGCACCATGCACACGTAGACGTCCTTCATTTCCTTCTGGGCGTACTGCCCATACCATTCGTCGAGCGCCCGCGATCCGCCCTTGGCATTGGCGATCAGGAAGGGAATTTCGCCCGCCGCGATGATCGGGAAGCGCCCCGGCTGATAACCCGGATTGATGAAGCCGATATCGACGATGCCGTCGCGCGCCATGTCGTAGTGGTCAGGCGCGGCACCGAGCTGAGAGGCCGGGTAAATGGTGATATTGATGCGCCCGCCGGACGCTTCCTTGATCGATTTCGCCCAGGGCTCCATCCCGCCCGGCTGCAGCGCATGGGTGGCGGGGACCCAATGCGACAACGTCAGTTCCACATCGGCGGCGTGAGCGGGTGCAGTCAGCGCCGCGAGGCAGGCCGAAGCGAGCAATGCCTTCAGTTTCATGTGTTCTCCTCCCTTTGAGATCAGAGACCGGCGGGGCTCCCTCCCCGTTGCGGCCAGCAAATATCGCGGTCAATCCACCCGGAGAATTAAATCCCGGGCGGATCGACAAAGTCGTTGGAAACTCTTCGAGGAAGCGCAACCGCCGGACGCGGAAAAACGGCCGGCATAAGGTGCGCCAGGGGATCAGGGAAGACGCGGTCGCACGCCGTCGCGGAACCCGAAACCGAACCTGCCATGTCTACGGCAGAAGCAACTGTTCCGACCAGTTGTGTATACATCGATTTCCTCCCATGCCCGGTCTCCCAAGGCGACGCCGTCCTCTCGACATCGCCTACCCGAACATCCGAATTTCAACACATCCAGGCCGAAACGACAAGCTTCCATTTCGTTTTAGGATACAAAAAGTCAGGGGGCCTGAGATTTTTACGATAGGCTCTTCAACCGCGGTTTAAACCGTCTAGAATGTCGCGGTACTCATCCCATGCATACAAGGAGGGATGAATGCGGCAACGAAGCGGGGGCTGGGAGGCCCTGATCTGGGGAGGGATGTCGGGCCGGACGAATCCGCCGGCCAATCGGTTGGGATACGATATCGGCATCCAAAACCGTTCCGCGGAAACGCCGGAACGCACCATGATTTCCGGCCCTGGTTGCTTTGGATCCGAATGCCGGATCGAGCCTCGGCCACGGTTATTCAATTCATCATTGCGGCATCAGGGAGGAAGAAAAATGGATGATCTCGTCACGCCGGTCGGCAAGGCGATTGCGAAACTGAAGGACATTCTCGGCGAAAGGCTCGTGACCTCCGCTTCCGTGCGGGAACATCACAGCCACGACACCTCGCGGCTTGCCCCTCACCTGCCCGACGCTGTGGCCTTTCCGCGCGACGAGGCGGAAGTCCAGGCGATCGTCTCGGCTTGTGCTGCGCATGGCGTTCCGGTCGTGCCCTTCGGCGCGGGGTCCTCGATGGAAGGCCATACGATCCCGGTCCGCGGCGGCGTCTCGCTCGATACGCGCGAAATGAACAGGATTGTCGAGATCCGGCCGGAAGACCTGCTGGCCGTCGTGCAGCCCGGCGTCACCCGCAAGCAGTTGAATGTCGAACTACGCGAAACCGGCCTGATGTTCTCAGTCGATCCAGGAGCGGATGCCTCGATAGGCGGCATGGCATCGACGCGCGGCAGCGGCACGACTGCAGTCCGTTACGGCACGATGCGCGAAAACGTGCTGGCTCTCCGCGTGGTGACACCGGACGGCGAGGCCATCCGGACCGGTTCGCGAGCCCGAAAATCCTCTTCCGGTTACGACCTGACGCATCTCTTCGTCGGTTCGGAAGGCACGCTCGGCGTCATCACCGAACTGACGGTGCGCCTGCACCCCATTCCGGAAGCGGTGTCGGTCGCCTTCTGCCCGTTCCCGACCGTCGCCAATGCCGTGGAGGCGGTGATCGAGGCTGTGCAATACGGCATCCCGGTCGCCCGCGTCGAATTCCTGGACGAGGTGGCGATCGCCGGCGTCAACAACTATTCGAAGCTCGACATGCCCGTCGCCCCGACGCTGTTCTTCGAGTTTCATGGGACGGAAGCCTGGGTGAAGGAACAGGCCGAGCTCGCCGAGGAGATCACCCGCGGCCACAACGCGATCTCATTCCGCTGGACCGCGGATGCCGACGAGCGCGCCAAACTCTGGCAGGCCCGCCACGACCTCTACTGGGCGACCAAGGCGATCATTCCCGGCTACGAACTCTATACCGGCGACATCTGCGTGCCGATCTCACGGCTCGCGGAAAGCATCGTCGCGGCCCGCGCCGATATCGAGGCCTCGTCGCTGAAGGGCCAGATCATCGGCCATGTCGGCGACGGCAATTTCCACACCGCCTACCTGATCGATCCGAACAATCCGGAGCACCTGAGGCAAGCCGACGAGATGGCCGACCGGGTCGTCGAAAGGGCGCTGAAAGTGGGCGGCACGGCGAGCGGCGAACACGGCATCGGCATCGCGAAGCTGAAATTCATGCGCAAGGAACACGGCAAGGCGGTGGATGTGATGAAGAAGATCAAGAAGGCGCTCGATCCCAAGGGGATCATGAACCCGGGCAAGATGGGGGATGCGGGGTGAGACGAAGCCTGACCGATCGATCCGGTGAACCGATTGTAGCGAGGAACGTCCCGAGCCAAAGCGAAGGGCTAGTAGAAGCAGCAAAGAACACCGCACCCTGAACTTGGGCATTGGTGGTCGCTTTGCGCCAAAAGCGGACTTTTCCACGCCGCAAAGCTACCTATTGCACGCCGTTGCCTGAGGCTAGAAACAATTCCTTTTTAATCGGGATTATCGCGATAATGGCTTGGCTGCCAATCAATCACATTGTAGACGCTTATTGAACCGCCACCCACTCCCTCATGGGAGCGGAAAGGGCTTAATCCAAAGTCAGAGGGACACTACGCAAGTAAGTCCTCAAGGTTAGCCTTCAGGCTTGCTGCGCGCTCGGGATAAGTGACAAGGGACTCAACCGTAGCCTCAGAGAACGCGTTGCCCGGAACCTTGTTCTTCAATTGTTTGAAGACAAATTTTCCTTTGGCTCCTTTTAGAGTCCGTTCTTGAAACGCAGCCCAAACGTCATCGTTCGTAGGGCTGCCGCCAGCCTTGTGCAATTCGTCGTTGTGAGCAGCACGCTGACTGGCGAATTGTTCCTTTATAGGTACTTGGTTCTGATTTGAAATTTCTGTCAGCCAGTTTTCGCACGTCTGTATCGGCTGACCAGTTAACGCCGCTAAGAACTCGGGATCGCAAAATTCAGCCTCAAGGTCAGATTGGTCAGTGAACCACAGTCGAATGCCGTCACTTTCGTAGGAATTTTTCAGCTTTAAGATCTCGTCATCGGTGAGCGAATCTCGATCTCGGTGCACAAGGATCTTGAACTTGTTGCCGAGGGACGACCGGAGTTCTTGCGCTTCGTCCTTTGTTAAAAGGTGTTTATAGCCTCTGCCGGGGAGCACTGTCACCGCAGACTCAAGGTCCGGCCACTGGCGGAGTAGCTTTTTCAACAAATCGTTTTTCGCGTCCTCACTGACTATGATTACCTTCTTCCCAAAGGCCCCCCAGCCTAAAGCTAGCTCCACTACAGTCCGATCGTCGGTCTTCTTCTGACCATCTGCCAACCAAACAACTTTAGTACCCGCCGGTGCACCACGAACGATGAACGGGGAATGTGTGGTCATGATGATCTTGATACCTTGCGCACCCGCAATTTGTAGCAGGCTCTGTGCCAACTTCTCTTGAACGCTCGGATGCAGATGAATGTCCGGCTCGTCAATCAGCAAAATCTTTGGCTTAAACAACAAGATATAGCAAAAGATCTGTATAAGCTGGAGATATCCCGTGCCAAGTAGCTCAAGTGGCGTTGACCGCCCATCAATCTCGGCCTCAGCATGAATATCAAAGTCAGTAGCCTCATTGAACCTGACCTTCAGCTTAACTAGGCCCAAGAGCGGATCAAGCCATGCCTCGATCTGAGCTAAGTCGTCTGGCGAAAGAAGATCTAGAGCGTTCCTGAGATAAACGTTGGAGTCACCGAATGAGCAAGCTTTCAGCACAACCCGCTTCGAGTTTTTTTGCTCAACATTCGGAATCCCTGATATGCCAGGAATGAAACCGCTGAAAAACGTCTCAGAGCCGCGATGACCTGCCATGGAACTTTCATCCAGCGGCGACTAGAGCCCCGGCGGTTTTGAATACGCCAAGTGGCGCGGTGTGAGCAACCGGCGGAAACGCGTAGCCTTCATCTTGCGTAGCGTTGGAGCCGGTTGCGGCGATGGTCCCGGCAAAATCTGCCGGGGTTTGGTATCCGAGCGAGGAGTGCGGCCGGAAATGGTTGTAGTCGTCCGCCCATTCAGCAATGGCGCTGCGGGCATGATCGAGGCCGAAGAACAGGCTTTCGTTGAGCAGCTCGTCGCGCATGCGCCCGTTGAAACTCTCGACATAGCCATTCTGCATCGGCTTTCCTGGCGCGATGTAGTGCCATTCGACCTTGTGATCCTTCGACCAGGCGAGGATGGCATTCGACGTGAGTTCGGTGCCGTTGTCGGAGACAATCATTCCTGGCTTGCCGCGTCGTTCGATCAGCGTCGTCAGTTCTCGGGCGACCCGCCGACCAGAGATAGACGTGTCCGGGATCGCTGCCAGGCATTCGCGCGTCACATCATCGACAATGTTGAGCACGCGAAAGCGTCTGCCGCAGGCAAACTGGTCATGCACGAAGTCCAGCGACCAGCGGGCATTGGCCTTCGCCTCGACCAGGATCGGCGCACGCGTGCCGACGGCACGCCGCCTGGCTTTCCGCTTGCGGACGGAAAGACCTTCCTCGCGATAGAGCCGGTAGATGCGATTGACGCCAGACCGCTCTCCGTCCCGCCGGAGCAGGATGAACAACCTTCTATAACCGAAGCGCCGTCGTTCATTGGCCAAGTCGCGCAGCTTTGCTCGCAGCGCCACCTCCGGCGGTCGGCACGACCGGTAGCGGATCATCTTGCGGTCAGCGGATATGATCTGGCAGGCCCGCCGTTCCGAAAGACCCATCACGGCCTTCAGATGCGTGACGGCGTCACGCTTGGCGGCAGGCCCTACCATTAATGGGATGGTCCGCCTCGTCCTCCTGCCGCATCATGAGGCTTTCAAACTGAAGGAGGTTGCAATGCCACAGCGCAATGTGCCGCGCCCAGCGGCTGTCTACGGAATTGATATCGGCAAGAACATATTCCACGTCGTCGGTCTCAGAAGCGATGGCGTGCCCGTCCAGAAGGTTCGGTTCCGACGCGACACACTGCTGCAGTTCTTCGAACGAGCGGCGCCGGCGATCGTGGGGATGGAATCGTGCGCGGGATCTCAGTGGATCGCCAGGAAGATACAGGCTCTCGGGCATAGGGTACGCTTGATCCCCGCACAGTTTGTGAAGCCCTACGTCAAATCGAACAAGTCCGATATCATCGATGCGGAGGCGATCGCTGAGGCGGCGACCCGACCAACGATGCGGTTTGCAGCACTCAAAAGCGAAGAACAAGCCGATCTTCAGGCTTTGCACCGGGTGCGGGATCAGATGATCGGCACAAGGACACGCCTGATCAATCAAATGCGAGCATTCTGCCTCGAATACGGGATCGCCCTGCGGCAAGGCGCGGGCCTGTTCAAGCTCGACCTGCCGCAAGTTATCGAGGACCGGTCAAACGACCTTTCGTCGGCGATGCGTAAGCTGCTTGCAGATTTGTTCACCGATCTAGGCCAGTTGGAACGACGCATCGGCGACGTCACACGCGAGATCGAAGCTGTAGCCAGTCGAGAGGATGCCGCAAGACGGCTCATGACGATCCCTGGGATCGGAGCGTTGGGGGCAACTGCGCTCCTGGCTGCCATTGGAAACGGCCGGCAATTCCAGAAAGCTCGCGATCTGGCAGCGTGGCTTGGCCTTGTGCCACGGGAATACTCGACCGGAGGAAAGCAGAAGCTTCTCGGCATCAGCAAGCGGGGGAACCGCTATGTGCGCAAGCTCCTCGTACATGGAGCACGATCCTGCTTTCGGCACCTCGACCGAACACGAGATCGATTGGGGAACTGGCTGGATGGCCTTCAGGCTCGGATGCACCCCAACAAAGCTGTCGTCGCACTTGCCGCTAAAATGGCCCGGATCGTCTGGGTCGTCCTGACCAGGCCTGGAGCGCTCTACGAACGCAGAGACCCTGCCTTCACCTGAGGATCCAAGCTCGATTGCAAGGCTCGGGAATAGTGATGACGAAACAGTGGATCAACATGCCGTAAGCCCTGTGCAAAAAAGCGGGCTTCGTGCCTGGACCATTTATTGGGAACGGCGTGTGCGGATCTCATCATGGCCTGGCTGCAACCGCAGTCCACTCGCGAGAGGCCGGATACATTTATGCAACTGGAATCGTCATTTGCGATGTCGCGAACTCTTGCACGGACGAGGCGGACCATACATTTTTTGCAAGAAGCTCGCGCAGTGCGGCTGCATCCAGCATCTGTTCGGCCAGCAGCTTCTTCAGCCTCGCGTTCTCGTCCTCAAGCGCCTTCAGCCGCTTCGCCTCGGAGACCTCCATGCCGCCGTATTTGGCTTTCCAATTATAAAACGTCGCTTCTGAAATTCCGTGCTTGCGGCAGAGATCGGCCGCTTTCGCTCCTGCCTCCTGCTCCTTCAACACCGCAATAATCTGCTCTTCCGTAAATCGCTGCTTCTTCATTCGTCCGTCCTTTTATGGGCCGGACTCTAATCCATTCTGGAGGAAATTACCCGTGGCAGGTCAAGGTAAGTATCATCCGTCCGCCCCGAATCTCGATACTCTTATTGATTGCATAGGCCGCTGTTCAGGTAAACTGTAGGATAGGAGACAGTTTGTGAGAGGATCATGTCTGCCCAAGAAAACGGACACTTCTCGCATTGGACCGGCTTATTGTAGAAGCAGAGGACATGCACGCGGGCGAATGGTTGCGGCAGTTTCGATGTTCCGGCTCTGCATGTGATGAGGGTCGGCTGATATTGCCGGATCGGGCCCCATGAATCGGGCAGAAAGCTACCCGGTCGTGGCATGCCCGCCGTAAAACCCCTTCGCAAAGGTCCAAGTTTCGCGACAGACATTTGCGAGGACCAACGGCCGCTTAGGGCCGAAAGCGGACCACTACCTAAGCCCAGGCTCCAGCTTTTACGCAACGAAAAGCAGCGCCCTCTCGGACGCCGCTTTTGTCTTCGGCCCTGGGAGGCAATGCGAGACAATCAGGCCTTTTTGGTGCGCCAGCTCTCCGCATAGTTTTCACGGGCTTCGGCGGCATAGGGCGTTGCCGAGACACGAACCCGGATCTCGGCCTGCTTGTGGCCCTTCTCGATCGACGTCTTCTCAGTACCGCCGTTCGGTTCGCCCCAGATCAGCGTCAGGACGTCGCCTTCCTGGACGTCGGCATCGACGATGCCGAGCGACAGCATGCAGCGTTCGTTGTAGCTATAGCCGTTGAACATCGACATGCCGACGACCTTGTCGCCATGCATGATCCTGTCGGCGCTGGAAGACGCATAGTTCGGCTGCGGCAGGTCGATCCACTTATAGGCCTCGCCGCCCGGCACGAAGTTCGAGGCGATGACCTTCATGACGTCTTCCGCATTCCACTCGAAGGTAACCTTCTTGCGCTGCGGCTTGTCCTTCATGGCCTCAAGAGCGGCGCGGCCGACGAAGTCGTGGTCGAACTTGATGTAGATGCCGTAACCGAGTTCGTACGGATTGACGTAATAGTCCTCGATATTGTCGGAGACGAGGCTGCCGCCGATCGAGCCGGTCGCCTCATAGCTGTCTTCCGTCAGCCAGTCGCGATAGCCCTGCAGTTCCGCGCCGGTATAGATGCCCGGCAGCGGCGACGGGATCCAGCCGGATTCCAGCGTGTTGGTGGAATAGGCGCGCGCGCCGACAAGGTAGAGGTCGACGCCGGCATCCTTGGCGGCCTTGACGATGATCTCGCGGACTTCGTCCTTCTCCGCATAGGGACCCCAGACTTCGAGACCCGGAGCGCCGGCCATGCCGTGGCGCAGGGCCTGGACCTTCTTGGAGCCGATATTGATCCAGTCGACATGGAAGAACTTGATGTCGGGGATCGGGCCGCCATTCATCTTTTCAAAGATCTTCGGAGCGTCCGGACCCTGGATCTGGAAACGGTAGTGAACGCGGTTGACTTCCTTGCCGTCCGGGCGCGAAGGCGAACGCGGGTCGTGGGTGAGCTTGACGTCGTGCTTGCCGAGCGAGGCGTTGTAGCGCAGCCAGTTGGCGGTCGGCGCCCGGCCGACGAGCACGAATTTGTCATCTCTTTCGCGGAAGATGATCATGTCGCCGATCACATGTCCGGCCGGCGTCACCGGAACGTAATGCTTGGCGCGATCGACGCCGAAATTCGCAAAGCTGTTGATCGCCAGGCTTTCCAGGAACTTCGCCGCATCCGGGCCTTCGACGATCAGTTCGTCCATGTGGTGCGACTGGTCGAACAGGACCGCCGAGTGGCGCCATGCCATCTGCTCGGTGCGCCAGTTGGAAAATTCCGGCGCGACGACCGGATAGATATACATGCCGATGCGCGAATTGCGCAGCATCTCGACAGTATTGCCCTTCTCTTTCAGGATCTGGGTCAGATTCTTAGCCATTTACTTAACCTTCCCTCGGGTTCTCTCCTGCATGTCGCTCCACCGGTCAAAACCGGTTCGGGATACGATATGCATCGTCTCAAGATGTCTCATGCAAACGAGGGTCAGCGGTCTCCTCCCGCCATCTCCTCTCAAACAGCCCGGTTCTCGAACCTCGCCTCGACGGCTTGGCGGAAATCGAGGCCTCCTCCCGGTCGGAACGATTCATAGAGCAATCGAATTTGGGATACAATACCCGATTTTGGCCCAGGGGCGAAAAGCGCCGCGACAACCCATTAGAATTGCGCAGCCTCTATAATATATCGGTCATAATTGATGCAGTGCGGAAAAACCAACCGGATCCAGATTGTCGCCCTTCAAGGAGAAATTGGGATATTTGGGATCCCAAACGAACATCACGGCATCCGCAACACGTAGGCCTAATCCTCGTTTTCGTCCTGCATCAGGCCGTTGATATGCTCGGCCGGGCTGTCGAGATCGACGATCGGCAGGATACGTGAACCATCGATCGCAAAAAGCCCCTTGCTGATCCCGAGGCTGATCTTCACGCCTTCGCCGTGTTCGCGGAACAGGCTCTCGGCACGCGCGCCGTCGCGGGCGATCAGCGCCGAGACCATGTGGTGGTGCTGCCAGTGCGCGTAATGCAGGTGCTGCGCCCGCTCCTTGCGGGTAATATTGTCGAAGCGGATCGAATCCGGGGCGCCGAAGGGCACCCGGTCGAACAGGCTGGTGAGCTGGTGCAGCAGGTTTCCGCCGGCCGCCTCGATGATCAGCGTGTGGAAACGCAGGTTCATCGCCGCGTAGCGCTCCTCGTTGACGGGATCGTCGATACCGCCGTTCTCGAAGATATCGTCTCCCTCGCGCAGGCAATCCTTGAGTTCGGAGAGCAGCGTCGGCGACGGGCCTTCGCTGGCAATCTTCTTGGCCGCATATCCTTCGATCATCGACCGCAGCTCGATTGCTTCGATGACGTCGGCCACCTTGTAAGCCCGGACGCGATAACCGCGGGCACCGACCCGCTGCAGCACGCCCTCTTCGACGAGCACGGCCAGCGCATGCCGGATCGGCGTGCGCGACACGCCGAGCGCCTCGGCCAAACCGGATTCGGACAGTTTCTTGCGCGGGTCGATCGTGCCGTTGCTCGCCCAGGTCCTGAGCTTGTCGATCACGTGCTGCTGGCGGGTTTCCTGCTTCTCAGGCCCGGCAGTGTTCTGAGTTCGGGTGCCTGTGGTCATGCTTGGGCCTCACCTGCGCCATATCGAAATGCGGATCGCGCCGGACGGGAAACGGCCGGCGGGAACATCGCTTCAATATTGAATATCTGCGACAAAACGCAAGTTTTCCATATCGCCGGCCCAAACCCGAGCCGGATGGGCCCGGGGCAACGGCAACGATCAGTTCCGTACGGCCCAGGCGGCCTCCACGGGTGCGGCGACCGTGACCGGGCGGCCGATATCCACATCGGAGAGCGACGATGCCTCGACATGCAGCGTCTGGGCCGCGGTCTTGACCATGATCGAGCGGTGCGAACCGCGGAAGATCGCCTGCGACACCTCGCCCGACCAGGAAAGATCGCCGTTCACCTCGCCCGCATTGCGGACATTCAGGTTTTCGGGGCGAACCATGACGGTGACATCGGCGCCCTTCGGCATTTCGGTTGCCGCATGACAGTCGCCGGCCCAGCCCTGGCCTTCGACCGACAGCTTGTAATATTGACCGCCATTCGGGCGGCAGTCCTTGACCGTCGCATTGAGCAGGTTTGGCGTACCGAAGAAGGCGGCGACCTGGCGGTTTTCCGGCCGGCGGTAGATCTCTTCCGGCGCGCCGACCTGCAGGATCCTGCCGCCATGCATGACGACGACCCGGTCGGACAGCGCCATCGCCTCCGCCTGGTCGTGGGTGACGTAGAGCGCGGTGATCTTCAGGCGCTGCTGCAGCGCGCGAAAATCGTCGCCCATCTGGGTGCGCAGCCGCGCGTCGAGGTTGGAGAGCGGCTCGTCGAGCAGAAGCACTTCCGGTTCGAACACCAGCGCGCGGGCGATCGCGACGCGCTGCTGCTGGCCGCCGGAAAGCGCAGGCGACGGCCGCTCGGCATATTGCTCCATCTCGACCAGACGCAGCGCGTTCATGACGCGGTCCCGGATTTCCGTGTCGGGACGGCGGCGGATGCGCAGCGGATAGGCGACATTGTCGAACACCGTCATATGCGGCCAGATCGCGTAGGACTGGAAGACCATGCCGAGGCGACGGCGTTCGGAGGGCACGAAATAGCCCTTTTCCGAATCCGACACGACATTGTCGCCGATCGAGATGCGGCCGCCTGTGTTCTTTTCGAGGCCCGCCACCATGCGCAGCGTCGTCGTCTTGCCGCAGCCCGACGGGCCGAGCAGCGTGACGAATTCGCCGCTCTTGATCTTCAGGTTCACGTTGTCCACGGCGGTTATCGCGCCATACATGCGGCTCACGTTTTCGAGCGTCACCGAAGCCATATTTCTCTTCCTTGTCGAACACGGATCTTTGAAGATCCGCTTATTGAAACCGGGACATTGCCGGCGGCGCCGAGCCGCCCGCATGAATCGAGGACCTAGAGCTTGCTGATGCGTGACTTGATGAAGCTCAGCTGCACCCAGCGGAACACGATGACCAGAAGCATCATCATCAGGCCGATGACGCTCACCTGTTCGGCATTGCCGTTGGCCCAGAGCTTCATCAGCACCACCGCCAGCGTCTCCGAGCCGACCGAATAGAGCAGGATCGACGCCGACAGTTCGCGCATGATGCCGAAGAAGGTCAGCACCCAGCCGACGGCGAAGGCCGGCCAGGCGAGCGCCACCATGATCCGCCACATGGTCTGGAACCAGCTTGCGCCGTGAACGCGCGAGCATTCCTCCAGGTCGTAGGAAAGCTGGTGATAGGCGCCGGTCATCACCCGCACGGAAACCGGCGTGCCGAGCGCGATATAGGCGAGCAGCAGCGCCCAGATGGTCCCGTAGATCGGGATCGGCCCCGGCAGCATGGCAAACGCCCAGAGGAAACCGACGCCGAGCACCATGCCCGGCATCATCCAGGGAAGCCAGGCCATGCCGTCGATCAGGTTGCGGCCGCGCCAGCGGGTGCGCACCGAAATGTAGGCGACGATCGCGCCGAGCGCCATGGTGGCGGTGGCGCCGAGTAGGCCGAGCAGCATCGTATTGCGCACCGCCCGCCAGAACTCGCTGTTGGCGAAGACGGACCTGTAATGCTCAAGCGTCAGCATGTCGTAGGTGTAGAAGCCGAAGAAACGGAAGAACGAACCGAGCATCAGCTGCCCGATCGGCAGCACCACCGTGATGAAGAAGAACAACGCGCAAAAGGCGAAGGTCACCCAGCGCCAGGGGCCAAGCTCCATGACGCTCGGGCGAAAACCCTTGCCCGTAACGGTCTGGAAACTCTTGCCGCGCAGCATCCACCACTGCCAGACGACGAGCAGGAACATCAGCCCCATGATCGCGAAGGAAAGCGAGGTCGCATACTGGTAGTCGGGCGTGGCGCGGTGGTTGATCGACTCGTAGATGTCGGTGGTGATCACCTTGATGCCCGCCGGCAGGCCGAAGAACAGCGCCGATTCGAAGGTCTCAATGCCCTTGATGAAGCTCAGCATGAAGGAACTGGTCAAAACCGGCAGCATCAGCAGCAGCGTGATCTTGCGAAACGTCGTCCAGCGCGAGGCGCCGCACATGCGACTAGACTCTTCGAGCGACGGGTCCATCGCCCGGAAGGCGTCGACCATGAACAGGAAGAGGAACGGGATCGAATACTGGCACATGTGCCAGATGACGCCGCCATAGGAATAGATGTTGACGAGCGGATCGGTTGCGCCGGTCGCCCAGCGCCAGACCATGTTGATGACGCCCACCTGCGGATTGGCGAGCATGCCCCAGGCCATGGCGGTCAGGATCGGCGGAATGAAGAAGGGCAGCGTGATCAGCACTTCCAGCGTGCCGCGGAACGGCGTGTCGGTGCGCGCCACGATCCAGGCGAGAAACACCGCGATCGTCAGCGACGGTATGGTTTTCGCAAGCGATATGCCGATGGTGTTGGCCAGAACGATGAGGTTCTGGGTGGTCATGATCGAGCGATAGCCATTCAGGTTGAACTCGCCGGCCATGCCGGGCGGCGTCGAATGCAGGCTGCCATAGAGCAGCATGGCGAGCGGATAGATCGTCAGGAAGCCGAGGATCAGGACCAGCACCAGCATGCCGATCAGCCGCCATAGCGAACCGCCGGAAAAGGCGCGCGTAAAGGCGTTGCCGCCCAGTGTCGGCGCAGTTTCGGCGATATCGTCTAGGGGGCGATTATGGATAATCGTCATGGATTCCTCGCGGCTCCATTTGATGGAAAAAGCGGCGCTGCCACGGGGAGCACCCGTGGCAGCGCTGGCAGCATTACTTGAAGATGTCCTTCGACTTGGCCAGCATCTCGTTCTGGCGGGTCGTGTCCGTCGTGCCGTAGAGCTTGGCTTCGGAAATCGCCTTGACGTCCGGCGGCAGGCCTTCGGTCATGCCGGGAAGGACGGGACCGTAGCCAAGGCTCGCATAGATCTTCTGCACGACCGGGCCCTGCATGAAATCGAGATAGAGCTTGGCGGCGTTCGGGTGTGGAGCCTTCTTGAGCATCACGTTGCCGTAGAGAACGTAAGGAACGCCCTCCTCGGGAATGATGAACTTGACCGGCAGCCCCTTCAGGTCCGAAAAGTCGGTCATGATGACCGGCATGTAGATCGAATATTCGCCGCGCGCCGTGCGGCGCTGCGATTCGCGCTGGTCGCGGGTGAAGACCAGCTTCTGGCTCGCAACCTTCTTCACATAGTCTTCGCCGATCTTGTCATAGGTCGAGAAGAACCAGAGGTAACCGGCGCCGATCGCCCGCGGGTCGTCGGAGAGGATCTTGCCCTGCCATTTCGGATCGGCAATGTCCTTCCAGCTCTTAGGCTCGTCGGCAGGCTTCACGAGGCCGGTATTGATCATGATCCCGTAAGGGATGGTCATGACCGAGGCCATCGGCACCTTGAGCTTGAACTTGTCGCCGATCTTCTGCGAATTCGGGGTCGCCGGCAGCGGATCGACGGACTTGTCCTCCTTGTCGTAGAGCATGGTCTGCCCTTCGCTGGTGAACATCACGTCGGCGGCGAAGCGGCCGGCGGCCTGTTCGACGCGGACGCGCTCGCGGATTTCCGAGGCGCGCGCTTCAAGCACTTCGACGGAAATTCCGTACTGCTTGGTGAAGGCCTCGGCGATCTGCTTGGTGCTCGGCTGGCCGACGAGCGCGGTATAGAGGACAAGCGAACCTTCCTTCTTGCCCGCGTCGATCACCTTCTGCCACTCGGCATCCTGCGCGAAAGCGGGCATGCCGACTGCTGCCGAAATGGCAAGGCTGCCCGCAGCCGCCATAAAAAACCGGCGCGACCATTTTTGAATGGCCGAAGTCATGGATGTGTCTGTCGTCACGTGTCTCTCCTCCCTGGAACTGACGATCGAACGCCGCGTCCGGGACTTAGGTCCCGGCACTCGACGCTCAAAATTTCTGCGGCCACCGACCGCGATCTCCCTTTTCACCGCAAGCAGTGCTGTTTTCCCGAACAGCTACCCGATCCCAATAACCGAACTGTCGCTCCTGAAACGATCTGGCGCACGCCCGGCGATTGGCAAGTTCCCTGATAAGCACCGCATGAACGCGGATCATTCAGGCCTTCTGTTCAGGCAGGATCGGCCTCGGCCAACTGAAAACTCCCTTTTCTGAATTCCGATCTGCGCCGGCTCTCCCTGCCAGTCGCGGCGATGCTGTCCGGCACCGGAATTCCCTCTTCTGTTAGATTGACCTTTTCCCGTGCAGGGGAAAAGCACCATTTTTTTACATTCACTTTTCTCGAAAATAGAAAGATGAATTGTGCTACCGTTGACGCGGAGGGCCGCTTGGGAGAGTGGCATGGGAGACCTAAGACATTGGATACACTTATCAATATCCGCACGTTCCTGGCGGTTGCCCGGTCGGGCAGCTTCTCGGCGGCGGGCCGTCATCTCGGCGTTGCACCGTCGGTCGTGACCAAACGCATCAGCCGGCTGGAAGACCAGATGCGGGTGAAACTGTTCGTCCGCTCGACCCGCCAGATCATCCTGACGGAGATCGGCGAGCGCTACCTGCCCCGCTACCAATCCCTGGTCAAGGAGATCGACGATGCCATCAGCGGAGCGGCAGCCGTCGCCCAGCGGATCGAAGGACATCTGAGGATCAAGGCACCGACGACGGTGACGATCGCCTTCCTCGCCCGCATCCTCAGCGACTTCCAGCAAGAGAACCCGAACGTCACCATGGATCTTGCGCTGGTCGATCGTTCCGTCAATCCGGCGGAAGAGGGATATGATATCGCGCTCGGCGCCCTGCCCGCCTCCTATTCCAACGTCGTCGACGAACCGCTTTGCCCCTATCCGCGAAAACTCTGCGCCGCTCCCGACTATCTCGAGAACCGCGGCCTGCCGAAACATCCGCGCGACCTGGTCAATCATATCTGTCTGACGTTTCACGCGACGGGTTCGACCTGGTCGTTCCGCAGCCCCGGCGGGCCGATCGATGTCGAGGTGCGCTCCGCCTTCAGCGCCAACGATACCCAGATCCTGCACGACCTGGCGCTGCGAGGCCGTGGCGTCGCCATGGTGGCGAACTACGTGGCGGAAGAATCCATCCGGACGGGCAAGCTGATCGAACTCCTGCCGGACTATCCCGTCGCGGAACTTTGGCTGAAGGCGCTCATCCCTCAGACCCAAGCGCGCAAACCGACCGTACGCGCGCTGATGGAATGGCTGCGCATTCACATGCACGCGGCTCTCGTTCCGGGTGATCGAGCAGCATGAGCGCCACGCCTTTGCTCCTGGAGAAAAACTGAAAGCGGTTCGGCTTTCTCGAATCGAGAAAGCCGCTACGATGAAAAAACATATTCTCTTGGCCCCCGGCGGCCCTTACCCTCCCGGATCGAGGAAACGCATCGCTGATGCGGGGGTGGTGACCGTCTGGCGACGCGCCGCCCGGGAGTGAGGTTGTGGCCCGCCGCCAAACGAGCGGTTCGGCCGACAGACAAGGGAGGTTTTAGCGGTGGATACTGCTGTGGCCCAGCGGCGCCCTGTGCTTTCGCAATTGGGCGCGATCGATTGCGACGTTCATCCGGACGCACCGGGGCGAGAGGATCTTCTTCCCTATTTCGACGAATATTGGCGCGAGATCGTCACCACGCGCGATGTCGACCGCCTCGAGCTCACCAACTTCCCGACCCGCACCAAGCCGTTCTTCCGGGAGGACTGGAAGAAGACGGAGGGCAAGGGCGTCGAGAAGCTGCGGAAAAACCTGCTCGATCCGTTCGGCCTCAAATATGCGATCCTGAACTGCGTGACCGCCGTGCACGCGATCTACGATCCCTATCTCGCAACCGCCGTCTGCCGCGCCACCAACGACTGGCTGAAGGCGGAATGGCTGGACCGGGACCCGCGCCTGCGCGCCTCCCTTGTGCTCCCTTGGCAGAACCCGGAAGCCGCCGTCGAGGAGATCGAGCGTTTTGCCGACGACAAGCGCTTCGTTCAGATCCTGGCGCTCTGCATGGGCGAAATGCCGCTTGGCCGCCGTATCTACTGGCCGATCTACGAGGCTGCCCAGCGCCACGGTTTTGCGCTCGGCGTGCATGCCGGCAGCGCCTATCGCCACGCGCCGAGCCAGAGCGGCTTCCTCTCCTATCTCGCCGAGGATTATGTCCATCAGATCCAGGGTTTTGCGGCGCAGGTCGGCAGTTTCGTCGCCGAGGGCGTGCTCGGCAAATTCCCGGACATGAAGATCGTCCTGATCGAATCCGGCGTCTCCTGGCTGCCCGGCCAGATGTGGCGGATGAGCAAGGACTGGCGCGGCGCCCGCATCGAGATCCCCTGGGTTAAGGAACCGCCGTCGGCACTCGTCCGCCGCCAGATCCGCATGACAACGCAGCCCTTCGACGCGCCGCGCGACCCGGCCGAACTGGAGCGCATCATCGAACATCTCGATTGCGACGACATGCTGCTGTTCTCGACCGACTATCCGCATGCGCAATTCGAGGGCGAGGCCGCGATCCCCGCTGGTTTCCCGGAACGCCTGATCGACCGGCTGGTTCGGGAGAATGCGCTCGCCACCTATCCGCGACTGCCCCGCAATTCAGGACTGGAGGACTAAGCCATGAGCCAGGCCGTTCTGGAAAAGGACACCACTTTCGAAAAAGGGAGCGAAACCAGGCTCGGGATCGTCGATTGCGATATTCACCCGGCTTTCGGCTCGCCCAGCGAACTTGCGAAATTCCTGCCCGTGCGCTGGCGCGACCATCTGGCCGATTACGGCCAGCGCAGCGCCAATCCGGTGGTCGGCACCCTGCCCTATCCGCGCATGACGCCCGGCAACGGCATGCGCCGCGACGCCTGGCCCCCGAACGGCGGGCCGCCGGCCTCCGACCTTGCCTATCTGCAGGAGCAGCTGCTCGACCCGCTCGGCATCGAATACGGCATCCTGCAGCCGCTCGCGGCGGGTTCCTCGACGCTGAACCAGGAACTGGGCGCGGCCATGTGCGCGGCCGTCAACGACTGGCAGCTCGACAAGTGGACCGGCCCCGATCCGCGCCTGAAAGCTTCCATCTCGGTCACCCAGGAAGACGTGCCGGCAGCCCTCGCCGAAATCGAGGCGCGTATCGGCGACAGGAGCTTTGCCCAGATCGCCATCCCGCCGCGTACCATCGAGCCGGCGGGCCGGCGCCGCTATTGGCCGATCTACGAGGCTGCCGAACATTACGACATGCCGATCGGCATGCATTCGGCCGCCTACGGCCAGCACACCAACAGTGGCGCCGGCTGGCTGAATTTCTATATCGAGGAGCACTACGCCTTCTCGCACAGCCTGCAGAGCGTCGTGACCAGCATGGTCTTCGAGGGTGTCTTCGAACGTTTCCCGAAGCTGAAGCTGGTCGTCGTCGAAGGCGGTTTCGCCTGGGCGGCACCGCTGATGTGGCGGCTCGACAAGCAGTGGGAGCGGATGCGCTCCGAGGTGCCGCATGTGAAGCGGCCGCCGTCCGAATATATCCGCGAAAACGTCTGGTTCACCACCCAGCCGATCGAGGAGCCGGAGAACAACCGCCACCTGCTCGACACGCTGCGCTGGGTCGGCACCGACCGGCTGATGTTCTCGACCGACTATCCGCACTGGGATTTCGACGATCCGCGCTATGCCTTCAAGGTGCCCCTGTCGCCGACGGAGCGCACAAGGATCTTTCGCGACAATGCAAAAAGCGTCTACCGTCTGCCCTGAACACGGAGTGCAAACATCAGCTCCTCCGGAAAATGCAGTCAACATCGATGGATTGAACAGAGAATGGCCCGTCACGTCATCGCCAAGGTCGACGAACTCGACATCGGCAAGTCCAAGCTGGTGAAGGTCGCAGGCCGCGACATTGCCCTCTTCAACGTCAAGGGCGAGTTCTTCGCCATCGCCAACCGGTGCCCGCACGAAGGTGCCGACCTGTGCCGCGGCCAGGTGGTCGGGCTTGCCGAAGCCGACGAGCCCGGCAAGGTCCGCATGACGCGGCACGGGGAACTCATCCGCTGCCCCTGGCACGGCTGGGAATTCGACATCCGCACCGGAAAATCCTGGTGCGACCCGGCCCGCACCCGCGTGAAAAGCTTCGACGTTTCCGTCGCCAAGGGCGGAGCGCTGACGGAAGGCCCCTATCAGGCCGAAACCTTCCAGGTCTCCATCGACGAGGACTATGTCGTGGTTGAGATCTGAGGGGAACCTCAGGTTTCGTGGATTCGGACCAAGGCCCGGTGTATAGGCATCGGGTGGCTTCGAGCATCCTCAGACAACCGTCGCCTACCAACCTTGCTACCCAAGGCCTTGCTCCCACCGACCCTTCTCCCCTCGGCCTCACCTCCACTCGACGTCATCCTCGCACTCGACGTCATCCTCGGGCTTGACCCGAGGATCCATGGTGCTGGCGGTGCGGATGCTGGATCCTCGGGTCAAGCCCGAGGATGACGACCTACGGCGCGAGGCAACGTAAGCCTACAGGGCGGGCCAGCGCCGATCCGGTCCAGCCCGGCGGAAAACCTCGCCGGGCGTTGCTTCGCAAATCAGATCATTTCGAGCGCCAGCGCAATGCCCTGACCGCCGCCGATGCAGAGCGTCACGACGCCCCGCTTCAGGCCGTCGCGCTGCATCGAATAAAGAAGCCTGGTCGTCAGGATCGCTCCCGTCGCGCCGATTGGATGGCCGTGCGCAACCGCCCCGCCTTCGACATTGGCGATGTCCTCCGGCAGGCCGAGCCCCTTGAGGACCGCGAGTGGCACCGCCGCATAGGCCTCGTTGATCTCGATCCGCTCGATGTCGCCGATCGTCCAGCCGGCCCGTTCCAACGCCTGGTTGACGGCTGGAATTGGCCCGAGCGCGAACATGCCGGGTTCGACGGCGGCGACGCCATAGGACACCAGCCTCGCCATCGGCCTCAGACCCTTGCTTTCCGCAAAACCCCGATCCGCGACGATCATTGCCGCAGCGCCGCTGTTGAGGCCGGGCGCATTGCCGGCGGTGATCGTGCCGTCGTCGCGGAAGACCGGCTTCAGCTTCGCAAGCGCTTCGACCGTCGTGTCGGGCCTTGGTGTTTCGTCGGCAGCAAAACTCCTGACGCCGCCCTTCACCGGAAGATCGATGCCGACGATCTCGGCCGCGAACCTGCCGTCCGCCTGCGCGGCGCTGAAGCGCTGCTGCGAACGGGCCGCCCAGCGATCCTGGTCCGCGCGGCTGATCTCTCGCGAGGCGATCATATCCTCCGTGTGCCAGCCGGAATGTTTGTCGGAGAAGGCATCGTGAAGGCCGTCGAGCAGCATGCTGTCGAAGATCTCCGCATGGCCCATGCGGTAACCCCAGCGGCCGCCGCTCATCAGGTAGGGCGCGCGGTCCATGTTCTCCATGCCGCCGGCAATCGCGACTTTGGCATGGCCGAGCCAGATATCCTTGGCCGCGCTGGCGACCGCCTCGGCACCCGAGCCGCAGACGCGGTTGACGGTGACGGCCGGTACCGAGACCGGCAGGCCGCCATGGATCGCCGCCTGCCGCGCCGGGTTCATCCTGTTGCCGGCCTGCACGACATTGCCCATGGTGACCGAAGCCACCTCGGCGGCGTCGAGGCCGGATCGCGCGATGGTTTCGCGGATCACCGCGGCGCCGAGATCGACCGCCGCGATGCCGGCGAGCGAACCGTTATATTTGCCGATCGCGGTGCGGACCGGCTGGACGATGACGACTTCGGACATGGTGGCTCTCCCTAGATTGCGTTTTCGTCGAAGCGGCGCAGGATGACGCTGGCATTGACGCCACCGAAACCGAAACCGTTGGACAGCGCGTATTCGACCTTGGCGTGACGTGCATGCGGACCGATGAGATCGAGGCCTTCGGCCAGCGGATCGGGGTCTTCGAGATTGAGGGTCGGCGGCAATATGCCGTCGCGCAGCGCAAGCGCGGTGATGATTGCTTCGAGGCCGCCCGCCGCGCCGAGCAGATGGCCGGTTGCCGATTTGGTGGACGAGATCGCCGGACCGCCTTCTGTACCGAAAATCGTCTTGATGGCAGCCAGCTCGCCCGCGTCACCCACCGGCGTCGATGTGGCATGCGCGTTGAGATAACCGATCGCTTCCGGCGGAAGGCCCGCCATCTGCAGCGCCCGCCGGATGGCCCTCTGGGCACCCGAACCATCGGCCGGACCGGCCGTCAGATGATAGGCATCGGCGCTGGTGCCGTAGCCCACCACTTCGACCAGCGGTGTCGCACCGCGCGCCAGCGCGTGCTCGAGCGTCTCGATGACGACGATACCGGCGCCCTCGCCCATGACGAAACCGTCGCGTGCCGCGTCGAACGGCCGCGAAGCCTTTTCAGGCGTCTCGTTGAACGCGGTGGAAAGCCCCCGCGCCGCCGCAAATCCGCCAAGCGCCACGCGGTTGATGCAGGCCTCGGTGCCGCCGCAGAGGGCGACATCGACCTCACCGCTCCGGATCATCCTGACGCCGTCGCCGATCGCCTGCACGCTTGCCGCGCAAGCGGTTACCGGCGCCCCGATCGGGCCCTTGAAGCCGTAACGGATGGACACATGCCCGGCCGCAAGATTGACCAGGAAGGACGGTATGGTGAAGGGCGACAGCCGACCGGCACCGCGCCCATCCACCGTGCGCACCGCCTCGGCGATCGTGTGAAACCCACCGATGCCCGAGGCGATGATCGTCGCGGTGCGATCCTGCTTGTCGTCGGTATCGGCCACCCAGCCGGATTGCTCCAGCGCCTGCCGCGAGGCTTCAAGCGCAAACCCGATGAAACGGTCCATCTTCTTGCGCTCCTTGTGCGGAACCGCAAGATCGATATCGAAACCGAACTCGTCCTCGTCGATGCCGGGCACGACGCCGCCGACCTTGGCATCGATATCCGGCACCATGTCGTCGGCAAGCCGGCGCAGGCCGGAGCGCCCCTCGATCAGGCGCTTCCAGGTGGCCTCCACGCCGCTCGCAAGCGGCGAAACCATGCCCATGCCGGTGATCACGATCCTGTCGCCTGGCCTGTCGCCCACTCTTCCCGCGCCTGATCTTGCCGCCATGTTTCACCTCGATTTAAATTTTGATCATCATATATCTCCTTTTACATGACGATCAAAATATAAGAGTCAAGATGGTCCGAAGGAGAAGATGATGAAGGTGAGCCGCCAGGAAGCCGAGGAGAACCGCAGTCGCGTGGTGTTGAAAGCCGGCGAATTGTTCCGCGAATACGGCTTTGACGGCATCGGCATTGCCGACCTGATGAAGGCGGCGGGCCTGACGCATGGGGGATTTTACGGCCAGTTCAAATCCAAGGTGGATCTGGCGGCAGAGGCTTCGCGCCAGGCGCTGGCGCTCAATGCCGCTGCCTGGCGGGAGACCATCGGCCGCACCCGTGAAAAGGCCCTCAAGGCGATTGCCGGCATGTATCTGTCCCGGCCGAACCTGATCTTCAAGGCCAAGGGCTGCACCTTCGCCTCGCTCTGCGCCGATGCCTCCCGCCAGGGTGAAGCGGTGCAATCCGTCTTCGCCGAGGGCATCGAAAACCATTTGCAGCTGCTTCAGGAGATCGTTGATGGCAATGACGACGGGGATCGGCGCCACAGGTCGATCGTCATCCTGTCGCAGATGGTCGGTGGGCTGACGCTCGCCCGCGCGGTCGGCGATGTGCCGCTTGCGGCGGAAATCCTTGCTGCCCTTCGCGACGAGCTGGAGACCAGGCACTAAGCCCTTATGGCGCAACGGAAATGCGCCCACCGCCCGGCTGCACCCCAGAATTTGTTCCCGAACGCCTCCATGAAGAATTTCCTGCCTGTGCGGCCCGCGATTTCGCTGGCAATATGTGAGAAATGGCTGGATGCAGGAGAGAGCAATGACGATCGCCAACCTATCTCGACGGACCCTTCTGCAGGCGGGCGGCGCGCTGCTTGCCTCGACCGCCTTGCCGACCTTCACCCTTGCTCAAGGCGCCCCCGCCGGCGGTCGCCTGATCGTCGCCGCAGATTCCGAACCGAAAAACCTCAACCCGGCGATCGTCGCCTCGAACGGCGTGTTCTTCATCGCCAGCAAGGTGATCGAGCCGCTCGCGGAAGCTTCCTTCGACGGCAAGGATGGCCTCGCACCACGTCTCGCCACGTCCTGGGAGGGATCGGCGGACGGCAAGTCGGTCACCTTCAAGCTGCGCGAAGGCGTGAAATGGCATGACGGCAAGCCGTTCACCTCGGCCGACGTCGCCTATTCGGCGCTCAATATCTGGAAGCCGCTGCAGAATCTCGGCCGCCTCGTCTTCGCCAATCTCGAAGCCGTGGACACGCCGGACGCGACGACCGCCGTCTTCAAGTTCTCGAAGCCGACCCCGCTGCAGCTTATCCGCAACGCTTTGCCGGTCGTCAGCAGCGTCGTGCCCAGACATCTCTACGAAGGCACGGACATCGCCACGAATCCGGCCAATGTGAAGCTGGTCGGCACCGGTCCGTTCAAGCTCACCGAATACAAGCCGGGCGAATATTACCGCCTGACCAGGAATGCCGATTATTGGGGCAAGGGCGAGCCGAAGCTCGACGAGGTGATCTTCCGCGTCCTGCCGGATCGCGCCGGAGCGGGTGCGGCGCTCGAAGCGGAAGAGATCCAGCTCGCCGCGTTCTCGGCGGTGCCGCTTACCGATCTTGCCCGCATTTCCAAGGTGCCGGGCATCAAGGTGATCTCGAAAGGCTACGAAGCGCTGACCTATCAGCTCGTGGTCGAGATCAACCATCGCCGCAAGGAGCTCGCCGACCTCAAGGTGCGGCAGGCTATCGCCCATGCGATCGACAGGAAGTTCGTCGTCGACACGATCTTCCTCGGTTACGCCGCCGCCTCGACCGGACCGGTGCCGAAGAACGCCCCGGAATTTTATGACGCCAGCGTGCCGACCTACGCTTTCGACACCGCCAAGGCGAATGCCCTGCTCGACGAGGCCGGTTACAAGAAGGGCGCCAATGGCACCCGCTTCTCGTTGAAGCTGCGCCCGGCGCCCTATTTCAACGAGACGAAGCAGTTCGGCGACTATCTCCGCCAGGCGCTCGCAGCCGTCGGCATCGACGCGCAGCTCATCAACGCCGATTCCGCCGCCCACCAGAAGGCGGTCTATACGGATCACGATTTCGATCTTGCCATCGGCCCGCCGGTTTTCCGTGGCGACCCGGCGATCTCGACGACCATCCTCGTCCGGTCCGGCATTCCGGCCGGCGTGCCCTTCTCCAACCAGGGCGGCTACGAGAACAAGGAGCTCGACGGCATCATCGCCAAGGCTGCGGAAACGGTCGATACCGCGGCCCGCACGGAACTCTACAAGCAGTTCCAGCAGATCGTCGCTACCGACCTGCCGCTGATCAACGTCGCCGAATGGGGTTTTATCACGGTGGCGCGCGATACGGTGGAGAACGTCTCCAACAATCCGCGCTGGGCCGTATCGAACTGGTCGGATACCGCGCTGAAATCGTGATAGGCTCTCCGCACTATCCGATTCAGGAGCGCTTTCCGGCGTGAACCGAGCCATTCGATTGATCCGACGTCGCGCGATCAGCAGCATCCCCGTGCTGCTGATCGTCGTCGTCCTGACCTTCCTCCTGCTCGAATCCGCCTCCGGCGATGCGGTGGACGCCTATCTCCTGTCGATCGGCGGCGGCGATGCGACGGTCGCCCAGTCGCTGCGCCAGGCCTACGGCCTCGACCAGTCTATGCTCGCCCGGCTGTGGCTGTATGTCTCGTCGCTGGCGAAGCTCGATCTCGGTTGGTCGGTCGCCTTCGGAAGGCCGGTTCTCGAACTCATCCTCGAACGCCTGCCGAATACCCTGCTGCTGATGGGCAGCGCCACAGCGATCTCCTTCGGGCTCGGTTCGGCGCTCGGCATCGTCGCCGGCTCAAAGCCGGAAAGCATAAGAGACAGAGTGCTTTCGACCGGCTCTCTTATCCTCTACGCGATCCCCAGCTTCTGGCTCGGCCTGGTGCTCAGCATCGTCTTCGCGGTCCAGCTCCGCTGGCTGCCAACCTCGGGCATCGAGACCATCGCCTCCGGCAAGGTGGGGCTTGCCCGCGCCGCCGATATCACCAGGCATCTCGTCCTGCCCGTCGGTGCGCTGGCGCTGATCTATATGGCACTGTTCCTGCGGGTGATGCGCTCCGGCATGGCGCAGGCGTGGACGCTGGATTTCGTGCTCTTCGCCCGCTCCAAGGGTCTTTCCCGCAGCCGCATCGTCCTGCGCCATGTGGCGCGCAATGCCCTTCTCCCGCTCGTCACCATGCTCGGCCTGCAATCGGCCGCCATGCTCGGCGGCAGCGTCGTCATCGAAAGCATCTTTGCCATTCCAGGTTTCGGACGGCTGGCGCAGGAGGCGGTCAGCGGCCGCGACGCACCGCTGCTGATGGGCATCATCGTCGTCAGCGCCGTGCTGGTGATCTCCGTCAATCTCGTCATCGACCTCGTTTATGCCGCACTCGACCCGCGTGTCGGCGCCTCGGAGCCCAACCGATGAGAGGGCGCGAGAGAGCGACCGTGAGGGCGCGCGCATGAGGCTCCTTCGAGATCTCGTCCGCGCGCCGGAAGGCGCGATCGGGCTCGGCATTCTGACGCTTCTGGTGCTCGTGGCCCTGTTTGCACCCGCCTTGTCCCCCGGCGATCCGCTGCACATCGCCGGCCGGGCGCTGCTGCCGCCTTTCACCGATCCCGCCTTCCCGCTTGGCACCGACCGGCTCGGCCGCGACGTGCTGGCCGGTGTTCTCCACGGAACCCGCACCTCTCTGGCAGTCGGTCTTGCGGCGGCCTTGGCAGCGATTGCCATCGGGCTCTGTGTCGGCCTGACGGCTGGTTTTGCCGGAGGGCTGATCGACGAGGGGCTGATGCGTGTCGTCGATGCCTTCCAGATCGTCCCGAGCTTCCTTCTGGCGCTCGCCTTCGTCAGCGTCATCGGCGCCTCGGTGCCGGTCGTGGTTCTGGCAATCGCGCTCGGCGCCTGGGCCGATCCGGCGCGGCTGACGCGGGCGCAGGTGCTTTCCATCCGCGAGCGGGATTATGTCGCCTCCGCCCGGGTGATCGGCATGCATCCGGCCGAAATTGCCTTCCGGGAAATCCTGCCCAACGCCCTGCCACCGGTTCTGGCACTATCGGCCATCATTGTCGCCGCGGCGATCCTCACCGAAGCTGCCCTTTCCTTCCTCGGCCTCGGCGATCCGAACGTCGTCACCTGGGGTTCGATGATCGCCGAGGGCCGCAACATCCTCCGCTCCTCCCCGTCGCTGTCGATCTTTCCAGGCATCGCGCTGGTCGTGACCGTCGTCGGCGTCTACCTGTTCAGCGAAGGCCTGACCAAGGCGCTCGCCGGCCGGAGGCTGGAGCCATGAGCACGCTTTGCGAGATCAGGGGCCTCTCGGTCACCTATCGCGGCCAGACGGAGCCGGCGCTGGATCATGTGGATCTCGATATCGTCGCCGGCGAACGGCTGGCGATTATCGGCGAGAGCGGCTCCGGCAAAAGCACGCTTGCCCGCGCCATCGCCGGTCTCTTGCCGCCCGGTGCCCGGCTGGAGGGCAAGATGCAATGGCGCTCGGGCCAGCCGCCCTTGCCCGGCCGCGATCTCGGTTTCGTTTTCCAGGACCCGTCCTCCAGCCTCAACCCCGTATTGACGATCGGCGAACAGGTGGCAGAGGGCGGCCGCCGGCATCTCGGTCTGTCTTGGAGACCGGCTTATACTCTCGCGCTAAAAATGCTGGAGCGTGTCCGCATCCCAGAGCCGGAAAATGCGATGAAGGCCTTCCCGCACCAGCTGTCCGGCGGCCAGAGGCAGCGCGTCGCGATTGCAGCGGCCCTCGTCGCCAGGCCCGGCATGCTGATCGCCGACGAGGCGACCAGCGCGCTCGATATGGTCGTGCAGGCTCAGATCGTCTCATTGCTCGACGAACTGGTCCGCGAAGCCGGCATGACGCTCATCTTCATCACCCACGACATCGCGCTCGCTTCGGGCTTTGCCGACCGCCTGGCGATCTTCAAGGATGGCAATCTCATAGAATCGGGTCCGACCGGAAATGTCCTTGCTTCGCCCAAGGACGCCTATACGAGAACCCTGATCGCCAGCCATCGCGATCTCACGACACCTCCGCTCATCCGGGAGGCCAGCGTTTGACCCTGCTGGCGATCGAAAACCTCTCGAAGCGTTTTTCCTCTGGCAGCCGCGAGGTTGCGGCAATCAGCGATGTCTCGTTGACGCTCGAACCCGGCGAGACGCTCGGCCTCGTCGGCGCTTCGGGCAGCGGCAAATCCACCCTCGCCCGCATCCTGATGCGGCTGCTGCCGGCCGATGCCGGCTCGATCCGCTTCGAGGGCGAGGACTGGCTATCGCTATCCGGCCCTGACCTGCGCCGCCGCCGGGCCAGAATGCAGATGGTGTTTCAGGATGTGCTCGGCGCCTTCAATCCGCGTGCGACGGTCGCTTCGGTCCTCGACGATCCGCTGCGCATCCACGACATCGTGCCGAAAGCCGGGCGCGCACAAGAAATCGCGGCGCTGCTCAACCGCGTCGGCCTGCCCGCCAACTATGCGGAGCGCTCGATCCGCGAGGTTTCCGGCGGCCAGCGGCAGCGCATCGCGATTGCCCGCGCCATCGCCACGAAGCCGTCACTGATCGTACTCGACGAGGCGGTATCGGCGCTCGATGTCTCGATCCGCGGCAGGATCCTCGAACTGCTGGTCGAGCTACAAGAAGAGCGTGGCATCAGCTATCTTTTCATATCGCACGATCTTGCCGTCCTGCGCGCCGTCTCCCACCGGATCGCCGTCATGGATGCCGGACGGCTCACCGAGACCGGGCCGATGCGGCAGGTGATCGAAAATCCGCAATCGCCAGCGACCAAGGCCTTGGTCGATGCCGTACCCCGCCTTGTGACAGAACCAACGGAAGCACCATCGCATGACGTTTGACCGCTGGAACCCGCTGAACGACGCACCGTCCTTCCCCGCCGCGCGCTACGCCAGGATCGCCGACCGGATCGGCAGGATCCTGAAGACCCGCAACGACGTGCTGCTGATCCAGGCGGAAGCCGTCGTCGCGCTGGAGGCGGTGGCGCTGAGCCTCTCCCGTCCCGGCCTGAAGGCGATCAATATCGTCACCAGCATGTATGGCGGATGGTTCGGCGCCTGGCTTCGGCGCGGCGGCGCCGAGGTCGTTGATCTCTTGGCCGAAGCAGCCCGCCCCATCGGGCTGGAAGCGGTCGAGGCGGCGCTGAATGCCCATCCGGACATCAAGGTCCTGGCGCTGGTCCATGCGGAATCGGCAAGCGGCATCCGCAACCCGCTGGAGGAGATCGTAGCGCTCGCCCGGTCCCGCGGTATCGTGACGGTCGTGGATGCGGTCGCCTCGATCGGTGGCCACGCGCTTGATATCGACGAACTCGGCATCGACATCGCCGTCATCGGACCGCAGAAGGCGCTGGCGGGGCCGGCCGGGCTTTCGGCGCTGTCAGTCAGTCCCGCCGCCTGGAAACTCATCACCCGCGATGGCGGCCCGAAGGATTCGATCCTCTCGCTTCTCGACCAGAAGGCCTGGCTCGAGGCCGGCCGCGGCGCGCTTCCCGGCACGACCGCGCCGCTTGAATTTTTCGCACTGGAAGCAGCCCTCGATCGCGTCGAGGCGGAGGGCGTCGATGCCATCGTCGCCCGCCATGTCCGCGCCGCCCGCGCGACCCGAGCAGCACTTACGGCCATGGGCGGCGAACTCTGGGTCGATGCCCTGCATGGCTCGAACCTGGTGACCACAGCCCGGCTTCCGGCTTCAGCCGATCCGGCCGCCGTGCTTTCCGTCGCGCCTCAGGGCATCGAGCTTTCCGCCGGCGTCGGCCCCGGCGCCGAGCGCCTGATCCGGCTGAACCATACCGGCCAGCGCGCCCGTTTCGATATCGTGCTCGGCAATCTGACGGCCTATGGCATGGCGCTCCGAAGACGGGGGTTCAAAGCGGACATATCCGCCGCCGTCGATGCGATCGCCCTGCATTACGGCGATTGATCAGAAGCCTTTTTCGATCAGCCAGTCCTGGGCGATCATCTCGTCCTCGGCGCCTATGCCGTGATTGGCGTCAAGCGTTCTGGCGGTGAGTTCCGCGCCCGCAGTGCGAAGCCGTTCTTCGAGTTCCTCAGCCAGCGACCCGTAGAAATCGTCGGTCGCGCTGAGCGACAGGACATGCGTGCCGGAAAGATCGACGGCCGGCCGGGCCTCCAGGCAGTTCATCGACCGCAGCAGGACCGCTTTGCGGATCAGGCCCGGATGAAGCTGCATCACCGCGCCGATCATGTTGCCGCCATTCGACCAGCCGGCAAAGGCCGTCCGCGCCGGATCGGCGCCATAGGCGGGGCCGAGATCCTCCACGAAGGCGACGAAGGCCTCCGCTTCGGACGCAATTTCCTTCTGGTCGAAGGTCGTCTCCGTGAAGCGGCGGAAATATCGCGGATGCCCCTCGTCCAATGAGCGTCCGCGCACCCCGATCAGCATGGAGTTCGGCGCAGCCTTGCGTCCGAAAGGCAGCATGGTCGTTTCATTGCCGCCGGTGCCGTGCAGCAGCACCAGCGTCGAGCCGTCCCAGTTCTCCGGCATGTGGATGCGGTGCACGAAGGGCAGGTCGCGATAGATGATGCGCTCCTCGCCCGGCAAGCCGAACTGCGGCAGCATGACCCGCAGGACGTCGTGGTCTTCGTTGAAATGCGCCGGGATGAAAAGTTCGGACCCGAGCGTTTCAACCGGCTCGTCGGCGGTGAAACCCGGCCCATCGGATGCCAACTCGATCAGCGTGCCGGACGGCTCGCGGACATACAGCGAGTAGAAATAGTGCCGGTCGTGCATGTTCATCTCGCCGGCGTCTTCCGCCAGCAACCCAGCATGCACCGCCTCGACCTTCGTCCGATCGACAGCGCGGAAGGCGATATGGTCGATCGTGCCGGTGCCGGGTGCCGCGGTCCAGAAACCGCCGGCGTCGCGGACATCGACGATATCCTGCGCATCCGACACCAGCCGCTGGATATTGCCGTCCTTCGGGCCGAGCCGAAGCCCCATGTGGCGCGTCAAGAAAGCCGCCGTCTGCTCCGGTTTGTCGGAAAGGATAGTCGCGCCATAGAGCCTGCGGATCGCATCCGCCTCCGCAATGCCACCACCGCTCCACCAGACCCAGGGCGTCGTCTCCTCGACGCCGACCAGCTTGACGATGATCCCGTCCGGGTCGGTCAGCCGCAGCACCGGTTCGCCGAACTCCTGGGCCGGGCCGGAAAGCTTGACGTTGAACTGCAGCGCCCGTGTCAGCCAGAAACCGATCGCCTCGGGCGCAATCGCAAAACTGATCTCGCTCGGCGCCCCATGCCCGACGCGCCCAAGCGAGCCATCCTCCCAGGCCAGAAAGGTGACGAGCGAACCAGGCGTCGCCGCCCCGTCTCCGTAGAACAGATGAAGCTGACGGGCGTCCTCGAAACCGGCCGTCCGCTTGACGAGCCTGAGGCCAAGGAAGCCCACATAGAAATCGACATTCGCCTGGATCTTGCGGGTGATGGCGGTGATGTGATGCAGGCCGCTGGTCATGCGAGTGTCGAACCCTTTTATGCTGAACATGGCGCAACGATATCAGCCCGAAGCTGACCTAGCGATATGCGGGGCGGAAAAGAACCCGTGGAAATGTCCTGATGGAGTTTCGAAGAGTGACCGGGGGGCTTTTCACTCCCCTAACCGCACCGACCAGGCACTGGAATACCGAAAGGCTCCATGCCCAAAATTCGGGCGCCACACAGGTCAAAAAATCACCACCGGGCGCCCGGTTTTCAGCCCAATTCGATTGACTGATCAGCGTCATTATGCAGGCTAGGTCCCGGTCCGAATCTTCATCTCATAATGGCCGTCTTCCCGGATAATTTTGTCCGGCTCTGTGATTCATTTTTGGAATATAACCGTGAGCAGCGATGCAACAGTTCGCGCCGCGAAGCCGTCGGCTTCGTTGGCGCTGGTGAATGCGGCAGGTTGGGGTAAAGGCTTCTCGATACTGACCCGCATTACCGTCATGGCCTTCCGTCATCCGTGGCAATCGAGCTTCGCGATCGGCGCGACCCTGATCGCCTCCGCGTTCCAGCTGATGATCCCGCGGCTGCTTGGGCAAGCGGTGGACCACACGCAGGTGGCGTTGACCGGCGGCGATGCCGGCCAGGCGGCTCAGGACGCGCTGTTGACCACCGCGCTTCTGCTGCTCGGCGCCAGCGTGCTGCGCGGCATCTTCACCCTGTTCCAGAACTATTTCAGCGAGGCGGTCGGCCATCATATGGGCTATCGCCTCAGGCTCGCCTGTTACGAGAAGATCCAGCGGCTTTCCTTCAGCTTCCATGACAGCATGCATTCGGGTGACCTGATCACCGTCGGGCTTCTCGATCTAGAAGGCGTGCGCATGTATTTCTCGACCGCGCTGGTGCGCATGGTTCTTTTGACCGTGCTGATCGGTTTCGGCGCCTACCTTCTTCTATCCACCGACGTCGTGCTCGGCCTGCTGGCCTTGAGCTTCGTGCCGTTTGTCGGCTGGCGGTCGTCGGTGACCCAGCTGCGGCTGCGCGCCACCTGGCTCGACCTCCAGGAGCGGCTCTCGGTGCTCACCCGCGTCATGGAAGAAAACCTCGGCGGTATCCGCGTCGTGCGCGCATTCGCCGCCCAGGATCACGAGCTCGACAAGTTCGAGGCCGCATCGAAGAGCGCGGTCACGCTCGCCCACCAGCGCGTCGGCATCCGGGTCGCCAATACCAGCGCCATGACGCTGTCCTTCTTCGCCGCCATGGGCCTGGTTCTCTGGGTCGGCGGCACCAAGGTGATGGCCGGCGAGATGACCGTCGGCACGCTCACCTCCTTCCTCACCTTCATGACCATCCTGCAGATGCCGGTGCGCCAGCTCGGCCTGATGGTCAACGCCTTTGCCCGCGCCTCCACCTGCGGCGCACGCCTGTTCGAACTGCTCGACCTCGATATCGCCATCAAGGACGAGAAGGGCGCCAAGGAACTGAGGGTCACGGACGGCACGCTGCGGTTCGAGAATGTCGATTTCGCTTATCCGAACGCCGAGAAACACCAGGTCCTGACCGGGGTTTCCTTCGAGGCGAAGCGCGGCGAGACGATAGGCATCGTCGGCCCGCCCGGCAGCGGCAAGTCCACCATGGCCCACCTCATCCCGCGTTTCTACGATGTGACGGGCGGCAGGATCACCATCGACGGTCAGGACATCCGCCACGCGACGCTGCAATCGCTGCGCCGCTCGGTGGCCGTCGTCCAGCAGGACAGTTTCCTGTTCACGACGACGATCGAGAACAATATCGCCTATGGCGATCCCTGGGCGAAGGAAGGCCGCATCGAGCGCGCCAGCGAAAGCGCCCAGCTCCACAACTACGTGCTCGGGCTGCCGACCGGTTACGGCACCGTCGTCGGCGAACGCGGCGTATCGCTCTCCGGCGGCCAGCGGCAGCGCCTGTCGATCGCCCGCGCGCTGATGCTGCGCCCGGCGGTGATGGTGTTCGACGATTCGACCGCGGCGATCGATGCCGGCACGGAACAGCGCATCCGCAGCGCGATGCGCAGATACGCAGCCGACCGGGTGACGATCATCGTCGCCCACCGGCTGAGCTCGCTGATGCATGCCGACCGGATCCTGTTCATGGAAGAAGGCCGCATCGTCGAGAGCGGAACGCATGACGAGCTCTTGGCGCTCGGCGGCCGCTACAAGGCGCTCTACGATCTGCAGGTACGTCCGGGCGACGACGCGCTCAGCGCCTGAGGGAGGATTTATGGCCGAGGAACTGGAAACCGAACGCTCCGACGTTCGTGACGACGGAAGGCGCCCGCCCCGCGCGGTGGTCGGCTCGCACCGCATCGAGGAGGAGATCTTCGGCAAGGTCTTCGACGGCGATATCGTCAAGCGCATCTGGGCCTTCGTGCGCCCCTACCGCACCAAGATCTATTGGGCCGTGCTTGCGGTTCTCACCTTCACGGCGATGCAGCTCCTCATCCCGCTGATCATTCGTTACGCGATCGACCACGGCATGCAGGCGGGCAGCGACAGCCAGTCGGTGCTGATCTGGTCGATCGTCGCTTTCCTGGTCGCCATCCTCATCAATTTCGGCGCAAGCTATGCGCAGGAGACGCTGGTCGGCGGCGTGGCGGAAGATGTGCTCTTCGACATCCGCAAGGCGATGTTCACGCATCTGCAGCGCGTTTCGCTCTCCTGGATGGACAAGACGGAAGTCGGCCGGCTGATGTCGCGCCTGCAGGGCGACGTCAATTCCATGCAGGAATTCCTCGAAACTTCTGTTCTCTCGGTCGGCGATATCACGCTTCTGTTCGGCATCGTCTTCGTCATGCTGACGCTCGATTTCAAGCTGGGCCTGCTGACGCTCTGCGCCCTCCCCGTCCTCTTCGTCGTGCGCCTGTTCTGGCTGCCGCGCGCCCGCAAATCGTTCATGGCCGCGCATGAGACCAATTCGATCGCCAACGGCGCGCTTGCCGAAGCCATCCACGGCGTGCGCGCCGTCCAGAGCATGGACCGCCAGAGCGTCAACTTCATGCTCTATGACGACAAGGCCCGCGCCAATCTCGATACCCATCTGAACGCCGCCAAATACGCCCAGGTCATGGTGCCGATCGTCGATTCGCTGACCGGCCTTGCGATGGCGCTGGTCGTCGTGGTCGGCGGCGCCCGCGTGCTCAACCAGGCCCTCGACGTCGGCGTCATGGTCGCCTTCCTCTTCTACATCCAGCGCTTCTTCGACCCGATCCGTTCGCTCACCCTGCAATATTCGGTGATGCAGCGCGCCATGGCGTCCGGCCAGCGCCTGACGGAGGTGCTGGATGTGCCGGTCGACATCAAGGATGCGCCGAATGCCAAGATCCTGTCGGCGGAGATGGACGGGTCGGTGGAGTTCAAGGACGTGGTCTTCGGCTACAATCCCAAGCACCCGGTCCTGAAACATGTGAGCTTCAAGGTGAACCCGGGCGAAACGGTGGCGCTGGTCGGCCCGACAGGTTCGGGCAAGTCGAGCTGCATGTCGCTGATCCACCGTTTCTACGACGTGCAGCAGGGCCAGGTCCTGGTCGGCGGCCACGACGTGCGCGACCTGACGCAGGAATCGCTCGGCCGGCAGATCGCCATGGTGCTGCAGGAACCGTTCCTGTTCACCGGGACGGTGTTCGAGAACATCCGCTACCACAAGACGGACGCGACCCGCGAACAGGTGGTCGAGGCCGCCAAGGCGGTCGGCGCCCACGACTTCATCATGCGCATGCCGGACGGTTACGAGAGCATTCTCGGCCAGCGCGGCGGCAATCTCTCGCTCGGCCAGCGCCAGCTTTTGAGCTTTGCCCGCGCGCTCGTGGCGGACGCCAAAATCCTGGTGCTCGACGAGGCGACGGCCAATATCGACAGCTATACGGAAATGCTGATCCAGAAGGCGCTGGTCAAGCTGCTCGAAGGCCGCACCGGCCTCGTCATCGCCCATCGCCTCGCCACCATCCGCGAGGCCGACAGGATCATCGTGTTGCAGAACGGCGAGCTGATCGAAAGCGGCAATCACCGCGAGCTGATGAGGAACGAAAAGCTCTATTCCAAGCTCTACAACCTCAACTATTCGTCCTTCGACGACATCCCGGAAGATGTCATCGAAGAGGCCGTGACCGAACAGGCGACCTGACGGGAAGCCAGGGAAGCTGCTCCCTTATCTCCTCATTCCTGTGCTCGTCACAGGAATCCAGCCAGCCCAAGTCCTTGGGCTGAAGGGCTCTTCCGCGCCGCAGACGCGGCGCTGCTGGATCCCTGTGACGAGCACAGGGATGAGGTGAGGAGAGGCCTCAGCGCCGCTGGTTGTAGACGTCGACGCAGACGGCGCCGAGCAGGACAAGGCCCTTGATCACCTGCTGGTAGTCGATGCCGATGCCGAGGATCGACATGCCGTTGTTCATCACGCCCATCAGGAACGCCCCGATGACAGCGCCCGTCACCTTGCCGACGCCGCCATAGGCGGAGGCGCCACCGATGAAGCAGGCCGCGATGACGTCCAGCTCGAAGCCGGTACCGGCCTTTGGCGTGGCGCTGTTCAGGCGTGCCGCGACGACGAGCCCGCCGAGAGCCGCAAGGACGCCCATGTTGACGAATGTGAGGAACACCAGCCGGGTCGTCTTGATGCCGGAAAGCTCGGCGGCACGGGCGTTGCCGCCGACCGCATAGATCTGCCGGCCGATCACGGTGCGGGTAGTCAGGAAGCTATAGCCGGCGATCAGCACCGCCATGATGATCAGCACGTTCGGCATGCCGCGATGCGACGAGATCAGGAAGGCGATGTATCCGACGCCGGCAAGGATCAGCAGGTTCTTGGCGACGAAGAAGCCGAACGGCTCCGTCTCGACGCCATGCGAAACGCGCCGCTTGCGGCCCGCGAAATTCTGCACGATGAGGACGACCGCAAGCACCAGCCCGAGCAGGAACGAGGTGATGTAGAGGCCGTTGGCCGACGAGATCAGTTCGACGACGTAACCGGACGACAGCTTCTGGAAAATCGGCGGGAAAGGCCCGATCGCCTGGCTGCCGAGGATGGCGATCATCAGGCCGCGGAAGACCAGCATGCCCGCGAGCGTCACGATGAAGGACGGTATCTTGAAATAGGCGACAAAATAGCCCTGGATCGCCCCGATCACGCCGCCGACAGCAAGGCTGATGACGATGACGACAGCGAAATTGAGGCCCCACTGAACCATCAGGAGCCCGGCAAAACCGCCGATGAAACCCGCGACCGAACCGACCGACAGGTCGATATGGCCGGTGACGATCACCATCAGCATGCCGAGCGCCATGATGACGATATAGGAGTTCTGCAGCACGATGTTGGTGACGTTGAGCGGCTTCAGGAGAACGCCGTCGGTGGCGATCTGGAAGAAGACGACGATCACGACCAACGAGATCAGCATGCCGAAATCGCGCAGATTGTCCTTCAGAAAACCGCCCACGCTCTGAGGCGCCGATATCGTTTCCTGCGGAGTACTCATCATTCTCTCCCTTTGCGCCGCATGATGGCGCGCATGATATTTTCCTGCGTGGCCTCTTCGCCGGACACTTCCCCGACAAAAGCACCTTCGTGCATGACCACGATACGGTCGCAAATGCCGATCAGCTCGGGCATTTCCGACGAGATGACGATCACCGCCTTGCCGGCATCGGCGAGTTCGTTGATGATCGTATAGATTTCGTATTTCGCGCCGACATCGATACCGCGCGTCGGCTCATCGAGAATGAGCACGTCGGGACCGGTGAACAGCCATTTCGACAATACCACTTTCTGCTGGTTGCCGCCCGAGAGCTTGCCTGTTTCCTGATAGACGTTGTGGCTGCGGATCCGCATGCGGGTGCGGAATTCCTGCGCCACCTTCATCTCGGCGATGTCGTCGATGACGCCGCGCGAAGACACGCCGCCGAGATGGGCGAGCGAGACGTTCTTGCGGATGTCTTCCGGCAGGATGAGGCCGAGCTGCTTGCGGTCCTCGGTCACATAGGCGAGGCCCGCCTTGATCGCCTTGTGGACATCGGAAAGGTCGAGTTCCTTGCCGTGCAGCCTGGCGGTGCCGGTGACATGGCGCCCCCAGGACCTGCCGAACAGGCTCATGGCGAATTCGGTGCGCCCGGCTCCCATCAGGCCGGAAATGCCGACGATCTCACCGGCCCGCACCTTCAGCGAGACGTTTTTCACGACCTGCCGGTCCGAATGCATCGGATGATAGGCGGACCAGTTCTCGACTTCGAAGATCACATCACCGATCTTTGGGTCGCGCTTCGGATAGCGGCTTTCCAGATCGCGGTCGACCATGCGTCGCACGATCTCGTCCTCGTCGACGGGACCGGCATGGCAATCCATGGTGCCGACCGTGCGGCCGTCACGAAGCACCGTGATACGGTCGGCGACTTCGGTGATCTCGTTGAGCTTGTGGGAGATCATGATCGAGGTAATACCGTTGCGGCGGAATTCCTTGAGGAGTTCCAGAAGCGCAGCGCTGTCCGTCTCGTTGAGGGAGGCGGTCGGCTCGTCGAGGATCAAAAGCCGCACGTCCTTGGACAGCGCCTTGGCGATCTCGACCAGCTGCTGCTTGCCGACGCCGATATTGGTGATCAGCGTGTCCGGCTGTTCGGTAAGCCCCACCTTTGCAAGCAATGCCTGGGTGCGCTTATGCCGTTCGCTTCGGTCGATCACCCCGCGGCTCGCCGGCGGGTTGGTCAGGAATATGTTTTCCGCGATCGACATCAACGGAATGAGCGCCAGTTCCTGATGGATGATGATGATGCCGAGCTTTTCGGAATCGTTGATGTCGCGGAAGTGCCGCTCCTCGCCGCCGAAAAAGATGGAACCCTCGTAGGAGCCGTGCGGATAAACGCCGGAAAGGACTTTCATGAGGGTCGATTTGCCAGCGCCGTTTTCACCGACGAGGGCATGGATCTCCCCCTCCTGGACGGCGAAGCTGACATCGGAAAGCGCCTTCACGGCGCCAAAGCTCTTCGAAATCGCCCGCATCTCGAGGATGGGTGGCTTTTCGGCGAGCGGAACGGGATCGAGCATGATCACTCCGAAAAAAGGTCCGCGCGGCAGAATACCACCGCGCGGATTAAAAGGCTTACTTCAGCTGCGATTCTTTGTAGTAACCGCCATCCACCAGAACCTGCTTCCAGTTGGTCTTGTCAACCACGACCGGCTTCAGGAGGTAGGACGGAACGACCTTCTTGCCGTTGTCATAGGTCTTGGTGTCGTTGACGACAGGCTCCTTGCCGCTCATCGCGGCATCGACCATGTCGACGGTGACCTTGGCAAGATCGCGGGTGTCCTTGAAGATCGTCGAATACTGTTCGCCGGCGATGATCGACTTGACGGACGGAACTTCGGCATCCTGGCCGGTAACGATCGGCATGGCCTGACCGCCCGAACCGTAACCGACGCCCTTCAGCGACGACAGAATACCAATCGAGATGCCGTCATAGGGAGACAGAACGCCGTCGAGCTTCTTGCCGGAATAGGTCGAGGAGAGGATCGCGTCCATGCGGGACTGGGCGGTTGCCGGGTCCCAGCGCAGCGTCGCGACCTTGTCCATGCCGACCTGGCCGGAGCCGACCTTCAGCACGCCCTTGTCGATCAGCGGCTGAAGCACGCTCATTGCGCCGTTGTAGAAGAAGAAGGCGTTGTTGTCGTCCGGCGAGCCGCCGAAGAGTTCGATGTTGAACGGGCCCTTCTCGGTGTCGGCCTTGAGGCCCTTCACCAGCGAGGTGGCCTGCTGGACGCCGACCTGGAAGTTGTCAAAGGTGGCGTAGTAGCTGACGTTCGGGGTATCGCGGATCAGGCGGTCATAGGCGATGACCTTGATTTTCTGGTCGGCGGCCTGCTGCAGCACGTCGGAAAGCGTCGTCCCGTCGATCGAGGCGATGACGAGAACCTTGGCGCCCTTGGTGATCATGTTTTCGATCTGCGCGAGCTGGTTCGGGATATCGTCTTCGGCGTACTGGAGATCGGTCTTGTAACCGCGCTCTTTCAGAACCTTGACCATGTTGTCGCCGTCCGCGATCCAGCGGGCGGAGGACTTGGTCGGCATGGCGACGCCGACGAGGCCCTTTTCCTGGGCGCTGGCCGGAGCCGCGATGACCATACCAGCCAGCATGGCTGCGGTCGCGAGATATTTGAACATTCGCATGGATTACTCCTCCTTTGGAGCGGCTCCCTTCGAGCCGCCAATCTTGTCTAAGGGCGGCCCCCGCCGCCCTGGGGACCGAAACGGTCAGTGATTGTCGCGCGGGATGCCGTTGGTCTGGGCAATCCGCTGGTATTTGACGGCCGGCTCCAGCACTGCGCCGGTTTCGAGCTGACCGACATAGTTGCGCTGGATTTCCTGCCAGGGCGTCTGATGCTTCGGGTACTGGTAGCCTCCGTCAGCTTCCAGGGCCTTGCGGCGCTCCGCCATCTCCTCGTCGGAGATCAGGATGTCCGCCGTGCCGCGACCGACGTCGATGCGCACGCGGTCGCCGGTGCGCAGGATGGCAAGACCACCACCGGCTGCCGCTTCCGGCGAGGCATTGAGGATCGACGGGCTGCCGGATGTTCCCGACTGGCGGCCGTCGCCGATGCAGGCGAGCGACGAGATACCCTGCTTCAGCAGATAGTCCGGCGCGCGCATGTTGACGACTTCGGCAGCGCCCGGATACCCGATCGGACCGGCGCCGCGCATGAACAGGACCGTATGCGCATCGATTTCGAGCGACGGGTCGTCGATCCGGTGATGATAGTCTTCCGGCCCGTCGAACACGACCGCCCTGCCCTCGAAGGCTTCCGGATCGTTCGGGTTGGAGAGATAACGCTGACGGAATTCCGGCGAGATGACGCTGGTCTTCATGATCGCCGACGAGAAGAGATTGCCTCGCAAGACGCGGAAACCGGCCGCCGGCTTCAGAGGCTCGTCATAACGGCGGATGACTTTCTCGTCCTCGATGATCGCGCCACGGCAGTTCTCGCCGATCGTCTTGCCGTTGACCGTCATGGCGTCCTCATGGATGAGGCCCTGGGTCATCAGCTGGTTGACGACGGCAGGGACACCGCCCGCATGATAGTAGTCTTCGCCGAGATATTCGCCGGCCGGCTGCAGGTTGACGAGCAGCGGCACTTCCTCGCCATAGGCCTGCCAGTCGTCGACGGTGAGTTCGACGCCGATATGGCGGGCGAGCGCGTTCAGATGGATCGGCGCATTGGTCGAGCCACCGATCGCCGAATTGACGCGGATCGCGTTGATGAAGGCTTCCTTGGTCAGGATGTCGGAGGGCTTCAGGTCTTCCTTGACCATTTCGACGATGCGAAGGCCGGTCAGGTAGGAGACCTCCTGCCGATCGCGATAAGGCGCCGGGATCGCCGCAGAACCGGGAAGCTGCATGCCGAGCGCTTCGGCGAGCGAATTCATCGTCGTCGCCGTGCCCATCGTGTTGCAGTAGCCGGTGGAAGGCGCCGAGGAGGCGACCAGCTTGACGAAGCCGGCATAATCGATCTCGCCCTTGGCGAGCAGCTCACGGGCCTTCCAGACGATCGTGCCGGAACCGGTACGCTCGCCGCGGAACCAGCCGTTCAGCATCGGACCGACGGACAGCGCGATCGCTGGAATATTGACCGTCGCCGCCGCCATCAGACAGGCCGGCGTGGTCTTGTCGCAGCCGATCGTCAAAACGACGCCGTCGAGCGGATAGCCGTAGAGCACCTCGACCAGGCCGAGATAGGCGAGGTTGCGGTCAAGGCCGGCGGTCGGACGCTTGCCGGTTTCCTGGATAGGATGGACCGGGAATTCGATGGCAATGCCGCCGGCTTCGCGGATACCCTCGCGCAGACGATGCGCCAGTTCCAGATGATGCCGGTTGCACGGCGAAAGATCGGAACCCGTCTGGGCGATGCCGATGATCGGCCGGTCGGACTGCAGTTCGGCCTGGCTGAGACCGAAATTCATGTAGCGCTCGAGATAAAGCGCCGTCATGTCGACATTCGACGGGTTGTCGAACCACGCGCGAGAACGGAGCTTGCGGACCTCCTGGCGACGCTGGTCGGTTTCGGCAATCTCGTTCGAGGTTACGTTTTCGGAATTGGTCATCATCAGTCCTCAAATACGTCTGTTTGAATGCGCCGGCCCAGCATGAAGGCATCGGCGACATGCACCAGCGGCGAGAAATCGGTATCGCTGCGACCCTCGGTCACAAGCGTCACGAAATCACGATAGAGATTGCGGTATTCCCTGTCTTCCTCGACGATCGCGCTTTTGCCATCGACGAACAGGCGGCTGCCGCCATGGGTCAGGACGATCGGGCCCTCGTCGGTCTCGACGCGGATATCCCAGGTCTGCGGACCGGTCTGGCGCCAGTCGAATTCGGCCGAGACAGGAACGCCGCCATCAGTTTCGAACGAAAGGCTTGCGGCAATCGGCGCCGCCCGGTTGGCCGGGAAGGTCAGTTCCGAGCGAGTGAGATGAAAGCTCTCGGGCAGGATGCGAGTAACGATCGACAGCGCGTTGATGCCGGGATCGAAGACGCCGAGGCCACCGGGCTCCCAGATCCAGGCCTGGCCCGGATGCCAGTGGCGGACATCTTCCTTCCATTCAACCGCTACGCTACGGATCTTCCGCTTTGCGAGCAGCGCCCGCGCCGGCTCGACAGCGGCGGCAGCCCGTGAATGCCAGGTCGAAAACAGCGAAACGCCCTTCGCCTTGGCAAGCTTTTCCAGAGCATAGACTTCCGAAAGCGTCGCACCCGGCGGCTTTTCGAGCATCACGTGCTTGCCGGCATCGAGCGCCGCCTTTGCCTGTTCGAAACGTCCCACGGGCGGCGTGCAGAGAGAGACCGCATCGAACTCGACGTCCGAGGCGAGCAGATCGCCGATCTCGTGGAAACAGGCAATCTGATCGAGCCTGGCGTGCCGGCTGGCGACGGCCACGAGATCGATGCCGTCGGTCGCTTCGATCGCGCCGAGATGCTGATCCCTTGCGATCTTTCCAAGCCCGACGATGGCGATACGGATGGGAGCCATGGCCGCCTCAGAGCTTCTTGATCGTCACGGGCGTGTCCGCCGCGACGGCCAGCCGGTTGACGAGCGGCAGCTTGAAGGGTGCGGCGGAGATCTCGAAGACGTCGCCGGGCTCAGTCTTGATGCCCTCGGAGAACGACAGCGTCGCCGTTCCGAAGAAATGTACATGCAGATCGCCCGGCTGGCGGAAGATGTCGTATTTGAAATTGTGATGTTCGAGGTTGGCGATCGTATGCGACATGTTCGCCTCGCCGGACAGGAAAGGCTTTTCGAAGATCACCTCGTCGCCGCGCAGCACGCGGGAAGTACCCTCCACATGGTCCGGCAGGTCACCGACCAGGAGTTCCGCGCCGAGCGCCGCCTGGCGCAGCTTGGAATGAGCGAGCCAGAGATAGTTGCCCTTCTCCGTCACATGGTCCGAAAATTCGTTTGCGAGACAGAAGCCGAGCCGGAAAGGCGTGCCGTCCGGACCGATCAGGTAGATCCCCGCCAGCTCCGGCTCCTCGCCGCCATCGAGCGCGAAGGCCGGCGACACGAGATCGCTGCCGGTGGCGCGAAGCTGGGAGCCATTGCCCTTGTAGAACCATTCCGGCTGCACGCCGGCCACGCCGGGCTTCGGCTTGCCGCCTTCGACGCCCATCAGGAACATGCGCATCGAATCGGTCGGCTTTTCCGTCGCCTGCGCCGCCTTGTGCATCTTGTCGCGACCGTCGGCCGAGCCGAGATGCGTCAAACCGGTGCCAGCGACGATGAAATGCGCCGGGTCCGGATGGGTGATCGGCAGGCCAAGGCGCCCTTCGCTCGTGGCCTTTTCGAGGTCCACGACATCGCCGAGACCGGCCGCTTCGATCCGTTGAGCCAATGTCTGGCCGGCGGCAATCGCCTGAGAGGCGAGGTCATAGGTGGACGAAACGCCGTTCACGGCGCGGGCAGCACCTTCGCCATCCCACGCGACGACAATAGACGCACCAGCGCCATTCACGACCTGAAGAACCCGCAACATCGATTTTATCACCCAAATGCTTCCAATACCAACATGACGTCTCCTGCCGCCATGCCACTCCTCCCATCAGAACCATTCGGCCCGATGTAGTCATTAATACGACTATTGGATCGACATCGGGCTTGTCAAGGAGAAGAAAAACCGCTTCCGGCAGTGCCGATCTTTTTAAGAATGCTATTTATCTCAAAGATTCAATCGATTGTTCCCATCAAAAGCGGTGGAAGGAGGCCTTTCTCACAACCGTTTCGAAATTAGCGCTTGAAAAAGTAATATTATATGCCAATCCTTGGGCCGTCAGTTCGCTTTCTCATCTCTGGGAGGATTTAAGATGAAAAGAGCTCTCGCGGCAGCTGTGGCCGCTCTTACCCTATCGTTGGCATCCGGCGTTTCCGCCGCATCCCTCACCGTCGGCTTCTCGCAGATCGGATCCGAATCCGGCTGGCGTGCGGCCGAAACCACGGTCACCAAGCAGGAGGCCGAAAAACGCGGCGTTACCCTGAAATTTGCCGATGCTCAGCAGAAGCAGGAAAACCAGATCAAGGCGATCCGCGGCTTCATCGCTCAGGGCGTCGATGCGATCTTCATCGCTCCGGTCGTCGCGACCGGCTGGGATGCGGTTCTGAAGGAAGCCAAGGAGGAAAAGATCCCGGTCATCCTGCTCGACCGCGAAATCGAATCGCCGAAGGACCTCTATCTGACCGCCGTGACCTCCGACCAGGTGTTCGAAGGCAAGGTCGCCGGCGACTGGCTGGTCAAGGAAATCGGTTCCAAGAACTGCAAGGTCATGGAACTTCAGGGGACAACCGGTTCCTCGCCCGCCATCAACCGCAAGAAGGGTTTCGAACAGGCGATCGCCGCGCATTCCAACATCAAGATCGCCCGCTCGCAGACCGGTGACTTCACCCGTACCAAGGGCAAGGAAGTCATGGAAAGCTTCATCAAGGCGGAAGGCGGCGGCAAGGACATCTGCGCGGTCTATGCCCATAACGACGACATGGCGGTCGGCGCCATCCAGGCGATCAAGGAAGCCGGCCTGAAGCCTGGCACCGACATCAAGATCGTCTCGATCGACGCGGTGCCGGATATCTTCCAGGCGATGGCCAAGGGCGAAGCCAACGCGACAGTGGAGCTGACACCGAACATGGCCGGCCCCGCCTTCGAAGCCCTCAATGCCTATCTCAAGGACAAGAAGGCCCCGCCGAAGTGGATCCAGACCGAATCCAAGCTCTACACCGCCAAGGATGACCCGATGAAGGTCTACGAAGCCAAGAAGGGCCTCGGTTACTGACCTCCCGCCGCCCGGCTCCGCTTCCTTTCTCCTCGGGCCGGGCGCCTCCAGCAACCGGAGCGGTGCATCACGCCGCTCCGGTTCTTCGATAGACGCGGGACTTTAGGCATGTCGGACAAGAACTCACTTCTGGAAGCCCGGGGCATCGGCAAGGCCTTCCTCGGCATCACTGCGCTCGACGGCGTGGACTTCACGCTCGAACGCGGAGAGATTCATGCGCTGCTCGGCGAAAACGGCGCCGGCAAATCGACGCTGATCAAGATCCTCACCGGGGTCTACAGCCGCGATCACGGCACCATGCGTCTCGACGGCGCCGAGGTAACGCCGGGAAGCGTCGCGGAAGCGCAAAGCCTCGGCATCGGCACCGTTTACCAGGAGGTCAATCTCCTCGAAAACCTCACGGTCGCGGAGAACCTTTTCCTGGGCCGCCAGCCACGCCGTTTCGGCCTGATCGACCGCCGCGAAATGCGCCGCCGCTCGAAGGCGCTTCTCGAACGCTACGGCCTCGATATCGACGTCGACGCCCTGCTCTCGTCCTATTCGGTTGCCGTCCGCCAGCTTGTCGCCATCGCCCGCGCCGTCGATCTTTCCGGCAAGGTTCTGGTGCTCGACGAACCGACCGCCAGCCTCGACGCCCACGAGGTGGAGATGCTGTTTACGGTCCTGCGCCGGCTGCGCGAGGAAGGTCTCGGCATCATCATCATCACCCATTTCTTGAACCAGGTTTATGCAGTCGCCGACCGCATCACGGTCCTGCGCAACGGCCGGCTCGTCGGCTCCCGCAAGCTCGCCGAACTGTCGCGGCTTGAGCTGATCTCGATGATGCTCGGCCGCGAACTGCAGCACATCACCCGCGAACATCAGGCGCAGGAAGAAAACATCGCCTCGACGGCGGACGCGCCTATCCGCTTCTCGGGTTACGGCAAGCGCGGCAGCGTCGCACCTTTCGATCTGGATATTCGCCCCGGCGAAGTGGTCGGCGTCGCGGGCCTGCTCGGCTCCGGCCGCACCGAGACCGCCTTCCTGCTCTTCGGCATCGACCGCGCCGACAGCGGCACCGCGACCATCGACAATCAACAGATAATCCTCTCCTCCCCGGAGGCGGCAATCGCCAGCGGCTTCGGTTTCTGCCCGGAAGAGCGCAAGACGGACGGCATCATCGGCGATTTTTCAGTCGCCGATAATATCGCGCTCGCGGTGCAGGCCCGCCAGGGCTGGGCAAAACCGATCTCGTCGCGGGAAAAGGCAGCTCTTGCCGAAAGCTTCATCAAGTCGCTGGATATCCGGCCTGCTGATCCCAATAGACAGATGAAATTCCTTTCGGGCGGCAACCAGCAGAAGGCGATCCTCGCCCGTTGGCTGGCAACCGAACCCCGTCTGCTGATTCTCGACGAACCGACCCGCGGCATCGATATCGGCGCGCATGCGGAAATCCTGAAGATGATCGAAAAACTCTGCGCCGACGGCATGTCGTTGGTCGTCATCTCCTCGGAACTGGAGGAACTGACCGCCATCGCCCACCGCGTCGTCGTGCTGTCCGACCGCAAGCATATCGCCGAACTCAAGGGCGATCAGGTGACCGCCGACAACATCATGCAGGCGATCGCCACCCGCACGGAGGCCGCGTGATGAACCGTCTCACCCGCCGGCTGAAACGGCTGGCCCCTCAGATCATCGCGCTTGTGGTCATCCTCGCCCTGATCACGGCGGTCGCACCCGGTTTCCTCAACGTCTCGTTCCAGAACGGCCGCCTCTACGGCAGCCTGATCGATATTCTGGTGCGCGCCGCCCCTGTGGCGCTGCTGACGATCGGCATGACACTGGTGATTGCCACCCGCGGCATCGACCTCTCGATCGGCGCGGTGATCGCAATCTGCGGCGCCGTCGCCGCGACGCTGATCAGCAAGGACTACCCGTTGCCCGCCGTGATCCTGATCTCGCTGGGCGTTGGCCTCGTCTGCGGGCTGTGGAACGGCGTGCTGGTCGCCCTCCTCGACATCCAGCCGATCATCGCGACCCTGATCCTGATGGTGGCCGGCCGCGGCATCGCGCAGCTCATCACCGAAGGCGTCATCCTCACCTTCAACAACGACAGCTTCGCGGCGCTGGGCTCCGGTTCGCTCGGCGGCATCCCGATCCCGATCCTCATCTGGATCTGCGCCGCACTGATCATCGGCCTGCTGGTGCGCCGCTCCGCGCTCGGTTTCCTGATCGAGGCGACCGGCATCAATCGCCGCGCCGCGACGCTTGCCGGGGTGCGCGCCCGCTTCCTGCTGTTCTTCGTCTATGCGATCTCCGGCATCTGCGCCGCCATCGCCGGCCTGATCGTCACCGCCGACATCCGCGGCGCCGATGCCAACAATGCCGGTCTCTGGCTGGAGCTCGACGCCATCCTCGCCGTCGTCATCGGCGGCACGTCGCTGAACGGCGGACGGTTCTCGATCACCGCATCTCTGATCGGCGCGCTGATCATCCAGTCCATCAACACGGGCATCCTCGTCTCCGGCTTCCCGCCGGAATTCAACCTGATCATCAAGGCCGGCATCATCATCGTCGTCCTCACCCTGCAGTCGCCGGCGATCATGGCGCTGTTCGGCTTCCTCAAGACCCCGCGGCGCAAGGCCGAGACGGTATCCCGCGACACATCCCACAAGGCGGAAGGAACGGTTCGATGATCCACACCCGCAACCTGCCCTTCGTCACCACGCTCGGCATCTTCGTCATCGCCTATGCCCTCTGCGTGCTGCAGTTCCCGAACATGATGTCGACGCGCGTCATCGGCAATCTTCTGACCGACAACGCCTTTCTGGGCATCGCCGCGGTCGGCATGACATTCGTCATCCTGTCGGGCGGCATCGATCTGTCGATCGGTTCGGTGATTGCGTTCACCAGCGTTTTCGTGGCCGTCATGGTCGGCTCCCTCGGCGTCCATCCGCTGATCGCCTTTGCGGCGGTCCTGGTCATCTCGACCCTTTTCGGCAGCCTGATGGGCGGGATGATCCGCTATCTCGGCATACCGCCTTTCGTCGTGACACTCGCCGGCATGTTTTTGGCCCGCGGTGCGGCCTATCTGATCTCGACCGAATCCGTGCCGATCTCGCACGGTATGATCGACGCGATCCAGGGCTTCTACTTCCGCTTTCCGGGCGGCGGCCGGCTGACCACACTCGCCATGCTGATGCTGCTGGTGTTCATCGTCGGCGCCTTCGTCGCGGCGCGCACACGCTTTGGCGCCAATGTCTATGCGATCGGCGGCAACCAGCAATCGGCCGAGCTGATGGGGGTTCCCGTCGGCTCCACGACGGTCGGCATCTATGCGCTGTCCGGCTTCCTGTCCGGCCTCGCGGGGATCGCCTACACGCTCTACACCTCGTCCGGCTATTCGCTGGCGACGGTCGGCGTCGAACTCGATGCGATCGCGGCCGTGGTCATCGGCGGCACGCTTCTGACCGGCGGCGTCGGCCTGGTCGCGGGAACATTCATCGGGATTTTGATCCAGGGCTTGATCCAGACATACATCGTCTTCGACGGGACGCTCTCGTCCTGGTGGACGAAAATCGTCATTGGCATCCTTCTCTTCGTCTTCATTGTATTGCAGCGCGGAATCATCTGGTATTCAAACCGGCGACTGGCCGAGGGCCGGCTGAAGGAGATCTGAGTGGGACTTCTGGAAACGACGATCAGTGGACGAAAGCGCCGCAGCAACCACGCCCATGTGGTGGCGGAGCTCGGCCGGGGGATCGTTTCCGGCAAGATCCCGGAAGGCTCTCTGCTGCCCGGCGACACCGAGCTTTCCGCCCGTTTCGGCGTGTCCCGCACGGTGTTGCGCGAATCCATGAAGACGCTCGCCGCCAAAAGGCTGGTCGAAGCCAAGGCCAAGGTCGGCACCCGCGTGCTCGACAAGGCCAGCTGGAATTTCTTCGATTCGGACGTACTCGGCTGGCGCTTCGAATCCGGGCTGGACTTCGAATTCATCGAGCACCTCGCGGAGATGCGCATGGCGCTGGAACCGGCGGCCGCCGCCGCCGCAGCGCTGCGCGCCTCCAGCGACGACATCGTCGCGCTCTACGCGATTGCCGCGAAGTTCGACGACCTTTCCCACACGCCGGAAACCATCGCCAAGGTAGACCTGGAATTCCACCTTGCCATCGCCCGGATGTCGGGCAATCCGTTCATGCGCTCGGCGAGCGCGCTGATCGAGGCGGCTCTCGCCATCTCCTTCCAGCTCTCCTCGCCGGCTGCCTCGCCGGAAAAGATCGACGAGGTCGCCACCAACCACCTGAGGATCGCGCATGCGGTTGCCTCGCGCGATCCAGACAGGGCGATCGCCGCCATGCGCCACGTCATCGAGGTCGGCAAAATCCGCATTGCCAACTCGTTCGAAGTGACCCTGCCGACCTGAGACGTGTTATCTCGCTTCGAGCGAGATCATCAGGTTGGCGAGAAGGGCGGTGCGCGGCGCAACGCTGCTGACGAAGATATGCTCGTTGAACGTATGCGCGCCGGCACCGTCGGCACCGAGCCCGTCGAGCGTCGGCACTCCGAGCGCTGCCGTGAAATTGCCATCCGAGCCGCCGCCCGTCGCCGCTCCTTCGAGCTTGATCGCGAGGCCGCCCGCGATCTCTGCCGCCACATCGAAAAGGCGCCTGCCTTCATCCGACTGAGCGAACGGCGGACGGTTCATCTGACCGTCGATTTCGAAGGTGATATCCGGATCGACCGGCTTCATCGCCTCGATCCTGCCGGTGATCTCCCGGGCGATCGCATCGTCGGGAACACGAACGTCAACCTGCAGACGGCATTCCGCCGGCACCGTGTTGCGGCCGGTGCCGCCCTGGATCGTCCCGACCGTGACGGTAACGCCGCGTTCGGCATCGTTGAGCGCTTCGAGTTCCAGAACAAGCCGTGCGGCCGCGCGGATGGCATTCCGGCCATCCTGTGGCCTTGTGCCGGCGTGAGCGGCACGCCCCCGCACGGTGACATCGTACATGGCGACGCCCTTACGGGCGACGACGATCTTGCCGCCATCGCGGGCGGGCTCGACCACCAGCGTGTAACCCGCATTCTTCGCCGCCTCTTCCATGAAGGAGCGTGACGACAGGCTTCCCATCTCTTCGTCGGGCACGAAAATCAGGTCGATCGGCATCCTGCTCCCGTGCCTGACTGCGAGTTTCATCGCCTCGAGCGCCATCAGCGCGCCGGACTTCATGTCGTAGATACCGGGGCCGTAAAGTTTGTCCCCCTCCTGCCGCAGCTGCAGCTGGTTGTCGATCACGCCGACCGCATGAACGGTGTCGAGATGCGCCAGGATCAAGACCGTCTTTTCGTTGTTGCCGGCCGGTCGCGGCGAACGGATCGCGAGGATATCGCCGAAACCGAGCGTGCCCGTAAGCCGCTCCGTCTCCAGACCGGCCGCCTTGCCGATCGCCTCGACCCGATCTGCCAGTTGATTGACAGCAGCGGCATCAAGCGTCGGCGTCTCGATCTCGACCCAGCGTTTCAGCTCTTCGATAAGCGCGTTGTCGTCAACATCTTTGGCGGAAATGGCAAGTGTCATGGGAATACCTTGGGCGTTATTCAGCGAGCGAAGGGTGATGCCGCAGAAGACGCGGCCCGGCCACTATAGTTGGCCGAGGCAGGATCGCCAGACCCGTTGCCCGGATAACCGCCGCATCCTGAACCAGGTTTCCATGACTGGCCTGAGCTTGACTGGCCTGACCTTGACTGGCCCGACCTTCGCCGCATCGACCGCGCCGGCCGTTCCACCGACGCGCGGCGATGTGACGCGCAAGGCGTGAAAGTCTTCCTTCAGACTGTCAGTGCCGCGAAATGCTGGAGCATGCGAGCGGCATCCGGCTCCCGGCCGGTGAACAGCTGAAATGCGCCGACCGCCTGGAAGACGGCCATGCCGCCCCCGTTCAGCACCTGACAGCCGCGCTGCCTGGCAACGCTCAGCAGCTCGGTTTCGAGCGGGAAATAGACGATCTCCGCCACCCAGTGATGCGGCTTTAGAAGTTCCGGCGGCAGCGGCAGGCCCGGATATTTTGCCATGCCGGTCGGCGTTGCATGGATGATGCCCGAGACGTCCCGCATTGCCGAAACGACATCGGATGACGCTTGAATAGAGGCGTCCGGAAAGAGTGCCGACATTGTTCGAGCAAGCTGCTCGGCCCGATCAGGCTCGCGATCGAACACCGTGAGCGTCTTCAGACCGAGGGACAGGATAGCATAGGCCGTCGCAACGCCTGCGCCACCGGCGCCGATCTGGACCGCCGCGCTCAGATCGGCGCCCGGCAGGCCGCGCCGGAAACTTTCGGCAAACCCCCACCAGTCGGTATTGTGGCCAAGACGCTTGCCGTCCTCGAGCACCACCGTGTTGACGGCGCCGAGCGCCCTCGCCTCGTCGGAGAGTTCGTCGAGATAGGGAATGACCAGCTGCTTGCAGGGGTGCGTGATGTTGAGGCCGATCAGCCCGCGTGCTTCCGCGTCGTCCAGGAGTTCGGGCAGGCTGCTGGGCGTCAGGCCGAGCAGATTGAGATCGATCAGCTCGTATTCGTAGCGAAAGCCTTGCGCTGCGCCTTCCTTCATATGCATGGCCGGCGTCAGCGAGGCTTGGATGCCGGCGCCGATCAGCCCGGCCTTCAAGGGTTTCAACAATGTCTCGGCCATGGGTATACTGCCTCGTTTCGGTGGAAGAGCCGGCCCGTCCGGAGACGGACCGGCGCTGGAATGTTACTTCTTGCGGACGGCGTCCAGTTCCTTGAAGAGCAGCGAAACGGTATCGGCGCCCACGTCGGTGCTGAACTTGTCGATCAGCGGCTTCACCGCATCTCTGATCTTCTGGGTTTCCGCCGGGCTAAGTTCGGTGACCTGCATGCCGGTCTTCTTGATCTCGTCGAGCGCCTTGGCGTCCGCTTCGCGGGAGACCTTGCGCTGGAAGTCACGGGCTTCGGTCGCGGCCGCCTGGAGAATGCCCTTCTCCTCGTCGTTGAGGCCGTCCCAGAACTTCTTGCTGATCAGCACGATCTGCGGGTTGTACTGGTGACGGGTGACCGTCAGGTACTTCTGCACTTCGTAGAACTTGGCGTTGAGGATGTTCGCGAAAGGGTTTTCCTGGCCATCGACCGTGCCGGTTTCAAGCGCGGTGTAGAGTTCCGTGTAGGGCAGCGGCACTGCATTGGCGCCGAGGCTGTTGAACAGTTCGATCGGGATCGGCGACTGCAGCGTGCGGATCTTCAGGCCCTTGATATCTTCGAGCTTGGTGACCGCGCGGCGATTGTTGGTGAGGTTGCGGAAGCCGAGTTCCCAATAGGCGAGACCGACGAGGCCGGTTGCAGGCAGCTTGTCGGAAAGGCTCTTGCCGAAGGCGCCGTCCATCACCTTGTCGGCTTCCTCGCCGCTGTTGAACAGGAACGGTAGGTCGACCGCGCCGAACGCCTTGACGTTGCTGGACAGGATGCCGGCATTCAGCACCAGCATCTCGACCACGCCGCCCTGCAGGGCCGACACGGTCTGTACGTCACCCCCGAGCACGCCTCCCGGAAAGAGCTTGATCTCGATCTTGCCGCCGCTCTTCGCCTTGACGATCTCGGCGAACTTTTCCATGCCGGTGACCTGCGGATGGCCCTTGTTGTTGGCGGCCGCGAATTTCAGCGTATGCGCGCGGACTTCGGCCGAAGCAGTGCCGGCAAACAGCATCACCGGCAAGGCGATCCCGAGCGCCAGTTTCATCATCGTGTTGAACATTCTTTCCTCCACTGATGGCCGGGGTCCCCCACGGCCGGTTGAAATGCATTTGGTTGGCAGAAGATTCCCGGCCTCACCGCCCGAACCAGGCGACCGGCACGGTCACCAGTTGCGGGAAGAGAACGAGAAGGATGAGGACGATCAGCTCGGCGATCAGGAAGGGCATCACGCCCTTCATGAGGTCTTCCATCGACAGCTTGGAGACGCCGCAGATGACGTTGAGCACCGTGCCGACCGGAGGCGTGATCAGGCCGATCGAATTGTTGATGATAAAAAGCACGCCGAAATAGACCGGATCGATGCCCGCCTGCTTGATGATCGGCATCAGCACCGGCGTCATCACCAGAATGGTCGGCGTCATGTCCATGGCCGTGCCGACCACGACGATCAGCGCCATGATCGCCAGCAGCAGCAGCGTCTGGTTGTCCATCAGCGGCTCCAGCAGCGCGACGAGATCGCCAGGTACGTCGGCAACCGTGATCAGCCAGGCGGAAACCGCGGCACAGGCGACCAGGAACATCACGACCGCCGTGATCTTTGCTGCCGCCACGAAGACGTTGAGGAGTTCGGACGGAGCCAGTTCACGATAAACGACCATCGAGACAAAAAGCGAATAGACGGCGGCGACGACGCCCGCTTCGGTCGGTGTGAACACGCCGAATTTCAGTCCGAAGATGATGATGACAGGCAGCATCAGCGCCCAGATACTATCGACGAAGGCCTTGATGCGCACCTCGCGGCTCTGACGCTTTGGCAGTTCGAACTGCTCCTTGCGGGCGACGATCAGCCAGGTGGCGCAGAGTGCGAGCGCGATCAGCAGGCCGGGAACGATGCCGGCGAGGAAGAGCTTGGTGATCGAGACGCCGCCGATGACGCCATAGAGGATGAAGCCGATCGAAGGCGGGATGATCGGGCCGATGACCGAAGCCGACGCCAGCAGGCCGCCGGTGCGGGCCGGGTCGTGGCCGGACTTGATCATCATCGGATAGAGAAGCGCGCCGAGAGCCGCCGCATCCGCCACAGCCGAACCCGAAAGGCTCGACAGCACGCAGGCGGCGAAGATCGCCACGAAACCGAGACCGCCGCGCACATGGCCGACCAGCGCCATGGCAAGATTGACGATGCGCTTCGACAGGCCGCCGGTATTCATCACCTCGCCGGCCAGCAGGAAGAAAGGCACCGCCATCAGCGGAAAGCTGTCGGCGCCGTTCAGCACGTTCTGCGCGACGATCTGGGCGTCGAAGATGTCCATGTACATCATCAGCGCAACGCCGCTGAGGATGAGCGCGAATGCGATCGGCACGCCGAGTGCCATGGGACCGAGAAGGGCGCCGAGGAAAATCGTGAGCGTCATCGGTCTCTCCTCAGGCCTTGGTGATGCCGGCGGTGACCGCGGCTTCCGGATGGTTGTCGAGAGCCACTTCCTCCTCGCTGTCGCGCACCAATTGGGCAGTCGCGATATCGATGCGGCCGGTAGCCACCTGGAAGGCGTCCCAGAGGACGATGAGGAAAGTCGGGATCCCGAAGGCGAGGCCGGCGCCATAGAACCAGCCCATGGAAATGCCGGTGGCAGGCATGGTGGCGGACAGGTTGATCAGCGTCTGTGTCCAGCTTCCGCTGATCATCAGCCAGATGGCGACGAGCATCAGCCCCTGCCCCGTCAGCACCGCGATCCTGGCGGCCGCCGGCGGCAGCCGCTTCAGAAGCGAATCGACTCCGAGGTGTCCATGTTCGCGCATTGCGACGACACCACCGAGGAAAGTCAGCCATATGAAGAAGACGCGCGACACCTCTTCTGAAACGGTGATCCCCTGGTTGAAGGCATAACGTAGTACGACGTTGCCGAAGACCAGCACGACCATGCCCGCCAGAAGCAGGGCGATGACGACCTTCAGTGCAAAGAAATATAAATCGATGATTCGTGTCACTTCCAGTCCTCCCAAGGCGCCCGCCATCGGATGTCGTCAACGGCAGCCGCTGATACGGCTACCTGCTCGATCCTTTGACAAGATAACCTCCACCGGGACCGCCTCCTCAGGGGTCGACCGGCAATTCGGATAAAATGTACGAACTAGTGCGTATGTCAAGCGCCATCTATTGAAAGCCTTGCCCAGACCCATTATGACTTTGGAACAAATACGAAAATTCGATGTGGACAATCGGTTGTCCACAGGGCCTGTTTCTGTGAGCATGGCGGGACGAAACAGTGAAGGCGGATTCGAGGATGGCGGCGAAGCGCGAAAACGGCAGGAAAAACGATCCGCAACGCACCCAGGAAGACATCCTGGATGTGGCGACGGAGGAGTTCACGACCCATGGCCTCGCCGGTGGCCGTGTCGATGCGATCGCGGAGAAGACCCGCACTTCGAAGCGGATGATCTACTATTATTTCGGCAGCAAGGAAGGGCTCTATCTCGCCGTCCTCGAACGCGCCTACCGTAAGATCCGCACGCTGGAAGAGGACCTGCAGCTTTCCAACCTGCCCCCTGAACAGGCGCTGCGGGTGCTGATCTCGTCGACGTTCGAACATGACGAGGCCAATCCGGAATTCGTTCGGCTGGTCAGCATCGAGAACATCCACCACGCCGCCCATATGCTGCGCTCCGAGGCGATCCGCGACCTGAACGTCTCGGTCATCGAGACCATTGCCGCGATCCTTGATCGCGGTGTCGCGGCCGGCATATTTGCCCGCACCGCCGACCCGATCGACATTCACATGCTGATCAGCGCCTTCTGCTTCTTCCGTGTCTCCAACCGCTATACGTTCGGCACGATCTTCCGCCGTGACCTTTCGGAACCAGCGATCATGGAGCGTCACAAGGGCATGATCGCCGACGCGGTGATCAGCTACCTGAAGACTTAGCGAAGCGCCTTGCCGGGGTGGGCGTTGTCGGGGTGGGCGTTGGCAAACGGTTTCAGTTCGGCGCAGCGGTCGGCGATCTCGACAAGTTTCGGGCAGGCCGAAAGATCGACGCTCCATCGCCGCGCATTGTAGACCTGCGGCACGAGACAGATATCCGCCATGCCGGGCCTGTCGCCATGGCAGAATGTGCCGGTCGAGGGGGAAGCGAGCAGCATCTCGAAGGCAGCGAGCCCTTCCCCGATGAACTTCTGCATCCAGGCGAGCCGGGCATCGTCGCCGCCACCGGTGATCGACATGACATGCGCGGCAACATGGGTATTGCAGACCGGGTGGATTTCCATGGCGATGACATAGGAGAGCGCCCTCACCCGCTGCCGCCCGACGGAATCACCCGGCAGGAAGGCGCCGCCGCGCGTCTCGTCGAGATATTCGATCACGGCTAGCGACTGAGCGAAGCTGTGGCCGTCGATTTCCAGCACCGGCACCAGCCCCTGCGGGTTGCGGGCGAGATGCTCCTGCGACCTGTGCTCCCTGGCGAGAATGTCGACCGGAACCGTACGGAATGTTTCAGCCGCCATGTTGAGGGCGATCCTCAGCCGATAGCTCGCCGAGGATCGCCAGTAGTCGTAGAGAACCGTATCGCTCATCCTGCCTTCTCGTATTGCGTCACGGTCTGCTCGATCGCACCGAAGATCGAGTGCCCCTTGTCGTCCTTCATTTCGATTCTGACGGTATCCCCGAAATGCAGGAACGGCGTCTTCGGCACCCCGAGATTGATCGTCTCTATCGTGCGGATCTCGGCGATGCAGGAATAACCGGCGCCGCCATCGGCAACCGGCTTGCCGGGACCGCCGTCGAGCTTGTTGGAGACCGTGCCCGAACCGATGATCGTGCCGGCGACGAGCGGCCGGGTCTTTGCCGCATGGGCGATCAACTGCGGGAAATCGAAGGTCATGTCGATGCCGGCATTGGCCCTACCGAAGGGCTTGCCGTTCAGGTCGACCTTCAGCGGCAGCGAAAGCTTGCCGCCGTCCCAGGCCGAACCCAGCTCATCGGGCGTTACCGCGACCGGAGAAAAAGCGGAGGATGGTTTCGACTGGAAGAAGCCGAACCCCTTGGCCAGTTCGGAAGGGATCAGCCCGCGCAAGGACACGTCGTTGACGAGAAGTACGAGCCGGATCGCCTCGCGTGCCTCATCCACCGAAGCCCCCATCGGCACGTCGCCGAGGATCACGGCGATCTCGCCCTCCATATCGGCGCCCCAGGCTTCGTTTTCGAGCAGGATCGGATCGCGCGGCCCGAGGAAACTGTCGGACCCCCCCTGGTAGATCAGCGGATCGGTCCAGAAGCTCTCCGGCATCTCCGCATTGCGGGCTCGGCGCACCAGTTCGACGTGATTGACGTAGGCCGATCCATCCGCCCACTGGTAGGCGCGCGGCAGCGGCGATGCCGCGTCATGCTCGTGGAAACGGATGGTCGGCTGCGAACCGGTCTCGATACCCTCCGCGACCCGTTCGAGCCGCGGCCCCACATACGCCCAGTCGTCGAGCGCTGCCTGCAGCGTGCGGGCGATATGGCCGACCTCCGAGCATTGGGTCAGGTCCTTCGAGACGACGACCAGTCGGCCGTCGCGAGTGGAATCCTTCAGTGTCGCGAGCTTCATGAATGAGTGTTTCCCGTTTTATCGTTGGTATTGCCCACAGAATGTGTGGAGATCGCGCAAGAAGGCAACCGGAATGTGGCACCGCCTCACTTGATGCCGGGTGTGCCGTCGAACTTTCGCTCCAGCCCGGACCAGCAATCCACGTAACTGTCCTGCAGGGTCTCCAGCTCGGCCGCGAATTTGGTGAGCTGCTGCGGGAAACGGGTCTCGAACATGAAGGCCATCGTATTGTCGAGCTTGACGGGTTTCAGCTCGCCGTTCGAGGCCTTTTCGAAGCCTGTGAAGTCGGGCCCATGCGGCAGCATCATGTTGTGCAGGCTCATGCCGCCCGGTACGAAACCCTCCTCCTTGGCGTCGTAGCGGCCATAGATCAGGCCCATGAACTCGCTCATGATGTTGCGATGATACCAGGGCGGCCGGAACGTATGCTCGGCAACCAGCCAGCGCGGCGGGAAGATCACGAAATCGACGTTGGCGGTTCCCTCCTCGCCGGAGGGCGCGGTCAGCACCGTGAAGATCGATGGATCCGGGTGGTCGAAGAGGATTGCGCCGACCGGCGAGAAAGTGCGCAGGTCGTATTTGTAGGGCGCGTAATTGCCGTGCCAGGCCACCACGTCGAGCGGCGAATGGCCGATCTCGGTCAGATGGAAGGAACCGCACCATTTGACCTGCACGCGGCAGGGCGTCTCCTTGTCCTCGTAGGCCGCCACCGGCGTCTTGAAGTCGCGGGGGTTGGCAAGGCAGTTGGCCCCGATCGGCCCGCGATCCGGCAGCGTGAACTTGGCGCCGTAATTCTCGCAGACATAACCGCGCCAGACCTTTTCCTCGCCGAGCCGGATAACCTTGAGCATCGTTCCGCGCGGGATGACGCAGATTTCCGACGGTTCGAGATCCATCTTGCCGAGCTCGGTGAAGACGCGGATCGACCCGACCTCCGGCACGATCATCATCTCGCCATCGGCATTGAAGAAATAGTCGTCCACCATGTCGGTGTTGAAGGCATAGACATGCGCCGCCATGCCGCTCTGAGAGAGCGCATCGCCCGCCGTCGTCATCGTGCGGATGCCTTCGAGGAAATTCAGCTTTTCCGTCGGCGCCGGCAGCGGGCTCCAGCGGAGCTGGCCGAGCGCCAGCGAATGTTCGGCGATGTGAGGCGCGGTCTTCCACAACGGATAGTCGATCTTCCTGAACCTTCCCGTATGCCGCACGCTCGGGCGGATGCGATAGAGCCAGGACCGCTCGTTGGTGCCGCGCGGTGCGGTGAACGGCGAGCCGGAAAGCTGTTCGGCATAAAGCCCGTAATTGCACTTCTGGGGGCTGTTCTGCCCCTGCGGCAGGGCGCCGGGCAGGCTCTCGGTTTCGAAATCATTGCCGAAACCCGGCATGTAGGCGAGCGTCTCGGCATTCGCCCCGGTAAATTGCGCGGCGTTCGGATCGACCTTGTCCAGCATGGCTTGTTTCCTCCCATGATGACGATATGGTTGCAAATGTAACCATCAATTTTGTAACCATCAACGCCCCATCAATGCCATGCCGACAGATATCTTCCAGCTTGAACAGTTCCTCCCCTACAGGCTCAATCGCGCCGCCGAATTCGTCGGCCTGCGGTTTGCCGCCCATTACAAGGCGAAATACGGCCTGACCCGGCCGGAATGGCGCGCGCTTGCGGCGCTTGGCAGTTCGGGACGCATGACGTCGAAGTCGGTCGGCATTCATTCCAGCATGCACAAGACCAAGGTCAGCCGCGCCGTGTTTGCGCTCGAACAGCGCCGCTGGCTGAAACGCAGCCAGGACGAGGCGGACCGCCGGGTCGAGCATCTGGAACTCACGAGCGCCGGGCATCAGGCCTACCGGGAACTGATCGAACTCGCTCGCCGCTACCAGGCCGAACTGGAGGCGGAAATCGGCGAGAGTGGCATCAAGGCGCTGTCGAGCGGTCTTGCTGCAATCGAGCAGGTGATCCGCCGCTCGGGCAAAGGGAAACTGCCGGAGCCAGACGATCTTCAGCCCTTGGCGGGCTTTTGAATCGGAATCCCACCAAAATCCTTCAATACGTTGAGAACGATCGAGGTTTTGACATGCTGCACGCTCTCGTGCGGCAGCAATACGTCGTTGACGAAGTGCGACAGACCCGCGAGATCCCGCGTCACCACCTTCAGGTGATAATCCATCTCGCCGGTCAGCGAGAAACATTCGAGCACTTCCGGCAGGTCCTCGACGAGGCGCGCGAACCGCTTGGCATTGTCGCGATTGTGCGTGGCGAGCGTCACGGCGATCACCACCAAAAGGTCGAGGCCGAGTTTTTGTCGGTTGAGATGCGCCCGATAGGTCTGGATGAACCCCTCGCCTTCAAGCCGCGCCCGGCGGCGTGAACATTGCGACGGCGAAAGCGCGATCAGCTCCGACAGTTCGTTATTGGTCAGCCGCCCATCGGTCTGCAGGTGGCTCAATATTTTCAGGTCATAGCCGTCAAGCGCGTCCATCATGCATCCAGCTCGTAAATTCCGCACACTTCATGCACGAATCCAGCAGAACCTCGCCAAGATTGCAAGCACAATGCGCCTCGCTTGCATCATCATGTCAGCCAACTCATCAGGAGGAGTTTGCCATGGGTCCTTTCCCGCACGACGCGCCGGTTTCCGAAATCACCAAAGACAATCCGGCCGGAACCGACGGTTTCGAATTCGTCGAATTCGCCCATCCCGAGCCCCAGAAGCTGGAAGAGCTGTTCACCCGCATGGGTTACAGACCGGTGGCGCGGCACAGGACGAAGAACATCACCGTCTGGCGCCAGGGCGACATCAACTACATCCTCAATGCCGAACCGGGCAGCCATGCCATGCGCTTCGTCGGAGAACACGGCCCCTGTGCGCCGGCCATGGCCTGGCGTGTGGTCGATGCCCAACACGCTTTCGATCACGCGGTGGCCAAGGGCGCAACGCCCTATGAAGGCACCGACAAGACGCTCGATGTGCCGGCCATCGTCGGCATCGGCGGTTCGCTTCTCTATTTCATCGAGACCTATGGCGAGAAGGGCTCGGCCTATGACGCGGAGTTCGAATGGCTCGGCGAAAAGAACCCGAAGCCGGAGGGGGTCGGCTTCTATTATCTCGACCACCTGACCCACAACGTCTATCGCGGCAATATGGACAAGTGGTGGGATTTTTACCGCGAACTCTTCAACTTCAAGCAGATCCACTTCTTCAACATCGACGGCCGCATCACCGGCCTGGTGAGCCGGGCGATCACCTCCCCTTGCGGCAAGATCCGCATTCCGCTGAACGAGTCCAAGGACGAGACCAGCCAGATCGAGGAATTCCTGAAGAAGTACAAGGGCGAAGGCATCCAGCATATCGCGGTCGGCACCGACGGCATCTACGAGGCGACCGACAAGCTCGCTGACAACGGGCTGAAATTCATGCCCGGCCCGCCGGATACCTATTACGAAATGTCGGGAACCCGCGTGCACGGCCATGACGAGCCGATCGAGCGGATGAAGAAACACGGCATCCTGATCGACGGCGAAGGCGTGGTCGATGGCGGCATGACCAAGATCCTGCTGCAGATCTTCTCGAAAACCGTGATCGGCCCGATCTTCTTCGAATTCATCCAGCGCAAGGGCGACGAAGGCTTTGGCGAGGGCAATTTCCGCGCCCTGTTCGAATCCATCGAGGAAGACCAGATCCGCCGCGGCGTGCTGAAACCGCAGGAAGCCGCCGAATAACAAGAGCAGCTCCAGCGGGTAGAAAGCCCGGCGGTCGTTCCGCCGGGCTGATCTTTTTAAGGCCGACAAAACCCACAACCGTCATCCTCGGCCTTGTGCCGAGGATCCGCCGTCCCTCGATGAAATCGGACCGTTGCGGATACCCGGGACAGACCGATCATGACGGCGATCCCAATGTGGCGTCGGGTCATTTTAGCCCCCCCGCCGTCTCAGGGCTTGATCTGGAAAACCTCGCCATGGGTGGCAACGTGGAATTCGCCCTCCGGCGTCACCCAGCCGCGGAACATGCCGTCGGTATTGTAGGGCGCGGTGATCGAGCCGTCGGCGCCGACCGCCACCAGCCCTGCCCCGATATCATGCTGCTTCAGGTCCTCATGGATGACCTTGGCGGCCGCCTTCTCGAGGCTCTCGCCGAGATAGGAGACGCGGGCGCCCACTTCGTGGCCGACCGCATAGCGCATGAAATATTCGCCCTTGCCGGTGCCCGAGACGGCGCAGGCGCCGTCGCGCGCATAGGTGCCGGCGCCGATGATCGGCGTGTCGCCGATCCGGCCTTCCGGCTTGTTGTTGTAGCCGCCGGTCGAGGTCGCGGCGGCCAGATGTCCGGCAGCATCAAGCGCCACCGCGCCGACCGTGCCATGTTTTTCCGACTCGCTCGCTTTCGCAGCCGTGCCGGCCGCCGCATGGGCCTTCATCGCCGCCAGCGCCTTGATGCGGCGCTCGGTGGTGAAATAATCCGGCTCGACCATGTCGAGCCCGGCCTCGCGGGCGAACTCGTCGGCGGCGTCCCCGCCGAGCAGGATCGCATCGCCCTTTTCCATGATCTTGCGGGCCGCCTTGATCGGATTACGGATGCGCCGCACCAGCGTCACGGCGCCGGCTTCGAGCGTGCGGCCATCCATGATCGAGGCGTCGAGCTCATGCTTGCCGTTGGTGTTGAGGGCCGCACCGTAACCGGCGTTGAAATGCGGCGAATCTTCCATGACGACCACGGCTGCCTGCACCGCGTCGAGCGCCGCACCGCCTGCCGTCAGAACTTCCCAGCCGGCTTTCAGCGCCCGGCCGAGATCGACGCGGGCAGCCGCCCATTCCTCATCCGTCAGGTCGAGCTTCGCCATGACGCCGCAGCCGCCATGGATCGCCAGCGCAATCTTTCCCATCGGTCCTTCCCCCTCTGAATTTAAGGTCTTTTCAGAAAAAAGGCCGGGCAAGACGCCCGGCCGGTCGCTCCCCCGTTGGCAAGCCTTATTTCGCCGGGCGGATGTTCATCGCCAGCGTGTCCTCGTCGGAACGGGGAACGATGGTAATGCTCTTCTTCATGCCCCAGGCCGAGACCGTCGAGGCGATCGCGAGATAGGGTCGATCGGTCGAAACCAGCGCATTGGCGTCCATCAGGAACTTTTCGCGCTTCTTGGCGTCCATCTCGACGGCGGCGTCCTCGATCAGCTTGTCCATCGTCTTGTTGGCATAGCCGCGCAGGTTGAACGCACCGAGCTTGCTCGCCGGGTCATTGCTGTGGGCGAGCGATGACAGGGTGTAATTCGACTCGCCCGTCAGCGTGCCCCATCCCGACATGGTCATCGAGTAGTCGCCGCGGGTGTTGGCCGGGAAGAAGACGGCGCCCGGCTGAGCGTTCGCCTCCGCCTGGATGCCGACGGCCGTCAGCATCTGGGCGATCGTCGTGCCGACATCCTTGTCGCCCGGCAGGCGGTCGTTGGTGAAGGAGAAGGTCACCTTGAAGCCGTTCGGATAACCCGCTTCGGCAAGCAGCTTCTTGGCCTTTGCCGGATCGGCCTTCGTGGATTTGACGGCCGGGTTCCAGCCGAAGATATTCGGTGTCACGAGCTGCGACTGGACGCTGCCCATGCCTTCCATGGCGATCTCGGTGATCGTCTCGCGGTCGATCGCCAGATCGAAGGCTTCGCGCACCTTGGGATCCTGGAATGGGTTCTTCGGCAACGGCGAACCATCCTTGGCGCTCACCTGCGGCGGCTTATCACGGAAATCGAAGGCGACGTTGAAGAGATAGACGCTATCCTGGCGCACGACGGTGAGCTTGGCATCCTTCTCGAGCGTCGGGACGTCGGAGGCCGGAATGCGCGAGATCAGGTCGACCTGGCCGGCTTTCAGCTGTGCGACGCGGGCCGCATCGTTCGGGATCTCCTTGCGGGTGACCTTGTCCCAGGGTTCCTTCTCGCCCCAGTAGCCGTCGAACTTCTGCAGCACGAGCTGTTCCTTCGGCGTCCAGGAGACGAACTTGTAGGGGCCGGTGCCGATCGCCGCCTTGCCGGAATTGAAACCTTCCGACGCCTTGTCGGCATTCGCGGAAAAATCCTTGGCGGCCGTGTGCGACACGACGAAGAGACGGATGAAATCGTTCGGCAGGTTCGGTGCCGGACCATCGGTCTTGATGCGGATCGTCAGCGGATCGACGATCTCGATGCCCCGCACGCGGCGGACATAGATGGTGGTCGGGTTCGGGCCGGTCACCGCGGGGATGCGTTCGATCGAGAACTTCACGTCCTCGGCAGTGAAGTCGGAGCCGTCATGGAACTTCACACCCGGGCGGAGCTTGAACTCCCAGGTCGTGTTGTCGATGGCCTTCCAGCTCGTCGCAAGGCCTGGCTCGAGTTCGAGATTGTTGCCGGATTTCACCAGCGAGTCATAGATATGCTTGACCGCTTCGGCATGGGTGCCGGCCGCGGTGAAATGCGGGTCTACAGACAGCGGGCCGGCGCGCACGCCGATCGTCAGGTCGGCGGCAAGTGCAGCACCCGAAACGCTGCCGAGCAATACGGCGGCGAGAGCCGCGGTGCGGAATGTCTTCGAAATCGTCATTCTTCGTTCTCCTCTATATTTATCATTGGGGGCCAGTTGGGTGAGTCCACGACGACTTTGGCCAGCAGTTCGGAGAGCATCAGCTTTTCGGCAGGGGTCAGCCCCGACAGCATGACCTTTTCGCGCTCCACCATCGGATGCATGGCCTGGTCGACGATGCGCTTTCCCTCGTCCGTGATGTAGAGGACGAAGCTTCGAAGATCCGCCGCATCGACCTCGCGCCGGATGATGTTCTTGTCGATCAGCTTCTGGATCGCCCGGCTCATCGTATTCTTCGGGAAGCCCGAGGAGCTGCTGATCGCACTGGCCGTCAGCCCGTCGGAAAGGCCGAGCGAATAGAGCACTACGAATTCCGGCCGGGCCAGCCCATACTCTTTTTCGATCCAGCGATAGATCGGTTCGTTGAACTGCAGCGCCAGGAAATTGATGCGAAAGGAAAGCCAGCACGGGTTCTGCCAAAGCTTCACGGAGACCAGATCATCGACGCCGTGACTGCCGGCCGCGGCCTTGCCGCCTTGCCTCAGGAGCGCGTCGAGGGATGAGATTTCCAATTGCAACGCCGTCATCTCCCGCAGAAATCCCGTCCGGATTTTGTTCCGTATGGAACTTGACGGTAGGTTATTTGGCTGTCAATCTCTTTTTTTAGTTCCGTATGGAACCTTGCACTTGATTGGCGCAGCGCCTGTCAAGGCACATTTTTTGTGCTTTTCGCGAAGTTCTGATTAGTTTTTGCGCGGAACGGGCATCGCTTGGAGATTTCATGAAGATCGCGGATATGAACTGGATGCAGGTGGAGGAACGGGCGGCGGAGGACGACCGCTGCGTGCTCCCGATCGGCAGCGTCGAACAGCACGCCTATCTGAGCCTCGCGACCGACATGATCCTTGCCGAGAAGGTCTCGCTTGACGCAGCAGAGCCGCTCGGCATTCCGGTTTTCCCGGTCGTGCCCTACGGCCTCGCCTCATCGTTCGCGACTTTTCCCGGCACGCTGACGCTGACGTTGTCCACCTATATCGGGGTGATCCGCGACCTGATGGACAGCATCCACCGTTCCGGCTTCCGCCGCATCCTGATCGTCAACGGCCACGGCGGCAATACGCCGGCGACAGCGGTCATCTCCGAATGGCTGAATGCTCATCCGGACGCGTCGGTGAAATTCCACGACTGGTGGCGCGCGCCAAAGACCTGGGCAAAGGTGCAGGACACCGATCCGGCGGCATCGCACGCCTCCTGGATGGAAAACTTCCCCTGGACGCGCACCACCGATCAGCGCCAGCCGACAAGCGCCAAGCCGAAGGTGGATTTCGCCGGCCTTGCTCGCGTCGATGCAGCCCGCAAACGCGAACTGCTGGGCGACGGAAACTATCACGGCCTCTACCAGCGCCCCGACGAGGACATGCTGGCGATCTGGGACGTGGCCGTCGCGGAAACGCGAGAACTTCTCGAAAACGACTGGCACTGACGGCGAGGCAGCCTTCGGGCACCTCACCCTAAGAAACCCGCAGAAGACGGGCCTGGGGACAAGAACAGGGGAACATATGTTAGGTTTCATCTTGCAACGCCTGTGGCAGGCGGCGATCGTGGTCATCGCCATGTCGGCGCTTGTCTTCTGCGGCGTCTATGCCGTCGGCAATCCCATCGACGTGCTGATCTCCCCGGATGCGACGCAGGACATCCGTGCCGCGGTGATCGCCCAATACGGGCTCGATCAGCCGCTCTGGCGGCAATATTTCGCCTTTCTCGGCAGGCTGGTCGAAGGCGATTTCGGCCGCTCGCTCGTCTATAGCATGCCGGTCAGCGAGCTGATCCTCACCCGCCTGCCGGCAACGCTGGAATTGACGCTCGCCGCCGTCCTCTTCGCCAGCCTCGTCGGCATCCCGATCGGCATGTATGCCGGTTACCGGCCGCACAGCCTGGTTTCGCGTGCCACCATGGCGATCTCGATCCTCGGCTTCTCGGTGCCGACCTTCTGGTTCGGCCTGATGCTGATCATGGTTTTTGCCGTCCAATGCGGCTGCATGCCGGCCGGCGGACGCGGCGAGACGGTCAGCCTGTTCGGCGTCGATTTCAGTTTCCTGACCGGCGACGGGATTTCCCACCTCGTCCTGCCGGCGCTGAACCTCGCACTCTTCAAGTTCTCGCTGATGATCCGCTTGGCGCGCGCCGGCACCCGTGAACTGATGCTGAGCGACACGGTGAAATTCGCCCGCGCCGCTGGCCTCTCGGAATTCACGGTGCTGAGCCGGCACGTTCTGCGGCTGATTTCCATCCCGCTGGTTACCGTCTTTGGCCTGGAACTCGGCTCGACGCTCGCTTTTGCGGTCGTCACCGAAACCATCTTTTCCTGGCCGGGCCTCGGCAAGCTGATCATCGACAGCATCACCTCACTCGACCGGCCGGTCATGGTCGCCTACCTGATGCTCGTCGCCTTCCTGTTCATCGTCATCAACCTGATCGTCGATCTGACCTACGCGCTGCTCGATCCGCGCCTGCGAAAGGGACGTGCCTGATGCGCGACACTCTGCTTGGCCGCTTCCTCGAGGAATTCTTCCGCAACAAGGTCGCAACCGGTGCCGCGATCGTCGTTTTCCTGATCGTGCTGACCGCGATCATCGCGCCGCTGGTCACGCCGCAGGACCCCTATGACCTCACCAGCCTGGTCTTGCGCGATGCGCGGCGGGCGCCGGGTTATGTCGGCACCGGCGGCTACACCCATTGGCTCGGCACGGACTCGCAAGGCCGCGACCTGCTGTCGGCGATCATCTACGGCCTGCGCATCTCGCTGCAAATGGGCGTGATTGCCGGCGGCATCGCCTTCGTCATCGGCGCGGTGGTCGGCTGCTCGGCGGCCTATATCGGCGGCCGCTTCGAAAGCCTCGCGATGCGCATCGTCGACCTGCAGCTGTCCTTCCCGGCCATCCTGCTCGCCTTCGTCATCGCCGCCCTTCTCGGACAAGGGCGTTACCAGCTGATCATGGCGCTGATCTTCGCGCAATACGCCTATTTCGCCCGCACCGCCCATGGCGCGGCGTCCGCCGAACGGCAAAAGGATTATGTCGAGGCGGCGCTTTCCATACCGCTATCGCCCTGGCGCGTCGTGTTGAAACATATCCTGCCGAACTCGCTGCCGCCGCTGATCGTCGTCGCGACCGTGCAGGTGGCGAGCGCCATCTCGCTCGAAGCCACTCTCTCCTTCCTGGGCGTCGGCCTGCCGCCGACCGAACCGTCGCTCGGCATGCTGATCGCCAACGGTTTTCAATACCTGCTCTCCGGCCGTTACTGGATCTCGATCTATCCGGGCGTCGCGCTGATCCTGTTCATTGTCTCGCTCAATCTCGTCGGCGACCAGATCCGCGACCAGCTCAACCCGAGGCTCCGCCGATGACCCCGTCGTATATTGGCCCGCTTCTCGAAGTCACCAATCTCAAGACCTGGTTCCCGAGCGGCCGCGGCGAGATCAAGGCGGTCGATGGCGTCTCCTTTTCGCTGGCGCCGGGCGAAGTGCTCGGCCTGGTCGGCGAATCCGGTTCCGGCAAGTCGATCACGGGCTTCTCGATCATCGGCCTGATCGACGAGCCCGGCCGCATCGTCGAGGGATCGATCAGGCTCGAAGGCTGCGAACTGATCGGCCTCCCTGCCCATGAGCTGCGCGCCATCCGTGGCAAGACCATTTCGATGGTCTTCCAGGACCCGATGATGACGCTGAACCCGGTTCTCAGCATCGGCACCCAGATCAGGCTCGCCCTCGAAGCGCATGAAAACATCAGTGCCTCGGACGCGCGCGAAAGAGCGATCAAGGCGCTGGCGCAGGTCAGGATCACCGAGCCGGAACGCAAGGTGGATTTCTTTCCGCACCAGTTTTCCGGCGGCATGCGCCAGCGCGTGGCAATTGCCATCGCCCTGCTGCACCGGCCGAAACTGATCATCTGCGACGAACCGACGACGGCGCTCGACGTGTCGATACAGGCGGAAATCCTTGCCGAGATGAAGGAACTGGTAGCCGAACTCGGCACCGCGCTGATCTGGATCAGTCATGACCTCGCAGTCGTATCGTCCCTCGCCGACCGCGTCGCGGTGATGCGGTCCGGCAATATCGTCGAGATCGGCCCGGCGCTCGGCGTGCTCACCCGCCCGCAGCACGACTATACCAAGGCGCTGCTCGACGCGCTGCCCTCGCGCGCCAAGCCCGGCCAGTTGCTGCTGCGCGGCATTGGCATCGCCGACGCGGCTCCGCCGCCACGCAAGTCGGCAACCGCCAATCTGCCGCCGCTCGGCAGCCCCTACCTTGTTATCGACAATGCGATGAAGCGCTTCGAAAAGCCGGCGGGCCTGTTCCGGAACCTGGCGATCAAGTCGGGAATTTCCCAGCCGCTGCCGGTGGTGCAGGCAGTCGACGGTGTCTCGATCACGCTGAATCGCGGCGAAGTGCTTGGCCTGGTCGGCGAATCCGGCTCCGGAAAATCGACGCTCGGCCGCATGGCGGCCGGCATCGCGGTTCCCACCGCAGGCACGATCCGTCTCAACGGCAAGCCGGTGATGAGCGGCGGCCGCAATGCGCGAAAAATCACCACCCGCATCCAGACGATCTTCCAGGATCCGTTCGCGTCGCTGAACGGCCGAATGCGGATCGGCGACATCATCGCCGAAGGCCCGCTCGCCCATAAGCTTGTCACCCGCGCGGAAGCGCCCGCCTATGTCAAGGAATGGCTGGCGGCGGTCGGGCTCGATCCGGGATTCGCCAACCGTTTCCCGCATCAGTTCTCCGGTGGTCAGCGCCAGCGCATCGCCATCGCCCGGGCGCTTGCCATGCAGCCGGATGTGATTGTCTGCGACGAACCGGTCGCCTCGCTTGACGTGTCGATCCAGGCGCAGATCATCAACCTGTTGATCCGCCTGCGCGCCGAACTCGACCTGTCGCTGATCTTCATCAGCCACGACCTGTCCGTCGTCCGGCATCTCTGCGACCGCGTCGCGATCATGTATCGCGGCAGGATCGTCGAAGAAGGCGACGCATCGACGATCTACGCCGACCCGCAGCATGACTACACCAGGCGGCTGCTCGCAGCCGTCCCGGTCCTGCCTGAGGCGGCTGAATAACAAAAGGGAGAACGGGACATGGAACCATGGGAATGGGACGAGGCCACCTGGCGCGGCAAGGTCAACAAGGTGCGCGCCGGCCGCTCGCTGAAGCCGACGGAGTGGAAGGATGGAGCGCGCTGCGCGGTCGCACTCTCCTTCGACAGCGACCATGAGACCAACGAGCTTCGCGACGGCGGCGAATCGATCGGCCGCATGTCCCAGGGGCAATACGGCAACCGCATGGGCGTGCCGCGCATCCTTCAGACGCTGAAGAATGCCGATGTGCCGGCGACCTTCTTCGTGCCGGCGGTCGCCGCCCTCCTCTATCCCGACGAACAGCGGCGCGTCATCGCCGAGGGTCACGAAATCGGCCTGCACGGCTGGATCCACGAAGTGAACACGAAAGTACCCCCGGACAAGGAACGCGAACTGCATTTCCGCGCCGCCGATACGCTCGAAAATATCACCGGCATCCGCCCGGTCGGCATGCGCACGCCTTCCTGGGATTTTTCGCAGGAGACGCTGAAGATCGAGCGCGAACTCGGGCTCATCTACGATTCCTCGCTGATGGCCGACGACGACCCTTACGAACTGCTCGAGGACGGCGAACCGACCGGCATGGTCGAACTGCCGGTCGAATGGATCCGCGACGATGCGGTCTATTTCAACATGAACCGTTTCACCGCGCTTCGCCCCTACACGCCGCCGACCTCCGTGCTAGACATCTTCAAGCGCGAGTTCGACCGCGCCTATATCGAAGGCGGACTGTTCCTGCTCACCATGCACCCGCATGTGTCGGGCTACCGATCACGCATCTTCGTGCTCGAAGAGCTGATCCGGCATATCCAGGGCCACGAGGGCGTCTGGTTCGGCACCCACGCGGATATCGCCCGCTTCGCCAGGGACAATGGCGGAGTGTAAGACGTCCCGCAGGGTCGCACTGATCACCGGCTGTCATCGGATCCGGGGTGCGGTAGGCACTCAGATCCGGTCGACCAGGATTTTCATGATCGCCACCCTTTCGGGCAACTCAACCAGATAGTGCGGATCGCGGTCGAGGTGATGCACCTTGTTCGGATCGCCGCCGATGAAAGCCGCCATGGATTGGAAATCCGGCCAGTAGGAGGTCGTCACGAACTCCGTTTCATCGCCGAGCTCTTCCCGGAAAAGCTGGACCGCTAACGCGGTCTTGACGAGCGGCGGAATGCCCGTCTCCAGCAAGTAAGCCTCGTATTCGTCGGCCATTGCGGTCGGTGTCCGTCCCCGCCAGATCCTCGCAATCGTCGCCTTTGTGCTCATGGAATGCTCCTCACATCCGGTTTGCCGGAGCAACTAGAGCCGGAAGAGCGATTGCCAATGGGAAGGCGCTAACCCTTCCCCCGCCCCGGCGCGATGAAGGCGGCGATGGTCGCCTCGTCGAGCCCTGCCTCCTGCAGGAAACGCCGTGCGAACTCGGCACCGGACGCCTTCATCGCATCGTTCGGGCGGATCAGGTGGAAGGCGACGTGGTGGTCGATGGCCCTCTCCGACACGGCGATGACTCGGCCAGAGGCAAGCGCCGCATCCGCGAGGGGGGGCCTGGCGAGCGCGATGCCGAGACCCTGCGCGCAGGCATCGATCACCAGGTTATAATCCTCGAACCGCCGGTCCTGCCCGCGCGGCACGTAATCGATATTTTCGACCGCCAGCCAGCGTCGCCAGGCCTCGACATTCGAATCGTGCAGGATCGGAAGCTCCAGCAGGGATTTCGCATCCGACCGCCCAGCCAGGCGCTCGGCGATGGCAGGCGCCGCGATCGGCATCAGCTTCTCCTGCCAGAGCGGCAGGCTGCGCACGCCAGCCCAGGGTCCCTTGCCGCAGCGGATCGCCAGATCGATGCCTTCGCTGAAATCCGCCAGCCGATGTTCCAGGATCAGTTCCAGATGGATGTCGGCCGCTTCGAGCTTAGAAAGCCGCGAAAACAGCCAGAGCGAGGCAACCGACGGCGTCACCGAAAGCCGGACGACCGTCTTGTTGCGGCGAGGCAGCCACCGCTCGTCGGTGTCGCCGAGCAGCGCCAAGGCCTCTTCTGCGCGGGAGAAAAACCGCATGCCTTCCGGCGTCAGCGTCACACCGCGGGCCTCGCGCGCGAAAAGCCGAACGCCCATCCAGCGCTCCAGCCGGGATATCTGCCGGGAGACGGCGCCGTGGGTGACGCCGCCCTCCTCTGCCGCTGCGGAAAACGATCCGAGACGGGCAGCACGGGCGAAAGTCTCGAGCGTGTCCAACGGTGGCAAAGTGGGCGAGCTGTGAACCATACGCACATATGATCATCGATCGCGGTGCTTTTCAAGCACGGGTGAGAAGGTCTAAATCCATCTTCCATGCTTCGATGGAGAAAAGAGATGAGCACGGTCGCCATGAGTACTCGAACGGAAGAGAGACAGGGATTTGATGTGATCGCCTTCCTGGCGATCCTGGTGACCATCGCTTTCTGGGCCTCGTCCTTCGTCGTCATCCGCATCTGCCTTGGGCCGCTGACGCCGATCGAACTTGCCACGGCGCGTTACGTCCCGGCCGCCCTGATCGCGGCCATCTATCTCGCCGCCGCCCGGCCCGCGCTTCCGGCCAAGGGCGATGGGCTTCGCCTCGTCGTGGCAGCCGTGCTCTTCATCGCAGCCTATGCCGTTCTCCTCAACATGGGCGAGCGAACGGTGGCGGCAGGACCGGCGAGCTTCATCATCAACACCATGCCGGTCTTCACCGCCCTCATCGCCACATTTGCGCTCGGCGAGCGGTTCGGCCGCTGGGGATGGGTCGGAACGGCCATCTCCTTTGCAGGTGTGGCGCTGATCGCCGCCTCCGGCGATGAAGGTTTCGATCTCGATCCGAACGCCATCCTCATCCTCGGCGCTGCGCTCTGCTCCGCGGTCGCCAGCGTCCTGCAAAAGCCGATCCTCGGCCGCATGCCGGCCTTAGCCGTCACGGCCTGGCTGATGCTGATCGGCTCCATTCCGCTTCTGCCGGCCGTCCCTGCCACCCTACAGGCGCTGGTTGCCGCTCCGGCGGATGTGAACTGGGGTATCGCCTATCTGGTGCTCTTCCCGACCGCGATCGGCTACGTCACCTGGGCGATTGCCTTGAAGCGCCTGTCCGCCGCCCGCGCTGCCAATTTCCTCTACGGCGTACCTCCGACCGCAACCCTGATCGGCTTCCTCTGGCTCGGCGAGGTGCCAACCCTGATCGGCGCGATCGGCGGCATCATGGCGATCATCGGCGTGCTCGTCGTCAACGTCATGCGCAGGCGATAGCGCATCCGTAGAATCATCAAAAAAAGCAATGGCTTCCAGCCAAATGATGAATCAATGTCTGCGGCGACCTATTTTCCGGTACCGTTCACCAGCTGCAGGATGAGCTGGTGGACATTGCCGCCCTCGCTCATCTCCATCCGGTCGTAGTCGTTGCTGCGCTTCTGCTGCGCCTTCGAAATTTCGCCGAGCTTGGCCGTCAGCTCAGTCCGGATCTTTGTGCATTTCGGATCGTTGGCGACGCTCAAACCCACGCTCACCCGCTCGATCTCCTTGACCATGTCGGTGATGATGACCCCGTGGAGCAGTTCATGCTTGCGGACGCCTTCGATGAAGACATCCCATTTCCTCTTGAGTTCAGGGGAAAGCGCCGATGCCGGTTTTGGCAGCGTGTAGGTGATGATCAGCTTCGGCCGCGCCGAAACCAGCGTGCAGGCGCCGTCCAGCTGCGGCCGGTAATCCCGGGTCCAGGTCAGCTTGAAATTGGTATGGGCGATGGCGCGGACTTCCTTGCCTATCTTCGGGCCGCGCTCGCCGATGGAAGCGTAGAGATCGACCCCGGAATCGCCCGTGACGGGATAGGTCTGGACCTGCTCGACGGGCTGCCACTGGCTCTGCGCCGACGCATTGATCGGCATCAGCGAGAGACACACCGCCACCCGGAGAATTGCTGCACCTATCCTCACCCAAATCCTCCCGCTTCAATTGCCGGGAAACTACGAAGACGGCGTCGCAGTTTCAATCGGCCAGATGTGTTTCCGTGAACGCTATCCATCAGGACTTTTGTTCCAGGCCTTGCCATATTTCCTTCAAAATGGATGATGACAGTTATGTGACAAAGCATTGTGACCTGGTGGGGAGTTGAATGGGGGAAAAGCGTAAGGTCTACGAGGCATTGGTCGATGGCGCCATGGATGGCCTCACCGACGAAGCCTTGTTCAAATTCGTCAACAAGCGCTGCCCGAAAACATCGAGCAAGAAGATCGTCCGGGCTGCCTTGCTGGGCCTTACCGATCCTCACCTGCGTGACCGCAACATTCTCGACACGATCTATGCGCTGGCGATCAAGCACCGGATGGACGAGTTTCGGGATGGCGAGGATGGCAACGACGAAAGAGAGGCGTGGCCGGCACCTTTCGCCCGCCCGCTGGACAAGGAAACGGCCCGCCCGGATTTGCCCTAGGCGTTTCCCGCGCTGTCATCCACCCTACACAGAAACTGTCTAGGCTGCCCTCATCGAGGGTCAGTTCATGCACGGCCGTACCAATCTCACAGCCATGAGGCTGATGGATGCCTGCGAGCATCTGCTTTGCGAAGCCGAGGCTCTGGAGGATCTGACCGCACGACGGATCGCCATCGAGGCGCATGCGACGCCCTCCGCCATCAGCTACCATTTCGGCTCCCAGGAAGAACTGGTCGCAGCGGTCGCAGAGCGGGTCTATCGACGGCTCAATGCCGAGCGGCTGAGCCTGCTGCGCAGGGCCGCCGACCGCCGGGCGCCCGATCCGCCCGATCTCGATGAAGTCATCGCGGCCCTTGTCGGCCCGTCGATCCGCTGGAGCCTCGACCCGACCTCCAGTTATCCGGTCCTGTCGCATTTCACCTCGATGGCGAAGACCCATCGGGAACGCGCGCCTCACTACCGCCGCATCATCGACGACGTCGAACACCATCGGGCTTTCATCCCGCATCTGAAGCGGATCGCGCCCTGGCTCGACGAGGTCGATATCGGCTGGCGGCTCAATTGCGCGCTCGGCATCCGCTCCCAGGTCACCCGCTCACGATCGCGCACGGAAGTACTGACCAATTACAGCATCGACCTTGACGATCCCGACACCGTCATCGCCCGCATGGTCGAGGTCATCGCGCCGATGTTCCGTCGCTAGAGCCGGTTTCGAACGGCATTCGAAATCCGTCACGCGCAGGAAATAAACCCCTTCTAACGGTCCTTCTGACGAAACCGTCATCCATGGAGGCATCCGGTGCGACGCGAAACCACATTCATCCATCTGACCGACCTGCATATCGGCACCGCCGACGACAGCCACCTGCACAGCGACACCACCGAGACGCTGCACCAGGTGCTTGACCTTGTCGCCACCGTGACGCCGAAGCCGCAATTCGTGATCGCCAGCGGCGACCTGACCAACCGGGGCGATGCCGAAAGTTTTCGCCGGCTGAAGGAGATCATCGACGCCAGGATCGACGTACCGGTCATCTATGCACTCGGCAATCACGACACTCGCCCCGGTTTCTATGAAGGCATGGGCGTCGAGGCCCATGATCCGGATGCACCCTACGACCACGACACCATCATCGATGGCATCCACATCATCACCATCGACTCGACGACGCCCGGCCTGATCGGCGGCACGATCGATCCCGAACAGTTCGACTGGCTCGCCTCGACGCTCGACAGTCATTCCGACCTGCCGAAGCTGATCGTCGTCCACCACCCGCCGGCACTCGGCGAGGAAGCCGATGCTGCTCACTGGCGGACGATCCATTTTCCGCAGTCGGAACGTTTTCGCGAACTGCTGAAGGGCCGCAACATCATCGGCATTCTGAGCGGGCACATCCATCACGACCGCGTCTCCGTCTGGCACGGCATCCCGGTCGTCGTCGGCACCGGCCAGCATGCCGCGACCGACATCCTGCGCACCGACATCCTGCGCATGGTGCGCGGCGCCTCCTTCGGCATCGGCACTATCCGCCCGTCCGGCCTCACCATGGCCTTCGTGCCGTTGCCGTCCGACCGCGCCGAGCTCAACACCTATCCGCTCGAACTTCTGATGGCCCGGGCAATGCCCGTCGCCGCCGAATAACCCTCATCCGGAGACACGCAAAATGCTGCGCAGAACCACGCTCAAGCTGATGGCGACGCTCACCGCCGCCTCCCTGTCGCCGCTCGGGGCGCTTGCCGAAATGCCGGCGACCATCGACAAGCCGGTGACGATCAGCTTCTACAACTACAACCTCGCGTCCGCCGGCATCGGCTCCGAGGCCACCAAGGAACTGATCGCCGGCTTCGAGAAGAAGTTCCCGAACGTGAAGGTCGAGACGATCGCCGTGCCCTCGAACGAGATCATCAACCGCGTTCAGGCCGATATCGTCGCCGGCAAGCAGCCGGACGTCGCCCAGCTGACTTTCCGCGACCTGATCTTCATCGCCAGCGACCTCGGCGGCAACGCGCTCGAGGACATGGTGAGCCCGGCGGAACTGAAAGAGCATCTTGCGGGCATGATCCCCAAGGGGCTCGAACTTGGCAAGGTCGATGGCAAGACCTATGGCCTCGCCTACACCTTCTCGACGCCCGTCCTTTATTACAACGGCGACCTCTTCAAGCAGGCCGGCCTCGACCCGAACAATCCGCCGAAGACCTGGGCCGACGTCAACATCGCCGGCAAGGCGATCAAGGAAAAGACCGGCAAGAACGGCTTCTTCCCCGGCGCCTACGGCCCGAGCGACGGCACCTTCGTCTATCAGGCGATCGTCATGTCGAACGGCGGCAAGGTGCGCGACGGCAACAAGCTGACCTACGCCGACTCCAACGCGGCGGAAGCCGTGAGGATGCTGCGCGATATGGTCGATAGCGGCGCCCATGCCAAGATCGACCCGGCCAGCGGCTCGGATACCTTTGCCGCCGGCAATCTCGGTATGTTCGTCTACACGACCGCAACTCTCGGCGCCTACAAGAAGGCTTCGGCCGGCAAGTTCGACCTGCGCATCGCGCCAATGCCGTCCTTCGGCGAAAAGGCGACTGCCCCCACCAATTCCGGCAGCGCCCTGTTCGTCTTCAGCAAGGAGCCGGCCAGGCAGCGCGCCGCCTACGAACTCCTGAAATACCTGACGAGCAAGGAAGCCTACACGATCATCACCAGCAAGATCGGCTACCTGCCGCTGCGCCTCGATATCGTCGATGATCCGAACTACCTCGGCCCCTGGGTCAAGGAAAACCCGATGTTCCGCGCCAACCTGGAACAGCTGAACCGGCTGACCGCCAACGTCGCCTTCCCCGGCCCGAACTACCGCCAGGTCGAGAAGATGATGATGGACTCGGTGCGCGAGGCCGTCTTCGGCAAGGGCGATCCGATCGCGACGCTCAAAGCCGCCCAGGACCAGGGCCAGGAGCTGATGCCGTAACCATCACGAGGAGATGCCGGGCGGGTCTCGCTTTCCCGTCCGGCGTCGTTGTCCCCTTGGGGTCATTCGGGGAAATTTCATGACCGATATCCAGGCCGATCTTGCAAGGCCGCTCTCCGTTGTCCGGGTTCCCGCGGCTGCCCGTCAGCGCGGCGCCTTCACCGTGCAGCCCTGGCTCTATCTCGCACCGGCGCTGTGTCTTCTGATGATGTGGACCTATGTGCCGCTGGTCGAGGCGTTCCAGCTTTCCTTCTACCAGTGGAACATGCTGCCGACCGCGCCGCAGCGTTACGTGGGCCTGACCAACTACCAGCGCCTGTTCGCCTTGCCCGAGATGCGCGCCGCGCTCTGGAACACGCTTTTCTACATTCTCGGCCTCTTCCCGATGTCGGTGATCATTCCGCTCTTCGTGGCGATCTGGACCCAGGATCTCGAAGGCCGCGCCCGGACCATCTACCGCGCGCTGATCTTCGTGCCGATGATCGTCGCGCCCGTGGTCGCCGCCATCCTGTGGCGCTGGCTGCTCAACGAGGACCAGGGGCTGATCACGCTCGGCCTGGAGACGATCGGTCTCGGCCGCATCGGCTTCCTGACCGATCCGAAATATGCGCTCGCGACGCTCACCTGGATCACCGGCTGGAAGCTGATCGGCTTTTCCACCCTTTTGTTTTCCGCCGCCAATGCCGGCATCAATCCCTCCTACATCGAAGCCGCGCGCATCGACGGCGCCAGCCGCTGGGGGATCATCCGCGATATAAGACTGCCGCTGCTGTCGCCGACCATCCTGCTTCTGTCGATGATGACGATCCTGTTCGGGGCCCAGTGGAGCTTCGCCTATATCAACGTGCTCACCAATGGCGGGCCGCTGAAATCGACCACCAACATTTTCTACCTGCTCTGGGAATACGGTTTCCAGACCATGTCGGCCGGCTGGAGTTCGGCCGCCGGCATGATCGCCTTTGCCGGTTTTGCGGTCATCGCGGCGGGCTGCATGTGGCTCACGAAAAGGTTCGCGGTCTATGACAATTGACGCTTCCCATGCCTCGGTCGCGCTCGCCTCAGCGGAAACGAAGTCCGGCAGGACCCGACGGTTCGCGGTGCATGCGGTGATGATCCTCCTGTCCTTCCTGTCGATCTTTCCGATCTACTGGATGATCGTCACGTCGCTTCGGCCGGAGAACGAGATCTTCTCCACCTCGCTCTGGCCGTCGAACCCGTCGCTGGAAAACTATGTCTTCGTGCTGACCCGCATTCCGATGATCGGAATGCTGATCAACACCACGATCGTCTCCGCCGCTACGGCCCTTCTCCAGGTGGTGACCGGCCTGTTCGCGGCCTATGCGCTGGTGCGCTGGCGCATGCGCCTGTCCGGCGTCATCCACGGGCTCATCGCGCTCTCCTGGCTGGTGCCGTTCCAGGTCACCATGATCCCCAACTACGTGCTCGCCTCGCGGCTCGGCCTCCTCGACACGTTGACCGGTCTCATCGTGCCCAACGCGGCGCATGCCTTTGCGATCCTGCTGCTCTACAACGCGATGCGCTCCTTCCCGACCGAGATCCTCGAAGCGGCGCGCATCGACGGGGCCAGAAGCTGGAAGATCCTCTGGCAGATCGTCGTGCCGAACATGGGCGCGCCGATCGCCTCGCTGTCGATCATCGCCTTCATCTCCGCCTGGAACGAATATTTCTGGCCGCTGCTCCTGTCGCGCAAGCCGGAAAACTCGGTCGTCCAGATCGGCCTGCAGATGTTCATGACCCAGGAGGGCAATCTCTGGGGGCCGCTGATGGCGGCCGCTGCACTCGCCAGCCTGCCGATCCTGGTCATCTACCTGGTCCTGCAGCGCCACGTTATCGAATCCTTCATGAAATCCGGAATCCGCTGATATGCTGAGCTATGAACGCCTGATCGCGCTGGAAGGCGCCCACAATGTCCGCGACCTCGGCGGTTACAGAACCGCAAACGGCGGCCTGACCCGCTGGCGTTCGATCCTGCGCGGCGACGCGCTGCACCGGCTGAGCGAGGCAGATATCGACACCCTGCTGGATAACGGACTGGCCACCGTTATCGACCTCCGCAACGCTCACGAGATCGCCGTCGAAGCCAATCCCTTCGTTCACCATGCACAAGTGCGCTACCACAACACGCCGCTGTTTTCGGCGCTGGCACCGGTCGAGATGATGGCGAATGCCGGGGTAAGCTTCGACATGGGCGACCGTTATTGCCAGGCGATCGACGACTGCCAGCCAGCCATCGCCGAAGTCCTGAAAACCATCGCCGACGCACCTGAAGGGGCCGTGCTCTTCCATTGCAGCGCCGGCAAGGACCGGACCGGCGTGATCTCGGCCCTGCTGCTGGCGAACGCCGGCGTCGATGAGACGACCATTGTCGAGGACTACGCACTGACCGCGACGATCTCCGGCCCGCTGATTGCAAGGCTGCGGGAACGCGCGCTTGGCCGCGGCACGCCGGCTGATCTCGTCGATATCGTCCTCGCCTCCGAGCCGCGCAGCATGCGCCAGGCGCTCGACCATATCAGCAAGAACTACGGCAGCGTACGGGACTATCTGGCAAAGCTCGGGCTCGACGGTGCAGGCGTTGAGCGGCTGAGAACTCGCCTTTCGTAATATCCGGTCGATCAACCCTGCGGGCGTGCCGCAGGAACAAGCACGCGGTCGACGATCCGCGAGTCGAGGTCGTAGACGGAAATCGGCGTGTCCTTGCCGATCCGCGTTCCGTCGAGCAAGCGGATCAGGTCATCCGCGCCGCCGACTGGCTGGCCATCGATCGCCAGGATGAAATCGCCTTCCTTCAAGCCCGCGCGATCCGCCGGGCTGCCAGGATCGATACGGCGGATGCGCACGGTCGTTTCCTGTGTCATGCCTGCCTTCACCGCGATGCGGCGCGGCAGCGCGGTCGTATCGACGACGATGCCGATGAAGGCGCGCCGCACATGGCCGAAACGCAGGATTTCCGAGACGACGAAATTGGCGGTGTTGGAGGCGACCGCAAAGGCGATGCCCTGCGCGCCGCGGATGACCGCGGTATTGACGCCGACCACTTCACCGGAGGCGGATACCAGCGGCCCACCGGAATTGCCCGGATTGAGCGCCGCATCGGTCTGCACGACATCGTCGATCAGCCGCCCGGTGGAAGACCGCATCGAGCGGCCGAGTGCCGACACGACACCTGATGTCACCGACCAGTCGAAGCCGAGCGGATTGCCGATCGCAATCGCGATATGGCCGCGCCGCAATTTCTGGGAATCGCCGAGCCGTGCCCAGGCCTGCACGTCCATGTCGGCACGCACCAGCGCGATATCGGTATCGGCGTCACGGCCGAGAACGGCACCCTGCCCAACCGCTCCGTTGGCGCTGCGGATGCGCACCGTCTTGGCATCGGCCACGACATGATGGTTGGTGATGATCAGGCCGTCGGGCGAAATCGCAAAACCCGATCCGTGGCCCCCCTGGCCGGCAACGCCGCCGAGCCGCTCGATGCGGCTGACGGCGGGACCGACGCGGTCCACCGCGCCGGCAACCGTCTCCGAATAGGCGTCGAGCAGGACGCTATCCTCGGGGACGGGAGGATTGATATCGATAAATCCCATGACAAGAACTCCGGAAAACACCTTCTGAAAAAAGAGAAGGTCCTTGAAGGAGCTGATGTGGTGGGTTGGAAAGCCGGAAACAAGAACCCGGCCAAGACCCCAGCAGTGGCCGGCTCAGCTCTCCGAAAAGATCGGATCCTGGGTGAACATGCCGCCCTGGTAGACGGCGGCCGGGGACGTCGGCTCCGGGCGCCCCTTGGCATCGAGCTCGGCCCGGAAACGTTCGGCATTGTCCTTCGGCTTCCAGCCGAGATAGGACGCGTGCGAATTGTCCCACCACTTGCTGTCATTGTCGGAGATGCCCCAGATGATCGGGCAGCCGAGCATCGGCGCGCGGAAGACGCAGTCGATCAGCGACGCGAAATCGTCATAGGACATCCAGCCCGACAGCATGCGGTGGTTGATCGGCTTTTCGAAACAGCTGCCGATCCGCACGAGCGCCGTCTCCTGCCCGAACTTCTCGAAATACATGCGCGCCAAAGCCTCGCCAAAACATTTCGAAACCCCGTAGAGACCGTCCGGTTTCATCGGAGCCTTGACGTCGATATGTTCGTCCTGCCGGTAGAAACCGACGACGTGGTTGGAGCTGGCGAACAGGATCCGCGGATGGCCGTGCGCCCGGGCGGCTTCGTAGAGATTGTAGAGGCCGAGCAGGTTGGCGTTGAGGATTTTTGAAAACTTGTCCTCGACCGAGACCCCGCCGAGATGCAGGATACCGTCGCAGCCCTCGACCAGCTTCATGACGGCATCGGCATCCCCGAGGTCGCAGACGACCATTTCCTCATTCGGCCCGGCGGCGCCGAGATCGACGATATCGGAGAGGCGAAGCGTTTCGGCAAAACCGGCAAGGCGCGAGCGCATGGCGCGTCCGAGGCCGCCGCCGGCGCCGGTGATCAAAAGTCTTTTCAAGAAATCATCCTCCGAAAGCGGCCCGTCGACCGCGGCAATCCAGTTCATTGGCCAGTTCACTGACAGGCGTGCCGGCCAACTTGTTCGTGACAAGCGTCGACACTTATCATACATGTTGGGAAAGCTCGGTCAACAAGCCGGGGTCGGTTCGGCGCGCCCGCCCAACTTGACATACGGGTTGACGCCATAGTGTGATGTGCTGCCGAGCAGGGAGGAATGAAATGAGCGTTGAAACCAAACTCGATACCGGCAGGGGATCGAGGACGCTTGTTTCCCGCCTCGGAGAAACGCTACGCCAGGCGATTGCGGCAGGCCAGTTTCCGCCAGGCTCACGCCTGCCGAGCGAAGCTCAGCTGACCGAGGCGCACGGCGTCAGCCGCACCGTGGTGCGCGAGGCGATCGCATCGCTACGCGCCGACCGATTGGTGGAAGCACGTCAGGGCGCCGGCGTCTTCGTGCTGGAGCCTCAGCGCAACGCGCAGCCGATCATGCTTTCCCTCCCGAATATCGATCTCGCCCGCGTATCCTCGATGATCGAGCTGCTGGAGCTTAGAACCGCCGTCGAAGTCGAGGCTGCGGGGCTGGCCGCACTTCGCCGTTCCCCCGCACAGGAAGAAGTCATTCTCGATCGCCATTATGCGGTCCGGGCCTGTCTCGAGGCCGCAAAACCAACCAGCGAGGCGGATTTCGCGCTGCATCTTGCCATCGCCGAAGCCACCAACAATCCCCGCTTCCGCGAATTCCTGACCATGATCGGCCGCAGCCTGATCCCGCGCGCAGCCCTGCGCCCGGATGATTCGGAGGCCGATCAGGCGACCTATATCAAGCTGCTTGATCAGGAGCACAACGCCATCGTCGTGGCGATTTCCGACGGTGACGAGGAAGGTGCGCGAGACGCCATGCGCCGGCATCTGCGGGGCGCGCAGCTGCGCTATCGCACCCTTCTCCGGGAGCTCCGCGAATCTGTAAGATGACTTGTTGACACAAGTCAGCGCAACCTGTACGACAATTTTTGTCTGGAGGAGACGCTTACAAAGGAAATCCACATGATGACGCCTGAAGAAATCAAGGTCGCACTTGGTGCCGGCCTGCTGTCCTTTCCCGTCACCCATTTCGACAAGGAAGGCCAGTTTCAGCCGGAAAGCTATCGCCGCCATGTGGAATGGCTGTCGGGCTTCGACGCACCGGTCCTGTTTGCCGCAGGCGGCACGGGCGAATTCTTCTCGCTGTCTCCCAATGAAGTTCCCGGCATCGTCTCCGCCGCCAAGGAAGCGGCCGGCAAGACCGCGATCGTCTCCGGCTGCGGTTTCGGCACCCATGTCGGCGTCGAAATGGCCCGCGCGGTCGAAAAGGCCGGCGCCGACGGCATCCTTTTGCTGCCGCATTACATGATCGATGCGCCGCAGGAAGGTCTTTACCAGCATGTGAAGCGCATCTGCCAGTCGGTTGGCATAGGCGTCATGGTCTATAACCGTGACAACTCTATCCTCTCCGTCGATACGCTGAAGCGTCTCTGCGACGAATGCCCGAACCTGATTGGCTTCAAGGACGGCAGCGGCGATATCGGGCTTGTCCGGCAGATCACCGCCACGATGGGCGACCGGCTGATGTATCTCGGCGGCATGCCGACCGCCGAATTGTTCGCCGAAGCCTATCTCGGCGCCGGTTTCACCACCTATTCCTCGGCGGTCTTCAACTTCGTGCCGGGTCTGGCTGTCGAATTCTACAAGGCGCTGCGTGCCGGCAACCGCAGCCGCTGCGAGGAGATCCTCCGGGACTTCTTCTATCCCTTCATGGCGATCCGCAACCGCCGCAAGGGTTATGCCGTCTCCGCCATCAAGGCCGGCGTGCGCCTGCAGGGTTTCGATGCCGGCAAGGTGCGCCCGCCGCTCGATGATCTGACGGCGGACGAAGAAGACATGCTTGCAAAGCTCATTGCGCCCTGGAAGCGGTAAGCCCGATGAAGATCGCTTCCGTTCGCACCCATCTTCTCGAACACAGGCTTGACGTCGCCTTCGAAAGCGCCTCGATGCGCTTCGATCGCCGCGCCCATGTGCTCGTCGAGATCGAGTGTGATGACGGCACGATCGGCTGGGGCGAATGCCTCGGCCCGGCACGCCCGAATGCGGCCGTGGTCGCGACTTACGCGAACTGGCTGATCGGCGAAAACCCGCTCGAAACCGAAAAGATCTGGGCGCGGCTCTATAACGCGCTCCGCGACCAGGGCCAGCGCGGCCTTGCCGTCACCGCACTTTCGGGCATCGACATCGCGCTCTGGGACATCAAGGGCAAGCATTTCGGCGTGCCGGTCTCGATCCTGCTCGGCGGCCGTTTTCGCGAAAGCGTCAAGGCCTATGCGACCGGCAGCTTCAAGCGCGACGGTGTCGATCGGGTCGAAGACAACGCGACGGATGTCGCCCGTTATTGGGACGAGGGTTTTCACGCCAGCAAGATCAAGATCGGCTTCGGCGTCGAGGAGGACCTGCGCGTCATCCGCGCCGTGCGCGACGCCGTCGGCCCCGACATGCGCCTGATGGTCGATGCCAACCACGGTTATGACGCGATCGAGGCAATCCGCTTCGGCCAGGCGGCCGCGGAACTCAACATCGACTGGTTCGAAGAACCCGTCGTGCCGGAACAGCTCGCCGCCTATCGCGAGGTCCGCGCGCGCCAGCCGATCCCGGTTGCCGGCGGCGAGACCTGGCACAGCCGCTGGGGCATGCGCGAGCCGGTGGAAACCCGCGCCGTCGATATCCTGCAGCCCGACCTTGCCGGCGTCGGCGGTTTTACCGAGGCCAAGCGCATTGCAGATCTGGCAGCGCTTCACGGCATCCGGGTCGTGCCGCACGTCTGGGGCACCGCCGTGCATATCGCCGCCGCCCTGCAGTTCATGGCGGCGATGATCCCGAGCCCGGTTCGCGTCAACCCGATCGAACCGATCCTCGAATTCGATCGTACCCACAATCCGTTCCGTCAGGCGGTGATCAAAACCCCGATCGAACACGAGCGCGGCGTGGTGCAGATCCCGAACGGCCCCGGCCTCGGGATCGAGATCAACCGCGATGCGCTCAAAGAATTCCGCATGGGAGACATCTGATGCTCGTCCGCACCCTTTCCGGCAATCCTCCCAGGACCAAGCTGCCCAAGGGCGCGGTCGATACCCAGATGCATGCCTATCTGCCGGGTTACCCTTCCCTGCCCGGCGGTCCCGGGCTGCCGGCGGGAGACCTGCCGACGCCCGCGCAGTATCTCGAGTTCATGCGCTGGATCGGCATCGACCGGGTCATCGTCACCCAGGGCAATGCCCAGCAGCGCGACAATTCCAATCTCAATGCCTGCCTTGCGGAATTCGGCTCGATCGCCCGCGGCGTCTGCGTCATCGACAGCACCACGTCGGACGCCGAACTGGATAGCCTTGTGGCAGCCGGCAATGTCGGCGCCCGCATCATGGACCTGCCGGGCGGCGCAGTGAACCTGTCGGAACTCGAAGCCGTCGATGCCAAGGCTGCCTCCCGCAACTGGATGGTCGCCGTCCAGTTCGACGGCAGCAACATTCTCGACCACGAGGTGCGTCTGAAGAACCTGAAGTCCCGCTGGGTCTTCGATCACCACGGAAAGTTCTTCGCTGGTGTGACGCCCGATAGTCCGCAGGTCGATGCCGTCAAGCGCCTCATCGACGGCGGCAAGTGCTGGTTCAAGTTCGCCGGCGTCTACGAATCCTCGAAGGCCGGCGGCCCGGACTATGCCGATGTCGCGGCGGTCGCCCGGGAGATCGCCGGATACGCACCGGAACGTATCGTCTGGGGCACCAACTGGCCGCACAATCTCGCCCGCGAACAGGCCGATTATCCGGATGACGCGGCGCTGACCGACACCGTGCTCGGCTGGTTCCCGGACGAGGGCGCGCGCGCGCGCGCACTCGTGAAAAATCCCGAAGAGCTTTACGGCCTGCCAGCCCGTTAAACGGCAAGGGGGACCGGGGGAAGACTGACGAATTCAACGACCGGGGCGTGGAGGCTCCGGCGCTCACTCAGAGGAGGACAACATGATACTTAAGACATTGCTCGGCCTTGCCTTCGGCCTCACGCTCAGTGCGACGGCCGCAAACGCACAGGTCACCCTGCGTTCCGCCGACATCCATCCGGACGGTTATCCGACCGTCGACGCCGTCAAATATATGGGTGAACTGGTCTCCCAGCGTACCAACGGCCGCATCAAGATCCAGGTCATGAACAACTCGGTCCTGGGTGGTGAAAAGGACACGATCGAGCAGACCCGTTTCGGCGTCATCGATATGAACCGCGTCAATGCTGCGCCGTTCAACAACCTCGTGCCGCAAACCACCGTTCTCGGCCTGCCCTTCCTGTTCCGTTCGACCGAGCACATGCACAAGGTCGTCGACGGCCCGATCGGCGACGAAATCCTGAAAGCCTTCGAACCGCATGGCCTGATCGGCCTTGCCTACTACGATTCCGGTGCACGCTCCTTCTACACGACCAAGAAGCCGATCACCAAGCTTGCCGACCTGAAGGGCATGAAGATCCGCGTCCAGCAGTCCGACCTCTGGATCGCCATGATGCAGGCCTTCGGCGCCAACCCGACGCCGATGCCGATGGGCGAAGTCTATTCCTCGCTCGAAACCGGCGTGGTCGACGGTGCGGAAAACAACTGGCCTTCCTATGAATCGGCCCGCCACTACGAAATCGCCAAGAACTACACGCTGACCGAACATTCGCTGAACCCGGAAATCCTGGTCATGTCCAAGATCTCCTGGGATAAGCTGACCCCGGAAGACCAGAAGATCTTCCGCCAGGCCGCCAAGGACTCCGTCGTCAAGATGCGCGAACTCTGGACCGCCCGCGAAAAATCGTCGGAAGCCAAGGTCCGCGCCGGCGGCGCCAACGTCATCAAGGTCAACAAGGACGAGTTCTCGGCCGTCATGAAGCCGGTCTATGACAAGTTCGTCACCGACCCGAAGCAGAAGGCACTGCTGGAGCAGATCCAGGCCGTCAAGTAAGCCTAACGGGACCGGCCCTCGCCAAGAGGGCCGGTTTTTTCTTGCATATCCGGCAGCCCCGCTGCCGCAAGAGGACAGGATCATGAGAAACTTCATGCTGGCCATAAAGCCCTATCTGGGCGGGCTTAGCCGCCTATCACTTTATATCTCCTGCATCGGCATGATCGCCATGACCCTCATTGTCGGCTGGCAGGTATTCGGCCGCTACGTCCTCAACGACTCGCCGAGCTGGTCCGAACCTCTGTCGCTCTATCTGATGTCCTGGTTCATCATGCTCGGAGCCGCCGTCGGTGTGCGCGAAAGCGTGCATCTCGGGCTCGATATCGTCCGTTACGTCATGCCGCAGACAATCCAGAAGGCCATGGACCTGCTGAGTCTCGGCCTGATCGTGCTCTTCGGCATCGGCATGGCCTATTATTCGACGCTGCTGGCCCTGGGCACCTGGTCGGCCACCATTCCCGTTCTCGGCTGGCCGGGCGGCACCGACTTCTTCCCGATGATCGTCGGCGGCGCCATGATCTCCCTTTTCGCTCTGGAGCGCTTCGTCGATGTCGCCATCGGCGAGGACGTTGCTGCCGACGTCCTCGTGCAGGAGGCTGCGTAATGGCCTACGCCATTCTTTTCGGTTCGTTCGCATTCCTTATGCTGATCGGCATGCCGATCGCCTTCTGCCTCGGCATCGCCTCCTTCGCGACGGTCCTCTACATGGGCCTGCCGCCGATCGTCGTCTTCCAGCAGCTGAATTCCGGCATGAACGTCTTCGCCATGATGGCGATCCCGTTCTTCATCTTCGCCGGCGACCTGATGGTGCGCGGCGGCATTGCGCAGCGCCTCATCCGCTTCGCGGCGGGCCTTGTCGGCCACATGCGCGGCGGTCTCGGCCAGGTCAACGTCGTCGCCTCGACATTGTTCGGCGGCATTTCCGGCTCTGCCGTGGCGGACGCATCGGCCGTCGGCGGATTGATGATCCCGCAGATGGCTGCGCGTGGCTACGACAGGGACTATGCAGTCAATGTGACGGCCAATGCCGCCATCATCGCGCTGATGATCCCGCCCTCGCACAACATGATCCTCTATTCGATCGCAGCGGGCGGCAACCTTTCCGTCGCCGACCTCTTCACAGCCGGCATCATTCCCGGCCTGCTCCTGGCTTTGGCGCTGATGTTCACGGCCTGGTGGGTTGCCGTCAAGCGCGGCTATCCGGCCGACCCCTTCCCCGGCTTCGCCCGCGTCGGTTATTACCTCTTGGCGTCGCTCCCGGGCATCCTGCTGATCGCCATCATCTTCGGCGGCGTCCGCTCCGGCGTGTTCACGGCAACGGAAAGCTCCTGCATCGCCGTCCTCTACGCCTTCCTCGTCGCCATGCTCGTTTATCGGGAACTGAACTGGGAAGGTTTTGTCGAGGCCGTCATGGGCGCCGTGCGCACCACCGCGATGGTGCTGCTGGTGATCGGCACTGCAGCCTCGTTCGGCTGGCTGATGGCGTTCCTGCAGGTCCAGACGCTGATCATCGCGGCGATCGGAGCGATCTCGGACAATCCGATTGTCGTGCTCCTGATGATCAACGTCATCCTGCTGGTCCTCGGCACGTTCATGGACATGGCGCCCATGGTCATCATATCGACGCCGATCCTGCTGCCCGTCGTCAAGGCCTTCGGCATCGATCCGGTCCATTTCGGCGTCATCATGATCCTCAATGCCGGCATCGGCCTTAACACCCCGCCGGTCGGAACCGTGCTCTTCGTCAGTTGCGCGGTCGGCGGCATCACAATACGTGAAGCGATGCGCACGATCTGGCCTTTCTTCGGAGCCAGCATCGCAGTATTGCTGCTCGTGACTTACATCCCTGCCCTGTCGCTCTGGCTGCCAAGCGTTTTCAGATGAGCGACTGAACAAGCCTTATCTGACGGTCCCGCCCCATGGCGGGACCTTTCACATGAAAGGAGAGGTCCATGACCATCTACCAGAACCTGATCGCCGGCGAATGGGTCGGCTCCGACGCCTCGAAGAACATCAACCCCTCCGACACGAATGATGTCGTGGGCATGTATGCCCAGGGCAGTGCCGAAGACGCCAAGCAGGCGATTGCCGCCGCCAAGGCCGCTTTCCCCGCCTGGTCGCGCTCCGGCATTCTCGAACGCCACGCAATCCTGAGAAAGGCCTCCGACGAGATCCTTGCCCGCAAGGAAGAGCTCGGCGCGCTTCTCGCCCGCGAGGAAGGCAAGATCCTTCCCGAGGCGATCGGCGAAGTCACTCGCGCCGCCCAGATCTTCGATTTCTTCGCCGGCGAAGCGCTGCGCCTGACCGGTGAGATGGTACCGTCGGCCCGCCCGAACATCGGCGTCGAGATCACCCGCGAACCGCTCGGCGTCATCGGCATCATCACGCCGTGGAATTTCCCGATCGCCATCCCGGCCTGGAAGATCGCCCCGGCGCTCTGCTACGGCAATACCGTCGTCTTCAAGCCGGCCGATCTCGTGCCGGGCTGCGGCTGGGCGATCGTCGATATCCTGCATCGCGCCGGCCTGCCGAAGGGCGTGCTGAACCTCGTCATGGGCCGCGGCTCGGTCGTCGGCCAGGCCATGCTCGACAGCCCGGACCTCGCCGGCATCACGTTTACCGGCTCGACCGGCACCGGCAAGCGCGTCGCACTTGCCTCGATCGAGCATAACCGCAAGTTCCAGCTCGAAATGGGCGGCAAGAACCCGATGGTCGTCCTCGACGATGCGGATCTTTCCGTCGCCGTCGAAGCCGCCGCCAATTCCGGCTTCTTCTCGACAGGCCAGCGTTGCACCGCCTCGTCGCGGCTGATCGTGACGGAAGGCATCCACGACAAGTTCGTCGCGGCGCTGACCGAAAAGCTGAAGACGCTCAATGTCGACAACGCCATGAAGGCCGGCAGCCATATCGGCCCGGTCGTCGACGACAAGCAGCTGAAGCAGGACACCGACTATATCGAGATCGGCAAAAACGAGGGCGCCAAGCTTGCCTTCGGCGGCGAACTCGTGAAGCGCGATACCCCCGGCTTCTATCTGCAGCCGACGCTGTTCACCGAAGCGACCAACCAGATGCGGATCTCCCGCGAAGAAATCTTCGGACCGGTCGCCTCGGTCATCCGGGTGAAGAACTACGAGGAAGCGCTTGCCGTTGCCAACGACACGCCGTTCGGTCTCTCCGCCGGCATCGCCACCACCAGCCTCAAGCATGCGACCCACTTCAAGCGTAATTCCGAAGCCGGCATGGTGATGGTCAACCTGCCGACCGCAGGCGTCGACTTCCACGTCCCGTTCGGCGGCCGCAAGGCATCGTCCTTCGGCCCCCGCGAACAGGGCAAGTACGCCGCCGAATTCTTCACCGTGGTGAAGACGGCCTATACGCTCGCCTGACAAAAAAGGCGCTGCCATTTTTGAAATGGCAGCGCCTCGGATTTCATCAGCTACGGCGGGTTATTCAGCAGCGACACCGGCGCGCTTCGGCAGCTTCCAGTTCGGGCGCGGGAAATGGCAGGTATAGCCATTCGGATAGCGCTCCAGGTAATCCTGGTGCTCCGGTTCAGCCTGCCAGAAATCGCCGACCGGCTCCACTTCCGTCACCACCTTGCCCGGCCACAGTCCGGATGCGTTGACATCGGCGATCGTATCTTCGGCGACGCGCTTCTGTTCGTCATTCTCGTAGTAGATGGCCGAGCGATAGCTCATGCCCATATCGTTGCCCTGGCGGTTCTTCGTCGACGGATCGTGGATCTGAAAGAAGAATTCAAGGATATCGCGATAGCTGGTCCTGGCCGGATCGAAAATGATCTCGATCGCCTCGGCATGGGTGCCGTGATTGCGGTAGGTGGCGTTCGGCACATCGCCGCCGCTATAGCCGACACGGGTCGAAACCACGCCGGGCAGACGCCGGATCAGGTCCTGCATGCCCCAGAAACAGCCACCGGCCAGTACGGCCCGTTCGGTAGACGTCGTCATGCTTTCCTCCTTCGGTTTTTGGATTTGCACCTAAAATGGCGATCCGAATGAAGAAATTCAATCCATCCCCACCACTCGACCGGCTGCCGCCTCGGCGATCGGGCGAACCGCCGCTTCGAGGCTCTCAGGCGTCGTGCCAGTAACGATGACACCGAGCAGCGGCGCCGCAATGCCTGCAGCCTTCAGCCTTGCCATATCGTTGGCCACGAAACGCTTCTGGCTCGGCGCGATGACGGGAATACCGGCTTTCCTGGTGATTTCACTGTAGCGGTCAAGATCGGCCTCGTTGAGCGGCCTGCCGTAATCGGCAAACGACGCGACGGAAGCCTCCATCATCGCGCCGGGAATGGCGACGATGGTCTTCAAATCCTCGTCGGTGCTTTTCTCGCCGAGCGCCGGGATCGGACGGAGCTTTGACTGGAGGAGATGCGGCTGAAGATGGTCGAAATAGACGTTGAAACCCTCAAACCCCAGTTCTGCCAGGGCATCGAGCTCGTGCGGCGTCGGCACCGTCTCCTGGCCGGCCATCACCAGCAGCGGCACCCCGAGCGTTGAGAGCTTTTCGAAAAACGGCCGTTCCTGCGAAAAGCTGCCGAAGGTCGTGCCGGTGGCACGGTGATAGGCGTTGAGATGCACCTTGATGGCAAATGCCCCTGCCCCGATCGCCGCCTTGGCGAGATCGAGATCATGCCGGGCAAGCGACACGATGACCGGGAAGTCGCCACCGCGCAGCGCCTTGGTGAGCTTGGTTTCGGGATAATCGGGCATGATAGGCCTCAATTCAGCCGCTGGCCACCATCGGCCGCGAAGAGGTGGATATTGTTAAGCCCCGGCCGCACGCGGATCGTCGCTCCGGGCGAAAGCGACACGCGCTCGCGAAACACGCCGGTCACCAGCGTCTCGCCGAGCCTCATGGTCACCTGCGTTTCCGATCCCATCGGCTCGACCAGCACGATTTCCGCCGGCACGCCGGTCTCGTCCAGGGCGAAATGTTCCGGCCGGATGCCGTAGACGGCCTTTCGGCCTATGTACTCAAGCGCTGTCTCGGGTATCGGCAGCCTAACGCCCGGTGCCGTAAAACCCTCCGACGTGATCGTGCCGGTGAGGAAATTCATCGACGGCGAGCCGATGAAGCCGGCGACGAACTGATTGGCCGGCCGGTCGTAGAGATCGAGCGGCGCACCGATCTGCTCCACCCGGCCGCCGTTCAAAACGACGATCTTGTCGGCCATGGTCATCGCCTCGACCTGGTCATGGGTCACGTAGACGGTGGTGGTCTTCAGCCTCTGGTGCAGGCTCTTGATTTCCCCGCGCATCACGACGCGCAGCTTGGCATCGAGGTTCGACAGCGGTTCGTCGAAGAGGAAGACCTGCGGATCCCGAACGATCGCCCGGCCCATGGCGACGCGCTGGCGCTGCCCGCCCGAAAGCTGGCGCGGATAACGATCGAGCAGAGGCGTTAGCCCGAGGATGTCGGCCGCCCATTTCACCCGTTCGGCGATTTCCGCCTTGCTGCCGCCGCGGTGTTCCAGCGAGAAGCCCATATTGGTGGCAACCGTCATATGCGGATAAAGCGCATAGTTCTGGAAGACCATGGCGATGTCGCGGTCCTTGGGATCGAGATCGTTGACCACCCGCCCCCCGATCCTCACCTCGCCGCCGGTGATCGTCTCCAGCCCGGCGACCATTCTGAGCAGCGTGGACTTGCCGCAGCCGGACGGGCCGACCAGCACCACGAACTCGCCATCGGTTATGCCAAGGTCGATGCCGTGGATGATATCGACGGCGCCATAGCTCTTGCGGACATTGGAAAGGGTAACTTCAGCCATAGGAAATCCGGTTCTTCAGCCCTTGAGGCCGGTATGCGCGAGCCCTTCGACGAATTGCTTCTGCGCGATGATGAAGACGATGAGAACGGGGAGCGCCGTCAGGGTCGCCGCGGCAAGCTGGATGTTCCACATCGGCCCGCCGTAGGCGTCGGTATATTGGGTCAGCGCCTGCGGCAGCGTGAATTTGTCGGCACTCGACAGGAACACGATTGGCTCGAGATAGAGGTTCCAGGAGTGCAGGAAGGTGAAGATCGCGACCGACGCGAGTGCCGGCCTTGCAAGCGGAAGCGCGATCTTGCGAAAGATCTTGAAGCGCCCGAGACCATCGACGCGCGCCGCCTCTTCGAGCTCGACGGGCAGCGCAATGAAGAACTGCCGCATCACGAAGGTGGCGAACACGCTCGGGGCGCCAAAAATCGGCACCAGGATCAGCGGCCAGTGAGTGTTGACCATGCCGGCCTTCAGGAACATCTGGAACAGCGGCACGATCGTCACTTCCGACGGGATCAGCAGCCCGAGCAGCACGACCATGAAGATCGCATTGGCGAACGGAAATTTGATACGCGCGAAGGCATAACCCGCCATCGACGAGACGATCATCGTGCCGACCGTCACGAGTGCGGCGATATAGGCCGAATTCCAGTATTGCTTCACGAACGGCTGCAGCTCGAAGACCTTGGAATAGGTCGTCCAGTCGTAACGCTCCGGCACGAGTTGCGGCGGAAAGGCGAAGATGTCGCTGATCGGCTTGACCGACGACGTCACCATCCACCAGGTCGGGAACACGAAGGGGATCAAAAGGACGCAGAGCAGGCCATAGAGAAAAACTTGTCTGCGCGGGGAGAGCTCAGCTTTCATAAAAGACAATCCTCTTGCGCATCTGCCACTGGGCGAAAGTCAGCACCGCGACGATCAAGAACAGCACGATCGACAGCGTCGAGCCGTAACCGAAGAAATGGAACTGGAAGGCCTGCTGGTAGAGGTAATAGACGAGCACCGTGGTCGTGAGGCCCGGCCCGCCTTGCGTCAGCACCGCGATCTGCGCAAACACCTGCAGCGAGCCGACGATGGTGATGATCGAGGTCAAAAGGATGGTCGGGCTGATCAGCGGCAGGGTGATGCGGCGGAACTGCTTGAAACGCGGTGCACCGTCGATGCGGGCGGCCTCGTAAAGTTCGTTCGGCACGCCCTGCAGGGCGGCCAGGAACAGGATCATGTTGAGGCCGACATTCTTGAACACCTGCACGACGATCACCGAGATCATCGCGGTCACCGGTTCGCGCAGCCAGTTCGGCCCCTCGAGGCCGAAGACGAGCAACATGCCGTTGATGCCGCCGTTCTTCTGCAACAGGAAACCCCAGACGATCGTCCACGCGACCAGCGACACGACGACGGGCGAGAAGAACAGCGTGCGGAAGATGGTGATCCCGGCGAGTTTCTGGTTGAGCAGCACCGCGAGCAGCAATGCCAGGCTCAGGTTGAAGATCACCAGCCCGGCGGAAAAGATCGCCGTCGCCCCGAGCACCGAGGGCAGGTTGGTGTCCTCGATCAGCATCCGGTAGTTGGTGGCGCCGGTATAGGTGAAGGTATTGGCCAGCACGTTCCACTCGTGCAGCGAATACCAGAAGACGAGGCAGAGCGGGATCAGCACGAACAGCGTGATCCCGATCAACTGCGGGGCGATGAAGAGAAAACCGGCAAGGCTGTCGCGCCGCGCGACCGTCCAGAACGACGATGAGGAGCGGCCTTCCGGACGGGCGGTTTGCTGCGCGACAGCCATCAGTTTTTCCTTAGCGCTTCAGAAGCGGGCCGATCTGGCCGCAGATCTGCTGGAGGGCCGCCGGGATATTCGCATCCGGACGCCAGACGGCATCGAGGCCGGAGCGGACCGCCTGCTGGATCTGCGCGAAACCCGTATGGCCCGGAATGACCTTGCCGGTGGCGATGCCCGAGATCACGACCTTGTCGATCTGTTCCTGGCTGAGCAGCGGGTTGGTCTTCTTCAGGACCTCGGCGTTCAGCAGCGACTTGCGGGCCGACGGGAAGAACTGGCTGAGCTTGGCCGAGTTTTCCGGGTTCGTCATATAGGCGACGAATTCGGCGGCTGTCTTGGCGTTCTTGCCGGCCTGCATGACGCCGACACCGGCCTGGCCGATCAAAGCATAGTTACCCGCCGGCCCCTTGGGCAGTGGCACGAGATCCCAGGCGAAAGGCTTGTCCTTCGGCAGCAGCGAGGCGCGGCTGATCTGGGTGATGGTCATCGCCGCATTGCCGGCGAAGAAGTCGACGCTTTCGCCGGGACCCGGCATCGCCTTGTTCTTGAAGGCCGCCTTATGGATGAAGGTCAGCGCCTCCACCATCGGCTTTTCGGTCATCGTGCAGGTCTTGCCGTCGGCGCTCCAGGGTGAGGCGCCCCAGCCGTTCCAGATGGAAGCGAGGTTCTGCCAGGTCTGGTAATTGAAGTCGCGAACGATCAGGCCACCCTTGCCCGGCACCTTTCCGACGGCGGACGCGGTGGCAATGGCATTCTCCCAGGTCCATTGCCCGGCCGCGATCATTTCCGCCGGCGTCTTGGCTCCGGCGGCCTTGATGATTTCGTTGTTGACGAACATCGCAAACGGCGAGGTCGAGAACGGATAGGCATAGAGCTTGCCGTCCTTGGTCCAGCGCTCGGCAGCCGTGGCGCTCAGTTCTTCCGCGTTGTAGCCCTTGGTGGCCTTCAGCGTGTCCGTGAGCGGAAAGAGCGCGCCGGAATTGACGAAGTCATAGGCGGCGGTTTCGAAGATCCATGCCATGTCCGGCGCATTGCCGCCGGCGATCTGGGTCGTAAGGGCCGTCGTATAGGTTTCGAACGGCAGGGACTCGTAGGTCACCGTGACGTTCGGATGGTCCTTTTTGAAGCCGGCGGCGATGTCGTTGAAGAGTTTCAGATGCGCTTCGTTGGCGCTCCAGATCGTCATGCGCAGGTTGACCGCATCCTGCGCGTTGGCGATGCCGCTCCAGCAGAGTGGCACGGCCACGGCCAATGCCGCGACCGCAGATTTCAATGTCCGATGATAGTTCATTCCCGTTCCTCCTCCAAAGGTTGGTTTTGATAGACAGGCCTGCGGCCGTCCCTAGTAGGCCGCGATATCCGGCCAGCGCATTTCGATGCCTTCCCGGCCAAGCTCTCTCTGGAAATCGTGCAGCCTGCCGTCGTTTTCCTGAACCTGATGCGGCGTAAGATTTTTATCGAGGCAATGGGCGGCGAGCATGCCGGCGACTTCGCCGATGTTCCATTCGACCGGGTGCAGCCGGTAGCAGCCATTGGTGATGTGAGTGGTGCCGATATTCTTGCCGGCCGGGATGAGGTTCTTCACCCGCTCGGGCAGAAGCGCGCCGAGCGGGATCTCGAACGGGCAGGACGGCACGTCGATATAGTTGTCGCCGCCGGTCGAGGGATGCAGGTCGATCCGGTACATGCCGATGCCGATGCTGTCGCGGTAATTGACCGCGCCCTTCTCGCCGCGCACCGAATAGGAAAGGTCCTGCTCGACGATGCGGGTGACCGGCTTGATGCGACGGCTCTCGCGGATATAGGGGGCCATGGCAAGGCCATGCTCGGTGCCGGTAATGTCGCCGCGCAGGCGAAGCCCCGGAAAACCCTGGCCGCCATCGACGCGCGGCGCCTCGGTCTGCAGCCAGTAGAACAGCGAATAGGAAAGGTCCGCCGCCGATTTGAGCTGCTTCGCCTTCTCCTCTTCGGACAAGTCGATGATCGTGCCTTCCATGTAGTCGATCATCGGCCAGTTCACGAGGCAGATGTCGGAGGCGTAGGCACCGGGCACGAAATTGTTGCGGGTCGCGATGCGGCGGAAGATCCAGAGGTTTTCGTCGCCGCCGCCCTTGCGCTGGTCGGCATCGACGGCGAGCGGATCGTCGTTCGGATTGGGCGTGAACGAGCGGGTGGTGAAGTCCAGCGTGCGCGGATGCGGCGCGGTGAACCCGAGCAGCGGACCGCCCCAGAAATGCGGCTGGTACTTGCGCCAGTAGTCGTAGTTCTCCGGCTTGTCGATTGTCTGGTCGCCGTCGACATGGTCGATCGCAAAGCAGATCGATACGGCCTGGACGTTGTCCGGCTGGGCTTCGGACGGGGCGCTCGGCTCGCCGGTATCGGACTGGGCCTCGAAACCCTTCACATATTCGGTGCCGGTCATCGGCAAGAGATCGCCGAGTTCGGTCGCATCGAGGATATAGGCAGCGGAAATGGTGATCTCCCGGCCGGTATCGCGGTGACGAACGGTGACGGCGTGGACCGTATCACCTTCGACATCGGCTGCCACGGGACGGTATGGCTGCAGCACCTTCAGCCTGCCGGCGCCGCGATAGGGCGCAAGCATGGCTTCCATGACGGCCAGGCTGACGCGCGGTTCGGCACAGATGCGACTGACCCAGCCGGCACCGGGATTGAGGTCGCCCCAGGCGCGCGCGCCTTCGGTCAGCGGATAATGATCGCGATAATACCGGCGGATGCCTTCCCGCAGCTTCCGGTAAGAGCGGGTGATGCCGAACTGCTCGACCCAGGTATGTTCGTCCGATGGGACCGCCTGGCTGGTCAGCTGGCCGCCGATCCAGTCGAACTCCTCGGTCATGATGACGTTGCGGCCGGCCCGGCATGCGCCGAGTGCTGCCGCAACACCACCAAGGCCGCCGCCCACCACCAGAATATCCGTATGCATCTCTGTCACGTTGATCACGTCCGTCTTTTTGCGGGTCCGAGGGTTTCCCCCTCGACCGGTTCACAGGTCAGAAGAATTTGGCCACCGGGCTCGCCGCTCTCGATACGGCGCACCAGCATGGCAGTCGCCTGCCGGCCCATCTCCTCGCGGGGGATGTCGAAGGCGGTGAACTGCACGTGGCTGCGTTCGGCGCGGATATGGCTGCCGAGCACGACGGCCGAAAAGTCACCGGGGATAGACAGGCCCCGCTCGCGGGCGGCGGCCTCGACGCGCACCGCATCGGCAAGTTCGACGAAGAAGGCGACGGTGGCGCCGCTGGCGAGCAGAGCGTCGAGGATTTCCTCCGCCACATGTCCGACCGTCTCGATATGCAGGACGAGTTCCAGACCCTCGCCGAGTGCACCGTAGAAACCGGCCCAGCGATCGGCGGTCGATTCCGCCGGCCCCGGGGGACCGATATAGGCGAGCTTCGAATGGCCGAGCGCCCTTGCCTTCTCCATGAGCGCACGCGTGCCGTTGGCATAGTCGCCGCCGACATATGGGACCGGCCCGCCGGCATCCTCGCGGCGGCCTATCGCCACGAAAGGATAGTCGCCCGCGACCAGCCGCGTCAGTTCTTCGCGATCGAACTCGCGGCCGAGCACGAGGCAGCCGTCCGCGATCCGCAGCCGGTTGCCGTCCGCAAAGATTTTTCGATCCTGTCCGACGCCGGCGCCGGTCAGAAGCAGAAGGTCGTAGTTCTGGATCTGGGCCTCTTCCTCGATGCCGAGCAGGAAGGGTGTGAAAAAGTCCGCCTGGGCGCTCGGAAACGCCGGCTCGTAGGTGAACACACCCAGAATGCGATTGAGCCCCTTCGCCATCCGGCGCGCAATCGGATCCGCGACATAGCCGGTGGTGCGTATGACTTGCTGGACGCGTTCGCGAGTCTCCTGCGGAATGCGCGCCAAAGCTGTCGGGGCACCGTTCAGCACAAGCGAAACGGTTGCCTGGCTGACGCCGGCAAGCTTCGCAATATCATGCTGAGTCAAACGCTTAGGCGCGGCCACGCAACATCCTCCCTAATTCCCCTTGACTGCTAATACGCATTAGCAGCTAATACGTATTAACAAGATCACGCCGGTCGATGTCAAGCGGGAAAATGAAGGCAAGGTTGATGACATTGGGTGAACATCTGAAATGCCTCGAAATTTCCGGAATCCGCGTTTTCGGAGACAGCATCACCGCTGGGTTTAACGCCTCCAGTGCCGAACTTGCCTGGCCGGCGCTGTTCGCCGATGCGGTCGACGGCTTTCCAATCCGCAATCACGCGATCCCGGGAACCGTGCTGCAGGGCTCAAGGCTCGCCGAGGGAAACCCGAGGCCGAACAACGGCGTCTGCAGGTTTGTTGAATCGCTTCTCGATCAACCGCACGAGGACGCGATCCTGATCCTCTACGGTTATAACGATGCCCGCTACACTGCGGCCCCCGACACCATGAACATCGCAGGCTTCGAACGGGACTATGCCACGATCCTGAAGGGACTGATCGCCGCCGGCCATGGACAAAGGATCGCGATCGGCAGCCCACCCTATATTCCGGATGCCGGATTTTCGGTGGGAAGCGCGGGGTTCACCGGCCAGACTCGCCCGGGCTTTGAGGGTTATGTGGAAGCGGTCTGCAGGCTTGCCCGGCAATTCTCGGTTTTCTATGCTCCGGTCTACGAACGGATGAAGGAGCACGGCGACGGTCTGCTTGCCTCGCCCGACATCACCCACCCCAATGACGCCGGGCACCGGGTGATCTTCGAAGCGTTCCGGGATACGGCACGGCGATGATCTCAGGCGTCACGGCCCCCATGAGGTGACAAGCCGCAGGCTTTCGCCGTGTCGCCTCTCGACAGCGCGAAAGCCTGCGGCTATCGAGGGGGCCAAAGCCGCTTCAGGAGGAATCTGATCATGCACAAACCGACCTCGATCATCCTCGATTGGGGAACGAGTTCGCTGCGCGCCATGCTGGTTTCGGGAACGGGCGAAACGCTGGATACCCGCGATACATCGAGTGGCGGCATCCAGTTCGTCAGGAACGGCGCCTTCGAAGCGGCACTGATGGACACCGTCGGCGAATGGTTCTCAATCCACGGCCCGCTTCCGGTCCTGGCGAGCGGCATGATCACCAGCCGCAACGGCTGGGTGGAAGTTCCCTATGTCGATACCCCTGGAGGTGTGGAAGAACTTGCTGCCGGAACGAAAACGCTGACGTTGGCAAACGGCGCCGTCATCACCTTCCTTCCCGGCATGCGCGATCCGGCTGCGAAACCGTTCCCCGACGTCATGCGCGGCGAGGAAACCCAGATCGTCGGTTACGGCCTCGATCGCGACCGCACTCTTGTCCTTCCCGGCACCCACAGCAAATGGGCACGGATCAAGGACGGGCGCATCGACGGTTTTCAGACCTATGCGACGGGCGAGATATTTGCGCTTCTGACCAAACATTCCTTCATCGCCAAGGCTCTGGAGCCACAGGCAGGCACCGAACCGGACTGGCAGAGCTTCGATCGCGGCGCAGAGTTCGCAGCGAGCGATTCGGCGGCCGCAGATGCCTTCCTGTCGGCAATCTTCAGCGCCCGCACCGGTATTCTCGACGGCAAATTGAAACCTGAAAATATCCTCGACTACGTCTCCGGCCTCGTCATCGGCTCCGAATTCCGCCAGGCCCGCGCTACTGGCTGGTTCAAGAACGGCGACACGATCGGCATCGTCGGCAACAACGTGCTCAACAGCCGCTACGGCCGGATCGCCCCCCTGTTCGGCCTGACGGTCGAACCCGGTCCGGAAAACGCCGCGAAACGCGGCATCATGCTGATCGCGGCCGAAGCCGCGCAATAAAGGAGTTTCGAGATGACCTTCGAAGAGGCGCTCAAGGCATGCAATCTCGTCGCCATCCTGCGCGGCATCAAGCCGGAGGAGGCTGAAAGCGTCGGCGAGGTGCTGATCGAGGCCGGCTGGCGGATCATCGAAGTGCCGCTGAACTCCCCCGATCCGCTGAAGAGCATCGAAAAGCTCGTCAAACGTTTCGGAGACCAGGCACTCATCGGCGCCGGCACCGTGCTGACACCGGCCCAGGTCGCCGACGTGGCCGCGACCGGCGCCAAGGTGATCATCTCGCCGAACGCGAACGTCGAAGTCATCACGGCCAGCCGCGCGGCCGGCATGGTGAGCCTGCCCGGTGTCGCGACCCCGACGGAAGCCTTCGCAGCGATCGGGGCCGGCGCGACCGGCATCAAGGCTTTTCCGGCGGAAGCGATCCCGCCTTATGTCATCAAGGCATGGAAGGCGGTACTGCCCAAGGAGATCCCGGTGCTCGCCGTAGGCGGTGTCACGCCCGAAAACATGGCCGTCTACGCACAGGCAGGCACGGCCGGCTTCGGCATCGGCTCCTCTCTGTACAAACCCGGCGCCGACATCGCCTCCATCCGGGAAAAGGCGAGAGAATTCATCGACGCAATGCGAGCGCTGTAACGTCAAAAGCCCGTCGCAAAACAGTCGTGAATCGGAACTATCGTTTTCGTCCTGAGTTTCAGCCAACGCATAGCAAGCCGGAGGGGGGACGATCTTGGCAGTGATCCGCAACAGCGCCGAACATCAGCAGAAAGTGTATGAGCGATGGGCGCCGGTCTATGACCGGGTCTATCGCGGCTTGCTGCGCGACGGACATCGCACGGTCGCAAGGCTTGCCGCCGAGGCCGGACGGGACATCCTGGAAGTGGGTGTCGGCACCGGGCTCGTGTTGCCCTACTACGCGAAACATTGCCGCGTCACCGGCATCGATCTTTCCGAACACATGATCGCCAGGGCGCGCGAGAAGGTCGCCCGTAACGGTCTTACTCACGTACAATCGCTGCATGTGATGGATGCGCACAATCTGGACTTCGCCGACCACTCGTTCGATGTCGTCTGCCTGCCCTTCGTGATCACCCTGATCCCGGATCCGGAACGGGCGCTCGACGAATGCGCCCGCGTCCTGCGTCCGGGCGGCGAGATCATCGTTGCGAGCAAGCTCGGTGACGGGCGCGGCCTGCAGGGCGCGATCGAACATGCCGTCGCGCCGCTGGCCCATCGGGTCGGGTGGAGTTCTTCCTTCCGCATCGCCCGGATCGCCGAATGGGCCGAGTGTCGCGGGGATTTCGAAGTGGCGGAGATCCGGCGCGTGTTCCCGAATGGTTTCTTCAAGGTGATGCGCCTCAGGCAACGCCTCGCCGCCTGACCTTGGGTCACTTGGCCTTCAGGACCGAGACCGCCAGTTCGCTGTTATGGACATATTCATTGGCGTCCGGCTGGCGCTGGACGAGCAGGATGAACAGCAAGTCCGTCAGCATCAACTGGGCATCACGCGCGGTGATCGAGGACGAGCGTACGCGTTCCTCGTCGGCGACCGTGTAAAGCCGGATATCCGAGGCCTGCATCAGTGGATTGCCGTTGAGGCCGGTAATGGCGATCACCGTCGCGCCGCGCTGGCGGGCTAGTTCGGCAATCCTCAGCGTCTCGAAACTGGTGCCGGAATAGGAAAGTGCCAGCAGCACGTCCTGGCTGTTGAGCGTCGAAACATTCGCCATCTGCACATGGCTGTCGCTGTCGTGCAGCACGTTGCGCCCGAGCTTCATCAGCTTGTAGGAAAAGTCGCGGGCAACCAGCGACGACGCCCCGACGCCCGCCATGTGAATGCGGCGCGCATCGTTGAGAGCCGTCAGTGCCCGCTCGATTTCCTGCTCGTTGTTGACCGCAAGCGTCTGCTGCATGGACAGCATCTTGCTGCCGATCAGCTTCTGCAGGATCGTCAGGTAGCTGTCGCCGACCTCGATCGAGCCGTGGATCATGCCGGGAGGCGCATGCCATTCCTGCGCCTTCGCCTCGCTGACGGCGAGCTTCAGTTCCTGGTAGCCGGCAAAACCCAGCTTCTGGCTGAACTTGACGACGCTCGACTGGCTGCGCCCCGTCTCGGCCGCAAGCGCTGCAGAGGAAAGCCGCAGCATCTGGTCCGGATTGTCGAGGATGAACTGGCCGATCTCCCGGTCCGCCGGTGCCATGTCCTCAAGCTGCGCGGTGATCTTCTTTAAGACTGACATGCGTTCCTTCGGAAGCTTCCCGATGCGGTTTTGGCGATGGTGGAGGATATCACCGCAACGTCTGTCCGCAACAGCGTTTCCATTCTCGAACCGAGGATGGATTATCGCAGATACCGCCGCCAAAAGGAATAAAAAATTCCGAATGATTGACAGGGGCGCCCGGTGGTCTAGTTTCGAGAAGCGCAGAATGATTTGAGATTCACAGCGCCTCTTCGACAGGTTTCGTCATGGACAGATTACGGATCGTCGGCGGTCATCGGCTCCAGGGAGCCGTCACCATTGCCGGGGCGAAAAATGCGGCCCTGCCGCAGATCGCGGCAACGCTGCTCAGCCCCTACCCGGTCGAGCTTACCAACCTGCCGCAGGTCAGCGACGTAGAAAACATGCTCGGCGTCGTCGAGCTGCATGGCGCCGCCGTCACCCGCACCGGCCATTCCACCATCGTCGATGCCAAGGCAATCGTCTCGAAAGAAACCTCCTACGACACCGTCCGCAAGATGCGCGCCACCGTGCTCGTGCTTGCACCGCTGCTCGCCCGCTTCGGCCGAGCACGCGTCTCGCTGCCCGGCGGCTGCGCCATCGGTGCACGTCCGGTCGACATGCATATCAAGGCGCTTGCCGCACTGGGGGCGGACATCGATATCGAGAACGGCCTGATCGTCGCCTCGGCACCGGGCGGATTGAAGGGCGGCCGGATCGTGCTTCCCTCCCCCTCCGTCGGCGCCACGGAGACGGCGATGATGGCGGCCACCGCCGCCGAGGGCGAAACCGAGATCCTCAACGCCGCCCGAGAACCCGAAGTCGCCGATCTCGCCGCCTGCCTGATCGCCATGGGCGCACGCATCGAAGGCGCCGGCACCCACCGCATCCTGATCCAGGGCTCAACCACCTGGCAGCCGGCCAAACATCACGGCATTCCCGACCGCATCGAAGCCGGAACCTACGCCGTCGCAGCCGCCATCACCGGCGGCATGCTGGAACTCACCAACGCACGGCTGGAAAACATGGCCTCCATCGTGCAGGTGCTGGAGGCGATGGGCGTCAGCATCTGGCCAAGCGATCGCGGCCTTGTCGTTTCGCGCGAAGGCCCCCTGAGGGCGACCGATATCACCACCGAGCCTTATCCGGGTTTCCCGACCGACCTCCAGGCGCAGTTCATGGCGCTCGCCACCTGTGCCGAAGGCGCTTCGCTGATCCGCGAAACCGTCTTCGAAAGCCGTTTCATGCACGTGCCGGAGTTGATGCGCCTCGGCGCCAACATCGCGCTCCAGGGAACCACCGCGCTGGTGCGCGGCGGCGCGCCGTTGAAGGGTGCGCAGGTGATGGCGACGGACCTGCGCGCCTCCGTTTCGCTGGTGCTCGCCGGGCTGGTCTCGTCAGGCGAAACGATCATCAACCGCGTGTACCACCTCGACCGCGGTTACGAACAACTCGACCGCAAGCTTCGCCAGTGCGGAGCCGATATCGAGCGGATCAGCGCATGACGACCGGTACCCTACCCTTTTTCCTGGGCGTCGATGGCGGCGGTACCGGCTGCCGCGCCCGTATCGAGGACCAATCCGGCTCTGTCCTTGGCCAGGGCCTCTCCGGGCCTGCCACGACGCGGCTCGGCATCGAGGAAGCCTGGGCCTCGATTTCGCGCGCGTTCAATGCCGCCTTCGACGAAGCCGGGTTCGGGCCCGACGAGATAGCCCGCACCCATGTGGGCATCGGGCTTGCCGGCACCGGTCGCAAGGGTTCGGTCGAGGCCTTGAAGGCGATCCCCCACCCGTTCGCCAGCATCGATTTCGTCAGCGACGGAATGGGCGCCTGCCTCGGCGCCCATTCCGGCCGCGACGGCGCGATCGTCATCGCCGGCACCGGCTCGATCGGGCTTGGTTTTGCAAATGGACGCAGCCTGCGCGTCGGCGGATACGGGTTTCCCATTTCCGATGAAGGCAGCGGCGCAGATCTCGGCCTCAAAGCCGTGCAACTGGCGCTCCGTGCTCATGACGGGCGGATCGAAAAAACCGCTCTGCTGATCGAGGTCATGCAGCGTTTCCAGAACGACCCTTCGGAAGCCATCGCCTGGATGGACCGTTCGTCTGCCACGGACTATGCATCGCTTGCGCCGATGGTGATGCGGCATGCGGACCAGGGGGATTCCGCCGGTCGTCGCATCGTCCAGAGTGCTGCCGAGCAGATCGACACGCTGGTCCGAACGCTGTTCGATCAGGGCGCGCCGCGCGTCACCCTGCTCGGCGGCCTTTCGAGCCCGCTGGAGGCCTGGCTGGCGCCGGACGTCCGCCGCCGCCTGAAGCCCGCAGACGGGGATGCCGTCTCAGGCGCGATCATCCTTGCCCGCCAGGCTCTCAAAACCTCCTGAACCGCGATCCGCCTCCTGAAAAGGCTTGGCGCCATGGAATAATATATTCCAATTTTCAATTGACTCATGGAATGGATGATCCTAATCCTTTGAGGAAAGGGTAACAAAGGGTGAGGAGCAACATCGTATGACGCCGATCCTGCGAAGCGCTGCACCGCACTCCGATCTCGAAGGCAGGGTCATGAGCGACGAACGGCTGATATCCGAACTGGAACGACTGGTTTCGGAAGACCGCAATCCCCGCTCGATGGACATCGATCTCCTGCCGACAGTCGATGTCCTGCGCGAGATCAACGAGGAAGACCATGGCGTTCCCGCAGCCGTCGAAAAAGTGATCCCGCAGATCGCCGAGGCGGTAGAGGAAATCGTTCGCGCTTTCCAGAAGGGCGCACGGCTGGTCTATATCGGCGCCGGCACCAGCGGCCGGCTCGGCGTGCTCGACGCTTCCGAATGCCCCCCGACCTTCAGCGTCCCGGAAGGCATGGTCGTCGGCCTGATCGCCGGCGGCAGCCATGCCCTGCAGCACGCCGTCGAAGGCGCGGAGGATAGCCCGGAACAGGGCCGGCAGGACCTCGTCGACATCGGCCTGACCGCGGACGACGTTGTCGTCGGCATCGCAGTCAGCGGCCGCACCCCTTACGTCATCGGTGCCTTGAACTATGCCAAGGGGCTGGGGGCGAAGACGGTCGCCCTCTCCTGCAATCCTGACGCTGTGATCGCGGATATCGCCGACATCGCCATATCGCCGGTCGTCGGCCCGGAAATCCTCACCGGCTCGACGCGGCTCAAATCCGGCACCGCACAGAAACTCGTGCTCAACATGCTGACCACGGCGAGCATGATCCGCATCGGCAAGAGCTATCAGAACCTGATGGTCGACCTGCACGCCAGCAACCAGAAGCTCGTCGCCCGCGCCGCCCGCATCGTCATGCAGGCAACCGACTGCACGACGGAAGAGGCGCGCCGCGTGCTTGACCTCACCGGCAACGACGTCAAACTGGCGATCCTAATCGCGCTGACGGGAATGGATGTCGATAGGGCGCGCGTGGCGCTCGACGATGCCGGAGGCTTCCTCCGCAAGGCAATTGATGGAAAGACAGCGTAAAGCTGCTGAATGACGGACCGCTGCCCGAATGTGGCTGGGTCCAGCCGACGAACAGATATCAAGAGAGGGAGAATAAAAATGGGAAGACATCTTTCGACTAAATTGCTGTCCGGCCTGGCGCTGGCCGTCACCATCGGCGCGACCGCAATCGCCTCGCCGGCCTCCGCCGCATCGCTGAAAATGGCCTGGAAGCAGGATGCGACCGGCCTTGATCCGCACAAGCAGACCGCATTTTCCTCGATCCGCCTGCTGGAACTGATCTATGAGCCGCTCGTCCGTTTCGACAAGGACCTGCAGATCGTCCCGGCCGTCGCCGCTTCGTGGGAATTCGCAGCCGACGCCAAGCAGATCACGTTCAAGCTCAACCCGAGCGCAAAATTCCAGGACGGCAAGCCGGTGACCGCGGCCGACGTGAAGGCTTCCTTCGAGCGCCTTCTCGACGAAAAGACTGCAGCAGCCGCGCGCGCCAACTTCCTGTCGATCGCTTCGATCGAGACCCCCGATCAGGCGACCGTCGTCTTCAAGCTGTCGCAGCCGGACGTGCCGTTGCTGACCGCCATGGCAAGCATCAACGCGGCGATCGTACCGGCAGCTGAAATCACCGCCGGCACGATCGGCACCAAGGCGCTTGGTTCGGGCCCGTTCAAGCTCGACAAGTGGGAGCCGAACTCCAGGGAAACGCTCTCCGCCAACAAGGACTGGGCCGGCGGCAAGATCGCGATCGACGGCATCGACATCAGCGTCCTGCCGGACGAAACCGCCATTCTTGCGGCGCTTCGCACCAAGCAGGTCGATTTCGCATTGATCAACGACCCGCTTGTGGCGACCCTCGTGCCGAAGGAAACAAGCCTGGTCCTCAACCGCACGCCGGTTCTCGCCTACCACGTGCTGCAGATGAACCCGTCCCGCAAGCCGATGGACAATCTCGCCGTGCGCCAGGCGATCTCCTGCGCCATCGACCGCAAGGACGTGCTCGATACGGCCTCCGTCGGCGAAGGCAAGGTTACCGGCCCGCTCACCATGCCGGGCTACACCTCCGATGCCAGCACGCTGTTCTGCTACAAGCAGGACATCGCCAAGGCGAAGAAGCTGATGGCCGATGCAGGTTTTGCGAACGGCTTTACCGCGACCGTCATCGCCGCCAACGGCGAACCCGCGACCGCCGCCGCCGAAGCGCAGGTCCTGCAGTCCCAGCTCGCCGAAATCGGCGTCAAGCTCAACATCAAGATGATGGAGCTCAACGTCTATGTCGACGCCTGGCTGAAGGGCGACTTCGACATGGCGGTGGCGCTGAACGGCGGCCGTGCCGATCCCTATTCCATGTACAACCGTTACTGGACCAAGACCGGCAACCTGCAGAAGGTCACCAACTACATCGACGACACGCTCGACAGCCTGATGCAGAAGGGCCGCGTCGAGACCGATCCTGCCAAGCGCAAGGTCATTTTCGCCGACTTCGAAAAGCATCTTGTCGAAGTTGCTCCGTGGGTCTGGCTCTATACGTCCTACAGCTACACCGCACAGCAGAAGAACGTTCAGGGCTTCGTGCCGACGCCGGAAGGCTCGCTGTTCGGCCTGAGCAAAGTCACCCTGCAGTGATGCTTGCCTGACGCTACGCATACGAGGTTGGTTGGCCCATGAACTATCTGACGCGACGGCTTCTGACGTTTCCGCTCGTCATGCTCGGGGTTTCCATCCTCGTGTTCGTCGCAATCCGACTGGTGCCGGGCGACGCGATCACCGCGATGCTCGGCACCGAAGCCGGCCTGCTGACGCCGGCGCAGAGGGCGGCGCTCTCAGCCTATTTCGGCATCGACAAGCCGATCCTGGTGCAATACTGGAACTGGCTTCTGGGCGTCCTCCAGGGCGATCTCGGCATTTCCGTGATCCACGGCAAGCCGGCGCTGACGATCATCCTCGAACGTTTTCCGCTGACCCTGCAGCTTGCGTTGATGTCGATGTGCGTGGCGCTTCTCGTCGGCCTGCCGGCCGGCGTATTCGCCGCCACCCGCAACGAAAAGATGTCCGATCTTGCGGTGCGGATCTTCGCGATGATCGGCCAGTCGACGCCGAATTTCGTCGTCGGCCTGCTGATCATCTATGCCCTGTCGGCCGGTTTCGGCATCCTGCCGACGATGGGCGAGTTCACCCCGCTGTTCACCGATCCATTGCGCAATCTCGGCCAGATGATCCTGCCGGCGATCACGCTAGGCTTTGCATTCGCGGCCTCCGTCACCCGCATCTCGCGCTCCGCCATGCTCGATGTGCTCAGCGACGACTATGTCCGCACCGCCCGGTCGAAGGGCGTGCCGAAGCGCAGCGTCATCTGGCGCCATGCCCTGCCGAACGCGCTGATCCCGGTCGTCACCCTGAGCGGCGTCGAATTCGGCTATCTGCTCGGCGGCGCCGTGCTGGTGGAGCAGATCTATGCTCTTCCCGGCCTCGGCCGCCTCGTCCTCGAAGCGATCCTGCAGCGCGACTATGCGCTGGTGCAGGGCTGCGTCCTGTTCATTGCCTTCAACTTCATGGTGGTCAATCTGCTCGTCGACCTCGCCTATGTGACGCTCGATCCGCGCATCCGGCTCGGAGAGAGCAAGTGATGTCGATATTGCGTGCAATTTTCAGCCACCCCAGCGGCAGGATCGGCGGTACGATCGTTGTGATCTATCTCGTCGTCGCGCTCCTCGGCATGTTTGGCGTCACTCCTTACAATCCGCTGCAGCAGTTCCGCATCGACAGGCTGCACGCGCCGAACGCAGTGTACTGGATGGGCACCGACCTGTTTGGCCGCGATGTCGCGAGCCGGCTGATGAACGGTATCGGCCAGTCCTTCCTCGTCGCCTTCTGCTCGGTGGCGATCGCGACATTTGCCGGCACCATCCTCGGCCTTACCGCCGCCTGGTTCGGCAAGGCCTGGGACGGGTTGGTCATGCGCATCATGGACGTGCTGCTCGCCTTTCCCGCCATCCTGCTCGCCCTGCTCATCATCGCCGTTGTCGGCCCCGGCACCTGGACGAGCGTGGCCGCAATCGCCATCGTCTATACGCCGATCTTCACCCGCGTCGTGCGCGGTCCGGCCCTCTCCATCAAGGCCCGCGAGTTCGTCGATGCGGCGCGCACCTTCGGCTCCAGCCGCCGTTATATCCTGACCCGGCACCTGCTCCTCAATCTCGTCGCACCACTGACCGTTCAGGTAACGCTGGCGCTCGCATGGTCGCTGCTGACCGAGGCCGGCTTGAGCTTCCTCGGCCTCGGCACCCAGCCGCCGGCCTCCTCGCTCGGCCTGATGCTCGCCGACAGCCGCAACCTGATGGAAAATGCACCCTGGATGCTGATCTTCCCGGCGGTCGCCATCATGATCAGCATTCTCGGCTTCAACCTGCTCGGCGACGCCTTGCGCGACATCCTCGACCCCAAGACGCGGAGGTCCGCCCCATGACGCCGCTTCTCTCGGTATCGAACCTGCGCGTCGGTTTCGGGCGCAATCCTGAAGCCAACGAGATCGTCAAGGGCGTCAGCTTCGACCTCGACGCGGGCGAAACGCTGGCGATCGTCGGCGAAAGCGGCTCGGGCAAATCCGTCACCGCTCTTTCCATCAACCGGCTGGTGGATTTCGGCGGCGGCCGCATCATTGACGGTTCGATCACCCTGAAACGCGCCGATGGCAGCGTTCTCGACATCACCAAAGCCGGCGAGCCGGTGCTCGAAAAGATCCGCGGCTCCGAGATCGGCATGATCTTCCAGGAGCCGATGACCTCGCTCAACCCGGTCCTGACGATCGGCCGCCAGATCGAGGAATCGTTTCGCCTGCATCGCGGCCTGACCGGCAGGCAGGCGACGGCGGCAGCCAAGGACGCGCTCGATCGCGTCCGCATCCCGGATGCCGCGCGGCGTCTCAAATATACGCCTAACCAGCTTTCCGGCGGCATGCTCCAGCGCGTCATGATCGCCATGGCACTGGCCTGCAATCCGCGCCTGCTGATCGCCGACGAACCGACGACCGCGCTCGACGTGACCGTGCAGGCGCAGATCATGGCGCTGCTCGGAGAACTGAAGCGCGAGACCGACATGGGGATGATCTTCATCACCCATGACATCGGCCTCGTGGCCGGCATTGCCGACAAGGTCATGGTCATGCAGGCCGGCCAAGCGGTCGAGCAGGGACCGCTCGATGACGTCCTCGACCAGCCGAAACATCCCTATACCCAGCATCTCCTAAAGGCCGTGCCGCATTTCGAATCCGGCCGCGCCGCCCGTTCCGATTTCAACCGCGAGCAGTCCGAGGCGATCGTCCCTGCCCTGACGGTCGATGGCCTGACGGTGCGCTTCAAGGTGGCCGGCAGCATTCTCAGCCGCTCGCCGGGTTCGGTCCACGCGGTCGAGAATGTCGGTTTCGACCTGATGCCGGGCGAGACGCTGGCGATCGTCGGCGAAAGCGGCTCCGGCAAATCCACCACGGCCCGCGCCATCCTGGGTCTCGTGAAGCCGACCCGCGGCAGCTTTTCCGCCAACAACGGAACGATCGTCGATGGCAGCGACCCATCCGTTCAGATGGTCTTCCAGAACCCTTACGCCTCGCTCAATCCGCGCCTGCGGATCGACAGCATCCTTGCCGAACCGGTGATCGCCGCCGGCGGCCGGATCGATGCCGAAACGCGCGCGAAAATGGTGGCGCTGCTGAAGCGGGTCGGATTGCCCGAGAACAGCCTCCTGCGTTACCCGCACGAATTTTCCGGCGGCCAGCGCCAGCGCCTCTGCATCGCCCGCGCGCTGATGCTCAATCCATCGATCGTCGTGCTCGACGAAGCGGTCTCGGCGCTGGACGTTTCGGTACAGGCCAAGGTGCTGGAACTGCTGGTAGACTTGCAGCACGAATATGGCCTCGCCTATCTGTTCGTGTCACACGACATGGCTGTCGTCGAACGTATCGCCCACCGCATCGCCGTGCTCTATGCTGGCCAGATCGTCGAGATCGGTAACGCCGCATCGGTTCTGTCCGGCCCGCAGCATTCCTATACGAAGCGGTTGATTTCCGCCGTCCCCAGCATCGAGCGCCGCAACCAGCATTTCGAACTCGACACGCGCCAGGTCCCGTCTCTGGTCCGGCCACCGGGTTTCGAACCGCCGCCTGCCGAATGGCGAACCTACGGACGGGATCACCGGGCACGGGCGGAAGCCTGAGGATGTAACAATCATGAACGACAAAGCTTCCGCCAGTCCCGAACTTGCCACCGTCTTCGAGCGGGCCTTCGCCCCGCTCGCGAAGTCCGTCGCGGACGGGCGCATCCCGGGCGGCGTGCTCGGCATTGTCGATCTGAAGCATGGCCGCATGACCCGCGCCATTGGCTCGGCTCAAGTCGTTCCCACTCAACGTCCGATGACCTTGGACACGTGGTTCGATCTCGCCTCGCTCACCAAGGTGATCTTCACCACGACGCGCATCCTGAAGCTTGCCGACGAGGGCACGATCGATCTCGACGCGCCACTTACGACCTTGCTTCCCGACCTGCGCCAGTACAATGCCGACGCCTGGGAGAGGAAGATCACCTTCCGCCAGTGCCTCGGCCATCAGACGCCGTTTCCGGGCGTCGAGCCTATCTACACCTATGGCCGCGATCCGGACCTGCTGCGCGCCTTCATCCTGCAGCGCGAATGGAAAGCCGGCCCGCCGGTCTATTCCGATATCAACTTCATCCTGCTCGGCTTCGCGCTCGAACGGCTGGCGAAGAAGACGATCCGCGACATCGACCCCGGCCCGGGCTTTGCCTGGTCCGCCGATCCGGAAAACGCCGCCGCCACCGAAGACTGCGCATGGCGGCACCGGGTGCTCTCCGGCGAGGTGCACGACGAAAACTGCGCGGCGCTGCAGGGTTCCGGCCATGCCGGCCTGTTCGGCACCGTGACCTCCGTTCTGGACTTCGCCGAAAGCCTGCTCGATGGCACCGGCGCCTCCAGCAACGCAATCGCATCGATGCGCACGCCGCTCTCCAACAGGCGCACCCACGGCTGGGAACATCCCTTTGCCGACTGGTGGGGCGGCGAGCTGTGCGGCGCCGGCACGATAGGCCATACGGGCTTCACCGGCGTATGCCTGCTGATCGATTTCGACAAGGGCCGCGCCGTGACCCTGCTCACCAACCGCGTCCATCCGACCCGCCATTTCGACAGCGGCATCCTGACCCTGCGCCAGGCGGTCTGCAATTTCGTCAATCAACCTTGAGGAGCCAGACTATGGAGCCAATCTGGGCCGTCGGCCTGATGACCGGAACCGTTCTCGACGGCAATATCGACGTCGCGCTCCTGAAGACCGATGGCGAGACGATCGAGACCTTTGGCGCCTATACGCTCGCCCCCTATCCGCCGGAAATCCGCGCTCTGCTGGAGGAGACGCTGGCGCAGGCCCGCGTCTGGAATTTCGAGGGTCCCGATCCGGCGATCTTCAAAGAGGCCGAACAGGCACTGACAAAGGCACAGTCCCATGCCGTCAGGGAACTGGTCGAGAGCACCGGGCTGACCATGGCCGATATCGGCATCGTCGGTTTCCACGGCCAGAGCGTGCTCCACCGCGCGCCGACCAGGGAGCGGATCGGCGACACCCGCCAGCTCGGCGATGGCGAGTTGATGGCCTCGATCCTCGGCACCAGGGTCGCCTACGATTTCCGCTCGGCGGATGTGCGCGCCGGCGGCCAGGGCGCGCCGCTTGCCGCCGCCTATCATTCCGCGCTGCTGCGCGGCGTCGATACCAGCGGCGATACGGCGGTGCTCAATCTCGGCGGCGTTGCCAACATCACATGGTGGGACGGCAAGGACCTGATGATCGCCTTCGATACCGGCCCTGCCAACGCCCCCCTCAACGATTTCATCAAGGCACGCGGCCTCGGCGAAATGGACCGCAACGGCGCACTCGGCGCCTCCGGCACCGTCGATGAGGAACGCCTCGCCAGACTGCTTGAGCATCCCTATCTCGCGGCCCCCTATCCGAAGTCACTCGACCGGTTCGACTTCACCGCCGCCATGGCAGACGGTCTCGATGACGCGACCGGCGCGGCGACCCTGTCGGCCTTCACCGCTTCCGCGGTCGGCAAGGCGCTCGATCTCCTGCCGCATCGGCCGAAGCGGCTGATCGTCAGCGGCGGCGGGCGTCACAACCCGACGATCATGTCGATGATCGAAAGCCGCGCCGGTGTCGAAGCCGTTTCGGCAGACACGCTTGGCTGGCGCGGCGATGCGGTCGAGGCCGAGTGTTTCGCTTTTCTCGCGGTCCGTGTGCTGCGCGGCATGCCGATCAGCTTCCCGACGACCACCGGCGCACCAAAGCCCTTGCAAGGTGGCAAGCTCGCCGGGTGAGCCCCGGGCTTTTCAATTTTCAGGATCAGAGTCGGGAGCGGCCGGACGTCATGAACAAAAGAGCTGCATCCGACTTCGGGGGCAATACCGTGCTGGCCGGCGTTCTGCTGTTTCTGCTTGGCGCCTTCATGTTCTCGCTGAACGACGCCATGGGCAAATGGCTGGTCGCAAGTTTCTCGGTCGGCCAGGTCCTGGTGATCCGCTCGTTCGGCGCCTTCTTCGTGCTCGGCCCGATGATCGCCCGCCAGCCGATCTCGACCTTGTACAAGGTCGAACGAATTCCGCTGCAGGTGCTGCGCATCGTGTTCGCCACCGGCGATCTGGCGCTGTTTTATGCGGCCGTCATCTATCTGCCGCTCGCCGACGTAATGACCTTCTACATGGCAGGGCCAATTTACGTGGCGGCCCTTTCTCATTTCCTGCTCGGCGAGCGGATCGGCTGGCGGCGCTGGCTCGCCGTCCTCATCGGGTTCGTCGGCGTCGTGATCGCGCTTCGGCCTTCTGCGGAGATGTTGGCATGGCCTTCCGTCTTCGGCCTCGTCGGCAGCCTGTCCTTCGCGCTCACTCTCGTTCTGAACCGCAGGCTGCGTTCAACGACCGATGCGACGCTCGTTACCTGGCAGACGGTTGCCGGCCTCGTTGCCGGCATATTTCTCAGCATCGGCCACTGGAGCCCTTTCAACGTCGGCGAATTGCTGGCGCTGCTGCTGCTCGGCGTTATCGCCTGCATCGCCCACCTCCTGATCACCCGCTCATTGAAGCTCGCGCCGGCCTCCGTGCTCGCGCCGCTGCAATACACGCTGCTGGTCTGGGCGGTCATTCTCGGCTGGCTGTTCTTTGGCGACCTGCCGGATGCGCAGACCTGGATTGGCGCGGGCATCATCGTCGTCGCCGGTCTGTTCATCTTCCACCGCGGCAACCTGAAAGAGGATGTGGAACCGGTCGTGCCGACCGATTCCAGCCACGGCTGACAAAGCTCAGGCCGATCCCGTCCGACGGGCAAGCATGGCCTCGATAGCCGAGAGCCCGTCATAGATCAGCACCGCCAGCGCGCCGACGATCAACCCGCCCTGCAAGACGAAGGCGAGGTTGTTGGATTGCAGCCCGGCGATGATCACCTCGCCGAGCGTCTTTGCCGCGACCGTCGAGCCTATCGTCGCGGTGGCAAGGCTGATCACCACCGAAAGCCGGATGCCGGCGACGATCACCGGCAGCGACAGTGGCAGTTCGATCTGGATCAGCCGCTGGAAATTGGTCATGCCCGCTCCCCGTGCCGCCTCGATCACCGAGCGTGGCAGGTTGGTCAGCGCCGTCAGCGTATTTTCGAAGATCGGCAGAAGGCCGTAGAGAAAGAGGGCGATCAACGTCGGCTTCTCGCCGAAACCGACGGCCGGTACGGCAAGCGCCAGCACGGCGACCGGCGGAAAGGTCTGCCCGATATTGACGAGGCTGCGGGAGAGCGCCAGGAATTCGGCCCCGAACGGCCTCGTGACGAGGATCGCCAGAAGCACGGAGATGATCGTCGCGGCAAACGTCGCGATGAAGACCGTGCGCAGATGCAGGAGTGTCAGGCTGAGCAGGCTGCCCTGATTATAGATAGCAGGGGCATTCTGCTGCACGAGGGGCTTCAGCAGCGGTTCGAAAATTCCCGGCGACAGCAGGAAGGCGATCAGCAACACAAGCAGAAGGCCGCGCAGGATGGTCGGCGCCCAGGTCCTCATCGAGGCCTCGCAGCGCGCTTGAGGATCGCGTCAAGCGTCACCCGCCCCATCGAAACACCGCTCTTCGAGATGACCGGCAGCGCATCCCGGCCGCTCCAGATCAGATCGGCAAGCGCCTCCTGCTGGCTCCTGTCCTCGCTGATCGGCGTGCCCTCCGCCTCGCCCGGCTCCGCCGCAGCACCGGTCTTTGCGATCGACAGCAACCGGAACGGCCGCTCCGCGTCGCCGATTAGCGTTTCCACGAACGGCGTCGCCGGCGCGCGCACCAGCTCGGCCGGTGGCCCGTATTGCACCACCCTGCCCTTGTCCATCACCGCGATCTTGTCGGCCAGATGAAAGGCCTCGTTCATGTCATGGGTCACCAGCACGATGGTCGTGCCGAAATGTTTCTGGATCGCCAGCAGATCGTCCTGCGCCTTGGCGCGGATGATCGGGTCGAGCGCCCCGAAAGGCTCGTCCATCAAAAGCACGTTCGGTTCGGCTGCAAGCGCCCGGGCGACGCCGACGCGCTGCTGCTGGCCGCCGGAAAGCTCATGGGGATAACGCGGCCCGAAGGTCTTCGGCTCGAGCTGGAAGAGCGTCAGCAATTCCTCGACCTTGGCATCGATACGGGCCTTCCTCCAGCCGAGCAGGCCCGGCACGGTCGCGATATTCTGCGCCACCGTCCGGTGCGGGAAAAGCCCGTGCCCCTGGATCGCGTAACCGATCCGGCGTCGCAATTCGTAACCGGGAATCGAGCGGTTATCCTCCCCGTCGAGCCGGATCGCGCCTTCGCTTGCCTCCACCAGCCGGTTGATCATCCGGACCAGCGTCGTCTTGCCGGAGCCGGAGGTACCGACGACGACCGTGACGGTGCGCGGCTCGATCACCATCGAGACGTTGTCGACGACGGCTGCCCCATCGTAGCGTTTGGTGATGGCGTCGATCTCGATCATGCGGATCTGGCTCCGTTGGGAACGCGGGAGTTCATTTCGATCAGCGCGTCGAGAACGACGGCCGAGGCAAACGCAAGCGCCACCGTTGGCACGGCGCCGAGCAATACCAGGTCCATGGCGGTCTGGCCGATGCCCTGGAAGACGAACACGCCAAAGCCGCCGCCGCCGATCAGTGCGGCAATCGTCGCCATGCCGATATTCTGGACGAGCACGATGCGGATCGCCGTCAGGATGACCGGCAGCGCCAGCGGAAACTCGACCTTGAACAGCCGCTGGCGACCCGTCATGCCGATCCCGCGGGCCGCATCATTGGCCTCGCGCGGCACTCCGGCGAGCCCGACGACGGTATTGGCGACGACAGGCAGCAGCGAATAGAGAAACAGCGCTACGAAGGCCGGAGCCGCGCCGATGCCGCGGATGCCGATCGCGGCCGCACCCGGCACATGGACAGCGATCCAGCCAAGCGGCGCGATCAGGATTCCGAAAAGCGCGATCGACGGGATTGTCTGGACAAGGTTCAGCGTATTGAGCACGCCATCCCTCAGCGGCGCCACCCGATGACAGAGAATGCCGAGCGGCAGGCCGACCAGGACCGCCGCAAACAGCGAACCGAGCGCCAACTCCACATGCTTGCCCGCCTCGATCCAGAAGACATCGGCGCGGCCGGAATATTCCTTCATGATCGACAGCCCGTTCCAGCTCCCCGAGACCAGCAGCGCACCGATCGCCACCGCCGCCAGAAGCAGGAACAGGACCCGCATCGAGGGCGGCGGATCGAGCCGCGTGATCGCATCGGCAGCCAGAAGCGCGAAGGCGAACAGCAGGATCCAGAAGCCTGAAGCTGGCGAGACCCGGGCATAGGAATTGCCGGCCGGCGTCAGGAATGTCGCGGCGTATCCGATCGAAAGCGTCAGCGCCGCAAGTGCTGCGACGGCGGCGATCAACTTGATCCAGGGAGACGTGCGAAAGAGTGCTGCCGCGATCGCAAGAACCAGCACGCCGGTCAGTCCCCAGCCTGCCCAGGCCGGCAATGAATCGAGCATCGATTCCGCCCTGCCCTGCACGATGCGATTGGGCTTGAGCGTCGCAAACGACGACCAGAGCGCACCGTAGGCGGCCAGAAGGGCGATGACGATGCCGAGCTTATCGAACCGAACTCTCAAACCGTCCCTGCCTATAAGCGACCTGCGACCGATGAAAAAGCCGGACGCTGGAGCGCCCGGCCCATGTTGACACGAAACCGCTCCGAAAAGGAATTACTTCAGGAAGCCGTTTTTCTTGAGAAAGTCCTCGGCAACCGCCTTGGCCGGCTCGCCGCCCACCTGCACGCGACCATTGAGATCCTGAAGAGTGACGAGATCGAGCTTGGCGAAGACCGGCTTCAGCACCGCCTCGATGCTCGGGTTCTTCTTGAGCACCGCTTCGCGAATGATCGGGGTCGGCTGATAGACCGGCTGAACGCCCTTGTCGTCTTCGAGAACCACCAGGCCGGAAGGCGCGATGCCGCCGTCGGTGCCATAGACCATCGCGGCGTTGGCGTTATTGGTCTGGTTGGCGGCAGCGGCGATGGTTGCGGCCGTGTCGCCGCCCGAGAGCGTGATCAACTGGTCGGGCTTCAGCTTGAAGCCGTAGGTCGTCTGGAAGGCCGGTAAAGCTGCGGCCGAATTGACGAATTCGGACGATGCCGCCAAAACGATCTTGCCGCCGCCCGCGACATATTTGCCGAAATCCGTCAGCGTCTTCAGCTTGTTGGCATCGGCCACATCCTTGCGGACGGCGATCGCCCAGGTGTTGTTGGCCGAAGATGGCGTCAACCAGACGATCTTGTTGGCATCGTAATCGAGCTTCTTGACCGCTTCATAGGCCTTCTGCGGGTTCTTCCAGGCTGGATCGTCGCCCTTCTCGAAGAAGAACGCGCCATTGCCGGTATATTCCGGATAGATGTCGATCTCGCCGGCGGTGATCGCCTTGCGCACCACCGGCGTCGCACCGAGCTGGATACGGTCGGTGGCCTGGATGTTGTTCGCCTTCAGCATGGCAAGGATGATGTTGCCCAGCACACCGCCTTCCGTATCGATCTTGGACGAGACGACGACCTGCGCATTGGCCATGGTGGCCGAAACGCCAAGCGCAAAAGCAATGCCTAAAAGCTTCTTTTTCAAAGACATGACAGAATTTCCCTCCGGATCGTCGGCCGACGCACGTTTGACTTGGCCTGGAACACATAAAAGCCAATGTTATGTAGGGCGACTTATGGAATGTGCGAGTTCTGGAAGGCGCATCGGGCAAATATTTTGTGCGGTGCATTTTTCTCCGCCGATCGATCTAGCCCACAGGATCTGCCGCCCGCCATTGGCTGGAACGCCTCCACCTCACGCCTGGGACACGCGAACCAGATGTTTCTCGCCCGAGCGAATGACGTGATCGCGCATCAGGCGCTCGGCAAGATCGGGATCGCGGTCGGCGATCGCATTGGCAATGGCCTCATGTTCCTCGATCGCCAGAAAGCGCTCCCGCTCCTCTGACAGCACGCTGAGACGGGCTGCGTGGGTGTAGATGCTCTGGCCGCCCTGCAGCCGACGCAGATAGCCGCAGCCGGATGCTTCATGGATGACGTTGTGGAAACGTTCGTTGAGCGCGATGAACTGGAGCACGTCCACCTTATCGAGGCCGGTCCGCATCTCGACGACGAGTTCGCGCATAAGGGCCACGCTGTCGTCATTCGCTCGCTTGGCGGCCTGGCGAGCAATCATGCTCTCGATCGCGGCACGCGCCAGCATCATCTCTTCCGCCTGGCTGGCATTGAAGGTGACGTAAATCCCGCGGCGAGGCTCCGACCGCACCAGCCCTTCGGCCTCGAGCACGCGCAACGCCTCCTTCAGCGGTGTCGTGCTGATGCCGAGCTGACCGGCGAGGTGGCGCTCGTTCAGCTTCTCGCCGCTCTTCAGCCGGCCGGAAAGTATGGCATCGCGTACCAAGCCGTAAACGTGGTCGCGCAGGCTTTTCAGAAAAACCGGCGCCACTGGCAGAAGCGCGTTGTCGCTTACCATCCGCGTCCTCCACCTTGTCCTTTATGCCGATCTAGCACCTGAAATTTGATATATCAATTTAAAACGAGCGTGTTTAAGCTGACGCCGGGCGGGAGGAGCTCCGTCCCCATGATCGACCATGAACGATCCTGGAGTGAGGGTAGAATTTCTGGAAGAGCAAGCATGACCAAGGAAACAGCCGATCTCCGCAGCGCGCGTTGGTTCGCGCCGGATGATCTCCGTTCGTCGGGACACCGGTCCCGAATGATGCAGATGGGTTATGACGAAAAGGATTGGGGCAGAAAGCCGATCATCGCCATCCTCAACACATGGTCCGACCTCAACGCCTGCCACGCGCATTTCAAGGATCGCGTCGAACACGTGAAACGCGGCGTTCTGCAGGCCGGCGGATTCCCGGTCGAACTGCCGGTCCAGTCGCTGTCCGAAAGCGCGTTGAAGCCGACATCGATGCTCTATCGCAACTTCCTCGCCATGGAGGCCGAGGAGCTTTTGCGCGCGCATCCGGTCGATGGAGCGGTGCTGATGGGCGGCTGCGACAAGACCACCCCAGCCCTCGTCATGGGCGCCATCAGCGCCGGTTTCCCGATGATCTTCCTCCCGGCCGGCCCGATGCTGCGCGGCAACTACAAAGGCGAATGGCTGGGCTCCGGCTCGGATGCCTGGAAATACTGGGATGAGCGCCGCGCCGGCGCGATCACCGAAGAGCAGTGGACCGGCGTCGAGGAAGGTATTGCCCGCTCCTACGGCCATTGCATGACCTTCGGCACGGCAAGCACGATGACCGCGATCGCCGAAGCGCTCGGCCTCACTCTCCCTGGCGCGAGTTCCATTCCCGCCGCCGACGTCAACCATATGCGCATGAGCACGCGGTGCGGCCGCCGGATCGTCGAAATGGTCTGGGATGAACTGACGCCCGACAAGATCATCACGCCCGATGCCGTCCACAATGCGACGACGGTCGCCATGGCGACCGGCTGTTCCACCAATGCGGTCGTGCACCTGCTGTCGATGGCCCGCCGCGCCGGCGTGCCGCTGACACTGGACGATCTGGACAAGGCGGGACGCACGACGCCAGTCGTCGCCAACATCCGCCCGTCCGGCGACAAATATCTGATGGAAGACTTCTATTACGCCGGCGGCCTGCGCGCGTTGATGTCGGAGATCAAGGATCTCCTGAAGCTCGACGCCATGACCGTCAGCGGTTTCCCGCTCGGCGAGACCCTGAAAGGCGCCGAAGTCTACAACAGCGACGTCATCCGCCCGCTGTCGAACCCGATCTATCATGAGGGTTCGCTGGCGGTCCTCAAGGGCAACCTTGCGCCTGACGGCTGCGTCATGAAACCTTCCGCCTGCGAACCGCGGCTGCGGGTCCACGAAGGCCCTGCCCTCGTCTTCGACAGCTATCCCGAAATGAAGGCGATGATCGACCGGGAGGATCTGGACGTCACCGCCGATCACGTGCTGATTCTGCGCAACGCCGGACCGAAAGGCGGTCCCGGCATGCCGGAATGGGGCATGCTGCCGATCCCGAAGAAGATCCTGAAACAGGGTTTTCGCGACATGCTGCGCATTTCCGATGCCCGCATGTCCGGCACGAGCTACGGTGCCTGCATCCTGCATGTGGCGCCTGAAGCCCATGTCGGCGGCCCGCTATCGCTGGTGCGCACCGGCGACATCATCCGCGTCGACCTGCCGAACCGCTCGATCGACATGCTGGTGGACGAAGCGACGCTCGCCAGGCGCCGCGCCGAATGGGTGGCACCGGCCGACAAGTACGAACGCGGCTATGGCTGGATGTTTACCAAGCATATCAAGCAGGCCAACGAAGGCTGCGACTTCGACTTTCTGGAACGGGAATTCGGCGCCACCGCCGGCGAGCCCGACATTTTCTAACCCGATATCTCCGAGTGGAACCCCATGACCGACTACGTTCTTTCCGACGCCACACGCCAGAAATACGAGGGCATCAGCTGCGCGACGATCTGCACCGCGCTCTTCAAGCGCGGCCTGCGCAACCAGTTCATCCAGGATGTCCGGCCGCTTTCCCAGAAACCCAAAAACATGGTCGGCCAGGCCTTCACGTTGCGCTACATCCCGGCACGCGAAGACCTGAACCAGCTCTCGGCGTTTCAGAACCCGCAGCATCCGCAGCGCGCCGCCGTCGAGCAGTGCCCACCCGGCCAGGTCATGGTCATGGATAGCCGCAAGGACCCCCGCGCGGCCTCCGCCGGCTCCATTCTCGTATCGCGCCTGATGGTGCGCGGTGTCGCCGGCGTCGTTACCGATGGCGGGTTTCGCGACAGTCCCGAAATCGCCGAACTCGGCATCCGTACCTACCACAACCGCCCCTCCGCCCCGACCAACCTTACTCTACACCAGGCACTCGACATCAACGTGCCGATCGGCTGCGGCGACGTCGCCGTCTGGCCGGGCGACGTCGTGGTCGGCGACAACGAGGGGGTCGTCATCATCCCGGCGTCTCTCGCAGACGAAATCGCCGACGAAGTGATCGAAATGACTGCGTTTGAGGATTTCGTGACCGAGGAAGTCCTGAACGGCCGCTCGATCATCGGCCTCTATCCGGCGACCCGCGAGGAGACCAGATCCGACTTCGCCCGCTGGCGCCAGGCCAGGGGCCGCTGAGGCGACCTCCGGCCGATCTCCACCGCCTATGAACCTGCCGTTTCGCGCAGGTCTTTGAAAAGCACGTTCTGGTCGGACAGGTACTTGGCAAAGATCGGCAGGCTGGCCCCGCCGATCGCCCGCGCCTGCGAACCGACCATTCCTTCGATGATATCGGGAATGATGACGCCCTGAAGGTCGAGCCGGGCCACCGCTTCGATGGTCGATGCGACGATCCGGTGTCTGACCCAGGCCGGAAAACCGCCGTCGATCACGGCCGCGCCAAAATCGATGATCGAGGCTGCCGCAACGATCGCCTGGGCAAGCGCATCCGCGGTTTGCCGGATCCAGAGATCGAGCGGTTCCCCGAAATCGATCCAGTCGTCGGCGGAATACCAGAGCGGCTGCGGATCGATGTTCTGCTCTTTGAGAAGATTCTCCAGAACGAAGATCGAGGCGATGTCGAGCAATTGGCGTGTCTCGCCATCGCCGCCGCGCACGGGAAGCGGCCCCACCGCGCCCGCCGTCCCTGTCCGGCCGGAAAAGATCGCCGAATTCAGGACGATCCCGCCGCCGATGAACGATCCGATGAAGAAATACACAAAATCCGGATAGGAGGGGCCAACGCCGAACACCAGTTCGGCGCCGCAGGCGCTTGTCGCGTCGTTCTGCAGGTAGACCGCATGCTGGACCTGGCCCGCGATTTCCGCCTGCAGATCGACCCCCCGCCAAACCTCCATCGCCCCTTGCGGCGCGCCCACCTCCTCGGCCCAGTTCCAGAGTTCGAACGGCGCGGCGATCCCGATCCCGGCGATCCGGCCGCGCTGCACCTCGTTCAACTGGCCTTCGAGCCGCGCAATGCCGGACGTGATGATCTCGATGATTTTCCCGGGAAGCGGATAGGCGTAGGATTCGTGATACTGCAGCCGGATGCGGCCGACAAAATCCATCAGGACGAGGTCGGCGCTGCGCCGGCCGATCTTCACGCCGAACGAATAGACCGCGTCCGGATTGAGGCGCATCGGCACCGAAGGCTGCCCCACCCGGCCACGCACCGGTTCACCGCGCAACAGAAGGCCGTCCTTCTCGAGCGCCCGCATGATGACCGAGACGGTCTGGGCCGAAAGCCCGCTGCGCCGGGTGATATCAGCCTTCGACATGGAGCCGTTCAGCCGCACCAGCGAAAGCACGAGCCGTTCGTTATAGGCCCTGACCCGCACCTGATTTGAGCCGCCGGTGAAATTGCCCAGCAGCGCATGGCCTTGCGCCACGCTATCTGAAACTGACATGGCTCTTCCTCCCAGAAGCGTGAAATCGACGAGAGCACCCGATTCGGGAATGCAAGGTATCCCCCTGATATCCCGAATTAAACCCGAAGGCACACCGCGCACAGATCGCCAGATTCTAAACCTCCACTTCGGCAAACTATGGCATGAGAAATAAATAATTCAATCGGAATTAATTATTGACAGGCTATTTCAACTCGTTCTTAATTAGAGTGCAAGGGCACAGGACGGCTTGGAGGAGACGCCTGTCGAACTCGGTGGCACCGGTGTCCGAAAGTTGGTCCGCATGGCGGACAGTCTTAACTCTGGGAGGAGACCATGAAGAAATCCGTATTGTCCGCCGCATTCGGCGCCCTTGTCCTGGGCGTTGCGTTTTCCGCCCCCGCGCAGGCCGCAGGCGTATCCGCCTGCCTGATCACCAAGACCGACACCAATCCCTTCTTCGTCAAGATGAAGGAAGGTGCGACGGCCAAGGCCAAGGAACTCGGCGTGACGCTGAAATCCTATGCCGGCAAGATCGACGGCGACAGCGAGAGCCAGGTCGCAGCCATCGAAAGCTGCATCGCCGATGGTGCAAAGGGCATCCTGATCACTGCATCCGACACCAAGGGCATCGTACCGACGGTCAAGAAGGCCCGCGACGCCGGCGTCCTGGTGATCGCGCTCGACACCCCGCTCGATCCGATCAGTGCCGCCGATGCCACGTTCGCGACCGACAACCTTCTTGCCGGCAAGCTGATCGGCCAGTGGGCAAAGGAAACCATGGGCGACAAGGCCAAGGACGCCAAGGTGGGCTTCCTTGACCTGACCCCGGATCAGCCGACGGTCGACGTGCTGCGCGACCAGGGCTTCATGATCGGCTTTGGCATCGACCCCAAGAACCCGGACAAGATCGGTGACGAAACCGACAAGCGCATCGTCGGCCACGACGTGACCAACGGCAACGAGGAAGGCGGCCGCAAGGCCATGGAAAACCTTCTCCAGAAGGATTCCGGCATCAACGTCATCCACACGATCAACGAGCCCTCCGCCGTCGGCGCCTATCAGGCCCTGAAGGCCGTCGGCATGGAAAAGAACGTGTTGATCGTCTCGGTTGACGGCGGTTGCCCGGGCGTCAAGTCGGTCAAGGAGGGCGTGATCGGCGCCACCTCGCAGCAATATCCGCTGCTGATGGCCTCGCTCGGCATCGAAGCGATCAAGAAGTTCGCCGACACTAAGGAAAAGCCGAAGCCGACCGAAGGCAAGTCCTTCTTCGACACCGGCGTCGCGCTCGTCACCGACAAACCGGTCCCCGGCGTCAAGTCGATCGACGTCAAGGAAGGTACGGCCAAGTGCTGGGGTTGATCCCCACCATATAGCCAACCCCGGCCGGGGGCTGAGATCCCCGGCCATTCTCGACCAATGATGCGCCGCTGGGGAACAACCGGCGAAGACCGGTCAAACTCAACGGACGGTTCCTGCGCATTCGACGCGCGGAGGAGGAAACATGAGCGGAACACAGGAATTCGAGCGTGTTCTCGACGGCAGCGACAAAAACGTTGCCTCGTTCGAGAGCCAGGACGTCTCTCTCTTAAAACGCGCGCAACATTTTCTGCATTCGACACCCGCTGCCGTGCCGCTGATCGTGTTGATTCTGTCCATCATCATTTTCGGCGTCGCCATCGGCGGACGGTTCTTCTCGTCCTACACGCTGACGCTGATCCTCCAGCAGATCGCGGTGGTCGGCATTCTCGGCGCGGCCCAGACGCTGATCATCCTCACAGCCGGCATCGATCTCTCGATCGGGGTAGTGATGGTGATATCGGCTGTCATCATGGGCAACTTTGCCGTGACCTACGGCGTGCCGACCGGCATCGCCATCCTCGTCGGCCTGATCACCGGCGGCGTCTGCGGCTTTTTCAACGGGTTCCTCGTCGCGGTCATGCGACTGCCGCCGTTCATCGTGACGCTCGGCTCCTGGAACATCATCATGGCGACGAATTTCATCTATTCCGCCAACGAGACGATCCGCGACACCGACGTGGATGAAAAGGCACCGCTCCTCCATCTCTTCGCTCTCAACTTCAAGATAGGCAGCGCCATCCTGACGCTTGGCGTCATCGCCATGGTCCTGCTCGTGGCGGTGCTCTGGTACATTCTCAACCACACTGCCTGGGGACGGCATGTCTACGCCGTCGGCGACGACCCGGAAGCGGCCAAGCTCTCCGGCATCCAGACCCGCAAGGTTCTGCTTAGCGTCTACACGATCGCGGGTGTCATCGCCGCCTTCGCCGCGTGGGTCTCGATCGGCCGCAACGGCTCGATATCCCCCTCCTCGGCAGTGACGGACTTTAACCTGCAGGCGATCACCGCGACGGTGATCGGCGGCATCTCGCTGTTCGGCGGACGCGGCTCCATACTCGGCACGCTGTTCGGCGCCATGCTCGTCGGCGTCATGTCGATGGGGCTCAACATGCTCGGCGCCGATCCCCAATGGAAAGTCATGCTGACCGGCTGGCTCATCATCGCCGCCGTCGCAATCGATCAGTGGATCAGAAAGGTCTCGGTGTAACCATGAGCGTAGAACCCATTCTCACGGCCCGCGGCCTGGTCAAGCGTTACGGACGCGTGACCGCTCTCGACAACGCCGACTTCGATCTCTACCCCGGCGAAATCCTCGCCGTCATCGGCGACAACGGCGCCGGCAAGTCCTCGCTGATCAAGGCGATCTCAGGCGCGGTGCGGCCCGATGAAGGCGAAATCACGCTCGAAGGCCGGCCGGTGCAGTTCAAGTCGCCGCTCGAAGCACGCGATGCCGGCATCGAAACCGTCTACCAGAACCTCGCGCTCTCCCCGGCCCTGTCGATCGCCGACAACATGTTTCTCGGTCGCGAAATCCGCAAGCGGGGCATGCTCGGACAGTGGTTCCGCATGCTCGACCGGCCGACGATGGAAAAGCAGGCGCGAGACAAGCTCACCGAACTCGGGCTGATGACGATCCAGAACATCAACCAGGCGGTCGAGACCCTCTCGGGCGGCCAGCGCCAGGGCGTCGCGGTGGCACGCGCGGCAGCGTTCGGCTCCAAGGTGATCATCCTCGACGAACCAACCGCCGCACTCGGCGTCAAGGAAAGCCGGAAGGTTCTGGAACTCATCCTCGACGTGCGTTCGCGCGGCATCCCGATCGTGCTCATCTCGCACAACATGCCGCATGTGTTCGAAGTGGCCGACCGTATTCATATTCATCGGCTTGGACGACGGCTGACGGTGATCGATCCGAAAGAATACACGATGTCCGACGCGGTCGCCTTCATGACCGGCGCCAAGGCGCCTGCCCAGCCGGTCGCAGCGTAACAGCCGCCTCGATCAGGCCGCTGTCAAAGCCGCCTTCCGGTCGCCTGCAGAGACAGGCGATCGGGTAGCCCAGGATATCTCCTCCCTGCCCTACCTTGACCCATTTGCGTGATCGGACCGCAGCGTTGATGCCGCCGACCTTGCAGGGAAGCAGCGTTTCCCCTTTGAGGCTCGGTGGCCACGCGCATTCCAACACAATCAACCGCTTGCCACGATGGTATCAATCGCCCGGACGATATGGGGCTTCCCTTCGATCGTTCGGTTGGCAGTCCCAGTCGCCGAAACGGCACCGATAGAAAATTCCCGCCATAAACCTTTTGAAGAATTTTATATTCCAACCCGCTTCGCGGCATTGCTACAGCGGCATGACCCGCGCATTCCCAGATAAGGCGCATTTCTAAGACCTTACCGCCTGTGGGTTACGACATCCCCTACCGATGCCCATAGTAAACCCGCCATCGAAATTAGGCGAAGGCCACGCCGGCCTGTTGAAAACGTTCGATACGAATAAAAAATTCCATACTTAATTGACAGGGCGGAATTATCTAATAGGTTGTTAACGCTCGAGGGTGAGGGAGTGGTGCTGGAACCGGCTCATGACGAAACGCGAAAAACTCTTCATTTTTGATATTGGCGGAGTCTTCGTGAAGCTCGATCCGGCTTCCCGTGACCAGGCGGTATCCAAGGCCGGCGGTGCTGGCCCTTCGCTGCGTTACGGTGACGTTCCGGAAGCGATCTTCCGGGATTTCCGGCTGGGGCGATCGACCGAACCCGACTACGTGCAGGCGCTGACCAAGATATTCGATGTCCCGTCCGAAAGCATCTACGCCGCCGAACATGCCTATGTCGCCGAAGGTTTTCACGAATTCATCAAGTTTGTCCGCAGGCTCCGGGAAAACCATCGCGTCGTTTGCCTCAGCAACAATCAGGCGATCCATTGGCGCCATATCAGCGAGAACCTTCTGGGCGCCGGTTATTTCGACCGCGAATACCTTTCCCATGAAATGGGCCTTGAGAAACCGGATCGCGCGATCTTCGAGGCCGTATCGCGGGCGGAGGCATGTTCGGAAAAGGACGTCTTCTTCATCGACGACCTGGAGGAAAATGTTTTGTCGGCTCGCGAAGCCGGATGGCAGCATTGCATCGTCCATCGCGATTCGGTTGAAACGGCAGAATTGCTCATGGCGCTCGTCGCCGAGCAGACTTTGAATTGACGAATACGGAGTTTCGGCATGGCTCGAATGACCCTCAGCGGCATCAAGAAAAGCTTCAAATCCGTCGATGTGCTGCATGGGATCGACCTCCAGATTTCCGACAGGGAGTTCGTCGTTTTCGTCGGCCCGTCGGGCTGCGGAAAATCCACGCTGCTGCGATTGATCGCCGGCCTCGACACGATCAGCTCGGGTGAGTTTCATCTCGACGACCGCCGGATGAACGACGTCGCCCCGTCGCGCCGCGGCATCGCCATGGTCTTCCAGTCCTACGCGCTCTATCCGCATATGGATGTCTACGAAAACATGGCGTTCGGCGCCCGACTGATGGGCCTTGAGAAGGACGAGGTCGAAAAGCGCATCGACGAGGCCTCCAAGATGCTGCGGCTCGATCCGCTCTTGAAGCGCAAGCCGCGCGAGCTTTCCGGCGGCCAGCGCCAGCGTGTGGCGATCGGCCGCGCGCTGGTCAGAAAGCCGAAGGTCCTGCTTCTCGACGAGCCGCTTTCCAACCTCGACGCGGCACTCCGCTCCGACGTGCGCCTGGAAATTGCAAGGCTTCACCGGGAGATCGGCGGCACCACCATCTACGTCACCCACGACCAAGTCGAGGCCATGACGCTCGCCGACCGGATCGTCGTCATGAACAATGGCAAGGTGGAGCAGTTCGGCAGCCCGCGCGAACTCTATGAGCGACCGGCGAACACCTTCGTCGCCACCTTCATCGGCTCGCCGCGCATGTCGCTTCTCGATGTCGAGCGAAACGGCAATCATCTGGCGCTTGCCGGATCGGGTGCGGTCAGCGCCTCCCGCCTCCCCCATTCCGACGAACGGGACCTGGTCATCGGCGTCCGGCCGGATGCGATGACGGTCTCCGCGGACGAGACCGGCGATGGTTTCAAGGGCAGGGTCGTCTACACGGAATACCTCGGCGAGAACACCTATGTGTATGTGCGCCTCGGCGAAGGCACGCTGGTGGGCATCCGGTCGTCGGCCTCGGTCGATCTGCCTCCGGACACGCCGGTCGTCATCAACGTCGCCTCAGAGCAAATCCACTATTTCAGCCGCGCGACGAGGGAGAGGTTGGCGGCCTGAGAGCACTTTTCGTCTCCTATAAATACCAAGAGGATGGAACCAGATGAAAAAGCTAGTTAGCAGCACGATAATAGCCCTGGGAGCCCTTGCGACGGCTTTGCCGGCAATGGCGCAGGAATTGACCTTCTGGAGCTGGCGCCAGGAAGACAAGGCGCAGTACGAAAAGTTCATCGACGTTTTCGAGGCGAAGAACCCGGGCATCACCGTGAAGTTCGAGACCTTCGAAGCGACGAACTACAACACCATCCTGTCGACCGCGCTTGCCGGCGGTTCGGGACCTGACCTGATGTTCACCCGCACCTATGGCGGCATGGAAACGGTCGCGAGCGGCGGTTATCTTCTGGCTCTGGACAAGACCAACGTCCCTGCCCTCTCGACCTTCACCGCGCCGGCGCTTGCCTCGGAAACGATGCGTTCGAACAAGACCACCTACGCCGTTCCCTTTGCCAGCCAGACCATGCTGGTCATCTACAACAAGGACATCTTCGACAAGAACGGCCTGAGCGAACCGCAGAGCTGGGATGACTTCATCAAGGCATCCGAAAAGCTGAAGGCTGCCGGCGTGATGCCGTTCGCCAACGGCACGGCGACCGCCTGGCAGAACGAAGTCGTGGTCGGTGGCCTCGTCTCCTCGATCATGGGCCGCAGCTTCTATGACGACCTGATGGCCGGCAAGGCCGACTTCACCGACAAGCGTTATGTCGGGGCCCTCACCAAGCTCAAGGAAATCACCAAATATTTCCCGGATGGCTTCATCGGCCTTGATTACGCTTCCGCCCAGCAGCTTTTCTCCTCCGGCATGGCGGGCATGTTCGTCGGCGGCTCCTACGAGCTTGCCAACTTCAAGAAGCAGAACCCCAACATGAAGTTGGGCATCTTCGCGGCTCCCGGCCTCAAAGCCGAGGACGAGAAGCTCGTCGCCCTCTATTTCGACGGCGGTTATGCGGCAAATTCCAAGGGCAAAAACCAGGAAGCCGCGGTCAAGTTCCTGAACTTCCTCGCCAGCCAGGAATTCGGCCAGATGTTCGCCAACGACCTGAACAACATCTCGGCCGTGCCGGGCGTGACGTTCAAGGATCCGCTGCTCGGCGAAGTCGCCGACCTCAACAAGCACTCTATCCCCTACCTGATGCTGGTCCACTTCCGTTACGGCGAGCCGTCCGGATCGGTCCTGCTGCAGAGCGAGATCCAGAAGCTGCTCGGCGGCAAGGCGACCCCGGAAGAGGTCGGCAAGAACCTGACGACCGGCCTCGCGGCCTGGTACGCCCCGTTCAAGAAGTGACCTCAAGCGGCGGGGCGGCTCGAAAGCTGCCCCGCCTCCAACCTCAAGAGAGTTGTGATGCCCGGATCGCCCCTTGTTTCGCGAAGGCTCTGGATTTCGGTGCTGATCGGGCCGCCGCTTGCCTTCGTGGCGCTGTTTGTCGTCTACCCGATCATTTCGGCCTTCGCCTATGCCTTCTTCCATTGGAACGGGCTGGCGCGCGGGGAATTCGTGGGTTTCGCAAACTTCTACAAGGTTCTGTTCACCCAGCCTTATGCCGACTGGACCGTCAACGCCTTCCTTCATAACGTCTGGGTCTTCTTCGCGCTGATGGTGCTGCAGAACGGTCTTGGCTTCCTGCTCGCCTACTGCCTCTGGCGCGAATTGCCGGGTGCGGCCTTCCACCGGATTTCCGTCTTTCTGCCGGTCGTGCTGTCGACCATCATCGTCGGTTTCCTCTGGAAGCTCTTCCTTCATCCGCTCTTCGGCGTGGTCAACATCTCGTTCCGCGGCCTGGGTCTTGGCGGTCTTGCCCAGCCGTGGCTGGGTCAGGATTCCACGGCGCTCTGGTCGCTGATCATTGCCAATGCGTGGCACATGGTGGGTTTTCCGACGCTGGTCTTCCTCGCCGGCATGCAGCGCATCCCGGGCGAGATCCTCGATGCCGTGCGCATGGAAACCGAAAGCGAATGGACGAAGATCACCAAGATCGTCTGGCCGCTGGTCGCGCCAAGCGCAACCGTCGTCTTCACGCTACTTTTCGTCGGCAGCTTCAACTGGTTCGAGATCCCTTACGTCATGGTCGGCCTTGAAGGCTCTCCGCACGGCGCGACCGACGTGCTGGGGCTTTATTTCTACCGCACCGCCTTCGGCAACATGTCGGGCTCAGGCCAGGATTTCGGGGCCGGCAGCGCGCTTGCCGTGCTGATCTTCGTCTTCATCGCGCTTGTCGCCGGCGTCATCACCTTCAAGCTGCGGGCCAGGGAAATTCAGATATGAGCGCTGCTTCGCAAAGCTATTACGATCGGCGCGGCATGCTCGCCACGCTCGGCAAGGACGGGCTGATCCAGATCATCCTGATCCTCAATACGGTGGTGATGCTCGCCCCCATCATCATCATGCTGTTTGCCGCGTTCAAGACAAATGCGCAGATCTTCCAGTCACCGTTCGGAATCCCGGATTTTTCCAACTTCGCCAACATCATCAAGATCTGGAGCCAGACCAACTTCCTGCGCTATCTCCTGAATTCGGTGATCGTCACCGGCGCGTCGATCGTCGTGATCCTGACGCTCGGGACGATGGCTGCCTATGCCGTCGGCCGCTACAAGTTCCGGGGATCGAGCTTCGTGCTGATGTTCTTCCTGGCCGGCCTGACGCTTCCCCTGAAACTTGCGATCATCCCGCTCTTCATCCTGATGCGCGACCTCGGCATCCTCAACACCCAGCTGTCGCTGATCGTCATCTATGTGGCCATGGGCCTGCCGACCACCGTGTTCATCATGACCGGCTTCATCGCCACGCTCCCGAACGAGCTGGAGGACGCGGCCCGCATGGACGGCGCCAGCGAACCCCGGATCATGTGGTCGATCATGCTGCCGCTCGTCAGGCCCGCCATGGTGATCGCCGGCATCCAGAACGTCGTGCCGATCTGGAACGACTTCTTCTTCCCGCTGATCTTCATCCAGAAGGACAATCTGAAAACCCTGCCGCAGGGCCTGACGACCTTCATGGGCGAATACACCACCGATTGGGGCGTGCTGTTTGCCGGGCTTCTGCTCTCCTCCGCTCCGGTCATCATCGTCTACATCATCCTGTCACGCCAGTTCATCAACGGCATGACGGCCGGAGCGGTGAAGTAGGCCGGTCGGAAAGAGCGCTTGCGATGGCCGCCGAGCTGGAGAGTTCGGCGACTCTGGCAAGTTGAATCCCGGTCGATGTGCTGTTATGCACTTCCCGGATGCAGCTCGCGCCCGCAAAACCACAAAACGATCGCAGCCCCATGGCGGTTCAAGAAATTCAGCGGTAAAAGCAGATCCATGAACGACAACATCATCAAATTCCGACGCCCGGAACCGCCGCCGCGGGAGCCGAACCCGCTGCTGCGCAAGTTGGCGGTTGTTGCAGCCGTAATCGTGTGCCTTGTTCTTGCCTGGGCTTATTTCCAATTCCTCGGAAGCCCGACGTAAGCCTGGATTTCTGGTTGAACCGGCACCGGATTTCTGGACACGCCGATCGCCCCGTTGCTTTCGGCACACTACCTTCAATCCAAAGATGGTGATAGGAACACATTTCGACCGTTACGATAAATGCCTGTTTGACGAGGCGCGCGATAGCTGTATCTTACTTGGCTAATAGTCTCAAGAAATGCATGTACAGGCAGTCCCAATAACGATACATATTTCCGACAACAACGCGTAGTTCCGAACAACAATACAATGCTCGAAAATACGACGCTCAAAATCCGGTTGCTCGGTCGCCCCTCGCTAGAGTTGGACGGCGTGAGCATCGCTCTGCCGGAAAAAGCGTATTTTCTATTTGCCGTCATTGCGATGGCGCCGAGATTGACGGTCGATCGCGAAACGATACGGCGGCTTCTCTGGCCTTCCCATGACTCGGAGAAGCGTGCAAACAGCCTGCGTCAGCTTTTGGCACGCATAGCCAAGGCTATCGGCCCGGATGCCCCGGCCATCCTTGTCACCGACGAAGAAGCGCTGCGGCTGGATTGCGACCGGTTCACGGCCGATCTCCTCGCCTTGATGGAGCCGGGCCCCTTAACGGAAGATGGTTGGGGCCTTGTTCACGGCGAACTGCTCGAAGCCGTGGAGGCTCCGACCGGCGGCGCGGAAGACTGGCTTCTCGACGCGCGCCGCAAGGTCGGGGAGTGGCGGTCGAGCCACATCGAAAGCCTGCTGGCGATATCGTCCCACCAGCAGTCCCCGTCATTGCCTTTGCTTGCCAACCGCCTGCTCGAACTGGATGCCTCTCACGAGGGCGCCGCACGAGCGTTGATGAAGTATCACGTCGGCCATGGTGACCTTGCCGCCGCTCGCCAGGCCTATAGCCGATGCCGGGACCAGCTCAGGGCCGATTACGGCACGCCGCCGACACCGGAGACGGTCGGGCTCGCCCACGAACTCGGCATCCTGAGCAGGCCCGGCTCGGACCGCACGCCGCCGGCGGAGATACGTCCGAGGGACGTCATGCCGGCTCAGCCGCGCGTGGTGATCCTGCCGCCCGAAACGATCGCCCAGGATGCGCTGGTCCAGCGCCTCGGCAGAGCCCTGCTGGAAGATGTCACGATCGGCCTCAGCCATCAGCGTGTTTTCAAGATCATCGCCGCCCATACGAGTTTTGAACTCCTCAACCGCTCGACAGATCCCAATCAGGGCCAGTCGATGCTGAGCGACCTTCAGTTCGATTATTCCGTGTTCGTCACGATCCAGGGCGAAGGCGACGAGATTTTTGCGACCTGCAGGCTGACGAGAGTTGGCACCGGCGAAGTGCTCTGGGCCATCAACCTGCCGCTCGACGTCCAGCAGATGAGGGCGTCCTTCGGCCAGTTGGCGCGGCGCATCTCGACATCGCTGACCGACGTCATCGAGCGGCATGAGATTGCCAAGTCGCTCGATGAGGTCGATCCCTCCGCCTATCGCCTCTATCTCGAAGGGAAGCGCTACCTGTCGGGCACTGACCTCCAGCACCTGCGCCAGGCGCGCAAGTGGTTCAAATCGTCGGTCAAGCGTTGCGACAGCTTTTCTCCGGCGCATGCCGGAATTTCGCGCTCGCTCGGCATGGAATGGCTGGTCCGCGGCATGAAGGACAATGAACTGCTGGACGTGGCCAATCAATCCGCCCGCGCATCCCGCGATCTCGATCCCGGCAGCGGCCGCGCCTTCCGCGAACTTGGCTTCATCTCCCTCTACCGCCGACGTTTCGATGAAAGCCTCGACCTTTTTCAGGAGGCTCACAACCTCAATCCGAGCGACGCGGATGTGCTGGTGGACTATTCGGACGCGCTGTCGCATGCCGGCGACCTGGACAAGGCCCTCGATCTCGGGCTCGCGGCCTTCAAGCTGAACCCGCTGCCGCCGGATTATTACTACTGGATCCTGGGCTCCACCTATTACGTCCGCCAGGAATATTCGAAGGCGATCGATACGATCGACCCGGTCAGGACCAAGCACGCCACCGCGCGGCTGCTCGCCGCCAGTCACGCAATGGCTGGAGACATGCCCGCCGCGCGTAAATATGCGGCAATCGTCAGGGAAAATTTCCCGGACTTCCGCAGCGAGGATATCCGTTACTTTGTGCCGGACCGCAATCCGGCCCATGCCGAGCTTCTCATTCATGGCCTCCGGCTCGCCGGGCTGCCGTAAACAGGCGTGAAAATGCCTGTCACGCTGGAATAACACCCGGTGTGGTCCTTTCTCGATGCAACGCAGCACACGCTGCCTATTAGCGGAGAGAAAGCATGGAAACGAAGTTCAAGACCTCCAAGCCCGTTGAAGCCACTGCTTCGGCCCCGACCCTGCGGTTTTCCGCCGCTGCCGAAGCCGTGCTCGGCCGCCGGACCGAAATTGCGCCGAACGCGCTCTCTCAGGTCACGCATGCCATGAGATATCAGTAATGAGCCTGGAAGCCCAAGGTGCCGACGGCTGCCTTGGGCTTAACCACGAGCCGCCAAGCAAAAGAACGTTCAAGCAGCCAGGCGACCCTCCTGAACAAGCCTGTCACGCCCAAGTCACGGTGCCTTTGGTCTCTTCTCCCATAGAGACCCTTAGAGAGGACGATTCGACGGGATGAGTTCGGCATCGCAACCACTTTTGCAGACCCGGCAGTCGCCCGCCCGTTCCGGGGCAGGGTCCGTTGAAATTCGGCAGCCGGAAATGATGATACAGATACAGTCATCGACACAGACGATCCAGACGTTCGCAGCCTCCCTCGCGCAGCGGGAGCAGGGTTTCAGCACTTATCATGACCGGCGCGTTTCGCCGGCGGAAACCTTCGACGCGATCAGCCCGTTTTTCCGCGATCTCGGCATTACCCGGGTCGGTTTCCTGACCGGCCTCGACCGGGTTGGCATTCCTGTCGCCTTTGCGACGCGGCCGAATAGCTACACTCTTTCCGTCTTCCAGGGCAAAGGCGTCGATGCCGATGCGGCGCGCACCTCGGCCGCCATGGAGGCCCTGGAAACGCGGGTCGCGGAAATCGAACCGGCATCGCTCACCTGGGCGACCGTCCACGACGTTGCGGGCTCCACGGCGGGGATGCTCGACCTTCATTCGACCGCACGATGCGTGCCCTCCGAAATCGGCGATGGCCAGATACCCTGGGTCTCGGGTTTCGACATTCTCTCCGGCAAACAGGTCATGGTGCCCTGGTGGCTCGCCGGGATGGATCACCGGGGCGAACGGCCGGCCGGGTTCGAGCAGTCCAGCGATGGCCTCGCATCCGGAAACACTCACGCCGAGGCACTCCTGCACGGGTTGTGCGAACTCGTCGAGCGCGATGCGTGGACCCTTGTCCAGCTGAAATCCGAGCAGGAACTGAATGACTGCCTTGTGGATCCCGCGAGTGTGGAGGATGCCGTGCTCGACCTCATGGTCAGCCGCCTTCGCAATGCGGGCCTACAGCTCCTCCTCCTCGATATGACGACGGATCTCCAGGTTCCGGCATTCCTGGCCGTGCTTATCCCCGACTCCACAGCCAGCCGATCAGACTCACGCTGGAGCCAGATTTGCGGCGGCTGCGGCTGCCATCCCGATCCGGTCCGCGCAATGCTGCGCGCCATCACCGAGGCGGCGCAGAGCCGCCTGACTGCGATTGCCGGCAGCCGCGACGACTTTTCGCCGCGGATCTATCAGCACATGCGGGGGGATAACGCTCTCGGCCGCCTGGTCGCACTGTCGTCGCAAGACAGGCGGCGGGTCCAGTATCGCGAGATCGACGCAACCCGCCACACCATCAACGGCACGATCGATCATATCCTCGGCCGCCTGAAGCTTGCCGGCATCCGGCAGGTCGTTGCGGTTCCCATGCAGGATGCCGGGCTTCCTGTGTCGGTCGTCCGCGTCGTCGTTCCCGGCTTGGAAGTCGAACTTTCAGGCCAATATTTGCAACTCGGTATCCGCGCTGCAAACGCCATAAGGAGGTCACGGCATTGAAAGTCGTTTTTGTCGGACCGAGTCTCGGGTCTTCGACCCGCCAGATGAAGCAAAGGTTTCCCTCGCTGACCTTCCGCGGGCCCGCGGCGCGTGGCGACATCCTGAAAGCGGTCGAGGACGGTGCCAAGGCGATCGCCCTGATCGACGGCTATTTCGGCGAGTCCGCCTCCGTATGGCACAAGGAGATACTTTATGCGCTGAGCTGCGATGTTTCCGTCGGCGGTGGATCGAGCATGGGAGCATTGCGAGCTGCCGAATGCGAGGCATTCGGGATGGTCGGCATCGGCAGGATCTATTCGGACTATGCCGCCGGTCGCTTGATCGACGACGAAGCCGTCGCTCTGATCCACGGCCCCGAGGAGCTGGGCTGGATGCCTCTCTCGGTGCCACGGGTCGATTATGAGGCGACGATCCGCAAGCTTGGGCGGATGGGGTTGATCTCGGCTGCCGAGCGGGAGAGATTTTTCCTCGCCGCCAATTTCATGCACTACACCGAGCGGACCTACCAAGCCATTCTCCAACGATGCGATTTCAGCGATCCCCAGCGCAGTGCAGTGATCCTTCACGACATCAAACGTAACAAGGTGGAATTGAAGCGTGAGGATGCGAGAGCCGTTCTCGTCTGGCTAAACGGCATCAGTAGTTCCAACAAACATTCCAAATGGACGTTCGCTCAGACCGCCCATTGGGAAAAACTGCGCGACGAGGTCGACTCGGCGCAAGGATCCATGAAATGATTGATCTCGCAAATGATGTCGCCAGCGACGAATATGCCCGCCTGTTCCGCATGCTTTCCGCAGTCAACAAGGAAGCGGAATCGCTTCATCTCGCCACGGTCGTCCACCTGACGAACATGGCGCTGCTTCAGCTCTCGCTCGATTGGGAAGGTATCAATCCCGAAAACGAGAGGAGCGTGAAGCTGAATGCGATATTTCGCAGCAAAACGAAGCTGGCCCTCGATGAGGATGGTCCCCGGACTTAAAACGCCAGGGACCGATCACTGGGCCGGTTGTCTCTCGATCTCGGCAAAAAGCGCTTCCGCCTCGAATTCCTTGGCGGCAACCGCCTGAACCAATTCGAGGATGCGTTTGCGAAGAACCGGCTTCGAAATGCTCATGAATGCCGTGCTCATCAGCAGCGCTTCATGGGTGAAATCGAATTGCGGGTCTGTGGCCTGATTGTCGTTCGACGGTTCGACCGTCGGTATGCGGTCGAAGAACGACACCATCTCGACCTTCAGCGCAGTTGCGATCTCCACGAGCTTGCCGACGGCAATCCGATTGATGCCGTTTTCATACTTCTGAAGCTGCTGAGATGTGATGCCCACATGATGGGCGAGTTGCGGCTGGGTTAGTTTTCTCTCCCGCCTGTAGAGGCGGATCCGCTTTCCAACCTCTCTGTCGGCGGCATTCGGTGCTTTGCTCACTACAGGACCATCTCTACGGGCTAGGATACACAGGTGTTATTTGTATCCTATCATCGATAGGTTGCCGAGTACCCTCCAGGCATTTTCTATCTTGAGTGGATAAATAAACAAACCGTCTACCATGAACGCCGGCCCAGGCGGCGTTTCCGGTATCGGCACCGAGGCCATGGTGTGCGAAGGCGCCCTGCCCTTGCCGGCTCGCGGAAGTCCGCGACACATTGGTGTTGCCTTTTCGGCAACCAAATATGCGAATTATTGTTCTTTATTAGAACGCCACATTGCGCCATCCTCTCCTTAATCCGGCAGTTGAGACCGGCTAGGTCAAGCGAAAATGTATCGGGCCAAAAGGCCAACAGGGGAACGCTATGTCTCATTTCACACTGAATCGCCGCCGCTTCATCTCCAATGCCGCCGCCTTGGGCGGCCTTGCCGCAACCTCCAGCTTCCTCGGCATCCAGGCCGGCAATGCCAAGGACGTCGCCAAGGTGCGCATGCAGCTCGGCTGGCTCGTCTCGAACGGCGTGCTCGGCGAAGTCGCCGCCATCAAGAAGGGGTTCTTCCAGGAACAGGGAATCGAACTTGAAATCGTCCCTGGCGGACCGAGCGTCGATGGCGTCGCGGGCGTCGCGTCCGGCCAGTCCGCAACCGGCCAGATTTCGTCCAGCCCGTCCGTGATGCTGGCGCGGTCGGCCGGTCTGCCGGTCAAGGCCTTCCTGTCCGGCTACCAGAAACACCCGTTCACCTACTTCTCGCTGAAGAGCAAGGCGATCAAGACCCCGAAGGACATGATCGGCAAGACGATCGCCACCCAGCCGACCGCCTTCATCCTGCTGCGCGCGCTTCTCGCCCAGAACGGCATTGCCGAGGACCAGGTGAAGATGGTCAACATGGGCTCGGACATGAACCAGTTGATCACCGGCCAGGCCGATGCGGTCACCGGCTGGCTCACCAACGTCAACGCGCTCGACGTGCTGGGCGACAACCGCGTCGACATGATGCTCTGGGATAGCGGGCTGCAGCTCTACGCCAACGTCTATTACACGACCGACGACCAGATCGCCAAACATTCCGATGTTCTGGAACGCTTTACCCGTGCTGCCGCGAAAGGCTGGGGTTACGTTCGCAGCAATCAGAAGGAAGCGGTCGAGATGCTCTGTGAGGCCTACCCGATCCTCGACAAGGCAAGCGAAATGAAGGCCGTTGCCCCCTGCGTCGATTTCTCCTTCGGCGCCACCACCAAGGCATCGGGTTGGGGTACCATGTCGCGTGAGAACTGGGCGGCGCAGATCAAGGCCTATGCCGATCTCAAGCAATTCAAGGGTACTGTTCCGACGGTCGACGACGTCGCGAACTTCTCCATCCTCGAAGCGACCGCCGACATCCGCAAACAGGTGGGGTGATGGCCATGTCAGGAGCGGCGAAATTGATGCCGAGCGTTCCCCAGGCAGAACCGGCGGCCACGGCGGTTTCGATCCGAAACCTCTCCGTCCGGTTCGGCGACAGGAACAACGAATTCACGGCCCTTTCCGACGTTTCCGTCGACATACCGGAAGGCGCCTTCGTCACCATGCTTGGGCCCTCCGGCTGCGGAAAATCGACGCTTCTGAGATGCGTCGCGGATCTCGTCCATATCAGCGACGGTTCGATTTCCGTATTCGGCCAGAGCCCCCAGCAGGCCCGGGAAGGCCGCGACTTCGCCTTCGTCTTCCAGGATGCGACTTTGCTCCCCTGGCGGAACGTACTCGACAATGTCCGACTGCCGCTGGAAGTCGGAAAGCACGCCCAGAACGGCAACAATGCGGATCCGCATGAACTGCTGGCCATGGTCGGCCTGAAGGGGCGCGAAAATGCGCTCCCTCACGAGCTCTCCGGCGGCATGCGCCAGCGCGTGGCGATCGCCCGCGCGCTGATCACGCGGCCGCGCATCCTCTTGATGGACGAGCCCTTCGGGGCGCTCGACGAGATCACCCGCGACCGGCTGAACGAGGAACTGCTGCGCGTCTGGCAGGAGACGGGAACGACGATCCTGTTCGTCACCCATTCCATCCCGGAGGCGGCCTTCCTCGGCCAGAACGTGCTGATGCTTCAGGCCCATCCGGGCCGCGTCAAGGAGTTCATGAGGGTCGATCTGCCCTTCCCGCGTTCGCTTGCCGTGCGTGACACGGTGGAGTTCATCGGTGTCACCGCGCATCTGCGCCGCCTTCTGGAGGAATGCCTGTGAGCCACGTCGCTTCCTCCACAGCCAAGACCGGGGCCGATCGCAAGATCGCGCTTCTCGATGCCACCGCCGGCGTGCTCACCAAACATATGCCGGCGATCGCGGCGGCCGTCGGGCTCGTCGTCCTCTGGCAGTTCGTCGTCTGGTTCTTCAAGATACCGACCTTCATGGCCCCCAGCCCGGTCGATGTCGCCTACGCCTTCCAGCAGAATGCCGGCATCCTCTGGACCAACATGCTGCCGACGATCCTCGAGGCGTTCCTCGGCTTCGTCTTCGGCAATCTCGTCGCCATCCTCTTGGCGATCTGGTTCGTCCACAGCTCGACGGCGGAAAAGGCCTTCTACCCGATCGCCGTCTTCATCAAGGCGATCCCGATCATCGCGCTCGCCCCGATCCTGGTGCTGATCTTCGGCAACGGGCTTGCGCCAAAAATCATCATCGCCGGGCTGATCTGCTTCTTCCCGACGCTGGTCAACATGGTCCAGGGCCTGAAATCCGCAAGCCCCGCCATGCTCGACCTGATGCGCGTGCTTTCGGCCAGCAACACCGAAATCCTCTGGAAGGTGCGGCTGCCGAGTTCGATGCCGTTCCTGTTTGCGGCCCTGAAGATTGCCGCGACCAGCAGCGTCATGGGCGCCATTGTCGCCGAATGGATCGGCTCCAGCTTCGGCCTCGGCGCCCTCATCATCGAGGCGACCTACAATTTCCGCTCGCCCCTGCTCTACGCAACCGTCGTGATCGCCGCGGTCCTCGCCGTCGTCCTCTTCTTCATCGTCTCGGTGGTGGAAGCACGGATGATCCGCTGGAAGCCGGCCGGCACGCACTAGAGCATTCCAGCAAAGCTGCACAGCGGTTTTGCGTCCGGAATTGCGTAAAAACAAAGAGGTAGAGCGGAACGCTCTAGCCCGACGACGTTATCAGACCCGGTTCTTTGGGAGTTTGAACCAATGCAACAGACAATTCTTCAGGCGGCGCGCAACGTCGCAGTGGTAGACCGTTCCGATGTGGTCGTCGTCGGCGGAGGACCGGCGGGCATTTCCGCGGCCGTTTCCGCTGCCCGCAACGGCGCCAAGGTGACCCTTCTCGAACGTTACCCCTATGTCGGCGGGCTTGCCGCCGGCGGCATGGTGCTGGTGCTCGACGACATGATCAACCAGCTCGAAATCACCGTGCAGGGCATCTGCATGGAGATGATCGAGCGGATGAAGAAATGGGACCTCTGCGTCACGCCCACCGGCCGCGACCGGGAACTCGATATCCGCGAAACGCCGGAAGCCTGGCGGCGCTGGGCGCGCTGGGGCCTGTTCGATTTCCACACCCAGTCCATGCCGCACCCGATCTGCTTTTCCGCCGCCTTCGACCCGGACGGTTTCAAACGCGCCTCCTACGACGTGCTGACCGAGGCCGGCGTGAAGCTCAGGACCCATAGCTGGTTCTCCTCCGCCATCATGGAAGGCAAGACCATCAAGGGCGTCATCTGCCAGACCAAGTCGGGCATGGAAGCTATCCTCGGCGATGTCGTCATCGACACCACCGGCGACCTCGACGTCGCGGCCTCGGCCGGCGCCTCGCATGTGGAATCGAATTTCATCCTGACCACCGTCTCCCGCTGGGGCGGCGTCGATACGGATGCTGCCGAGCGTTTCGAATTCGAGGAGCCGGAAGCCTTCAAGAAGATCGACCATGAAGCGAAACGCCTGATCGGCGGCTGCTGGTCCTTCTGGTGGCTGAAGACGCCGCTGCCGGGCGTCGTCTGGCTCAACTGCCCGCATATGCCGAACCTCTCGGGTCTCAAGACCGAGGACCTGACCAAGGCCGAACTGGAAGGCCGTAACCGCATCGCCCGCCTGCTCGATTTCGCCCGCGAGAAGATGCCGGGCTTCGAAAAGGCCTATGTGGTCGATTTCGCACCGCAGACCGGCGTACGCCAGACGCGACTGCTGGAAGGCGAATACGTCGTCACCAAGGACGACGTCATGAACCGCATCCACTTCTCCGACACCGTCTGCCGCGGCCGCGACTATTACACGCCGTACCGGTCGATGCTGCCGCGCGAGGTGGACCAGCTGATCGTCGCAGGACGTCACTACTCGGCGACACCGCAAGCGCAGAAATCGAGCCGCGAGATCCCGCCCTGCATGGCGATGGGCGAAGCGGCCGGCGTCGCCGCAGTCGTGGCGCTCAATGCCGGAACCACCGTACGGAAAGCCGATGTCCGGGCGATCCAGAAACAGATGAGGGCGCAGGGTGCCGATCCCGGCGACGTGCCCTCCGACAATGCAACATTCCTGGAGGCTGCGGAATGAACTCTTTACCCCTCGATGGCATCCGCGTGATCGATTTCACGCAGGTCATGCTCGGCCCCTGCTGCACCCAGACGCTCGCCGATTACGGCGCCGAAGTGATCAAGATCGAAAAGAGCAAGATCGGCGACCTCTCCCGCTGGTCGCTTGGCTCGGATCCGGACGGGCTCAACAACCCGGTCTTCTGCTCGCTGAACCGCAACAAGAAGAGCCTGGCGCTCGACCTGAAGCTCACCGAAGCGCGCGACGCCGTTCTCGCCCTGATCGCGGGCGCAGATGTCGTCGTCAACAATTTCCGCCCCGGCGTCATGGAGCGCATGGGCTTCGGTTACGAGGACCTGAAGAAGATCAACAAGCGGCTGATCTACGCGGTCGGCACCGGCTTCGGCCTCACCGGCCCCTACCAGCACAAGGGCGGCCAGGACATCCTCGCCCAGGCGCTCTCGGGCGTCATGCGCCGCAAGTCGGATAGCGCCCATCCGACCTCGATCTATGCCACGCCGCTCGCCGACTATTCCGCAGGCATGCATCTGGTCCAGGGCATCCTTCTCGCGATCCTGCACCGGGAAAAGACTGGCGAAGGCCAGCACGTGGCCGTCAGCCTCTACAATTCCATGCTGGCCATGCAGATGCAGGAAGGTGCTGCGCACATGATGCGCGAGAAGGACCTCAACTGGGGCGCCTTCCCGCTGACCGGCGTCTTCGACACCACCGATGGCGCGATCGTCATGGTCGGCGCCTTTAAGCAGAACCCGCTGCAGGACATCTGCAACGCGCTGGAAATCGAGGATCTTTCCGCCCAGCCGCGCTACAAGGATTTCGATTCCCAGATGGCCCATCGCCCGGAACTGCAGGAGATCTTCCGCGCGAACTTCGCCAGGAACAGCAATGCCCACTGGCTGAAGCGCCTGGAAGAGGTCGATATCCTCTGCGCCCCGGTGCGCAACCTGGCGGAAGCGCTGCAGGACCCGCAGACGGTGATCAACAAGATGATCCTCGAAGCCGGCGAGACGGCGGCCGGCCCGATCCGCCTGATCGGTTCGCCGATCGACATGTCGGCCGCCCCGGTTTCGGTTCGCATCTCCCCGCCGCGTCTCGGGCAGCACAATGACGAGATCCTCGGTTCGCTGGACGCTCGTCGTGGGGATGCAGCATGACCGTCGGTTTCTCCGTCGAGAACCGCGTCGCGCGGGTGACGCTCGATCGCCCGGACCGCATGAACGCCGTCGATGCCGCCACCGAAAAGGAACTCGACGCAATCTGGTCGGAAATCGAGGCCCGCGATGACATCTCCTGCGTGGTTCTGACCGGCAGCGGCCAAAAGGCCTTCTGCACCGGCGCCGACCTCAAGGGCGGCGCCACCAAATCCGGCCTCGAATACTGGGCGGAGAGCCGCACCAACGGCTTCGGCGGCCTTGCCTTCCGCAAGTCGCTCGACGTGCCGGTCATCGCCCGCGTCAACGGTTACGCACTCGGCGGCGGCTTCGAAATGGTACTCGGCTGCGATATCGTGATTGCCGCCGACAGCGCGAAATTCGGCCTGCCGGAAGCTCGCGTCGGCCGCATGCCGCTTGACGGCGGCATGGTCATGCTACAGCGGAAAATCCCCCACAACCTCGCCATGGCCGTGATGCTGACCGGCCGGCAGTTCACCGCCGCCGAAATGCAAGGTTTTGGCATCGTCAACGAAACGGTACCCTTCGACGAACTGGATGCCGCCGTCGACAGATGGGTGAAGGATATCGTCGCCTGCGCGCCGCTGTCGCTGAAGGCGATCAAGCAGACGGTCAATCGCACCGGCCATCTCAGTCCCTCGGAAGCCCAAGGGTTGCGCACCCCCGCGCTGATCCGGGCTCTGCAAAGCGAGGACGCCGTCGAAGGCGTGACTGCCTTCCGCGAAAAACGCGCGCCGGTTTGGCAGGGCCGCTGATGCATGTCGCGCAAAAGTGCGTGGCGGTTTTGCGGTAACGACATGCATCGAACAAGGAATGGAAGCGTGGCAAGCGAATCCGAAGGATCGCAACACGCTTCAGGCATGGTATGAATTTCAGGATCTTGGGGGTTGAGTATGCACGCCAGTATCCTGAAATATTTCGTCGAAGTGGCACGCTCGGGCTCGATCCGCAAAGCCTCCGAAGAGCTGCACGTGGCAACTTCCGCCGTCAGCCGCCAGATCCGCAAGCTCGAGGACGAACTCGGTACGCCGCTGTTCGAACGGTTCTCCGACGGCCTGCGCCTCACCTCCGCCGGCAAGGTCGTGCTGAAGCACGCCAAGGAGACGATCCACCACTACGAGATCATGAAATCCGATCTCGGCGACCTGCAGGGCAAACGCACCGGCCGCGTCCACATAGCCTGCCTCGACAGTCTGGCCGTACAGTTCATGCCGGAATTCGTCATGGCATTTCACCACAAGAACCCGGCGGTCGATTTCCGCATCCGCGCCGACAACTTCAACAACATCTTCCATTTCGTCGCCGATGGCGACTGCGATATCGGCATCACCTTCGATCTCGCCCGCCCCCACGACATCAAGCTGGTGCACGGCGTGCGCATGCCGCTGATGGTTATCGTCGCCAAGCACCACCCGCTCGCCCGCCAGAAGAGCGTGACGCTGCAGGAATGCGCCCAGTTCAAGCTGCTGCTGCAGCTCGACAACGAGGTGATGAGCTCGATGATCGCTGTCGAACTCGCCTCGCTCGATCGCGTCGGCCGCACGCTGGTCGCCACCAACAACCAGATGATGCTCAAACCCCTGATCCTGTCGGGTGCCGGCGTCGCCTTCTTCACTCCGCTCGGCCTCCTGAAGGAGCTGAAGGCGGGCGACGTCGTCGCCCTGCCGATCGCCGGCTCCCGCCTTCAGAACATGGAGGTCGGCATCGTCGCGCCCCATAACCGCCAGCTCACCCACGCGACGGAAGCGGTGATCGAGGCGCTGAGCATCGACCTCGAAAAATTCAGCAATCAGATCGCGGAGGTCATCAGGCGGTGACATCGAACAAAGACACACGCTTCCTGCAGCACCCGGGCCACGAAAAAGCCCTGCGCGGCGATGCGGCATGTGCCGCCCTTCCCGCTTTGGCTTCGGCCATTCCACTTGCCGCCGGCGACCTCGTCCTGCCTATGCCGGTCAACGCCCATGACCACGGCTACGGCATCCGCACGCTGGATTTCGGCAGCCTGGACGACGCGCTGGAGGCCTGGATTCCGACCATGCGGCTCCGCCCCCGCACCGACGCCTATCTCGAAGCGCTCGTCGCCTTCGGCCGCCTGGCCAAAACCGGCGTCGCGGCGACCATCCACTGCCACAACTCGCTCAACGCCGCCCGCATGGTCGAGGAAGCGCTGGAAGTGATCCGCGCGGCAAAGGATGTCGGCATCCGTCTCGGCCTCTCCTGCCCCCTGCTCGACCATGACGCCTGGGCCTATGACGGCGGCCCGGATCGGCTGAAGCCGTTTCTGAGTACTGAGGACTGGGAGGCCCTTTCACCCCTTGCGCCGCGCTATGCGCCTTTCAGCGACCAGCTTGCCGCCGCCGACGCCGTCGCGGCCGCGAATTCCAACCCGCTGGTCGATGTCCAATACGGCCCGATCGGCCCGCAATGGTGCTCGAACGCCCTGCTCGAAGCGATCGCCGGGGCCTCCGCCACCAACAATCGCCGCATCCACATGCATCTGCTCGAAAGCCCGAGGCAGCGGGCATGGCTGGACCGTCGTTTCCCGCAGGGCATCGTCCGTTATCTCGATGAGATCGGCTTCCTGTCACCGCGGCTTGCCGTGGCGCACGGCGTTCAGCTCCGGCCGGACGAATACGAACTTCTGGCCGAGCGCGGCGTCCAGCTTGTCTCCAATCCATCAGCCAACCTGCGCCTGCGCTCCGGCATTGCGCCCTTGGCGAACGCCGTCAAACGCGGTCTCCGTTTCGGCATCGGACTGGACGGCAGCGCCTTCGACGACGACCAGGATCTCTGGCGCGAAATGCGGCTCCTCTATTTCCTGCATGGCGGGCGCGAGCTCGAACGAAGTTTTACGGCAGCCGGCATTTTCGACGCCGCGATCCGCACCGGTGCCGCCGTCGTCAACACGCCGCTCGGAGAGGATTTCACGGTCGTCGACTACGAAGCCCTGATCGCCGACAGCGTCTTCGACGATTTGGATGAAGCCGAGGTGCTGCTGAATCGCATGTCAGCCGTCCACGCCAAGGCCGTCTATGTCGCCGGGCGGCCAGTCATGCGGGACGGCAAGCTCGTCCACGTCGATTTCGACGCGGCCCGCAAGGAACTGCTGGCGCAGGCCAAGGCCGACCTGCCGCGCCTCACCGTCGAGCGGGAAAGGTGCGGCAAGCTGATCATTGCCACCCGCGCCTATTACGGAAGCTGGGCGAACGCCTAATGCGCCGCCTCGCGCACGGGCACGGCTGTCACCGCAGGGTGATCGACAGCTCGCGTCCTGCTCTTGTCCCAACCGCCGGGCGACCCCAGCCCGGTGACATCAGGTCCGAAATAGTCCCGGTTCACCGGAACGAAAGCCATCTGCGCCTCGGTCGCCTCTTCGTCATAGGCGATGGCATCGACCGGACAGATGGAGAGGCAGAGACCGCAATTGATGCACTCGTCCGGATGGATATAGAACATCCGCCCGCCCTCGTAGATGCAGTCGACCGGACAGGCCGCGGTACAGGCGCCGTCCTTCACGTCGATACAGGGTTCGGTGATGATATAGGCCATCGGATCGTTCGCCTCTCATTGCCTTTGGCGCACTATCCCAAACCTTGGCGTTGCTGAAAAGCAGCATATTTCGCAGCGAGCATTCGAATTTCGGCAACACCCAATTGCGTTCGCTTGCCCGTTGGCGCTTCCTTGCCTGGCCGGCTTTCCCTACAATCTCCGCGTCACTCCCGAGTCTGGAAATGAGATTTTCATGAGCACCCTCACCCGCTTCTCCGTCCAACCGCTTTCGACCATGACCCGTCGTCTCGCTGACGTAGCCTCGGCCCGTCGAGAACCCGATCTCGTCATTCAGGGTGCGCGCGTGCTCTCCACCTATTCGGAGCGCATTCTCGACGGCCGCGAAGTCTGGATCTCGGGCGGCCGCATCGCAGCCGTGAAGCCTGCCGGCAGCTACAGGAGCGGTTCCGCGAAACTGTATGACGCCAAAGGCGGCATCATCGCCCCAGGCCTAGTCGATCCGCATATCCACATCGAATCCTCGATGGTGACGGCCTGTGCCTATGCCGAAGCAGCACTTCTCAACGGCACCACGACAATCTTCTGCGACAGCCACGAGATCGGTAACGTCATGGACGTGGCGGGCGTCGAAGCGATGCTCGAAGACGCACGGCAGGCGCCGCTGTCTATCTTCCTCACCGTCCCGAGCACCGTGCCGGCGACATCGCCGGAGCTCGAAACCGCCGGCGGCGACCTGACGCCCGCCAAGATCGCCGCCCTGTTCGACAAATGGCCGGAAGCGGTGGCGCTCGGCGAAAAGATGGATTTCGTGCCCGTCGCGATGGGCGACGAGCGCAGTCATGCGATCCTGGCCGCAGCGCTCCAGCGCGGCCGGCCGGTCTCGGGCCATGTGTATGGCCGGGAATTCGTCGCGGCCTATGCCGCGTCAGGCGTTACCGATACCCATGAGGCGATCGACCGCGACATCGCCGACGACCTGCTCGAAGCAGGCGTCTGGCTCTTCCTGCGCGGCGGCCCGCCGACGACACCTTGGCATTCGCTGCCGCATGCGATCAAGACGATCACCGAACTCGGCGCATCGCACAAGCGCGTCGCGGTCTGCACCGACGACCGCGATGGCGAGGACCTGCTCGCCTTCGGCCTCGATTGGGTAACGCGCGAAGCGGTCAAGGCCGGCATGACGCCGGAACAGGCCTGGGCGATGGGCTCGCTGCATGGCGCGACCCGTTTCGGCATGGAAGGCGAGATCGGCGGCATGGGCGGCGGCCGCCGCGCCGACCTCGTGCTTCTGACCGACGACCTGAAACCCGTCAGCACCTGGTATGGCGGCGAGCTGGTGGTCGACAACCGCAAGATCACCCCGATTCTGGATGAGGCGCTTTCAAAGCCCTATCGCTACCCGCAGGTCGCCTATCACACCGTCAAGCTGCCGAAAGACCTCAAGCTGACGCCCGATCTGCCGGCCGGCACCGTCACAGCGCATACGATCCGCACCGAGCTCCCCGGCATCACGCTCGGCCACGTCACGGTGACACTCGAACCCGCGAACGACTGGCAGACCCATTTCGACCGCCACGACCTCTGCTTCGTCACCGTCGTCGAGCGGCATGGCAAATCGTCCGGCAATGTGGCGCACGGGCTGCTGAACGGTTTCGGGCTGAAAAAGGGCGCCGTCGCCTCCTCCGTCGGCCATGACAGCCACAACATCATCGTCGCCGGCACCAACGAAACGGACATGCAGTTGGCGCTGGATGCGATCGAGGAAACCCAGGGCGGCGTCTGCGTCGTGATGGACGGCAAGGTGACGGCCATGGTGCCGCTGCCGATCGCCGGCCTGCTCTCCGACAAGCGCGTCCACGAGGTCGCCGACGAGGTGAAAGCCCTCAAGCTCGAATGGGAAAAGGCAGGCTGCACCATCGCCTATATGGGCTTCAACCTCATCCCCCTATCGGTCATCCCCGAAATCCGCATCACCGACAAGGGACTTGTGCTGGTACCGGAAATGGTGATCTCGCCGCTCTTCGAAAAAGCCTGAGCGGCGAAAAGGTCAGTCGGCAAGCTCGGCGAGAATGCGGACCCAGGAGCGGATACCCTTGTGGAAGCTCGACAGGTCGTATTTCTCGTTCGGGCTGTGAACGCGGTTGTCAAAGCGGGCGAAGCCGACGAGCAGGGCATCGCAGCCGAGCCGGCGCTTGAACTCCCCGATGATCGGGATCGAGCCGCCGGTCCCGGCAAGCGCCGCCTCACAGTCCCATTCGGTGGAAAGTGCTGAGAGCGTCTTCGTCAGAAACGAGCTTTCGATCGGCATCACGGTTGCCGGGGCAAGACCGAAATCATTGAAGGTCACCGAGCAGTCGGAAGGGATGCGGGCTGCGACATGCGCCTTGAAGGCATCGCGGATCTTTTCCGGGACCTGCCCATCGACCAGCCGGAACGAGATCTTCGCCATCGCCTTCGACGGGATGACCGTCTTGAAGCCCTCGCCCGTATAACCGCCGCTGATCCCGTTGATTTCGCAGCTCGGCCGCGCCCATACCTGTTCCAGGATCGACCGCCCCGCCTCGCCCGCCGGGATGGTGAGCCCGATATCGGCAAGAAAACCCTTTTCGTCGAACGGCAGCCGCTGCCACTGCGCCTTGATGGCTTCCGGCAGTTCCTTCACGCCGTCGTAAAAACCTTCGACCGCCACCCCGCCATCCGGCGTCCTCAGGCTCGCGATAACATCCGAGAGGACCTGCAGAGCGTTGCGGGCGGCATTGCCGAACATGCCGGAATGCAGGTCCCGGTCGGCGCAGGTGATCTCGATTTCGGTGCTGTAGAGCCCGCGCAGCATGGTGGTGACGGCCGGCGTTTGCCGGTCCCACATGTCGGTATCGCAGACATAGACAATATCGGCCTTCAGTTCGTCGGCGGTCGCATCGAGGAACGGCGCAAGGCTCGGGCTGCCCGCCTCCTCCTCGCCTTCGAAAAGGATGCTGACCTGCACCGGCAGCTTGCCGGTCACCGCCTTCCAGGCACGGCAGGCCTCGACGAAGGTCATCATCTGGCCCTTGTCGTCGGAGGCCCCCCGCGCGACGATCGCGGTATCGCCGTTCGGCAATGGCTCCAGCCGCGGCTCGAACGGATCGCTGGTCCAAAGCGCCAGCGGATCGACCGGCTGAACGTCGTAGTGGCCGTAGAAGAGAAGATGAGGCCCGCCTGCATCCTTCTGGTGAGCGACGACCATAGGATGGCCCGTCGTCGGCCTGACGGAGGCATCGAAGCCGATCGATCCGAGATCGCGGCTCAGCCAATCGGCCGCCGCCTTGCACTGGTCGCGATAGCCGGGATCGGTCGAAATGCTCGGAATACGGATCAGGTCGAAGAGACGCTCAAGGCTGTTGTCGATATCGGCATCGACAACAGCCAGCACGGCATCGATCTGGTCCTCGGATAGTCTCGGCATTTTGCACTCCTTGCCCGCTCGGTCTTTCGGGTCAAGGATGTAGCACTGTTTTCAACGCACTAGGAAGCACTTGCAGCTGCCGTCACCTTAATTTGCAGACCGGAAATCAAGCCCGATATCCAGCGTCGGCGCGCTATGCGTGATCCATCCGACCGAGAGCAGATCGACACCGGATGCCGCCACCGTCGCGGCCGTCGCAGGCGTGATTCCGCCGGATGCTTCGGTAATAGCCCGGCCGCCGACGATACCCACCGCCTCACGCAGCAGCTCCGGGGTCATGTTGTCGAGCAGCACCGCATCGACCCCGATCTGCATGGCTTCTTGAAGCTGGTCGAGCGTATCCACCTCCACCTCGATCTTCACCATATGGCCAACGCCCGCCTTGGCGCGGCGGATGGCTTCCGCAATGCCGCCTGCGATCGCCACGTGATTATCCTTGATCAGCACCGCGTCATAGAGCGCAAAACGATGGTTCATGCCGCCGCCGGCGCGCACCGCATATTTTTCCAGCGCCCGCAGCCCCGGCGTGGTCTTGCGGGTGCAGACGACCGAGGCCTTGGTGCCTTCGATCGCCGCGACGATGCCAGCCGTGACGCTGGCGATGCCGGAGAGATGGCCGAGGAAGTTGAGTGCGGTTCGTTCGCCGGTCAGGAGGCCGCGGGACGGGCCTTCGATCGTTGCAATCACATCGCCGGGCTTCACGACCCCGCCGTCATCGACATGACGCGTCATGACGATCTTCGGATCAACGAGCTGGAAGGCGAGTTCCGCGGCATCGAGGCCAGCGATGACGCCCGATTTGCGGGCCGCCATCACCACCGTCGAGCGATGGCCTGCGGGAATGACCGCCGTCGAGGTGACGTCTCCGGCAAGGCCGAGGTCTTCCAGCAGCGCGGCACGCACCGGCGGTTCGACGAGCAGTCGCGGAAGGGCAGCAAGCATCATGTCAGGCACTCCGGGCAAGGGGATGGGAAGCGGTGGCGCGGGCGATGTCCAGCACCTCGGCAAGGCACATCGGCCGCCGCTCCGCATAAGCGAGCTTCAACGGGAAATCGGTGCGGGCATGGGCTCCGCGGGATTCCTTCCGCAGCGACGCGAAGACGGCGATCAGCAAAGCGACGATCGCCGGATCGGCAGCGGATCCATCGCTCTCGACGAGCGGCAACAGGCTTGCGATCGCGCCATGGATGGCGCCCGCGTTTCTGAGGACACCGAGATGCCGTGACACGATCGGCCGCACGGCGGAGATATCGGCTGGCACCGGTAGGCCGGCATCGGTTACCCGAAACGCGGTTGCGGCGGAAGTTCCCGAGAGGTTCTGCGCGGCCCGCATGCCCATGACCGCCGCTTCGAGCAGCGAGTTGCTGGCCAGCCGGTTGGCACCGTGCAGGCCGGTCGAGGCCGCCTCCCCGACCACCCAGAGGCCGGAAACCGAACTGCGGCCATTCTCGTCCGTCGCGACACCACCCATGTGATAATGAACGGCGGGACGAACGGGGATGAGCTCCGAATTGGGATCGACACTCGCCTCCCCGCAGAGCGCGGCAATCGACGGGAACCGGCTGGAGAAACCGCTCCCGAGCGCCTGCCGGGCATCGAGGAAAACGTGCCCGCCCCGGGCGATCTCGGCGCTGATCGCCCGTGCCACGATATCCCGCGCGGCAAGTTCCGCGCCCGGTTCGCGGGCGAGAAAACGCTCGCCCCTTTCGTTGACGAGCACCGCACCCTCGCCGCGCACAGCTTCGCTGACCAGCGCCAGCGGGCGCCTCTGGGAATCGAGCGCCGTCGGGTGGAACTGGACGAATTCCATGTCGGCAAGCATCGCACCGGCGCGCGCAGCAATCATCACGCCCTGGCCGAAATTGCCGGTCGGATTGGTGGTTGCGTCATAAAGCCCGCCGAGGCCGCCGGTCGCCAGAACAACTCGTGCGGTCGGCAGAATAGCCGCCCCCCGAGCCGTCGCGCAAAGCAGGCCTGAGACCGCACCGCCCTCCATCAGAAGCCGACGGACTTCGACGCCTGCCAGGACCGTGATCGACGGTGTCCCTGAAACGGCCTCGACCAGAGCCCGCACGATCGCCGCACCCGAGCCGTCGCCTGCCACATGCACGATACGGCGGCGCGAATGGGCCGCCTCCAGGCCGAGCGAAAGCGAGCCGTCGGCGGCCCGGTCGAAACGCACGCCGAATTTCTCCAGGATCGCGATGGCGTTCGGGGCTTCCTTCAGGATCGAAGCCGCCACAGCCGGATCGCAAAGCCCGTCTCCTGCCGCAAGCGTATCGGCAAGATGCAGGTCCGCGCTGTCGTCGGCACCGAGGCTCGCGGCAATGCCGCCCTGCGCCCAGGCGCTGGACGTTTCCGCACCCAACCCGGCGCGAGTGATCAGGACAACGGGCTGCGGGGCGAGCGTCAGCGCCGTCACCAGCCCCGCCAGGCCGCTGCCGACGATCGCGATGCGGCCGGCGAGATGGTCGAGGATCTCGGTCATATGGCGAGCATCCTCTCTACCGCGCGGCGGGCGGCAACGGCGATCGACGGATCGACGGTCACCTCGTGCCGGTTCTCTTCCAGCGCCTTGCGGATATTGCCGAGCGTGATCCGCTTCATGTGCGGGCAGAGATTGCACGGCCGCACGAATTCCACGTCCGGGTGATGCACGGCGACATTGTCGCTCATCGAGCATTCGGTCAGAAGCACGACGCGGGCCGGCTTCTTGGCTCCGACATAATCGGACATGACGGCCGTCGAGCCCGCAAAATCGGCCTCGGCCACCACGTCCGGCGGGCATTCCGGATGCGCCAGCACCACCACGCCCGGATGCGCCTCACGCAGATCGCGAACATCCTGCGCGTTGAACAGTTCGTGCACTTCGCAATGGCCATGCCAGGCGATGATCTCGACATTGGTTTCCCGCGCGACGTTCTGCGCCAGGTATTCGTCGGGGATCATCAGCACTTTCGGAACGCCGAGCGATTCCACCACCTGCTTTGCATTGCCGGAGGTGCAGCAGATATCCGACGCCGCCTTCACCGCCGCCGACGTATTCACATAGGTGATGATCGGTACACCGGGATGCGCCTGGCGCAAGAGCGCGATATCTTCCGGCGTGATCGAATCCGCCAGCGAACAGCCCGCCGCCATGTCCGGGATCAGCACGGTCTTTCCCGGGTTGAGCAGCTTTGCCGTCTCCGCCATGAAGTGGACGCCGGCGAGCACGATGACATCCGCATCCACGTCGATCGCCTTGCGGGCCAGCGCCAGGCTGTCGCCGACGATATCGGCGACGCCATGGAAGATTTCCGGCGTCTGGTAGTTGTGGGCGAGGATGACGGCGTTGCGGGTGCGCTTGAGTTCAAGGATCGCCGCCACGTCCGCCTCGTAGCTCATCCACTCGGCTTTCGGGATGACGCGGCTGACACGATCGTAAAGCGAGGAAACCGAAAGCGGAGAATTCATGATCTGCTCCTTTTATACTCGAAGTGAGTATATCCGGCGCAAAGAGATATTCTCGATTCGAGTTTATGTCAATTGCGTGAAAGCGGAAGTTTCGAACCCGAAAGCGCGCGCTCTTCGAGGACCGCGTGACGGTAGCGGAAGAGCTTGGCAGGCCGGCCGCCGGTCTCACTGGTCGCCTCGCCGGTTTCCTCGATCAGCTCCTGCTGGTCGATCAGCCGGCGGAAATTCGGCTTGTGCAGGGTGAGGCCTGCAAGCGCCTCGACGGTGTGCTGCAATTGCGACAGCGTAAAACTCTCCGGCATCAGTTCGAAGACCACCGGGCGGTATTTGATCTTGGCGCGCAGCCGGGCGATCCCGGTCGCCAGGATGCGGCGGTGATCGGCAAACATCGAACGGCCGAAACTTTTGGCCGCCGAGCAGCCCGCCTCGGTGACGAGCCCCGCCTCGTACATCAACTCATAACGCTGCAGGGCGAGATCTTCGTTCCAGGCGGCCCCATCGAGGCCGAAGGCGAAATCGACTCGGCGCTTGCGGTGCTCGCGCCGCGCCGGTTCGGCCGCAACCCAGTCCTGCAGGCGGCCGGTGATGGCACCCAGGATATCCGGCCTCCCGCCGCGATGATCCTCCCAGGGGAAATATTCGTACCAGCCATGCCAGCCGGGTTTGCCGGCGCCGGGTGCCGCCTGTTCGCGCACGAGGCCGAGATAGCTGATCGAGATCGTCCGCCCCTCGGCATCCTCATGGGTCCGGTCCCGGTCGGCGAACGTATAGAGCTGTTCGAGATAGCCGAGCGGATGGCCCGTCTGGTCCCCCACCCACTCGCGGAGCCCGGCCTGCAGGCTCCTGTGGCCGAGCTCGAAAGGGCCGGACGGCAGCGCATCGCCGGAGCGAACCGTCATGACGCGCGGCTCGTCGCCGGTGACGGCGGAAAGGACCGCGATCAGTTCCGCATGGGCAAGTCCGATGGTCAAGCAAACTCCGGGGTACGTAACATGCAACGCCGATCTGGCATGAAAATCACGTTACGCGAACCCCGGAGTTCAAATCAAACAATATCAGCGACTTGGCCTATTTGATTTCGACCGCGACGTCGCCGGTCGGCGGCACGGTCCTGATCAGCCCCATCTCCTGCATGAAGGCGGCAAAACGCTGATAGCGGCCCTGGTCGAGGGCGGCCGGGCGCTTGGCAAAACGCGGCAGCGTATCGAAGAAGGCCGTGCGGTTCAGCTCGTCGTCGAGGTTCGGATAGGCCTTGATGAAAAGCTGCGAGGCTTCCTGCGGATGGTTGGTGATGAAGATCGAGGCCTGTTCGACGGCATGCAGGAAACGCGGCAGGCGGCTGTCGGCAGCAAGATCGCGGCGGGTAACGAAGATCAGTTCGTCATAGGCCGGAACGCCATGCTCCTCCGGGAAGAACGCGCGGCCGGCATGGCCTTCCAGCTTCATCTGGGTCAGCTCGAAATTCCGGAAGCCGCCGAGCGTCGCATCCACCTTGCCGCCGATCAGCGAGGGCGACAGCGAGAAATTGACGTTGATCAGCTCCACGTCATCGTTGGAAAGGCCTTCCGAAGCCAGCATGCGCTTCAGCATCGCATCCTCGAATCCGGTGACGGAAAAGCCGACCTTCTTGCCCTTGAGGTCCTTGAGGCTCTTGATCGGACCGTCCGCCAGAACCGTGACGGTGTTGAGTGGGGTCTCGACCAGCGTCCCGAAACGCACGAGCGGCAGGCCGGCTTCGTGGTCGAGATAGAGATTGGGCTGGTAGTGGATGCCGATATCCGCCTGACCGGCCGAGACGAGACGCGGCACCGCGGAAGGGTCGGACGGCGGAATGAGTTCGACGTCCAGATTGGCATCGGCAAACAGGCCGCGCTGCTCGGCGATCACCATCGGCGCATGGTCCGGATTGACGAACCATTCGAGAAGCACGCTGAGCTTGTCGGCCGCCTGCGCGGAAGCGGGCGCGGCAAGGCTTGCCAGCGCGATGAAGGACGCGGTGAGGATACGGATCATGATCGGACGGAACTCCCTGATGCGGATTTGGCTGTGGATGAGAATGAAGGATCGGCTTCGCTGGCCCAGGGGGCGAGACCGGCGGTCAGCCGGTCGATGAGAAGCCGCAGGATGAGGGTGAGGATCGCGAGTATGACCATCGCCGCAAACACGGTGTCGGTCTGCATGCGCGCATTGGCCTGGACCATGACGAAACCGAGCCCGCCGGAAGCGCCGACCCACTCGCCGACGACCGCACCCAGCGGCGCGAGCGGTGCTGCGACCCGAAGGCCAGAGACGAGGCTCGGGATCGCCAGCGGCATGCGGATTGTCACCAGCGTCTGCCAGTGGCTCGCGCCCTCCAGCGAGACCGCATCGAGGATTTCCTGATCCGTGCGGCGAAGACCATCGGCAAAAGCCGATGCGACCGGAAAGAAGATGATGATCGTCGTCATCGCCACTTTCGAGGCAAGCCCGAAACCGAGCCAGAGAACCAGGATCGGCGCCAGAACGAAGACGGGAAAGGCCTGCAAGATCAGCACCATCGGCCAGACGAGGCGGCCAAGCCGCGGCAGCGCCGCAACGCCGAAGGCGGTGGCGATACCAAGGCCTGCGCCGATAACCAGACCGAGCGCGATTTCCGTCAGCGTGACGACGCTGTTTTGCAGCAGGAAACCCGGCTGCCGCCAGAAGGCGGAAGCGACGGCAAGGGGAGACGGCAAAATATAACGGGGCGGAGCGAACAGCCAGACGCCCGCTTGCCAGAGAACGACAAGCAGGACGAGGCCTATGACCGCATGGGACGCGCGCATGATGCTACACGTCGGACCTGCACGTCAGGGCCGGATACCCCTTGGGCACAACGGAAACAATGGATATCATCGGTCGATCTCCAGATCAGTCAATCACGGAGATCCAGGTGAAGCGGAGAAGAGAAAAATCGTCGGGCGACGCCTATTTCCGTTCCTACGCCGGCATGACCCGGATCAGGTTCAAGGGTCCGGCTCACCGCCATCTCAGCATCGTCAAGATGCCCCCCTCGGAATTGAGACGATAACTGTCGGTTTTCAGTATGCCTGTCAAGCGGGCCGGACGACCGGCCCGCTGTCGTTTCCCTTTTATCGTGCGTAGAGACGGTCGAGGCGAACCACCCTGCCGACCAGGACCAGCGCGATGACGGTGAAGACGATCAGCACCGCCGAGATCGCATGCGCGGTCGGCTCCAGGCTGAAGGTCGATTCCGAGTAGATGCGCACCGGCAGGGTCGTCAGGCGGGCGGTGGTGAGGAAGCTCGTGACGGTCACCTCGCCGAAACTCAGCAGGAAGCCGACGATGCCGGCGGCAAACAGCCCTGGCGCCAGTCCCGGCATGATGATCAGGAAGAACCGCCGCGCGGGGCTTGCCCCGAGGCTTGCAGCCGCTTCCTCCTGCGCCCGGTCGAGGCCCATGACCGAGGTCGTCAGCAACGTGATCGCGAAGGGCAGGATGACGATCACGTGGATTGCCACGAGGCCGAGGAACGGCGGCACGATCAGGTAGATCTGTAGCAGCCGCAGCATGCCGACGCCGATCGCCACATGCGGCAGCGACATCGGCAGCAGCCAGAAGGTCAGAAGCGCGGACCGGCCCTTGAACGGATAACGGGCGAGCGCAAACGCCGCCGGCAAAGAGAGCGCCAGCGCCACCAGCATCGAGGTGACCGCCAGTTGCACCGACACCCAGAAGGCGTCCGCATAGGTCCCCGCAAAGAACACCGCCTCGTACCATTTCAGCGTGAAGCCGCGGAAGCCGGAGGCGGTCGCCTGGGGCACGTCGTTGAAACTCTGGATGCAGACCAGCACCAGCGGCAGCAGCAGGAGCAGCAGCGAGGTGGCAAGCAGCAGTTTCGAAACAACCGGCCCCAGGATGTCGATGACAGGCACGATCCAGCGCGGAATGCTCAACGGATTGCTGGGCTTGCCCTTCAGCCACGGCATCAGGCGATTGAGGAGATAGGCGCACAGCGCCGCAAACGCGAGACCGGTCACGGTCATGATGATCGCAAGTGCTGCGGCAAGCGGCGCGTTGAGGTTCTTGATCGCCTCCTGCAGCACCAGCATGCCGGTCGTCCAGACCTTCTTGCCGCCAAGCAGCGAGGCGGAGACATAGGCCGTGGTCGCCATCAGGAAAACGATGACGGCACCGGACCGCAGGCCGGGCAGCGAAAGCGGCAGATCGACGGTGAGGAACCGCACAGCGGGAGAAGCGCCAAGGCTCTGGGCCGCCTCGTGAACGCGCGGAGACGTGTTCTGCAGGTTGTCGTAGAGCGCCAGCACCATGAACGGCAGGAAGACCTGCGCCAGCGCGACGGCGACCGCGCCGTGGGTGAACAGCATATATCTCGCCGGCGGAATGCCGACGAGGCCGGTGACCGAATTGATCAGCCCCTCCGGCGCGAGCAGCAGGATGATGCCGAGCGAGCGCACCACCACATTGGTGAGCAGCGGAATGAGGATCACCGCGAAGGCGGCCGCGCGGTATTTCACCGGCATGCGCGCCAGCCAGTGGGCGAGCGGATAACCGAGAAGCGCGGTGATGACGGTGACGCCGAGGCCGAGCAGGATGGTTTCGGAGACGACGCCGAAATAGAAACTGTCGGAGACGATGTCCCGGAACTGCGCGATCGACGGAGCTATGAAGAGCGGACCGAAAGGATCGGGATACTCGTGCAGGGAGAGCACGAGGACCACGAACATCGGCGCCGCAAAGGACAGAAGCAGCCAAAGGGTGACCGGCGCTGCAAGCGCCGGCCCGATCCAACGGTTCATCCCGCGATCTCCCGATCGTATTTCGCCTGCCACTTGGCGCGGCTGGCATTGATCACGTCCCAATCGAAATCGACGAGCTTGCTGACCTGTTCGTCGCCGAGCACGAGCTTCGACTTGAGGTCGTCCGGGACGGTGATGTTGCTGACGGTCGGCGAGTAGTAGATCTGGCGCGCATAGGCGAGCATGCAGGGCTCGGAGAGGTGCAGGTTGATCCACTCCTCGGCGAGTTTCTGGTTCTTCGTGCCTTCGGTGATGCACGCGACGTTCATCGAAAGCGCCTGTCCCTCGACCGGCTTGGCGATTGCGATATTGGGATTGCGGGTTTCGACATAGGACTGCGTGAAGCTGCCGAACTCGACGGAAAGGTCGGCGAGCTTCTGGTCGAACATTTCGAAGAGCTGCGCCTGGCTGCCCTGGATGGCGGCAAACGGCTTCAGTTGCTTGACCTTTTCGAAGGCGATGTCGGCGTTCTTTTCGTCGCCGCCCCAGACACGGGCCGCCATCATAAGCGCGGAAATGCCTTCGGCGCCGAGACCGTCCGGCCAGGCGATGCGGCCCTTCCATTCCGGGTTCCACATGTCCTTCCAGGAGGTGATCGGCTTCGACGCCTTGGTCTTGTCGTAGACGATCGTGCAGGGGTTGAAGGCAACGCCGTAACCGCCCTTGCGGGCGCTCGGATAAAGCGCCTCGAAGTTCTTGACGGCCGGCGTCGGCGCCTGGGTCACGCCGTCCTTCACGGCCTGTCGGCTCTCGAAGATGTTGAGATAAAGGACGTCGAAGCTCGGGCGGCCGCGTTCCGCATAGGCCCTCGCGCGCCGGTCACCGGTACCGCCGAGGACGTAGCTGACCTTGCAGCCGTATTTCTCGACCAGCGGCTTCTCGACGTGTTCCTTGACGATCTTTTCCTGCGCCCCGCCCCAGATGCCGACGACCAGTTCGTCGCCCTTCTTGGGCTCCTGCGCGGAGGCGGGACGGATGATGTGGAACGGTGCGGCAAGGCCGGCACCGGCAATCAGCTTGTTGAATGTACGACGCGAGAGAGTCATTTCGTGTTCCCCTTTTTCGGTCAGGTCTGTCCGTTCAGATGAATGTTGCGCCACCCGGCTGGGTCTGGATGCTGCACGGCGTCCCGAGGGGCGGAGGCGGCATATCCGAAGGCACGATCAGGCGGATCGTGCCGCATGCGGATTGGATATCGGCTTCGTACGTGTCGCCGAGGAAAGCTGCGTTGACGAGCGTGCCTGAGAGATGCAACGGCCCCGGTTCGTCGGAAAGCCTGAGGCGCGAGGCGCGCAGCACGAGACGGGTCGCACCGGAAGGCGCACCTTCGCAGGTGAGCCCAGGCGCGCTGAACAATCCATTCTCCGTCCGCCCCTCGATCACCGTGCGGGCGCCGAGGAAGGATGCGGTGAATGGCGAATGCGGCCGGTCGCAGAGCGCGACGGGCGTGCCGATCTCGGCAAGCAGTCCCTTGTTCATCACGGCGACGCGATCCGACATCGCAAGAGCCTCCTGCTGGTCGTGGGTGACGAACACGGTGGTGATGCCGAGCCGCTGCTGCAGCGTTCGGATTTCGGTGCGCATGTCGGCGCGAAGATGGGCGTCGAGGTTGGAAAGCGGCTCGTCGAGAAGAAGCACGTCCGGCTCGATCACCAAAGCGCGGGCGAGCGCCACGCGCTGCTGCTGACCGCCGGAAAGCTGGCCCGGATATCGGTCGTAATAGGCGCCGAGACCGACGGTATCGAGTGCCGCGGCGGCACGGGCACGGCATTCCGCCTTGCCGACATGGCGCATGCGCAGGCCGAAACCGATATTGTCCAGAGCCGTCAGATGCGGAAACAGCGCATAGGACTGGAAGACCACGCCGATATTGCGGGTATGCACCGGGCGCTTGCTGATGTCCTCGCCATTGAGGATGACGCGGCCTTCGGACGGCTGCACGAAGCCGGCGATCATCCTGAGCGTCGTCGTCTTGCCGCAGCCGGAAGGCCCGAGCAGCGACAGGAGTTCACCCTTGGCGACCTCGATCGTCAGGCCGCTGACGGCGACGGAGTCACCATAGGTGGCCGTGATGTTGTCGAGCGTCAGGTAGTGCTTATGCGACATTTTCGGGAGCCTCGGGCATGATCAGGCGGGAGCGCGTCGCCCCGCCATGGCAGATGGAAATGGTGATCGGTCGCCGCGCCATCTCGGGCACAGATGCGAACGGCCCGTCGCCGGGATGAACTTCGAAGGCCGGCGCGCCGGCGCCCTGCAGAGAAAGCCGCAGGGCAAAGCCTTCGGAGACTGTGACGCAGACCGGGCGGAGACTGATGCGCACCGGAACCTTTCCACCGCCTTCGAGTCGGGCATAACCCGTGCTGAGCACCCTCGCCTCTCCGGACGGCGCGACGAGCGACAGCGTCGCGCAGAGGTCGAAGCCCTCGGAGCGCGTATCCACCTCGATCTCGGCCGCGGCTTCGCCGACGAAGAACCGTGCCGCCTCGAAAGGCAGGGTCGTGTAGACGGCGACGTCGGCGCGGTTATCGTGGCTGCCATGGTCAGCAAAGCCTTGCGGCACGCCGAGATGCCCGCCGACGAGCGGAGTCGGCCGCGTCGGATCGTGAACGAACGTATCCCGCATCTCGCCGCCGGTTTCGCCAAGCAGCCTGCCGTCGCTGACCATTGCCGCGCCGAGCCCGGAGGAAGACAGGAAAAAGTCGGCCCCCGAAACCTCTGGCCGGCCGGAAAGAACGAGCCACCGCCGTCGCCCCATGTCGAAGAACCGGACCGGCTGCGGCCGTTCGCCAAAGCCCTTGAGATAGAAATCGAAAAAGGCGAGCTGCGCGCGGTCGATCGAAAACTCGGCATCCGCTCCCATGTCGGTGCTGCCGCCGGCACGGTTCCAGGGCGCATGCGCCCAGGGGCCGATCACCAGATGGGTGCTGTCCCGATGTCTGCGCCGGAAGGCTGCATCAGCGGCCCAGGTGCCCTGGAGCAGGAAATCGGCCCAGCCGCCGGTGTGGAGAACCGGAATATCGAGCGGATCATCGGCCAGCAGCGCCCCGGGAGATACCGCGTCCCAATAGTCCTTCTCGTCCGCCATCCATTTGCCGAGATGCGATATATCGGGTCTCGAGGCGAGCAGGTCGCGAAGGGCGGCATCGTCGTCGCCGGTGGCTGCGATTTCCGCATAGGTCCTGGCATCCTCCCGCCGCGCCGCCGTCAGCCGCGCCATCTGCGCCGCCCAGCCGGCATTGAGTCCGAGCCGGAAGGCATTGCCTTCATAAGCCCAGTCGTCACGCGGCATCCACGAACTCATGGCAGGCGCAATCGCATCCGGCCGCACGCTCCCCTTGCCGGCAATGGCGAAATACTGTGTCATCGCCTGGTAACTGAAGCCGTAGAGGCCGAGCTTGCCGTTGCTTCCCGGCAATGCGGCCGCCCACTCCAGCGTGCGTGCGCCGTCCGCCAGTTCGCTGACAAAGGCCTCGAAGACACCGCCGGAATCGCCACAGCCTCGCACGTCCTGGATGACCACGATATAGCCGTGCGAGGCGTACCAGGAGGGGTGCGCCAGCACCAAAGTGGAGGCGATAGCCCGCCCATAGGGCTGCCGCATCAAGAGGACCGGGAACCTGCCCTCCCCCAGAGGACGATAGATATCCGACACCAGCACGACGCCGTCATCGAGCAGGAGCTCTCCCCTTTCGGGGCCGGCAACGCCGTATGGTGCGCGTGAGGTCGTCAAGTCGATCAACCCCTGTACATGGTTTTCGAGGTGATCCGGTCGAGCGGGAAATCCAGGACTTCCCTGATCAGCTTCAGGAGATTGGCGGCGCTGCGCTCGATATAGAGCCGGCCGCGCTCGGCATCGCCGGCCGCCGCGTTGCCGCAGGCGCCGGAGGGCTGCACGTCCTGGGTCTGCCAGCCGTAGCCGATCCGGCCTTCCGGCATCAGCAGGCCACCGGCCGCTTCGAGCTCGACGGAGACCGGCACGAAATCCTCGGCATACTGCATGTCGATCAGCTCGCGATGCAGATGCAGCATGACGCTGGTCTCTGCCTCGCCGCCATGGATGCCGTGCTTCATCTCGTGGGCGCTGAACAGGTCGGAGAAATCGGCGCCGGCACTCGCCCAGGCGCTGACGGCGAACATGTCGAGCTTGATGCGCAGTTCACGGCAGACGATGTCCATCACCTGCGGCTGGCCGCCATGCGAATTGACGAAGATGATCTTGCGGCAGCCGGCGCGATTGACGCTTTCGCCGAGCTCGAACCACATCTTTGCCAGCGTGTCGTAGTTGAAGGTCAGCGTGCCCGGATAGGCGGTGTGCTCGACCGACTTGCCGACCGGCATCATCGGCAGGACCAGTACCGGCAGGTCGTCGGCCATCAGTTCGACGGTGCGGGCGACGACGCCGGCATTGATCGCCGCATCGACGCGAACCGGCAGATGCGGCCCGTGCTGTTCGACGGCGGCGATCGGCAGGATCGCCACGAACTTCTCCATCTCGAATTCGGAGAAATCCCTTGCGGTATGATCCCACCACCAATGCGATTTCAATTTCATGGTCATGTCCTTCATTGTCGCTCAAGCAGCTGCGGCGCGTGCCGCCAACTCCGCCTTGGCGATCTTGCCGGTGGGGGTCATGGGAAGTTCCGTCAGCGAGATGACCGTCATGACCGAGAGGTCATAGGGAAGCGTCGCGGCGATCTCAGCCTTGGCAGCCTCGCCGTCGATAGGGGCTGCGGCCTGCACGAAGGCGACCGGCCGGGTCTTCATCACCGCATCGGGCACGCCGACGACAGCCGCCTGCTCGATGCCGGCCACCGTCGAAAGCGCCTCTTCCACATCGCGCGGATACCAGGTCTTGCCGCCGACTTCGAGAAGCTCGGAGCGACGTCCCATCATGGTGACAAAGCCGTGCCGATCCATGGTACCGATATCGCCGGTCCACAGCCATCCGTCGCGCAGCGTCTCGGCGGTCTTTTCGGGCTTGCCCCAGTAACCCCACATGAAGCCGCCGCGAAGGGCGATCTCGCCGACGGAGCCGCAGGGCAGCTCGCTGCCATCGGAATTGAGGATGCGCACTTCCTTGTCCGGCAGCGGCATGCCGGCGCGGCGGGTCTCGATATCAGCGGGATCGAGTTTCGGGAAACCGAGCGCCACGAAACCGCCGAGCTCCGACTGACCGTAACTTTCGACCAGCGGCAGCTTCAGCTTCTCCTGCCAGCCGGCCTTCAGCACGGGCGGAACCGGACCGCCGCCGGACATGCTCATGCGCAGCGTCGGCGGCGCATGGCCGCGAATGGCGGCCTCGTTGAGCACATCGGTCAGTATAGGCGGATTGGCAATCAGCATGGTGGCGCCGCGCGCTTCGAGCGCATCGAAGCCGGTCGTCTGCGTCCATTTGCCCATGACGTTGATCGCCGCGCCGCGCGAAAGCTGCGGCAGAAGATTGCCGACCAGCTGGTAGGAACTCGACAGCGCGCTCGGGCCGAACGAGATGTCATCCGCCGTGATCTGCAGCCGCTCGGCGATGCAGCCCGCTGCACGAACCGTCGGCTCATGCTTGAGGCAGGCGCCCTTCGGCTTGCCGGTGGTCCCGGAGGTGTAGGAAAGATGGGCAATCGCATCTTCATTGCCCGGATCGGCGGGCACCGGCAGGGCGGCCGCCATCAAATCCGGCAGCGAGTGAGCGCCCGGTTGCGCCCCGTCCATGCAGAGCAATGCCCGGACTGTCGGCACGCCCGCGGCTGCGGCGCTGACCTGTTCATGCTTGTCATGGGTATAAACAACCACGGTCGGCTGGTGATCGCCGAAATAATAGGCAAGTTCGTCGGCGAATTTGACGTTCACGAGGGCCGAGATCGCGCCGAGCCGCCAGCAGCCCAGCATCGTGGTCAGATAATCCATGCCGTTATGGGCAAAGATCGTCACCCGGTCGCCCGGCTTGACGCCAAAACTGTGCAGGGCGCCCGCAGCGCGCTCCATCGCATCGACAGCCCCAGCATAGGTCAGGCTCTTGGCGCGATCGACCCAGTGGAAACAGGCATGATCCGGATCGCGATTGGCGCCATCCACGAGAAGGGTGTGCATCAACATTCGAAATTCCCCGGCGCTAAATCTGCCTGCTCAATTGTTTGGCAGATGTAAATCCTGCCTGCAGCATGGGCAAATTTGCTCCCTGGGTGAATGCCATGGTCGTCGATAGCGGGTATATCCGTTTGCTTATACCGAAAGACCTCAGGAGACCGCCCGCAGCGGAATTGCGGATGGCACGGGATGCAGCGTCTGGTCGAAACGGCGCGCCACGGTGCGGATGACGTTCCGCAGCCAGCGGTTGGCGCCGCTATTATGGGCCCGTTCATGCCACAGGAGGTAGAGGTTCATCTGGTCGAACTCCCGCGGCGCTTCGACGAGCTGCAGATGATTGGCCGGCGCGTTAGCGACGATATATTCGGCATAGGGTCTAGCGGTGGTGAAGATCAGGTCCGTTTCCGCAAGGATCGCTGGAATCAAAGCATATTCCGGCACCGACATGGCGATGCGCCGACGATGCCCGAGCTGCGCCAGCCGGCCGTCGATCGGGCTGTAGACGGCATTCGAGCCGGGCGTCGGTGAGACGTGATCGGCGTCGAGATAGGCGTCGAGCGGCAGACGGCCGAGCCGCGCCAGCGGATTGGATTTCTGCACCACGCAGGCGATGTCACAATGCAGGAGTGTACTCGACTTCAGGCTCTGTTGCGGCGCCGGCCAGTTGCCGATCACCATGTCGACCCGGCCAGAACCCAGGTCCTCGATCAGATCGCTCTGTTCGGAGGGCGCAAAGAAATCGACCGAAATGCCGGGCGCCTCGTTTCGGATGCTCGTGGCGATCGGCGGGATGAGGAAGGTTCCGAAGCAGTTGACCGCGGCAATCCGCATCCGGCTGTGGACCATGCCGGGATCGAATTGGCTGCTGCGGTTCAGGGTGTCCAGCAGGCCTTCGAGCATGCCCGCGATCGAGGTCATCACCTCTTCGCCACGCTCGGTGAGCACCAGTTTCTGGCCGCTGCGCACGAGAAGCGGATCAGAGAAGATCTCCCTCGCCTTCTTGAGGCAGGCGCTCACCGCCGGCTGGCTGTGTCCGAGCAGCACCGCGACTTTGGAGACATTGCGCTCCCTGAGCAGCAGATAGGTGGTGCGCAGCAACCTGACGTCGATGGAGGGATTTATGTTCGCGTACACGGCCGTTTCCTCTTGCAGGGACAACCGTATTACGAAGCAAGCGACGTGCCAGACACGCCGCCTTCGTCACTCAAGAGAAAACGCGGACAACAGGGTTATCCGCGTTTCGAACCGAATCCAGGGTAGTCTATAGCCTCAGGCGGCCTGGCTGACGGCATCCAGCGGGATCTCGACGTCGATCTCGAGGATCGTGACGTTCTCGTCGCGATCCATCTTGACCTGCACCTTGTCGCTGTCGACCTGCACGTGTTTGGCAATCACGGCAAGGATCTCCTCCCGAAGCAGGGATACGAGGTCTGAGCCGTTCGATGAGCGTTCGTGGGCGAGGAGCACCTGCAGGCGTTCGCGGGCCGTGGGTGCGGAACGCTGTTTGCGGAAGAGATTGAATATGGTCATGCGGCCCTCCGTGCGAAGATCTTGCCGAATATCCCCCGCTTTTCCCCGGGGATCGTGATCGGCAGAACTTCTCCGGCAAGCCGGCGGGCGGCATCGAAATAGGCCATGGCCGGTGCGCTGCGCGCGTCTGCCAGCGTGACCGGTGCGCCGATGTTCGAAGCCCGCAGGACATCCATGCTTTCCGGAATGATGCCGATCAGCGGGATGGAGAGGATTTCCAGCACGTCCTCGACCTTCAGCATGTCGCCCCGCTCAGCGCGGTTGGCGTCGTAGCGTGTCAGAAGCAGGTGCTTTTCCATGCGCTCGCCGCGCTCGGCCTTCAAAGTCTTCGAATCCAGCAGGCCGATGATGCGGTCCGAGTCTCGGACGGACGATACTTCCGGGTTGGTCACCACCACCGCCATGTCGGCGTGGCGCATGGCAAGCGTTGCGCCACTTTCGATCCCGGCGGGGCTGTCGCAGATGACCCAGTCGAAGACCCGCTTCAGCTCGGTAATGACCCGCTCCACGCCCTCGGGTGTCAGATTGTCCTTGTCGCGCGTCTGCGAAGCCGGCAGCAGGAACAGCGTCTCCAGCCGCTTGTCGCGGATCAGCGCCTGCGAAAGCTTGGCTTCGCCCTGAATGACGTTGATCAGGTCGTAGACGACCCTGCGCTCGGCGCCCATCACCAGGTCGAGATTGCGCAGCCCGACGTCAAAATCGACGACGACCACCCGTTCGTTTCGCTGAGCCAGAGCTGCTCCCAATGCGGCAGTCGAGGTCGTCTTGCCAACCCCGCCCTTGCCTGAAGTGACTACGATGACTTTCCCCATCTTGCTCTCCTGTTTGCTGGCCGGCTTCGGCTCAAATAAGTTTCTCTGCAATGATCGAATCCCCTTCGAGCCAAAGCTGGACTGACTGTCCGCGAAGGCCCGGGGCCATGTCTTCCGCCATCTTGTAGATGCCGTCGATTGCCACCAGCTCGGCTTCGAGCTTGCGGCAGAAGATGCGCGCCGACGCGTTTCCGAGCGATCCCGCCATGGCACGGCCACGCAGGGCCCCATAGATATGGATCGATCCGCCGGCGATGATTTCGGCCCCTGACGCGACCGAGCCTATGACCGTCACGTCGCCTTCCGGAAAGATGACCGACTGGCCCGAGCGGACCGGCTCGCGGATGACCACCGACTGCAACGCGGAACGAACCTCCGGCGCGGCCGGCTTCGGCTCGCCGTTGCGAAGCTCGATGATCGGCTCCCTGGCGACGGCCTCGTCGGAGACCGGACGACCGCCTTTGAGCGCCGGCGGCATGCCGGGACCAAGGATCGAAGGACGACCGCCCTCGATGCCCATGATATTGACGTTGCGCCCCGCCAGCTCGGCGATGAGATCCTTCAGCTGGGCGCGATCGATCGGCAGATCGGTCACGTCGAGCACGAGAGGCCGCCCCAGAAAGAAACCCGCAGAACGCGCCGCAAGGTCGTCCAGCCTGATGAGCCAGTCGTCGAAGGGAAGATCGGGGGCAAGGACGACCGCCAGAAATGAGCGGCCCTTGATGCGGATAGATCGAGCGTCCGTTAGCATTTTGGTCATCTGCGTAAAGAAATCGTTGACTGATTTCTAGCGCCAGCATGGTTAACAAAAGGTAAACAGAGACCCCACGGAGAGCCTGGTTTTAACCGATCGTTACGATCTTCCCTTCCACCAAGCGCGGCTTGGCAGATATCGGCCTGGCGATGAAGCGAAGGTCGGGCGTGAGGAGGAAAATGGCTGGCCACCACGACACGGAGCACAGGCCATGAACCATCTTTTCCGGCGCTTCGGTGACGGCTGTGATTCCGAACTGTCACATTGATTCGGCCTTGCCGCGGGACTCCGCGACCCGCTCAGGGCAATTCGAAAGCGCTTCCGGCAGCCGTAGCCATCTCGCGGGAGAACTCGCCCCGCCGTGCGCGCGACTTTCAAGCACGAATCGATATCGCCGCAGACCCCGCCAGGGGCGCGCTCGAATGCCTGCAACTCGAATTCGGGAAACCCTCAGCCCCAAAACGAAAAAGCCTGCCGCGGGAGGAGGTGCGGCAGGCTTTCCGAAAAGAACCGAACAGCGGCTGGGAGGAGGAGTGCCGCCGTTCCTACAGACGCCCCTGGGAGGAGGAGTGGGACGCCTGATAACACGAAGCTCTGCGGGAGGAGGTGCATTGCTTCGATAAATATGACTATATACCGATCTGGCTGGATTGATAGTCATTATGTTGCAGTGCAGCTATACGAAAAACGCATACCGAACATCGGATGGGAGATGTTTGAAGAGGCGGCCCCCTGCCCCGGCGCCTGCCGACACGAAAACGCCCGCGGCAATGGCGGGCGTCATGCAGATTCCAGGCAGGGATACTAAGGTCAGCGACCGATGGCTGCGCGGGCGACGTTGCGGATGTCGGCGCGGTCGATGCCGAGGTCCTGCAGCTCGCGGCTAGTCATGCGGCCGAGTTCGGAGACGGTCTGACGATACTTGCGCCAGTTGTTGAAAGAGCGTGCTACGTTCATGATCGGGTCCCTTTCTTGAGACGGTCTGACGTCAGCGACCGTTCTTGGCTCCGGCGTCGTTTGATGACAGTGATATAGAGGCGCGGAACTGCCCTGAAAAGCAACAATACCTCAGGCCACCCATGCATCATGCGCATTGATCCCGAAACTATGCCTCAGCGGATTCCGCAGCGCACACCATGATCATCTCGACCTTGAGGTTGGGATTGGCAAGCCGCGCCTCGAAACAGGCCCGCGCGGGCGGGGCCATGCCCGAAACCCAGGCGTCCCAGACTTCGTTCATTTCGGCATAACCCTCCATGTCGGCAAGCATGATGGCGCAGAAGATCAGGCCCTGCTTGGCGCTGCCGATTTCGGCGAGGCGCGCTTCGGCCTTGGCCAGCAACTGCCGGGTCTGTTCGGCGGTGCTCAAATCACCGTCATAGGGTGACTGTGGCGTCACCGCGAAATAGCCGGTGCCCTGATGCACGACGGCCGAACTTCCGCGGCTGCCCACACCGAACCGCTGAATGATGGAAGAGAAGTCCTGGATCATGAAATGCCTATGCTGATTTTGAACGATGAACGAGACGGTGACGCGGAGGCAGCGATGCGGCCGCCGCGGTGATGTCTTTATAGATCTAGATTGTCGACCGGCCTATTCGCCGTTGCGGGTCGTCCCGAACAGCAACCAGGCGCAACGCTCCGTCTCGTCGATCCGGACTTCCAGCAGGCTCGACAGTGAGCTTTCGCGGCGAGATAGACGTCTTCTGGTTCGATCGTCAAGGTGTCCGACCTGCGTCCGGATCGTGCACTCGCCGGCTCGTTCCTGCGCGGCGATTGCTATTTCGCCATGCTTGCTGATAGTTCGGGACGGGAGCCGCTTCTGCAGGCCGCAACCGCAACGGCCCCTTCCTTTCGACGGAGATGATCATGACACGTCCCCCACGCCGGCCCGTCAATCCGCTAGACGCCGCAGAGGCTCTGTTTGCGCCGACCAGGAAGGCCGCTCCGGCTCCTGCCGTCGAGCGGCGCGCGCCGCCGAACGTCAAGGAGCTTGTGTCCCTGAAGTTGGACAGCGACGTGCTCGCCTATTTCCAGGAGGACGGCCCCGGCTGGCAGGATCGCATCAACGATGTGCTCCGTGAGGCGATGAACGACAAGGGGTGAATGACGGCAACCGCCACGGCATGCATGGCGTGCGCTGCCTGAAAAGGATATGATCCCCCCAAGGAGACGACCATGCCAGCTTTGCCAAACCTGAACATCGTGCCGTTCATCAGCGTCGAGAACATGATGGATCTCGTCCTGAACGTCGGCGTTGAGAACTTCCTCACGGAGCTTTCAGCCTATATCGAGGCGGATTTCCGCCGTTGGGAGGCCTTCGACAAGGTGGCGCGTATCGCCTCCCACTCTCAGGAAGGCGTGATCGAGCTGATGCCCGCCAGCGACGGCACGCTTTATGGCTTCAAATACGTCAACGGCCACCCCAAGAATACCCGCACCGGACGCCAGACCGTTACGGCCTTCGGGGTACTCTCCGATGTCGACAGCGGCTACCCGCTCCTGATTTCCGAAATGACCATCCTGACCGCACTGCGCACCGCGGCGACCTCGGCCGTGGCGGCCAAATATCTGGCGCCGGAAGGTGCCGATTGCATGGCGATCATCGGCAATGGCGCGCAGAGCGAGTTCCAGGCGATCGCCTTCAAGGCACTGGTCGGCATCAAGAAGCTGCGACTCTACGACATCGACCCGCATGCCACCGAACGATGTGCCAGAAATCTTTCCGGGATGGGCTTTGAAATCCTGCGATGCCACTCGCCTGAGGAGGCCGTCGAGGGTGCCCATGTGATCACCACCGCAACGGCGGACAAACAGAACGCCACCATCCTCACCGACAACATGGTCGGACCGGGTGTGCACATCAACGCGGTCGGAGGCGACTGCCCCGGCAAGACCGAGCTTCACAAGGCCATCCTGCTGCGCTCGGACATATTCGTCGAATATCCGCCGCAGACGCGTGTCGAAGGCGAGATCCAGCAGATGCCGGCGGATTACCCTGTCACCGAACTATGGCAGGTGATCTCCGGTCTTGCGACGGGCAGGACGAGCAGCGCTCAGGTGACGCTGTTCGACAGCGTCGGTTTTGCGACCGAGGATTTTTCGGCGCTTCGTTATATCCGCGACAAGCTCGCCGGCACCGGGCTTTACGAAAATCTCGACCTCCTCGCAGACCCTGACGAGCCGCGCGACCTGTTCGGCATGCTGCTCCGGCGCGAAGTCTCGCGGAAAGCAACGACGCGGAACTCGATTCCGAACGGATAACACAACCGCGACATGGGTGCTCCGGATTTCATGCCGTTCGCACCCAGCAGGCTTATTGGAGCATTCCCGCCTCGAGTGCGGCGGATAGGAACGTCTCACGCGCGGCTGCCGCGTCTATCTGCCTGCGCAGCGCGGCGGAGCAGACCTCGGTCGCCGCCCGATAGCGTTCGTTGCGCGCCGCCGGCCATTTGTTGGTGAGATAGATCAAGGCCTCCGCGGGAGTTCGAATAATCTCCGGAGATCGCCGCCCGACCGCCACGACCACCGGCTCCGGCCAGTTCGGATCGCTTTTCACCCGTTTTTTCATGCATTTCCTCCGCTTGCGGATCAAAGCTTGCGGATCGGAGTGTGACACGGCTTCCGCCGCCTATCTATTTGACCTGACTTACCCCATTGGGAGTAGAACATCGCCGCTTGTGATTACCGACAGGCGCCACGGCATCTTCCTTTTGCGCTAAGATGCTCTAGTTCCCTTTTCAAAATCCAACCGTTACGCAGTGAATGACCCGCCCTGAGGACCGCTCCAACAACCCGGATGAACATGCCCACAGCGAGCCTGCGCGCGTGACTGAGGTCGAGGCGGCACCGGAAGGCGCGCCGGAGACCGGCGAGCGTCGCGAAGAACGCTCCAGTGCGGACGAGCCGAAAGCGAGCGGCAGTTCCGCTCCGGCTTTTGGGCAAAGCGGACGGGCCGTCCGTGAATTGCTGGCCGCGCTCCGGCATGATCTCGGAACTTCGTGGCGATCGGGTTCCCTCCGGATGAGGAAAGCCGCTGCCACTCTTCGGGAGAGATATTCGGGGCCGAAAGGGCAAGTACCAAACCCGACATCCGCAGCGACGGCGAAGCACCTTTCAGCCTTCCGCGGGAAAGCCCTTTTGCGAATAACCGCCCTGACGCATTGGCTGCGCTTTTCACGGCAGGATGGCCCATCCAGGCGATGGTCGTGGATAACCGCGGCCGCACTCGCATCATTGACCTGCGTCCTTGTCCTGGCGGGCGTCCTGACATGGGCATTGAAGGACGTGCCATGGTGGGAGATTGCCGCTGGCACGCTGAAGCCGGTCATCGTGCTGGAAACGGCGGACGGAGCGCCGCTTGTCCGACAGGGCCCCTATCAAGGGCCGTATGCCGCCTACGGCAAGTTCCCGCAGTCCCTGATCGACGCCGTCCTGTCGATCGAGGACAGGCGGTTCATGGACCATTACGGTATCGATCCACAGGGTATCGGCCGTGCTCTGATCCGCAACTTTCAGGCGGGCACGGTCGCCCAGGGCGGCAGCACGATCACGCAGCAATTGATCAAGGTGCAATATCTGGAAAGCGACCGAACGCTGAAGCGTAAGATCCAGGAAGTGGTCATCGCATTCTGGCTCGAATGGAAGCTCGGCAAGCAGGAAATCCTCACCCGGTATCTGAACACCACCTATCTCGGCTCGGGGGCTACCGGAATGCCGGCCGCCGCGCGGGTCTATTTCAACAAGGACATCGGGGACCTCGACGTCTCGGAGTCTGCAATGCTCGCCGGCCTCCTGAAGGCGCCGAGCCAACTGAACCCCATCGCCAATTTCGAAGGCGCCCGTCAGCGAACGGCGACGGTGCTCGCCGCAATGGTCGCCAACGGCAAGCTGACGCCCGACGAAGCCGCGGCCGCGAAGGCGGAGTTCGGCAAACTTCGCCCCACAAGACCGACGCCGCGCTCGGGAAGCTGGTTCGCCGACTGGATATCGCCGCAGGCAAGCGAGATCGCCGGCACCTCGCCGGGATCGACGACGGTGCGCACGACGCTCGTGCCGCGCCTGCAGCGTATTGCCGAAAGGGTTGTTGCACAGGCTCTGGACGAAGACGGAAAGACGCTCGGAGCAAGCCAGGCGGCGCTTGTGGCAATGACACCCGAAGGCGCGGTCGTCGCCATGGTCGGTGGGCACGACTACAAGACCAGCCAGTTCAACCGCGCCGTCACGGCGATGCGGCAGCCCGGCTCCACCTTCAAACTGTTCGTTTATTACGCGGCCTTGAAAAAGGGACTGACCCTTTCCGACCGCGTCCTCGACGCTCCGATCGAGATTGACGGCTGGTCGCCCGAAAACTCGGGCGGCGGTTACCGTGGTTGGGTGACGTTGGCGGAAGCTTTCGCCCGTTCGTTGAATGCCGCAACCGTCGCCCTTGCGCAGGAAGTCGGGCTCGATAACGTCATTTCGGCCGCCAGGGAACTCGGCATCGACACGCCGCTCGCGCCGACGCCGTCCCTGGCGCTCGGCACTTCGGAGGTCAATCTGCTCGATCTCACCAGCGCCTATGCATCGGTTCGTCTGGGGAAGGCGCCGGTCGAGCCGTGGGGGATTATCGATTTTCAGGCAGCGGGCCAGTCCCAGGCCTTCAGGGTAGGCGAAAGGTCAGCGCCTTCCATCGATCTCTCACCCTATCAGTCCGACCTCCTCGGCCTGCTGCAGCTGGTCGTCGAACGCGGCACCGGCCGCGATGCGGATCCCGGCACCTTCGCCGCCGGCAAGACAGGCACCAGCCAGAACAATCGCGATGCCTGGTTTGTCGGCTTCACCGAGCCGCTGGTCGTCGGCGTCTGGGTCGGGAATGACGACGACACGCCGATGAAAGGCGTGACGGGCGGCTCGCTTCCGGCCCGGATCTGGCGGGACTTCATCCGGGCGGCGGCGGCCGAGCGTGCTCCTGACACCTATCTGGACAAGGGTCAGGCGGCAGGCGAGCCGGGGGCCGCGCCCTCCTGCAATATCACCGCCTGCTCCCGCAGCTACCGGTCTTTCCGGGCTTCCGACTGCACCTATCAACCTTTTCGGGGTGAGCGCAGGCTTTGTGAAAGGTGAACCCCGGCAACCGGATTGGGCAGCGGCAGCAGATCAGCCGGAGTAAACTTACAAAGCCGAATGAAACTACCACATTTAACAAAAAACGACCGCTGCGTGATTGCTCGCCGAATGAAGCTTTGCTAGAGCAACTCGCATTCCTTGAGCGGCGTCATCGCCGCCATCATGGTGGGGCGTCGCCAAGCGGTAAGGCAACGGTTTTTGGTACCGTCATCCCTGGTTCGAATCCAGGCGCCCCAGCCAATTTCTGATGGTTCATTCTAACATTCATTGGTACCGGAACCGGCAAATCGTAGCTGAGCAGTCCACCTGTCTACCGGAGCCAGGTAACGGATTCCGATCGCGATTGAACAACAGGCGATGATTTGCGGCTGTGCCCATTGCCCGCACCGTTCCCTGACATCCGGCCAGGTCCTGGGCTGGCGGCAAACGCCGTTGTTCTGGTGAGAGCAGCATAGCCGTGTGGGCAACCAAAGAACGCGGCATAGGCTCCAGCCTACCGCTTATTGACTATCCCATCGCCCATCTGATGAGCCGCATCCGAATTGCGCTCAGAATATCAGTGTGGCTTTATAGCTAAACAGCCGGAACTTCAGGATCATGAGGAATTTGTGCACTTCGAAGGTACGACCATTGAGGGTGTAATTCTTTTGGTGTCGAAGAAATTCGGCGATCCCCGAGGCTATTTCATGGAAACGTATCGGAAGAACCTCTTTGAGTCGGAAGTTGGTTCCTTCACGTTCGTTCAGGACAACAGGTCTTACTCGGCAGAGGCGGGGACTGTTCGCGGCCTCCACTTTCAAATCCACCCTCATGCACAAGGAAAGCTAGTGTCATGTTCCAGCGGCGCACTTCTGGATGTAGCGGTTGATATCCGGATCGGATCGCCGACCTACGGGAAGTTCGTCGCGGTGGAACTATCGGCCGAAAATGCTCTCCAGCTTTGGCTGCCGCCAGGTTTCGCACATGGGTTCTGCACGCTGACGGCAGATACGGTCATCACCTACAAAGTGACCGACTATTACAGCGCCGAACACGAACGCGGCCTGCTTTGGAGCGATCCGGCGCTTGGGATCGAATGGCCCGTCGCTGCGGACAAGGCAATCCTGTCGGAGAAGGATCGGGGGCAGCCTGCGCTCTCGGAGCTTCAATCCAACTTCAGTTATGCCGTCAACGATGAACTTGGCAGAAGCAGTCGGATCCGGTGACGAGAACTTTTTGGGGGTAATCGAACGCATGCGCGTGCTTGTAACGGGTGGGGCAGGTTTCATCGGGTCGGCGGTCATCCGACACCTCGTGCTCGAAAAGGGATACGAAGTCCTGAACGTCGACAAACTGACCTATGCCGGCACGTTGAGCTCGCTGAAGTCGGTTGAGGGCAAGCCGTCCTACCGGTTCCTCAAGATCGATATATGCGATGCCGCGGCGATAGCTTCCGCAATGTCGATATTCAGACCGGACCGGGTGATGCATCTGGCTGCCGAAAGCCATGTCGACCGCTCCATCCTCGGTGCGCGGCAATTCGTTGAAACCAATATACTCGGCTCTTTCACCATGCTCGAATGCGCGCGCGCATATTGGCAGGATCTTCCTCCCCGAGACCGTAGCCGCTTTCGCTTCCTGCATGTCTCGACCGACGAGGTCTACGGCTCCCTGGGAGCGAAGGGACTATTCACGGAAGCAACGCCCTACGATCCAAGCTCGCCCTATTCGGCGTCGAAGGCGGCATCGGACCATCTCGCAAAGGCATGGGCACGCACCTACGGCATGCCGGTCGTCGTCTCCAACTGCTCGAACAACTACGGCCCCTACCACTTCCCGGAAAAGCTCATTCCGCTGACTATCCTGAACGCGCTGGAAGGCAAACCCCTGCCGGTTTATGGAAACGGGGCCAACATCCGCGACTGGCTTTATGTGGAGGATCACGCCCGGGCGCTGGATCTTGTCGCCGAGCGAGGCAGGGTCGGCGAAACCTACAATGTCGGAGGCCGCAACGAGCGCAGCAATATCGATGTCGTCAAGCGGATCTGCAAGATCCTCGACGATCTGCACGCGATCGGGCGCCCCCACGAAAACCTGATCCAGTTCGTGGCCGACCGGCCAGGGCATGATGTGCGTTATGCGATCGACGCGACCAAGCTCGAAACGGAACTCGGCTGGAGGGCGGAGGAGAGCTTCGAGACGGGGATCGAAAAGACGGTACGCTGGTATCTGGACAATGAATGGTGGTGGGCGCCGCTCCGGCAAGGATATGACGGCCGCCGCCTCGGGCTCCTCAAGGCCGGGGCCGGATGATGCGCGAACCGAGGCGATACGTGGTAACCGGGCTCAGAGGACAGGTCGTTCAATCCCTCATCGAGAATGCGATCGGGCAAAGCGAGGTCGAGATTATTCCGCTTGGCCGTCCCGAACTCGATCTGGCAAAGCCGGAGACCATCGCAGCGACGGTCGAGGCCGCCAGACCCGACCTGATCGTCTCCGCGGCCGCCTTCACAGCTGTCGATCAGGCCGAAATCGACAGGGCCACGGCTTTCGCCGTCAACGCTGCAGGTCCGGCGGAACTGGCGCGCGTAGCGAACACGCTTCGGGTCCCAATCGTTCATCTGTCCACGGACTATGTCTTCGACGGCAGCAAGCCCTCCTCCTATGTCGAATCCGATCCGGTCGCACCGCTTGGCGTCTATGGCCGCGACAAGCTGGTGGGCGAGCGAAACGTCGCCGCAGCAACCGAAAATCATGCAATCCTTCGCACCGCCTGGGTCTACAGCCCCTTCGGCCGAAACTTCCTGCGCACGATGCTGAAGGTCGCCGAGGCTCGGGAAGAGGTGCAGGTCGTCGACGATCAGATCGGCAACCCGACTTCGGCAATCGATATTGCCGAAGTCATCATGGTGGTCGGGCAAAACCTTTTGGCTTCGAACGATCCAGCCTTGCGCGGTGTCTTTCATATGGCCGGAACGGGCGCGGCGAGCTGGGCGGATTTCGCAGAAGAGATCTTCAGAATTTCGGCAGCGAACGGCGGGCCTTCGGCAAGGGTCGTCCGCATTCCAACCAGCGCCTATCCGACGCCGGCTCGGCGACCGGCCAATTCGCAACTGGACTGTTCGAAACTGTACAGGCGCCACGGCGTCGTGATGCCCGACTGGCGGGGCTCGTCGGGGCACGTCGTCAGGCGTGTTCTGCAGCCGGTCGACCTTGAAAACAGACAATACGGGAGGTGAGTTGATGAAAGGGATTATTCTCGCCGGCGGCAGCGGCACGCGGCTACACCCGATGACCCAGGTGCTGTCGAAGCAGCTGATGCCGATCTATGACAAGCCGATGATCTACTATCCGCTGTCGACGCTGATGCTCGCAGGGATTCGCGACATCCTGGTCATATCGACGCCAAAGGATATGCCGCATTTCCAGCAGCTGTTGGGCGACGGCTCCAAATGGGGCCTCTCGTTGTCCTATGCGGAACAGCCCTCTCCTGACGGTCTGGCGCAGGCCTATATCATCGGGGCCGACTTCATCGGCTCCAGCTCGTCCTGCCTGGTCCTGGGCGACAACATCTTTTTCGGCCATGGCATTACCGACCTCTTCAAAAGCGCCATGTCGCGGGAAAGCGGCGCCACCGTTTTTGCCTACCATGTCAACGACCCGCAGCGTTACGGCGTGGTCGAGTTCGACGAGCAGATGAGGGCGGCTTCGATCGAGGAGAAGCCGGAACATCCTCGTTCCAGCTGGGCCGTCACAGGCCTCTATTTCTATGACAAGGACGTCATCGACATTGCGGCCAACCTGAGGCCGTCCGCCAGGGGTGAACTGGAGATCACCGACGTCAACCGGGCCTATCTCGATCGGGGTACGCTCCATGTCGAAATGATGGGACGCGGTTATGCCTGGCTCGACACAGGCACGCCCGATAGTCTCCTTGAAGCATCCGAATTCGTGTCGACGCTTGAACGCCGACAAGGCGTCAAGATTTCCTGCCCCGAGGAAATCGCCTATCGCCAGAACTTTATCGACGCCCGCCAGCTCGAATGTCTCGCCAGGCAATATGGGAAGAGTGCCTATGGACGATACCTGACCGGGCTTCTGGAGGTTCCGATTGCCTCGCAGGTCCATAAGCCGCTCAGCCTGGTCGGGTAGGTTGAAGCGTTCTCGAGCCGCTCAGCTTTTCGCCGGGATCCCGAGGCGCACGACGTTTGTTGATTTTTCCATCGACATTTTCGCTGCCTCCAGCGAGGCAGCCAGGTCTTCGATCTTGAACGGCTTCGCCACAACCGGGCGCCCGACCTCCGTGCCGGCTTCAAGCTTGTCGCTGTAGCCGGTCATCAGAACAACCGGCAGCCGCGAATTCTTTCGACGTATTTCCTCGGCAAGCTCGATGCCGGACATCCCCGGCATCATGATGTCGCTGATCACCGCCTCGATTTCGGGGTGACGCTCCAGGACCTCGATTGCCTCGCTGCCACCTGTCGCCACGAAGATCGTGGAAACCAGCCCTTCCAGCGCCAGGCGCACCGATTCCAGTGATGATGGGGTATCATCGACGATCAAAAGCCTGCCCGGAAGGTTCACCGCCGGTTTTACCGGCTCGCGCGCGACGCGCTGTGCGTTTGACCGGGGAAGGAGCAGCGTGAAGGCGCTGCCATGGCCGACCACGCTCGCCACCTTCACCGCACCGCCGCTGCCCTTGGCGAAGCTGTGAACCTGGGTCAGCCCCAGGCCCGGACCGCCGTTCTTCTTTGTAGAGAAAAACGGCTCGAACACCCGCCCGAGATGCTCGGACGTAACGCCTGTTCCGGTGTCCGTGATCGTCAAGGCAACAAATTGTCCTTGAAGCGTCGGATCTTCCGCGGCGGCGTCGAGGACATTCCTGGCCGAAATCGTCACTTGACCACCGCTGCCCATTGCCTCGCGCGCGTTGGTAAGGAAATTGATCAGCGCGTTTTCCAGGCCCGCGGGATCGACATGAACGGGCCAGATATCGTCCGGAACGTTGATGTCCATGACGATCGTGTCATCGATGGCCTGTCGCAGCAGCGGTCTCAATTCGGCGAGCTTGATGTCCAGCTCCACATGCCCTGCCCCCTGATTGGAGCGCCTCGAAAACGACAATAGCCGTTGCGTGATCGCCTTTCCCCTCGTCACTCCTTCGCTCATGTGCGAAAGGAGCTGCGTCACCCGCTGCTCGTCATTGCGCCTCCGCTTGATGCCCTCGACGCCCGATTGAAACACCATGAGGAGGTTGTTGAAATCATGCGCTGCCTGGCCAGTCAGCTTTCCAAGCGCATCCATGCGCTGCCAGTTGGCCATGCTTTCGCGTTCGCGGTTCCTGGCGCGAACCTCCCGGTGGAACAGAAATGCAGCCGAACCCGAGAGCAGCAGCGTAAAGCAGCTGGCTGCGGCGAGCAGCAATGTCGCCTTGCGCGCCAGTCTATCGTATTCAGCAACCGGCAGGCCTACCCTCACCCGCCACGGCGTTTCCCCAAGCGCGACTTCTGCCACCCGCACCTCCAGCCCATTTTTGAGCGTGGCCAGACCAAAATCCGTTCCGGAAAAACTTGCGAACTCGCTTGCCGCATTGCCGGCGAGAGCAGGAGCGCCGGTTGAAGCGACAAGGCGATCCTGGCCGTCGACGATCCAGGCCGCCCAGGTTTCCGGGAGCCCGTTGGCGTAGAGGAGGTTTGTGACGATCGTCGGGCGGATGACAACCGACAGGACGGCTCGCAGCTTGTCGTTCCTCTCGATCGGAACCCTCACGGCAAAGGCGGCCTGCCCCCGAGGCCCGAGGGAAACATTGCCGATCACAGCGGCGCCGGTGCGAACCACGGTCCGGTGGCTCTCCATGTCCACGACCTGTTTCTCAGCCGAACCGTCCAGGACCGGCGAGGACAGCACGATCTCGCCTTTCTCATCCGATATCCGGATCTGCTCCCATTCGGGCACTCTCTCACGCAGGCGCCGAGCAGTTTCGGCGAAGGCCGAACGGGGTATCGGCGGATCGAGCCGGGGCGAATCCGCAACCACGGACAGAAGCTGAACCTGGCTCTTGAGCTCGCGTTGAAGCGTCGCAGCCATGGTGACCGCCTTGCTGCGCACGTCGGCGTCGAGCGCGTTCTGCTGCTCCTGGATGAAGAACCTGCCCATCACGGCGGCGAGAATGATGAGCGGGATCAGCGACGCCGTGACGAGGAGCAGCGCTGGCCGGGTTTGATTCAACTGACACCCCGATATCTGTTGTTCACGCTCCATCAAATAAGCCAGAGTCGGAAAGTTGCAACGCCAACTTGGGCAGGAGGGCCGCAGCTGCGGCGAATAGCTGGGGAGATCGCGCCGATCTGCGTCATGCACACGGCGATATCGACCGCTACCCGCCCATCCGCTGGGCGGAAGGACGTCTCTCTTTGGGCTGCCGACTCACCGATCCGGCAGCGGCGCGTTCAAGGTTCGCGCCAACAGCGCCACGCCACCTGCCAAATAGACCGCGGCGCCCACCAGAAGCATGACCACTCCACCCGCCTGCTGGTCCACCGCGGAGGACAGGGTCACGCCGAGGCAACTGACTTCGCCATCACCGTAGAGCGTACGCGGCGAAAGCGCCAAAAGCGCGCCGAGGAGCGTCATGTGCATGGAGGTAAAGAGCAGACCGAACGTGCCGACAAGCCGCCGCTCCTCCCGGCCCGTCGCCGCACCGCCGAGGCAGGAAAGCCAGAGAGCGAGACCTGCGCCGAGAAAGATGAGCTGCTCCAGCATCGCAACGGGGGGCGAGGTTTCCGATAGCGACCGGAGGGCGGGAACATGCCAGCTCCACACGGCGAACAGTTCGATCAGCGAGGCTGTGAGCGGCGTAAGCCAAGGCAGCGTGGACGGAAAATCGAGGCGCGTTCCGGAAAGACCGATTGCAATCAACGGCGCCGCACCCGCCACGACGCCCATATGGGCAATCATGTGCACGGTGAAGGACGCCCTGTCGGCAAGCGTGAGCACGGTCCACAGGACCAACAGCAGCGCAAGCCCGGTGATCAGTGCCGGCCTCTTCATGGCTGGCACCCCGCGATGAAGATCATCGGAATGGCCATGTAGAGGACCGCGACGAAGCTCAGGCCTGACAGCAGCAGCGTCGCGAATCCCTGGAACAATGTCCGCGCGTTGCGGGTCGCGTCGTCGTGCGGCGGATCGTCGGAGCCGAAACCCCATTGCCGCCACGCAAGCCAGGCCGACAGCACGATCATCGCCAGCGCCAGCGCCGTCACCACGCCGAGCCCGATCCGCACCGTATCGAACGATATCTCCGAGGCGAGGCCCTTGGCGCAGAAGACCGCCACCGTCGCGTAACAGACGATGAAATGCACCGCCCAGACCGTCGGGGCGGTGAACAGGGTCCAGAGGGTTTCCACCTCGCGCGGAATGAAGCTCTTCATGTGCTCACCAGTGGAAACAGGCCGATGACCGCGAAGGTGACGACGGCGGTGAAGACCATGAAGTGCCAGTAAAGCGTGACGTTGCGGATATCCTGGTCGTATTCCGAAGTCATCCGGCCGGCCATGCTGCGCGCGAGACAATAGGCATGCATGATCGCGCCGACCATGCCGTGCGTCACCGTCCAGATAACGACAATCCAGACGATGGCCGGATAGACATGGGAGGTCGGGTCCATGCCGTAGAGATACGGCCCGGCAAGGCCCGCAAACGAGGCCGCGATCGAAATGGCGAAGGCCGCCGCGAGTGCCGCGCGCGCACCCGCTGGCCCATTCTCGTTGAGTTCGCGCGCCAGAAGCGTCAGCGTCCACGCGACGACGTAGAGCACCAGTGCTGCCATCGGCCACAGGACGCCCGGCCCGTTGGCGATCGTGGTGAAGTCGCCATGGATCGTCCAGTAGAAGAAATAGCCGAAGATCAGGCTGGCGAACGCCGTGCCGTCGCCGACCATGGTGATGAACATCGCCCACCATCCGACCGAGGCCGGGCCGGAGACATAGACCGGCAGCTTCTCGCCTAGCCCGACATCGGTCTCCGGTGCCTCCGGGATCGGCGCAGTTCCGTTCCAGAGCCAGTGGATGATGGCCATGAAGGTAACGACCGCGAAGACGATCGTGGTGATCCACAACTTGAAGGTCAGCGCGATGAACACGCCACCGAGCGCGATCGCTGCGATGATCGTCACGTACGATACGCCCCCCACGCGCAGGCACTGGATCGGTTTCGCATCCAGAACCGAGGTCACCAGCGTCTCGCGCTTCCCCGATTTGGCATCCGGCAGATAGAAGCGCCCGGCCTCGATATCCGCCTGCAGGTTCGGCTGATCCCAGAGCGGATAGCGGCTGGTGATGATCGGCACCGAGCGCATGCCCCAGCTTTCCGACGGATCGTTTGTCCATTCGAGCGTGCCGGAATTCCAGGGGTTGAGATGGCGCCCTTCAGGTTTCTGTTTCGGACGAAAAATGTCGATGACGAAGGTCGCGACCCCGGCCGCGAAGACGAAAGCACCGATGGTCGAGATGAGGTTGAACCAATCCCAGCCGATATCTTCCGGATAGGTGAAGACACGCCGAGGCATTCCGCGCAGGCCGGAGAAATGCATGGGGAAGAAGGCGAGGTTGAAACCGGCAAACATCAGCCAGAAAGCGGTCTTGCCCCAGGCATCGCTGAGCTTCTTTCCGGTCACGAACGGAAAATAGTAATAGATGCCGGCGACGACCGGAAACAGCATGCCGCCGATCAGCACGTAGTGAAGGTGAGCGACGACGAAATAGGTATCGTGTGCCTGCCAGTCGAACGGGACGAGCGCCACCATCACGCCCGTCAGCCCGCCGATCACGAAGATGATCAGCCCGCCTGCCCCGAACAGCATCGGCACCGAAAAGATCACCCGGCCTGCAAGCATGGTGGCGATGAATACGAAGATCTGCACCCCCGTCGGGATGGCGACCGCCTCCGACGCAGCCGAGAAGAAGGCGAGCGAGATCTGCGGCAGGCCAGTCGCGAACATGTGGTGCACCCAGAGCCCGAAGCTGAGGAACCCCGTGCCGACGGCGGCGAGCACGATCCACGAATAACCGACGATCGGCCGCTGCGAGAAGGTCGGCACGATCATCGCCATCAGCGCGATGGCGGGCAGGAAGATGATGTAGACTTCCGGATGGCCGAAGATCCAGAACAGGTGCTGCCATAAAAGCGGATCGCCGCCGCGCGTCGCATCGAAGAACGGCCAGTCGAACATCCGCTCCATCTCGAACAGGATGTCACCGGCGATCAGCGGCGGAAAGGCGAACAGGATCATGCCGGCGACGATCAAGAGGTACCAGGCGAACATCGGCATCAGGTTGATGCGCATGCCCGGTGCCCGGCACTTCATGATGCCGACGATGATCTCGACGGCGGCGGCGATCGACGCCACCTCGATGAAGGACAGGCCGAGCAGCCAGATATCCGCGCCGATCCCCGCATATTCGTCGTCGGTCGCAAGCGGCGGATACATGAACCAGCCCGCGTTCGGCGCGGCGTTGAAGAAGATCGACCCGCAAACGAAGACGCCGCCGATGAGGAAGCTCCAGAAGCCGAAGGCGGACAGCCGCGGGAAAGGCAGCTCCCGGGCGCCCAGCATCGACGGCAGCAGGAAGATCGCGACGGCTTCGAAGATCGGTACAGCGAACAGGAACATCATCACCGTGCCATGCAGCGTGAAGGCCTGGTTGAAGAGTTCCGCGGAGATGAAGTCGTTCTGCGGCACCGCCAGTTGCAGGCGCATCAAGAGCCCCAGCAGGCCGGCGAACAGCATGAAGGCAAAGGCGGTGACGCCATACCACAGCCCGATCTCGCTATTGTTGACCGATGTCCAGTAACGGATGCCTTTCGGCGTCTCCCATACCTTGCGGAGCCGTTCCTCCTGCGCCGCCCGCTCCTCCGGCGAAAAATTACCGAGCTCCATCGTCATCTGAGCCCTTTCAGGTAGGCAGCTATCCGGTCGATCTCAGCCTCTTCCAGCATGGAGAAATGTGGCATGCGTGCCTCCGGCTTGACCTTGCCTGGATCGCGTATGAAGCGGGCGACATGCTCCTGCACATTGGCAAGCGCGCCCGCTCCGACAGAACCCCGCTCGCCGAAGGCGGTCAGATCGGGACCGATCGTCCCTCTCGCCTCCGTGCCCGAAATGGCATGGCAGGCGGCGCAGCCGTGGCGCAGGAAGAGCGCCAATCCCTCGGCATCCTGCCCGCCGGACGCGTTGCGGCGCGCAACCACCCATGCCTCGTATGCCTCCGCCTCCATGGCATGCACGGTAAAGGCCATCAGCGCGTGACTTGCACCGCAGAATTCGGCGCAGACGCCCCGATAGATGCCGGGCTTTTCCGCCTGCAGCGTCAGGCGGTTCTCGCGACCGGGTATCATGTCCATCTTGCCGCCGAGGACGGGTATCCAGAAGGAATGGATGACGTCGGGGGATTTCAGCAAAAAGACGACGCGCTCTCCGGTTGGTACCCGCACCTCATTGGCCGTTTCAAAGACGACCGCGCCGGCGTCGTCGAGATAGCGCACCCGCCACCAGAACTGCTCGCCCGTGACCTCGACGCGCCGTATACCCACATCCTCGCTGAACCAGGGCCGGACGTTGGGCATCAGCCACACGGCATAGGAAAGCAGGGCTGCGAGGATCACCGTCGGGAAAACAGCCCCTCCCCAGAGGATCAGCCGCCCCGCCCCCTTTTCCGAGTAGTGTCTGCGCTTGCGCGCCGCGTGGAAAAGCAGTCCGACGACACCCGCCCAGATAATCGCGCCGCCAACCAGCATGACGAAAAAGAGGCTCGCGACATCGCGCGCCTCGCGGCCGGCCGGATCAAGTGCCGACTGGACACCGGAACACGACGCCAGGAGCGGAAAGAGAAGGAAGAACGTGATTACCCGGACTGCCGGCCGATAGCTGCCAGAACCCCCGTCACGCCCGATGTCTCGTCCTGATCGGATTGGCCGGCCAGCGCCGGTCAAGCGGTCATCATCCATTCGGCAAGCACCCATCGCGCCATCGGCTGTCAGCCAGACATTGGGCCGCAACGCACGACCGATGGCTTTGTTCCGAGCAAAAAGAAACGGATCCAACCGCAATCCCCGGCCCCCGGCGCAGGGCGGGGAATCATCGACTCGGGGCCTCCGAAATAGACGCGCGAGCACCCAGCTGGACTGTCATGGCAACGCCCAGAAATGCCAGGGCCGCAACCGTCCCGATCGCCACAGTCGACCAGATCGATGGTACCACGCCGATCCCCGCCAGCGAGATCGACATCGCGAGCGGAGCGACGGCCGACATCATCTGCTTGGCCGACGTTACCCAGCCCATGCGGCTGCCGTATCCAGCCTTCCCGAACAGCTCCAGCGGCAACGTTCCGCTCACGATGCTTGTCAATCCGGAACCAAGTCCGAAGCAGACAGCGAACAGGATAGCACCAGGGACGGACGGCGTCGTCCACATGAGGATCGTCAGGCCGAACGGGATCAGCGTTGTGGCGATCACCGCCAGCCACCTCTGCGGCAGCTCGCGGCCGAAGATCAGGTTGATCAGGCGGCTGGCGACCTGCGAAGGACCGAACAGCGAGGCGACGACGAGGCCCGCGGTTCCCATGCCCAGCGCCTGGGTCAGCGGGACCATGTGAACGAGGATGGCGGACAATGCATATCCTTCTATGGCAAAGCCGAAGAGCATCAGGAAGAACAGCAGGCTCCTGTTTGCTACCGCCCGGACGGGTGCCGCCGCCGTAGGATTGGCCTTGGACGCCGACACGGCACTGGTGGTCAGACGGGCCAGGGCGAGGTGGACGGGAAAGCAGACGGCCAGGTTCATCGCCGCGAAGACCAGGTAGACTTCCCGCCATGACAGGAAGCCGTGCATCCACGAGGTCAGCGGCCAGAACATCGACGACGCGAACCCGGCCATCAGTGTCAGGTGAACGATCGAGGTCTGGGCCTTCTTCCCTCCCGCCTGCACGATGGCGGTAAAGGCCGTCGCGTAGAGCACCGCGGCGGAAACAACCTCCGTCAACGCGAGGGAAACGGCAAAGGTCAGCGGCCCCGACGACACGGACATCATCACCAGGCAGGAGGCGGCCAGCAGCGACCCTATGGCCATCAGGCGTCCCGCGCCGATCCGGTCGGCAAGGGTACCCGAAAACGGAGCGGCGAGGCTGCCGAACAGGAGTGCGATCGAAAACGCGCCGAACACCCACTGTTCCGACCGCCCGATGTCGCGAGCGATCTCCGGAACCAGAATGCTGAAGGCATAATAAAGCGTGCCGTAGCCGATGTTCTGCGAAGCTCCCAGACCCATCAGGGCCCAGAGGGGCAACTTCTGTTCGCTGGACATTATGCGCGCTCGATCTCGACCTTTGTCTGGCCGCAACCGCAGCCAGCCTTGCCTTCAGATTTAGCTTCGGCGTCAGCGGCGCAGCATGCATCTACCCTAGCAGGGGCCGGACCTTCACAACACCCTGACGATGCCGAAATCGGTGGAGTAGCGACGCAGACGCCTGTCTCGGGAAGCACGAGTTCGACACGTCGCGCCGCCGCATGATCACCAGCCAGTTCCGCGACGACAGATCGCACCTGCTCATAGCCCGTCCTCATCAGGAAGGTCGGCGCCCGACCGTAAGACTTCGATCCCACGATGTAGAAGTCCTTCTCCGGATGCGACAGTTCATCGACCCCATGCGGGGGGACGGTGCCGCAGGAATGACGGTTGGGGTCGATAAGAGGAGCCAGTGCCGGCGGCGCCTCGACAGCCGGATCGACGCTCAGCCGCAACTCCCTCAGGAACGAGAAATCCGGACGGAACCCGGTGGCGACGACGACCTGATCCAGCTCAAGTTCGATCCCCTCCCCATCGGCGGCTGCGGTCACCACGACCTTGTCATCTCTCCTCGCGATCCCGCTTGCCGAGAAGGACGTGAGCATCCTGAGCTTTCCCTCGTCCATGGCCTTCTTCGCAGCAAGGCCGAGAGCGCCCCGTTCCGGAAGCTGGTCGTTCAAACCACCGCCCAGCAGCCTGGCGACGCCGTGATTGCGAAGCGCCCAGTGGATTTCGGTAAACGGATCGGCCTGCTGAAGCTCCAGCAACGCAAGGGCGACGTTGATTGCCGAATGGCCGCTTCCCACCACCAGCGTACGCTTGCCCACGAAGTCCGAGCGCCTCTTCCCGAAAACGTCCGGGATGCCGTAGGAAACCCGCCCGCCTGCGCTCTCGCCGAGGACCGGAATGCCGTTTACGCCCATTGGGTTCGGTTGCGTCCATGTGCCGGAGGCATCGATCACCGCCCGCGCGATGATCTCATGTTCGCCGTCCTTGTCCTGATATCGGATTGCGAACGGCGCGTCGAAGCGCTCCCGGGAAGAAACCTTGTCCAGCCCCCGGCGGGCAATGGCCGTGACGGTCGCGCCGAGTTTTATCGCCTGCCCGATGGCCGGAACGCGCGACAGAGGCAACAGGTAATCATCGACGATCTCGCGCCCGGTCGGCAGGTAGTCGGGCGAAGGAGCAGCCCAGCCGTTGCTCTCGAGCAGCCGCCGCGCGGCGTCATCGATATTGTATTTCCATGGCGAGAACACCCTGACATGCCCCCATTCCGCCAGCGCCGTCCCGACAGAAACTCCCCGCTCAAGAACGATCGGCACCATGCCGGCTTCAAGCAGCCTCGCCGCCGCCGCCAGCCCGACCGGACCTGCACCGATCACCGCAACGGGAAAGGCGTCATTCGACTTCATTTTGATCTCCATCGGTATTTCCGGAAATTTCGAAATTAGAATGTAAAAAAATGCGGTCAGGCGACGATCCTGGTCGCCGGCCCGTCGCATCCCTGGTCGGCGCAGCATTCATCGGCGAGATAGCCGATGAGTGCATTCATGTGCTTGTAGTTCGCGGTACAGATGAGCGTCGTCGCCTGCCGGTCCTGAACGACCAGCCCCGTATCGACCAGACGCTTCAGATGGTGCGAAAGCGTCGATCCCGGGATATCCAGCTTTTCCTGAAGCCGGCCGACGGGAAGCCCCTCCTCGCCGGCGCGAACCAGAACACGGTAAATCTTGAGGCGGGTGACGTTGCCAAGGGCTTCGAGCTGCGAGGCTGCTTTTTCGATGATCATGGAAATAAGATAGCGGTGAAAGCTGGAGTGGTCAAGGCTATTTCCACAATCATCGAAATATGTCAGATTGATTTGAGCTTGACCCTGTCTTGAAGTTTTTCGGCATCTTCCTTCCGCTCGCTGTAGCGGTCGGTGAGGTAGTCGGACGCATCCCTCGTCAACAGGGTGAACTTGACCAGTTCCTCACAGACATCCACGACACGGTCGTAGTAGGAGGACGGCTTCATCCGTCCATCGGCGTCGAACTCCTGGTAGGCCTTGGCGACGCTGCTCTGGTTCGGAATGGTGATCATCCGCATCCATCGTCCCAGGATGCGCATCTGATTCACGGCGTTGAAGGACTGGCTCCCGCCAGAGACTTCCATCACCGCGAGCGCCTTTCCCTGCGTCGGCCGGATCGAACCGAGAGCCAGGGGAATCCAGTCGATCTGCGCCTTCATGATCCCGGTCATCGCGCCGTGGCGCTCCGGACTGACCCAGACCTGGCCCTCCGACCACTGCGATAGCTCCCGCAGTTCCTGGACCTTGGGGTGGCTGACAGGTGCTTCGTCCGGAAGCGGCAGGCCTCCCGGGTCGTATACCCGGACCTCGCATCCGAAATGCTCCAGAAGACGCCGCGCCTCATGAGCGAGAAATCGGCTGTAGGACACCTCGCGCAAGGAGCCGTAGAGGATCAGGATGCGCGGTTTATGCTGCGAGAATGCAGGACGCAGCGCATCACGATCGGGCATGCGGAAATGGTCGGGCGATGCGGCAGGAAAAGTTTCAGGCAATACGCTTTCCTTCATCGTCGAGAACGCGTTCGCCGTCTTCCTTTGTGAACGGCCCCTTGAACGCGTCCGCAGGCAGGACATCCAGCACCAGCTCGGACGGCCGCGACAGGCGCGTACCCATCGGGGTGACGACGAACGGGCGGTTGATCAGGATCGGGTCCTTCAGCATCGCGTCGAGAAGCTCCTCGTCGGTCAGCTCCGGATTGTCGAGGCCAAGCTCCGCATAGGGCGTGCCCTTTTCGCGGATCGCCTGGCGTACGGTCAGCCCGGCATCGGCAATCATCCTGACGAGTTGCGCGCGGGTCGGCGGGGTTTTCAGATATTCGATCACCGTTGGCTCAATGCCTGCATGCTGGATCAGCTCCAGCGTGTTTCGGGAGGTCCCGCAGGCGGGATTGTGATAAATGGTGACGTCCATGATCAATCGGCTCCTTGAGCGGTAATAGGGCGAACTTTGCCGCCTCGTTCGGAAAACAGCCATCCGGCCAAAGCGGCGGCGACGAGCGCCCCGAGGATTTGGACAGCGATGAAGCCCGGCAGGTCGGCTGGGCGAATGCCGGAGAAGGTGTCGGTGATGCTCCGTGCAATGGCGACCGCTGGATTGGCGAAGGATGTCGATGCGGTGAACCAGTAGGCCGCCGTGATATAGAGGCCCACCAGCAGAGGGATCGCATCGACCCTGAAGCGCAAGCCGCCGAGAATGGTGAGCAGCAGGCCGAAAGTCGCAACCGACTCCGCGATCCACTGAGCCGACCCCGTACGGATCGTTCCGGACGTCTGGAGCAGCGAAAGGCCGAACATCGCATGAGCGACCATCGTTCCGGACACGCCGCCCGCTATCTGCGCCAGGATGTAAGGCATGACCGCGGAGACCCTGAATTCCCCGCGCACGGCGAAAACCATTGTCACCGCGGGATTGAAGTGCGCTCCCGAGATCGGGCCGAGGATCGTGATCAGCACGAACAGGATTGCTCCGGTCGGGATCGTATTGCCCAGGAGGGAGATGGCCGTGTCGTCGGTCAGGCGATCCGCCATGATGCCCGAACCGACAACGGTTGCAACGAGGACCGCGGTGCCGAGGGCCTCCGCGACCAGACGGCGTCCAAGATCGACTGCCACGCTCATTCGGCCTTCTGGGAGTTGCGACCAATCTCGTCCAGTCGTTTCTGCAGCGCCAGCTTGTCGAGGCTTGTCATCGGCAGGCTGGTGAAGATGGAGAGGCGGTTGTTGAGCATCCTGTAGGTGTCGTCGAAAGCGAAGTGCTTTTCGGCTTCGGTCCCTTCGGCGGCGGCGGGATCGGGAACGCCCCAGTGGGCGGTCATCGGCTGTCCCGGCCAAACCGGGCACGCCTCGTTGGCGGCGTTGTCACAGACGGTAAACACGAAATCCATCTGCGGCGCGCCTGGAGCCGCGAACTCCTCCCAGTTCTTCGAGCGGGCGAAGCTGGTGTCGTAGTTCAGGGTCTTCAAGAGCTGCAGCGTGTAAGGGTGGACCTCGCCTTTCGGCTGGGAGCCGGCCGAATAGGCCTTGAACCTGCCCTGGCCGAGCCTGTTCAGGATGGCCTCCGCGATAATGGAGCGGGCGGAGTTCCCGGTGCAGAGGAAAAGCACGTTGTAGGTGCGATCAGGCATGACGTTTGTCCCTGGTGACGTGGTTTCGATTGGTTTGTTCTGTTTTCCGCTTCAGATGTTCCGGACCGGCCGCCAAGGACGATGGCACCGGCGACGTCGAGCCGTCATGCCGTCACCGCAGCGGGAGCGCAGCAGGCGGCAACCTCTACGGCGGGAGCACAAATTTCCGGATGGCCCGCGCAGCAGTCCTGCATCAGAAAGCGCACCAGGTCGCCGAGGACCTCGATATTCGCCCTGTAGATGATCGAACGGGATTCACGCTGCTGGAGAACCAGGCCCGAGTGTTCGAGCTCCTTGAGATGAAACGAGATATTGGACGGCGACACCCCTGCCCGCTCGGCAATCAGACCTGCGGCCATGCCTTCGGGTCCGGCGACGACCAGCATCCGGACGATGTGCAGCCGCGTCTCTTGCGAGAGGGCACCAAAGGCTCCGAGGGCCTGCTGCTGATTCAACATTCATATAATCCTTGAAATATTGAATCGACAGATACCCTGGTAAGGCGACATTTGCAAGAGGCTCAGGCATCGTGAGATGGCCGTGGACGCGTACGGCAGTTCCCGAACGGAAGATAGAAGGATGCTCAAGACATCTTCGCCAGGAGCTACAGCCGGTGGATCTGCGGACGCGACGCCAAGATGAAATACCGCGATAGGTTGGTGCGCTTGCCGCTGCGGGTTGACTTGAGCGCTGAGCAGCGAGAATACGTGTTCAGTGTCTGAATGAAGCCATCGGCTGAGCGGGAGCATCGAGGGGAATGAAAATTCTGGTCACCGGCGGAGCTGGTTTTATCGGTTCGGCGGTTATTCGTCACATCATCCAGAATACCGGCGACCTTGTGGTCAACGTCGACAAGCTGACCTATGCCGGGAACCTTGAAAATCTGCGGGATATCGATAGCTCGGACCGCTACGCGTTCGAGCAGGTCGATATCTGCAATCGCGCTGAGATGGGACGGGTATTTGCCCAACACCGTCCCGATAGCATCATGCACCTGGCGGCGGAGAGCCACGTGGACCGCTCCATCGACGGTCCGGCAGCCTTTATCGAAACCAATATCTTGGGCACCTATGCCTTGCTGGAGGTGGCTCGCAGCTACTGGCAGGGGTTGGCCGATCAGCGCAAGCAGGCTTTTCGTTTTCATCACGTCTCCACGGACGAGGTTTATGGCGACCTGCCGCACCCGGCTGATGCTGACGATGCGGAACTCCATCTCTTCAAAGAATCGACCCCCTACGCTCCCAGCAGTCCTTACTCGGCCAGCAAGGCCAGCTCCGACCACCTGGTTCGCGCCTGGATGCGAACCTATGGCCTGCCGGTCGTAGTCACCAACTGCTCCAACAACTACGGTCCATACCATTTCCCGGAAAAGCTGATTCCCTTGGTGATCCTCAATGCGCTGGAGGGGAAAGCCTTGCCGGTCTACGGATCTGGCGATCAGATCCGTGACTGGCTATACGTCGAAGACCACGCGCGTGCGCTGTACAAGGTGGTCACCGAAGGTAAGGTCGGCGAGACCTATAACATTGGCGGCCACAACGAAAAGCAGAATATCGAGGTGGTACAGACCCTCTGCGACGTCCTGCAGGATTTGGCTCCTCCGGGTGCCGGACGATCGATGAAGACATACCGCGCGCTCATCACACACGTGCAGGATCGCCCGGGGCACGACCGTCGCTACGCCATCGATGCCAGCAAAATTCAGCGCGAGTTGGGCTGGCAACCGACCGAGACTTTCGAGACCGGCATCCGGAAAACCGTGCAGTGGTATCTCGACAACCTCGACTGGTGCCAACGCGTTCAGGCTGGAACATACCAGCGGGAACGTCTGGGGCAGATTCGCTAGCTGGTGAGGCTCTTTTCGTTGAGCGCATGGACCAAAACGAGGAGATTTTCGCCAGGTCTATGAATGACAAGTCATTCCAGAAAGTTGTGACAGGTAGGCTGTCCTCTGAAGCGTACCGGAAACTCCGCATTGCGGATGTGCCGGGACTGCCTGCCTGGCGCGCTTGCAAGGGTGCCTAGTTCACCCACCTTTGGGTACAGCCGCTTGAGCCGGAGGCGAACATGCCAAAGCGATCAACGACTTCCATGAAGCGACCCGACCGCTCAAAAGCGATGGAAAACAACATCCGAAAACGGAAATGGTGGGCCCGGAGGGCGTGCCCAGAGTCCAGCACCGTCAATAGGTTAACGTTTCAGGTTAGGTCAGTGCGTTCACATATGTTCTCATTGTGTCGGCTAACCGCTTGACGCCCTCCCCGATCTGCGGAATCTATCTCCTCGTCCCAGGGCGGCGGACACCAATCAATCACGACCGATGCGGCAGGTCTCGAACACGAGAGCGATTCCGCGTGCAATGGCAGAAGAAATACCGGTGGGTGCGGACGTGGCCAGGCGAAACGGGCTTGGATGGTAAGCCCCACGAGGACTACGTCGGCTACGATGGGAATGCGTATATCGGGAGAATCTATCTCGACCAGCAGACCCTGAAGGCCGGGAAGTGGCGTTGGGCAGGTGGAAAGCCGGAGAGGTGCCGCACCATGATGATGCCGAACAGCGGATGGCTTCCAACGGCTGCCGAGGCGGCAAGACAGGTCGAGGACTATTGGGATGCTATGCTTGCGAACACCAGGATACACAAGAAATGAGCGACGAACGCACTGCCCCCACCCCGCAGCGCCAGTGCATTTCGAGCATTGGTGCGAGCATCCCGGTTGCAAAATGTGGGGAGGATTCGGGTTTGAGCGCGACAAGTCCAAGACGGGCTGGTTTTGCATGGAGCATAGGCCGGAAACCTACCGCGGAATGCAGGTGCGCAGGAACTCAGAAATTGAGGTGAGGAAATGATAGGGGCGATCATCATCTGCGCGTCTCTGACCGCGGTGGACGGCGATACCGTGAAATGCGACGGGCAGAACATGCGCCTTCTCGGACAGGGTGTCGTTGACGTACGGGGCATAGACACGCCGGAGATCGGCAGTCATGCGAAGTGCGAGAAGGAGCGCAGGCTGGCGCTGATCGCCAAGCGCCACCTGAGCGACCTCATCCATGGGAAAACGATCAAGGTGGAGGCAAAGGGCATGGACGACTTCGATCGCCCGCTGGTGAACCTCTACCTCCCGGACGGGCGCGAGGTCGGCCAGATCCTGTTGAAGGACGGCACGGCGCGCGAATGGCGGCCAGGAAACAAGAACGACTGGTGCAAATAAAAAAAGGCCTCCCCCGCCCGTGAAGGCAGAGGAGGCCGTTAGGTCCGCCATGAATTGTGCGGATCAAATATGCTCATGAAATCGAGTGGCTATCAAGCCTGCCGGCGGATCTCGCGCTGGATGCGAAGCTCCTCCCGGACCCGTCCAAGCTCATCCGCGAGGTGGTCGCTCTGGCGGCTCATCTCCTCGCCGACGAAGATGATCTTGTGCAGCGCCGCTGTGTGGGCCTCAAGAGCGGCCGTGGCCTTGTTCAGTGCCGTTGGATCGACAATGACCGCCGCCACCTGGGCCGATGCTGCCGATGATGCCGGGGCGTGCTGCTGCCCCTGCCAGAGGCCGAAATACCGAACTCCGAATATGACTGCCAGAACGGCGCCGAAGGTGATGAGCGCCGGCATAGGGAGGCTACCGAGTTGTTCCATTCCTGATCTCTCCCTCGTCGTGCGCCGCACGGTGAATGTTGACCAGCTCGCCGACCGCAAAGAGCGGATAAATGGCGAGCCATGTCGAGACGACATCCGAGGAAGTAAATCCGTATGTGATGCCTGCCCAGATAACGCAGCCGACCGCCGCGGATATCTGCCTGATCTGCGGTGTAACCTTCTTCCTTGCGCCGTTGACGATCAGCCCCACGATCCGCAGGACGCCAACGAAGAACATAATCCACCCGAGAAGCTGCTCAGAATGGAATAGGTATCGGAAGGATGCCCATGCCGGTTGGTTGAACGTTTCGGTGGGTAGGAGCAGGATGCATCCGAAAAGGACCATGTGGCCGGCCATGAACCATTCCATCATCCGCGGGCCGAAGCGGTGCTGGATGCGTATCCAGATTCCGGGGCCCATGTAACCGTCATTCATTTCCAACATCCCTTCGAAGCGCCGAACTTGTTATGGGCGGCCACTTGGTTGGCAAAAGGGCGGTCCTTCCGCAGGATCGTTACCGACGTGTCCAGGCTCGGGTTCAGCCTCCCCCAGCCGTCGCACACACTCTGCAGTGTCTGGCTCGGACAACCCGAGAGCCCCACACAGAGCAGCGGCATCAGAAGCAGAGACTTGATCATCGATCGCGTTCCTTTCGCGGAGAACTTTGACGGAAGCGGTAAGGGCAGCCGTCGCAGCCATCTGCTTGCCTTCGGACTGGCCTACCCATTTGGCGGGATAGAAGATGAGGCCGCCACCTATCACCATGGCAGCAGGGAGTTTGACCCAATCGGGTAGGAGCGCGAGAAGCCCGAACATCAGCGTCTCTCTCCTGCCTGAAAGGCCTCGATACCCTTCATCTCACCGCGGCGGGCGATCAGCGCGATCGCCACCAACACCAGCGCCGCGCCGCCAAGCCATGCCCATCCTGGGATATCCGAGAACATTTCCTTCCACGGGTTGATCCAGCCCCGAACCGAATCCGCTTTGCTTGCGAGATCGCCGATGGAACCGACGCCAAGGCCGCCAGCAAGGCCACCTGCCCCTATCTTCGTTAGGAAGTTGGATTGCACCTCTGGGACCGCCTGGCGGACGGTAGCGGGCTCCGCGTCGTTCCGCGGCAGGTTTCGCGGACTGGCGTTGTCGAGTGCCTGCAGCAGACCATCGTCGATGATATCGGACACCGGGAGGTCGTTTTCATTGCGGAAGGCAAGGATCGCCGTCTTCGTCAGCTTGCCCATCTTGCCATCCGGGTTGCCGACTTCGGTATAGCCGAGTTCCTTCAGTCGCTCCTGCACGACCCGGACGGTGGTCCGATCGGTTTTACCGGCCGGCGCGATGACATTGGCAGAAACCTTCGCCGCGCCGGCAGTGAACGGGGTATCCTTGATCTTGGCCCACTTTGCATAGGCCGCCGCCATCTTCGTATCGTACTTGTTCTTGCGGTAGCCAGGACCATTCCAGACGCGCGCCACGACCGCCCAGGCATGAGCCTTGAGATCGTCCGCGATGTCCATGTGCTTGAGCAGGGTGACCGTCGCGGCAAGATGATTCTCCTCGTCCGCCATGAAGGCCAGCACCATAGCCTGAGGCGTGGCATAGCCGGCCCCTTTGCAGTTTTCGGCGAGGATTTGCGTTAATCCCCAGGAGGATGCCTTGAGCGCCGCGGTCTCGTCGATCGCCATCGCCTTCATGAGGCGCGGATAGCTGTCCTTCGGATAAGGCTTCTCGCCCCATTTGGCATAGGCCAGCCCTTGCTTGACCGCCTCGTCCCGCTTCTTGCCGGACAGGTTGCGATAGAAGACGTGCGGCTCGAACAAGATTTTCGGCCGCCCCTGGCTGTCGAAACCGGAACCGGCCGCCTCGACCTCCATAAATGCGTGGATTTCGTCTTCACCCACGCCGATCTCGGAGCCGATGCGGGGGATGTCGATATCATCCAGGCGCACGGCCGCGCCCTTGAAACCGTTGAACTCGGTCATGGGGGATGTCCTTGTGGGTTAGTTCAGAAAGGCTTTGCCTGCAGCTGGTGCCAGCCGCCATACGGTCGGTAGTTCCAGCCGATCCACGTGCCGCCGCCGCGGTAGCCGAAATATCGCCGGCCGGATGCGGACTGGACCACGGACCAGTAGGAATACGGTTTGTCCTTGCTCCCGGCCTCGAACACGAGCGTCGAGCCTTCCGTCGGGAAGCCGAGGACCAGCGCCGCGAATTTGTAAGCCGGGTTCCGGCAGACCCAGCAGGTGCGCTGCCACCAGAGTTTGAAGCCGGTCAGGTTCGGCTCATAGCCGGCCACGCCCTGGTCAATCCCGCCGTCGAGCGTGGCGTTGTGGGTGGTGAGGTAGGACAGCGGGCCGCCGATGGTGTTCTTGCCAGTGGCGATCGAGACCGCGGCGATCAGCGGCGAGAAGATGAATGCGAGCAGCGTTGCCAGCCACAGCAGCAAGGCAGCCGGCAGGAAGATCGCGACCGATAACGGTGCGAGCCGAAGAATTTTCCAGAACATGGGCTTCCTTGTTCGGTGGCGCTGGTTAAAGTGCGGACACCAATCTCGCGTTGAGTGGGATCGAGAAGAAATTGGAGAGATTTATGAAGGCGGCAATCATTGGCCCACGGTCGATGCTCGGTAGAGGGCTATCCAAGCAACTCAAGAGCGCGGGTATTACCGTCATCACGATCGGCCGCCATTCGGACGACGACATTCGCTTTGATCTGACCGAAGGCGCGCCGGATACGCGAGGTCTCACCGCGGACGTTGTATATCACTGCGCCTGCGCGTTCGGCGATGACTCCGAGCAAGGGGTAGTTCTCAACATGGCCTCGAACGGGGATAGCGCGCAGGCCGTGACGACGCTGACCACATCCCTGGGCGCATCTACCCTGATCTACGCCGGCTCTGTCCTTTCGGACCCGTCCGTCACGCCTGACGGACAATCATCCTACGGAATGACCAAGGGTATTGCGGAACTTTATTTCACGTGGGCGATGACGAAACGCATGTTTCGCTTCTGCAGTGTCCGCCTCGCCCAGCTTTACGACACGGAGGGCATGTGCAAAGCCCATCAGCCGTGGATCGGCGTGATCGTAACGAACGCTGCCAGCGGCGTTGATACGACCATGCCTCCTGCGGACGGCGCACCCCGCAATTACCTGCACGTCCAGGAAGCCGCCGCCGCGATGATTGCCGCCAACGACCTGGAATTAACCGGCATCGTGAACTTCACCAATCCACAGTCGGTCACCGTAAGCGACATCGCGAACGCCGCCTACGAGGCTTTCGGCAAGGGCGGCCGCGTGATCATCGACCCGGCGAAGGGATCGTTCAGGCCGATGTATTTCCCGGAGACATCCGCAAGCCTTCCGGATCCGAAGATTACCATGGACGACGGGATGAGGATGATCCGTGAGGCAGGAACGGCCCCTGGTTTTGCCAGAGGCTGATCACACTCGGCTAGGATGATTGGTCTCCGGCAACTAGGCCGTTCCAGTTCTCCGGGTATTCCCGCTCGATCCAGACCTGGTTCGCCACATCCCAGAGATCCCACGACGCGCGGGCGGGCGTGGTCTCAACGATATTGTCCGGGATGGCATAGGCGTACATCCCGGTCATGACATTGGTGTAGACCTCTTGGATCTCCAGCGGAGAATAACTCACCGTCGATGTCCACATGCCTGGGCTTTCCTCCCGGACGGCAAAGAACCTCTGGTGCAGAGGTGAGAAATCAAGTTGCGTAGCCATTCACATGTCTCCTCATTTAAAGTTGGCAGCCCAAGCACACTTTCCAATTGGCGACCGAGAAGCTTTCGTTGCCCGCGCCTGTGCCGCCGTTAACAGTCGTCGCCAACGCGGCGTTACCTATGCGGGCATAGATGTTTGTCGCGTCCGCCCACACTTCGATGCCGGCGCCGCTTACTGTCCCGACATTGTCGGTCTTGGTGCGCAACTCTATTCCTGCGGCGTAACCATTCGCCGTTCCTCCGGACGTGTTCACTACGCTGGCGTAGATAGAACTGATGTCCGGGGTCGCTCCAAGGCCGTGCGGAATTGTCAGTGACCCGCCCAGCGTCACCGTCTGTTGCGAACTCTTGAACCTTCCACTCAGCGGCACATTGCCCAGATTGACGTTGCGGTCTGGCATCGTAGCCGTGCGATCGGCCGTAAGCGCGGTGGTGACGATCTGCAACGCGCGTGGCGTGCCTGCGGCATTAAAGAGTTTGAACGATGCCGCTGCGAACTGTGCATTGGAAATCGTCCGGCCGGTGGCGAAAAGGCTGCTGATGAGGCCGCTGAAGGTGCCGATCTTAAGGACACCGCCGTCGAGGTACACGAACTGGTCTGTGTCCGCGAACGTGTTGTCCGACGTGGCTGCTGCTATGCCGGTCGTCACGTCGTCTGGATCGATCAGGCCCATCATTTGGGCGACGGTGATGCCGACCGTTATACCGTCTTTCATCGCCGGAACGACATGCTCTCGGCTTGGGATGGCTGTCGGAGGAAGATCTTCAATCGTGGTAGCCATGCAATCAAGCCCTCGCCATGATTTTCACGCCGCCGATGGGATTGTGTGTCACCGCTGCGGCATAGTCGCTCTGTACCGTTGCCGCGATGGTGTACCGGCTCGCGGATTGCGTCATTATCCGGTTGGCCCATCCGGAGATGACAGGAACCGAACCGCCAACCCCAGATTGGCCAGCGTAGCCAGAGGGAAGAATGACAGGCGTCCTCGCCCAATTGAGTGTGAATGACTTCTCATACTGAACGCAGTCATTGCCAGACGTCCCCGGCCCGGTGACGATCGTGCCGGCGCCGCTGTCTTCCTGCATTGTGAATAGGTCGATCTTGTTGGCCAGGTTGGTAATCGTTGGCACGTTGCTCGAATTGGTGATCACCCGGGCCACGAGCATATTGTCATAGGTGCTGTCGAAGCTGGCGTCGGTCTCGGGCAGCGTGCCGGGGTTATAGGTCCCAGATGCCAGATCCTTGAGCGTCAAGCCATCTGTCTTGTTCCAGCGCAGATGATAGGTCTTGCTGGCGTCGGTCGCGAAATCGGTCTGGACCGTCGTATAGGGCGAGATGCCCCGATGCTGGAACGTAACGCCCGCTGGCACGCGAACCTGACCTGTTCCTGGTGACACGACTGTAAAGTGGCCCGTGACGGTCTGGACTTCGGGGAAGATCGGGAGGCGCGAGGAGGCTTGCAGCAGGGTCAGGTAGGACGATGTATCGCCGCCACCTGTCGCGGCATCGATCATTTCCTGGATGGCTTGGCGCAGCTGCGTCATGTCGCCATTGTCGGGGGTCAGCCCGGCATGGGTGATGACCTCGCCTACTTCGGACCAGATCGCATAGAACATCCAGTTCCAGAGCGGGAGGCTGAACGGGCCACAGCCGAAGCCCGTTTCGATTTCGTCAGCAGTCGGCACCCGGCGCTCACCATCGTGAGCCCAGGCTGGGGAGAAGTCGGCCATTTCAGGATGTCCTTGTCAGCAGGAATAGGGTTTTAGATCAATCTCGCACATCAAATCCCCGCCCCGGGTAAGCGGGCCGGTCCAGATTTCCTCGCCGTCCTCGGTGACCAAGATGTCGCCGGATTCTGTCGCGATCGGGAGCCCGTCCATCTCCCAATCTTCACAAGGGCCGCCCCACCCTTCTCCGAACCCTGCCACAACAAAGGTGCCAAAGTGCCAGCGGGAGACGATCCCCGGAGCGATGGGGAGAACACGGGGCACGATCTGCAGGATCGATGTTTCCGCCTCCGTCAGGGCGCGGAACGGCGCAAGGACAACCCGCCCATGACCAGAGTCCAGAACAGCGGCCTGCTCCCCATAGATCGTTTGCAGCGCCGCGGTGAGATCCGCGAGGCTATACATCGACTGCATCTGGTAGGACCGGGCAACCAGCAGCTTCCGGTACATCTCGTCATCGTCGATGCAGATTTCGGAAATGCCGTCTTCGCCGCACCCATCCCACGACCCGACCTCGCAAGGGCCGATGATCGGGCGGACGGTGGGGACACCTTCGCATGCAAAGCCGTAGACCGGCTGCACATCGCAAACGCAGTGGCAGCGAGGAAAGCCCATCCGCTTGCCCACAAGCGTAAGCTGATCACCGACCGCTGTCCGCAGATCGAAATAGCTTGGTAGGTCGCAGATCGCCGCGTGGACCTCGGCCACCTTCCGCATGTAGGTGCGGATCATGTGGAGAAGCTTCGGGCTTTCTCGATACTGCGTCAGGACCCGGTTTATCCCGGCCTCGACTAGTTCCTCTGTATCAACGCAAGCCATTTAGGCCACCGTCACGGTGACGTCGGCCGAGGCGAGAGACGCGCGCTCGATGAAGGCGATGTCCACATCCTGGTTCTCGGCCTGGGGCAGCCCATCACGCTCGCCCTCGATCGAGACAACCTCGACATTCGAAAACATGCTCTCGATCACCGAGCGGACGCGGTAATAGGAGACGTTCTCCCCGTTCAAGAGGAAGATTGCCGAGAGGAAGGCGGCCTTGATGGCGGAAGCTGCCGGCGGCGGGCAGCCGAGGGCATCGCGGCGGGTGCGCACAGTGATGGTGAGCTCGACGGGGACCTCGATCGGGCGAAGGATGCGAAAGGACCGGCAAAAGCCGTCGATCACGCTCTCGACGATCTCGGTCCCGAAGACGGTAACACCCGGGACGATGTACTGCCGGATTGCCTGAGCGATGTCCTCGCCATCACCGCCCGTCACGGCAACACAGATGGAACCCGGCGGCATGCCATTCTCATCGACTTCGCCGGTGTCGTTCACCCAGACGTGGCTGTAGGTGACGCCGGGAAGCGCGCTGATGGCCCTGGTGATGTCCTGAAGGTCGATGCGCGCCTGTCCGGCGTTGGTGATTGCCAGACGGAACTGCTCATCGGTCGCCGTGCCCCGCCCAAGCAGGCGGAGACTGCCCAGGGTGTCGAGCCGGATGCCTTCGGCCTGGTCCGGATCGTAGGACTGATAGATGTCCTCTGCCATCTCCCATTCCTTCGCGATGATCTCCGACATCAGGCCGTTGATCTGGCCAAGCGGTGACTGAGGCGTCTGGATCACGCCGGGCCCGAACTCGGTGATCAGCGCCGCCTCGATCTCGGCGAGGATGGTTGTCAACGGCTTCCGGGAGAAGCCTGTCGGGAGGACGCCATAGTCGGTCATCAGATCTGGACCTCCTCATCAAACATGGTTGTGACGTTGACCGACCGGATCACGAGCCCGCGGGTGGCGCGATCGAACGAGACGGAGAAGGATGTGATCTCTTCCACCCCATCGGTTCCCAGCAGCTCGGCCTTCACCACTGATTCCGCGAGTGCCGGGTCATAGGAGCGGCCGAGGATGTCATCGAGCCACGGAACGCCGCAGGTCGTGTCGAGGAACCACTCTCCGGCGAACGTCTGAAGCCGCTGGCGAGCGTGCTGCCCGACGGCCAGTGCATCAGTCACCACCGCGAGATTGCCGTCAGCGGCCAGATACAGGTCATTGCTGGCCTGATCGATCGCGAGACCGAAACGAACGCTCATAATTGCATCGCCTGTAGCTTGTTGACGATCACCTGTAGCTGATCCGCGATGTCACCGTATTCCGGCGTGTGGATCAGTTCCGGCTCGGTCGAGAGGAGTTCGAAGCCGTTCCGCGTGGCGTCGATCGCTTCCGTGATCAGCTCGTAGACATCGCCCTCTGAGCCGACCAAGTTCATCTTGCCGTCCGGGCTGCCCTTGAGGCCGAAGTTACCCTGGGCATCGAACCGGATATGGGTGTTCTCCAGATCGATGTTCGGAATGTTCTGCGAAAGGCTTTCACCGCCGCTGAGCGAGGCCCGCATGGTCGAGAGGTGAAAGGCCCGGGCGTCGTAGGGAGCCGCATCGCCTCCCTCTTCGAATTCATCCAGCGCCCGCATCTGGGGGCTCAGCATAACCGGTGTCCCGACAGGCACGGGGATGGTGATCCCGGCATTGCCTGAAATCGGCTGGTCAAGCGGGACCTCAAACAGGACCGGCATATCGACAGGCACCCCGTTATGGCGCGGCTTATAGAGCGGCCTGACATCGACCGTGCGGCCGTTCCAGGCGGAGACAGTCACGCCGGGGATTGGACCCCACATCGCATCGCGCTCGTCCTCGGCGAACTTGCCGACGGCATCCTGCGCCGCGTTGGTCCGCTTGCCGACGTATCCTGGCATCTACTTCTTCCCCTCATCGACCTTGCCGGACTGGATCGCCTCGCCGCTCACATCGACCTTGAACTCGCCGTCCATGTTGTTGCCGGAGAAATTCACCTCGGAAACCCGATACATCCCATCGGCGGCGTTCATTTCCAGCGTTTGGCTTTTCACCTGCACCCGGCGGTTCGGCCGGATCTCGGGGTTCAGAAGCGCGGACACCCTCACCCCGTTGTCGGTGATGGCTGGCGTGCCGATCATGCCCGTCTCCGGTGTGATGAGTGCAACGGAGCCCACGAACCCGTTGCCAGGCACGATCTCGATCGTCTCGTTCTGGCTGGACCAGTAGAAGCCCTTGCCGCGCCCGATGGTGTCGAGTTCTCGCGTGCAGGAACCGCATACCGCATAGGGTCGCTTGAACGTCGGCTGCATGTCTTCGGGAAATTTCCATTCCCCGCGGCTGACGCCTTCCTTCTCCATCTGCTTGTAAACTTCCTCGACGACGTCCTTGACCGGCGTACCCGCCGGAAAGCTCTTCGAGATCGTTGCCCGGCGAAGTGCCCGATCGCCATCGCCGCAAGAGATGGTCGTCAGGATGTTCGGGCCTTCCCGCCGGTGCTCCACGTCGCGAACCGCGCCCTTGAAGATGATGCCAACGTTCCCGTCGCCGCCCGGTGGGATGTAGCCCGCCTCGAGCGTGATGTTGTCGAACTCCTTGCCGATCGAATTCCGGTGGCTTTCTTCAAGGTTGAATATCGTGATGTCCGCAGTGTTCTGCGCACTCGATATGCCCTTGCTGATTGAAAACTCGATGCGGATCTGATCCAGGGTCGAACTGCCCGGGTTGACGATGAACCCACCGTTGAACGTGGCTCTGACCTTCCGTAGATATTGATCCATCAGGCAGCCAGAGCCTCGGCCTCAGCATCGGTCAGATGATAGACCCGCACCTCTCCAGCGGGCAAAGCGGCCCGATCCGGAGCCGCGCCGGGCGTGACTGTGGCGGCAACGATCAATCCGAGCCCCAGATTGAAGGGCGCCAGCAGGTCGATACCCGTGACGATCCGGCGGCCGTGCAGAACGGGCTGGTCATCGATCGAGAGGTCGAAGCTCCAGCGGTCATTCGACTGGTTATAGCGGAGCCGAACGGTCACCCGCCGGCCGTTGATGATCGTGCCGAACTGCTGGTCGGCGTGGTCGGTGATCCGAAAGACGTTCATTGCGGTCCGCTCGGCATGGTAACGGGTGAAGGCGTCGAGCTTGACCCGAACATGGAGCTCAACACCGATTGATCGCGAGGGCCCGCAGACGAGAACGCGGCATCGCCACGCTGCACCGTCTGGCTTGCCCGGTTGGCGGTGGCGGCGTCTCCGGCCTTCCCTGACGTCGGTGGCGCGGCCCGGGTGCTCTTCTGGCCGCCGGCCTTGCCTCGCTCTCCACTGCCGCTGTCGCCATCCGGGTCAGCCGCGTAGGCGGTGCCCACGATAATGATCTCCTGAAGATCAACCTTCGCCCGGAGCACCTTCGAGAACATGGCGTCCCGCTCGGCGTCGATCCGCTTCACGAGCATGTTCGGGAAGACCGCCAGGCCAGTTACCAGCGTGAACGGCACCCGGCTTTCCTGAAACGCCACCAGGGCATTGTATGAAGCGGCCGCCGCCTCATTGGCGATGTCTAGCGTCACCCGCTTGGGCATGACCACCGCATGGTCGGTGATCTTGGCGCCGGTCTCGATCGGGATTTCGGTGATCTCCAGCTCGGCAGTCGGGCGCTCGGAGATGACGCAATCGATCGGTACCGGGCCGATGGCGGTCGAAAACAGGATAACCGACATCAGAAAGCCCCAGATTGGACGGTGCGCGTGGGTGGCAGATTGCTCTGCGCAGCCCCGGAGACCGCGCCGGCCGTCGCGTTGGCCGCTGCACCAGGCGCTTGCGTGGCCTGCTGAACGGTCTGGTTGACGGTGGTGTTGATCGTGGTCTGCCGATTGTCCTGCTTGTTGTCGTTCACGACGGCATTGGCCGCACCCGACTGTTCCATGCGGATGCGGTTGCCTTCCAGGTTCTCTAGCAGGGTCTTGTAGTCGAGAGCGTCCTGGGTAAAGCCGGCTTGAGGGTTCTCTGCAGGGCGATCGACGCGGCGGGAAGGCCCGTCCATGTAGATGAACTTGCCGTTTTCATCGTAGCCGCCGCTTTCGACATAGCCCGGCTGATCGGCCGGGTTCGGTACCGCGACGATGCCGGAAACCTTCTTGTCCAGATCGCCCTTCACGACGCCCAGATAGTCGAGACCAGCCTTTGCACCGGCAAACGCGGCCGCAAACGCCAGCAGGGCACCCGTCAGCGGGTTAAGGGCGGCCGTGAATAGCCCGAGGCTTGCCGCAGCCGCAGCAAGTGCCGTGGCGCCCGCAAGGGTGGCGAGGATCGTCTCAAGCGACTTTGCATCAATGCCGGTCAGTTCGGACAGCGCCTTCGCAAAATTCCGGATGACGCTTTCGCCGCCTTCGGCCCACGAGAGCAGGTCTTCGATGATCAGCAGCGACGATATGAAGGGGAATTTCACCGCTGCGATCAGACCGAGGCCCGTTGCGATGGCCGCGAATACCGTCGGGTTGATCGTGAAGAACTCCGACAGGAACTTGAGATGCCGCCGCATCCGATCACCGAAGTAGATCGCGGTGTCGAGCGTCTTCGCCATGGCCTGGCCGATCGAGGTTGCCCAGCGGTCGAGATACCCGTCGGCATCCATCCGGCCCATGAAGTCGATCAGGTCGCCAAGCTTGTTCTTGACGATCTGGAAGAAGCCCGAGTCCCCAATGCGGCGCTGGAAATCGACCCAGCTGTCGCCGAGGTTCGACATCATGCCGTTCCAGGTCTTTGACTGCCGGATCATCGCTCCATTGAAGCGCTGGCCGAACTGCTCCTGGATGAACTTGGTGATTTCAGCACCGGACTTCTTGACGGTCTTCGTCAGGTCCTTACCGTTTTGGCTCCACTTGAAGGTGACCTTATCCCCGGCCTGCTCGGCACGGATGCCGAATTCCTTCAGCCGCTCGAATTCGCCCGTGGAAGCATCGGCGACCATTTCGACCGCGGACATGAGCGACTTTCCCATGGCGCTCGATGCATCACCAAGGGATTCCATCAGGCCCGAAGTCGGGTCCATGCCATAGGCGCGAAGCCGGACGAACGCTTCGGTGAGCTCGGCCACCTCGAATGGGGTCTTCTTCGCGAATTCCGAGATCCAGTCGAGGGACTTCTGGGCCTTCTCGCTGCTTCCCTCGATAGTCTCCAGGGTGGCGGCATAGCCTTCGAACTGTGCCGACGTCGAGATGACGGACCGCCCCAGGGCCGCGATGCCTGCAGCCGCCGCCGCCCCTGCCACCGCGCCGATGCGGATGAGGCTCGCGGCGAACGCGCTGGCCTTACGCTGGGCGTTGTCGAGCCCGGCATTGAACTTGCGTAGCTCGCCCTCACCGCGCACATCATAGCCGAGGACGGCAACCAGTTCGTCAACGATCATGGATTGCAATCCTCTCCGAACACCGCCACATTCCACGCGAATAGCGAGGATGACGGATGATCAAAACTCTGGTGCTTCTCAGTGTGATGGCGGGAGCCACCGCGGCGCATGCACAGTTCAGCGCCAACGACTTCATGGCGGCCAATGAGGCGGCCCAGATCGTCGGCGGTGCAGACGCCTGCAAGCTCAAGCTCGATGACAAGAAGCTCGATGCTTTCATGAAGGGGACCGTGGCGAAACTCGATCCCACCGCCCTGATGCACTTCTCGAACGCCCGCCCCATACAGCAGCAGATCATCAGGGACATGAGCGACACCGAACGGCGCGCCCATTGCTCTCTGCTGACAGGGCTTGCCGAAAAGCGCGGACTTACTCCCTGACCGCCCTCTCCTGCATCGCCCCTTTCAGGTCGAGCGCTTCATGAGCGTCAAGGACATCCTGCAACGTGATCCAGTGCCGAAGGTCAGATTGGGTGTAGATGGGCGGTTCGGCCAGGACCGGCCGCCACAGCCACATATTGAGGTTCGGCGCGATCTTGGCGACCTCGCGATCGTTTAGCCCTTTGCCGTCGTTCCGCGGCTGCCACTCGCCAGGGCGCCGGAGAAAAAATCCCCGAAGACCTCTTTCAAAACGAAGACCGCCACGGGGATGATAGCGCCGAGGTTGGCGGAGAAGTCCCCGTCCAGATCCGCCTGATCATATTGGCCGGAAGGCCCTTTGATCTTCGCCAACCCGACGATGTCGCCGACGAGCCGGGCATATTCGTCCGGAGAGACCGAATTGAAGATGCCGGTGATGGCGGTGAGCGCTTCAGCCTCCGCCTTGGCCTTATCCTCTTCCGACACGCCCGGCCGGCGACTGGCGAGGATGCTAGGCAGCTTTTCGGCGAGACCGCCGGCAGCCTTCATCAGACGAGCATGAAGCTTCAGAGCCTCAGTTGCGAGGGGACGATCGACCTTGATCTCCATCCCCTTGATTTTGGCCTCAGCCATTCGGCACCTCCGGGTTATATTCGACCGCCCACAGCACCCATTCGCGGACGGTGGCGTTCTTGCCCTTGCTGTCGGCTGGCGCGGTCATGATGAAGCATTTGTCCGCCGACCCGCCCTCACCAGACACCGTGTCGATGAACTGGAAGGGAAAGGACGAAGCTGCGGCGCCAAGTGCCTGCTGGCGCTTCATCTTCTGGACAAGAAGCCGGTGGGTCGGGCTGGTGTGCATCAGCTTGACGCTGATGGTTGCCGACTTGTCAGCCGAGATCGAAAAGATGCCGGAACCGTCGGCCCCGACAAGCCCTGTGCCTCGATCGGCGCCGGGAGTGACGACGAGCGCGTCATCGCCGTCCCATGGTCCCTGCACCTGCCGTCCATCGACCGTAGCCGAGACGTTGGTGAAGGAATAAGCAGAAGAAATAGCCATCGATTATCTCCTTCAGAACGCCATCTGGTAGCGGATGGTGGTGTAGTGGACCGCGCCTGCGTACCGGAACCGGCACTGGATCGCCGGGGCGATACGGGCCTTGCGCTGGCTTTCCGGGACAGAGAAGACCGACGGGACGGTGATTTCCACGGCGGCCTCGTATTCCCCGGTTTCCTGGTTGATGTCCATGGCAATGAGCCCTGCTCGACCGGCCACCTGCATGACCGTCCGGACGGAACCGGCGAGCATCTGCATGCCGCCATCGTCGAAGGGGATGCGGGCATTGTTGAGCATGATGCCGAGCGCTTCCTCTTCGGTACGCGCGATGATCCAGTCCGTGGCGTGGATCTCGTCCAGGAAGACGTTCGCAGTCAGCGTCGAGCCGTAAACCGTGAAGTTCCGTCCGCCGATGTCGATATAGGCGTTCGCCATATGACCGGCGCTTTCTGACTGGCCTTCGCCAGGCGTAAAGCCGGTTACTGCCGTCAGATCCGCTGAGCTGATGTTGTCGGCCGCGATCCCGGGGAGGTTCTTGAAGGCCGCGGTGTAGGCAGTACCCGCATCATCAAAATCGCGGGTCTGCATGTAGCCCGCGAGCGATGCCGCTGGGTACAGGGCAGTGTTGGAGTGGAAGAATACGCCCGCACGGTCGAAATTTCCCTTGTTGGCGGCAGCCAAAGAGGTCGTGTCGGCGGGGTCGGTGGTCTCTTCGTCATTGCTATCAACGATAGCAAGCTTGTTGCGGGCCTGCGTCCACGTCAGGATTGCCGCAGTTGCCGCGACATCGCGAAGATTGGCAGCGATGGTCAGGAAATACCAGTCGTTGTCATAGGCCTCGAGCAGATCAAGCTGGGCGGCCAGTTCAGCGGTCGTCATGGTGCTGTCGTCCAGCACATGGCCGATCTTGATCTGCGTCGGTCGAGGGTTCTGCGAGAAGGCGGACAGGGCGGCCTTGTAGGCGCTGGTCGTGGTGGCCCAATCGGCGACAACCTCTTCGATCGAAGCGTAGAGCTTGGTCCTGGTGGTTGTGTCAACCTTTCCGGATACCGATTCGGTCGTGATGATGAGCTGCGTCCCGAAACCGCGGCGGCTCGGGAAGGCGTCGTTGCGCGTCAGGGAGACGTCGACGACCCGGTTGTACGGGATCACCGCCATGGCGATTTCCTTTCGTTGTAAGGGCTCAGTCTTCGGCTCGAACGATCTCGATGCCGTATTCTTCGATGGCGTCCACTTCGCCGACGCTGTCGCGGATGATGCCGTGGACGATCAGGTCCATCTGCGCCCGGGGCTGCCAGGCATTGTTGATCCAGTCCGGCACGTTCCGGATCTGGGAGATTTCATGCACGGTCAGGGCCGGGAAGAGAGGCTCCATCACCTGCGAAAGCTTGTGAGCCGATACGACCGGCCGTAGGATGTCCGTCGGGTCTGCCCCATAGGCATGAACCGAGAACCTCCACTCCATTTCGATCACCGGTGTGGCCGTGATCGTGGTGGTGCCGGCGTATTCGATGTCCATCGGTCGGTTATGCAACTCAGTGCTGCCAGTGAAGTTGACCACCACATACTGCCCGGTCGGCGCCGGACCGCCCTCGTGCGACTTGATGGTGGTCTTGCCGGTCTTGGCCCTTACCCAGCGGACGACGGCACTCCAGACTTCATCATTGGTCACGGATCAAGCCTTCCGATTGCAGCGCGATAGAAACCGCCATCCGCCCGAGGCCAGAGATGCATGACGCGGTAAGAGACACCTCCCGACGTGATCATGTCGTCCACCTTGACCTCCGAGCGCGACCACAGTAGCCACCGCGCCTCTGTCCGCATGCCCTCGGGGACATCCATGAGTTGGTTGCCGCTGGCGGGCTGGATAGCGGCGCGAATGGTGGCGGCATCTGGCGAGCCAGGAACCCACTCGCCATCGTCATTGTAAGCGCCGGCGGCTGCCCTGGTGCGGGTGACGTTCACCGCCTCACCATCAATTGCCACGGCCACGTCGATCATTCGTCTACCTTCCATGTGACGGCGCCGCGCATCTCGCCACTGTCGATCAGGGGATTGCTTGAACCTTTAAGAGCGATCGTCACGGGGCTGTTCGGCGGGTTCGACAGGGAGGTGATCTCGGCCTGAATGTCGCCCTGCGCCTTGATACCGAGCTTGGAAAGCACTGTTCGGAGGCCGGTTTCGCCCCGCAGCAGCTTCGCCGCGGAGTTTTTCATCCCGTCGCGATAACTAGCCTGGTTATCCCGGATGGCATTCCGCATGAATGGGCGCTCAGGGATGGGACCGCCCCAGCCACCTCCGGACGCCCCGCCCCTCGTTCCGAATTCGTTCCAGACAGCTTTCTGGATGTTGTCGGCGTCGGCCTCCCCCGCAGGGAATCCGACCTTGACCTTAGAGGGACCCTTGAGCCCCGCCGCCACCTTCTTCAGATCCACCCGCTGACGCCGTATCACCTTCGCCGTGAACATCGGAGGCCTCGCTATCGGTTTCTGCGTCTGCGGCCCGCTGTGTGGATTTCCGAGCCTTCTGGCTCGCGGGCTCGATGAGCTGAAGCACTTCGGAGGCCCGCACCAGCTTTTCACCGGGGCCGGAAAGGTCAAACTCGCGGGTCAACCGCGCGCCGATATGCCGGACGCCGTCCACGGTGTGGATGGGATGCTTGCTGTGGCTCGGGTTCTTGATCTTGAAGACGGTCATACCGCTATCGCTCCTGCGAAATTGAGGCGAAGCAGCGCAAGGTACTGCTGCCCGTAGGTTGTCGATCCGTACATAGATGCAATGCCGCCGCCTGAACCAGACGATCCGGAAGTTCCGGCAAACTCGACCTCGACGTCGCCGACCTTCCGTCGCTTGACAGCGCCAGTGGTGGCTCCTGAATTCTGACCGGAGGTGGTGCGCGCCGGTTCCCCGGCCATCGCCAGTTCGTGCGCGGCAAGCAGCATCTGGGCTTTTGCCCTGTCGCGATCCACCCACGTGTCACCGACTGCGGCGATCGCCTCGTCAAGCACCATCTGGACCAGAGCATCTGAGACGGGTTCGAACTCGGGATATCTGATCTTGAACTTCTCGACGGTCGGCGGTGTATAGGCCATCAGGCTCGACCTCCATGGAGTGGGAAGACCCGGCAGTCGCCCGCCGAGCCTGGTTGGTTACTGACCGGCCGACGGCTCTGCGAGCTTGGCGTCGATCAGCTCTTTCAGCTTGGCGTTCGAGATGTTGCCCGGGTAGTCAAGCCCCAACTCGTCGGCCTGCTTCTTGAGCTCGTCACGCTCGGTCGGCTGCTTGTCGGCCTTGAGCCTTTCGAGTTCGGCGTCCTTCGCTGCTAGCTGCTTCTTGAGCTCGTCGAGTTCAGCCGAACTGTCCGAGCCCGAAGTCTTGCCGGAGGCTTCACTCTTCTCAGGAGGATTGGCCGTGTAGCCGCCGGAGACCTTGAACCAGCCTGCAGCCTCGATGTGCTGCTGCTCGCGCTCATAGACCTCGGCCTCGACAGTCTGGCCCGGATCGACAAGAACCGGGCCGTTGATGGTGTTGACGCCGCGCGGGCCGGGCTGAGTGTTGGTGATCTTCATGACAGATCCTCCTTAGATGCCATCGAGGTAGCGGACCGACTTCGGCCGACGGATATCGACCCCGCCGATGCGGAAGAGGCCCGGAACGTCGAACCGAACCGGTCCGGTCTGCCATGCCGGCAGGAACCGGAAAGGCATGGGCAGGTGCATTTTCAGCACCTCGGGCGAACGGCGGTAGGCCACCATGCGCTTGGTGCTGGAGGCGCCGGCCGTGTCGAGGTAGCCGAACACGCCGCGGATGGTCAGCGGCTGGCCCGTGGTGCGGGTGTAGATGTTGTTCCGTTCGATCCATTCGAGAATGGTCGTCTGGTTGACAGCATCGATCCGGCGGGTGGAGAGATCCAGCAGTACCGAATACGGGAACAGGATCGTATCCGCGATCTCCGCACCGAGCGTGCCGGTGAAGATGCCCGTCAGCTGGCCGTTGACGTCCCGGAGGATCTGATCCGGCGTCTTGCTGGCGAAGGTCGTGGCCGAGCCCGTACCATCTGCCGGCGCGGTGGTGGCCGTCGGCGTCGATGCGTTGACCAGGCCGGTGAGGCCCTTGCTGGCATCGCCCCCGAAGGCAACGCTGTCGATCTTCTCTTCGGCGATCCGACGAGCGAGCGAAGCCTTGTCGGCGGTCAGGTTCATCCCGAGCAGCTGGGCGGTGCCGAGCTCTTCGATGTTGTACCCGTAGCCGATCGCCGCCATGCTGACGCTGGTTTCGAACTTCTCGCGGGTCAATTCGACCTTGGGGACGTCCTGGGCAGCGCCGTGGAACCATTCGGCCTTGCCGACGCCGTCCATGGAGAAGTAGGTGACGGACTGGATCCATTCCGGCGCCGAGGTGTCGACCGGAATCAGCTGGGCATACTGGATGTCCTGATACCGGATCGCGTAGACGGTAGGCTCGATCAGCGAGGCCTGCCGGATGAGAAAGCTCATCGCGACCTGCTGAGCGTCCTGCATGATGTGTGCGTTCATTGTGGAGCGCTCCTGTTAGCCGAGACGAAGGGCAGCGAGTCCGGCACCTGCGGTGCTGGTGTCCCACTGCGCGTTCGCGATGAGGGTGTTGGAGGTCGACGTCTTGGAAAGGACGCCGGTCGCCGGGGTGTAGTAGACGGGATCGCCGACCGCGACGGCTTCGGAAGCCGAGACGACGATGACGCCCTTCTTCATGACGGCGACATTGTCATACTGCTCGTACTTGCCGGTGGGCCGGGTCGTGTCTAGCACGGCGATACCGCAGAATTTGACCGTCGCTTCGGAGTCGACGACCTGGTTGTCGGCGGTGCCCTGAACGCACACCTTGCCGAAGCCGATGCCCTCGACGTCTTCCGCAAGGCGGGTGACGATGTCGTTCGGCTCCATGTTGAGGACCATGCCCTCGACCCAGCGAGTGTGCTGGGCAGCGTAAGTGGTCTGAACAGCAGGCATTATGCGGCTCCCTTGTTCTGGTTCATCCATGCCGTGGACATGTCACTGACCATGGCGGAATGAGCGGCGTTGGAATTGGTGGCATCAGCAGGCTTGACGCCACCCTTGAGGGCATCAGCGAACGGGTCGGCCGCCTTCACGTCCTTGGCGATCGCCTTAAACATGCCGGTGATTTCCGCGTCGGAGGCGTCCTTGGCCATCTCGTCGCCGAGCTTGGACTTGACCGCGGCGCGGCGCAGATCGTTGTCGGAGACGCCTGACACTTCGATCTTGCTGTCGATCGCCTTAATCGTGGTAACCAGGGCGGCGCGGTCGGCGACCAGCTTGTCGAGATCGGCCGGCTTCGGAGCGGCATCCTTCAGCTTCTGGTTTTCGGCCTTGAGGGTGCCGATTTCCTCGTCCTTGGCCGCGATGGAAGCGGCATGATCCTTGATCGCGTCGGCGATCTTGGTTTCAAGGGTCCGCTTGTCACCGAGCAGTTTTTCGATGGCCGCTGCGCCTGCATCGGTCGTTTCGACCTGCAAGCCATCGACCAGCATCTTACGCAGAGCATCAGCCATGGGGCTTGTCCTTTCATCTGCTGTCTGGGAGTTGACGGGACTGGCGCCCCACTTATCCGCACCGTCACCGATGCGAAGCTCTGCCCCGCCGCGCGCCTGATCGACGATCGCAACGTGGTTCATCTTGAAATCCGACATGATGGCGTCGAAGGTTTCGCCGGAGGGCGTCACCCCGTCGGCAAAGGTGATCTCTGCGCTGTAGCCCATGGAGAGCTCGCGCTTGCCGTCCTCGACAGCCTTGATGGCCTTGGCGTCCCTAAGCATCATCGGGACGCGGACGAATTCGCCGTCGCGAAGCACGTCGTCTCCGACCTCGCCGACTGCCAAGTCCTTCCAAGTGTCGGCCGATACGCCGCTTTTCGGATGGTTGATCGTTACCGGGACGCCGGCATAGCTTGCGATGGCGTCCTTCTTGAACACCTCGCTTTCCGGCCGGTAGACCCGCACGGTGGCTTTGTCCTTCACGCCTACCTCTGAGCCGAGATAAAGCTGAACGTTGCCACCACGGGCGACCTTGGCCGAAACAACGCCATAGCCGTCAGCCGTCCGACGGATAGCCCCGTCGAGCGTCAACCTGTCAGTGAATTGCATGGACATGGTCCCTTTGATGCGGTTACATCGCCGGCATGACCGACGAGCAGTTCCGAGCCTTGCGCCAGTTGATCCTTGACCAGAGCGTCGAGATCAAAGCGCTGGCTATGGAAGTCAGAGCGCTCAAGCGAGCCGTCGAGACGACCGAGATCGTTTATCTGGGGCCGGATGACATTGAGGCCGAGCCGGTCGATGTCCCGGAAGACCTCAAGAAGTTCTTGCCGGACTAGAACTCGACAATCCCTCTGGCCACACACCGGCAATTGATGGGCTGCCCAGGTGGAAGACCACCCTCCGCGCCGGTCGCCTCACCCCACTTGTAAACCTTGCCCTCAAGCTTTCGGTGGCGCTCGCGGACTCTCTCGTCGCGGCTGGTCAGCCAGCTATATGTCGTCACCCCAGCCTGTTCCTGCCGTCGGCGGTTCAGATCGCTGTTCAGCTTGGCCGTCTGGTCCCTCGCGATCAGCTTTGCCCGCCGATCCGATATCCCGAAGTCTTCCTGCAGAGCCTTGCGCAGCGTCGTCACCGAGTTGCCGGCGATCGAGTTGTTGTAGACCGTCTGCTCGATCCGCTTGATCGTGTCGTCGGCCAGGCCGGTGAGCAACGAGGTATTCCGCCCCGCCGCCTCGACCAGATACTCCGCAAGGTCTTCCTGCTGTACGACAGACCGGAGATCGATGCCGATGGCCTTCTTTGCCGTCGCCATGAACTGTTCGGTGTGGCGCTGAGCCTCGAGTGTGAGGAGACGGTTGACCGTATCCGACGCCACCCGCTGCAACGCGACCGTCAGCGCCTTGATGCGAGAGAACCATGACTGGTCCGCATCGCCCGTGTAGGCCCGCTGTGCGCGCTTGGCCGTAAGCTCCGCCTCGTATGGCGGGATGACGCTCTCCCGCGTCTCAGTGGCCATCTGGGCCAGCATGGAGCGCAGCGCGGCGTAATAGGCCTTCTCTGTTCCAAGCCTGCCCTCGATTACCGGCAGTTCGGCTTTCGTTCCATTCTTGCGCCCCGCCTGCCGGCCAAGCTTGGACAGCGAATAGCGGAGCATCAGGCTTCAGAGACCTTCGATTTCCAGTCGTCGTTCACTTCCTCGAACACTTCCGGCCCGAGCTCGATCTTGCCGCGGTAGGGATCGACCTTGGACAGATCCATGCCCTCCGGCATCGCCCAGGTGATGGTGATATGAGGCTGGTATTCCGGATAGTCCGTCTCAGCGCCCATCCGCTTGATGTCTTCATGGCGCCAGGTGAGGCGCGAGGATGCGAACTGGAGCACGATGGCCTCTCCGAACCGCTCCATCAGGCGTGGGCCACCCTCGGCGATCGTGATCTTGCCGTTCTCACCCCAATAGTCCTCACCCACCTTGATCCAGTCGAGTTGGCTGCGGGTGTGGATGATGGTGACGTGCAGCCCGTCCTGCACCGTGTCGAAGCCCTGAGCCTTGGCCCATGCCTTGATTTCGGAGACGTTCAGCACATCCCGGCGCAGGTAGAGTGTTCGCGGCGCTGCATCGGCCGTCTGCTGGCGCTGAGCAGGAGACGTGTCTTCCTCCTCTTCGGTCTCCGTCTCGCCCAGATCAAAGCCGCCGGCCGCATCCGTATCCGCCACTGCTTGGTCGATGCCCGGGAACGCCCCAAGCTCGACAAAGGCGTTGGTGGTGACCTTGCGAAGCTCCTCCGGCGTGTAGATGCCGGCAGTCGAGACAATCTGCACCGTTTCGGCCGTCATCTTGCCGATCTCTGCGATTTCCTTCTCGCTCATCTGCTTGAGCGGGGACCAACTGTAATAGATCTCCTTCGGCCGCGTGCCGAGCGCCGAGCGGATAAGGCATTCATCCAGCCGATACAGCGCCGGGCCCATCTCCAGCGTCTGGATGGAGTTGATCCGGTCGTAATAGTTCAGCATATCGGATTCGCCGGTGGCGCTCATGCCGGCCGGGGATTGCCCCAGAAGGCGAGTGACCGGGATGTCGGCCGCACCCGCTGCCATCTGCAGAAAGCTCTGCATGACCTCCGGCAGGGTGGCGAATGCTATCGTCTTGCGGTCGTACTCCTCATCCTTGTCGAGGATCAGCGCCTTGTTGATGCCCTTGGCCATGGAGGCCAGCGTGAAGCGATCGATCAACCGCGTCTGGTATGTCGGGTCCGAAAGGCTCGCCATGAAATCCGGGATGCGGAACACATCGACGTTCGCCTCGAACACCAGGGATGCGATGTTGGCCGCCGTGGCATCCGCGTTCTTCATGGCCGAATAGACGGCCTCGAGCATGCTGTCTCCCCAGCCCTGGTTGAGACCGACGTCGAGAAGGGCGTCACCGTGCGGGGCGCCGACGAAGATGGCCATGCGAGACGGATGGATGCGAACCATTGCCGCGCCCGACGCTCCGGTGACCTCGTAATAGGACGGCTTGCCGTGGAATTCGGACAGCACATCCTGTTCGATCGGGCCGGCGGTCACATCCCGGCGCGAGAGCACCGTCAGGTACTTGATGCCTCCCTTGCCCATGCGATCGACGTTGAGCGGCTCCATCAGGTTCTGCTCACCCGTGCCGATGAACAGCGCAGCGCCGCCCCACAGCCGAGCCTTGACCTTCACGTCGAGCAGCTTGCGCCAAAAGTCAAGGCGCTTCTCTTCCGCCTCGATCAGTTCAATCTGATCCTGATCAGCCTGCCAATCCCTGCCCTTGCGGATGGAATCCATGGCTGGCACATCGACGATCTTCCGACCGAGCCAGTTGGACTTGTAGATGGCCGCAAGCTGAAGATCGTCGATGAACGTCAGGCCATAGGTGGTCATGGCCATCTTGTCGCGCAGGGGATCGCCCAGGCCAGCGACGACAGACCGAAGGCTGTCATTCATCTGACGGAGCGGGATTACATCACCCATTGCGCTTGCCTCTGATGTTCGGCGGGTTCTTCACGACGTCGCGGATTACGGTGGGGATGGCTTTCACCACGCCTTTCAGCCCCGCCTGCTTCCTCGCCTCGGCCAGCATCTTCCGGCGCTGTTCACACGAGCTGCAGGCCATTGCGTCATCCAACGTTTGCGAGGGTATAGGAGGAGCCCAGCGCGAGCTCATTCAGAGCATCGGCGAAGGCGTCCACCTGGTCATCATGTGGGGCGTTCGGGAAAGAGGAGACCTCGTCCAGAAACGCTTCATTCCAAGGCCCGCGGACGAGCTTCACATTGCCGGCTTCCGCCTGGGCAGAGGCCGGTGTGGCGCGTGTGGCCTTGTCGCCGGTAGGCTGCACGGTCTTCACCTTGTAGCCAGCCAGCAGCTTGATCTTCGTCTCGGCATCAGCCTTGCCGGCCGCGCCTGGATCCTGGGGCATCCGCACCGTGACCGTCAGGCCATCCTGAGATGCGGTGTTCTTCAGGTTCTTCTCGACATCGGCCGCCGACCACTGATCGCGCCGCACGTCCTCCACGTAGAAGGTGCCGGCGTGGTAGGCCATCTTCAGCCCGACGGTCCAGTCCGGCTTCCGTCCAGGCTTCGGTTGTGTGGCCGCAAAGTCCCATGCCCTCACCCGCTTGGCGCCGGCCGGCACAGCATCGACGACCTCAAAGTCACCACGCTGGAACATACCGCCAGAACGTGGCGCCGGCCGCTGCTGGTACTGCCCCGAATAGGCATAGGACCCTTTGGCCTTCTTGAGCCGCTCGATCTCTTCATCAGGGAACCTCTCGGGAAAGAGAAGCTCCCCCTCCTCAGTGCGGGGGTCCTCGAAGAACAGCTCATTATCGACATAGGTCCGGCACGCCCGGTCCGGCTCGAACTCCATCGGCAGATTGAGGTGCACGAACCCGATGTCGAGTTCCAGCGCGACCCCGGCCACGTCCTGCTCATGAAGGCGCTGCATGATGATGACGATCGCCGACGTCGTCACATCGTTCAATCGGTCGGAGATGCCCTCACGGAAGATGCGGACCGCTGTCTGCCTTTCCGTGTCGCTTTCTGCCGTCTCGGTCGAATGCGGGTCGTCGATCTTCACCCGATCGCCACGACCGCCGGTCATCGAACTGAACGGGCGGGCCTCGCTGAACCCGCTGCCGGTGTTCTCGAATTTCCCTTTGGCGTTCTGGTCGTCTCGCAGCTTCAGCGACCACAGCGCCTGAAACTTCTCGCTCTCCACCAGACGGCGGAGTTTCATGTTGTCGCGCAGCACGTTCGGCTGGCTGTATGAGGTGGCAAGCACCTGAATGTCAGGCCGCTCGCATGGCCCCCACTCCCATGCGGTCCAGAAGACCAGCACGAGCGATTTCATCATGCCAGGCGGCACGGTCATCATCAGGAACTGGATGCGTCCCTCGGTCACCGCCTCGAGATGCTTGCACATCGCCCGGAGAGCCCAGCCGAACTTCAGGTTCTTCTTCGGCTCCAGGACATCCCAGAACTCGGTTATGAAGCCTTCCAGCGTCTGGCAGCGCGCCCGTATGCGCTCCGCATCCTTGGCTACTCTCTGCCGTTCGGCCTCAGCCGCCCTCCTCGCCCTCTCCTCCCGTATCGCCCTCATCATCACCGCTGGCGGTGGCAAGCGGGCCGAAGATGGATTCGAGTGCATTCAGCTGGTCTTCCGTCATGTTCGTCAGATCAACGGTTTGGATAGGTCCTCCGTTCGGGCCGCTGATGCCCTGCGTGACCTTGCCGTCGAGACGATCAGCGATTTCCTTGATGGCCGGCACCTCGCCCTTGTTGAGCAGCTGGCGTGCGTTCCAGCGGAGGGAGCCCTTCTTGGCGTAGCACTTCTCTCCACGCTCGGCCGCGAGAGCCTCCATGAGGAGAGCTTCCTTGAACGGTTTGGACTTCGGGCGGCCTCCTGGGTTGCCGCTTTTCCCTGGCTCGAAAGTCATGGCTTGTTCTCAACAGATAGGGCCATTGATTTTACATGTCTTTCTGCAAGGGTCTCAGATATTGAGCAAAACCATTCCTGATGTGTCGGTATAGACCCGGTTAAAGGCGACACTTCGGGAATTTGTTTTCTGCATTTGGTGAAAGAACCGGGCCGCAAAGCCCGGCTCCATTTCAGGTATGCGGGAGCGCTACGCCGCTCGATCAGGCTCTGGCTTTTCGATCTCGTCGGGCTGCACCTCGTGGATGCGAAGATCCTGGCTCGAATGGATGTAGAAGACCCGCGTCTCGTTCGCCGGCACCCGGCCGCCCTGGCTTTCGATCTTGTCGCCCGTCTTCGGATGATGAGCAGAGACATCGACCGGCCAGCCATGGTTCGCTTCGACGGTTACCTTCGTGGTCATGCTCTTTCCTTTCGCTGGGTTGAAAACTGGTTAGGCGACGCGAAACGTGGGATAGCGCCCATCATTGAAATTCATGCCGAGCTTTGCTGCCGCCACCACGCACACCCAGACGACGGCCTCGAAGCGGCACAGGTGGCTAAACCAGCCGGTGCTGACGGGTCGCTGCATCTGGAAAATGGTTTCGAGCGCTGTCATGCTCTCGCCTTTATGGTGGTGGTTAGGGGGCGGTCAGTCGATGACCAGGTGAGCCTTGATGCGGTCGACCTCGTCCTGAAGCTCGTTGATGCGCTCTGCGGCAGAACGGAGCATCGACGTCATGTACGTGCGCTCGCTGACATAGCGCTCCATCTTGCCTGTGAACGGGTTCTGGAAGTGAACATCGCCAATCCCAGACTGAGCAGCCTCGATCAGCTTTTCTCCGCCCTTGCTCATCGCTCTCTCCATGGGAAACCCGCCGCTTGTGGCGACGGGATCAAAACACGGTCAAATCGTACATAGCTGATATCGCTGGCATATTCGGCCAATCACGGGATTTTCCCGTATTTGGATCAAATGCCCCAGAGGCAGGCTCCCGGCCGGATTTGAACCGACGACCTATGCAAGCCATGGCCTGCGCGCTCTATCCAGCTGAGCTACGGGAGCCTGTTGGCCCTCTGAGGTGGACGCCGGGGTGGCCGAAGCCCCACGCGCAACGCGCTCCCGAACGATTGGTTGAACGGCTCCAGCGATATCGCTCGCCACGGTCTGGCCGCTGTGTGCACCAGCGCGGCCACTTGCTTGACCGGCCCGAAGGCTACCGTTCGTCAGGAAGGAACGGCCGGGTCACCCCAACCTTCACGAACTATGCCCGCCTTCCCGATTAGGGCAGCATTCCCGCTGCGACCGCGCCAATATGGTCCCGCGGCTGGTTATTCTACCTCGCTCCGAGGCTCCGATTTCGATCGCTATGCCGCGCCCGGATCGCCCGGTGATCGAGTGTTCTTTCCGAGGGAAGATCAGGGTCGATATGCGGCTTGCCGTCCGGTGCGATCCAGTGTGTGGCGCACTTCTTGGACGATACCGTTGATGACGTGTCTTCTACGCTGATTTGCGACACGCCGTCTATGGGATTATCAAACCGAACCAAATGCTTACGGTTGAGAGCTAATGCAATTGTTTGACAGCACCGATTAATCTTGCGTTCGAAAGTTCGGCGCACCATGTCGTTTCGTTCGAGATACCGCTCAAGATACATGCCTTTCCGGGTTTTGATGAAGCTGTAATCGTAGACCAGCTTTCGATCGGTCTCGGTGAGGTAGGTGTTTATCCAGACCCAGACCTCCTCCATGCGGGATAGAGCGCCAGGGGCGAGGACGCGGCGGTAGGTGGTGGTGCCATAGCCATAGCTCTCTCCGATCTCCCGGACGACGTCACCCATAGCGCCGCCGGCCATGCGAGGCCCGAGGGATGCCGGAGTGGCGAGAAGCGTCTCGGCAGCCTCCACGATCCGCGCCCGCACCTGCTCATAGGTCCAGTCCTGAAACACTGCCATGTTCATGCCGCTTCTCCTATCATGTCCAAAAGATCGCCCTGGATGGGCCTGTAGAAGCGCACCGAGATCAGCACATACAGCGCCTTCCAATTCTCGACCGGCATCCGCATGGCCTTTATCTTGCGGCGCAGGCTGCCGAGGTCGATCGCATCGAAGTCCTTGGTGAGCGTCGGCAGCTTCACCAGATCCGGGTTCTCGATCAGGAGCGCCGACACTGCCTTGATCATGTCGGCGAACAGCTCCGCCGCATTCGCCCTGGTGCCGGTCATCAGCATGAAGACGAGGCGAAGGTGATCCTCGCCATGGTCCCGGCCGATATCGCGCACCGTGGGCTTGCAGTAGCACTCGAACGCCTTCCGGCTGGTCGGGCTGTGCTTGGAGCCGTCGAACAGCTTCACGCCGCACTGGCGCGCGACCTTGTAGATATCGCAGCGGTGGGCGCCGGCTGGTGTCATTCGGCCCTCGCCTCCCACCCGTGCCGCTTCCTGATGCCCCTCACGGTGCTTTCCACCACGCCCAATTCCTTGGCTATTGCAACGATCGAGAGGCCCTGGTCATAAAGCTCGCGGGCTATGCGGTCCCGATCGGCAGAATGCATCACCCGCTTGGCCTTCTCAGGGAGTCGGCCGAGGGCGTGCAGGATCGTGGCGTGGTTTCTGCGGAAGTATTTCGCCAGCTGCGCGATCGACATGTCGGGATAGCGGCGGTTGGTCTCGCGGATGATCAGGTTCCGGACCGACACGATGGCGGCCGTCCGGTCATGCACGGTGATCTGCTCGAAGGTGATGGAGCGCAAGGCGCAGCGGGAGCGGATGAAGTCCACGGGGGTGAGGAAGGTTCTGCCCTCGTCGAGCTCGTGTGGCTCGCTGGGCGGCAGGCGGAGAGCCGGGGCGATGTTCACCACCTTCGGCTTGCCGTAGCATGCGGCTCTCGCGGCCTTGGCGCGAGAGATGACGCGGGATTCGTATGTGGATGGCTGGATGTGGGCTGTCATACTCCGCAAGCTCCTTCGCACATTGAGAGCATATTGCCCTGCCCTCGCTCTTCAGCGGTCGATAGGTCGATCTCGGAAAGCGGTCGGCCGGAACGATGAATGAAGAGTTCGCCGCGGATCTTGCCGTGCTTGTGCATGCCGCGGATTAGGTCATCGATGGCAACGGCGTCGGCGAAAGCCTGCGGGTCACGATCGCGAAGCAACCGCCATTCAAAATCCGATCGGTATGGGCAGAAGGTGCAAGCGCTCTTCATCGGCACGGGATAGCCGTGGTTCGTCAACCAAGCCTCGCAATCGCGGCGAGACATACGCTGTTCGAGCAGCGGATAGCGGTTCGTTGACCAGTTCTCCCATGACGCGCCGGCCCGAACGACCTCGTCGGTACTGATGCCGATCCAGACTTCTACCTGGGCATCAGGAATGCGCTGGCGCGGTCTGAACCCCAGAAGCTCCCGTTGCTTCTTACGGATCGGGTCAATCTTGTAATCCTGGGTGCACTGCCGGTTGACTTGCCCAAGCCTACCCTTCGCCGACTTCACAAAGAAAGGGGGCCGGGCAGACATGCCGTTGAAACCTGCGGCGGCCTCCTCGATCTCTTTTTTCAGGCTGCCAGCGGCAACCGTGTGGATAGGGAACGGCAGAACGTTCCCGGAGGAAAGCCATTCGACTTGCTCGTAGACGCCGGCCGGCTCCGCATCGGTATCGGCGAAGATTGCACAATCAGGCATCGGGCCGATTTCACCATGTGCCGCCATAAGGGCAAGCGTGGTGGACTGAACCCCTGCCCCCATGGACAACACGCGGAGCTTAGCGCTCTCGACGGGCCCCCACGACCAACCGCCGCGCCGAGTGCGAGGTGCTTTCTTTTCCTCTTGAGCGACGAGCTTGAAGAGTTCCGTCATGCCCTCTCCCTCCGATCGACTTCGGTGCGCCTGTTGCTTCCCCTCTGACGGATAAAGGGCTTGAGACCGTTGAACACCGCCTCCGCCTTGCTGACGGCAATGGTCTCGCCGTCGCGGCGCATGGTGCCGTTGATGTGGTCGATCACATGCTCCTGGGCGGCGATCTTGGCCGCGTCCCATGTCGGGTAGATCGCGGGGCGGTCGCCTTCCATGATCGGCCAGGGCTGAGCCTTATGGGATAGGCGGACCATGGCCTTGAAGCCGCCGGGGACCGGGACGGGATATGCGGCGATGTGGTTCATTCGGCTGCCTCCAGGTAATCCATGTCTGGAACTGGTTTCTTCTTCGGCGCCGCGTCCGCCATGATCGCGCCGACGCACGCCTTCATCTTCGCGACGGACACCGCGTTGCCGATCTGCTTAATTTTCTCAGTCTTGGTGCCGGCGAACTCATAGGTCGCCTCGTCGGTGTTGAAGCCCATTGCGGCAGCCAGCTCATGCGGCTCCAGCATGCGGAAGAGGATGTCGTAGTGCGGGCCAGCCTCGATCATGGCCATTTCCCCACGGTTTGCTCCCGTGATCGTCGGCAGAGGCTCATGCATGCCGTTGACGCGGTTCAGGCCGCCAGCGTGGGTGATCGGCAGCACGGCGGCAAACTCGCCGCCCTTGGCCGTGGTCATCGTCGGCAAGGGATCCACATCGATGTTGCGCGCTATCGCGCCGCCGTTCGAATTGGTGACCGGAACCACCATGCCGAAACGGCCTTTGCTGGTGATCGTCGGCAGCGCATCGTCGACATGATTGCAGGTCTCGCCAGAACCAGAGCCGTAGTATGGAGAGATGAGCGCGTGCGCAGCGCCGTTGCCACCAGTCGTCTGGGTCGGGATAGGTTCGCTCACGCCACGAGGAGAGCCTCCTGACGCCTGCGAGAGCACGAACGGCTCTATCACCGCATAGGAGCCGCCATCGCCGTGGATGGCGCCGAGCGGGTTCTCGATGTCATGGGACCGGCGCCAGTTAGGATCGCGCTCGCGTGCATCGTTGCCATGGGCAACTGTCACCAGCATGGGACGGGCGCAACCAGGCCGTTCCTCATTCGCCGCACCCCCGGTCGTGATGGTCGGCAGCGGGTCCTCGGTAGACCGGGCCGCGCCGCTGGTATGCTGCGACAGAACCATAGGCTCGGCCAGCCAGACGCCACCCTTAGTGTCGAGCGTGGGGACAAGACCTTCCGAAACGCCTTCGGCCTTGTTGCCCTTGCGACCGTTCATGATGATGGGCTCAGCGGTGTAGAGGTGGCCAGCGTGGGCCGTCTGCGTCGGTAGTGGCTCATTCTGGCTCGACGCCGTGGATTGGCCTTTCAGATTAACGATCACCGGCTCAGCAAGCGCAATGTGCGTCCCGCGTGCTGCGATCGTCGGGAGCGGCTGATCCATCCCCTGGGCAGACATGTGGTTGCGGAGGATGACAAGATACGGTTCCGGCCAGCCGAACTTCTGGGCACCGGCATAGATCCGGGCCAAGGTCTTCGGCGCCAGCGGCTTCTTGCGGTTGAAGATCGACCGGCCCTTGATCTGCCAATCAATGATCTCGCGCGCCGGGCGCCATGGCTTGGCGGTGGCGAACAAGTCGGCGTTCACCTCGTCCCGCTTCTTGTGCGTCGGCATGGGCCAGTGGATCTTGCGGCCGTCGGAACGGCCCATGAGGATGAACCGCTGGCGGGTGGTCGCGTCCCCATAGTCGGCGGCGTTTAGCTTGCGCCACTCCAGTTCGAAACCGAGGCGCCGCAGCGTTTCGGTCCAGGCGTGGAAGTATTCGCCTTTCCTGGATGGGATCGGGCGGCCGGTCTTCATGTTGACCGGACCCCACCCGCAGAACTCCCAGACGTTTTCGATGATAATCCGCTTCACCCGCAGCTCTGTCAGCCAGGTGATGATGTGCCAGGGGTCGCTCCGCTGCTGGTCGCTGGTCGGCTTGCCGCCGCGCGCTACGGAATGATGCGTGCAGGTCGGAGACGCCATCAGCAGGTCAAGATATCCTTCCGGCACGAGGAGGTGCGGGCGGACGGTAGCGATGTCCTGGATGTAGTGCCGGGCTTCCGGGAAATTCCGCTCGTGCGTATCAATGGCTGTCGGCCAATGGTTGACGCAGACCAGATCCATTTCGAGACCCATCTCCTCCAGCGCGCGCTTGGCGCCCGCCGACGAGCCGCCGGCACCGCAGAGAAGGTCGGCAACTTTGATCTTGCGCGTCATCTAGAAAAGTTCCTTTGCATTCATGGCCTGCTTAAATCCGGGTCCGTAGGACGTGGACTTCCCCTCCCAGGCGATCTCCTTGCGCCGCGGAAACTCGCTTTCGCGCGACAGCGATAGGATGATGTCCGCCTTGCCGGTGACCCGGTTCATGGCGTCTTCCCAGACCGGATAGTCGTCGGAGTTTTCGGCAGGCTCCATGCCGGCGACGATCGGGCGGGCCTGGAACACGATCAGCACTTGGTCGGCGTCCTTGTCCATGTTCCCGACGAGGTCGCGGTAGGTCGGGCGCCGGTTCATCGCCGCGCTGAGGCGTTCCTTGAAGCTGCGACCCTGATAATCCTGGAACGTCGATTTCTTCAGGTGGGTGAGCGCGATGATCGGAATGTCGTGCTTCTGGGCGAAGTCCTTCAGGATCGACGTCGCGCGTTGGCCTTGCTTGAATTCATCCTCGTATTCCATCTTGCCGGTCCACTGGATCTTGCCGATGTGGTCGAGAAAGAAAGCTTCGATTCCCTGCTCTCCGATGAGCCGGGCGATCTTCTGGTCGATCTGGTCGAGCGTCAGGCGCCGGCAGTCGATATCAACGTGCCGGAGGCGCTTCATCTCCTCGCCGGCCCGCAATAGCTCTTCGACCTCGTTATCGCTCACAGACCCGCGCTGCTGGCGCGTGGAGGATATTCCGGTGCGCCGCGCCTTCTCCCTCATGATGATCTGCATCCGGCTCATTTCGCCGCTGTTGAGCCCTACAGGGGACTTCTCGGCGATGTTGAACATGCACTGCATGGCGAGTGCGCTCTTGCCCTGCTTGACGCCCCCGCCGATGATGATGAGCTGCTTCTTCTGCCATGGGCCGGTCAGTGTCGTGATTTCCGGGATGCCGGGATCTATGCCGACCGGGCTCATCCCGCGCAGGGCGTCAGATGTCCGGTCGAGCGTGTCGTCGATAGCATCGGCAAAGGTCTCCTGCGGATCGTTCCGGCTCTCGATCGAGGCGACGATCGCCGTCAGCCTGTCCCGGCATTCCTTGATGCGGTCGATGAACTGGAGCTCGTCCTCGGCCTTGATGCCGGCGTCGTGGGCATCGTCCCCGATGCTCATGGCCTGGCGCCGATGGTAATATCCGGTGATCGCGTCCGCGAAGTCCGCGACGTTCCGAATGCTGACGGCCTCGGAGACGAGACGGGCGAGGTATTGCGAGACCGTCATGTCCCCTACCCGCTCGTTCGCGGCTTCCGGCGCCATGAAGGAGCGGACGGTGACCGGGTTCATTCCCTTGCCGACGGCCCGGCCCCGGAGGATCGCGTCATAGATGTTCTGGTGCAGGCGCTCGTGGAAGTGCTCCATGGCGAACGTGGTCGGGACCGCCGCCAGAGCGTCGTTGTTGATCAGGATCGCGCCAAGGATCGCCTGCTCGGCTTCGATGTTGGATGGAAGTGGGTCGCGGTAATTGGCGTTCATGCTGCGCCGTCCATCGCGAACAAGTTGACGGTCTTCGCCTCATCCAGTTCCGCAATGTTGCGGACGGCCTGGCGGAAGTAGGACGGCTTGAGCTCGAAGCCGACGCCCTTACGGCCAGCCGCCACCGCGCCGTAAACCTCGCTACCTATGCCGAGGAAAGGCGTCAGCACCACGTCGCCGGGATTGCTCCAAAGCTCGATGCACCGCTCGATCACGTCAAGCTGCAGCGGAGATATATGCTGTTCGTCCTTCTCATCGCGCCCGGCGCGGTATTGCAGCGTCCTGGTCTGGTTGATGTCCATCCAGACCGGCGAGGCGTAGCGCTGCCAGACTTCGATGGAAAACCACTTCTCGGCGTCGGCCGGTGATTTGCCGGTGGCGACCCGGCTACTGATGCTGGATGGCTCATTTCCGTATCCGACATATCGATCGAACATGCCGTCGACGGGCTCAGGGTTGTCGCCAGGCTTGCGGAACATCAGCATGTAATCGGCAAGGCCCTGCCCGCTGATTGTGCTGTCTTTCGTGATCTGCTTATGAAGCAGCCGGATGGATTTGGTCCGCTGTTGTGCGACGACCGGGTCTTTCCAGATGCAGACTTCCGAATGGAAGATCCAACCGGCGTCCTCATAGGCCCGGACGATCTCCCCGCGAAAGTCGCGCATGCCGATATGGCCGTGCCTGATCTTGCTGGTGGGGAGCTGCATGCAATGAACGGCATGGATGCGGCCGGGCATGGTGACCCGGAGAAGCTCCTGGATTAGGAACTGGTAGTGCGTCCAGAACCCGTCCGTGTCGTTGTTGGATATGTCTCTGTCGAAGTTGCTGAACTTGTAGAGCCCTTCGAACGGTGGCGAGTGGATGCCGAAATGAATGGTGTCGGTGGGAATGCCGCGGATGAGCTCGCAGCTATCGCCCTGGTAGATTGCATATCGGTCAGTGACGACTTGTTCGACTGCCTTGATGTTCATGCCGCTTCTCCCGTCAGCCATGCCGGTACCGTCATTTCGATTTGAGGATTGTAGTCGGGCCGATCGCGCACCATCCCGCGCACCTGCTGGCTGGATAGGTCGGCCATGTGCATGACCATCGCGGCGGCCATGCGCTCGGCGTCGGCTTCCTTTCGGCGAAGATTGGAGACGACCGCGCCCTCCATCTCGGATGCGATGAAGTGGACGTTGACGGGTTTGGCCTGTCCGAAGCGCCAGAACCGGCGGACGGCCTGATAGACCTGCTCAAAACTGTCATTGAGCCCGACAAATCCGGTGTCGGCGCAGTGCTGCCAATTCATACCGAATCCGGCGATCGACGGCTTCGTGATCAAGACGCGGATACGGCCTTCGGAGAAGTCCACCATCTTCCGCTCTTTCACGTCATCGAGATCGGAGCCGGTGAGGTTCACGGCGCCATGGATAGCCTTCGCCAAACCCTCGGCCTCGCCGTTCATGTTGCACCACCAGACGAAAGGTCGATCGGTCGGCGTGATGGATGCGGCAAGCCTCACCCGATCGCTGACGCTGTCCCGACGGGCGGCAATGCGTTCTTGCAACGTTCGGGCCTCCATCGGAAACAAGAGGCCGGTTTCCATGCTTGGCGCATACTCGACTTGCACCTGGTGCGATGTGTAGCGGAGTGGCGGCAGGTCATATCCCGCATTGTCATATCCGAGGTCCGACGGCTTGCGCAGCATGACGGCCCATGATGCCATCCACTTCCAGAACTCGGTCTCGGCGTGGCCTTTAAGCCGCCATTTCTGGGTGTCGCCGCCGTCGTGGGTGAAGAACGTGGCGAGCATGTCGGTGTACGACATCACGCCCAGGAACTCTGCGTGGTTGCCAAGTTCCATGAAATCGTTCGGCGCCGGCGTGGCCGTTGCGGCGAGACGGAACGGGACGTTGGCGCAATCCTGGATAAGCTTGGTCCGGTACTTGCCTTCGGTGCTCTTGAGGATCGAGCTCTCATCCAGCGCGATACCCCCGAACCCTTCCATCTCGAAATGGTCGATCTTCTGGTAATTGGTAATGTCGATCGCATCGCCAGACTGATGCGTGACCACCGATGCGGACATCCCGAATTTGGTGGCCTCCCGGCTGTGCTGCAGGCTGACCGCCAGCGGCGCCAGGATAAGCACGGGACGGCGCGTCTCGCGCGCCACTTGCTTAGCCCATACCAACTCCATCAGCGTTTTGCCGAGGCCTGTACCGGCGAAGATTGCGGCGCGGCCACGGCGAAGGGCCCAATGGGTGATGTCGCGCTGGTGCGGCTTGAAGAAGTCCGGCAACTCCACTGTGCCGGTTATCCCGGTCGGAAGATCGAAGAGGCGCTTCTTGGCAAGGAAGTCATCGTAAGCGTTCATGCCGCCGCTCCTTGGCGCTCATTGCGCTGCTGTAGAAAGCCTTGGAACGCGGGTCGGTATCGCCCGGCATGTATCTCAGCACCGCGCCAGCAGACCGCTATGGCCGCCGCCTCGCCTGCGTTGTGGGCCACGGTCTTCTTGGTCGGGAGAATGATGCCCTCGCGCTCGCATTGGGTGACGATCGCCTCTTTCCAGAGGTTCTCGACCTTCTCCCACCTGCCTTTTTTATCGGGCTTGGCAAGCTTCGTAATCTTCTGCGGCGGCTTGAAGCCCTTGCCGTAGAACATCGAGCGCCAGGTTGCGGATGAGATAGTGCCCCACGGGATGCCGAAGTTCGCCACCGTGGAAAGCACCGCACCGTGCAGCATGCACGAGACCACCGTCGCCATCGTGCCGCCGGGGCTCATCTTGAGCGCGGTTTCCATGATGACGAAGTCGGGCCGGAACTCCTTGATCAGCTTGGCGACCTTGAGCCCCATCTGATCGGCGCAGTATTCGATAGATGCCTTGGCGGGGAATTCCAGCACGTCGCACTTGATGGACGAGATGTGCTTGCTGGTGTCGAAGAAGGCCCAGCCGGCTGACTTGCTCGTGTCGAAGGATAGGATTTTCATTGGCGCGCCTCCGTCGGGATGAGGCGGTAGAACGCGCCGCCGTAGTTCCCTCGCCCGCGGCCGCCGACGCACTCAACCGTCCACCCGAAATCCTTGATGGCCTTGCGCAGCTTCGAAAGGTTGGCTCGGAAGGCGCGAGGAGCATCGTCAGGGCCGCCGTCCTCATCATCGGCATAGCAAGCATCAAGCAGGACCTGGCGGCGGACATTGCGACCTACCTTCTTCGAAAGCTCATTCAGGAGCGTGACGAACATCGGGTGGCCAAGGCTGTCCACGACCATTTCGATCGGAGCGGCTTCGCCGATGAACCCTCGGCAACAGGGGCACGTAAAGCTCTGGATTTTCGTTTGAACGTTCATTGCTTCACCGGGAGAGAGAGTGACGCATTCGCGCGTCTAGTTGGGCGGCCGGGAGGAGGATGGCCGCCTGGAGGAACTCAGTGGGCGGGGTCGTCGGCGCTGGCGAATGGGTCATCACCATCAGAAGGTGGTTCCTCCTTCGACGCCGCCGCCTCGATGCGCGCCATGATGTCGGGGATCTCGGTCTCGTATTCGGTCTTGCCGGCGTCATATGAGGCCAGCCACAGCTTGTCGTCAGCGCTGCCGGCGTCGTAGCCGGACCGACGATCAAGGTTCAGCAGGCCGGCTTTGTAGCCTTTGGCCTGGATCAGTTGTTCTTTGTCGACCCGATCGACCTGGGCCAGCAGATCGCCGCCGCTGGTCGACGGGATGAGACCGAGCCATTCGAGGTTTTCGCGGTCCGACTTCAGGCGATCAACTGGCTTCTGGTCGTCTTCGCCGAAGTGGGCCTTGAGGTAGTGGTCAAACTTCTGACCGGAGAAGGTCGGGTCGGCAGCCTTGGCGACCTTACGGTTTGCCGTCTTCTCGGCAGCTGCTTCCCGCCGCTTGGTTTCCGCCGCCAGTTCCCGACGGAAGTGGTAGGCGAATAGCTTCTGCCGTTCCGCGTCCGATAGCTTCGTGTTGCTGCCTGCTGTCATCACGGTCTTCCTTTTCTTGCCGAGCGGATTTTGCTTGCGAGAAGCTCCGTTTCAGCTTCCAGATTGCCCAAATGCTCATCACCGAACCTTGCTTTTTCTGCTGCGATTTCAGCCTGCAGCTCGGCTATCTGGCGGGCGCAATAGTCGAGATAGGCGGCGCGGATCCTGCCGAAGACGGCAATGCCCGGGTCCCTCGTCTCGCCGTTGACCAGGCGGCGCAATGTGCGGGCGGTCATGCCGCAGCGGCGCCCTACCCGTTCGAGCGCGTTCATCTGGTCCCCGTTGCCACGGGTCTCTCGTTCAATCATTTTTCGCGCATACCGCGCGGCAATATCTGGGCTGAAAACGTCTACGCTACTCATCGAATTCGCCTTGTTTTCGGTTTTTCTAATTGTCTGTTGAGGGCTGAGGTTTTCCATTCGAGTCCGCCATGTTTGCTAAGTTGCATCCATGGCCGCACGGGCTTGAAGGGAGTGAAAGTGAACCCCGGCCGAAACCGAGATCCGATGTTGAGAGAGCGGCGCGACTAGCTTGCCGGCGTGCGCGCCTTGCTCTGCTTTTTGGAAATGAAAGCGACCTGCCCGCTATGGGCGTCGTCGTCGCGGGAGACGTCCTTGATCATCTTGCCGAGCAAGACACCGAGGGGAATGGAAATGAGTGCCCAGGCTGTAAGTCCGATGATGAGACCGCTGCTCATGCTGCCCTCCGAGGTCTGGATACCTGCTTGCGGTCGTGGCCGGTGCGATGCTCGATGGCCCGCTGTGCCGCCGCGTCTATGGAATTTGGTGCGAGGATCGGGGTCACAAGCCACCTCCAGCGTCTTCGATGATCGGAAGGTTGATCTCGGTATGCCGATGAACGATCACCGAGTTGCCGGGATGCTCCGGGACGACGAAATGCTGCCAGGCGATAGGCTCAACGCTATCGGGGTTAAAGCCAGACCAGTGTCCGCGCATGCTCCGTGTCTGCGGTACCCAATACGAGCGATGGACCTTGCCAGACGCCGTCGCCAGCCAGACCGGATCGACGTGGTGTTCGCGCTTCGTGCGGTCCTTGCCGTCCACGGTGACGGTGGTGGTGACTCCCCTGCCGCGCGGCGCACTGGCGATATCGAAATTCCAGGTCATGCCGCTTCCCTCACGATCACGGGTTTGCGATCAAGGGCGAGGGCGTACCCTTTCCCCCAGACGGTATCGATGCGGACGCCGATCGGCTCCAGCTTCTTGCGAGCCTTGCAGATGTACACGTCGATGATCTTGATCTCAGGCTCTTCACCTTCCGCCGCAAACTGGTACATCCACTCCAGCGCGGCTTCCTTCGTCAGGACGCGAGGGAAGACCTCAGCCAGGCGCTGCAACAGCAAGCTCTCGCTGCCGGTCAACACGGCAAACTTGCCGTTGGCGACAACCATCCCGCGCTCTGGGAGAATGGTGACCGGAAGATCGGAAATTTCTTGCCCGCAGACCGGGCACGCACACTCAAGCTGCATGAGCAACCTCCCGTGGCGATCCGTTCTTGATCGCTGCGTTGATCTGGCGGGTGATGATGAACTGGACCGGGTTGCCAGACCGAGCGCTTTCGATTTTCGCGCTGTAGAGAAGTTCCGACAGATTGATTTCGTCGAAGACGTCAAAGAGCTTTGCCGGGTCGGCCAAGACTTCCGGCTTCGTCCGGATCGCACGCCCTACCCCATTGATCATGGCGCCGAAGAGCATGCCGGGGTTGCCGTCAGACGTCTCCACGATGCACTGGAGGATCGTGGTCAGAATGGCGCTTCCATAGAAATCAAGAGCGCGTTGCAGGACGGTGATCGACCGGGTTTCACCCGCCAGAAACCCTTCCTTCTTTCTGGTGACCTTTACACCCGACGCGTCAAGGACACGCTGGAGGGAGACGGCCGACGGCTTCTTGGCCGCCAGCTCGGCGAACCACAGGTCGATCGGCTGAACCGGAGTGACGTTGCCGTTGATCGCAGCGAACGCAGCCGCAGCCTCGGACGCGGTGCAGGAGAGAACGTAGCAAGGCACCGCTTCAATGCCGATCGTGGCTGCTGCCGTCGTGCGATGCTGGCCATCGACGATCGAGAACGATTCGCCGTCCTGGGTCACGATGACGGGCAGGAATTTCGCCCAATCGAACCCCTCGCAGATCCTGCGGATGTTTTTGACAGACCCTTGGGAGATCGCGCGCTGATAGGTCGAGTCCACAAGGAGCTTCGAAATCGGGATAATCTCGAACCGGCCGATGTGACCGCCGATCTTCCCGATCTTCACTTCCGCGCCGAGCTGGACAATGGGGAACAACGTTTTGCTCATGCCATCCCCCTCTCCACACCCCACTCGCGCAGCAGGTCGCCACATTCCCGAAGGCTGGTGCGTTGAATTCTGCCGACGCTGACCGGGCGCGTGGACCCGACATTCTCGCCGGTATCCCGGTGCTCGACCGCTTGCGCGCTGGTCCGCGTGAAGCGGCTGTCGGCGTTGACGGTCTTGAACTGGTCGCCGTGCGTCGGCTTGCCCTTGTGGCGGCGGAGCGCGTTGTAGACCATGTCCACGACCACATCGTACCGCTCGGCGATCTCCTTCACGGTCATGCCGCCAGAACGGAGATCAAAAACCTTTTCATCTGGCGGAAGCTTTCTCATGCGGAAACTCCGCGCTTGGCCCGCAGCGCCGCCAATTCCGACATGCGCTCGAAGGTCAGGTCCGAACGACCCTTGGCCCGAGCAGCCGGGATAAGATCTGGCCAGTACTCCGGCGGGATATTCTTGCGGCGCTTCATTTCGGATACGGTGGACGGGCCGACGTTCAGCGCTTCGGCCAGTTCAGTGTTCTTGAAGATGACGAACACGTCGGACATCTCGTTGATGGGTGCCATGTTGGGTTCGGTGCTCATGCCCCTTCATGACATGCATCATGTCGTGTTGTCAACATGCATCGTGTTGCGACAGCAATTATGTTGCCCGCATGTCTGAAAAACACGCTCGATTGCGCCAGGCGCGCGAAACAAAGTTCAAGTTTGCTTCCGAAGCCGCGGCCTCTTTGGGGCTCGCTGCATCGACTTACCGTGCCCATGAGAACGGGCAGAACGACTTCAACCTGGACGAGGCAAAGCTCTACGCAAGGAAATTCGACGTCGATCCGCTCTGGCTTATGGGCGAGGAGAACATGGCTCCACCTGCAGCCAACCAAAATGATTCGCCGAATGCGATCGTCGGCGCTAAATTAGTCGGACGCGGCAGGTTGATTAAAGTCTACGGCCGCGCGGTTGGTGGCGTAGATGGCGAGTTCGAGATGAATGGTAGCGTCCTGTATGAAACGATGGCCCCGCCGATCCTTTCGGATGTTTCGGGAGCTTACGCGGTTCAGGTCTCGGGCGATTCGATGTCGCCGCGCTACGAGGATGGTGAAGTCTGCTTCGTCGATCCTCTTCGCCGGGTGAAGAAGGGCGACTATGTCATTGCCCAGATCAGGGTTGAGGAGAATGGGCCCCTGCTGGCCTATGTGAAGAAATTCATCCGGCACAATGCCGCCGAACTCGTTCTGTCGCAGTTCAACCCTGAAAAGGAACTGCGCTTCCCTTCCAATCAAGTGCACTCAGTCCATTACATCGCAATGGCTGGAAACGCATGAGCCTTAAAACCGAAGTCCTTTCGGCCGGCGCTGTAGCCCTTTCCACCTCCGCCATTCTGGCTGAGCTCGTTTCACACCTGATCAGGAAGGGCGTCCTGCGCGATGCGGAAGTTCGGGAGATCTACGAATCAGCGTTGATGGCGTTGGAGTATGGCCAAGGCGATGAAGAGAACCCGGCGTTCATTGCAGCTCGCGAACTGATCGAGATGCACCTTCGGCCTAAAGAGTAGGTAAAGCATCATCATAGACGGGGGGTGAGGTTAGACCTCGCCTTCTCGTCTTATTCGTAACCAGAGCTGTCAGACCAACTGCGCTTTATCGACCAGGCTAGAGACCCGGAAGCTCCCGGGGGTATCTTTGAGGGGCCTGCACTCCCGGCTGATCCCGGCCCGAAAGCCGTAACCTCACCACTTGCGTCGTTTATCCCACCCTTGCGGAGCGGTAGGCCCGTCTAGAAGGCCGCGTGTCCTGTCTCATGCCTTCCCTACGAAGTTTGGCCCGAAAAATCGCGGCATCCCTTCGCGTAAGCTCCGATTTTTGAAGGTTCGGGAACCCGTTGGGAGGTTTTTGCTTTTAACGAAGCGCACGTAATGGTATAACTGCATCGTTATTTGGCGACGGGAAAACTTCCCAGGGTCAAACCGTCTCCAACAGCCCGCCCGAGTTCGAACCTCGCGGCGGGCTTTTCTTTTTCTACGCCCTGATTCGATGTTGCGCAACATGGCGCATGTTTTATTTTCATGGCCGCAACACGAAACATGTTGACACGATCCGTGTTGTCTGCGATGTTCCCCTCATCAGCCGACGGAATGATCTCCCCCAGGGGACGAAGAAACCGGAGGCGCCAGCGGGCTCAGTACCGAGTGCCCGCGAAGTTTTGGATGGGGATCCGAGCATGACACAGGAACTGACAGACGCAGAACTGGTCTTCGTGAAGCGGATGCTCCCGCATTTCATCGCCGGCAAGTCGGTCGAGGAAAGCGCCGCAGCCATTTTGGAAGACGACGCCAGGCTGTTCACCGCCCTCTTTGACCGCTCCAGTGACCATTTCGTCCCCGGCTACAACGACCACACGGGCCGCACTCATCGCACCCGTGAAGGTAAAGGCGATGTGATCGCCAGCGCGATGGCCCGCACGGTCTACGACCGCCTTCGTTCGAACCAGTCGGCAGGTGCCCAATGAACACCTCCCCGCTCGTCTCCGGCGCGCTGCGCATCAACCTCTCCGATCTGGACGAGGCGATATTCAAGGTCCGCCGTCTGCATCTGGCCGGCAAGGACGCAAGCGGCTGGGCTCGCCGGTACTCGGATCGTATCCGCCGCTGCCATGAGCTTCGCGAGGCTGGGCTATCCCTCGGCTGCACCGGGCCGCTGTTCGACGAACTTGCACCGACACCCTACCGCGATCAGCTCGTCGGCTACACGGCCGAGCAGCGCAAGGCTCTGGAATGGAAGGGCGTGTTCGACCGCTTCCCATTCCCGGCTCCATCCCATTTCTCCATCGCAGCCGAGTGAGGACCACCATGCGCTCAGCATCCGATATCGACATCGCGGTCTCCGCCTACACACGGCTCATGGACCGCACCCGGCACGAATTCGTCGCCGGCAAGATGACGGAGATCGTTTTCAAGCTCCGTCGCCACCGCCAGGACAAGGCCTTCGACGGCCGGTTCGACTTGCTCATGAAGCGTCGGTTCCCGTCGTATCTGCCAGTGTCGTCCGATCGCATCGCTCCGGTTAAGGGCGCTTCTCTCGTGCACAACCATGGAGCTGCAGAATGAGCTACGCATCCGAACAAAGCGTTTTGAACTCGCAGTTCAACACCGAAATCATGCGATGCCTGCCGCACGTCCTGATGCGGCCGACGTTGATCCAAGACGGCAACGCATGGCTGGCGATCTATGGAGATCTGCCGACTGGCGTGGTCGGAACCGGATCGACGCCCGCCGAGGCCATGGCCGATTTCGACAAGGCTTGGCACAAACCGGCGGTCTGCCCTCCCGGCTATGGAGCTTCCCTCGTGCCAAGCAATGGAGCCTCAGAATGAGCATCGTTCGGGAAAATCTCATGAACCGCAAGGGATACACGCCTTATTGCGGCAATGTCGAATGCCGGCTCCATATGCCTCGCACCCACTATATCGGCAGGCAGTTTCAGTGCGGCTGCGGTTGGCGCTCATCGTTCGATGCTGAATTCATCGCAGCTTACGAAGCAAAATGGACCACCGCTTCTCTGCCAGACGCAAGACAGGAGGCTTGAGAGATGAGCTCCATTCGAGACGAAGAAATCATGAGCCTCCAAGTGGGAGACATCATCTACGAGTGCGAAGGAGGCATGAACCTTGAGGCTCGCATCACGTCGGAGCCCATTGAGGCAGAAGGCTTTGAGGGCCGCAAGAAGTGGCAGTGGAATGCGGTAAACACCCAGAACGGTAGCGAGATCAATTATCTCCTGACCGAGGGGCTGTCGCACTACGGCCCTCGCCTCTATCGCCAGCCTCAGTACTGCAGGTTTGTAAACGGCGAGATGGATTTTCCGCTGCTCGGTGCACCCAAGGCCACCACTACCCCCGTATCCGACAATCAGGGAGGCGTAGATGTCTGAGGAGATGAAGACGCGCGGCAATCTTAGCATCACCAAGGAGTGGTTCGAACGGCGCGCGAAGGCTGAGGCTGATCTTGAAATTGGCGCCGGCTTCTCGCTCGTCAACCCGACGGACGAAGACATGGCGCAGATGGAAGTTCTTGCCGAGCGTTCCTTGCCTCAGTGGGCGCAAAACGAACTCGCGCGTCTCCGCGCCGCCCTCTCCCGTCTTGATGCTGGGGAGGTTTGTGTGGGGGCGGTCGAGACGCAAACCACCATCAACGAATGGATCTCCGAAACCTTCGGTGAAGCCGGCAGCAACATTTCCGTAGCCGCCAGAGCTAACCAGGAGATGGCCGAACTGATCATGAAGCTCGCAGTCGACGATAACGACCGCGAAGCTATCGAAGAGGTCGCGGACGTTGTGATCGTCCTCTACCGCCTCGTTCATCGGTTCGATGCCGACATGGCAGCGCAGATCGATCGGAAGATGACTATCAACCGAGCTCGTAAATGGAACGTCGCCAACGGCCACGGCTACCATGTCAAAGCCACCCCCTCCGACAACCGCCAGAGCGGGGAGGAACGCGAGTGACCGAGACCTACCCGAAAGACGGCTCAACCTTCGTCCTCGAATCCATCGAACGAATTGCTTACCGCTGGGCCAAGTACAAGCCGGACGGCGCGCGCCAGATGGGAAAGCCCGGCCGCTGGCAGAGGCAAGTATGGAGTGGCGATTATTTCAAGTGGGAGAACTGCGGAGACCCGGTTGGCGTCTTATCCCCTGCCGAGGCAGACGGCCCAATCTCGACCGCAGTCAATTCCTTCGAAGCCCACAAGGCACTGATCTCCGACAGGGATGCGGTCATCTCGAAGCTTCGGTCTGCACTGTCCGATATCCTCGGCTACGACCGGAATTTCTACGATAACGGCCGGCCAGGTTACGAGGCAATCGCGCGGGAAGCCCTCAACGCCTCTGAGCGGGAGGGCGCGTAAATGCGGGACGCTCTCAACGAACTGGCCAATATCGTTTCGGCGATCACCTCGCTTACCGACGACGGCGACTATGGCGCTTTGACGAAGGTCCGGCAGATCCCAGGAACCTGGGCTCGTCGTGTGGAAGCCATCAGCATATCGGCCCGCGACGGCAGTTATGCGCGGGAAGCGAAACCGGAAGACGTAGAGGTCGCAAAGGCGATCCGTGCCGAAATGGTATCGCGCTTCCAGACCCGAGGCATCGCCGAGCGAGACGAAAAGCTTCGCGAGATATCGGCGCGGCTCGAAAGCCTGCGGGCCATCCTTCCGGCGATCGCCGCGAAAGCCGCCGTCGAAATCGGCGCCATCGCCAGAGGGCTTGAGAAGGAGGCGTCCGGTGAAAACTGACCTCGGCCACACCTCGAAAGCCTCAGCGGATCATGTCCTCGCGTTCCGCCCGTGCATCCGCATCCAGCTTGCTCTCGTCGCGGCGTTCGCGTTCAGCGCCGTCACAATCCTCACCGTTCAAGAGCTGCGCCAGATGGAGCAGCGGGAAATCTCCAGAAAGGTTTAGCCATGACTGAGCAGTCCATCGGCGCGCTTGCGCTCAAGATCGTAGATGTTTGGGCCTGGTGGCGCGCGGCGTTGGCCGACCCGTCCAAGATCGGCAGCAAGGATCTGCCCGTCCACGACAGTGACCCGCAGCAGGGGTATTTCCGCGTCCGGTACGGCAAGGACAAGCCGTTCGAGCCGGTCGCGATCTGGAAGGACGAGGAAGGCAACTGGCTCGCGTACCGCGCCGGCCGAGAAGCCAAGGCCGAGTCCATCTGGACAAGCTGCTGCCGCCACCCTGTGACCTACGAGGCCTATCAAGCCGCTGTCGACGGCAAGGGCTGGCCGGATGATGACGCGACCGTCGCGGCCCAAGTGAAGCCTCCGGAGCCGACGATTGGCGACAATTCGGGCGAGGTTGATGAGACCGAGAAGCTCAAGGACCAGATCGAGGCGGCGCTCAAGGGGCTTGATGCCTACAAGACGATCGCCGATGACGCCACGGCTTCGAAGGCGCAGTCCCTTCGCAATCGCCTGAACGAGCTTTCCGGCGACGCCGATAAGAAGCGCGACGAACTCAAGCGTCCGCACCTCGAAGCCGGCAAGGCGATCGACAAGCATTGGATGCCACTGGTCAAGTCGGCCAAGGAAGGCGCCAACTCCGTCAAGGCCTCGCTCGACGCATGGGAGACGGAAAAGCTGCGCCGCCGGCGCGAGGATGAGCGGAAGGCCGAACAGGCCCGTCTCGCCGCAGAACAGGCCGCTCGTGAGCAGCAAGGCGAGGTCGAGGTGATCGACGCCCCGAAGGTCGAGACGCAGCCGGTAGCTCCTCCTGCCGAACCAGTGGGCCAGATCCGCGCCACTTACGGCAAAGCAGCGTCCGTGAGCGTCAAGGTCGTCGTCGATCAGGTCACCGACTGGCCGGCCCTCGCTGTCTACATGTCCAACCATGGGGAATGCCAGGACCTGCTTCGCAAGCTCGCTCAACGCGCGCTCGATGCCGGCCGGACCAATATTCCTGGTGTCACGACAACCGAACGCGCGGCGGTACGCTGATGGTCAACCGTTCCGACATAGCCGGGCGCCAGGTCGTGTATCGCGCCGGTCATCCCGGCGCCGAACCCGAACAAGGCGAGGTCACCAGCGCGAACAGCGTGAACGTCTTCGTCCGATTCTCCGGCAGCACCTCTCAGGCCTGCACTCCGTCCGATCTGACGTTCCTCGATGGCAAGCCGGTAGATCAGCGCCCGGCGGAGCATCGCGGGCTTTCTCACCCCAACGGCCGACCGATGTTCTCGTGGGACGGGACCATGCTTGATGCCAATGGCAACCGATCAATTTTCGACGACGTCGATCGATAGGAGACGACCATGACCGATTTGCTTACCCCCGCCCTCGCCGTCGCCGCCATCAAGTTCAAGTGGCAAAAGGGCGACGACCAGAAGACCTATGACTACCTGATACCGCACGGGCTGGAGCTCGCTCCCGGCGACAAGGTCGTGGTCGAGACCAAGCGCGGCGAGACGGAAGTCGAGGTCGTCGAGATCAAGACCGAATCCGAAATGGCTTCGAAGCTGATCCTGCGCCGTGCTGATCCGGCTCCGGCGGAGCCCGCGCCTGTCGCAGCAAAATCGGAGTGGGATTTCTGATGAACGCGCCCGTCACACAAGAATTCCGTCCACCCGCGCTCGCTGGCGGCGGCAACGTCATGGCTATCGTGCCGCAGACCTTCGAAGAGACGTTCCGCATCTCGCGGGCCGTAGTGTCGGCCGGGCTGGCGCCAGCGGCGCTGGTCGGCAAGAAGACCGGCGACGAGGCAGCCAGCGCCGTTGCGGTCGCAATCATGTCCGGCGCTGAACTCGGACTTAAGCCGATGGTCGCGCTGCGCAGTTTCACCGTGATCAATGGGCGCCCTGCGCTGTATGGCGATGGCCTGATCAATGTGGTGCGCCAGTCTGGCAAGGTGGCCTACCTTCGTACCGGCTGCGAGATGCGCGACGGCGAGATGGTCGGCTGGTGCGAAGCTAAACGCAATGACACCAGCGAGGACAAGCGTGTCGAGTTCAGCCAGGCGGACGCCGTGCGCGCCGGCCTGTGGCAGTCGGACGCCCTGATCAGAAAACAGGTCTGGGAGAACGGCCAGAAGATCTGGAAGAACGACCAGCCGAACGACAGCCCATGGTTCCGCTTCCCGCAGCGCATGCTTGCTTGGCGAGCCGCTGGTTACTGCCTTCGCGAATTGTTCGGCGACGTGCTCGGCGGCATCCGGGACGAATACGAGGCGCGCGAGATCGCCGACGCGGAGGAGATGCGGGACATAACCCCGCGACAGCCTCCCGTGCCGCCGAAGCCACCCGCCCCGCCTGAACCGCCAGCAGAGGTGATCGAGAACGAGCCGACGGAGCAGGTGCCGGAAGAAGGCGAATTCGACGCTGCCGGGTATTTCGAAGAACTGGAAACAGCGCTCGCCGGCGCGATGGATGAGGCGACGATCGAGGAAGTCTGGACCGGGTTCGATCCTGGCGCCACGTTCGACGGTGAAGACGTCAATCTCGATATCGCACAGAAGATCAAGGACCGACGTCTGGCCCAGATTTCTGCCGCGAGTGCGGAGTAGTCCATGAGCACGCGTCAGACCGTCGTTATCAATGGACCCGATGACCGCCAGCGCATCGCGACATGGGCGCGCAACGTGGAACCCGGTACCGTCGTCACCTTCCGGAAGAAAAGCCGCTCAACCGAGCAGAACGCGAAGCTCCACGCCATGCTAGGCGAGGTCGCGAAGCAGGTTGAATGGCATGGCCAATTCCTCGATCCGGACGACTGGAAGGACATGTTCACGGCTTCGCTGCGACACGCTCGCGTCGTGCCGGGCATCGACCGCGGCACCTATGTCCCGCTCGGCATGCACACGTCCACGCTGACGATCGAGGAGATGAGCAACCTGATCGAGCTCATCTATGCATTCGGCGCCGAGCATGGCGTCGTGTTCAAGGATCCGAAAGAACCCGATCAACCCGATTCCGGCGAGAATTCCCCGTCCCCGCCGGAAGCTGGTGACCCCGCCCCCATGTCGCCAGCCGAGGAGGTGGGCGATCCGCCGCTCACCTCCTCCACCCTTTCCGATTCGGAGTGGCTGAAAACGGCCGCCCGCATGCTCTGGGCCGCTGCGCACGTCACCGGCGACACCGACTCCGATCTGCAGCTCCTCAACAACCAGCGGCTCGCAGTGGCCGATCTATGCCCCACCGACACGCCGCAGGCAACGAAAGACAAAGCCGGTTCGATCTACCGCCAGTGCAAGGCGCGCGTGACGCAGGAGATCGACCGGGAGACGCTTCGCAAGTTCGTCGCTGGCATTGCCGGCATGGAAGAGAAGGAATTGAGCGATGGCTGACGAAATCGAAATCTGCGGCCATGTCGGAAAGTGCATGTCGAACCCGCAGAGCTATTCCGGCAGCCTGAGCAGTTGGCAAAAGCAGACCACGAAGCAGATCGCCGCTTACGCGCTCTCGCAGCTTGAGGCGGCGCGGAAGAAGGACGTAGAGGCCCACGAACGCAATCTTCCGAAGCTGGAGGCCAACAAGGCCATCCGGGAGCGCGTTGTCGCCGTCATGAAGGAAGCCGGCATCCCCGACACCTACAGCGAGCCGGATCTGAAAAGCCGGTCCCGGTTCCCGAAGAGCATTCGCAAGGATGCCGGGTACCTGGGCGACCTTCAGCGGAACGTGCGGACCAGTGACAGCTTTGAACACGCGACCCAGACCTACGACCGCCTCAAGGCCGTCTATGACAAGTATGCCGAAGAAGCTGAGCAGGAGGATGCAAAGCGAAAGGCAGAGCAGGACCGGGAAGCTGCCGCGGCCTTGGAGCGGCGGCGAAACGATCTGAAGCTTGCTGAGATCATCCTTCGCTACGGGCTCGCCGAAACCGTCGAATGGGATGACGTCCTCGACGCACTTCGCCAGAAGGACCAGCGCCTCGATCTGGCAGTTGCCATGAGCCAGACGCGCGGCGACTGGTCGGAGGGCTACTATCGCGTCTCGGACGCATTGGGCCGCTTCACCGTTACCACGCCGGAAGATGCGGCCATCCAGACCGATATCCTGTCGTGCTTCAATGATGACATCGACGGCCGCATTTTTCGGGACACCACTTGGAACTACTCCCGGCTGTTTGCGGAGGCCGCAGACCAGCAGCTGGCGGCGGACATCCAGTTGGCCATGTCGAACATGAGGGACTACTGATGCTGGCCCGCGCCCACACCCTCATCATGCGCGCCGCCGCTACCGGCCGACCGATCGCCACATTCGACGCGGACGCCGAATTCTACCTCATCCAGCACGGATATGCCGCATACTCCACAAAGCCCCTCATGGTGCTGACGCAGAAGGCGGAGGACTACGCGGCCAAGGAGATCGCTTGGCAGCGGCAGGAAAAGCGGAGGGCGAGATGAGCGGGTCCTTCGACAAAGCCTCGATCCTGTCCACCATCACGGACGGCATGAAGATGAAGGCCCGGATGATCGAGAAGGGCGTCACCTCCGCCCGCGTGAAGTGCCCAAAGTGCGACGGCATGCTCCACGCGCGCCTCGCTGGGCGCAAGAACCATCTCCGGTTCTGGTGCGACGGCCCCTGCAAACGTCAGATGATGGAGTGAGCGATGAGCCGTACCGAATTCACCCGCGAGACCCGGCGCGACGCCCTGAAACGATCCGAGCAGAAATGCGAGGCATCCGGCCCGCGGTACGGTCTCAATGAAGGCCAGCGCTGCAACTGCAGCCTCACCGTCGGAGTGATCTTTGACCATGATGTCCCGGATCAATTGGGAGGCGACAACAGCCTAGAGAACTGCCGGGCGATCTGCGTCACCTGCAACAAATTCAAGACGCGCGGCGACATCCGTCAGATCAGGAAGTCCGACCGGCAGCGAGATAAGCACAGTGGCGTCATCAAGCCGAAGTCGGCACTGGCCAAAGGCCCCTTCAAGAAAAAGATGAACGGTGACGTCGTCGACACGCGTACCGGGGAGATCATCCGATGACCGTCACACCAGAAATGATCGCGGCGGCTTGGGCTGCATGGCATTCGCGCCACGGCGGTAAGCTCGGCCCAGGTCCAGCTTTCGTCGAGGCGATCAACGCCGCAATCGCCTCCCAAGCACAGAGCGGGGAGACACCGCCAATCCAGTACCGGCACGATGAAGGCGGCTTTGTCGAATTCATCAACCGGGATGGGCCATACATCGTTCGCGATATACCGTCGCCGGCCGCAATCCTTGTGGACATGGAGACGCGCCAGGTCATCGGCTATCGGGTCTACGATCCAGACACGGCTGCACATGTTGAGCCCGTGGCATGGGCGACCATACCCAAGGTCCCCGGTGGGTTAAGGTGGACCACCGATATAAAGGCTCAAGCCGAGAGATGGCAGGCGGACGGTCATAAGCTTGCGCCACTCTATGAGCACCCGCCCCAACCGAATGCCGATACCCCCTCCACCCCCAACAGCAGGGAGACGAGAGACGCCCCTGTGGACAGCCAGCCTGTGGATAACGGGGAAAGCGGGGATTGATGGCGAAGCTGTCTGACGCACTCGCATATCCACCTCGAGGCATGTCACGCGAGGAAGCCGCCAGATATGTCGGCGTCGGCACCACGAAGTTCGACGAGATGGTTGCTGACAAGCGGATGCCGAAGCCGCGCAAGATCGACGGCCGGGTTGTCTGGGACCGCATAGCGCTTGATGCCGCTTTCTCGGATCTGCCGTCGGACGGCGGAAACATGATCGACGAGATCTTGTCACGGCGCGGGCTTCATGCCTAACAATGCCTGATGGAAGAAGAAAAACGCCCCTACCTGTCACACTTTCAGGACCGTCACGGGAAAACCCGCTGGCGGTACCGCCGTGGGAAAGTGACGATATCCCTCAAAGGTGAACCAGGCGATACCGAGTTCGAAGAGGCGTATCAGGCTGCGATCGAGGGAAGGAAGCCGAGAACCGCGGAAGTCGTGAAGATGCCGGGGGCTGCCGCGCCGGGGACATTTCGCGCAGCGTGGACGAAGGTGAAGCGCAGTCCCGATTGGATCGCCCACGACCCTGCCACCAAGGCGAAAAATGTCCGGCTTGCCGAGGAATTCCTCGAACTCCCGATTGTTGAAGGCTATCCCGAGCTATGGGGCGATGTTCCCGTCAAGGATCTCAAGCGCCGCCACGTCAAAGATATCCTCTCCCATTTCAGCGCCACGCCTCACAAGGCGAAGCATCTCCTGGTGACGATCCGGAAGATGATCCTTGTTGCCTTGGATGAGGAATGGATCGAAACCGACCCCACCTGGAAGCTCAGCTATCGGCCCGAGTACAAAGGCTGGAGAGCCTGGACTGATTCGGAGCGGGAGATGTTCGAGGCACGGTGGCCAATCGGGTCCACCCCGCGCACCGCATATGCGCTCGCGCTGTGGCTTGGGAACCGCCGATCGGACGTCGCGCGCCTGAGGTGGGAATGGTTCGATTTCCGCAAAGGCACCGTCACACTGGTGACGAAGAAGGGCGACAAGACGCTGGTGCTCCCGATAACTCCCATGCTTCGGGAGGCGTTGGCTCCGCTCGCGCGTGACACGGAAACGGTCCTTCTGACCCAATACGGCCAATCGTTCTCGGAAAAATCGCTTACGGGCAGAATGGCCGACTGGACCCATAGCGCCGATCTGCCCAAGGGATGCACGATGCACGGGCTTAGAAAAAGTCTGGGGAAAATGCTCGCCGAAACTGGAGCGACCACGCGCCAGCTTATGGAAACACTTGGGCATGACGATATTGAGCATGCCGAACTTTACAGCAGAGCCGCCGAGCAAGAGCGGCTCGCGCGTGACGCTATGACAAAAGTCACGAAGCGATATCAGACGAAAAAACCGAAGGGCTAACCGGGTGTCTAACCACCTTGGATAACCACCTAAGTAACTGATTGAAAACAAAGAAAAACTGGTGGGCCCGGAGGGACTCGAACCCCCAACCAAGCGGTTATGAGCCGCCGGCTCTAACCATTGAGCTACAGGCCCGCCGATCCGGCAGAAGTGGGGCGCAATGGTCCGCCTTCACCTGGAGGTCCGCTCTAACGCAATTCACGAGATGCTACAAGCCGTTGCCGCAATAGCTTCACAATCAACCGGCAGGTAGGCTCGTCTGGCGCGAACAGGCCGAGCCGATTCCCGTTTCGGCGCGTTCGCGCGGCAGATGGAACATTACGGGCGGGTCCGGGAAAAGCATTCCCTCCGCTCCGGCAGATCGGAGAACATCCATGCGCGTTGCGCTTTCGTCGTCACGTATCGTCCTTGCAGCCGCATTTGCTGGTGCGGTCGCCGTCTCTTCCTCGGGCCAGGTTCTGGCCCAGGATATCCGTCCCCGCGAGCCGGTCATCAATGTGCTCGGCGAGGGCCAGGCCTCCGTGGCGCCCGATATGGCCATCCTGACGCTCTCGGTGGTTCGCAACGGCAAGACGGCGGAAGCGGCGCTTTCAGCCAGCAGCGCCGCCATGAAGGACGTGCTTTCGGCGATAAGGAGCGACGGCATCGCCGACCGCGATATTCAGACCAGCAATTTTTCGATCTATCCGCAATACCGCCAGCCCGAACCGAAGGAAGGCGTCGTCGAGCCGCCGCAGGTGATCGGTTATGAGGTCTCCAACACGCTCACCCTCAAGGTCCGCGATCTCCAGAAACTCGGCGGCCTCATCGATCGTTCGGTGAAGCTCGGCGTCAACCAGGGCGGCCAGATCGCCTTCACCAACGACAAGCCCGACGAGGTGATGACCGAGGCGCGCAAGAAGGCGGTCGCCGAGGCGCTCGCCAAGGCAAGGACGCTGACGGAAGCGGCAGGCGTCAAGCTCGGCCGGATCCTGGAAATCAGCGAGAACTCGATGCGCCCCGTGCCGCAGCAGATGATGCGCATGGCGATGGCCAAGGACATGGCCGCCGAAGCGGTTCCCGTCGCCGGCGGCGAAAACACCTATACGGTGACCGTCAACGTCACGTTTGCTCTTGAGCAGTAACGTAAAAACAAACACCCCCGCCAGGTCGGTGAGACCTGGCAGGGGCGCTTGTCCTCCGTCAACGGGCGATGGAGACGGAAGGGTTCTTTGAGATGAAGCCTAGCGGCGAATGACCGGGCAGCCGCGCTCGTTGGCGAACAGGATGCGGTCGGGGCCGCGGCGGCCGAAGCCGGCAACGATCACGACGCGGCGGCCGGCATCCACGACGCGGGCGCGGCGCAGGCCCATCCGGCTTGCCTTTTCTTCAGCCAGCCAGGGCGAGCAACCGCGCGGGCCGCGATCCGGACGCCAGTCGCGGTCACCGCCGCGATCCGGACGCCAATCGCCATCACGGTCGCGATACTGTACCTGGATGGCGAATTCCGGGCCGGCGGCAGCAGCCGTCGGGGCGGTCGCGGAAAGGCCGGCAAGTGCGATGAGGGCGGCCGCACCGGCTTTAACGATCATGCTGGTCATAGGATATTTCTCCGAAATCCGGGCCAGGTCCTGCGGCCCCAAGGGTTGTTCCTCTCGCCTTTCCGAGCGATTGGCGCGACCCTAGCCCGGCGGGTCTGAACAAGATCCTAACTTGCCATTCAGCCGGTATTCATGTCCCGCTCACGGCCGGAAGATCATGGCGAAAGATGCAGCACGACCTGGCGGACATGCGGGTGATCGCGATGTTCGAAGAGGTAGATGCCCTGCCAGGTGCCGAGCATCAACCGTCCGTCCCTGACGGGAATGCCGAGCGAGACGGCGGTCAGCGCCGCCTTGATATGCGCCGGCATGTCGTCGGGGCCTTCGGTAGTGTGGGTGACCCAGCCCATGCCAGGATCGGTGGTGGGCGGCACCAGACGGGAGAAGAAGGTCTTCAGGTCGCGGCGGACATCCGGATCCGCATTTTCCTGGATGATCAGCGAGCAGGACGTATGACGCACGAACACCGTCAGCAGCCCCTCGCCCACCTGCAGGCGGCGCAAAAAATCCTGCGCCGCTTCGGTGAATTCATAAAGCCCCTGGCCGCTTGTGGAAATCGAGATCACGGTCTGGGGCATGGGGTCCTCATCGACAAAAGCGCCGGCGGCAAGGATAGAAGCACCGGCAGGGAGACGGCACTCCTATCATCGGCCGGCTACAATGTCAGGAAGGGCTCGAAGCCGCCGAAGATCATCCGTTTGCCGTCGAAGACCTGCGTCCACTCGTCTCCGGAAAACCGCGGGTCCTTCATCACCCTGGCATTGATCTCGTCCCGGCGGGCCCGGCTTTCATAGGTGATCCAGGAGAAGATGACGATCTCGTCCTCCTTGGCCTGCACCGCCCGCGGAAAAGAGGTCAGTTCCCCATAGGGCACGTCGTCTGCAACGCATTCCACGTAGGATAGCGCACCATTCTCCATCCACACCGCACCGGCAAGGCGCGCCATGTCCTTGTAGCGTTCGAGATTGGCCTTGGGCACGGCCAGAATAAATCCATCGACATAGGGCATGATTTCCCTCCTTGTTGCGTCAACACCCCAAGGACGTGGGAGGGAAAGCAAAGCCGACAAGGGGACCCCGGTCCCTAACCTAAATGTAGAATACTCTCCGCCGCAAAATATCTGTCGCGAAACTCAAGGATTCCTCGAAAAGTGCCGTGTGTCCGGATCAGATAGCATTTCCGAATGCATTCAGTTCTTCCACGCTGCGAAGTTGCACCAGCGGCTTGCCTTGGACTTTCGCCTCTGTGCAAAGCTCTCGAAGAGTGGGCATCCAACCCTGATCGACATCCCAAATCGTGCGAAAAAGCTCGCGCGTGGGGGGCATAGCAGAAATACCGCCTGGGGCATGTTCGAATTTCCCAGACATCCAGGCCATCTGCCGTTCTGCTGCGAGCCAGAAATGCATCCATAGCGGCATATCGATGAGGATGATTTCCGTTGCTCGCGCAAGGCGCGCCGGGATCGAGTCCAGGCTTCCGAGCCCGTCGATCACCCAGGCATCTTCAGAAATGATTTGCTCATGCTTGAGTGCATAGACATCAGGCGGCGTTAGAAGCCAACCCTCTTGCCAAAGAAGGCGGTCAATTTCGACATGCCGAAGACCTCGCTTCTCGCCAAGTTTGCGAGCGAGAGTGGATTTTCCACCACCTGCATTACCGAGAATCACGATCCGCGACATCGACGAAAATATCTCCAGCAAGACAAACCGCCCGAGACACCCATCCCATAATGGGATGCAACAACAGTATCTACTATAGAATTCCACATTTCGGTTAGGGGCCGACAAGTGCACCGGGTTTTCTTCGCCCTCCAGGGTTTTCACCCGCAAAGCTCCGAAGGACGGCAAGCGTAGCCTCGGTCGCCCATCCGCCTGTCAGAACTGACCCGCTTCAGGCGCGCCGAACTCCTCGATGGAATCGACCCGGTCGGGATAGAAGGCGACATGCTCCTTGATCCCGGAGACGGCTTCGTAGGGGTTCTCGTAGGACCAGACGGCATTTTTCGAACGGTCGCCGCCAGCCGGAATGCTGAAATAGGAGGCCTCTCCCTTATACGGGCAATAGCTCTGGTGGTCTGTCCGCTCGAGGAGCGACATATCAACGTCCTTGCGGGGGATATAGTGGACCGGCGGATAGGAGGACTCGCGCAAGGTGAGCGAATTGACGCTGTCAGCGATCACCTGGCCACCGAGCTTCACCACCACCCGCGCCGGATTGTGCGCAACGGTGATCGGATGATCCGGTCCTGGAATTTTCTGTGCCCTGACGTTCATGGCTCGTCCTTTCGGGTTCGACGCATGCCCTCGATATAGGGCGCCCCGAACCGCCACCAAGCGGCCGCAGCGGAATGCTCCGGCCATCGACGGCGAACAATCCGGGGGACACCGGTCAGAACGTTGTGATCACGCTGATTCCCGGCGTTTCGGATTTGTCGAGCGTCATCAGGCCCGGCACCGCTTCTTCGAGGGTGATCCGCTTGGCGATCAGCTGCTGCGGCTTCATCCTGCCGGCCTTCAGCATGGCCAGCATCGCATCGTAGCGCCAGGCCTGCATGCCGTGGCTGCCGTAGATCTCCAGCTCGTGGCCGATCACCTGCGCCATCGGGATCGAGGGCGTGGCATGTTCGCCGAGCATCAGCCCGACCTGCACATGCCGGCCACGGCGGCGGAGATTCTTGATCGAGTTGAAACAGGTGACCGGGTGGCCGAGCGCATCGATCGATACGTGGGCGCCACCCTTGGTGATCTCGCGAACCGCCTCCACCACATCGGCAACCGTGCTCGCATTGATGGTTGCGACCGCACCGCATTGACGGGCAAACGCCAGCTTGTCTTCGGAAAGATCGATGCCGATGGCGTTGGCTCCAAGCGCGGTAGCGATCATGATCGCCGACAGGCCGACGCCTCCGCAGCCATGCACGGCAACCCAGTCGCCCGGGCCGGTGCGGGCCTGGTCGGCAACCGCGCGGAAGGAGGTCGCGAACCGGCAGCCGAGGCTCGCCGCCGTCGCATCGTCGATCTCTTCGGGCAGGTGCACGAGGTTGGTGTCGGCATAGTCGATCGCCACATATTCGGCGAACGAGCCCCAATGGGTGAAACCCGGCTGGAACTGGTTGGGGCAGACCTGCTGGTTGCCGGAATGGCATTCGGAACAATGGCCGCAACCGGAAACGAACGGCACCGTCACCCGGTCGCCGATCTTGAAGCGCATGACGCCCTTGCCGGTGGCCACCACCTTGCCGGCAAGCTCGTGGCCCGGCACATGCGGCAGGCGGATATCCGGGTCGTGCCCCATCCAGCCATGCCAGTCGCTGCGGCAGAGCCCACTCGCGCCGACCTTGACCACGACGCCACCGAAACTCGGCTCCGGGTCGGGAAGATTGCGGATTTCGGGTGCCTTTTCAAAGGCTTCGTAGAACATGGCTTTCATCGCAGGCCCCCATCGGAAAGTGGGTGAAACATAGTCGCAGCAATCTGCCGGTCAACCAAGGGTGATCCCCTACCTAAGTCATATTCGCAGATCGGCCGATCACAAATCCGGAAAGCCGCGCTTGCGCCACTCGCTTCGCGGCACCGGCGCACCGATCTCAAAGGCGAAGGAGATTACCTTGGTGGCGTCCTCGTTCAATTCGCAGCGAAAACTGAGGTCATACCATTGCGCATTCGCCCGAAACTCACTGCGCTTGACTTCCAAAACCGATCCGCTGGATAGCCGGTAGGAACGTACCCGGTCCGCCGGATAGGGCGGAGACGCGCGCCACAGCTGAAAGCTGAGTTCCGTTGCACAAAGCTGGCCCGCGCGAACGCCCCGTGGAATGCTGCCCATCGCCGTCGTAGCAACAGGATCATCCGTCTCGCTCTGTGAAAACAGCGTCTTTGCCTTCGTCAGCTCAACCGGCTTGCCTGCCGTCGGTGTCTTGGAAGGATCGCTCTTGGGCGACGCGGCCGGCGGCGCCGTCACGATTTCGGTCTTGGCCGCATCCGGCGAAACCCCGGCGACCGGACCGTTCCGCAATCCGTTGGCTGCCGCAATGCCGACCTCCGGCAGTTGGATATTGTCGGGCACCGGATTGGCCGGTGGTGCCTCCACGACGGCAGGCGCTTCCTTTGCCTGTTTCACCGGTTCGACGGCCTCCGCATCCGCCTTGCTCTCGGCAGGCGGGCTGGTCGTTTCCTTCGATGCATTGCCGGTTTCGGATTTTTTCGGCCCGGTGTCCTTCTCGCCGAATTCGAAGACAGGGCGCAGAACCGGCAAGGGCTGCCCCTTGGCCTGTTCGGCGGCGGCCGACGGCTCGGCGGTTTTTTCCTTGGGTGCCGGCGGCGGCTCCTGCGCCTTGGCCTCCTCCTGCTTCGGCGGCTCAGGCGGCGGAGGAGGCGGAGACGGCTCCACCTTCTTGGCCTCTTCCTGTTTTACAGGTTCCGGAGGTTTCTTCTCCTCCGGCTTCGCCTCTTCGGCTGGTTTCTTTTCTTCGGCCTTGTTTTCCTCGGGCTTCGCCTCTTCCGGTTTCTTCTCCGGCTCTTCCGGCGGAGGAACGATCTCGACCTGTACGCTCTCTTCCTTCTCCGGCTCGGACTGATCGACCGGCAGGTGGAGGAACAGCGCCGCCACGAACACGACATGCACAAGGATGGAGGCAGGAATGCCCCATCTTATGTCGCCGCGCGGCTTTCCAGATAAATCCGTCATCGCAGCGGATGTAAGATGGAAAGCCGCCCGGATCGAGTCCCCGAGTGATCAAAACATAGCAAAATCCAGCTTTCCGGCAGCGAGTTGCGCTGCCGCCCCTCTCCCACGGGATTCGGATGTAGTCGCCGTTGCAAACAAACCGACCACATGGTATGTTTATCCATGTCAAAAGCTCACAGACGCGAAAAACAGCCCGAACAGGTGCGGCGATCCCTTCTGGATCATGCGGCGCGGTGCGCCGTGGACGAAGGTCTCGGCAGCCTCACCCTGCAGGCAGTGGCCGATGCGGCCTTGGTCACCAAGGGCGGCCTGCTGCACCACTTCCCCAGCAAGCAGGCCCTGATCGAAGCGGTCTTCGAAGACCTGCTCGGCAAGCTCGACGTGGAGATCGACCGGCTGATGAGCGAGGACGATGCCGATCGCGGCCGGTTCACGCGCGCCTATATCGACGCCTTTTTTCAGGTGACCCGTGATGGGGCCGAAAGCCCCTGGGCGGCGCTGTCGATCTCCTGCATGACCGATCCGCGGCTGAGGCAGCTCTGGTCGGAATGGATGCGCGAACGGCTCGAACGCCACGCTGAAACCGACAGTCATCCGGCCTTCAAGCTCGCACGTTACGCAGCGGACGGCATCTGGCTCGCCAACCTCATGGAGGCGGACGGTCTGCCGGCGGAGGAACTCGCCAAACTCCGCGACCATCTCCAAAGCCTCACGAAACAAGAGTAACGACAATGAACCCAGCCCTCCTCACCTACGGCTCTCTCGCCGCCGCAATCGTGCTGGAAGTCATCGGCACGACCTTCCTGCAGCAGAGCCAGCAGTTCACCCGGGCGTTTCCGACCATCCTGATGGGGCTGTGTTATGCGGCCGCCTTCTATCTCCTGTCGATCGCCTTGCGCACGCTGCCGGTCGGCATCGCCTACGCGATCTGGAGCGGCCTCGGCATCGTGCTGATCTCGGCCGTCGGCCTTGTGCTGTTCCGCCAGACGCTCGACACCGCCGCCATCATCGGCCTCGGCCTGATCATCTCCGGCGTCGTGGTCGTCAACGTGTTTTCGAGCTCGGTCGGGCATTGAAAACGAGTGCCGAGTTTCGGCGACCGCCCGATATTGCAAGATGTCCTGCTTTTCGCTATTGAAGCGGTCGCTGGATCTGAACTCAGCCGTAAGCGTCTAACGTGAAGCAACGCATCCCAACCCCGGATCGTCGGTACTGACGATTTTGATCGGATGCATATGCTCGATATCGATCGACGATCCTCATCAGGAAAGTCTTCACCATGAAGCTTACACGCCTCCCCGCACGTTATGCCGCTCTTCTCATGCCGTTCATTCTATCCATCCTGATGACTTTTGTCGTATCAGGTGTCGCGACACTCAAGAACCTCGGCTTTGCTCCCGAATTTCTGCCGAGTTGGATGTCCGCATGGCTGGTCTCCTGGCTCATCGCATACCCGACCCTACTGGGAGCTCTGCCGGTGACGCGGCGGATCGTGCAGTCCATCATCCGGCCAGCCTGATCACCAAAACAGAAAACCCGGCCTGCTTTCGCGGGCCGGGTTTTGCATGTTTCATATCTGAAACCGCTCAGCTGTCCAGGAAGCTGCGCAGCTTGCGGCTGCGGCTCGGGTGCTTCAGCTTGCGCAGCGCCTTCGCCTCGATCTGGCGGATACGTTCGCGGGTGACCGAGAACTGCTGGCCGACTTCTTCGAGCGTATGGTCGGTGTTCATGCCGATGCCGAAGCGCATGCGCAGCACGCGCTCTTCACGCGGCGTCAGCGAGGCGAGAACGCGGGTCGTGGTCTCGCGCAGGTTCGCCTGGATGGCCGCATCGATCGGCAGAAGCGCGTTCTTGTCCTCGATGAAATCGCCGAGATGCGAATCCTCTTCGTCGCCCACCGGGGTTTCGAGCGAGATCGGTTCCTTGGCGATCTTCAGGACCTTGCGGACCTTTTCGAGCGGCATGGCGAGCTTTTCGGCCAGTTCTTCCGGGGTCGGCTCGCGGCCGATCTCGTGCAGCATCTGGCGCGATGTGCGGACGATCTTGTTGATCGTCTCGATCATGTGCACCGGAATACGGATCGTGCGGGCCTGGTCGGCGATCGAACGGGTGATCGCCTGCCGGATCCACCATGTGGCATAGGTCGAGAACTTGTAACCGCGGCGGTATTCGAACTTGTCGACCGCCTTCATCAGGCCGATATTGCCTTCCTGAATGAGGTCGAGGAACTGCAGGCCGCGGTTCGTGTACTTCTTGGCGATCGAGATGACGAGGCGAAGGTTCGCTTCGACCATTTCCTTCTTGGCGATGCGCGCTTCGCGTTCGCCCTTCTGCACCATCGACACGATCCGGCGGAATTCGGCGATCGAGATGCCGGTTTCCGTCGCCAGGTTCTGGATCTCCTGGCGGATATCGCGGATCGTCGTGTTCTCGGCGCGCGCGAATTCCTTCCAGCCGCGAGCGGCCAGATTGGCGATCGACTTCATCCAGTTCGGATCGAGCTCGGCACCCTGGTACTGCTCAAGGAAGCTGTCGCGCTTGACGCCGTAGGATTCGGCGAGGCGCAACAGGCGGCCTTCGTTCTGCATCAGGCGCTTGGAAATGTCGTAGAGCTGCTCGACCAGGGAATCGACGCGATTCTGGTTGAGCGACAGCGATTTGACCGCCGTGATCAGCTCGTCCTTGAGCTCCTTGTAGCGGCGCTCCTGGGCAGACGACAGCGTACCGGTCGCCGCGAGACGCTGCTCGACCTGCTGGTCCTGCAGCTTGCGCAGCTTCTTGTATGTGTCGGCGATCGTGTCGAGCGTCTCCATGACCTGGGGACGCAGCTCGGCTTCCATCGCGGCGAGAGAAAGGCTCGACTCGTCGTCGTCCTCTTCCTCCTCCTCGAGGTTCATGCCATCGCCGCCGACAGCCGTGATGTCGTCGTCATTGGCAGCGGAGAAGCGGGCCTTGCGGGTCTTTTCCTTCTCCTCGGCGGCCTTGCGGTCGGCCTCGATCTTTTCCGGGCTCTGGAACTGCGGCGCAGCCTTGGCTTCAGGACCGGAATAGGTCGTTTCGAGATCGATGATCTCGCGAAGCAGGGTCGTGCCTTCGTTCAGTTCGTCACGCCAGATGATCAGCGCCTGGAAGGTCAGCGGGCTTTCGCAGAGCCCGGCGATCATCGTTTCGCGGCCGGCCTCGATGCGCTTGGCGATCGCAATTTCGCCTTCGCGCGACAGAAGCTCGACGGAGCCCATTTCGCGCAGATACATGCGCACCGGGTCGTCGGTACGGTCGGTCGGCTCTTTCTTCTTCGCAGTCGCGAGCGCGGTGCTGGAGGTGGTGGCGATTTCGCCGCCTTCGCTCTCATTGTCGTCGCTGTCGCCGTCGGCGTCGTCGTCACTGGCGGCGGTTTCTTCCGCCTCTTCGTCTTCGACGACATTGATGCCCATGTCCGACAGCATCGCCATCGTGTCTTCGATCTGCTCGGAGGTGACTTCCTCCGACGGCAGGACCGAGTTCAACTCGTCCATGGTGACATAGCCGCGCTTCTTTGCGGCTTTGATCATCTTCTTGACGGCGTCGTCAGAAAGGTCGAGAAGCGGACCGTCGTGCGAGCCCTCGCGTTCGTTCTCTGCTTCTTCGTTTTCTTTGACTTTTGTTGCCATGTATTTAGTCGCTTTCCCTGAACGCTACTTTCGCCGCGCTTCGTGGCCACCGGCTGAAGACGGGGTTGACCGCCTTAGTCGCGAATCACTGTCCAACACGTAACGGAATGACCTTTAATTCCCGATTACCATTCGGCGGCCGTTTTTCACTCAGGACCGTCCTACAAGAGGATCACCGGTCATGTTCGGTGCTATTGACCCACTCCGCCTATTTGCCTTGAAATGGTGATTCCCACAAATTAACGCCCCGTCAAGCCTTTCCAGGGGTCATACCCAGGAAAAGTCGAAAATATGCCTTTTGAGGGGCTCTAATAGGGGTACGCTCACCAGATTTAACCGATATGTAGGCGGTAAGCCCTGAAAGACAAGGGTTTGCGTAGACATAAAGGCCTATGCTTTTCGTCGGGCATATTCCCTCCCGGGAAGCACCGTCATACTGGGTTACCATCAGCGTGGCAATGTCGATTTCCGGCACGCATCTCGGATTGATCGCCGCCATCTCCGCGCCGTTCGGCATCGTTGCCGCACTGAACGGTGAGACACCGCAATTGGCGCGGCGTTCGCTTCAGGCTCCCCCTTTAAGCCCACTCAACGCCGATACAATGGGGCCCCGTCATCGTTCGGCAACGGCGAGAATTTCAAGCTGCGCATCCCTCAGCCGTGGCTGACGGCGGCCCCCTTCACCCGGCCCGAGAGCACCCCGAACCCGTCGATGATCGCCTCCTGGTTTTCCATCCGCAGGATTTCGAGCTGGACTTCGGACAGCGCGCGCAACAGCGGCTCGATCTCGCCGGCGTCGCCTGCTTCCGTCGTCTCGGCGATCTCCCGTTCCAGCTCGATCTTCTGGAGCCTGAGCGCCTTTGTGCGCTTGTGCAGCGACAGCGCCTGCCGATAGCCTTCGCGCGCGTCTTCCAGCGCGGCGATCTCGGTCGCAGTCCAGAGCCGCGCGTTGCGCACCTGCTGGTCGAGGGATTTCAGCATCACGTCGAACCCCTCGCCGGCAAGCCGCTGCATCAGGTATTCGCGCGAAAGGTTAGGCCCCGCTGTCGCGGCGGCCGGCAGCATCGCCGACCAAAAGCGCTGCAGGTCGCGGTTCTCGAAATCGATCGCGGCGATCTCGTCATATTCCTCCAGCAGAAGCTGGGGATGGTTGACGATGGTCAGCGCCAGCACGCCTTCGCGCAGCGCCGGCAGGTCGCGGTAGCCGCGCACGAGGCCGGAGCGCGCAAGCCGGTCGGAAACCCCGGCGGCCCTTCCCGCGGCCCGCGGTCCCTGTGGCGGGCCACCCTGTCCCGGCCTGCCGCCGCCAGCGCCGCGCTGAAAATTCTGGCGCCGGTCGCCGCCGCCGCGCGGCGCCGGCGCGAAAAAGCTGTTCAGCCGGTCGCGGATGGCCTGCTGGTAGTGGCGACGCACGTTTTCGTCGGCGATGACGGAAACGATCTGCTTCAGCCGCGCCTCGAGCTCGGCGCGTTTTTCCGGCGTATCGAAACTTGCCGACGCCGCCTCGCGCTGCCAGATCATCTCGACCAGCGGCTTTGCATCGTTGAGAACCTTGTCGAACGGCGCGCGGCCTTCGTGCTTGACGAGATCGTCCGGATCCTTGCCGTCGGGCAAAAGCGCGAAACGCACCGACCTTCCGGGTTTCAGGAATGGAAGCGCCAGATCGGCGGCACGGCTTGCGGCCCTCAGGCCCGCACCGTCGCCATCGAAGCAGAGCACCGGCTGCGGGGTCATCCGCCAGAGAAGCTCGAGCTGGTTTTCGGTCAGCGCGGTGCCGAGCGGCGCCACGGCATTCTCGACGCCGGCCTGATGCAGCGCGATGACATCCATGTAACCTTCGACGGCGATGATCGTCCCGCCTTCGCTCTTCCCGGGACCGGCTTGCGCGGCGCGCCGGGCGCGGGCGAAATTGTAGAGCACCTGCCCCTTGTGGAAGAGCTCGGTCTCATTGGAGTTCAGATATTTCGCCGGAGCGTCCGGCGCCATGGCGCGGCCGCCGAACGCGATCACCTTTTCCCGCGACGACAGGATCGGGAACATCACGCGGTCGCGAAAACGGTCGTAGGAGACGGCGATCCCCTCCCCGTGCACGACGAGGCCGCAGGCCTCGATCTGGTCTTTGGGCACGCCCTTGGCCGCCAGATGTTCCTTTAAAGCATTGCGGCTTTCCGGCGCGTAGCCCAGGCGAAAGGTCTCGATGGTGCGGCCCGTCAACCCGCGGTCGCGCAGATAGGCGCGCGCCTTGGCACCGACGGCGCTCTGGAGCTGGTCCTGGAAGAACTGCGTTGCCAGTTCCATGACGTCGAGCAGCGTCGTGCGCTCCTTCTCACGCTTCTCGGCCTGCGGGTCCGGCTGCGGCATGGCGATGCCGGCCATGTCCGCGACCGTCTGCACGGCTTCGGGGAAATTCTGTCCCTCGAGTTCGGTGAGAAAGCGGAAATGGTCGCCCGTGACGCCACAGCCGAAGCAGTGGTATCGGCCCTTGCGGTCTTCGCAATGGAAGCTCGGGCTCTTCTCGCCGTGGAAAGGGCAGCAGGCCCAATAGTCGCCGCGCGACACGTTGGTCTTCTTGCGATCCCACGTCACCCGACGGCCGACAACGGCCGATATCGGCACGCGATCACGGATCTCGTCGAGGAAACTGTTGGAAAAGCGCATCTCTACCTCTCGGGGGCCAGCCTCCATATAAGCGCTGGCCGGTAGGAACGCCACCGCTAAGGGAAACGCTGCCCGCTATTCACAGGCTTGACGAATTCGCACCCTGTATCTACATATTGCCTATACAGGTGGCGCATCACGTGCCTGAAGGCAACTGAAGTCTTTAAGGTACCGCGATGAATCATGAGCAAGAGTCGCTCTCCATCTTCGAGTGGGATGAAGACAAGCGTAGAACCAATCTTGAAAAGCATCGGATCGATTTCGAAGATGCGGTATTCGCTCTCCAGGAGCCGCGCCTCGAATTTCCCTCGGATCGAAATGGAGAAATCCGCATACTTGCGATTTGTCCCGATACAAAACGCCTAATAGCAGTGGTTTACACGATGAGAGGCGAAAAGTGCCGGATCATCTCAGCACGGGCGGCCAGGAAGAATGAGCAAAGACTCTATGACGACCGTTACCCTCGATGAGCTTCGCCTGAAGCGTGCACGGGGCGAAAAAAGCCAGACCGATTGGGCCCGCGTCAAGGCAATGACCGACGAGGAAATCGACCGCGCGATCGCGGACGATCCCGATTGGGCGGAGTTCAAGGATATCGACTGGTCCAAGGCCATGCTCGTTGTGCCGAAGTCCAAGAAGTCGATCTCCCTCCGCGTGGATGAGGACGTCATCGATTTCTTCAAGTCCACCGGCAAGGGTTATCAGACCCGCATCAACGCGGTGCTTAGGCACTACATGCGCGAACAGAAGAGCCACAAGAAATGACGCCTCCTGCTTCGAATATCCGGCAAATTTAAAGGCGGAAACAGGCAGTCGAGATTATGGAGTCCCGTGACCGGATTCCCGCCTTTAATTTGCCGGTCTCGAAACGGCAGCTTACTTCAACAACTCTTTCACCAGGCCCGAAGCCTTGGCGAAATCCATCTGGCCCGGGTGCTTTTCCTTCAGCACGCCCATGACTTTGCCCATGTCCCGCAGACCCTGCGCGCTGGTCTCGCTGATTGCGGCCTGGCAGAATTCGCGGACTTTCTCTTCGGAAAGCTGCTCCGGCATGAAGCCCTTGATGACCTCGATTTCATCACGCTCCTGCGTCGCAAGTTCGGCGCGTCCGGCATCCTGGTAGATTTTTGCCGATTCCTCGCGCTGCTTCACCATCTTCTGAAGGATCTGCAGGATGTCGTCATCGCTGACCGGATCCTTGCCGAGACCACGATTGGCGATGTCGCGATCCTTGATCGCGGTCTGGATCAGCCGCACGGTCGAAAGCCGGCGGGTGTCCTTGGCCTTCATGGATTCCTTGAGCGCATCGGAAAGCTTGTCGCGCATCATCTTTTTTTCTCCTTGGGAAAAAGCCGGCCGCAGGCATGGTGAATTGTGGCTTTTCCTTGGCATTCACACCGTTGTCATAGACGACAGGTCCGGGTCGATCAAATCAAATCACCCAAACCGTTGAATCCCATGGGCTATAATCCTCGTGGAATTCTTGAGCGGCGAGATTGACCACCTCGCCCGCTTTGTCTATTTTCCGGCACCTGCACGAGATTTAGAGGTTTGGGCTTGCGCCGGGATTTCCGCGCGCCCGTCTCTCACGACCATAGATGGCCCTCGCAGCCTGTCTCTTCAAGGGACGGGACCGGCGAGGCAGAAGGATGGATATGACCGCGACCGCCCCCTGGACAATCAAAAAGCCCACCGCATTGCTCGTTCTGGCCGACGGCACCGTGATCGAAGGAACCGGCATCGGCGCGACCGGCAAGGTGCCGGCCGAAGTGGTGTTCAACACCGCGCTGACCGGTTACCAGGAGATCCTGACCGACCCCTCCTATCTCGGCCAGATCGTCACCTTCACCTTCCCGCATATCGGCAATATCGGCACCAACGAGGAAGACGTCGAGGACCTGACGCCAGCGGCAAGGCGCGGCGCGGTCGGCACGATCTTCAAGGCCGACATTACCGAGCCCTCCAACTACCGCGCCGCCAAGGATCTCGACGGCTGGCTGAAGGCTCGCGGCATCATCGGCCTCTCGGGCATCGACACCCGCGCGCTGACCGCCTGGATCCGCCAGAACGGCGCTCCGAACGCCGTCATCGCCCATGACCCGAACGGCGTCTTCGACATCGAGGCGCTGAAGGCCGAAGCCCGCGCCTGGAGTGGCCTCGAAGGCCTCGACCTCGCCAGGGAAGCAACCTCCGGCCAGTCGTCGCAGTGGAGCCAGAAGTCCTGGGTCTGGAACGAAGGTTACGGCGAACTGCAGCCCGAAGACGCGAAATATCACATCGTCTGCGTCGATTACGGCGTCAAGCGCAACATCCTGCGCCTGTTCGCCGGCCTCGACTGCAAGGTGACCGTGGTGCCGGCCCAGACCTCCTCCGAGGACATCATGGCGCTGAAGCCGGACGGCATCTTCCTGTCGAACGGCCCCGGGGACCCGGCCGCAACCGGCGAATACGCCGTGCCGGTCATCAGGGATGTCATCAAGACCGACATCCCGACCTTCGGCATCTGCCTTGGCCATCAGATGCTCGGGCTGGCGCTCGGGGCGAAGACCGAGAAGATGCACCAGGGCCACCACGGCGCAAACCATCCGGTCAAGGACCACACCACCGGCAAGGTCGAGATCGTCTCGATGAACCACGGCTTCGCGGTCGATTCGAAGTCTCTGCCGCAAGGCGTTGAGGAGACTCACATTTCGCTCTTCGACGGAAGCAATTGCGGTCTTCGCGTCACCGGCAAGCAGGTCTTCTCGGTGCAGCACCACCCGGAAGCCTCGCCCGGCCCACAGGACAGTCACTACCTCTTCCGCCGCTTCATCAACATGGTGCGCGAGAAGAAGGGCGAACCTGCCCTCGCGGAACGCTGATTTCGACGCTTCGAAAAATTTGGCAACCGGCTATTGACCTCAACTTTGGTTGAGGTCTCATAAACACCCCTGTTCAAGATCGAGCAGGGGTTTTTCATATGAGCGAAATACAGAAGCGACGCATCTTTCGCGTCAACAGGTTTGCAGTGCCGATCGAAGGGCGCCAGGAATTCATGGCGCTGGTCCGCAGGACGCATGAAGTGATCCGTACCCAACCGGGCTTCGTCGACGACCTGATCCTGGAACAGCATTCGGGCTCCGCGCTCTTCAACATCCTCTCCATCCTCCAGTTCGAAGGCGAGCACGTCCTTCAGCCGGTCATCGCCGCAGTCGCGAAATCGGATGAGGAGGCGGGAATCGACAGGCAGGCACTGAGCCGGCGTCTCGGAGTAGAGACCGATATCGGCTTCTACCACAGCGCGGTTTTACAAGAACTCCTGCCGGCCTGACCGACACAGACTGCCCATTGAAGCTCAGTGGGTTGTTTTGGCCTGACGTTTCACCAGCAGGAAGAACCGGCCGCAAAGCAGAACCGCGGCGGCCGCAAGGCCGGTGACGAAGCCGAACCAGACACCTTCGCCACCGAACCCGAGCGGGAAGGCGAAGATCCAGGCGCAGGAAAAGCCGATCGGCCAGTAGGCGATCAGCGCCAGCACCATCGGCACCCGCGTATCCTTGAGCCCGCGCAACAGGCCGACGCCGACGGCCTGCAGACCGTCGACCACCTGGAACGCCCCGCCGATCACCACGAGCGGCGCGGCAAGCCCGAGCAGCATCTGCGTATCGGGCTTGCGGATGTCCACGAAGAGCGAACCGAGTTCATGCGGGAAGAGCGCGAAGAGCACGCTCCCGGTCAAAGTGAAGCAGATGCTGATCAGCAAGATCGACATGGCCGCCCGCCGGACCCCGAGATGGTCCCCTCGCCCATAGGCAAGCCCGATGCGCACGGTCGCGACCTGGGAGAGACCAAGCGGGATCATGAAGGCGATCGCGGCAAGCTGCAACGCGATGCCGTGCGCAGCGAGTTCCACCTTGCCGATCATCCCCATCAGCAGCGAAGCCGCGGCAAACAGGCTGGTCTCGGCAAGGATGGTGAAGCTGATCGGCAACCCGAGGCCGATGACCTCCCGGAACGCAATCCAGTCCGCTCGCCAGAAGCGGACGAAAAGCTCGTAGGCACGCGTTTCTCTCTTCGCTTCAATATAGGCGATAGACAAAAGGCAGCCGACAGTTGCGGACAACATCGAAGCGAACGCGGCCCCTTCGAGCCCCCAGGCGGGGGCACCGAAATTGCCGAAGATGAAGGCGTAGTTCATCACCGCATTGGTGACGAACATGCCAAGCGTCACATAGAGGATGATGCCGCCGCGCTCGAGACCGCTCAGGAACGCCCGCATCGCCATGAGGATCAGGTTCGGAAAGATGCCCCATTGGATGACGCGCAGGTAACCCTGCGCCATTCCGGCGATCTCCGGATCCTGGCCAAGTCCGATCAGGATCGGCTGCGAGAACCATAGAAGCGGAGCGGTGAGGATACCGTAGGCGATCACCACCCACATGCCCATGCGCACGGAGCGGCGCACCGAGGCCTCGTCGCCACGGCCGAGCGCCTGGGCGACCATCGGCACGACGGCGCCGGCAAATCCCGAGCCGAAGATGAAGACGATGAAGAACATCTGGCTTCCGAGAACCACGGCCGCAAGTTCGGTCGTGCCGAGCCATCCGACCATGATGACGTCGGTGGTGTTGATCGCCATCTGGGCGAGCTGTGCGCCGACGAAGGGGACGCCGAGCGCAAACGTCGCGCGCATATGCGCAGACCAGGAATTGTCCGTCGTCGTCATTGCCATGGTGTTGGAAAGGCTCGACATGACACTCCTCCTCAGACGAAAAAAGCCGCTTCCAGAAACTGGTGAGCGGCGCAGGTGCAGCCTATAGAGGAGCATCAAGCATGCGGCAACACTTACAGGCGATTCAGCAGAATTTTTGGACGTCTCTTCAAGAAATCTGATGTTTAAGCTCGGCTGAGACCGGAACCCCAGCCGTTCTTCGTGAAATCCGGGCTAAAAACACCAAAATGGCACAGGCCATGAAAATCGCCGCCATCATGTATGGCGCCCCCGCGAACTCCATTGTTGCATTCCCACCGGTAAACGCGCTGAACAGCTGCGTGAAGATCGCCGGGCCGACGATCGTCGTCAGGCTGGTGAGGCTCGTCATCGCGCCCTGCAGCTCCCCTTGGGCCGACGGCGGCACCTTCGCCGAGGCGATGCTGCGAAGGGCCGGGTCGGCGACGTTCTCGATCGTCGTGACTAGGATGACGGCATAGACGACCCACCCCTGCCACGCGAAGGCATAACCGGCAAGGCCGAGGCAGGAGAAACAGAGCCCGAGCACCGAGGTCCTCCATTCGCCGAGCACCGGCACCAGTTTCGGCAGGATGAACCCCATCACAAATGCGGCACAGATGCCGAACAGTCCGAGCGAAAGGCCGATCTGCCCCTCGCTCCAACCGTAGCGATAGGCCGACACGAAGGACCAGACCGACGGATAGACCGCATGCGCCAGCCAGTAGAGGAACATCACCAGCATAACCCAGCCGATGCCCGGATAGTGGCGCATCTGACGCAACGCCCCGAGCGGGTTGGCGCGCTTCAGTTCGAACTTGCGGCGGTTCGCCTTGTCGAGCGTCTCCGGCAAGAGGAACCAGGAAGCAATGAAATTGGCGAGCGACAGCAGACCTGCCCCCAGGAACGGTACGCGCGGCCCGAGTTCCCCGAGCAGCCCGCCGATCACCGGCCCGACCGTGAAACCGACGCCGAAGGCGATGCCGATCAGGCCAAAGTTCTTGGCGCGGTTCTCGTCATTGCTGATGTCGGCAATGTAGGCCGAGCAGGTGGCGAAACTACCGCCGGAAATGCCGGCGAGCACGCGCCCGACGAACAGCATCCAGAAACTGGTGGCGGCCGCGCAGATCAGGTTGTCGAGCGCGAAGGTGAGGACCGAAGCCAGCAGGATCGGCCGACGGCCGAAACGGTCGCTGAGGTTGCCGAGCAGCGGCGCAAAAAGGAACTGCATGGCGGAATAGATGAGCAGCAGCCAGCCACCATCGACCGCCGCCGCACTCAGGTCGTCACCCGTCAGTTCGCGCAGGAAGGCCGGCAGCACGGGCATGATGATCGCGATCCCGATGACATCGAGGAAAAGGATCATGAAGACCAGGAAAAGGCCGCGGCGCACAAATTTCGGGTCGAGCATGAAATGTCTCTCTAGCAATGGTGTTTTCTGGAAAGACGATCAGCTCGCCGGGTGCTTACATAACGGCAAAAGAAAACCGAAACAATACGTGAACATTTCAAAGTTTTTGATGAAAGGCACAGCCGCCGCCGATCGTTCAGCCGTTTCGGCGATCCCGGTGTCCGGCACCCTCCCGCGACCGGAGGTTTCCCGGGGCTGGAAGGCGAGAAGATCTCGACAGCCCCAACCGGAGCCCATAGAGATTGCAGGTGACCTCCCTCTCTCCGGCAGACCTCACCCATGATCGAACTTATCCTGCGCGGCATTCTCATCGGCCTCGGCGCAACCATCCTGATGGATCTCTGGGCGATCGTCCTGAACAAGGTCTTCGCCCAGCCCAAGGCCAACTGGGCGCCCGCCGGTCGCTGGTTCTGGCACCTGCGCCGCGCAAAGGTCTTTCACGACAGCATCGCGGCGGCCGAACCCTACGAACATGAGTTGGCGCTCGGCTGGGCCGGCCATTATGCCGTCGGCCTTCTCTACGGGGTGATCCTCGCCTTGATCATGGGGCCGAACTGGTTCGCCGCCCCGACCTTCATTCCTGCCTGGATCTTCGGCATCGTCACCATCGGCGCCGGCTGGTTTCTGATGCAGCCGGGCCTCGGTCTCGGCTGGGCCGCTTCGAAAACGCCGAAGCCGAACAAGGTGCGTCTCCTCAACTTCGCCGCCCACACCGTTTTCGCGCTCGGGCTTTACGGCACCGCGCTCATGATCCGCTAATCTTCCAGATCCCGCTTCATCCGGTCGAGCATGTCGACCGCCCGCGCCGCATAGGCGCCGATCCAGCGGTCGTGGATAGCCTTGATCGGCAGCGGATTGAGGTGGTTCCAACGCTCCCTGCCCTCACGCTTCACCAGCACGAGGTCGGCGCCCTCCAGAACCTTCAGATGCTGCATGACCGTACAGCGGTCGAGGTTCGGAAAGCGGGCGCAGAGATCGCCCGTCGTCTGCGGCCGATCCTTCAGTTCGTCCAGAATCTCCCTGCGAACCGGAGCCGCCAGGGCCTTGAAAATAAGGTCGTTTTTTTCGCCGCTTGACATGTTATATTTTTATAACATTATAGAGGGAGAAACAAGGGAGAAAGATCATGGAACTGAAATTCAAGGTATCCGGCCGAATTTCAAAACCGGTCGAGGAAGTGTTCGAAGCCGTCGCCGACCCGAAAAAACTGTCCGGCTATTTTACGACAGGCGGCGCCAAGGGTCGGCTCGAACCCGGAGCCACGGTCACCTGGGACTTTCACGACTTTCCGGGCGCCTTTCCGGTCGAGGTCGTCGAGGTGGAGAACAACAGGAAGATCGTGCTGCGCTGGGATGCGACGGAAGGCAATGCCGCCGAACAAGGGCCGGAAAACGTCGTCCCCGCCAACTACAAGACGACCGTCACCATGACCTTCGAGCCCCTCGACGGTAACCGCACACTGGTCACGATCGCCGAAGAAGGCTGGCGGGAAACGCCCGGCGGCCTTTCAGCCTCCTACGGCAACTGCCAGGGCTGGTCCCAGATGCTCTGCGCCATGAAGGCCTATGTGGAATACGGCATCAACCTGCGCGAAGGGATGTATAAGTAATTTGGCTCCTGAGGGGGTATCCTGCCTCCACCCTCACCGTCGTCATCCTCGGGTTAAACCCGAGGACCCACAAACCTCAGACATTCCCCGAAAACGTATCGCAGGCCTTCATGTCGCCGGTATCGAACCCGCGCTTGAACCAGCGCGCACGTTGCGCCGAAGTCCCGTGGTTGAAGCTTTCCGGCACGACGTAACCCTGGCTGCGCTTCTGCAGCGTATCGTCGCCGATCTGCTGGGCGGCGTTCAGCGCCTCTTCGAGATCGCCGCTGTCGAGAATGCCCTTCTGCTGGGTGAACTTGCCCCAGACGCCGGCAAAGCAGTCGGCCTGCAGCTCGACGCGCACCGACATCCGGTTGGCATCCGCCTCGCTCATCCGCTGGCGGGCCTGGTTGAATTTCGGCAGGATGCCGGTGAGGTTCTGCACGTGATGGCCGACTTCGTGGGCGATCACGTAGGCCTCGGCAAAATCGCCGGCCGCGTCGAAGCGCTGCTCGAGCTCCTTGAAGAAGTTCGTATCGAGATAGAGCTTGTGGTCGCCGGGACAATAGAACGGCCCGGTCGCGGAAGACGCAAATCCGCAGGCGGAGTTCACCTGGCCGGAGAACAGCACCAGCACCGGCTCCTGGTATTGCTGGCCGTTGGCCTGGAATATGCCGTTCCAGGTATCTTCCGTCTCGGCAAGCACGGTGCGCACGAAAGCCGTCGTCTCATCGTTGGCGGGCGTGCCCCGGGTCGTCTGCTGCTGCTCGAAGCCAGAACCGTCCATGCCGAGCTCGCCGGAGAGCAGCGAAAGCGGGTTGATGCCGGTGATCCAGCAGATGATCAGGATGACAATGATGCCGCCGATGCCGAGCCCGCCGCCGCGTCGGCCACCACCGCCGACCGGTATGCGGAAACCGCCCCGGCCCATCGGGCTGCCGCCCATGGAAGCGCCACGCTGGTCCTCGACATTGTCGGATTGCCGCCGCCCTTTCCATTCCATGTCGTGCCCTCCTGTTCGACCATACCTTCGGCCGATATAACGCTCACGGATGCAAAAGCGATCCGTCCCGCAACACTTAGCCGAAGATTCGTCGTCAGGCGACCCGCAGGGCTCTTTTCCCCGGCAGGAAAACCGTCAGCAGGCCGAGCACCGGCAGGAAGGCGCAGACATTGTAGACGAAGGTGATGCCGTATTTGTCTGCGAAGACGCCGAGTACGGCCGCCGCGATGCCGCCGATGCCGAAGGCGATCCCGAAGAAGATGCCGGCGATCATGCCGACCCGGCCCGGCACCAGTTCCTGCGCCATCACCACGATCGCCGGGAAGGACGAGGCCATGATGAAACCGATGATGCCCGAGAGCGCGATCGTCACCGGCAGGTTGGCATAGGGCATGGCGAGCGTGAAGGGCAGCACGCCGAGGATCGAGAACCAGATCACCACCTTGGAGCCGAACCTGTCGCCGACCAGTCCGCCGATCACCGTGCCGAGCGCAACGGCGCCGAGGAAGATGAACAGCATGACCTGCGACTGCTGCACCGTGACCTGGAAGCGTTCGATGACGAAGAAGGTATAATAGCTGCTGATCGAGGCCATGTAGGCATTCTTCGAGAATGTCAGGATGGTCAGCACGATGAGGGCGGCTATGACCGTGCGCCTTGAAAGGTTATGGGCCTTCAGCACCCGCTTGCGACCCTGGTTGGCCAGCATATGTGCCTTGTACCAGCGCGCCACGCCCGTGAGGATGACGATGCCGAGAAGCGCGCCGACCGAGACCCAGGCAACGCTGCCCTGCCCGTTCGGCACGATGATGAAGGCTGCGAGCAGCGGGCCGATCGACTGGCCGAAATTACCGCCGACCTGGAAGACCGACTGCGCCATCCCGTAACGGCCGCCCGATGCCAGCCGGGCGACACGCGACGATTCCGGATGGAACACGGCCGAACCGATGCCGATCAGAGACGCGGAAATGACCAGCATCACATAAGAATGCGCGTTCGCCAGCATGAACAGGCCGATGAAGGTCGAGCCCATGCCGACCGGCAGCGAATAGGGGAAAGGTTTCTTGTCGGTGATGATGCCGATCACCGGCTGCAGCAGCGAGGCCGTGCACTGGAAGGCGAGCGTCAGGATGCCGATCTGCCAGAAGTCCAGCGCATAATCCGTCTTCAGCATCGGATAGATCGCCGAGATCATCGACTGCATGATGTCGTTGATCATGTGGCAGAAGCTGACCGCCAGGATGATCGGCAGGATCGTCGCTTCGGCGCCGGCAGCAGCGACGGGTTTGGATGTTGCATCGGCCATTGAATTTCCTCCGCGCAAGCGGTCGTCATCGCGGATGGCCGTTGCTGCAAGTTTCTTAGGCGCAGCTCTAGCCCCGTAAGCCGGGCCTGTCCATGACAGCAAGGCGCCGAACGGTACGCTTTTGAGGAAATTCTTGATGTAATGATCAAGACTGGCGCGTCACCAGCCGCCGTTGCAGACACAGCGTTCCGGCAATGCCGAGCAGCGTCACGATCAGGATCCAGCTCGGGCCGCCGGAAAAGACGACGGCATTCATGATCCGCCCCGGGATCAGCGTGAACAGGCCGGCGATGACGATGCCGCCGAAATACATGCCGATGACGGCCGCCTTGTGCGCCCTGATATTTTTGGCACGCGCGGCGGTGACGGCCCGCCACGCCCCGACCAGCACGGAGATCGACAGGAGATGGATCGGGCTGAAACCGTGGAAAAGATCGATCTCGTGGATGAAGAAACTGGAGAGCGATGTGATCACCATCAGCACCATCCAGATCTTGCCGAGCAGCCGGTGTGCCGGCGTGCCCTTGCGGTTGACGAGGATGTAGGCGCCGAGCACGGCGGCTGGCAGGACCGCCGCGACATGGATCTGCACGGCGAGCGGGGCGTCGAGAAGCGGTTGGGGGTTCATGGCAAGCACCTGTCGAAGTCATCGCGCGATTGGAGGCGAGACGATTGAACTCGGCGCCTGTTTCCGCCATGACTGGCTCACCCTCAACCGGAATGGCGCAGACGACGGACAAACTTCGTGAATCACCCGTTTTTGAGCTCCACGCTTCGTGAATTGCAGCTCTTCACCCGCTCCTGGCGCTTCTGGGCGACCTTCTCGCTCGTCGTCCTGCTCTTCGTCGTCAGCGGTCCCTACGGCACGCTGGAGCGGATGACGCCCGGCATCCGGCTCGGCTACTGGCTGATCGTCCACGCCGTCACCTGGACCATCGCCATTTCCCTGGCGATCATGGCCGAAATCCTGTTGCGCAACCACCTCAACCGCACGCTCGCCCGCATGATGATCGGCTCGCTGGTCGCAGCCCTTCCGATCGGTTTCGCACTCGGCGTCATCGACTACGCCTTCTTCGGCCGCTGGACCGAGATGGAGACCGGCCTCCATCGGGCGCTGCTCGCCCTGCCGCTCTGCGCCCTCTTCTGTCTTATGACCTATATGGCCATGCACCGGCAGATCGCCGAGGTTTCCGCGCCGCTGCCTCTTGCCTCAGCGCCCCCGACGTCCACCTCATCCGAACCCCAAATCCTCGCCCGCCTGAATCCCAAGAACCGCGGCGCGCTCCTGCGGCTTTCCGTCGAGGACCACTATACCGAGGTCGTCACCAGCCGCGGTCGCGAACTGGTCCTGCTGCGTTTCGCCGACGCCCTGAAGGAGCTCGGGGCCACGCCGGGGCTGCAGGTGCACCGCTCCCACTGGGTCGCGGATGCCCATGTCGAGGGCTTGAAGCGGGAAGGCGGCAAGCTTCTGCTGATCATGAAGGACGGCACCGAGATCCCGGTGAGCCGCACCCATGCCGATTCCGTGCGTGCCCGCTTCGACGGCCTTTTCCGCTAGGCCGTGACCAACATGACGAGCATTGCCGCCAGGACGCCGGCGCTGAACCGGTCGAAAGGGCGGCTTGGTTGGCAAGCCGCGCCGGACATTTCCTGTCGATTGGGCGATTTATGGGGTTCCGTTCCCAACAACATTTGCCTATAAGCCGCGTCTAGCCTGAAAAGACATGCGCGCGCGACCCGACCGGTGGTATTCCACGCCGTGCCGGTTTTTCGCGCAGGAAAAAAGCGGAAAGATACCCATGCCCAAGCGCCAAGATTTGAAATCGATCCTTATCATCGGCGCGGGTCCGATCGTCATCGGCCAGGCATGCGAGTTCGACTATTCCGGCACCCAGGCCTGCAAGGCTCTGAAGGAAGAAGGGTACCGGGTCATCCTGGTCAATTCCAACCCGGCGACGATCATGACCGACCCGGGCCTCGCCGACGCGACCTATGTCGAGCCGATCACCCCGGAAGTCGTCGCCAAGATCATTGCCAAGGAACGCCCGGACGCGCTGCTGCCGACCATGGGCGGCCAGACGGCGCTCAATACCGCCCTCTCCCTGAAGCGCATGGGCGTGCTCGACCGCTACAATGTCGAGATGATCGGCGCCAAGCCCGCCGCCATCGACATGGCCGAGGACCGCGCCCTCTTCCGCGAGGCGATGTCCCGCATCGGGCTCGAAACCCCGAAGTCGATGCTGGCCAACGCCACCGACATCAAGGATGCCGACCGCAAGACGCACGAGATCGAGCGCAACCGGGTCAAGGAGAGCCTGACGGGTGCCGATCTCGACAAGGCGCTCGACGCGCTCGAAAACCAGTGGAACCTCGGCGAGACCGACCGCAAGCAGCGTTATATCAGCCACGCCATGGCGATCGCCGCCCAGGCGATCGACGTGGTTGGCCTGCCCGCCATCATCCGCCCCTCCTTCACCATGGGCGGCACCGGCGGCGGCATCGCCTACAACCGCTCGGAATTCTTCGAGATCGTCGGCGGCGGCCTCGATGCCTCGCCGACCACCGAAGTGCTGATCGAGGAGTCGGTGCTCGGCTGGAAGGAATACGAGATGGAGGTGATCCGCGACAAGGCGGACAACTGCATCATCATCTGCTCGATCGAGAACATCGACCCGATGGGCGTCCACACGGGCGATTCGATCACCGTCGCGCCGGCGCTGACGCTGACCGACAAGGAATACCAGATGATGCGCAACGCCTCGATCGCGGTGCTGCGCGAGATCGGCGTCGAGACCGGCGGTTCGAACGTGCAGTTCGCCGTCAATCCCAAGGACGGCCGCCTGGTCGTCATCGAGATGAACCCGCGCGTCTCGCGCTCCTCGGCGCTCGCATCGAAGGCCACCGGCTTCCCGATCGCCAAGGTCGCGGCCAAGCTCGCGATCGGCTACACGCTCGACGAACTCGACAACGACATCACCGGCGGTGCGACGCCGGCATCGTTCGAACCGTCGATCGACTACGTCGTCACCAAGATCCCGCGTTTCGCCTTCGAGAAGTTCCCGGGCGCCTCGCCGGTGCTGACGACGGCGATGAAGTCCGTCGGCGAAGTCATGGCGATCGGCCGCACCTTCGCGGAATCGCTGCAGAAGGCGCTGCGCGGCCTCGAAACCGGCCTGACCGGCCTCGACGAGATCGAGATCCCGGGCCTCGAAGACGGCGAGAACTCCAGGAACGCCATCCGCGCCGCGATCGGCACCCCGACGCCCGACCGGCTGCGCATGGTCGCCCAGGCGCTGCGGCTTGGCTTGACCGAAGCCGAAGTCCACGAGGCCTGCAAGATCGACCCGTGGTTCATCGCCCAGCTTAAAGGCATCACGGACATGGAGGCCCGCATCCGCGAGCACGGCCTGCCGAACGATGCCGAAAACCTGCGCATGCTGAAGGCCATGGGCTTCTCCGACGCCCGCCTCGCCAGCCTGACGGGCAAGCGCCCGAAGGAAGTCGCCGAGCTGCGCAACTCGCTCAACGTCCGCCCGGTCTTCAAGCGCATCGACACCTGCGCCGCCGAATTCGCGTCGCCGACCGCCTACATGTACTCGACCTACGAGACGCCGTTCGTCGGTTCGCTGCGCTCGGAAGCGGAAGTCTCCGCTGCCAAGAAGGTCGTCATCCTCGGCGGCGGTCCGAACCGCATCGGCCAGGGCATCGAGTTCGACTATTGCTGCTGCCACGCCGCCTTCGCGCTGAAGGATGCCGGCTATGAAGCGATCATGATCAACTGCAACCCGGAAACTGTCTCGACCGACTACGACACGTCCGACCGCCTCTATTTCGAACCGCTGACGGCGGAAGACGTCATCGAGATCCTGCGCGCCGAGCAGGAAAAGGGCGAAGTGGTCGGCGTCATCGTCCAGTTCGGCGGCCAGACCCCGCTGAAGCTCGCCGAAGCGCTCGAAAAGAACGGCATCCCGATCCTCGGCACCGCGCCCGACATGATCGACCTTGCCGAAGACCGTGACCGCTTCCAGAAGCTGCTGATGAAGCTCGACCTCAACCAGCCGAACAACGGCATCGCCTATTCGGTCGAACAGGCCCGCCTTGTTGCCTCGGAAATCGGCTTCCCGCTGGTCGTTCGCCCGTCCTACGTGCTCGGCGGCCGCGCCATGCAGATCATCCATTCGGAATCGATGTTGCAGACCTACCTGCTCGACACCGTGCCGGGCCTCGTGCCGGAAGACATCAAGCAGCGTTACCCGAACGACAAGACCGGCCAGATCAACACCCTGCTCGGCAAGAACCCGCTTCTGTTCGACAGCTACCTGACCAATGCCATCGAGGTTGATGTCGATTGCCTCTGCGACGGCACCGACGTCTATGTCGCCGGCATCATGGAGCATATCGAGGAAGCCGGCATCCATTCGGGCGACAGCGCCTGCTCGCTGCCGCCGCGCACGCTCTCGCCGGAAATGCTCGACGAGCTGGAACGCCAATCGAAGGCAATGGCCAAGGCCCTCCACGTCGTTGGCCTGATGAACGTCCAGTTCGCCATCAAGGACGGCGCGATCTACGTGCTGGAGGTCAATCCCCGCGCCTCGCGCACGGTCCCCTTCGTCGCCAAGACCATCGGAGCGCCGATCGCCAAGATCGCCGCTCGCGTCATGGCCGGTGAGAAGCTTGACGCGACCTTCGCCGCCTACGGCACCAAGCCCGATCCGCGCAACCTCACACATATCGCCGTCAAGGAAGCCGTCTTCCCGTTCGCGAAATTCCCGGGCGTCGATACATTGCTCGGCCCTGAAATGCGCTCGACCGGCGAAGTCATCGGTCTCGATACGGATTTCGCGCTGGCATTTGCCAAGTCGCAGCTCGGCGCCAGTGTCGAACTGCCGCGCAACGGAACGGTTTTTGTCTCCGTGCGCGACGAGGACAAGGCCCGCGTACTGCCGGCGATCCGCATCCTCACCGAAATCGGCTTCAAGGTTCTGGCGACCGGCGGCACGGCGCGCTTCCTCGCCGAACAGGGCATCACCTCCACCCGCATCAACAAGGTGCTGGAAGGCCGCCCGCATATCGAGGATGCGATCCGCAACCGCCAGGTCCAGCTCGTCATCAACACGACGGACGGCAACAAGGCGATCTCGGACTCCAAATCGCTGCGCCGCGCGACGCTGATGCAGAAAGTGCCTTATTACACCACCATGGCCGGCGCCGAGGCGGCCGCCATGGCGATCAAGGCGCTGAAAGCCGGCAATCTCGAAGTCCGCCCGTTGCAGAGCTATTTCTGATCAAACGGACCGGGGACGGTCCGGGTTGTCGATATCGACCATAGGTTGAATTTCAATCCCTCGAATGCTACCGTGTCCACGGGCACTCGGGGGAATGATCCATGAGCAAGAATATCGTCATTTTGCTGGACGGCACGTCCAACGAAATCAAGGCCAGCCGCACCAATATCCTTCGCCTGTTCGGAACGCTGGAGCGATCGGATCGGCAGATCGTGTATTACGATCCCGGCGTCGGCACATTCGGTGCCGACGAACATTGGTCTTCGAGCGCCCGGAATGCGAGCGAAGTGCTGGGCCTTGCGACAGGCTGGGGCCTCGACCACAACGTCAAGGAAGCCTATCGCTTCCTTGTCGAAAACTATGACTGCGGCCCGGTCGAGAACGGCCGCCACCCGGACCGCGACCGCATATACCTGTTCGGCTTCAGCCGCGGCGCCTACACCGCCAGGGTGCTGGCGGGCTTCATCCATGCGTTCGGGCTGATCTCGCCGCTTTATCTCAATCTCCTCGACTACGCCTACAGAACCTACAAGGACATCCCGCAATCCCCGGCGGCCGGGGAAGGCGAGGCCTCGCCGTTTGCCGGCATGCGCCTCTATGAACGGATGCTCGACAACGACCGGCCGCCGATAAAGCTGCTCGGGCTGTTCGATACGGTTGCATCGATGATCGAGACCGGCCGCGGCCGCCTACAGTTTAAAACCCACCCCTTCACCCACACCAATGCCAGCGTCGAATGGGTACGCCACGCTCTCGCGATCGACGAGAGGCGCACCATGTTCAGGCCCGAACTGTGGACACCCGGCCAGGTCTATCGCGGCAACCCGTTCGCTGCGCCAAAGGGACCCCAGAATGCCAAGGAAGTGTGGTTCTCAGGGTTCCACTGCGACGTCGGCGGGGGCTTCCCCGAAAAGGAAAGCGGCCAGATCAAGATTCCTTTGGACTGGATGATCCGCGAGACCCGGCCGACAGGTCTCCACTACAAGGACGATGTCATCGACAAGATCGTCCTCGGTGAAGGGGAAAAGAACGACTACGTTCCGCTGGATCGGCACGCCCCGCTACATGATTCCATGAACTGGGCATGGCGTGTCCTGGAATGCATCCCGCGCAAGGTTCCGAAAACCTCGTGGCGAAAACGCCATGCAGCGAAGGGCTACTACATCCCCTGCGTCGATCCGCGCCTGATCCCGCAAAACGCCCTGGTGCATGAATCGGTGGCGACCCGCAAGAGCGCCGGCGACTACGATCCGCCCAACCTTCCGAATCCGCCGACCTTCGTCCCGTAACGTCCTGAATCAGTCTCTCAGTTCACGCCGCCAAGCGTTTGATCCGGCTCATGTCCTGCCTGAACCGGGCGAGTTCCTCCGCCTTCCTGCCCTCATCGGGAATGCGCAACAGATAGGACGGATGGACTGTCACGAAGAGCGTGCGTCCCTCTTCCAGAGCGATCGGCTCGCCCCTGACGTCCTCGAGCTTCTGGCGCATGTCGGTCAGTGCAAACAGCGCCGTCGCCCCCATCGCCACCACCAGTTTCGGCTTGATCAGCTCCAGCTCCCGCGTCAGCCACCAGCGGCATTGCCGCACCTCGCCCATGTTGGGCTTCTGGTGGATGCGCCGCTTGCCGCGCGGCTCGTATTTGAAATGCTTCACCGCATTGGTGATATAGAGCGACCTCCGGTCGATGCCGATCTCGCCGATCACGTCGTTGAACAGTTTTCCCGCCGGCCCGACGAAAGGTTTTCCCGCCAGATCCTCCTGGTCGCCCGGCTGCTCGCCGACGAACATCACCCGCGCGTCCGGCGGTCCTTCGCCGAACACCGTCTGGGTCGCCAGGCAATGGATGTCGCAGCGCGTACAATGCCGCGCCTCCTGCTTCAGCGCCGCAAGCGTGCCCGCCGCCGCCATGGGCTCCACCGGCGCCTTCGCGGCCGCTTGCTGGATCCTGTGATGGAAGGGCAAGGGTTCGCTCGCCGCCTTGCGCGCCATCTCGAGGACGCTGGCCTCGGCGTTGGCGATCAGGCCCGGAATGAGCTCCGCCTCCGGCAGGTTCCTCCAGTATTTTTTCGGCATTTCCGTGGTCATCATCTTCACCTTCAGCCGGGCCGGGTTGAAGATGGAAGCGTAGTAGGTACGCCACAACTCATCCGTCTCGTCGCGCAGGTCGGGCTTTTCCGCCGGCTCGTCGGTCGTGCGCAAAGTCTCGCCGTCCCAGGATGCCGAACCCTTCGGTGTGGCGATCAGCCAGTCCATGTCGGTGAAGCGCCGCTGAAAGAACGGCGCCACGCGGGCGATGATGAAATGATCCGGCTCGAACCACGAAATGAACCGCCGCCGGCCGGCGAAACCTTCCGCCAGCGGCAGTTCCTTGAAGCGCACGAAGGCGGTCATCTTGTGATAGTCGCGCCCGACCGATTTCGCCATGCGGCTCGCCGCGGCCACGTCCGGATCGGTCGTCATCCGCAGCAGGTGCCGGCCGTGGATCACCCCGCCATGCACCATCCGGAACAGCATGCGGTAAAGCAGCGCAAACCGCGTCGGGTCGGAATGACAGAGCACCGCCTGCGCCAGCCGGATGAAGGCCGGCTGCACCGTCATCGGACCGCAGTCTGGATGCGGCGGCGGCAGGTGGTTCTCGTCGAAACCGAACAGGCCGTCGGCATCGTCCATCGTCCGCCATTCGATGATGTCAGGCACGATTCCGGCCATCAGGAAAGCTCGGGCGGCATCGCGCCACTCGGTCAGATCCCCCCTGCCCCGCAGCGAAAAACGGTACCTCATAACAGCGACAACTGTTCCGGTTTCGGCTCGAACATTGCCCTCAAATCGGTCCTGTCGACCAGCCGGTGCGGCGTCCATCCCTCCGCCGTGATGAACGGCTGCACCTTCCTCAGCGATACGCCGAGCCGCTTCAGATCGTCGAGCCGCAGCCGCCGGAAACGCCGCGACGACAGGATGCCCTTCACCGTCTTGGTGCCGAAACCCGGCACCCGGAGCAGCATCTCCCTCTCCGCCCGGTTGACGTCCACCGGAAACCGCTCGCGATGGCCGAGCGCCCAGGCGAGCTTCGGGTCCAGATCGAGGTCGAGCATGCCGTCTCCCTGCGTCGCGGTAATCTCGCCGATCTCGAATCCGTAGAACCGATAGAGCCAGTCGGCCTGGTAGAGACGGTGCTCGCGCATCAGCGGCGGCTTGATCAGCGGCAGGTTCTTCGACGAATCCGGGATCGGGCTGAAAGCCGAATAATAGACCCGCTTCAGCCCATAGCTGCCGTAGAGCCTGGCGCTGGTGCCGAGAATGGTCGCATCATTGGCGCCATCTGCACCGACGATCATCTGCGTGCTCTGCCCGGCCGGCGCGAACGTCTTCTTCCGTTTCGTCTGCAGCGTAGGTTCGGCCATTTCCTCGATCTTCAGCCGCAGGTTTCCCATCGAACGGCGGATGTTTTCCGGCCGCTTTTCCGGCGCGAACCGGCTGATGCCGGTATCCGTCGGCAGCTCGATATTGATCGACAGCCGGTCGGCATAAAGCCCCGCCTCCTCGATCAGATGCGCGGATGCCTCCGGGATGCTCTTCAGGTGGATATAGCCGCGGAAATTATGCGTGGTCCGGAGTTCCCTGGCGATCCGCACCATCTCCTCCATCGTGTGATCGGAAGAGCGAATGATACCGGAGGAGAGGAACAGGCCTTCGATATAGTTACGGCGATAGAATTCCAGCGTCAGCCAGACCACCTCTTCCGGCGTGAAGCGAGCCCGCTCCACATTGCTAGAGGACCGGTTGATGCAATAGGCGCAGTCGTAGATGCAGAAATTAGTGAGCAGTATCTTCAAAAGCGATATGCATCGTCCATCCGGCGCATAGGCGTGGCAGATGCCCGAACCTTCCGTCGAACCGAGCCCGCCTGTCGCGGACGAGTCCCGTTTCACGGTTCCGCTGGAGGCACAGGAAGCATCGTATTTGGCGGCATCCGAAAGGATCGCCAGGCGTTCTTTCAGCGACTTCTTCATTAGCATGTTCACTAAATGTTCTTTTTATTCCCGTCAAGTCATTGACAAGCGGCAGCGCTTGAAAGCACATGGCGGCGGAGGGGCACACGACAAGGTTTCGAAATTCCTAGCACTCGCTGTCGAAATTCTGTTATGATGACCTACATTCTGATTTTGCGATGGTTCCGAAGTTTTGCTCCGGAACCTGTTTCTTTTTGTGTCCGCGGCATCCGCGGGCATGCGCCTGAAGGACAAGAAAATGGTTGAAAAGGTACCGATGACGCAGAGCGGTTTTTCCAAGCTGCAGGAGGAGCTGCGCTGGCGCCAGCAGGAGGAGCGTCCCCGTATCATCGAGGCAATCGCGGAAGCCCGCGCCCATGGCGACCTTTCGGAAAACGCCGAGTACCATGCTGCCAAGGAGGCTCAGAGCCACAACGAAGGCCGGATCACGGAACTCGAAGACCTGACCGCCCGCGCCGAAGTCATCGATCTGTCCAAGATGTCCGGCTCCAAGATCAAGTTCGGCGCCACCGTGAAGCTCATCGACGAGGATACGGAGGAAGAGAAGGTCTATCAGATCGTCGGCGACCAGGAAGCCGATGTGAAGGCTGGCCGTATCTCCATCTCTTCGCCGATCGCGCGTGCGATGATCGGCAAGGAAAAGGGCGACTCCATCGAAGTTGTCGCTCCCGGCGGTTCCAAGGCCTACGAAATCCTCGCCATTTCCTGGGGCTGACACGCCCGTGGGCAAACAAGGCGACCCCGCCATCATCGATATCCGTGACGTCGAAGTGATCGCGCCGAATTTCAAGCGGCGCCTCTCCGGCGTCACGTCGACGATCATCCAGCTCGTGCCCGTCCAGAGATCGCTTGGCCAGAAGGTTGCGGCGCTCGGCCCCGGCCTGCCCGCCGACCTGCCGCACATCCGCTATCGCGACCTCTTCCGCCTGTGGACCCCGCCGCGCGGAAAACGGTTCCGGATCTGGCATGCGCGCCGCAATATCGAGATGCTGCCGGCGATTTTCATGCGCGACGTGCTGCGCATGCCGCTGAAGATCGTCTTCACCTCGGCCTCCCAACGCCATCATACCGGCTGGACGAAATGGCTGGTCTCGAAGATGGACGGCGTCATCGCCACCAGCGGCAAGACGGCAGACTATCTCACCGTCAAGAATACCGTCGTCCTGCACGGCATCGACACCGTCCGCTTCTCGCCGCCTTCCGACAAGGCGGAAGCCAAGCGCGCCAAGGGCCTCGATCCCGCACAGAAGATCGTCGGCTGCTTCGGCCGCGTGCGCCGCCAGAAGGGCACCGATCTCTTCGTCGATACGATGATCCGGGTGCTTGCCGAGCGCAAGGGCTGGTCGGCGATCGTCGCCGGCCGCGCCACCGGCCCGCATGTAGAATTCGAAGACGGGTTGAAGAAGAAGGTTGCCGCTGCCGGGCTTGCCGACCGCATCCTGTTCGTCGGCGAACATACCGATATCAACGAATGGTATCGCGCGCTCGACCTTTTCATCGCCCCGCAACGCTGGGAAGGTTTCGGGCTAACGCCGCTGGAAGCCATGGCGACCGCCGTCCCGGTGATCGCCACCGATGTCGGCGCCTTCCCGGAACTGCTGGTGACGGGCGAAGAGGAAACCGGCCTGATCATCGCCCGCGACAACGTCGATGCGATGGCAGAGGCGGCAGCCGCCTTCATGGATGACGAGGCCCGCCGCAAGGCCGCCTCGATCCGCTCGCGCGCCCACGCGCTGGAAAACTTCAGCATCGAGGGCGAAGCAAAGCTGCTCGGCAATATCTACCGGATCACGGCTTCCGCTTGAACAGGTCGATATAGGCGCCCGCCACCGCCTCTTCCGAAAACTGCCCGACCAGCGTCGCCCTGCCGCCCTCGCCAAGACTTGCCGCCAACTGGCGGTCGGCGATCACCTGGTTGATGGCGCGTGCAAATCCTGCCGTGTCGTCGATATCGACGAGCAGGCCGTTTTCGCCGTCCTGCATGAACCAGGACGGACCTTCCGAACGCGAGGAAATCACCGGCTTGCTCTGTGCCCAGGCTTCGAAAATCACGTTGCCGAGCGGCTCGTGGCTGGACGGCATGATGAACATGTCGGCGGCGGCGACATAAGGCCGCGCATCCTTCTGCCAGCCGAGGAACCGCACCCGGTTCTCGAGCTTGTGCTCGCGCACCACCGCCTCCAGTGCCTCCTGTTCCTCGCCCTCGCCGGCGATCCACAGATAGGCTTCCGGCACGGCCGTCATCGCCTCGATCAGCAGATGGATCCGCTTGCGCTTGACGAAGCGCGCCATCGTCATGACGAGCGGCACGCCGTCCGGCGTATTGGCAACCGAGCGGGAGACGGGCGCCACGACCGACGTATCGGTGAAGTTCGAAATCACCTCGACGCCGCGGGTCCAGCCGAGATCGTTGCGCACATGATCGGCAATGCCCGGCGTGTTGCAGACGAGAATGTCGGAATTCTTGAAATAGCCGAGATGGGTCGGATAGTCGCCGAGGCGCGACAGCTTGATACCGCCCTTGTAGTCCGGCATCAGGCGGGCGCCACGGGTGGACCAGGAAATGATCGCGTCGGCCTTGTCACGCTTTGCGATGGAGAGCACCTTCATCGGCAACAGGATGCGATCGATCGACAGGTTGCGGAAATTGCTCTCGATCACCTTGGCATGGGCCTCGACATCCGGCTTCCAGCGGCGGTTCCAGCGCATCACGACCGTCTGCTCGACGCCGCGGCGATCGAGAGCCCCGACCAGATGCACGAAGAACTTCTCCGCCCCGCCGTCCTTGCCGAAAATATACTGATGAACCCGCATAAATCGTCGTCCTGCCGTTTTGTTTACGCCGCTGTATACCGAAATCGGCATCCGAAGGAAGCGCCGCCGCCATGTTACGGTTGAAAAACCTGCGCAAAGGAGACGAAAACGGCTGTCTCAAACACGGGACCTGCCCCGGATACGGCACCTTCCCTCTTCGGCAGTTGCCCAGGGGCGATGTTATCGGGACCAGAACGACGCTTGTTCCAAAACCCGCCCGGCCGCGATATAGCAACGTTCGAAAAGCTTCGACCATCACAAGTCTACCGGCGACGGAAGCGGCCATGGCGGGCAAAAAGCCGCCGCGCCTGCTTGCCGGAAAAGGGTAAAATGCAATCGCTTGAGACCTATGTCATCAATCTGGATGGCAGCAATGACCGCCTGCAGACCATCAGCGACCGGCTTTCGAGCTATGGCATCGCGTTCGAGCGGATCTCCGCCGTCGATGGCCGCAAATTCGACCTCGCGACGATTCCGGACTACGACGCCGAGCGCGCCGAAAGCTATATGGGCCGCACCCTCGTCGGCGGCGAAATCGGCTGTTACCGCAGCCACCTGAAGGTCGCCGAACATTTTTTGAAGTCCGGCGCCCGTTATGCGCTGGTGCTGGAAGACGACGCGCTGCCGCTCTGCAACCCGGTCGAACTGCTCAAGACAGCCCTTCCCGATCTCGAAAAGGCCGATCCCGACTGGCGGCTGATCAATATCGGCAACAACAAGCTCAAGATCGCCACCCCGCTTTCCCGCTACGAGATCGGCGGGCACGATTGCGAACTGGTCGCCGCCCACTATTTCCCGATGACAACAAGCGCCATCGTCTGGTCGCGCGAAGGCGCCCGGCTGTTCCTTCAGGAACACCGAAAAATGTTCGCGCCGGTCGACAATTATTTCCGCCACTGGCTGACCCGCACCGGCCACGGTTATTCCTTCTGGCCCTCTCCCGTCACCACGACGGATGCGGCAAGCGAAATCCTGGCCAGCTCCGGCCGCGCCAGAAAAACCAACAAGCGGAAATGGTTCTACGCGCTCGCCAAGCAGCGTCGCCTGATGGAAGACAAGCTGATCGCCTTCATCCACAAGAAGCGGTTCCGCCCTGCCGGGAGCAAATGACGAAAGGCCTGCCGACGTCGGCGAGCTTCAGATCTCGACCAGCCCCAGCTGCTTCACCTGACGGATGGTCAGCATGGTACGCACCGTGTCCACATGCTGGTCGGCGGTCAGCACCTCGATGACGAAATCCTGGAAGACGGTGAGGTTCTGGGCCGCGCAGCGCAGCAGGAAATCGCTGTCGCCGTTGACCATCCAGGCCTCGCGCACCATCGGCCATTGCTGGACCTTTGCCGCAAACGCCTTGAGGTCGGCATCCGACTGCCGCTTCAGCCCGACCATACAGAAGGCGACGAGATCGACGCCGAGCTTCGGGGCGTTGAGAAGCGCGTGATAGCCCTCGATGATCCCGGCTTCTTCCAGCTTGCGCACGCGGCGCAGGCAGGGCGGCGCCGAAATGCCGACGCGTTCGGCGAGCTCGACATTGGTCATGCGCCCGTCGCGCTGCAATTCCCTGAGGATTTTTAGGTCGATGGCATCAAGATCGGCGCGAAGCACGGAGGTCCCCTTCATTCTGCAGTGCTTTTATCGCAAGGGGAATTTTAAGCAAGAATATGTCGTCGCGCCGGGCGGGCGGCGTTTCCATGCCAACTGATCTGTTGTTAGCGCAAGGCTGCCCTTGCATTGCTGCATGGATCAATCTTACATGGCGCTTCTAAAGCGGCAGACCGGACATCGACCACCTATATGAGGGGCAGCGAAACGTCGACCGGTCTTTGAAAGGAAATTATCCATGTCCTCCCGTCATACCGAGGTCCTGATCATCGGCTCCGGCCCGGCCGGCTATACGGCCGCCATCTATGCTGCGCGCGCCATGCTGAAACCGGTGCTGATCGCCGGCATGGAACAGGGCGGCCAGCTGATGATCACCACGGATGTCGAAAACTATCCGGGCTTCGGCGATCCGATCCAGGGTCCCTGGCTGATGGAGCAGATGCTGAAACAGGCGACCCATGTGGGCGCCGAAATCGTCAACGACCTCGTTACCGAAGTCGAGCTCAACCACCGGCCCTTCACGGTGCGCACCGATTCGGGAGCCGTCTGGACCGCCGAGACGATCATCATCTCGACCGGCGCCAAGGCCAAATGGCTCGGCATCGAGAGCGAGCAGCATTTCCAGGGTTTCGGCGTCTCCGCCTGCGCCACCTGCGACGGCTTCTTCTATCGCAACAAGGATGTGATCGTGGTCGGCGGCGGCAATTCCGCGGTCGAGGAAGCGCTCTACCTGTCGAATATCGCCAAGTCGGTGACGGTCGTGCATCGCCGTGATTCGTTCCGCTCGGAAAAAATCCTGCAGGAACGCCTTTTCCAGCGCCCGAATGTCAATGTGCTGTGGAACACCGAAATCGCCGAGATCACCGGCAAGCCCGCCAAGGCGCCGATGCCGCCCTCCGTCGAGGGTGTCAAGCTGCGCAATACCCAGACGGGTGCGGTCACCGATTTCCCCATCCATGGCGTCTTCGTGGCGATCGGCCATGCGCCGGCGACCGAACTCTTCAAGGGCAAATTGAAGATGAAGCCGAATGGATATCTCTGGACGGCGCCGGATTCGACCGCCACCGACGTGCCCGGCGTGTTTGCCGCCGGCGACGTGACGGACGACACTTTCCGCCAGGCGATCACCGCCGCCGGCATGGGCTGCATGGCAGCGCTCGAAGCCGAACGTTACCTCTCCGGCATCCAGCCGGTTGCCATAGCCGCGGAGTGACGATGAACGATGGGTGTGCCGCTCGACTGGGATAAACTGCGCATTTTCCACGCGGCGGCGGAGGCTGGGTCCTTCACCCATGCGGCCGACAAGCTGCATCTTTCCCAGTCGGCGATCAGCCGCCAGGTCAGCGCGCTGGAGCAGGATGTCGGGGTCAAACTCTTCCATCGCCACGCGCGCGGCCTGATCCTCACCGAACAGGGCGAACTGCTCTACCGCACCGCCCACGACGTGCTCTTGAAGCTCGAGACGGTGAAGATGCAGCTCACCGAAACGACGGAGAAGCCGTCCGGCAAGCTGCGCGTGACGACGACCGTCGGCCTCGGCCAGGGCTGGCTTACCGACAAGGTGCAGGAATTCCTGCAGCTCTATCCGGAAATGTCGATCCAGCTGATCCTCGACAACGAGGAGGTGGACGTCAACATGCGCCATGCGGACTGCGCCATCCGTCTTCGCCAGCCGGTGCAGTCCGACCTCATCCAGCGCAAGCTCTTCACCGTGCACATGCATGTCTATGCGGCCCCCTCCTATATCAACCGCTATGGCGAGCCGCAGTCGGTCGAGGATCTCGACAATCACCGCATCATCACCTTCGGTGAACCGGCGCCGAACTACCTGCTCGACGTCAACTGGCTGGAATATGCCGGCCGGTCGTCGGACAATACCCGCACGCCGCATCTGCAGATCAACAGCCAGACCTCGATCAAGCGCGCCTGCCTGCTCGGGATAGGCATCGCCTGCCTGCCGGATTACATCGTCGGCCGCGACCCGGGGCTGATTCAGCTGGCAGTCAATGCCGACATCCCGTCGTTCGACACCTATTTCTGCTATCCGGATGAAATGAAGAACGCCGCGAAGCTCAAAGTCTTTCGCGATTTCGTGGTCGGCAAGGCCCGCAACTGGAGCTTCTGACGGCATGCTCCCTGGGCTGGAGCCACCCGAAAAAGCCCGGAAATCACAGGGTTTTCGCGGTTCTGCGGCCGCCTGATATGTAACCACCGAGCGCATCAAATTAAAGCATTGCGACCTGCGCATGGCTGGCCTGCACAAAAGGCTATTGTTCACTGCACAAAAAACCACCATATCGCACACAGCTGATGCACATGGCGGCTTTTCCTCCCAGTTCCGCCGCAGCAGCTGTTCCCCTCTGGAGGTTTTTTGACCTTCACACTTATAGGGCCCTGGAGCGATCCAGTGGCCCTCTTTTTTTGCCCGGAATTCCGTCCCGACCCGTCCGCCGGGTGTCACCGTGACGCTTCGCGTCAAAACTTCTGTTCAATATCCCATCCATGCCCTTGTCGAGCGAAACCCGCCTCCCCATATTGGGTTGAGCTGGCGCGCTTCGGCGACGTCTCTGTCGTCTGTGCCGGCTGTTCCCCTCTGGAGGTTTTGACCTTCACAATTATTGGGCCTCGGAGCGATCCGGCGGCCCATTTTTTTACAATCATTCGTTTCTCCGCAAACCGCCTCCTTTAAATCGGATTTGAACGATCTATATATCGGTAAACTCCGATATTGGATCCCGACGATGGACAAGACGGAAATTCTCAAAGCGCTGGCGCATCCGGCCCGGGTCGAATTCCTGGAATGGATGAAGGAGCCGGAACGCCATTTCTCCGATCAGGCGCACCCGCTCGCAATGGGCATCTGCGCCAGCCAGTTCGAAAAACGCTGCGGCCTCTCCCAATCCACGGTCTCGGCGCATCTTTCGACGCTTGAAAAGGCCGGCCTGGTGAAAATCGACCGCGTTGGCCAATGGGCATTCTACCACCGCGACGAGAACACCATCGCGGCCTTCCTGAACGAGCTCCGATCGACCCTCTAGATCCGGGCCGCCTCCTCCCAACCGCATAAGGAATTTCCAATGGCCAGCATTTTTGATCCGACCAGGTTCGGCGATATCGAACTTTCGAACCGCATCGTCATGGCTCCCCTGACCCGCAACCGCTCGCCACAAGCGATCCCCAACAACCTCAACGTCACCTATTACGAACAGCGCGCCACCGCCGGCCTGATCATCACCGAAGGTACGCCGGTCAGCCAGCAGGGCCAGGGTTATGCGGATGTTCCGGGCCTTTATCTGCCGCAGGCGATCGAAGGCTGGAAGAAGGTGACCGAAGCCGTTCACCGCAGGGGCGGCAAGATCGTCACCCAGATCTGGCATGTCGGCCGCGTCTCGCACGTCTCCCTGCAGCCGAATGGCGCAGCTCCGGTCGCCCCTTCGGCCATTCCTGCCGGCGGCAAGACCTACATCATCAATCCGGATGGCAGCGGCGCCTTCGCCGATACCTCCGATCCCCGCGCGCTCGAAAACTCAGAAATCGCCGGCATCGTCGCTGATTTCGCCAAGGGCGCCCGCGCCGCGATTGACGCCGGCTTCGACGGCATCGAAATCCACGGCGCCAACGGCTACCTGATCGACCAGTTCCTAAAGTCGGGCGCCAACCAGCGGACCGACGAATACGGCGGCTCGATCGAAAACCGCGCCCGCTTCCTGCTCGAAGTCGTCGATGCGGTGACCACGGAAATCGGTGCCGGTCGCGTCGGCATCCGCCTGTCGCCGGTAACACCCGCCAATGGCGTCAGCGACCCGGATCCGCAGGCTATCTTCAACTATGTGGTCGAGCAGCTCGGCCCACGCGGCCTCTCCTTCATCCACGTGATCGAAGGCGCGACCGGCGGCGACCGCGCCTTCTTCCAGGGCGACAAGCCCTTCGACTACCAGGAACTCAAGAATATCTACCGCAAGGCCGGCGGCAAGGGCGGCTGGCTCGTCAACAACGGCTACGATCGCGAAAGCGCCTCCAGGGCCGTCGAAAGCGGTTATGCCGATGCGGTCGCCTTCGGCAAGCTCTTCCTCGCCAACCCGGATCTCGTACAGCGCTTCAGGGACAATGCGCCCCTCAACGAGGCCGACAAGTCCACCTTCTACGGCGGCGGCGCCAAGGGATATACCGACTACCCGGCGCTCGAAGCAGTCGCCTGATCGAACTTCGGAAGGGGTCGCCAGAAAGCGGCCCCTTCCTTTCAAGAACATGGCTCAGGCCGCAAGCGCCGCCGGCTTTGCGGCCCCGGCTGTTTTCGGTTCCATACAGCAGAGATCGACAAGCGTCGTGCGAACTGCGTCATCGATCGGCGTCGAAGGCTCCTCGCCGAGGAAGGCGAGCAGCTTGTCATTGCCCATCCGCACCGGCACCTTCCAGAGGTAGCGCATCTCGCCGAGCTCCCGGAAGATTGGCACGAAGGGCGAGCCGAGCTTCAGCAGCCACCACGGAAATGCCTTCACCTTGACCCGGCTCCCGATGGTCCGGCCAATCGCTGCGATCATCTCGCTGCCGTCCCGGTCCCAGAAACCGCGCATCTGGAAGCGCGCGAAACGCGGCAGCTCGGCTTCCCTGTCGATCAGCCGCAGCATGGTTTCGGCGACATCCGGCAGATAGGCCCATTGATGGCCGACCCCCCCGGCATTCGGCCGGCTGACCGACCTGATCGGCTTGCCGGGCTTCACCAGCCCTTGCGCGAACCAGCTATTGGCCGCACCCGGGCCAAAATAGTCACCTGCCCGCACGATCACCACCGACACGCCCTCGCTCGACGCAACCTCGAGCCGCCGCTCCAGTTCGACCCGGATCGCGCCCTTGCGCGTCACAGGGTTCTGCGGGCTTTCCTCGGTGATCTCGGGAAAGGCGTCCGGCCCGTAGTTATAGACCGTGCCGGGCAGCAGGATACGGGCGCCGACCGCGCGGGCCGCCGCGATGGTGTTGTCGAGCATCGGCAGGACCAGCTTTTCCCAGTCCTTGTAGCCCGGCGGGTTGACCGCATGGACGATCAGCCTGGCATCCTGCGCCGCACGGCGAACATCGGCGACATTCATCGCGTCGCCCTGGAGCCAGTGGAAGCGAGGTTCCCGTTTCGCCGCCTCCCCCGCCTTCCGGTTGAGGGCGCGGACGGCCCAGCCGCGGGCAGCAAGGCCCCGCGCCACATGGCCGCCGATCCCGCCGGTAGCGCCGAGAACCAGGGCGACAGGTTTTGAAGTGGAGTGCTCAGACATTGCGGATAGTCCTTCCGGCTGGTTTCGATGGCTGGACTATCGCGCCTTTCATCCATATACGGAATTGACAGAATACTTTTGGCATCCATACAAAAATGAATGACATCAGCTGGGACTTCTACCGAACCTTCCTCGCCGTCCTGCGGCTCGGCTCGCTGTCTGCCGCCGCGCGCGAACTCGGCCTGACCCAGCCGACCGTCGGGCGTCATATCGACGCGCTGGAACAAGCCGTCGGCTACCAGCTCTTCACCCGCTCGCAGCAGGGCCTGCTGCCGACCGAGCCGGCGCTGGCGATGCAACCCTATGCGGAAAACCTCGCCAACACGACCGCCGCCATGCAGCGGCTGGCCTCGAGGGAGATCGGCGCGGTCAAGGGAACGGTGAGGATCAGCGCCAGCGAGGTGATCGGCGTCGAGATCCTCCCAGCCATCCTCGCGGCTCTCCAGGACGAACATCCCGGGCTGGAACTGGAACTGTCACTCTCGGATTCGCTGGAGGACCTTTTAAGGCGCGAGTCGGATATCGCCGTGCGCATGACAAGCCCGGCCCAGGATGCGCTCGTCACCCGCCACATCGGCGAGATCCCGCTGGGCCTGTTCGCCCATCGCCGTTATCTGGATCGGCATGGTTATCCGCAGGATCCCGATGACCTGGCGACCCACCGGCTGATCGGCTTCGATCGTCGCACCGCCTTCGTTCGCGCCGCTGCCGACCGTATCCGGATGACGTCTCCGGCCTTTCCCGATATCGAAAATATCCGATGGAGCTACCGGGCGGACAACAATCTCGCGCAACTGGCGGCGATCCGCGGCGCTGTCGGCATCGGCATCTGCCAGGTCGGCATTGCCAGACGCGATCCGGATCTGGTCCGGGTGCTGCCCGATGTTTTCGGACTGCCGCTGGATACCTGGATTGCCATGCATGAAAACCTGAAATCGTCTCCACGCTGGCGTGTCACCTTCGACGCGCTCGTCAAAGGCATGCTGGACTATGTCCGCGGCTCACGCATCTAGTGGGTGGTCGACCCCTCCTCGCCATCCATGACCTCGGCCTCGGGCCGGTCTCCACCCTCGCTGTATTCGGTGTGCCAGATGCCCTTTTCGTCCTGCCAGCTGATCTCTTCCGGGTCCCCGCCGACCTGCTGCTCGGCCGCAACGATGCGCGCCGCCTGCAAGGCGTCGGAATGGCTGGGAAAGGTTTCCGAATAGACGTCGCCCTGGCGATAGGCCCAGCCGCCGTCATGCGGCACGACTTTATAGGTAACCTTGGTCATACTCCCTCCTGTCTTTCACGGCTGCCTCGATCCATTCGGATCCTTATCCTGTCGCGGCACCGCGGTGAAAAATTGAAAAGGTGCCACGAAGTTCCAAGCCACATCGCAAATCACATCATAAATTATGGCATCAAAGGCCGCCGACCGCAAATCCTCGGGGCGAAAACGGAACCTTGCTTGATGCCGCAGGTTGCCGCGTTAGATTGTCATCGGCCAAGGTCAGGAGTGTAATGTGGGTTTGTTGTCCCTGCTGAAGCAGGAAAGATCTCTCATCATCGCGCTGGCCGCAGGCGTCATCGCTTATTCCGTCGAACATTCCGTGCTGGAGGCCGGCCAGACCGCTTCGCTGATCGCGGCCGCCGTCCTGATCGGCATCATCATTCTCGCCTCGACCCGTGTCGCCCACCATGCAGAGGTGCTCGCCCGCAAGGTCGGCGATCCCTATGGCACGATGATCCTGACGCTTTCGGCGGTGGCGGTCGAGGTGCTGATCCTCGCCATCATGATGGGCAATACCAGCTCTCCCACCCTGGTTCGCGACACGATCTACGCGGCGGTCATGCTGGACATCAACGGCATCCTCGGCCTCGCTGCCCTGCTCGGTGGCCTGCGCCACGGCGAGCAGCCCTATAACGACGATTCCAGCCGCACTTACAGCGTGATGATCCTGACGGCCATGGGCATTTCCATGATCGTCCCGGAATTCATCCCCGGCGACCGCTGGCACTATTATTCCGCCTTCACGATCTGCGCGATGATCGCGCTCTATGCGGTCTTCCTGAAGATGCAGGTCGGCCCGCACAGCTATTTCTTCAGCTACACCTATCCGCGCACCCAGGCGGCAACAGGCGGCCGGACACCGCAACACGAAGCCGAGCACGAATCCGCGGCGATCTCCATCGGCGTCATTCTTGTCGGCGTCCTGATCATCGGCTTCCTCGCCGAATTCATGTCCGCCTTCATGAATGCCGGCCTTGAGGGTAGCGGAGCGCCGGTGACATTGACGGCGGTCGTGGTCGCGGCGATTTCAGCGGCACCGGAAATCCTGACCGCATTGCGCGCGGCACTCCGCAACCGCATGCAGTCCGTCGTCAACATCGCCATGGGCGCCTCGCTCTCGACCGTCATCCTCACCGTGCCGGTGATGGAAAGCATCGCGCTCTACAGCGGCCAGCCCTTCGTCATGGCGATGACGCCGGTGCAGACGGTGATGGTCGCCATCACCCTCGTCGTCGCTGCCATCAACCTCAACGACGGCCAGACCAACGCCATCGAGGGCATGACCCATTTCGTCCTTTTCACCACCTTCGTGATGCTGACGGCGCTGGGCCTCTAAGCAAAAAAGATTCCGCATCAAAGGCTTGCACGAGAGAACGGAATCGGATCGGGAAGAGGTTGAATCAATGTCTGAAATATGGTCGTGTCCGCCGCAGCGAAGGCCGGCTTGCCAGCCGGTCGTCCAGCAATGGGCGCGACCACCGTGTTGCGCATGAAGGAGATTTCAAATGTCCACACCTCCCTACAGAGCCGACCACGTCGGTTCGCTGCTGCGTCCGGCCTCCGTCAAGGACGCCCGCAAGAAGTTCTATGAAGACAAAAGCATTTCCGCCGAAGAGCTGAAGGCAGTCGAAGACGAAGGCATCAGGGAACTCGTCAGGCTGCAGGAAAGCGTCGGCCTCAAGGTCGTCACCGATGGCGAAGCCCGTCGCCACTTCTGGCATTACGACTTCCTCGGCCTGCTCGACGGCATGGAATTCGTCACCCGCGAGGCCCACAAAGGCGTCACCTTCCATGGCGTCAAGCTGCCGCCGACCTTCCCGACCATCAACGGCAAGCTCGACTTCCCGGACGATCACCCGCATCTGGAACACTTCAAGTTCCTCGCCGCCAACACCAAGGTGACGCCGAAGATCTCCATCCCCGGCCCGAGCGTCGCCCATTACCGCACCGCCCGCGCCGACGTGACCTATCCGGAATATCAGGATCAGGAAGCGCTTTTCGCCGCTCTCGCCCGCACCTATGCCAAGGCCGTTCAGAAGTTCTACGAAGCCGGCTGCCGCTACCTGCAGATGGACGACATCTACTTCGCCTATCTCGGCGACGAGAAGCAGCGCGCCATGAAGCGCGAGGAAGGCTACGATCCGGACTGGCTGATCCAGAAATATGCCGAAACCATGCATGAAGCGATCAAGGACCGGCCGAAGGACATGCTGATCGGCATGCATATGTGCCGCGGCAACTTCCGCTCCACCTGGGCTGCCGAAGGCGGCTACGATGCGGCGGCCGACGCGATCTTCAACAAGACCGGCGTCGACATGTTCTTCATGGAATACGACACCGAGCGCTCCGGCGGCCTGCAGCCGCTCTCCCTGCTCCAGAAGGGTTCGAAGCAGCGCGTCTATCCGGGCTTCATCACCACCAAGACCGGTGAACTGGAAAGCCTCGATTCGTTGCGTCGTCACTTCGACGAAGCCTCCAAGTTCGTCGATATCGACCAGCTCGGCATCGCGCCGCAATGCGGTTTCGCCTCGACCGAGGAAGGCAACTCGATCACCGAGGACGACCAGAAGCGCAAGCTCGAACTCGTCGTCAAGACGGCCGAAGCCATCTGGGGCACGGCCTGATCCGAGATAAATCGGCCGCGGGCGGAATAACCCGCGGCCGCTACTTGAGGAATTACTGTTTTGGATTAGTTTCCTATTCGGATTTAACCCCAGGGAGACGACGACAATGGGTATCTTCGACAAGATCAAGAGCGCGATTTGGGGCAGCGACGCCGAAGCGGCGCCCGCCGAACCACTAAAACCGGCGGCCCCGGTTTCCGCTTCCGCCGCACCGATGGCAAGCCCCACGCCTGCTCCTTCGGCCGCAGCCTCCTCATCCGCCCCGGTTGATATCACCCCGATCCTCGACGCCGCCGTCAAGAAAAGCGGCCAGAAGCTCGATTGGCGCAAGTCGATCGTCGACCTGATGAAGGCGCTCGACCTCGATTCCAGCCTGGCCGCCCGCAAGGAACTGGCCGCCGAACTGCATTACACGGGCGATACCAACGACTCCGCAACGATGAACGTCTGGCTCCACAAGGCGCTGATGAAGAAGCTCGCCGAAAACGGCGGCAAGGTTCCGGCTGATCTCGCCGACTGATCAGCGTCATCGTGCCGGCTGATCAGCCACGCATTCCGATGCCGGAAGCCCGCCCCTTTTTGGCGGGCTTTTTAGTCCTGACGCGGCAATAAACTAATCTTGAATGAGACGTGTCGGGTCCTTTGCCGACGAACGCCCTAGATGAAGGCCCTTGTCGATACTCTTTCACCGCGTGGGGGAGTGTCGTTTCAGGCCTCGGCGGTCCATCCGCCGCATCTAAAGGGAATTCATGATGAAACGCCTCAGTCTTCTCCTGACCGGTTCTGCCCTCTCCATCGCGTTGGCTGCCGGCGCCGCTCTTGCGCAAAATGCCGGCCAGCCCGCGGAAACCAAGGCGCCGAACGCCCCGGACCAGAAACCGGCCTTTGCCAACCAGACGCGCGCCCCGCAGCCCGCCCGGATGCCGAAGATCACCCACGAAGTGGTCGCCGACGGCCTGCCGCATCTCTGGGCGATGGAATTCCTGCCCGACGGCCGCATGCTGGTGACCGCCAAGCAGGGCGCCATGCATATCATCTCCGAGGAAGGCGAAGCCGGACCGAAAATCGAGGGCGTGCCGAAAGTGCTCTCCGGAGGCCAGGGCGGTCTGCTCGACGTGGCGCTCGCCCCCGATTTCGCGACCTCCAGCACGATCTTCTTTTCCTTCTCCGAACAGCGTGACGACGGCAACGGTACTTCGGTCGCCTCGGCCAAACTCGTCCCCGACGACCGCGGCGGCGGCAGACTGGAAAACCTCGAAATCATCTTCCGCCAGATGCCGAGCTATGACGGCAACAAACATTTCGGCTCGCGCCTCGTCTTCGGTGCGAACCGGGAACTCTACGTGACCGTCGGCGAGCGGTCCGACCCGCAGCCGCGCGTCCAGGCCCAGGATCTCTCAAGCGGCCTCGGGAAAATCTTCCGCATCGACATGAACGGCAAGGCGCTGCCCGACAATCCGTTCATCGACCGGCAGGGCGCCCGGCCGGAAATCTGGTCGCTCGGCCACCGCAATCTGCAGTCCGCCACCCTCGACGGGCAGGGCCGCCTCTGGACCGTCGAACACGGCCCGCGCGGCGGCGACGAGTTGAACCGTCCGGAGGGCGGCAAGAATTACGGCTGGCCGGAAGTCACCTACGGTATCGACTATAGTGGCCGTCCGATCGGCAAGGGTATCACCGCCATGAAGGAGACCGAGCAGCCTGTCTACTTCTGGGACCCGGTCATCGCGCCGTCCGGCATGGCCTATTATGACGGCGCAGCCATCCCCGAATGGAAGAACTCCTTCCTGATCGGCGGCCTCGTCGCCCAGGGCATCGTGGTCGTCCACATGGATGGCGACAAGGTCGCCTATGAGGAGCGCGTACCACTCGGCGCCCGCATCCGCGACGTCAAGGTCGGCCCCGACGGCGCCGTCTACGCCGTCACCGAACAGCGCGGCGGCGGGGAATCGACGATCCTGCGGCTGACGAAGAGCTGATGGGCAATTCGGGCAAGGCGGCGTTTTGCACCGCCGCCGCGCCTAGAATTTGAACGCCAGCCGGTGCCCGACAAGCGCCCGGTCGATGGTCACCAGTTGCAGCCCCTCGACTTGGCATTGCGCCAACAGGAGACGATCGAACGGATCGCGCGTTTCCGGCTCCGGCTCGGCAGCGGTGACGACATGCGGGATCTCGATGGGTAGGATGGTGAGCCCTCCTCCTTCCAGGACCATCCGCATGTCTTCAAGCGGGACGCCCGGATCAAGCTTGCCGAGGCGGGACTTGATGGCGATCTCCCAGAGGCTGGCGACGCTGGCGAAACCGGAAAAATCCGCGGCACTGACCAGCTTGCTTATGTTGGGAAAACGTAGGCGCGTGTCGGCCCTTAATATAGCGAGGATGATGTGAGTGTCGAGAAGACACCGTTTCGTCAAGGCAAGGGCCTCAGCAGGAAATCTTCCGGCAGTGGATCATCGAAATCATCCGCAATATAGGGAACGGGATTGGTGATACCCCGGGCATGCAGATAGGCCTGCATCGCATCCAGATCTATACCGCCCTTCTTCTCGACCGGCTTCGGCGCCTCGACATGCGGCACGATATCAAACACCGGCTTGCCATCCCGTGTCACGGTGACGGTCTCGCCCTGCTCCACATCCTGGGCAAGTTCGTCGAGCCGGTCCTGAGCTTCGCGGAGAGAAACGGTTTTCATGGAGGAAATGTATGTCCGGCCGCCTCCTTGGTCAACGCCCGCCAGAACGCAGGAGAGCCCGCCGTCGCCGGCGGGCTCTCTTTTCAAGATCGCAGTCTGCTTACTTGCAGCTGGCGCAGAAGCGCTGGATGCGCTTGCAGGCCTCTTCGAGCTGTTCTTCCGAAGCCGCATAGGAAATGCGGAAGTTCGGACCGAGGCCGAAGGCGGAACCGTGGACGACGGCCACACCCTCCGTCTCGAGAAGCTCGGTGACGAAATCCTCGTCCGTCTCCATGACCTTGCCCGACGGCGCGGTCTTGCCGATCAGGCCGGCACAGGACGGGTAGACGTAGAAGGCGCCTTCCGGAGACGGGCAAACGATGCCCTTCGCCTGGTTGAGCATCGAGACCACAAGGTCACGGCGGGCTTCGAAGATCTTCTTGTTGGCCGGGATGAAATCCTGCGGGCCGTTGAGCGCCTCGACCGAGGCCCACTGGGCGATCGTGCAGGCGCCTGACGTCTGCTGGCCCTGGATCATGTCCATCGCCTTGATCAGTTCGAGCGGGCCGGCCGCATAACCGATACGCCAGCCGGTCATCGCATAGGCCTTGGAAACGCCGTTCATCGTCAGCGTGCGGTTGTAGAGTTTCGGCTCCACTTCGGCCGGCGAGACGAACTTGAAGTCGCCATAGGTCAGGTGCTCGTACATGTCGTCGGTCAAAACCCAGACATGCTCGTGCCTCACGAGCACGTCGGTCAGTGCCTTCAGCTCGTCATGGGTATAGGCAGCGCCCGACGGGTTGGACGGCGAGTTGAACAGGAACCACTTGGTCTTCGGCGTGATCGCCTTTTCGAGATCGGCCGCGGTCACCTTGAAATTGTTTTCCTGGCTGGCCTTGATGATGACGGAGGTACCGCCGCAGATGGCGACCATCTCCGGATAGGAAACCCAGTAGGGCGCGGTGATGATAACTTCATCGCCCGGGTTCAAGGTCGCCATGAAGGCGTTGAAAAGAATCTGCTTTCCGCCGGTGCCGACGATCGTCTGGGCCGGCGTGTAGTCGAGATTGTTCTCGCGCTTGAATTTCTTGGCGATCGCCTCGCGAAGCTGCGGGATGCCGGAAACCGGCGGATATTTGGTTTCGCCGCGATTGATCGCGTCGATGGCGGCTTTCTTGATGTTTTCCGGCGTGTCGAAGTCCGGCTCGCCGGCGCCAAGCCCGATCACGTCGCGGCCCTTTGCTTTGAGGTCGCGGGCTTTCTGGGAAACGGCGATGGTGGCGGAGGGCTTTACGCGGGAAAGGGCGTCGGCAAGAAAGGCCATAATCTTCGTCCTGAAGAGCTGTTGAACACGGCGGCATCGCGCGCCGAAAACCGCCCGTACGCTCTATGTCTAAACTATGACGCCGTTTCAAGCACAAAGCTTGAATGTGAGCCATGAAAGAAGCTGATTAAAACCTTCAAAACCTTGTTTACAGCCGCGTAACCCTTGGCTGCTACAATCAGGAGGGGTGGATAACGGAAATCGACGGGCACGGGCATGACGCCAAGAAGCATCTTCGCCAATCTGGTTCGCAGCGACAATGGGTCGTTCTCCACCGTCTACGGCCCCTTCCTGCTGCAATCCGCGCTGCAGCCGATCTTTCGCTCAGGCCCGGAAACCGGCCTTGAAATCGAAGCTTTCGAGGGCCTGCTGCGCGCCTCCCGCGATAACGAACCGGTCTCGCCGGCCGAGTTTTTTCCGCTCGTTTCACCGATCGACATGGCTGATGTCGACAGTATCCTGCGCACCATTCACATCCTGAACACCGGCCGGCTCAACCGGTCCCGCGCCGGGATCTTCGTCAAGTTCCATCCCGGCCTCTTCCGCACGCCCCAGGAAATGCGCCAGGAAGTGGATCGCATCAAGGTCGCCAGCCACGAGGCCGGCCTCGCCCCGGATCGGATCGTCTGCGAAATCTCCGAAAGGTCCGGCGCTGCCGACGATACCGTCGTCGCCTTCACCGAGCATATGCAGGCGATCGGCTTCCGCATCGCCATCGACGACTATGGCGCCCGCGATTCCGATCTCGAGCGGCTGAAGCGCATCAAGCCGGACTATGTGAAATTCGAGGCCGCATGGGTCCGTGACTTCCTTGACAACTCCGCCGGTTACGCGCTGCTGCGCGTCATCGTCCGGCAGATGCTCGACGATGATATCGAGCCGATCTTCGAAGGGCTCGAGGAATTGTGGCAGGTGGATCTCTGCGAAGAACTCGGCGTGCCGCTGATGCAGGGTTACGCCCTGGCTCGGCCCGAACTCGCGCCGACGACATTCAACGAGAGCTTCCCGGAAAGCCTTCTCGACCTCGCGCCGCTCCAGGCGCCCGGCAGCGAAATCACGCTCGGCATCGCCCGGCCAGCCGCAGCGGTTCTTCCTCCCGTCGTCGCCAAGCCGACATTCGCCAAGCCCGCCCGCACCTTCGGCCGGCGGCAATCCAGCGGCGAATAATACGCGAAAACGGCAATCTTTCGCTGGGCGCCCCCCTGCCCTGCAGCCCGGCGGGCGCGATGTAGACATCCCGACGCGCTGCGAAACCCACATACGACGAATTTTTTTCTTTTCGCGGCATTTGCGCCAAATCGGCACAGAAGAGGGTTAAGGAAGCATTGCCGGCGATGGATTTGCGTTCACAAGGCATCGGCAATGCCGCAAAGCCCGCATTTTCAGGCGTTCTGACGATTTACAATTTCTCATTGTGGCAACAGTTCAAAAAACTTTTTCTTGCCAATTTTCGATAAACACAGCACTCTGTGCATGTTCGGGCAATTTACGAGCATGGGAAGACCTATAATGACGCGCTCCGAAGGCGCCAAGACTTCGGGCGGTAGGCCGGGGGCGGAGATTTCAAAGCAATTCCTGCCGGTCATCGCGGTAAAGACAGGGACCCTTTCTTAAAGCTGCCTGCCGCCGCCCTTCGGGGCTACACTGTGATGCTGTCCGCCGCTGAACACGGACAGAGAGAAAAGGACCTGCTGCATGGCCGAAACTGGCACTGTAAAATTCTTCAATACCGACAAAGGCTTCGGCTTTATCAAGCCTGACAATGGTGGCGCCGATATCTTTGTCCATATCTCTGCCGTACAGGCTTCCGGCCTGTCCGGATTGTCTGAAAACCAGAAAGTAAGCTTCGACACGGAACCGGATCGTCGCGGCAAAGGCCCCAAGGCCGTCAATCTGCAGATCGCCGGTTAAGCCTTTCGAGGCTTACTGTTTCGAGTTGAAGCCCGGCAGAGATGCCGGGTTTTTTTTGATCATAAGCTGTCGCGGTTTCGACCTCAGAGACCGCGGAGGAACGGGTTGGTGCGTCGTTCGTCGCCGATCCGGCTTCCTGGTCCATGGCCGCAGATGAACCCGACCTCGTCGCCGAGCGGCAGCACCTTGTCGCGGATCGAAGCGAGCAGCGTATCGTGATCTCCCCCCGGAAGGTCCGTGCGCCCGATCGAACCGTTGAACAGCACGTCGCCGAGATGCGCAAAACCCTGGGCGCGGTTGTAGTAGATCACGTGGCCCGGCGCGTGGCCGGGGCAATGGAAAATCTCGAAGACATGCTCGCCGAACGAAACCGTGTCTCCTTCGTTGAGCCAGCGGTCCGGCAAGACGTTGCGCACCTCCATCTTGACCCCGAATTTTTCCGCCTGCGTCTCCAGGCGCTGCAGCAGTGGCAAGTCCGCTTCATGCGGCCCCACCACCTGGATGCCGAGAGCCTCGCGCAGTTCATCGGCACCGCCGGCGTGGTCGATATGCCCGTGGGTCAGCCATATTTCCTTCAGCGCGATGCCGTTTTCCTCGACCACTTTGAGAATGGTCGGCACGTCGCCGCCCGGATCGACGACAACGCCCTGCTTGGTTTCCTCGTCGAAGAGGATCGTGCAGTTCTGCTGGAACGGCGTAACCGGGATGATACCGGCCTGTAACTTGCCCATGATGCCTCGGCCTGAACGATGATGCTTGCCGCGGTATATCGATAAACGGCGGGCATTTCAGCCGAAAAGATCAATTCGAGGCAACGGTCGTGTAAGGCAGGCCGGCAGAAACCGGCGGCGCGAGCGAGACGGTGGCGATCAGGAAGGCCGCAACCACGATCTTCAGCGCAAAAACCATCACCAGCACGCTTTTGAGCGGATTGACCGGGTTCGATGTTTCCATCGTCATTGGGGGCAGTGCGGCAAAGGTCTGGCTGGTCATGGTCGGGCTCGTCATAGGATCTCTCCGGTGCTTATGGCGGGGTGAATGTGCTGGCGGCATAAAGGTTCCGTTCCCTTTTATATCTGTGGCACCCCCGCCACAGCTTGCAGAATCCACCCGCATTCGGCGGAACCACCGGGGGATGCGGGTGTTACCCCGCCAGTCAACATGAGGAGAAAAACCATGACGACTTGGTTGAAATGCCCGGAATTGAAGTGGCGGAACCTGACATGGTTGGGCCTCGGCGCCGTCCTTTCGGCACTCGCCCTGCCCGCTGAGGCGCAGATGACCACGACGACCGCCTCGGACATCACCGTCCGCTCCGGTCCAGGCCAGAACTATCCGGAGATCGGGATGGCCACCCGCGGCAGCCCGGCGATGATGGACGGCTGCCTGCAGGGCAGCAAATGGTGCCGCATCGACGTCAACGGCATGCGCGGCTGGGTCTATGCGGAATACCTCACCATCCTCCACAACGGCTCTGCGGTGGCGGTACAGGAATACCGCACTCAGTACGAGGTGCCGTCCGTCACCTATGAGACCACGGCGAGCGTCGCTCCTCCGGCCCCTGTTCCGGCTCCGGGCGATATCCTGCTCGGCCCGGTCGGTGCGGTCGAGGCCATCGAACCGCCGGAAACCGTCATCAGCTATATCGATGAGCACCCGGTCCAGCCGGTCTATGTCCGCAATGAAGTGGCGATCGGCGCGACGCTGCCGCCCGGGGTCGTGATTCAGCAAGTGCCGGACTACGACTACGATTACGTCGTGGTCAACGACCGCCAGGTTCTCGTCGATCCCGGCACGCGCCGTATCGTCCACATCTACGATTGAACTCCATCGATAAGGGCGCTGTTCGGCAGCGCCCTTATACGGTGGCTCGCAGCCCCCCGCTTTCCCCAACAAATGCTGTTGATTGTTCAGCCTGTTCGCGCTTTATGGCGTGCGTCAGGTTAGAGTGCGAGATCAGCAACAAGAGCTTCGGCCCCAAGATCTTCGGACCCTCGGGCAAGCAGCCGCAAAGGGAAAGGAAACGCGAGTGTCGCGCGCATCGACGGGAAAAGCCGTCAAGAAGGTCATGCCGGCAATGCCGGCAGTCGACGAAGCCCAGATTGACTTCGAGACCATCGAACTGCTTTTCTTCGCCTACCGCGATTTCGTGTCCGATCCGGATGCGATCCTCGCCAAGATCGGCATGGGCCGCGCCCACCACCGCGTCGTCTATTTCGTCTCCCGCCAGCCGGGCATGATGGTCACCGACCTTCTCGACACGCTGCAGATCACCAAGCAGAGCCTCGCGCGCGTCCTCAAGCAATTGATCGAATCGGGTTATATTCGCCAGATGGCCGGCGCCAAGGATCGTCGCCAGCGCAGGCTCTATCCGACCCTTGCAGGCCGTGAACTGGCGCTCGCCCTTTCCGAGCCGCAATCGCGCCGTATCGCTCGCGCCATGGAGGAGCTGACTCCGGACACGCGGGCCTCGGTCAAGGAATTCCTGCGCCGCATGCGCGGCCGCGACGAAAGCCTCGAGCCTATCGACAGCGACATGGACTAAGTGGGACCTTTGAGATGACGACACTGCCCCCTTCCGACGATGCGCCCCATCTTCTCGTGGTCGATGACGACACGCGTATCCGCGATCTTCTGAACCGCTACCTGATGGAACAGGGTTTTCGCATCACTGTCGCGGGCGACGCCGCCGAAGCCCGCCGCAAGCTCGAAGGACTGCATTTCGATCTGATCATTCTCGACGTGATGATGCCCGGCGAATCCGGCATTTCGCTCACCCAGTCGCTTTACCGGAACAAGACGGTCCCGGTGATCCTGCTGACGGCCCGCGCCGAATCGGAATCGCGCATCGCCGGCCTCGAAGCCGGCGCCGACGACTATCTCTCGAAACCGTTCGATCCGCGCGAACTGGTGCTGCGCATCAACAACATCCTGCGCCGCAGCACCTCGCCCGATACGCCGAAGATCGAGCAGATCATGTTCGGCCCATTCACCTTCTCGATTCCGCGCAAGGAGCTGCGCAAGGCCGCCGAGACCATCCGGCTGACCGACCGCGAACAGGAGATCATGCTGCTGTTTGCGCTGCGCGCCGGCGACACCATTCCCCGCCACGAACTGATCGGCGACGATGCGGAGGTCGGCGAGCGCACGATCGACGTGCAGATCAATCGTTTGCGGCGTAAGATCGAGGAGGATCCGGCCAACCCCGTCTATCTCCAGACGGTGCGCGGCATCGGATACAGGCTGAGTATCGATTAGCCGGGAGAGACCGGCACAGGCTGAAGGCAGGATGGCACTTTTCGACCCTCTGAAGCGCGACATAGACCGGCTGACTTTGCCGGGCTGGCGCCCGATGACCCGCTGGCTGCGCCGCCGCCTGCCGACCGGCCTCTACACCCGCTCGCTTCTGATCGTCATCCTGCCGATGCTGCTGCTGCAGGGCATCGTCGCCTCCGTCTTCATGGAACGACACTGGCGCATGGTGACCGAACGCCTTTCGGAAAGCACGGTGCGCGACATCGCCGGCATCATCGAGGTGATCCAGGCCTATCCGCAGGACAGCAATTATGATGCCATCAGCCGCATCGCCAGCGACGCTTTGAACCTCACCATCGCGGTCGAGGAAAACGGCCAGCTGCCGCCGCCCCGTTCGCGCCCGTTCTTCGAGATCCTTGACGACATCCTCGCCGACCAGATCACCCGCCAGATCCAGATGCCCTTCTGGATCGACACGATCGGAGACAGCCGGCTTGTCGAGATCCGCATCAAGTTCGATACCAGGGTGCTGCGCGTCTTCGTCCGGCGCGGCTCCACCTATGCCTCGAACACCCATATCTTCCTCGTCTGGATGATCGGGGCGGCCTTCGTTCTGGTGATCATCTCCATCCTTTTCCTGCGCGGCCAGATCCGGCCGATCCTGACGCTCGCGCGCGCCGCCGAAAGCTTCGGCAAGGGGCAGAAGACCGACGGTTTCGCCCCCCGCGGCGCTGATGAAATCCGCCGCGCCGGCCTTGCCTTCATCCAGATGCGCGAGCGCATCGAGCGGCAGATGGAACAGCGCACCGCCATGCTCGCCGGCATCAGCCACGACTTGAGGACCATCCTCACCCGCTTCAAGCTGCAGCTGGCGCTCGCCGGCAACAAGCCGGAACTGGCGGGCATGAGCCAGGACGTCGATGACATGCAGTCGATGCTGGAAGGCTATCTCGCCTTCGCCAAGGGCGAAGCGGAAGAAGATTTCGGCGAACTGCGGTTGAGCGAACTGCTTGGAAAGCTCCGGACGGAATTTGCGCTGCACGGCAAGACCATGACCTACGAGATCGACGGCGAGGACGAGATCGCGGTGCGGCCGAATGCCTTCGCCCGGCTTGTCGGCAACCTTGTGTCCAACAGCGAGCGCTACGCCAGGACGCTCCATGTGGATGCACGCCATAGCGCCAAGTGGCTGACGCTGACGCTGGACGACGACGGTCCAGGCATTCCGCCGCAATCTCGCGAGGACGTCTTCAAGCCGTTCTACCGGCTAGACGAGGCGCGCAACCTCAATGCGTCCGGCACCGGCCTCGGCCTCGCGATCGCCCGCGATATCGCCCGCGCCCATGGCGGCAACGTCACCCTCGCCGACAGCCCCCGCGGCGGCCTGCGCGCCGTCGTGCGCGTCCCCGCCTGATCATTCTTTCGAGGATCCGATGCCGATCGACGTTTCCCACATGACCTGGCTGAACCCGCGACCGGAAAGCCGTGAGGAGAACGGCAGCCTGATCGCCCGCTCCGGCTTGGAGACCGATTTCTGGCAGGGCACCTATTACGGCTTTCACCGCGACAGCGGCCACTTCCTCCATCGGACGCGAAATGGCGACTTCACGGCCGAAACGTCTTTCGTCGGCCGCTACGAGGCACTCTACGACCAGGCCGGCCTGATGGTCCGTCACGACGAAAAACACTGGATGAAATGCGGCATCGAATTCACCGACGGCGCCCCGCATTTCAGCGTGGTGATAACCAACGGCCATTCGGACTGGTCCGCCTTCCGCCTGACCGACGATTTCGAGGAAATCTCCGTCCGCGTCACCCGCATGGGCGACGCCCTCTTCGTCCAGTACCGCACCGACGTGCAGCCGGACTGGCGCATGGCGCGGCTCGCTTTCTTCCCGCCCGAGCTCGCCGAACTTTCGGTCGGCATCACCTTCTGCTCGCCGCAACGCGAAGGCTTCGAAGTCGAATTCCGGTCGTTCAGCCTCACCGATGTCGGAAGCCGCGATATCCACTGACGGCCTGCACCGCGCCTCAGCGCTTGGTCACATCAGCTTCCGGCCGTTCGGCACCGGTTGCTCGACGGCGGCAAGCACGATCGCGCCGTCTGCGTCCTCGAAGCCGAGGGTCAGGACTTCCGAGCGGAACGGCCCGATCTGCCGCGGCGGAAAATTGACGACGCCGAGCACCTGCCGGCCGACAAGCGTTTCCGGCGTATAATGCACGGTGATCTGCGCCGACGATTTCCTGATGCCGATCTCGGGTCCGAAATCGATCTTCAGCTTGAAGGCCGGCTTGCGGGCTTCCGGAAAAGCCTCGACCTCGATGATCGTGCCGACGCGGATATCGACCTTTTCGAAGTCGCCATAGGTGATGTCTTCAGCCATTCGAACTCACTCAGGCACCAAGTTCTTCGGCTCTGTCGCGCGCGGCGGCGATCGCCTTGTCGAACAGTGGCTGCATGCCGTCGTCGGCCATCAGCACGGCGAGTGCCGCAGCGGTCGTGCCGTTCGGCGAGGTGACGTTCTGGCGAAGCCTGGAAGCGTCGTCCGGAGACTGGTGGAGGAGCTCACCAGCCCCCGAGACAGTTTCCCGGGCAAGCCGCATGGCGAGGTCCGCCGGCAGGCCGGCTTTGCGGCCAGCTTCCGCCATGCACTCCACGAGATAGAAGACATAGGCCGGCCCGCTGCCCGAAACGGCGGTCACGGCATCGATATCCGCTTCGCTTGAAACCCATTCCACCGGCCCGCTGACCTTGAGAAGGGATTGCACCGCTTCGCGCTGGGCATCGGTGACCTTGGGATTGGCATAGGCGCCGGTGACACCGCGGCCGATCATCGCCGGCGTATTCGGCATGGCACGCACCATCGCCGCCTGGCCGAGATGCTTTTCGAGATAGGCGAGCGTCTTGCCGGCCGCGACCGAAACAACCGCCGTGCCGGGCCCGACGACAGACTTCAAAGACGGCAGAACCGCATCCATGAGCTGCGGCTTGACGGCAAGAAACAGGATGTCGGCGGAAGCGCCGTCGGGCACCGACGGAGAATGACGCGCGCCGGCTTCCGAGATCATCGTCTTCATGGCGTCCGAAGGCGACGGGTCGATCACCGTCACGTACGCGCCGGGCACGCCCTTCTTCAGCCAGCCCGACAGCATGGCGCCGCCCATATTGCCGGCGCCGATCAGGATGATGGATCCCAAATGACCCAAGGCCATCAGCATTCGCCCACGGTTTCGAACAGAACGGCTTCCATGGCGGCCTTCGCCTCCATGCCGGACCATACGACAAACTGGAACGCCTGATAATAGGATTCGCAGGCTTCGAGCGCGCTCGAAAGCAGCACTTCGACCTGCTGGTTGTTGGGCTCGGCACCGCCGGCCAACAGCAGCGACTGCCGGAAGATGACCACGTCTTCCTGGCGCCATACGTCGAAATGGCCCATCAGCACCTGGCCGTTGACGTGGCTCAGCAGGCGGATGACCTCGTTGACCCGGGCGTCGGGGATCTTGATGTCGAAAGCGCAGGCCAGATGCAGCGCCTCGAACTCCTCCATCCAGGAGAAGGAAACATGGTAGTCCGTCCAACGGCCTTCCACGGTCATGGCGATTTCATCTTCACCCGACCGTTCGAACGTCCAATCGTTCGAGGCAGCGACGAATTCGATCATATCGACCGGATTCGACTGGCGTTCGATTTCCATTTCCATAAGCGTCATGCGGCACCTTCTTGACCGGGATGAATGCGAATTCGTGCGGTAAAACGCCAAAACACGCGAACAATTAACCGGGAACAACACTGTCGATGATCGTCCGACGCTTCCAGAATAACGCAGTCACCCTGTCTGGAGCTTACCAAGCCGTTTCGAATCATCCTTTAAAATCAGTGTACCTAGACGGAGTCCGGCTGCCAGCCCCTCCCTCGGTTTTTACATGGGCAAAACTCCAAACTTGTTCGCAACGGAGATCAGAACGGAGTCATAAGCGACTCTGGACACTGGCTTTTTTGAATGTGTCCACAGGGCATCATTTTTTTGGTTTCAACACCTGCGCCCGCACCGAAAATCTGCTCGGCACGGTGCGATCGGAGAGCCCACACGAATGCGGAACCTCAAATGGATTTTAATTAAGTGGCTCCGCATTCGCGTGGCCTTCGGCGTCTTTTCGGGGCTTCCGGCCCCTACAGGTGATCACCTCGCCCCGCTGCGTGGCTTCGTTCACGCCCCTCCTTTCGGGACGGGCTTGCCACTTGGACGGCTCAACCGAACCCGGCCCGGCGGCCAGGGGGAGGCTTGATAGGCGGCTTCATCTGAAGACAACACCGCCATGGCTTTCACCTCCCTCACCTTCCCCGCACGTTACGTATCGAATGAGGGCGCCGGCCCCCGCCTGCCCGCGAACGTCTCGCGAAACACTCCGGCGACGGAAGCGGGGGGATTGTAGGCATGGGTCAAAAGGGCGGGGAAGACATTCCGGTAAGAAATGTTCCTCTCACCTTGGGGAGAGGAAGGAAAACAGCACCTTAGCTAAAAAGCCGAGCGCCATATCCTACGGGAGAGACAAAGGTCATCCCCGGGAAACGCGGATCACTGCCCCGAAAGCTTTGCTTCCAGCGCTTCGATCCGCGCCTTCAGCGCTTCGTTCTCGTCGCGGGCGCGGGCTGCCATTTCGCGGACCGCCTCGAATTCCTCGCGCTTGACCACGTCCATATTGTTGAGAAACCGTTCGGCCTGGGCATGAAATGCCGTTTCGACTTCCTTGCGCACCCCCTGGGCGGCACCGGCGGCATCGGTCATCAGCCGCGCGAAGTCGTCGAGAATGCGGTTTGTGCCGGTTGCCATGGTCCTGAACTCCCATATCGTCTGGCCGGCAATCCGGGCCGGCGAATGTCCATAGGGATCAAGTAGGGCCTGTGCGGCCCGCTTGCAAGCATCATCCACCGTTCGCATGAGCACTCGCTTAGATTCACCTTGACCGTGGATGGCCGCACCGCCATGTTCCGCGAAATGCCAATAGGTGGGAACCCTGTAATTTGTACGAAGCGCTTCATCTTTTCGCTCTGATGCCGTTCCCCAATATCGATCCGGTGGCCTTCTCCATCGGCCCGCTGGCCGTCCATTGGTATGGGCTCGCCTATGTCGCCGGCATCATGCTCGGCTGGTTTTATGCGCGCCGGCTGGCGGCGAACGGCTCGTTGTGGAGAGACGGCCAGTCGCCGATCACGGCCGCCCAGCTCGACGACTTCCTCGTCTGGGTCGCGGCGGGTATCGTGCTGGGCGGCCGCATCGGCTATATCCTGTTCTACGACATGGGGGCAGTGGTCGCGAACCCCATCCGCGCGATCGAGATCTGGAACGGCGGCATGTCCTTCCACGGCGGCTTCATCGGCGCGACGATCGCGATGATCATCTTCGCCCGCCGCAATGCCATTCCCGTCTGGAGCATGTTCGATACGGTCGCGGCGGTCGTGCCCTTCGGCCTGTTCTTCGGCCGCATCGCCAATTTCATCAACGGCGAACTGTGGGGGCGCCTCAGCAACGCGCCCTGGGCCGTCGTTTTCCCGACCGGCGGTCCGTTCTCGCGCCACCCGAGCCAGCTCTATGAAGCCGGCCTCGAAGGCATCGTGCTCGTGCTGGTGCTGGCGCTGATGATCTTCCGGTTCAAGGCGCTGAAGGTCCCGGGGACCATCGCCGGCGCATTCGTCATCGGCTACGCCCTATGCCGCATCTTCGTGGAATTCTTCCGCGAGCCGGATGCGCAACTGGGTTACCTGCTCGGCACCAACTGGCTGACCATGGGCATGATCCTGTCGCTGCCGATGATCGCCGCCGGCCTCTGGGCCATTGTCCGTGCCCGCGCGGCGGTAACGTCCGCGGCGAAGGCCTGAGGGGAGGCGCGCCCGTTGAGCACCCCCCTCACCGAAAAGATCAAGACGCTGATCCGGACCACCGGCCCGATCAGCGTCACCGACTATTTCGCGCTGTGCCTCGCCGACCCGGACTACGGTTATTATCGCACCCGCGAGCCTTTCGGCCGTCACGGTGATTTCATCACCGCGCCGGAGATCAGCCAGTTGTTCGGCGAGATGATCGGCGTCTTCATGGTGCATGCCTGGCAGCAGCACGGCGCGCCCACGGGCGTCAGGCTGGTGGAGATCGGTCCTGGCCGCGGCACGATGATGGCCGACATGCTGCGGGTGATCAAACGCATCGCGCCGCGGTTTTTCGAAGACTTGCACGTGCACCTGGTCGAGACCAGCGAACGCCTGCGCGGCGTCCAGCGCATCACGCTCGAGGCCTTCTCCACCAAGATCTCCTGGCACGACAGTTTCGAGGACATTCCCGAAGGTTTTACGCTGATCGCCGCCAACGAGTTGTTCGACGCGATCCCGATCCGCCAGTTCGTCAAGACGCCGACCGGTTTTCGCGAACGCCTCGTCGGCCTGACCGCCGAGGACGAACTCGGCTTTGCCGCCGGCGTGGCGACGCTCGATCCGCAGCAGCTGCCCTCGCCCGTCGCCGGCATTCCCGACGGCACCATCTTCGAACTGTCGCCGGCCCGACAGGCGGTGATGCTCACACTGTGCGAACGCTTGCGGACCTTCGGCGGCACGGCTTTGATCATCGACTACGGCCATCTGGTCACCGGTTTCGGCGATACGCTGCAGGCGGTCCGCCAGCATGACTATGATCCGCCGCTCGCTCATCCCGGCGAAGCGGATCTGACCAGCCATGTCGATTTCGAGGACCTCGCGCGCATCGCCGTCTCCACGGGCGTTCACCTGAACGGCGGCCTGCACCAGGGCGACTTCCTGTTCGGCCTCGGCCTTGCCGAGCGGGCGACCGCGCTTGCCAAGGACAAGGAGCCAACCGAGCAGCGCCTGATCGCCGCCGCCGTCGACCGGCTTGCCGGAGAAGGTGCCGGCAAGATGGGCGAACTCTTCAAAGTCATCGCCGTATCGAGCCCGGCATTGAAGCTGATGCCGTTCCGGTCGGTGGAGTAAACAGCGGCCGTCAATTCATCAACCGATTGACATCCGCCCTTTTCTTGCGCCACTCTCGCCCTAGATCGAAGCAGCGGGCGTATTTCGAAGAGCCCGCACAAAACCCCGTCAAATCAACAGGATAGAAACCCCCGATGCAGGACAGACCCTTGCCGGAGCCGATCGAGAGCCCCCTGTTGAACGACAGGGCCGGCGCCCGTATCCGCCATGGTTTCTTCACCCGCAAGGGCGGCGTTTCGCAAGGCCTCTATGCCGGCCTCAACGTCGGTATCGGCTCGGACGACGACCGCGAGAGGGTCACCGAGAACCGCGCCCGCGTTGCTGCCTGGTTCGGCCTGCCGCTCGAAAAACTCGCGACCGTGCACCAGGTCCATTCCCCCGACGTCTTCGTCATCGACGAGACCTATGCCGGCGAACGGCCGAAGGTCGATGCGATGGTGACGAGCGCGCCGGGCGTGGCGCTCGGCGTGCTTGCGGCCGATTGCGGCCCGATCCTGTTTGCGGACGGCGAAAACGGCGTGATCGGCGCCGCCCATGCCGGCTGGAAGGGAGCGCTGACCGGCGTGCTGGAGAACACGATCGAGGCGATGCTTTCGCTGGGCGCGACGCGCGAAAACATCACCGCTGTGCTCGGCCCCTCGATCGGTCCGGCGAGTTACGAGGTCGGCCCGGAATTCGTCGAACGGTTCCTGAGCCACGATCCATCCTACGAAGCTTTCTTCACACCGTCATCGAAGGCGGGGCATTCCATGTTCGACCTGCCGTCGCTGACCGTCAGCCGGTTGAGGGCATCAGGGGTGCGGGCCGAAAGCCTCGGCCTCGATACCTATCCGGATGCGGAACGGTTCTATTCCTACCGCCGCACCACCCATGCCAAGGAGCCGGATTACGGCCGTCAGATTTCAGCAATCGCACTTCGGGAGAATTGATATGGCACTGCATTTCGAGAGGAGCGAATACGCCGACCGGCTGACGCGGCTGACGGAGAAGATGCGCGCCGACAAGCTGGATGCGCTTTTGATCTTCGCGCAGGAAAGCATGTACTGGCTGACCGGCTACGACACGTTCGGCTATTGCTTCTTCCAGACGCTGATCGTCAAGGTCGATGGCTCGATGACGCTGCTCACCCGCTCCGCCGACCTGCGCCAGGCCCGCCACACCTCGATCGTCGAGAACATCAGCGTCTGGGTAGACCGGGTGAATGCCGATCCGACGCTCGACCTCAAGAACCTGTTGAGCGACATGGACCTGCTCGGCGCCAGGATCGGCGTCGAATACGATACCCACGGCATGACCGGCCGCGTCGCCCGGCTCATCGACAACCAGCTCGCCACCTTCGGCCAGATCAGCGATGCCTCCTACCTGGTCAGCACGTTGCGCCTCGTCAAAAGCCCGGCCGAAATCGCCTTTGTCCGCCGTGCCGCCGAGCTTGCCGACGACGCGCTCGATGCGGCGCTGCCGCTGATCAAGGCAGGCGGCGACGAGGCGGAAATCCTCGCCGCCATGCAAGGTGCCGTCTTTCTCGGTGGCGGAGACTACCCGGCCAACGAATTCATCATCGGCTCCGGCGTCGACGCGCTGCTCTGCCGCTACAAGGCCGGCCGCCGCAAGCTCGACGCGACCGACCAGCTGACGCTCGAATGGGCCGGCACGGCCGCGCATTACCACGCGGCGATGATGCGCACGGTCATCGTCGGTGAACCGTCGCCTCGCCACCGCGAGCTTCACAAGGCCTGTCTGGAAACCATCACGGCGATCGAGGAGGTCCTGCGGCCCGGCCAGACCTTCGGCGACGTCTTCGACACCCATGCCCGCATTCTCGACGAGCGCGGCCTGTCGCGCCACCGCCTCAACGCCTGCGGGTATTCGCTCGGGGCGCGTTTCTCGCCCTCCTGGATGGAGCACCAGATGTTCCACTTCGGCAATCCGCAGGAGATTCTGCCGGACATGACGCTGTTCGTGCACATGATCATCATGGATTCCGACAGCGGCGCCGCCATGACCCTCGGCCACACCTACCTGACGACCGAAGGCGATCCGCAGCCGCTTTCCCGCCACACCCTGGAGCTCATTCAGCGCTGAACGCCGCGAAAATCAGGCGATTGACAGGTTGGGAAGCCCAACCCTAAGCTCCGGCCGAGGAATCTGAGGCAGGAGACGGGCATGCGGCTTTCCGGAACACTGTTGTCCGCTGCCCTGCTGGCGGTCGTGCTTGCCTCCTGCAATACGACGGAAGCACTGACCCCGCAGGCGAACGTCGGCGGCGGCGGCGCGAGGGCCTCATCACCGGTGACCCAGGCCGAAACCGACCGCATGGCGAGCTCGGCGCAGCCGGAAACCTACAGCGGCGGCTATCGCTCCGCCCCCCAGAACACGCTCGAAGCCCAGGCGCGGGCGCTGGAATCCGGCAGCGCCGTCTCGCCCTCCTCCTCCGGCGCCCCGCCGCAATGGCAGGGACAGGGGAGCCAGGACCAGCAGCAGATCATGCAGCCGACCGCTCCACCCCAGCAACAATCCCGTCAGCAGCAGAGCGCCTCGCTGCCGCCCGCATCCGGCCCGACGGTCCGTTTCCTGCCGATCATCGGCGCCCCGGTGCAGGCGGTGACGCCGCTGTCCCGCCAGCTCGGCGCCCAGGCCCGCGCCAACGGGCTGACGATCCGTCCGTCGAGCGACAACAGCACCGAGCATATCCTGAAAGGTTACTTCTCCGCCTTTTCCGACGGCGGCAAGGTCACCATCGTCTATGTCTGGGATATCCTCGACGGTTCCGGCGCCCGGCTGCACCGCATGCAGGGCCAGGAAAGCGTGCCCGGCAGCGGCCAGGATCCCTGGGCTTCGGTACCGGCCTCGACCATGGAGACCATCGCCGCCAGGACGATCCAGGACTACGTGGCGTGGCGCCAATCCCAAGGCTGAGCGGTCCGCAAGAGCGATCCTTTACTGAACCTCAAAAGCCACGGGTCACAGTTTCTTCATAAAAAAGAGTGAGCGGGTGCGAAACGCACTTGCATTCGAAGGCCGCGGCGGTAAAAGGCCCGCATCCAGCTTCAAAACAGGCGGACCGCAATGAAGGTTTTCGCAGGCAATTCGAACCGGCACCTTGCCGACGGGATCTGCAGCTATCTTAATGTTCCAGTCGGAAAAGCCAGTGTAAGGCGATTTGCAGACCAGGAAATCTTCGTTGAAATTCAGGAAAACGTGCGCGGTGAAGATGTCTTCATCATCCAGTCCACGTCCTTCCCGACCAACGACCACCTGATGGAACTGCTGATCATGATCGACGCCTTCCGTCGGTCGTCGGCCAAGCGCATCACCGCCGTGCTCCCCTATTTCGGGTACGCCCGACAGGATCGCAAGGCCGGTCCGCGCACGCCGATCTCGGCAAAGCTCGTCGCCAACCTGATCACCGAGGCCGGCGCCGACCGCGTGCTGACGCTCGACCTGCATGCCGGGCAGATCCAGGGATTTTTCGATATCCCCACCGACAATCTCTTCGCGGTGCCGGTTCTCGCCCGTGACGTGAAAGAACATTACGACCTCAACAACGTCATGGTCGTCTCGCCCGACGTCGGCGGCGTGGTTCGTGCGCGTGCGCTTGCCAAGCGCATCGACTGTCAGCTCGCCATCGTCGACAAGCGCCGCGAGCGCGCCGGCGAGTCCGAGGTGATGAACGTCATCGGCGAGGTCGACGGCAAGGACTGCCTGCTGATCGACGACATCGTCGATTCCGGCGGCACGCTCTGCAATGCAGCCGAGGCGCTTCTGAAGAACGGCGCCACCAGCGTCACGGCCTATATCACCCATGGCGTGCTCTCGGGCGGCGCGGTCGCCCGGATCGCCGCCTCCAAGCTCAAGGAACTGGTGATCACCGATTCGATCCAGCCGACCACCGCGGTTCAGTCGGCCCACAACATCCGGGTCATCTCCACCGCCAACCTGCTCGGCGAAGCCATCAATCGCACCGCGATGGAATCCTCCGTCTCCAGCCTCTTCGACTGAGCTTCTTCTGCCACAAGTATTTGGCTAGAGTCCCCCCGCGAATGCAACAAGGGGTGAGTCGCAATGTTTTCCTTTATCGGCCCGTCGAAGAGACTGGCCATTTTCCTTCTGATACCGCTGCTGCTGTCGGCATGCGTCGATAGCGGCAGCGGGCCCGGCGGCTATTACCCGCCGCAACGGCCCCGGCCGGACTGGAACCGTCCCCAGAGGCCTGATCGCCCCGATTGGGATCGTCCCGGAACTCCCGATCGCCCCGGCAGGCCGGACCGTCCAGACTGGGATCGCCCGCAGAGGCCGGATCGGCCCGACTGGAACCAACCCGGCAGACCCGATCGTCCAGACCGGCCGGATCGCCCGGACTGGAACCAGCCTGGCCGTCCTGATCGTCCTGATCGCCCCGGCCGTCCCGGAAGGCCTGAGGAACCCCGTTTCTGCACGCGCGAATACCGTCCCGTTTGCGGCCAGCAGGGTGGGCGTACCCAGACGTTCCCGAATGCCTGCGAGGCGGCCAATGCCGGCTTTGGCGTCGTTGCGTCCGGCGAATGCCGCCGCTAGGCGGCCGGCTTCAAGCAACGGTAAATCCTCGATGGAAAACGCCGGAACCATGGTTCCGGCGTTTTGCTTTGTGCCGGCGCTTCGGCTAGAAGGCCCCCGAAGAAGGAGACAAGCATGGCCGCACGCGACCGCTATTCCCGAAAGCTCGAATGTTCCCAGTGCGGCAATGTCGGCTTTGCCGAGGTTTCCGAGACCGACGACAGGCGGCAGGGCAATCGCGATTTTCGCATCGATGAGCTGCCGAAGGGCTTCCTGACAGAATTCGCCTCGACCGATCCCCGCAAATACATGATCCGCTGCAGCCAGTGCGGCCACAAGTTCCGTTTCGAGCAGAAGACGGTCTATGCGCCGGGCGGCGAACCCCGGCGCTGACGCCGAGGTCAGGCGACCTTGGCGGCCGGTGGAGTAATCTCGTCCTCGGCCTCGCCATTGACGATATGCTCGATCCCGGCCCGCGGACCGGGCTTGCCGAAAAGGTAACCCTGGACCTGCATGCAGCCTTCCTTGCGCAGGAAAGCGATATGCGCATCGGTCTCCACCCCTTCCGCGAGCACCGGGATGTGGAGGCTCGAGGCAAGGATCAGCGTCGAGCGCACGATCGCCGCCGACTGTTCGTTGCGGGAAAGCCCGTCGACGAAAGTCCGGTCGATCTTGATCTTGTCGAAAGGGAAGGACATCAGCGTCGAAAGCGACGAATAGCCGGTGCCATAGTCGTCCATGGCGATCTTGACGCCGAGGCTCTTCAGGTGGCGAACGGTCTGAAGCGCCCGCTGATGGTCGGCGATGATGCCGGATTCGGTGATCTCCAGCTCTAGCCGGCCGGCACTGAGCCCTGTCTCGCTGAGGATATCGCGAACCCTGGTCGGAAATTTCGGATCGGCAAGCTGCTGGGCGGCGACGTTGACGGCGATGCCGAACGGCTTTTTCCAGCTCGCCGCCTCCGCGCAGGCGCTCCGCAGAACCCAATCGCCGAGTTCGACGATGAAGCCGGTGCGCTCCGCGATCGGGATGAATTCGCCGGGAGAGACCAGGCCCCGCACCGGATGGTTCCAGCGCAGAAGGACCTCGAAACCGACCACCTCTCCCGAAAACGTATCGTTCTGCAGCTGGTAATAGAGTTCGAACTGCCCTGCCACCAGCCCCGAGCGCATGTCCATGGCAAGCGCGTTGCGTTCGCGGGCCGCCTGGTCCATCGAGGAGTCGTAGAAGCAGATCACGTTGTCGCCGGATTGCTTGGCGCGGTACATGGCGACATCCGCCTGCGCCACGAGATCATCGACCGTCTTTGCCTCTCCGGGATAGAGCGCAATCCCGACACTCGAGCCGACCGTCAGCGTATTCCCGTTCCATTCGATCGGCTTGCAGATTTCGGCAAGCAGCCGATTGGCAAGCGCCATCGCGTCCGAGCGCTTGTAGTACATATGCTTCAGCGCGACGAACTCGTCGCCGCCGACCCGGGCGATGAACTCGCCCTCGCCGGCCGCCTCGGCAAGCCGGCCGCCGATCGCCCGCAACACCTCGTCGCCGGCCGCATGGCCGTGGACGTCGTTGACCTCCTTGAAGCGGTTGAGATCGAAGGAAAGCACCGCGATGCGAACGGCGAGGTCCGCCGGGCGCGCCGCGATATCGGCGAGCTGCTCGTTGAAGGCGGCGCGATTGGCAAGGCCGGTCAGCGCGTCGTGCAGGGAAAGGTGGCGATACTGCTCGACGGCGGCCTGGGTGGTACGCGCATCGATCAGGTAGGTGGCCGCCGTCAGCGCCAGCAGGATCAGCATCTGCGACAGCACGCCGAAGCCGAGGACGACCGGCGGAACGACCGCGTTCTGCAACATGGCGCGAGGGTCGAGAATGACATCCATCGCGCCCATGGCGGTGAAATGGGTCGTGGCGATCGCCAGGATCATTGCCAGCACGGAACCGTATTGGCAGAAGCGCGTCACCGGGCGCAGGACGCGATTGGTCGTCAGGGCGCCGAACAGGCCCGCAAGGATCAGCGAGGCGATCACGTAGGAGCGATCCCAGCCGATGACGCCCGGCACCTCGTAGGCGGCCATGCCGGTATAATGCATCGCAGCGATACCGAGCCCCATGACCATGCCGCCGGCCTCGACGAGCACGGAGCGGCCGCCATAAATCGCAATGCCGAGACCGACCGTGGCGGCCACCACCGCGATCACGAACGACAAAAGCGTTTGAGCCGGTTCATATCCCGCCTGCCCACCCGAGAGATAACCGAGCATGGCCAGAAAGTGCGTCGTCCAGGTGGTCGATCCCCCCATGAAGCCCGCAAGGAAAAGCCAGATGACCTTCTCGATCCCGCTCCCTCTGCGAGCACGGGAAAAAAGCCGGATGGTCAGGAAGGATCCTGTCATGCAGATCAAGACTGCGCAGGCGATATAACGAAGGTCGTGCTCGACGAAGATGCAGGAGAAAACGCGGAACATGAAAGCCTGTTACTTTTCAACTGGTTTGGTTGAGAAGTTTTAGCATTGAAACATGTTCGAAACGTTCCTTTGGATGGTAAACGGCGGCTGACTGGCAAACGCGAAGCCGCCTCAAGAAGCCGTAGACACGTCGTCAGATCATTGAATCGGCTGCCCGTTGACGCTGAAGGTCTTGCCGTCCTCGAACTTGATGTCCCAGCGCAGGCGGCCGTCCGGTTCCGTCTTCGCCATGCCCTTCGCCATCATCATCGCGAACGAAACCTGGTTGAACTCCGGATCGCTCTTGGCGGCCGTCTGGAAATACTGGATCAACCTGTCGATATCGCGGGCAAGGATCGAGGTTTCGAGCGTATAGCGATCCTTCTCCTCCGGATTACCCTTGACGTTGCCGGAGGCTTCGACATCGTAGAGCGCGGATTTTGCCGCGACCCGCGGGAAATCGACTGTCAGCTGGCCGTCGTCGAGGAAGGCCTTGCCGAGGCGCTCGCCCTCCTCATCGGGCAGCGGACCCGGCTTTGAAAAGTCCATTTCCATCAAGGTATCGACGAAGCGCTGGAAGTTGAGGTCGGCCACCCCGACCTCCATCTCCGCCATGTCGGGCACCAGCTGGGCGTAGAGCGGCGGGATGATGCCGTCCGGCGTCGATATGTTCTCGACGCGGGCACCGAAGCCGATCCGGGTTGCCGCGGCGGGCTCGCTCATAGTGAACATGTAGTCGAGCTTGTGGACGCCGAAATCGCCGATCGGGCTCGCCACGGTGAACTGGTTGAAGGTGATCTTTTCCGACAGCGCCGTGAAGAACGGCATCGCCCCGCGGACGAGATCCTTCAGTTTTGCGATCTCGGCCTGCGAGGGCTTTTCGTCGTTGACGAGTTCCAGCACGAAAGCGACAAGATTGCGGAGCTTTTCGGCCACCACGCCCTGAACACTGACGTCGAAATCGAGGCTTTCGGCGCGGATCTGCACCAGCGGCGTTTCCGGCATCGCAATCCGTTCGTAGAAACGCGAGAAAGACCCCTTGCCGGTGAAATCCGTGCTCCCGGCAGCGGCACTCGGCGAGGATGAGAGCGAATAGTTCGTGCTCGCGAAACTCGCCTCGACCTCTTCCTTGCCGCTCTTCGAGACCATGCGGATCGGGCCTGACGTCACCTCGCCCGAGCGGAAGTAACTGATCGCCGGATCGAAAATGCCGGAGAACACCATGTCGGTGACGGAATAGTTGAGGTTCGTCGCCTTGCCGTCGGGCATCTTGCCCTTGACGGTGAAATTCATGTCGCTGTCGCCGTGGAACTTCCACTGGCCGTTATCGAGGGGCGCGGCGAAGACCGAATACGGCTTCAGGCCGTAAACAGTGAAGTCCTTCTTCTTGACGGACTTGAGGAGCTTGTCGAAATCATAGCTGATCTCGTAGCGCTCGCCAGCCGGCTTCACGGTCAGGAACCCGGTGGACTTGACCGAATCCGGCAGGAAGTAGACGAGGCTTTCCCTGAGGGTCCGGGCGCCCTTGTCGTTGATCTCAGCAGCGGCAACCGGGTATACGCTGGACGCAGCCATAACGCTGGCCGCGATCAAAGTCCGTTTCATGAATCAAGCCCTTCCCTCGTTCAACGGGCACCAAATTGGAAGACGGGCCGCCGAAGTCAAGCGTAAGCCCTTTGTTTTCAGGCCGAAAAGCTTGCACATTCCGCTTTGTTGTATTATAGCGCGCCGGTCCGCGTAGACACCCTTGGAGGCAACGCGGATGAAGCGCATCGGATGGTGCCCTTCAGTTTGACGTGGTGAGCTTCACCGCCGAAAAACTCTCCAAACAACCTCGAAAGGATATGCCATGAGCCACGCATCTTACGAGCTCAAGGCCGAGGCGCGCGAACGGGTAGGTAAGGGGTCCTCCCGTGAACTTCGCCGCAACGGTTTCATTCCTGCTGTCATCTATGGTGACAAGCAGTCCCCCCTCGCGATCGCTCTGTCGACCAACGAAGTGACGAAGCGCATCCATGCCGGCGGTTTCATGACCACGGTTGCCACGATCGAAGTCAACGGCGAGAAGATCCAGGTCCTACCGAAGGACTATCAGCTCGATCCGGTCCGCGACTTCACCATGCACGTGGATTTTCTGCGCGTCTCGGGCAACACGGAAGTTTCCGTTGAAGTTCCGGTTCACTTCGTCAACGAAGAGAAGTCCCCGGGCATCAAGATCGGCGGCGTTCTCAACATCGTCCGTCACGAAGTCGAGCTGCTTTGCCCGGCCAACGACATTCCGGAATTCCTGACCGTCGATCTGACGGGCGCGAAGATCGGCGACAGCCTCCACATCTCCGCCGTCAAGCTGCCGGCTGGCGTTCGTCCGGTCATCTCCGACCGCGACTTCACCATCGCGACGATCGTCGCCCCGGCTGCAGGCGTTGCCGAGGAAGAACCGGCTTCTGCCGAGTAACCACGGCCGAAATTCTTGAAATGGGACCCGCTTTCTTGCGAAAGCGGGTTTTTTATTGTCGATTGAATACAATTTCGTAACCCTGCTTCCGTAATTCGTTCGAATCTTGGCACTGTCGTTTCAGTGAAGTTTAATGAATAGGTGAAACGATGAACGCTACTTCAGCATGACGGGAAAAGTCCGGCGCCAGCCAGACGATGAATGCGGGGAAGACGGATGACTCATTCCGTTGAGAGTCGTTTTATTGCGATTATTTCGGGCGCCCTTCTGGTCGTCGTCGCTCCGCTGTTCACGCTGTTTCTGGCGCTCTCCTCCCAGCAGGCCGCCGAGAACCTCAGCGAACATGTCAACGTCGTGCTGGTGACCAATTCCCAGGCGCTCGGCAAGCCGCTCTGGGATCTCGACGCCGACAGCATCCATCAGGTCGCCTCGATGCTGATAGCCGATCCCGCCATCAACGGCGTGCAGATCAGCGACAATACCGGCAAGCTCAATATTTCCGAAGTCGATGTCAATCCGGCCGATTTCCGCGGCCTGCAGGCGATCTCCGAGCCGGTCTTCTACAAGTCGCAGCAGGGCACCCGCAATGTCGGCAGCATTACCGTCTACGTGCCGAAGCTCGGCTGGTTCTCCGCCCTGCACCAGATGGAAATGGCCTTCATCTCCATCTTCATCATCACCATCCTGACGGTCTTCGGCGCCGCCATCCTTGGCAATCGCGTCATGGTCATCAAGCCGCTGATGCGCCTGACCGCTGCCATCGAGGCAACCCGCAGGCTCGGTTCGCGCCACCATGTCGACTGGCGCTCGAACGACGAGATGGGGCGGCTGGCGAAGAGCTTCAACGAGATGCAGACGCTGCTGGAGCGCGAAGAGCGCGAACTGAAGCGTGCGCATCAGCAGACCACGGAAATCTACAACCTGACGCCGGCCATGCTGTTTTCGCTGACTGCGGGCGACCAGATCGCCGCCGTCAGCGATTATTGGCTGCTCGCGACCGGATATCGCCGTGACGACGTCATCGGCCATCCCTTTTTCGAACTTGTCGCACCTGCGGACCGCCAGCTCTATGCAAGGCGCAAGCAGCAGGCAAAATCAGGCCCGGCGATCGAAGTCACGGTCCGGTTCCTGTGCGCCGACGGCCGCCTGATGGACGTGCTGATCGTCGAGACCGAGCTTGGCACGGCGGGCGGCAGCATTCCCGGTTCGCTGAGCGTCATGACCGATGTCACGGAACTCAGGCAATCGGAACTGCGCAACCGCCAGCAGGCGATTTCCGACCACCTGACCGGGCTCCTGAACCGCCAGGGCTTCGAGGCGGCGCTCGACCAGAAGATCGCCGAGGCCGACAAGGCGCGCACCGAGGTCGCCTGCCTGTTCGTCGATCTCGACCGCTTCAAAGCGATCAACGACAATCTCGGCCATGCCGCCGGCGACGCCGTGCTCTGCCAGTTCGTCGAACGGACGAAGCCGATGCTCGGCGACGGCGATATCGCCTCGCGCCTCGGCGGCGACGAATTCGCCATCCTGATCACCGGGGATGGTGCCGAACGACGCGCGACCGAACTCAGCCAGAAGATCGTCGATATGTTCGAGGTCCCGTTCCGGGCCCATGGCACCGGCGTGCGCCTGAGCGCCAGTATCGGTCTTGCCTTCTATCCGAGCCATGCCGCCAGCGCCGCCGAACTGCTGCAGAAGTCGGACATGGCCATGTACGCCCGCAAACGCGACGGCAAGAACGGCGCGCAGGTCTACGATCCCGCCATTCTCGACCAGACGCGGGAACGGGCCGAGATCGAGAGCGACATCGAGGTCGCCATCGCCGCAAGCTGGTTCGAGGCGCATTTCCAGCCGATCGTCGATATCGAGACCGGCATTCCGTCGGGCTTCGAGGCCCTCATGCGCATGCGCCATCCCCGCAAGGGGCTGATGTCGCCGGCCGGCATCATCTGCGTCGCCGAGGAGACCGGCTCGATCGGCCAGATCGGCAATCTCATCCTGGAAGACGCGATGGCGAACCTCGCCCGTGTCTCCCGCCTGCCCGGCATGGGCGAGACCTATGTCGCGGTCAACTTCTCGCCGCTGCAGTTCGAGCCCGGCCTGCCGGCCCGCCTTGCCGGCCTGCTCGGCCGCTACGGCATCGATCCGTCGCGCCTGGTGGTGGAAATCACCGAAGCCGTGCTGATGCACGACAATCCCGAGATCCGCACCATCCTCAACGAGATCCATCGCTTCGGCTGCCGCATCGCGCTCGACGATTTCGGCACCGGTTATTCGTCGCTGAGCTACATGAGCCGGTTCCCGGTCGATATCGTCAAGATCGACCAGTCCTTCATCCGTTCGCTGACCGAACAGACCGGCGACATAGGCAGTAAGAACAGGATGCTTGTCGAAGGCATAAGTGCTATTTCTCACAAGATGAATTGCAAGGTCGTCGCCGAAGGCGTCGAGACGGAAGAACAGCGCTCGTTGCTGCGGCAAATGGGCATCGACTATGCCCAGGGCTATCTCTTCTCGAAGCCCCGCGAAATTTCCGATTTGCTCTCGGCCCTCTCCGCCCGGCAGGCCGAAATCGAGTCCATGGCGAGCTGACAAGTTCTCACCTCCGGACCGGATGCCGGGTCAGAAATGACAACATGTGCGTTTGGAAGGTGGACAGATGAAAATCGCAGCGCCGCTTCTTGCCAGCCTCAGCCTCGCGGCAGGCGCCCATGCCCAGCAACCCGTCGCCTTTTCGACGGAGTCCTACCCGCCCTTCAGCTACCAGGAGCCGGGCGGCAACTACCGGGGCGTCGGCATCGACCAGGTCGAGATCATCATGCGTGACGCGGGCACGCCTTATACGCTGGAGATCATGCCCTGGGCACGCGCCATCGCCACGGCAGAGACGCAATCGATGCACTGCGTCTTCGCCGCCGCCCGCACGCCGGATCGCGAGCCGCGTTTCAAATGGGTCGTGCCGCTGTTCATCGACCGCAACATCCTCGTCCGCCATGCCGGCGCTAAAATCACGGCCACCACCCTGGACGAGGCCAAGCAGTATACGGTCGGCACCCATCGCGCCGACTATACCGAGGGGCTTCTGAAGAGCTTCGGTTTCCCGAAGATCGATCTCAGCGCCGATGTCGACACGACGCTCAGAAAGCTGCTGCAGGACCGTATCGACATGATGCCCATGTCGGAAGGCGTCTACCAGAAGCTGAAGGGGGACGGCACGCCGATCGAAAAGGTCGTCCTGTTCTCCGAACAGCATCTCGGCATTGCCTGCAATCCGGATGTGCCCGACGACCTGATCGCCAGGATGCAGGCAGGTCTCGACCGCCTCATCAGGGACGGCGTCCAGAAGGCAATTCTCAAGCGCTACGGCATCGAGGAGCCCCAATAGTGGCGCACGCATCGAAACCGGTTGACTTTGGCGGCGTTTCGCGGTGGTGAAAGCCAGCAGTCAAGGATGGATGTCTCCATGCTCATCATCGCCGGTCTCGGCAATCCCGGTTCCCAATATGCGGGCAACCGCCACAATATCGGCTTCATGGCAGTGGACGCGATCCAGCGCCGTCCCGGCTTTTCGCCGTGGTCCAAGAAGTTCAAGGCGCTGATCTCGGAAGGCGAGCTTGCCGGCGAAAAGGTTCTGCTGATCAAGCCGCAGACCTTCATGAACCTCTCCGGCGAGGCGGTCGGTGAGGCCATGCGTTTCTACAAGCTCGGCCCGGAAAACATCATCGCCATCTATGACGAACTCGATCTGCCGGCGGCCAAGGCGCGCATCAAGACTGGCGGCGGCCACGGTGGCCATAACGGCGTCAAGTCGCTCGACGCCCATTGCGGCCGGGAATACCGCAGGCTTCGCCTCGGCATCGGCCATCCGGGCGCCAAGGAACTGGTGCACAACCATGTGCTCGGCGATTTCGCCAAGATCGACCAGACCTGGCTCTCCCCTCTCCTCGACGCCATCGCCGACAATGCCGAGATGCTGGTGAAGGGAGAGGATTCGCAGCTGATGAACAAGCTGGCGCTCGCCGTCGGCGCCAAGCCGGACGAGGACAAGCCGAAGCCGGAGAAGAAGCCCACCGCCAAGCCGGCCGGGCAATCGCATATCCATCAGGCCCGCGGCGGCGGCAAGCCGAACCTGCCGACATCAGGCCCGATGGCCGAGATGCTGAAGAAGATGTTCGGCGGCAAGGGCGAATGATGCAGCCGCCCTCAAGAATGCAAGATCAGGACCAGAAGCGCGAAATGACCAAAACTTCGAACATGGATGACATCACCGGCGAACTCGTCACCCTTCGCGACTACTGGCGCTACGCGATTTCCCGCTTCAATGCCGCGAACCTCAGCTACGGCCACGGCACGACGACCGCAGGCGACGACGCCGCCTTCCTGATCCTCGATAGCCTCGACCTGCCGATCGACGTGCTCGATCCGTTTCTCGACGCGCGCCTGCTGCCTTCGGAACGCAAGCTGCTGGCCGAGCGGATCGACGCGCGCGTGACGACCCGCAAGCCGACGTCCTACCTGACCGGCCACGCCTATATCCAGGGCGTCCGCTTCCTTGTCGACGAACGGGTTATCGTGCCCCGCTCCCATATCGGCGAAATCCTGTTCAGCGAATATCTCAGCGAAAACGGCTCCACCTTCCTGCCCGATCCGCTGAGCGTCGAAAGCGCCGTCGACATCTGCACCGGTTCCGGCTGCCTGGCGATCCTTGCCGCGAAATTCTTCCCGAATGCGGCCATCGACGCGGTGGACCTCTCCCCTGACGCACTGGAAGTGGCCAAACTCAACGTTGCGGAACACGCCGTTGAAGACCAGCTCACGCTTTTCAACGGCGATCTCTTTGCGCCGCTCGGAGGAAAGAAGTACGACCTGATCATCACCAATCCGCCCTATGTGGACCACGAGGCGATGGACGGTTTTCCGGCAGAGTTTCGCTCGGAACCGGCCATGGCCTTCGACGGCGGCGTCGATGGGCTCGACCTCGTCCGCCGGCTGCTGGCGGAAGCACCGGCGCATCTCAATGCCGATGGCGGAATGATCTGCGAAATCGGCTCGGGCCGCGAAATCCTCGAAGAGGAATTCCCCGACCTCGATTTCCTGTGGCTGGAAACGGCGGAATCGCAGGATGCAGTCTTCTGGATCAGCGCCGAGGCGCTCGGGGTCAAGGCAGGGAAAAAGAGGAAGTAATCCTATTCCTCGGGCTCGGTGATGAACATCAGCGGAAAACCCGCCTCCTTGGCGAGATCGATGGCTTCCTTCGCCTTTGTCTCGGCAATGTCCCTGGTACAGACGACGACCACCGCCAGGCCCATCCGGTGCGCCGTCAGCATCACCCGGTAGCCGGTCTCCTCGCTCATCCGGAACACGGCTTTGAGCACCATGGTGACGAATTCACGAGGCGTATAGTCGTCGTTGACGAGCAGCACCTTGTAGAGCTTCGGCCGCTCCAGCTTGGTTTTCGTCTTCGGTTTTACGGTGGTATCTTCGGCCATCGGCCTCTCCTGACGATGCAATCCTATCGGGAGAACATGCCTGCTATATCGCACCGCAACCGAGTTTTTTCAAGCGACGGATCGTGTGGAATGTGGGTCAGTTAGCGTCGATAAGAGTGGCGCGTCTACCTTGTGCCCGGACAATTGAAGCCGCCCGCTTATCGAATGTCACAAACATATTGCCACCGAGCTTGCGACCTTCGAATTCGATCACGCCATCGGCGAAATCTCCTCCAGCATCCAGGAAGGCAAGTCCCGCGGCCACCACAGCGCGATCGACGACGGCACGCTTATCGGCAACCAGAAGTCTGATGGCCTGGGCGATCTCTGGTCGTTTGCTTCGGTAAATCCGACGAGCCACCCAAACGAATTCACACAATGCGACGGTTGAGATGAAGAGCGCTTCCGCTTCTCTGATATGACGACGCGCCTCAAATGTTTGCGCTTCGTCATCTCCGGCCCAGGCGCGGACAATGACATTCGTATCAGGGATCATCGTCGAACCGCACTTCTCCGGCCCAACCAGCCTCTATGGCGTCCTGGATTTCTTCCAATGTCGCATGAATATTGTGAGGATTTCCAAAGCTGTTAAAGAAGTCCTCGATATTCCCGCTCGGAACGCTCCGAAGACGGGCTCCTTTTTCGGGGATCAGATCGACATCAATCTCGTCCCCCGGCTTGATCCCGAGGTGATCAAGAACTTCCTTTTTCAGGGTAACCTGTCCTTTCGCGGTGACTTTCAATCTAACCATGGCCATTCTCCATCGACTTAAAGTAAGGCAAATATGCCTTACGTACAAGGACTGCCTAACAGCAGAGCCTTGACCGCCCCGGCACTTTCCCCCATAGCCACAGCAACGAAATTTCTTCCAATACAGGGTCCGGACCCATGGGTTTCAAATGCGGTATCGTGGGCCTGCCGAATGTCGGCAAGTCCACTCTCTTCAATGCGCTCACCAAGACGGCGGCGGCGCAGGCGGCCAACTATCCATTCTGCACGATCGAGCCGAACACCGGCGAAGTCGCGGTCCCCGATCCGCGCATGCAGAAGCTGGCGGCGATCGCCGGTTCCAAGGAAATCATCCCGACGCGCATCTCCTTCGTCGATATCGCCGGCCTGGTGCGGGGCGCCTCGAAGGGTGAAGGTCTCGGCAACAAGTTCCTCGCCAATATCCGCGAAGTCGATGCGGTCGTCCACGTCCTGCGCTGTTTCGAGGACGACGACATCACCCATGTCGAGGGCCGCATCAACCCGGTCGGCGATGCCGACACGATCGAGACCGAGCTGATGCTCGCCGACCTCGAAAGCCTGGAGCGCCGCGTCGAGCAGACCCGCAAGCGCGCCGCCAGCAAGGACAAGGATTCCCTGGCGCAGCTGCCGGTCATGGATGCGGTGATCAAGCTCCTCAACGACGGCAAGCCGGCGCGCCTGCTTTTGAAGACGCTGGCGCCCGAAGAGATCGAGATCCTGAAGGGCCTCAACCTTCTGACCTCGCACCCGGTCCTTTATGTCTGCAACGTCGCGGAAGCCGATGCCTCGACCGGCAACGAACACACTGAGGCCGTCGCCGCCATGGCCAGGGAACAGGGCGCCGAATGCGTGATCATCTCGGCCGCGATCGAGTCCGAAGTGGCGCAGCTTCCCGAGGAAGAGTCCAAGGAATTCCTGTCGGCGCTTGGCCTTGAGGAAGCCGGCCTCGACCGGTTGATCCGCGCCGGTTACCACCTCCTCGACCTGATCACCTATTTCACCGTCGGCCCGAAGGAAACCCGCGCCTGGACGATCGTGCGCGGCACCAAGGCACCGGCTGCCGCCGGCGTCATCCATACCGATTTCGAACGCGGCTTCATCCGCGCCTTCACCATCTCCTATGACGACTACATCACCTACAAGGGCGAAGTCGGCGCTAAGGAAGCTGGCAAGGGCCGCGACGAAGGTAAGGAATATGTCGTCCAGGATGGCGACGTCATCCACTTCCGCTTCAATACCTGATCGTGCGGACGGGAGGCCACATGACGCGAGCCGAATATTATTTCGAGGACTTTTCGACCGGGCGGGTTTTCCCGCTCGCTTCCAAATCGGTGACGGCAGACGAGATCGTCGAATTCGCCGCCGAATTCGATCCGCAGCCCATGCACCTTGACGAAGCGGCCGGCAAGGCGAGCATCCTTGGCGGCCTGTCTGCCTCCGGCTGGCATACGGCGAGCATGTTCATGCGCATGATGTTCGACGGCTGGCTCTCGGCCTCGTCATCGGAGGGTTCGCCCGGCATCGAGTTCATGGAATGGAAGAAGCCGGTTCTGGCCGGCGACACGCTGTCCGGCCGCTCGACCGTGCTGGAATCCCGCACGCTGCGTTCCCGGCCCGGCATAGGCATCGTGAAATTCCTGCACGAGGTGGAAAACCAGCGCGGTGAAATCGTCATGCGCGGCGAGAACCCGATCATGATGCGGCTGCGCAACGCCGAGGAGAACGCGGCATGAGGCTGGCCGAACTCCGCCCGCCGGGCACCAGGGTGATCACCGGCACGCTTCTCTTCACCGCCGAGGACATCGTCCGCTACGCGAAGAAATTCGATCCGCAGCCCTTTCACGTGGATGCCGAAGCGGCGAAGAACTACGTATTCGGGGCTCTCTGCGCCTCCGGCTGGCACACCTGCGCCGGCTGGATGAAGACCTATATCGCCTACTGGAAAGCCGAGGTCGCGCGTCTCGAAAGCGAGGGCATCACCGCCCCGAAGCTCGGGCCCTCTGCCGGCTTCCGGAAGCTGCAATGGCTGAAGCCGGTCTATGCCGGCGACAGCGTCACCTATTCGGTTACGCTAACCGAAAGCCGGTCGCTCGCCTCGCGTCCCGGCACGTTCATCAACATGACCGTCTGTGACGGCGTGAACCAGCATGGCGAGGTGGTGATGCGCTATGAAGGCACTGTGCTGGAATTCGCGTGAGGGATGGATGCTGGCGGAGTGTCCTTACTACCCTCATTCCTGTGCTTGTCACAGAATGAGGGTGGAGAGAGAGGCGGCCCCTCTCAGTGACCTGAAAACTCCACCAGCGTCCTGACCTCGACGCCGAGCTCCTCGAGCTTCCGGCGGCCGCCGAGATCCGGCAGGTCGATGACAAAGCAGGCGGAGACGATCTCGGCACCGAGCTGCCTGAGCAGCTTCACCGCACCTTCCGCCGTGCCGCCTGTCGCAATCAGGTCGTCGGTCAGGATCACCTTCTGGCCAACCTTCACCGCATCCACATGGATCTCCATCTCGTCGGTGCCATATTCGAGGCTGTAGGCCATCCGCACGGTCTGGTGCGGAAGCTTGCCCTTCTTGCGGATCGGCACGAATCCGGCCTTCAACTGGTGCGCCAGCGCTCCGCCGAGGATGAAGCCCCGCGCCTCGATGCCGGCGATCTTGTCGACGCCAAGGCTTGCATAGGGCCGCACCAGCTCATCCACCGCCTGCCCGAAGGCCGCGGCGTCGCCAAGCAGCGTGGTGATGTCGCGGAAGATGATGCCGGGCTTCGGATAATCCGGGATGGAGCGGATGGCGGCGGAGAGATCGGTTTTGAAAGACATGTGACCCAAACGATTGGCGGCAGGAACGAAGACCGAGCCTATCAACTGAAGCCCGCCCTCCCAACAAAAAAGGCGACCCGGAGGCCGCCTTTTCGCAATCACGAGGTAAAGCCTCAGTGTTCCTTGCTGGCGTAGACCGACTTCTTGGTCAGGTAGATCAGACCGGTGAAGATCACCAGGAAGATCATCACCATGAAACCGGTGCGCTTGCGCTCTTCGAGATGAGGCTCGGCAGCCCACATCAGGAAGGCCGAGATATCCTTGGCATACTGATCGACCGTCTGCGGCGTGCCGTCGTCATAGGTCACCTGGTCGGCGCTCAGCGGCGGAGCCATGGCGAGCGCGGCGGCGCTGGCGAAATACGGATTGTAATGAGTGCCCGGAGCAACCTCGACGCCAGCCGGCGGCTGCTGGTAACCGGTCAGTAGCGAATGGATGTAATCCGGTCCGCCTGACTGGTACTGAGTGAACATGTCGAAGATGAACTGCGGGAAACCGCGGGTCACGCCGCGCGCCTTGGCGAGCAGCGACATGTCCGGAGGAGCCGCGCCGTTGTTGGCTGCAGCGGCAGCCTGGGCATTTGCGAACGGCGACGGGAAGTAGTCGGACGGCACGGCGGCGCGTTCGAACATTTCGCCCTCGTCGTTCGGGCCGTCCTGAACCTTGTAGTTGGCGGCGAACGCCTTAACCTGGGCTTCCGAATAACCGAGGCCTTCCAGCGTGCGGAAGGAGACGAGACGCATCGAATGGCAGGCGGAACAGACTTCCGTGTAGACCTTCAGGCCGCGCTGCAGCTGGCCCTTGTCATAGTGGCCGAACGGACCCGCAAAGCTCCATTCGGTTTCATGGGGATGGCTGATCGGAAAATGCGGCGTTTCCGAATGTTCGGCAGCCGGCGCCGCGGCATGATTTTCCTGCGCCACGGCCGAGGCAACGCCCATTCCCGCCAGGAAGGCCAGCGAGACGAGGCTTGTAACAAGCTTTTTCATAATTCTAATCCCTCTCGGTCGCAGGCGTCAGGCGCGGGCTTCGGCGGATTTGCCGTTCTTTTTTTCAAGAACCGCTTCCGTGATGGAGTTCGGAATGCGCCTTGGCGTTTCGAACAGGCCGAGCAGCGGCATGATCACCAGGAAGAAGCCGAAGTAGTAGACGGTGCCGAACTGCGACATGAGCGTGAACACGCCTTCGGCAGGCTGGGAACCGAGCCAGCCAAGCATGATGGCATTGGCGACGAACAGCCAGAAGAACAGCTTGTACCAGGGACGGTAGACGGCCGAGCGAACCTTCGACGTGTCGAGCCAGGGCAGGAAGAACAGGATGATGATCGAGCCGAACATCACCAGCACGCCGCCGAGCTTGGAGTCGATCGGGCCGACGTTGAAGGTGATGGCGCGCAGCATCGCGTAGAACGGCAGGTAATACCATTCCGGAACGATGTGAGCAGGCGTCTTCAGGGCGTCAGCCGGAATGTAGTTGTCCGGATGGCCGAGGAAGTTCGGCATGTAGAAGACAAACCAGGCATAGACGATCAGGAAGACGGAGACGCCGAGCGCATCCTTCATCGTCGCATAGGGCGTAAATGCGACGGTGTCGGTCTTGGTCTTCACTTCGACGCCGGTCGGGTTGGTCTGGCCGGTAACGTGCAGGGCCCAGATGTGCAGGATGACGACGCCGGCGATCATGAAGGGCAGCAGGTAATGCAGCGAGAAGAAGCGGTTCAGCGTTGGCTGATCGACGGCAAAGCCACCGAGCAGGAATTGTTGAATCCATTCGCCGACCAGCGGGAAGGCCGAGAAGAAGCCGGTGATGACGGTCGCGCCCCAGAAGGACATCTGACCCCAGGGCAGGACGTAGCCCATGAAGCCGGTCGCCATCATCAGCAGATAGATCACCACGCCGAGGATCCAGAGGATTTCGCGGGGCGCCTTGTAGGAGCCGTAGTAGAGGCCGCGGGCGATGTGGAGATAGACGGCGACGAAGAAGAACGACGCGCCGTTGGCATGCATGTAGCGCAGCAGCCAGCCATGGTTGACGTCGCGCATGATCTTTTCGACGCTGTCGAAGGCAGCACCGGTCGATGCGACATAGTGCATGGCAAGCACGACGCCGGTGAGGATCTGGACGATCAGCATCACCGACAGCATGGCGCCGAAGGTGTAGGCATAGTTCAGATTGCGGGGAACGGGGTAGGAGATGAAGCTGTCATGGATCATGCGCGGCAGCGGAAGCCGCGAATCGATCCACTTCTCGATGCCGGTCGATGGCTGGTATGTGGAATGACCGCTCATAAGTATGTATCCCCTCACCCGATCTGGATAACTGTATCGGACTTAAAACTGAAAGTCGGAATGGCGAGGTTCTCCGGAGCCGGACCTTTACGGATACGGCCGGCCGTATCGTAGACCGACCCGTGGCACGGACAGAACCATCCATTGTATTCGCCGGACTGGCCGAGCGGCACGCAACCGAGATGGGTGCAGGAGCCGATCATCACGATCCAGTTCTCCTTGCCGGCGCCGCCCGAGCGATCGACACCGGTTGCCTTCGCATCGGCCGGCAGGTTGGCGTTGCGCGCCACCGGGTCCTTGAGCTCAGCCATCGGCACGTCGGCGGCGGCCTTGATTTCTTCAGGCGTACGGTTGCGGATGAACACCGGCTTGCCGCGCCACTTGACCGTCAGCGACATGCCCGGCTGGAGAGCCGCAACGTTGACTTCGATGGACGCAAGCGCCAGCGTCGAAGCGTCCGGACGCATCTGGTCGATGAAGGGCCATGCCACGGAAACAGCGCCGACGGCGCCGGCCATACCGGTCGTCAGGTAAAGGAAATCACGACGAGTAGGCTCGCCCAGTGTTTCGCTATGTGTGTCGTGCTCGCTCACGGCTCAATCATCCTTCTCACGCAATTTCGCGGAAACCGCTCTGCCCCCGTCCCGGCGAATCTCAGTTGAACACAATTCGACCATAGATTCCCCAGCAATCCGGCGCGTTCTATGCTTGATCGCAAAATATGTCCAGCCTTGGCAAGGGGTGCCGACCAGTTTGTCGCCGGAAAACCCGGAGGGTTCCGGACGAGCGTGACAGGCAGAGCACAGGCCTGCAAAACATGGCCTGCAATGGCCTCTCCGGCCGGAGAAAACCAGGCGTTTTTCAAAGGAAACGGCGGGGATGGCGCACTTCCCGTTAACCGCCCTGCCGCGCACCGCATTGCAACAAATCAGGCCTCATGTTAGGCCAAGCCCACGACAGAAGGCGGCCGTCCCGGACATACCCGAATGAGACAAACACTATCGGTTGCCATCTGCGTCATCGTGTCGCTTGTGCTGATGGCGATCGGGACGCGTTACATACACCCTCACTGGATCCTGGGAACGCTTTACAGCCTGCAACTGCATGCGGCACTCGGCTGCGTGGCGGCCATGGTCGTGGCACTTGTCGTCAAGCGGCACTTCCTGGTCTGGCTGCTTTTCGCCGCCTCACTTCTCTTTGTCGGCCACGCGGTGCTGATGAGCCGCGAATTCGCCGTGCCGATGACGCCCGCAGAGGCAAATGCACAGACCTTCCGGCTGATGTCCTTCAACATCCTCAACGACAATTTCGCCAATGCGGAAGACATCGTCGAAACGATCCGCTCTTCCGGCGCAGACCTTGTCAACATCATGGAGGCAGCCCCGCTTCGGGTCTACATGGACGAGCTGGCGAAAACCTATCCCTACCGGGTCGGCTGCGGCCTGCTGATCGAGGATTGCGACCAGCTCATGCTATCCAAGGTGCCGATCGAAGCGCCCACGGTCCAATCGCTCAGCGAGATCTTTCCGGACCGCTTTATCCTTGCCAAGGTGACCGTCGGCGGCCGAACGATCAACTTCGTCGGCATGCACACGACCAAGCCTTATTTCGACAATTTCCACTCGGTGGAACTGAACCGAGCCGCTCTCGCAATCAGCGAGACAACCGGCCCGCTGCTGCTCTCCGGCGATTTCAACGCCTCAAGCCTGGCGCCGAACATGCGCCGGTTCCTCCGCAATACCGACCTGGCGACGGCCGGCTTCGAACCCGCCACCTGGCCGATCCGGGCGGGCGCGTTCGGCCTGCCGATCGATCATGTCTATGCGCGGGCGCCGCTCAAGATAAAGTCGCTGACCCGCATTTCCCAGGCGCACGGCTCCAACCACTACGGGCTGATCGCCGAGATCGCCATTACTGGAGAGTGAACCGGAGCGCTATTGGGCAGCGTCCGCGGCGAGAAAACCGCCCGACTGCCGTGCCCAGAGCTCCGAATAGAGCCCTCCCCGCGCAATCAGTTCGTTGTGCGTGCCGTCCTCGATGATCCGGCCCTTGTCCATGACGATCAGGCGATCGAGGGCTGCGATGGTCGACAGCCGGTGGGCGATGGCGAGCACGGTCTTGCCCTGCATCAGCCGCTCCAGGTTCGACTGGATCGCCGCCTCCACCTCCGAATCGAGTGCCGAGGTTGCCTCGTCGAGCACCAGGATCGGCGCATCCTTTATCATCACCCGCGCGATCGCCACGCGCTGGCGCTGGCCGCCGGAAAGCTTGACGCCGCGCTCGCCCACATGTGCGTCAAACCCCTTGCGGCCGCGCTGGTCCTCAAGTGCTGCGATGAACGTGTCAGCCTCCGCCTTGCGCGCCGCCTCGACGAGCTGCGCCTCGGTCGCATCCGGCCGGCCGAAAAGGATATTGTCGCGGATAGACCGGTGCAGCAGCGACGTATCCTGTGTCACCATGCCGATCTGGGCGCGCAGCGATTCCTGTGTCGCCCTGGCAATGTCCTGCCCGTCGATCAGGATACGTCCGCCTTCGAGATCGTAGAACCGCAGGAGCAGGTTGACGAGCGTCGACTTGCCGGCGCCCGAACGCCCGACGATGCCGAGTTTTTCGCCCGGCCGGATCGTGAGCGACAGGTTGTCGATGACGCCCTTCGTCTTGCCGTAGTGGAAACTGACATTCTCGAAGCGGATTTCCGGGCGCTTCACCACCAGCTGCGTCGCGTTCGGTGTATCCACCAGCCCGATCGGCTGCGAGATCAGCTCGGCCGAGTTCTGGATCGTGCCGATATTGCGCATGATGCCGTTCAGCTGCGTCATTAGCCGGCCGAGCAGGAAATTCAGCCGCAGCATCAGCGCCATGGTGAAGGCAACCGCGCCGGACGAGATCAGGCCGGAGAGCCACAGATGCACGCTCATCGCCGCCATGGTGACGATCATCGTGCCGGAGAGGAAGGCCATCGAGGCCCGCACGCTGGTGAGCAGCCGCGTAAACGCGATGATCGTGTCCTGAAAACTCTCGAAACCGGAGAGCATGTAGCGGTCGTTCGCCTCGTCGCGGCCGAACAGCCGAAGCGTCTGGATGTTGGAATAGGCATCGACCATGCGGCCGCTGATCATCGACCCAGCCTCGGCGGAGGCTTTGGAGTGTTCGCGAATACGCGGCACGTAATATCTGGCGAGCAACGCGAAGATCGAAAGCCACGCGACGACGACGACCGCCAGACGCCAGTCGAGCCCCGCGACCAGCGCGATGGTCGAGACCGAATAGATGCCGACGAACCAGACGCTTTCCATGAAGGAGGTCAGCACGTCGCCGGTTGCCTGGCCGGCCGACCAGACCTTCGTGACGATGCGGCCGGAAAAATCGTTCTGGAAGAAGGAGAGCGACTGGCGCGACACGTGGATGTAGGACTGCCAGCGCACCAGATTGTAGAAACCGGGCGTGATGATCTGCTGATCGACGAGCGCCGTCAGGAAACCGACCAGGAAGCGACCGATACCTACCACCAGCGCCATGATGACCAGTTCGGTACCGTGGTTGGCAAGCAGTCCCGACCAGCCGTCGGCGGGTTTGGTCGTGTCGAGAATATCGACCAGCCGGCCGACATACCAGAACATTGCCGCCTCAACGCCGGCCGCAAGCCCGCCGAGCACCAGCATGGCGAAGAAGGGAAGTTTTGCCTGGCGGACATAGAACCAGATGAAGCCCACAAGGCCGGCGGGTGGCTTCAGGTCGTCCCGCCTCGCAAACGGCTTGATAAAGCTCTCGAAGATGCGGAAGACCGGTTTCAACATGCCCCCGGATATAGGCGGATTCTGATCGGCGGCAAAGCAAAAGCGGCCGGGCGGCGGCTTACATTTTCTTAATGATCGGCTTCGGAGCCCTCGTCGAATATTCCCTCCACATCCCGCCGCCCATGAAGAACACGCAATACGATCAACCGATCGTCCTGTGGAATGTAATAGATGCGGAATGCCTCAAAAGACTTTACCGGCCAAGATCTTAGACCCAGAAGTTCCTCGTCGGTGAAGTGTCGTGGCGAGCCGCCGAGAGGTGTTCTTGTGAGGGCATCGATCGATGACTGAACGGAAAAGACGAACCTCTTCCCGATATCTTGCAGACCGATGTCCCCATAATAATCGACCTGCCGCAAGATGTCGGATCTAGCCGCCGGTTTGATGATGACTATCAAGACGAAGACTTCTTCGTTTTCTTGTCGAGAAGGATCGCCGCCTCTGCCTTGAGATCGCTCCAGAACTCAGGCGTGGCTGCATGCCCTTCTCCGGAGCTAAGCCCTTCCAGCAACAAAACTCTGAGGCGTTCGTCATTCTCTTTCTGTTGCGCGTCTCGCAAGAGAGTACGGAAATATTCGCTGACGTTGCCGTAGCCTTTCGTCGCCATCTGGATTTCGACGAAGTCCTTCAGTGTATCGGGAAGAGAAATAGTAATCGTAGCCATGACGCACTTGACCTTCATTCGCCCGCGCAAGAGTATCTTATCTATTGGGAATTGTTAAGACCCCTCCCCCGCAGGGAAAATGGCATGCAAGATGCAAACTCCCAGGCAATCAACCGGCCCGAAGATTGATGCGCAACTTTCGGGTTGGTTCAAAGTCGGCGGCGGAGACTACTCCGCCGCCTCTTCCTCGATGACGTCGTCATGGCCGATGAAGCCGCCGGACTGGCGGTTCCAGAGGTCGGCATAGATGCCGCCTGATGCCACGAGTTCGCGATGGGTGCCGGCCTCGATGATCCGGCCGCGGTCGAGCACGATCAGCCGGTCCATTTCGGTCAGCGTCGACAGCCGGTGAGCAATTGCGATCACCGTCTTGCCCTGCATCAGCGAGAACAGGTTCTCCTGGATCGCAGCTTCGACTTCCGAATCGAGCGCCGAGGTCGCCTCGTCAAGCACCAGGATCGGCGCGTCCTTCAGGAAGACGCGGGCGATCGCGATGCGCTGACGCTGGCCGCCCGACAGTTTCACGCCGCGTTCGCCCACATGCGCGTCGAGACCTTTTCGTCCCTGCATGTCGGCGAGCCCGTCGATGAAGTCCCAGGCATTCGCCCGCTTCGCCGCCTCGATGATATCCGCGTCGGTCGCATCCGGCTTGCCGTACGCGATGTTGTCGCGGATCGACCGGTGCAGCAGCGAGGTATCCTGGGTGACGACGCCGATCAGCGAACGCAGGCTGTCCTGCGTCACGCCGGCGATGTCCTGGCCGTCGATGGTGATGCGGCCGCCTTCCAGATCGTAGAAGCGCAACAGCAGGTTCATCAGCGTCGTCTTGCCGGCGCCGGAGCGACCGACCAGACCGATCTTCTGACCGGCCGGGATATCGAGCGTCAGGCCTTCGATGACGCCCTTGCCCTTGCCATAGTGAAAGTGGACGTTGTCGTAGCGGATATGGCCCTTCTTCGCGGTCAGCGCCGAAGCGCTCTTCCGGTCCACCACGTCATGCGCCTTGGTCATCATCGACATCCCGTCATAGACGGTGCCGATGTTTTCGAACAGCGCCGAGACTTCCCACATCACCCATTGCGACATGCCGTTGATGCGCATCGCAAGGCCGATGGCGATCGCGATCGCACCGATCGAGATGGCGCTGTCCAGCCAGAACCAGATCGACAGCGCGCCGACGGCAAACAGCGCCGCACAGTTGTAGAAGTAGACCAGCACCTGGAAGGCGGTCACCTTGCGCATCTGCGCATGCACGGTCTTCAGGAAGATATCCATGGCGTCGCGCGCATAGGTCTCTTCCCTGCCCGCATGCGAAAACAGCTTGACGGTGGCGATGTTCGTATAGCTGTCCACCACGCGGCCGGTCATCATCGAGCGCGCATCCGCCTGTTCCGCCGAGATTTTTCTCAGGCGCGGCACGTAATAGGCGACCGTGATCGAGTAGAAGACGATCCACAGGACGAGCGGAACGGCCAGCCGCAGGTCCGCCGCCGCTACGACGGCGATCATCGAGATGAAATAGGTGAAGACGTAGACGAACACATCGAGCACCTTCATCACCGTTTCGCGGATCGCGAGCGAAGTCTGCATCACCTTGGTCGAGACGCGCCCGGCGAACTCGTTGGCGAAGAACGTCATCGAGTGCCGCAGCAGGAAGCGGTGCATCTGCCAGCGGGCGATCATCGGGAAATTGCCCATCAGGATCTGGTGCATGATCAGCGAATTGAGCGTCGCCACCAGCGGCAGGCCAACCAGCACCACGAAAGCCATGAAGAACAGCTTCGGCCCTTCCCGATCGAGGAAGGTCGTCCGATCGGCATTGGTCAGCCAGTCGACGATATCGCCGAGGAACTGGAACAGCGCCACCTCGCCGACGGCAATCAGCATCGTGCAGGTCGACATGATGACGACCCAAGGCCAGACCGGCTTGGTATAGTGCCACAGGAAGGCCGCAAGGCCCGAAGGCGGTAGTGCGGGCGCTTCGTCCGGATAGGGATCAACGCGCCGTTCGAACCACGAGAACATGAAAAGCTCCGTAAATCGGACTGCCGCTCCGGCTCCGCACGCAAGGCGGCCGGAATCGAGCGACGAAAACTTAGGATATCGAGGCCGGAAGTCGGCCTCGTAACGGATCAGGAAAGAAAAGTTTGCGAGAAACCGCGGAACGCCTAGGCCAGAAAGATAATAATTCGGCTGTGGAGGCGCGAAAGCACGGTCATATCCATGTAGGCCTCCTTGAGTAGGCGTTGAGTTACGCAAGCCTTCTAACCTTTCGGGCGCAAATTGGAAAGAGCAAATCGGCGCGGGCAACCACTCGGGGCTTTTCTGTTGCCTGCTCGTAACAGCCCTGCCGTGTATCGAAAGGGCTTGAGATCGGAGACCGGTTTCCCGTAAGGACGGCATATGAGCGACATTTCCTCTGACCTTCGCATCGCCCTCTACCAGCCGGATATTCCCGGCAATACCGGCACGATCCTCCGGCTTGCCGCCTGCCTCGGCCTGTCGGTCGATATCATCGAGCCCGCCGGCTTCGACATTTCCGACCGGAACCTGAAACGCTCCGGCATGGACTATCTGGACAGCGTCACGCTCGCCCGCCATGTCAACTGGCAGCGCTTCGACGAGTGGCGCAGGGCGAACGGCCGGCGCGTCGTGCTTGCTTCCACCAAGGCCGCCCTGCCCTATACCCGCTTCGAATTCCAACCGGACGATATCCTCCTCTTCGGCCGCGAAAGCGCCGGCGTGCCCGACCACGTGCATGAGGCCGCCGACGGCCGCATCCTGATACCGATGGTCCAAGGCCAGCGCTCCATCAACGTCGCCATGTCGGCAGCGATGATTGCCGGCGAGGCGCTGCGGCAGAACGATTTTCGTCTTATTGAATAGGCTCCGGTTTTCTTTCCGGGAGCCTCTGGTATAAAACCTCAAGCAATATTGAGGTCAATAGTGACATTGAAGAAAAACCCGGGTGCGCGGCTTGAGCTTGAACTGACGGTGGGGGAAGTCGCCGAACGCAGTGGCGTGGCGGTCTCCACCCTGCATTTCTACGAGACCAAGGGCTTGATCCAGAGCCGCCGCAACCGCGGCAACCAACGCCGTTATCCTCGCGTCGTGCTGCGCCGGGTGGCGGTCATCAAGGTTGCCCAGAAGACCGGCATACCGCTTGCCGATATCGCCGAGGCGCTCTCCGTCCTGCCGCACGACCGGCCGTTGACGGCAAAGGACTGGCAGCGCCTTTCGGAAACCTGGAAACGCCAGCTCGACGCCCGCATCGCCAGCCTCACGGCGCTGCGCGACCACCTGACCGGCTGCATCGGCTGCGGCTGCCTGTCTATGCAGGACTGCCCGCTCAGGAACCCGCTCGACATGCTCGGCGAAAAGGGCGCGGGGCCGATCTTGCTGGAAGCTGAAGAAGTTGAGAATCGCGACTGATTGCACGGATAGGCTTAGCTTAAGTTGATTGCAAAAATGCACTCCATAGAGTACAGTTCGCAATGTTTACGATATATTCGACCAAGGTTTTTGATGATTGGGTAGATGATCTGCGAGACAGGCACGCCGTGACCAGGATTTTCGGTCGCATCGCCCGCGCTGAAGACGGCAACCTGGGTGACGTCAAACCGGTTGGAGAAGGCGTAAGCGAGATGCGGATCCATTATGGCCCGGGATATCGCATCTACTTCAGCCGAAGAGGCGACATTGTTGTCCTGCTGCTTTGCGGTGGCGACAAAAGCAGCCAGACCAAGGACATCGCCGAGGCGAAACGCCTCGCCAAGGAATGGAAGGAATAACCGATGGCTTTGGAAGTACGGCGGTTCGACATCGCGGAACATCTGAACAGCGATGAGGATATCCAGGAATTCATGACCGCCGCATTCGAAGACGGCGACCCCGCCTTCATCGCCAAGTGCCTCGGCATCGTCGCGAGGGCCCAGAACATGAGCAAACTCGCCCGCGATGTTGGCATGAGCCGCGCGGCCTTGTACAAGGCCCTGAGTGGTGAAGGAAACCCGGAATTCGCCACGGTCCTGAAGGTGATGAAAGCGCTCGGCCTCGAACTCACGCCGGTTCTCGTCAAGGCGGAGGATGCCGCCTGAGCGGGATCGGCATCAGGCGGATCACCCGTCTCCCGCCCGTTTAGCATCTTTTGAAAAACACATGCCAGACCGGTCGAAGCCCATGGGCCAAACATCGGCGATCGCATAAGTTTCCGCAATCGAGCTTCGTACTTCCCAGCCCCAAGCCTCAAGGACCAAGATGCGCAATCTGCTTTGCCGCCCCATGACTGTTGCCACCCTTGTCCTGATGGTTTCGTCCGTTCACGCCCAGGAGGCCGAACACTATACCGCGGTCAGCAAGACGGCGATGAGCGTTACCGGCGATGTATGGCTGGACGATTTCAGCATCACCTTCGAGAACGAGGAAACCCTCGAGTTCTCCGATCTCGTCGCCGACAATTTCCGCGTCAATGGCAGGAAGGTGCCGGCTTCGGTCTACCGCGTCGCGGAACCGGCCGATCCGGAACTCGAAAACGGCAACCAGCTCTGCGGATCGGGCAACGTGACCTATGTGGCGAACTGGGCGTCCGGAAGCGGCATGTCGGCGATCGCCGTGTTTACGGGAAGAAATCCGCCAAGGAGCAGCGACGAGATGTGCGCGCTCTACACCTATGAGGATCCGAAGTGACGGATCGGATCAGTCCGCCGTCGGCAGCCTGCGCATGGTGAATTCGATCCGGTCGCCTTCGAGCTGGCGCCAGCTTTCCACTTCGGTCCAGTACGCGGCCTTGGGAAATTCATGAAACCATTCGCGCGCTTTCTCGCGCGCTTCTTCCCGCGAGAGCTGGAAGGTCTGCCGTACGAACATGCCCTGTCGCTCGCCGGCCTTTTCCTGCCGGTGGCGATCGATCCTGCGTTTCAGCCCGTCGAGCGGCGGGGGTGTGAACTTTGCCATGAAAGCCTCTGATCAGCACCGGTTTATGCGGTAAAGATAGTGCCGGGCGACACGCTTTGCGAGTCTCATTTTCCACCTGCGACAACCGATGGAATGGTTCGCGAAAGCCAGAACTGCTAATCCCCGATCGGAAAAATGCGAATCACGCCAAGGGGATGGCGAGAGGATAACGACATGGAACGGCCGGTACTGCCCAAGGGGCTGCCCGAGGACATCGAAGACAAGAAGGCCGCGGCGCGCGCCTGGTTCGAGAGCCTGCGCGACACGATCTGCGCCTCGCTGGAAGGCCTCGAGAACGAGCTGACCGGCCCCCTCTCCGATCAGGAGCCCGGCCGCTTCAAGCCTAAGGACTGGCTGCGCGACGGCGGGGCCGGCGGCGGCGGCAGGATGTCGATGATGGAAGGCCGCGTCTTCGAGAAGGTCGGCGTCCACACCTCGACCGTCCATGGCGAGTTTTCCGCCGATTTCCGCAGCCAGATGCCGGGTGCGGAAGAAGACCCGCGCTTCTGGGCGTCGGGCATCTCGCTGATCGCCCATCCGGTCAATCCCAACGTGCCGACCGTGCACATGAACACCCGCATGGTGGTGACGTCGAGCCAGTGGTTCGGCGGCGGCGCCGACCTCACCCCGGTTCTCGACCGCAGGCGCACCCAGACGGATCCCGACAGCACCCTCTTCCACCGGGTCATGGAAATCACCTGCAAGCGCCACGAGGCGGTCGCCGACTACGATCGCTACAAGGCATGGTGCGACGAGTATTTTTATCTGAAGCACCGAAACGAAGCGCGCGGCATCGGCGGTATTTTCTTCGACTGGCTGCATCCGGTCGAAGAAAAGGGCGGCTGGGATGCGGATTTCGCCTTCGTCCAGGATGTCGGCCGGGCCTTCAATCTCGTCTATCCGAAAATCGTCCGGGCCAACTTCAACAGGCCGTGGACGGAACATGATCGCGACGAGCAGCTGATCCGCCGCGGCCGTTATGTCGAGTTCAACCTGCTCTACGACCGTGGCACCATTTTCGGGTTGAAGACCGGCGGCAACGTCGAGTCCATCCTCTCGTCACTGCCTCCGGTTGTAAGGTGGCCTTAGATCAAACACCATAAAATTAACGATTTCGGGGAAAAACAGGCCCCAATATCTCATCCTTAACAAATGCGATATCGGAATCGATGCGATGGTGGTAGCGTCCCCTCGGTTGTAGCGGAGGAGGATCGCCATGATGGCACCGAATAGCATGCCTATGCCGGAAGCGTCTGAGGACAAGGATGCCCGTTCCCTTGATACTGCTGAAATGATCGACCGGCTCGCGACGGAAATGCGCGCGAGAACCGGCGGTGAACTTCCCCATTCCTTTTATGTAGACCAGGTGAAGCGCCAGTTTGCCGGCAAGTCGGTCGCCACCTCGGCCGCCAATGACGAACCGGCCCGGGAACGGGGTAATGAACAGGCTTCCGTCTTCCACGCCTGGGCGCTTTCCGAGTAAGCGTCGGGAACGGTCGTCGTAGCTTCCGAGTTATCGGAATGGGGCCGGCAGATGTGAGGAGATGTCCGCCGCCTCCATTCCAACGTCAACAGGAGGAAATGTCATGCGACTGTTCGAATGCGGGACCCTCGTGCCCGGTTGCCAGTGGCATACCCGTGCCGACGAGGACGCCGAGGTCGTCCGCCGCGCCGTGGACCATCTGCGCATGGTGCACGGGGAAGAGATAATCCGCGAAACCATGGTCGAGAACATCAAGGCGCGCATTCGCGACGAAAACGGCGCGGCCGCGGCCTGAGTATCGAGGCGGTCGGCCGCCCTGCATAGAGCGCTCGCGCCCGGCGTCGCCGCGACAGGCCGCCTGATGTCAAAGCGAGCTGCGGATCATATCCTCCAGCCGGGCGGTCAGCGCCGCCCGGTCCAGGGCGAAATTGCGCTCCACCCAGAAGTCTTCCAGCTCCTTCAGAATTTCTCCGACCCGCTTGCCGGCCGGCACGCCCGCGGCGACGATATCGCCACCGCCGAGCGGAAAGACCGGCTTCTTGTAGTTCTCAGCCCTCTTCAGCAGCACCGACAGCCGCGCGGACTTGCGCATCGCCGCGGGATCGCCCTCGGCCGCAGTTCGCGCAGAGGCCAGAGCCAGCCTCAGCCGCATGACCAGCCCCTCCGCGCCATGGCGGTAAAGCAGCCGGTCGAAGCCGACATCCGTCACCTCGTCGGGCGGCACCGGCGCATTTGCCCAGGCGGCAAGCCTGGCAGCTTCCGCGTTCGACATCCTGAGCCGCTTCGCGAGCCCATCCAGCCGCTCCGCATCCGGCGGCACGATCGCCGCCAGCCTCAGAAGCGGGTCGGGCGTCCAGCCGAGCGACTTTTCAGCCGCTACGAGGCCGTGGATACCGTCGATACCCCACTTTTCCGTCTCGGGCAGGACTTCGGTGAGCACCCCCGCCTGCCGCATCCAGAGCAGCGCCCGGGAGGGATCGAGGGCGGACAGCAATTTCTTGGTTTCGGCCCAGATGCGCTCGGCCGACAGGGTCGAAAGCCTATCCTTGGCCCGGGCGCAGGCCCTCAGGCCATCCGCATCCGGCCGGCCGGACCCGTAATGGGCAAAGAAGCGGAAGAAGCGCAGGATGCGCAGGTAGTCCTCGGCGATCCGCTCCGCCGCCTCGCCGATGAAGCGGACCGTGCGCGTCTCGATATCCGGCAGTCCGTTCACAAGGTCGATCACTTCGCCTTGACCGTCAGCATAAAGCGCGTTGATCGTCAGGTCCCGCCGTTCCGCATCCGCCTGCCAGTCAGTGCCGAAGGCGACCTTGGCGCGCCGGCCGTCGGTCTCCATATCGCGACGCAACGTCGTGACTTCGAAACCATGGCCGTCGATGACCAGCGTCACCGTGCCGTGCTCGATGCCGGTCGGCACGGCCCTGATACCGGCCGTCACCGCCCGCTCGACCACCTTTTCCGGACGTAGCGTGGTGGCGACATCGACATCGGCGACGGGAAGCCCCATCAGCGCATTGCGCACCGCGCCGCCCGCCACGCGCGCCTCGCCGCCATCGGCATTCAGCAAGGTCAGGATGCGCTGCAGCGCCGGATCTTTGAACCAGGCCTCGTCGGCTACACTGGTCATGCATAAAGCCTTTCATAGAGCGTGCGCAGAATGCCCGCGGTAATGCCCCAGATGTTTCGTTCCTCGTAGGGCATCACGTAGAAATGCCGCTCCGTGCCATCCCATTCGCGGCTGCCGCGCTGGTGGTTCGCCTCATTCATCAGGAAGGACAGCGGCACTTCGAAGACCTCGTCCACCTCGGTCGGGTTGGGCGTGATCTCGAAACCGCGCCTGACCACCGAGAGCACCGGCGTGATGCGGAACCCGGTCGCCGCGTAATAGGTCGGCAGCCGCGACAGGGTTTCGACGAAGGCGCGGTCGAGGCCGATCTCTTCTTCCGCCTCCCGCAGCGCCGCCTGTTCCGGCGACCGGTCCTCCGGGTCAATGCCGCCGCCCGGAAAGGCGATCTGTCCCGAGTGCTGGCGCATCGTCGATGTCCGCTGCGTCAGGATCACCTTCGCCTCGTCGCCGTCATCGACAACGGGCACCAGCACGGCCGCATCCTTCAGCTTCAGCCCCGCGGCGAAATCGACCAGCGTCGGATTGAGCAGGTGGTCGCCATGATCGCGCCAGGCGTGGTCGATGGGCCCGCCATTCTGGTTCAGTGCCCGGCGGCGGAAATCGCCGGCCGAAAAAAGGGGAAAGTCACTCATTGCGATAAGGCGTCCAGTTCGGCCTCGGGCATCACGGGAAAGACCTCCGTTCCGGAGCGAACGGAGAACATCGAAACCCCGTCTATCACGATCGCCTCGCCGAGTTCCACGAGATCGTACATGACAGCCCGCGAGACCAGCGCCTCCAGCCGGCCGCGTACCAGGACATAGGGTTTCAGCTCGCGGTTTTCGCCTGATATCTCGAAGCGCAAGGGGTGCTCCGCCCCCGCCTCGACCACATCACCGACATTTGTCCTGAACGTGAGGACCGGTCGGCCTTCACGCTGCGTCACCTGCATCTCGACCGCCAGAAAAGGTGCGTCCACGACCCGGATGCCGACCTTTTCCACAGGTGTTACGAGATAGGTCCGGCCGTCTTCATCCCTGCGCAGCACCGTCGAAAACAGCCGCACCAGCGGTGCGCGGCCGATCGGCGTGCCCATGTAGAACCAGGTACCGTCGGCACGGATTTCCATATCGATATCGCCGCAAAAGGGTGGATTCCATCGCTCGACAGGCGGCAAACCGCGCTTTCCGTCGCCGGTTTGCTCGGAAGCGCGTGAAATCAGGGCCGCAAGCCCTGCGGCATCGGGTGCCGAATTTATCGTTTGCGCTGCCATCTTTCAGTCCCGGTTCGTCCGTAAGCATTCACCACAGCATTTGTTCCTCACGAGATAGTCATTCGATACGTGCTTGTCAGCCATGTTTCGGGGAATAAGTTTGATGGGATAAGCCGGATGCTGCGATGCAGCGATTCGACGCCGGGACATGAATAAGTCCGGCCTTGGAAAGCCAGCCGGTTTCTGAGTGCCTGCCGGTTCTGGATGCCAGCCGGTTCTGGATGATGGAGAGCGACATGGGCCTGATGAATTCCACCGATACCGTCCTCGATGAGAAAGCCATCATCGCCGCCGCCGAAATGGCCCTTTCCGACATCGCCGCCATCCGCACCGAGATCGCCAAAGTGATCTTCGGCCAGGAAAAGGTGGTCGAAAACACGCTGCTGGCGGTTCTCTCCGGCGGTCACGCGCTGCTGGTCGGCGTCCCCGGCCTTGCCAAGACCAAGCTCGTCACCACGCTCGGCACCGTGCTCGGCCTCGGCGCCAACCGCATCCAGTTCACCCCCGACCTGATGCCTTCGGATATTCTCGGCTCCGAAGTCATGGATACGGACGATGCCGGCCGCCGCTCCTTCCGCTTCATCAAGGGCCCGGTCTTCGCCCAGCTGCTGATGGCCGACGAAATCAACCGCGCCTCGCCGCGCACCCAGTCGGCGCTGCTGCAGTCCATGCAGGAATATCACATCACGGTCGCCGGCCAGCGTTACGATCTGCCCGCCCCCTTTCACGTGCTCGCGACCCAGAACCCGCTGGAGCAGGAAGGCACCTATCCGCTGCCCGAAGCGCAGCTCGACCGCTTCCTGCTGCAGGTCGACGTGCTTTATCCGGAACTGGCCGCCGAGCGGCAGATCCTGCTCGAAACCACCGGCCTTTCGGAATCCAAGGCGCGCGGCGTCATCGACGCTGCCCGTCTTCAGGAAATCCAGGTGCTGATCCGCCAGATGCCGGTCAGCGACAAGGTGGTCGATGCGATCCTGTCGCTGGTGCGCTCCGCCCGGCCCGGCCATGGCAATGCCCATACCGACAAGCACGTCGCCTGGGGTCCCGGCCCGCGCGCCGGCCAGTCGCTGATGCTGACGGCCCGCGCCCGCGCCCTTTACGAAGGCCGCCTCGCTCCGTCGCTCGACGACGTCTATGCGCTTGCCGAACCGGTGCTCGAACACCGCATGGCGCTGACGTTTGCGGCGCGCGCCGAAGGCATGTCGGTCCGCGACGTCATCGCCGGTCTGGTGAAGCAGGCCCGCGGCTAAGTCCGCCGGCTAGAAAGGATAATGCGTGGCATCCACCATTGGCCAGATCGTAGAGCAGACACCGAGTAGCGAACTCCTCTCTCGAGCCCAGGCCCGCGCGACGCTGGTGCCGGACTGCATGGTGGAAGCCAAGCGCATCGCCAACACCGTGATCGCCGGCTGGCATGGACGCCGCAAGCGCGGCATCGGCGAAAATTTCTGGCAGTTCCGGCCCTATGCCGAAGGTGAAAGCCTGTCGCGCATCGACTGGCGCCGCTCCGCCCGCGACGACCATACCTATGTGCGCGAACGCGAATGGGAAGCTGCCCACACCGTCTGGCTCTGGGCCGACATGTCGCCGTCGATGATGTACAAGTCGACGCTCGCGATCGCCTCCAAGGAAAGCCGCGCGCTGGTGCTGATGCTGGCGCTGGCCGAGATTCTCGCCCGCTCCGGCGAACGGATCGGCTGCCCGGGCATCATGGAACCGGTATCGGCCCGCAACGCCGCCGAGCGGCTGGCGGCCTCGATCATGCACGCGCCGCTGACCACCGGCCTGCCGGATACCGCGATGATCCGCGGCCATAGCGACATCGTGCTGATCGGCGATTTCCTCGACGACGCCGACCGGGTGATGGACCGCATCACCCCGCTCGGCCGCCGCGGCCTGCGCGGCCATGTGGTCGAGATCGCCGATCCGGCCGAGGAGACATTCCCCTATACCGGCCGCACCGAATTCACCGATCCGGAAACCGGCGAAAAGCTCGTCTCCGGCCGCGCCGAGATGATCCGCGAGGATTACCAGCGCGCCTATTTCGCCCGTCGCGATGCGCTGGGCGAATCGCTGCGCCGTCTCGGCTGGAGTTTTGTCTTCCATCGGACCGATCACCTGGCCTCCGAGGCGCTGGTCGCCGTGCATGGTTATCTCTCAGGCCTGCCGGCGCAAAAGCCGGGCGGAGGCAGGTCATGAGCGCGCTCATTTTCGCAAATCCCGCCATTCTCTTCGGCCTTATCGCGCTGCCGGTCATCTGGTGGCTGCTCAGGCTCACACCGCCGCGCCCGAAGGCGGAAGTCTTCCCACCGCTGCGGATCCTGGCAACGGTCCTGAAGCGCGAGGAAACCCCGTCGAAGAGCCCCTGGTGGCTGACGCTGCTGCGCATGCTTCTCGCCGCTGCCGTGATCCTGGCGATCGCCGACCCGGTGATGAATCCGCGCGTCAATTCGCTGAATGCCAACGGCCCGCTGGTTGTCGTCGTCGATAACGGCTGGGCGACCGCTGCCGACTGGGAGCGCCGCGTCCAGACCGCCAACCTCCTGATCGACGATGCCGAAGGCGCCGACGTGCCGGTCTCGATCACCTTCACAGCCGACGCCAGCCATGAGGCCGTTCCCGGCACGCCAGCCGCTGCCCGCGACAAGCTGACGGCCGCCAGCCCGAAGCCGCTGGTTCCGGATCGCGCCCGCGCCGCCCAGGCCGTGAGCGAAGCCATGAGAGGCACCCGCCCGGGCACGCTCGCCATCCTTTCCGACGGCATGACGGCGGCGGGCGACAACGAAGCCATGTCGACGTTCGCAGCCCTCTCGCCCGCCGAAATGCGTCTGATCGAAGGCGACGGCCACAGCGCCGTGGCCCTGACCGACGCCGTGAACAACGCCGCCGCCATGTCGGTGACGGCAACGCGTCTTTCGACCGCCTCGGCGCAGCAATTGAACGTCAATGCGCTGGACGCCCAGGGGCGCGCGCTCGCCTCCGGCGCGCTCCGCTTCGATGCGGGTGCAGCGACCGCCACCGCCGAGATCACCTCGCCGTTCGAACTGCGCAACGATTTCGCGCGGCTGAGCATCGATGGGCTGGCCACCGCCGGCGCAGCACATCTCCTCGATGACGGCTTCAAGCGCCGCCGCGTCGCACTTCTCGCCGGTGAAAGCGGCAGCGATTTCCAGCCGCTTCTGCAGCCGCTCTACTACATCAGCCGCGCGCTCCTGCCCTATGCGGATGTCATCCAGCCGAACACCGCCGATCTTGCGGTCGCCATTCCGCAGATCCTGCAGGGCAACCCGTCCGCCATCATCCTCGCCGATGTCGGCCGCCTGCCCTCCGAAACCTATGCGCCGCTGCAGCGATGGATCGCCCAGGGCGGCACGCTGATCCGCTTTGCCGGACCGCGGCTTGCCGCGGCCCCCGCAGATGATCCGCTGGTGCCGGTCATCCTGCGCCAGGGCGAACGCGCGCTCGGCGGCGCCATGTCCTGGTCGGAGCCGCAGTCGCTTGCCGATTTCCCGAGCTTCGGACCCTTCGCCGGCATGCCGCGCGCCGCCGACATCACCGTCACCCGCCAGGTTCTCGCCGAACCGACGCCGGATCTTGCCGAGCGCACCTGGGCAAGCCTTGCCGACGGCACACCTCTTGTCACCGAAAAGGAGGTCGAGGCCGGCCGCATCGTGCTCTTCCATACGAGCGCCGAGGCGACCTGGTCCAACCTGCCGCTGTCGGGCAATTTCGTCGAAATGCTCCGCCGCCTCGTGCAGCTCGCCCGCGCCGGCGGTGCCGCATCGTCCGGAGGGGCGACTGACGCTACCGCTGCGACGCTGGCTCCCTACCGGCTGCTCACCGCCGACGGGATCCTCACCACGGAGACCGGAACGGCGCGGCCGATCGCGATTGCCGCCAACCAGGTGCCGGTCGCGAGCTTCGACCACCCGCCAGGCCTCTACGGCACCGAGGACGGTTTTACCGCCGTCAACCTGCTGGCGCCCAAAACCGTGATCGCCCGCTTCGATCCGACCACCGCCGGCCGGCCGCTGGTGCGCGAAGGCCTTGCGGGCGGGCAAGCCGTGTCGCTCCGCCCCGCCCTTTTCGCCGCCGCCTTTGCAATGCTGATCCTCGACAGCCTCGTGGTGCTGTTCATGAACGGCGCCTTCTTCCGTGTTCCTGGCCGTCGCCGGACAGCCGGCAATGCCGCGGCGGTGATCGCCGCCCTCGCCTTCGGCCTCTTCGTCTTCATGCCGGGCCAATCGCAGGCGCAGGAAATGGCGCCCGGGGCCGGCGCCAAGCCCGGCGACGAGCAGATCCTGGAACGGCTCGATACCACCCACCTCGCCTATGTCACGACCGGCGAACAGGATGTCGATCGGATTTCCGAACAGGGCCTCGAAGGTTTGAGTCAATTCCTGACCTATCGCACGACGCTGGAACCCGGCGCCCCGGTCGGCCTCGACATCACCAAGGACGAGCTCTCCTTCTATCCGATCATCTACTGGCCGATCTCCGCGACCGCCCCGATGCCCAGCCAGGCGGCAATCTCCCGGATCGACGCCTATATGCGCAACGGCGGCACTGTCCTCTTTGATACTCGCGACCAGTATTCGTCGCTCGACGGCGGCGGCACCACGCCGAATGGCGAGCGCCTGCAGGCGATCCTGGCCAATATCGACATCCCGCCGCTGGAGCCGACGCCGACCGACCACGTGCTGACCCGCTCCTTCTACCTGCTCACCAATTTCCCCGGCCGCTATACCGGCGGCCCGCTCTGGGTCGAGGCACGGCAGGAAGCCAAGAATACCGGCGCCCAGCTCTCCTCCAGCGGCGACGGCGTCACTCCGCTGCTGATCACCGGCAACGACTTCGCCGGCGCCTGGGCAGTCGACAGTCAGGGCGGGCCGGTTCTGCCGACCGTGCCCCCGGACGAGATGCAGCGCGAATACGCCTACCGTTCCGGCGTCAACATCATGATGTACATGCTGACCGGCAACTACAAAGCCGACCAGGTGCATGTCCCGGCGCTGCTTGAGCGGCTTGGGCAGTGAGGGGATAGTCGCCATGGTCCTTAGCCCCTCATCCGGCTGCCGCCACCTTCTCCCCGCACGCGGGGAGAAGGGATATGCCGCACCGTCGCCGTTCCCCCTCGCCCCGCCTGCGGGGAGAGGGTGCGCCGAGCGAAGCGGAGGCGGGGTGAGGGGCGAACCTCGCGCAATGCTTCTGGCCCATGAAGGGAAGCCCTCATGACCATCGAATTCGCACCGTTCTTCTCCTGGCCGATCCTTGCCGCCCTCGGTGTTTTCGCGCTGATCCTCGCCGGCCTCGGCTTCTGGCGCGGCATCCGTGGCGCCGCTTTGCGTACGCTGGCGCTCGCCGCCCTTCTGCTTGCGCTCGCCAACCCGACGCTGCTGCAGGAGGATCGCGACCAGCTTTCGACCGTGGTGCCAATCATCGTCGATCGTTCCCAGAGCCAGGAGACCGCCGAGCGCAAGGAACAGACCGACGAGGCGCTTGCCAGACTCCAGGACCGTTTCTCCCGCTACCCGCGCATCGAGACACGCATTGTCGAGGTCGATGACGACGGCGATTCCGATACGCCCTCCACCAAACTTTTCACCGCCTTGCGTTCGGCGATCTCCGATGTGCCGCCGGCTCGTATCGGCGGCGCGGTTTTCCTCACCGACGGCCAGATCCACGACCTGCCCGGCATCAACCAGGACCTCGGCTTCAACGCCCCCGTCCACGGGCTGATCACCGGCAAGCCGGGCGAGTTCGACCGCCGTGTCGAGGTCGTCCGCGCTCCCCGCTTCGGCATTGTCGGCGAGGAGCAGGAACTGACGCTTCGGGTCTTCGACGATGGCCGCACCGGCGGCGGCCCCGCCCAGGTCACCGTGCGCATGAACGGCCAGCAGACCGCGACGCTGCGCGCCACGCCCGGCCAGGAGACGCCGTTCTCCTTCACGGTTCCGCGCGGCGGCAACAATGTCATGGAATTTTCGGTCGCCGAGCTTCCCGGTGAGGTGACGACCGCCAACAATCGCGCCGTCCATGTCATCGACGGCATCCGCCAGAATTTGCGCGTCCTGCTCGTCTCCGGCGAGCCGCATGCCGGCGAGCGTGCCTGGCGCAACCTTTTGAAGTCCGACGCCTCCGTCGATCTCGTCCACTTCACCATCCTGCGCCCACCGGAAAAGCAGGATGGCACGCCGATCAACGAACTGTCGCTGATCGCCTTCCCCACCCGCGAACTGTTCGTCGAGAAGATCAAGGATTTCGACCTGATCATCTTCGACCGCTACAAGCACCGCGGCGTGCTGCCGATCCTCTATTACGATTACATCGCCCAGTACGTGAACAACGGCGGCGCGCTGTTGATCGCCGCAGGCCCCGAGCATGCCGGCGAGGATTCGATCGCCTCGACGCCGCTCGAACAGGTCCTGCCGGCCGCGCCGACCGGCGAGGTCCACAGCGCCGCCTTCTATCCCCACCTCTCGCCGGAGGGCGAAAAGCATCCCGTGACCCGCGGCCTCGACGGTTCCAATGCCAACCCGCCTGCCTGGGGCCGCTGGTTCCGCACCATCGATGTCGATACGCCGCAGGGCCAGACCGTCATGGAAGGCGACGGCGACCGGCCGCTGCTCGTGCTCAACCGCCAGGGCGAAGGCCGAGTCGCCATGCTGCTCTCCGACCAGGGCTGGCTCTGGGCCCGCGGTTTCGAAGGCGGCGGCCCGCACGTCTCGCTCTATCGCCGCATCGCCCACTGGCTGATGAAGGAGCCGGAACTTGAGGAAGAAGCGCTGACCGCCCGCGCCGTCGGCCGCACGCTGGAAGCGACCCGCCAGACGATCGGCGACGATCCTGGCCCGGCGACGATAAAATACCCGTCCGGCCGCACCGAGACCGTGCCGATGACGTCAGCCGGCCCCGGCCAGTACCGGCTGGAACGCCGCATGGAAGAGACCGGCCTGTTCGAGGTCACCAACGGCCAGTTCTCGACGCTCGTGCATGTCGGGACCGTCGATGCCCCGGAATTCAAGGCGATGATCTCGACCGAAGCGACGCTGAAACCCTATGCAGACAAGACCCGCGGCCTCGTCACCCGCGTCGCATCCGGAGACGGTATCTCGCTGCCGGATATCCTGCCGGTGCGCGGCGAAGTGCGCGTCAACGATCCCGACCGCATGGTCATCCGCATGACCGACGAGACGGTGCTGCGCGGCATCAACACGCTGCCGCTGTTTGCCGGTTTCGCCGGCCTCTCCGCCCTGCTCTTCGCAGTCGCGGCGATGTGGTGGCGCGAGGGTCGCTGAGGCATGACGCAGCTTGAGCTTGACGTAACCGCCTCGCCCGCGCCCGAAGAACTGGCCGTGATCGGCGAAGGACTGACAGCCTTCAACGACGCGGATGTCGGCCCCTCCGAGCGCAAGCCGCTCGCCGTGCTGATCCGCGACGCCGAGGACAAGGTGATCGGCGGGCTTTCCGGCTATACGGCCTGGGGCTGGCTCTTCACCCAGTGGCTGTTCATCCCCGACGCGTTGCGGGGTGAAGGCATGGCCGGCAGGTTGCTGGCCCAAGCCGAGGAGGAAGCCCGCGCCCGCGGCTGCCACGGCGCCTGGATCGACACCTTCAGCCCGGTCGCCCGCAACGCCTATATGCGCCAGGGCTACGAGATCTTTGGCGAACTTCCCGATTTTCCGAAGGGCCGCACCCGCACCTTCCTCAGGAAAGCTCTGTAGCTTATCCGTTCGCTCCGAAAATGGGGACGAAGAATCGCCGCATGGATATCGACCTGACACTGACCGAGGGCATGAGCGCCGACGAGGAGGACTTTATCCTCGAACGGCTGAGGACCCACAACGTCATGGCCTTCGGCCCGAGTAACCGGCAGGAACTGGCAGTGCCGCTGCGGGACGAGGGCGGCAATCTCATCGGCGGACTGACCGGCTATACCGGCCGCGGCTGGCTCTATGTGTCGATGCTGTACATCCCCGACGAGCTGCGCGGCCGCGGCCTTGCCGCCCGCATGCTCGACATTGCCGAGGCCGAAGCCAAAGCCCGGGGCGCGGTCGGCGCCTATATCGACACGATGAATCCCGCCGCACTCAAGCTCTATCTCAAGCAGGGTTATACCGAGATCGGCACGTTGAATGGCCTCGAAGGAGGCCATTCGGTGACGTGGCTGCAAAAGCGGTTCTGAGCTTAAGCCAGGGAGACCTGGCGCGTTTCCGCATTGATCATCGTGGCGGCGATCGCCGCGATCACCAGCAGGCCGGCAAAGATACCGATCGTCAGGCCGAGGCCCTGCACCACGACATAACCGACCAGCGATGGCGCGAGCAGGCCGCCGAGGCGCGCCATGGCGCCGGCAGCACCCATGCCGGTCGCGCGCGACGCGGTCGGATAGAGTTCCGGTGTATAGGCGTAAAGCGCACCCCAGGTGCCGAGCAGCGCAAAGCTCATGATCAGCAGCGCCGCTCCGACCAGGAAGGCACTCGGTGCAACGACAAACTTCAGGCAGCCGAGCGCCGAGAGCAGACAAAAACCGATCAGCGTCGGTTTGCGACCCCATTTCTCCACGCCATAGGCGGCAAGCGCATAACCCGGGATCTGGGCAAGTGCGACCAGAACCAGAAAGCCGTAGCCGCGTACGAAACCGAAGCCCTCGCCAGCCAGCCTGGCCGGCATCCAGGTGAAGACGCCGTAATAGGAAACCGAGACTAGGAACCAGATCGCCAGGATCATGATGCTGCGCTGGCGCAACTCGCCCGAGAAAATGCCGGTCGCCTTGACCGGCGGCGGCGGGACAAGGCTGGTGCCTGCCCCGAGCTGCGGATGACCGTTGACCACAAGCATCCGATCGACGATCGCCCTCGCCTCCTCGTTGCGGCCCGAGCGCATCAGATAAAGCGGCGATTCCGGCACCAGGAAACGCAGGCCTATGCCGGCGATGGCCGGAATGGCGGTGACCGCGAAGATATAACGCCAGGCATCCGCGACACCGGCGAGGCTTGCGGCCCAGGCGGCAAGCGCCACGATCAGCGTTCCGATCGCCCAGAAGCCTTCGAGCAGGACCAGCCAGCGGCCGCGGTTCCTGGCGGGCAGGAATTCCGCCATCATCGCATAGTCGACCGGCAGCGTGCCGCCGACGGCAGCGCCGGTCAGGAAGCGCAGGAGAAGCAGGATGGTGAAATCCGGGGCGAAGATGGAGAGCGTCCCGAACACCGCATCGCAGGCAACGGTAACGATCAGCACCCGCCGCCGGCCGATCCGGTCGGCGAGCCTGCCGAAACCGAGCGCGCCGAGCAGCATGCCGAGGAAGAAGGCGGTGCCGGTCTGCAGCGCCTGCGGCACGGTGAGGCCGAAGGTCGCCGCGATCGAGGCGGCAGTGAAACCGACCGCCAGAACCTGCATCGCGTCGGCCGTCCAGACGAGACCGAAAACGCCCATCAGCCGCCGCTGATAGGTTCCCGCTCCGGCGCGGTCGAGCGCCTCGTCCATGGTGATTGCTGTCATGCGCCCGGTCCCTCGCCTCGACGAATCGCCCGGCCGGCTCTTCGCCGACCGATCCATCATCTGCTTAAAGGAAATGGCCTATTCGCGCCAGCCGATGACGCCTTTGAGCCGCGCATGCGCGTCGGCCGCGATCGGCACGACCAGAACCCGGCCGGGATCGACAGGGCCTGGGAATTCCAGCGCGCCATAGGCGACCTTCTCAAACCCGAGCGGGCCGTAATAGGGCGGATCGCCGACCAGAATGACGGCTTCCGAACCCTGGCGCCTCGCCGCTTCGATGGCGATCCGCACCAGTTCCCGGCCGATGCCCTGGTTCTTGTGCGACGGCCGGACCGCAAGCGGCCCGAGCAGGTGGCCCTTCACCGAACCGGCATAAACCGGCGTCATCCGGACCGAGGCGATCGTTTCGCCGTCGTCGGCGCAGATGAAGGAGAGCATCCGGTCATGCGGCCCCTGCTCGCGGATGCGGGCGGCGGCGCGGGTATGGCGCCCGGGGCCGAAAGCTTCCGCATTGATGAGTTCGATGACCTCATCATGGGACGCATCTTCCGTGAGATAAACGAGTTCGTGCTTGTAGAGGTCGTGCTGAGACATGAAGGACCGAAGCCGTAGATTGAGAGCGGACAGGACAAGGGATCTCGATGACGCGTGTAAGCGTCTTGGTCGATGATCAGCGTCGTCGCAGTGCCCGTACTTCGGTCATGGAAAAAGGTTCTCCAAATTTCGGAAAGCGAAGTAGCAGGAAAATTTCTGATCGTCCAATGCAAAAACACAGCGTTCATAAAATCCCGGCTCGCAATCCGGTGGGGCTGCCGTATCTATTGCGGCAACGAACACGAAGGAGATCACCATGGGCAGGCTCGTCGAGGGAAAATGGCAGGACGTCTGGTACGACACCAAGGAAAACAAGGGTCATTTCAAGCGGGCCGAATCGCAGTTCCGCAACTGGGTGACCGCGGACGGTTCCGCCGGCCCCTCGGGCAGGCAAGGCTTCAAGGCTGAGGCCGGGCGCTACCATCTCTATGTTTCCTATGCCTGTCCCTGGGCGCACCGGACGCTGATCTTCCGCAAGCTGAAGAAGCTCGAAGACCTGATCTCCGTTTCGGTCGTCGATTACCTGATGCTGGAAAACGGCTGGGAATTCAGGAAACGCGACGGCGCCACCGGCGACGACCTGTTCGGCTCGGACTATCTGTACCAGATCTATCTGAAGGCGGACCCGAACTATTCCGGCCGCGTCACCGTGCCCGTCCTGTGGGACAAGCTGGAGAACACGATCGTCTCGAACGAGAGTTCGGAAATCATCCGCATGATGAACAGCGCCTTCGACGGCCTGACCGGCTCGACGGCGGATTTTTATCCGCAGGCACTGCGCGGCGAGATCGACGACCTCAACGCCATCATCTACGACACGGTCAACAACGGCGTCTACAAGGCCGGTTTCGCGACCGCCCAGGAAGCTTACGAGGGCGCCGTCACCCGGCTGTTCGAAACGCTCGACATGCTGGAAAAGCGCCTCTCATCCAGCCGTTACCTTTTCGGCGATACCACGACCGAAGCCGACTGGCGCCTGTTCACCACGCTCTTGCGCTTCGATCCAGTCTATGTCGGCCACTTCAAGTGCAACATCCGCCGCATCGCGGACTACCCGAACCTGTCAGGCTATCTCGCTGATCTCTATCAGCAACCGGGGGTCGCCGAGACCTGCAACCTGTTCCACATCAAGCACCACTATTATGAGAGCCACAGGACCATCAACCCGACCGGCATCGTCCCCGTCGGCCCGGTGGTGGATCTCGATGCGCAGCATGGGCGGGAGAAGATGAAGCGGGCGGCGTGAGGTTTTCCCCGGGAGATGGTGCGGCATCTCCGCCCCTCATCCGCCTGCCGGCACCTTCTCCCCGCAAGCGGGGCGAAGGACCCGAGCGGCAAGCTCGCTGCCCCAAACCAAAGCTTGAGGTTGGGGCAAAACGGGGCGGCATCTGCCCTTCTCCCCGTCAGAACGGGGAGAAGGTGCCGGCAGGCGGATGAGGGGCAGCCCTTGCTCGCCGCCTCAACACGCGCCCTCACCAGTAATCCGCCCTCTCCGCCTCCCCGCCCAGTTCCCGCAGCCGCCGCAACGTCGCCGCGGTCGTATCCTGCGGCAGCGCACCGAGCGCAAAGAACCCGCTCTCGGCAATCTCCCGGTCCGGCAAACGCGGCGCGGTCTGTTCCACCGTAACCCGATAGAGCAGCACGTGGTCCCGCTTGCTGACATTGCGGTTGTAGTAGGCGTGGAAAAGCTCGATCTCGCCGCGGATCTCGAGGTTTCCCTCCTCGCGCAGCTCCTTGCGCAGCGCGTCGAGCGCCGTCTCCCCGCGCTCCACGCCGCCACCCGGCATGTACCAGCCGGGCACATAGGTGTGGCGGACGAGGAAGATGCGGCCCTCGCCGTCGAAGCAGGCGGCGCGCACCCCGAGCGTCATGCCGCGCGTCAGCTTGAAGACGCGGTGCAGCAGCCAGACGACGATCCGGGTGCGCAAGCCGCGGATTTCCGGCACCCCTTCGCCGCTCATTCATAACTCCGGGAGCGTCCAGAAAATCGATAACGATTTCTTCGCTCATGCGTTATGTGTGCGCCATGTTCAAATTCGCGCATATTTCCGACATCCATCTGGGGCCGCTTCCAAAACTCTCGCTTCGTGAGCTTTTCTCGAAGCGGATCACCGGGTTTGTGAACTGGCACCGCAATCGGCGCAAGCACCTTTTCGTCAATACGCTCGACCTGCTTTTGAGCGATTTGAAGACACGCGAACCGGACCAGCTCTTCATCACCGGTGATCTCGTCAACCTCGCGACCAAGATCGAGACACGGCTTGCCGGCGAATGGCTGCGCACCATCGGCGACCCCTATGACACGACCGTCGTGCCCGGCAACCACGACGCCTATGTGCCCGGAGCGCACGACAAGTCGGTCAACGAGTGGTACCCCTTCATCAAGAGCGACGACGACCCGGCAGACTGGCCGGAGGAGGACCATATCTTCCCGACAATGCGCCGGCGTGGCCCGCTCGCCATCATCGGCTGCTCGACTTCCAATGCCACTTTGCCCTTTTCGGCATCGGGTTATTACGGCTCGCGGCAGGCCCGCGAGACGGTCAACCTGCTGAAGAAGGCAGGAGACGAAGGCCTCTTCCGGGTGGTGCTGATCCATCATCCACCGATCCGCGGCGCCGCATCCTCGCACAAGCGCATGCTCGGCATCCGCCGTTTCGCCGCGGCGATCTCCACCGGCGGCGCGGAACTGGTGCTGCACGGGCATACACATCTCAACACGCTCTACTGGCTGCGAAGCCATACCGGCAACGTGCCGGTGGTGGGCATCGCTTCGGCCTCCCAGGGACCGGGCGGACACAAGCCGCGCGCCGCCTACAATCTCTTCACGCTTTCCGGTGAGCCCGGCGCCTGGAACCTTCTTTGCGACCGTTATGGCCTCACCGAACGGGGCGACGGCGTTACGCTCGACAACAGCCGGCTTCTCTACGGTGAAGAGCCGGCGACGATGTCGATTCCGCAGGTCGCGAGAATGTTGTAGAATCAATGGCGTGATTGTTGCGGAATCGCCACAATCCCGTCATAGCTATGAGTTCGTTCCACTTACGACAGCAGATCACAGGTAAGCCGCCGCTATACATGACCCAACCGAGCCCATCGACCGACATCCGGCGCGACCTCGTAGCGCTCCTGCCTCGCCTGCGCCGTTTCGCGCTGACGCTGGCCGGAACTGCTGGCGAGGCCGATGATCTGGTGCGTGAAGCGGCCGGCAGGGCGATCCAGAAAAGCCATCACTGGAAGGGCGAAGGCCGGCTGGAAAGCTGGCTTTTCAGCATGATCCGCAGCACTTTCGTCGATGAAGCCAAGAAACGCCGGCGCACCGAGGGCAACGTCGCCGACGCTTCCACGGCCGGAAGTTCCCGCCCTTCCAAGAAGGACGCTCTTGCTTGCCTGCCGGACGGGCTGGCGAGCGTTTTCCTGCTCGCCGATGTCGAAGGTTTCGCCCATGCGGAGGCCGCCGCAATCCTCGGCATCCAGCCGGATCTCTTTGCCGTCCGCCTTTGCACCGCACGTCTCAGCCTGGCGGCGGCCGCCGCCGAGACGAGCGAGCGGAGAGCGTGAGGATGAACATCCCCCAGCCCTCGCCGCTCGAACTGCGGCTTTCCGCCTATATCGATGGGCAAACCGGCGACGATGCCAGGCATGACGTCGAGGAACTTCTGGTCAACGACCCGCAGGCCCGGTCCCTGCACGATGCACTGAAGCGCGGCGCCGATCTCGGCCGGCGCGCGTTTGACGACATGCTGAAGGAACCGGTGCCGCTCGATCTGGTACGCACCATCAAGAATGCGCCGCTGCCGCGCCGGGCCATACGACTGCCGCAGGGGCCCCGCCCGAACCTTTCATTCAAGCCGTCCGGCCTGCAGGCGGTCGCGGCCTGCGCCCTGTTTTTCGTGCTCGGCGGCGGCATCGGCTATATGATCGGCGGCAACCCCGCGGTGCCGCAGTTTTCGATGATTTCCATGCCCGGCGCCAGCAGCCGCGACTGGCTGGACGATATCATCGCCCATTACCGGCTCTATGCGCGCCAGACCAATCACCTCGCAGAAATTCCGGCCGAAAGGCCCGCCGATATCCTCGAATGGCTGACCACCAATACCGGCGTCGGTTTTCGGATCCCCGATCTCAGCGACAGCGGCCTGACCTTCCAGGGCGCCCGCCTGTTTGCCGCCGGCGGCGGGCCGGTCGGCCAGCTTCTCTACCGCCGCACCGACGGCGAAGGAGACGGCGACGTGATCGCCATCTCGTTCACCAAGACCCGGCCCGAGGGCAACCGCTCGATCGAGGAAATCCGCAACGACACCGGCCTCGTCTCCTGGGTCACGCCGCTTGCCACCTACATGATCATCGGCCCCTCCTCGGCAGCCGATCTGGATGACATCGCAGCGAAGGCGGCGGGGTTGATTTAGGGCGGCCCGCGTGGCCCCGGTTTTCTCCAGACCCTACAACGGCATTCCGCTTTCTATTAAAGATTTGAAATACGCTATACCGTACGGGATCGCGGCATCGTTGAAGTCGTAACGTGGATCGTGCACGGACGCTGTATCGCCATTGCCGATGAGCATGATGTTTCCCGGGCGCTCCTCAAGCATGAACGAGAAGTCCTCCGATCCCATGAGTGGTGCCAGCTCCGCACTCACATTCGTTTCTCCAACCAGAGCTTTCGCCACGTTGACTGCAAAGAGTGTCTCACGAACGTGGTTCACGGTCGGCGGATACATTCGCTTGTAGGCCACGCTGGCTTTCGCTCCGTATGCTTCTGCGACCTTCTCGGCGATAGTGATCACGCGTGCCTCGATGAGATCACGCAGGGACGGGTCAAAAGTCCTTGTCGTGCCGCGTAGCTCGGCCGACTGTGGGATGATGTTACCGGCCTTGCCGCCATTCAAAGCACCTACGGTTACGACCGCACATTTCATTGGATGGACATTCCGGGACACGATCGTCTGGAACGCTAGGATGATGTTTGAGCCTACGACCAGCGGATCGATGCTGACATGCGGTGACGCACCATGCGCGCCCTTGCCTTCAACGTGAATGCGAAACCCGTCAGCGGATGCCGCGATTGGCCCGCTGGCCGTGGCAAAATGGCCGATTGGGAGGCCAGGCTCGGTATGCAAGGCATAGATTTCAGCGATTCGGAACCGAGATATCAAGCCATCGTCGATCATCGCCTTTGCGCCACCGCCGCCTTCCTCGGCGGGCTGGAAGATGACGGCGGCAATCCCGTCGAAATGACGCGTCCGCGCCAGCTGCTGCGCGGCGCCAAGCAACATGGCGGTGTGACCGTCGTGACCACAGGCATGCATCTTTCCCTGGGTTTTCGAAGCCCAGGGCACGCCCGTCATTTCCTCGATTGGCAAAGCATCCATATCGGCCCTCAAGCCAATGACTTTGCCACTTGTCCGTTTCTGGCCGTGAATGAGACCGACGACGCCAGTCCGGCCGATCTCGGTTACGATCTCATCGCACCCGAATTCCTTGAGCTTTGCCGAGACGAACGAGGCTGTCCTATGAACCTCGTAAAGAAGTTCCGGATGGGCATGCAGATCGCGGCGCCATTCAACTACTTCGCGATATTCCTCTTCGGGTTTTATGGTCATGCTCCGCCTGAGTGGTCCTTAAGGAACCTGCCTGCAAGAATGCTCGCAATCTTCTGTTTAGTAGAAGTTTAGGCAGGCGCGCTCATGGAATGGATTGTGACGCAGGCGACGCAAGCGGCACCCACATCCTTGTTGTCAGGATCGAGGTTAAGCTATGCGGTTGCAGAGAGATCGCTGGGGCCGCCATTTCAAGCGGCCCATCCGAGGCCCGCGACTGATCCAGGCTCCCCGTCTCACCCCTTGGCAGCCAGCACCCTGTTCGCCGCCGAAACGATCGCTTCGAGCGAGGCCGCAACGATGTTCTTGTTGATGCCGGCGCCGAAGAGTTTTCCGTTCGGGTGCTCCATCTCCACATAGGCGATGGCGGATGCGTTCGAACCATGCTGCAGCGAGTGTTCGGAATAGTCGGCGACCGAGAGCTCTATGCCGAGATAGGTCGACAGCGCGTTGATGAAGCCGTCGATCGGCCCCGTGCCCTTGCCTTCGATCCGCTTCGTCTCACCGCCGTCGGTGATCTCCGCTGCGACGACGCGGACGCCCTTGTGGTCGACCCCGGCCGGAAAGGTGTGGTGATCGACGAATTTCAGCCGTCCGCCGGGTTGCTCCACGTAGCGCTCAATGAAGCTTTCATAGATGCGCTTGGCGGGAAGCTCCACGCCTTCTTCGTCGGTGATCTTCTGGATCTCCTCGCGGAACTCGACCTGCAGGTTGCGCGGCAGGTTCAGGCCGTAATCCTCGGCCAGGATATAGGCGATGCCGCCCTTGCCCGACTGCGAGTTGATGCGGATGATCGCCTCGTAGGACCGGCCGACATCGCGCGGGTCGATCGGCAGGTAGGGCACTTCCCAGACCGGATGGTTGGCGACCTTGATCGCCTTCATGCCCTTGTTGATCGCATCCTGGTGCGAGCCGGAAAAGGCGGTGTAGACCAGTTCGCCGACATAAGGATGGCGCTCGGGAATGACCATCTGGTTGGAATATTCGTAGACCGCCTTGATCCGCTCGATATCGGAGCAATCCAGTTCCGGATCGACCCCTTGCGTGTACATGTTGAGCGCCAGCGTCACCACATCGACATTGCCGGTGCGCTCGCCATTGCCGAACAGCGTGCCCTCGACACGGTCCGCACCCGCCATCAGGCCGAGTTCGGTCGCGGCGATGCCGGTACCGCGGTCGTTATGGGGGTGCAGCGAGATGATGATGTTTTCGCGGTTGTCGAGATTGCGGCACATCCATTCGATCTGGTCGGCATAGACGTTCGGGGTCGCCATCTCGACCGTCGAGGGCAGGTTGAGGATCAGCTTGTCCTCGGCGGTCGGCCTGATCACCTCGGTGACCGCATTGCAGATTTCCAGCGCCACTTCCAGCTCGGTGCCTGTAAAGCTTTCCGGCGAATACTGGAAGCGAAAACCACCGCCGGCCTTCGCCGCCATGTCGGTGATCATCTTCGCCGCATCCACGGCAATCTGCTTGATGCCGGCGACGTCCTTGGCGAACACCACGCGGCGCTGCAGCTCGCTGGTCGAATTGTAGAAATGGATGATCGGCCTGTGGGCGCCTTCCAGCGATTCGAAGGTGCGGGTGATCAGCTCCGGCCGGCACTGGACGAGCACCTGCATCGAAACGTCTTCCGGCACGCCGCCCTCTTCCACGCACCAGCGGGCGAAGTCGAAATCGGTCTGCGAGGCCGACGGGAAACCGATCTCGATTTCCTTGAAGCCCATGTCGAGCAGCATCTTGAACATGCGGGCCTTGCGGTCATGGCCCATCGGGTTGACCAGAGACTGGTTGCCGTCGCGCAGGTCGACCGAACACCAGATCGGCGCCTTGGTGATGGTTTTCGAGGGCCAGGTGCGGTCGGGAATGTTGATGCTCGGGTAAGCGCGGTATTTCACGGCCGCGTCGGGCATGCCGGATTTCTGGCCGGCTTTCGGGGAATGGGTCTTGGCGTCCATTGTCGTCGTCTCTTCTCGCTTCACGCGTCGCTCGGCATCCGTCAGGGGAATTGCCGTCGTCGATGCGGACCTCTAGCGGTCTTTTGTGCTCAAGTCTTGAATGTTCGTGAGAGGAGCTCTTATGCCGGGCGGGCTTGTCGGCCGCCGGGCGCTCCTCAACGGACCCGGCAACCGCGCGTAAGGTCGAGGCTAAGAAGCGAGGAAAGCGCAAATACCGTCGTCCCGGCCGCGGTGCGGCGGGTAGACGAACGGTCGGACATGATTGCGCCTGTCATGGTCATGAGGCGCTTATAGCCGCTGGATCTCGCAACGGCAAGCCCACCTCGCCGACAAGAAAAAGCCCCCCTCACCGCTCGAAATGCGCGAACTCGGATCAGAATTCCACTTGACAGGCCACCGACCTGATCTAAGGTCAGTCAACCTATGGGGGAATATTCCATGGCTGGCTTTTCGTCCGTCGCGACCATTGCCCTGGTCGCAGCGCTGTCGGCTTTTGCCTTCGTCACGCTCCTGAAACTGCTGGACGGCAGTATCAACATGAGTGGAATGCTGGCAAATGGCAAGGATCAACCGAACGATCCGGAGCGGGTCGTCATGCTGATCGGGACCATCACCGGTGCACTTGCCTACTTCTCCTATGGGTTGAAATCGGGAGTCGTCGATGGAGGGCTTCCACCAATCCCCCAGGAAGCGGCGATGGCCCTCGGCGGCAGCAATTTTCTCTACATTTTCGGCAAGATTTTTCGGCCAAGGAAATGATCCAAGGGAAGTGACCATGTCCATATTCGATCCGCAATTCATTTCACGCCTCGTCGCCATCGTCGTCAGCATCATCGTCCTCGCGCTGGCCTTCACCGTCATCCGGGCCATCTGGAAAAATGACATCAACCTGAACCACCTCCTCAGCGAATCGCCGCAGGCCGGCGCCCCGCCGGACGAGGTGCCGAAGGCGAGCCTCAGCCGCTTCCAGATGCTTGTCTTCACCTTCGTCGTCGCCGGGCTCTATCTCGTGCTTTCGCTCGAAACCGGGACACTCATCGACATACCTGAAGGAACCCTTGCGCTGATCGGCATCAGCAGCGGGACCTATGTGCTTGGAAAGGTGATCAGCGGCCAGAAGCCGACACCGCCCGCGGCTCCCGCCCAACCCCAGCCGCCGGCTGGCCCTGAGAAACCGCGGACCACGAGACCGACCGGCTGACGAAGCAACGGGAGAGCCTGATGCGCAGCGTATTTGGGATTTCAAACGGGTTGACGGCCGCGATCCGGCTTGCCGCCGCGGCAGGCTTGCTTGCCGCCTCGGCGGGCAATGCGCAGGCGGGCGAAGCGCTGCCGGCAGACCTTCAGGCCTGCGCTTCGATATTCGATCCCGTAGGGATGCCGTCCGGCACGGATGGGGCCGATGAGCACGAATACACGTTCCAGAACCGCAGCATGCCACCGGTTCCCAATCCGCCGTTCCTCTATCGCTGCCATCTCGGCGGCTTCGCATTGCGGTTCAATGGGGTCACCAAGGTGCCGGACTGGGTTGCCGAGGATATCGTCCCCGAGGAAGTCGGCAGCGGCGCGGAGCGCAGCGATGATTTCTTCGTGGATAAAACCCTGCCCGAAGGGTATTCCGCGCTGCTGTCGCACTACAAGCACAGCGGCTACGATCGCGGCCATCAGGCGCCGGCGGGAGATTTTTCCGCAAGACAGGATCTGATGGACGAGACCTTCGTCCTCTCCAACATGGGACCGCAGGTCGGCGCCTGTTTCAACCAGGGGATCTGGCGCGAACTGGAAACAGCGATCCGCAATCTCCTGCCCACCCGCCCCCGTCTCATCGTGTTCACCGGCCCGATCTTCTCCGGCCCGTTGAAGACGGTTGACGACGTCAAGGCCGAACGTCAGGCCAAGGTGGCGAAGGTGGCTCCGCCGACCGCACCCGCAACCATCCCTTCTCAATCTCCGACCACCGGACAGCCGGCCCCTCCGGCATCGTCTGCCGCCGAAGTGAAACCGGCCGAGGCATCCGCTGTCCCGACAGGTTCGGTGGCGATCCCGACGGCATTCTTCAAGATCGTCTATGCCGTGCAGGAGCAGCGGGCCATGGCCTTCCGCTTCAAGAACGAGGCGCGTTGCAAGACCGCCTATGCGGCGGACGAGTTTCGCACGACGATCGATGCGATCGAGGAAGACACCGGGTTCGATTTCCTGCCCGTCCTGTCCGGCCGCCGGCAGACCGTTCTCGAAAAGCAGGTCTCGCCGTTCTGGACGTGGTGAACGATCGGCATGCTCTCCTCGTTCAAGCCCGGCGCTTCACCGCTCGCTGCAGCACCATCATCACGCCGCCGGCCACGAGGCCCCAGAAGGCCCCGGAAATCCCCGCAAAGGCGAGGCCCGACGCCGTCACCAGGAAGGTGATCGCCGCGGCTTCCCGCGTCTCCGGCTCGCGATAGGCAGCAAAGGCCGCGTTGGCAAAGGCGCCGATCAGGCCGAGGCCCGCGACCGCCTGCAACAGGATCGGCGGCGCCAGCGACACGAAGGCGATGATGCCGCCGGCGATCAGGCCGAACACGATGTAGCCGAAGCCGGCGACGATGGCGGCCCAGTATCGCCGGGCGGGATCCGGATGGGCATCCTCGCTGGCGCACATCGCCGCCGTGATCGCCGCCATGTTGACCGGCACGCCGCCGACAAGCCCGCCGAGGATCGAAAAGATGCCGGTGCCGGCAAACATCACGCCCGGCGGCGGTTCGTAGTGATGCACCTTCAGGATCGCCATGCCGGGAATGTTCTGGGATGCCATTGTGACGATGAACAGCGGCAGCGCCACCGAGATCGCCCCGTGCAGGGTGAAGACCGGCGTGACGAAGGTCAGGTCCGGATGGATCGCCGCGCCGATCTGCGCCATCGCGTCCGGGGCAAGGTCGACTCCGAAGATCAGCACCAGGACCAGCGCGCCGAGCGAGGCCGGCACCGCCCACAGCCGCCACCGCGAGACCACCACCATCCAGGTCAGCACGATCGGCAGGCCGAGTGCCGCATTGAACGCGACGGCCTTCACCGGCGCGAGGCAGAGGCTCAGGAGGATGCCGGCAAGCATGGCATTGGCAAGCGGCGCCGGGATCAACCGGATCGCCCGGCTGAGCGGCCGGAACAGGCCGGAGAGGATGATCAGCACGCCGCAGACCACGAATGCGCCGACGACCGCCGGAAAGCCGCCTTCGATCACGCTGATGCCGGACAAAAGCGCCGCACCCGGCGTCGACCAGGCAATGCTGATCGGCATCCGGTACCAGCTCGAGAACACGATCGCCAGGACGCCCATGGAGATCGATTGCGCCAGAAGCGCCGAGGCGATTTCCGGCGCGGTCGCGCCCATCGCCTGCAGCCCCTGCATGATCACTGCAAACGAGCTGACGAACCCGACAAACGCGGTGAGCAGCCCCATCATCAGGGCCGAAACGGAAAAATCCTTGAACATGCGGGCGGGGACTCGTGAATTTCAAAGTCCGCAATCGAACATGGGCCCGCCGGCAAAGGCAAGGTGCGTTTGCGGCAAAAGGGTACGGCCGAATGGGAAAGCAACGGCGGCGGCCGGCCCATTGCCTTTGCCGCCCGCCCGCCCCGTTCTTTGGTTCGTGCATGCGAATATTCGCATCTGTTGATAATTTGGAAGGAGTTTGGCGTTAGTCTCCGAACTGTGCGCCCGTTGCTTCCGGTCGGTCCGGTCATGCAGCCCGGATTGCATCAACGCCCGGGAAACGCAATGACGGCAGCTCACCTTGCGCCAGAAATCGAGAGCGGACAGGGGACCACCTTTTCCCGCGATCAGCTCTATTTCATTCTGTCGGCGCTCCCGGATCCCTGCTTCGTCCTCACGCGCAGCGGCCGTTATGCCGCGCTCTTCGGCGGCAAGGACACCCGCTATTATCATGACGGCAGCAATCTCGTCGGCAAGAGCGTCTACGACGTCCTGGTCTTCGAGAAGGCGCATCGCTTCGTGCGGGAAATCGAAAAGGCACTCGCCTCGCGTGCCCTGCACATTATCGAATACAGTCTCGCCGGCAGCGACGTGAAGGGGTTGGAGAATGACGGCCCCGACCATCCGATCTGGTTCGAGGGGCGCCTGCAGGCTCTTGATTTCGAGGTCGATGGCGAGGATGCGATCGTCTGGGTGGCCAGCAACATCACCGAGAAGAACGCCGTCGAGAACCAGTTGCGCCATCAGAGCGAGACCGATGCGCTGACCGGCTTCTTCAACCGCCGGAAGCTGATGGACGTGCTCGCCCTGAAGTTCGAGCTTTTTCGCGACGAGCATATCCCGACATCGGTGTTCATGTTCGACATCGACCACTTCAAGACCGTCAACGACGATTTCGGCCATGCGGTGGGCGATGCGGTTCTGAAAGCGATCGCCGACGTCTGCCGCCTTGAATTGCGTAAGACCGACTTTCTCGCCCGTCTCGGCGGCGACGAGTTCGTCGTGGTCATGCCCGCCACCCGGCAGGAACATGGCATCGTGATCGCCAACCGGTTGCGCCAGCGCGTCGCTTCCGAGGTGCGGGACACGCTTGGCCATCACGCGACGATCAGCGGCGGCTTGAGCGAATTTCTATCGGCGGATGCGTCGTCCGAGGACATTCTGAAACGCGCCGACGACGGCCTCTACCTTTCCAAGCGTGCCGGCAGGAACCGGATCAGCCCCGCATAGGCATGCCGGCGGCCCATTCCCGTACGAACGGGATTTTACGCCTGTTTGGCACGCGATTGCGTAACTGGCACTCCGGTAAATTAGACAATCTTAAATTTTGTCGGCCACTGTGGGGAACACCATCGGAAATCTCCATGACCTCGCTGCTATTACTCTCGAAATCGAAATCGTCTCGTCTTCAGTTTTTTGGCCTCGGTTATTTTTTCCCGGCCATACTTGCCGTCGCCGGTCTGCTGGTCGGGGTGGTTCGCGCCGATATCGAAAAACGCGAGCAGTATCATGTGGCGGAGCAGGTAAAGGCAGCCGAGCAGCTCGCCAGGGTGGCGGCGAGCCTCGAGACCAATATCCACGGCAACGTCAACCTGATCTACGGGCTGGTCGCCGCGATTGCCGCTAACCCGAACATCAACCAACCGCAATTCACGGCGCTTTCGGAACGGATTTTCAGCGTTCCCTCGCAGATGCGCAATGTCGCCGGCGCCAAGGATCTGGTGATCAGCCTGGTCTATCCGGAGGAGCCGAACAAGAAGAGCCTCGGCCTCGACTACCGCACCAACGAACTGCAGAGGGATGCCGTGATGAGAGCCGTCGAGCGGCGGACGCTCGTCATCACCGGGCCGGTCAACCTGGTGCAGGGCGGCCAGGGGCTGATCGCCCGCTATCCGGTGTTCTCGCTTGCAAACGGCCGGTTCTGGGGCGTCGTTTCGGCTGTCATCGATCTCGATCGGCTTTATGCGGACAGCAACGTCAATACTCAGCGCCAGACACTCGACATCGCGATTTCGCAACGGCCCATTCCCGCCGAAGCCGATATCTTCCTCGGCAACCTGGCGATATTCTCTCAGGACCCCGTCAAATCGAGGATCGACCTTGGTTACGACACCTGGTACCTCGCCGCTGTCCCGAAAGACGGATGGCAAGGCTTGCCGCCGGACATGTTCAGCTTCCGGATCACCGCCCTTCTGATCGCCTTCTGCATTGCCGCCCCGCTCATCTGGGCAGGGATGTTGATGAAACAGCGTCACGGCAATATCATTACCCTGCAGCAACGCGAGGAACAGCTGGAAACGCTGTCCCAGCGCCTCGAACTGGCGCTCCAGGCCTCGGGCGTCGGGGTCTGGGAATATGAACCTTCGACCGACACGCTGATCTGGGACCCGCGCATGCGTGAGCTCTACGACGCGCCGCCGGACAGGCATGCCCTCGAATTCGCGGACTGGCGCGATGCGTTGCATCCCGACGACGCGGAAGCTGCCGAAGCGAATTTCCGCAACGCGATCAAGAACGAAACGGGCTATCGCACCGAGTTCCGCGTCTTGTCCGGCAGTGGCCAGGTCCGCCACATCCGCGCGCACGGCGCGACCTACCGAACCGCGAGTGGCGTCAAGCGGGTGGTCGGCGCCAATTGGGACGTCACCAGGGACGTTACGCTGAATTCCGAACTGCGGCTGGCGCAGGCCAGAGCCGAACTGCAGAACGACGAATTGCGTTCCGCAAGGCGCACGCTCGAACATCAGTCGCTGCACGACGCCTTGACGGGACTGCCGAACCGGCGCTTCCTCGACCAATTCATGACGGCCGGAGAGAACCAGGCCGCAGGTCACCGCCTGGCATTCATCCACATCGATCTCGACCGCTTCAAGGAAGTCAACGACACGCTCGGTCACGCGGCCGGCGATGCCGTGTTGAAGGCCGCCACGTCCCGTCTGCTCGAACTGATCGACCACGACGAGTTCGCCTCGCGCATCGGCGGTGACGAATTCGTGGTCGTGACCGGGGGAGCGCAACCGCAGCGTCGCGCCGAATACCTTGCCCAGTCGATCGTCAACACCCTTGCCCGCCCCATCGATATCGGCGGACACGAATGTCGCATCGGCTGCAGCGCCGGCATCGCCTGCCAGACCGATACGGGCGAGGAATTGAGCCAATTGCTGATCAACGCCGACATCGCGCTCTATGAGGCCAAGAAACGCGGCCGCAACCGCGTCGAGGTGTTCTCCAAGGAGCTTCGCTCCGCAGCCGTGCTGCGCAAGCGCATGTCCGACGACTTCCTGAGCGCGCTCGAAGGCGACCAGATCATCCCGTTTTTCCAGCCTCAGTTCGATGCGCATTCGCTCGCCATCGTCGGCGTCGAGGCGCTGGCGCGCTGGCAGCATCCCCAACGCGGACTGCTGTCGCCGGACAATTTCCTGGCAATCGCCGAGAGCCTCCACCGGGCGGCCGATATCGATGCCATCATTCTCGAAAAGGCGCTCTTCCAGTCGGCGAGATGGAGTGCGCTCGGGCTCGATATCCCGCATCTTTCCGTCAACATCTCGGCTCAGCGCCTGAAGGACGAAAGGCTGTTCAAGCGGCTGGCCGAACTGCCGATCATCCCCGGGACCCTATCGTTCGAGCTTCTCGAATCGATCTCCTTCGAAGATCAGGACAAGGAGCTGAGGTCCGCCATCCTCGATCTCAAGGCGATGGGAATCGATATCGAGATCGACGACTTCGGCACCGGCCACGCGTCGATCGTCAGCCTTCTCGAACTCGGGCCCAAGCGGCTGAAGATCGACCGCAAGCTGATCGCACCGCTCGAAGCCGCCGGCTCACAGCGCCGTCTGGTCGCCTCGATCATCGAGATCGGCCGCTCCCAGGGGATCGAGATCGTCGCCGAAGGCGTGGAGACCACCGCGCATGTGGACATCCTGCGCAACCTCGGCTGCCAGACCCTTCAGGGATACGTTTTCGCAAAGCCTATGCCGGCCAACGAGTTCATCACTTTTGCGACCGGCTGGCGGGCTGGTGACCATACGCGCTTCGCCCCGTCGGCGGCGCTGGCCGACTGAGCGCACCCCCTCGAAAAAAAATCCGAACCTCGCAAGACAGCTGTTGACCCGGCCCCTGGGGCTGCCTCGATAGGAGGAGCGGTCAACAACCAACGAGGTGATTCCTTGAGTTCTTCCGCACGCTACCTGAACCCGTCCGATGCCGCCGAACGGCTCGGCATATCCCCCAAGGCGCTGCGCCTCTACGAACAGCGCGGCCTGATCGCCCCGGTCCGCACCGCGGCCGGATGGCGGACCTACGGCCCGGTCGAAATGGCCCGCGCCGGCGAGATCGCCGCATTGCGAGCCCTTGGCCTCAGCCTCGCGCAGGTGGCGCGGGTGCTGAAAGGCGAGGCGCAGGAGCTTGCCCCCGCGCTTGCCGCCCATCAGGCGAAACTTGAAACGGAGGCCCGCCGGATCGCCGGGACGGTCGAAAAAGTCCGCGCTCTGCGCGCGGGCCTTGCCGGCGGCGAGCCGCCCGGAATGCACGAGTTGATGCGACTGACGCGACCGGCGGCCGAGGTCGTCGCGGCGTTCGACCTTCCCTGGCCCTGGGGCGGCGAGCGCTTCGAACTCAGGGATATCAGGCCGCTCAACTACATCATCGGCCCGCTCGGCAGCGGCAAGACGCGGTTCGCAAAGGCCATTGCCGAACACCTTCCGGACGGGGTCTTCGTGGGTCTCGAACGGACCGACGACGCCGCCGCAAAGGCAAGGATGGAAACCGACCCGGCTCTGAAGGCTCGCGTCGACCGGGCGCTTTCCTGGCTTCTCGACGAAGGAGCGGCGCAAACGCCTGCCCTCACCGCCCTCCTCGTCGCGCTGGAAACGGACGGAACCGACATTCCGGTCATCGACATGATCGAACAGGGTCTCGACCAGGCATCGCAGGAAGCGCTCGCCGCCTATCTGCGCAATCGCGGACCAGGCGCCCGCCCGCTCTTCATCATGACCCGATCCTCGGCGATCCTCGATCTCGGCGCCATTGGACAGGACGAGGCGATCATCCTTTGCCCGGCCAACCACAGCCCGCCGAGCCGCGTGGCGCCCATCCCCGGAGCGCCCGGCTACGAAGCCGTCGCAACCTGCCTTGCCGCGCCCGACGTCCGGGCCCGCACGGAAGGCGTCGTCGCCTGGCGTCCGCAGGTCGCCTGAACCGCAAGCCGGAAAAGCTGCCAGCCGCCCGGCAGGCGCTTCTCTGCGGCAATGCGAGCCGGCACGCAGCAAAAAGCCCCGCCAACATTCGCCGGCGGGGCCTTTTCATTTCCAATGGCGGCGAGCGATCAGATTTCGCTCTGCGACGTCACGATCTTGGAAACCAGGCCATAAGCCTTAGCTTCCTCGGCCGATAGCCAGTAGTCGCGATCGGTGTCCTTGGCGATCTTCTCGACCGACTGGCCGGTTGCTTCCGCAAAGATCCGGTTGAGCCGCTCGTTCATCTTGATGATTTCACGGGCCTGGATCTCGATATCGGACGCCATGCCGCGGGTGCCGCCGGACGGTTGATGAAGCAGGAAGCGGGTGTTCGGCAAGCAGATGCGGCGTTCCTTGGGAGCGGACACGTAGATCAGCGCGCCGGCCGATGCGACCCAGCCCGTACCGATCATCCAAACCTTCGGCTTGATGAACTTGACCATGTCATGGATCGAATCGCCCGATTCCACGTGGCCGCCGGGCGAGCTCACATAGACGCGGATGTCTTCGTCGCTGGCGGCGGCAAGCGCCACAAGCTGCGTATTGACCTTCTGCGCCAGTTCCTGGGTGATCGTTCCATAGATGAAGATCGAACGCGACTTGAAAAGATTCGCTTCCGTTTCCTTGCCGAGCGGCAGTTCCTTGGTCTTGTCGTCCTTGTCGTCTTCGTCGTCGAGCACGCTGAATGTCTCCTGCATCAGATTCATATACCGGACATAATGTGTTCGCCGCCGTAAAACAATGGAGCTCAGAGTCTAAGACGGCACCTTCCACGGACTAAGGTGAACGACGTAGTACACAGCCTCCTGCCGCGGCAATTGCCGATGGACAGCCATCGGGCGCTTGCCTATCCTCCGATGCCATTCCGCATCTGCATAATTTCAGGGGACCCAAATGCTGAAACGCCTTTCGCTCGCCGCCGCCATTCTGGCCGCCGCCGCCGCACCCGCCTTCGCCCATCTGAACCCGGACGAGCATGGCTCGCTGCTGGCCGGTTTCTCGCATCCGCTGTTCGGCGCCGACCATATCCTGGTCATGGTCGCCGTCGGTCTCTGGGCGGCGCAGATCGCAACCGGCAGCAACCGCAATGCGCTCTGGATCGTCCCCGCGGCCTTCGTCGGCACGATGGCGGCAGGCTTCCTGCTCGCGCTCGGCGGCATCGGCCTCCCCTTCGTCGAGCCGGCGATCCTCGCCTCGGTGATCGGGCTGGGCCTGCTGGTCGCAACGGCGGTGAAACTGCCGGTTTCGGCGGCTGCCGCCGTCGTCGGCGTTTTTGCGCTGTTCCACGGCCACGCCCATGGCGGCGAGCTCGGCACGGCAGGCGCCCTGCAGTTCGGCATCGGCTTCATGATCGCCACCGCCCTCCTGCATGCCGCCGGCATCGCGCTCGGCCTCGGCATCGCCCGTTTCAGCCCCTATATCGCCCGTATCCTCGGCGGCGCGACGGCGCTTCTCGGCGTCTCGCTGATCTTCGGCTGATCCCCCGGTAACGAGCCAAGATTACCGAAATGTAAGAGATTCCGGCTTTGAAATGCCGGAATCCCTGCCTACCTTCCTGTCCACGGCAAACGCCTGCAAGGAGGCAAACATGTCACCGGAAGAACGCCAGCTTCTCACCGCCCTTTTCGATCGCATCCGCACTGCCGCCGCCACGCCGCGCGATCGCGACGCCGAAACCCTGATCGACCTGGCGACCCGCGAGCAGCCCTACGCCGCCTACTATCTGGCCCAGGCCGTCATCGTGCAGGAAAAGGGTCTGGAAGCCGCGGCCAACCACATCAAGGAACTGGAAGAGCACGTCCGCCAGCTCGAAGCGGAAACCAGCGACCATCACCGCGCCGAACAGGGCGGCGGGTTCCTGAGCTCGATCTTCGGCACCGGTCAGCCGCAGCAGCCGATGCCGGCTCCCCGCCCCGCTGTCCAAACCGGTCCCCAGTCGGGCCCGTGGGGGAGCGCCCCACGTCAGAGCTACCGGACCGGCAGTGATTATGACGACGGTTACCGCGCGCCCCCACCCTCCGCCGCCCCCTGGAGCGGCCAGTCCTCTGTTCCGTCAGCCGGCGGCGGCTTCCTGCGCGGCGCTTTGGGGACCGCAGCCGGCGTCGCGGGCGGCATGCTGCTCGCCAATTCGCTCTCCGGCATCTTCGGCAGCCACATGAACTCGCTCGGCTGGGGCTCGCCGCTCGCCGGTGCGAACCCGTTCGGCGGCGGTAACGCCCCGGCCGAGGAAACAGTCATCAACAACAACTATTTCGGCGACGACGCCATCCGCCAGGCCGCGGATGACAAAAGCACCGCCGCCAATACCAATGACGCGGCCGACAATTCCGGCTCGAACGCCGGCTGGCAGCAGGCCGATTACACCGACGACGATTTTTCCGACGACCAGGCGGATTTCGACAACAGCGATCTGGGCAGCGACGATTCGATGGATGTGTGAGCGGGGTGGCTTAAGCGTAGAGCCATTTCCCTCGCTGGACGTTGTCTGGGGGCCTAATCTCTTAGCTTGGAGGGCTGCGGCCCCCTTCTGCCCTGCCGGGCATCTTCCCCTCAAGGGGGGAGATCACAAGCGGCGCGACCATCGTTTCCTGACAAACGTCGGTGCGGCTGGAAGGCGCGCAGAACGAGACGCTAGATTTAAAATCGGTGAGCAAGCCCCCAGCCGATCTCCCCACCCGTGGGGGAGATGGCCGGCAGGCCAGAGGGCGGCGGACGCACTCCAAGGTCAATGTCAATCGCGCCGCACTGGGCTTGGAAGCGGTGGAATCAAAGCCCGGCGCTTCGCTTAGGCTCAGCGCGTTCGTCACTGCAATCGATTCGCTGGATCGATTGCCCCGGCTTCGCCGGACGGTTCCTCACCCACGCCCGCGATACGTCGCCACGCCTTGCTCCGGCAGCCAAACGCCGGCCGGGGCATCGCCCGTCTGCCAGAACACGTCGATCGGAATGCCGCCGCGCGGATACCAGTAGGCGCCGATCCTGAGCCATTTCGGCTGGAGCAGATCGACAATCCGCTTGGCGATGTAGATCGAGCAGTCCTCATGAAACGCACCGTGGTTCCTGAACGAATGCAGGAACAGCTTCAGCGACTTCGATTCCACCAGGAACCCGTCCGGGATATAGTCGATGACGATATGTGCGAAATCCGGCTGGCCGGTCATCGGGCAGAGCGAGGTGAACTCCGGCGCCGTGAAGCGCACCACGTAATCGGTGCCCTGGTTGCCGTTCGGCACCTTTTCGAGAACCGCGGTTTCCGGGCTCTGCGGGGCTTCCACGTGAGATCCGAGCTGCGAGAGCCCGCTGACATCCGTCATCGTCATTTGCCTGTTCCTTCGAATTCGACCTTCTGTCCATGTGGGTTTTCGCTTTCCGGCTCCACATGGATCGCCAATGTGGCGCCCGCAATAATCTCTTTGATCGCATCTTCCAAGCGGTCGCAGATCGAATGCGCCTCTTCGACGCTCATCCCGGCCGGCACGACCAGATGGAAGTCGATGAAGGCGGCTGCCCCTGCCCGGCGCGATTTCAGGTCGTGCACGCCGAGCGCGCCGACCGAATGGATGGCGATTGCCTCGCGCACCGCCGCCTCCTCGTCCGGCTCCAGCGCCCGGTCCATCAGCCCGCCGATGGAATGCGCGATCATCTTGTAGCCCTGCCAGAGGATGTTGATCGCGACCAAGATGGCGAGCACCGGGTCGAGGATCCCGTATCCCGTCGCAAAGGCGAGGATGAGGCCGACGAACACACCCGCAGAGGTCACCACATCGGACATGATGTGCTGGCCGTCGGCCGTCATCGCCGGCGAATAATGCGCCCTGCCGACCCGGATCAGCGTCGTTGCCCAGAGACCGTTGATGACGGCGGCAAGCGCGTTGATCGCAAGGCCGAGCACCGGCGCATCCGGAAGTTTCGGCGCGAACAGCCCGTCCCAGGCCTCGCTGATGATCAGGAACGCCGCAACGATGATCAGCCCGCCTTCGACCACCGCCGACATGTATTCCGCCTTGTGATGGCCGAACTGGTGGTCGTGATCGGCAGGCCGCTGGGCATAACGGATCACGAAATAGGCAATGAAGGCAGCTGCGACGTTGACAAAGGATTCCAGCCCGTCGGACAGCAGCGCGACGGATCCCGTCACCCACCAGGCCAGCATCTTCAAGGACATGACGCCGAGCGACAGCGGCATTCCCCAGAATGCCAGCCGCTCGACGATTTTGACTTCCCTCGCCACCATGTCTTCCTTTTTGCGCGTGCGAATGATTTGCAGGACCGGACGTCCAAAACGGCGAAACCGCCGGAGCGACATGGATCGCTCCGGCGGTTTCGGACGGCCTGCATATGGCTCAGATGGGCGGGTTTGTCAAAGGGCCGGTTGTCAGAAACGGACCGGCACGACACCGCTTCGTCGAATGACATCGCGCTCGCGGGCGGCTCAGTTGATGGCCTACCCGAAAACCACCGCCATCCCGATGCTGTCGATATACCGCCCGTCTATTTTCACCGCATCGCGCGCCACGCCCTCGCGCACGAAGCCGACCTTTTCATAAAGGGCGACGGCGCGCAGGTTGTCGGCATGCACATGCAGTTCGACGCGGTGGAAGCCGCGTTCACGGGCCTGCCCGACTGCGGCGCGGATCAACCTCGTCCCCAGCCCCTTGTCGCGGTAGCCGGGGATGATGCCCATGCCGAGCGTGCCACAATGGGCATGGATCGGCTGCGGATGCCGGCGGATGTCGCACCAGCCGACCACCTGCGCATCGACAACGGCAACGACCTGCGGATGGGCGTTCTCGATCATGTCGAGCACGAAGGACCGCACGCCTTCCAGCGGCGGCGCCTCCAGGAAGGTCAGGTACTTCCGTTCCCGCGAAACCGTGTCGAGCGCCTTGTGAAAGCTCTCGATATGCTCCTCACGGATGGATTCGATCAGGATGGTGTCCGGCAACACGTCAAGCCGCCTGGGTCTTTGCCCGCCGTGACAGATGCGCCACGACGTTCTCGATCATCCGCATGCCGGCATCTCCGCCGAGCGTCATGATCGATTCCGGGTGGAACTGCACCGCCGCCACCGGCTCCTTGACATGCTCGATACCCATGATCGTACCGTCCTCGCTTTCGGCCGTGATCATGAAATCCGGATGCAGCGTCTTCGGGTCGGCGAAGATCGAGTGATAACGCCCGACGGTCACTTCCTTCGCAAGCCCCGAGAACACGATGCCCGGCTCCAGCACCCGGATGCGCGACGGCTTGCCGTGCATCGGCACCGCCAGATGCCGGAGCTCGCCGCCATAGGCTTCGGCAAGCGCCTGCAGCCCGAGGCAGACGCCGAAGATCGGCAGGCCCTTTGACCGCGCCAGCTTGATCGTCGCCTTGCAGTCGAAATCCTTCGGGTTGCCGGGACCGGGCGACAGCACGACGAGATCCGGATCGAAACGGTCGAACACCTCTTCCGGCACCGGGGTGCGCACGGTCGAAACGGTGGCGCCGGTCTGTCGGAAATAATTGGCAAGCGTATGGACGAAACTGTCCTCGTGATCGACCAGCAGTATCTTGACGTCCTGCCCCACCCGCGCCACGTCGCGGCCGACCTTGGCGGCATTGCCCGCCCTTGCATCACGGATTGCTGTCAGCATGGCGGACGCCTTCAATTCGGTTTCGGCCTCTTCCTCGTTCGGGTCGCTGTCGTTGAGCAGCGTCGCGCCGGCGCGCACTTCGGCAATGCCGTCCTTGATGCGGATGGTGCGCAGCGTCAGGCCGGTATTCATGTCGCCATTGAAACCGACCATGCCGATCGCCCCGCCATACCAGGCGCGCGGGCTTTTTTCGTGGTTCTCGATGAACCGCATCGCCCACAGTTTCGGCGCGCCGGTGACGGTGACGGCCCAGGCGTGGCTGAGGAAGCCGTCGAACGCGTCCATGTCCGGCCGCAGCCGGCCTTCGATATGGTCGACCGTGTGGATCAGCCGCGAATACATCTCGATCTGCCGGCGGCCGATCACCTTCACCGAGCCCGGCTCGCAGACGCGGCTTTTGTCGTTGCGGTCGACATCCGAGCACATGGTGAGTTCGGACTCGTCCTTCTTCGAGTTCAGCAACTTGAGGATCTGCTCCGAGTCGGCGATCGGGTCCTCGCCGCGCTTGATCGTGCCCGAGATCGGGCAGGTTTCGATGCGCCGGCCCGATACGCGTACGAACATCTCCGGCGAGGCGCCGACCAGATATTCCTGGTGGCCGAGATTGATGAAGAAGGAATAGGGCGACGGGTTGATCGCCTTCAGCCGGTTGGAGATTTCCGAAGGTTTGCTGTCGCAGCGCTCCATGAACTTCTGGCCCGGCACCACCTCGAACAGGTCGCCACGGCGAAAGCTTTCCTTCGCCTTGGTGACGAGGTTCGCATATTCGCCCGGCCGGTGGTCGCCCTTCGGCGGAATGGTGTCGGTGCGCTGGAACGGATCAGGCGCGATCTCCTGGTCCCTGCCTTCCGTCGTCACGCCATCCTTGGAAAAATCGTAGCGGTCGATCCAGGCCTTGGCGGCATGATGATCGACGACGAGGATCTCGTCGGGCAGGAACAGAACCATGTCGCGCTGGTCCTCCGGCCGCTGCATCGAAAGCTTGATCGCGTCGAACTGGAAGGCCAAGTCGTAACCGAAGGCGCCGAACAGGCCGATTGCCGAATCCGCTTCCGAATGGAACAGGTCGACGATCGCCCGCAGCACGGAAAACACCGTCGGCATTTTCGAGCGCTCTTCCTCGGTGAATACGCGGGTCGGTTCGTTGACGGTAAGATCGAGGCGGCGGTCCGTGCGCTCCCCGAGCGTCAGGTCGGCTACCGTCTTCAGCTTGTCCGCGACGAAACCGAGCAGCACCTCGCCGCGGCCGTTGTAGGCCTCGATCCACACTTTACGGCCATTCGAGGAGATCCCAAGCGGCGGATCGGCGATCGCCGTGTCCCAGCGGGTATAACGGCCGGGATATTCGTAATTGGAGGAGAACACCGCGCCGCGCCGTTCGTCGAGCTTGTCGACATAGGAGGAGATCGCATCCGCATAAGGTGCCGCGCGCCGCTGCCGGCTCACTGCAATCCCGCCCCTCGTCTCGTAGACTTCCGAACCGTCATCCCGAATGATCGTTACCATTGTCCTGCCTCTCCAATGTCTCTGCCCGGGTCCCTGCGGCGGATAACAAAAAAGCCGCCTCGGGTTCCGGGCGGCTTGTGGTCTTGTCGATGGACATGACTGGTCAAGGCCGCGTTGAGCGAGCCGGCCACCAGTTAGCGATGTTCATCGAGTTCATCATGGGCCGAATTGTTAGCTGGGGTTTTTAAACCGTGCAAGCGAATTTCCACGACCGGCAAACAGAATTCTGGCGCTCCGATGCGACCAAAACCGGGGAGCGGCGTTTATCGTCCCTCAAGGATCGAAGAAACGCAGCCGAGAAGGATACGGCATGCAGCATTCATGGATCGCAATTCTGGCCGGCCTGCCTTTGGTGATCGGAGCCGGCTTGCCGCCCGAAAGACCGATACCGCCGGCGCAACACTCCGGCGTCCCGGCGGGCGTCGTGCCCGATGTCGTGGAAGTGAATTTCCTCACCCGGCTTCTGCAGGACGGATCGCGTGAGCGCACGCCCCGCCGCCGCGCGTCCCCGCGATCTCAGGCACGTGGCGCAGTGCCCCAACCACCCGCCTTGGCAACTGTTCCCCTGCCGATCCCGAAACCGGCCGGCGAGGCACAGAAGTCGGCTGAGGCACCTCGGGAGGCAGACCGCGTGGCCGAAAAGCTCGTCGCCCAGGAGGCTCCAAGGCCCGAGGCACCACCGCCCGTGGCGCAGAACAGGCCGAGCGAAAATCCGCAGAACCCGCCCCAAAGCCCTGCGGTTGTCGAGCAGCCCGGCACCGCGTCGGAACCCGCACATGCGGCCGAAGTTCCCAAGCCGATGCCAAAGCCGGACAATACGGCTGCCGATGCGCAGCCGAAAGACAAACCCGACCAGGCGGCGGTTCCCGGACAGGATGCGGCCAAGCCGGAAGAGACCGACAAGGCGGAACCCAAGCCCGACGGCAAGCAGCCGGACGAGCAGAAGGCCGAGGCACCGCCACCGCCGCCTCCGCCGCCGCTCGTCAAGGAAGACCCCGAGGAGCTGAAGGCCTGCCTTGCCGACCTTACTTCGCTCGGCGCGAAATTCGAGCCGACCGACCCGATCGACGAGGGCGGCGGCTGCGGCATCGAGAGCCCGATCGACGTTGCCGAAGTCCTGCCCGGCGTCTCGCTCGGCGGCGCCACGATGCGCTGCAAGACCGCGGTCTCGATGGCCCATTGGCTGAAGGATACGGTGCAGCCGGCGCTCAACATCGCCATGCCGGGCCGGAGGATCACCGGTCTCGTGCCCGGCTCCACCTATGCCTGCCGCCTGCGCAACAGCGCCTCGACGGGCAAGATTTCCGAACACGCCCGAGGCAACGCCTTCGACGTCGCCGCCTTCAAGCTCGACAACGGCGAGAAGATGGAGATGAAACCGAGGACCGAGGATTCCACCATGGAAGGCGCGTTCCAGCGCACGGCAACCGCCGGCGCCTGCCTGCACTTCACCACCGTCCTCTCACCGGGCAGCGACGCCGCCCACCAGAACCATCTGCACCTGGATGTGCTGGAGCGGAAGGATGGCTATCGGTATTGCCGGTAGTCGATGCCCCAGGTTCTGTCGCGTGCCGGGTCTCATCCCTTGCCCCCGAAGCAGGTGCGGCTAACCTTTCGCGTTTGCCTTTCGGGAGATCCCGACAGTCAGCCAGATTGCCGAAAGCAGGAAATAGAATGCGCCAAAGCCCGCATATGGAACAATGTCGAGGATCGTCGGCGGAACGGCTGCAAGGGACTGCGTGATCATGAACCCGCCAGCCAAGGTCGACTGTGCGCCGCTCAGGATCATCACCCATTGCGCGCCATACGACCGCCACCGCCGCACGCCGGTAAAGAGTTGCAACAGACCCGACAGAATTGCCCAGACACCGAAGACGGCCAGGACCGCGTGCATATCATTTATCGCCGCCAGGATCACGGCCACGGTCGTGACCGTGCTGACGGCGACGTTCAGCGCCTGCGAGGAATTCGCCTTCAGACCGCCGTTCGATCGGGCATCGACTAGGTTGGCAACCGCGTCCCACGCCGGATAGATCACGAGCAATGCCGAGACCAGCGCTGAATGACCGCCAGACAGAATGGCTGCGGCGATCCAGGCGAGGGAAAAGAGCGCGCGTGTGAAATAGTAGGATCGCAACCACTGCGGCTGGGGTGAGGTTTGAGTTTGCATGATAGTCTCCTTGTTTGACTACCTACTAGTAGGAAGGTAAGCTTCGAAAGTCAATTGATCGCACAGAAATGTTTGGAATGGAGCGTAACGACGGCCGGCTTGACAGCCTTCCTACCAGGAGGTAGGCCCACGGTATGGAATCAACGACCTCGGAAAAGATACTGGAAAAGGCTCAGGCGCTGGTTGTGGCGGGCGGCTATAACGGCTTCAGTTATGCCGACATCTCGGATGCGATCGGCATCCGGAAGGCAAGCATACACCACCACTTTCCCACCAAGGCCGAACTGGTCGCCGTCGTGGTCGACCGTTACACGCAACAAGCCCAGGGAGGCTTGAAGTCTCTCAGCCAGCAGATCCCCGACCCCGCAGCGCAGCTGGAAGCCTATCTGGACTACTGGCAGAAGTGCATTCTCGATGCCTCGCAATCCTTCTGCGTCTGCGCGATGCTCGCCGGAGAGATGCAGATGCTGCCCGAGGCCGTCGCGTCGCGCGTCCGGGCTCATTTCCGCAACCTGGCGGGATGGCTGACATCCGTATTGAAAGCGGGTGCGGACCAGGGCAAGTTTCAATTCAGCAACCTGCCGGAAGAAGAAGCGCAGATCCTGATGGCCTCGGTTCACGGGGCGATGCTCTCGGCACGGGCTCTCGGCGATCCCACCATCTTCGTTGCGATCGTCAGCCCCCAGCTTGCCAAGCTGCGGGCATAGAAAGCGCGGCGCAAATAGCGGGCTGAGTCGGAAACCTCAGAACAGCCCCTCGACGAACCCGTCCTCGTTCAGAAATATCCGCTCCGCCGAAGGCACGCGCGGCAGGCCGGGCATGGTCATGATCTCGCCGGTGATGGCGACCACGAAGCCGGCGCCCGCGGAAAGGCGCACTTCGCGCACATGCACCACATGGCCTTCAGGCGCGCCGCGCAGGGCGGGGTCGGTCGAGAAGGAATATTGCGTCTTGGCGATGCAGATAGGCAGGTCGCCGTAACCCTGCTCCTCCCAGGCTTTCAGCTGGTCGCGCACGCCCCGGTCGGTGGTGACTTCGCCGGCGTGGTAGATTTTCGAGGCGATGATCTCGATCTTTTCGAGAAGCGGCAGGTGATCGGGATAGAGCGGCTGGAATTTCGCCTGGCCGCCCTCGGCAAGCTCGACCACCTTGAGCGCCAGCTCCTCGATGCCGGCCGCCCCCTCCGCCCAGTGCCGGCAGACGATGCCGTCCGCGCCGTGGCGCGCCGCATAGTCCTTGACGGCGGCGATCTCGTCTTCCGTATCAGAGGTGAAATGGTTGATCGCGACGACGACCGGCACGCCGAATTTCCGCACATTGGCGATGTGGCGGCCGAGATTGGCTGCGCCGCGCTTCAAAGCCTCGACATTCTCGCGGCCGAGATCCTCTTTTCTCACCCCGCCGTTCATCTTCAGCGCCCGGACGGTGGCGACGATGACCGCCGCATCCGGCTTCAGCCCCGCCTTGCGGCACTTGATGTCGAAGAATTTCTCGGCGCCGAGATCGGCCCCGAAACCCGCTTCCGTCACCACGTAGTCGCCGAGCTTCAGCGCCGTGCGGGTGGCGATCACCGAATTGCAGCCATGCGCGATATTGGCGAACGGCCCGCCATGCACGAAGGCGGGATTGTTTTCGAGCGTCTGCACCAGGTTCGGCTGCATGGCGTCCTTCAGCAGAACCGTCATCGCCCTGTCGGCCTTGAGGTCGCGCGCGAAAACCGGCGAGCGGTCGAACCGGTAGCCGATGACGATATCGCCGAGCCGCCTTTCGAGATCCTTGAGATCGGTCGCCAGGCACAGGATCGCCATCACTTCCGAGGCGACGGTGATATCGAAACCGCTCTCGCGCGGAAAACCGTTGGCGACGCCGCCGAGCGAGACCACCGTCTGGCGCAGCGCCCGGTCGTTCATGTCCATCACCCGCCGCCAGCTGATCCGGCGGATATCGATATTCTCGGCATTGCCCCAGTAGATATGGTTGTCGATCATCGTCGACAGAAGGTTGTGGGCAGAGGTGATGGCGTGGAAATCGCCGGTGAAATGCAGGTTGATGTCTTCCATCGGCACGACCTGCGCATACCCGCCGCCGGCCGCCCCGCCCTTGACCCCGAAACAGGGACCGAGCGAGGGTTCCCGCACGCAGATCACCGCCTTCTTGCCGATCCGGTTCAACCCGTCGCCCAAGCCCACCGTGGTGGTCGTCTTCCCCTCGCCCGCCGGCGTCGGGTTGATCGCCGTCACCAGGATCAGCTTGCCGTCAGGCCGCTCGGAAAGCGATGCGATGAACTCCGCCCCGACCTTCGCTTTATCATGACCGTAAGGAGCAAGCGCTTCGACGGGAACCCCGAGCCTGGCGCCGATCTCGACGATCGGCTTCTTTTTCGCGGCCCGGGCGATTTCGATGTCGGATCCGACCTCTGCCATGCGTTCCCCGCTCCCCGTTTTGTCAGGCCAATATGGCTGTTTGACTATGATTAGCGAGGGAAGAGCAATGTGGGAATAGCGGTATGAGCGGCAGCCACAACTTCTCCCGGGCAAAAAAAAGGGCGGCGCGATTTCCCGCACCACCCTCCCCAGGCGCCCCCGCCGATGTTTAGGATCAGAACCGCTGGGTGAGCGAGAGTTTGAAGGTTCTGCCGGGTTCGGAATAGAAGGCCGGGGGCTGGTTGCTCGTCGATGTCGACGTCGTGCTGACGTCGCGGGTCGTCAGCGCGTTGTAGTAAGTTTTGTCGAAGATGTTGTAGATGCCCGCCTGGATGCGCAGCCCCTTTGTCTGCTCCGGCTCCCACCAGCCGGCCAGGTTGACTATGCCGTAACCGGGCGCGTCAAAAGTTTGGTATGGCGCGCCGCCGGTGGCCGGGGTCTGGCCCCCGTCCTTGAACGCCGCGGCGGCTAGGATAGTCGTCAGGTCCACGCCCCAGGTCTCCTGTTCGTAACCGACGCCAAGGATCGATTTGAGCGGCGCCACCGAGCGCAGAACCTCTCCCGTCTCCTTGTCCTCGCCATAGGCATAAGCAAGCGAGCCGTGCACATAGAAACCGTTGGCGAAATCCTTGCGCGCCTTGATTTCGACGCCGGAGATCTGGACCTTGCTGATATTCCTGTAGCTGAAGGTCGGGAACGCACCATAGAACTCGATAAAGTTCGAATAGCGGTTATGGAACACGGTCAGCTTGCCCGAAAGATCGCCGCTCTGGTAGTTGGCGCCCAGCTCGAAGCCGTGGCCGGTCTCGGGCTTCAGGTTGGAATTGCCGAGCACGCTATAGCCGGTGCCGCCGAAATTGAGGAAGAGTTCGTTGATGGTCGGCGCCCGGTAGGCCATCGACCACTGGGCGAACAGCTCGATTGCCGGTGTTACCTGATAGGTGGCCAGCAGCTTGGGCGAGACCCGGAAACCGTCCTTGCCCTCAGGCATCGTGCCGGTGAACCGGGGGGTGGACTGGGGGTCGTAGTCGAACCAGTCAAAACGCAGCCCTGGCGTCACCGCAAAGCCGCTGCCCCCGAACTCTATCCGGTCGTCGAGATAGAAGCCGAAGCGCGTTCCCTCGATATCGGGCATGTCCGACTTGTTGACCGCCGAACCGCTTGGTGCGCCAGCAATATACTGCTGGGTGTTGAAATATTGCAGGCTACCGCCAAAATTAACCTGATGATCGAGGCCGCCCGCCTCGAACTGCGAATAGCCGTTGCCAGAAAGCCCAAAGGAACTCTCCACCATGCCGTTGTCACGCAGATAATATCCGGCACTGTTGCTGCCCTCTGAACCCGCGCCTTTGGTGAGTCGCTGCCAATATAGCGTCAAGGATGCAGCGTCGATCAGGCCGTCGGCGTGCGGCGCCTCGTAGTCGTAGTCGATCGACACACGCTCGCGCCGCGTATCGTCATTGCCGTCATAGTCACCCGGCGTGAACGGTGTACCTCCAGTGCCTTGGATGGTCCTGAGATCCGTATCGCTCTGGAGATCGAATCGTTCCGCCGTGAGGCCGACGCGGTGGCCACCCTCGATATCCTGCCGAAGCTTGAACATCAGGTTGTTCTGGTCGAAATCCATCGGGTTGGGCTCGGTGCGATTGACGCCGATATTGCCGTCTGAGCCCTGGTTTTCTCGCTCGTGCCCCTTCTTGTAACCGCCTTGGAACAGCACGGAGGTGTTCTCGATCTTCTTGGCGACCGCAACGGAACCGCCAAAGCTGTTATCCTCGCTGTCGTAGGTCAGCTTGGCCACGCCGCCCCAACTGCGACCTTCGGGGATCAAATCCTCGGGTTCCAGCGTGCGTAGCACCAAAGCACCGCCAAGCGTGCCGGAGCCAACCCGGCTCGAATCGGCGCCACGCAGTACGTCCACGCCGGAAAGAGCTGAGAAATCGAAGCTGTTGCTGCCGTCGCTGATCCCCGTCGTGGCAGAGAAACTGCCCGAGCGGGCGAAGTTCTCCATGTAGGGAACCGGGATATTGTCGATCAGGGTCACGACGCGCGGGCCGCCAAGGCCGCGAACGAACAGGCCGCCGACTTTGCCGGGCTTCGATTCGACGAAATCCACCCCCGGTTCGGTGGTGTTGCCGAGGTTCTGCAAGTTGCCGATATCCTTTTTGCGGATGTCTTCCGCCGTCGTCGTGCTTGCAAGCGGCGTGTTGGCAGCTGGGTCCCCCGCCTTCACCCTCTTCCCCTTCAGCACGATCGGCTTCAGCGTCGTATCCGCCGGCGGCTGCGTCGCCTGCTGGGCCGAGGCCCCATGAGCGAGGGAAAGCAGCGCGAGCGCGGTGCAGGTGGCGAGGGTGGAGCGCAGACGTCGCGTGACCATGACTATCCTTTCAAACAGGGCACACGAAACCGTCGGCGCGCGCGAACGCACCGGAAAGGCGGCGGCCCTTTTCAATTCTGGCAAGAATGTGGCGGGAGGCAAAAAATGCCTTATTCATGCCATTAGAAAACATGAGTATTATTGTCAATTATTAAAACATGACTCGAATGATCATATTTATGCGAGCTCTGTTCCATGGCAAAAATACAACAGGACGGAATGCAGCAGGGCCCGGATCGCTCCGAGCCCTGCTGGTTCTTTTAGTCGCGGCACCTTCGGGACAAATCTGGAAAATCCCCTGCTGCGTCTGGCCCTAAACGCCACCGCCGGCGCTTCGCTCTCGCTCAGCGCGTTCGGCGCTCAAAACGCTCCCGCGAGAGCGTTTTGCCGGCAGGCCGTCGCGCCCTGCCGGCGCTTCGCTAGGGCTCAGCGCGTTCGTCACTGCAATCGATTCACTGGATCGATTGCTCCGGCTGCGCCGGACCGTTCCTCACCCCTCCCCGATCGCGATCAAGCTGGCGTTGCCGCCGGCGGCCGCGGTGTTGACGGAGATCACCTGCTCCTCGGCGAACCGCATCAGGTAGGCCGGGCCGCCCGCCTTGAAACCGGTGCCGGAAAGGCCGGAGCCGCCGAAGGGCTGGGTGCCGACCACGGCGCCGATCATGTTGCGGTTGACATAGACATTGCCGGTGTCGAGCGCCTCTGTCACCTTGCGGATGGTCGCCTCGATGCGGCTGTGAATGCCGAGCGTCAGGCCGTAACCGGTGGCGTCGATCGCGGAAAGTACCTTGTCGAACTCCTTGGCCTTGAAGCGCACCACATGCAGAACCGGGCCGAACACTTCCTTGGTCAGCACGGCTGCGCTGTCGAGCTCGATGATGTGAGGCGCGAAGAAATTGCCGGTCTGCGGCGCACCCCCGGCGTAACGTATCTTCTGCCTTTTCGCCCGCATGTCCGCGACGTGGTCGGCCAGCATTTGTCTCTGGTTCTCGTCGATGATCGGCCCGACATCGGTATTCTGCTTTGCCGGATCGCCGAGATTGAGCTCGGCCGCAGCCCCCTCGATCATCTTCAGCATGCCGTCGGCGACATCCTCCTGCAGGAACAGCAGGCGCAGCGCCGAGCAGCGCTGGCCGGCGGAGCGGAAGGCCGAGACGACCACGTCGTCCGCAACCTGTTCCGAAAGCGCCGTCGCATCGACGATCATCGCGTTGATGCCACCGGTCTCGGCGATCAGCGGCACGATCGGCCCGTCCTTGGCGGCCAGCGCCCGGTTGATCGCGTGTGCCGTCTTCGTGGAGCCCGTGAAGGCGATGCCTGCGAGTTTTGGATGCGCCGTGATCGCCGCACCGACATCGGGTCCGCCCGGCACCAGCGCCAGGACCTCGGCAGGTACGCCGGCCTGGTGGAACAGCCGGATCGCCTCATGGGCGATCAGCGGCGTCTGCGGAGCGGGCTTGGCAACCACCGTATTGCCGGTCACCAGGGCCGCCGAAATCTGCCCGAGGAAGATCGCCAGCGGGAAATTCCAGGGCGAAATGCAGCCGAACACGCCGCGGCCGCGCCAAAAATGGCGATTGTCCTCGCCGGTCGGTCCCGGCATCAGGCTCGGCATGGCGAAGAGTTCCCGGCCCTTGTCGGCGTAGTAGCGGCAGAAATCCACCGCCTCGCGGATTTCGGCGATCCCGTCGTCCAGCGTCTTGCCGGCCTCGGCGGCCAGAAGCGCCAGCAGCCGGTCGCGGTTTTCCTCCATCAGTCCGGCCATCCGCTCGAGGCAGGCGGCGCGGATTTCCACCGGCTGGCGGGACCACGCGCGAAATGCCTTGCCGGCGGCGGTAAACGCGGCATCCACGTCGGCGGGCGTCGCGTCACGCACGGTACCGACGATCCTTGTCCGGTCGGAAGGAGACCGCACAGGCTTCTCCTGCGCCTTGGAAGTCACGCCCGCCACCAGCGGCCCGGCCTTCACCTCGCCCCACGGCTTGGAAACGCTCGCCATCAGCCGTTCGAGCTCGACCCGGTGGCCGAATTCGAAACCGGCGCTGTTCTTGCGACGGCCGTAGATGTCGGAAGGCAGCGGGATCTGCTTGTGCCGCGCGCTGATCCCGTCGTCGAGGCCGAGCCGCGCCGACGGCCGTTCGAGCAGCTTTTCGACCGGCACCTGTTTGTCGCCGGCAACCGCCACGAAGGAAGAGTTGGCGCCGTTTTCGAGAAGCCGGCGGACCAGATAGGCGAGCAGGTCGCGATACCCGCCGACCGGCGCATAGATGCGGCAGGCGATCCGGTCGTTGCTGTCGAGCAGGTCGTCGTATAGCGCCTCACCCATGCCGTGCAGCCGCTGGAATTCGAAGCCCGTGCGGTCGGGGCCGGCGAGCTCCAGGATGGTCGAGACGGTCAGCGCGTTATGGGTGGCAAATTGCGGAAAGATCCGCGCCCGCTTGGCCAGAAGCTGCTGCGCACAGGCGAGATAGGCAAGGTCCGTCGCCGGCTTGCGGGTCCAGACCGGATAATCCTCGATCCCCCGCTCCTGCGCCCGCTTCACCTCGGTATCCCAATAGGCGCCCTTGACGAGCCGCACCATCATCCGCCGGCCATGCGTCGCGCAAAGCTGGTCGATGTAGTCGATGACTGCCGGAGCCCGCTTCTGATAGGCCTGGATCGCCAGACCGAACCCGTCCCAGCCGGAAAGCGACGGGTCGGAGAACACGGCGGCGATCACGTCGAGCGACAGTTCCAGCCGGTCTGCCTCTTCCGCATCGACGGTGAAATTGAGCTGATGCTCCCTCGCCATCCGGGCGAGGTCAAGCAGGTCCGGAACCAGTTCCGCCATCACCCGGTCGTGGTGGGTGGCGAGGTAGCGCGGATGCAGCGCCGAGAGCTTGACCGAAATCCCCATCCGGTCGGGCAACTGGCGGCCCTTGCCGTGCTTCTTCATATGCGCGCCGATCGACTGGATCGCGTCGGCATACGAACGGAAATAACGCTTGGCGTCTTCCGCCGTGCGGGCGCCCTCGCCCAGCATGTCGAAGGAATGGCGGTAGCCCTTCTCCTCGCTCTTGGCGGCGCGCACCAGCGCGTCCTTCATCGTCTCGCCGAGCACGAAATGGTGGCCGAGGAACCGCATCGCCTGCTTGGTGGCGCTGCGCACGGTCGGCAGGCCGACACGCTTGACGAGGCCGCGCAGGATGCCTTCCGGCGTCTCGCCGGGGCCGATGACGCGGGCCGAGACAGCGAGCGCCCAGGCGGACGCGGACACGAACCAGCTCTCGCCGGAAGCTTCATGGGTGCTCCATCCTCCCTCGCGCAGCTTGTCCTCGATCAGCCGGTCCTGGGTCAGCGCATCCGGCACCCGCAACAGCGCCTCGGCAAGCACCATCAGCGCCAGCCCCTCGCGGGTCGAAAGCCCGTATTCGCGCAAGAAATCCTCGACGCCGCCGACCTTGCCGGAGCCGTCGCGGATGGCGTTGATCATGCGGCGGGCCCGCTGGTCGATCGCCGCATCCTGCGAAGACGTGAAGCTGGTGCGGGCTGCGAACTGCCGGATCAGCCGGTCGTCGTCGCCGGCATAGGGCGCATGGAAGGGAATGAAGGTCTCGGTCAGAATCTGGCTCATACGCATCTCCGTTTCATTCTCTCCATAGCGGGAATTCCCTGGTGATTTCATCGGATTTTTATGACATTAATAGTGTATCTAGCTGCCATTTCTGGAAAATTAAGAGAAACATGAAAGACATCGACCGTCTCGACCGAAAAATCCTCCGCGCGCTCCAGAAAGAGGGGCGCCTGAGCAATCTCGAACTCGCCGATCGCGTCTCGCTTTCACCCACGGCGACCGCCGAACGCGTCAAGCGGCTGACCCGCGAGGGTTACATCACCGGTTATAGCGCTTTGCTCTCGCCGGAAAAGCTCGGGCGCAGTCTGCTCGTCTTCGTGCAGGTCAAACTCGACCGCACCACCCCCGACGTTTTCGATGCATTTGCCGCCGCGGTAAAGCGCAGCGACGACGTGATGGAGTGCCACATGGTGGCGGGCGGCTTCGACTACCTGGTGAAGGCTCGGGTCGCCGGAATGGAGGCCTACCGGCAGTTTCTCTCGGAGGTGATTCTGCCGCTTCCGGGGGTCAGGGAAACCCACACCTACGCCGTCATGGAGGAAATCAAGGGTACCGGATATATCCCCGTATAAATCTTGAGCCCGTAACTCCATGAATTCATGGAAATAAAGTGAGCCTGTATCGGAAATGGGGCCGGTTTCTGCTGCAGCGCACGAAATTTCGCTGGCTATTCAAATCGATTGATATATTTCTTAACCATCACATAAACCATCTGTCAGCCTCGCCCGCATGATCACTCTCGAACGGCAATCGATTCTGAACAGCGAAATTTCCGCCGCGGATTCGCGAGTGGAAATATTTGCCGCTCTGAAGCGCGTTGCCCACGAGTTCGGGTTTCGCCACATCACGCTTTTCGCCGCCACCAGAGCGGATGAGACGCTTTTGTCGCGGATGATCGTCGAGACGACGCTGCCCGCAAGCTACGCCCAGGAATTCGACCGCCGCCGCCTTCTGAAGCTTTGTCCGATCGCGCCGATCATCTCGAAATCCGCTCTTCCATATTGCTGGTCGATCGACGATCCGGAAAGCGTGCGCGGCTTCCCGGTTCCGGTCGAGATGGACGAATTGCAGCGCCGCTACGACCTCATCACAAGCGTCGCGATGGCGGTGCATTCGATCGATGGCGGCCGCTTCATGCTGCGCTTCGACGGCATCCGGCACCGGCTGAGCCAGGTGGAGCTCAACGAGATCGGCATGATCGTGCTGCATGCCTTCGATGTCTTCGACAAGATCCGCCGCAGTGACAAGACCGGCACCGCCGGCCCGCTGACCACCCGCGAGCTGGAGGTCGTCCGCTGGACGGCCCAGGGCAAGACATCCTCCGAGATCGGCCGGATTCTTTCCCTCTCGGACCATACCGTTAACGCATATATGACTAATGCAATAAAGAAACTGGATTGCGTCAACCGCACTCAGTTGGTAGCTAAGGCATTGAGATTGAGACTCATAGTGTAAGGCTGGGGCATTATCTCCCGGCCTATGGGAGAAGACGATTGACGTCTTGGGTCGAACACACCGAAAAACGCGTCAATACTCAGTACCGGGAAGTGGGACTCTCTGCAGACGAGGTGGTTGAACTCGCCTCGGCCTTTCGTTTCTACGGTTATTGGCGGATCGATCTGGACACCGGCCACTTCTTCGCGACGAAGGATGTCTGTCGCATCCTGGGGCTGGAGCCGACGGACGGTCCCATGAACATGGTCGCCATCACGGCCCGTATCCATCCCGACGATATGCCGCAACTGATGGAAACCTTCGAGCGCGCCAGCGGCGAACGCCTGACCTACCACAACATCTACCGCGTCAAAGCCGATGACGAGCACTACAAATACGTCCGTAGTGTCGGCAAATTCCGCGACAAGCCAGGCACGGGCGGCGAGGTTGTCGGCATGACCTACGAGTTTTTTGCCGAACGTCCCGGCGTGACGTTCTTTCTCGACGATCCGGATCTCCCGAAAGACTGACCGGTGCCGCCGGCCTACCGGTCGAGCACCGAGCGCACTTCCACGAGGTTCGAGCGGACCCTCAGGATATAGAAGCCCATCACCGCCAAATGGCTCGGCATGATCCAGCCATCCTCGCGGCCGTTGGAGATGATCGCCGGCTGAATGCGCAGGGCCGACTTGAACTGCGACAGCGTATCGGTCCAGAGCGGCCCGATATTGCGCTCGCGGATCACCTGGGAGAAATCCGCGCCTGCCGCCGAAAGCACCGCATAATAGCCGTAGAGCTGGCCGTAGGCGAACCAGAAGCGGTCGTCGGCACGCGTATCGAACCAACCGGCATTGTAGTTCTCGGAACGCTCGCGCAGGATCGCCGACGTGCCGCCGAGGTCGTTGGCGATGCGGTCGATGAACTGGATCAGGTTGTCGGCGCGGCTGTCGAACGTCGCGTTGCAGGCAGTCAGATCGGCATTGAAGGCCTTCAGCTTGCCGATCGCCGCGCGATAATAGCTCGGGGTCGGGGTCTTGGGTCCAAAGGGGCTGAGCCCGAAATACCAGGAATATTCGTCGAACTGCAGGTTGCCGCGGGCATCCTGGAGATTGTTGTTGATGCTCGACGTTCCGCGCACGCGTCCAAGCGAATCGACGAGCTCCGTCGAGGTGCGCCGCACCGCCTGGTTGACGCCGCGCTGGAACGAGGCCTTGTTGTCGAGAAACGGGGTGTGATCCCAGTCGATGCCGAAGAACCCCAGCCGGTAGAGCAGCATCGAGGAAATCCAGGCATTCTGGTTGACGTTCATGTCGGTGAGATCGGCCGCCGCATCGACGATCGCCGACGACTGGCACTGTCTCGCCCCGGTCGCCGGAGCTGTCGCATTGGCGCTTGCAGGAGCCGTTGCGGGGAGTTCCTGGCCGGCCGGCACGGTGCGCTCCGACCAGCGGTAACTATCGACGAAATTCGGATTGAAATTGGTCCAGACCTGCGTCTGCCAAAAGAAATAGCCGTAGAGCCCAAACATCAGCACCAGGAAGGCGAGGATAGGCCCCTTTACCATCCAGTGGCGCTGGCGGTACCACCCATGTGCGGCCATGAACGGCCAGACGAACCAGGCGATCAACAGCCCAATGCCTCGCCCGACGGCCTGGCCGATCCCTTGAAAGAAGGCGGTAATCCGGTCGAGCATCGCTGTCTCCTTGTGAGGCGGGGTGCATCCGATTTGGCTTGGCTCACACATATGTGCTCGGCGCCACAAGCACAACGGGGGCGCAACGTTTCGCCGCAACCGGTGAGGCGGCCGCGTAGCCGATCCTCGGCGGCGCCCTATCGGGAACGGATGAGCTTGAAGCCGAAAATGGTCGGCAGTCTAAAGCCGCTCGTTGCGCTCTCGGCTTCGGCCGCCTCCCCCGAGGCCTCCGCAGGAAATCGTTCGGCAAACGCCTGGTCGGCGCGGGATCGACGATGGTCGAGGCCGTGCAATGTCAGCATGTCGGTCGAGTAGCGCTCGACCTCGGGGGCCAGATGCGGAAAAAGTTCGGGCTTCAGGCCGGCATCGCCCTGCCGGCTGGCATCGGCGACCATCCGGTAGAGGACGAGGAGGTTTTCCGTATCGGTGACCAGCTTGTGCAGAAGGGTGTTGCAGGTTCCCACCCGGGCGTTGAGGCCGGCAACGAAATCCTGGAAGACCTTGATTGCGGGTTCGGTACGGCCGACCACGTCAAGGCCGGTCATGGCGGTACCGTCCTCGCCGCGCAGCTTTTCGATGATCTCCGGCCGGTGGTCGATGAGGGTGACCAGATCGCCCTCGCTCTCCCTGCGCCGTCCAATCAGGAAGTCCCGCTCTGACCTGACCAGGCCCGCGAGCAGATCGGCACGCCGCAGGAGTTCAGCCAGCCGGTTGAGCGGCGCGGGGCTTCGCCAGCGCGCCTGCTGGCGGCGGTGCTTGGCGGCCCCGGATATATAGCCGATCAGCGTTTCGAGCCGCGTCGGCAGGTCGCGATTGTCGAAGTCCCGAGCAGAAACGTCGATCTCGGCGGCCAGGTCGGCGACCAGCCGGGCGATCACCGCCTCGATCGCCTGCCGTTCCGGCATCTCGGCCGCGAGCCGCGCGGCCTCTGCCGCCAGGCTCTCTTCATCCGGCAGGATAAGACCTCTCGCCGTCTCGGCAAGCAGGATGCAGGCTGGGCCCAGCGCGTCTCGCATCGCAGCCAGCACGCCGCCGATCCGCTCGATCTCGCCGTCGAAATTCTTAAGTACCGCCACGCGCATTCTCCCGCCGTCGCGGCAGAAGATAACGCCGTCGCAGAATTATGCCACGCCGTCCCGGCCCAGTTGCCAGGAAAAATCGGAAAATGTCCGGTTGCGATTGTCGAAATCCGGCAAGGAGCACGGCGCGGCGGACTTAAGTCTTCTGATCGCTTGCCTAGCCCGAATGCATCATTGACCGGCTGCCGCCTCAGCGTAGAATCTGCCGCGGGTCGATCTATCGGGTGGGCTGGCGCATCTAGGGAGGATGCTATGCAGGAAGCTATGCAGAAAGCTGATATGCAGAAGGTCGAGGCACTTGTCGGTCGCCTCGTAGGCGATCTCGGGGCCGGGGTATCCGGCGTTCTCGTCGTACTGGGTGACCACCTCGGCCTGTTTCGCGCGATGATGGACGGACGGCCGCGATCGTCGATGGAGATTGCGGAAACGACGGGCCTCAGCGAACGCAACGTGCGCGAATGGCTCGCCGCCATGGCGGCCGCCGACTATGTCACGTTCGATGAAAAGACGAACAAGTTCGGCATGACGCCCGAGCAGGTGCTCGTTTTTTCCGTCGAGGACAGTCCTGCTTTTTTCGCTGGCGCCTTCGAAATCGTGCAGTCGATGTGGATGGATGAGCCGAAGGTGGAAGAGGCCTTTCGCACGGGCCGCGGGCTCGGGTGGCATGAACACAGCAACTGCCTCTTCCGCGGCACGGAGCGCTTCTTCCGGCCCGGCTACAACAGTCATCTGGTCGATGAGTGGATTCCCGCCCTCCAGGGCGTGCGGGAAAAGCTGGAACGCGGGGCGGAAGTTGCCGACGTCGGCTGCGGCCATGGCGCCTCGACGATCCTCATGGCCAAGGCCTTTCCGAAATCGCATTTCCACGGGTTCGACTATCACGCGCCTTCCATCGAGCGCGCAAAGCGTGCGGCGCAGGAAGCCGGTGTCGGCGACCGGGTGACGTTCCGCCAGGCTTCGGCGAAGGAGTTCCCCGCCGGCGGATACGATCTCGTCGCGATGTTCGACTGCCTGCACGATATGGGCGATCCGATCGGCGCCGGCCGCCATATCCGCGAGACGATGGCAAAGGATGGCACCTGGATGATCGTCGAACCCTTCGCGCATGACAGCCTGAAGGACAATCTCAATCCCGTCGGACGCGTCTACTACGGCGCCTCGGCCATGATCTGCACTCCGGCTTCCATGGCTCAGGAAGTAGGCCTCGGGCTTGGAGCGCAGGCTGGCGAAATGAAGCTTCGCAAGGTGGCGCTTGACGCCGGCTATTCGCACTTCCGTCGGGCGAGCGAAACGCCCTTCAACATGATCTTCGAAGTGCGTGTCTGATCCGTATTGGACATATGCGGTTCCGCACACATGTGCCGGAGACAGGCCCTGGCCTCAGGATTGCCCGTGATGTCAGGGCTGCCCGCGCAGTCCCCGGCGAAACCGAAACTTGGGCTTGTGCGGCCGACGGCTTGGCCGGCCGTATAATTTCACATGTGCCTCAGCGTCCCGGACCATGCGGGCCGCAGGCGGCATTTGCGGAAAAATCCCGGAAAGGTCAGAGACCGAGCTTGGCGATCTCGGCGTCGAGGCGGTCCTTCGCCTTCTTCGGCATCTTGGCGCTCTTCACCGCGTCGAGATTGGCCGGCGCGTCGCCGACGACGATCACCGCGACCATGCCCATGCCGAAATGCGGCGTGCACTTGAAGACGTAGGCACCGGGCTTCTCGGCTGTGAAGGACACTTCCTGGCTGATCCTGCCCTTGATCTCGGCAACCCCTTCCGGCACCAGGCCCGGCATCGAAACCACGTCATGCCCCTTGTCGACCGGCACGAACTTGACCGTATCGCCCGGCAGCACCTTCACCGCCGCCGGCTCGAACACCATGGCCTCGCCGTCGCTGCCCTTGTTGAGCATCTTGACCTCGATCTCGGCGCTGAAGGCCGGCAGCGAGAACAGCGCGAGGCTGGTGGCAAGGGTAAAGGTTTTCGTGGTCTTGCGCATGCGGGGGAACTCCTGCTGGGAACCACCGCCCCGTCGAACCGGGGCGTTTCGGATGTGATCCCTAGATATGTTTTAGGTCGCAGACTTTGACCAGCATCAATTTCGCCGGGTCGCCGCCATCTTCCGTTCCACACGATGAACGAGGCGTTAAATTCCGAACATCACTCGCAACGCATCTGATCTTCCCAATGCCGCCGGCAGAGCGAGACGTATTTCTCGTTGCCGCCGACATCGACCTGGGCGCCTTCGCGCACCAGCCTGCCGTCGTCGTCGAGCCTCACCACCATGGTCGCCTTGCGCCCGCAATGGCAGATGGTGCGCACTTCGCGCAGCTCGTCGGCGATCGCGAGCAGTTCCAGCGAACCGGGAAACAGCTTGCCCTGGAAATCCGTCCGCAAGCCGTAGGTCATCACCGGGATGCCGACCCGGTCGGAAATCCGCGCAAGCTGCCAGACCTGTTCGGGCGACAGGAACTGGGCCTCGTCGACGAACACGCAGGCGATCGGCTCCTCCCCGTGCATCGCCTCGATGCCCGTGAACAGGTCGTCGGACGGCCCGAAGGGAATGGCGTCGGAGGAGAGCCCGATCCGCGAGGCGACCCGGCCCTGGCCGGCGCGGTCGTCCAGCGATGCGGTGAAGATCGCGGTGCGCATGCCGCGCTCGCGGTAGTTATAGGATGCCTGCAGAAGCATCGTCGACTTGCCGGCGTTCATGGTGGCGTAATGGAAATAGAGCTTGGCCATACCTGCCTTCTGATCGCGATCGGGATTCGGGAAAAGCCGTCTTTGCCGAAAACCACAGGAAACTGTAGACTGCGCAACGCTGCGCGAGAAAGTCACAAATGTCGCAAATGCACCCCATTCTCCGCCGCGAATGCGCGCGCTTGCCTCGTCGCAGCATATATTGATAATGGCGGGAACCAAAAAAACGGGAGCAGCCCATGCGCATGACTACCTCACTGAAGACCACGCTCGCCGCCGCCGCATCGATCCTGGCGATCGTCGGCACCGCATCCGCCGCCGAACCTGAAGCCTGCAAGACCGTCCGGATTTCGGACGTCGGCTGGACGGACCTGGCCTCGACCAACGCATCCTTCATCCATGTCCTCGAAGCGCTCGGCTACAAGGCCGACGTCAAGACCCTCGGTGTTCCGGTCACCTATTCTTCCATGAAGAACAAGGATATCGACCTCTTCCTCGGCAACTGGATGCCGGCCCAGCAGGGCGCAATCCAGCCCTATCTCGACGACAAGTCAATCGAGAGCATCGCCGTCAACCTCGAAGGCGCCAAGTACACGCTCGGCACCAATGCCGCCGGCGCCAAGCTCGGCATCAAGGACTTCAAGGACATCGCCACCCACAAGAAGGAACTCGACGGCAAGGTCTACGGCATCGAGCCGGGCAACGAAGGCAACGGCATGATCGTGTCGCTGATCGAAGCCAATACGTTCGGCCTCAAGGGCTTCGAGGTCGTCGAGTCCTCCGAGCAGGGCATGCTGACCCAGGTCACCCGCGCCGACAAGGAAGGCAAGCCGGTCGTCTTCCTCGCCTGGGCACCGCACCCGATGAACGTCGCCCATGAGATCACCTATCTCGCCGGCGGCGACGACACCGTCTTCGGTCCGAACTACGGCGGCGCGACCGTCTACACCGTGGCGCGCGGCGGTTTTGTCGCCCAGTGCCCGAACCTCGGCAAGCTCCTCAAGAACGTGAAGTTCTCGCTCGACATGGAAAACACCATCATGGGCAAGATCCTCAACGACGGCGAGGATGCCGACGACGCTGCCAAGGTCTGGCTGAAGGCCAATCCGAAGGTCATCGAGCCTTGGGTTGCCGGCGTCACCACCTATGACGGCAAGGACGGCCTCGCCGCCGTCAAGAAGGCACTCGGTCTCTAACAGTCCTGAAAATGTTTTCGGGGCGGCGGATCGCCTGCCCCGGAGCCCGCCCTTTCTCTCCCTATGGACGGCAGTTTTCTCGTGGATTGGATCGCAGATCATCGAATACCTATAGGTTCCTGGGCGAAGGCGGTCGTTGACTGGTTGACGGCGAATGCCGACTGGTTCTTCGACTGGCTTTCTTCCGTTCTCCTCGGAGTGATCAACGGCCTTTTGTGGTGTCTGGCGACGCCGCATCCGCTGATCGTCATGGCCGCGATGACCGGGCTGTCCTTTTGGCTGCGCCGGTGCCCGGTGCTCGCGGCGTTCACCTTCTTCGGCCTGCTCCTGATCTTCAACCAGGGCTACTGGAAGGAAACCACCGAAACGCTGGCGCTGGTGCTGGCATCCACCGCCGTCAGCATGGTGGTCGGCGTGCCGCTCGGCATCGCCGCCGCCCGCCGCCAATGGTTCTACGAAGCCATGCGGCCGGTCCTCGACCTGATGCAGACGCTGCCGAGCTTCGTCTATCTCATCCCGGCGCTGATCCTTTTCGGTCTCGGCATGGTTCCGGGCCTGATCGCCACCGTCATCTTCGCGATCCCGGCACCGATCCGCCTCACCCGCCTCGGCATCGTCTCGACCCCGAGCTCGCTGCGGGAAGCGGCCGTCGCCTTCGGCGCCACCCCGTCGCAGATCCTGCGCAAGGTGGAACTGCCCTATGCCATGCCGCAGATCATGGCCGGCCTTACCCAGACGATCATGCTGTCGCTGTCGATGGTGGTCATCGCCGCGCTGGTCGGCGCCAACGGCCTCGGCGTGCCGGTGCTGCGGGCGCTGAATACCGTAAACGTCGCCCGCGGCTTCGATTCGGGCCTGTGCATCGTCATCCTGGCGATCATCCTCGACCGCATGTTCCGCACATCGACGGGAGACGGCCAATGACTGACTGCGTAGTTTTCGACAATGTCGACATCGTCTTCGGCGACAAGCCGGAACGGGCGCTCGCCATGGTCGACCAGGGAAAGACCCGCGACGAGATCAGCGCTGCCACCGGCATCGTTATGGGCGTCGCCAACGCCTCGCTCACCATTCACGAGGGCGAGATCCTCGTGCTGATGGGCCTGTCCGGCTCGGGCAAGTCGACGCTGCTGCGCGCCGTCAACGGGCTCGCCCCGGTCGTGCGCGGCAATGTCAGCGTCGCAACCCCCTCGGGTCCGGTCGATCCCTACAAATCGAGCCCCAAAGTGCTGCGGGATCTGCGCATGCACACGGTCTCGATGGTGTTCCAGCAGTTCGGCCTTCTCCCCTGGCGTACGGTCTCCGAAAATGTCGGCTTCGGCCTGGAGCTTGCGGGCGTTCCGGACGCCGAACGGACCAGGCTGGTCAACGAACAGCTCGAACTGGTCAACCTGGCGAAATGGGCGAGCCGCAAGGTCGGCGAACTCTCCGGCGGCATGCAGCAGCGCGTCGGCCTGGCCCGCGCCTTTGCGACCGGCGCGCCGATCCTGCTCATGGACGAGCCGTTCTCGGCGCTCGACCCGCTGATCCGCACCCGGCTACAGGACGAGCTTCTCGAGTTCCAGCGGCGGCTGAAGAAGACCATCCTCTTCGTCAGCCACGATCTCGACGAAGCCTTCCGGATCGGCAACCGCATCGCCATCATGGAGGGCGGGCACATCATCCAGTGCGGCACGCCGCAGGAGATCGTCCGTGCGCCCGCCGACCAGTACGTCGCCGATTTCGTGCAGCACCTCAACCCGATCAGCATGCTGACCGCCGGCGATGTGATGCGCACCGGGGTAGGCCCTGTGGCGGGTGCCACGGCCGTCTCCGCCACCGCGCTGCCGACGACGCCGCTCGTCGATATCCTCGATGCGCTGTCGCGTCAGCCGGGCGCCATCGGGGTCGTCGACAACGGCGCGATCGTCGGCAGCATTTCGTCCGATGACGTGATTGCCGGCCTGACCCGCCATCGCCGCCGCGACGCCCAATAAGCGGAGCCATAAAGTCACCTTTCGTTTCGCCGCACGGGATGGTATGCCGACGGCTGAATGCGGCCGCCTGCCCGGCGGACGAACGGGAGATCGACGGAATTGGCCGACGAACAGCAGACGGACAAGCCGCAGGTGCTGCGCGATACCGATGACGAGGCCCGCCGGCTTGCCCGCACGCTGGTGCGGGGTGCGCGTTACATGGCGCTGGCGGTCCTCGATCCGGAGACCGGCTTCCCCTCCGCCAGCCGCGCGCTCACCGCCACCGATGTCGATGGCGTGCCGGTCATCCTGGTCTCGGGCCTCTCCGGCCACACGAAGGGCCTGGTTGCCGATCCGCGCTGCTCGCTTCTGGCCGGCGAACCCGGCAAGGGCGATCCGCTCGCCCATCCGCGGATCACCGTCCAGTGCCTCGCGGAGAGCATCGGCCGCGACACGCCCGAACATGCGCGCATACGCCGGCGTTTTCTGGATCGCCATCCCAAGGCCGAATTGTATGCAGATTTCGGTGATTTCCGCTTCTTCCGAATCACTCCGCAGGCAGCCTCCTTGAATGGAGGATTCGGCCTTGCATACATGCTGGCCGGATCGGACCTGATGATTCCCGAGCCGGGAATCACAGCGGAATGGCTGGACCTGCAAGAAAAGTTAAAAAATATGAGGGAGCAGGCCGAAAAAATTGCCGCCCGTCTCGGCACGGAAAACGGGAAAAAATGGCGCTTCGGAGGCGTGGATCGGGCCGGAATCGACCTTGTCGCAGGGGATTTTCAACTCAGGCACGAATTCAAGGTGCTCGCTGAGTCTCCTCAAGCCGTTCTTGATTATGTTTTTGAGATCGCTAAAATACATAATGGGGTTACCTGAAATTTAGGGATATACAATCCCTTTTGCTCCTTGTTAATTTTCACCCATAAGACGATGGGCCGAATTTTGGAGCGGGGGGCCGCTTTGGAATACGAGGGGAATTTAAAACGTATGGATACGATGGCACTTTCTGAGCATTCCAACGCAGCCGCAGGCCTGCTGTCTGCAATGGCCAACCCGAAGCGGTTGATGATCCTGTGCTGCCTGGTCAAGGGTGAGGTCGCCGTGGGTGCCCTTGCGTCGCAAGTGGGCCTCAGCCAATCGGCACTGTCCCAACACCTTTCCAAGCTGCGGGCCCAGAAGCTGGTAAAGACCCGCCGCGACGCGCAGACCATCTATTACTCCAGCTCGTCGGAATCGGTCATCAAGGTCCTCGACACCTTGGAAGAGATCTACTGCACTCCGGCGCAGAAGAAGTCCGCAGCTGCTTGAGAATGACAGCGCTGACATGACGTCTCGCTGCCTGCCCCAGCCCCCGCCATGATGGCCGGGAGCTGGGGTATTTCCACGCCGGGCCGCCGACCCTGTATCCAGCGCGCATGCGCGGGGTCCAGGCATCGAACTGTCAGTGCCCGGCCATGCGATGCAGCGTCGCGGTCACCTTCTGCCAATCGTAGGGTTTGGAAAAGAACACGCTGCGCTCCGGCAGATCGCCCTCACTCAGACGGACCTGCCCCGACACGATGATGATCTCGATCGGCGGCCAACGGTCACGCACGGCGGCCGCCAGCTTCATGCCGTTCATGCTGCCGGGCATGTCTATATCGGTGAAGACGATGCGGATATCGGTGCGTGTCTCCAGGATCGTGACCGCCTCGTCGGCATCGGCTGCCTCGACCGCCTGGAACCCCGCCTCCTCCACCAGGTCCATGGCCATCATGCGCAAAAGGGGTTCGTCCTCGACCACGAGGACAACCTGTTTTCTTGGCGGTGTGGATCGTCCCATCCGGTCAGTCCGTCTGTGCTAGCTGAAGGAGCACAGCCGTCATCTCAGCGCTGAACCCCGGATGATCATAACTGACGAGGACACCACCGGTTCCGATCAAACCCATGCGAATAAGCTTGGAGCCGAAACCCTGGCGCTCCGGCTCGCGCGGAGGAGGCCCGCCGGTCTCCCGCCAGGACAGATGGAAGATCGCGCCGTCGCCCGTGCCGTCGATGCGCCAGTCGATCGCCACCCGCCCGGTATCGTTGGAGAGCGCCCCGTATTTCACCGCATTCGTCGTCAGCTCGTGCAGGAGCAGGGAAAGCGAAAGCGAGCCTTTCGGCCCGAATCGCACGTTGGGGCCTTGCGCGTCGATCCGGTCACGAACGCCGATCCCATTCATCGTCCGGTCCACGACCGCATAGACCGAGGCACTCGTCCAGTTCTGCTCGAACAGGATATCGTGGGCGGTGCTCAGCGCATGCAGGCGTTTTTCGAACGCCAGCACAAGGTCCCGCTCCGCCACCGGGCGGAGCGTCTGGGTCGCGATCGCCTGCACCATCGACAGCGTGTTCTTGAGACGATGGCTCATCTCCCTGCTGAGCATCTCCTGCTCCAGTTCGGCCTGAACCCGCGACATCGCGATCTGGATCCGGTTGCCGAAGCTGCGGACGAAGGAAATTTCCTCCTCGACCCAGGGATAGGGCTGGTCGTGGTGAATGAAGGCGACGAGCCCGAAACGCCCGAGCTCGAAGATCGGCACGTTGACGAGCACGCGGATGCCAAGCGCCAGAAGCGCCGGCGCGTGGTCGCTGGTGCGCGGATCGGTGGCGACATCGGCGACGACAACGGCTTCGCCGCGCTTCAGGTCGTCGATGAACGAGCCGTAGTCCCGGAAACGGTGCCGTCCGGCAAGGCTCTTGACGCCGGGCGCGCACCATTCGGGCGGCACGGTCACCGTCTCGTCGGTCGCGTTGACGATGCCGAAACCGGCGCGCGTCGCATCGAGTGCCTTGGCCATCAGGTCGCCGGCGGCGATCGCCATCGATTCCATGTCGCTGAGGTCGCGCAGCCGGTCGCCGACATCGAGCAGGGCCTGCACCCGCGCGGCTTCCCGCTTGGCAGCGGTCACGTCCCTGACCGTACCGATCATCTTGACCGGCCGACCCGCCTCGTCATGGCGGAAGCTGGCATTGCGGGCGATCCAGCGCAGTCCGTATCCCGGCACGCGAATGCGGTATTCGACGTCGAGCGGCGCACTCCCCTCCCGTCTGGTCGCATCGCTTGACTTCAGGCCATGGTCCTGCGGCAGCACCATGTCTTCGATCACTCGGGGGGGATAGGTCTCCGCGATGGGCAGGTGGAAGATGCGGCAGAACTCCCGCGAGACACGCATCGTCGAGGTGGCGATGTCGATTTCGAACGTGCCGATCCTGCCCGCCTCCTGGGCGGCGAGGCTCGCGTTGACGCTGGACCGGATATTGGCGCTGATCGACTTCTGGCGCCGGAACAGATCGTCCTTGCGCTGCGAGATGCGCCGCATTTCGAGAAGCGTGATGACCTGCCGGGCAAGCGCCTGAAGCGCGGCCTTCTGCCCCTCCTCCAGACCCTGCGGCCGCGGCTCGACATCGATGACGCAGAGCGTGCCGATGACCACTTCGTCAGGCGTGATCAGCGGCGCGCCGGCATAGAAGCGGATATGCGGCTCGCCGGTGACGAGCGTATTGGCGCTTGTGCGCGGATCGAGCTGCAGATCGGGAATGACGAGCACGTCGGAACTGCCGAGCGCATGGGCGCAGACCGACTGCTCGATCGGCGTATCGCATGCCTCGAACCCGACGCGCGCCTTGAACCACTGCCGCTCCCTCTCGACCAGGCTGACGAGCGCCACGGGCGTGCCGCAGAGCGTGGAAGCGACAAGCACGATATCGTCGAACTCCGGCTCCGGCTCGGTGTCCATGATGTTATAGGCATCGAGCGCTTCCAGTCGCTCGATATGCATGTCTTCGTTGAGATCGGGATCGGCCAATGAGGGGTCTCGAAATTGACGTTTAAGGCGATATTGGAAGCTTTCTCCAAAAGACCAGAGAGACGCAATCAAATTCCACAACCGGCGGAAACCGTATTGAAATCCTGAGCCTCTGTTGGAAACCCAACGACCGGACCGCCCGTCCGGACGTAACCGCTTCAACCGGCAAGCCGCTCCGGACCGTTTTCGCCGGGACGCTAGATTCGGGGCCGCCTTCGCTCCGAAGGCGGTTGACGCCCCTGATCCCGCTGATAATTTGACCATGCAGTCAAAACTTGGTGCAATGACGCCGACCGGGAAATGGCCACCCGAAGAAACCGAATGGCCATGGAGAATGTCATGTCCAACCGCCTGAATACCACGCCCAACGACCTGCGGGCGTTCTGGATGCCGTTTACCGCAAACCGCCAGTTCAAGCAGGAGCCCCGCCTTTTCGTCGCCGCCAAGGATATGCATTACACGACCCATGACGGCCGACAGGTGCTCGACGCCACCGCCGGACTCTGGTGCGTCAATGCCGGCCACTGCCGTCCGAAGATCACCGAGGCGATCCGCGAACAGGCCGGCGAACTGGATTATGCGCCCGCCTTCCAGCTTGGCCACCCCAAGGCTTTCGAACTCGCCAACCGCCTGGTCGATATCGCGCCTGAAGGCATGAACCACGTCCTCTACACCAATTCCGGCTCGGAATCGGTCGAAACGGCGCTGAAAGTGGCGCTCGCCTACCACCGCGTGAAGGGCAACGGCTCGCGTTTCCGCCTGATCGGCCGCGAGCGCGGTTATCACGGCGTCAATTTCGGCGGCATCTCGGTCGGCGGCATCGTCTCCAACCGAAAGATGTTCGGCACGCTGCTGACCGGCGTCGACCACCTGCCCCACACCCACCTGCCGGGCAAGAACGCCTTCACCAAGGGCGAGCCGGAACATGGCGGCGACCTTGCCACCGAACTTGAGCGCATCGTCACCCTGCATGACGCCTCGACGGTCGCCGCCGTCATCGTCGAGCCGGTCGCCGGTTCCACCGGCGTGCTGATCCCGCCGAAGGGCTACCTGCAGAAACTGCGCGAGATCTGCACCAAGCACGGCATCCTTCTGATCTTCGACGAAGTCATCACCGGTTTCGGTCGCCTCGGCGCTCCGTTCGCCGCCCAGTATTTCGACGTCAAGCCGGACATCATCACCACAGCCAAGGGCTTGACCAACGGCGTGATCCCGATGGGCGCGGTGTTCGTCACCTCCGAGATCCACGACGCGTTCATGACCGGCCCGGAACACATGATCGAGTTCATGCACGGCTATACCTATTCCGGCAACCCGATCGCCTCTGCCGCCGGCCTTGCGACGCTCGAAACCTACAAGGAAGAAGGCCTGTTCGACCGCGCCCGCGACATCGCCCCCTATTGGGAGGAAGGCCTGCATTCGCTCAAGGACCTGCCCAACGTCATCGACATCAGAAACCTCGGCCTGATCGGCGCGATCGAACTCGACCCGATCGCCGGCGAACCCACCAAACGCGCCTTCACCGCCTTCCTGAAGGCTTATGAAAACGGCCTGCTGATCCGCACCACCGGCGACACCATCGCCATGTCCCCGCCGCTGATCGTCGAAAAGCACCATATCGACGAGATCTTCGGGAAATTGCGCGAGATTTTGACGAGCAATATCTGAGGCGAGACTGCGCAAACGGAAAAGGCGGCCCGGGAGCCGCCTTTTTATCTTCCCTCATTCCTGTGCTTGTCACAGGAATCCGTTCAGCCCAAGTCCTTGGGCTGAACGGACTCTTCCGCATCGCAGACGCGATGCTGCTGGATCCCTGTGACAAGCACAGCGATGAGGAGCGAGAGGTTATCGCACCGCCACCCGCCGGCACCCCGGCGGACGGCGATCTCATAAGCTTAAACCTCAGCCCTTGAAGAAGGCCAGCAGGTCCGCGTTGATCACGTCCGCATGGGTCGTCGCCATGCCGTGCGGAAAACCTTCATAGACCTTCAGCGTACCCTTCTTGAGCAGCTTGACCGCAAGCAGCGCCGAGTCGGCGATCGGGACGATCTGGTCGTCGTCGCCATGCATGACCAGAACCGGCACGTCGATCGCCTTCAGGTCCTCGGTGAAGTCGGTTTCCGAAAACGCCTTGATGCAGTCGTAGTGTGCCTTGGTGCCGCCCATCATGCCCTGCCGCCACCAATTGGCGATGACGCCTTCCGAGACGGACGCGCCTTCCCGGTTGAAGCCATAGAACGGGCCGGCCGGCACGTCGCGGAAGAACTGCGCCCGGTTGGCCGCGAGCGCTGCGCGAAAACCGTCGAAGACCTCGATCGGCAGTCCGCCCGGATTGTTTTCCGTCTTCAGCATGATCGGCGGCACCGCGCCCATCAGCACGGCCTTGGCCACCCGGCCGCCGCCGCCATACTGGGCAACGTATCGGGCAACTTCGCCGCCGCCGGTCGAATGGCCGACATGGATGGCGTTCTTCAGGTCGAGATGAGCGGCAAGCTCCGCCACGTCGGCGGCATAGGTATTCATCTCGTTGCCGGTTTCGGTCTGGCTGGAGCGGCCATGGCCACGGCGGTCATGGGCGATGACGCGAAAACCCTGGTGCAGGAAAAACAGCATCTGGGCGTCCCAGTCGTCAGCCGAGAGCGGCCAGCCGTGATGGAAGACGACCGGCTGGGCATCCTTCGACCCCCAGTCCTTGTAAAATATCTGCGTGCCGTCCTTGGTGGTGATGAAATTGCTGGTCATGGTTCTCTTGTCCTTTCGAAACTGATTTTTCAATGACTGCGGGATGAATGGCCGGCGCGGCGGTAAAATGGGCCGGCCAGACTTTCATAATACCGTTGCGTGTCGTTCCTTTGAACCACACCCTTCGGATCATCGCGATTTACATACCTCGATATTTGTTATCGCGATAAACATATCGATAGCGACACCTTCCGATCTTGTCTACAAAAATATTTATCGCGATAACAAAATTATGCTATACATCGCCCACGAACCTGGAACAGCACCGGAGCAACCATGCCCGCCTCCCCCCTGCCGCCGCTCGACGAGCAGCTCTGCTTTTCGCTCTATACGGCCAGTATCGCCATCAATCGCGCCTACAAGCCGATGCTCGACGACATGGGCATCACCTATCCGCAATACCTCGTCCTGAGCGTGCTCGGCGAACAGGACGGCTCGACGATCGGCATGATCGCCGACAGGCTGGGCCTGGAATCGAGCACCATCACCCCGCCCGTGAAACGGCTCGAGCAGGCAGGCCTTCTGGAGCGCCGCCGCAGCAAGACCGACGAGCGCCAGGTGCATGTCTGGCTGACCGATGCCGGCCGCGCCCTGATCGCGAAGAGCAAATGCCTCGGCGACACGCTGATCGAACGGTCTGGCATGACGCCGAAGGAATTCCAGGCCTTCAACCACAAGGTCCGCGCCTTTGTCGGCGACCTGGAGCGCAAGCCCTAGCTTCGCCAGGATCGCGAAATCTGGGCAACCTCCGGCATTTTTCGCGCATTCCTTGGTGAAAATCACGAAATCGACAGCCATTTTGTTATCTTCTTGCGCAATCCCGGTGAAATTCATAGAAAATTGGCTGCCGGTCGCCGAAAGCCAAAAATGGCTCGGCACGGTATCGACCGCATCGCCTTCCCGTCCTTGGCACGAACGCGCCCGACGCGACATCGAAGACGGAAGGCAGGGGTGCGGCGTTCACCGCGGGGCCGCAGGCCCCCACCCAAGGAGACCAAGATGAACCTCAAGACGCTTCTGGGCGCAACCGCGCTCGCCTCCCTGACTTTCGCACCGCTTGCCCATGCCGATATCGTCATCGGTCTGATCGCCCCGCTCACCGGCCCTGTTGCGGCCTATGGCGACCAGGTCAAGAACGGCGCCGAAACCGCCATTGCCGAGATCAACAAGAAGGGCGGCATTCTCGGTGAGAAGGTCGTGCTGAAGACCGCCGACGATGCCGCAGAGCCCAAGCAGGGCGTTTCCGCCGCCAACCAGCTGGTCGGCGAAGGCATCCGCTTCGTAGTCGGCCCGGTGACATCGGGTGTCGCCATGCCGGCTTCCGATGCACTTGCCGAAAACGGCGTGCTGATGGTCACCCCGACCGCGACCACGCCGGCACTCACCACCCGCGGCCTCACCAACGTGTTCCGCACCTGCGGCCGCGACGACCAACAGGCCGTGGTCGCCGCCGACTACGTCCTGAAGAAGTTCAAGGACAGGAAAGTCGCGATCATCAACGACAAGGGCGCCTATGGCAAAGGCCTCGCCGACGCCTTCAAGGCGGCGCTGAATGCCGGCGGCGTCAAGGAAGTGCTCGACGACGCCGTCACCCCGGGCGACAAGGATTTCAGCGCGCTGACGACCCGCCTGAAGTCGCAGAATGTCGAAGTCATCTATTTCGGCGGTTACCATCCGGAAGGCGGCCTGCTGGCGCGCCAGCTCGCCGATCTCGGCGTCAAGGCGACGATCATCGGCGGCGACGGCCTGTCGAACAGCGAGTTCTGGAACATCGGCACCAAGGCCGCGGCCGGCACGGTCTTCACCAACGCCGCGGACGCGACCAAGAACCCCGACTCCAAGGCCGCCGCCGAAGCGCTCGCCGCCCGCAAGATCCCCGCCGAAGCCTTCACGCTGAACGCCTATGCCGCCGTCGAAGTGATCAAGGCCGGCATCGAAAAGGCAAAGAGCGCCGAGGATACGGAAGCGGTCGCCGCGGCGCTGAAGTCCGGCGAACCGATCGCCACCGCCATCGGCAAGCTCACCTATGGCAAGACCGGCGACCTCACCTCGCAGAGTTTTTCCCTGTTCAAGTGGGAAGACGGCAAGATCGTCGCCGCCGAGTGACATCCCTCAAATCGCATGGTTCGCGGGCGCCTTCGGGCGCCCGTTCGTTTTTTGGCGAACGCGCCTAGATGCGTCGAAGCCGGCCCCGATAATGAACAACCTTGCCAATCAGCGGCAGCGCGATCGGCACGTCGAAGCAGAACGCGCCACCCTCCGCCCATTCCCTCGCCTCGCTTTTCGGCGCAAGACGCAGCGGCATCGGAACCGAAAAGATCGACCATCCACGCATCACCATCGTCAGCCCGGAAACGTCCGAAGACAGAGCGAAGTAAAATCGCATCGGCCCGAAACGCTCGCAGACATACCGCCCGCGCTGGCTGAGTTCGCTGCTGAAAACATGCCCGCCGAAATCACGCGTCCAGCGTTCGACACCGTGGTTTTCCGAGAAGGCGACATGCAGCGCATGCTCCCCTTCCGGCGGGAAACGCATGATGGCCGCGACGAGCCGCGCCGGGAGTGACCGCCCGCGCTCCACAATGGCGGTGCCCGCCGCACCCGCATCTCCGAAGACGTTATGCATTTCACGCACCGGCCCCGGCAGCTTATGAAACTCCTCGCCCATTATCCGCAGATAGAGCGGCAGATAGGGGTTGCTCTCGATCTCCCGGCAGATCGCAAGCCGCTCGAATTGCGGGGTGAACGCTGCCAATGACAGCTCTCCCACCGCCGGCCGGGCACCGGGAGCCACAGTCCCCTCCGCTGTCGCATTCGCGATCAACTGCGCCGCCATCGTCGGGATTTCCGGCCCGCAGCCGTCTTCGGCGATCAACGTCCAGCGCCGGTTCTCAAACGCACCGCCAAGTGAACCCTTGACCTCGATCGCCATTGCCGAACGATCCGTGCCGAATTGCATGCTGAGCTTCTGCAGCGGCAGCAGCCAGCGGGAAAGCGGCCTGAGCGACGCGACCCATCCCCATTTCACCGGCCAACTGAGAATCCAGAGCGTCAACAATTGAAACGAAAACTCCGGCCCGGCACGGAAGATGGCTGCAGGTCGGCCCGGCACCCTTGCCGGTACAAGATCGTGATCCGGCACGTCCGACAGCGCTACCAGCCTCGAAATGGGCATCTTGCCGCGGATGCGGTAGTGTATGCGCTTCAACCGATGCCAACCGGTCTCCTGCCGCCAGCGCCGGCCCTGCCAGAGCCGCACGGGCTTTCCCACATAGCTGAGGATCGCCGCCGCGACAGACGAGCCTGCCGTCGCACGGTTCGAGGCGCTGATCGATATTTCGACGGAGTGCACCTCCTCCATGTCTTGCGCCAGTTCATCGATAACGGCACCGGACATGGCAGGCACGCTGGAAGCGCCGGCCATCGCCACGACGCCGCGCGCACGCGCCGTCTCGTCCAGCACCGAAATGCCGCTGACGAAATCCCGTGCATCGGCCAGATCGATGTAATGGAGCCCGCAGGCGATACACGCCTGCGCCACCTGATAGCCACTGGCCTGAAACGGCCCGGCTGCATCGATGAGTAGAAAAGGCCGATACTCCTCGAGAATCGGCGTCAGATCTCGGTTCCGATCCGCCACGAGCGGCATCGCATTCGGTAAATCCTCTGCAAATCGCTTGGCAGCCTGGCCGTTCCGGCCGGCAACCATCACCATCCAACCATCAGCGGCGAGCCGCAGCGAAAGCCGCGCGCCGAAGCCGCCGTATCCGCCGAGAACGATGACCGTTTTCACAGCACGCGATCTGCGTAATCCGCCGGCGGAACCCAGCAGGTCTCGCGCCGCCCGAAAATGCGATAGCGGTTGCGGGCAAACCAGAGATAAAGCGGATTACGCAGGAAAGGCGGCACCAACCTCAAAACGGAAAGCACCTTCCAGGGCCAGCCAAGCCCGGCATAGATCGCCAGCACAGCATCACTGTCGCGCAGCGCCTCGTCGCCCCGCACCACGATCAGCGTTTCCGGATTGGCCGGATCGATGCCGAAGCGGCGATAGAGCGCAGCTCCCGTTTCGTTCTGCATCGAGGCGAGACGAAACCGCCGCGCCCGATCGTGACGCAACACGAACTGGGCATTGGCCGAACAGAGAATGCATTGCGCATCGAAAACGATGATCGGGCCGTACAGGTCTTGGGCTCTCATGGCGCCACCCTATTCCGACAGATCAACGCCAAGCAATCGATATCGGTTTGCAGACTTAACGTCGCCTCCTCACTCCACATGCACAGCCAGCGTTCGCTTCAGCGTCTTCAGCACGACGCTCGTCGTGAACTTGCGGATATTCGGGTTCATCTCCATCATCCGGTCCGCCAGCACGTCGAAATGCTCGACGGACTGGACGAGGATCACCAGCGTGAAATCGCCTCGGCCGGACGTACCCCAGGCCTCCTGCACCTCCGGCGTATCCGCCAGCCAGCGCAGGAAAGGCGGCATGAGCTCCGGCCGGTCGCGCTCCAGCTCCACCTCGACCAGCATGGAAACGGCCGTGCCGACCTTTTTGGGATCGACGATCGAAACGTCCCGCAGGATCACCTTGTCCTCGCGAAGCTTCTGCAGACGCCGCTGCGCCGAGGACGGCGACAGGCCCACGCGCTCGGCAAGCTCGTTCAGGGTGATGGTCGCATCCTGCTGCATCAGCTTGAGGATTTCACGATCCGCTTTCGTCAAGGCCATGAGAGGATTTCCCGGCTACAAAACAAATTCCGGGGAATATTCCCGTTCAGAAGCATAACTTCGGGAATCCTGCCGGTTTTTCGTTGGCATCTTAACGCCATGACACAGAACCAGCCACACCCTTCCGCCGACGGTATTCTCGCCGCTTCGAAAAGCATCGATCCCGTCTTCACCAACAGCCCGCTGATCGAGCAGCAGACGGCCAATGCGGCTCTCGGCCTCCGCCTTTTGGCGAAAGTGGAGACGCTCAATCCGATCCGCTCCTTCAAGGGACGCGGCACCGACTGGTGGATGCAGAACGAACCGGCCGGCGATCATCCCGTCGTCTCCGCCTCCGCCGGCAATTTCGGCCAGGGGCTCGCTTATGCCGGCCGGGCGCGCGGACGCAAGGTGGTGATCTTTTCCGCCACCACGGCCAATCCCGGCAAGGTCGAGGCCATGCGCCGGCTCGGCGCCGAAGTGCGGCTGGAAGGCTCCGATTTCGACGCCGCCAAGGCGGCCGCGCGTGCCTATGCGCAAGCGAATGGCTGCCCCTTCGTTGAAGACGGCGCACTTCGCACCATCGCCGAAGGCGCCGGCACGATCGCGCTGGAGATCACCGAGCGCCTCTCCCGGCAAGCCATCGAACTCGACGCCATCCTCGTGCCGCTTGGCAATGGCGCGCTTCTGACCGGGATCGGCGCCTGGATCCGTGCCAGCGCACCGAGCTGCAAGGTCATCGGCGTGGTCGCCGCCAATGCGCCCGCCATGAAGCAATCCCACGAAACCGGCCGGCTCGTCTCCACCCAAACCGCAGCGACCGCAGCGGATGGCATCGCGGTTCGCGAGTGTGTTCCCTACGCGCTGGACTGCATGAGAGCGACCGTTGACGACATCTGGGAAGCCAGCGAGGCGGCGATCCGCCAGGCGCGGGATTTCTGCCGCGTCCATTACGGTCTGGTTGTCGAGGAGGCCGGGGCCGCCGGCATTGCGGGGCTTCTGGAAAACGGCGCGAACCTTAAAGGCCGAACCGTCGCCACCATCCTCTGCGGCGGCAATGTCCGCGCGGATATCGCATGATGTCCCGCCCGCATCGATCGCCTCTCCCCGTTTCCTCGTCGAGCGGTTAGGTTAGGCGACCGATTCAGCGCGAGGAGACCGCCATGACCACCCGCCTCGAAACCCTCATCGACCAGGGCACCGGCCGCGAGCCCGCAGATATCGTGCTGAAGGGCGGAAAGTTCTTCGATCTCGTCACCGGCGAACTCGTCGCCTCCGACATCGCCATCTGCGGCGACCGCATCGTCGGCACCTGCGGGACCTATGCCGGCAAGACCGAAATCGACATTTCCGGCAGGATCGTCGTGCCGGGCTTCATCGACACGCATCTGCACATCGAGAGCTCGCTGGTGACGCCGCACGAGTTCGACCGCTGCGTCCTGCCTTACGGCGTCACCACCGCGATCTGCGATCCGCACGAGATCGCCAACGTGCTCGGCATCGAGGGCATCCAATTTTTCCTGGATTCCTCGCTCGAAACGATCATGGACATCCGCGTCCAGCTCTCCTCCTGCGTGCCGGCCACCCATCTGGAGACGGCAGGCGCCGATCTGCCGATCGAAAAGCTGCTGCCTTTCCGGGACCATCCGAAGGTCATCGGCCTTGCCGAATTCATGAACTTCCCCGGCGTCATTTATAAGGACCCGATCTGCCTCGCCAAGCTCGACGCCTTCTACGGCGACCATATCGACGGGCACGCGCCGCTGCTGCGCGGCAATGATCTGAACGGCTACCTCGCGGCCGGCATCCGCACCGAACACGAATGCACCACCGCCGAAGAGGCGCTCGAAAAGATCCGCAAGGGCATGCATATCCTGGTGCGCGAAGGCTCGGTCTCGAAGGACCTGCACGCGCTGATGCCGCTCCTCACCGAGCGGCTGTCGCCCTATCTCGCCCTTTGCACCGACGACCGCAACCCGCTCGACATCGCCGAGCAGGGCCATCTCGACTATATGATCCGCACCGCGATCGCCAACGGCGTCGAGCCGCTCGCCGTCTACCGCGCCGCCTCGATTTCCGCTGCAAAAGCGTTCGGCCTACGCGACCGCGGCCTCGTCGCCCCCGGCTGGCGCGCCGATCTCGTCGTCATCGACAGTCTCGAAAACTGCAAGGCCGAGACGGTCTTCTCCGCCGGCCGCAAAGTCACGGACGAACTCTTCGCCAGCCGCAAACCCGTCGCCCCCGTCGGTCTCGACAGCGTCAAGGCGCGTTCCGTCCAGGCGATGCATTTCGGCGTGCCGGTGACCGAGGGCGAAACGCCCGTCATCGGCGTGATGCCCGGAAAGATCATCACCGAACACCGACGATACCTCCTGCCCGCGACCGGCAACCAGACCGGCCTCGATCTTGCCCGCGACATCATCAAGGTCGCGGTCATCGAGCGGCATGGGAGGAACGGCAACCATGCCAACGGTTTCGTCCAGGGTTTCGGATTGAAGAAGGGCGCCATCGCCTCGACCGTCGGGCACGACAGCCACAATATCTGCGTCGTCGGCGTCAGCGAGGACGACATGGCGATGGCCGCCAATCGGCTCGGCGAAATCCACGGCGGCTTCGTGGTGGTCGAGGATGGCAAGGTCACCGGCGAAATCGCATTGCCCATCGCCGGCCTGATGAGCCTAGAACCCTACGAGACCGTCCGCGACACCCTCCACCACCTCCGCCAGGCCGCCTACGCGCTCGGCACGACCCTCCAGGAACCCTTCCTCCAGGTCGCCTTCCTGCCGCTGCCGGTCATCCCGCATTTGAAGATTTCGGACAAGGGCATGGTGGATGTGGACAAGTTTGCGCTGATCGGGTGAGGTGTCAGAGCCATTCGTTAGCGACAACCATTCGAGCTCTAAAGCGGGAAGATAGAGTTACAAACGGAGGCGTTGATGCCAGTTGTCTTCCGCTCGAGAAACCTGAGATTCTTTTTCTACTCCAACGAAGGCGACCCGCGTGAGCCTCTTCATATCCATGTCCGAGGCGGCGGCGCGAATGCGAAGATCTGGTTGGAGCCGACTATCGGCGTGGCCGAAAGCGACGGCTTCAACAGCCGTGACCTGTCTGCTATTATCCGGCTCGTCATCGACAATCGTTCTCTGATCAAGCGGGCATGGCATGAGCATTTCGGCAACTGAGGTGAAATTCGACGACGACACCATGTGGGTCTCGCTCAACGACGGCCGCACATTGGGCGTGCCGCTTGCCTGGTTTCCGCGTCTCCTCCTTGCGAAACCGGCCGATCGCGAAAAATTCGAACTGAGCCCGGGTGGCATTCACTGGGACGATCTCGACGAAGACATCTCCATCGCCGGCCTTCTGGAAGGACGCGGCGACAGGACGGTGAAACGCCCTGCGGCTTAACTCCTTAGGGGAATCGTTCGTGACAAAACTGCAGCAGATAGAGAAAGCCGTTACTCATCTGGACCGACAAGAGTTCGAGGCTTTCTCACTCTGGTTCGAGGGGTTTCAGGCTGAACGCTGGGATCGCCAGATCAAGATAGACGATGCGGAAAGCAAGTCGACCGTCTCGCAGAGGATGCCCTGACTGAATTTCGTGCGGGAAAAACAAGGTCGCTTTGAGTGGGGGTAACCTCCCCTCACCTTCTCCTCAACACCATCCCCGCATGGTAAAGCACGCCGTCGCGGAAATCGCCGTCGGCGGTGAAGCCGGTGTCGTCCTTGTAGTCGATGTGGTCGCCGGTCACCCAGTAACGGCCTTCATAGGCCTTTTCACGGGTGCCGCGCGCTTCCACGTAGCGGCCGTTCGGCAGAAGCTCGTGGCGGATGTGGTTGTCCTCGGTCACCCACATTCCGGCATAGGGATGTTCGGTCATGGTTTTCTCCTGGTCATTGATCTCGTGCGCGAACACGGTGAATGTCGCGACGAAGGTGAAGGCGGCAAACGCCAGGGACGCGCGAAGATATCGGTCAGCCATTGAGATATTCCCTCCTCGCCACCCGTTCGCGGCGGCTGCGCTGCGTGCCGCGGGAGCGTTTGAGAAAGACGCCGGCAAAATCGGCGGCCCAATGGAAGGGGCTTTCAAGTAAGCGCTGCAAGTTGCTCATCACCATCTCCGTCTGCGTCCGGGCTGGTTCGATCGGACAAGCAGAATATGATGGAAAGCGGGGATCGAGCGGTAGACCAGTCCTCCGGCATGATTGCACAATCCTCCGAAGCTCAATTGAAATGGCCGGCAGCGCCACCATATGACGCCTACATCAAACCGCAGGAGTGCCGCATTTCAAGGCACTCCCATCGCCAGACGAGGCCAGGATGGAAAAACTCGAGCAACTTGCCCGGCTGATTGCACAAAACACCGAAGGTGATGGCGTATTCGAAACCGCGATCCCACGTCTGTCGGTGATCCGCGTGTCGAAGCCGACCGAGCCGCTGCACGTTCTCCACGAGCCCGCGGTCTGCATCATCGCGCAAGGGGCCAAGCAGGTCATGCTGGCCGACGAGATCTTTCGTTATAGCCCAGGCCAGTATCTGGTCGTCTCGGTCGACATGCCCGTCACCGGCCAGGTCATCGAGGCAACGCATGAAGAGCCCTATCTCTGCCTGCGCCTTGATCTCGACCTGAAGCTCCTCAGCGAAATGCTGGTAGACATGCCCGCCGCGTCAGGTGTCCCGACCATGCGCAAAAAATGCATCGGCCTCAGCCACACAACCCCGGAATTCCTGGACGCCGCGCTCCGCCTCACCCAGCTTGTCGATAAGCCGGACGAGATCGCCTATCTCGCGCCGCTGATCGAGCGCGAACTGATGTTCCGCCTGCTGCGCGGCGATCAGGCCGAGATGATCCGCCAGATCCTGGCACCCGAAAACCGGCTGCAGCAGGTCAACCGGGCAATTTCCTGGATCCGCCAGAACTTTTCCGCCCCCTTCTCGATCGAACAGGTCGCGGTCGAAGCGCGGATGAGCACGTCCTCGCTGCACCAGCACTTTCGCGAGGTGACGGCGATGAGCCCGCTGCAATACCAGAAGCAACTGCGCCTGCAGGAAGCCCGGCGCCTCATCCTCGGCAATGCCATGGACGCCGCGACCGCCGCCCATCAGGTCGGATACGACAGCCCCTCGCAGTTCAGCCGCGAATACCGCCGCCTGTTCGGCGCTCCGCCCATCCAGGATATCACCCGGCTCAGAAGCGAACCCGCCCGCTACGCCGAAGCCTAATCCGCGAGATCCTCTCTCCGCAAAATTATTCAACCGATCGGTTGACAATAAAATGCCGTGCGCACATATTCAACCACATGGTTGAATTACAAGCACATCCGATCGACACGGTTTTCCACGCCCTCAGCGACGGCACGCGCCGCCGCATGCTCCGCGAGCTGGCGCAGGGCGAGCGCACGGTCAGCCAGCTGGCCGAGCCACACGACATGTCGCTCGCGGCGGCATCGAAACACATCAAGGTGCTGGAAGGCGCCGGACTGATCCGCCGTGAGATCCAAGGCCGCACCCATCTCTGCCGCCTCGAACCCGGGCCGCTGGCGACAGCCCATGAGTGGCTCACCTTCTATGAGCGCTTCTGGACCAGCAGGCTCGATATTCTGGAACGCCTTCTCAGGGAGGAGGATGCGCAAAAGAGCGCCCGGGACGAACTCCGGGAGAACCCGCTGAAATCCCCTGCCCAGCAGAAATCCGAAACTGAACCTGAAACGGGAGAAGACCGATGAACGACATGACATCGTTGAACAAATACGGCGCTGTGGCCGAACCTTTCGCCTTCACCATCCAGCGTCGATTGCCCGGGCCGATCGAAAGGATCTGGGCCTATCTCACCGACAGCGATCTGCGCCGCCAGTGGCTCGCGTCGGGTGTCATACCGGCGCAGGCGGGCACCTCATTCGAACTCACCTGGCGCAACGACGAACTGTCCGGCTCGTCGGAAGGCAGGCCCGAGGGCTTTCCCGCCGAACACAGCATGCAGAGCGAGGTGATCGCGTTCGAGCCTCCGCATCGCCTCGTTTTTTCCTGGCCGCCGCGCGGCGAGGTCAGCTTCGAGCTTCAGCCGGCCGACAGCGAAATCCTGCTCACCGTCACCCACCGGCGGATCTCCGATCGCCGCAACATGGTCATGGTCGGCGCCGGCTGGCACATCCACCTCGACATCCTGGTTGCCCGGGCGACCGGCGCCGAACCGGAATCGTTCTGGGAAGGCTGGAGCCGCCTCAAGGAAGAATACGACCGTCTCATCCCTGCCTGAAGCCCCGTCGCCGCCTTCGCCCCATGATCCAGGCAAGCCCCGGACCAGGGGCGGAGGTTTCAGCCGAACACCTTCCGCCCGCGGTTGGACCATCCCATGGAGACAAGACATGAGCACCCCCTTTACGGGCGGATGCGCCTGCGGCGCACTTCGTTATGAAATCTCCGCCGAACCGGCGGTCATGCTCGACTGCCAGTGCCGCCAGTGCCAGCGCGAAAGCGGCACCGGCCACGCCTCCCACCTCACCTTCGCAAGCACCGCCGTCAAGGTCGAGGGCAAGGCGACCCATTGGGAAGCGACCGGCGACGGCGGAACCGTCAAAAGGCGGGCCTTCTGCCCCACCTGCGGTTCGCCCGTCTACATGACATTCCCCGCCCACCCGGATTACTTCGTCATCCGCGCCGGCAGCCTCGACGATCCGAGCCGGTACAAGCCGCAATTCGTGACCTGGCACGCCGCCGGCCACGCCTGGGACCATCTCGATCCGGCCCTGCCGAAATTCGAGAACATGCCGCCGACGTAAAGGCCTTCACACCCGGGCGCAGAACACGTCGAGGGCGTCGAGCTTCACCACGCCCTTTTCGAGCCGCGACATGAAGCCCGGCAGGTTGACCGGCAGGCTTTCGCCGAACCGTTTCGGCAGGGTGAAACCCTGCGGCTCGCGGGTCAGGTTGAAGACGAACAGCAGCTTCTCGCCGCCCTTTTCGCGCACGAAGGCGAGCAGGTCCTGGTTGGTGTCGAGGAAGGTCATGTCGCCATCGATCAGCGGCGGATGCGCCTTGCGGAAGGCGAGCGCCGCCCGGTAATGGTTCAAGACCGACTCCGGAAGCGCCTCCTGCACATCCACGGCCCGGCTTGCATGTTCGCCCGGCACCGGAAGCCAGGTTTTCGAACCGGTGGTGAAGCCCGCATGCGGCTCGCCCGCTTCCCAGGCCATCGGCGTGCGGCACCCGTCGCGGCCCTTGAAGGCCGGCCAGAAGCGGATGCCGTAGGGATCGCGCAGATCCTCGAAGGAGAGCTCCGCCTCGGTTAGCCCCAGTTCCTCGCCCTGATAGAGGCAGATCGAGCCGCGCAGCACCGAAAGCAGCGTGATCGACAGTTTCGCGACCCGATCCTGCTCCGCCGGGGACTCGGCGAAACGGGTCACGTGGCGGACGACATCATGGTTGGAAAACGCCCAGCACACCCAGCCGTTGCTGACGGTGTCCGCCACCGTCGTCATCACCTTGCGGATATAGGCGGCATCGAAGGCCGGACCCAGGAAATCGAAGGTGTAGCACATGTGCAGCTTGTCATTGCCGGTCGTGTAGAGCGCCAGCGTGGAGAGCGAACGCGGCCCGTCGCCGACTTCGCCGACCGTCGCACGCCCCTCGTAACTGTCGAGCAGCGCCCTCAGCCGCTTCAGGAAGCCGATATTTTCCGGCTGCGTCTTGTCGTAGAGATGGTTCTGCATCGAATAGGGATTGGTATCCGTCTCCATGCCGGCCCCGTCGGTGTCATAGACCATCGGCGGATTGTTGCGCAGCTGCTTGTCGTGGAAATAGTAGTTGACCGTATCGAGCCGGAAACCGTGCACGCCGCGATCGAGCCAGAAACGCACCGTATCCAGCATGGCGTTCTGGACGTCGGGATTGTGGAAGTTGAGGTCCGGCTGGGCGATCAGGAAGTTGTGCATGTAATATTGCTTGCGCACGCCGTCCCATTCCCAGCCCGGCCCGCCGAAGATCGACAGCCAGTTGGTCGGCGCCGTGCCGTCCGGTTTCGGATCGGCCCAGACATACCAGTCGGCCTTCGGATTGGTGCGGCTGGAGCGGCTTTCGACGAACCACGGATGCCGGTCGGAGGTGTGGGAAATCACTTGGTCGATGATCACCTTCAGCCCCAGGCGCTCGGCCTCCACCATCATCTCGTCGAAATCGGCGAGCGCGCCGAACATCGGGTCGACATTGCAGTAGTCGGAAACGTCATAGCCCATGTCGGCCATCGGCGAGGTGAAGAAGGGCGAAAGCCAGATCGCATCGACGCCGAGCGAGGCGACGTGCGGCAGGCGCGCGGTGATGCCCTTGATGTCGCCGATCCCGTCGCCGCTCGTGTCCTGAAAGGAGCGCGGATAGATCTGGTAGATCACCGCGCCGCGCCACCAGTTTGCATCGACTGCCTTCATCGCCTGTGTCGCCATCTTCCGACTCTCCTTTCCCAAATGTTCCAACCCAACCTAGTGCCCCCCGTTCAAAAGACAACGCATAAGCAAGGCTCCGCGAAGTTCGCGAACCACTCTCTTGCCACGGCTGAAACTTCGGCCTAAGCGAGTTTCAAGATACGGGAGGGATAACAATTGGGCGGAAAACTTCTTTCGATCGGCGAGTGCATGGTGGAGCTGTCGCAGGCGGGCGAAGGCCTGCTGCGCAAGGGCTTTGCCGGCGATACGTTCAACACCGCCTGGTATGCGCGCGCCTGCCTGCCTGCCGAATGGTCGGTGGATTATTTCACCGCGGTCGGCGACGATCCGCTGTCGACGGAAATGCTGTCGATGATGAAAGATGCCGGCATTGGCACGAGCTTCATCCGCCGCATCGAAGGCAAGACGCCCGGCCTCTACCTGATCACGCTGAAGAACGGCGAACGCACCTTCAGCTACTGGCGCGACACCGCCGCCGCCAAAAAGCTCGCCGACGACGCCGACCACCTCCGCCAGGCCATCGAAGCCGCCGACATCCTCTATTTCTCCGGCATCACGCTCGGCATCCTTAGCGCCGAAGCGGTCGAGACGCTGCTGTCGGAACTGCGCCGCGCCAAGGCTTCCGGCAAGACGGTCGCCTTCGACCCGAACATCCGCCCCCGCCTCTGGCCGAACAGGGAGTATATGCTGAAGACGATCGAGGCCGGCGCCCGTGCCGCCTCCCTCGTGCTGCCGAGCTTCGACGACGAGACCACCCATTTCGGTGACGCAACCGTCGCAGACACCATCGCCCGCTACCATGCGCTCGGCGTCGAGAACGTCGTGGTCAAGAACGGCGCCGATGGCGTGACACTGAGTTTCGGCGGGGCAGCGCCTGTCCACGTCCCCTCCGTGAAGGCCGCACAGCTCGTCGATACGACGAGCGCCGGCGACAGTTTCAACGGCGCCTTCCTCTCCCGCCTCGTCCGCGGCACCCCGCCGGCGCAGGCGGCCGCCTACGGGGCCTCGGTCGCGTCGGTCGTCATCGGCCACCACGGCGCGCTGATCAGCCCGGCGCTGCTGCCGGGGTGAAACCCCACCGGACGTGTTCAGACTGAAGGGATAGGGGAGCCGAGACGCCGCCGCCCCCCCCCCCGAGCCGCCTCGATTCCCGCACGTTGCGTAGCTCGAAGGTCGAGAGTCCTGCACTCTCACGCCATATCGGTGTGAATGAAATCCTCGCCCTTGTAAGCGATCCTCTGTCCTCTGCTCGCGGCGCAGGCATAGGTGAAACAGTCGCCAAGATTGAGCTTGGCCTTGTGGCCGACGATTTTGCCGTACCGGATGGCAACTTCGCGTGCCGCAATGCCGATCTCGGATGAGATCGCGATATCTTCCGCCGCAAGTGCGCTTATGAATTCATCGACAGCATCGCCGGCGCCCTTGACCATCTCCATTGTCGGCCGTTTATCCTTACCTAAAGCCTCCGCCTTGGCCCGAGCCAACGACAGACTGGCCTCCATCCTGACAAGCGGGGAGACGTAGAACGGTCCTCCTGCATCATCGAGCCGCCGCATTTGCTCGTCGGCATCCTCTTCCGGTTTCAGGATGGCAACGATGACCGAGGCGTCGATGAACATCAAAGATCATCCCAGAGATCGTCAGCGAATGCCTTCTGGTTGAAACCCGGATCGGAAGGCCCCAAGGCGTCGGCCAGGGCCCGCGCCCTCGCCAGCCGTTCCTTGACCGGCACCGTCGCCCTCACTCGCTCCAGTTCATGACGCAGGGCCTGGCGCAATGCCTCGGTCTTGGTCGGGGCCTTCAAAAGCCCCTGCAGCTCCACCGTCATGTCGGCGATTTCTTCGTCGCGAACGAAAAGCGGCATTCGAGATATCTCCTTCAAAGAGATTGGATATCACTTTCCGCAGCCTGCGGCAATTCTCGCTGGACTGCCCCCGACATGCCCCCTTCATCAGCCTGTAACAAACTTTCCCGATAGAAGGCCGAAAACGCTCCGTTGCACGCGAGTCGTCGGCGGATCGGCAACCGGGTTCGGCCTTCCATGACAAGAATCACCATCGTGACGGATGCCTGGTATCCTCAGGTGAACGGCGTCGTCCGTTCGATCGAGAATACCAATCGGGAACTCGCCCGGATGGGCGTCGAAGTGACGATGGTGACGCCCCAGGATTTCACCAGCGTTCCCTGCCCCACCTACCCGGAAATCCGCCTTTCGGTCACCACCTACTGGCAGATCGCCAGCGCCATCCGGGCGTCGATGCCGACCGCCGTTCACATCGCCACCGAAGGCCCGCTCGGACTGCTCGCACGCCGCTGGTGCCTCAAGAACGACATCCCCTTCTCGACCAGCTACCACACCCGCTTTCCGGAATACGTGTCGGCGCGCTTTCCCATCCCGGTCCGCTGGCTGCATGGCTTCGTGCGCTGGTTCCACAATGCCGGCAATGGCTGCATGGTGGCGACCGCCAGCCTCGAGCGCGAACTGTCGAAGCTCGGCCTCAAGAACCTGCTGCGCTGGAGCCGCGGCATCGACCAGACCATGTTCCATCCGATGGATCTCGACGAGCGGCCCTTCGACCTGCCGCGCCCGATCTTCATGACCGTCGGCCGCGTCGCGGTGGAAAAGAACCTGCCCGCCTTCCTCGACCTGGACCTGCCCGGCTCAAAGGTCGTCGTCGGCGACGGCCCGGCTCGATCAGACCTGCAGAAGCGCTACCCCAACGTGCTGTTCACCGGCATGAAGACCGGCGACGACCTCGCCCGCGCCTATGCCCAGGCCGACGTCTTCGTCTTTCCGTCGAAGACCGACACGTTCGGCAACACGATCCTGGAGGCGCTCGCGAGCGGCGTGCCGGTCGCCGCCTATCCGGTCACCGGCCCGATCGACATCATCGAGGAAGGTTCCGGCGCCGGCGCGCTCGACGAGGATCTTCGCGAGGCCTGCCTTGCCGCACTCCACTGCTCACGCGAAAACGCCCAGGCGCTTGCCCGCAAGTTCACCTGGGAAGCGGCGTCGAAGCAGTTCCTGAACAATGTGATGATCGCCCAGGGGCAGCCGAAACTGCCGGCACCGCGCGGCGGAATTCGGCCTTCGACGGTTTAGTACCGGAGCCAGGCCTGCCCCTCATCCGGCTGCTGCCACCTTCTCCCCGTTCTGACGGGGAGAAGGACGCAAGACGCACGCTCCCGGTTCCCGAACGAGAATTGAGAGCAGGCCTCCATTTACTACGATGAGAGTGACGAAAACGGCGCGGCATATCCCTTCGCCCCGCAAGCGGGGAGAAGGTGCCGGCAGCCGGATGAGGGGCAGCTCCAGGCAAGCAGCCGAACGACCAGCCTGAAAAACTACCGCTTCTTCTTGCGTCCCTCGAACGGGTTTTCACCCGCCTTGAAATGCATGCGGATCGGCACGCCCGGAATATCGAAATCGGCGCGCAAGCCGTTGATCAGATAGCGCACATAACTTTCCGGCAGCGCGTCCGGCCTGGTGCAGGACACCATGAAGGCCGGCGGGCGGGCTTTCACCTGGGTCATGTACTTGAGCTTCAGGCGGCGGCCGGAGACGGCCGGTGGCGGATGCTGGGTCTGAACGCCGTCGAGCCAGCGGTTGAGGCGCGCGGTCGAGATGCGCTTGTTCCACACCTTGTCCGTGTCGATGATGTTCTGCATCAGCTTGTCGAGCCCATAGCCCGTCTGGCCGGAAATCGGCACGGCGCGAAGCCCCCGCGCCTGCGGCAGAAGCCGCTCGGTCTTTTCGCGCAGGTCGGCCAGCAGCGCCTGCGTATCCTCGACGAGATCCCACTTGTTGAAGGCGAGCACCGCGGCGCGGCCTTCGCGCAACACCAGGTCGACGAGCTGCAGGTCCTGCTTTTCGAACGGAATGGTCGCGTCGAAAACGATCACCACCGTTTCGGCAAACCGGATCGACCTGAGCGAATCCGCCACCGACAGCTTTTCGAGCTTTTCCTGGACGCGTGCCTTCCTGCGCATGCCGGCGGTGTCGAACATCTTGATGGTGCGGCCACGCCATTCCCACTCGACGGAAATGCTGTCGCGGGTAATGCCGGCTTCCGGCCCGGTCAACAGCCGGTCCTCGCCGAGGAAGCGGTTGATCAGCGTCGACTTGCCGGCATTCGGACGGCCGATGATGGCGACGCGCAGCGGCTTGGTCTCGTCGTATTCCGGCTCGGCCTCGTCCTCGCCCTCGTCGGCGAAATCGGAATCCCGGACGTCGATATTCGTCTGCGCCTCGTCATCGTCTTCCGGAAACGCCCGCTCCTCGCCGAGCGCCTCGACGATCGCGTCCCGCAGGTCGATCATGCCCTGGCCGTGCTCGGCCGAGATCGGCACCGGTTCGCCCAGGCCCAGCGTATAGGCGTCGTAGAAACCGGCGTCGGAACCACGCGCTTCCGACTTGTTGGCGACCAGAACCACCGGCTTGCCGCTGCGGCGCAGCAACTCGCCAAAAGTCTTGTCGAGCGGCGTCAGGCCGGATTTGGCATCGACCACGAACAACGTCAGGTCGGCATCGTCGACCGCGGCCTCGGTCTGGGCGCGCATGCGGCCTTCGAGCGTCTCGGGTCCCGCCTCTTCGAGACCGGCGGTATCGATGATCGTGAATTTCAGGTCGATGAGCTTCGCGTCGCCCGGACGGCGGTCGCGGGTGACGCCCGGCGTGTCGTCGACAAGCGCCAGCTTCTTCCCAACCAGGCGATTGAAAAGCGTGGACTTGCCGACGTTCGGGCGTCCGACGATGGCGACGGTGAAGCTCATTCTGTATCCTTAAAGCCCTGGGCGAAAACCGTCAGGGCGCCTTGCCTGAAGAGGCGATGTTGTCGAGCATGATCTGCGCGCGGTTGGCGACGTTGCGCGGCGCGGAGGCGTCATTGGCAATCTGCTGGAACCATTCCTTGGCCTGCGCGAAGTTGCCGGCCTTGTAGGCGGCAAGACCAAGCGCCTCGCGGGCGGAATTGGCAAGCGGATTGGCGGGCACCGCCATCGGCTGCACTTCGGCGGCCACCTGTTCATAGGTGCCGTTGTCGATCAGCAGCCATGCGGCGCGCATCCTGGCGAGGTCGCGCATCGCCTGCGGCGCTGCATTGTCCTTGCCGACCGCCGAGAACGTGGCGATCGCCCCGGCTGCATCGCCCTTCGACTGCTGCACCGAACCGGCGCGCAGCTTGGCGAGCACGGGATAAGCGCCGGTGCCGTCCTTTTCGAGCGCTTCGAAGGCTGCCAGCGCCTCGTCGTTCTTGTTTTCCGAGGCAAGCTTCAGCGCCGCCAGGAAACGGTCGCCGGACTGCGAGGAATTATGCGTGTCCCAGTATTCGTAACCACGATAGGCGGCCGTACCGACGACGATCAGCACGGCGACCGCGATCACGATCCTGCCGTAACGCTGCCATGCACCCCTGAACTGATCGGAGCGAAGTTCCTCGTTCACTTCGCGAATAAAACTGTCGTCGTCCTGCGCCATCAAAGTCTCCGGCCCAACCGGCCCATCATGCGGAAAAGCGCCTTCTAGCCTATTTTCCCGGAGATGTAAGGCCCCCCTTAACTCCTCTCGCGCAAAAGTGGGCGCCGGTTTAGCAAAGGCGACAAATGCAGGACCGAAAACACGCGCCAAGAAAGCGCGTTCGCGGCTTTCGCAGGAATCCACACTTAAACCTATCCGCTCAAAGCTTTGCCTTATTCAGCGGCCACAAAGCCGGCTGCCCTTCGCCATGATTCAGGTGCCCGATGCGTCCGCTTGCCCTTCCCCTCGCCCTCTGTCTCCTCGCTGCCCCCGTCGCGGCAGATGCCGCCGACAAGCCGAAACAGCTGGTGATGGTCTCCTTCGACGGCGCCGGTGCCAACAATCTCTGGCAGCGCAGCCGCGATCTCGCCAGGCGCTCCGGTGCCCATTTCACCTATTTCCTCTCCTGCACGCTGGTGATCGAACGCGCCAATTCCAGAAGCTACCAGGGGCCGAACGAGAAGCCGGGAAAGTCGAATATCGGCTTTGCCCAAACCGCTGCCGAGGCCCGCGAAAGGCTCGGCCACGTCTGGCAGGCGCATCTCGAAGGCCACGACATTTCCAGCCATACCTGCGGCCATTTCGACGGCAAGGACTGGACGGCAGCCGATTGGACCGCAGAGTTCAACACCTTCCGCGATGTGCTGACCAACGCGTGGAAGGCGACCGGCGCCGGATCGGAGGAGCCGGCCGGCTGGAAGGAGTTCGTCGCGACCGGGATCGCCGGCTTCCGCGCTCCCTATTTCTCGACCAGCCCCGGCCTGGTCGAAGCCGAAAGGCGGGCCGGCATCCGCTATGACGCCAGCCTCGTCACCAAGGGACCCGCCATGCCGGAGGAAAAGGGCGGCCTCGTCCGCTTCGGGCTGCCGCTCATCCCGGAAGGTCCCTCCGATCGGCCGATCATCGCCATGGACTACAACCTCTTCATCCGCCATTCCGGTGGCATCGACAATCCGAGCAGCTCCGCCGAATTCGAGGAACGCGCCTATTCCGCCTTCAAGGCCGCCTTCGACCGAGAATACGACGGCGACCGCATTCCCCTGCAGATCGGCCTGCACTTCGTCGAAATGAACGGCGGCGCCTATTGGCGGGCGATGGAGCGGCTGGTGACGGAGGTCTGCGCCAAGGAGGACGTTGCCTGCGTGAGTTATTCGCAGGCGATCAGGCTGATCCGCGAGCGGGAAAAACCGCGAATGGCGTCTGGGCTTTGATCCTGATGGCTTTTCACATGCGGCGATAGCCCCTCACCCTAACCCTCTCCCCGCTTGCGGGGAGAGGGGACTTGCCCCACCGGACTCCAGAGAAAAACAGAGAGGGCGCGGCATATCCCTTCTCCCCGTCAGAACAGGGAGAAGGTGGCGGCAGCCGGATGAGGGACAAGCTCCACATGAGGCAATCCCTTGGGGTCCATGGGTATCCGAGCGGGGACGATTTTCGTCACCCGCAAAAAACACCCCAATCTCATCAACCCCTTACCCTGATCCACGTCCCCTCTCATCCCCGCCTCCCGAACCCGCCACATAATCACCCCGTCATCGGATGGGAAACCGGGTTCGCGAACCGGCATCTTCCTCCAAGGGTTTTCGGACCCCGGTTTCCGGTGATGGCTGTCGAACGTGGTGGAACGGGAACTGACAACTCCCGGAAAGCCGCAGGAACGGCCGGGACAGGCGGAAAGCCTGAATACCCGATATACTGAAATACCCGCCTGCCCCATCCCTGAACCAGAACCGCGCCGGACAAGACGTCCGGCGCGGCCAAAGGTGCTGTCCTGGAACCTGCTATCCAGATCAATAGGGCTTGTCGGCCGCAAGTTCGCCGGCTTCGGCTTCCCGCTCCAGGTAATGCTGGTCGATGGTCGGCAGCGGCTGATCGTCGATGGCCGCTTCGAAGGCCTTGAGGCGCTTGTGGATGGAGAGCAGTTCGATGATCGTCGTCCAGGAGTTGACCAGATACTGGAACGAGTTGCTGACCTGGCCGAAGGCGGTGGCGATCTGCTGGTAGATACCATAGGTGATCTTGCCCGCGACGATCGTCGGCACCAGCATCAGCAGCAGGAACACCGCATCGGCCTGGATGTAGAAATAACGCGCCACGTTAAAATAGAGATAGTGGAAATACATGCGGAAATAGTTCTTCCGCACATTGCTGTAGAGCTCCTTGACGGTCGCCGGCTGGGCGCGGTCGGCATGGTCCTCGCCATACACCAGTTCCTTGCGGTAGGCCGCCTCCACGCGCTGGTTGCGGAAATTCAGCCCCGGCAGCTTGACCCCGACGGTCGCCAGAAGGATCGTGCCGAAGGCCGACCAGAAGATCGCCAGCCAGAATAGCGCATGCGGTACTTCCCCGATCAGCGGCAGTTCGGAAACGTAGCCCGACAGTGCAAACAGGATCGGCAGGAAGACGACCAGCGTCATCACCGCATTGATCAGGTTGATGCCGAGCCCCTCGAGCGTTGCCGAAAACCGCATCGTATCTTCCTGGACACGCTGGGACGCGCCTTCGATATGGCGCAGCTTTTCCCACTTCGACATGTAGAAGTCGTTCATCGCCGTGCGCCAGCGGAAGATGTAGTGGCTGGTGAAGAAGTCCGTCAGGATCGAGACGGCCATGCTGAGGAAGACGATCTGGGCGAAGACGATCTGGAGATCGTAGAAGTTCCAGGCGGTAATCCCCGGCTGCTTGGAAAGCGCATTCTGCAGCAGGTCGCCGAACGGCCGCCGCCAGTTGTTGATCACCACCGAGACCTGCACTCCGAAATAGGTCACCGCGATGATCAGCAGCGATCCCCAGATCGACCAGCGTTTCCAGGGATGATCCTTGGCGATCACGGTCCAGACACCACCAAAAAGCGCAAGGCAGACCGCGAAATATGCGTAGAACCAAAGGTTGGCCGGCACCAGGAAGTACGAAAGATCGTAGGGTTCTCGCTCCGGCATCACATATCCAAGTGACGCGCCAAGGCCGTCGAAGATGAAATACCAGGCCAGGATGGTAACAATGGCCCAGACGACGCCTGAAATCGCGAACGGTTTGGGCCGGGGAAAGAAGGAGTGGAACACGGAGCTTGGGCTTTCCTGAGTTCGAGTCGGCGGGATGTCGGAACGACTATTGAGCCGAAAACTAAGGCAGTTCCAAGAGGGCGGCAATGGCCGCGTTCCTTGGTTACATAATTGTAACCGTGGGATTATTCGAAGGCGCTGCGCGCAACCGGCAGCGCGAGCAGGACGCAGACGACGAGCGCCGCCGCCGCAATCAGCGTCGGCGCGACAAAACTGCCGCCGCTTGCTTCGGCGATCCAGCCGGCCACGAGCGGGCCGATGATCTGGCCGGTACCGAAGGCGGCGGTGGCGCAGGCGAGCGCCCGGCGCGGGCTCTCCGGCGAAAGCTTCCGGCCGATCTGCAGGCCGTAGGCGGTGATCACCATGAAAGTGACGCCGAGCAGCAGCCCGCCGACAAGCGCGCCTGATGTCGGCGGCAGCACGACCGAACCGAGCACGCCGACCATTTGCAGGGCAAGCGCCGCGGCATAGGCCTTGGCAAGCCCGAAGCTGTTGACCACCGGCCGCCAGAGGATGAGCGAGACGGCAGCCGCCGAACCGGTCAGGAACCACGCGAGGAATTCGACGATCGGACCCGCATTCCCCATCCGCGCGATGGTGACGAGGAAGGTCGCCGTGATCACGTAGCCGAAGCCGAACAGGCCGTAGGAAGCGGTGAGCAGCACGAGTGGCCTGCGCCATTTAAGCGGCGGCTCGACCGCCGAGCCGGTTCCGATCGCCTGTTTCGGCAGGATCCAGGCGACGACGGCGAGCACGAGAAACACGATCGCCGCACCGGCGAGCCAGTTCACCCGCCAGCCAGGCGCCCAACCGAGCCATTTGGCGCCGGCCATCGCATTGACGGCAAAGACCAGTGCGGAGGAAAGGGCGATGCCGAGCCCGACGCCGCCGAAATGCAGGGCGTTGACGTTGTCGCGGCCCACCGCATAGGGCAGCACGATCGACGAGGTGAAGATCATCGCAAGCGCGCTCGCAAGGCCGGCGAGAAAGCGGATGATGGTGAAGGCGAAGACCGAATCCGTCGCGGCCATGGCGGCGAGCAGGATCGCGGTCGCCAGAAGCCCGAAAAGCGCCACCTTGCGCTCGCGCCCGGCCGCCCAGCCATAAGCCGACAGGATGGCGCCGGCGAGATAGCCGGCGAAATTGCCGGCCGCGATATACCCGGCATCGGCCGCCGAAAGCGGAATGCCGGTCATCATCCCGGGCAGGATCGGCGTGTAGAAGAAACGCCCGAAACCCATCGCCGCCGCCATCGCTATGGAGCCGGCGAAACCGATCAGCAGGGGGCGGTGCGAGTAGTTCGTATTGATCTGCAGCATGGCACGGTTATCGCAGCCGCGCCCGATCGCGGCAAATGAGGAATTTTCATCGCAGCGATGCACCGGAATGATGGACCGGTACACAAGCGATCGCGCATATGCCGCGACGATTTGGTGCAGCGCATGACCGAAATCGTCTTGCTGCTGACATGAAAGCAAGCCAATCTCTGACGCATCGCCATCGGGGCGCGGAGGCATGCGCATGGAACATGACCTGACCCTTTCCGAAGTACTCGTCGATCCGTTGATCACCCAGCTTCGCCAGGCCGACGCCGTCGGTTACGCCGCTTTTGCGCAATTGCTGCAGAGCGCGGCACGCGTCCATACGCGCCAGATGCTTGGAAACCTGCAGACCGAGCGTACCGATGCCTTCTATCGTCAGGTCGATGCCGTGCCGGGCAACAAACACAACTGACCTATCCGCCGGGATGCGGTGGTCTGCCGTGACGGCGGAGGTCTTCGCTCAATCCGCGAGTGTCAGGATCAGCGGCCCGTTGCGGGTCGCGACGATCGTGTGCTCGTATTGCACGGTGGGTGCCTTGGGATCGCTGTAAAGCGTCCATGGATCGCCGTTGCCGCCGTCCTCGGCCCAGTTGGCGCCGAGCGACAGGAACGGCTCGACGGTGAAGACCAGCCCGTCTTCCATCGAGCGCGTCTCGTGCCTGTCCGGCCAGGTCGGGATTTCCTTCGGCTCGTCATGCAGCGTCAGCCCGATGCCGTGGCTCGAAAGGTTGGTGATCAGCGTATAGCGGTTCTTCTTGGCGAAGGTGCCGATCGCATTGCCGATGCCGGAAAGCGGCTTGCCGGCCTTGACCTGCTGCAGCCCGGTCCAAAGCGCCCGGCGGCCGTCGCGGCAAAGCTTCTCGATCTCTCTGCTGACCGGCGGCACCGCGTAGGACGCGCCGGTATCGCCGAAGAAGCCATCCTTGACCGCCGACACGTCGATGTTGACGAGGTCGCCCGCCTGGATCACCCGGTCGCCCGGAATGCCGTGGGCGACTTCCTCGTTGACGCTGATGCAGGTGGCGCCCGGAAACTGGTAGCAGGTCTCCGGCGCCGACTGCGCGCCGTTCTCTTCGAGGAACTTGCGGCCGATCGCGTCGAGCTCGCGGGTGGTGATGCCCGGCTCCAGCGCCTTCGCCATCATCTCCATCGCCTGCGCGCAAAGCCTGCCGATATCCTTCAGCCTGGCCAGTTCGTCTTCGGTGGAGATAACCATGGTCTGCTTTAGGTCCCAACTTGATCAGGCGGCCGGTTTCGCGCCATCGGCCGGGCCCGTCAATTCTTTTCTGACGACCCGAGCTCTTTTCTGACAATCGGCGCGACTTTCGTGCCGTAGAGCTCGATGCCGCGCATCACCTGGTCGTGCGGCATCGGGCCGATCGCCATCTGCAGCAGGAACCGGTCCATGCCGAACACCTGGTGGGCGGCGATGATCTTTTCGGCCACCAGTTCCGGCTCGCCGAGGAAGAGATTGCCGAGCTTCGAGCGCGCCTCGTCGAAATGCGCCCGGTTGGTCGGTCCCCAGCCGCGCTCGCGGCCGATGCGGTTCATCACCTCGGCCTGCGGACCGTAGAACTGCTCGGCCGCGGCCTGCGTCGTGTCGGCGATGAAACCGTGCACGTTGATGCTGGTCTTCAGCCTGGCCGGATCCTGGCCGGCGCGGCGGGCGGCCTCGCGGTAGAGGTTGAAGAACGGCGCGAAACGCGGATATTCGCCACCGATGATGGCGACCGCGAGCGGCAGGCCCATGGCCCCTGCCCGCGCCACCGATTGCGGCGTGCCGCCGACGGCGATCCAGATCGGCAGCTCCTTCTGCAGCGGGCGCGGATAGACGCCACGGCCGTTGATCGGCGCGCGCTTCTCCCCCTGCCAGGTGACGATCTCCTGGTCGCGGATGGCGAGCAGCAGGTCGAGCTTTTCGGTGAACAGCTCGTCGTAGTCGCCGAGGTCGTAGCCTAACAGCGGATAGGACTCGATGAACGAGCCGCGGCCCGCCATGATCTCGGCTCTACCGTTCGAAATCAGATCGACGGTGGAAAACTGCTGGAAAACCCGCACCGGATCGTCAGACGAGAGCACCGAGACGGCGCTGGTCAGCCGGATGTTTTGGGTGATCGCGGCAGCGGCCGCAAGCACCGTCGAAGGCGACGAGATCACATAGTCCGGGCGATGATGTTCGCCGAGGCCGAACACGTCGAGCCCCACCTGATCGGCAAGCGCGATCTCTTCCAGCAGATCCCTGATCCGCCTGGCACCTTCCGCGCCCTTGTCCGGTGCTGCGGCATCGACATCGCCAAACGTGTGAAGTCCGAGTTCCATCTTTGAAAAATCCATTCGTTGATGCCCGTCAGATAGTTATCGGGCGTGTCCGACGCAAACTCTATTCTTTCGAAGGGATCGTTCGATGGAATGGATAGGTGCGGGCGACAGCCATCGCCGGCACCCTGATTTGGCAACCGACACGGGACTACGAGATTTCGGGCACAAATATAGGTTTAGAATATAACAAAATGGTAATCCATCCGGAATAATCTTCCCGGCCAACGGGAACAATAGTTTAGGCAAATCAAATGGATGACAGCAACGGAAATCGGCCGGGCCTGGGCGTTCCGAACCTGCAATCATCAAATGACATCCTTATCATCGAGGATTCCGCTGCCCTTTCGACCTTGCTGCGGCAACGTCTCGAGCGGGAGACAGCCGGCAGGACCTTCTGCTGTGCGAGCCTGGAGCAGGCCCGCACGCTGCTGGCGGGGCAGAAGTTCACCCTGGCCCTGACGGGCCTCAACCTGCCTGATGCGCCGAACGGCGAGATCCTTGCCCTGCTTGCCGAATACGCGGTTCCGACGATCGTCTTCACGGCGACCTCCGAGACGGAGAGCACCATCCGCTACACCGAGCGGAAGATCATCGACTATATCGTCAAGAGCGACAACCGGACGGTCGATACGGTGGTCAAGACCGTGAACCGCATCCTGACCAACAGCGCCTTTTCCGTTCTCGTCGTCGATGACGCGAGATGGGCCCGCTCCGGTCTGGTCGAGATCATGCAGCGGCAGAACTTCCGTGTCCTCGAGGCGCTTTCCGGCAAGGAGGCGCTGGACATGCTCGCCGACAACCCGTCGATCGAACTGGTCATCACCGACTACAACATGCCCGACATGGACGGGCACGAGCTGACGAGACGCATTCGCGCAACCCGGCCTTCGGACGAACTGCGCATCATCGGGGTTTCGTCTTCGTCCGACCGCGGCCTTTCCGCAAGCTTCCTGAAGGCCGGCGCGTCGGATTTCATCTACCGTCCCTTCGTTCCGGAAGAGCTGCAATGCCGCATCGACAACAATGTCGAGACGCTGACCCAGCTGAAGCGGCTGCGTTACCTGGCGGAGCGGGACCATCTGACGGGCCTGGCAAACCGCCGCTTCTTCTTCGAGAAGAACCCGCTCCTGCAACCCGCACCGGCAAACGACGCGGTCGCGATCCTCGACATCGACCATTTCAAGTCGGTCAACGACACCTACGGCCACGAGGCCGGCGACCAGGTACTGAAGCGGCTTGCCGGCATCCTGAGCGAGATGACCGCCGACAGGCGGTATCTCGCCGCCCGCCTCGGCGGCGAGGAGTTCGCGATCTACATGAAGGAAACCAACGCCTTCCAGGCTCATTCGTTCTGCGAACAGGTACGCGCCAACATCCAGGCCACCAACATTCCGCTGCATGAGAAGAGCATTTCGGTGACGATCTCGATCGGCGTCATGGAAATGGAGGAACGCGAGACGTTCGGCAACCAGCTCAACGCCGCCGACCAGCTTCTCTACATGGCGAAAAAGAACGGCCGCAACCGCGTCTATTCGAGCCTGACGATACCGGAAGCGCTGATCCCGCAAGCCCAATGAACCAGCGGCACGGACCCCGGAACAATCGGGATTCGAATCCATATTCAAAGACTTCCAACAGGCTTTTGAATCGATTTCGAAAGCGCCTCGAAGCGAACATGAAGCCGCCCGAGCCTGACCCGGGCGGCGGTTCATGCGTTAGAACGTCTTGGCGATCTCTTCGAGTTGGTCGGCGACGATGCCCCAGCCCACCGTGAAGCCCATCTGTTCGTGGGCCTGCATGTCCTCCTCGGTCCAGTGATAGGCAGTCGCGGTATATCGCGTGCGGCCGTCGCCGAGGTCTTCGAATTCGACGACAGCGGTCATGAACGGTTTTTCTGACGGCACCCAGGCGCTGGTATAGGCGTCGGTCGTGACGAGCTTCCTGTTCGGCACGACTTCCAGGTAGATGCCGTAATTGGGGATCTTCTCGCCGTCCGGTCCTTCCATCAGGAAAAAGCAGGAACCGCCGGGCCGCACGTCCAGCCGTGCTTCGGTCACCTTCCAGGGCTTGGGGCAGAACCATTCGCCCATCCGTTCCGGCGTCGTCCAGGCCTTGTAGAGCTTGTCGGCCGGAACGGCCATTTCGCGAACGATCTGCAATGCGTATTTGGCGGTATTGGCGGTCATTGTCGGTCTCCCTCCAGGTTTTAAAAAACATCTCATCCGATGCTGAACCCAGGACGTGTGGCCAGAATGAAATCCGACAAGCGCCGTGGAAATTTTTCAAGGCCTGCGGCACATAGGTCGAGGGCGAAACGACAGGCACCGGGAGAGGATCTGTGACCCAATTCAGTTTCGAGGCCGAAATCATCCACTGGCGCGGGCCCTCGCCCTTCTTCTTCGCGCCGCTTCCCCCGGACCACGCCGAGGAGATCAAACGACTGTCGAAGCTTCTCACCTATGGCTGGGGCGTGATCCCGGTCGATGCGACGATCGGCGGCGTTTCGTTCTACACCTCGCTGTTTCCGAAGGACGACACCTATCTCCTGCCGCTGAAGGACGCCGTGCGGAAAAAGACCGGCCTTACCGCGGGCGACGTGATTTCCGTCGAGATGACGCTTCGGCCCCCGCGGCGGTAGCAGGGGCGTTCGCGTGCGGGACTGCCCCTCACCCTAACCCTCTCCCCGCTTGCGGGGAGAGGGGACGTGCCTCGCGAGGCCATTTAGGGCATGGAGACGGCGCGGCTTGCGTCCTTCTCCCCGCAAGCGGGGAGAAGGTGGCGGCAGCCGGATGAGGGGCAGCCCCATATGCGAGCAACCTAGCCGCTACACAGCCGGCGGCGTGACCGCGCAGAGCTTGTCGATCTGCTGGCGGATATGGGCGCATTCGGCCGGCGAGTTGGCAAGCGCGATCGCCCGGTCGAAGGCCTCGCGGGCTTCGTGCCGGTGGCCAGCCTGCATCATCAGCCCGCCCTTGACCCCATGGAAATAGAAATAGCCGTCGAGCTTTTCGGCGAGCGGCGCGATCATCGCGAGCGCCGCCTCCGGCCCCTCGAGTTTCGAGACCGCGACGGCCTTGTTGAGCGTCACCACCGGCGACGGCTGGATGCGCTCCAGCAGGCCGTAGAGCATGGTGATTTCCTGCCAGTCCGTGTCCTTTGGCGTCGGCGCTCGCGCATGCAGCGCCGAGATCGCCGCCTGGACCTGATAGGGGCCGGGCTTGCGGTGGCGGATCGCCTTGTCGAGCAGCGCCAGCGCCTCGTTGATCAGCCTGCTGTCCCAGCGGCTGCGGTCTTGGTCCTCGAGCAGCACGATCTGCCCGTCCTTGTCGATGCGCGTGCCGGCGCGCGAATGCTGCAGCAGCATCAGCGCCGTGAGGCCCATGATCTCCGGCTCGGCCGGGAAGATGCGCAGCAGCAGCCGGCCAAGCCGGATCGCCTCGTCGCAGAAGGCTGCGCTGTCGGGATTGGTGATGCCGGCGGAATAGCCTTCGTTGAAGACGAGATAGATCATCGCCGAGACGATGCCGAGGCGCTCGGCCCGTTCCGCTGGCCCCGGCGTCTCGAACGGCACGCCGGCTTTCGCGACACGCGCCTTGGCGCGGGTGATGCGCTGTTCCATGGCGCTGTCGCCGACCAGGAAGGCCCGGGCGATCTGCGCGACGCTGAGGCCCGAGACGATCCGGAGCGCCAGCGCGATCTGCTGGGTCGCCGGCAGGTCCGGATGGCAGCAGATGAACATCAGCCGCAGGATGTCGTCGCGGTAGTTGGAATTGTCGAGCCGGTCGGCGATATCCGTCTCGGCGTCGGACAGGTCGGAGAAGGCCTCCTCCTCCGGCAGCGGATCATTCCTGGAACGCTTGCGGACCACGTCGATGCCGCTGTTGCGGCCGACGAAGATCAGCCAGGCGGTCGGGTCGCGCGGCGGCCCCTTGTCCGGCCAGGTCCGGATGGCGCGCAGGCACGCCTCCTGAAAAGCCTCTTCCGCGGTGTCGAGATCGCGGAAATAACGGAGGAGCGCACCGAGCGCCTGCGGCCGGGCCGCCGTCAGGGCAAGCTCGATCCAGGCAATGTCTGTCATGTCTTGGTCTCGCTATTCTTGATGTCGCCGGGACGGAAGACGAGGAAAGGCCGGATCTCATAGGAACTGGAGCCGGGATTGGCCGCCGAAAGCTGCTTCGAGAAGGCGACCGCCTCTTCCAGCGTCTCGACTTCGAGCGTGTAGAAACCGAGCAGCACTTCCTTGGTTTCCGCAAACGGCCCGTCGAGCACCAAGGGTTCGTCCTTGCCCTTGCGCACGGTGGTGGCGGCGGTCGTCGGCATCAGCCGGCCGACCGGGCCGAGCTTGCCGGCCTCAGCATAAGGCGTCTGTACCTCGATGAGCTTTGCCATGACGGCTTCCTCCTCTTGCCTGGACCAGGCGAAGACGGTTTCCTCATGGGCGTAGCAAAGGATGGCGTAAAGCATGCGTGGCTCCTTCTCCTGATGAAGACGAAGGATTAGCGGCTCACCCGACAGGACGCAGCAATTTTTTGTCGGATCAGCGCCGGCCGGTCGGGCTGGTGCCGAACGTCTCGCGGAAACGGCGGGAGAAATGCGACCGCGACGCATAACCGGCCGCCTCCGCCGCCGCGATGCTCGAAGCGCCCGAGGAGATGGCGTTCTGCCCCGCCTTCAGCCTTTCCCGGCGCAGGATGGCCCGGAACGAGCCTCCCTCCAGGGACAGGCGGCGCCGCAGCGTCGAGGCGCCGATGCCGAGTTCGGCCGCGACGTCGGCAACGTTCCAGGGTTCGGAGGGTGCGGTGGCGATCAGCCAGGCGATCTCCTCGGAAAGGCTCTGACGGAACAGCACCCGCGCTTCCGGCAGCGGCCGCAGCAGCGCCAGCACCTCCGTCATGCGCAACCGCTTGATCGTCTCGCCAATCGCTCCATCGGCAATCGTGGTTGCCGCATGGCAGAGCGCCTCCACCAGATCCTCGCTGAGCGGCAGGCCGAAACTGCCTGCCTCGCTGCCTTTCAGGCGCTCGGCCGCCGAAAGCGGCGGTATCCCCTCCGGCAAGGCGGGCACATCGAGCCGCAGCGCCACATACAGGCCGTTCGTCTCGTCCGGTATGTTGACGGCATCCATCGGCACGCCGCCGGGCAGGACAAATACCGACCCGGACGGAAAGACCTGCACCCGGTCGCCAAGCCAGATTTCCTTCTGGCCGTGGAGCACAATGCAGATCATCGGGCAGTCCAGCTCCAGTGCCTTCACCTTCTCGCGGTCGAAACAGCAATAAATGAACAACTGCTCGGCATAGGCATGCATGCCGGGCTTGAGCTTGCCGGCCGCGACGGGCCTCAGGCGGTCGAGCAGACGGCGGGAAAGATCAGGAAGGGTCCGGGTGACGATCAGGTTCATCGCCGCACTATAGCGCAGGAAACCAAACGAAAAATATCCCTGGTGAGCGTTTCGGGCTCAAGTCGGCAAAAATCCGGCCCTCCCGGATTTCGAAAGCGGGCAGAAGGCGCGGGCTTCAACCGAGGAGACTTTTGATGAAGACCTTCGCTACGCTTTCCACTCTCTCCGCCCTGGGCACCTCCCTTCTCGCCGCCGGTGCGGCTCTGTTCGCGCTTTCGAGCCCTGCCCAGGCCGCAGCCGATCTCGAACTCTGGCGGCTCGATTGCGGCTCTGTCGCGGTCAAGGACCTGTCGGTCTTTTCCGACACGTTCAACTATGCCGGGGAAAGCCGCACCCTGACCGACAGCTGCTACGTGATCCGCCATGGCGCCGACTACCTGCTCTGGGACACCGGCCTGCCGGCCGCCCTGATCGGCAAGGCGCCGGACCTGACCCAGCCGCTCGCCCCGTCTCTTACAGTCGATATCCCGACGCAGCTCGAAAAGATCGGCATCAAGCCGGACCGGATCGGTCTCGTCGGCATCAGCCACAACCACTTCGACCATCTCGGCCAGGCGGCGACCTTCGCCAAGGCGACGCTGATGATCGGTGCCGGCGACTGGGAAAGCCTGCACGAAAATCCCCTGCCCTTCGGCGTCGTGCCGGCGCTGGTCCAGCCCTGGATGGACGGCAAGGCGAAGATCGACCCGGTCTCGGGCGACCGCGACGTGTTCGGCGACGGTTCGGTGATGATGCTGGCCATGCCCGGCCACACCAGGGGCGAGACGGCTCTGCTCGTCAAACTGCCGCAGAGCGGACCGGTGCTGCTCTCCGGCGACGTGGTGCATTTCGAGGAGCAGATCGGAAACAACGGCGTCCCGCCCTTCAACATCGACCGGGCCGAAAGCCTCGCCTCGATTGAGCGCATGAACGGGATCGCAAAACAGCTCAACGCAAAACTGATCATCCAGCATGACGCCGGCGACGTCGCCAAGCTGCCGGCTTTCCCGGCCAGCGCCCGCTGACTTCGATGAGATCGCCACTGGCGCATCGCGCGCCGGTGGCTATATTCCGCGGGAACAAAAACTCTGCCTCCTAAGGACCCCCTATATGGCCGACCTTTCCACCTTCCCGATCACGTCCAAATGGCCCGCCGAAAACCCGGACGTGCTGCAACTCTATTCGACGCCGACGCCGAACGGCGTGAAAGTGTCGATCATGCTCGAAGAAATCGGCCTGCCCTACGAGCCGCATTTCATCAATATCGGCGCCGACGAGACCTGGGGGCCGGAATACCTGTCGCTCAACCCGAACGGCAAGATCCCGGCGATCCTCGATCCGCATGGCCCCGGCGACAAGCCGCTGGCGCTGTTCGAGAGTGGCGCGATCCTGATCTATCTTGCCGAAAAGACCGGCAAGCTGCTGTCGTCCGATCCGGCCACCCGCTACGAGACGATTCAGTGGGTGATGTTCCAGATGGGCGGCCTCGGGCCGATGTTCGGCCAGCTCGGTTTCTTCCATAAGTTCGCCGGCAAGGACATCGAGGACAAGCGCCCGCGCGACCGCTACGCCAAGGAATCGCACCGCATCATCCGCGTCATCGAAACCCGGCTCGAAGGCCGCGACTGGATCATGGGCGACGAATATTCGATCGCCGACATCGCGATGCTCGGCTGGGTGCGCAACCTGATCGGCTTCTACGGCGCCGGCGAACTGGTCGAATACGACCAGCTGAAGCGCGTGCCGCAATGGCTCGAACGCGGCCTCGCAAGGCCCGCCGTGCAGCGCGGCCTGGATATTCCCAAGCGTCCGGCCTGATCAAATACCGCAGCGGCCCTAGTTCATGGGGAGATGGAGGTAAAAATGCCCAAGCCTACTCTCCCCATGCCAGATCTCCCTATGCAAGGCGGATGCCGCTGCGGGCAGGTGCGCCTGAAGATCGGCGCGCCGCCGATCCTGACCATGGCCTGCCACTGCACCGGATGCCAGAAGATGAGCGCCAGCGCCTTCTCGCTCTCCGCCGCGATCCCCTCTCAAGGGTTCGAGGTGACCGCGGGCGAACCGATGATCGGCGGCCTGCATGGCGACGCCGCCCACCACTACCACTGTCCGCATTGCAAGAGCTGGATGTTCACCAGGCCGGAAGGCATGGACTGGTTCGTCAACCTGCGCCCCACCATGCTCGACGACCCCAAATGGTTCGTGCCCTTCATCGAGACCTACACGTCCGAAAAGCTGCCGTGGGCGACGACGCCGGCCGTGCATTCCTACGAGCACTTTCCGCCCATGGAAGCCTATGAGGGCCTGGTGAAGGGATTTACGGGACGGGATTGATTTTTTATAGCCCTCCTGTCGGCATCGCCTCCCCTCCTTCGTCCTTGCATTGTCCGCCATGGACGAGAACGATCCGAACAGGAGGGAAAGTCATGAATACGAATGCCCAGACAAACGACAAGCAGGCGGCTTCGCCTGTCCGCGGCGGCGTGGTCGCCTATCTTCAGGTCGATGGTGCGATGAAGGCCGCCGAGTATTACAAAAAGGCCCTCGGCGCCGAGATCGAGTCCTTTCATCCGGTGGACGAGCAGGGCCGCACGATGCACATCCACCTCTATATCAACGGCAGTTCGGTGATGCTCTGCGACCCCTATCCGGACTACGGCCATCCGCTCGAAAAGCCGCAGGCCTTCACCATGATGCTGCCGGTCGAGGATATCGATTTCTGGTGGAAACGCGCGCTCGATGCCGGCATGACGGTCGAGACGGAGCTGCAGGTGATGTTCTGGGGCGACCGCTACGGCCAGGTCCGCGATCCCTTCGGCGTCGCCTGGGCGATGAATGCGCCGGTCAAATAAGGCCCGAACTCAAGCCTTCGTGAACACCTTAGCGCCGATTGCCGGGAGACATTAACCTTCCGGCAACCGTCACCACGGCCTATGGACCCGGCCGGCCTTACGTTGTACGCCGGTTCGGCGGGTGTAAACTTCGGCGGGTCAATGAAGATCAGGTCTCTTGCTGCAACGGCCCTCGTGGCGCTGGTCTTCCTGTCGCCCGTGGCGATGGGCCAGCCCCTTCAGGCAAAGCCTGCCTTCGACGAAGACTGGAAGAAAGGCCGGGAAACAGAGCTTCCCATCCCGCGCTTCGTGTCGCTGAAAGCGAGGACCGCCTATCTGCGGGTAGGACCGTCAACCGACTTCGCCACGATATGGGTCTACACTGCGCAGGGGCTGCCGCTCGAGATAATCCAGGAATACGGCAACTGGCGGCGGGTCAGGGACGCCGACGGCACGACCGGATGGATGTTCGCGCCACTGATATCGAGCAAGCGAACCGCCGTCATCGGCCCCTGGCTGCAACAGCCGATACCGCTCCGCTCGGCTCCCTCCAAAAGCGCCCGCGTCATCGCCAGGCTTCTGCCGGAAGTCCGCCTCGACCTGATCAACTGCGACGGCACCTGGTGCCGGACCGTTCTCCAGAAAGAGCGGCTGCGCGGCTATGTCAGCCAGTCCTCGCTCTGGGGCGTCTATCCGGGCGAAACCGTCCAATAGGCGGGTTCAGCGCACCACGAAGCAGTTGATCGACTTGGCCTGCAGGGCCGAGCAGGCCCGCGTGGCAGCGTCGCCATCGGCAAAACCGACGAAGCGCGCGCGGAAGACCTCCTTGGCCCCGTCGGCATAACTTTCGACGCTCGGCGCCACGGGGCCATATCCTTGAACCAGCAGCGGCATTGCCTTTTCGAGCAGCGCGGATGCCTGATCGCGGCTGGCCGCTGCGGCAATCTGGATGCGCCAGACCGAGCCCGCCGGCTGCTGGGGCGCCGCTGTCTGAGACGACGCGGTCCGGGCTGGCGCGGTCGGGGTTGGCGCGGTGTTCGGAACGGCGGCCCGGGGCGTTGCATAGAGATTGGCGAGCGCCGCTTTCGGCGTAACGCCGAGCGTGATTTCCTTGCGCGGCGAAGGCGTCGCAAAGGCGAGCGGCATCGTGCCCTCGGCCGGCCGCTTCTGCGCCTCGAAGGCGATGAGGCCGCCGGACGCCGCATTGTTGCCCGCCACATACCGGTCGAGAAGCGCTGCCATCTGGTCGTCGCGCTTGCGGGCCGTCTTGCCGCCCATGACCACGCCGATCACTCGCCGGCCGTCGACGGTGACGGCGCTGGCGATATTGTAGCCGGAAGCGTTGGTGAAGCCGGTCTTGACGCCGTCCATACCGGGATAGCGGTACATGAGGTTGTTGTGGCCGCGCAGACGCTTGCCGCGGAACTCCATGTTCCTGGCTGAGAACAGCTGGTATTCCCGGGGAAAGTCGCGGATCAGCGCAAGGGCCAGCTGGGCCATGTCCCGCGCTGTCGTGACCTGACTGGCGTCCGGCAGGCCGGACGCATTGCGGAACACGGTGCGGCTCATGCCGAGCGCTCGTGCCTTCCTGGTCATCATCTCCCCGAAACGGTCTTCCGAACCGCCGAGATAATCGCCCATCGTCGCCGCAGCATCATTGGCCGAGCGCACGATCATGCCGTTGACGGCCTCGCGCACGCTGATCGTCCGGCCGGCAGGCACGCCGAGCTTGGAGGGGATCTTGGACGCCGCATTCGGCGTCATGGGAATGTCCTGGTCCCACTTGAGGCGGCCTTCGCGCAGCGCCTCGAAGGTCATGTAGAGCGTCATCATCTTGGTGAGCGATGCCGGATGGTTGATGTCGTCGGCATTTTCCGACGCCAGAACCTTGCCGCTCTTCACATCATAGATGAAATGCGCGTAGCCGGCCTCGGCCGGAACGCGGCTGATCGCCAGAGAGGCGCCGAGCACCAACAGGAAAGCCAAAATTTGCGGAATTCTAAACATGCCCACCCTCTCTAAGTCGCCGGCGAGGATATGGCAACGAACATGGTGCGAAAATGACGCGATTCGCATTTGATTCGAATTTTCGATAAATGGTTAATCGAAAATAAGGACTTACGCATTTGTCAGCGTTCTCCTGACGGCATCCTTCCAGCCGCGAAGCTTGAAAATACGGGTCTTTTCGTCCATCTGCGGCTCGAATCGCCGCTGCCTGGCCCAGCTTTTCGCGAACGCCTTTTGGTCCGGCCACACCCCTGCCTTGGAGCCGGCAAGCCAGGCCGCCCCGAGCGCCGTCGTCTCGAGGATGGTCGGCCGGTCGACCGGCGCGTCGATCAGATCCGCGAGCCGCTGCATCGTCCAGTCGGAGGCGACCATGCCGCCGTCGACACGCAGCACGGTGCTGCCGTTCGCATTGCGCCAGTCCTTCTGCATCGCGTCGTAGAGGTCGCGGGTCTGGTAGCAGACCGCCTCCAGCGCAGCACGGCAGATTTCCGCAGGACCGGTCGCGCGGGTCAGGCCGAACATCGCGCCGCGTGCCTCCGCATCCCAATAGGGCGCGCCGAGCCCGGTAAAGGCAGGAACCAAATAAACCTCCTGCTGGGGATCGGCTTCTTCCGCCAGCTCCCCGGTCTGGGAGGCTCTTTCGATGATGCCGAGCCCGTCGCGCAGCCATTGCACGGCGGCGCCGGCGATGAAGATCGACCCCTCCAGCGCATAGGTCGTCTCGCCGTTCAAGCGGTAGGCGATGGTGGTGAGCAGCCGGTTCTTCGAGCGCACCATGTCGGCGCCGGTGTTGAGCACCGCGAAGCAGCCGGTGCCGTAGGTGGATTTCATCATGCCCGGTTCGAAACAGGCCTGGCCGATCGTCGCGGCCTGCTGGTCGCCGGCCACACCCAATATCGGGATCGCCGCGCCGAACAGGCTCTCGTCGGTGATGCCGAACTCGTCGGCGCAATCCTTGACCTCCGGCAGCATCGCGGCGGGGATGCGCAGGATCTCCAGCAGGTCTTCGTCCCAGCGGTTTTCGGCGATATTGTAGATCAGCGTGCGGGAGGCATTGGTCGCATCGGTGACGAAGCTTTTGCCGCCGGTCAGGCGCCAGATCAGGAACGTGTCGATCGTTCCGAAGCAGAGCTCGCCCTTGGCCGCCCTCGCCCGCGCGCCCTTCACATTGGCGAGCATCCAGGAAAGCTTGGTGCCGGAAAAATAAGGGTCGAGCAGCAGGCCGGTGCGGCGGGTGAACAGCTTTTCGAGATCCTGCCGCTTCAGCTTCTCGCAATAGCTGGCCGTGCGGCGGTCCTGCCAGACGATGGCATTGTGGATCGGTTTGCCGCTGTCGCGCTCCCAGACGACCACCGTCTCGCGCTGGTTGGTGATGCCGATCGCGGCGATATCGGACGCCTTGAGCTTGGCTTCGTTGAGTGCCTGCTTGACGGCCCAGAGAACGGTCTCCCAGATCTCCTCCGGATCATGCTCCACCCAGCCGGATTTCGGAAAAATCTGGGTGAATTCCTTCTGGCCGATGCCGGCGATCTTCATTTCGCCGTCAAAGACGATCGCCCGCGTCGATGTCGTCCCCTGATCGATCGCCAGAACATAGCCCGCCATGCCGCTCCTCCCCGTTCATGCAATGCGCCGGGACGGTTTGAGCAGATGCGGCAAAGGAGTGTCAAACAGAAATGGAAGGTCATCCCCCCATTTGGGCGATACGGCGGGTCATCCAGGCGACATAGGAAGTGCGAGTCATCGACCGGCGACGCGCCTCCTGGTCGATGAAAGCCAGAACGTCCTCGTCCAGCATCATATTCGCACGCACCGAGCGACCGCTGAGCCGGATCAGGGGCACGCTGACCAGCGTACATCCCTCCGGCACCTCAACATCCTCCGGCGCACTCGGACCCTCCACGGCAACCTGGTCTTTTTCGGCCTCGATTGCATAGTCACGCAACGCCTCTTCCGCATTCAACATCGCCTGATCCAGGGTTGCACCCATGGCCACGATGCCATCGATATCCGGAAACGTGACGCCATAGGCGCCGGCTTCTCCATCGATCAAGGCGGGGTAGCGATCCATAGAATTCCCTTTCTCATCAATCCGGCCATCCGGCCTTCTTCGCGATCGAGCGCGCCACCATCGACGACAGCTTGGCATGCCGCGGCACGGTGACGATGCCTTCAATCTCCGGATGCCGGTAAATGTCGTGGCCGGCGCCGTGCCTATCGAGATACCAGCCGTCTTTCTCGAGGCGCCGCCTGACTTTTGCGGTATTGGTTTCCACGCGGCGGCTCCAATTTCGTGCAAATATATGCACAATCCCGTTGAAAGACAAGAAAGAGAATAATTGCCATCCCGCGGAATTTGCGCATAACCTGCCGTGATCGTTGCGGCGCACAAGAACGCCGCCCATCGCAGGGAGATTTGGGCATGAGCAGAACCGTCGTCGTCACCGGCTCCACCAGCGGCATCGGGCTCGGTGTTGCAAAGGCGTTTGCGGCCGAGGGCGCTAATGTCGTCATCAACGGCTTCGGGCCGGCGGAGGCGATCGAGGCGACCCACAGGGAACTCGATGCGCTCGGCGACGGCAAGGTGCTCTACCACAATGCCGACATGACCAGGCCCGCCGAGATCGAGGACCTGATCGCCACCGCGGTGAAGAACTTCGGCACGGTCGATGTTCTTGTCAACAATGCCGGCATCCAGCATGTGGCGAAGATCGAGGATTTTCCGCCGGAAAAGTGGGATCAGCTGATCGCCATCCTGCTGACGTCGGCCTTCCACACCATGCGCCATACGATCCCGTTGATGAAAGCCGCGGGCAAGGGTCGCATCATCAACGTGGCGTCCGCCCACGCGCTGGTCGCCTCGCCGTTCAAATCCGCCTATGTGGCTGCCAAACATGGTATTTTGGGACTAACCAAAACGGCGGCCTTGGAACTTGCGGAATTCGGGATTACCGTGAATGCGATATGCCCGGGCTACGTGCTGACGCCACTGGTCGAAAAGCAGATCCCGGATACCGCCCGCGAGCGCGGCATTACCGAGGACCAGGTGAAGACCGAGGTGATGCTGAAATTGCAGGCGACCAAGGAATTCGTCTCGATCGACGAGGTCGCGCAGGCGGCGATCTATCTGGCGAGCGATGCGGCGAGAAGCATTACCGGGACGCATATCTCGATAGACGGCGGCTGGACCGCGCAATAGAATACCCTCCTCATTCCGGTGCTTGTCACAGGAATCCAGCCAGCCCAAGTCCTTGGGTTGAAAAGGGTCTCCGACCCGACAGACGTCGGGTCACTGGATTCCTGTGACAAGCACAGGAATGAGGATGGAGATACTTCCGCCAACCTGGCAAGGCAGTCAGGGGGCACCCGTAATATGGAGCCGGCAACGGCGGACGAAGGAGAGACATGAGCGAAGCCATCCGCTTCATCGTGAATGGAGATGAGGTCACCCTTGGAGATTTCGGTCCGACGGAAACCCTTCTCGACTATCTTCGCCTGAGGCGGCGGCTGACAGGTACCAAGGAAGGCTGTGCGGAAGGTGACTGCGGCGCCTGCACGGTGCTGATCGGGCGGTTGACGGACCATGGCCTGCGCTACGAAAGCGTCAACGCCTGCATCCGGTTCTTAGGGTCTCTGCACGGCACCCATGTGGTGACCGTCGAGCACCTGGCCGGCCGTGACGGCGCGCTGCACCCCGTGCAGCAGGCGATGGTCGATTTCCACGGCTCGCAATGCGGCTTCTGCACCCCCGGATTCGTGATGTCGCTCTACGGCCTGTGGCTCTCGAACGGCACGCCGACGCGCGCCGATATCGAAAGCGCGCTGCAGGGCAATCTCTGTCGCTGCACCGGCTACGAGCCGATCGTCAAGGCGGCCGAGCACATCTCCATCAACCGGCCAAGCTCGCTCTTCGATCCGCTGGAGAGCGACCGCATCCAGATCATGGCAAAACTCTGGGGCATCCATTCCGGCAACGACACGATCACCATCACCAGGGATGGCGCCCGCTCGATCGTGCCGGCCTCGGTCGCCGCCTTTGCCGATATCCTTGCCGACGAACCGGAGGCGACCATCGTCGCCGGCGCGACCGATGTCGGCCTTTGGGTGACCAAGCAGATGCGGCTCCTGAACCCGGTGATCTTCATCAACCACCTCACCGAACTGCAGTCGATTACATCAGACGAGACCGGCATCACCATCGGCGCGGGCGTCAGCTACACTCAGGCTTTCGACGTCCTCTCCGACGAAATTCCGCCGCTCGGCCGGCTGATCGACCGGATCGGCGGCCAGCAGGTGCGCAACATGGGCACGATCGGCGGCAATATCGCCAACGGCTCGCCGATCGGCGACACCCCGCCGCCCCTGATCGCGCTCGGCGCCGAACTGACGCTGCGCTCCCATTCCGGCCGCCGCACGATCGCGCTCGAGGATTATTTCCTGAGCTACGGCAAGCAGGACCGGTTGCCGACCGAATTCGTCGAGAAGGTTTTCGTGCCGCGCCCGGCCGAAGGCAGCCATTTCGCCGTCTACAAGATCTCCAAGCGCCGCGACGAGGATATTTCCGCGCTCTGCGGCGCCTTCCACCTGACGCTCGATGCCGACGGCAAGGTCGAAAACATCCGCATCGCCTTCGGCGGCATGGCGGCGACCCCGAAACGGGCCAGACACGTCGAGGATGCGCTTCTCGGGCAGGAGTGGAACTGGGGCACCGTCTCGGCGGTGCGCGACGCGTTCGGCGAGGATTACCAGCCGCTCACCGACTGGCGGGCGACGGCCGAGTACCGCAGCCTGACGGCCAGGAACCTGCTCACCCGCTTCTTCCTGGAAACCGCCGGAGCGCCCGCGGAACTCCGCCGGTTCGAACTGGAGGAAGCGTGAAAATGGTAAACACCGTGAACCGGCCCCTCACCCTAACCCTCTCCCCGCTTGCGGGGCGAGGGGACGTGCCCTGCTCACCGTCAGCGATTGAGGCGATGCCGATGCGGCTTGCGTCCTTCTCCCCGTCCCTACGGGGAGAAGGTGGCGGCAGCCGGATGAGGGGCAGCCTCCGGATTGGAGGCCTCCGCTGATGGACAAGACCACGTTCGACAACAAGCCGATCATCAACGGCCCGATGCATACCTCGCTGAAACATGATTCAGCACATAAGCACGTCACCGGAACCGCCGAATATATCGACGATATTCCCGAACCCGCAGGTACGCTGCACGGCGGCCTGGGGCTTGCCGACCGGGCGCATGCGGAAATCGTCTCGATCGACCTTTCGGCGGTCAAGAGCGCTCCCGGGGTCGTCTGGGTGATCACGGCGGAAGACATTCCGGGCTTCAACGACGTCGCCTCGACCGGCCAGCACGACGAGCCGCTGCTCGCCACCACCAACGTGCAGTTCCACGGCCAGATCATCTTCGCCGTCATCGCCGAAACCCGCGACCAGGCCCGCCGGGCCGCGAAACTCGCGCAGATCGAATATCGCGACCTGCCCCACTGGACCGATATCGACAGCGCCCGCGAGAACGACGCGCCTTACGTCGTCGAGCCGATGACGCTGAAGCGCGGCGAGCCGGAAACCGAGATCGACAAGGCGCCGCTGCGCGTCCAGAACCACATGTATATCGGCGGCCAGGAGCATTTTTACCTGGAAAGCCATATCGCGCTCGCCATCCCCGGCGAGGACGACGAGATCATCGTCTGGTCCTCCACCCAGCATCCGAGCGAAATTCAGCACATGGTGGCGCATGTGCTGGGCGTCGCCAACAATGCGGTAACCGTCCAGACGCGGCGCATGGGCGGCGGTTTCGGCGGCAAGGAAACGCAAGGGAACCAGTTCGCGGCGCTTGCGGCCGTCGCCGCCAGGAAGCTGAAGCGGGCGGTGAAATTCCGCCCCGACCGCGACGAGGACATGGTCGTAACCGGCAAGCGGCACGATTTCCGGGTCGACTACGACGTCGCCTTCGACGAGCAAGGCCGCATTCATGCGGTCGATGCCACCTATGCGGCACGCTGCGGTTTTTCCGCCGACCTCTCCGGCCCGGTCACCGACCGCGCGCTCTTTCACGCCGATTCCAGCTATTTCTATCCGCATGTGCGCCTGACCTCGCAGCCGCTGAAGACCCACACCGTCTCCAACACCGCCTTTCGCGGTTTCGGCGGGCCGCAGGGCATGCTCGGCGGGGAGCGGATCATCGAGGAGATCGCCTATGCGGTCGGCAAGGATCCGCTCGAAATCCGCAAGCTGAATTTTTATGGCCAGCGCGGTTCGAACCGGACGATGACGCCCTATCACCAGGACGTCGAGGACAATATCATCGCCCGCATCGTCGATGAGCTGGAGGCTTCCTCCGAGTATCAGGCCCGCCGGCAGGCGATCCTGGAGTTCAACTCGCATAGCCCGGTGATCCGCAAGGGCATCGCGCTGACACCGGTGAAGTTCGGCATCTCCTTCACCATGACCGCCTACAACCAGGCCGGTGCCCTGGTGCATATCTACAATGACGGCTCGATCCACCTGAACCACGGCGGCACCGAAATGGGCCAGGGCCTCTATACCAAGGTGGCGCAGGTGGTGGCCGATACGTTCCAGGTCGATATCGACCGGGTGAAGATCACCGCGACGACCACCGGCAAGGTGCCGAACACATCCGCCACCGCCGCCTCCTCCGGCACCGACCTGAACGGCATGGCCGCCTATGACGCCGCCCGCCAGATCAAGGAACGGCTGATCGAGTTTGCCATGCGGCAATGGAAGGTCGGCCGCGACAAGGTCGAGTTCCTGCCCAACCGGCTGCGCATCGGCGGCGAGATCGTGCCCTTCGACACCTTCATCCGCGCCGCCTATTACGACCGCGTGCAACTCTCCGCAGCCGGCTTCTACAAGACGCCGCGCATCCACTGGGACCGCAAGGCGGGCCGCGGCCGGCCGTTCTATTATTTCGCCTATGGCGCTGCGGTTTCCGAAGTCTCGATCGACACGCTGACCGGCGAATACCTGGTCGACCGCACCGACATCCTCCATGACGTCGGCAAGTCGCTCAACCCGGCGATCGACATCGGCCAGGTGGAAGGCGCATTCGTGCAAGGGATGGGCTGGCTGACCACCGAGGAATTGTGGTGGGACGCCAAGGGGCGCCTGCGCACCCACGCGCCCTCCACCTACAAGATCCCGCTCGCCTCCGACCGGCCAAAGATTTTTAACGTCAAGCTCGCCGAATGGGCCGAGAATGCCGAACCGACCATCGGCCGCTCCAAGGCCGTCGGCGAACCGCCCTTCATGCTGGCGATCTCGGTGCTCGAGGCACTGTCGATGGCGGTGGCGAGCGTCGCCGATTATGCGGCCTGCCCCAAGCTCGACGCGCCGGCGACACCGGAACGGGTGCTGATGGCGGTGGAGCGGCTGAAGGCGATGTGATGGAGCGCGCATGCCGCAATTCCATGTCCGCGACGCCAATCGGAATAACGCCCAGACCATGCGCCGGGCGTTGACCGAAGCGGAGCTGAAATTCTGGAATGCGGTCCGCGCTCATCGCCTGATGGGAATCGGCTTCCGGCGGCAGATGCCGATCGCCGGTTATCTCGTCGATTTTGCCTGCCCGGAGCACAAGTTGATTATCGAGGTTGATGGTGCGAGCCATTCGTTCGACCCCAATATCCGCCGGGATGCGGCAAGGGATGACAAACTGGCCTTGCTTGGCTGGCAGATGGTAAGGTTCACCAATGACGAAGTGTACCGCCATATCGACGATGTGTGCATGCACCTTCTGCGGATTATCGGGATCGAGCGCTTTGCGTAGATGTTGCTACCCCCCTCTGCCCTGCCGGGCATCTCCCCCTCAAGGGGGGAGATCGGATGTGGCCAGCTCCCACTCCCTCTCAATGGCATGGGGCACCGATAGGGCTGATAGCTGGGCAATGCAGCGCCTCTTGCCGATCTCCCCCCTTGAGGGGGAGATGTCCGGCAGGACAGAGGGGGGTATCCAATGCGCGACCTCTCCCTGACTGCTTTTATCACCAGCCACCCGCACCTGGTCCTCGTCGAAATCCGCGAGGCGAAAGGCTCCACCCCCCGTGAAGCCGGCACCTTCATGCTGGTCGCGACCACGGCGATCTGGGGAACGATCGGCGGCGGGCAGTTCGAATATATGGCGATCGACAATGCCCGGGCGATGCTGTCGGGCGGCGGCGAGGCGGTGATGAACATTCCGCTCGGGCCGGAGATCGGCCAGTGCTGCGGCGGCCATACCCGGCTTGCCTTCCGGCCGCTGACCACGGCGCTGGCGGAGACGCTGGAAAAACGCCTGCGCGACGAGCAGGACGACCGACCGGCGGTGACGCTGTTCGGGTCGGGTCATGTCGGCCAGGCGCTGGCAAGGGCGCTGGTTCCCCTGCCCTTCGCGGTGACCGTCGTCGAGACCCGCGCCGAGGCACTGGAAGACCTGCCGGCCGAAACGGAAAAACGCCTGACCGCGATGCCGGAAGCCTTCGTCGAGAAAATTCCGCCAGGCGGCGCGGCGATCATCCTCACCCACGACCATGCGCTGGATTTCCTGATCGCCCAACGGGCGCTGGCGAGAAGCGACCTTGCCTATGTCGGCATGATCGGCTCACGGACCAAACGCGCCACCTTCGCCAACTGGCTGAAGCGCGAGGGGGACAATGACGGCGGCGGTGATAACTTGCTGTCCCGTCTCGTGCTGCCGATCGGCGGCACGGCGGTCAGGGACAAGCGCCCGGCCGTGATCGCGGCCCTCGTCGCCGCCGAATTGCTGGAAACGTACGCGGCAAGGCAGGAGCAGCCCTCAAAGCGGCAGGTCCCGACCGCCTGAGCGCCGTTTCCCATCCCAGAATGCCGCCTCGCGGCTACGCGGCCCGGCTTCCGGGAGCGCGAGATCACTGCGCAGGTCCTCCGGCAGCGCCGGAATATGCCGGCTACCGGGCCGCAGGAGCCTGCGGAGAAACCGGCGGAGCTGCCGCCACGCCAGAATCGGACGGGAGGGTTTCAAAGGCAAGGCATCGGCGCTTGCGGACAGCATGATTTGCTCCACATCCATAAATAACATTGCTTGCGTGAAAGGATGAATGCGCCGGATTGCAGGCGATTTCCAATTCAATTACGGTAGGCCACGATAAAGAGAGCTTATCGATGAAACTGTCTCGCCGTTTTCCGCTGAATGCGCTCAGGGTCTTCGAGGTGGTCGCCCGCCTCGAAAATTTCACCCGCGCGGCGGAAGAGCTGGGCATGACCCAAACCGCCGTCAGCTACCAGATCAAGCTGCTGGAAGACTATCTCGGTGACGCGGTGTTCATCCGCAAGCCGCGGGCGCTGCAATTGACGGAAACTGGCCGAAATCTCCTGCCGAAAGTGGCCGAGGCTTTTTCCCTTTTGTCTGAAGCGGTGCAGGAAGCGCGCGGCACGACGGAGGAGACATTGGAAATCCACTCCCCGCCAACCTTTGCGTCTCATTGGCTGGCACGGCATATTGGCGAATTTCAGCTCGAACATCCGCATATTGCCGTGCGGCTCGTGCGCAGCGGTACCCACGACGGGGAATATCCGCAACCGACCGATGTAGCGATCCGCATTGGGGCAAAGCCTTGGGACGGCTTGATCTGCCATCCGATATTTCGCCTAACCTATGCGCCCATGCTCAATCCGCAACTCGCCGAAAGCGTCGGCGGCATCGAGACGCCCGCCGACCTGATGAAGCCGCCGTGGATTTCGAACGGCAAGGGGCTGTGGAACGACTGGTTCCAAGCCGCCGGCCTCGATCCGATCGGTATCAGGCAGATGCAGCTCGACGCATATGGGGCGCTGGACCTGGAAGCGAATGCCGCAATTGCCGGCCATGGCGTCGCCATGCTCAGCCCCTTCCTGTTCAAGGCCGAACTTGCCTCGGGTCGCCTCGTCCAGCCTTTCGATCTCGCCCTCAGCGATACCAAGACCTATTGGCTTTGTTATCCGCCCGCGCGCAAGAATGCGGCCAAGGTCAAGGCCTTCGCCGCCTGGATCCAGGCGGCCGTAGCCCGTGAACTGGCACTGGCGCCGGGCCAGCTCGCCCCGCCGTTGGCCTGACGCTCTTCGCATCGCCTACAGGCTTCGTTGAGTATAGATCATCCGGGCCGTTCGGAAGGAGCCTTCTTCCGGAGCACCGCGCCGGTCCCGTCCGTCGAGCATGCCGATATCGCGCTGCCAGCTTTCCGGCATCTCTTCCATATCGACACTGTTTTGATGCTTCAAGAGCAAGCGATTGAACAATTCAGCCAGAGAGACATGCGGCAGAAGCCGGCCGAAATGCATATGGGTTATCGAAAACATTGTTGACCTCCAACGGGATAAACCCGTTTCCGTAGGTTCGTTGTAGAGGTAATGTGCGCTGCGAAGTCGCGGTAATCCAATCGAATTCCCGTCTGTATGGATCAAGAGAACTTATTCATGAAGATGTCGAAACAGTTCCCCCTGAATGCGCTTCGGGTGTTCGAATGCGCCGCCCGGCTGATGAGTTTCACTAGGGCTGGCAAGGAACTAGGGCTCACCCAGACGGCGGTGAGCTACCAGATCAAGCTGCTGGAGGACATGACCGGCGAGCAGCTTTTCCTGCGCCGGCCGCGGCAGGTTTCGCTGACCGAGGCCGGCGAGCGGCTGGCGCCCAAAATCAGCGAGGCTTTCGCGATCATCGGTGACGCGCTCTCCAGCATGCATGACGCGTCGGAGGGGACGCTGACCATCCATTCGACGGCGACTTTCGCCTCACGCTGGCTGGCGCGCCATCTCGGCACTTTCCAGCTCGAAAATCCGGGCATCGCGGTGCGGCTGGAGACTTCGCAGGAAATGATCGATTTTTCGCGCGCAGAGGCCGATATCGCGATCCGCAGCGGCAAAGGCGAATGGCCGGGCCTGCGCCGGCATTTTCTGATGCGCAATCATTTCACGCCGATGCTGAGCCCGGATCTGGCCGCCACGATCGGCGGGGTGAGGACGCCGGACGATATCCTGAAGCTCAGGATCATCGATGCCGGCGATCCGTGGTGGCCGTTCTGGTTTGCCGCCGCCGGCCTGCCGGATGTCGACCTCACCGGCCGCCCGGTGAGCCGGATGGGCGCGCAGGCCTTCGAGGCGGCAGCCGCGATTGCCGGCCAGGGGGTCGGAATCCTGCAGCCGGAATTTTATACGGACGACGTCGCCCTGGGGCGGCTGGTCCAGCCTTTCGACATTCTCGGCTATGACGGAAGCGACTATTGGCTCGTCTATCCGGAAGCGCGCCGAAACTCGAAGAAAATCCGGGCCTTCCGCGATTTCATGCGGAAAACCATGCCGACTTTCCGGGACTAGCAGTCAGTTTTCTATCCGCCGCTTTGCTGGACGGAAAACCGCCTCACCATTCCGCATCTGGCTGCTTTGCCGAGCCTAATAGCTCATGTCGGGCGCGTAGAAACAGCGCAGCGTATCTTCCGTCGGATAGAGGCAAAGATGGTATTCCTCGTCCTGGCTCCGCCTCGCCTGGCTCTGCGGCAGTTTGAAATCGTGCGGGCGGGTGATCAGCCGGTGGTCGCCCGGCCCCAAGATGATCTCGTAACCGCCGTCGATGATCTTGACGTTCCTGGTCGAGATCATCTGGCAGTCGCCGGTATGGTTGTCGCCGTTGCAGCAGAAACCGTCATATTTCCAGGTCACCCCGGTCGCGCTGTGCGCCTCGTGGGCACCGGCCGGACCGACCTGGACAAACGACGCGTATGCAATCATCACACCTGTCAGAATACCACGCATGAGCTTAGTCTCCGTTGATGAATGCCCCCACCACCGGCTCGAACCGCACACATTACCAGGCCTTTTGCCGGCTGACTTACAATTGTCACACTACGCGAGTCGCATGAGCGGACTAACCCCCATTTATTGCGATGCACAAGTAAGCACCTCCTACTATTTGCAATCCGGGGGATCGCGAGTGAACTCGAAGTGAATGGTCCCGGTTCCCTTACGGAACAAAAAGTGTTCCAGGCCCCCCTCTTCCCTTGGCCCGTTTTTTTCCCCAGAGTGACGAGTCGGGGGGCAAAAAGGGGAAGACCGAATGTACGAATACGCCGTTGCCTGGGAGTGGCTGAGTTTCGCCGCTCGCTGGTTCCATGTCATTACCGGGATCGCCTGGATCGGCTCGTCCTTCTATTTCATCGCGCTGGACCTCGGGCTGACCAAGCGCCCCAACCTGCCGGCCGGTGTCTACGGCGAGGAATGGCAGGTGCATGGCGGCGGCTTTTACCACGTGCAGAAATACCTCGTGGCGCCGGCCGAAATGCCCCAGCATCTGACCTGGTTCAAATACGAGAGCTATTTCTCCTGGATTTCCGGCTTCCTGATGCTCTGCGTCGTCTATTACGGCGGCGCCGACCTGTTCCTGATCGACCGGACGGTGATGGATCTCGCCCCGTGGCAGGCGATCGGCCTGTCGCTTGCGTCGCTGTCGATCGGCTGGATCATCTACGACCTGCTCTGCAAGTCGCCGCTTGGACGCAATACCTGGGGCCTGATGGCGCTGCTCTTCCTGGTGCTGATCGCCATGGCCTGGGGTTATACGCAGGTATTTTCCGGCCGGGCGGCATTCCTGCATCTCGGCGCCTTCACCGCGACGATCATGTCGGCCAACGTCTTCTTCATCATCATTCCCAACCAGAAGATCGTGGTGGCGGACCTGATCGCCGGGCGCACGCCGGATCCGAAATACGGCATGGTCGCCAAGCAGCGTTCGCTGCACAACAACTACCTGACGCTGCCCGTCATCTTCTTCATGCTGTCGAACCACTACCCGCTGGCATTTGCGACCCATTTCAACTGGGTGATCGCCGCCCTGGTCTTCCTGATGGGCGTGACGATCAGGCACTGGTTCAACACCACCCATGCCCGCAAGGGCCGTCCGACCTGGACCTGGCTGGTAACGGTGCTGCTGTTCATCGTCATCATGTGGCTCTCGACCGTGCCGAAGGTGCTGACCGGCGAGACGGAGACCTCGATGACCCCCATCGCCCAGAAATTCGCCGCCAACAGCCATTTCGGCGCAGCGAAGGACGTCGTGCAGGCGCGCTGTTCCATGTGTCATGCGGCTGAACCCGTTTACGAAGGCGTCAACTTTACCCCCAAATCCGTCAAACTGGAGACGGATGCCGAAATTGCCGCGCATGCGCGGGAAATCTATATCCAGGCCGGCCGCAGCCACGCGATGCCGCCGGGCAATGTCACTGCCATCTCGCCGGAAGAGCGCAAGCTGCTGGCGGCATGGTACGAAAGCGCGATATCCCAATGACCCAAACGCTGATCCGCGGACGGCTGCTCTCCTTCAAGCGCGCTCCGCACGCCCTGACCGACACGGAGAGCTATGCGTATGAGAGCGACGGCGCGCTCCTGGTCGAGGACGGCCGGATTTCGGTTGCCGGCAGCTATGGAACGGTGAAGGCGATCGCGCCCGAGGGCGTCGAGGAAGTCGACCACCGGCCGCACCTGATCCTGCCCGGCTTCATCGACATGCACCTGCATTTCCCGCAGATGCAGGTGATCGCCTCCTATGCCGCCAACCTGCTCGAATGGCTGAACACCTATACCTTCCCGGAGGAATGCCGGTTCGTCGAAAGCGCCCACGCCGCCCGCATCGCCACGCATTTCTACGACGAACTGCTGCGCCACGGCACCACGACCGCGGCCGCCTATTGCTCCGTTCACAAGACCTCGGCCGACGCCTTCTTTGCGGAGGCCCTGAAGCGCGGCATGTGCATGGTCGGCGGCAAGGTGATGATGGACCGCAACGCGCCGCAAGGCCTGCTCGATACGCCCGAAATGGGTTATGACGAGACGCGCGCCGTGATCGCCGACTGGCACGGCAAGGGCCGCAACCACGTCGCCATCACGCCGCGCTTCGCGATCACCTCGACGCCCGGCCAGATGAAGGCGGCCCAGGCGCTGGCGCAGGAGTTTCCCGACCTGCATATCCAGACGCATCTCTCCGAAAACCACGAGGAGATCCGCTACACCATGGAGCTCTATCCGGAGGCGACGGACTATACGGACATCTACGCCCGCTACGGACTGCTCGGAAAAAAGACGCTGCTCGGCCATGCGATCCATCTCTCGGAGCGCGAGGCGGATGCGCTGTCGGAAGCGGGTGCCGTCGCCGTCCACTGCCCGACCTCCAACCTCTTCCTCGGCTCCGGCCTGTTCCCGATGAAATCGCTGATGCGGCGTGACAAGCCCGTCAGAGTGGCGGTCGCCACCGATATCGGCGGCGGCTCCAGCTATTCGATGCTGCGCACCATGGACGAGGCCTACAAGATTCAGCAGTTGCTCGGCGAGCGCCTCAACCCGCTCGAGAGCTTCTACCTGATGACCAGAGGCAATGCCGAGGCGCTGTCGATGGCGGACGATATCGGCACGCTCGAACCCGGCACCGCCGCCGACCTCGTGGTGCTGAACGCGGCATCGACACCGGCCATGCGGTTGCGGATGGAAACGGTGAAGACACTGCCGGAAGAACTGTTCCTGCTGCAGACCATGGGCGACGACCGCGCCGTGGTCGAGACCTATGTGGCGGGCAAGGCGATGAAGGGCGCGCTCGACGCGAGCCAGGTCAGGACCTAACCGCCCGCCCGCCGCCGGGCCCCCTCCTTGATCGCGTCCATGACAGCCCGGACAATCGGAACGTCGCGGATATCCGAGTGAACGACGAGCCAGATGTCGCGCGTCACCGGTTCCTCCTCCACCAGCGCAAGGGCCAGCCCGTCGCCGGCGCTGATGAAGAAGTCGGGCAGGATGGCGACCCCGCCGCCCGCCCGGGCCATTGCGCGCTGGAATTCCAGCGTCGAGGCCCTCAGGCCGACACGCCGTCCTCCCGCGATATCGAGAAGCCGCCGATGCTGCGGGGACGTGTCCATGTCCTCGCCGTAAGAAATGAAGCTCCATTCCTCTTGCGGCGTCTCGGCAAGATAGGACGGCGACGCATAGAAATCGAACCGAACGCTGCCGATCCGCATGACGGTAAGATCCCCCTGTTCGGGGCGGGCCAGACGAACCGCAATGTCGGCCTCCCGACGGTTGAGGGAAGCATAGCGCTTTTCGCCGGCAACGACGATCTCGATCTCGGGGTGACGCCGGCGAAGCATGGCGATCGGCTCCGGCAACAGAAAGTCCGAAAGTGCCGGAGGTGCGCTGATGCGCACCGTGCCGGCCAGCCGGTCCTGCTTGAGCCTGGCCTGATCGGTGGCGAGAGCCTGTTCCTCCATCCGCCGCGCTAGTTCGGCGACGCGTTCGCCCTCGACAGTCAATGTGATCTTCCGGCCGCGGCGATCGACCAATCTGGCCTGCAACTGCTGCTCCAGAAGCGCCACGCGGCGGCTGACGGTCGCGTGTTCCACGCTGAGTGCCCGGGCGGCGCCGAGCAATGTTCCGCTGTTCGAGAGCGCCAGAAAGTAGCGGAGGTTTTCCCAGTCGAGCATTGTCAATTTTTTCCCATCGATTGTCCACGAATAGGGAATTTTCAAACAACAAGCAAAGGCTCATCCTGACCCCGCCTCAAACATGGAGAATGACGATGGCGAATATCCTGGTGAGCCTGACCTCCCCCGGCGGGTTGGAAAACCTGCAGATCCTGGAACAGCCTCAGCTGACGCCCAAGGAGGACGAAATTGTCGTGCGGCACGATGCGATCGGCATGAATTTCGTCGATATCTATCACCGCAAGGGGATCTACGCGCTGCCATCCTATCCCGCCGTGATCGGTGTCGAGGCGGCCGGCACGGTGGAAGCCGTCGGCTCCGCCGTCGCCGACCTGAAGGTCGGCGAACGGATTGCCTATTGCGGCGCCCCGATCGGAGCCTACGCAACGCGCCGGACGCTGGCGGCGCAGCGGGCCATCCTTCTTCCGCCGCAGATCGACGCCGCGACGGCGGCTTCCTCGCTGCTGAAAGCGATGACGGCCTATATGCTGCTTTCCAAGACTTATCCTGTCGGCGCCGGCACCACCGTCCTGGTTCACGCAGCCGCAGGCGGTCTCGGCGCGATCCTGGTCAAATGGGCCAGGGAACTCGGAGCGACGGTGATCGGAACCGTAAGCTCGCAGGAAAAGGCGGAACTGGCCCGCAGCTACGGCGCCGATCACTTGATCGTCGGACGGGATGCGGATCTGGTGGGGGAGGTCAAGTCCCGGACGAACGGACGCGGCGTCGATGTCGCCTATGACGGAATTGGCGGTTCCGTGCTTGCCAAGACGATCGACAGCGTCCGACCGTTCGGCACCGCTGTGACCATAGGCCAGGCGGCCGGCCCGATCCCGCCGATCAGCGTCGACCAGCTAAGGCCGGGCAAGGCCCTGTCGCATCCCAGCATCCTTGCCTTCACCATCGACCAGGCCAATTATCGCGAGGCGGCGAAAGCAGCGATTGCCGCGATGGAGAGCGGCATCACCGCGGCAATCGCGGCGGAATATCCGCTTGAAGAGGCGGCCAGGGCGCAGGAATTCCTGGAAAGCGGCCGCGCAGCCGGCAGCCTGCTGCTTATCCCCGAGTGACGGCAGGCGATATCGCGCAGAACCACGCGCCCGGAAGATAAACTGAGGCGAAACAGCGCGCGATATCGCTCGACATTCCTCTGGCGGAGCCGCGAAGATATGCTACTCGTCTGCCTAGCATCCGGAGGAAAAATATCGATGTCCAAGCCGCTGACCATCGCAGACCTGAAAAACCTTGCCCGCCGTCGGGTGCCAAAGATGTTCTTCGATTATGCCGATAGCGGCGCCTGGACCGAGGGCACCTACCGGGCGAACGAGGAGGACTTTTCCAGGATCAAGCTGCGCCAGCGCGTTCTGGTCGACATGACCAACCGCACGCTAGAAACCACGATGATCGGCGAAAAGGCGGCCATGCCCGTGGCGCTTGCCCCGACCGGTATGACCGGCATGCAGCATGCCGACGGCGAGATGCTCGCCGCCAAGGCGGCGGAAGAATTCGGCGTGCCCTTCACGCTCTCGACCATGAGCATCTGCTCGATCGAGGACGTCGCCTCGGTGACCACCAAACCCTTCTGGTTCCAGCTCTACGTGATGAAGGACCGCGGCTTCGTCGAGCGGCTGATCGGCCGCGCCAAGGCGGCGAAATGTTCGGCGCTGGTCGTCACCGCCGACCTGCAGATCCTCGGTCAGCGGCACAAGGACCTGCGCAACGGCCTCGCCGCCCCGCCGAAGCCGACGCTGAGCGCCGCCCTGCAGCTCGCCACGCGCCCGAGGTGGTGCCTGGAAATGCTTGGGACCAAGCGACGCGGTTTCGGCAATATCGTCGGCCATGCGAGCAATGTGTCCGACCTCTCCTCGCTCGGCGCCTGGACGGCGGAACAGTTCGATCCGCGGCTTTCCTGGGATGACATCCGCTGGATCAAGGATCTCTGGGGCGGCAGGATGATCATCAAGGGCATACTCGACGAGGAGGATGCCCGCGCCGCCGCCGATACCGGCGCGGATGCGATCATCGTCTCCAACCACGGCGGCCGGCAGCTCGACGGCGCTCCCTCCTCGATCAGCATGCTGCCGAGGATCGTCGAAGCGGTGGGCGACCGGATCGAAGTGCATGTGGATGGCGGCATCCGCTCAGGCCAGGACGTGCTGAAGGCCGTGGCGCTCGGCGCCCGCGGCACCCATATCGGTCGCCCCTTCCTCTACGGCCTCGGCGCCATGGGCAAGGAAGGCGTTACCGCGACGCTCGAAATCATCCGCAAGGAACTCGACATCACCATGGCGCTGTGCGGCAAGCGCGATATCCAGCATATCGACCGCAACATCCTCGCCAACATGCCGTTCTGAGAGCTGATGAGAAGCCTGCGGCGATGAGTCACTTTTCCCAGGTTTTGGGGGGCATATTGCCCCCTTAAATGAGTCACTCAGTTCAAAACCCATGTTTTCTAGCGCTTCGCGCGAAGGGGGCCTGGAGAAACCACGGAGTAGCAACAGCAGTTTGAACCGCACCTGGTTTGCCGGAGGCTGGCATCGATGATCGTTTCCACGAGGCAGTCGGCGATCGCCTGCCGACTTGCGCTGCTGGTCTCTTGAACGCGCTTGATTATCCCGGGATCCACGTCGTCATCTCCAGTTATCGCGGAAGAAGATGGAGCGGCAGAGCCTCATCTGTCAATTGATCGACGATGGCATCCATATCGGCAAGATCGCCGTCCCCTCTCGTCGCACTCAGCCGGCTTCTGAGTAATCGTAAAAGATCCGACGAGGTCGTGATTGGTGTCATACGAAAGGGATCTGACGCCACAAACGGCCAGGTGACTTTCTCCTGATCGGAAGCTCTTCTGTTATAGAAGTCAGACTGCCAACCGAGCACCACCCATTGTAAACAACCCTGAGATGTGCTTATCTTCCGCAACTCGTGAGGGATCAGATGCCGGCAGACCCGCTAGATCGAGACAGCCTCGTGAAATGTCCTAAATGCTGCAGCGAAATCCCATGGAGGGCCATCGTTTGCCCGGTTTGTCGATGTGACATTCATGTCAGGACGCCACGCGAGAAGACGCGGGAACGCATAGCTAGTGTCGCCCGATTTCTGAAGGACTGGGTCGGGTTTCCCGCGGCAGTGATCGCCGCAATCGCCGCGCTAGCTAGACCGGCCGTACTCAACATCCTCTGGCTATTAGGGCAAGATGGAGCCAGTTTGGAATTCAAACTGCTGACGCCGGACTACATCAACGTCGGTCTCGACGATGTGCCAATAGCGACCCAAGGCGAGAGAGTCGATATCGCCATACCGTTCTATCGTGCTGCGTTGATCAACAACGGCGCGTCACCTGCGACAGTACGCTCTCGTTTCAAATGTTCGACTGGTTCGGGAGACGGAGAAAAAGGAGGCAACTTCTACTTCTTCGATCTCTCTACCCAGAGAAAGATCATGAATGACATCGAAGTCGCCGCCGGAGGAACCGCCTTCGTCAACATCGCGCTCTTGGACGCAGGTCCCCCAGACGATGGTTACCCCAAGACTAGAACCCCTGAGAGCTGCGAGTTTGAGTATTCAGACAAGTACGGAGTGCGCCCACCATTCGAAGCACCTCACGACGTGAAACAATCGCCTCTTATGGGCCTGGGACGCGCAGAGGACAGACGTGTTTCAGCTCGAGAAACCCGGTGTAAAGACATCGCGAAAGGAATCAGCCTCGGAACCGAACCGATCGACTGCGTCAGCGCTACGCACCTGTTCGCAATTGAACCGGTCTACCTGTGGGAACGTGCGCTGAGTCGTTCGTTACGTCAGGCAGCGGAATTCCAGCGCGTCAATGCCGGCGTCCAGCTAACTCCTGGGCTCATCCTCGACGATTGCGGGAGTGAAGATTGCGTACTCGCGGAGCAACGATTGGCGGCCGCACTGCGCGACTTCAAGCCAGCCGTATCGGTGTGGCTCTGCGAGAACGAGGCAGACGATCTGAAACGTTGCGCAATGAGAGACTTCCCATCGGCCCCTTAGCCGACCTGGAGAAGCAAGGCGGCTCTATCAGAACGTTAGTTGGACCTTCATCGACCTTGTCCTGTCGCCCGCCACCTCGAACGCATTTACCGCCTCTTCGATCGGGAAAGAGCCGGTGAGCAGGGGCTTCAGATCAACGCGCCGCTTGCCGATGAGATCGACGGCGAGGCCGAACTCCTCATGGAAGCGGAAAGTGCCTTTCATCTCGATCTCCTTCGAGACGACCATGTTCTGCGGAATGGAAACGTCTCCGCCGAGCCCGAGCTGGACGAGAACCCCGCGTGGCTTCAAGACCTCAAGACCCGCGCGCAGGGCGCTCTGATTGCCAGACGCCTCGAACTGGACGTCGAAGTATCCCTTATTGGCAGCGTAGGCGGATAGGAGCTCCGGATTGCGGGCGACGTTGATGACCCGGTCGGCACCAACCTGGAGCGCCGTCTCGAGTACGGGGTTTATCACGTCGGTGGCGATGATCTCCTTTGCCCCATGTGCCCGCGCCGCGATGATTGCGAGTGCACCGATCGGGCCGCAGCCTGTGATGAGAACGCGCTTGTCGGCGAGGCCGCCTGCGCGGACGATGGCGTGCAGCGTGACGGCGAAGGGTTCCGCCATCGCTGCTTCATGGATCGACACGCCATCCGCGATCCTGTGGCACTGCCATTGTTCCGCGACCAGCCGCTGACGGAATGCGCCCTGGATGTGCGGCATGGGCATGGCGCTGCCGTAGAAGCGCATGTTCAGGCAATGGTTCTGCTGGCCCTTCAAGCAGTAGTCGCAGGCATTGCAGGGACGGCTCGGCGACACGGCCACGCGGTTGCCCACTGCCAGCCCGGAAACACCAGATCCCAGTGCCTTGATCGTTCCTGCAACCTCGTGGCCGAGGATCATTGGCTCGCGAATGCGCACCATGCCGAAGCCGCCGTGATTGTAATAATGCAGGTCGGAACCGCAGATGCCGCCGGCCTCGATGGCGACCTCCACCTGTCCGGGGCCGAGCGCCTCGACCTCCCATTCCTCTATGCGCAGATCCTTGGCGGCATGGATGACGACGGCTTTCATGGGCGTATCCTCAGATGACGGGTGTCGGCAGGGCAGCGCCGGCAAAATGGGCGGCGAGATTGTCGCGCACCAGCTTGCCCATGGCCTTGCGGGTTTCGATCGTGCCGGACGCGTGATGCGGCTGGACAAGCACGTTGTCCAGGGCCAGGAAGCGCGGGTTGAGCTGGGGTTCGCCCTCAAACACGTCGAGCGCGGCCGATCCGATCGTCTTTGCTTCGAGCGCGGCCAGCAGCGCATCCTCGTCGATGTTGGAGGCCCGCGAGATGTTGATGAGCATGCCTTCGGGGCCTAGCGCTTCGATCACTTCTTTCGAGACGATATGACGAGTTGCCGCGGACGCGGCCAGCGTCACGAACAGGAAGTCGGAACGCCGGGCAAGCTCGACCGGATCGGCGATGAAGGTCATGCCTTCTGCATAGGGCTTTTCCGACACGTCGTTATAGGCGATGTCCATGTCGAAGCCCTTGAGGCGTTTGGCCACTTCGAAGCCGATGCGACCGAGGCCGAGCACGCCGGCCTTGCGTCCCCAGACGCGGCGCTTCAGCGGATAAAGACCCTTTGTCCCCCAGCTTCCGTCCCTCACCCATGTCTCTGCTCCGATCATGCCGCGGGACTGGACGAGCATCATTGCCACGCCGAGATCGGCCACGTCATTGGTCAGCACGTCCGGCGTATTGGTCACGCGGATGCCGCGAGCGCGGGCAGCATCCAGATTGACCGCGTCGTAACCGACGCCGTAGACAGAAATGACTTCGAGCTTCGGCAATGCAGCGATAAGATCGGCGGAAGCGCCCAGCTCCCCGCGCGTGGCGATGGCGCGGATTTCGGCGGCATGTTCGCTCACGAAGGCATTGCGATCGGACGCGTCGTACAGCTTCAGGACATTGTATTGCGCCTCTAGCTCGACGAGATCCCACTCGGGATAAGGGCCGATCAGAAGAATGTCGGGCTTGCTCATGTTTCCTCCAAGTTTCAGTTCGAGCGCCTCTGGCGGGCCGCCAGCAGCGTCATTGCCATCGAGACGATGGATTCAAGCGACTGGTTGATGTCGACGGTCACGACGTCGGGCTCTGCTGTCGGTAGCTCGAGCGTCGCAAGTTGGCTGTCGAGAAGCGACAGCGGCATGTATTCGTGCTTGCGGGCGGCCATGCGTGCAGCCAGCAGCATCCGGTCTCCCTGCAGGAAGACGAAGGTCATCGGCTGGCCCGCCTTCTTCCGCAACAGATCGCGGTAGGAACGCTTCAGCGCCGAACAGGAAATGACCGTGCTTTCGTCTTCCGCCAGTTCGGTGCCCAGCGTCTCCAGCCACGGCCATCGATCGTCGTCGCAAAGCGGAATGCCGCTCTGCATCTTCTCGACATTGGCTGCCGGATGACGGCTGTCGCCCTCGATGAACCGGTATCCGAGGCCGGAGGCGAGCATCTTGCCAACGGATGTCTTGCCGCAGCCGGAAACACCCATGACGACCAGGGGGCCGGCATGGCCGGTTCCGCTAGAGAGAGGTCGTGATGCCGCCGTCGACATAGAGCGTGTGTCCGTTCACGAAGGAGGAAGCCTTGCCGGAAAGGAAGACGGCCGCACCGACCAGTTCCTCGACATTGCCCCAGCGGGCCGCCGGGGTGCGTTTTTCCAGCCAGGATGAGAATTCCGCGCTATCGACCAGCGCCTGATTGAGCGGCGTCTTGAAATAGCCGGGTGCCAGAGCGTTGATCTGCAGGCCGTGCTTGGCCCAGTCCGTGCACATGCCGCGGGTCAGATTCTTCACCGCGCCTTTCGTCGCCGTATAGGGAGCGATTCCGGGACGGGCGAGTTCGCTTTGAACAGAGGCGATGTTGATGATCTTGCCGCGGCCGCGGCCGATCATGTGTCGGGCCACCGCCTGGCCGACGTAAAAGACACTGGAGACGTTGGTCTTCAGCAACTGCTCCCAGCGGTCGATGGGGAAATCCTCGAGCGGGCTGCGGAACTGCATCCCGGCATTGTTGACCAGGATGTCGATCGCACCGACTTCGGCCTCGATCGCATCGACCCCGCGCTTCACCGCTTCGGCTTCCGTAACGTCGAAGTCAGATACCGAAACCGTCGCACCAGTTTCCTTGAGCTGTCCCGCAGCGATCTCGAGCCTGGCCCTGTCACGGCCGTTCAGAACGATGGAAGCTCCGTGTTCCGCGAGGCCTCTGGCAAGCGCAAAGCCGATACCCTGTGACGATCCCGTTACCAGGGCTCTGGATCCTGTCAGATCGAAAAGTGGATAAGCCATTCGAGTCCCCTACCGCGCCAGCGTCTGTTTGATGCCCGCGATTCCGCGGCGCAGGAAAGGATCCGTGTGGATGTAGAAGAACTGGACGCCCTTCTCCAGCCAGTGTGGCAGCTCTTCGGCAGTGGCGAGAGTCCCCGGGATCCTACCTGCCGCACGGATCTTGTCGACGGCCACGGCAACCTTCTCCATGACGGCGGCGGGGCGCGGCTCGCCGAACGGCGGCGCAGGCGGGTAGCCCATGTTTTGCGACAGGTCGCCAGGACCGATGAAGAACACGTCGATGCCTTCGACTGTCAGCATCTCGTCGAGATTGTCGATCGCATCCACCGTCTCGATCATGGCAACGACGAGGCGTTTATCGTAGTCGGAGGGGAGCGCGTATCGGACCGCATCCACGACAGCGCGGGCCTGTTCGGCCGTGTCGATCATGGGAACCATGATGCCGTCGGCTCCAGCATTGAGATATCGGATGATCAGCGGCCGCTCGTGGGAGTGGGGTCGGACGATCTCCGCGCCGCCGACCGAGCGGACGATCTGTCCGGTGCTGCGCACGTCCTCGAAGCTCCAGGTGCCGTGCTCGCAGTCGACGAAGACCGAGTCCGCGCCAAGTTCGATCAGGCGTCCCGCCAGACCGGAGGACGCATGATGTGTGTTGTACATGGTGATCGCCTCGCCGGCTAAAAGCCGCGAGCGCAACTTCGCTCCGTTCATGATGTCCTCCCGATTTTATTTCTTTGGAATGTCCGGCGTGTCGGCAGGCGCACCGACCCAGCGGGCAACTTCGATATCCGCCGAGGTGTCCCGCATGAACGTCGGGCAGATGTGGAGCTCGGGAATGACCGCGCTCCTGTTCAGGCTGGCGCAAAGGTGGATCGCCCGAGCGACGTCGTGAGGATCCATCATGACGGCCCGCTCGGCGTCCAGGGGCGGTCGCGCGCGATTGTCCATGATCGGCGTGTTCGTCTCGCCCGGTAGGATCGTCGTCGCCCGGATGCCCTGGTTGCGGTAGGTGTTGTGAACGAAGGTCATGAAGTTCTTCACGCCCGCCTTGGCCGCGCCATAGGCCGCGCCACCCAGAAGGTTCGGATTGACGACGGCGAGCGACGACACGGTAATGATCGTGCCCTCGCCCATGGCGATCATCTCCGGCAGCACGGCCTGGGTGAGATTGAACACCGCTGTCAGGTTGACGTTGATCGTGGAGTTCCACTCCTCCTCGCTGAGGAAGCGCGCGTTGAGCACCTTGCTGGCGCTACCTGCATTGTTCACCAGAATATCGACCGCACCGATGCCATCCTTGACCCATTTCACGGTCTCGAAGATCGAGCCGCGGGATTCGATGTCGAGAACCCGGGCGAACGCTTTACCCTTCGCCTTCTCGATCAGCGACGCGACCTCGCGCAACGGTTCGAGGCGGCGACCGGTGAGGACGACGGTTGCGCCGTCCTTCGCCAGCAGGAGAGCGGTCTCACGACCGATCCCCGATCCTGCGCCGGTCACCAGCGCGATCTTTCCATCCAGAAGTCCCATGTCGTCCCCCTATTCCGCGGCCACTGCGACCCGGCCAGAATAGCCGTAAACGTCCTTGGCCGCCTTCGGCGAAATCAGGCTCTCCTGAAGATCCTGCTCGATGAGTTCGCGGGAGCGTTCTGCCGCCCGGCCCCACCCGCCGCCACCGGGGGTCTCGACCTCGAGGCGCTCGCCAGTCTTCAGCGTCACCTTGCCCTTCGGGAAATGCGGTTCGCCTTCCTTCATGACCTTGCCAGCGGTGCCGCTCTGGCCCTCGACGACGCCGAAGCACGGGTGGCGGACGCGTTCCGATGCAAGGTAGATGCTCATCGGGTTCTTGCCGAGATTGCGCAGGGTGACCCGCTGCCCGAGACCGCCGCGATGCTTTCCAGCACCGCCCGAGTCGGCGATCAGTTCCTTGCGCTCGGTCAGGACAGGAACGGCGACTTCGAACATCTCGATGGCCGTCACCTTGCAGTTCGACGGGAAGCTGAGCGTATCGAGACCGTCGAATTCGGCGCGAGCACCCTGCCCGCCATGGAAGTTCTGAACGGAGCCGTACTGCGAGCCGTCATTGCGCTGACCGACGCAGTTGGCAGCCCAGATCGGAGCACCGCCGCTGTCGCCCATGACCTTGTCCGGAACGACTCTTTCCAGCGCCTTGAAGATCAACGACGGAATAACGTGCCCTATGAGATTGCGCGAGTTGCCCGCCGTCCACTGCTGCGGATTGAGGATGGAGCCCAGCGGAGCCTCGTCCGTGATCGGCACGATGCAGCCTTCGTTGTTCGGGGTTTCCGGATCGAGCAGGCACTTCAGCGCGTAGACGGAATGGGCGTAGCGATAGTTCGTCCGGCAGTTGATCGAATGCAGGACCTGATCTGAGGTGCCGGTATAGTCGACATGGATGGAGTCATCCCTGACGACGACCGATGCCTTCAGCGTGACATCGACATCGTAGCCGTCCAGCAGCACTTCCGCGCTGTAGATGCCGTTCGGCCATTCCCTGATCGCCTTGCGCGTCTGCGCCTCGGAACGGGAATGGATGGCCGTGGCCAGACCTTCGACATCGTCGAGGCCGTATTCGTCGAGGAACTTCACCAACTCCCGGCCCATGACGTTGTTGGCGGCGATCATCGACTCGAGGTCGCCCCGCACTTCGGTGGGAAGGCGCACGGAGGCTGCGATGATGTCGAATACATCCTCGTTCGGGACGCCAGCCTTCAGCAGCTTCACGATCGGGAAGCGAATGCCTTCGGCGAAGATGTCGCTTGCTTCAGAGTGAAGCGGCGCGCCGCCGATGTCCGGCAGATGGGCGATGGAGCCCGCATAGGCGACGACCTTACCTTTCTTGAAGATCGGCGTGATCATCGTCACGTCCGGAAGGTGGCCCGTGCCGATTTCGGGATCATTCGTGGCGAGCACGTCGCCCTCCACAAGCTTATCGGCCGGAAACTTCGGCAGGAAGTAGCCCTGTGCCGCAGCCGGAAGGGAAGTGATGAAGACGGGGATTGACCAGGTGCACTGGGCAAGTGCTCTGCCCTTCGCGTCGAGGAGAACAGTGACATAGTCGTGGTTCTCGCGGACGATCGGCGAAAAGGCCGTCTTTCCGAGTACGTTGTCGGCCTGGTCCGCGATGAAGATAAGGCGGTTCCACATGACCTGCAGGTTGATCGGGTCGTTGAAGTCCGTGGCGGGTTTCGACATCTGGGTACCCCTTAGTGAAGGTTGATCACGAGGTTGCCATGGGCATCCACGTGGAAAACGCCGCTCGGACCGACGACGGCGGTCGATTCGCGCTGCTCGACGATCGCCGGTCCCTTGACCTCATGGCCGACGGGCAGCATGTAATGATCGTAGACGGCGGTGTCGGTGAAGGTGCCGATCTCCTGGAAGAAGACCTGACGACTGCCCTTTCTGGCATCGGCGACGACGGTCTCGTGCGGACGGGTGACCTGGTCCTTCTCGCCGCTGGCCCGCAGTCTCCAGGTGATGACTTCGAGGGGAGCGGCGACCGTGCGATCGAACAGCTCGCGGTACAGCTTGAAGAATGCGTTCTTCAGCTCCTCGAGGAATTCCTCCTTCGGCAGGCTGCGATCCGGGAGGACGATCGTGATCTCATGACCCTGACCAACATGGCGCATGTCGACGGTGTAGCGGTTGGTGATCGTTTCCTTCGGCACGCCGGCGGCCGACACGACTTCCGCGCCCTGCGCCGCCAGGTCGTCGAGCAGACGGTTCATAGGATCGACATCCCATGCATCGACCGCCATCGGGTGGCTTGCCGAAAGGTCCACCGCCACCGGGGCGATGAGCAGGCCGATCGCCGAGCTCACCCCGGCCCCTGTCGGGCAGATGATCCGTGAGATCCCGAGCTTGCGGGCAATACCGTAGGCGTGAACCGGGCCCGCACCACCGAAGGCCACCATCGGCAGCGACCGGGGATCAACGCCAAGGTCAGTCGCATGCATCGCGGCTGCCTTGCTCATGGATTCGTTGACGAGGTCGTGGATTCCCCATGCGCAACGCTCAACGGATACATCGAGCGAGTCCGCGAGCTTGGTCATCGCCTCGCGGGCCGCGTCCTTCGACACCTTGAACGAACCGCCGACGAAGGATTCCGTGCCCATGTAGCCGAGCAGGATGTCGGCGTCCGTCACGGTCGGCTGCGTCCCGCCGCGCTGGTACGCGGCCGGACCCGGCATGGCTCCTGCCGAATGCGGGCCAACGTCGAGAAGGCCCAGCGGGTTCTTGGCGGCGATCGACCCACCGCCGGCACCGATCTCGATCATCTGGATCGACTGGATCTTGAGCGGGAACCCGGAGCCCTTGCGAAAACGCTGGTAATGGGCGACCTCGAGATCGGTGCCAACGTTCGGCTCGCCGTTCGGGATCAGGCAGAGCTTGGCGGTCGTGCCGCCCATGTCGAACGACAGGACGCTGTCTTCGCCCGCTGTGCGTCCGAACTCGGCCGCGGCGACGGCGCCAGCGGCCGGGCCGGATTCGATAAGACGGACAGGAAGCTCCGCGGCGCGGCGGCTCGGCACGAGACCGCCGGACGATGTCATCCAGAGAACCTGGCGGTCGATACCTCTGGCCGCGAATTCGCGCTGAAGATGAGCAACGTGCCCGGCCATTTGTGGGCGGGTATAGGCGTTGACCACAGTCGTCGAAGCGCGATCGAACTCGCGCATCTCCGGGCAGACTTCGGAAGAGAGCGAGACGAAGATGTCCGGATCTTCTTCGCGGATGAGAGCGGCGACGCGCTGCTCGTGCTGGGGATACTTGTATGCATGCAGAAGGCAGACAGCGACGGAACGGATGCCCTTTTCTTTCAGGCGCCCGGCGATCTCGCGGACGGTCTCCTCCTTGAGTTCCGTCATGACGGAGCCATCGGCGGCGATGCGCTCCCGGGCACCGTAGCTGTTCGAACGCGTGACGAGCGGATCCGGATACTTGATGTTCAGATCATAGAGGTCGTAGCGTCCCTCGTTCCGGATCCGGAGCATGTCCTGAAAACCGTCCGTGGTGACGAAGCCGGTCTCGACGCCCTTGCGCTCCAACACGGCGTTGGTGACCACCGTCGTCGCACCGAGTACCTGGAGGTTTTCGATCGAGATCACATCGGCAAACTTCTCGAGAAGTTCGGACACGCCCTGGACAACAGCTTCGGCCGGATTCCTGGGAGTGCTGAGAACCTTGTGGAGATGCAGATCACCTTTGTCGTCGAGAAGCGCGAAGTCGGTGAACGTACCGCCAGTGTCGAAAGCCAGTTTTGTCATATTTCCCTCGATGCGACTTGCACGGCGGCTAAGCGCCATGGCCGAGGCCGACTGGTTCGACCCCTCTATCTGTCATGAGGTTAGGCGACGGTGGTTCGTGTTGGCCAACACAACTACGGTCTGCCGCCATAGAGTTTGCTTATGGCAAAATCAGGTAGGGCGGATGCCCGGCTGGCTGCTGCTGATCAGCTTCCCCACGATGTCCAGCAACACGGAACGTGCCGCGAGTGCAGGCTCGGAGAGAGGCAGATGATCCGAAACACACAGCGAAACGGTGGCGTCGATCACGGGTGTCGTCAGACGGCGGATCTGGGCTCCCGCAAAGGTCGGCGCGTCGGTCACGACCGATCCTGGCAGGATCGTGGATCCTAGTCCGTCGAGCACGGCAGCGCCGAGTGCAGGCACGGACTCGATCTCTGCAACCACGTCAGGTTCGGATCTCGCGCGGCTCATGCCCTCATCGATAAGGCGTCTGAGGAAATGGGTTTTGCTCGGAAGGAGAAGAGGGGCACCATCCAGAGCCGATAGCGGCAGTGGTTCACCGGGTTCGCCCGGCAACACCAGATCTGCCGGTGAAACCAAAAACATCTCCTCACGAAACAACGGCTGGAGCGACACGCCCTTGATGGGATTCGACGTGTAGATCAGCGCCATGTCCATCTTGCCCGTCATGATCAGCTCGCTCAGGATATGGCCGAAGCTGTCGTTGATATGAACGATGATCTGCGGATATCTGGCTCTCATCTCCTTGAGCAGTGGCAGGGAGAGCGAGCTGGAGGAGGAATACGTTGCAAGTCCGATGGACACGCGTCCGGCGACAGATTTCGCGGACTGGTCGATCTCGACCGATGCCTGGTCGATCTGCTTCAGCATGATCTGCGCGTGGCGATACAGGATGAGCCCGGCTTCCGTCGGGGTTATGCCGACATTGCTGCGAATGAGGAGCTGGTGCTTGAAGTGCTGCTCAAGAGAAGCGATCTGCTGCGAGAGCGCTGGCTGGGCGACGCGAAGAATACTCGCCGCACGGGAGACGCTTCCCGTGTCGATGATCTTGACGAAACTCTTGAGTTTCTTGAAATCGACGCTCATGCCCGTGGTTCCAGTGCCTTTTGGCCGAAACCTAAGACCAGCGGGAACGGCTTAGCAACCCCTCCCGCCGGAAGCTTCTTTTTAGGTCAGCGCCTTCACCGCCTTTTCGATCCTGTCGCAGGCATCCGTGATGGCCTCCATGGACGTTGCGAATGAAAGGCGGAAGTAGGGAGACAATCCATATGCTTCTCCCTGGAGTGCAGCCACGCCGACGCCGTCCAGAAGATAGAGAACGAAGTCGAGGTCGTTCTCGATGACCTTCCCGTCCAGCGTCTTCTTGCCAATGACGCCGCTGCAGTTCGGATAGAGATAGAACGCGCCATCCGGAACCAGACACGACAGGCCCGGAACGGCGTTCAGCCTGGCGCAGGCGTAGTCCCGGCGGTCCTTGTAGACCTTGACGCTGTCGATGATGAAGGTCTGGTCATTGGCAAGCGCGAAGGCGGCAGCCGCCTGGCTGACCGAGGACGGGCAGGACGACATCTGCGACTGAAGCTTGTTGATCGCGGCGATCAGAGGTGCGGGACCGGCAGCGTAGCCGATGCGCCATCCGGTCATCGCGTAGGACTTCGACACGCCATTGGTCAGAAGTACGCGATCCTTCAGCTCCGGGACGACAGCGGCCAGAGTGGTCATCGGTTCGTCCTTGAACCAGACCTGGTCGTAGATGTCGTCGGAAAGAACGAAGACCTGCGGATGACGCAGCAGCACCTTACCAAGCTCCTCGAGCTCGCTCCTGCTGTATGCCGCTCCCGTTGGATTGGAAGGCGAATTGAGAATGAGCCACAGCGTCTTGGGCGTGATCGCCTTCTCCAGGGCTTCCGGCGTGAGCTTGAAGCCGGTCTCCTGAGGGCACTGCACGATGACAGGCTTGCCTTCATTGGCGATGACCATATCGGGATACGAGACCCAGTAGGGTGCCGGGATGATGACTTCTGCGTCGTTCTCGACGCTTGCCATCAGTGCAAGGAACAGTATCTGCTTCGCGCCGCCGCCGACGCAGATCTCGTTGTCGGAATAGGTGAGGCCAAGGCGGCGCCGGAAGTCGCCGATAATCGCCTTGCGGAGCGCGGGCGTGCCGTTGACCGCCGTATACTTCGTTTCGCCCCGGTCGATCGCAGCGTGGGCCGCCGCCTTGACGTTCTCGGGCGTGTCGAAGTCCGGCTCGCCGACCGTAAGATCGACGATGTCGCGGCCTGCCGCTTTCAGTTCCCGTGCACGGGCGGAAGCCGCGGTGCTCGGAGAAACCTTGATTCTGGACACGCGCGATGCGGGCACGAAAGTGCTCATTGGACTTCCTCGTTTATATGGAGTGATATTCGACCGTCAGTGGACCGCTTCGGTCTCGCCGCGCATCTTCCCGGTCAGGAAGAGCTCGCCGAGTTCGTCATGGGTGATGTCCTTCGGCAACCCGTCCCAGATGACTTTGCCTAGCCTCAGGATGACCGCGCGCTGTGCGACCTCCATAGCTTTCTTGGTATTCTGCTCGACCAGCAGGATCGTCATCCCGTTGGCATGGAGTCGGAGCAGTTCGTCGAACACGATGCCGATCGCTGCGGGCGAGAGTCCGACCGACGGCTCGTCGACCAGAAGGACCTTCGGTCGCTGCAGGACGGCCATGGCGACCTCAAGCAGTTGCTGCTCGCCGCCGGACATGTTGCCAGCCAGCGTGGCGCGTCGTTTCTTCAGGATCGGGAACAGGTCGTAGACGTAGTCGCGGTCGGCTTTGACTTTCGCATCGCGGAGCGTATAGGCCGCCATCTGAAGATTCTCGTCGACGCTCATGACGGGGAAGTTGCAGCGGCCCTGCGGTACGAACGAGATCCCCTCGCTCAGGATCGCCCTCGACTTTTGTCCGGCGATGTTCTTGCCGCGCCAATCGATGTTGCCGCCCTTGATGGTGGTCATGCCATAGAGCGTCTTCAGCAGTGTCGACTTGCCTGCGCCGTTCGGACCCATGAGAGCCACGAACTGACCCCCGGGCACGTCGAGATCGACGCCGTTGAGGATGTCCAGATTGCCATAGCCTGCCCGCAGGTCGCGGATCAAAAGGTTTGTCTTAGCCTCCAAGATAGGCCTCCCTCACGCGCTGGTCCTGAATGATGTCATGCGCCAGGCCCTCGACGAGCTTGCTTCCCTGGTCGAGAACGACGACACGCTGGCAGATGCTGGTCACCACATCGATATTGTGCTCGATCACCAGGAAGCTGACGCCCAGCGACTTGTTCGCATAGAGGATCGTGTCCACCACCCGCTCAATGATCTTCGGATTGATACCCGCCATCGGCTCGTCCAGCAGGATGAGCTTCGGCTCGGGCATCAGCATGGAGGCGAACTGGATCAGCTTTTGCTGTCCGCCGGAAAGGTTGCCTGCTGGCTGATGCCGGACATCCCAGAGGCCTGCCATCTTGATCAGTTCGCGCGCCCTCTCGCGCAACCCCTCGATGCGGCTCCTGGAAAGCTTTCCGAGACCGAACGTCGCGGCGATGGAGGGAAATGTGAACATCTGGCCTGCGATGACCAGGTTCTCTTCGGCGTCGAGGGATTTGAACGTCACGGTCTTCTGAAACGACCGCAACATGCGGCCTTCCCGGGCGATCCGGTTCAGGGACCACCCGGTGATGTCCTCTCCGTCGAGAATGACGGTGCCGGTGTCCGGACGTGCAAGCCCTGTGCTGCAGTCGAAGAACGTCGACTTGCCGGACCCGTTCGGCCCGATCAGTCCGGCGATCTCACCTCTGTCGATATGGATACTGACATCGTTCACGGCTTTGACCGCGCCGTAGGACTTGCTGAGGTTCCGGATCTCCAGGAGCGGAAGATGAGCATTCATTTCACACCTCCGATCGCGTTCCAGAAGCGGTTGATGAGTGGGGCGAAGCCTTGTTTGAACCAGAAGACCAGAACGAGAAGGCAGGCGCCGTAGGCGATCATCCGGACCTCTGGAGCGACACGCAACGCCTCTGTTAAGCCGACGAACAACAGGCTGCCGAAGACAGTGCCTGAGATCATTCCAGCGCCGCCACCCAGCACGATGATCAGCATCGTTGTGGAGTAGTACATCTGGAAGGTCAGGGGGCTGACGACCGTGAGATAGTGGGCGTAGAGGCAGCCGCCGACGCCTGCGAACATCGCGCTGATCATGAACACGATCAGCTTATAATGCCAGGTGGGAACACCGAGGGATTCGGCAAGGGTCTCGTTTTCGCGGATCGCCACCATGTTCCGCCCCGCAGGAGATCTTACGATCGCCCACACCGCCAGGGTGGCCAGCACGCCGACCGCCAAGGCGAGATAGTAGAAATTGGTCGTACCGGAAACGGTGAAGGAAAGCGGTCCGAGTTCGAAATACGGTTTAGGAATGCTCGAAAGCCCCATGTCTCCCCGGGTGACCGAGACCCAGTTCTTCGCGATCGCCTGGCCGATGATGACAAACCCCAGCGTGCACATGACGAATGATGTCGAGCGGAGACGCAGGGCCGGAATTCCGAGTGGAAGTGCGGTGGCACCGGATACCAGGGCGGCGGCGATGAGATTGACGTAGAACGGGGTCCCGTAGGTGACGGCTAGCAGGCCCGCCGTATAGGCGCCGATCCCGAAGAATGCGGCCTGTGCGAGCGACAGGAGGCCCGTGTAGCCGACGAGAAGATTGAGCCCATGGGCCGGCAGCATGAATATGAGAGCAATAATCAGGGAGTGGGTCACATAGCGGCTTCCGATGTAGGGAGCAGCAAGCGCTACGACGATCAGGACGACGGCGAGCGGGATTCGGAGATCTCGTCTCCGGGCCTGCGGGACGGTTTCTGTGAGAGACATGTCGAGTCCTCAGACGTTCGAGAAGGTTCGGCTGGAGCTGCTTTAGAAGCGCGCCTGCGTCGAAAAGAGGCCATGCGGACGCCACATCAGCACGAGAATGAGGGTCGCGAAGCCGACGGTGTCGCGGAACTGCAGGCCCACATAGGTGGCGACGAGGCTCTCGGCGATCCCCAGGATCATCGCGGCGAAGAACGTCCCGCGCACGTTGCCAAGTCCGCCCATGATGATGATCGGCAGTGTCTTGAACGTGATCAGCTCGCCCATTCCGCCATAGACGCTGACGTTGACGGGCGCGGTCAGGACACCCGAGAGAGCGGCCAGGGCGGCACCGAGAATGAATGTCCGGAGCACGACCTGCGGCACGTCGATGCCAACCACTTCGCAGCATTCCACGTTCTGGGAAACCGCGCGCATGGCCATGCCGAGACGGCTGTAGGTGACCATCAGTTCGAGGCCGACGAAGACGACAAGGCAGACCACGAGGATGAGAATGCGCTGCTGTGCCAGGCTGAAGCCGAAGATCGAGATAGGCTCGATATAGCCTCCGGAGAAGAACTTGTAGCCTCCCCCGAAGACAAATATCACAGTGTTCTGCAGGATGAGGGCGATGCCAAGGGTGGCGAGCACCCCCGACTCCGCCGGAGCGCCGACCATCCGACGCATGACGAGCTGCCCGACGACGTAGGCGACCACCATCGTCGCGAGAACGCCCACGACGATCGAAGCCTCATAGGAAAGGCCGAGATAGTCGATGGCGAACCAGGCGCCGAACGTCCCGAGCATGTAATATTCGCCGTGAGCGAAGTTGATGGCTCGCAGCACGCCGAAGATCATCGTCATTCCGACGGCGACGATCGCGTAGACGGAACCCGTCACGATCCCATTGACGACTTGTTCGAGAACGGTCGAGAGCATGGACGTACTCCTCCCAGCGAATTACTTGGCAGGGTACTGGATGTCTGCCGAGTATGCACCCTTGATGCTCGGAACACCCTTCTCGATCTGCAGAAGGATCATCGGCAGGCGAGCCTGGTTGTGATCGTCGAAGGTGACGTCGCCGACGGGGCTCTTGTACTTGATCTTCGAAAGGGCGTCGCGGACCTTGGTCTTGTCGGCGCTGCCGGCCTGCTTGATCGCGGCGGCGAGCAGGTTGACCGTGTCCCAGTGGACATAGGCATGGTTGTTCGGAGCTTCCTTGTAGGTCGTCGTGAACTTCTCGACGAAGGCCTTGCTGGCCGGTGAGTCGAACTGCGGCAACCATGCAGCGGCTTCAACTGCGCCTTCCAAGGCGGTCGGAGCCGATTTGATGGTCTTCTCGGTATTGAACTCGCCGTTGCCGATGAGGGTGACTTTTCCCGCGATGCCGAGTTCGACCATCTGACGGGCGAGGATCGGCGTCGTGTCGGCAAGACCGTAGTAGATGATCGCCTGCGCACCGTTGTCGCGGATCTTGGCGAGAACGCTGCGGAAATCGACTTCGCCTTCCTTGTAGTAATCCTCGCTGAGGATCTGCCCCTTGAATTCCGGAAGGTACTTCTTCGTGAAGGTAATGGCCGAGCGGCCGTAGTCGCTGTCTACCGAAAGAACTGCGAACTTGGTGAAGCCTCGCTGCTCAGCGGCATATTTGGCGACGACGAGCGCACGGTTTTCGTCCGTCGGGTAGTTGCGGTAGGTCCATTTGAAGCCGCCGACACCTGCCTGGTAGGTGATCTTTGGGTTCGAAGATGCGGCGTTCAGGAGGAGCACCTCAGCGTCTTCCGCGACAGGCTGCATGGCGAGGGTTACCGAGCTCGAAACGTCGCCGATGATGAAGTCGACACCTTCCTGGTCGATCAGGCGGCGGGTCGCCGAGACCCCTTCAACCGGCGTGCCCTGGCTGTCCGCGTTGAAGAGCTGGATCTTCATGCCGTTGACGCCGCCGACATCGTTGATGTCTTTCACCGCAAGCTCAGCGCCTCGCAGCGAGAAACCGCCGTAGCGGGCATTCGGTCCGCTCATCGGCGCGACGATCCCGAGCTTGATCGTGTCGGCTGCCTGCACCGTGGCAGTGAAAGGAACTGATCCGGCGATCGCGAGGATCGCCGTGGAGATGCAAAGCATTCTGCGATTGAATTGATGTGTCATGTTCCCGCTCCGTGTTTCGGATGATCTCGTCGGCTTTATGCCGGCATTTGCCGCTTTGGCGGTTCTTATTGGGCAGCTTCATGCTGAGCCAGATGTCACAGTAGGTTCATGCGGCCGGGTTTGGCCAACACAACTCCTTTCTGCCGCTATAGGGTTTCCTTATGGCGAGTGCACGCTCAAGAGACCTTGGCCGAGGTAGCCATGATTTGGCGACATGCCTGCGTTGAAGGCAAATGCATACATTGTGAGCGGTGACGAGCCTATAGTTTGGGCATCGGTGAACTATGGAGAGATATAGTGAAGCTCCGAGAAAGACTAAGAAGTTATGCAGAGCTACGACGCGCAGTCCGAGAGCTCGAGGGTCTCGATGATCGAACCCTTCACGACATCGGAGTAGCCCGATCTCATATCCGCGGTGCCGTCGAGGGCCACTGAATGCGCGCTGTGATTTGGGTACGAGAGTCATGCCTGACAGCCGCAGACCGTTAACTGATCAATCGATGGTCCGCTGCCGTAGCGTGACGGTCGTCGAGTCACCCAGAGATGAGCGGGCGCGCTACTGTTGGTCCTTAGCACTCGAGGCGCTAAGGAGGATCCAGATCCTGCAAGATTTTCGATGGCTCAGCGCGTCAAGGCATCCACAATCGCCACAACTACGAAATCATCACACAGGAATCCTACGACGCTTTTTTCGAAAAACACGCGTGCCTCGCCGACCTCGCCAAAGGATGGATCCGTCCTTGCGACCTACGGCGGAAACTAGATCAGGCAGGCATCACCGCAGCTTGGGCATTAGGTAAGCGTCGCGCCGCCACGTTCTATCGAAAAGAGGCTGTCGAGGTGATTAAAGCAGCGAGCGCTTAGCGATCCGAAAATCGACTCCAGAATTTGCCCCGGCAGGCGCCTGTCGGGGCTTTTTTGTGCTTGCAACCTAGATGAGCGGCGGAAAGTGCGCCTAATATAACAAGGCAACATGCACCGCTCCGCGGGGACGTTCTGATTCTATCAATTGATTCAATTGACCTTTTTTAGAAACGATGACCTATCACCGCCCGCTTCTCAAGCTGATGAGAGGAGAGGACTGACACAGCTGTCGCTTTTCCATCGATGATCGTCACCATGATCAGCCCATTCGCTCGGATGCGTAGCTTCCCGGGCTCGGCGGGAAGACCACCGTGCGGTTTCCGTTGATGAATGTTCGACGATGGATGTGCGCGTGGATTGCCCGGGCCAAGACCTGCGCCTCAACGTCCCGGCCAAGCGAAACGTAGTCATCCGGCGACTGGGCGTGCGTGATACGAACAGTGTCCTGCTCGATGATTGGGCCCTCGTCGAGATCGGCAGTGACGTAGTGTGCCGTCGCACCAATCAGCTTCACACCGCGTGAATACGCTTGCTTATAGGGATTGGCTCCCCTGAAGCTGGGCAGAAAGGAATGGTGGATATTGATAATCCGGCCGGACATCTGCTGGCACATCTCGTCGGAGAGAATCTGCATGTAGCGGGCCAGGACGATCAGCTCCGTGCCGGTCTCCCTCACAAGCGCCATGATCCGGGCTTCGGCTTCGGGCTTGTTGGCCTTTGTCACCGGGATAGGGTGGAATGGGATGTCGTGATTGACCACAAGCTTTTGATAGTCGAAGTGGTTCGAAATCACGCCGACAATGTCGATGGGGAGAGCACCGATCTTCCACCGATACAGCAAGTCGTTCAGGCAATGGCCAAAGCGCGAGACCATGAGCATAACTTTCATGCGCTCCTCGCCGTTCGTGATCCTCCACTCCATGCCAAACTTTTCGCCCACGTGTTTGAAGCTGGTCAAAAGAGCTGGCATCTCGACCCCCTCCTCCGACACGAAACTGACGCGCATGAAGAACCGACCGGTTTCCAGGTCGTCGAATTGCGAGGAGTCGATGATGTTGCAGCCGTGCTCCGAAAGGTATCCGGAGATTGCGGCGACGATGCCCCTGGTCGAACGGCAGGAGACGGTCAGAACGAGGTTTTTCATGGTTTCTACCCAGATGCTACGCGGTGGAATTGTCAGTGGAGGCCGCCGACGCCGAGAAGGCGCTCGACCGCCGCTTGATCGTCGGCCAAAGCTTTCGGCTTGCCTTTCCAGGCTATTCGGCCGCGATCCAGGACGATCACCTCTTCAGCGAAGTCGAGGGCACTTTGAATGCGCTGCTCGACGAGCAGAATCGTCATCTGTCCCGATTGGGCGAGGCCATGAAATGCCGCCATCAACTCCTCGCAGATGACGGGCGCAAGCCCTTCAAGCGGTTCATCAAGGAGAAGGACGGTCGGCTCACCCAGGATGCTGCGGGCGGTCGAAAGCATCTGTTGCTCGCCGCCAGACAGCTGGTTGCCGAGATTTTTCCGGCGCTCCTTCAAACGAGGAAACATGTCATATGCTTCGGAAATTGCTGATCTTGGCCTGCGCTTCAGACCGACGAACAGGTTTTCTTCGACTGTCAATGTCGGGAAAATGTCTCGGGTTTGAGGCACGTATCCCAATCCCAGGTGGGCGCGGTCGGACGACGACTTCGAGGAAATGTCGTGCCCGCCGATATTGATCTCGCCCGTGAAGCGCCGCGTTTGGCCCGCGAGTGTCGCAAAGAGACTTGTCTTCCCCATACCATTGCGGCCCAGAACCGCCAGGCGAGAACCTGGCGCGACCTTGAATGACACGTCCTCGATCACGCGCGTCGGGCCGTAACCGGCGCAGAGGTTGCTGACCTCAAGCCACGTTGCTGGCATCTGCATAACTCCCAAGATAGGCTTCCCGAACGCGGCGGTCCTGCGTCACATCCTTTGGTGATCCGTCGAAGATGACGGTCCCCGCCGCCAGAACGATCACCCGCTTTGCGAACCTGAAGACCAGGTCCATGTCATGCTCAATCATCAGCACCGCGAGGTCCGGCGACAGCCGGTCAAGCGCTTCTTCTATCAACGCTGTCTCCGACTGCGGGACACCGGCTGCTGGTTCGTCGAGAAGCAGGACTTTCGGACGCAGCGCGACAGCCAGCGCCAGTTCAAGCAACCGCTGCTGCCCATAGGCGATCTCGCGGACCTTGAGATGCGCGAGATCATGAAGTCCGAGCTGGCGCAGGATCGTGCCCCCTTCATCCATGACGCGGGACCTGCTGGAATAGTGGCCAAACATCCTGCCCGACTGTCCATCACGCTGAAGGATCGCCAACGCGACATGTTCCTCCGGCGTCATGTCCGGAAATAGCCTCGTCACCTGAAATGATCGGATCAGGCCCCGGCGGACTCTGTCGGCGGCCTTCAGCGGCGTCACATCAGCACCACCCAGGAGAACCTGGCCTGAGTCCGGCTTGAGCACCCCGGTGACCAGGTTGACGAACGTTGTCTTTCCAGCCCCGTTCGGGCCGATCAGCGCCAGCCGATCTCCTGGGGCGAGTGACAACGACACGTTGTTCGTAACCGCGAGGCCGCCGAAGTGCTTTTTGAGGTCTTTGACCTGGAATACGGCGCTCATCGGCGTGCCCTCTTCAGCCGTGCGGCAGCAACGACAGCGGAACCGTAGAACCCTTTCGGAGCAAATAGCACAACCGCGATCAGCAAAACCCCGACGATTGTCAACCAATGGAAGGGGTTGAGAGCCGAGACCGTTTCTTCGAACAGCATGAAGACAACGGTTCCCACCAGCCCGCCCAACAGAGAGCCCGTGCCACCCAGAACCAGCATCACCAGAGCCTCAGCCGACAGGGTAAATGAGAAGCTGTCGAGGCCGACGACCTGGGTGGAGATAGCCGAAAGAGCACCGCCTATGCCCGCCACGGCACCGGAGATGACATACATCCGAAGCAGGACCGAATTGACCGACGCCCCCATGGCACTGATGCGTATGGGGTCTTCCTTCACGCCTCGGGCCAGCATCCCGAAAGGTGACCTGACCAGGAACCTCAGGACGCCGAACACGACGATCAACAGAACCAGCCCGTAGAAATAGGCGGTCGTTCCCCAGAGGTCGAATTCAAAGATGCCGAGAACAGCCCGCGGCATGATGCCGGAAAGCCCGTCGCTCCCGCCGGTCCATGCCGACGCCTTGTTGGCGGCCTCGTGAAACAGATGCACGACGGCGATGGACAGTACGAGTTGCGCCAGACCATGGGCACGCAGAATTACCAGTCCCGACGCGAGACCGGCAATCGCTCCGGCGACAGCACCGATCAGCGTCAACGTCAGTGGCTCACCGACCCCCATGTGGGCCGCCGCAATACCTGCGCCATATGCGCCAGCGCCGAACAACGCCGAATGGCCGAGCGTTGCGACGCCGCTATAGCCGGTGATCAGGTCAAGCGAAAGCACCAGCAGACCCATCGCAATGATGCGGGTCAATAACGCCAGATTGTCCGGGAAAAGATAGTAGCCAACTACCCCGACCACGACGATGGACAGCCCGCCGACAAGCCCTGCGGCGTCGATGCCGCTGCGCACCGGCCGAGCTGTAGCTCGATTTTCGATCATGGAAACCGCCATTATTTCAGCCTTCCGGCCAGGCCGCGTGGGAAAAGCGTCACGATGATGATGACGGCGAGATAGAAGAAGAATTCACCGTATTCCGGTGCCAGGTATCGGCCTGTGGTATCGATGGCACCGAGCAGCAGGCAGGCAAGCAGTGCTCCGGATATGGACCCCGCTCCGCCGACGGAGACGACGACCAGAAAGGTCACCATATACCTGAGCGCGTAATAGGGCTCGACGGGAAGCAGCTCTGCTCCAAGGATCCCACCGAGCGCGGCCAGACCGACGGCCAAGGCGAAGCTTACCGCGTAGATTACCTGGGTACGGACGCCGAGCGCCGCCGCCATAGCTGCATTGTCGACCGCAGCTCTGATCTTGATGCCAAAGGCCGTTCGCTCGATCAGGAACCAGAGGCCGCCCGCAACAATCAATCCGCAAACTATTGCGAACACGCGGTGCGCGGCTATCGAGCGGAAGCCTAGATCGACAGACCCACGCAACGCTTCCGGAAGTGGAATTGTCTTGAGTGTCGGACCAAACACGAAATTCGCGATCCCGATAATGCAAAATGTTATGCCGATGGTCATCAAAACCTGGGTGAGTTCCGGGGAGCCATAGATGCGCCTGTAGAGAAAGCGCTCAATTGGCATCGCTATGACGATCGTGCCGACGACTGCGATCAGGATTCCGGCTGCATAGCCAAGGCCCAGATCGCGAGCTGCATAAGAGGCAAGATAACCGCCGATCATCGCGAACGCGCCGTGCGCCAGGTTTACGACGCGCATCAGGCCCATCGTCACCGAAAGCCCGATGGAAATCACGAACAGTACCATGCCATAGGCGAGCGCATCGAGCGCGATGCTTGAAATGAGTTGCATGTCATTCCCTCAGGGAAACAAAATGACGAGGCAGCCAACAAACTGGGCAGCGAAATCACGCAAGGGATGCCTGCACCGAGAGGTTATGGTGCAGGCAATGGCGTCACTTCACTACGCCGTAGTCCGGCTGCTTTTCGAAGGTCTTGATTTCCTTGTTGAGAAGGCGGCCGTCGGCACCCTTCTCGACCTTGCGAATGTAGACGTTCTGGACGATGTCGCGGGTCGTCGCGTCAATCGAGATCGGCCCACGCGGGCTTTCCCAGGACTTTCCGGCAACAGCCGCAATTGCTTTGTCAGCGTCAGGCTTACCGCCTGTAGCCCGGATCATTTCATAGATCGCGTGCATTCCGTCGTAGGCCGAGACGGTTGCCGGGTTAGCTTCAGCTTTCGGGTAAAGCTCCTTCAGCTTTGCGACGAAAGCCTTGTTTTCTGCAGAGTCGTGCGCAGCGGAGTAGAAATATCCGGTTTCCAGGCCGACCGCGGCGTCGCCGAGCGTCTGGAGATCGGACTCCTGTGTTTCCGATGTGCCGATGAACGCGATCCCGGCCTTGTCGAGGCCGTTGTCCCGGTAACCACGCACAAAAGCGTAGGTCGGCGGGCCGTAAGGCAGGAAGACGAACAAGGCGTCCGGCTTCTTGAGCGCGATATTCTGCAGGTAGGCGCTGAAATCCGTCGTAGTGAGCGGCATCCGGATGGATTCCAGAACCTTTCCACCGCCTTCTGTGAAGGTCTTCGTGAATGCCGTTTCGGCGTCAATGCCTGGGCTGTAGTCGGAGACGACCGTGATGACAGACTTATATCCCTTGTCCAGAGCGTTCTTGGCCGTCGGCACAGTCACCTGCGGAAGGGTATTCGATGTCCGCACGAAGTATCTGGATTTCGACACTACCGACGAAGCGGACGCGTTGAAGATGACAATCGGCACCTTACCCTGCTCCGAAACGGGAGCGGCAGCCAGGGCGTTCGGGGTAAATACGAAGCCCCCTATGTACTGGGCCTTATCCTTCGTGACGAGTTCCAGCGTTTTTGCTTTTGCGGCTGCCGGATCGGTGCCAGGCAGGTCGCGCCAGATCAGTTCGAGCTTGACGCCCGGCATGGGATCGCCGTGCCGGGCAACATAGGTCTCGACCCCTTGCCGGAAAGGCTCGCCGAACGATCCGGCGAAGCCACCGCTAAATGGCCCGATAATGCCGACCTTCACCGGGTCGGCTGCCAGAGCCGATCCCGCCATGACGACGGCAGCAGTCAGCGCACCGATCAATGTCCTTGATTTCATGTTCATTCCTCCTCCGTTTGACCTGGCTCCCAAGGATACAGGTTTCCCTTCCGACGTCCGTGCGGACGTCGGCTCCAGTCTCCAATTCGTTTGCTGCGTTGTCAGACCGCCTTGACGTCTGCCCGGCGGTTGTCCTGTTTGTACGGCGCAGGAGCTATCGTTGCGCGGATATGCTTCTGCGGATGACCGGGATTACCCCAGACGACAGTGACTTCGGTTCCCGGTTCGGCATGTTCGACATCGATGACGCACAGTGACAACATCTTGCGGAAAGAGTAGCTGTAGCCGCGAGAAGTCGTCACGCCCACAAGCTGCCCATCCCGCAGCACCTTGTCCGCGTACATGAAGCCACGTTGGTCTCGGGGCATTTCCATGAAGTCGTAGGACGGCCCTTCCCTGAAAAGAGAGGCATGGACATCAGCGACATCTTCGGCATTCCACACGAGGGTCCGGATGGTTCGCTTCGGATCGGCGAGTTCTGCCTCCAGAGCTTCACGGCCAATGAAGTCGTGATCCAGCACCACTCGCTTACCCCAACCGAGTTCGATGGGATTGCGATACCAGTCTGAAATGTCACTGCCTTCAAAGCTGCCTGCAACGTTGAACGTGGAAGCGAAGGCTGGCATCGCGGATTTGAACTCCGCCAGGTAGTCCTTCATATCCTCCCCAAAAATCGCCGGGAGGTAGTCCGTGACGATGGTTGGGAAGCAGGCTTCAAGGTGGTTGATAAACGCCGTCCGACCGCCGAGTTGGCGTATACCGAACTCTTCTCCCGCCTCCATGATGGCCTGATAGACCTCCTGGCTCTTTGCGATATCGCCCTGGAGTTCGTAGCCAATCTCTCCAGCCATACCCTGGCGCAGAGCCAGAACATCGCAGCCAGCGATTTTGATGCGCCCGTTGTGCATAAACTTGACGTCACGGAGGCTCTGGCCGCACGCCTTCTCCACCACATGGATCGCGGTCGGGCCGGAAACCTGGAAATTGAACCAGTCGTCTGGCTTTGAGATGACCTTGTAGTTTCCATGGCGGAGCTTGTAGTCCACCCAGAAGGTGCCACGGCCGAAAAGCATGACTTCATCGTCGCTGAGCCGCGTTGCAACACCTTCGGCAATGATCTTTCCGGCCTCAGTCGTATGGATGACGTGCTTCGACTGGTTGATCGCGAACTTTTCGAAACTGTTGACGGAAACGTCGGAAAACAGCTTCAGAACGTCAGGTCCCTTGAAGCGGCGTTCCCAGAGGAACGACCAATCACCGATGTAGCAAGTCTCTTTCCAAGAGAGACTTTCATCCTGCCAGTCGGTGTACTCGGGCTGACCCCAGCGCGATGTAAAATAGCCGGGCGGAGTGCGGCGGAGATCGTGCATGTTCATGGATTGCCTCCCTTGAGATGATGGACTGCACCCGTTGGCCGGAAGTCTTCGCCGACTTCCGGCTCGTCGCTCGCCCATGGAATCTTCTGCTTGAATGCTCTGAGAATCTGGAGGTACCGGGCAGCGCAGAATGAATGTTCGAGCGCCAGCGCCTGGGCTCGCGCGCCCTTGCCGAGCTTGATGCAGTCGACAATGGCCCGATGCTGCTCCTGAGCGACGAGCAGCACACGCTGCACCGACGGCTTATCCAGGCTCAGAGATTTCACGAAGGCGTTTGCGGCTGCGAACGGGAGCGATTTGATCTTTTCCAGAGACCTCTCGACCATCTGGCTTCCAGACGCCTCGACAAGCAGTTCGTGAAATCGGTCGTTCAGCCGGACGTAGTCATCCTGATCGACATTGTCGCTGAGGTTATCGACGACATCATCGAGCTGAATGACGCAGGAATACATTTCCGAAATGACGCCCGGCGTTGCGTTGCCTTCCGCCGCGAAGCGAGCCGCGAGGCCTTCAAGCGTTCCTCGAATTTCGATGGCCTGATAGATATCGGCTTCCGTATACGTTTTGACCGTAAAGCGGTTCGACGCCGTCCGCTCCAGCAACCCTTCGTCGGCCATTTGGTTGAGGGCGAGCCGAGCCGGTGTACGCGATACTCCGAAACGCTCGGAGATGAAGGGCTCGGTAACCCGTTCACCCGCAACAACTTCGCCGTCAACTATCAAACCACGCAGGCCAAGGACCGCCTTCAGGGTCTGGGACTGGGCGTTGTCATTTTCAAAAGTCATGGGGTCCTCCCGAACATCCGAGAGAATGAATAGGAGAAAACGTATACGTTGTCTATATTAAATCGCGAATTTTAGATTACATCGCCGTAAGCGCCGCATGAAACGTATACGTTGAAGAAATCCCGGATCTTGAGCATGCCTCCCGGGTCTGGCGTCAGGCCACCGTGATGGAATTCTTCGCCCCGGCCATGGGGCAGTGAAAAGACACCGTCAGGTTGACCAATGCTCGCAAGCTCGGCGGGCAGGTCGGTCAAACGGTGAGCGACAAGGTGGACGACCTTCCCTTCCCGCTGGATTTTTGGCTGGCGGATAAAACCCAGTGGCTGAGAAGTCAGCAACGCCGCGCATGAAAGGGCAAGGACGACATCGAGGCGAGAGTGAGCCAAGCAGGATCATCGGCTTCACTAGGTTTTTTCTGATTCTTTAGAAAACTCTGACTTTTCACAGCCCGCCTCTCAACGCTGAGGGCGGTTGCCGCGATATCAGCACCAGCCGCCCTTGCCCGCACCCGGCCGTTTCGCCAGGCCCTCGTTGACGAGGACATCTGCGAGCGAGCGGCCGTTGCGCGTCACTTCGCGCAACTTGTGGCCTTCGACCTCGTCCTCGTTCCCCTGCCAGGTGACCAGTTCGAACGGCCCCGAATCGAGGAAGGCGCGCACCCGCAGTTCCGCATCGCTCGCCTTGATCCGTTCCGCCTCGCAACGCGGTTTCTTGATGTCGGGCACTTCGATGCCGACCAGCCGGATCTTCTGGCCATGAAACACGAAACGGTCGGCGGCGGTGACGCAGTCGTCCTGCTTGGCGGATCCGCAGAGATAGAATTTCGCCTCATAGGCGCCGGCAAGGTTCTCGATGCTCTTCGACGGTTCGGCAGCCTTCTGGATCTGCTCGAGGGCGGGCTTGCCGATCGGCGCCGGCGGGATGATCGCGGCGGTGTGGCTCTGGTCGGGAGCGACCGCGGGTCTGGGCGTCACCGGCCGGTGCGACGGCCCGGAGCTTGCCTGGACGGGTCTTGCCGGCACCGGCCTTGCGGCCGCCTGGACCGGTTTGCCCGAAGTCAGGCCGGCGACGAAACGCCTGGCCTCTGCGGAATTCTCGTAAAGCGCGATGCCGCCGGCCACCAGCACCAGCGCCCCCAGCCAGGGCCAGAGCGAGGAACCGGAGCTCGACGACCGCTTGGACGAACTCTTGCGCCGGGAACCGGATTTGCCGCGCGTTTGAGCCATGACGATCTCTCCTGTCGAATCGGAAAGAAGTATCGGAGGGAAGGATTGCCGAAAGGTTTCGAGGAGGCGCGCTCAGTGGCGGAAACGGCACTGGAGGATGATGAGCGTCTGCCGATCGCCTTGGCCTTCGAAAATCAACTCTTGCCTATCCCGCCCTTCCCGTGGCGAGCGCGACTGCCCAGTCGGCACGGCCGTTTTCGGCCGTGAGGCGCGACATCGCCAGATGGTCGTAGGGCACGTTGCGGAACTGCGGTATCCAGCCGGCGGAGGTCTTTTCCAGGATCGCGTAGGACGCCATCGTGTGGCCGGTCTCGACCTTGTGGAAATAGGGCGTGTCGTCGTCATAGGCCGGGCAGCCGACGCTGCCGGGATTGACGATCAGCCGGCCGTCGGAGAGCTGCACCGCCCGCGGAACATGGCTGTGGCCGCACAGGATCAGCGGCTGCGCGATGCCTTGCGCTAGCGCCTCGATCTCTTCCAGAGGCTTCAGGAAGACATGGCCTTCGCTCGACACGCTCTCCAGCCAGTAGACATTGTCCGATTGCGGCGTCGCATGGCAGAGATAGGCCTCGTCCCGATAGACGGCGCTGAACGGCAGCTTGCGCAGCCATTGCAGATGACGCGGCGCCAATTGCGAAAAGGCATGCACCTCCCATGAGGGCATCGCATCCGCCGGGTTCTCGATCAGATAGCGGTCGTGATTGCCCCGCACCGTCAGCGTCGCCATCGTATCGAGCAGGATCAGCAGGTCGGCGGTTCGCCCGGCTTCCAGCGGACCGCTGAGGCAATCGCCAAGATTGACGATCTCGGTAATGCCCTGCACATGGATATCCGCGAGCACCGCTTCGAGCGCTGCGCAATTCCCGTGGATGTCGGCGATCGCGGCAAAGCGCATCAGCTCCCCCGATAGGTGGAATAACCGTAGGGCGAGAGCAGCAGCGGCACATGGTAATGCGCCGTCGTATCGGAAATGCCGAAGCGGATCGGGATCACATCGAGAAAGGCCGGCTCGGTAAGTACGACGCCGCGGGCGCGCAGGTAGTCGCCGGCGCGGAAAACCAGCTCGTATTCGCCGGCAAGAAACGTCTCGCCGATCAGGATCGGCCCGCCATCAACGCGGCCGTCGCTATTGGTGACGACGGTCTTGAGCTTTTCGCGCGTGTCGCCGGTCAGCCGGTAAAGATCGATCGACAGTCCCTCGGCGGGCTTGCCGCTGGCGGTGTCGAGCACGTGGGTGGTGAGACCGGTCAAAGGCGGGGCTCCGAGATCAGGTACGGGGTGTCGAAGAACACCTCCTCGTAGTTTGCGGATGTATTGTCCCGGTCCACCACCAGGAAGTCGCTGACGACGCCGATCGCCATCAGCGGATGATGCCAGGCCTTGGGGAAATAGTTGACGCCCTGGTGCGGCTGCACGAGGAAGACCTGCGGCTTGCCCGGCCGGCCGTCCTCGTCATGCGAAACCGCGATCAGGAACGGCTGTCCCGAGATCGGCGAAAAGCTCTGGCTGGCGAAGGGATGCCGCTCCATCATGGTGATCGCGTAAGGAAACTGCCGCGGCTTGCTGCGGAAAATGCTGAAGATCAGCCGCTCGGGCTCGCCGATCACCACCGGCTCGGCGAGCGCATGATAACGCTCGGTCGTTCCACCGTTGATCAGCCGCATGGTCGCCGGATCGGCTTCGATGACATCGCCGAACGGGGCGAAGGCCTGTTTGGTGAGGGGCAGGATTTCAAGATATTCGGTCACGTCATTCGCTTTCAATCATTCGCCTTGGGCACGCCAGTTGCGCAGGGAGTCGAGCTCGGCAACAAGCGCCGGGAGGGAGGTTCTCACCGTATGCAGAACGATGGGAAGCTCCAGTTCGTAATAGTCATGGACGACGAAATTGCGCATGCCCTTTATCTTCGACCAGGGAATCTCCGGATGATCGACGGGGAAGTCGGGATGGCTCGTCATGATCCGGGCGGCACTTTCGCCGATCAGGATCAAGGCCATGCCAACCGCCATCTGCGTGCGGACATCGGCAAGAAAGGCCTCCTGCTCCATGCCGGCCACGAAATCGCAGGCCTGCAGCGCGGCGGAATGCATCTGGTCGAGATATTCCCTCAGCCGATCCGAACTCATATGGGCGCTGCTTCCGACAGTATCCGCTCGCGCATCGAATTGCGGATGCCTCCTGACGTGACGAGATCGACCTTGACCTGAAGCAGCGTTTCGAGCGTGTCCTGCAGCCCGCCGAGATCAAAAAGGGTGATGCCGGGAAGCGCATCGACAACGATGTCGATATCGCTGTCGGGACCGTCTTCGCCACGCGCAACGGAGCCGAAGACGCGCGGGTTCGCCGCGTGGAAGCGTTTTGTCGCTTCACGGATCGCCTCCCGGTTCTTCTCCAGCACTTCCGACGGTCTCATGGCGGCGTCACTCCTGATGCGGTCAATATAAGCGACGGAGAGGATGGAGGAAAGCAGCGTCCAAGGCTCAATGTCCCGGCAGCAGCGATTGCAGGCGCAGGAGCGCGATTCGTTCCACCTGCGCGGCGGCGGTCGCGAATTCCTCCTCGTCGCTGTTGTCGATACGCTCCTCGAAGGCGGCGAGAATGTCGTCCTTGGTCATCCCCTTGACCGCGATGATGAAGGGAAAGCCGAATTTTTCCGTATAGGCAGTGTTGAGTTCGGTGAACCGTGCATGTTCGGCAGCGCTCAGGCGGTCGAGGCCGGCACCGGTCTGTTCCTTTTTGCTGTCCTCGGTCAATTCGCCGGCAATCGCCAGCTTGCCCGCAAGATCCGGATGGGCGCGCAGCACGCCGAGCCGTTCCTCGCGGCTTGCCTTGCGGAAGATCGAGGTCAGCGCATCATGTACGCTCTTTGCCGTCAGCGGCACCAGCATCAGCCCGGCGTCATAGGCGCGTTCGGCGATGAACGGCGAGTGCTCGAACACACCGCCGAACATCGCAACGAAATCCCCGCGGGCGGTCATGGCGTGCCCGCCGGCTTGTGGTGTTCGTGCCAATGCCTGGCGATCTCGATGCGCTGCGGAATCCAGACCTTGTCGTGGCTGAGCACATATTCGATGAAGCGCTTCAGCGCCGCGGCGCGGCCGGGGCGACCGACGAGGCGGCAGTGCAGGCCGACCGACATCATCTTCGGAGCGCCTTCCCTGCCTTCCTGGTAGAGCACGTCGAAGGCATCCTTGAGGTAGGTGAAGAACTGATCGCCGGTGTTGAACCCCTGCGGCGTCGCAAACCGCATGTCGTTGGTTTCGAGCGTATAGGGGACGATCAGGAAGGGTTTCTGGTCGAGGCCCTTGACCCAATAGGGCAGATCGTCCGCGTAACTGTCGGAGGAATAAAGAAAACCGCCCTCCTCCATCACCAGTTTCAGCGTGTTGTCGGAAGGCTTGCCCTGGTACATGCCGTAGGGCCGCTCGCCGACCAGTTCGGTATGCAGGCGCACGGCTTCGAGAATGTGCTCGCGCTCCTTCGCCTCCGGGAAATCCTTGTATTCGAGCCAGCGATAGCCGTGGCTGGCGATCTCCCAGCCGGCTTCCTTCATGGCGGCGACGGCTTCCAGGTTGCGAGCCATGGCAAGCGTCACGCCATAGACGGTGGTCTGCACCTTGAGGTCGGTGAACATCCGCCACAGCCGCCAGAAGCCGGCGCGCGAGCCGTATTCGTAGATCGATTCCATGTTGAGGTTGCGCTGACCCGGCCAGGGTGCGGCGCCGACGATTTCCGACAGCAGGTTTTCCGAGGCCGGGTCCCCGTCCATGATCGAGCTTTCGCCGCCCTCCTCGTAATTGATCACGAACTGCACGGCGACATGGGCGCCGCCCGGCCATTTCGGATCGGGAGTGAAGCGGCCGTAGCCGACGAGTTCGCGCGGATAGTCTTTTGCCTGCATGGGTCACCTTCGACGAATGAGCCCGGACGGTAGCGCACCCTTTCCGGCCCTGTCGAGATGGAAACGTCCGCTACAGGCCGAGCGCCCGAAGGATCGCGACGCAGGCGACCCCGAGTGCCACGGAAACGAGCATCGGCAGGCGAAGTGCCGCAAAAGCAGTCACCGCGCAGGCCAAGGTTTCGGCAATCCCGGTGGCAAACGCGGTCGGTGCGACGACGGCCATCAGCACGGCGGGCGGGATCGATTCGATCGCCTTACGGCGGCTGCCCTCGAGCGAGACGTGGCGGATGAGGACGAGGCCGCTCAACCGGGTGAGCACGGTGGCGGCGGCCATGGCGAGGATGGCGACGAGTGTCGTGAGATCGATGGTCATGGCGTCACCTCCACGTCCCGGGTCTTGCCGGTGAGCATCGCGGCTGCCAGCCCGGCGACGGCGCCGGCGGCGATATACCAGACGCCGGGCACGAAATGCTGGGTGGCGACGGCGGCGGCACCGCTCGCCAGCAGCACGGCCCCGGTTTCCGGCCCTTTCCAGAAGCCCATGACCAGGACGATGAAGACCGCCGGAAAAGCGAAATCGAGCCCGAGCACCACCGGGTCGCCGAGAAAGGCGCCGAGGGCGGCACCGGCAAGTCCCGAAAACACCCAGGCGAGGTAGAAGGGCGCAACGAGGCCGGCGAACCAGGCGGGCGTGAGCTTTGCCACCTTGGCCCGGAACTCGGCCATCGCCCAGATCTCGTCGGCGAGGAACAGCATCGAGAGATAACGCGCCGGCTGGCTGAAGCCGCCCATCCTGGTGCCGAGCGAGGCGCTCATCAGCACGTGGCGGATGTTGACCAAGAGGGCTGCGAAACCGACGCCGGTCCAGGAGGCCGGATGGGTCCAGATATCCATCGCCACGAATTGCGAGCCTCCGGCAAAGACCAGCGCGCTCATCAGGGCCGTTTCCGCCGGCGACAGGCCCTTAGTGGCCGCAACCGCCCCGAAAACGAGGCCGATCGGGATGACGGCGGCGATCAGCGGCGAGATCGCCCGCATGCCGCCCAGAAACTCATGAAATCCTATTTTGCTATTCACGTCAAAAGACCTCCGACTGCGGCGGAGGTCTTATAGATCAAGCAGATACCCGTCTTGAACGAAAGTGATCAGCGCGCCCGGTACTGCCCCGGCGTCAGCCCGGTGCGGGCCTTGAAGTGGCGGGTGAAATGCGCCTGGTCGGCAAAACCGCATTCGAGCGCGATCTCGGCCGGCTGGCCGCCCTCCCTCAAGTGCCGCCGCGCCGCGCGGATGCGGATATCGGTCAGGAAGGAATGCGGGGTGATGTGGAATTCCTTGCGGAAGGCGCGGATGAGATGCGCGCGGCTGAGACCCGCGACCGTTGCCAACTCTTCCAGCCCCACATCGGAGGCGAAATTTTCGATCAGGTAGTCGCGGGCCTGGCGCACGGCGGTGCGCTCCGCGGTATCGGCCGGCACGATGATCGAGCTGCCGTGGCGGCGGAACATCGCGTCGAGCACCAGAAACATCGCCTGACTGGTTTCGAGCGCGCCCGAACCCTCCTCCAGTGTCCGGTGCGCCGCGTGAAAGGCGTCGGCAAGCGCCTGGTCGTGAAGGATCTGCTTGCCGAAGGCCGGCGTGCCCTGGAAGGATTTGCCGGTAACGTCTTCGAGGATTTCGCGAAACAGCGCCATGTCGGGATAGATCATCCGGTAGCGATAACCGCCCTCGGCGGGCGCACCGTCGTGGGTCTCGCCGGGATTGATGAGATAGAGATCGCCCGGCCCCGAACTTTCGCGCAGGCCACGGATCGTCGCGATCTGGGCGCCGCGTTCGATGGCGCCGATGCTGAACGTGTCATGCGCATGCGGCGCGAATTCATGGGTGAGGAATGTCGCGGACAGGCATTCCATGCCCCCGAAACGGCTGTCGCGCCAGAAGCGGGTGGTTTCCGCCTGGGCGAGCGGCATGTAATCGGCTGCCTGTTCCTGGGAGACATTCTGCATCGCGCCGATATAGCAGGTTTCGGCGCCGGCCTCTTGAACAAAAGTGACGGCCTTGAGCCCTTCAGGCGATCCTCCGGGCCGCCACCCGTCCCATCGGATGCAGCGAATGCACCTGGAAGGGCGCCCCCGGCTCTTCCTCGATGAACAGCGCCAGATTGGCGATTTCGACCGGTTTTTTCAGGTAGGGCTCGAAATAATCGCGCAGCGCAAGATCGAAGCGCGGCATCTCGACCGGCGACAGCGGGCCGGTCAGCGTCATGTGGAACCGGAACTCGTCCATCACGTAAGGATGGCCCCAGCGATACAGATTGGCGAATTGTGGCGCCGAGAGGTCACCCGGATCGCTGCGCTCGAGTTCCGCCTCGGTCAGCGGCGTGCGGAAATTGTCGAACTCCTGGACGACGGAAGCGGCGAGAAACCGGACGGCATCACACGGAACGACCGGCGCAAGGCCGAAGAAATTGCCGAGCCGGACAACCTCGAGTTTTGGCAGTTCGAACGGGCTGTGGGTGCCGGCAAAGCGCATCAGGTGGCGCAGCAGCATCGATTCGGTGACATCGGGCGCCAGCCGGAACGGCGCCTTCAGCGTCGCATGGAAGCCGTGGCGACGCGGCAGGGCGGTGTTGAAGGCGATATCGTGGATGCCGATGCCGCGGATTGCCGGCGGCTCCATCGCATCGCCTGAAAAGGCGTTGCGACCGAGCCACTGGGCCGCGGCAAGCGTCAGCGGATCATGCGCCGGAGGTGTGAAATAGATGGCATAGCGCATGCGTCACCTTCTGAACGTCCTTTTTCAGCAACCCCGTGTTTTACGCATTGCTCAACAATCCCTGCCGAGGGGGTTAAGTGATTTGCGTGACAGAATAACGACGCGAGGAATCGAAAGTTCGCGTTTAACGCGAGGCGACAGCGAGATGACTGGCGAGCGTGAATGACGATGGAAGCCGCATTTCCCGGCCGTTCACGGCGTTGAGGGCCGCATCGGCCAATTTGTGGGCGATCCCGAAACTCACCTTGAAACCACCTGTGAGCGCGATCACCCGGGCATGATCCGGATGCGCGCCGACCATCGGATCGCGGTCGATCGCCTTTGGCCGCAATCCCGCCCAGCGCTCGATGACCGGCGCCTCGGCCAAGGCCGGCACCAGCGCCCGGGCGCGCAAGACGAGGTCATCGAGCTGGGAATCGGTCGAGGACGGGTCGTCGAACACATCCTCACTGGTGCTGCCGACCGCCACGTGACCGCCCTCATGGGCGACCACATAAAGGCCGTTCAGGAAGATCACCGGCAGGGCGGGATCGATATCGGCTTTCAGAAGGGCCGCCTGCCCCTTGACCGGCTGGCCGATCGGCCGCTTCAGCGGCGGCGAGATGCCTTCAAGCAACGCGAAGGACCCGTGGCCGGCCGAGACGATACAGTGGCCGAAGGTGACGCTTTCGCCGCCCAGGAATATAATTCTATTCGATACCGGGTCGATCGCCTCGGCCTCGATGCCCTCGACGACCTGCACATTGCTGGCCGACCGAAGGAAGGCGACGAGCGCCGAAACGAGGCTGCGCGGTGAAACCCGGGCTGCAAACGTGTCGTGTACCAGTCCGGAAGCCGCGAAGGCCGCATCCGGCCACCCTTTCTGCGGGGGGCGGTCGAGCACATGCCAGTGAAACCGGCGGTCGGCGCGCCGCCAGCAGGCTTCCGCGTCGGCCGAGTGTCCGAGCGCGATCTTCCGTAAGTGCGGCTTCGGCAGCGGGATCAGCCGGCCGGAGCGGCGGTAGCCGCAGACCATGCCGGTCTCAGCTTCGAGTTCGGCGATCTCGTCTTCCAGCGAAAGAAGGGCATCGAACTGGAACTGCTTCTTGTCGTTCCACTTGTCGGGCATATGCGGCATCAGGGCGCCGAGCAGACCGCCGCTCGCCCCCTGTCCCAGCGGTCCCGCATCGACAAGCAGGGTTCTGATACCGAGGCGCTCTGCCTTGACCGCCGCCCACAACCCCATGATGCCGCCACCAAGGATGACGAGATCGGCAGACGATGGGAGGGCATGAGATTGACCGCCGGAGCCGGCAGGATTATCCGCATGTCCCATGAGCGACCGTGATCCTGAAATTCGTGCGACCCAAAGCCAGACCCTAGACTGGCATGACGGCGATATGCCCTATTCGCAAAAGTTTGGCGATCACTTTTATTGCCGCACCGACGGCCGGCTGGAATGCGGCCATACGTTCCTGGCCGGCAACGGCCTGCCGGAGCGCTGGGAAAGGCACCGGGCTTTCCGGATCGGCGAACTCGGTTTCGGCACGGGATTGAACTTCTGCGAGACCTGGCGGCAGTGGAAGCTTGCCCGCCCCGCAGGCGCGAAGCTTCATTTCACCTCGTTCGAACTTTACCCGATGCAACGCGACGAGATCGACCGGGCGCTTGCCCGCTGGCCGGAGATCGACGCGGAGCGGCGGGCGCTGGCCGAAGCCTGGCCGGACGCACCCGCCGGACATATCGTCATCGAGGCCGACCCCCAGACCAGCCTGACGGTCGTCTGCGGCCCGGCGCTCGAAGGGGTCGCAGCGGCCGAGGCGGATTTCGACGCCTGGTTCCTCGACGGTTTTGCGCCGTCGCGCAATCCCGACATGTGGTCGCTTGAGATCATGCAGGCGATCCACGGCAAGACCCTGCCCGGCGGCACGTTCGGCACCTATGCCGCCGCCGGCTTCGTGCGGCGAAACCTCCAGGCGGCCGGCTTCATGGTGGAGCGGCGGCCGGGTTTTGCGGGCAAGCGCGAAATGCTGTGCGGCATCAAGCCGGCGCCCTGATCGGATCGTCCGGACAAAAGACAGCCGGCCCGAAGACCGGCTGCACCTCGATCATCTCTCATGTTCCGCCTACTGGCAGACGCGCAGGCTTTCCATGTGCCAGCCGCCGTCATAGGCGTTGCGGACCCGGCGGTCCTCGTACCAGCAGCGCGGCCGTGGCGGCGGTGGCGGGTCGATGTAGCGCGGTCCGCCGTCATTGGCGAGAGCGCCGCCGATCAGGCCGCCGATGACGCCCGCCGCCAGGCCGCCGGCGATCACCGCACCGGTATTGTCACGATGCCTGCGCGGCGGAGGTGGAGGGCTTCGACGATCGTATCGGTCATATCGGTCGTGTCGATCATAGTGTCTGTCCCACTGCTGGGCCGCGGCTTCGCCGGCCGGCATCACCAAGCTGGTGCAGGTGGCGGCCAGGATCAGCGCCGAGACAATTATCTTCTTCATCGCAAGCGTCTCCGTTTCCACCGAGCAGCGCCTGCAAGCGGCGGCAAAAGGCTCGATATTCCCGAACAATGCACATGCCGTGATTAATGGTCCCTGAACGGAAAAACCTCTTTTGCCAGAAGGGCCCTTGTGACGTAATCGACCGGGACGGTCTCCAGCGGGCTGTACCGAAACCGCGGCTGTCGTGCGGGGTCTCGATCCTGCCCAATCGACAGCGGGACAATCGTCCCTCCACATCGGCGAAAAGCGCCCATGCCGCTCCAGATCAAGCGCGGACAACCCCTCGAATTACGAAATACGTGCCGGCCAGTATTTCTCGCCATTCATTGTTGGGCCTTCCGGTTCGCGTAGCGTCTTCATACTTCCGCGCGAGGATATTCGCCGAATGCACGGGATTGGAGCATTAGATGAACTTCACGGACCCCCACCATATTCATGTCCTTGGCGGTCAGTATGCGGTCTCTGCCGATCCCGATACGGTACTGATGACCGTTCTCGGCTCCTGCGTCTCGGCGTGCATCTACGATCCCGTCGCCAACGTCGGGGGAATGAACCATTTCATCCTGCCGACGAGCGGCGGGCTGGAGATCGCCGAACACCCGGAACGTTACGGCGACCTGGCCATGCGCACGCTGGTCGACGATCTTTATGCTTCCGGTGCCGAACGCCGAAATCTCAGGGCAAAGCTCTTTGGCGGCCGCACCCGAAAGTCGAGCGGCTACGATCCGGGGTCCCTCAATTCCGCATTCGCCAGGCGGTTTCTGCTGGAGGAGGGCATCAAGCTCGTCGATACAAGCCTTGGCGACGATCTGGCCCGTTGGATCAACTTTCACCCGACAACGGGCCGGGTGCGGATGAGGATTACCGACGCGATGCCTGCACCCGCGGTTGCCGGCACCGCGCGGGTGGCGGGGCGGGAAAGGCGATATTGACCGGCCTGGCCGCGTCTCGTCGCCACATCGGCCGGGACTGCGGTTCTGCCGCCGACGGAGCTCGGCGCCGCCGGAAAGGCGACTACTCCCATCAAAGCGAGCCGGAGAATTCCGGCTCAGTTCGAAACGGAAGTCACGATCGCACCGCCGAGCCAGTTGCGGACCTTGGCCTCCAGCGCTTCGGGACTGATCGGCTTGGAGAGGTAATCGTCCATTCCGACCTGGAAGCAGAGTTCGCGGTCGCTCTCGAGCGCATGCGCCGTGACGCCGATGATCGGCGTATGGGTGCCCGTCTCCTGTTCGAGCTCGCGGATCTTCTGGGTCGCCTGATGCCCGTTCATGACCGGCATCGAGACGTCCATGATGATCACCGCCGGATCATGCTGCTTCCACGCCTCGACCGCTTCCGCACCGTTCTTGACGATCTGGAACAGCCAGCCGGTGGTCTGCAGGATCTGGGTGAAGACGATCTGGTTGACCTCGTTGTCTTCGGCAACCAGCACGTCGAGCGTCGGCGCGGCCTGCATCGGCGGCGTCGAGACCGGGGCCGCCGGCGGCTGGACGATCACCGGGGTCGAGCTCGCCTGTGCGACGACTGCGACCGGCGCCACGGCCGGCACGGCAGGCTGCGGCTGTGGCCGGCTTGCCGCCTGGGCAGCCTCGAGCGCCTTGCGCTTGGTGCGGATCGAACGGACCACGTCGATGATCGTGCTGCGCAGCAGATTGGCGCGCGCCGGTTTCATCAGATGGGCCTGCACGTTGAGGGCGGCGAACATGCTGTCGTCGCCTGCCATGTCCATGGATGTCAGGAAAACCACGCCTGTGCCGTCGAAGCGCACGTCGCGCCTGAGGTATTTTGCGAAATCGAGCCCGTTCATCTCCGGCATGTGGTAGTCGAGCACGATCGCGTCGACCGTGACGCCGATACGCGCGGCTTCTCCCAGGATCGCCAGACCCTCGGCGCCGCTTTCGGCTGCGACCGTATCGAAGCCCCACATGGTTAGCTGCTCGGTGAGGATCCGGCGGTTGACGGCATTGTCGTCGACGACGAGGATGCGGGCGCCGCTGGTGTTGATCGGCAAGGCCGTCAGCACATTGCGTTCGCTGACCACCTGGAACGGCAGGTGGACGGTGAAGACGGAACCGCGTCCGACTTCGCTCGCCACGTCGATATAGCCGCCGAACAGCTCGGTGAGGCCCGCGGTGATCGCCAGCCCGAGGCCGGTGCCTTCGTGACGCCGCGTCGAGGACGTATCGACCTGCGAGAATTTCTCGAAGACGGATTTCAGCTTCTCTTCCGGAATGCCGAGCCCGGTATCCTCGATGCGGATCGACAGCATCATCTCGCCGGGGCCTTTCGCCTCCGACCTCAGATCGATGAAGACATGCCCCTTTTCGGTGAATTTCACCGCATTGCCAACGAGGTTGGTGATGATCTGGCGGAACCGCCCCGCATCCCCCATCACCGTCTCGCGGATCGAGGCGTCGCCACGCACGATGAGCTCGATATCCTTCTCGGCGGCTGACGAGGACAAGAGCGTCGCCACGTCCTCGATCGCCTCGACCGGATCGAACGGCGCCTTGCGCAGCTTCATCTGGCCGGCGTCGATCTTGGAGAAGTCGAGGATATCGTTGATGATCGTCAGGAGCGCATTACCCGACTTGACGATGATGTCGATGAACGTCTTCTGGCGGGTGTCGAGATTGGACTTGGCGAGCAGTTCGGCCATCCCGAGCACGCCGTTCATCGGCGTGCGGATCTCATGGCTCATATTGGCGAGGAATTCCGACTTCGCCCGGTCGGCGGCCTCGGCGCGCTGCAGGAGGCGGGTCAGTTCCTCCTCGCGGCTCTTCATCTCGGTGACGTCGGTGAACACCGCCAGCCAGTGGTCGCTGCCGGTGAGCTTCGCCTCGACATGGATCCACTTGGCGCCCTCGACGCGGAAAGCGGCAAACACCGGCTTGCCGGCTGCGACATTGTCTTCCCAAGCCTGGAGGGTCGCTGCCGCCTCCTCGGGCGTGCCGAGATCGCCGCGCTCGACGCAATGGCGGAAGAGATCGCGCCACAGGCCTCCGGCGCGCACCATCTCGGCCGGCATGTCGAGCATGGCCGGCAGCGCGTCGTTGGAGAAGATGATCTCCCCGTCATGCAGGATGAGCAGGCCCTGCGACATCGCGCTCGTCGCGTCGCGCATCAGCGCGCCGTGGGTTTCGAGCGCCGCGCGGGCTTCCTGGATCTCCTGCTCGCGCTTGCGGACGGCCGTGATGTCCATGTAGCTGAGGAGGATCTTGCCGCCGGAAAGCCGGGTGCCGGAAATGACGATCACCAGACCGGTGCGGCTCTTCACCTCGATCGGTGGCCGCTCCTGGCCATCGGTCAGCGCGGCGATGCGCTCCTGGTAGATTTCCTCGAAGCTGCGCGTCGAGCCGCTATAGATGCCGTGGTCGAAATTGACCTTGAGAAAGTCCCTGTAGGCACGCCCGGGCAGATCGAACTGCTCCCCGGCGTCCCAGAAGGAATAGAAGGCCGGGTTCGCGTATTCGAACACGAACTGTTCGTCGAGGATCGCCACGCCGACCGGCATGGTGTGGAGGATCGTCTGCAGATCCTTGCCGACCTTCTCGGCCTTGTTCTGCGCCTCCTTGATGCGCGAGACGTCCATTCGCGAACCGACGAGATTGTGTGCGCCGTCACCGGTGGTCACCCGGCGCAGATGCGTGATGACCGGGACGACCGATCCGTCGGGAAAGGTGATCTCTTCCGATTTCTCGATATCCTCGCCTGTCATCACCCGATCGTTCTCGATCCGGAAACGATCGGCCGCGTCGGGGAACATCTCGATTTCGGTCTTGCCGAGAAAATGGCTTCTGGGCTTGCCGAGCATCGCCTCGTAGGCGGCATTGGCATAGGTCAGCTGGCGGTCGCTGTTACGCACGAACACCGGCACCGGCAGGTCTTCGAGGACGGCGCGAAACAGGTCGGATTCCGAGACATGGGTGCGCAGGAGCATTTCCTGCTCCTTGAATTCGGTAACGTCGTGGCGGATGGCGATTAGCAGGCCGTTTTCGAGGCGTTTGTTGATGCTCCGTAGCCAGCGCCCGTCGGAAAGCTGGTCGGTGCTTTCGGAATAGGGAAGCTCGAACGGCTTCATCCGCTCGGCGATCCATGCGTCCTTGCTCGGCACATTGGGGCCGAAACTCGCCGGCGACACGCGCTGGCGGCGGTCGTAGGCAAATCCGAGGATATCGTTGAGGGTGATCCCCGGCTGGATATCGATCGAGATCGACGCAAAGTGGTTGATGAGCTGGGAATTGCAGTAGAGCAGGACGTTGTGCTTGTCGTAGATGCCGATGCCCATTTCGAGCATGTCGAGGGCATCGTCGAGAAGCGCGTTGTTGAACGGGGAAAACGGCGCGACGGGCTTTGCACCGGCGATCGAGGCGCCGGCAAGCGGGACAACGTCCTTCGGTTCGAAAACGGCACCAATACCGGGCACGGCTGCAAACGTGCCAAAAAGATAAGTGTGGTCGTCCTCCGTCAGGAAACGCTCGATATGGATCTCATGGCGGACGACGCCCGAGCGGTCGAAGCAGAGGGCCGTCTCGTCGGTGCCGAATACGATCGCCCGGCATTCCTTTTCCTTGCGGTCGGCATCTTCCGGCGCGCCTGCAAGGCCGCGGCTGGTATTGCCGGCAAATTCGCTCGGATGCATGCCGAAAAGGCGCGCATAAGCGGCGTTCACCGCCACGTAGATAAGGGCGCTGTCCTTGATGAAGGCGGGTTCGGCGAGATCTGTGATCCGCTCGCACGCCGTTTTCAAGAGTTCGCTTTCCGTGTCCACCTTCCCCCGCTCCTTCGTGCCGGCCGATATCCGGCTCGATTCGTTTGTCTCCCGATCGACTGATAACACCATAGCGAGTGTTAATATGGTGTTGTTGAAACGGTACGACTTATCGTTTCTGGCATTTGTCAATCGGGGGCATTCCGATGCGACAAAAAACACAACTCCAGATCGAATTCCGCTATCACTGGCCATCGGCTCGGATGAAGAGGTCGCGGCGCAATCGGCAACAAAATACTAAATTAGGCCTGTTCGCTTGCGCCAAGACTTCTCCATCTTGGCGCCATGTTCTCGCCATGATCCCCATTGGCGATTGCTCAGCCCTGCCGGCACTCAACCGAAGGCAGCATCAAGCTGAACGTCCGTTCAGACTATCGCGAAATCATCTTCATCAATCCGCCGCCTTTGCGCGCGACGATTTTCACACCCCTTGAGGACAAAAAGGGAAAGGAAAAAACATGTCGGCACTGAAAAAGACGATATCACTCGGCCTTGTCGCGCTGTCCGTAGCGGGCGCCCTGACGGTGACAGCTCCGGCGGCCGAAGCCCGCGACCGCCACCATCGGAACGTCTGGCCGGGCGTGGCTGCTGGCCTTGCCGGCGGCATCATCGGCGGCGCGATCGTTGCCGGATCGCAGCGGCCGGCCTATGCCGAGCCCGAATATGTGGAGCCGGAATACGACTATGCTCCCCCGCCCCCGCCGCCCGTTTATTACCGCCGCGCCTACTACCGCGACTACCCGCCGGTCTGCGAACTCGAATGGCGTCGCAACCGCTACGGCGAACCCTATCGCGTCGAAGTCTGCTCGCGCTGATCCGCAAGGTTGAGCGCTGCCAAGAGCCTGTTTCCGCCGCCGGCGGAAGCAGGCTCTTTTGTTTGGCGAAGGCGTTGCGAGCGCCGCAATGGCGGCAGCGGGCAGGCCGCGCCATTTCGCGATTGCGAAACATCTGCTTGACTTTTGCCCGGAAAACCACCAAATGCGCTTCAGCTTTCACCTTCCGGCCGCCGCGTGAGTTGGCCCCGCGTCATTAAGGACACCGCGAAGAAGGAACAAGGCGCACAGATAGATCGCCCTCGATTCCGGAGGGTTTAAGCGCTGGAGAGCAATTTCCAACTTGCAAGTTCCCACTTCACGCGGGGTTCTTGACGCCAAAGGCAGACCGGACGGCATGGTGCCAGTTCGGCGATACGCTTTTGGCGCCCCGAAAAGGTATTCGACTTGACGAATTTCCACGAGCTTGGTCTGTCCAAGCAGACCGTAGCCACTCTGTTTGCGCTCGGTTACGAAACGCCGACCCCGATCCAGGCCCAGGCGATCCCCCAGCTTCTCGAAGGCCGTGACATGATCGGCCTTGCCCAGACGGGCACAGGCAAGACGGCAGCCTTCGGCCTGCCGATCATCGAAATGCTTGCCAAGGACCCGAAGCGTCCTGACAACCGCACCACCCGCACGCTCATCCTCGCCCCGACCCGCGAACTGGTCAACCAGATCGCCACCAGCCTGAAGAGCTACGTGCGCGGTACGCCGATGAAGATCAATGCCGTCGTCGGCGGCGCTTCGATCAACAAGCAGCAGCTGCAGCTCGAGAAGGGCACCGACATTCTCGTCGCGACCCCGGGCCGCCTGCTCGATCTGATCGCCCGCCGTGCCATCGGCCTGACCGCCGTGCGTTATCTCGTTCTCGACGAAGCCGACCAGATGCTCGATCTCGGCTTCATCCACGATCTGCGCAAGATTTCCAAGATGGTGCCGAACAAGCGCCAGACCCTGCTCTTTTCGGCCACCATGCCGAAGGCGATCGCCGATCTTGCTTCCGACTTCCTCAAGGATCCGGTCCAGGTCTCCGTCACCCCTCCGGGCAAGGCCGCCGACAAGGTCGAACAGTTCGTCCATTTCGTGGTCGGCAAGAACGACAAGACGGACCTCCTGAAGAAGTCGCTCGAGGAAAACCCGACCGGCCGCGCCATGGTCTTCCTGCGCACCAAGCATGGTGCCGAGAAGCTCTCCAAGCATCTGGAGCATGTCGGCTTCAAGGTCGCCTCGATCCACGGCAATAAGAGCCAGGGCCAGCGCGAACGCGCCCTCAAGGCCTTCCGTGACAACGAGATCCGCGTTCTGGTCGCAACCGACGTCGCTGCCCGCGGCATCGACATTCCCGGCGTCACCCACGTCTTCAACTACGATCTCCCGGAAGTGCCGGACGCCTACGTCCACCGCATCGGCCGCACCGCGCGCGCCGGCCGTGACGGCATCGCGATTGCCTTCTGTGCTCCCGACGAAGCGCGCCTGCTGCGCGACATCGAGCGCCTGATGAACATCGAGATCACCACCGCATCCGGCGAACGCCCCGAAGGCGGCCGCCAGGCGCGCGGCGGCGGCGGCAACAACCGTGGCGGCGCGGGCGCAAACCGCGGCCGTGGCGGCAACGGCCAGGCACGCGGCAACGGCGAAGGCCGTCCCGAGCGCCGCGAACGTCCGGCCCGCAAGCCGTTCTTCGCCGCCGAAGGTGCCGAAGGCGCAGAACGCCCCCAGCGTCCGGCCCGCCCCCAGGGTGACCGCCCGCAGCGCGACAACCGTCGCAACGACGATTTCCGCGGCCAGCGCCGCGGCGAGGACGCTCCGCGCCTCGAAGCCGACAACGACCTGACGACCACGTCGGATTTCCGCCCGGCCAAGAAGCAGTTCGGCCCCCAAAATGGCGAAGCCCGTCCGGCCCGCACCGAACACCGCAAGGGCAACAGCGCTCCGGCCGCTCACGCGGCACACGGCGCCCATGAACCGGGCGCCCAGCGCAAGGCGCATAACGGCGGCCAGGCCCGCCCGGCGAACGGCGACAACCGCGGCCCGGTCAAGTTTGGCAACGACAACCGCAACGGCGGTCAGCAGGGCCGCAAGCGCCGTCCGGCGTAAAGCCCTGTAGAGTATCCGAAAACATCACCAGAGGCCGCCTTTGCGGCCTCTTTTTTTGTCTGGTTTTTGGTCAGGACGACATTTCCCCTCCCCGTGCCGCAAGGATGCGAGGGACAGGATCGATGAATGTCTCGAAGTGTCACGTCACCTTCGCCGTTTTTTTCATTGGCGCCCGGTGCTAATGTGCAGCAGGAGGAGTTCGCGATGACATACCTGATCGTCTTCCTGCTTCTGGGTGCCTGCGGTCTGGTCGGAGCCACGATGCCGAATAGGCGCATCGGCTACAGAAACTACGATCGTGAGTTCGCGGAGCGGCAGAAGGATATTTACACCGTCATTTCTCGCAAAGCGGCGTTCCGTATGGAGCTTCTCAACCTTGCTCTGCTGATAGCGCTCGTGTCGATGATAACGGTTTTGATATATCTGCTCTGAACGGCCAAGCCCGCTCCCCTCTAACGCAGATCCCTTTCTGCACTTCCCTTCCGGTTCACCATATACACCCCCGCCACCACGATCGCGGTGCCGACGATCATCGGCAGGGTCAGCGGCTCGCCGAAGAGGATCGCGGCTTCGATCGCCACGACGGGCGGCATGAGGTAGATCAGCGAGGCGGCGCGAGACACCTGGCCGCGGCGGATGAGGTAGAGCAGCAGGCCGACGGCGCCCATGGACAGGCCGAGGACAGACCAGGCCATGGCGAAGATCGCCTCATGCGTCCAGTCGAAGCGCAGATTTTCAAGGGCGAGCGCCAGCGGGATCGTGACGATCAGGGCGCCGACGAATTGCAGCGTGGCGATCGAGAAGAGGTCTCCCTCCTGCAGGTGCCGCTTCTGATAGAGCGTGCCGTAGGTGACCGACGTCATGGAGACGAGATTGATCAGCACCGGAACCGCCAGCCCCGCCAGGCCGCGTTCGAAGACGTCGAGAAGCTGCGGCGAGATCGCGATCAGGATGCCGGCAAAACCGAGCGCCAGGCCGATCTTCTGCAGCGGCTTGAGGCGCTCGCCGAGGAAAAGCGGCGCGACCATGGCGGTCAGGAGCGGCTGCAGGCCGGCGATGATGCCGGAAAGACCGGCCGGCACGCCCTGCCCGATCGCATACCACACGCCGGCGAGATAAAGCCCGTGCAGGAAAACGCCCGAGAACATCGCATGGCCGATCTGGGTACGGCTCTTCGGCCATTTTGCCCGGGTGATCAGGCAGACGATGAAAAACGCCGCGGCGGCAAGCGCGTGTCGTCCGGCCAGAAACGTCAGGGGATCGGCGTGCACCGCCGCATATTTCGCGACGATCCAGCCCGTGGACCAGAGGAAGACGAAGAGGGCCGGAGCCAGGCGGTCGAGCATGATGGGGATGTCCGGCGGAGATTCGGCAGCGGCCGTTTTCATGGAAGCCGCCTGCTTATTCCCACCCCGTTTCATCGTCAAAGCAGAAAAACTGATGATTGCGATGAGCAACGCTTGAACAATGCTTGCACAGCCGTTGGGGCAGATGATGTTTTTCAAGGCAGGAGGCTTATTCGCCTCGTCCTAAAGTAGGATGCTTGCCGAGTGCCAGAATCACCGCATTTACTGGTAGGTGGAGCATGGAGCCCGTGTTTTTTTACGCGCGGAATTCTTTTCCGCGAATTGCGCACAGTTCTTGCATTGCCTGCACCGTTGTATTCTTATGGCCAAAAAAGGGGAATGCGCCTTTGGCATTTGATGAAATGTTGACTGCGGAAAACCTTCCGCGACCGCCATACAAGACCTACCACGAATGGTATGCCAGTCAGGACGCTGCGCACCTGATCCGCAAGACACAAGACGCGGAAAACATATTCAGGAAGACCGGCATCACATTCGCGGTCTATGGACACGCAGACAGTTCCGAAAAGCTCATCCCCTTCGACATCATTCCCCGCATCATCTCGGCTCGCGAATGGCGCAAGCTTGCGCAAGGCATCGAGCAGCGGGTCCTGGCGCTCAACGCTTTCCTCGACGACATCTACCACAAGCAGGAGATCATCAAGGCCGGCCGCATTCCCCGTGCGCTGATCGAGAGGAACGTCACCTTCCTTCCCGAGATGATCGGCTTCAAGCCGCCCGGCGGCGTCTACACCCATATCGTCGGCACCGACATCGTGCGCACCGGCGAGGACCAGTTCTACGTGCTGGAGGACAACGCCCGCACGCCGTCCGGTGTTTCCTACATGCTGGAAAACCGGGAAACTATGATGCAGATGTTCCCGGAACTGTTTGCGCAGAACAAGGTGCAGCGCGTCGAGGACTATCCGAGGCTGCTGCGCCAGTCGCTCGCCTCGCTCGCCCCTCCGGGCTGCAAGGGCAAGCCGCGGGTCGCGGTGCTGACCCCCGGCATCTTCAACTCCGCCTATTACGAACACTCTTTCCTCGCCGACCAGATGGGGGTCGAGCTCGTCGAAGGCGGCGACCTGCGCGTCATCGACGGCCGCGTCAAGATGCGCACCACCCGCGGCTACGAGGCGATCGACGTGCTGTACCGCCGCGTCGACGACGACTTCCTCGATCCGATGACCTTTCGCGCCGATTCGGCGCTCGGCATTCCCGGGATCATGGACGTCTACCGGGCCGGCAACATCACCATCGCCAATGCGCCCGGCACCGGCATCTGCGACGACAAGGCGATCTATTCCTACATGCCCGAGATCGTCGAGTTCTATACGGGCCGCAAGGCGATGCTCGAAAACGTGCCGACCTGGCGCTGTTCCGAACCCGACAGCCTCAAATACGTGCTGGAGCACATCGAGGAACTGGTCGTCAAGGAAGTGCACGGGTCGGGCGGCTACGGCATGCTGGTCGGCCCGACGGCGAGCAAGAAGGAGCGCACCGACTTCGCCGAGAAGCTGGCGGCCAGACCCGACAACTACATCGCCCAGCCGACGCTGGCGCTGTCCACCGTGCCGATCTTCGTCAACAAGGGGATCGCCCCCCGCCACGTCGACCTGCGCCCCTATGTGCTCGTTTCCGACAAGGTGAAGATCATCCCTGGCGGCCTGACCCGCGTGGCCCTGAAACAGGGGTCGCTGGTGGTCAATTCCAGCCAGGGCGGCGGCACCAAGGATACCTGGGTACTGGAAGATTGAGGTCGTAGATACATGCTCGGAAGAACTGCAAACGGCCTCTACTGGATGTTCCGCTACATCGAGCGGGCGGAGAATATCGCCCGTCTCGTCGATGCCGGCCTGCGCGTCTCGCTCACCCGCGCCGGCTCCTCCGACGAGGACTGGCATGGCGTGCTCGAAAGCGCCGGCGTGCGCGAAGCCTACTCGGAGGTGCACGCCGAGCTGACGGCGGCGGACGCGATCGACTATCTGCTGCGCGACACGTCGAACCCGTCGAGTGTCATGTCCTGCATCGAGTTCGGGCGCAACAACGCCCGCATGGTGCGTACCGCGCTGACCCGCGAAACCTGGGAGGCGACCAACGAATGCTGGATCGACCTGAAGGCCCGGCTCGCCCGCAAGCTGAAGCAGACCGACCTGCCGGAGCTGATCGATGTCATCAAGCACCGCTGCGGCCTGATCCGCGGCGCCTTCCATGGCTCCATGCTGCGAAACGACCTCTACAATTTCTCGCGCATCGGCACTTTCATCGAACGCGCCGACAATACCAGCCGCATTCTCGACGTGAAATATTATGTGCTGTTGCCGGCAATCAGCCAGGTCGGGTCGAAGCTCGACAATTACCAATGGGAATCGATCCTGCGCTCGGTCTCGGCCCACCGTTCCTACGGCTGGGTCTATGACGGGGAATACCAATCCGCCAACATCGCCGATTTCCTGATCCTGAAAGTGCAGATGCCGCGGTCTCTGGCTTACTGTTACGAGAAGATCACCAGCAATCTCGGCTACCTTGGGGAAACCTATGGGGAGCAGTTGAAGGCCCACGAGACGGCGGCGGCGATCCATTCGACGCTGAAGCGCGGCTCGATTTCCGACATCATGGACCAGGGTCTGCATGAATTCCTGGAGGATTTCGTCAGCCGCAACAACCAGCTCAGCGCCGAAATCTCCGAAGGCTACCGCTTTTACCAATAGGCCCAACAGGCACAGGATTTACCGCACATGCGGCTGAAGATCTCCCACACGACCGAATATCTCTATGACGAGCCGGTGCCCTATTCGCTGCAGCGCCTCAGGCTGACGCCGATCGACGGCCCCGGCCAGAAGGTGCTCAACTGGGCCGTCAGCGTCGATGGCGCCAAGATCGAGGCCGGCTATGCCGACCAGTACGGCAACCGGGTCGAACTCGTCTCGATCGAAGGCACCGAGCATACGATCCGCATCACCGCCTCCGGCGAGGTGGAGACCGACGATCGCGCCGGCGTCTTCGGCCCGCACCAGGGTTTCTGCCCGCTCTGGCTGTTCCTGCGCGAGACGGCGCTGACAAAGCCGGGCAAGTTCATCCGCGAACTCGCCAAGAGCCTCAAGGGCGATAGCGAGCTCGCCAAGATGCATGCCTTGATGGAAACGATCCACGAGACCGTCGCCTATGTGCCCGGTGCGACCGGCACCGAGACGACTGCCGAGCAGGCGCTGGAGGCAAAGACCGGCGTCTGTCAGGACCACACGCATATATTCATCACGGCTGCCCGCCTGCTCGATATCCCGGCGCGCTACATTTCCGGTTACCTGCTGATGGAAGGTACGACCGAACAGGCCGCGACCCACGCCTGGGCGGAAGTCCACCTGCCGGGCCTCGGCTGGGTCGGCTTCGACGCCTCCAATAACATCTGCCCCAACGACAGCTATGTGCGGATCGCTTCCGGCCTCTGCTACCGCGACTGCGCGCCCGTCTCCGGCATGCGCCTCGGCCCGGCCGGCGAAAACCTCAAGGTTTCCCTGACTGTGGCGGCAGGGCAGACGCAGAGCCAGAATGGGCAGGGACAGGGGCAGAGCCAAGCGTGAAGAGTACTCCTGCCGAAACATAACTTTCGCGCAGAGGAAGTCCTGCAGTCTCCCTGATGGCTTCCCATTCCGTCGGATCGATCGCGGGTTCAAACGGATCGTCATAGCGGAGGGGCGTGCCTCTCAAGAAGCCCAAAAGGCCCTTCTCTATCGTCTGTTTTTCCGACATGCGGCATCTCCTGCACAACCAATTTGGCACGCCCTTTACCTGCCGAAAACTCAGGATAGCAAAGTAGAGTTCTCTTTCTCCGCAACGGGAAGAAGAGGAGCGCGCCCGCAAGCTCGACGCCATCTCCGCATGCTCTAGTCCCGCCGATAAAAGAGGTGGCGCATGCTGTTTGGGCAATCGGTTTTCCAGTCGGTGCTGACACGGCTGAGGCAGGAGCACGACGAGGGCGATGCCGAAGAGACCGGCGCGGGCTTCCGCATCCAGGGGCTCGACATGGGTTTCGTTGCGCCGACGAATGACGGTCCGGCGGTAGCAGCCATGGGGACCGAAGCCTATTTCGCCTTTCTTCCCGAGGTGACCGAGATCGAACTGGAGCGGCAGCCGTCGCCTCCGGAACCGGAAGAACTGCCTCCGGCACCGGTCATTCCCGCCCACCTGCTGCGGCTGACGACCGAGGAAATCGCCGCCGAGCTTGCCATCACCGCTGCCGACACGGAGGCGACGCTTGCCGAAAAGCGCCGGCATTTCGCCAAGGCCAACCATCCCGACGGCGTCGCGCCGGAATTCCGGGAGAATGCCAATACCCGCATGAAGACGGCCAACTTCCTGATCGATACCGCGATCAAGGGCCTGTTTTGGCGCTAGGACAAATCCTGGTCCGGCTGCTCGTCGGCTGGCTTCTCGACCGGCGGCTTTCTCTTCTCGATGAACAGCTTGTAGGCGGCGTAGGCGCCCAAGGCGCCGACGATGATCGCCCAGAAAGGCTCGCCGGCGACCAGTTCGAATATCGCCCAGACGGCGCAAACGGCGGGAATCAGCACCCGGCGCCAGAGCGGCGCGTAGAAGGGATGGTTCGGATCGATCATGGTCTCACTCCCGCCCTGTCGTCGCCAACCGTCATTCGCCGGCGGCCTGCATGTTCTGGCGTGATCCGATGATATCCTGGTCTACGATCGAAAATGCAAGGTTGAGATGGCCCTCGAATACCAGCGAAGGCTCGTCCGGCACGACGGTCAGTCCCGGCATGCCGCCGAGCCGCACCACATGCGTCTGCGCCAGCCCTTCCTCGATACCCGCCTGCAGCAGGTCCTGATAGCGGGTGCCGGGACCGGTGATGAACACCGGCATATGGCCATGCAGGCTGAGAAGCCGCGACAGGCCATAGCCCAACGCCGCGCCCGCATTGCGGAACGCAAGCTGCGCCATCCGATTGCCCTGCCGGGCGCGAGCGGCGATCTTGTCGATTTCGGCGACCGGCACGAATTTGGCCGGGATCGTATCCACCGGCACCTCGAAGGCGGCGCGCAGGATGGCGTAGAAACCGGCATAGGCCTCGACGCAGCCACGCGCGCCGCAGCGACAAAGGCCGCCGTTCGGCATATGCAGCATGTGTCCGAAATTGGGTGCCGAGATTTCCGGAACACCGCCGGCGACGCGGCGCGCGATCCCGAGCCCGATACTGTGGCCGAGCGAGAGCGCGGCCAGAACCGGCTCGCCTCCCCCTTGCGTCTTCACTTCCCGCTCAAGCAGCGCGCCGGCCACCAGCAGCGTCTCGTTGTTGAGGATGACCTTGGCCTGCCAACCGTCTTTCAGGGCCGCGGCGAAATCGACGGGGTGCGACCCGAAGACCGGCGACCAGACGAGCACCGGTTCTGTCGGATGCGCCAGCCCCTTGCTGCTGACCGATACGAGCAGAACGCTGCCGCGGTCGATGCGGGAGCGTTCGGCGGCCCGTTCCAGCCCCGCCGAGATGACGGCCAGGAAAGCCGCCGTACCGCCCTCGCCGCGCGGTTCGCTGAACCGGTCGAGCAGCGTGCCGGCGTAATCGACCAGCGAATATTGGATCAGGTCCGACGAGATGATGACGGTGATGAGGTAGCCGCAATTGCGCCGCTGGCTGAACAGAACGCGCGGCCGGCCGCGACCGACGGTCGCCTGCTGCTCGCTCTTTTCGATGATGCGGGCGCGTTCGAGATCAGCGGTGATCGAGGAGATGGTGGCCGACGCCAGCCCGGTCGCATCCGAGATCTCCGTATGCGCGAGCCGGCCGTGGCGACGCAGCGCAGACAGCACGAGCGCGCTGTTCTGCTGCCGGACCAGTTCCGTGCTCGATTTCGCCAGCATTCCGCCTGCAGCCTCCCTCACTCCGCCTCCCTCACTCCGTCTGTCGATACGGCAGTGCCTTCCCCTCCACAAGTGCCGATTGACAGCTCTCGGAATCTCTGACATCTAATTTCTCGACTGTCGAGAAAAAAGCTGAATGCTTTCTCCGGCAGATTATCTGGCGGGGGGAGAGCACGGAGGCTAGCGCCCATCCGCCGTCACTCGGGAGGACATTATGAGATCATTCGTAAAGCTGATGGCTGGCGCGGCCATCCTCGTTTCCATGCATTCCGCCACCATGGCGGCCAATCTCGTCGTCGGCGTTTCCTGGTCGAACTTCCAGGAAGAGCGTTGGAAGACCGACGAGGCCGCCATCAAGAAGGCACTCGAAGCTGCCGGCGCCAAGTATATTTCCGCTGATGCCCAGTCGTCCGCCGCAAAGCAGCTCACCGACGTCGAGTCGCTGATCTCGCAGGGCGCCAATGCCCTGATCGTTCTGGCGCAGGATTCGAGCGCCATCGGCCCGGCCGTCGAAAAGGCTGCAGCCGAAGGCATCCCGGTCGTCGGTTACGACCGCCTGATCGAAAACCCGGCCGCCTTCTACATCACCTTCGACAACAAGGAAGTCGGCCGCCTGCAGGCGCAGGGCGTCTTCAAGGCAAAGCCTGAAGGCAACTACGTCTTCATCAAGGGCTCGTCCTCCGATCCGAACGCGGACTTCCTGTTCGCCGGCCAGATGGAAGTGCTGAAGGCTGCGATCGACGGCGGCAAGATCAAGAATGTCGGCGAAGCCTATACCGACGGCTGGAAGCCGGAAAATGCCCAGAAGAACATGGAACAGTTCCTGACCAAGAACAACAACAAGGTCGATGCTGTCGTCGCATCCAACGACGGCACTGCCGGCGGCGCGATCGCGGCACTCGATGCCCAGGGTCTTGCCGGTTCCGTTCCGGTCTCCGGCCAGGACGCCGACAAGGCGGCCCTGAACCGCGTGGCGCTCGGCACCCAGACGGTTTCCGTCTGGAAGGACAGCCGAGAACTCGGCAAGAACGCCGCTGAAATCGCTCTGGCGCTTGCCGGCGGCAAGAAGCTGACCGAGATCAAGGGCGTCCAGACCTTCGAAGGCGGTCCGAAGAAGGTGAAGATGCAGTCGGTCTTCCTGAAGCCGCAGGCAATCACCAAGGACAACCTCAACGTCGTCATCGAGGCGGGCTGGATCAGCAAGGCTGAAGCCTGCCAGGGCGTCAAGGCTGGCGCAGTGGCTGCCTGCAAGTAACACATGGCCGTGCACAGACGATAAACTCACCGACGCCGCAGCACTTCTGCCGCGGCGTCGGTTTTCGGCGTAAGATGGCGCGGCCGCATAAAGGTACCCCGGCGGGCTACCCGGCGGCTGAACGTCGCGCAGGCGCGATCCGGCTCGACATCTTCGGGCCGCTGCGTCTCGCTAAAGTGGGGAACGGCGAACATGGCCGAGACGATACAGTCCACAACGAATTCAAAAACATCGACAGCGGCGGGAAAGGCAGAAGGCAGCGTCGTTGCCCGCTTCTTCCGCGCGACCGAGATCGACACGCGCATGCTCGGCATGATTGGCGCGCTGCTGATCATCTGGGTTGGGTTCCACATCCTGACGGGCGGCCTTTTCCTGACGCCGCGCAACCTCTGGAACCTCTCGGTGCAGACCGCCTCGGTCGCCGTCATGGCGACGGGCATGGTGCTCGTCATCGTCACCCGCAACATCGACCTTTCGGTCGGCTCGATCCTCGGCTTCACCGGCATGATCATGGGCGTGCTGCAGGCCCGGCTTCTGCCGGAACTGTTCGGCTTCAACCACCCGGCCATCTGGATCATAGCGCTGGCCGGCGGACTGGTCGTCGGCGCGCTGATCGGCACAATGCACGGCGTCATCATCGCCTTTCTCGGGGTGCCCTCGTTCATCGTCACGCTGGGCGGCCTGCTCATCTGGCGCGGCGCCACCTGGTTCGTGACGAGCGGCCAGACGGTCGCGCCGATGGACGTCAACTTCCGCCTGATGGGCGGCGGCACGGAAGGCTCGATCGGCGCCACCTGGAGCTGGATCGTCGGCATCGTCGCCTGTCTCGCCATCATCGGGGCGATCATCAACGCGCGCCGCCAGCGCAAGCGCTTTTCCTTCCCGCGCCGGCCGATCTGGGCCGAATACGTGCTGGTCGCGCTCGGCTGCGTCGTCGTGCTTGGCGCGGTTTATATCGCCAACGACTATTACTGGCCGATCGCCATCGCCCGCCGCTACGCCGAGGCCAACAACATCGCCTGGCCGGAAGGCGGGTTGCTGATCTCGCAGGGGATCGCCATCCCCGTCCTGATGGCGATCGCCGTCGGCATCGTCATGACCTTCATCGCCACCCGCCTGCGCTTCGGCCGTTACGTCTTCGCGATCGGCGGCAATCCGGAGGCAGCCGAACTCGCCGGCATCAAGACCCGCTGGGTGACGGTCAAGATCTTCGCGCTGATGGGCATGCTCTGCGCCATCGCCGCGGCGATTTCCACCGCCCGCCTCAACGCCGCCACCAATGCGCAAGGGGAGCTGGACGAACTCTATACCATCGCCGCAGCCGTTATCGGCGGCACCTCGCTTGCCGGCGGCATGGGGTCGATCGCCGGCGCCATGCTCGGCGCGCTCGTCATGCAGTCGCTTCAGTCCGGCATGGTGCTGCTCGGCATCGACTCGCCGTTCCAGCGCATCGTCGTCGGCATGGTGCTGGTCACCGCCGTCTGGCTCGACACCGTCTATCGCTCTCGCGCCAAGTAACAGGAGTTTTCATCGTGACGGAACAAACCACTCCGCTCGTGGAAATGAAGAACATTTCCATCTCCTTCGGCGGGATCCACGCTGTCGAGAATGCCTCGGTCGATCTTTTCCCCGGCGAGGTCGTGGCACTGCTCGGCCATAACGGCGCCGGCAAATCGACGCTGATCAAGGTCCTGTCGGGCGCCTACAAGCGCGACAACGGCGACATCATGATCAACGGCGAGACCGCCGACATCCGCAACCCGCGCGACGCCAAGAAATACGGCATCGAGACGATCTACCAGACACTTGCGGTCGCCGACAACGTCGATGCCGCCGCAAATCTCTATCTCGGCCGCGAGCTGCAGACCAAATGGGGCACGCTCGACGACGTCGCGATGGAGGCCAGCACCCGCGAGGTGATGGGCCGCCTGAACCCCAACTTCAAGCGCTTCAAGGAACCGGTGAAGGCGCTGTCCGGCGGCCAGCGGCAATCGGTGGCGATCGCCCGCGCCATCCTGTTCGACGCCCGCATCCTGATCATGGACGAGCCGACGGCAGCGCTCGGGCCGCAGGAGACCGCGCAGGTGGGCGATCTCATCAAGCAGTTGAAGCGCGAAGGCATCGGCATCTTCCTGATCAGCCACGACATCCACGACGTCTTCGACCTCGCCGACCGCGTCTTCGTGATGAAGAACGGCAAGGTGGTCGGCCATGCCCGCACCGAGGACGTCACCAAGGACGAAGTGCTCGGCATGATCATCCTCGGCAAGGTGCCGCCGGGCGCCACGCCCGGCCCCGGCGCCATGAAGGTGGTGTGAACCCAGGACGATTGCGCCCGCCCTTTTTGGTCCGCCGCTGAAGAAGGGTGTGGCAACGGAACCGGGGCTCTCCCCGGTTCCGCCTTATCTTTTTGAGGATGGAGCGCGCCGCATTGCGAGTCGGCGGGCTCTCGGGCCCCGCATATCGGAACTCCTCTCCTCCCTCGACGTTGGTTTCCGAAACCCCAATGTCGGAGGATCAGGATGGCTGACGAGCGGACTGCACAGGAAGTTATCGAGCACAGGCAAAGGCCCGTGAAAACGGCCAAACACCCACCGGCGGGGCCGCATGCCGAGGAACATCTGATCGACAGGGAAAAGACGCCCGGCGCCGGCTCGCTGCCCGAGCCCGACGCGAAAGAGGTGGATGCGGGGTCGGAATGACCGCCCCGTCGACGAATTGATCCCGAACGCCTGCTGGGTGCTTGAGACGCCGGCGGCTCCTGATCTGCGACGCCTTAGCGCTTGCCCGCCCGGGTATCGATCGGTAACACCGTTTGTAACGATCAGACAGGCGGGCCGAACGGGCATGGCGGACGAAACCATCACACTTTACGAGGCGATCGGCGGCGACGCGACGGTGCGGGCGCTGGTGAAGCGCTTCTACGAGCTGATGGATACCCTGCCGGAAGCAGCCCGCTGCCGCGCCGTCCACCCGCCGAGCCTCGAAGGCAGCGAGGAAAAGCTCTACGACTATCTGACCGGTTACCTCGGCGGCCCGCCTGTCTATGTGGAAAAACATGGCCACCCGCGGCTGCGTTCGCGCCATTTCGGCGCGGCGATCGGTCCGCTGGAACGTGACGAATGGATGCTCTGCTTCCGCCGCGCCATGGATGAGACAATCGAAAACCCGAAACTGCGCGAGATCATCTGGCCGCCGATCGAACGGCTGGCCTTCCATATGCAGAACAAGGAATAGGCCTTTGGAAAGACTCCATAAATTGCGGCCGTTGATTCTGTTTGTGAGCGGACTGATGGGCGCTGCTGGCGTCGCTCTGGCAGCGGCGGCAAGCCACGGGGGCGACACGGTCTTCCTCGGCTCCGCCTCGACCATGTGCCTGGCGCATGCGCCGGTCCTGCTAGGGCTCTATCTCGGCCACCGGCATTTCCGCACGGCGACGCTTGCCGCCTTGGTGCTCGGTCTCGGCACGATCATTTTCGCCGGCGATCTGGTGTCACGCCATTATCTCGGCGACCGGCTGTTTCCGATGGCCGCACCGGTCGGCGGGACAGGCATGATGCTGGGCTGGCTGGTGGTGGCGGCGGGCGCGTTTTTCAGGGTTCGGGAGGTTTAGGCCTCCCTTTGGCGTGGCGGTTATCTTCTCCACAACGGAAGGCTATATGGGATTTGGGGCGGTGCGTGGAGCCCCTCCCCCTTGTGGGGAGGGGTCTTCGCTCCGGATCAAAACCCCTCCCGCCTGCCGGCCACCCTCCCCACAAGGGGGAGGGTTACGAATGCCGCACCGCCTCGTGTCCCATACGCAATTGTCTTGTTCCTTGTAGGGAAATGGCCAGAGGGAGTTGGCCTATCGCCTAAAAGCCAGGACCTTTGCGCTTACTTCGGCAACATCCGCCGAGCGCTGCCGTTCAGTCTTCGGCAGCGCCACCACATTGGCCATATCCGCAGCCGCCTCGGCGCGGGCCGTCAGCAGCGCGTAGAGTTCCGGCACCAGCCCGTCGCCATTCTGGGCGGCGAGCTTGTGCAGGCCGATGAAAAGGCCGGTGTCACGACGTTCTTCGTTCATCATTGCGTTCCTTCATGGTCTGGAGCGCCCGCTCCAGACTGGATTTGGAGCCGTTGCGCAGCGGCACGAAGGCGACACCGAACTTCTTGCAGCCGGTCTTCACCCTCAGGCACGCATCGTGGCTGATACAGTCGATGGGGCAGAAGACGCAGTCGACCGACGGCAGCACCGTGTCGATGCGGGAGACCGCCTCGCGAAGTCCGCCGTCGTGGTGGATCAGTTCGGCGCCGAAATTGCTGGCGATCTCCCTCAGGTGCGCCACCTGACAGTCACGGCCGCCGACATAGAGAAAGCTGCGGACGTCGGTCACCGCCGGTCCCCGCGTTTCGGCGCTCTTCGCCTCCGCGCCGGAATTGCCGTTCTTCTGTTTCTGCTTCTTGGCCATATGCCCCTCGCCGCCGATTCTGCTCACGCTTCGGTTCCTCGATGGCCGGCACCATATTAAAGTTGATTTTCAGAGTAAAGATTAAAGTGGACTCTTTTTATCATGATATATCGGGCACCCTGATACGGTCTCGCCATTTTCAAAAATTTACCGTTTGATAAATTTTTACGCTGTGGTACCTTTTGCCCAATAGTTGTCCAAAATCCATAAAAGAGGGAACTTAGGATGGAACGACTGGGAAACGGTCAAAAGGCCGGGATCGAGGCTGGCCGCCTCGCCGCCGCCGACTATGAGGCGAATTTCGCCGATCTCCACCCGCGTCTCGACCGGCACGAGGCGCTGGTCGCCGCCGATCGCTGTTATTTCTGCTACGACGCGCCGTGCATGACGGCCTGTCCCACCTCCATCGATATCCCGCTGTTCATCCGGCAGATATCGACGGGAAATCCGATCGGCTCGGCGAAGACCATATTCGACCAGAATATCCTCGGCGGCATGTGCGCCCGCGTCTGTCCCACCGAGACGCTCTGCGAACAGGCCTGCGTACGCAACACCGCGGAAGACAAGCCGGTCGAGATCGGCAAGCTGCAGCGTTATTCCACCGACATCGCCATGGAACAGGGTAGGCAGTTCTATAGCCGCAAGGCTCCGACCGGGAAGACGGTCGCGGTGGTCGGCGCCGGTCCGGCCGGCCTTGCCGCCGCCCATCGGCTTGCCATGCACGGCCATTCGGTCACCATCCTCGAAGCCCGCGAAAAGGCCGGCGGCCTCAACGAATACGGCATCGCCACCTACAAGGCGGTGGACGATTTTGCCGCCCGCGAAGTGGATTACGTCACCGCGATCGGCGGCATCGAGATCGTCAACGGCCAGGCACTCGGCCGCGACTTCTCGCTGTCCGACCTCTCCGCCAAATACGACGCCGTTTTCCTCGGCATGGGCCTTGCCGGCGTCAACGGCCTTGGCATCGAAGGCGAGGACCTGGCGGGCGTCGAGGACGCGGTGGATTTCATCGCCGCCCTTCGCCAGGCGAAGGACAAGAGCGTGCTGCCGATCGGCCGGCGCGTCGTCGTCCTCGGCGGCGGCATGACCGCCATCGACGCCGCGATCCAGTCAAAGCTGCTCGGTGCCGAAGAGGTGACGATCTGCTATCGCCGCGGCAAGGACAACATGAACGCCTCGCCCTACGAGCAGGATCTGGCGACCGCCAACGGCGTCATCATCCGCCATTGGCTGGCGCCGAAATCGATCATCGGCAAGGACGGCCCCAATGGCGCTCATGTCGCCGGCATCGAGGTGGAATATACCGCGATCCGCGACGGCAAGCTGATCGGCACCGGCGAGACCGGCGTCATCGCCGCCGACCAGATCTTCAAGGCGATCGGCCAGACCTTCTCCGCCTCGGGCCTCGGCGCGCTGCAGTTCGAAAAGGGCAAGATCGTGGTCGATCCCGAAGGCCGCACCTCGATCGAGGGCGTCTGGGCCGGCGGCGACTGCATCGGGTCAGGCGAGGACCTGACCGTGTCGGCCGTCGCGCAGGGGCGTGACGCCGCGGAAAGCATCGCAAAAGCCCTGGCTGCCGCAGCGCAGCCGGCAACCGCAGTGGCTTGAGGGGAGACCAGGACAATGGCTGATATCCGCAACAATTTCGTCGGCATCAAATCCCCGAACCCGTTCTGGCTGGCGTCCGCGCCGCCGACCGACAAGGCCTACAATGTCGAGCGCGCCTTCAAGGCCGGCTGGGGCGGCGTGGTCTGGAAGACGCTCGGCGAGGAAGGCCCGCCGGTCGTCAACGTCAACGGCCCGCGCTACGGCGCCATCTGGGGCGCCGACCGCCGCCTGCTGGGCTTGAACAATATCGAGCTGATCACCGACCGCGACCTCTACACCAACCTTCGCGAAATGAAGGAAGTGAAGAAGAACTGGCCGGACCGGGCGATCGTCGCCTCGATCATGGTCCCATGCGAGGAACAGGCCTGGAAGGCGATCCTGCCGCTGGTCGAAGAAACCGAAGTCGACGGCATCGAGCTCAATTTCGGCTGTCCGCACGGCATGTCCGAGCGCGGCATGGGTTCCGCGGTCGGCCAGGTGCCGGAATATATCGAAATGGTGGTGCGCTGGTGCAAGCAGTACACCCGCATGCCGGTCATCACCAAGCTGACGCCCAATATCACTGACATCCGCCATCCCGCCCGCGCCGCCAAGCGCGGCGGCACTGATGCGGTGTCGCTGATCAACACGATCTCGTCGATCGTCTCGGTCGATCTCGACAGCTTCTCGCCCAACCCCTCGGTCGGCGGCAAGGGCAGCCATGGCGGTTATTGCGGCCCGGCGGTCAAGCCGATCGCGCTCAACATGGTCGCCGAGATCGCCCGCGATCCGGAAACCTACGGCCTGCCGATCTCCGGCATCGGCGGCGTCACCACCTGGCGCGATGCCGCCGAGTTCCTGGCGCTCGGGGCCGGCAACGTACAGGTCTGCACCGCGGCGATGACCTACGGCTTCAAGATCGTCGAGGAGATGATCACCGGTCTTTCCGACTGGATGGACGAGAAAGGCCACCGCTCGCTTGATGATGTTATCTGTCGCGCGGTCCCCAACGTCACCGACTGGCAGTATTTGAACCTCAACTACATCGCCAAGGCGCATATCGACCAGGACGCCTGCATCAAGTGCGGCCGCTGCCACATCGCCTGCGAGGATACCTCCCACCAGGCGATCACCTCGATGGTCGATGGCGTACGCCATTTCGAGGTGATGGAAGAGGAATGCGTCGGCTGCAATCTCTGCGTCAACGTCTGCCCGGTCGAAAACTGCATCACCATGGAAACCCTGCCGGCCGGCGAACTCGACAAGCGCACCGGCAAGGTGGTCGATCCGACCTACGCCAACTGGACCCAGCATCCCAACAACCCGATGGCGAGACAGGCCGCGGAATAAATCACACCGAGACAGGAGGGCGGCACGGGACCGCCCTCCCCTTTCACACTGCTTCTGAAAACTGATCCCAGGCGCGCAACGCATCGGCGGCATACATCAGCGCCGGACCACCGCCCATATAGGCGCCCATCGCCGCCACTTCGGCGATCTCCTGCCGGGTGGCGTCAAGTCCGTGCAACGCCTTTGTATGGAAGCCGATACAGCCATCGCACCGCTGAGTGATGCCGATCGCAAGCGCAATCAGTTCCTTCGTCTTCCTGTCCAGCGCCCCATCGGCGCCTGCCCCCTTCGACAGAGCGTAAAATCCCTGCATCGCGTCGGGCGTCAGCTTCCGCATTTCGGCGGTATATGTGGATATGTCCCTGGTGATCTGGCGATAGTCTTTCGTCATTCCGGCCTCTTGTGGTCCCTTTACAATTCACATTTTTATGATATAAGAAAAATATGAATTGTAAAGGGACCACATGGATCTGACCGACGAAATGCCCGTGAAGGCCGAGGAAGTAGCGAACTTTCTCAAGGGATTGGCCAATACCCATCGGCTGCTGGTTCTCTGCGCTTTGGCAGAAGGGGAAAGCAGCGTCTCCGAGCTCATAGCGGCAACGGGAATTGCCCCGACATCGATGTCGCAGCATCTGGCCAAGCTGAAGGAGGAAGGCATCGTCGACTTCCGGCGGGAACACCGAACGCTTTTCTATTTCATCGTCCATCCGGCCGTCAGCGAGCTGATGGGCGTGCTCTATCAGCATTTCTGCAAAGGCAAATGAAATGACGACCGAAACCAAGAGAACCGTATCCGCGACGCAGGCGGCCGAATGGCTGGCCGCAGGCGATGCGATCCTGATCGACGTGCGCGAGCCGGAGGAATTCCGGGCAGAGCATATCGCCGCCGCCGCCTCGCTGCCTCTCGGTTCCATCGCCGACCTGCGACAGGTCCTGACGATTCCGGAAAACCGCAGGATCGTCGTGCATTGCCTGAAGGGCGGACGCGGCGAACAGGCCTGCCGTGAACTCGAAAATATCCTGCCCGCTCACGAGACCTACAATCTCGAAGGCGGGATCACCGCATGGAAACAGGCAGGCCTGCCCGTCGTCGGACCAGCAGCGGGCCAGGGTGGGCCGTCGATCTTCCGTCAGGTGCAGATGATCGTCGGCAGCCTCGTGCTGCTGTGCGTGGCTCTCGGCTTTCTCGGCCTGACGCCTGCCTTTGCACTGGCCGGATTCTTTGGCTTCATGCTGGCCTTTGCGGGCTTCAGCGGCTGGTGCGGCCTCGCCCTCTTGCTCCAGCGCATGCCTTGGAACCGGGCGGCCTAGCGCGAGCCGGAAAGAGGCGGAGTGTTTCTCGGCGTTCTCGTTCGGGCGCTTCTGATCAGCGACGCCATGCGGTCGCGGGCGAGGGCCGCCTTGTCCAGCTTGGGGTATTCGCTGAATTCCACCGATCCATGTTCCGGCGTCTTCAAGAGGCAGCGATAGTGCATGCCGCCCTCGCCGTCGCTTTCCACCTCGATGGTCGGAGCCGGCAGGCGGCCGGGATCGATACGCTCCTCGTCATGGGTCCAGAGCCAGCGACGGGTGACGATCAAGCTGCCGTCGTTATCCTGCCGGACCGAGACGATCGGCCGGGCAAAGGATCCGGATGCCAGCCACCCTCCCAGCCCCCAGAAAAAGGCGAGGATGAGAGCCCTGAACGGCTCCTCCGCCACGCCGCCATTGCGGAAGAAAACAAAGGTCATCAGGATGAGAATGGCGAACCAGCCGACGACGAAAAGCCAACCGTAAAGCGGGCGCATATTCCTAAAAAGCAGTCTCTCCATGGCTCTTGCCTCCAAAGACTTCTTTCGGTCGAGGAACTATAGCACACTCCAAAACATGCTGCGACATTTCCCGAAAGGCCCGGCGACTTCGGCCATGCGGCTTTGCGCCTCCCTCCCCGCGAAACCAGGCTCTTGAACCCCTTAAAAACAAAGAGGCCCGGGTGTTACCGGACCTTCTTCGTCTGCGCTGCGCGGAGATCAGTTCGGGCGGTTTGCGCCATCGAAATAATCGCCGCTGTTGACGTCGGCCTGGACGCCGGCCGTCTGGGCGTCGGTCTTCTGGCCGATGCTGCCGGTCTGGACCTGGTCGATCGTGGCGGAAGCCTTGGATGCGCCTTCGTAATAGTCGCCGTCGGCGAGAGCGACGGATGCAAAGGAAGCCGAAGCGATGAGGGCGGCGGCGATAGCGGAAGAAATCCTGGTCATTGTTGTAGTCCCTTCAGAGTGTTCCGCGGCTTTGAGTTTGCGACCTGGCCTGCGGATGATTGTTCGGTGTCTTGAATGAGCTGCGGTTAGTTCGGGCGGTTTGCGCCTTCATAATAATCGCCGCGACCGACCGAAGCCGGGATCTGGTGGGCGTTCTGCTGGTCCTTGGCGATGCTTCCTGTCTGCATGTGATCGACCATGGAGGAAGCCTTGGAAGCGCCCTGGAAATAGTCGCCTTCGTCAGCGAGAGCTGCACCGGCGAAGGAGACCGAAGCGATGAAAGCTGCGGCGATTGCGGAAGTGATCTTGGTCATTGTCGTCGTCCTTTTGAGTTTGTTGGTTTTGGTCCGGTCTGCGTTACGTTCTGCATGGAATACGGAGCCGGATGGATTTCGGTTTCAGGCCTCGAACGATTTTTTAGTTCGGGCGCTGGGCGCCGTCGAAATAGTCGCCGCTGTTGACGTCGGCCTGGAGCTTGTCGTTCTGGCCGATGCTGCCGGTGCTGATGTGATCGACAGTGACAGAGGCAGAGGCAGCCGGAGCGTTCTTCTGGACGCCCTGGTAATAGTCGCCTTCGGCGAGAGCGGCTGAACCGAACGAAGCCGAAGCAATCAGGGCAGCGGCGATAGCGGAAGAAATTCTGGTCATTGTCTTGTTCCTTGCATGTGTCGGAGCCGAGTTTTCTCGAAGCCCCTCTCTTCGTGTCTGATCTTGTCCTTCGAAGCTCGTTGCCGCGCTTCTGATGGTGAAGATGGTGCAAGTTCCTCCTCGCCGATAGACAGCAAGTTGCGGACGTACCGTTCAACAAAAATGAACGACTTAAATTTTATCGTTCACAGAAACGCGAGGAAATGTTTACTGGCCGTCTATCGGTTTTTCCCGGGAAGCGATCAGCGACCGTCGTCGTCTGCAGGCTCGTTCAACAGGTCGAGCATGGCGCGCAGCGCCCGGGTGACATGACGCTCGGCGTGAAAAAGCGCCGAGAACTGCCGTAGCGGCATCGGGAAATCGGCGACGTGGAGCCGGCCGGAAAAGGAATGGGATGAGGCGGCGCGGCTGGAAATCACCGTAGCGCTCAGGCCCGCCTCGACCGCCGCCATCGCCGCCTCGTTCGACGGCATCTCAAGCACGACGGACAGCGATTGCGGCTCGATGCCGAGATTGGTGAGCTGCGCCTCGAAGGCCGAGCGCGTGCCCGACCCCAGTTCGCGCATGATCCAGTTGGTTTCGAGAAGATCGCTCGAGCGGATCTTTCGCCCGTCGGCCCAGGGGTGGCGGCTGCCGACCACCAGGACCAGCCGGTCCTCCGCGACCTTGCGGCGCTTGAGGCCGGTCAAATATACCTCGCCCTCGACGACTGCGAGTTCCGCCGCCCCGGTCAGCACCGCGTCGGCAGCGCTCTGGGTATTGCCGACGGTCAGCCTGACATCGACGCGCGGAAACCGCTCGTGATAGCTGACCAGCCGGGCCGGCAGCCAGTAGCTCGCCACCGTCTGGCTGGCATGGACGCGCAGGATGCCTGAGGCCGAACCGCCGAGATCGGCGAGCATATGTTCGGCCGTCTGTGCCCGCTCGAGCACCGCGCGGGCCTCCGGCACGAAGAGCTTTCCGGCTTCCGTCAACTCAATCCGCCGCCCGACCCGGTTGAAGAGGATCACCGCGTGGCGCGCCTCCAGCGCCGAGATCGCGGCACTGACCGCCGACTGCGTCAGGTTCAACGCTTCCGCCGCGCGCGTCACGTGTTCGCGGGAAGCCACCTCCAGAAAAATTCGAAGCTGATCGAGGGTCATCATCCAAAACCATTCGCTTTTAGCGAACGATATCAGAAAACTTATCAATTGGATTTGTGTTTTTGCAAAAGGGAGAATGGTTTTCGACGAATTCAGAGACTCGCGGAAAAATCATGAAGCCGATCCAGCCAACTGCGGAACAGCGCTCCCTCCTCTCCTCGCCCCAGTGGCTGCCCCTCGCCCGGCTTCTTCCGGGACTTCTTCTGACCGCCGCGATCGCCGCCACCGCCCTCACCGTCCGCAACCTGACCGGATGGATGGCGCTGAGCCCGCTCATCCTGTCGATCGTTTTCGGCATGCTGATCCGCAATCTGGGGGCCGTTCCGGCGGCCGTCGAACCCGGCATCGGCTTTTCCTTGAAGCGCATCCTGCGTTTCGGCATCGTGCTGCTCGGCCTGCAGGTAACGGCGGGCCAGATCCTCTCGCTCGGCGGCGCCGGTCTTGCCATGGTGGCGCTGACGCTCGCGACGACCTTCGTGGCGATCCGCGTGGTCGGCCGGGCGATGGGCGTCGATAGCTCGCTCACCGACCTGATCGCCGCCGGCACCTCGGTCTGCGGCGCTTCCGCCGTCATCGCCGCCAATACGGTGGTGCGCGGCAAGCAGGAACATGTGGCCTATGCGGTCGCCTGCGTGACGCTGTTCGGCTCGCTGTCGATGCTCGCCTACCCGCTGCTCGCCGCCCCGCTCGGGCTTGATGCACGCGGTTACGGGCTATGGACCGGCTCGACCATCCATGAAGTTGCCCAGGTGGTTGCCGCCGCCTTCCAGGGCGGCGATGTCGCCGGGCAGTTCGGCACCATCTCCAAGCTCGCCCGCGTCGTCATGCTGGCGCCGCTGATCATGACGCTGGCGCTCGCCATGCGCTCCGGCGGTGAAGGCGCATCGAGGGCTTCGGCACCCATGCCGTGGTTCGTGCTAGGTTTTATCGGGATGATGCTGGTCAACAGCGCGGTCGCCATTCCGGCCGGGGTCAGTCAGACGCTTGTGACGGTGACGAGATTCCTGCTCTCCATGGCGCTCGCCGCGATGGGCCTCCAGACCGATATCCGCAAACTCAAGGCGGAAGGCTGGCGGCCGCTGGCGCTCGGCGCGTTCGGCTGGCTGTTCATCGCGGTTTTCGGCTACGCGATGCTGAAGCTGTTCGCATTCTGAGGAACAACAGATCGAAGAAACAGGGGCCGCGTCAGAAATGGCGCGGCCTTTTCGTCATCCATGGGTCAGCAGGGCTTCGGCTGGTCGGTCTTCACCTCGGAATCCCGCACCGCTTCATCATGATACCAGCAATTGGTATCGACCACGCTCAAGGCTACCTCATGGATTCCGGTCGGCACGGTCCGGCCGTCCTCCAGTCGCCGCCTCGGGCGGACCGGGAACTGGTATATGGTTGCCGACTCACGATGGATGTGAATTGTCATCCGATCGTCTCCTAACTTCAAAAGTGCATTCAAACACCCACAGAGCACAAATCTGCACATTTTTTGTGCTTATTGCACTATTTTACATCATTTCCGCGACTCGCGCTAGGCGCTAATTTAGCGGTAACGAGGTTCCGGCGATCTATTTTGCTCAGAGGGACACGCTGCGGGGAAAACGTATGCCAAGCGACCTCGGTTCCGGGCAATCATCACAGAACCTTCAAAACCCGCGGATTTCATGAGAGTGTCCTCATCTACCGGGCTTTTGCTCCCAGTCGGGACCCTCGCGACGCGCCTTCATTCACACTTTTTTAACCCAAAACCGTTCCCCGGCTCCAAACTGGCACGGGAAATGCGTTCTCTCGTGTACCCCGGAGGCGCGGCATCGTCGCGATACCGCTTCCTCGGATGGCTCAACCATGAACGTCACGGCCTGAGAGATAAAATATGACCAAGTATAAGCTCGAGTACATCTGGCTCGACGGGTACACCCCGGTACCGAACCTGCGTGGCAAGACGCAGATCAAGGAATTCGACACCTTCCCGACGCTCGACCAGCTGCCGCTGTGGGGCTTCGACGGTTCGTCGACCATGCAGGCCGAAGGCCGCTCGTCCGATTGCGTGCTGAAGCCGGTTGCGCTTTATCCCGATCCGGCCCGCACCAACGGTGCGCTGGTCATGTGCGAAGTCATGATGCCGGATGGCGTCACGCCGCATTCCACCAACGCCCGCGCGACCATTCTCGATGACGAGGATGCGTGGTTCGGCTTCGAGCAGGAATACTTCTTCTACCAGAACGGCCGCCCGCTCGGCTTCCCGGAACAGGGTTACCCGGCTCCGCAGGGCCCGTATTACACCGGCGTCGGCTACTCGAACGTTGGCGACGTCGCGCGCGAAATCGTCGAAGAGCATCTCGACCTCTGCCTCGCAGCCGGTATCAACCACGAAGGCATCAACGCCGAAGTGGCCAAGGGCCAGTGGGAATTCCAGGTTTTCGGCAAGGGCTCCAAGAAGGCCGCCGACCAGATCTGGATGGCACGCTACCTGCTGCAGCGCCTGACTGAAAAGTACGGCATCGATATCGAATATCACTGCAAGCCGCTCGGCGACACCGACTGGAACGGCTCGGGCATGCATTGCAACTTCTCGACCAAGTACATGCGCGAAGTCGGCGGCAAGGACTATTTCGAAGCGCTGATGGCTGCCTTCGACAAGAACCTGATGGACCATATCGCCGTTTACGGCCCGGACAACGACAAGCGCCTGACCGGCAAGCACGAAACGGCTCCGTGGAACAAGTTCTCCTACGGCGTCGCCGACCGCGGTGCTTCGATCCGCGTGCCGCACTCGTTCGTCAAGAACGACTACAAGGGCTATCTGGAAGACCGCCGTCCGAACTCCCAGGGCGACCCCTACCAGATCGCTTCCCAGGTTCTGAAGACGATCGCAGAAGTCCCGACCAACAAGGCTTCCGCCGCTGCCTGACACCAGGCTCGGCAATCGGTAAACTAGAAGACGCCGGCCTCCGCGCCGGCGTTTTTTCGTTCAGGTCATCCGATGATAATCACGCGTTGCGCGCCCGCAGCCCGTCGATGAAGAGCTGCTCCAGGAACCGCGCCGCATCCTCGAAACGGCCCTCGCCCGCATAATTCTGGCCGAGCACGGCGCGCACCTGCACATCGAAGTCGGCATAATGCTGCGTCGTTGACCAGATCGAGAAGATCAGGTGGTAGGGGTCGCATTTGGCGATCTTGCCGGACCGCGCCCAGGCGCGGATCACCTCCGCCTTTTCATCGACCAGTGCCTTCAGCGGGCCTTTCAGCTCGTCCTCGATATGCGGCGCGCCCTGCAGCACTTCGTTGGCGAACAGCCGGCTCTCGCGCGGGAAATCGCGGGCCATTTCGAGCTTGCGGCGGATATAGGAACGGATCTCGGATTCAGGATTGCCCTCGGCGTTGAACGCCCGCAGCGGCTCCAGCCAGGTGAACAGGACCCGGTCGATGAGATGGCGGTGAATGGCCTCCTTGGTGCGGAAATAATAGAGCAGATTGGGTTTCGACATGCCGGCCGCCTCGGCGATCTGGTCGATCGTGGCGCCGCGGAAACCGTTCTGGGAAAACACGTCGAGCGCCGCTTCGAGGATGCGCTCCTCCTTCTCCTCCTGGATGCGGGTGCGTCTCTGCGTCTTCGCCGCCCTTGGGATGGCCATGCCTGTCCTTGCCCTCTTCCGCGTCCATCCGGCGCTTTCGAAATTCCTCTGGATTTTTCGTGATTTTCGTCTTGAGTGGAGCCGAGGAAATTGTAATGTTTTACCAAGCGGTCAAATTATCGGCGACAAGCGGAATAAACGCAATGCCGATCTTGGCATGGCTTTTTCAAAGCCGGCTCGCGAAGGACCAGCGGGAACGAAAGACATGCCGCCCGTAAGGGGTGGACGTGAAACAGGCGAGGACTGAAAAATGGTGGCAGCACCCGGCGAGAACTTGCGCGTCAACGGCGACCGTCTCTGGGACATGCTCATGGATATGGCGAAGATCGGCCCCGGCATTGCCGGCGGCAACAACCGCCAGACACTGACGGATGCTGACGGCGAAGGCCGCCACCTCTTCAAGCGGTGGTGCGAGGCGGAAGGAATGACGGTGGGCGTCGATAGGATGGGCACGATGTTCGCCACTCGCGCCGGCACCGATCCCGATGCGTTGCCGGTCTATGTCGGCAGCCATCTCGACACCCAGCCAACCGGCGGCAAATATGACGGTGTTCTCGGCGTGCTCGGTGCGCTGGAAGTGGTGCGCACCATGAACGACCTCGGGATCAGGACGAAGCATCCGATCGTCGTCACCAACTGGGCGAACGAGGAAGGCGCGCGCTTCGCGCCGGCCATGCTGGCGTCGGGCGTGTTCGCCGGCGTGCATTCGATCGACTACGCCTATGGCCGCAAGGACCCGGACGGCAAGACCTATGGCGACGAGCTGAAACGCATCGGCTGGCTCGGCGACGAAGAGGTCGGCGCCCGGAAGATGCATGCCTATTTCGAATATCATATCGAACAGGGGCCGATCCTCGAGGCCGAGAACAAGCAGATCGGCGTCGTCACCCACTGTCAGGGCCTGTGGTGGCTGGAATTCACGCTGACCGGCCGCGAGGCGCATACCGGTTCGACGCCGATGAACCTGCGCGTCAATGCCGGCCTTGCCTTCGGCCGCATCCTCGAAATGGTGCAGGCGGTGGCGATGTCCGAACAGCCGGGCGCCGTCGGCGGCGTCGGCCAGGTGTTCTTTTCGCCCAACTCCCGCAACGTGCTGCCGGGCAAGGTGGTCTTCACCGTCGATATCCGCACCCCCTCCCAGGAAAAGCTCGACCGCATGCGGGCGACGATCGAGAAACAGGCCGCCGAAATCTGCGAACCGCTCGGCGTCGGCTGTTCTGTCGAGGCGGTCGGCCATTTCGACCCGGTGACCTTCGATCCGGTCCTAGTCGGCCGTGTCCGCGAAGCGGCCGAAAAGCTCGGCTACAGCCACATGAACATCATCTCCGGCGCCGGCCACGACGCCTGCTGGGCCGCCAAGGTGGCGCCAGCGACGATGATCATGTGTCCCTGCGTCGGCGGGCTCAGCCACAACGAGGCCGAGGAGATTTCCAGGGAATGGGCGGCGGCGGGAGCCGACGTGCTGTTCCATGCCGTGCTGGAGACGGCGGAGATTGTGGAGTAGCATTGCAACCGCCACCTTGAGACAGGAAACGGACAATGGGACGACCGAGGGAAATATCACCCGAAGAACGGGCCGAACTGATCCGCCAGGGATATCGGCCGATCGAGATCTGGGTGCCGGATCTCACCAGCGAAGCCTTCCGCAGACAAGCGGAGGAAGAAATGCGCCGGATCGCCGAAGCCGACGCCAAGGAAGACATTGAGGACTGGATCGAAGCCGTTGGTCCAACCGATTGGGACAAACCGTGAAGTTGGGCCGAGGAGATGTCGTGCTTGCGGTTTTTCCCGGTGAACTCGGCAAACCTCGACCAGCCGTCATTCTTCAGGCTGATGAGTTTCTCGTGACCTACACCACGGCTCTGGCATGTCCTCAGACGACGCATCTGCTTGAAGCACCACTTCTTCGCCCGATCATAGCGCCTACTTCCGAGAATGGTCTTCAGCATCTGTCTCAGGTCATGGTCGAGAAGATAACGCCGGTCAGAAAAGAGGTCATCGGCCAGCGCATCGGCCGGCTGGCTGATAGCGACCTGAGCCGGATTGAAGTCGCACTGGTCCATGTCACCGGGCTGACGCACACCATTGTCCCCGCACGGGACGCGAAATAACAAAGGGAACAACAATGACCACAGTCATCAAGGGTGGAACCATCGTCACCGCCGACCTGACCTACAAGGCGGACGTGAAGATCGATGGCGGCAAGATCATCGAGATCGGCCCGAACCTTTCCGGCGACACCACGCTGGATGCGGCCGGCTGTTACGTCATGCCGGGCGGCATCGATCCGCATGTGCATCTCGAAATGCCGTTCATGGGCACCTATTCCGCCGACGATTTCGAGAGCGGCACGCGGGCAGCACTTGCCGGGGGCACGACCATGGTCGTCGATTTCTGCCTTCCCGAGCCCGGCCAGTCGCTGCTCGACGCGCTGAAGCGCTGGGACAACAAGGCGACCCGCGCCAATTGCGACTATTCCTTCCACATGTCGGTCACCTGGTGGGGCGAGCAGGTCTTCAACGAGATGAAGGCGGTCGTTTCCCATCACGGCATCAACACCTTCAAGCATTTCATGGCCTACAAGGGCGCGCTGATGGTGAACGACGACGAGATGTTCGCCTCCTTCCAACGTTGCGCCGAGCTTGGGGCCCTGCCGCTCGTGCATGCCGAAAACGGCGATGTCGTCGCCGCCATGCAGGCCAAACTGATGGACGAGGGCAATAACGGCCCCGAGGCGCATGCCTATTCGAGGCCTGCCTCCGTCGAGGGCGAAGCCACCAACCGCGCCATCATCATCGCCGACATGGCGGGCGTGCCGCTCTATGTCGTGCACACCTCCTGCGAACAGGCACACGAAGCGATCCGCCGCGCTCGCCAGAACGGCATGCGCGTTTATGGCGAGCCGCTGATCCAGCACCTGACGCTCGACGAAAGCGAATATTTCAGCAAGGACTGGGATCACTCGGCCCGCCGCGTGATGAGCCCGCCCTTCCGCAGCAAACAGCATCAGGACAGTCTGTGGGCGGGCCTTGCCTCCGGTTCGCTGCAGGTGGTGGCAACCGACCACTGCGCGTTCACGACCGAACAGAAGCGCACCGGCGTCGGCGATTTCCGCAAGATCCCGAACGGCACCGGCGGCCTCGAAGACCGCCTGCCGATGCTCTGGACCTACGGTGTCGCAACCGGCCGCATCACCATGAACGAGTTCGTGGCCGTCACCTCCACCAACATCGCCAAGATCCTCAACGTCTATCCGCGCAAGGGCGCGATCCTGGTCGGTGCCGACGCCGATATCGTCGTCTGGGACCCGAAGCGTTCGAAGACCATTACCGCGAAGAGCCAGCAGTCGGCGATCGACTACAACGTCTTCGAGGGCAAGGAAGTGACCGGCCTGCCGCGCTACACCCTGACCCGCGGCGTGGTGGCAATCGAGGACGGAGCGGTCAAGACGCAGGAGGGCCACGGCCAGTTCGTCAAGCGCGAACCGTTCCAGGCGGTCAACAAGGCACTGTCGACCTGGAAGGAACTGACCTCGCCGCGCAAGGTGGAGCGCACGGGCATTCCGGCCAGTGGGGTTTGAACGGGAAACGATGTCTCCAGAAAATCCCCCCCTCTGCCCTGCCGGGCATCTCCCCCTCAAGGGGGGAGATCGGATAGTAGCGAGACCTCGCTCTCAACAAAAGCTGGAGCCTGCCGGAACCAATTCGAATTCGTTCGGTAATTGGCGAAACTGGTGCGGCATATCGATCTCCCCCCTTGAGGGGGAGATTTCCGGCCTGCCGCTACCCCTTAACCAGCCCGTCCAGTTCCGGCAAAAGCACGACGCTTTCCTGTTCGTTCGGGTCGGTGCGGGCGATCACCGCCGAACAGGGCGCGTCCGAAATGTTGGCCGGCAGGTGCGGCACGCCGGCGGGGATGTACATCATCTCGCCGGCCGAGAGTTCGGCGCATTCCTCCAGCCGGTCGCCGTACCAGGTGACGGCGGAGCCGGAGAGCACGTAGATCGCCGTCTCATGGGTTTCGTGCAGATGGGCTTTGGCTCGTGCGCCCGGCGGAATGGTGAGGAGGTGCATGCAGATGCCCTTGGAGCCAACCGTTTCCGCCGCAATCCCCTCGAAATAGCTCAAACCCTGCTTGCCGGCATAGGCAGCGCCGGGCTTCACGACACGGCAGGTAGGTTTTGATGCACTGTCCATACCCAGTCTCCTCCGTCGAACGGGATCTGCCGACAGCATATCACGAGGTTTCGAGAGTGGGAGCCGAGGCAGACGAAAAGCGAGAGCGCCCGAACACCGCAATGATCGATATCCTGCGCAACGGCGATCTCTATACTGTAGGCTTCGCATACGGACTTGAATGGGGGCCTTTCGAGAAATGTCACTGACTACGATCCGCTTTGCGTCTGCGGTGCTTGCCGCAATGTCGGCTGCCCTTCCCGCCAGGGCCGCGACCTTCCTCGACGGCGCCTATGGCAGCAAGGAAGGCTGCATCTACGCCAGGACCGGCGAATCGTCTGGCGCCGACGACTTCCTGCTGCTCAATGACGAAGGCGTGACGACCTCCGTTTCCGCTTGTGAATTCAAGGGCCCGCCCAAAAAGACGGCGAACGGTTTCACCATCAAGGCACAATGTGATGCCGAAGGGGAAATCGGACCGGAAGACTCCGCCACGTTGACCAAATCCGCCAAAGGCTACACCGTCAGCTTCCCGGACGGTACCAAACTCGGACCCATGCCCAAATGCCGATGAACAATGCTCCATCCTCCGTCGTTACAGCCAAAAAGCTCGGCCTTACCTTCGAAACCAGCGACGGGCCGGTCCATGCGCTGTCGAACGTCGACCTCACGGTGAACAAGGGCGATTTCGTCTCCTTCATCGGCCCGTCCGGTTGCGGCAAGACCACCTTCCTGCGGGTCATCGCCGATCTCGAAAAGGCAACCGCCGGCGAGATCACCGTCAACGGCATGACGCCGGAAGAGGCACGCAAATCGCGTTCCTACGGTTACGTCTTCCAGGCGCCGGCGCTTTATCCGTGGCGGACGATCGAGAAGAACATCGCCCTGCCGCTCGAGATCATGGGCTATTCCTCAGTGGATCGCAAAGCCCGCATCGAGCGCACCCTCGATCTCGTCAACCTCTCCGGCTTCGGCAAGAGATATCCCTGGCAGTTGTCCGGCGGCATGCAGCAGCGTGCCTCGATCGCCCGCGCGCTCGCCTTCGACGCCGATCTGTTGCTGATGGACGAACCCTTCGGCGCGCTCGACGAGATCGTCCGCGACCACCTGAACGAGCAGCTTCTGAAACTCTGGGCCCGGACCGAAAAGACCATCTGTTTCGTCACCCACTCCATCCCGGAGGCGGTCTATCTCTCCACCCGCATCGTCGTCATGTCGCCGCGGCCCGGCCGGGTGACGGACGTCATCGAATCGACCTTGCCGAAGGAACGGCCGCTTGAAATCCGCGAGACGCCGGAGTTCCTGGAGATTGCACACAGGGTGCGCGAGGGGTTGAGGGCGGGGCATAGTTATGAGGAGTGAAGTTTTGCGGAGGCGGGGAGCCGATCGTCCGGAGTGCGGAGGCAAGTCCCCTCCCCAACCCCTCCCCACAAGGGGGAGGGACTTACCGCGCCGCCCCGCCCCACCCAACAACAGCGCTCCTTCAAGCCGCACCGTTGGAAAGAGAATGAGAAGGCCGCCGCAGATTAAGCCCCTCCCCCTTGTGGGGAGGGGTTGGGGCGGGGTCTTTCTTCTTGATGTTCGAGGAGCAATCTGAATGCCCCACTCCAACATCGCTCCCCAAACCAGAACACGCGCCAGAACGCTCCGCCGGGAGCTTACCAAAGCCGAATCCGCGATGTGGGACCTGCTTCGCGATTTCCGGCCTTATGGAGCACGCTTCCGGCGCGAAACGCCGATCGGGCCTTACATTGCCGATTTCGCGTGGCTTGCAGCGCGTATTGTCGTGGAAGTGGATGGCGACAGCCACGAAACCAATCATGGCCGCCAGCATGATGTAAAGAGAGATGCCTTCTTAAAAGACCAGGGCTTCACCGTCCTGAGGTTCGACAATGACCAGGTTCTTGATGGACCCGACTACGTCTTCACCACCATCGAGACCCGCGTCACGCCTTTTCTGAAGAGGGATCTCGCATGAAACCCGACACCCTCGCGCAACGCATCGTCCCCGTCCTCACCATCCTCGTCGCCATCGTCGCCGTCTGGTACGTCGCCGCCTATTTCATGAATGCCCCCTTCCAGCGCGATCTCGACCGGCGTGCCGACGTCACCTCGACGACCATGGAATTCATCGGCAAGACGATGGCGCAGCCGAAGCCGATTTTGCCGGCACCGCATCAGGTCGTCAGCAACGTCTTCGAAAACACGTTCCTGCGCAGCGTCACGTCCAACCGCAGCCTCGTCTACCATGCCTGGGTGACGCTCTCCTCGACTGTCCTCGGCTTCACCATGGGCACGCTGACCGGCATCCTGATCGCGGTCGGCATCGTGCATCTGAAGGCGCTCGACCGCAGCCTGATGCCGTGGATCATCGCCTCGCAGACCGTTCCGATCCTCGCGGTCGCGCCGATGGTGATCGTCGTGCTCGGCGCGGTCAACATCACCGGCCTCCTCCCCAAGGCGCTGATTTCCACCTATCTCTCCTTCTTCCCGGTCGCCGTCGGCATGGTAAAGGGCCTGCGCTCGCCGGAAATCATCCAGCTCGACCTGATGCGCACCTATTATGCCAGCGGCGCCCAGACCTTCTGGAAACTGAGGGTCCCGGCCTCGATCCCCTTCCTGTTCACCTCGATGAAGGTGGCGATCGCCGCAAGCCTCGTCGGCGCGATCGTCGGCGAGCTGCCGACCGGAGCCGTCGCCGGCATCGGCTCGAAACTGCTGGCCGCGGCCTATTACAGCCAGACGATCGATATCTGGGCGGCACTGATCGCCGGCTCGGTGCTTGCCGCACTTCTGGTCACCATTGTCGGCATCATCGCCAACATCGTTGATCGCTCCATGGGCGGGAGGCCGGCATGACCCTCGTCCTCCGCTCCTGGCAGGGCACCCTTGCCCTGATCCTCTGCCTCGCGGCCCTCACCTCCCTGCCGCTGATGGCTGCGGATGCCCCCTCGCCTTTCAGCACTGGCACCGTCGTCCTGGTCTTCCTGATAGTTGCCGGCGCGGCGCTGGTCTCGTTCACAGCACTCTCCCCGTCCTTTCTCGCAGCGATCCTGTTCGTGGCGACCCATCTGGCCGTCTGGCTGCTGCTTGCGGGCATCGCAGGCAACGAGGGCAAGGCGACGCTTTCCTTTTTCCTGATGCTCGCGGCCTCATGGCTGCTGGCCTGGCGCTGCGTCACGGTGCTCTCCGGCATCCGCCCAAAATCCAAGTCCGGCGACACGTTCCTCCGCCTCCTCATTCCCGCGATCTTCGGCGCCTGGATCCTGATCCTCTGGGAGGCGGCGACGCGCGGTGCCGGCATTCCCTTCATCATCCTGCCGCCGCCGTCCTCGATCGGCGCAAGGCTCGCCGGTTCCGTGCCGATCCTCTGGGCCGACGTGCAGCAGACGATCTTCAAGGCGGTGCTGTTCGGTTATGTGGTCGGCTGCGCCTCCGGCTTCGTCGTCGCGATCCTCGCCGACCGCATCGCCTTCCTCCGCCGCGGGCTGCTGCCGATCGGCAATCTCATGTCGGCGCTGCCGATCATCGGGGTCGCGCCGATCATGGTCATGTGGTTCGGGTTCGACTGGCAGTCCAAAGCGGCTGTCGTGATCATCATGACCTTCTTCCCGATGCTGGTGAACACGGTGGCAGGGCTCGGTGCCTCGGGCTCCATGGAACGCGACCTGATGCGCTCCTATGCGTCGGACTACTGGCAGACGCTAATAAAGCTGAGCCTGCCGGCCGCAATGCCCTTCATATTCAATGCGCTGAAGATCAACTCGACGCTGGCGCTGATCGGCGCGATCGTCGCGGAATTCTTCGGCACGCCGATCGTCGGCATGGGGTTCCGCATCTCGACCGAGATCGGCCGCATGAATGTCGACATGGTCTGGGCCGAAATCGCTGTTGCAGCGCTCATCGGTTCGGTTTTTTATGGTGTCGTGGCGCTTGGCGAAAGAGCGACGACGTTCTGGCATCCGTCTAACCGCGGTGGTTAGGCGCTGAAATCCGGCCCGTTTCGGCGGAGCCGGCAAACCTCAGAGGGAAGGATAAAAAACATGAGAAAAATTCTCGTTGCGCTGATGGCGGGCGCCATGTCGCTCGCAGCCGCCCAGGCGGCGATGGCCGCCGACAAGGTGACCCTGCAGCTGAAGTGGGTGGCGCAAGGCCAGTTCGGCGGCTACTTCGTCGCCAAGGACAAGGGCTTCTACAAGGAAGAAGGCCTCGACGTGACGATCAAGCCGGGCGGCCCCGATATCGCCCCCGAACAGGTGATCGCCGGCGGCGGCGCCGACGTGATCGTCGACTGGATGGGCGGTGCGCTGGTCGCCCGCGAAAAGGGCGTGCCGCTGATCAACATCGCCCAGCCCTACCAGAAATCCGGCCTGCAGATGATCTGCCCCAAGGACGGCCCGGTGAAGACTGAAGCCGACTTCAAGGGCCGCACGCTCGGCGTCTGGTTCTTCGGCAACGAATACCCGTTCTTTGCCTGGATGAACAAGCTCGGCCTCAAGACCGACGGCGGCAAGGACGGCGTCACCGTCCTGAAGCAGAGTTTTGACGTGCAGCCGCTCATCCAGAAGCAGGCGGACTGCATCTCGGTCATGACCTACAACGAATACTGGCAGGCGATCGACGCCGGCTTCAAGCCGGACCAGCTCACCGTCTTCAACTTCTCCGCCATGGGCAACGACCTGCTCGAGGACGGCCTCTACGTGATGGATACCAAGCTCAAGGACCCGAAGTTCAAGGAGACCATGGTGAAGTTCGTCCGCGCCTCGATGAAGGGCTGGAAATACGCGATCGCCAACCCGGGCGAAGCCGCTGAAATCGTCATGGACAATGGCGGCCAGGACGAGAACCACCAGAAACGGATGATGGGCGAAGTCGCCAAGCTGATCGGCACCGGCACCGGCAAGCTCGACACCGCGACCTACGACCGCACGGTCAAGGCGCTGCTCGACCAGAAGATCATCACCAAGAAGCCGGAAGGCGCCTATACGAGCGAGATTACCGACGCGGCATTGAAATAATAATCGCCCGTTGCCCGATCAAAGAGAACGCGCAGCTCTTTAGTTGCGCGTTTTTGAAATTTTTCTAATGTAGATCATAACTAAAACTCATTCATCCTATAACGGCAACGGATTGATTTGTGCAACGCAAACACGTAAAAGTGCAGCGTTGATGAATCTTCCGTTGCTGGTCTTGTAACCGTTTTGTGCGGTTACCACCTTGATCCGGGTTACCGCGCGCTGAGGGGGCGCGACGTGACCGGAGCGGTTCCCAGCGGAATGTTTGCCCCTTACTTCAGTTTGAAAGTAGTCGCATGTTTCGCAAGTTCACTAAGTCTGCAGGCATCCCGGCTCTTAAGCTCGCATTGATTGCAGGCGCCACCTATGCCACAATCCTGACGCAGCAGGCCGGTCCCGCATTTGCGCAAGAACCGGCCACGCCGGCCCCGGCACAGACGGAAATCAAGCTGCCCTCGATCATTGTGACGGAAGCGGTCGAAAAGCCGATGGTCGATCGCGTCATCGCGACCGGCACCATCAGGCCTGTCGAGGAAGTCTATGTCCAGCCGCTCGTCGATGCCCTGTCGATCAAGGCGCTGAATGCCGATGTCGGCGACGAGGTGAAGGCGGACAGCGTGCTCGCCACGCTGAACGAAGACGCGCTGCTTCTCCAGAAGAGCCAGCTCCAGGCCAACAAGGCGAAGGCCCAGGCTGCCGTCGCGCAATATCAGGCGCAGGTGATCGAGGCCCAGGCCAATGTCGCCGATACGATCCGCCAGCGCGATCGCCTCCAGAAGCTCAGCCAGAGCGGCACCGGCACGGTGTCGCAGCTCGAACAGGCATCCGCGGCCGTCGAGGTCGCTCAGGCGCGGCTGAATGCCGCCAAACAGGCCGTGACGGTCGGTGAATCCGACATCAAGGTCGTCGATGCGCAGATCGACGATATCGATCTGAAACTCGCCCGCACCGGCGTCAAGACCCCGGTGGCCGGCGTGATCTCGGTGCGCAATGCCAAGGTCGGCGCGATCGCCAGCGGCACCGGCAGCCCGCTCTTCACGATCATCAAGGACGGCGCGATCGAGCTCGTCGCGGATCTTTCCGAGACCGATATCCAGAAGATCAAGGCCGGCCAGAAGGCGCTCGTCACGGTCGCCGGCGGCAAGGTGAAGATCGAGGGCAAGGTGCGGCTCGTCTCCCCGACTGTCGATGCGGTCACCCGCCTCGGCGCCGTGCATATCGTCATCGACGACGAGAGCGGCGCCCGCGCGGGCATGTATGGCAGCGCCGAGATCGTTATTACCGAGACCAATGCCCTGGCGTTGCCGCTCTCGGCCGTCACCACCGGCCGGAACGGTTCCACCGCCCGCAAGGTCGAGGACAATGTGGTCAAGCAGGTGAAGATCGAGACCGGCATTCAGGATGGCGGTTTCGTGCAGGTCGTCAGCGGTCTTGACGCCGGTGACATTGTCGTTGCGAAGGCCGGCGCCTTCGTCCGGGACGGCGACAAGATCGCCCCGGTCCCGGCCGAACCCGCCGCCATCGCGAACTGAGGTTGAGCCGCATGAACTTCTCCGCCTGGTCGATCCGCAATCCGATAGCGCCGATGCTCGGTTTTGCCCTTTTGCTTGTCGTCGGCATCCAGTCGTTCTACGCGCTGCCGATCACCCGTTTCCCGAATATCGACGTCCCCGTCGTATCGATCACCGTGGCCCAGAGCGGCGCCGCTCCCGCCGAACTGGAAATGCAGGTGACCAAGGAGATCGAGGACGCTGTCGCCTCGATCAGCGGCATCGACGAAATCCAGTCGACGGTGACAGACGGCCAGTCACAGACGGTCGTCGTCTTCCGCATCGAAAAGCCGACCGCCGAGGCTGTGCAGGACACCAAGGACGCGATCGACAAGATCCGTAGCGACCTGCCCGCCGGCATCGAAGAACCGGTCGTCACCAAGGTCGATGTCGAGGGCCAGGCGATCCAGACATTCGCCGTATCCTCGCCAAACATGACGCTCGAAGAGCTCTCCTGGTTCGTCGATGACACGGTCAAGCGCGCCCTGCAGGGCCAGCCCGGCATCGGCCGTATCGACCGTTACGGCGGTTCCGACCGCGAAGTCCGGGTGTCGCTGAACCCCGCCAAGCTCGACGCCTATGGGATTACCGCGGCCGATGTCAGCACCCAGCTGCGCGGCACCAACGTCGATCTCGGTTCGGGCCGCGGCCAGGTGGCCGGCAACGAACAGACGATCCGCACGCTCGGCGATGCCCGCAGCGTCGCCCAGCTTGCCGACACGACGATCACGCTGCCGAACGGCCAGTTCGTCAAGCTGACGGAACTCGGCAACGTCACCGATACCTACGAGGAGCCGAAATCCTTCTCGCGCTTCAACGGCACGCCGTCGGTCACCTTCGCCGTGTTCCGCGCCAAGGGGGCCAGCGAAGTCTCGGTCGCCGAAACCGTCGCCGCCAGCCTCGATGAAGTGCGCAAGGGCAATCCGAACGTCGCGATCGAAATGGTCGATGACTCGGTCTACTTCACCTACGGCAATTACGAGGCGGCTCTCCATACCCTGGTGGAGGGCTCGATCCTCGCCGTCATCGTGGTGTTCCTGTTCCTGAGGAACTGGCGCGCGACGCTGATCGCAGCGGTTGCCCTGCCACTGTCGGCGATCCCGACCTTCTGGATCATGGACCTGATGGGGTTCTCGCTGAACCTCGTCAGCTTCCTGGCGCTGACACTCGCGACCGGTATTCTCGTCGACGACGCGATCGTCGAGATCGAGAACATCGCGCGGCATATCAAGATGGGCAAGACGCCCTATCGAGCAGCGCTCGAGGCGGCGGACGAAATCGGTCTCGCCGTCATCGCGACCAGCTTCACGATCATCGCCGTCTTCGTGCCGGTCTCGTTCATGCCGGGCGTACCGGGTCAATACTTCATCCAGTTCGGCCTGACGGTCGCCTTCTCGGTGTTCTTCTCGCTCGCGGTGGCGCGACTGATCACGCCGCTGATGGCCGCCTATCTGATGAGCCCCGAAGACGGGATGGACGACCATCACGACAATGACGGCTGGATCATGAAAGCCTATACGCGCCTTGTCACCGGCACGACCCGCCGCTGGTACTGGCGCTATACGACGATGCTCGCCGCGATCGGTTTCCTGATCGGCTCGGTGATGCTGCTCTCGCAGGTCCCCGGCAGCTTCCTGCCGCCGGACGATTCTTCGCGCGTCGTTCTCTCGGTGGAGCTGCCGCCAAATGCGACGCTCGACGAGACGGCTGCAAGCACGGACGTCATCTATGATGCGGTTCGCCATATCGATGGTGTCGAGAGCGTCTTCATCCTCGGCGGAGCTTCGCCGAAAGGCGACCTCGAACTGCGCCGCGCAACCGTGCGCGTCATCCTGCAGAACATCGACCATTCACTGGTCAAGACCCTGGTCAACAAGGGCTTGGGTTCGATCCCGCTGATCCGCGACGTCGTCCCGAAGATCAAGGAAAATGGCCGCACGCGGCCGCAATGGGATGTCGAAAAGGACATTTTCGCCGCCGTCCAATCCATTCCGGACGTGCGGATCTCCAAGGTCAACGACCGCGCCGAGCGTGACCTGTCGTTCAACTTCCTCTCCACCAACGAGGCGGACCTGAACGAAGCCGTCAGCATGCTGGAATCGAAGCTGCGCGCCTCGCCGATCCTTTTCAACGTCTCTTCGGAAGGCGCCCTGCCCCGTCCGGAACTGCAGATCCGGCCGCGCATGGCGGAGGCTTCGCGCCTCGGCATCACACCGCAGCAGATCGCCCAGACCGTGCGCGTCGCGACGATCGGCGATGTCGATGCCAACCTTGCCAAGATCTCGCTCGACGACCGCCAGATCCCGATCCGCGTCCAGGCCTCGCTCGACGTCCGCCGCGATCTCGCCTCCATCCGCGCCTTGAAGATCAAGACCGCGGCCGGTGCCAGCGTGCCGCTCTACAGCGTCGCCGACATCGATTATTCGGAGGGCCCGAGCTCGATCAAGCGCAACGACCGCAACCGTGTCGTGGCGATCGGCTCCGACGTGCCGTTCGGCACGGCGCTCGATACCGCATCGGCCGAGTTCAAGCGCATCGTTGGCGAGACCGAGCTGCCGAAGACGGTTCGTCTGGCCGAGAGCGGCGATGCCAAGGTGCAGGCAGAAATGCAGCAGAGTTTCGGCAATGCGATGCTGATGGGCCTGATGCTGGTGCTCGTGGTGCTGATCCTGCTTTTCAAGGACGTCATCCAGCCCTTCACCATCCTGTTCTCGCTGCCGCTTGCGATCGGCGGCGTGGCGGTGGCGCTGATCATCACCCAGAACGCGCTGTCGATGCCGGTCCTGATCGGCATCCTGATGCTGATGGGCATCGTCACGAAAAACGCCATCCTTCTGGTGGACTTCGCGATCGAAATGAAGCGTCACGGTCTGGAACGGGTCCATGCCATGGTGGAGGCCGGCCGCAAGCGCGCCCGTCCGATCATCATGACGTCGATCGCCATGTCGGCGGGCATGCTGCCCTCGGCGCTCGGCGTCGGCGAAGGCGGATCCTTCCGTGCGCCGATGGCGATCGCGGTGATCGGCGGCATCATCGTTTCGACGGTGCTCTCGCTTCTCGTCGTGCCGTCCTTCTTCCTGATCATGGACGACCTGTCGCGCCTGCTCGGCAAGATCTTCGGCCGCATGGTCGGCAAGAAGGAGCAGGAAGACTTCGGTCTTTCCAACGAGGAGCTCAGCCAGGAGGCGCGCAAGAACGCCCAGTCGATCGCATCCCTGGAAGAACGCCTCAACCAGATGGAACGGCAGACCAGCGCCAACGACGATCGTTCTCCCGGCGCCCAGGCCAGCAGCAAGGTGCTGCGCCTGCCCCCGCTGGCTGCCGAATAACACCCGTCTCCGAACTGTATTTCGACAACGCCGGGCCTCTGGACCCGGCGTTTTTCGTTGGAATAGGGCAGCTCGCGCAGATTGCAGAAAAAATTCACAGATTTGATCGATGTCAAAACCAGATTTCATGAACCTGTTATTTTAGCAACATCGGGAATGCGCGGCGGTTCAGGTTATGGAAGAGACGGCAGATATGATGAACAGCAATCTCAAGCTCAACAACAGGGACCGGGCCGTCCTGATGAAGGCGCCTTTCCTGACCAGCCTGACCGGCAATTCGCTCGTGCGGATGATGTCGACCATGAGTGTCATCAGCCTGACGAACCGCAAGTCGATCTTTCGCGAAGGCGAAGATGCAGACTCTTTCTACTGTGTTCTCAGCGGTTACGTGCGCCTCTACCAGCTCAATCGCGACGGCCGCGAGGCGGATATCCGTATCTGCAGCCCGGGGGACACGTTCGCCGAATGTCTTCTCTATGGGGGCACCAAGTACCGCCATCACGCCCAGACGGCCGAATCTACGACACTTGCACGCTTCGACATGCAGGCGGTGCGGGATCTGGCGGAACAGGAGCGGGATATCGCCAAGGCGGTGATCACCTCGCTGTCGAAACATCTGATCACCACGATGGACTGCGTCGCCAACGACAGGTTGCATACAGCGCCGCAGCGGGTGGCGAATTATATCCTGACGCGGTGTCCGGTGGATGGCGGTCCGGCTTCCATTCGCCTGCCTTTCCAGAAGAACCTGCTTGCAGGCATGCTGGGATTGGCTCCCGAGGCTCTTTCCCGCGCATTCTCCACTCTCCGGCGAACCGGGGTAACGGTGCGCGGGCGAGTGATCCAGATCGGCGACGTGCAGGCCCTGCGCGAAATCTGACATTCGAGGGAAAGCGGGATCGGGCGGGCGGGCCCGGGCTCTCTTTGGATGCATGCTGCGACGCGGGCGGCGAGAACCGCGGCATGCAAACAAGGCCGGTAGCTTCGGGGGCCACCGGCCTTAAATCTTTTTAGAGACCACCCTGCTCCTTCAGGAACCGGACCACATGGTCCACGCCGTCACCGCGCTTCAGGTCGGTGAAGAGATGCGGCTTGGCTTCGCGCATGCGGTATGCATCGCGGTCCATCACGTCGAGATCGACATCGACGTAAGGAGCGAGATCCTTCTTGTTGATGATCAGGAGGTCGGAGCGGGTAATGCCCGGACCGCCCTTACGGGGGATTTCCTCACCCTGGCAGGTGGAGATCACATAGATGGTGATGTCGGCGAGATCCGGCGAAAAGGTCGCCGCGAGATTGTCGCCGCCCGATTCGATGAACACCACGTCGAGCTCCGGGAAGCGCTCGTTCAGCCCCGCGATCGCCTGCAGATTGATGGTCGCATCCTCGCGAATGGCGGTATGCGGGCAGCCGCCTGTCTCGACGCCGACGATGCGGTCGGAAGACAGAGCCTGGCAACGCACCAGCGCCTCCGCGTCTTCCTTGGTGTAGATGTCGTTGGTGACGACCGCGACGGAATAATCTTGCCGCATCGCCTTGCAGAGCTTTTCGGTCAGCGCCGTCTTGCCCGAGCCGACGGGACCGCCGATGCCGACGCGCAAGGGTCCGTTTGCCGATTTCATGTGTCGTCCTTTCACTATTTCAGGTCTCAGCTTAGGCCTGCTTTCAGGAGCGGAAAAGCCGCGAATGCTGCGTTTCGTGCCGGAGAGAGGCAATTTCCGCCTGCACCGCCGCCCCACCGAGATCGTCGAGCCTCGCCCGGCTTGCCTTCTCCGCCATTTCGGTGACAAGGTCCTCGATATCGGCGAGAATGCCAACGCCCTCGGTCTGGCCCGAGACCCCGAGCCTTATGCCCGCCGAGACCGATTGCGAGACGGCGGCATGCAGATAGGCGGCCAACGCCGATGCTGCCGCTACGCCATGTGCCGCCGCAACCGCGCCGACGGCGACCGGGAACGGCACGGCCGGCGGAAGATGGTCAAGGACCGGATGCGGCCAGGCGGATGCCGCCGCGGCGAATGCCTTGCCGAGCGACAAGGTCTCCGTATAACGCTCAGCGGAGCCGGCAAGCGCCAGCCCCAGTTCCGCGATGTCCTTCAAACCAGCCTCGTCCCCGAACCGCCGCCAGGCTTCACCGAACAGCACGGCGTCGTTCCACAAGGAACCATGCCGCAGCAGGCTCGACAGCCAGGCGCCGAGACCCGCCGCGTCCTTGACCAGGCCATCGTGGACAGCCCGCTCCAGCCCGCCCGAATAGGCGAAACCGCCGATCGGGAAGGCCGGCGAGAGCCAGGCCATCAGCCTCAGAAGCGCTTTGGTATCGACGTTTTCGCTCACAGGCGCTCAATGTCCGTGATGGTCGTGACCGTGGGAATGGCCGCCATGCGAATGATAGGCGCCGCGGGCCGGCTGGAATCCTTCCTCGACCTCGGTCACCATAGCGCCAAGCCCCTCCAGCATCGCCCGGATCACATGGTCGCGCAGGATGAGGATACGCCCCTCCTCGATCTGCGCCGCCAGATGCCGGTTGCCGAGATGCCAGGCGAGCTCGATCAGGTGCAGCGTATCGCGCGCCTTGATCTCGAACAGCTTTTCGGGAGCGGCCTGCACCTCGATCGTGTCGCCGTTGTCGAGCACCAGCCGGTCGCCATGATGGAAAAGCACCGCCTCCTTGAGGTCGAGCATCACCATCTCGCCATTCGAGAGGTGCAGCAGCTTGCGGCGCAGATGCCGCAGATCATGCGGCAGGGTGACGATATCGACCGGCGGATCGGTCACCACGCCGGCGGGGTGATAGGAGTGGATGTGCTGCATGGATACTCCGGTCAATTGAAAAGCTTGAGAGATAGCGTAAGCGTCTGCGGCAGCGGATTCCAGAGCCCGGTGCGCAATCCGGCCGCGCGAAGTGCCGCGGCAGTCCAGGTGTTGCAGCCGACGAACGCGTTGAAATAGCCGTGCGCCTCGAAGAACCGGTCAGAATTGCCATAGGCCGCATCCGGCACCACCGCCACCTCGCCCGCCTGGTGCACGAAACTCGTCTGGATGAAATCCGTGAGCCGCTGGAATTCCGCAGGCCCCAGGTCGAGTGTGGTGACCGTCGGATGGCTTTCGTCGATGCCGCCGGCGAGATCCACATGCATGACCGAACTGTCGATCGTCAGTGCCCGGAAAACCGGCAGCGGTTTCAGGTCGCCCCAGGTCGGCGTTTCGAGATAAAAGGCCCGGCCGCCCCAGCCGATCACCAGCCATTCCGCCCCCGGATCGGACACCGGAACACCAGAATGCCCCAGGAAGCCGAAGGCGCCGCGGGTGTCTGCGGAAAGTGGAATGGCGATATCCGTGTGGATCGGGTTGGAGAGCACAAGGATACGCCTTTGCCCAATCTCCGCTGCCCGGCTCGGCACAAACAGCGGCCGCGGGACGAACGTCCCGGCAGCGACCGCGAAAACCACGAGCAGCACCGCGACAAGCAGCCGGCGAAAGAGCGTTTTCATCCAGGGGCTCCGAGGTGCCAGCGCCTCAGAACAGGAAATAGCGCTGCGCCATCGGCAGCACGGTCGCCGGCTCGCAGGTCAGGAGTTCGCCGTCGGCCCGCACCTCATAGGTCTCCGGATCGACCTCCACATACGGGGTCAGCGAATTGTGGATCATCGAGGCTTTCGAAATGCCGCCGCGGGTGTTCCTGACCGCCACCAGTTTCTTGGCGACGCCGAGGCGTTGCGTCAGGCCGGCATCGAGCGAGGCCTGGCTGACGAAGGTGACGGAAGAATTGGTCCTGAGCTTGCCATAGGCTGCGAACATCGGCCGGTAATGCATCGGCTGCGGCGTCGGGATCGAGGCGTTCGGATCGCCCATCGGAGCGGCCGCGATCGATCCGCCGAGCAGCACCATTTCCGGCTTCACACCGAAAAAGGCCGGATTCCAGAGCACGAGGTCCGCCCGCTTGCCGACTTCCACCGACCCGATCTCGTGGGAAACGCCGTGCGCAATCGCCGGGTTGATCGTGTATTTGGCGATATAGCGCTTGACGCGGAAATTGTCGTTATTGCCGGTCTCTTCCTTCAGGCTGCCGCGCTGGCGCTTCATCTTGTCGGCGGTCTGCCAGGTGCGGATCGCCACTTCCCCGACCCGGCCCATGGCCTGGCTGTCGGAAGAAATGATCGAGAAGGCGCCGAGATCGTGAAGGATGTCTTCGGCCGCGATCGTTTCCTTGCGGATGCGGCTTTCGGCAAAGGCGATGTCTTCGGGGATCGACGGCGACAGGTGATGGCAGACCATCAGCATGTCGAGATGTTCGGCGAGCGTATTGATCGTGTAGGGCCGGGTCGGGTTGGTCGAGGATGGGATGACGTTCGGATTGCCGCAGACCTTGATGATATCGGGCGCGTGGCCGCCGCCGGCCCCTTCCGTGTGGAAGGCGTGGATGGTGCGGCCGCGGATGGCGGCGACCGTATCCTCGACGAAGCCGCTTTCGTTCAGCGTATCGGTGTGGATCATCACCTGCACGTCGAAGGCGTCGGCGACCGTCAGGCAGTTGTCGATCGCGGCCGGCGTCGTGCCCCAGTCCTCGTGCAGCTTCAGGCTCGAGGCGCCGGCGAGGATCATCTCTTCCAGCGGCGCGGGAAGTGAGGCGTTGCCCTTGCCGGCAAGCGCGAGATTCATCGGGAAGGCGTCGAAACTCTCGATCATCCGCTCGATATGCCACGCGCCGGTGCAGGTCGTCGCAAGCGTGCCATGCGCCGGGCCCGAACCGCCGCCGAGCATGGTCGTGACGCCGCTCATCAGCGCCTCCTCGATCTGCTGTGGGCAGATGAAATGGATATGCGCATCCATGCCGCCAGCCGTCAGGATCTTGCCCTCACCGGCAATCGCCTCGGTGGACGGACCGACGATGATCGTCACGCCCGGCTGCGTGTCCGGATTGCCGGCCTTGCCGATCGCGTGGATACGGCCGTCCTTCAGGCCCACATCGGCCTTGTAGATGCCGGAATGATCGACGATCAGCGCATTGGTGATCACCGTGTCGACCGCACCTTCGGCGCGCGTCGCCTGGCTCTGCCCCATGCCGTCGCGAATGACCTTGCCGCCGCCGAACTTCACCTCTTCGCCATAGGTGGTGAAATCCTTCTCCACCTCGATGAACAGCTCGGTATCGGCAAGCCGCACCCTGTCGCCCGTGGTCGGGCCGAACATGCTGGCATAGGCGGCGCGGGACATCTTGTGGGGCATGGGATAGACTCCAATACGGACAACGGTTGCTGTGTTTATGCGACTTTGATCGCGTCCGCCGGCGGCGGGGGTATTTCGACGACTTTCTCTGGCAGCGCCCTTATGAGCGCGCGCGTCATGCTTGCCAAATCGTTGGCGATATACAGACGCTCTCCGGCATTCATAAGGAATTCATCGGGCAGTGAACGGAACAGCCGCAATTGGACAGTCACGCTTCTGTCGGCACTGTCATGGACCTGCTCGTATTTGTAAGTGTAGCCTGCTGTTTCTGCGGCTTTGACGACATATTCCAGGCGCCTGTGGATCTCCTCGTCATCCATCGAGCCGATGGCGAGAAAATAGGAAACCACCATTCTTCGGACGTTCACCTGAACGTAAAGCCGCTGGTCGAGGCCGTAGGCAAGGACGCGATATTGGCAATAATGGTTACCGTCATCGTACTTGATGAGGATCCTTGTCCTGGATGACACAGGTTTCGCTGAATAGGACGCATCCAGTTCCCGGAAATCATCCTCGTCGCAATCAACAATCCGCAACGCCTCGGGGATTTCCTGCACCAGGTAGCTTGCCGTACGCTCCTTGAGAAACGCCACGCCGACACTGAATTTCGTATAGAAGATCAGTGCGATGACGCTGAGCCCTGCCGCACATGTCTGTGCAAGTGTCAAAGCGGTCGTCACGAGGCCCGCATCGACACCAGTTAGCAGCGAAAACAGGACGACAGATACCGAAAGCAGGAAGATGAAGACGGCAAGAACTGTTATGATAATCTTGGCGCGACGAGGGATATAAACAATGTGTTCGCTATTCATCGGACGTCTCGCTCGGCATGTGTCGCATCAGTTCCCCATCGCCTCGGTCAACTCCTTCAACTCGGCGGTGCGCTTGCGCGTCAGGTCCGCCTGGCATCCCGATATCAGCATCGGCTCCATCGACCCACCATGCGCCTGGAAGCCGGAGGAGATGCATTGGGCGTCGCGATAGGCGACCCACGCGCGCTGGGCCTTGACGAGCGCATCCTCGGCGCCTTTCAGGTCCGCCGAAGCATCCGCATCCCACGCCTTCATTCCCTTTCGGGTTGTCTGGTACTGGGCGTTGAGAGCCTTGTCGGCCGCCTCGTAGTCACGCTGCGAGCAGATGTTCATCTCCATCTGCGTTTGCGGGTTCTTGCAATTGGCCTTCGGCTCCTGGGCCGCCGCCGGCAAGGCGGCAAGCGCCAGGAAAGCAGCGGAAAAGGCGGGGATGGGCTTCAAAGCGCACCCATGATCTTCTGCTGGAACCCGTAGACTTCGCGCTTGCCCGACAGCGGGATCAGCGTCACCGAACGGGTCTGGCCGGGCTCGAAACGCACCGCCGTCCCGGCCGGGATATCGAGCCGCATGCCGCGCGCCTTGTCGCGGTCGAAGGCAAGGCCGTTATTGGTCTCGAAGAAATGGTAATGGCTGCCAACCTGCACCGGCCGGTCGCCGGTATTGGAGACCTCGACGGTCACGGTCGGAGCACCGGTATTGAGCTCGATTTCGCCTTCTGCGGCAATCACTTCACCAGGAATCATGGCATTCTCCTTCAAGCCGCCTTGGGCGCGCAGCCCTCGGCCTTCAGAACACGTTTGGTGGATGCCGGATGGCGGGCAAGTGCGGCTGCGGGACGCACCGGCCGGCGCACCAGTTCGCCGGCGCAGTTCGGGCAGATCCCCTTCAGCACTTCGGTCGCGCAAGCGGCGCAGAACGTGCACTCGAAAGTGCAGATCATCGCTTCGCGGCTATCGGGCAAGAGGTCCTTGTCGCAGCATTCGCAATTGGGGCGCAGTTCCAGCATCGGCCGCCTCCTCAGCGGATCGGTTCGTGCACGGTGACGAGCTTGGTCCCGTCCGGAAAAGTCGCCTCCACCTGCACATCGTGGATCATCTCGGCAATGCCTTCCATCACCTGGTCGCGGGTGACGACATGCGCGCCGGCCTCCATCAGGTCGGCGACCGAACGGCCGTCGCGCGCGCCTTCCACCACGTAGTCGGTGATAAGAGCAATCGCTTCCGGATAGTTGAGCTTGACCCCGCGTTCCAGCCGGCGGCGGGCGACGATCGCCGCCATGGAAATCAGCAGTTTGTCTTTTTCTCTGGGCGTCAGATTCATGGGGTTCCCGCAGTAAGGTCAGATGTTCCAGACTTTCGGCACTGGCGCGCCGTTACGCAATACGGAAATTGCCGGTGTCAGGATTTTTCTCAACTCGTACCCCGTCGGTGCCACCAGCCGCGCGATCAGCTTGCCATTCCAGTGGCTGGCTCCGCCGGTCCACAGGCCTGCGCCGCCGGACGTGCCGTCAAGACATTGCCGGAGTTTGGGAAAAAGCACCTCTGCCAGCGGGCCGGTGTAAAACAGCGTCGCAAAGGCGACCTGGCCGGAAAGTACGGCGGCAGCCTGGGAAAGCCGTTCGATCTCGCCCTCGAACTTCATCTCTTCCGCATGGATCAGCTGACCGGAGCGACGCACCCGCCAGCGGTCACGGAAGAAACCGTGCGCGACCGCCTCGCCCATCGCCTTGCGGCCGAGCAGGACCGCTTCGACGGCCAGGAATTCGGAGGTTTCGGAGAGATCGACGTCGAGCCGGCGGCTTAGCGAGGACTGGTCGAAAAGGATGGTTTCCTGGGGAAGCCAGTGAACCGAGGCGTCCTCGCCGACGGTGACATGGGTCGAGACGGAGGCGGTGCCCGAGGCGGCCTTGTAGATCTTCTCGTTCGCCTGGGTGGTAACCGACAGTCTGGTGGAAGCGGCAGCGGCGACGGACCATTCGATCACGTCGCCGCCCGTCAGCCCCCCCGACGTATTGATTAAAATCGCCTCCATTTCAGGCGAAAAGGTTTCCGGAAGGCGAATTTTTGCGCAGCCCTCCTGGTAGAATTCGGAAAGCCGTGTCCGCCCGCCGAAAGCCTTGGTTACAAGGCGTCCTGCACCCCTTGCCCGCTGCGGCGCATATCGATCGGCTGGTTGCTGTTGCACGTCGTCCCCTGAAGATCGGCTACGGTTCCGCAGCCCGATGCAACGCCCGTGCCAGACTTGGCCGCGGAACCGGTCTTGCCGGGTGCTGCGGTGGCGATGACGTCGGTGCTGTCGGCCTTGCCGAAAAACTCCCACATCCGCGAAGCCGGATCAACATTGGCGTCGAATGCCGGTTTGGCAACGGTGACCGCAGCCACCTTGGTGACGCTCGCGGCACCATCCTTGGCGGCGGCAATCACGGCTTCGGTAGCGGCGACGGGCTTCGGCCAGTCATGCGTGCCGTTGGCGAAGACGTAGGATGCGACGCGTGCACCGTTCTTGCAGGTTCCGTAGAGACTGAAGGTCACGCCATCGACCGTCTTTGTGTCACCATTGCCCTTGCAGCCGTCGAGTTCCGTCCAGCGCTGGATCGCTGTCTTGAAGCCGTATTGCCAATAGGCGCGGCCACCGCCCGCGTAAGGATTGGCGGTATCCTTCACGCCGGCAAACGCCATGATCGAGATGGGCCGGGCCGGATTGCAGCCTTGCGCATCCGGACCCCATTTGCCGTCGGTCTCGACCGGACGTCCGGCCCGCAGCGAATGCACGAAGCCGGCAGCTGCGAAATCGTCATGGCCGGAGCAAAGATAGGCCGACAACATGCGGCCGCCGCCCGAATAACCCGAGGCATAGATGCGGGTGGGATCGACGCAGAATTGCTGCTTTGCGGTGTTCAGGGCCTGTTTGATATATGCGATCTCGTCGAGACCGCCCTGCTGCACGGTGACGAAGGGCACGTTCCACGCATAGGTGCCTGCGGAGCTTCCCGGCAGGCTGCCCTGCAGGGCCAAAACGATGAAGCCGTTTTTCTCTGCCACCTTGTCCCAGGAGCTTCTGTTCAGCTGCCCTTCAGGATTGCTGTGGCTACCATGGAAATCGAAAACCAGCGGAACCTTGTCCTTGCCGGTATAGGACGAGGGAATGAAATAGGTAGCCGAACGGGCGATGCCGTCTGTGTCGATGGCGATCCGGTGGCGGCCCGCTTCCATCGGCTGGCCGCAGCCTGCGGCAAGAGCGCTGCCAGTCGACCCCAAGAGGGTCGTGGCGCCCAAAAAAACAGCTCCTACAGCCATCATGCGCGTAAGAGCGGAACGAGAGAAGATACCGGCAACGCGTACAAAGACCATCAGCGCCTCATCATGGGGTGCGGGGGTTGTCAACAATATTGCGGAATGCCCTGAAAACCTACGGGGTTTGCTAACATATATTAGACGGCATTGAAACGCACGAAGTGCTGCAACGCGATACAAACATTCACCGGTAAAAATACTGGTCTCACACGGTCAGATGCCGCCTTGCTTCTGCCGTATCCAAGGTCTCGGCCGCCCCCTCGTGCACAATCTCGCCACGATCCATGATATAGACCTGGTCGGCCAGTTCCCGGCAGAAATCGAGATACTGCTCCACCAGCAGAATGGCCATGCCGGTTGAATCGCGCAGGTAGCGGATCGCCCGGCCGATATCCTTGATAATAGACGGCTGGATGCCTTCGGTCGGTTCGTCGAGCACCAGGATCTTCGGACGGGTGACCATCGCGCGGCCGATCGCCAATTGCTGCTGCTGGCCGCCTGACAGGTCGCCACCGCGCCGGCCGAGCATCGATTTCAACACCGGAAACAGCGAGAAGATCTCGTCGGGAATGAACTTGTCCTTGCGGGCAAGCGGCGCATAACCGCTTTCGAGGTTTTCCTGGACGGTGAGCAGCGGGAAGATTTCCCGGCCCTGCGGCACGTAGCCGATGCCGTGCTTGGCGCGGTTATAGGGCGCGAGCCCGTTCAGCACCTCGCCCTGGAAGCTGATCGTGCCGGCGCTGACCGGATGCTGGCCGGTGACGGCGCGGAGAAGAGAACTCTTCCCCACGCCGTTCCGCCCCAGCACGCAAGTGATCTTGCCCATGTCCGCATTTATCGAGACGCCGCGCAGCGCCTGTGCGGCGCCGTAGTGAAGATTGACGTTGTTGACTGTCAGCATGGCAGTTCTCTTGTTTCCATTGTTGCTTGCCCTTGCGTCTGCCCCTCATCCGCCTGCCGGCACCTTCTCCCCGCCTGCGGGGAAAAGGATACACGTCGCGACCTCGCCGCTCCCCTCAAGCTTCAGGTCGGGCAGGTCCCCTCTCCCCGCAAGCGGGGAGAGGTTAGGGTGAGGGACAGACCACAAGCTCACCGCCCCAGATAATTCTCGATCACCTTCGGATCGTTCGAAACAAAGTCGATCGACCCTTCGGCGAGCACCGACCCTTCCGCAAGGCAGGTCACCTTGACGCCGAGGTCGCGGATGAAGCCCATGTCGTGCTCGACGACCACGACCGAACGGGTCTTGGCGATTTCCCGCAGCAGCACCGCCGTCTCGGCCGTTTCCGCATCCGTCATGCCGGCGACCGGCTCGTCGACCAGAAGCAGCTTCGGTTCCTGGGCAAGCAGCATGCCGATCTCCAGCCACTGTTTCTGGCCGTGGGAAAGGTTGGCGGCGAGCTCGTCCTTGCGATGGGTCAGGCGGATGGTGTCGAGGATTTCCTGAATGCGCGCCCTGTCCTCCGGCGTCAGCCGGTAGAACAATGTTGCGAAGACGCCGCGGTCGCGGTTGAGCGCCAGTTCCAGATTGTCCCAGACCGTGTGGCTTTCGAACACCGTCGGCTTCTGGAACTTGCGGCCGATGCCGAGCTGGGCGATATCGGCCTCGTCCTTCTTGGTAAGGTCGATCGTATCCTCGAACAGAACCGTACCGCTGTCTGGCCGGGTCTTGCCGGTGATGATGTCCATCATCGTCGTCTTGCCGGCACCGTTCGGGCCGATGATCGCCCGAAGCTCGCCCGGCTCCACCACGAAGGACAGCGAATTGATCGCCTTGAACCCATCGAAGGAGACGGAGACGTTCTCGAGATAGAGCAGGCTTTTCGTTCTTGTTTCAGCAATCGTGTTCATGGGTTTCTCCGATCACCTATTCCGCCGCCTGGGCGGCCTGCGCCACCGTCCCGCTATCGCCCCGGCCCTTTTCGGCTTCGGCGGCGGCCTGCAATGCCTTGCGCGCCCGGTAGCCGTGCTGGATCGTTCCGACGATGCCCTTCGGCAGGAACAGCGTCACGGCGATGAACAGGCCGCCGAGCGCGAACAGCCAGATTTCCGGGAAGGCGCCGGTAAAGAAGCTCTTGCCGCCATTGACCAGAATCGCGCCGATAATCGGGCCGATCAGCGTCCCGCGCCCGCCGACCGCCGTCCAGACGACGACTTCGATCGAGTTGGCCGGCGCGAATTCGCCCGGATTGATGATGCCCACCTGCGGCACGAACAGCGCGCCGGCGATCCCCGCCATCATGGCGGACACAACGAAGGTGAAGAGCTTGATGTTCTCGACCCGGAAGCCGAGGAAGCGCACCCGGCTTTCCGCATCGCGCACCCCGACCAGCACCTTGCCGAACTTCGAGCGGACGATGGCGGAGGCGAGTACCAGGCAGAGCGACAGCATCAGTGCCGACATGAAGAACAGAACCGCACGCGTGCCGTCCGCCTGGACGGAGAAGCCGAGGATGTCCTTGAAGTCGGTGAGGCCGTTATTGCCGCCGAAACCCATGTCGTTGCGGAAGAAGGCAAGCAGCAGCGCATAGGTCATCGCCTGGGTGATGATCGACAGGTAGACGCCGTTGACGCGGGAGCGGAAGGCGAACCAGCCGAAGATGAAGGCGAGCAGGCCGGGCACGACGATCACCATCGCCATGGCGAAGATGAACCAGTCGAAGCCGTGCCAGAACCAAGGCAGTTCCTTGTAGTTCAGGAACACCATGAAGTCCGGCAGGATCGGGTTGCCGTAGACGCCGCGGGGGCCGATCTGGCGCATCAGGTACATGCCCATCGCATAACCGCCGAGCGCGAAGAAGGCGCCGTGGCCGAGCGAGAGGATGCCGCAATAGCCCCAGACGAGATCGAGCGCCAGCGCCAGCAGCGCATAGCAGAGATATTTGCCGAACAGCGACATCGCATAGGTCGGGATGTGAAGCGCGCTGTCGGGCGGGGTCAGGAGATTGAGCGCCGGCACCAGGATGCCGATGGCGAGAAGGATGCCGACAGCTGCGACGATACGGCCTTCGAGGGCGCGGAAGACAAAGCCGGAAATCATGCTTCCACCGCCCTTCCCTTGAGCGCGAAGAGACCGCGCGGACGTTTCTGGATGAAGAGGATGATCAGCACCAGAACCAGGATCTTGCCGAGCACGGCGCCGACCGAAGGTTCCAGGAACTTGTTGAGCACCCCGAGCGACAGCGCGCCGACCAGCGTGCCCCACAGATTGCCGACGCCCCCGAACACCACGACCATGAAACTGTCGATGATGTAGCTCTGGCCGAGGTTCGGCGAGACGTTGTCGATCTGCGAGAGCGCCACGCCGGCAATCCCGGCAATGCCGGAGCCGAGCGCGAAGGTGAAGGCATCGACCCAGGGCGTCCTGATGCCCATCGACGAGGCCATGCGGCGGTTCTGGGTGACGGCGCGCATGTTGAGGCCGAAGGAGGACTTTTTCATCACCACCAGGAGCGCCACGAAGATCGACAGCGAAAAGGCGATGATCCACATGCGGTTCCAGGTGATCGTCATGCCGCCGACCGGGAACGAACCGGACATCCAGGAGGGATTGCCGACTTCCTGGTTGGTCGGCCCGAAGATCGAACGAATGGTCTGCTGCAGGATCAGCGACACGCCCCAGGTGGCGAGCAGCGTTTCGAGCGGCCGTCCGTAGAGGAAGCGGATGACGCCGCGTTCGATGACCAGGCCGACCGCGCCGGTGACGAGGAAGGCGACCGGAAGGGCAATCGCCAGCGACCAGTCGAACAGGCCGGGCGCATTGTCGCGGATCATCTGCTGCACCACGAAGGTGGAGTAGGCGCCGAGCATGACCATTTCGCCATGCGCCATGTTGATGATGCCCATGACGCCGAAGGTGATCGCAAGCCCGATCGCCGCCAGCAGCAGGACCGAGCCGAGCGACAGGCCGTACCAGACATTCTGGGCCATGTCCCACAGCCGCTGGCCGCTTTCGATGCTGGCGATCGCCGCATTGACATCGCCCTTGAGGCTCGGATCGAGCGAGGCGGATGCGCCCATCAGGATGCCGATCGCGTTGCGGCCGCCATAGTTCTTGATCGTCTGGATAGCGGCCCGCTTTTCATCGACGGAACGGTCTGAGGAGAGCAGCGAGACGGCCCGCGCCTCTTCCATGCGGGCCTTGACCTCGCCGTCCTTTTCCTTGGAGATCGCGGTTTCGAGAAGCTCGAGGTTTTCGGCGCTTGGGGAGCGCAGCACGGCATCGGCCGCCTGCAGCCGCACGCCGCGATCCGGGCTCATCAGCGTCAGCCCGCCCATCGCGGAACGGATGACGCGGCGCAGGCTGTTGTTGATCTTGATCTTGGTGACGGCGTTCTTGGCGGCCTGTCCGGCCGAAGCGCCCGTCACCGGGTCGATCAGCTCATAATTGGAGCCGGCCGCCTTGCCGATGAACACCAGGTTGTCGGACTTACGGAAATAGAGGTCGCCTTCGGAAAAGGCATTCAGCGCCGGCACGAGCCGGGCATCGCCGGTGGCGGCGAGCTGGCCGATCAACTTCTCGGCTTCGGCGAAATCGGCTTTGGCAAGCTGATCGAACAGCGGCTTCGGATCAGTCCCGGCGCTCGATTGCGCATGGGACGGCGCGGCGAAGGAAAACATCAGGCAGAGCAGAAGACCAAGGCTCTGCAGAACGCGGAAAGGAACTTTGCTCGTCATTGGAACCCCCTTGCGAGATCGCGGGCGACTGGACGCCGCCCGCGATGATGTCGATGAACATCGAGAGGCAATCGGATCAGCTGCCCTTGCCGCCGCACTTGCCGGAAGCAACGTTGAAGTTGCCGCAGGACATCGGCTTGCGCCAATCGGAGATCAGGTTCTTGGAGTCCGGCAGGTAATCGGACCACTCGTCGCCGACCACGGGCGCAGTTTCCTGAACGATGTCGAACTGGCCGTCAGCCTGGATTTCACCGATCAGCACCGGCTTGGTGATGTGGTGGTTCGGCATGACGGTGGACGTGCCACCCGACAGGTTCGGAACGGAGACGCCGATGATCGAATCCAGCACGGCGTCGGTATTGGTGGTGCCGGCGGCCTCGACAGCCTTCACCCAGGCGTTGAAGCCGATATAGGCGGCTTCCATCGGGTCGTTGGTGACGCGCTTGTCGTTCTTGGTGAACGCCTTCCATTCCTTGATGAACTCGGCATTCACATCGGCATCGACGGACTGGAAGTAGTTCCAGGCAGCCAGGTGGCCGACGAGCGGCTTGGTGTCGAGACCGGCAAGCTCTTCTTCGCCGACCGAGAAGGCGACGACCGGAATGTCTTCAGCCTTGATGCCCTGGTTGCCAAGTTCCTTGTAGAACGGAACGTTGGCGTCGCCGTTGATGGTCGAGACAACGGCGGTCTTCTTGCCGGCAGAGCCGAACTTCTTGATGTCGGAGACGATCGTCTGCCAGTCGGAATGACCGAACGGCGTGTAGTTGACCATGATGTCGGATTCGGCAACGCCCTTCGACATCAGGTAGGCCTTGAGGATCTTGTTGGTCGTCTGCGGATAGACGTAGTCGGTGCCGGCCAGAACCCAGCGCTTGACGCCTTCTTCCTTGGCCAGATAGTCGACGGCCGGGATGGCCTGCTGGTTCGGGGCAGCACCCGTGTAGAAGATGTTGCGCGAGGATTCTTCACCCTCGTACTGCACCGGATAGAACAGGATCGAGTTCAGCTCTTCGAAGACCGGCAGGACCGACTTGCGCGAAGACGAGGTCCAGCAGCCGAACACGGCGGCAACCTTGTCCTGGGAAATCAGCTGGCGGGCCTTCTCGGCGAACAGCGGCCAGTCGGAGGCCGGATCGACGACGACGGCTTCGAGCTTCTTGCCCAGCACGCCGCCCTTCTTGTTCTGCTCGGCGACAAGCATCAGCATGACATCCTTGAGGGTGGTCTCAGAGATGGCCATGGTGCCCGAAAGCGAGTGCAGAACACCGATCTTGATGGTGTCGTCAGCGGCGAAAGCACCCTGCAGCGCAGTCGTCGACATCACGGCGGCGAGCAGCGCGCCACCCAGTTTGGATCTCAATGTCATTGGTTCGAACCCCTCTTCTCGTTCGTCCGCAACGAAGACTTAACCGTTGCTTAAGCGACTATCGGTTGCTGCATCGCAAAACCGTATACGTCGAATGACGTATCCGTGGGGGAGAAGGGGGAAGAAGGTGTCGTGGGGGAAGACCCGGCGCCCAGCCGGCGTCTTCGGGCCAAACAGCACCGGCGAGGCTCATATCGGGCATCCTCATGATATATTAACCATACTTGGTTTGTATAAGAAGGCGCTTACGTAGCGTGAGGAGTTGTTTCCGGTGTAAAGATAGTATGAGTAGCATCCTCACAAATACCGGAGCTACTTCCGCGCTCCAGATACTCCGGTCCCTCGACAGCGAGGTTTCCGGCGCGCAGCGGCAGGCCGCGACCGGCTTGCGTATCGAGCAGGCCTCCGACAATGCCGCCTACTGGTCGATCGCCACAACCATGCGATCGGACAGCGGTGCCCTTTCGGTCGTGCAGGACGCCCTTGGCCTCGGAGCCGCAAAAGTCGATACGGCCTACGAAGGCATGGTTGCGACCGCCGATATCCTGGCGGCGTTCATGGCCAAGGTCGTGGCCGCCCAGCAGGACGGGATAGACAGGAAGAAGATCCAGGAAGAACTGGAGCAGTTGAAGCAGCAGATCGTCTCGATATCCAGCTCAGCGACCTTCGCCGGTCAGAACTGGTTGCAGTCGGACATGCAGGGCCAGGCCAGCCAAGCCGGCGAAAAGACGACTGTGCTGTCGTCGTTCAACCGCGGCGAGGATGGAGCCGTCTCCCTCGAGACCATCGACGTCGATCTGTCGAAACTCGCACTGTTCAAGAATGGCGGCGGCGGAATTCTGCAGAAGGAACCCGATCCGGATCTGGGTTATGGCCTCGGCACGATCGGCGGGCTGATGGGATTTTCGACTTCGGGTTATGGCGACGTGCCAGGCCCGGTATTCGACCAGCCCTTCACGATTACGAAATTCGACGTCATCACTGTCCCCTTTTCGGTCGGCACGTTCCAGGACACGTTCGTCATCACCAAGAGTGTCGTCGATCAGGCACTCGGAGGCCAACCGGGATACGGCTTCGATGGAGATATCGAAAGCACGGCCGACTGGACCAAGGTCCTGCTGCAGGCAACGTTTCTCAACAAGGACCCCTCCGACACCCTGCTTTCGGCCCAGGGTGGCACGCCGATTATCTTCTTTCGGGCCACCCCTCCGCTCGCCGCAGAGCTGATCACCATTCAGCAGCCTGTCCACACCCGGACGCTGCCGCCTGAGGGTATCGATATTCTCGATATCGACGTCACCGATCAACACATCGATTTTCCGACGATTACCCTGGTTCTGGACGAGATGCAGCAGAAGGTCATATCGGCCGGCGCCTATCTCGGCTCGCTCAAGTCGAGGATCGAGATGCAGGAAGCATTTGGAGCCCGTCTGACGGACAGTCTCGACAAAGGCATAGGACGCCTCGTCGATGCCAACATGACCGAGGCGTCGAGCAGGCTCAAAGCATTGCAGGTCCAGCAGCAACTGGCGATCCAGTCGCTTTCGATCGCCAATTCGGACGCCCGAAACATCCTCTCCCTCTTCCAGTAAGCGGATCTTCAGCCGGGCGGCAAGGGCGCATTGCACGCGATATATGACCTCCGAGGTAATCGACCCGGCGGCCTATGGCATTTATCCCGATAAGCAGCTTTTCACGGCGCGAAAGGATCCAGCCATGCCCGTCACCTATGTCATCCGTTTCGATATCCTCCCAGGCCAGCGCGACCGTTTCATGCTTCTTCTGAACGGCGTGCTCGATGCGATGCGGCACGAACCGATGTTCCACAATGCGGTGCTGCATGCCGATCCCGACAACGAGAACCACATGATGCTCTACGAAACCTGGGAGGATCATCAGGACGTATTGGACGTGCAGTTGCAGCGCCCCTATCGCGAGGCATGGCACGCGGCCCTTGCCGGTCTCCTCGCCGGGCCTCGCGACGTTTCGATCTGGCATCCGATCCGCAGCGATCGGTCGGCCCAATCTCGCCTTTGACGGAGCTGTTGCGGCTTGTCTGCGATATTGATGTTCCCGCCCCCTTGGAGCATTCTTCGGGATCATCCTTGGCTTCAAGGACCGGACGATGAAGCGCGGTCTGTTTTTCGGCATGATCGCCGCTGCCAGCCTGATGGCCGGAGCGGCATTTGTCGTGGTCGGCCAGACAAAAGTTCCGCCGGAAGCGATACAGTCGTCCGTGATCCGCTCTCCCCAACTGATGGAGCGGGCCTGGACACTGCCTGTGGCGGCAACCTTTGGCCGCAAGGTCACCTGGCAATCGAATGGCTCGCGATGTGGCCCCGCAAGCATCGCCAATACGTTTCGCTCGGTTGGCGAGGAGGAAACCACCGAGGCCGAGGTTCTGGACGGGACCGGGATGTGCTGGACGGGGTTCTGCATCATCGGCCTGACGCTGGATGAACTTGCCGGGCTCGCCCGAATGAAAACCGAGCGGAAGGTTTCGGTTCTCCGCGACCTGACCGCCGACGAATTCCGCGAGCATATGAAGCACGCGAACGACCCGGGCCGCCGCTACATCGTCAATTTCACGCGTGAAAAGATCTTTGGGGCAGGCGCCGGTCACCATTCTCCGATCGGAGGATATCTGGAAGCCGAGGACCTGGTGCTCGTCCTTGATGTCAACGAGGACTACGAGCCCTGGCTTGTCGGGCGGGAACGGTTGTTTTCGGCCATGGACACGCTCGATGGAGACAAGAAGCGCGGCCTGCTCCTAATCGAATAACAGCGTCATCCCCGCGCCTTGCGACGGGGCCTGTGACCGTTCCCGCGTTTCGAATTCGTTCCCCGGAGGGAACATTTCCCCGCGTCGCGCACTTGCCTCCCCACACCCGCCAATCGCCCGAGGAGTTCAAGCCCGTGATCAATGACCTCTGGTACAAGAACGCCGTCGTCTATTGCCTCTCCGTCGAGACCTTCATGGATGCCAATGGCGACGGGATCGGGGATTTCCAGGGTTTGCAGCGCAGGCTGGATTATCTCTCGGGCCTTGGCGTCAGCGCCATCTGGCTGATGCCGTTCCAGACCTCGCCCGGTCGCGACGACGGTTACGACGTCTCCGACTACTACAATGTCGATCCCCGTTACGGCACGCTCGGCGATTTCGTCGAATTCACCCATGGCGCCAAACAGCGTGGAATCCGGGTGCTGATCGACCTCGTCGTCAATCACACGTCCAACGAACATCCCTGGTTCCAGGACGCCCGCAGCGATCCGAAATCCCCCTATCGCGACTGGTATGTCTGGTCCGACAAGAAACCGGCCAACGCCGATGAAGGCATGGTGTTTCCGGGCGTCCAGAAGACCACCTGGACCCATGACAAGCAGGCCAAGCAGTATTATTTCCACCGCTTCTACGAGTTCCAGCCGGACCTCAATACTTCCAATCCGCATGTGCAGGCGGAAATCCTCAAGATCATGGGCTTCTGGATCCAGCTCGGCGTGTCCGGCTTCCGCATGGATGCGGTGCCTTTCGTGATCGCCGAGAAGGGGGCCGAGGTGACGAAGCCGAAGGAGCAGTTCGACATGCTCCGGACTTTTCGCGAGTTCCTGCAATGGCGGCTCGGCGACAGCATCATCCTTGCCGAAGCCAATGTCGTGCCGAAGGAAAACCTCGCCTATTTCGGCGAGGACGGCGACCGGATGCAGATGATGTTCAACTTTCACGTCAACCAGGCGCTGTTCTATGCCCTCGCGTCTGCCGACAGCCGGCCGCTCGTAAAAGCGATCAACGATACCTACGAGCGCCCCGCTACCGCCCAATGGGGCCTGTTCCTGCGTAATCACGATGAACTCGATCTTGGTCGCCTGACCGAGAAACAGCGCCAGAAGGTGTTTTCGGAATTCGGGCCGGACAAGAATATGCAGCTCTACGACCGCGGCATCCGCCGGCGGCTGGCACCAATGCTGCAGGGCGACCGCCGCCGGCTGGAGCTTGCCTACAGCCTGATGTTCTCGCTGCCCGGCACGCCGGTCATCCGCTACGGCGACGAGATCGGCATGGGCGACGACCTGTCGCTGCCGGAGCGCAACTGCGCCCGCACGCCGATGCAATGGTCGACCGAGCCGCATGGCGGCTTCACCAAGAACGACAAGCCGGTCCTGCCGGTGATCAGCGGCGGGCCGTTCGGCTTCGAGCACCTGAACGTTGCCCACCAGCGGCGCGATCCCAATTCGATGCTGAACTGGATGGAACGGCTGATCCGGATGCGCAAGGAAGCGCCGGAAATCGGCTGGGGCGAATGCGTGCCGCTGAAGACCAGCGACCCGGGTGTGCTGGCACTGCGCTACGACTGGCGCGACAATTCCGTGCTGGTCGTCCACAACCTGCATTCGACGCCGGTCGAGGTGGAGTTCTCCGTGGGTCTCGGCGACCATGGCGAGAAGCTGATCGACATCGCCGACGGCGGCAACAGCAAGGCGGAGGCGAATGGCAGGCATACGCTCCTGCTCGATGCCTATGCCTATCGCTGGTACCGGGTCGGCGGCCTGGATTATCTTCTGAAGCGCAAGGAGGTCTGACCTATCCTCCCGCCCTCACCTCGCGCACGCCCCGCCCGGTCTTCTGCCGCAACAAGGCCCGAAGCGTGACGCCGTCTGCATAACCGACCAGCGTTGCGATCTCGTCCGGGCTCTTGTCGCTCGTCTTCAGGAGATGCACGGCGCGCTCCACCCTCAGATCCTGGAAATAGGAAAGCGGCGTCTTGCCGAGCACCTGCTGCATGCGCCGCGCCAAAGTCCGCTTGCTGGCGCCCACGGCACCGGCGGCGTCATCGAGCGAAAAGCCTTCGGAAAGCCGGTCCCGAGCCCAGCGCTCAAAGCGCTGCACCAGCGGATCTGCATGCGAAAGATGGTCGGTGATCACGTAAGCCGACTGGGACGGCCTGTTATCGACGATCAGATAGCGAGCCACGAGTCCGGCAAGCTCGGGGCTGACCTGCCGCACCAGCCAGAGTGCCATGTCCATGTGGCCGAGCGCGGCACCCGCCGTCACCAGCGAACCGGATTTTACCAGCATGCGCCCGTCTTCCAGCTGCACGGACGGATAACGCTGGCGGAAAAGCGGCGCGAGCCACCAGCTCGTCGTCGATTTCTCCCCGTCGAGAAGACCGGATTCGGCAAGCACGAACGTGCCGACGCAGGCAGCGGCGATGTTCATGCCCGCAGCCTTCGCCTCGCGCAGCACCGCCCCCGCATCGCGGATATCTGCACGGTCGAGGGCCGGCACCAGCACGTCCGGCATCTTGCAGGCGATCGCCGGCACGACCAGCCAGCCGCCGGCCTTCGGATCGAAGCTTCCGGAGATCGGCACGGCAAGCCCGTGCGCCGTCTTCACCTGCCTGCGCACGCCGATCACCGACACCTCGAATCTCGGCACATCGAGTGACAGCATGACCGCCAGCTCGTTCGCCATGGTGAATACGTCGAGCATGGTCGACAGGCCGGTATCGAAGACGGGATCGAGGGCGAGGAGCTGCAATTTCATGGCAAGAACACTATCAATAATGTCAATATTGACAATAGGCAAGCGAACCTGCGTGGCAGATTGTCAGGCCACCATGTCGTTCCGGAAAAGGAGAGAAACAATGGTCAAGGTCGCACTGTTCGTCCGCCTTCAAGCCAAGCCCGGCAAGGAAGCGGCGCTGAAGGAATTCCTCGCCGCAGGCCTTTCGATGGCTGAGGACGAGGCCACCACGCCGATCTGGTTTGCCCTGCAATTGGGGCCGAAGACGTTCGGCATTTTCGACGCCTTCAACGACGAGGCCGGCCGCCAGGCGCACCTCACCGGCCCGATCGCAAAGGCCCTGATGGCCAATGCGCCGGAACTTCTGTCAGAACCGCCTTCTATCGAAAAGATCGACGTGCTCGGCCTGAAAAACGTCGCCTGACCGACCCCGTTGCGATAAGAAGAGGCGCATGAGCATGGACGTCACCACGATCGGCTTCACCAAGACGACGGCCGAGGATTTCTTCGGCCGCATCAAGGCGGCTGGCGTCAAGCGGATCCTGGACGTGCGCCTCCACAACACCTCACAGCTTGCCGGTTTTGCCAAATCCGACGACCTCGCCTTCTTTCTGAAGACGATCTGCGGCGCCGGTTATGCGCATGAACCGCTGCTGGCGCCGACCGAGGAGATCATGACCGCCTTCAAGAAGCAGAAAGGCGACTGGAATGTTTTCCAGAACGATTTCATGGGTCTGATGGCGGAACGTCAGGTGGAAAGTCACCTGAAACCTGAAGCCTTCGACGGCTCCTGCCTGCTTTGCTCCGAGGACACGCCGCATCATTGCCATCGCCGGCTTGTCTGCGACTACCTGAACAGCAAATGGGGCGGCAAGCTCAACATCCGCCATCTCTGAACGAACTCGACAAACCTGATCCGAAGCAACGCCGGGTGACAGCCTCCCCGCGCGGGGAGCGCATTGCCATGACCTACGATACCATCCTTGCCATCGTTCTCTTCTCGCTTGTCGGTTCCGTATCGCCGGGTCCAAGCAATTTCATGCTGCTCGCCTCGGGCACCAATTTCGGTTTCCGGCGCACCGTGCCGCAGATCCTCGGCATCACCATCGGCCTTTCATCGGTGCTGCTGGCGGTCGGTTTCGGTCTCGGCGCGCTGCTGATCGCCTATCCGCCGCTTGCGCTGGCATTGAAGATCGCCGGCGGCAGCTACCTGCTCACTCTTGCCTGGCGGATAGCCATGTCCCGCTCCGTCTCCAGCGATGATGCGAGCGCCGCCCGTCCCCTCACCTTCCTCGAATCCGCCGCTTTCCAATGGGTAAACCCGAAGGCCTGGGTCGCAGCGCTAACGGCCATGGCCGCCTATGCCAGCGCCGAGAACCCGTTCGTCTCGGTGGTGCTGATCACGTTGGTCGTCGCCGTCGTCAACCTGCCGAGCGTCGCCGTCTGGGCCGGCTTCGGCGTGGCGCTGCGGCGGTTCCTGTCCGATCCGGTGCGGCTCAAATGGTTCAACATCGTCATGGCGTTGTTGCTGGTCGCGACACTCTGGCCGCTGCTGAAATAGCAGCGCTCGGCCCCGTTGCCGCTGTGAAGTGCAGGCTTGGACAATCGTGCAAGAACTGCGGAGGACCTTGATATCGGTCGGCCGCGCATCCGTCGCATAGATCCCTCGCGAGCAGCGGCATGCCGCCGCTGCTCCCACAAAGGATCAGCAACATGACTCACATCACTGAAAAGGTGGTTCTTATCAGCGGCGCCAGCAGCGGCATCGGCGAAGGCACGGCGCGCATTCTCGCCGCCGCCGGGGCGAAGATCGTGCTCGGCGCACGCCGCACCGATCGGCTGGAAGTACTGGCCGAAGAGATCGCCGCGGCCGGTGGCACCGTCCGTATCCGCCGGCTCGACGTCACCGACCGGCAGGATTTCCAGGCGTTCGCGGAATTCGCACTGGCCGAGTTCGGCCGCATCGACGTGATCGTCAACAATGCCGGCCTGATGCCGCTGTCCTTGATGTCGTCGCTCAAGGTGGAGGAATGGGACCGGATGATCGACGTCAACATCCGCGGCGTGCTCTACGGCATTGCCGCCGTGCTGCCGATCATGAACGGCCAGGGATTCGGCCAGGTGATCAACATTTCCTCGATCGGCGGCCTCGGCGTCGTGCCGACCGCCGCGGTCTATTGCGCCACGAAATATGCAGTGCGGGCAATCTCCGATGGCCTGCGCCAGGAGAACGACAGGATCCGCGTCACCTGCGTCTATCCGGGCGTGGTGGAATCCGAGCTTGCCGGCACGATCACCGATCCGGTCGCGGCGGACGCGATGAAGACCTATCGCAGCATCGCGATCACCCCCGATGCGATCGGCCGCGCTATCCTGCATGTCATCGACCAGCCAGCGGATGTGGATACCAACGAGATCGTCGTGCGCCCGACCCGCACCATGTGATCGGGCTCCATGATGCGGTGGGGATTTACCGCACCGCATCATACTATGCTTGCAAAACGTAGCGCCACAGCCGAAAGTGCACAATTGACGGTCTTCCTTCAAAAGGTGCTAGAAATTAGGCATGGCAGCGCGGCAACGCATCATTCCCGTTCGACGTGAATACAATCGTTGGGTCGCCAACCAGACGCTGGAGGACTACGCGCTCCGTTTCACCGCCAAGAGCGCCCGCCGGTTTTCCTCGAGCCGCATCTCCCAGACGGCGATCGGAGCGATCTCCTTCCTGGCGCTCGAGGCGATCGGCGGCACGATCACCCTCTCCTACGGCACCACCAACGCATTTTTCGCAATCGTCGCGGCCGCCATCGCCATGCTGGTGATCGGCTGGCCGATCAGCCGCTATGCCATCCGCCACGGCGTCGATATCGATCTGCTGACTCGCGGCGCCAGCTTCGGCTACATTGGCTCGACCATCACCTCGCTGATCTATGCGAGCTTCACCTTCATGCTGTTTGCGATCGAGGCCTCGATCATGACCGGCGCGCTGGACCTCGCCTTCGGCATCCCACCCTGGATCGGTTATATCATCAGCGCCGTGGTGGTGATCCCGCTGGTCATCTACGGCGTGCAGCTGATCTCCCGTTTCCAGCTGATCACCCAGCCGTTCTGGATCGTCCTCAATATCCTCCCCTTCGTGTTCATCGCCTTCATGGATTGGGAGAAGTTCGATCTCTGGCGCGCCTTTGCCGGCATCGGCCATTCGAACGCCGAGGTCGGCGGCCCGGCGCCCTTCAATCTCGTCGAGTTCGGCGCGGCTTCCGCCGTGATCCTGGCGCTGATGCCGCAGATCGGCGAGCAGGTCGACTTCCTGCGCTTCCTGCCGCCCGAGGGCCTGCGCAAGTGGCGGCACCGGCTCGCGGTTTTTCTCGCCGGCCCCGGATGGGTGGTGGTCGGCGTGCCCAAGCTTCTGGCGGGCTCGTTCCTGGCGGTGCTGACGCTTTCGACCGCCGTGCCGATCCGTGAGGCGGCCGACCCCGCGCACATGTATTTCGCCGCCTTCGGCTACATGATCCCGAACGACACCGCAGCCCTGCTGCTGATGGCGGCCTTCGTGGTGGTCTCGCAGCTGAAGATCAACGTGATGAACGCCTATGCGGGTTCGCTCGCCTGGTCGAACTTCTTCTCACGGCTGACCCACAGCCACCCCGGCCGCGTCGTCTGGCTGGTGTTCAACGTGGTGATCGCGCTGCTCCTGATGGAGCTCGGCATCTACCGGCTGCTCGAAGCGACGCTCGGCATCTTCTCGATCATCGCCATGGCCTGGCTCTGCACGATCTCGGCCGATCTCATGATCAACAAGCCGCTCGGCCTGTCACCCGAAGGCATCGAGTTCAAGCGCGCCCATCTCTACGACATCAACCCGGTAGGCCTGGGCTCGATGTTCGGCTCGGCGGCGGTGGCGCTGGCAGCTCATTTTGGCCTGTTCGGTCCCTTGATGGCCTCGCTCGCCACCTATGTAACGCTGATCGCCTTCCTCCTGTCGCCGGCGCTCGCCTTTGCCACCAGGGGTAAATTCTATCTCGCCCGAAAACCGCGCCAGAGCTGGAAAAGCGTCGGTTCGATCACCTGCTCGATCTGCGAACATCCCTTCGAGCACGAGGACATGGCCTGGTGTCCCGCCTATGCGGCGCCGATCTGCTCGCTCTGCTGCTCGCTCGACAGCCGCTGCCACGATATGTGCAAGCCGCATGCGCGGCTGAACACCCAAGTCGGGGCCGTCGCCCGCTCCTTCCTGCCGGACAGCGTCATCACCCGGCTGACGACCCGCCTCGGGCGCTACGCGACGACGGCGGTGCTGTCGATCTCGGCAATCGGCGCGATCCTCGCGATGATCGCCTATCAGGTCAGCCAGGCGACACCCGTCAATTCCGAGGTGATCCTCGGCACGGTTCTGATCGTCTTTTTCGTGTTTGCGATCATCGCCGGCATCGTCTCCTGGTTCTACGTGCTCGCCCATGACAGCCGGGTGGTGGCGGAAGAGGAATCCTCCCGTCAGAATACCCTGCTGCTCAAGGAAATCGCTGCCCACAAGAAGACCGACGCGGCATTGCAGGATGCCAAGGAAACGGCCGAGGCCGCCAACCGCGCCAAGAGCCGCTACGTCGTCGGCCTCTCCCACGAGCTGCGCACGCCGCTCAACGCCGTGCTCGGCTACGCGCAGATCCTCGAGCGCGACGAAACCATTCCCGCCCCACGACAGTCGGCGATCAAGGTCATCAAGCGCTCCGCCGACCATCTTTCCGGGCTGATCGACGGGCTGCTCGACATTTCCAAAATCGAGGCGGGCCGGCTGCAGGTCTATTCCAACGAGATCAACATCCAGGATTTCCTGGGCCAGATCGTCGAGATGTTCGGCCTGCAGGCGCAGGCCAAGGGCCTGACCTTCGAGCACGAGCGCGCCGTGGCGTTGCCGCAATATGTCCGCACCGACGAAAAGCGTCTGCGCCAGATCCTCGTCAACCTGCTGTCGAATGCGATCAAGTTCACCGACGAGGGCAAGGTGCGCTTCGAGGTCGCCTATCGCAGCCAGGTCGCCACCTTCACGATTTCCGATACCGGCCGCGGCATCGCGGAGAAGGATCTCGGCCGCATCTACGAACCCTTCCAGCGCGGCGAGGCGGAAAGCATCAGGCCGATGCCCGGTCTCGGTCTCGGCCTCACCATCACCCAGCTTCTGACCAATACGCTCGGCGGCGAGATCGCGGTCGCCAGCACCAAGGGCGAAGGTTCGATCTTCAAGGTGCGGCTGATGCTGTCCGCCATCGAGCGACCGAACACCGCGCCGGCGGCGGAAAAGAAGATCGTCTCCTATACCGGCCCACGCCGCACCATCGTCGTCGTCGATGACAACGAGGACCATCGCGACCTGATGCGCGAAGTGCTTTCGCCGATGGATTTCGTCGTGCTGACGGCAAACAGCGGCCCGGACTGCCTGACGCTGATCGAGGGCGTGACGCCGGACCTGTTCCTGGTCGACATCTCCATGCCCGGCATGAGCGGTTGGCAGCTCGTCGGCAAGCTGCGCGAGATCGGCCAAGTGGCGCCGATCGTCATGCTCTCGGCCAATATCGGCGACGGGGTTGCGGCACATTCCGGCGACGAGGGCCATAATGACGCGATCGCCAAGCCGGTCGATATCCGCCGCCTTGCCGACAAGCTCGCCGCCCATCTCGGACTCGTCTGGGTCTATGAGAACGAAACCTTGCTGCCGGCCGTGGTCGGCCCGAAAAAGCCGATCAAAAGTCCGGGGACGAACCATGTCCAGGACCTTTTGCGGCTCGGCGAAATCGGCTACGTGCGCGGTATCGAAGCAAAACTTGCCGATCTCGCCCGGGAGGAGGAACACCGCCCCTTCACGGAAGAACTCGGCGCTTACGTGCAGGCCTTCGATCTTGCCGGTTATATGAAATTCCTGAGCCGCCTTGAGGCAGAAAGGACGAGTGATGGCTGAAACTGCTCTGCCGCGCGATATCGTCCTGCTCGTGGACGACAGCCCCGAAGCGCTGGGCTTCCTCACCGAGGCGCTGGAAAAATCCGGCTTCTCGGTGCTGATCGCCACCACCGGCCAGTCGGCGCTGAACATCGTCGAGCGGATCACGCCCGACCTCATCCTGCTCGACGCGGTGATGCCCGGCATGGACGGTTTCGAGACCTGCCGGAAGCTCAAGACCAACGGTGCCGTCGCCCAGGTGCCGGTCATCTTCATGACCGGCCTCACCGAGACCGAACACGTCGTCAACGCGCTCGATTCCGGCGGCGTCGATTACCTCACCAAGCCGATCAATATCGACGAACTGCACGCCCGCATCCGCGTCCATCTCTCCAATGCCCGCTCGGCCCAGAGCGCCCGCGTGGCGCTCGACGCCGCCGGCCGCCACCTGCTGGCGGTCAAGGCAAGCGGCGCGATCCACTGGTCGACGCCGCAGGCGACAAGGCTGATCAATGCGGCGACCAACAGCGACGACGGGCTCGACATCGTCTCCCGCCGCATCTCCGCCTGGATGGCCGAGCGCGACAAGCCGGGTTTTGCCCGCGACGCCGCCTTCGCACTCGTCCAGAACGGCCAGGCCAGCCTGCAGTTCTCCTTCCTCGGCGCGATCGGCGCCGACGAGCATCTGTTCCGCCTGACCGCCGCCAACAAACGCCCCGACGACGAAGTGCTGCGCCAGCACTTTCCGCTGACCAACCGTGAATCCGAAGTGCTGCTGTGGATCGCCAAGGGCAAGTCGAACCGCGACATCGGCGACATCCTCGGCCTCTCGGCCCGAACGGTGAACAAGCATCTGGAACAGATCTACGTGAAGCTCGGCGTCGAAAATCGCGCCTCGGCAGCGGTCAAGGCCGCGCATGTGCTTCACGAGATGTGAGCCGATAGTAAGACGGCGTTCTCTAGTGTCCTAAGCTGACGTCGTGGAGGCTTGTAGTTATCTTTACTACTTCAGCACCGTAACAGTCATCGTAGTATCTGCTATTTTCCCATCGCCATAGGGAGCCCTCAGCACGAACCTGTCCTCTCCGACATATCCTGCTTTCGCAGTATAATAAGCAACCAAGCCCATAACTTTAACGGTCCGGCATCGCTCAAGCTTTCCTGACGAGGTCGGGAAAACCGGTTGGCGGACGATTTCAAGGCGTCCGTGTTTGGGTGCTTCGACAATACGGGCAACCGGTACGTCAGCCAAACTGCAATCGTTGTTGATATGCCAGTGCTGGCCCAGCTTTGTACGAACACCGCTCATGACCGTCCTGGATAGGGTCTCCCGTTTGAAACTGTCGGAAGCCTCTGCCAGTCCGCTTGCCCCGATAACAACCACAGCAAGCGCGACAGCGGTAATCATATCTCTCATCATCTACCCCCAGCTGAGATTTTTGAAAGCAATATTCTATCCTAACGAGAAATCAATCAAAGAAACGCAAAAAACGTCTCACAAGTAAGAAGCGCCACGAATACCGTGGCGCTGGGCAGCCCGCCCCGCAGCGGAACGTCTTTCCCGCCCGTTCCTCGTGTTGAAACGGCGGCAATCCCCACCGCCCTTCCTCCACTCCCCAAACGCAAAGAAGCCCGGCTTTTGACCGGGCTCCCTTCTGGAATACGGCTAGGCCGAGTGCGGCTCAGCCCTGCGGGAAGTAGCTGTACTTGCCGTCCGGACCCTTCTTCCATTCGTACATGATATAGCCCGGGATCTTCGGGTCGCCCTTGGCGTCGAAGGCCATGTCGCCGAGAACGGTCTTGAACGGACCCTTTTCATGCAGCGTCTTGGCAACGGCTTCGGCGTCGTCGGCCTTGCCGGTTGCCTTGATGCCGGCAGCGATGACCTGAACGGCCGCGTACGAATAAAGCGTGTAGGCTTCAGGGTTGAAGCCGGCTGCCTTGAACTTGGCAACCAGGTCCTTGTTGGCCGGGTTCAGCGTCGGGTCCGGGCCGAAGGTGTTGAGCGTGCCTTCGACGGCGTCGCCGGCGATCGAGGCCAGTTCGTTGGAGACGATGCCGTCACCCGAAACGAGCTTAGCCTTGAGGCCCTGGTCCTTTGCCTGGCGGATGATCAGGCCGGCTTCGGTGTGGAGGCCGCCCCAGTAGATGATCGAGACGCCGGCTTCCTTCATCTTGGAGATGAGGGCCGAGAAGTCCTTGTCGCCGACGTTGACGCCTTCGCGGATGACTTCCTTGACGCCCTTGGCATTCATCGCCTTCTTGGTCTCTTCGGCAAGGCCCTGGCCGTAAGGCGTCTTGTCGTCGATAATGGCGATCTTGGCGGTCTTGAACTTGTCGGCGAGGTAAGCGCCGGCAACGCCGCCCTGCTGGTCGTCACGACCGCAGGTACGGAAGACGTTCCACAGGCCACGCTCGGTGAAGACCGGGTTGGTCGCGGCCGGGGTGATTTCCAGCATGCCGTTCTCGGCATAGACTTCCTTGGAAGCCGGGATGGAAACGCCCGAGTTGAAGTGGCCGACCACGTACTTGACGCCGTCGGACGCAAACTTGTTGGCAACCGAGATGCCCTGCTTGGGGTCCGACACGTCGTCGCCGAGGACGATCTTGATCTTTTCGCCGTTGATGCCGCCGGCGGCGTTGATATCGGCTGCAGCCTGTTCGGCACCCTTCTGGAGCTGTGCACCGAAGGCGGCGTTCGGACCCGTGAGCGGACCGCCGACGCCAATAATGATGTCGGCCCATGCGCTACCGCTGAAGGCGACCATGGCCGTCAGCGCAACCGCGGAAAGAAGAGACTTCTTCATCGAGTTACTCCCAATTTTTTAGGTGAGCTGATTTTTCGAAACCGGGCGCAATACCCACCATCACTGCGCCGGAAATGTTCCACTCTAGGTTACTTATGATTTCAACCCGCGCCAATCTGAGGACAGAAAAGTGCGGCTGTCAATCTTTCTTCTTGAAGGAAAAAGCCGAAGTCGGCTCGTAGAGCCAATAGTAATTCTGCACCATCTGGCGCGTCCGGCGAATGCGGAATCCGGCGCTCGAAAAGGCGAGCAGGATGGCCACGTCGAGGATGTAGTAGAATGGGCTGATGAACGGCCCCTGGAACAGCGCATAGTGCAGAAAACGCATCGCCACGCCGAGCAGCAGAGTATAGACCACCACCGTGAGATAGCCGTTCCAGCCCTCGGCGGCGGCCTTGCCCGACCGCCAGGCCGTCCAGAAACCGATGATCAGCACCAGGAAACGCAAGAGGTACCGCACGCCGCTGTCGCTTTCGAAAAACAGTCCCTGCATCCTAAATTCCTCTAGCCGCCACAAGTACAACCAGCGCGATCAATGCCGTCCACCTTCAAGATAGGCGGCGCGCACTTCCGGATTGGCGAGAAGCTCTTTTCCGGAACCGGACATCGTCACCTTGCCGTTGACCATCACATAGCCGCGGTCGGAGAGTTTCAATGCCGCAAACGCGTTCTGCTCGACCAGGAAGACGGTAAGCCCCTCTTCCTGGTTCAGCTTCTTGATCGCTTCGAAAATGCCCTTGACGATCAGCGGCGCCAAGCCCAGCGAAGGCTCGTCCAGCAAGAGCAGCTTCGGCCGCGCCATCAGCGCGCGTCCGATCGACAGCATCTGCTGTTCGCCGCCCGAAAGCGTGCCACCGCGCTGGCTCTGGCGTTCCTTGAGGCGCGGGAAGAGCGTGAAGATTTTCTCGACGTCCTCGCTGAAATATTTGAGGTTGTCGAGGCCGGCGCCCATCTGCAGGTTCTCGTAAACGGTCATGCGCGGAAAGATGCGCCGGCCTTCGGGAGACTGGGCGATGCGGCGCCGCGCGATCAGATGCGTCGGCAGCTTGGTGATATCCTCGCCGTCGAAGATGATCGAGCCGGCGCGGGCCTGCGGGGCACCGCAGATGGTCATCATCAGCGTCGATTTGCCGGCACCGTTGGCGCCGATCAGGCTGACGATCTCGCCCCTGTTGACTTCGACATCGACGCCCGCGAGTGCACGGATATTGCCGTAATAGGTCTCGACAGCCTGGACTTTCAGAAGGTTTTCGGCCGCCATCAGTGATTGCCTCCCTCGAGTTCTACCGCAATCACCTCTTCCACCTCGTCATCCTCGACGCCGAGATAAGCGGCGATCACCCGTGGGTCGTTCTTCACATGGTCCGGCGAGCCGTCGGATATCTTCTGGCCGTATTCCAGCACCACGACATGGTCGGAAATCTCCATGACCACCGACATGTCGTGCTCGATCAGCAGGATCGACACGCCTTCGTCGCGGATCTGATGCAGCAGCGTGTTGAGGGCTGCCGATTCGCGCGGGTTGAGGCCGGCCGCCGGCTCGTCGAGGCACAGCAGTTCCGGATTGGTGCACATCGCGCGGGCGATTTCGAGCCGCCGCTGGGCACCGTAGGGAAGGTCGCCGGCGGGATCGTCGGCACGATCGGTCAGATCGGCCTTGTCGAGCCAGTATTTCGCCTTCTCGATGGACTCATCCACCGCCCTGCCATAGGCCGGCAGGCCCAGCAGACCGAGGATGGTATAGCCCGAGGCCTTCATCAGCGCGTTGTGCTGTGCGACCAGCAGGTTTTCGAGAACCGTCAGGCCCGAGAACAGGCGGATGTTCTGGAACGTGCGGGCGACGCCCGCCACCTTGGGGATCTCGAAGTCGCGCAGGCGTTCCAGCAGGTATTCCTTGCCGTCCCTGCGCTGCAGGGTCAGCATGCCCATGGTCGGCTTGTAGAAACCGGTAATGCAGTTGAACACCGTGGTCTTGCCGGCGCCGTTGGGGCCGATCAGCGCGGTGATTTCGCCGCGCCGTACTTCCAGCGACAGGTCGTTGATGGCCATCAGGCCACCGAACTTCATCGACAGATGCTCGACCTTGAGGATCGTATCGCCAGTCATGCCATTCGTCATCGTCGTCGTTCCGAGAGCCATCAGCCGTGGCCCTCCTTGGTAAAGCTTCCGGAAACCGCCCTGCGCTCCTTGAGGAAGGCCGTCGGTTCCCGCGATCCGACGAAGCCGCGCGGCTTGAACAGCATGACGATGATCATCGCCAGGCCGAACAGCAGCATGCGGTAGAGTTCAGGCGTGAAGTCCGGTCCGAACACGGCCTTGAGGAAGGACATTTCGCGCAGCACTTCGGTGCCGCCGACCATCACCACCGCGGCAAGCGCGATGCCGGTGAGCGATCCCATGCCGCCGAGAACGACCATCGCCAGGATCACGGCCGATTCCAGGAAGACGAAGCTTTCCGGCGACACGAAACCCTGGCGGGTTGCGAAGAACGCCCCGGCGAAACCGCCGAACATCGCGCCGGTCGCAAAGGCGGTCAGCTTGGTGGTGACGGTATTGATGCCGAGCGAACGGCAGGCGATCTCGTCCTCGCGCAGCGCTTCCCAGGCCCGGCCGATCGGCATGCGCCGCAGACGGATGGTGACGTAGGCGGTCAGCATGCAGAGCGCCAGGATGACGTAGAACAGGAAGACCTTGTAGTAGACCGAGGAGGCCGACAGGCCCCATGCCTTGACGAAGTTGTTGGCCGTGCCGGTATCGAAGGACCAGATGCCGAAGAACGACGCCTTGGCGATGCCCGAGATCCCGAAGGTTCCCTTGGTCACATCGGTCCAGTTGATCAGCACGAGGCGGATGATTTCCCCGAAAGCGAGCGTCACGATGGCGAGATAGTCGCCCCTCAGACGCAGCACCGGGAAACCGAGGATAATGCCCCAGAGCGCCGCCAGAATTCCCGACATCGGCAGGAGCAGCCAGAAGGAGAAGCCGAAATACGAGGACAGCAGCGCGTAGGAATAGGCGCCGACCGCATAGAAGGCGACATAACCGAGGTCGAGCAGGCCGGCGAGGCCGACGACGATGTTCAGGCCCCAGGCGAGCATCACGTAGATGAGGATCTGGATGCCGAAATTATCGACATATTTCAGCGATCCCTGCTTGCCGACGATGAGCAGCGACAGGAACGGATAGACCAGCAGGAAGATCAGCGCGATCTTCAGGAAGTGCCGGTGGAAGAAGCTCTTGCTCTCGGAAATTTCGAGAACGCCGCTCTTCGCCTTGGCAAGCTTGCGCTGGTCGAGATGCGGCTTGATGAAGCCGACGGTGAGGAAGCGGCCAACCGCCGCAACAGCCACGAAGATCGCCAGCAGACCCCAGCGGGTGCGCCAGACCAGCGCGTTGTTGATGTCCTGATAGGTCTCGATGCCGACGAACAGCAGGAACATGAAGAAGGAGATGACGCCGGCGAACAGCCCTTCCCGCACCGCCTTGGCAAGCACGTTCGGATGTCCGGTTTCGGTTGCAGCTGTCATGTTACACCTTCTCCACTTCCGGCCGGCCGAGAATGCCGGTCGGCTTGAAGATCAGCACGAAAGCAAGGATGGCAAATGTGGCGACGTCCTTGTAGGCGATGGAGAAATAGGCCGACCACAGCGACTCGATGAGACCGATCAGAAGCCCTCCGAGAACCGCTCCCGGCAGCGAACCGATACCGCCGAGAACCGCGGCCGTGAACGCCTTGACCCCCGGGATAAAGCCGTCGTTGAACGAGGCGACACCGTAATACATCAGGTACATGCCGCCGGCGACGGCCGCGAGTGCCGCACCCATGATGAAGGTGATCGAGATCGTCCGGTCGACGTCTACGCCGAGCAGCGCCGCCATCTTGCGGTCCTGTTCGGTCGCCCGCTGGGCGCGCCCGAGCGGCGTCTTGTTGACGATGTACCAGAAGGCGAACAGCAGCACCGCGGTGATGACGACGATGAGCACCTGCTTCAGCGAGATGGTGATGGCTCCGAGATGGAAGACGTCGGTCACCATCGGCGGGATCGGCTTGTTGCGCGGCCCCTGCGTCACCTGGATGAAGTTGGACAGCACGATCGACATACCGATTGCGGTGATCAGCGGAGCAAGCCGGAATGAACCGCGCAATGGCCGATAGGCGACCCGCTCGATCGTCCAGTTCCACAACCCTGTCATCAGCATGCCGACAAGCAGCATCAGGAGCAGCAGCAACGCCACCGGAATACCGGCGAAGAAGGAGGTTGCGATCAGGAAGACGATGAGAGCGGCAAAACCGCCGAGCATGAAAATATCGCCATGGGCGAAGTTGATCATGCCGATGATGCCGTAAACCATCGTATAGCCGATTGCCACCAGGCCATAGATGGACCCAAGAGTCAGCCCATTGATGAGCTGCTGGATAAAATACTCCATATATTTTCCCCTGGATGCGATCCCGGAAGGGTCACATCTCGTTTATTTGCCCCTTGCGGGTTCTTACGTTCTTTGGCGCATTCCATAACGTTTTCGTAAGGAATGTGAAGACAAAAAGCCGAGAGATCGACAAAATCGCGGCACTTCTCAACAATCTGGCGACACAAAGATCAGAAATTCCACAAAACCGGCAACTTCTGACGAAAAATTAGCCAAACGCCCCGCTTTTCGAAATTAAAGATCGACCCACGCTTGACGTGAAATCGATATCCGACACCTCCGGGCAAGCGCAACTCTCAGTCCGCAAAGCCGCGGGTCAGTGTATGCTCGCGGCCCATTTCCATCAGCTCCTCGAAAACGGATCCGGCAAGCGAGCGCGGCACGATGATCTCGAACGTGTCGGCCCCGGTGCGGGCAACATTCGCGTCCACATGGCAACACGACATCGCGGCGGAACGGCCCTCCTCGAAGACCTCGGCATGCAGGTCGACCGCCACGCATTTTGCGAGAATCGTTCGCACGGCCGGACCGGAGATTTCCATGAGCACGCGACCGTCGCTCTGATCGACGAAGGAAGCGCCCGCGATCCCGGACAGCCTGCCGGCGACCGTCTCGGCCCCGAGCGTCTGCGATACGGCGAGCCATTCGGAAGGACTGCAGAAGCGCGGCGCCACATCCTCGGCATTCCACAAGGCCTCGGCGACGGCTGCCTCCTGCCCGGCATGCGCGAGGATCGAGAAGATCACCGGCCGGCGAACGATGGAGAGATGGTTCGGGTTGGGATCCGCCTTGAAGCCGGAAATATGATCGTCGAGAACATGCCGGTGGAGAAGATTGATCGACATTCGGCAGCCCTCAGAGATGCAGTTTGCGGTTTTCGGGATCGACGAAGACCGGCGGGCAGACTTCGCCGGGCACTTCCGAGCCGCGCAACCCGTCCCAGACCATGACCCGTTCGCCGATCCGCTCGCGGCCGGATTTGAGCATGCCGAGCGCAATGAAATGCCCGAGCGTCGGCGAAAAACAGGCCGACGAGACGAAACCCTGATCGTTCGCCATCGAGGGCTTCGCGCCGTCTTTGAGCAGATGCGCACCGGCGTTGATCTCCTTGTCGGCCTCGATCGGCTTCAGGCCGACGAGTTGCAGCCGGTCGGCCGCCGTCAGCCCGAATCGTGTCGAGAGCCGCCTGCCGATGAAATCCGGCTTCTGCATCGCCATCATCCGGCCGAGCCCGACGTCGTCCGGGGTGGTGCGGCCGTCGAGCTCGTTGTGGGTGACATGTCCCTTCTCGATGCGCAGCACGTTCAAAGCCTCGACCCCATAGGCGCAGATACCCTCCTCGCGACCCGCATCCATGATGGAGTCGGCAACCGCCTCGGCGTAACCGGCCGGAACCGCAAGCTCGTAGGCGAGCTCGCCCGAAAACGAGATGCGGAAGAGCCGCGCCTTCAGCCCGCCGCGAAGCGTGACGTCCCGGGCGGCGAGAAACGGGAAGGCGGAATCGGAAATATCCTCCTGCACGACCCGGCTCATGATGATCCGCGCCTTCGGCCCGGCGAGCGACATCTGCGCCCATTGATCCGTGGAGGAGACCAAGCGCACGTCAAGCTCCGGCCAGAAGGTCTGGGCCGAGAATTCGAGATGCGCCAGCACCTCGGCGGCATAGGCCGTTGTCGTAGTCATCACATAGTGGTTCTCGGACAGCCGGCTCGCGGTGCCGTCGTCGAAGACGATGCCGTCCTCGCGCAGCATCAGCCCGTAGCGCGCCCGTCCGACCGGCAGCTTGAGAAAGCCGTTGGAATAGATGCGGTCGAGGAATTCCGCCGCGCCCTGTCCGAAAATCTCGATCTTGCCGAGCGTCGAGATATCACAGAGCCCGGCATTGGCGCGGACGTTCAGGACCTCGCGATCGACACTCTCCCGCCAGGTCTTTTCACCCTCCCCGGGGAACCAGGCGGAGCGGTACCAGAGACCCGATTCGACGAAGGTCGCGCCATTCTTCCTCGCCCAGCCATGCAGCGGCGAGGTGCGTACCGGGGCTGCACGTTCGGCCCGCGCCGTGCCGGCGAGGGCACCGAAGGAGACCGGCGTGTAGAACGGCCGGAAGGTGGTGGTGCCGATCTCGGCCGGCGACACGCCGCGCATGCCGGCGACGATGCCGGCAGTGTTGACATTGCCAAGCTTGCCCTGGTCGGTCGCCATGCCGGCGGTCGTGTAACGCTTGGTGTGCTCGATATGGCGAAAACCCTCGCGCTGGGCGAGGCCGAGATCGCCGACATGCACATCATTCTGGAAATCGACGAAAGCCTTGTCCCGCGCTCCCGGCACATACCAGAGCGGCGCGAAGGAGGGATCGTATTCGCCCTCGACCTCGGGCGCCTCCAGCGAGCCGACCAACCGGCCCAGCGCGTCGAGCGCCGCATGCGCCTTGGCAGCGCCGTCCTTCAGGCATTCGCCAAGCGACGCATGGCCGGCGGCCGAACCCGCGGCGGTGAAGGCACCGCCCACGTCGGGCGCCAGGAACGCCTGTTTCTCGTCCGACCAGACCGGCTTAGCGCCACGCTGGCACATCAGGTGCACGATCGGCGACCAGCCGCCGGACATCGCCAGCGCATCGCAGCCGATCACCTCCTCGAAGCCGGAGCGTTCGGCGATCAGCCCTTCGATCCGGTGCTTGCCCTTCGTAGCGATCACCGCGCCGTTGCGGATGACCCGAATGCTTTCCGGCACCGGATCGGCCGATTGCGGCCGGGCGTCGATGATCGCGGTGACGTCGATGCCCTGCGCTGCGAGATCGGCGGCTGTGCGGTACCCGGAGCCGCCATTGGTGAAGACCGCGACCCTGCCGCCGACCGCGACGCCGTAGCGGTTGAGATAGGTGCGCACGGCCCCTGCCGTCATCACGCCCGGCTTGTCGTTGCCGCCGAAGACGAGCGGCCGCTCCTCCGCCCCGGTGGCGAGGATCGCCCGTTTCGCAACGATGCGCCACAGCCGCTCCATCGGCAGGTCGGGCGATGGAGCGGCGACGTGTTTCTGCACCCTCTCGACGGCGCCGAACACCATGTCGTCATACCAGCCGAACACGGTGGTGCGCGGCATCAGGGTGACATTCGGCAGCGACGCCAGCTCCTCGACGATCTCGGCCGCGAATTCCGCAGCCGGCTGACCGCCGACCGAAACGCTTTCCGACAGCAGCGAACCGCCGAACCTGAACCCCTCGTCGGCCAGAATGACCCGGCCCCCCGCCCGCCCGGCAGCAAGCGCCGCCATCAGCCCCGTCGGCCCCGCGCCGATCACCAGCAGGTCGCAATGCGCCCAGGACTTTTCGTAACGGTCGGTATCCGCCTGCATGGTGACCTTGCCGAGGCCGGCGACGCGGCGGATCAGCGGCTCGTAGAGCTTTTCCCAAAGCACGCCCGGCCACATGAAGGTCTTGTAGTAGAAGCCGGCGCCGAGGAAAGGTGAAAACAGGTCGTTCACCGCACCGAAATCATGTTTCAGCGACGGCCAGCGGTTCTGGCTTGCGGCGGCAAGACCGTTGTAGAGTTCGGTCACCGTCGCCCGGGCGTTCGGCTCGGCCCGCGCGCCTGAGCCGATCGTCATCAGCGCATTCGGCTCCGCGGAGCCTGCCGTCACCACCCCGCGCGGGCGGTGATATTTGAAGCTGCGGGCCATCAGCATCTGGTCGTTGGCCAGCAGCGCCGAGGCGAGCGTGTCGCCTTCGAAACCCTTGTAGCTGCGGCCATCGAAAGTGAAGCTGAGCGACTGGCCGCGATTGACCGCGCCGCCGGATCCGAGACGATAGGAAGTCATTCGGCAGCCCCCGCCCGCTCGAATTCCGCAGCGTCGGTCACACCGAAAACCTCATGCGTGAGGTTGTCGCGCTCGACCACCAGAAAGCGGCGGCAGCCGGCAACATGATGCCAGTACTCCTGGTATCGCCCTTTCGGATTGTCACGGACATAGACATAAACATGCCAGGCCTCGTCCCTGGCGGTCGGCGCAGGGCGTTTCGGCGCGGCGGCGCCGCGGATCGAAAACTCTTCCTTGGGTCTGGTGCCGCAATGCGGACAGGTGATCAGGCTTGCCATGATGGGATCTCAGTGGAGGTTCGGCTGGGGGCCGCGGCCCGCTTCGTCGATCGTGTAGCCGCGCTCGAACCGGTCGAGCCGCATGAAGCGGGAGACGTGATGCGTCTCGTTTTTGGCGATCAGGTGGGCAAAACAGAAACCGGAGGCCGGCGTCGCCTTGAAGCCGCCGTAGCACCAGCCGCAGTTGAGATAGAGATTGTCGACCGGCGTGCGGTCGATGATCGGCGATCCGTCCATCGACATGTCCATCACCCCGCCCCAGCTTCTCAGCACCTTGGCACGCGACAGGCCGGGGATTAGCGACACCCCCTCCTCCATCGTGTGCTCGACGGTCTGCAGGTTGCCGCGCTGCGCGTAGGATGAATAGAAGTCGATCTCGGCGCCGAACACCAGCCCGCCCTTGTCCGACTGCGATATGTAGAAATGCCCGGCGCCATAGGTGATCACGTGGTCGACCACCGGTTTCAGCCCTTCCGAGACGAAGGCCTGCAGCACATGCGTTTCGATCGGCAATTCGAGATCGGCCATCCGCCCGACGGTGGTCGTATTGCCGGCAGCCGCGAGCGCCAGCTTGTTGCAGCCGATAAACCCCCTGGTCGTTTCGACGCCGACCACCAGCCCGTTTTCGCGGCGGATGCCGGTCACCTCGCAATGCTGGATCAGGTCGACGCCGCGTGCATCGGCACCTCGGCCGTAACCCCAGGCGACCGCGTCATGCCGCACCGTGCCGGCGCGCTTCTGGTAGAGAGCGCCCATGATCGGGAACCGGGCGTGGTCGAAATTCAGATAGGGCGCTTTCCGGCGCACCTGTTCGCGGTCGAGCAGTTCGGCATCGACGCCATGGATGCGCATGCCGTTGCCCTTGCGGGCATAGGCGTCGCGCTGGCCGTCGGAATGGAAGAGGTTGAGCATGCCGCGCTGCGAGACCATGGCATTGTAGTTGAAATCCCGCTCCAGCCCTTCCCAGAGCTTCAGCGAAAATTCGTAGAACGGGTTGTTGCCTTCGAGCAGGTAGTTGGAGCGGATGATCGTCGTGTTGCGCCCGACATTGCCCGAGCCGAGATAGCCCTTTTCCAGCACCGCGACGTTGGTGATGCCGAATTCCTTGGCAAGGTAATAGGCGGTCGCCAGACCATGCCCGCCGCCGCCGACGATGATCACGTCGTAATGCGGCTTCGGCTGCGGTTCGCGCCAGGCGGGCTTCCACATCCGGTTGCCGGAGAGCGCTTCCTTGAAGATCGAATAGGCCGAATAACGCATGCTTTTCCCTGTCTCTCGCCGCGCTCACATTCGCATATGCGAGACAAAGGACAAGCGCAATCAGGACATCGAAGGGCCTGCATGCGACGAAACGCCCAGGCGTTGCGCCAAAGGCACGGAGCGTCGAAGCGAGCATGTTTCCCGAGGGTCGTTTCAGGGTTTTCAAAGGCTTGGCTGCTTCCGCCTCCCCGCCTGCGTCATCGGCCTTAGACTCGCGATCGACCGAACGGAGACAACCATGGCCGATACGACCGCAAACCTCGACATGCCCTTCATCCTGCCTTCGCAGGCGCAGAAACACGTGACCCACAACGAGGCGCTGCTGCGGCTTGACGCGCTGGTGCATCTCACCATCCTGGCGGAACTCGCAAACCCGCCAGGCGCGCCGGCGGAGGGCGCCTGTTATCTGGTCGCGGCCGCCCCGACCGGCGCCTGGGCCGGCAAGACGGGACGTGTCGCTTCCTGGCAGGACGGCTATTGGGCATTTCTGGTCCCGCGTATCGGCTGGCGCGCCTGGTTCGCCGCCCCCGAAAAGCTCAAGGTGTTTTCCGGCGCGCTCTGGCAGGACATTCCCCTGCCCGCCACGGGCCGCCTCGAAGAACTCGGCATCAATGCGACGCCCGACAGCACGAACCGCCTCACACTCGCCTCGCCGGCAAGCCTGTTCAACCACGCCGGCAACGGCCACCAGATCAAGGTCAACAAGGCCGCCTCCGCCGAAACCGCCTCGCTGCTCTTCCAGTCGAACTGGACCGGTTATGCGGAAATGGGCCTCGCCGGGAATACCGAGTTCTCCGTCAAGGTCAGCGACGGGACGACCTGGAAGACCGGGCTGTCGATCTCGCCCACCGGCCGTGTCTCGCAACCCAACCAGCCGGCCGGCCGCGCTTACCGCACCGGCACGAGTTTCACCCCAACCGCCGGCCAGCAGAGCGGCTTCACCACGCTTGCCCTCGATCGCGGCGGCCTTTCGCTGGGCGTTGCGGTCGGCGGCGGCGGCAACCGGGTCGTGGTGCCGGCCGACGGCCTGTACCTCGTCGCCCTCAATCTCGCGATCCTTTCCTCGTCCGGCCATGCGACCAGCCTGATGCTCAATGCAACGGAGACACTTGTTCTGTTGAACGGCGCAGCCGGTGGAGCACAAATACAGTCCGCAACGGGAATTTTTTCCTTCTCCGCCGGGGATTACCTGACCCTCGGGCATTCGGGAACGGCGCAACTGGAGTTGGGCGCCGGAAAAACGGAGTTGTCCTTGGCGATGTTGTCATAACAGCGATTTCTAAAACTCTATTCATTCTTAACGGACGGTTAACTTGGGTGATGACTCGCGACTGGAGGTATTCTATTAAGAGCTGCCGTCGCCCTCAGGGCTTCGGGTATGGGGTGGGGTGGCCGGTTTGAGTGTTCACGATCTGCATGACGACACCGCCGACGGGTCGAGCGGCGGGCGGTACATCGAGCCTTCGTCAATCCTCGACCGGCATTCGCATCTACCCCGTAGATCCGGCGACAGCCTTCGAACGCAGCTCGTCGCAAAGCGGGCGATCGACATCGGCGTATCGCTTGCGGCACTGATCCTGCTCCTGCCTCTGATGCTGCTCGTCGCGCTGGCGATTCGCATCGACAGCGACGGGCCGGCCCTCTTCACCCAGATGCGCTGGGGCAAGGAGAGCCGCAGGTTCCGGGTCTACAAGTTTCGTTCGATGCGCACCGATCTCGGCGATGCAAGAGGGATTGCGCAGACCGTCCAGAACGACGCCCGCATCACCCGCGTCGGCAGCTTTATCCGCAAGGCGAATATCGATGAACTGCCGCAACTCCTGAATGTCCTGAAGGGCGACATGTCGTTGGTCGGCCCGCGCTGTCACGCGATCGACATGCTGGCCGCCGGCATCCCTTACGAGAGCCTGGTTTCGGATTATCATCGCCGCCATTCGATGCGGCCGGGCATGACCGGTCTGGCACAGATGCGCGGTCTTCGCGGACCGACGGATCGCCCGGGCAAGGCGCGCGCCCGTATCGCGTGCGACCTCCATTACATCGACAATTTCTCTATTCTGCTCGACCTGCGTATCATGATCGGCACCCTGCTCGCGGAGTTTCGTGGCGGGAAAGGCTTCTGATCAGCAGCTTTCAATCGGCCGACAAATCGCCGAAACACCGCCTTTTACGGTACAAGTAGCCCTTTTTCGTCCTGTCCGGGGACGCGCGGCGCGATTGTTGCCATAGTTGGAACAAATGCTACGGCCTGTTTAGTCAAATATTAAAACTGGGCGGCTAGGCTCACCGACGTGGTCTTGCGTTGTGTAGAGAGTTCAATGACCGAATTGATACGTCCCCGAGTAAAATATGTCATCGGCCCCGATGGCAGCCCCTTGACGATCGCCGACCTGCCGCCGGCCAATACGCGCCGCTGGGTCATCCGGCGAAAGGCAGAGGTGGTAGCCGCGGTTCGCGGCGGCCTGTTGAGCTTGGAAGAAGCCTGCGAGCGTTATACGCTTACCGTCGAGGAATTCCTCTCCTGGCAGTCCTCCATCAACGATCATGGCCTGGCCGGCCTGCGCACCACGCGCATCCAGCAATATCGTCACTGACCCCGAATTCGCGGGGGCCAGCCCCGCACCAGAAAACAAAAGGTGCCGCTGCCACGAACGCAACGGCACCTTTCGGTTTCTGAATACGGCTCAAGTCTGCCCGGATCCGATCCGGGACAGCGACGGCAGCACCCCGGCGATGATGGCCGAGGCGGCGTAGAACCAGAGGCCCGGCTGTGAGACCGCAACAGCCAGGCCGCTGCTCTTCGCGGCAAAGACGACGATCGCCACCAGCATCACGTCCATCATCGACCACTTCGAAAGATGCGGCATCGCGCGGCGGAAAAATCCCGCCTCCGCCGCCCGTCCGGAGAACTGCACCGTCAGCCCCGCCAGCTTGACGATCGGAAAGACGATCGAAAACAGGCCGACCACCAGCGACAGTGCCACATCCCCCTCCCGGAAAAGCGCCGCGACGAGCTCCAGCAGGGACGGCGTCTCGCTGAAAAAATAGAGCCGCTCGAAACGGATGATCGGCAAAAAGAGCCCGAGCGCCAGAAAGATCGCGGCCAGCGCAAGAAGAAGCGGCCGCAGCAAGTTCATCGCTTTCTCCGTTGACGATGTGTCACCCTTGGGCGACCGACCAGGCTATTTCCCTTCGGTCTGCTCCGTATTACACCATCCGCAAACGGACGAAAGCGGAACAATCATGAACATTACTCTGGAAGAAAACCGGTCGGGCGGTCGTTATGTGGCCGAAGTCGAAGGTCACTTTGCCGAAATGACCTATTCGCGCGCGTCGCCGGAACTGATCATCGTCGATCATACCGGCGTTCCCGACGAGCTTCGCGGCAAAGGGGTCGGCCAGGCCTTGGCATTGCATGCGGTCGAAGAAGCCCGCAAGGGCGGCTGGAAGATCATTCCGCTCTGCCCGTTCTTCAAGGCCCAGGTGGAACGCCACCCCGACTGGCAGGACATTCTTCGTTAAGGGGCAAGCCCGAATCACGAACGTTAACGAGAACCAAAAAACGCAAATGGGCCTGGCGCCGCGGCACCGCCCCAGATTATGGCATTTCCGTCGTTGATGCCGCCCGACTTTGTTAAGCCCGGGCGCGCATTCCGCCATCGCGCTCTTCGAGCGCCGAAGCCTTGGCAAATTCGGCTTCCGCTTCCTCGAGCGCCAGTTCCGCGCTCTCCTCCTGGACCTTCAGTTCGCGAATCGAGACCTGAAGATTGTCCGCGCGCTGGCGGGCGGCCTTCGCGAAGGTCGGATAAGCGAAGTGATTCCGGTCGGTAATCCCGGATTTCTTCTCTTCCAGAGTGATCTGATGCTCGAGTTCTTTAGACATTCTCTCGAATTCGGCCATCATCATCTGCAATTGCTGCAGTTGACGGCGCTTTTCGGTAACCTGAAAGCTTTTCAGGCGAACCATGCTGTCACGCGACTTCATACGCAATACTCCGTGGATAGCGAGACCCAGGCCCGTGTATCCGGATTGGTACACTCCGGATCAAAAAATTCTCGCGGCGTTAATAAATTAGGCGTCGCGTTAACCTTTCGTTTACGGGCATCATTAATGATAAACCGGATCGTTTAAGGGTCGGTAAATGCCAGGGCCTAAATTGGCCGCGACAATGTATGAGTCGAATGAATCACTTAGCGGAATTTCCTCATCCGCGGATTCAATCCTGGTGATGGCCAAACTTGAAGGGAAAACAGGTTGCTACTAATTTTGCTTAACGAAATGATGAACCTTGCCAGGTTAAATCATAATTTGTTAACCATTTAGTGGCAGCTTCCAAATCAGGCTCAGTCTGGATCCGTATCGAGTAAGGGGGCAAAGATACCTTACGCGGCGGTAAAGGGGAAAAATATGCGGGTTCTACTCATCGAAGATGACAGCGCGACTGCCCAGAGCATCGAGCTAATGCTGAAATCGGAGAGCTTCAACGTTTATACGACCGACCTCGGAGAGGAAGGCGTCGATCTCGGCAAGCTCTACGACTATGATATCATTCTCCTCGACCTCAACCTGCCCGACATGTCGGGCTATGAAGTGCTTCGCACCCTGAGGCTTTCGAAGGTCAAAACACCGATCCTCATCCTGTCCGGCATGGCCGGCATCGAAGACAAGGTTCGTGGTCTCGGTTTCGGTGCCGACGACTACATGACCAAGCCCTTCCACAAGGATGAACTGGTCGCTCGCATCCACGCGATCGTCCGCCGTTCCAAGGGTCATGCCCAGTCGATCATCGTTACCGGCGAACTGATCGTCAATCTCGACGCCAAGACCGTCGAAGTCGGCGGCCAGCGCGTTCACCTGACGGGCAAGGAATACCAGATGCTGGAACTCCTCTCGCTCCGCAAGGGTACCACGCTCACCAAGGAAATGTTCCTGAACCACCTTTACGGCGGCATGGACGAACCTGAACTGAAGATCATCGACGTCTTCATCTGCAAGCTGCGCAAGAAGCTCGCAAATGCCGCCGGCGGCGCAAACTATATCGAAACCGTCTGGGGCCGCGGCTACGTGTTGCGCGAACCGGAAGCGGATTACGCCGAAACCGCCTGAGCTGCCGCCTGAGAATCCCCTTATCGAAAACGTCCGCCTGGCCAGCCAGGCGGACGTTTTGTTTTGACCGGCCTGCGGACCCAAAACGAAACGTCACGGTAAAGGAAAGGCGGCGGCGGGGCGGGCCACCACTTGTCGAGCGGATGCAGCAGCTTTGAGAATCAGGCCGCCTGCGCCAGAGCCGAGAAGACCGAAGTCAGGATCTTGCGATCAAAGGGCTTCAGCAGGAAATCGTCCGCACCGGCGCGCTTGCCGGCCATCATCTTCTTCAGGTCCGCTTCGATGACGCAATAGAAGATGCGCACACTCTTGCCGTTCGGCATCGCCCGGATGTTGCCTATGAGTTCGAGCGCGCCTTCCAGCGCCGCATCGACGATCAGGAAATTGGGAAGCTCGGCATTGCAGCGCATCGAGGCCTCGCGCGCGGTGCCGGCCTCGACCACGAGGAAGCCCAGTTCCGACAGGATTCGCTTGCCGACCGTGCGCACGATGTCCGATCCGTCGGCAATCATTAAACGCTGCATCATGTCCCCCTGACGCTGAACCCGCTCTGGTTCCGAGCATCTATCATTAGGGGGATGGCGCTAATGAATGGTTACCCTCGGGCACCAAACAACCACAGATCGTTTCAAGCGGCCACGGTCTCGGCGATGAAGACGATCTTGTCTTCCGAAACCACGTGGCTCAGTTCCATGCCGGACTCTTCGGCGAGCAGCACCGTGTAATAGGGCTGGATCGAATGGGCATCGATCGGCTCTTCGAGCGTACCGCTGGCGATCTCGACGAACTTGGCTGGCACGCGCATCATCCGTCCCTTGATGGTGAGGATGAATTTCGCGTCGTACTCCGGATTTTCCAGCGTCACGTCGACCGAGCCGCCGCGGGGAATGCCGGCATAGGCGACGAGGAAAAGGTTGAGGAGCAGCTTGACCCGGTTCTTGGCGATGATCGCCCGCGGGCCGTTCCAGGTGACCTCGGTCTTCTTTTCGGCGATGGCGAAATCCTTGGCGGCCTTCTCGGCCTCGCCCGTATCGATCGAGGCGCCGACCGAGCCGGAAGCACCGAAGGCTAGTCGCGCGAACTTGAGGCGCACCGATGCATTGAGCGCCGAGGTGCGGATGAGGTCGAGCGCGTCGCTGTCGGCGGCACCTTCGTCGAGAAGCTCAAGGCCGTTGTTGATCGCGCCGACCGGGGAGATCACGTCATGACAGACGCGGCTGCACAGAAGTGCCGCGAGATCTGGCCCGGCGAGGGTAAGATTCGGATTCTTCGGCATGTAGGTCTCCTGTTTGGGAATGCCCCCCCCGGTATTCGCCTTGCCATCTGAAGGTTGCGCGAGGGTGGAGCAATGTTCCTGGTCATAATGACACCATATTTGGTAAACCGATTATTAAGATCATGGCCCCAAAATGGCCGAGCCTTAAGCATGACGCAAAAGGCGTGCCCCTGGATGATACAATCATGGATCTGACAATGCGCATCCACACCCCTTCCGCCCTCGCCCGCTTTGCTGCGACGGTGTTTGCCGTGATCGCAGCCGTGGCGGTCTTCGCAGGCCCGGCATCCGCCCAGCAGGGCTCCAACCAATATTCCGCCCAGGAAATCGTCGATGCCGGCCACGGCTTCTTCGGCTCCACCAGCGGTGGCCTCGCCAAGGTCGTGGAGAACGCCTTTTCGCAATACGGCCTGCCGAACGGCTATATTCTCGGCCAGGAAGGCTCGGGCGCGTTCATCGCCGGCCTGACCTATGGCGAGGGCGAACTTTATACGAAGAACGCTGGCCAGCATCCGGTCTTCTGGCAGGGCCCCTCGCTCGGCATCGACTACGGCGGCCAGGGCACCCGCGCGATGATGCTGGTCTACGACCTGCCCTCGGTGAACAGCCTTTATGCCCGATTCGGCGGCGTGTCGGGCTCCGCCTTCGTGGTCGCCGGCGTCGGCATGACGGTGCTGCGCAACAACAATATGATTCTCGTGCCGATTCGCACCGGCCTCGGTGCTCGCCTCGGCATCAATGTCGGTTATCTGAAGCTGACCCAGTCGCCGACCTGGAACCCTTTCTGAAATTTGCCATTGTCCTCTCCACAAAACGGAGGGGATTTGATGTTTTTCACCACAGCGGCCGGTAATCCGGCCTTCTGCCAGAAGGGCGCTTGCCGGTTGAATGTGACCATGCTTAAACAGCCTGCGCATTCCCATCCAGACCGCGAAACGGCCGCATCGTGATCCAATTTGCTCTTCTGTTCGGCTTGGGTTTCCTGAGCGCAGCACTTGCGGTGATGCTGATTGCCCCGGCGGTCCACAATCGCATCGTCCGCTACACCGAAAACCGCATCAAGGCGACGCTGCCGATCAGTCCACAGGAAGTCCGCGCCCAGCGCGACATGGCACGCGCCGTCTATGCGGCCGAGAATGCCCGCACCAAGCAGGAACTCATCCAGGAAAGAGACAAGGCCGTCGCGCTGCAGATCAGGAGCGACAGCCTTGCCGAGGAGGCCAAGCAGCTTGTCTCCGAGATCACCGACCTGCGCGCCCAGATCGACACGATGGATGTCGAGGCGGCCGACGCCCGTTCGCGCCTGCGCCAGGAGGACAGCTATATCCAGCAGTTGAAGGCGGCGCTCGAAACCGCCGAGGAAACGGTCGCTGCCAAGGATCTGGAGATCGAGAAGCTGCAGCAACGCCAGCTGCTGATGATCGCCGAGGCCGACAATTTCCGGATCGATCTTTCCACCCGCGACACCGAGGTCGAAAACCTGAAATTCCGGGTCACCGCCTTGCGCGACGAACGCGATACGCTGCGCAACGATGTCCGGCAGCAGACGGCCCGCGCCAAGGACGCCGAGGCACGGCTTGCCCAGGAAGAGCATCGCGTCCAGCGGCTCGAGGACAAGCTCGCCAAGGAAATCGCCGACCGTGCGGACAGGGAGACGGCGCTGGAACGCCGGCTTGCCGAGATCGCCCGCCTGCGGGACAAGCTGAAAGGCGCCAGCGCCGAAGCGCGGGATTCCAGTCGCGCCCTTCGCGATTCGGCGGCTCTGCGCCCCGTGATAAAAGCAACGCCGAAGAAGAAGATCACTCCGGAGGACATCAACCTGCGCGAAATTCCGCATGCTCCGCCTCCCAGACAAGCCCGGATTGCCGGACAGCCGGACGTCGATCCGGCGGTGGCCCGGATGGCTGAAGACGCCCGCAACAGGGCAACGGCGCTCTCCGAACGCCTGCAGGAGGGTAGCGGCAGCGACGACGCGATCCGCCAGGAGCTCGCCTCGATCGCCGCCAGCATGGTGGCGATGACGGCTGCGTCCGAAGGTTCGGCCTCGCCGATCCACAAGATCCTGTCCGGCAAGTCCGCAAACAGCAACCGGGAAAGCCTCGCCGCGAAGTCGAAGAAGACGCTCGCGACCACGCAGGACGCGAACAACTGAAATCTCTAGAGGCGCCCTTGGGCCATTGCGATCTCGTAGAGCGCAATGCCGGTCGCTGTCGCCGCGTTGAGGCTGTCGAGGCCAGGTGCCTGGGCGATCCGCGCCGATTGGATGCGGGCAAGGACCTGTGCGGGTAGTCCCTCGCCTTCCGTGCCGGTGATCAGTACCATGCGGCCGGAGGGCGGCACATCGCGAATTTCCACGGAACCCGTAGGCGAAAGCCCCCAGACGGCAAAACCGTTCTCCATCAGCACAGCCAGGATATCGGACATCGTGCCGTGCCGCGCATAGGGCACCGACAGCACCGCCCCGACCGAGACCCGCAGCGCCTTGCGGTAGAGCGGATCGCAGCAACTCTGGTCGAGCAGCACCGCATCCGCGCCGAAGGCGGCGGCGTTTCGGAAGATCGAGCCGATATTGTCGTGATTGGAAATGCCGAAGGCTGCGACGACAAGCGCCTTTTCGGGCAGCGTGGCGACCAGTTCGGAGGCAGTCCTCTCCTGCCGGCGGCGGCCGAGCGCCAGCACGCCGCGATGCAGGTGGAAGCCGGCGATCTGATCGAGCACCGCAGCCGAGGCCACGTAGACGGGAACATCCGCCGGAAAACAGCTGAGGATTTCCGCAAGCCCGGCAACCCGGTTTTCAAGCAGCAGGATCTTCTCGGTCAGGAAATCGCCGCCCGAACCATGCGCGGCGGCAAGCATCCTGAGCACCACGGTTCCTTCCGCGATGAACCGCCCTTCGCGGCCCGTCAAATCCCGCTCGCGGATCGACCGGAACTCGGCGATCCGCGGATCGTCCGCGTCATCGATGCGGATCGGTGCCATTATTGCGGTATCGCGACCGTCACATCGGCAACGATGCGGCCGGCGGCGATATCGTAGATCAATACCTTCTGGTCACCGGTCAGCAGGCCGTAGAACAGGATCTGGCTGCCGGAGAGCGATACGCCCTGCACGACGAAGCCGGCGGGCAGTTCCGCGGTGGCCGCAAGCGGCTGGCCTGCCGGCACGGAGAACCCGCCCGTCGAGGCGACAGTCGCGGGCGTGGCAGGCCGCTGCGAGACCTTGTAGACAATGGCGCCAAGGACCGCCATAAAGCAGACGAACAAGATCCCGCCCGAAACGAGTATCAGAAGCACCATTTTCCGGCGGATTCTCTCCATTGCCGGATCAAGCGGCTCTTCCTGTTCCTCGATCTCGGGTTGGGGCATGGGACGTCCTTGTTTCTGCCGAATGTTATCGGAATGATTGAATGAACGATCCCTTTAAAGAAGCCGGGCGCCCAAGGAAAGTCCTCACCGCCTCCGACGAGGCCGAAGGGCGGCTGGATGCCTGGCTGACTTCGGTACTGGACGGCGAGTTTTCGCGAAACCGCATCAAGGCGCTGATCGAACAGGGCGCCGTCAGCCTCAACGGCAAGGTCATCACCGAGCCGAAGAAGAAGATCGCCGCCGGCGACACCGTCGAGATCGACCTTCCCGAACCGGAGGATCCCGAGCCGAAGGGCGAGGATATCCCGCTCGAAGTGCTCTATGAGGACGACGACCTGATCGTCATCGCCAAGCCCGCCGGCCTCGTCGTGCATCCCGGCGCCGGCAACTGGACCGGCACGCTGGTGAACGCGCTGATCTATCATTGCGGCGCCAGCCTTTCCGGCATCGGCGGCGTCAAGCGCCCCGGCATCGTCCACCGGCTCGACAAGGATACGAGCGGCGTCATGGTCGCCGCCAAGAACGATATCGCCCACCGCCACCTCGCCGACCAGTTCGCCGACCATGGCCGTTCCGGCCCGCTGGAGCGCGCCTATCAGGCGGTCGTCTGGGGCCGTCCGCGCGGGCTGAAGGGCACGATCGACGCGCCGCTCGGCCGCGCCGGCGACCGCACCAAGCGCGCCGTGCAGAAGGAAGACAGCAGCGACGCCCGCGAAGCCATCACCCATTACCAGGTGATCGAACGTTTCCACGAAAAGCCGGATGCGACGGCACTCGCCGCGCTGATCGAATGCCGGCTGGAAACCGGCCGTACCCACCAGATCCGCGTCCACATGGCCCATATCGGCCACCCGCTGATCGGCGACCAGGATTATTCCGCCGGCTTCAAGACCAAGGCGAACCTGCTGCCGGACTTTGCCAAAAGTGTCGTCAACCGCTTTCCGCGCCAGGCGCTGCATGCCTTCTTGCTCGCCTTCGAACACCCCCGCACCGGCGAGGTAATGGAATTCGAAGCGCCGATGCCCGACGACATGGCGGAGCTGATCGAAGCCCTGAAGGCATGAAACGGGTGGCCTGAGCTATTGTCGGGGAGTATATAACTCCACGATACTTCAGAGGCACCCCAAGGTTCTCCATGAGCCAGCTCGCCGTCAGAAAGCTCCTCGATACGGACCTGATCAAGGTCCGTGACGTCGTGTGCGGCGGCGAATGCCGGCACCGCAGCGGCGAGGAATGCTCCCATGCGACGACCCTCGTCTTCCCGTATCGCGGCGTCTTCATGCGCCATGTCGGCAGTGACGACACCGTCGCCGAGGCCAACCAGGTGCTGTTCTTCAACTGCGACGAGGCCTATCAGATCAGCCACCCGATCGAAGGCGGCGATTCCTGCCTGAGCATGGACGTGCCCGAAGCGATGCTGGAGGAACTGGTCCCGGCCGAGCACCGCAATCCGAAGGGATCACGCTTCGTCTTCAACAGGCAGCGCCTCAGGATCGACGCCCGCGCTCAGGCACTGGTGGCGCTGCTGCGCCACAGCCTGATCCGCGGCACCGCCGAGACGCTGGAGGCGGAGACGCTCGCGATGACGCTGGTGCGCCGCTCCGTGGGCGTCAGGACCGCCCGCGCGGCGACTGCCAGCACGGGGCGCCAGAAATTGGTGGACCGCGCCAAGCTCGCCCTCTCCTCCGATCTCGCGCGCCGCTGGACGCTCGCCGAGATCGCCAGGGAAGCCGGCGTTTCGCCGGTCTACCTGACCCAGGTCTTCCAACAGGTGGAGGGCACGCCGCTCTACCGCTACCAGCTTCGCCTGCGGCTGGCCCGGGCACTCGACCTGCTCGGCAGCTATGACGACCTGACCGAGCTTGGCCTCGAGCTCGGCTTTTCGAGCCACAGCCACTTCTCCTCCGCCTTCCGCCAGGCCTATGGCCGCACGCCGGCGGAGTTCCAGAGATTTGCGGGCTTGAGATAGCCCCCGGTAAATCACCAGGGGCAAAGTCGCTAAAGATTCTGACAGCGGAAGCCCCTGCCAAAATGCTTTTCTTCTCTCGTAACGCACACATCGGGAGATGCCACCATGAAAGAGAATACCTGCGCCGCCTGCGACTGCGAACTCGATGCGACCCGGATCGCGGTGAAGATCGGCGGCAAGACGGTCGAGGTCTGCTGCGAGGAATGCGCCGAAGCACTGCGGGAAGCGGAAACCGCGACCCGCACGGCGCAATCGGCCGGCAAGTAAACGCCCAACATCGAGGCGGGCGGCAGCCGCCCGCCTCCTGAACACTCAACAACGGCCGCGGATCGGCCGGCATCCTTTCAGGAGAAAAATCATGAAGAACGAGAACCGGGCGGTCTTTGACCGCGCATCGGAACGCTACCACCTTGTCTTTGAACTGCCGCCTCTAGCGGAGCACCACCGGCTGGCGACGGACGATGCACCAGCCATCCAGCCTTCGCTCTTGCACCGCGTGTTCGCGGTCATTGCCGCAAAACTTCGCCAGCGCCGCAACCGGCTGGCGCTGCTCGGACTGAACGATGAGCAGTTGAAGGATATCGGCGTCTCGCGCAGTCAGGCCTATGGCGATGTCAGCCGTTACCGCCGCAGCAACGCCCATCGACTGGAACGCAAATGCCTTTGAAATCGTGTAGAAAACAGGAAACCAAAGACATGCCGAAATAATTCCGAGTCATGATCGGAATTATTTCGGCTGCCAGCAAGTCAAAGCATCGTCAAAGTTTTGCTCTATTTCCACCTATTGCTGCAATGCAAATGAAGGAGCGGCATCGCCAAGATCAACCTCCGGTATAACCCATGCATCGCTCGCGGTGCATTTCAGAAGTCGGACAGATACTGAGGGGCGCGCAAGATATGGACACAGGGCTCCGGAAGTTCATCTTTCGTGACCTGCAGACGATCGAGGGATATATCGATCCTCCCGATGCGCTGGTGTTCCTGTCTCTATTGCAGGCGCAGAAGAATAGCGGGCTGGAAGGCGGCATCGCCGAGATCGGCGTCTTTTACGGACGCTCCTATTTTCTTCTGAAAAAGATCAGCGCCGGCGACAGCATCCTGGCGATCGATCTCTTTGATCTCGGCCAGACGTCGGACGCCGCATCGACGCAATATGCCCGGTTCATAGCAAATGGCCAGCGGTTGGGCTTGGCCGTGGACGAGGAGTTGGTCATCAAGGGCGACAGTACCCGGATGCAGGCCGACGAGATTACCGGTAAGGTCGGCCGCACCCGTTTCTTCAGCATCGACGGCGGCCATACGCTGCAGCACATCGCGTCGGACAGCCGGCTTGCGACGGAGACACTCGCCGACCACGGCGTCATCGCCTTCGACGACACGTTCAACCCGGCCTGGCCGGAAGTGACCGTCGGGGTCGCGGACTTCCTGCGGGAGCACAAGCATATGTTCTCGACCTTCTGCATGACCAAGTACAAGACCTATGTCTGCCGCAACGAGTTCCACGAATTCTATCTGAACGTGATCGCCGAGGCTCCGGATCTCTTCGCCTTCGACCATGTGGAAACCGAATTCCTCGGGTCGAAAGTGGCACGGTTGCACAATCCGATCAGCCGTCGCATGATGTATGAACTGATGGTACGCTCGGGCATGCGGGCCTTTTCGGAACGCGCCTATCGCTGAAATCAACGGCGGCGTATATTACGATATTGTAATGATATAACGCTTCTGTGATGGCTTGAATCACTGTTCTGCCGTACTTATCTGTCACTTGGGTCGGTGCGGGGTCGAGAATGATCCGCGCCGCTTGGCTCGCCTTCAGCATGCACAGCTAGATCAAAAAGGGAGCCGATACATAGATCGGAAAGGGGTGCTTTATGGCCCGCAATACTCTGCCTTCCATTACTGCCGGCGAAGCCGGCCTCAACCGCTATCTCGACGAGATCCGCAAGTTTCCCATGCTGGAACCGCAGCAGGAATACATGCTGGCGAAACGGTATGCCGAACATGCCGACCGGGATGCGGCCCACAAGCTGGTCACCAGCCATCTGCGTCTCGTGGCGAAGATCGCCATGGGTTACCGCGGTTACGGCCTGCCGATCGGCGAAGTCGTGTCCGAGGGTAACGTCGGCCTGATGCAGGCCGTCAAGAAGTTCGATCCGGAGCGTGGTTTCCGCCTGGCAACCTATGCCATGTGGTGGATCAAGGCGTCGATCCAGGAATATATCCTGCGCTCCTGGTCGCTCGTGAAGATGGGCACCACCGCCAACCAGAAACGCCTGTTCTTCAACCTGCGCCGGTTGAAGGGCAAGATCCAGGCGATCGACGAAGGTGATCTGAAGCCCGACCAGGTGGCCGAAATCGCCACAAAGCTGAACGTCTCCGAGGAGGAAGTGGTTTCCATGAACCGCCGCCTTTCGGGCGACGCTTCGCTGAACGCGCCGATCCGTGCCGCCGAAGGCGAAGCCGGCCAGTGGCAGGATTGGCTGGTGGACGACCACGAAAGCCAGGAAGCCGTGCTCATCGAGCAGGACGAGCTCGATACGCGCCGCCGCATGCTCGCCAAGGCGCTGAGCGTTCTGAACGACCGCGAACGCCGCATCTTCGAGGCCCGTCGTCTTGCCGACGATCCGGTAACGCTGGAAGAGCTTTCGGCCGAGTTCGACATCAGCCGCGAACGCGTCCGCCAGATCGAAGTCCGCGCCTTCGAAAAGGTGCAGGAAGCGGTCCAGAAGGAAGCGCTCGCCCAGGCGAACGCCCTGCGCGTCGTCGACGCATAAATCCGGCTCCGCGCCGACATCAAAAAGGGGCTGCTTCGGCGGCCCCTTTTTTTGGCGTCACGACAGGGGCCACGCTTGGTGGGCCTCCTGCAGTGCCAAATATCTCCCTGAAACATTCCGGACGCTTCAACCGTCGCAAAATATCCCGATTTTGCCTCGCAGATATCCGATGCAGAACCCGCCGATACCCGCGGTCTGCGACAGTCCCATTGGAAGGATATTCATGGCCGATATTTCGAACAAATTACGGATTTGCGTTTTGTTTGGTGGGCGTTCGGCGGAACATGACGTATCGGTGCTTTCCGCCACCAACGTCATGAATGCGCTGGATCCGGAAAAATACGATGCCGTCCCGGTTTTCGTCACGCACGCGGGACGGTGGCTGCTCAGCGCTTTCAAGGACGGTGCGCTCGCAAAACCTGCGAGCGGCACAGAGCTCTGCTTCATTCCCGGAGGAAAGGGGCGGGTAATTGCGTCGCCCAAGGATGCTTCTCCCTATGAACTGCCGAGGATCGACATCGTCTTTCCCGTCCTGCATGGCCTTCATGGCGAAGACGGAGCGGTTCAGGGACTGGCCGAGGTGGCATGCGTACCGCTAGCAGGCTGCGGCATCCCCGGCTCGGCGAACGCCCTCGACAAGGATATCGCCAAGCGATTGTTCAACGAAGCGGGCGTCCCCGCGGCACGATCGGTCACGATCCATAACGGGGCGGCGCCAAGCTTCGAGGAACTCGAGCAGGCGCTCGGTCTCCCCATCTTCATCAAGCCGGCCCGCCAGGGATCCTCGGTGGGGGTCAGCAAGGTCTCGACCAGGGCGGACTATCAGGCAGCGCTTTCCGAAGGCTTCCGCCACGATCGCAAGCTGCTGGCCGAGGAGTTCATTCGTGGCCGCGAGATCGAGTGCGCCGTGCTGGAGGATCCCGAGGGCGAGCTCTTCGTGTCCAGAACCGGGGAAATCATCCCCGCCGAAAGCCATGGCTTCTACACTTATGACGCCAAGTACATCGACGGCGACGGGGCTGTGCTGAAAGTACCGGCAGAGTTACCCAAGCAGGTCGAGGATGAAATCCGCGCCATTGCCAGGACGGCGTTTCGCGCGCTCGGCTGCGACGGCATGGCGCGCGCCGACTTCTTCGTCACGCCGGATATGCAGATCCTCGTCAACGAACTCAACACGATCCCCGGTTTCACCAGCATCAGCATGTACTCCAAGCTTATGGGAGTGAGCGGCGTCAGCTATTCCGAGATCATCGACCGCCTGGTCGAACACGGACTGGCGCGCGCAGACAGGTCCCTATAGGCCTCAGGCAGGAGTGTCGCGAACCCCGGGTTCGCGACACGGCCCGATCTTACTGCCCGCTGGCGGTCGCCCCGAGCGTGCCCCATTCGCGGATCGCCTCGTTGAAGGCGCGTTCGCCGTCCGGGCCTTTCTGAAGGGTCAGGAGCGCGCGGCGGCCGTTGCGATAGGCGATCGGGATGTCGATCCAGTTGCGGGTCCGCAGCAGTTCCAGGTTGGTCGTGCGGGCATCCGGGAAATCGTTGAGCGCGATCATGTGGAAATCGTCGGTGATCTTGGCGGGCACCGCGATCAGCGCGTTGCCGCGATCCTGCTCGCTCGACTTCATGGCGATGCGCTGCACGCTTTCGATCGCGCCGCCTTCGAAATCGGGCGGCACGGCGAAGACGATCTCGACCAGGTGGCTTGCCGGCAGCGATGGGTCGGTATTGCGCTTGAAGGTCATCAGCGCGGTCAGGCCCCTGCCCGGCACGTTGATGCGGCCCTGGACGACCGGCTCCTGCCGGCCATTGGCGCCGGCCTCGCGCTGCAGCGACCAGGAGACCGAGCCGTCGATGGCCGTCGGCGCGGTCTGGCCGATCCGCTCCTCGTAAAGGAACATCTTTTCGCCCGCGACCGCCGGAGCGGCCGACGGCGGGGTGGCGGCATTCGGAGCCGGCGTGGCCGGCGGCGTTTGAGCCGGTGCCGCATTGGCACTGCCGTTCGGAGCGGGCGGAGCAGCAGCCGGCGCGCTCGGAGTGGGCGCCGGCTGCGCCGCAGGATTGGCGGGCGGAGCGTTGAGCTGCGATACCGACTGACCCTCTGCATTCTGCGCCAGGCCGGCGGTGAGGCCCGGCCCCTCGTCGACCTCGCTGCCGTCGGCCATCAGCCGCTGTGTGAATTTGGTCCCGGCCGTCGATCCGTCCGCCGTTCGCGGCGCCGCCGGTGCGGGCGTGTTGCCGGCACCGTTCTGCGGCGGCGTCCCCGGAGCGGAAGGCGTCGAAGGCGCGCGATTGGGCTGCGGCGCGGCGGGCGCCGGTGCCTGCTGCGCCGTCTGGCCGCCGGGCAGGCTCGACTGGATCAGGCCGTCGACCATGTCGTTCAGCGAGTCACGGTTCATCCAGATCGCATAACCGCCGCCGCCGACGAGCGCCAGGCCGACGATCGCCAGCACGATGCCGGCATAGTTGCGCTTGCGCACCGGCGTGACCCGATAAGGCCTGGCCGGCGCATGCATCAGGTCGTCCGCATCCGCATCGGTATGGAGCGTGCTGCGCGCGCCGCCGCCCGAAGAGGACGGAGCATCCTTGTTGAAGCCTATCAGCTCCTCGAGATCACCCCACGGATCACTGTCAGCCGGTTTCGCCGGCGCGGGACCGGCGCTTTTGGACTGTGGCTGATCGAGATATTCGGCGAAGGGATCGGCGGCGGCAGCCGCTGCCGCTCCTGCAGCGACCGCTGCGCCGGGCTGCGCGAGTTCCGGGAGATCGGCGGCAGAAGGCATGCGGACCGTATCGACCGCCACATGAGTCTCCGCATCGAAATGGGCATCGACCGGAGTGGCCGTGCCGCCGTACCCATGATCGATCGGTACGACAGGACCGGCCGTCACCAGTTCCGGCACATCGTTCCACGCTGCGGCCGCGACCGCCTCCTGGCTCCGCGTCGCAGGCTCGGCCCGCGCCGGCACCTCCCAGCCCCAATCCTCTTCATCTGCCGGCTTGGACGGCTCGATCGCAGAGGGGGGCTCCGGCGGCTGATAAGCCTCGACCGGATGTTCGGCCTCGAACGGCTCCTCGACGGGATGCTGTCCTTCGAAAGGATGCGGTTCGTCGCGCCACTCCTGCGCGAATTCGGGAGCGACCTGCTGGACGGTCTGCTCTCCGCGCGTCGGATATGGGAAATCATCCTCGGCCGTTTCGCTCTCGACGGGCTCGACCGATTCGGCATCGACCGGCTCCGGCACGACCGGTTCCGAGGCCGGCAGGGGTGCCGCTGTCGGGAATTCGATCGTACTCTCGTCGAAAGCGTGCGGAGGCTCGGGCGCCTGTTCGGAATGATCGGAGGGTGCCGGTTCGAATGGCGTCTCTTCCGACGGCACGTCGTCGCGCCAGTCACCATATTGCTGGGCGGCGGGCTCCTGCTGATCGGGGGCCGCCGTTACCTCTTCCTCCTCATGGAGGACGGCCGGCTCGGAGACCGCAGGCTCCACTTCGGCAGGCTCCACTTCGGCCGGCTCTTGCGCGACCGGCTCCGGCTCGGCCGGCACCGGCTCTTCATAACCGTCTTCGTAAAAGACCGGCCGTTCTGTGCGAACGAGGGGCGCTGATTCGGATACCACCGGCGTCTCTGCCGGCTCATGGGCTTCCGGCGTCTGAGCCGGTTCGGCAGCGGACTGCTGGTCGTCCTGGTCTGCGGAGACCTGCTCCGCCGGCTGCTCTGCGACATCGCGCTCGGCCGGGGGAGCCTCCTCGATCGGCTGGGCGTCTGCGCCGTCGGCTATGGGTTCCAGTGCTTCGGCATGCTCGCTCTCGACATCGACAATGGCGGCTTCCAGCTTGTCGAGCTGCCGCCGCAGCATGTCTTCGGGCGGACGCGGCTTCATGTTCTCGAGTTGCCGCTGCACGGCGCCACGAGCCTTTTCATAAACCTTCGCGCGCATCTCCGGCGTATTGTTCGCCAGACCGTCAACGGCGCGGCGGATCACCGCTACAAAATCAGCCATCAGCACTTTCTCATGTAAGCCGGCCCGAAGGCCGGCCGAATGGTAATCAATTCTTGACTTTAATCTTCAAACGGGTCGGTCACAAGTATGGTGTCGTCCCGCTCCGGGCTGGTGGAAAGTAGGGCAACCGGCGCGCCAATCAATTCCTCCACCTGGCGGACATACTTGATAGCCTGGGCCGGCAGATCCGCCCAGGAACGCGCCCCGACCGTCGATTCCTTCCAACCCTCGAGGGTGACATAGATCGGCTCGACGCGAGCCTGGGCGCCCTGGCTTGCCGGAAGGTGGTCGATCTGCTGACCGTCTAGCATGTAGCCGACGCAGATCTTCAACTCGTCGAGGCCGTCGAGCACGTCGAGCTTGGTAAGCGCGATCCCGGTAATGCCGTTGGTGGCGACCGACTGGCGCACGAGCGCCGCGTCGAACCAGCCGCAGCGGCGCTTGCGGCCCGTGACCGTGCCGAATTCATGGCCCTTCTCGCCGAGGAACTGACCGATCTCGTCCTTTAGCTCGGTCGGGAACGGGCCTTCGCCGACGCGGGTCGTATAGGCCTTGGTGATGCCGAGGATATAACCGAGCGCGCCCGGGCCCATGCCGGAGCCCGCCGAGGCCTGGCCCGCGACAGTGTTGGACGAGGTGACGAACGGATAGGTGCCGTGGTCGATATCGAGCAGGGACCCTTGCGCGCCTTCGAACAGGATGCGCGCGCCCTTGCGGCGCTGCTTGTCGAGCAGTTCCCAGACGGTCTCGCGGAAGGGCAATACGCGGTCGGCGATCGAGGTCAGTTCCTGCATGATCGCCTCGTGCGAGACTTCCTTTTCTCCGAGACCGCGGCGCAGTGCGTTGTGATGGGTGAGGATACGATCCACCTTGCCCGGCAACGTTTCCAGATCGGCGAGGTCCATGACGCGGATGGCACGGCGGCCGACCTTGTCCTCATAGGCCGGGCCGATGCCGCGGCGGGTGGTGCCGATCTTGGTGCCGCTGTTGGAGGCGGCGTCTTCGCGCATGCCGTCGAGCTCGCGGTGCAGCGACAGAATCAACGTGGCGTTATCGGCGACGCGCAGGTTCTCCGGCGTGACCTTGACGCCCTGTGCACCCAGCTTTTCGATTTCCGCCAGGAGCGCATGCGGGTCGAGCACCACGCCATTGCCGATCACCGCGATCTTGCCGGGACGGACGATGCCCGAGGGCAGCAGCGAAAGCTTGTAGCTAATGCCATCGATGACGAGCGTATGGCCGGCATTGTGACCGCCCTGGAAACGCACCACGATATCGGCGCGTTCGGAAAGCCAATCGACAATCTTGCCCTTGCCTTCGTCACCCCATTGCGAACCAACCACGACTACATTCGTCATCTGCGTTTCCTGTATTGCGGGCAAAGCCCCACGCGACCACACGCACACCTTCCGTAGATCAATATTGATATACGGTCGATGCGCCAATTTGATTTTGCATGCACTGCCTTCGACGGATGGAAACCGTTCAGAGGCATTGCAAACGGCCGCATCTATAAAGCCTCGGCCGATGGAAAGCGACCTGTTTGTCACTCGGCCTTGGTTTTTACGTGACAAAAGCGTGGATCGCACGCTATTTCCCGCCCGTTATCCCTGAAATCGCGTCATATTCCGGCGCCGGAGACCATCTTGCATAAAAAGGCCTATCTCTCGCTCGTCATTGCAACCCTGGCCTGGGGCGGCAATGCGGTAGCGGGCAAGCTCGCCGTCGGCCATGTCAGCCCGATGATGCTGACCTTCTGGCGCTGGTTCCTCGCCGTCGCCATCATCTTCGCCATCTCCGTGCCGCAGCTCGTCAAGGACTGGCCGGTCGTCAGGAAAAACCTGCCGATTCTCCTTTTCCTCGGCGTCGTCGGTTATGTCGTGTTCAACGCCGCGCTCTATACTGCCGTGAACTACACGACGGCGATCAACGTGACGGTCGAGCAGGCGGTCATCCCGATGCTGATCTTCGTCATCAACTTCGTCCTGTTCCGGATGAAGGTGTCCTGGGCCCAGATCCTCGGCTTCACCCTGACGCTTCTCGGCGGCGTCCTCACCGCCGTGCACGGCGACCTGAGCGCCCTGGTGACGCTCACCGTCAATTCCGGCGATGCGATCATGATGATCGCCATCGTTGCCTATGCGATCTACACGGTGGCGCTCAGATGGCGCCCGGCTATAGACTGGCGGACGCTGATGGCCGTCCCCGCATTCTTCGCGATGGTCTTCTCGCTGCCCCTGGCATTCTGGGAATACTCGGCCGATCGCCTGATCTGGCCTGATACGGAAGGCTGGATCGTGGTGTTCTATACGGCGATCTTCGCCTCGCTGATCGCTCAGGTGCTTTACATCAAGGGCGTCGAGGAGATCGGCGCCAACCGGGCCGGGCTTTTCATCAACCTCGTGCCGGTGTTCGGAACACTGCTCTCGGTCGCCATCATCGGTGAAAGCCTGCAGCTCTTCCATGTCGCGGCACTGGCACTGGCGCTTGGCGGCATCGCCATCGCCGAATGGGGAAAACCCCGCGTACACTGACAGGCCCCCCTGAAACGGAAACCGCCGGCCCATGCGAACGAGCCGGCGGTTCTGAAATCCTGGACCGTTGAAATCCCGCTGTTTGCCATGGAGGCGGGACGGCCGGTACGATGCGTCCTCAGCTGGCCATCGCCAGTCGCCCGGAGGCGAACGAGCGCTGATCGCGGACGTTGTTTCGGCTCAAGTCGAAACGCGCCAGCAGTTCCGAAAGGCGTCCGCTTTCCTGCGCCAGGGAAGCGCCGGCCGCATTCATTTCCTCGACCATGGCGGCATTCTGCTGGGTCATCTGGTCCATGTGGTTCACGGACGTGTTGATTTCCGAGAGACCTACCGCCTGCTCGTTCGCGGCGATCGCGATCGCCTCCATATGCTGGTTGACCGCGGCCACGAGGTTGGCGATCTCCCTGAGGCCGTCGCCGGTATCGTTGACGAGAACCACGCCCTGATTGACGGCGGCTTCGGAATTGCCGATCAGCGTCTTGATCTCCTTGGCGGCCTTGGCCGAGCGCTGCGCCAGTTCGCGGACTTCCTGGGCAACGACTGCAAATCCCTTGCCGGCCTCGCCTGCGCGGGCGGCTTCCACGCCTGCGTTGAGGGCAAGCAGGTTGGTCTGGAACGCGATCTCGTCGATGACGCCGATGATCTGGCTGATCTGGTTCGACGCCATCTCGATCTTCTGCATCGCGTTGACCGCATTGGAAACGACGGTGCTGGAGTTCTGCGCGCGGGAGCTCGCATCGCGAACGATCTCGCGTGCTTCGCTCGCCCTTTCGGAGGTCTGCTTCACATTGGTCGTGACCTCTTCCAACGCTGCCGCCGTCTCTTCCAGCGACGCAGCCTGCTGTTCCGTCCGCTTCGAAAGCTGGTCGGAAGCGGACGAGATTTCGTCGCTGCCGCTGCGAACGCTTTGGGCGGTCCGGTTCACGCCTTCGAGCGCCGTCCGCAGCTGACGGACCGAGCTGTTGAAGTCATGGCGCAGGGATTCGAACTGCTCGGAGAACTCCTTATCGATCTCACACAGCAGATCGCCGGCCGCAAGGCGCTGCAGACCATGGGCGAGTTGCGATGTGGCCTGGGTCAGCCGCTCTTCGGCTTCGGACTCTGCCCGGCGCTGGAATTCGGCGCGCTCCGCCTCGGCGGCCTTGCGGGAGTGTTCGGCATCCGCCTCGAGTTGGCGGTTCTGCTGCGCAGCCTCGCGGAAGATTTCCACCGCGCGTGCCATGTCGCCGATCTCGTCAGTGCGGGCAGCACCCGGGATCTCGACCGAAAGCTCACCGCCGGCGAGCGTGCGCATCACACCCGTCAACCGGTCAATCGGATTGGCGATCCGCACGATGACCGTGTAGATGCCGAGAAGCGAAAGCACAAAAGCAAGAACGGTCGCAACACTGTAGATGATGATGGATTGTTTTGCGGAAGCAGCCTCTTCCGCCGTCAGCCTCGTCATCTCGTTGAGCGAGGCGGAGGCCATATCGGCGACCGAGGACTGTGCCGGCGCGGCGGGCTTGCGCCAGTCGTCGACCGCCATGTCGAATGGCTTGCCGGCTTGGAATGCCTTGAGGGCAGCATTGCGCTGCTCGGCATACGGCCCGGCGAAATAGGTCGTTTGCGCTGTCCGGTGGAGCGCCTTGATCTTCTCCGGGGTCGTCTCCGCGTTGGAGAGCTGGGTAATCACATCCCATGCGGTTGCCACGCGCGCATCCTGAACGGCAATTTCCGTCAGCTTGTCCGCGGCAAGCGGCTGTTTGGCGATCAGGGCATTGACGAAGGTGGAATTGGCGGTGCCGAGCTGCGTGCGCGCCGTCCAGGCAAGCGAGCGTATCTGGGTGAACATAATCATCCCGGGTCCGCGCGCATTGATGGTGGCCTCGGCCTGATTTGCGGCCTTTTCGAGATCGGCCAGCATCGTATCGGCAAGTCCGAGCACGGCTTTGCCGAGCGCCGGATCGCGGTCCTTGACCGCCTGCGTGAGCGCGGTGTCGACACTTGCACGATAACCGGCCCACTGCGTGTAGGCGGTGAGAACCGGAGAGATTGCATTGCGCAGGCTTGCCGGTTCGACTTCGGCCGTCAGGGTCTTCACCTCCGAGAAGGCTTTATCCATCGACTGCCGGCCGGTATCCATGTTCTTGCGGCTGGACCCCACCTCGGCAGGCTCCAGCTTGATGGCCGAGGATATGCCGCCGCGTTCGCCGCGCAGCCCGATCAGCGCATTGAACAGCGCTTCGTCGAGTTGCGCCAGTTCCGAGAGCCGTGTGGAATTCTGGTAGCGGTCGATCTCCTGAGACAGCATTCTGCCCATCAGACCCAGTATGCCCAGGCTCAAAACGACAAAAGCCAGTATCAAAGTATGCTTGATTGAAATCCGCACCTGCATCACTCCTTAGTTAAAACACTCGCCGCTCGGTTTGCGGGCAATCAGCAATTCGAACAATCGCTTGACCACCCGGCAGCCTCTCTCGATTTGGACGGGAGAGATAATACAACCTCGTATAAAACATTAAATATTCGATTAAATACAACGCGTTCCGCAAGCCTCTGGAATCGTTTCCGCAACTTGAGCATCACATCCCCCGAACGGCGAAAGCCCGCCTCCCCCGTATGAGGGCGACGGGCCGGTCCGTCGTGCTGCAACGGACGGGAGCGAGGAGAGCCGCTCCGGGATCAGATAAGATGACTGGTCGGAATGATCATACCACGCCCGCCGGTCCGGCGGCGCACCTGATCGCGGGGCATGTCGATCATCGCGTCGTCATGGCCGCGTTTTCGGACAGCACGCGGGCAAAACCGCCGACGCCGGCTGCGCGGGATTCCTTGCCGACGATAAGTGCCGTCAGGACGATGGCGGAAATGATGAGCTTCTTGATCATGGCTCTGCACCCTGTTCTTCGGACGGCTTGGATGCCGTTTCTTGGATGGCCCACCCTATCCGAACGGCATTTCGGGGCGCTTAAACCGATGGATGCAATTTTAGCGAAATCAGCTTTTTTCCCGAATTGACACGCAGGGGCATCCGGTGCGCACTCAAAAAGGCAGCGGCGCAGGCGGAAATTGATGCTTTTCGAGACGTGCCCGATCTCCTAACCCTCGAAAACCGGACGCAGAAAGGCAGGACAGCATGGGCAAGCCATTTTACTGGAACGAACTCAACACACTCGATTTCGCCGGCCTTTCCCCTGACAAGACCATCGCCATCCTGCCGATCGCCTCGACCGAACAGCACGGTCCGCACCTGCCGATCGCGACCGACGTGGCGATCGCCAACGGCATGCTGGCCGAGTTGAAGGTGCAACGCCCGGACGACCTCGATTTTCTCGTGCTCCCCACACAGGAGATCGGCAAGGCGAACGAGCATGTCTATGGCCCCGGCTCGCTGTCCTTCGGCCCGGAAATCCTCATCCCTGCCTGGACCGCGATCGGTGCCAAGGTGGCTGAAGCCGGCATCCGCAAGCTCGTCTTCGTCAACTCGCATGGCGGCAATGTCGATATCATGAGCATTGTCGGTCGCGAGCTGCGCGTCCGTTACAAGATGGCGGTGATCGGCACCCAGTGGGGCCGCTTCGGCCATCCGCCCGGCCTGATCAGCGAGCACGAGCAGAAATACGGGATCCATGGCGGCGAAGTCGAAACCTCGCTGATGCTGCATTTCCGCCCTGAACTGGTGCGGATGGACAAGGCCCGGAACTTCGTCTCCAAGGCGGAAAGCCGCTCGAAATACATGCAGCCCGCTCCGCCTCATGTGCTGTCCTGGCTGGCGCACGACCTGAACCCCGACGGCGTCGTCGGCGATGCCTCGAAGGGCACCGCCGAAAAGGGCGCAACCATCTGCCGCCATCAGGTCGCCGGCTTCATCGAGATGTTGCGGGAATTCGAAGCCTTCCCGCTTGAGGAACTCTATTCCCGCTAACCCTCGTCGCGCTGCGCGTCCCGGCCATGCGGCTGGGGCGGCAGATGCCCTTTGGCCTGCAGTTCTGCGACCATCGCCGCAAGTTCGGCCAAAAGGAACTCCACGAACAGGCTGGTCGCCGTATCGAGCGTCGTTCGCGCCCGGGCGAAAAGCTTCATCGGCTGGTGGCGCGCATGTGGATTGACGATCGGCCGGAAGATCAGCTCGCCCCGTCGGCATTCCGGCAGCACGTCGAGCGGATTGAGCAGCGTCAGCCCCGTGCCGGCCTTGACCAGCTTCTTCAGCATTTCCGAGGCATTGCTTTCCACCAGCGGCTCTACCGCGACCGACAGCGGCGAGAGCGCAAGGTTGATGACGTTGCGCAGGCTGGTGCCTGACTGGGCGAGCACCAGCGGCTCCTGCACGACATCCGCAAGATCGACCGGCCCCTCTTCCGCCGCCAGCCGATGCCCGGGCGGCATCACCACCCCGATCGGTATGTCGAAATTAGCGAGCGTGCGGATGCCGGGCGTCGCCGGGATGTTGAAGCCGAGCCCGAAATCGACCTCGCCGGTGATGACCGGCTGCATCGTGTTCGACGGCCCGTCATTGCGCAGATGCACCCGCACGCGCGGATGCTGTGCCACGAAACGGGCGATGATGTCCGGCAGCGGTCCCGCCGCAAGCCCGACGGTCGAAACCAGCGTCACCTTGCCGGCCTGAGGCATCTTGAGGCCGCGGATGCGTGCCTCCATCCGTTCGTAGGTCTTCAGCACGTCTCGGATATGCTCGATACAGAGCTCGCCGGCTGCCGTCAGCTTCAGCCCGCGCGGCATCCGCTCGAAGAGTGGCGCCCCGAACTCCTCCTCGAGGGCCAGAATCTGCCGGTTGATCGCCGACGACGCAACATTCAGCCGCGCAGCCGCCTTGCGGATCGATCCGCAGCGGGCGATCTCGTCGATATATTGAAGCTTTCGCGAATGCAGCATTTTACCCCAACCCTCGTTGCATCTTTTTTGATCATGCACCACAATTTAGCAGATTAAAATTCGACCGCTGCCCTAAAGGCATCAATGCGGACGAAATTTGATGCTTTTCAAAGAGCAACGCAACCGTACAAATGTCCATCACAAGCTGCTCTCACGATGCCGCACGGTTTAACAGGGGAACAAAGCGACATGTCCAAATCATTGATGATGAAGAATTTTCTGGCTGCCGTTGGCCTTTCGGCTATGGCACTTGCCGCCCAGCCTGCAGCAGCCCTCGATGAAGTCTCCTACGGCACCAACTGGCTTGCCCAGGCCGAGCATGGCGGCTTCTATCAGGCTGTCGCCGACGGCACCTACGAAAAGCATGGCCTGAAGGTGAAGATCGTCCAGGGCGGGCCGAATGCCGCCAACCGCGCGCTGCTGATCGCCGGCAAGGTGGATTTCTACATGGGCGGTCCGCTCGGCGACATGGATGCCGTCAAGCAGGGCATTCCGCTGGTCAGCGTCGCATCGATCTTCCAGAAGGACCCGCAGGTCCTGCTCGCTCATCCCGACGCGGGTGTCGAGACCTTCGCGGACCTCGCCAAGATGAAGACCATCTTCATGGCCAAGGAAGGCTACACCACCTATTTCGAGTGGATGAAGAAGAACTTCAAAGGCTTCAAGGACGAACAGTTCAAGCCCTACACGTTCAACCCGGCTCCTTTCATCGCCGACAAGGCCTCGGCCCAGCAGGGCTACCTGACCTCCGAACCCTATGAGATCGGCAAGCAGGCCGGCTGGACCCCGAAAGTGTTCCTGATCGCCGATGCCGGCTACGGCCCCTATTCGACGATGATCACCACCACGCAGCCGATGATCGACAAAAAGCCGGATGTCGTACAGCGTTTCGTCGATGCTTCGCTCGAAGGCTGGTACACTTACCTCTATGGTGACAACAAAGCCGCCAACGATCTGATCAAGAAGGACAATCCGGAAATGACGGATGGCCAGATCGCCTATTCCATCGCCAAGATGAAGGAATACGGCATCGTGGTTTCGGGCGACGCCGAGACCAAGGGCATCGGCTGCATCACCGACGAGCGCTACAAGAAGTTCTTCGAGTCCATGGTCTCGATCGGTGTTCAGCCGGCCGACCTCGACTACAAGAAGGCCTATTCGACCAAGTTCGTCTGCAAGGGCGTCGGCATGGCGCTGAAGAAGTAATGTGATCTGAGCTTCTCCCTTTGCCCCTCACCCTAACCCTCTCCCCGCTCGCGGGGAGAGGGGAAGTGCCGCAAGCAACCGCTGCGGCATGAAGGAAGCCGGCGCGGCATATACCTTCTCCCCGCAAGCGGGGAGAAGGTGGCGGCAGCCGGATGAGGGGCGATCCTCGGCACTTCCATTTCAGGGCCCGTAATGACCACATCCCAAGCCCCGCTGATGCCTGCGCCCGGCGACGCCCGCAGACGACCGCTGGTCGTCATGCGCTCCGTCTCGAAAATGTTCTCGAGCGGCACGCTGGCGCTCTCCGACATGTCGCTGACGGTCGAGGGCGGTGAGTTCGTCAGCCTGCTCGGCCCTTCCGGTTGCGGCAAGTCGACCGCGCTGCGCATCATCGCCGGCCTCGGCGACGTCTCGACCGGCACGATCGACTGGCCAAGCTCCCGCATCAATTCGAAGGGCCTGCCGGAAGGCGACATTTCCTTCGTTTTCCAGGAGCCGACGCTGATGCCGTGGCAGACGGTGTTCGGCAACGTCTACCTGCCGCTGAAACTGCGCGGCGTTTCCAAATCCGCCGCCCGCGACGAAATCATGACGACGCTGGCAACGGTCGGTCTGCAGGATTTCGCCGATGCCTATCCGCGCGAACTCTCCGGCGGCATGAAGATGCGCGTCTCGATCGCCCGCGCGCTGGTCACCAAGCCGAAACTGCTTTTGATGGACGAGCCGTTCGCGGCGCTCGATGAAATCACCCGCCAGAAACTCAACGACGACGTGCTCAGGCTGTGGCGCGAGACGGGCATCACGGTGATCTTCGTCACCCATTCCGTCTTCGAATCCGCCTATCTCTCGAACCGCATCGTTGTGATGAAGGCCCGTCCCGGCCGGGTGCATGCGGATTTCCCGCTGAAAACGAGCATGAGCCGCGACGCTCACTACCGCACGTCCGAAGACTACCGCCAGGCCTGCGAAAAGGTCTCGAACATGCTTCTCGAAGCGATCGGCGGGGAGGAACACTGATGACCGACAACGCACCCGCCGTCGTCCCGCCGAAATCCGGCTTTTTCGCCCGCAACCGCGAAACGTTACTGCGTACCCTGATCCCGATCTGCGTTGTGATCTGCCTCGTCCTCCTCTGGCAGTTCATCATCACCGTCAACAGCATCCCGCAATACATCCTGCCGGGACCGCTCGCCGTCGCCAACTCGCTCTATAACGACTGGGGCACGCTCTCCCCCGCCCTGTGGGTGACGACCCAGATCACCATGCAGGCGCTGGCCCTGGCGCTGATCGGCGGCGTCGGCATCGCCATCTTCCTCGTCCAGTCGAAATGGATCGAGACCGCCTTCTACCCGATCACCGTCATCCTGCAGGTCACCCCGATCGTGGCGATCGCACCGCTGATCCTCATCTACGCCCCGACGACGCAGGTGGCGCTGCTGATCTGCGCCTTCCTCGTCGCCTTTTTCCCGATCCTGTCGAACATGGTGCAGGGCCTGAAGAGCGTCGATCACAACCTGCTCAACCTCTACGACCTCTACGGCGCCTCGCGCTGGCAGACGCTGCTTTACCTGAAGCTCCCCTCCTCGCTGCCCTATTTCATGACGGGGCTGAGGATCGGCGGCGGCCTTGCGCTGATTGCGGCCGTGGTCGCGGAATTCGCGGCAGGCTCGGCGGGCGCCGGTTCCGGCCTTGCCTTCCGCCTGCTCGAATCCCAATATCGCCTCAACATTCCGCGCCTGTTTGCGGCCCTGGTCCTGTTGTCGCTGCTCGGCGTGGTGATCTTTGCGATCACCTCGTTCATTTCCTGGTTCTTCCTGCATCGCTGGCATGAAAGCAGCCTGAAAAGAGAAAACTGATGACTGCCTTCATGACGCTTCCCGACGCTCGCCGTTTCGCGCTCGCCAATGCCACGCTGCCGGCGGTTCTCGTCAAAGACCTACCCTCCGTCGCCAAAGACGGTCTCGTCTCCGCCGATCTGGTCATCGCGGACGGGAAGATCGAAGCGATCCTGCCGGCAGGCTCGGCACCCGCCGATCTGGTCACCGCCGACATGCGAGGCGGCATGGTCTGGCCCTGCTTTGCCGACATGCATACCCATCTCGACAAGGGACATTTCTGGGACCGCCGCCCCAACCCGGACGGCACGTTCGAAGGCGCGTTGATGAACGTGCGCGAGGACCGGATCGCCAACTGGTCGGCTGAAGATATCCGCGCCCGCTTCGAATTTTCACTGAAAAGCGCCTATGCCTACGGCACGAAACTCATTCGCACCCATCTCGACTCGATCCCGCCGCAGCCGGATATCTCCTTCCCGCTGTTCGACGAGCTCCGCGCCGAATGGAAGGACCGGATCGCGCTCCAGGCGGTCGCCCTGCTGCCACTCGAATGCGTGCTCGACGAAAGCATCTTCGGCGGCATCGTCGCGACGACGAAGCGTTATGGCGGGCTGCTCGGCGGCGCCACCCGCATCCTGCCGGATTTCGAGCGGATCCTCGATACGCTCTTCAAGGCCGCGGCCGATAACGGCCTCGACATCGACCTGCATGTGGACGAGACGGAAGACAAACAGGTTCTCACGCTGGAACAGATCGCCGAGGCGACAATCCGCAACCGTTTCGAAGGTTCGGTCACGGTCGGCCATTGCTGCTCGCTGGCGCGGCAGGACGACGAGACCGCAAAGCGCGTGATCGACAAGGTCGCCAGAGCTGAAATCTCGGTCGTGTCGCTGCCGATGTGCAACATGTACCTGCAGGACCGCCATGCCGGTCGCACGCCCCGCTGGCGCGGCGTCACGCTGTTCCACGAGCTGGCCGCCGCGGGCGTGAAGACCGCGGTCTCCTCCGACAATACCCGCGATCCGTTCTACGCCTATGGCGACATGGACCCGGTCGAAGTGTTTCGCGAGGCGGTCCGCATCCTGCATCTCGACCACCCACTTGATACCTCCGCCCGCGTCGTCACCTCGACGCCCGCCGAAATCCTCGGCCGGCCGGATATCGGCGTCATCGCCGAAGGTGGGCCAGCCGACCTCGTACTGTTCAGCGCCCGGCGCTGGAGCGAATTCCTTTCCCGTCCGCAGGCCGACCGCATCGTGATGCGGAATGGCATGGGCATCGACCGTCGCCTGCCGGATTACCGTGACCTGGACCCGATTTTGGACAAGTGAACATGCCGGACTACGCACAGATCAAGAAAGAACTCGAAGGCCTCGCGATCGAGGACAATCCGGCGCTGGTGCGCCAGAAGAGCCGCGATTTCTACTGGTATTCACCGATCCTCAAGGAAGAGCTCGAAAGCGTCACCGCCGATCTCGTCGTCTCGCCGAAAAGCGAGGAAGAGGTGATCCGGGTGCTGAAGGTCGCCTATGCGCATGGCGTGCCGGTCACCCCGCGCGGCGCCGGCACCGGCAATTACGGCCAGGCCATGCCGCTGTCCGGCGGCATCGTGCTCAACCTCATCAACATGAACAAGGTCAAGGAAATCCATCCGGGCCGCGTCATCGCCGAACCGGGCATCGTGATCGCCGAACTGGACCGCCAGACAAAAGCCCATTCCGGCCAGGAACTGCGCTTCCACCCCTCCACCGCCCAGACGGCGACGATCGGCGGCTTCGTCGCCGGCGGCTCCGGCGGCGTCGGCTCGATCCACTGGGGCGGCCTGCGCGACCTCGGCAACATCCTGCGCCTGCGCGTCGTCACCATGGAGGCCGAACCGCGCGTCCTCGACCTCACCGCCTGGGACCTCCAGAAGGTGACCCATGCCTACGGCACAAACGGCATCATCGTCGAGGTCGAGATGCCGCTGGCGCCCGCCTATGACTGGGTGGACGTGCTGGTCGGTTACGACGACTTCATGGACGCCGTGCGCTTCGGCGATGCGCTCGCCCACAAGAACGGCCTGCTGATCAAGGAAATCGCCCCGATCGCAGCCCCCATTCCCTACGACTATTTCCCCCGCCACAAGCCGTTCTTGCGCGACCGCAGCCAGTCGATCGTCGTGCTGATGGTGGCGCCCCACTCGATAGATGCCTTCACCGCCTTTGCCGAGCGCCAGAAGGGCGAGATCCTGTTCCGCTCCGACAAGGTCGAAAGCATGAAGGGCATCCCACATGCCTACGAGCTGGCGTGGAACCACACGACCCTGCGCGCCCTGAAGGTCGATCCCGGCTTCACCTATCTGCAGGTCCAGTATCCGGGCCCGGACCATGTGGCCAAGGTCGAGAAGATGACGAAGATCTTCGGCGACGAAGTGCCGGGCCATCTGGAATTCATCAAGTTCGACGGCCGCATGCAATGCTCCGGACTTCCCCTCGTCCGTTATACGACCAGGGAGCGGCTGGAGGAGATCATGCAGATCCACCGCGACAACGGCTGCCCGATCTTCAACCCGCACCGCTACACGCTGGAGGAAGGCGGCATGAAGCAGACGGACGTCGTGCAGCTCGCCTTCAAGAAGGAGACCGATCCGAAGGGTCTTCTCAATCCCGGCAAGATGATCGCCTGGGACAATCCCGACTTCGATTTTTCGGCCGGCAAGAACTATCTCTTCCCGGGCCTTGCCGCAGCGGGTGGCTGATGCGGGTCCTGCTCATCCATTCGCATCCGGTCGAGGAGAGTTTTGGCGCCGCGTTATACAAGCAGGCGCGCGAAAGCCTGACCAGGGCCGGCCATGACGTGGATGACTGCAACCTCTATGCCGAAGGTTTCGATCCGGTCATGTCCCGCCATGACCGGATGACCTATCACGACTATCCCAACAACCTGTCGCTGGTGAAACCCTATGTCGACCGCCTGCAGGCGGCCGAAGGGCTGGTGATCGTCACCCCAGTCTGGAATTTCGGCTGGCCGGCGATGCTGAAGGGTTATTTCGACCGCGTCTGGCTGCCGGGCATCACCTTCGAGCTGAAGGACGGCAAGCTGACGCGAAAACTGCATATCGACAAGGTGGCGGTGGTGACCACCTACGGCGCCACCCGCTGGCGCGCCTTCCTCGCCGGCGACCCGCCGCGCAAATTGTCGAAACGGGTGCTGCGGGTGCAGACCAACCCGGCAAGGCCGGTGAAATTTCTGGCCCATTACGACATGAACAACTGCACGCCGCAGACGCGTGCGGCGTTTCTGGACAAGGTGAAGCGGGAGATGGAGCGGTTCTAGCTCCCCATCTCGCGGCGGCGCGTCAATAGCAGGGCGTCGGCCTCCACCATTGCCGCGCGGGTCTCGGCGTTCGACACGGAACCGGTCGGCTCACCAACGCCGCGCTCGGATATGAACAGGAACCGATCCACCTCCTTCCCGGCCGCCGTCACCGTCCGATAGGTTTCCCATCGCTGATGGATTCTCGCCGCAACCCGGAGCGACGGAATATTTTCCGGGCTGACGATCGAGACGATCCGCGTGAAACCGAGGCGACCGAGGCCAAGATCACGGCACGCGGCGGCCGCTTCAACGGCATAACCGCGACCGAGCCATTCGCGCCGGAGATGATATCCGATCTCCGGCTCCAGGCCCTTCGGCGTCGGCTGAAGGGAAATACCGCAATCGCCAACCAACTCGCCGGTCACTTTTTCCACGACACCCCAGAGACCGAAGCCGTTTTGCTCATAACTCCGGAAGGCAAGCTTTTCGAACCACGTTTCGGTCTCTTCGAAACTCTTGGCGCGCGGATAGAAGCGCATGCTCTCGGCATCGCCAAGGATGCGATGCAAAATCGGCAGATCGGCCTTGGTGATCTCCCGTAAGGTCAGCCTTTCCGTCTCAAGAACCCCACGCATCCTCCGAAAGCTCCAATCATCGCTACACCGCCCACACCCTTTACTTGAAGCCGCTTTTTTGCGCTATTTCCCCACATCGCGAATCTTCATGTTCAGGAACACGGCAGACGATGACGAACCAGGTTTCACCACTCGCCAGCATCCTGCGGCCCCTGCATCCCCGGGATCCGGACGAACATCATCGGGCCGCAACCCCGCTCGAACTGCTGTTCGACCTCGTGTCGGTGATCGCGATCGCGTCTGCGGCGGCCGGCCTGCACCATGCGATTGCGGAAAACCATGCGGGCGAAGGTGTCGTTACCTTCCTGATTGCTTTCTTTTGCATCTGGTGGGCCTGGATGAACTTCACCTGGTTTTCGTCGGCCTACGACAATGACGACGTCGTGTACCGGCTCCTGACGATGATCCTGATGGGCGGATCGCTGACCATGGCGGCCGGCATCCAGTTCCTGTTTAAGGCGCCTGCGGACCTTACCATGGTCGTTTTTGGCTATGTCGTCATGCGTCTCGCCATGGTGCTGCTCTGGCTGCGCGCCGCATACCACGATCCCGCCCGCCGCAGGACGAACGTCGCTTATGCCGTCGGTATCTTCCTGGTGCAAATCTACTGGGTGGTCTACGTGATGGCGCTGTCGGTATCGAGCGGCCTCGGCCTGGCGCTGTGGGTTCTCGGCGCCCTGCTTGAACTCGCCGTCCCGGCAATTGCCGAGCCGCTCAGCGGCAACACGCCGTGGCACCGGCACCACATCATGGAACGTTATGGCCTCCTGAACATCATCGTGCTTGGCGAGACCTTGCTCGCGGGCTCCCTCGCGCTCCGCCAGTTTGCCGGCGAATTCAACTTCATGCTTGTCCATACCGCCCTTTCGGCGCTGGTCATCGTTTTTGCGCTCTGGTGGGCTTATTTTTCCCGGCAGGAACACCTTGGCAGCCATAAACTCAGTCGCGCGCTGCAATGGGGTTATGGCCACTTCTTCATCTTCGCCTCCGGGGCCGCGGTCGGGGCGGGCTTTGCCGCGCTTGTCGATATCGTCACACACCATGCGGAAGTCCCGCTTGTCGTCGGCGATTATGCGGTGGCGATCCCGGTCGCGATCTATTTCGCAAGCCTCTGGTTCGTGCGCGACCGTTTCGTCTGTATCGGCTTCGCCCGGTATGCGCTTCTCATATTCGGTCTGCTTGGCCTCGTCGCGCCGGCAATCGGGCTCGGGCTCGAAGGCATCGCGGCGACCACCGCGCTCGGCGTCATCGTACGCAACCTGCTTGCCGGGCGCGCTTATTCAGCGTCACCGACATCTCACCCCGGCCGCTAAACTTTTCCTTAAATTTTACCGGTTATTAATCTCTGGAAACCGAGAGATTAAGCGATGCGTATTGCGTTTTTCATCGCCCTCCTGACGCTGTCCCTGTCTGCCTGCGCGTCTGCGCCGAGCCGGGTGACCAATGCCTGCGCGATCTTCGAGCAGCGTGATGGGCTATTCAACAACTGGGCGCGTGACGCCAAGAAGGCCGAGCGGGAGTTCGGCGTGCCGGTGCCGATCCTGATGGCGACCATCTATGTGGAATCCGGCTTCCAGCCCTATGCCCGGCCGCCGCGCACCAAACTGCTCGGCTTCATCCCGTGGACACGCCCCTCGACGGCCTATGGTTACGCCCAGGCGCTCGACGGTACGTGGCTGACCTACAAGAAGGATACCGGCCGCTGGAACGCCAGCCGCACCGATTTCGGCGATGCCATCCATTTCGTCGGCTGGTATCACAACCAGAGCCATCTCAAGAACGGCATACCGCTGAGCGACAGCTACAACCTCTACCTCGCCTACTACACGGGCCAGGCCGGCTACGCGCGCGGCCAGTTCGGCAACGGCGTCAAACAGACCGCGCAGAAATCCGCCGGAATGGCCGCCAAATACGAAGCGCAGCTCAGAAGCTGCGGTTATTGACGAGACGGCGCCGGTTGCCGACGCCGCCGTCTTCTCGGATCAATTCGTCGCCTTCTTTGCAGGCGCGAGTTCCGTCTCGATCAGGATCGTCACCTCGTCGCTGACCGCCGGCACATAAAGGGTGAGGCCCCATTCGCTGCGTCTGATCCTGGCAATGGCGGAAAAGCCGAGCTTCGGCGCCTTCTCCATCGGGTGTTCGGCCATCGAGCCGTTGAACGTGACGTCGAACGTCGCTCGACGAGTCTGGCCGCGAAAGGTGAGGTCGCCGGTCACCTGCCCCTTGTTCTCGTCCGTCACCTTGACCTCGGTCGATACGAAACTGATCGGCTGGGCCGCCAGAAAGTTCCCGTCGCTGCCGATCTTCCTGTCAAAATCCTCGACGTCGGGAAACGGGAAGTCGGTGCGCACCGAGGTCGGATCGATACTGGCCGACACCTTCGAAGCTGCCGGGTTCTTCGCATCCCAGAGGAGCTCCGCGCTCATCTGGGTGAAACGGGCCGTATAGTTCGACAGCCCGAAATGACCGATTTTCCAGATGACGCTCGAATGGGCAGGGTCGGACACATAGGTGCCGGAAGGTGCCGGCGCCGGCTTGCTCTGGGGGAAGGCAGGCGTGGTCAACAGCGCCGAGAGCGCGAGAACATATAGGCATTTCATAAGCATAGCCTTTCTTGTTGAAGAACATGAATCGATGGTTGAAGTGTTCAAGCCGCCGTCGGAACCGGGCGGAGCTTGAGGAGTTGGCGGATGCTCTCTTCCTCGGCGGTGAAATCGTTGGCCGTGATCGCCCCGAAGGCAGCCGCCGCAACCGCTGTCTTCGCCGGTGCGTGCGGCAGGGCATCCGGCCCTTGCAGACGGAAGGAGATCGGCGAGAGCGCCCCGAAGAGCAGCGCCCGTTCGAGGTCCGGCCAGCTTGCCAGGTCCGGCTCCACACCGGCATTGCGGGCGAAGACGAGCGCCGCCACATGCATCGGCAGGCTGAGCGGGCCTGAGCGCGTGGCGCGGCTGCGGTCAACCCCGGCAAGCATCGTCGCCCGCGTTGGGAGCGGCTGCTTGTTTCCGAAGCACTGGGCCACCCAGCGCGCCTGCAATTCGAGAACCGGGAAGGTCGGTCCGACCAGTTCGAGCAGGCCGAGGAAGGCGAGCCCCGGCAGGTCCGGGTGAAAGGTATGATCGTGAAGATCGGCGCCGTAACCATCGAGCCGGATCGCCCGGACGATATCCTCCGAAAGCCAGGGCATCCACAGGCGGTAACCCGTACCGAACAGGATGGCGTCGACATTGGCGCTCGTCCCGTCACGGAACCAGACGGTGTGGCCGTCGACCCGCTCGATCCAGGGCTTCACCGCGATGCGGCCCTCCGCCACCGCCGGCAGAAAACCCTGCGACTGGGAGATGCCCGCCGCAAAAGCATTGCCTTCCGGCTTCCGCGCGCCGAACTGGTCGGGAGAACCGGCCACCTGCAGGACCTTCCTGGTCAGCCCTTCGGCCAGCATGTCCGGCGGCAACACGCTTTCCATCAGCACCGCAGCCCGATTGAACATTGCGTGATCGGTGGGCACCCCGGCGATGATCTTGGGCAGGATGTAGCGTTGCCGACGGCTGGTGGAGATCACCTGGGCCGAGCCGGCAAGGGCGAGATCGGAGGCGATCTCCAACGCACTGATCGAGCAGCCGGCAATAAGCACCTTGCGCCCGCGATAACGCTCCGGACCGTTATATTGGGCGGTGTGGGCGGCGCCGAGAGCTCCGGCAAAACCCTCGAGACCCTGTACGGCGGGCAGGTCGGGCACGTTCTGCCGTCCGGTCGCGACGACCACCCGCTGGAAGACTTCGGAACGCTCCTCCCCGTCTTCGGCCGAACGGATCAGCCAGCCATTGCCAGCCCGCTCCAGCCGCTCGACCCGCGTCTTCAGTCTCAGATGCGGCAGCAGGCCGAAGGTGAAGGCATATCGTTCCAGGTAGTCGAGCATCTCCTCTTGCCGCAGATAAACGGCGCTTTCAGTGGCGTGGTCGAGATCGGAAAAGGCGGTCATGACGCGGCTGGTATTGGTGCGCATGCCGGGCCAGATGGCGCTGGCGGCCGAAGCGGAATTCCATTGACCGCCGAGGCGGGACGAAGCCTCGAAGATGACCGGGACCAGCCCGCGGGCGATGAGGAAGCGCGCGGCGACCAGGCCGGCAGGACCGGCGCCGATCACGGCGACCGTATTTTCAGGCATTTCGAGATAATTTTCAGTAGACATCAGCTTGCTCCTTGTTCGATGGGAGCGCTTTAGCCAGTTCCGAGAATGTCGTTTCCTAAAAGCTCATTAAGTTGGGTCGCGGGAATCCTAAAACCTGCCTAACTGCGCTATGAACCTGTCCAAGGGGGAACGCTCGATGTTCGGGGACGAGATCGCAGGCTTCATAGAAAGCCCGGTGATGCAGATTATCGGCAGTTCGAACTCCGCCCGCCGGCCGGAGATCGGCCGAGCCATGGGCGCATGGGCGTCCACCGGAAGCGATACGATCAATCTCGTGACCTCAGCCTGGCAATGGCCCGAAACCGTCGCCAATCTGCGCGAAAACGGGAGAATTGCCGTCACTTTTGCCCGCCCATCGGACTACGTCTCCTATCAGCTGAAAGGACAGGCCACCATACGGCCGGCGGAACCGCACGAGGTGGACCGCTCTTCCCAATACATCGTCGCGATCGTTTCGACCCAGATGAGACTCGGCATGTTGCCGGAGCTGATCATGCCGGTGCTGTCGAACCGCGACCCGATGCTGATCACGATGCGCGTCGCCTCCGTCTTCGTTCAGACGCCCGGCGCGCGTGCCGGGGAGCGGATCTGGAGCACGACCCCATGACGCCGATCTCCGGTGACTTGACCTTGGCCGATCTGGAAGCCTGTTTCGAAGGGGTGATCCCGTCGATCATCTCGACGGCGGATGCCGACGGCCTGCCGAACATTTCCTATCTCTCGCATGTCGCCATGATCGACGATCGGCATGTAGCGCTCTCCAACCAGTTCTTCGCCAAGACCGCAGCCAACATCCGCCTGAACCCGCATGCGATGCTGCTTCTGGTCGATGCACGCAATTCGGCACAATACCGGCTGGAACTGGTCTTCGCGCACACCCTGGAGGCGGGGCCGCTGTTTGCGCAGATGGCGATGCAGATCGACGCAAGCAGCGCCCAGGTCGGCATGGCGGGTATCATGAAGCTGCGCAATCTCGACGTCTTCCGCGTCACAAGTATCGCGGCGATCCCCTCCCAGGTTCAGACCGCCGAAACCCGAAGACCGAAACGGAACCGCCTGGCCGCAGCCGCCAGGATTGCGGAGGCGATCGCCGCGGAGGCGGACGCGGACGGCATCATCGACGCCATGCTGGAGGGCCTGCGCACGGAGTTCGGCTTCGAGCACGGCTTGTTGCTGCAACTCTATGAAGAGCGCAACCAGCTCATCACCATCGGCAGCATGGGCTATGTCCCGTCCGGCATCGGCTCGGATATTCCATTCGACGAAGGCGTGATCGGCGCGGCTGCCGCAGGCGGGCGTCTCGTCAAGTTGAGCGACATGAGCCGCATCCGCCGCTTCGGCGCTGCCGTCCGCGATTCCTCCGCGGACGAAAACCGGACGCGGGCGATCCCGCTCCCCGGCATGCCGGATGCGATGAGCCAGATCGCCGTGCCGCTGATCGCCGCGGGCGTGGTGCGCGGCGTGCTTTTCCTCGAAAGCCGCGACCGCATCGCTTTCACCGGCGAAGACGAGGCGGCCCTTGCGATGATTGCCAGCCAGGCAGCCATGGCGTTGGCCCTGAGCGAGAAGCTGTCGCTTGAAACCGAACCGCAACGGCCGGTCCGGATCCAGCCGCCGACGTCCGAAAAGACGGTTCAGGTTGTCCACCATCGCTTCGATGACAGCGTTTTCGTCGATGGCGACTACGTCATCAAGGGGGTCGCAGGCAGGCTGCTCGCCTCGATGCTCGAACAGCACAAGGAAAGCGGCCGGCTGGAATTCACCAACCGCGAAATCCGGCTCGACGCGGCGCTGAAACTGCCTGACTTCAAGGACAATCTGGAAACGCGGTTGCTGCTTCTCCGCCGACGGCTTGACGAGAAGCGGCTGCCGATCCGTCTGGCCCGCCTCGGCCGCGGCCGGATAGGCCTTCTCATCGAAGGCCAGCTGCGGCTCAGCAAGGACGTCATGTAGGCCGCTTAGCGGCTGACGACGATGCGTGTGTTCGACAGTCCATGCCGGCTGGCGAGCGAGAAGAACGTCGCTGCATTGTCAGGATGCAGGCGGATGCAGCCATGCGAGGCAGGTCGGCCGAGCCGCTTCGTCTCGAAGGTCGCATGGACGGCATAACCGCCGTTGTAGAACACCGCAAACGGCATCGGCGCGTCATCGTATTTGCGCGAACGGTGGTCCCGGGACAGCCACTTGGCCCCCCAGCTTCCCGTCGGCGTCGAATAGCCGGGACGAGCGGTCGAGACCTTCCATTCATAGACGACGACACCGTCCTGCTCGACGGTCATGGTCTGCGACGACAGGCTGACGCTGGCAACAAGGCTTGCGGAAAAGGCAGCGGGCGCGAGAAACTGCGCACACAGAAATGCTACGGCACCCATTACGATACGATGCATGAAAACCCCCAATAAAAACCCTGGAGCAAACGATAACCCAGTCAGCTCAAGGAATATTTAGACCGAAGCGCGATATTCTCCGCAAATCACAACTTCGACAGCCCTCGCCGCAACAAAACAACTACGTGATCAATAAAGACTGAATACCGTCGGCCCCTCCCCGACACGTGTCGCGCGGGAGAGGCATCTTTATTCGGCGTTGCTTCAAAACACCTTCGCCGCCGTGACTTCCACTTCGACCAGGAATTCGGCACGGGTAAAGCCGCCGACGACGATCAGCGTCGAGACCGGTTTCGGCTCGAGCGTATAGCGGTCCCGCACCGCCATGTAGGCGGGAAAGTCCTCGCGGCTGGTGACGAAGCCGGAAATGCGGATGACGTCCGAATAGGTCATGCCCGCCTCTTCGAGGATGGCGCCGATCGCCTTGAAGCAGAGTTCGGCCTGGCCCGCCACATCCGGCGGGATCCTGTCTTCCGGCGAGATGCCGAGCTGGCCGGAGGTCACCAGCAGGCTTGCCCCCGGAGGGACGAGCAAACCGTGATTATAGCCGCCGAACGGCTTGCGGACGGAGGTTGGATTGAATGTCTTAAATGCCATAACCGACGATGCCCTTGATTTCGAGGAAGTCGTGAATGGCCCAGTCGGCGTACTCGCGGCCGTTGCCGGATTGCTTGAAGCCGCCGAAGGGCGCGAAGAGATCCCATTCGGGATAATTGATGAACACCGAGCCGGCCCGCAGCCGCGCCGCAACCTTGCGGGCATGGGCAAGGTCCCCGGACTGGACATAGGCCGCAAGCCCATAGGGCGTGTCGTTGGCGATCTCGATCGCCTGCTCTTCCGTCTCGTAAGAAAGGATCGACAGGACCGGCCCGAAGATCTCTTCGCGGGCGATGGTCATGTCGTTGGTGACGTTTCCGAACACGGTCGGGCGGATGTAATAGCCGCGATTGAGGCTTTCCGGCCGGCCGGGACCGCCGGTGACGAGCGTCGCGCCTTCGGCGATGCCGGCCTCGATCAGCCGCTGGATCTTGTCGAACTGCACCTTGCTGACAACCGGGCCGAGATCCGTACCATCGGCGCGCGGATCGCCGGTCTTCAGTTTTTCGGCCGCGGCCCTGGCAACTTGAAGCGCCTCGTCGTGACGCCTGGCCGGCACCAGCATCCGGGTCGGCGCGTCGCAGGACTGGCCGGAATTGGCGAAGCAGGCGGTCACGCCCTCCGCCACCGCCTTTTCGAATTCGGCGTCTGCCAGGATGATGTTGGGCGATTTGCCGCCAAGCTCCTGTGCCACGCGCTTCACCGTATCGGCGGCGGTCTTGGCGACGATCACCCCGGCGCGGGTAGAGCCCGTGAAGGACACCATGTCGACGTCCGGGTGGCCGGCCATCACCTGCCCGACGTCCGGCCCGGTGCCGTTGACGAGGTTGAAGACGCCCTTCGGCGTACCCGCCGCCTCCATCACTTCCGCAAAGACGATGCCGCTGATCGGCGCGATCTCGGACGGTTTCAACACCATGGTGCAACCGGCGGCGATCGCCGGCGCCACCTTGCAGACGATCTGGTTGAGCGGCCAGTTCCATGGCGTGATCAGAGCGCAGACGCCGATTGGCTCCTTGACCACCATGGTCGTGCCGCGGGCCTCGGTGAATTCGTAGGCTTCGAGCGCCTCGATGGTCGCCTTGAGATGCCCCTGCCCGGCGGCGGCCTGCGCGTCGCGGGCAAAGCCGATCGGCGCACCCATTTCCTGGGATACGGCTTGCGCGATATCCTCGTAACGCTTTTCATATTCGACAAGGATACGGCGGAGCAGCGCCAGCCGCTCCTCCTTCGACCATTGCGAGAATGCCGGAAAAGCACCTTTGGCGGCTGCGACGGCCTTGTCCATATCGGCCACGGAGCCGAGCGCGATCCGCGTATAGGCCTCTTCGGTGGATGGATCGATGACGTCGAGCGCGACCGGAATGGCCGGCTCCACCCAGGCGCCGTCGATGAAGAATTTCAAATGGTTGCTCATGGGAAACCTCCGCGCGGGTCGAGGGGATGACAGACACTATCGGCCATAGCCACCTCCCTCGCAAGCCCGCCGGATGCGTCGCAACGACGACCTGCGGAAGCATGTTTCATCGCCACACGCGGCCGACGTCCGCCCTTGCAGGCCAGGGAATCTCGACAAGCCGCAAGTGTTCGCAAGGCCCGTCGAAACATATCAGCAACAATACCGCTTCATCCGAACTTAAAAGCTCGATGTTATGGAATAGATCGACCTCGCGGCGATCCAGGGAATTTCCGCAGCGCTGGGCCATGGACGCTTCAGATCAACCCGAACTTCAGAAAGCAGGCAGGCCTGATGCGACGCAGCCTTCTCCCTCTCGCCCTTCTCGGGATCCTTGCGCTGCCGATGTCCGGCGCAGGGGCGACGGCCCTCACCGACGACCTCGAGGGTCTTTCCAAGCAGCAGGTCGAGGACAGCGTCGAGTTCGCATTCGGCAATGCCCTGTTCTTCCTGTTCCACGAAGCCGGACACATGCTGGTTTCGGAATTCAACCTGCCGGTTCTTGGCCGTGAGGAGGATGCGGTGGACACGCTCTCCACGCTGCTCCTACTGGAGGCCGACGATGAAGTCTTCGATACGGCGCTCACCGATTCCGTCGATGGCTGGACATTTTCCGCAGAGGCCAGCGAGGCGGCCGAAGAGGAACTGGCCCTGTGGGACGTCCACGCGCTCGACCGCCAGCGCGCCTTCAGCATGGTCTGCATGATGGTCGGCAAGGATGCGGAGAAGTTCAAGGAATCGGCCGACAACCTCGAATTTCCGGCGGAACGCCGCAGGCAGTGCGTCGGCGAATATCTGAAAGCCCATGACAGCTGGTTCGGCGTCCTGAAACCGCATCTGCGGACCGACGGACAGAACAACAAATTTACGATCACCTACAAGAAGCCGAACAGCAAGGAGCTCGAGGACTACGCCGACCTGACGAAGACGGCGAAGGTTCTGGATATCCTAGCCGAGCTTCTGTCGGGGCTCTACAAGCTGGACGACGGCATCAAGCTGACGGCCGCCGAATGTGGCGAGCCGAATGCCTATTGGTCGGCGGGCGAACGGGAAGTGACATACTGCTATGAGCTGATGCAGTGGCACATGCAGACCGTCGCCAAGTATTTCAAGGAGGAAGAGGGCAAAACCGACGAGAGCGAAGAGGCGGTCGACGACGAGAAAAAGCCCACTCTCCAAAACGTGTTCGGCAAGGCAACGGCCCGCTGGTAGCGGAGGTCCCCAAAAGTGAGCCCGGCGTCAGCCTTCACAAGCCTGACGCCGGACGTCTTCATTGTCGCGTTCAAGCGCCATGGGGCGCCAGGAACGTCTTGGCGGCTTCGATCTCGTTGGGACGGATCTCGTGCCCGCCGCCGTGCCACTCCAATGTCACCGCGTCGCCCTGCCGCCGGAAATAGTCGGCAAGGGCGCTGGTCCGCTCGACGGAACTGATCGGGTCGTGCTGACCGGCCGTGATCAGGACACGGGCCCTGTCTTCGACCTTGCGGTCCTTCGGCGTGAACGGGATCAGCGGATGCATCAGCACACCCGCATCGAACAGGCCGGGCTTCTCGATCATGATATTGGCGAGAATGTTCGCGCCGTTCGAGAAACCGAGGCCGAGCACGGTCGAGGAACCGTAGCGTTCACGGTTGGCGGCGACGAATTCGCTCATCCGCTCGGTCGCCCGGGCAAGATCCTCGCAATCGTAGACGCCTTCCGCCTTGCGCCTGAAGAAGCGCGCCGCACCATGTTCGGAAATGTCGCCGCGCGGCGAAATCACCGTGGCGCCCGGCAACAGCCGACCGCCAAAATCGAAGAACTGGTTTTCATCGCCGCCGGTGCCGTGAAAGACGAACAGGATCGGCGCTCCGGATGCACCGGGGCGCGCCCGGTGCACATAACTGTCGTAACTCATGATAGTCTCCTTGGACGCGGTGCTTGACTAGGCGTCCAGCGGTTCGAGATGCTGTTCGAGCGTTGCCCGCAGATGGGCGTGCTGTGCGGGCAGCTTCAGGGCTTCGCCGAGATGGGCGGTATCCTCGTCGCGGTCGAAGCCGGGTTCGTTGGTGGCGATTTCGAACAGCACGCCGCCCGGCGTGCGGAAATAGATCGCCCAGAAGTAGTCGCGGTCGATCACCGGAGTGACCTGGTAACCGGTATCCATCAGCGCCTTGCGGACTTCGAGCTGCTTTGCGCGGTTCTCGACGGCAAAGGCGATGTGGTGGACCGAGCCGGCACCCAGATTGGCGCGGGCGATGTTCGGCATGGTTTCGATATCGATGACATCGGCACCGTTGCCGCCGGGCATGGCAAGCCGCAGCACGCCGTCCTGGTTATCGACCTGCTGGTAACCCATATATTTCAGAAGTTCTGCGGTGGCCCCTTCATCGCGAAGCCGGAGCGAGGCGGAATGGAAGCCGCGGATCGCATGGTCTTCGGATATGCCGTTGCCGACGAACTGCTTGCGGGCGTCGTCTTTGACTTCGACGAGCGCGAACCCGTCGCCATCGGGACCGGCGAAATGCAGACGGTTTTCACCGAATGCGGTATCGGCCTTGATGCCTTCGGCGCCGGCTTTCGTCAGCCGGTCGGTCCAGAAACCGAACGAACCTTCAGGAACCGAGAAGAGCGTCGTCCCCACTTCGCCGGTACCCTGACGGCCGCGAGCGATATGCGGAAACGGGAAGTAGGTCATCACCGAGCCGGGAGAACCGACTTCGTCGCCATAGTAGAGATGATAGACATCCGGAGCGTCGAAGTTGACGGTCTTCTTGACCCGGCGAAGGCCGAGCGTATCGGTGAAGAACTTGTTGTTGGTGCTGGCGCTGGCAGCCATCGAGGTGACGTGGTGCAGCCCTTTGATCTGGTCGAGCATTTTAAACCCCTTTCCGAGGCCGCCCGTGCGGCCTGCTTTCTGGAGTTAAAATGGTGGAACGACCGCCAATTGGATAGACGCGACGATCCGAACGCATTGTTCACTCTGCGTAGACGACAAATAGTTAATCGTTCACAGAATCAAACTTGTTCTGGCAGGCGCCAATCGACCGGATCCTTGCCGATCGACTGCAGGTAGGCATTCGCCTTCGAGAATGGCCGCGAGCCAAGAAAGCCGTTATGGGCCGACAGCGGCGACGGATGCGCCGATTTCAGCACCAGATGGCGCTGTTGATCGACGAAGGCTGCCTTCTTCTGGGCGTAGGAGCCCCAAAGGATGAAGACGACGCCATCGCACTCGTCATTGACGGTGCGGATGACCGCATCGGTAAAGCGCTCCCAGCCCTTGCCCTGGTGCGAGGCCGCCTGGCTCTCCTCGACGGTCAGCACGCTGTTGAGCAAAAGCACGCCCTGCTCCGCCCAGTGTTCCAGGAAGCCATGTTTGGCCGGCGGAATACCGAGATCCGTCTCCATCTCCTTGTAGATGTTGACCAGCGACGGCGGGATGCGCACGCCCGGCTTGACGGAAAAGCAAAGGCCGTGCGCCTGGCCGAAGCCGTGATACGGATCCTGGCCGAGGATCACCACCTTCACCTCGTCGAGCGGGGTCAGGTCGAGCGCGCGAAAATACTCCGAGCCTTTGGGAAAGATGCGCTTGCCGGCTTCCTTTTCGGCAACGAGAAAGCGCTTGAGCTCGCCCATATAGGGATTGGAGAATTCCGGCCCGAGCGCGTGCCTCCAGCTTTCCTCGAGCTTGACCTCGCCTTCCGCCATGTCCTTCCTCACATCACGTGATGGTTGGAGCGGGAATGCCAATCCCAGGCCGAACGGATGATATCGTTCAGGCTGTATTTCGGCTCCCAGCCGAGCACCGCCCGCGCCTTGTCGTTGTTGGCGACCAGCGAGGTGGAATCGCCCTCGCGCCGCCCGACATATTCCACGGGGAAGGGTTTTCCGGAAACCTCCGAAATCGCCCCCAGCAGTTCCTTCACGGTCGTGCCCGTGCCGGTGCCGAGATTGAGTTCGATCGTCTCGCCGCCGGAGAGAAGGTAATCGACCGCCCGCACATGCGCGTCGGCGAGGTCGAGCACGTGGATATAATCGCGCACGCAGGTGCCGTCGCGGGTGTCGTAATCGTCACCGAACACCTTGAAACCCTGGCGGCGGCCGAGCGCCGCCTCGATGGCGAGCGGAATGGCGTGGGTTTCCGGCGTGTGCCATTCGCCGATCCGGCCCTCGAAATCGGCGCCGGCGGCGTTGAAATAACGCAGCATGACCGACTTCAGGTCCTTGTAGGTGCCGTAGTCCTTCAGCGCCTGTTCGATGATGAACTTGGTGCGGCCATAGGGGTTGATCGGCGCCTGTTTGTGCGTCTCGTCCATCGGCACGCGGTCCGGCAGGCCGTAAGTCGCGCAGGTGGAGGAGAATACGAAAGCCTTCACACCCGCATCGATCGCCGCCGACAGCAGCGTCAGCGCGCCGATGACATTGTTGTCGTAGAAGGCGACCGGGTTCTTGACCGATTCACCCACCTCGATCAGCGCCGCGAAATGCAGCACGGCATCGGGCTTGTGCTTGGCAAACACTTCGTCGAGCCGGGCGCGGTCGCGGATATCGCCCTGCTCCAGGGCGCCCCAGCGGACGAACTCCGCATGCCCGTTGGAGAGATTGTCGAAGACGATCGGTTCATAGCCCCGCTCGGCGAGCACCAGACACGTATGGGAACCGATATAGCCGGCCCCGCCGACCACGAGCACTTTCTTTAGCGACATCATTTCCCCTGCGGTTATTGAAGCCGGCCGCACTATAACCGGCGGCGCCTAAATGGGAAGGGCGCTCGACCACGAGAAATTTGGGTGGAGACGCCGCTTCCGAACTTGTCTATCCTCCTCAGGATATCCATAGGTCGTCGCATGCGTCTCCTCTTTCTCGCCCTCGGATGGCTGTTCGTAGCAATCGGCATTGTCGGGGCTTTCCTGCCTGTCCTGCCCACCACGCCGTTCCTGCTTCTGGCGGTCGCCTGTTTCGCGCGCTCCTCGCCGCGGCTGGAGGCATGGCTGCTCGAGCACCCGAAATTCGGGCCGTCGCTGCGCAACTGGCGGGAAAAGGGTGCAATCGCCAGGAAGGCGAAGATCGCCGCCATTTCGCTGATGGCGGTGAGTTATGCGGTCTTCTGGGTCGGCACCTCGCCGCCGCTGTGGCGGGCGGTGCTGGTAGCCGCCGTCATGCTCGGATCGGCGACCTTCATTGTTACCCGGCCCGATACCTGACCGCGTTCAACGGTGCCGCGATTGCGGCAGGACGTAGGGAATGTGGACCGCCGGCAGCCGGCCGACGGCGCCGGCAATGCCGTAGACGCTGGCGATGATCTCGTCGTTGACCGTCTCCGTGCAGGCGCCCTCCGCCACCACGCGGCCGCGGTTCAGCACCACGAGATGGTCGGCGAATTCAGCCGCAAGATTGAGGTCGTGCAGGATGGCAAGCACGATACCACCGGCATTGGCGAAGTCGCGGGCGATCTCCAGCACCGAGATCTGGTGACCGAGATCGAGGCTGGCGGTCGGCTCGTCGAGAAACAGGGCCCGGGGCACGCCGTCCGCGACCGGCTGCGGCACCTGCGCAAGCGCGCGGGCAAACTGCACCCGCTGCTGCTCGCCACCCGACAAAGACGGATAGGGCCGGCTTTCGAACCCGCGAAGTCCGACGCGAGACAGCGCCTGGCGAGCCTGCTCCGTCGGATTGAGCGCTCCTTGCGCCACCGCCCCCATGCGCACGATTTCAAGCGCGGTGAAGGGGAAAGCGAGCTGCGTGGCCTGCGGCAGCACCGCCCGGCGCCTAGCGAGTTCGACCGGCTGGCAGAGTTCGACGCTGGTGCCGTGATAGGCAACGAAACCCATATCCGGTTTCATCTCGCCGGAGATCACCTTCATCAGCGTCGATTTTCCGGCACCGTTCGGGCCGATGACGACGGTGAACTTGCCCGGTTCGAGGTCGAGACCGACATCGTCGAGCAGTTTGCGGCCCGAGCGGGTGACGGTGACGTGTTCGGCGGAAATCATGGCGTGTCCCGCATGGTGATGCCGTTTTTACCCAGCAGCAGAAAAAGGAAGACCGGAGCGCCGAACAGTGCCGTGATGACGCCGATCGGCAGTTCTGCCGGAGCGGCCACGGTTCGCGCGACGCTGTCGGCAACCAGCAGCAGCGCGCCGCCGCCGAGCGCCGAGCCCGGCAGCAGGAAGCGGTGCGACGGCCCCATGACAAGGCGCAGCAGGTGCGGCACGACGATGCCGACGAAACCGATCGAGCCGGCGACCGCGACGGTCGAGCCGCAGGCAGCGGCGACCGCGACGATGACGATCTTCTTCAGCCGCTGCACCGGGATGCCCATGTGGAAGGCGGCCGCGTCACCGAGCACCAGTGCATCGAGCCCGCGCGCCACGAAGGGCATGATGACCATCACCGCGCCGACGAAGGGCAGGATGGACAACACGCGGCCGAACGTGGCGCCGCCCAGCGAGCCGAGGTTCCAGAAAGTGATATCTCGCAGCTGCCGGTCGTCGGCCATGACGATCATCAGGCCCATCAGCGCCGCCGAAAGCGCGCCGATCGCGATGCCCGACAGGATCAGCGTCGTCGTCGACGTCCGCCCGTCGCGGGTGGCGATGATATAGAGCGCCCAGGTGTTGAACAGGCCGCCGAAAAAGGCCATCAACGGCAGGAACTGGTTGCCGAGCACCATGGCGACAGGCGCCAGAATGCCGTTGCCGAGTACGATTGCCGCAACCGCGGCAAGCCCCGCGCCGGAGGTGACGCCGACGATGCCGGGATCGGCAAGCGGATTGCGGAACAGGCCCTGCATCATCGCGCCAGAGACGGCGAGCCCGGCTCCGACCAGAAGGCCGAGCGCTGTGCGCGGCAGGCGGACCGCCTCGAGGATCACCCGTTCCTGGGTCGAAAGGCTGGCGCTGTTGCCGGTCGCATAGGTCCAGAGATCGCGCAGGCCGACGCCCGTCGGGCCGATGCCCAGCGAAAGCAAGCAGGCCGCAAACAACATGCCCCCCAGCAGAAGGAGCACGAGAACGCCCTGGCGCGTCCGGTCTCCATCATCCGCCGGTCGGAAGGGCATCGCCAGCGCCTTCATCATCAGTTGATCGCTCCGGGATAGATCTGCGCGGCGAGCGTGCGGGCGGCGTCCGGCGTGCGCGGCCCGAAACCGAGCAGCAGCAGGCCGTCCATACTGACCAGCGCCTTGTTGGCCGCAGCCGGCGTCGTCTGCATCGACGGTATCGCAAAAACCTGTTCCGGTGTGATCGTGTGGTCGCCGCGAGACATGGAAAGCACAACATCCGGCTTCGCGGCGATGACGGCTTCGTCGGCAAGCGGCTTGTAGCCGTTGATCGTCGGCGCGGCATTGATACCGCCGGCCATTTCGATCACCGCGCCCGCTTCCGTATCGCCGCCGCCCGCCATGACGCGGTTATTGGCAAGCGAAAGCACGAACAGAACCTTCTTTTTCGGACCGGGGATCTTGGCAACGTCGGCGGCGAGCTTCTTCAGCCCGTCCTCGGTCCTTGCTGCGAGCGCCTCGGCCTTGTCGGGCAGCCCGACGGCCGCGCCCACGTCCCGGATCTTCCTGCCGATCGCATCCACCTTCGGCGGCGTGGGAATGACCACCATCGGCACTTCGCTGGCCTTGAGGATTTCGAGGACCGGCGGCGGACCCGAACCCTCCTCCATCAGGATCAGATCGGGCTTCTGGCCGAGAATGCCTTCCGCGGACAGGGCGCGCATATAACCGACATCGGGCTTGGAATTGGCCGCATCCGGATAGAAGCTCGTCGAGTCCCGTGCTACGATCCTATCCTCGGCTCCGAGAGCGTAAAGTATCTCGGTGATCGTGCCGCCGATGGAGACGATCCGCTTGGCCTCCGTGTTGCCCTTGTCGGATGCCGCAGCGACGCCCGCGACGAGACCGGTGCCCAGGAGGACGGCTGCGAAAAGCCCCCTCGCGCTGAAGGAAGACCCCATGATACTCTGCTCCTTGTACCCAAGCCGAGGCCCCAAATGCCCCAAATCCGCCTGGCCGGCGGCGATAACTTGAGTTGACTACGCAAGTTTTTTAGGCTTTTCAAGGGGACCGGCCGCAGATATCTTGAGCCGAAAGTGAAACTTTAAGTGAGGGTCTATCCATGTACATCGCCATGAACCGTTTCCGCGTCGTGCCGGGCTACGAAGAAGCGTTCGAAGCCATCTGGCGCGGCCGCCAGGGTCGCCTCGCCGAGCTGCCGGGTTATATCGAATTCCACATGCTCAAGGGCCCGAAGGCGGAAGATCACACCCTCTACGCATCCCATACCGTCTGGGAAACCTTCGAGGACTTCCAGGCCTGGACGAAGTCGGAACAGTTCCGCGCCGCCCATGCCAACGCCGGCAACAACCGCGCCAAGGTTGAATATCTCTCCGGCCCGCATTTCGAAGGTTTCGAAGTGATCATCCACGAAGACAAGAACGGCGTGCGCGCCGACGCTGCCGCCTGAGGTCCCGGATGAACGCCGTTTCCGAAATCAAGCCGGACCGTCGCGAACGGGCTCTCGCCGCCCTTGCGGAAAAGCCCGACGGCGTCGTCGAGGCGATCGCCGCCAACGCCGATGTGACGCCCGCCGAGATCCTCGAAATCCTTCCGAAGGGCGCGGCGGTCATCGCCGACAAGGAGAAGTTCGCGGATATCTGGGCCGAGATGAGCACCTGGGGCGAAGTCCTGTTCATCGTCCATACCGAAGACATCGTGCTGGAGGCCGAAGGCAGCCTGCCGATGGGGTCTGAAGGCCATGGCTGGTTCAACATCCACGGCGACAGCCCGATCGGTGGTCACATCAAGAAGGACAATTGCGCCTCGGTGACCTTCGTCGATCGTGCTTTCCACGGCCGCCGTTCCTGCTCGGTATGGTTCATGAACGCCAAGGGTTCCGCGATGTTCAAGGTCTTCGTCAAGCGGGATGCCGCACGCGAACTGATCGCAGAACAGCTTCAGAAGTTCGAGGCCCTGCGCGACAGCTACGTCGCCTGAGCATCGGCGTTTCTGTGAGTTTTGGTGATTCGGGCGAAAAATAACCGTTCGAATCACCTCTAGGTGGAACCTTTCGTTTTCCGCTGCATTTTCTGCGTCATGACAGGGCTCGCGGAGTGGGTTGGCTGCGTCGTTCAGCCAAATGCCGCCCTGAAGGTGATTGTCATTGAATGAGGCGCCGCCGCGCCCATAGGCGGACCGGTCGCTTTCCCTTCTCGAAGGAGAGAGCGATCCTTAGCGGCGCGGCGCGCTTCCTCGGCTGTCGAGCCTCGTGGGGTGCCAAACGGCCTAGAGGGCCGGCACCCATTTCCAGAAGACGCCCTCCATCCGCTCGGGATAATATTTGAACTCGCACTCGAAGCGGCGGCCATAGGCCTCTGCCGCCTTCAAGGCCGCCTCGCTGACCGGCTTCATGCCCGTACCGGGTGCAAACCAGTCCTCCATCAAATCGTCGGGAATATAGACGCCGATCCTCAGCGGCAGGGCGGTCAGCGTTGCATCGAGTTCTTCAGGCGGCATGGCTTCTTCCTCCACGAACAGGCGGGTTCCACGAAAAGACGGGCGCTCGGAAGAACGCCCGTGTTTCCGGGAAGTTCCGGTCTCGGACCGGCAGCCCGATCGGGGCACCACGGCAACCGGTACCGTCAGTGGGCGACGTGATCCGGCTTGCCCTTGCGCTTGGTCGAGGCGAAATCCTCGAGCTGTTTTTCGCTCATGGACTTCTCCATGCCCTTCGAAGCGCCCTTGAGCTCGCTCTTCTTCATATCGCCGCGTTTTGCGGCAAGTGCGGCGCCGGCCGCCTTCTGCTGTGCCTTGGATTTCGCTGGCATATCTGCCTCCTGTCATACTTTTCACTCAACACGGCACGGTCCCGCTTGGTTCCCTGCCGGCGGAACCTCTCCGCCACCGGGGTGTTCTGGACGGAGTGGACGTCGCCCGCGACCGGCGCGAAACTTGATGAAAGGAACATCCCCATGGACACCAAACGCAAGATCGATACTGACGAGCAATCCGAACGATTTGAAACGGATGGCCGGAAGCGCGCCGAAGATGCGCTTCACACGCAGATGGACATGACCAGCCAGCAGGCGATCAAGGAAGCCTCCCGTCTCGGTGCCGGAGATACCTACCTGGTGGAAACCGATCTCGAAGACCTCGACCAGCGGGAAGATGTGGACCAGCCGGATGGCCGTCCCAGCCCCCTGGCCAATGCCGATAACCCCGAGCGCTGACACCCTCTCCACATCCCGGAAACAATTCGAAACGGAACCTCCGGGCATGCCCGGGTGTTCCCCTGCGCGAGTTGAAGATTTGGAGATCCTCGATGAATGCCGAAGCGAATGGCGCGCAAAACCTGCCGAGGGAGAAGGCCACTCATCCGGTCGATACCATGCCGGGGATGACAGTAAAGGCTGCGCCGACGCTTGCCGACGCGGATTCGGAAGCCTTTGTCGCCGAGGCGGTCGAGGACCTGGTGAAATGCCATATACCGTTTTTGTTGGCAGGTACGTTTGCCATCAGTGCCTACACGGGCATTACCCGCCAGACCAAGGATCTCGATATCTTCTGCAAGGCAGGCGACTATGCCCGCATCCTCGCCCATTTCAAGGACAAGGGTTATCAGATCGAGGTCGAGGACGACCGCTGGCTCGGCAAGGTGAAGAAGGGCCGGCATTTCTTCGACGTGATCTTTGCCGCCTCGAACGGCACCATGCCGATCAGCGACGCCTGGTTCGAAAACGCCCGCCAGATCGAGATGAACGGCCACAAGGTGCGCATCATAGCCCCAACCGAGCTCATCTGGTCGAAATGCTTCGTGCAGCTGCGCCACCGCTATGACGGCGGCGACATCGTCCACATGATCCTGCGCGCCCACGAGCAGATCGACTGGGAGCGGCTCTTGAACCATATGGAAGTGCACTGGGAAGTGCTGCTGATCCACCTCCTGAATTTCCGCTGGATCTACCCGACCGAGCGCGACAAGGTGCCGGACTGGCTGCTGGACGAACTGCTCGACCGCCTGAAGGCGCAGCGCGAGCTGCCGCTGCCGCAGATGAAGATCTGCCGTGGCCGCATGTTCAGCCGCGTGGATTTCGAGATCGACGTTAAGGAGTGGGGGTTTGCCGACGTCGGCGGTGAAGGCGACCTTCGCGACGGCGTCGAAGAGGAAATGGCTGAAGGAGGCTTGGCGTGAGCAAGGCGACCGACGCAAGGAGCGAACCGAAAAAAGCCGAGCCGGGAAAGGCGAACGGCAAGCTGAAGATCGCCGCCATGGGCGACCTGCATGTCAAGGAACACGGCACGGCATCCTACAAGGAGCTGTTCACCGAGATTTCCCAGGCTGCCGACATCCTCGTCCTGACCGGCGACCTCACCGACCTCGGCAAGGTCAAGGAAGCGGAAATCCTGGCTGCCGACCTGCGCGCCTGCTCTATCCCGATCGTCGGCGTGCTCGGCAACCACGATTACGAGTGCGGCTGCGTCGAGGAAGTCACCCATATCCTGAAGGAAGCCGGCATCCATCTGCTGGAAGGCCAGGCGGTCGAGATCAACGGCGTCGGTTTTGCCGGCGCCAAGGGTTTCGCCGGCGGCTTCGGCCGCCACATGCTCGGCTCCTTCGGCGAACCGGCGATCAAGGCGATGGTGACCGAAAGCGTCGAGGAAACCATGCGGCTGGAAAACGCGCTGCGGCAGGTGCGCTCGGAGCGGGCCATGGTTGTGCTCCACTACGCGCCGATCCGCGAGACGGTGGCCGGAGAGCCGGAGGAGATCTACCCGTTCCTTGGTTCTTCGCGACTGGCGGAAACCATCGACCGCTTTCCGGTCAAAGCCGTCGTCCATGGCCACGCGCATCGCGGCACTTACGAGGGCAGGACGCCGGGCGGTGCGCCGGTCTACAATGTCGCGTCGCATATCGAGAAGCCGACGGGGAAACCCTATGCGCTGCTGGAGTTGTGAGGGTGGAAATTGGAAAAGCCCGGACTTCGGGAATGAATGCCATAGCACATGAGGCGATCATGTGGCCTCAAACCATGAAGGGACTGTCAATCGGCGTCGCCAGAGGCGTGCCATAACCGACTATCCAGCTGGCAAATCAAGACCGTTCGGCAATGAGATCCAAATGACGGTTTGCGCCTCGGGGGAATGGCGTGATAGATGGCCTTTTCCGTGGGTGTCTTCCACCAATACGAAGCTGCCCGCCTGAACGTGGCGAACCTGGCCGTCGCTCGTCTCGTATTCAACCGAACCATCCAGCCTCACCGTCAAAACCGGTTCCGGAACTCTATGCCAGGCAACCTCCCTCATGCCTGCCGGAATGTGGGTGAGGCGAACGCGGGACGCCGGATAACTGGCCGTGACGTCGAACGGCAAGGCATCGGGATGTACCGACCTTTTGGTCGTCGGCAACTCCACTTCGCCAAAATGAGATTCGCCGTCCGGAGTTGCATAAATACGTAGGCATTTCATTGCGATTGCTCTTTCGTTTCATCAGGCCGGAACAGAGCGTATCTCATGAAGGCGTGAGATCAACCAGAGCCGTGATCCTGCGCCGGCCTGAAAACAGGCGATCGTGACTTGCTTCGACAAAGCACTCAACCGGTCACCAGCAGCTCACATATGCAGCGCATGCCCCAGCGCCTTCAAGGCCGCCTCTGCAAACGCCTCCGACTGCGTCGGATGCGCATGGATCGTCCCCGCAATATCCTCCAGCCGCGCCCCCATCTCGATCGCGAGAGCAAATGCCGCCGAAAGTTCGGATATGCCCGCCCCGACACCTTGGATACCGAGCACCAGGTGATTGTCGGCCCGCGCCACGACCCGCACGAACCCCTCTTCCGCCGACAACGTCATCGCCCGGCCGTTGGCGGAAAACGGGAACTGGCCGATCTTGATCTCGCGGCCCGCCGCCTTCGCCTCGTCCGGCGACATGCCGACCGACACGATCTCCGGATCGGTGAAGCAGACGGCGGGAATGGCGCGTTTGTCCCAGGAGCGCCGCTTGCCGGAGACGATCTCCGCCACTATCTCGCCCTGCGCCATCGCCCGGTGCGCCAGCATCGGCTCGCCGGTCACGTCGCCGACCGCATGGATGCCGCGCATCGAGGTGCGGCATTGCTCGTCGATCCGCAAGAACCGGCCGTCCATGTCGAGTTCCAGCTCCTCGCGTCCCCAGCCGTCGATGACCGGCTTGCGGCCTACGGTCACGAGGATCCTGTCGGCGGCGATGCGCCTTTCCTCGCCGGAACCGGTCTCGGCCAATAGTGCCTCGCCATTCGAAGAGAGGCCTTTCACCTTGGTGCCGAGCAGAACCTCGACACCCAAGGCCGCCAGCCGCTTGGCGACCGGCTGGGTGAGCTGCGTATCGTAGAGCGGCAGGATGCGATCGAGCGTCTCGACGATCGTCACCTTCGATCCGAGCTTGGCAAAGGCGATGCCGAGTTCAAGGCCGATATAACCGGCGCCGACCACCGCCAGCCTCTCCGGCACTTCCGTCAGAGATAGCGCCCCGGTAGACGAGACGACCTTGCCCCCGAACGGCAGCATCGGCAATTCCACCGGCGCCGAACCCGTGGCGATGACGATGTTTTCGGCGCGGATGACCTGTTCGCCCGTCTCGGTCTCCACGGCGACCGTCTTGCCGTCCCGGAATTTCGCCCGCCCGACGACGATCTTGACGCCGGCCTTCTTCAGCAGGCCCGCGACACGGAGGGTCAGCCGGCCGGTAATGCCGTCCTTCCAGGCCATCGTTTTTGCAAGGTCGATGGCCGGGTTATCGGCTTTGATGCCCATGGCATTCCTGCCCGCCGCCATCGCGACGGTCTTGGTAAAATCGTCGGCCGCGTGGATGATCGCCTTGGAGGGAATGCACCCGATATTGAGGCAGGTGCCACCCGGCTTCGCCATTTCGACGATGACCGTATCCACCCCCAGCTGGCCGGCCCGAATGGCGCAGACATAGCCCCCCGGACCGGCCCCGATGACGAGAAGCTTGCAGGTGATCTCTTTCATTGTTCTTCTCTCACCTCACTCCTCGACGAAGATAAGCGCCGGTGTTTCCATCAGCGCCCTCAGGCGCTGCACGAATGTCGCGGCGTCCCAGCCGTCGATCACCCGGTGATCGAAGCTGGAGGAAAGGTTCATCATCTTGCGCGGCACGAACTGCGTCCCGTCCCAATGCGGCCGGATTGCGAGCTTGTTGACGCCGATGATCGCCACTTCCGGATGGTTGATGACCGGCGTCGAAACGATGCCGCCCATCGCGCCGAGCGAACTGATGGTGATCGTCGAGCCGGACAGTTCCTCGCGCAAGGCCGTGCCGTTCCTGGCGGCATCGCTTAAGCGCGCCACTTCCCGGGCGCAGTCGAAGATGTCGCGCGCCTCGGCATGCCTCACCACCGGCACGACGAGCCCCGAAGGGGTCTGCGCCGCAATGCCGATATGGACGCCGCCATATTGGCGGATGATGCCGGCCTCATCGTCGTAAAGCGCGTTGACGCCCGGCTGCTCACCGACAGCCTTCACCATCGCCCGCATCAGGAAGGGCAGGATGGTCAGCTTCGGCCGGCCGGGCTTCTGGGTGCCGTTCATGCGGGTCCGCAGCTCTTCGAGCGCGGTCATATCGACTTCCTCCACATAGGTGATGTGGGGGATGCGGGATTTCGACAGCGCCATCTTCTCGGCGATGCGGCGGCGCAGGCCGACCACCTTGACCTCCTGCACCGCCTTGTTCGGCTGCAGCCCGGTTGCTGCGGTCGTCCCTCCGCCGCCCTGGCTGTTCAGGAACGCATCCAGATCCTCGTGGGTAATGCGGCCAGCCGGCCCCGTGCCCGAGACCTGGCGGAGATCTATCCCCGCTTCCCTGGCCCGAAGGCGGACGGCCGGCGGCGCCAGCGGTTTCTCCCCTTCGGGGCGGGGTGCGCCAGCGGCCCTTGGCGGCGCTTTGGCGGCGGGCGGTGACGCGGGAACCTCAGCTTTTGGTTTAACAGGTTCAACCTCTTTCTCAGATGCCGGTTCGGCGGCTGCGACGGGCGGAACAACCGACTTGAGCGGTAGCTCTTCCCCGTTGTGGCCGTCCTCGACCTCAGGCTCCTCGTCGCCGTCGGCACCCTCGCCCGCGACCCTGATCTTGAGGATGACGGTGCCGGTAGCAATCACATCGCCGATCTCGCCGTGCCGGAAGGTCACCTCGCCCTCGACGGGCGACGGGATCTCGACGGTCGCCTTGCCGGTCATCACGGCCGCTAGCACCATGTCTTCACGAACCAGATCGCCGACATTCACGTGCCATTCGACCAGTTCGGCTTCCGCGACGCCTTCGCCGACGTCCGGCAGCTTGATGAGTTTTTCCGCCATGTCTCAGGCCTCCATCATGTCGCGCAGCGCCCGTCCGACACGGGCCGGCCCCGGAAAATAATCCCATTCCTGCGCATGCGGATAAGGTGTGTCCCAGCCCGCTACCCGGATGACCGGCGCTTCGAGATGGTAGAAGCAATGCTCCTGCACCAACGCCGCCAGTTCCGCGCCGAAACCGGAAGTCAGCGTCGCCTCGTGCACCACCAGGCAGCGACCCGTCTTCTTCACCGAGGTGACGATGGTGTCGAGATCGAGCGGCATCAGGGTGCGCAGGTCGATCACCTCGGCATCGATGCCGGTCTCCTGCGCCGTCGCTTCGGCCACATGCACCATCGTGCCATAGGCGAGCACGGTGACCGCCGCGCCGGGCCGCCGCACCACCGCCTTGCCGAGCGGCACGACATAGTGCTCGGCCGGCACCTCGCCGAGCGGATGGCCGGCCCAGGACGTCACCGGCCGGTCGTGATGGCCGTCGAACGGGCCATTGTAGAGCCGCTTCGGTTCGAGAAAGATCACCGGGTCCGGGTTCTCGATCGAGGCGATCAGCAGGCCCTTCGCGTCATAGGGATTGGACGGCACCACCACCTGCAACCCGCAGACATGGGTGAACAGCGCCTCCGGGCTCTGGCTATGCGTCTGCCCGCCAAAAATGCCGCCGCCGGTCGGCATCCGCACCGTGATCCCGCAGGTGAAATCGCCGTTGGAGCGATAACGCAGCCGCGCCGCTTCCTGGGTGAGCTGGTCATAGGCGGGATACATGTAATCGGCGAACTGGATCTCGACGCAGGGTTTGAGCCCATAGGCCGCCATGCCGATCGCGGCACCGACGATGCCGGATTCGTTGATCGGCGCGTCGAAACAGCGCGTCTTGCCGTATTTCTGCTGCAGCCCCTGGGTGCCCCGGAAGACGCCGCCGAAATAGCCGACATCCTCGCCGAACACGACCACATCGCCGTCGCGTTCCATGGAGACATCCATGGCGCTTCGGATCGCCTCGATCATCGTCATGCGCGGCATGGGCGGGCCTCCATGAAGCGGCTGGCGTTGAGATAAGAGAAAGCAAGACCCCTTCTGGCCTGCCGGCCATCTCCCCCACAAGGGGGGAGAAGACTCGCGGCACTGTCCCGCGTAACATCCAGCGATGGCGAGCCCGGGTTAGCCCCTCCCCCTTGTGGGGAGGGGTTGGGGAGGGGTCTTTTGAAAACAAAGATGTTCATCCTCACACCCCCGCCTGCTGCCGCTGCCGCTTCAGATGCGGCGGCATTTCCGCATAGACGCCCTCGAACATGTCGCGCATCGACGGCCGGCCGCCGGAATGCAGCGTCCCGTGGCGCTCCGCCTCCTTCTGCGCGGCGACCACCGTGTCGCGGATCTCCGCCTCCATCTGTTTGTGGCGCTCCTCGCTCCAGCTGCCGATGCGGATCAGGTGGTTCTTCAGCCGGATGACGGGATCGCCGAGCGGCCAGGCCTCCGATTCTTCCTTGGGGCGATAGGCGGACGGATCGTCGGAGGTGGAATGCGCTCCGACGCGATAGGTGACATATTCGACCAGCGTCGGGCCGATATTGCGCCGTGCCCGATCCGCCGCCCATTTGGCGACCGCATGCACGGCGAGATAATCGTTGCCATCGACGCGCAGCGAAGGCAGGCCGTAACCGAGGCCGCGGGCGGCAAAGGTGCCCGAGCCGCCCCGCGCGACGCCCTGGAAGGTCGAGATTGCCCACTGGTTGTTGACGACGTTGAGGACGACTGGCGCCCGGTAGGTGGAGGCAAAGACCAGCGCCGAATGAAAGTCCGACTCCGCCGTCGATCCGTCGCCGATCCAGGCAGCCGCGATCTTCGTATCGTTCTTGATCGCAGACGCCATGGCCCAGCCGACAGCCTGCACATATTGCGTGGCGAGATTGCCCGAGATCGTGAAGAAACCATAGTCCCTTGCCGAATACATGATCGGCAATTGCCGCCCCTTCAGGGGATCGGCATCGTTGGAATAGATCTGGTTCATCATCTCGACCATCGGATAGCCGCCGGCGATCAGCAGGCCGGCCTGGCGGTAGGTCGGAAAGTTCATGTCGCCCGGGAGGAGCGCCTTGCGGAAGGCGCAGGAGACTGCCTCCTCGCCGAGATGCTGCATGTAGAACGAGGTCTTGCCCTGCCGCTGCGCCATCAGCATACGTTGGTCGAAGACTCGCAACAGCATCATGTGCTTGAGGCCCTCCATCAACTCTTCGCTGGTCAGCGACCCGGCCCAGGGGCCGACCGCCTCGCCCTCGCGGTCGAGCACGCGGATGATCGAATAGGCGAGGTCGCGGATCTCCTTCGGATCGACATCCACCTCCGGCTGCCGCACCGAGCCGGCCTTCGGGATCGGCACATTGGAGAAATCCGGCTTGCCGCCCGGCCGCACTTCCGGCTCAGGCACATGCAGGCTCAGTCTCTGTCCGTCCGTCATTCGTTTCTCCTCCCAAAGAACCGATCAAGATCTGTCGTTCAACGCGGCGCCATCCGGAGCGCTCCGTCGAGGCGGATCACTTCGCCGTTCAGCATCGGGTTTTCGATGATGTCGCGAACCAGCCGCGCGAACTCCGCCGGCCGTCCGAGCCGCGGCGGAAACGGCACCGATTTGGCCAACGAGGCGCGCACCTCGTCGGAAAATCCCGCCATCATCGGCGTCTCGAATATGCCGGGCGCGATCGTCATCATGCGGATGCCGTCGCGGGCAAGCTCGCGGGCGATCGGCAGCGTCATGCCAGCCACCGCCGCCTTCGACGCGGAATAGGCCGCCTGCCCGATCTGCCCGTCATAGGCGGCGACCGAGGCTGTCGCGACCAGCACGCCACGCTCGCCCTCCTCGTTCGGCTCCGCCCTGGTGATCGCCTGCGCCGCCAGCCGGATCACGTTGAACGTGCCGATCGTGTTGATCTCCAGCGCGCGGGCGAAACTTTCGAGCGCATGGACGCCTTGCTTGCCGAGCACTTTTTCCGAGGGCGCGATGCCGGCGCAGCAGATCGCGCCACGCAGAGGGCCATTGGCAGATTCCGCCCTGGCGACCGCATTCTCGACCGCCTCGCCGCTGCGCACATCCGTCTTCACAAAGATCGCGCCCTTGCCGAGTTCGCTCGCCCGCGCCTGACCGCTCGTCTCGTCAAGGTCGAGCAAAGCAACGCAACCACCGGCTTCGACAAGCATTTTAGCTGTAGCAAGCCCGAGGCCCGATGCCACACCGGTGACGAGGAAATTTCCGCCTTCGATCCGCATGCCGCCCTCCTCAGTTCGCCAGCCCGCGGGCGATAATGATCTTCTGGATGTCGGACGTGCCCTCATAGATCTGGCAGACCCGGACATCGCGATAGATGCGCTCGACCGGGAAATCGGAAATGTAACCGTAGCCGCCGAGCGTCTGGATCGCCGCCGAACAGACCTTTTCCGCCATCTCGGAGGCGAACAGCTTTGCCATGCAGGCCTCGTCGAGGCACGGCTCGCCGCGATCCTTCAGGCGTGCCGCATGGAGGACCAGTTGCCGCGCCGCCTCGATCTGGGTCTTCGCATCCGCCAGCCGGAAGGCGATAGCCTGGTGATCGAGCAGCAGCTTTCCAAAAGTCTTGCGCTCCTTGGCGTAGGTGAGCGCCACCTCGAAGGCGGCCTGCGCCATGCCGACGCATTGGGCGGCGATGCCGATGCGGCCCGCTTCCAGCCCGGACAGTGCGATCTTCAGCCCCGCCCCTTCGGCGCCGATCCGCTGGCTTTCGGGAATGCGCAGATTGTCGAACATCAGCGCCGCGGTATCCGATGCCTTCTGCCCCAGCTTGTCCTCGATCTTGGAGATCGAGAAGCCGGGAAGATCCGTGGCGGTGACAAAGGCGGAGATGCCGCGCTTGCCGGCGCCCGGATCCGTGACGGCAAAGATGATCACCGTGCCGGCGATCTTGCCCGAGGTGATGAACATCTTCGAGCCGTTGATGACATAGTCGCTGCCGTCTCGGGTGGCGCGGGTGCGGATCGCGGCTGCGTCCGAACCGGTATCGGCCTCGGTCAGCGCAAATGCGCCGATATGGCGACCTTCTGCGAGCGGCCTCAGAAACCGTTCCTTCTGGTCGTCGGAAGCGTGCATGTCGAGGAGCGAACAGACCGGCGAATTATGGACGCTGACCAGCGTCGAGACCGCACCGTCGCCGGCGGCGATCTCCATCAGCGCGCTCGCATAGGCGACATAGGAGCAGCCGACGCCGCCCCATTCTTCCGCCGTCCGCATGCCGAGGAAACCGAGTTCGCCGAGCTGTCTCAGCACCTCCGGTTCGATCGTGTGCGACTTGTCGCGCGCCGCGGCACCGGGCTTCAAGACCTCCCGCGAAAACTCCGCGGCAGTCGAGCGGATGAGCTCCTCTTCCTCAGTCAGCATGCACTGATCTCCTCCCCGAAACCGCCTGCTTGAGTGCTAAATTAGGACCGAACCCGTCCGGCGGCTACTCCTTTGAACTTGTTATTTGTTACCCCCGCGCGCAATTTTATTGCGCCTATGCCCCACAATGGAACTCGAAGCCTCTTCGACCGTTTGCCGGTCTCTCTCAACCAGGGGCTGGCCAGCATGTCGGAATTGAATGCCGTTACCGAGTTTCGTGCGTTTCCAAAGACATGGGGCGCCGAATATGTCGCTGCCGGCGAGGTGCGGTTCCGGCTCTGGGCACCAGGCCAGGAAACGGTGATACTGAGACTGGACGGCGAAGACACCGAGATGAGCCGCTCCGACGACGGCTGGTTCGAGCTGCTGGCCACCGGCGTCGCCCCCGGCGCCGAATACAATTACGTCGTTGCGGACGGCATGGTCGTCCCCGATCCTGCCTCGCGCGGCCAGAAGGACAGCGTCAATGGCCCGTCGCTGGTGATCGATCCGACCAGCTATACGTGGCAGCATCCCGAATGGACGGGCCGGCCCTGGGAAGAGACCGTCGTCTACGAACTCCATATCGGCACGTTCACCGATGAAGGCACGTTCAAGGCTGCAATCGAAAAACTGCCCTATCTCGCCGAACTCGGCGTCACCATGATCGAGGTCATGCCGGTCGCGCATTTCGGCGGAAACCGCGGCTGGGGTTATGACGGCGTGCTCCTTTATGCGCCGCATGCCGCCTATGGCTCTCCCGAGGATTTCAAGGCCTTCGTCGATGCCGCCCATGGCCATGGGCTGACGGTGGTGCTCGATATCGTCCTCAATCATTTCGGCCCGGAGGGCAATTATCTGCCGCTGCTGGCGCCCACCTTCTTTCACCAGGAGAAGATGACGCCCTGGGGTGCCGCGATAGCCTACGACGTCGAGCCGGTCCGGCAATATATCGTCGAATGCGCGCTCTACTGGCTGGAGGAATTCCACCTCGACGGGCTCCGCTTCGACGCCATCGACCAGATCGACGACCCATCCGAAAAACACGTGCTGATCGAGATCGCCAAACGCATCCGCGCCGAGATCCCCGAGCGGGCTATCCATCTGACGACCGAGGACAGCCGCAACGTCACCTTCCTGCATCCCCGCGACGAGGACGGCAACGCCCCGCTGTTCACCGCCGAGTGGAACGACGACCTGCACAACGCCGCCCATGTGTTTGCGACCGGGGAGACGCATGCCTATTACAAGGACTTCGCCAAGGAGCCCGAAAAGCTCGTCGCGCGGGCGCTGGCGGAAGGTTTCGCCTATCAGGGCGAGGTTTCGGCGCAGACCGGTAAAAAGCGCGGCGTGCCCAGCCTCGACCAGCCGCCGGTCGCCTTCGTCGACTTCATCCAGAATCACGACCAGGTCGGCAATCGGGCGCAAGGGGAAAGACTGATCGAGCTCGCCGGCCCCGACAAGGTGAAGGCGCTACTCGCCATGCTTCTTCTCTCGCCGCATATCCCGCTCCTTTTCATGGGCGAGGAGTATGGCGAGACCAATCCCTTCCTGTTCTTCACCGATTTCCACGGCGATCTCGCGAAAGCAGTGCGGGAGGGACGGCGCAAGGAATTCGAGGGCCATGCAGGCCACGAGGGCGAGACCGTCCCCGATCCGAATGCGAAAAAAACGTTCGATGTGAGCAGGCTCGATTGGAAGAAGCTGGAATCGGCGGACGGCAACGATTGGCTGGGATTCACCAGGGCGCTCCTGAAATTGCGCAGGGAGGTCGTTGTCCCCCTGCTCGGGTCAGCGGGCGGTCGCTCCGGCAAGGTGGTGAAGACGGACAAGGGTTTACTCGCCGTTTCATGGACTTTTGAGGGAGGCACACTTTCGATGGCGCTAAACATCGGCAGGACGTCTCAGCCGCTTCCGGATATGCCCGGCAAGGTGATCTTTGCATGGCCCGAACCGGCCAGGGACCTGCCGCCCAACTCGATACTCGTCCGGTTTAAAGCTGCGGGAGATGCCGCATGATGATCCCGACCGCCACCTACCGCATCCAGTTCCGCAACGGCATGACCTTCGACCGCGCCGGCGGCCTGGTGCCCTATCTGAAGCGGCTCGGCATCAGCCACCTGTACGCCTCGCCGATCTTCGCCGCCACGACCGGCTCCACCCACGGCTATGACGTCACCGACGCCAACGAGATCGACCCCGCGATCGGCGGCCGCGACGGTTTCGAGCGGATGGTGAAGGCGTTGAAAGCCGGGGGCCTTGGCCTGATCCTCGACATCGTCCCCAACCACATGGCCGCGTCGCTTGAAAATCCCTGGTGGCGCGATGTCGTCGAGCACGGCGAGAAGAGCAGATACGCCCGCCATTTCGATATCGACTGGACCAGGCGCCTGACTTTGCCCTTCCTGGGCGACACGTTCGAAAAAGTGCTGGAAGCCGGAGAGATCTCCATCAAGGCCGATCCGAAGAGCGGCAAGCCGGCCCTGGCCTATTACGACACCTTCTACCCGCTGACGCCGGCGAGTTATGCCGACCGTGAAGCGGACGTGCTGAACATCACCGAACCCGCCGCGATCGGCGGATTGCATGACCGGCAACCCTACCGCCTGATGTCCTGGCGGGATGCGCCGCGTGAACTTTCCTATCGCCGTTTCTTCGAGATAACCGGGCTTGCCGGCATGCGTGTCGAGGACGGCATCGTCTTCGACGACACCCACCGGCTGATCCTCGAACTCGTCCATAGCGGCAAGGTGGACGGTCTGCGCGTCGATCATGTCGATGGCCTCGCCGACCCGAAGGGATATCTCGAACGCCTGCGGCACGAGGCCGGACCGGATTGCTACATCACCGTCGAGAAGATCGTTGGCGAGGGCGAGCAGATCCCGACGGACTGGCCGATCTCCGGCACGACCGGTTACGAATTTATCGCAGCCGTCAGCGATGCCTTTGTTGACGGCGGCAAGCTGGACGAACTGCGCAGCGCCTATGAAAAGATCACCGGCCACCCGGTCGACATGGAAGCTGAACTGCGCGCCGCAAAGTTGCTGATGGCCGACAACAATTTCGCCGGTGAGGTCTCGACGCTGCTCGATCTGGCCATGCAGATCCAGTTGGTGGAGGACCGCATGTCCGCGCTATCGGCGGCGGCGGTAAGGTCGGCGCTGCGGGAACTCCTCGTCGCCTTCCCGGTCTACCGCACCTATGGCACCCGGCAGGGCCTCCCGCCTGAAGGCCGGGAGATGCTTACGACGGTTCTCGGCAAGGTGCGCAACGGCCCGAACCCGCCGGACGACGCGGCGCTCGCCTTCCTCGAACGCATCCTGATCGGCGATGTCGAGCAGGCGGCGGCAGCTCAGGCTTCGATCTTCCGCACCCGTTTCCAGCAGCTCACCGGTCCGCTGATGGCAAAATCGGTGGAGGATACGCTGTTCTTCCGACATCACATGGCGCTGGCGCTGAACGAGGTCGGAGCCGAACCCCTGCCCCGAACCTTCTCGCTTGATCGCTTTCATGCGGAAATGCAGACGCGGCTGGAAAGGCAGCCAGATGCGCTTTCGGGCACCTCCACCCACGACACCAAGCGCGGCGAGGATGCCCGCGCCCGGCTTTATGCGATCACCGAGGCGCCGGAACTCTGGGCCGAAGCCGTGGACCGCTGGCGCGGAATCAACAGCCAAGCCGTTCAGGTGCTCGAAGACGGCCCCGCCCCGGAACCGGCGGTCGAATGGATGCTCTACCAGGCGCTCGCCGGTGCATGGCCGAACGATCTCCACCCGGAAGATGCGAAGGGCCTTGAAGCGCTGGAGACGCGCTTCCTCGGCTATGTCGAAAAGGCACTGCGAGAGGCCAAGCTGCGCACCAACTGGAGCGATGGCAATGAAACCTACGAGAAGGCGGTTCGCGACTACGCCAGCGCACTCCTCTCCCCCGGCAACCAGGCCTTCCTGGCGGACTTCACAGATACCCTGAACCCCTTCATCCGCGCCGGCCTGGTGAACAGCGTCACCCAGACGATCATCAAGCTGACGGCGCCGGGTGTCCCCGATATCTACCAGGGAAGTGAAGGCCTCGACCTTAGCCTCGTGGACCCGGACAACCGTCGCGAGCCGGATTTCGGCGTGCTGCAGCAACGGCTGATGGAGAAGGAAAAACTCGCCTCCAGCGCCGAGGAGGAATGGCAGAGCGGCCGGCTGAAACAGCATGTCATCGCCACCCTGCTGCGCGTTCGCCAGGAGGCGCCCACGCTGTTTCGGCGGGGAGAATATCAGCCCCTCAGGGCCTCGGGCAAGCGCGCCGACAACGTCATCGCCTTCGCCCGCGCCGACATGGACGACGCCTTCATCGTCGTTGCCCCGCGTCTTGTGTTCAGCGCGCTCCATGCGGGCCTTGCGCCGTCCCGGTCCGAGCGCTGGGCGGAAACGGAGATAGCTCTGCCCGAACGGCTGGGACACCGCCGCTATCGCGATGTCTGCACCGGCAAGGCCATCGACCCCAAGGATCGCATCGCCGTCAACTCGGTGTTCGTCGATCACCCCTTCGCGCTGCTGCTTGCCGAATAAGCAGCCGCCACGCCGAAATGACCACGCAAAGACAAGGCGCCGACCCTTGCGGGACGGCGCCTTGTCGATATCCTCCAGCTTTTCGTCTCACCGATCAGCCTATGCCGATGAAGGACAGAACGGCGAGAACGATGACGACGGCTCCAACGAGCCATACGATGCTGTTCATGACTGTCTCCTTTCAGTTCGATGCAGATGAAAGCCAGGCTTCCGATTGGATTCATTCAATAAATTAAGCAAATCCGACGAGATTCAGAACGGCGATGACGATGACGACCGCGCCGACCAACCAAACGATGCTGTTCATGACGTTCTCCTATTGATGTCGTGAAATTGAACGGCGACAGGCGTAAAAGGTTCCGGTGAAACACGTTCGGAACAAAGGTGTCCGGCGTGTGTTGAACAGGCGTCAAGCGGAGCTTTGCTCCGTCAATCGGGTGGGGCGATATGACCGGCAAGACTTTCCAGAACGGCACGACGGGAGAAACCAAACTGCCGCGGGTCGTCATCGTCGGCGCCGGTTTTGGCGGGCTCGCGACGGCCGGCGCGCTCGGCAACAGCGCCATCGATGTGACCGTCATCGACCGGCGCAACCACAATCTTTTCCAGCCGCTCCTTTATCAGGTCGCGACCGCCGCACTGTCTCCCGCCGACATATCGGAACCGATCCGCCGGACGCTCGGACGCTTCAAGAACATCAATGTCATGCTGGCGGAGGTCACCGGCGTGGATGCGGCAGCAAGGACCGTCATCCTCGACAACGGCACGTCCGTCCCTTACGACCGCCTCGTCATCGCCACCGGGTCCGATTACAATTATTTCGGCCATGACGACTGGCGTGCCTGGGCGCCGGGCCTGAAGACCATCCACGAGGCGCGGCTGATCCGCCAGCGCCTGCTGCTGGCGTTCGAGAAGGCCGAGCTTTCCCATGATCCGGAAGAGAAGAAGGCCCTCCTCACCAGTATCATCATCGGCGGCGGCCCGACCGGTGTCGAAATGGCAGGCGCCATCGCGGAGCTCGGCCATTTCATGATCGCCCGCGACTTCCGCAAGCTGGAGCCGGATCACATGCGGGTCATCCTCATCGAGGCCGGCCCGAAAATCCTCGCCGCCTTCCCGGACAACCTCACCCAATACGCCATGAAGGCGCTGGAAAAAGCCGGCGTCGAGGTGATGACCGGTCTATCCGTCGAATCCGTCACCAAGGACGAGGTGATCGCCGGCTCGCAGCGTTTCCGCACCAGCTGCGTCATCTGGGGTGCAGGCGTCAAAGCGGCGCCCTCGGCCAGATGGCTGGGCATCGAAGGCAAGGCAGGCGGCCGCATTCCCGTCGAACCGGACCTCTCCATCACCGGCTTTCCCGATATTTTTGCGATCGGGGATACGGCACTGGGTCTCGCCGAAGACGGCAAGCCGCTGCCGGCCCTCGCCCAGGTCGCCAAGCAGCAGGGCCAATATCTCGGCAAGGCGCTGCGGGCGAACCTGCTCGACGGCAAGCCGGCCGAGCCGTTCCGCTTCCGGAACCGCGGCAATACGGCCGTCATCGGCCGCGATGCGGCGATCTTCGACTTCGGCAAGTGGACGCTGAAGGGCCGCCTCGCTTGGTTTCTCTGGGCGCTCGTCCATGTCTACCTGCTCGTCAATTTCGAAAAGCGCCTGCTCGTCAGCGTGCAATGGATCTGGCGTTACCTGACCCAGCAGCGCGGCGCCCGGCTGATCGACGAAAATGCCGCCACTTCCGTTCCGTCTTCCACGCAAAGGACCGAGACATGAACACTGCCAATCCCCAGCTCGAAGGCCTCTATCTCGCGGTCGCCGCGATCAACCGGCTCCTGGTCGAAAAAGGCGTCGTTTCCCACTCGGAAATCCAGGGCGCCCTGCAGGCGGCCGAACGCACCGTGCTTGCCGACGACAAGCCGCTTGCGGTCTCCACGTCCCATCAGAAGGCGATCGCCTTTCCGATCCGGCTCCTGCTTCTGGCAAACGAAGCCAGCGAACAAGGTACGAAATTCTGTTTCGAGGATCTGGCGCGCGAAGTCGGCCGCCGCACCTGAGACAAAGGCATCTCTCCCGACAGAGACGGCGGCGTGAGCCACGCCGCCGCCGTTTTCGTTGGGAGGGAGCGGAGCTACAGGATTGGCTTGCCGCCGGTGACGGCGATCGTCGCGCCGGAAACGTAGCTGGAGAGCGGATCGGCCAGCATCACATAGGCGGTCGCGAGCTCGACCGGCTGGCCCGGACGTTTCATGGGGACCTGCTTGCCGAAGTTCTTCACCCGGTCCTCCGGCATGGTGGAAGGGATGAGCGGCGTCCAGATCGGCCCCGGCGCAACCGTGTTCGCGCGTATACCTTTTTCGGCGAGAAGCTGCGCCAGCCCCGCCGTGAAATTCTGGATCGCGCCCTTGGTGGTCGCATAGGCGAGCAGCGTCGGGCTCGGACTGTCGGAATTGATCGAGGCGGTATTGATGATGGCGCTGCCCGGCTTCATGTGAGGAACCGCTGCCTTGGTGAGATAGAACATCGCATGGATATTGACCTGGAAGGTCAGTTCCCATTCCTCGTCGCTGATGTCTGCAATGTCGGAAAACGTGGCCTGATGGGCGGCGTTGTTGACGAGTATATCGATGCCGCCGTACTCCCGGACGGCCCGGTCGATGATCGCCCGGCAATGCGCCGCGGTCTTGATGTCGCCCGGCACCAGCACCGCCTTGCGCCCGGCCTCCTCGACGAGTCGCTTGGTATCCTCCGCATCTTCGTCTTCGTCCAGATAGGAGATCAACAGATCGGCGCCCTCGCGCGCATATGCGATCGCCACAGCCCGGCCGATGCCGCTGTCGCCGCCGGTGATCACCGCTTTCTTGCCGGCCAATCGACCGGAGCCGCGGTAGGAGAGCTCGCCGTGATCCGGCACCGGATCCATGCGTCCGGTAAAGCCCGGCATCGGCTGCTGCTGTTCGGGAAACGGCGGAGTGGGATACTGGGCCATGGGATATTCCTTGTTGTCGAACTGGTGAATGATCGCCCCCAACTGACCCCGACTGGGGATGTTCCCGATCAAAAAAGCGAAGGCGTCTCGCAACACGCCTCCCGCACCGTTGGCGGATTCTTCGCCGATTCACGCCCCGGGGGTAATTGCACCGTCGCCGCGCCGCAGGCGTTTCAGCTGGTTGACGATCCGGAGCGAGCTTGCGGCACGGGCCGCCGAGAAATCCGAGCTCTTCGACAGGATCCGCAACATATCCTCCGCCTCGTCTGCGGAAATCGTGCCCCGGGCGGTGAGGCCGTCGATCAGCATGAGCATCGCCCCTTCCACGGCGAGTGCCCTTCGGTGCGCTTCCATTTCAAATTCATCGGCATCGGACATTGCAGGCTCCTTGAATTGTCACCTGTCGAATGGTTTGCGGAGAAGATTGTTCCTCATCATCCGGGCCGGTTTTATCGCAAGTCTCGAAACCCTGCTGGCCGGTCAGCCTCCGTTCTGGCCGTCATCGGGCGATGATGCGCCCTTGTCGACCTTGCCAGGCCCGGCCTTGTAGAAATACTGGCTCGCCACCAGCCAGCCCTTCAGCGGCCGCATCGGCGCGAGACACGTCAGAAGCAGGAAAGGAAGCGAAATCAGCAGATGCACCCAGAATGGCGGCTGGAAACTGGTTTCGATCCACACGGCAAGCGCAATGCTCGGAATGCAGCCGAAACACATGACAAAGAACGCGGGCCCATCGCCCGGATCGGCGAAGGAATAATCGAGGCCGCAAACCTCGCAACTCGGCCGCATCGACAGGAAACCCTTGAACAGATGTCCCTGGCCGCAACGCGGGCAACGGCCGCGCAGGCCGGTACTGGTGGGAGGAAGAGGCGCCCAGTTTGCGTCATGGGACATGGAAATCTGCCTTTCGTGACAGGAGACAAAATTTGTTTTCGGATACTTGTCCGCAGACCTCTATAACAAGCGGTTCACTGACGGGCGGCAATTCGTTTTTGAAGCTCGGCACGAAACTTCTGTCATCGATCTATGGCAGGCAGCTCCGAAACAATAGTCTGTCGTCGATCGAATCGGCGCTTCACCTTAGACGGAATTTCATGAGCTCAGTATTTTCAGGCCTCGGCATCGCCCATCAGGGCCGTTTCACCCGGCTGAAGTGGCATCGCCTGCGCCGCAGCCTGAAGGATCCGCTGTTTTCCGCCGGCGTCATGATGGAGGGTTTTCGTCTTGGAGCATCGACCGAACTCGACCTGCGGGTTCGCGCCGACGGCGGCTTCGTCGTGCTGCACGACGAAGAACTCGAAGGCGAAACCACCGGCCACGGCCTCATCCGGGAAACTTTGCCGGAAGCCATCCGCGGGCTGACGGTTTTGCAGGGCGGCCATCCGCCGATCCTCAGCGAAGATCTCGCGACAATGCTTCGAACAGCTCACCCGGACGCCCTGCTGCAATTCGACGTGAAGGACAACCTCAAGGCGATCGGCGCACGCGGGGTGGATCATCTCGCCGACTATTTCGGCAGTGCCGGCTCCTCGATCATCGTCAGCGCCGCCGATCTCGATCTTGTCGTCGCCATCAAGCAGAGGCTGCCGGGCCTCAAGCGCGGCATCGACCCGACCGGCAAGCTCGTGGAGATCTATCGCGGTCAGGGCCTCAAGGCCGTCGAAGCGGAACTGCGCGACGATATTGCCGGCCCGACCGAGCCGGACACCATCTATCTTGCCTGGCAGCTGGTGCTGCAGGCCGCAAGAGACGGACTCGACCTGATCGGCCTCTGCCACGATGCCGGCAGGCTCGTCGATGCCTGGACCTTCAACCTCAAGAACCCGGACGCCGGTTTCGATGAGGCCGAAGCCCACAGCTTTTCGGCCCTGATGGCGCTGAAGCCGGATCAGATCACCACCGACGAACCGGTCGCCACCGAGCGTGCGTGGGCGGCCGTCGCGGATTGAAGTCCATCAATCGTCGAACCCGAACGGATCGCGATAGACCCGCCGGCTGACCAGCTTGAGGCTGCGGTCCGGCTGGATGATGTAGTTTTCCTCGACCCGCTGGCCGAGTTCGTTGCGGAACTCGTGCGGAACGACGCTGCCGATCGGCGACTTGGTGAGCTTGGTACGCGGCTGGCCTCGATAGGTTATGCTGCCGGGGATCGGCCGGATGCCCGGCCCGATATCGATGGCTCCGGTCGTCCCGCCGCCGTCCGTGCTGCAGCCGGCAAGCGCGATCACGAGACCGGCGATTGCGATGATGTTTCTCATGGGCTGATCCTTCCCGATGTCCCGCTGACGCGGTGGACTCACTGAACTTCGCGGATATGCGGGAAGTTCCATGCCACAAGCCGAGCCGATAAATCCTCTACCCATCGCCAAAATATCCGATACATCTGTCGCCCGCCAGTAACGGAACGAGGAGAATGATTGCCGTGACGAAATCCTTTGGAGCGATGTCGATCGCCGAGCTTTCCGCGCTCATCCAGATCGGCAAGGCCGATCCCGTCGAAGTTACTGAATCGGTGCTGTCGGGCATCAGGGCCTATCCGGACAAGGCCGTGTTCGTCTCGCTTCTTGAGGATCGCGCCCTGGCGGAAGCCCAGGCATCCTCGAAGCGCTTGAAGGAAGGCCGCTCGCTCGGCCTGCTCGATGGCATTCCGATTGCCTGGAAGGACCTCTTCGACATCGAGGGGCTGCCGACCACCGCCGGCTCGAAGGTACTGAAGAAGGCAGCCCCCGCTGCGAAGGACGCAGCGATCGTCGACCTGCTGAAACAGGCCGGCATGGTGGCGGTCGGCCGCACCAACATGAGCGAATTCGCCTTTTCCGGCATCGGCATCAACCCGCATTACGGCACGCCGCACAATCCGCATGGCAAGGATGCGCCGCGCATTCCCGGCGGCTCCTCTTCCGGTTCCGGCGTCGCGGTGGCGGCCGGCCTCGTGCCGGTCGCGATGGGCACCGATACGGGCGGCTCGATCCGCATCCCGGCCGGTTTCAACGGCATCGTCGGTTACAAGGCGACCCGCGGCCGCTACGCGATGAACGGCGTCTATCCGCTGGCGACGAGCCTCGACTCGCTCGGACCGCTCTGCCGCACGGTGCAGGACGCGGTCTGGGTGGACGCCGCGATGCGCGGGCTTGCAGCCCCCCGGACGGCACGCCAACCGACACAACCGCTCGATATCGTCATCCCGACCAACATCGTCCTCGACGGCGCCGAGCCGGGGGTGGTGGCCGCCTTCGAAGCGGCGATCGAGCGGCTTGCAAAGGCCGGAGCCAAGATCACCCGCCTCGCCTTCCCGACCTTCGACGAACTTCCGAAACTGATGGTCAAATACGGTCCGATGGTGACCGCCGAAGCCTTCGCCCTGCATCGGGAGAAACTGGCGGGACCGGATGCCGCGGAAATGGACCACCGGGTAGTGGCACGCACGCGCCTCGGCGAAAAGACCAGCCTGTCCGACTATATCGCCATCGTCGAGGACCGCGCCCGGATGATCGCCGCAACAGAGGCGCTGATCGGCGACCGTTTCGTCGCCATGCCATCGGTCGCCCATGTGGCGCCGCCCATCGCGCCGCTCGAAAAGGACGACGAGCTGTTTTTTGCCACCAACGGCAAGACGTTGCGCAATACCGGCTTCGGTAACTTCCTCGACTGGTGCGGCGTCTCCATTCCCTGCGGCACCGGCGACGCCGACATGCCGGTCGGCTTCCTCCTGTCGGCCAATGCCAATTGCGACGAAACACTGCTGCAGGCCGCGATGGCGTATGAGGAGATCATCCGAGGGTAGCAATGGCGCAGCCGGATCGTCTCCATCGGACATCCGCGTGTCGGCAAGGCCGGCAAACGGCGCGCGGCCCCGCCGCATGCAAGAGTTGCCCCCCTGGGCAGCCAACGAAGGAAGCGTTTCCCCGTAACCGGGATCGCGGCAGTTGCCTTTTGCTCGTTGCAATATCCTCGAGAGCCTAGCCTTTCCGCGGATGCAGCCGGCGGGCGCCATCCCGAGAATGTCACTCCCGGAGGCCGCAGCCATCGTCACGCCTCCAGCCGTTTGCCGTCCCTCCCAAAACCGAAACCCGCCGGACATCGATGGGTTTGTCAGCGGTCCGCACCGCGGAATCATCCTTCCGGAGTTTTCTTGATGTGGCCGGGAGGCAGACACAGGCTTCGGAAGGTGGGCAGACCATTTTTGGACGTATCGGTCATACCTTTGGATAGGGGGACCAGTCCCCATGTCCAATAGTCCCACGGGCCGCCTCCGCGTTAGACTTCGATCATCGACGCCAGGAATGGGGAGAGTTAGGATGCAGTTCCCACAGCCCGCGAAGGCACCGTCTGCCAGCCGTTTGGCAAAGCGCACCGACGTTTCAAGATTTCGGACGTCGGAGATCGACCTCGAAGGACTTGCCGCCGGGCAGGTCCCGCCATGTCTCGACCAATCCGGACCGGATCTCAACCTCCGCCAGATCGCCATCGGCGGCCTTGCCCCGTGGCAAATGCGCAATGTGCAGACCTATGTCGATATGTATCTCCGCTCGACGATCCGCGTCGAGGCCCTGGCCGGTCTCTGCAACGTGAGCTGCGGCCATTTTCAGCGGGCCTTCAAGGCAAGCCTTGGCGAGACGCCGCACAAATACGTCACCCGCAGGCGCATGGAAATGGCCTGCCGGATGATGACCCGCACGGACGAACCCCTCTGCCGGATCGCCCTGGAATGCGGCATGACGGACCAGGCACATCTCACCAACAGCTTCCGCCGTCTTTACGGAATTGCTCCCAATGCATGGCGAAAGCGGATGCTCGAAAAGTCCGGGCATGGCGTTCCGGATGCAGCCGTCGCCCCGCTCAACTGACAAGACGAAGCTGCGCAATACGGATGGGATTGAATGGTAGCGGGAGACCGTAGCAAACAGTACAGCCCCATATGGCGCTATCAGGCAGCAGCCGCCTGCATCGTACAACGATCACGTCGCTCCGCATAAAAGAAAAGCCCCGGCCAGCAACGAACCGGGGCTTTCGATGTCGGAGCCGCTAAGCTCACAGAGGAATAGTGAGAAGATAGCACGGCTCCCAAATGATGCAATCAATTTCATTTCGGGAACGAAACAATGAAGGCCGAGACCAGCAAGAAGGCCGTCTTTAGGTCCACCGAGGAAGTGCTGTCTGAGATAGTGCGCCCCGCAAAGGCGATCCTATTTCTAAGCAGGCTGCTTAGGTGGTGGCCTAGCGCCAAGAGGCAGGAGGCGGGGAAGTTCTGGATTTACAAATCCCGGCTGGAATGGACCCGAGAGATCGGCGCAGAGCTGAAAACGTTCGAGCGGTACGTCACTCTGCTTCGGAAAGAGGGCTGGATTGAAACCGCTGCGTTCGAGCGCTTCATAAAGGATGGCCATCGGTACGGTGCCAAAATCCAGCACGTTCGCCCGACCGATAAGCTCATCAAATTTGTTGAAGAAGGCACGGGGCGAACGTTCGAACGGCCAAAGAATTACGGCCTCAAATCGACGGTAACCGCCCCTCAGAACTTAGGGGCACCCCCCCTCAAAAATGAGGGGCACCCCCCCTCAAAAATGGGGGACCATAAGAAAGAGAATTCTTCTCTTTCTAAAGATGAACATAAAAATAAACATAAAGGCGCGGGCCTAAAGACCCTTGCCCATTCTCCCGTTAATTCCAAGAAAGATTTCGGGAAGAAAGTAGGTAACCCTTCGGGTCACCCCGAAGATGCCTCCTCACCCCCAAAGCCCCTAGGTGCCGCAGCGCCAACGCCGTTCAAAATGCGCCATGGCTATCTGATCGTAAACAAGAACACCGACGACATCGCGGACCCTCTGGCATTGCTTTGACCATTCGATATTATTCGACAACCTCAATGGGATGTTCTCTGTGATCCGATCAATTGCGAAGTTCACGCTGATTTTTTCTGTGTCTGTTTCGACCGCCGCGAATGCTAATTACCTCCAGAATTATTCGGCTTGGAAAGAAATCCCACCTATCGAGCAAGCAGCCTATCTCGCCGGTGTTATGGACGGGTGGAGCCGGACCTCAACTCCCGGCGAGCCACCTTGGATGGCCCCGCAGAGAACAGGGATCAACAAGTGCGTGCGTGAGCAAAAGGTTGACGGCAAGATGCTCGTAGAACTCGTCAACGAACACTACCGAACGACGACCGCTGACTGGAGAGTGCCCCCGGCTTCGATTTTGAAGCACACCATTATGGGGCTTTGCTTGGAGGACGTTAACAGCGAGCGCGAGAAAGCCGGTTACCGACCATGGGACCGCAAGCCTGCTCAAATCTCCCCGTGACCACGCCTATCGGCCCGCTTTCCGCCAACCGGCCTCACGAGCATCGTCTTCTGTGCAGAACCAGCGTTCGCCATAGTCGCGTCGGATGTTGGTGGAAACGTAATCCCATTGGCCGGGGACGTGGTAGATGCGCTCCCTTGACACAATCGAGACATTTCCCTTGATGTTACAGGCGGGGTCCCACAGTTCGCGGGGAACGAGGGTATACCCGCCCGTCGCCAGAAACACGACGGCAGATGACGCGACGACGATAACGGCGAAGTTGCTCATAGCGGCAGTCTAACGTCGCTGAGTTTAATCGGCAGTTCATATGACGCTTAAAGTTGTATCAGATCACCGAAACGCATTCTGGGACCAAATCCGGCCACGTTGACCGACATGCCCCAATAGGCTAATTTCGCCCTGCCTCAATAACCGCTCCTCCATGGCGGGACGCGCCTAGCGCAATTCGAGCCGTAGAACATCGGCAGGCACCACAGCAACTTGCTCTCGGTGTCGTGTCGGATGTGGCCTTTCAGGAAAGAAACAGCAGTTCAATCCGTGCAGGAACAGCGTTCGCTCGCTGACCCTGAACCATGGTTGCTGGAACTATTCGGGGCAGCACCGGCCACCTCTGGAGTTGCGGTTACTCCTCTTGCCGCACTCTCAGTCCCTGCCGTCCGTACCGCAATCGAGTTGATCGCCGGGGTACTCGGCACGCTTCCCTGCAAGGCGTATCAGCCAGCGGATAACGGCGGCAGGGAACCAGCTCCCGACCATCCCGTCCATCCCCTTGTCCATCGCGATGCCAACGACTGGACGAGCGCCGGGGCGCTTCGGTCTCAGCTCACCATCGATGCGCTATTGCAGGGTGGCGGGTTTGCCTATGCCAATCGCGGCACCGACAAACGCGTGGTCGAATTCATCCGCCTGACCCCCACAGCCGTGACTGTCGAAATCGATGAGCGCACAGGGGAGCCTGTTTATCGTTATCGCGAGAACACCACGGAAAAACTCTACAGCTTCCGTGACGTTCTGCATGTTCGTCCGCTCGCCTCTCTGAACGGCATCACCGGCCAAGCACCGGTCAAGACTGCCCGCGAAGCCATCGCCCTTTGCATCGCTGCCGAACAGTACATGGCCAAGCTGATGGCCTCCGGTGGCCGCCCTAGCGGCATCCTGTCCTTCCCTCAGAAGCTTGGTGCCGAAGTCGCCAAACGCATTAAGGCCTCATGGCAGGCCGCAACATCCGGCGCAGCCAGCGGGGGCACGGCTGTCCTCGAAGAAGGGGGCACCTTCACCCCACTGGCATTCACGTCCGTAGACGCACAGTTCGCAGAGATGCGGGCTTTCCAGATTGTCGAGATCGCACGCGCCTTCAACGTGCCCCCGACATTCTTGGCCGACTTCTCCCGGGCCACATGGTCCAACATTACCGAGGCCAACCGCCAGCTTGTCACGTTTTCGCTGATGCCATGGATACGCGGTTGGGAAGCTGCCTATCGCCGGGTTCTGCTGACCGAGGAAGACCGCGCCGCGCAGATCAGCATTGAGTTCGTCGTGGACGGCCTTTTGCAGGGCAATGCCAGCGAGCGAGCCACCGCGATCAGCCATTTCCGTTCGGCAGGCGTCATGACCGCCAACGAAGCCCGCCGCCTCGAAAACCTCCCCGCCATGCCGGACGGGGACAGGCTCGAAAATCCTTTCACGACCAGCGGCAAGTCTGCGTCACCCAAAACCGAGGAGACGAAGGCCGATGCCTGAACATCGCCAATTCTTCGGTGACGGCGAGAAGGCGTTCACTTTGACGCCCGACCTCGTGTTGGAGCTGGAACGCAAGACAGGTGCCGGGATCGGTGGCCTGTCCCGCCGCTTCTTCGCTGGGGACTTCCGGTTCAACGAACTCACCGAAGTTATCCGCCTTGGCCTGATCGGCGGCGGCATTGACCCAGAGGAAGCCGACGCACTCGTGGCGGCATACGTCCCGCGAATGGCGGTCACCGAGCTGTACGCCGTCGCTCTCCCCGTTCTTGAGGCCCTGATGTTCCCAAAGGTGACGACCGATGACGCATGAGCTTGTGAAATCAATTTCACTCGACACCCGCGAAGCAAGGACGGGTGACACTTTCGACTTCGAAACTCGATTTACGTCTGCGAGCGATACTGGCGAGATCGAAGGCGTAGCCGTTCGGTTCAATACCGTGGACACCTACCGCACCGAGTTCGCCCCTGATGCCTTCCATGGACTGGAGGGTCGTTCCGTCCCGATGCTTTGGGCGCATGACCCTTCGAATGTCATCGGCTCGTGGTCATCCTTTCAGGTTCGCGCCGATGGCCTGACCGCCAAGGGCAAGCTCAACCTTGCCGTCGCCAAGGCTCTTGAGGTGCGTTCGCTATTGCAGGCGGGCGACATCAAGGGCCTGTCCATCGGCTTCCGCACCGTCAAGGACGAACGCCGGTCCAACGGCATCCGCCGCATCATGCAGGCACTCTTGCACGAGATCAGCATCGTGGCCTTCCCCAGCGTTCCCGGCAGCGGGATCACATCCGTTCGCGCCAGCACCCCGGACCTATCCACCTTCACCCGCGCGGTGTCGCGCACCATCGAAACGCTTCGAAAGGATTGAAGATGACGAAGCATATGAAAATCGAGACCCGCAGCGCGGCACCCCTCGAAACACGGGAAGACGATCCTCTTGCCGCCGCCACCGCAGCAGTCGAGGAAATGCGGGCTGCCGCCGAAGAACGGCATACGGCCCACCAAACCGAAGTTCGCACGCTGACCGAACGCCTCGCTGCGATGGAAACGCGCCTCAATCGTCCCGGCACCCAGCAGCAGGAACAGACCGACGAGGCCGCCGCCACTGAACGCCGCGCCTTCCTCAATTACTTGCGCCGGGGCAACCAGACCAGCGAAGCCGAACTCCGGGCGCTGACCGTCGCCAACGACCAGCAGGCCGGATACCTGGCACCCGCTGAAGTGTCGTCGGAGATGATCCGCGAGATCACCGAGTTCTCGCCTATTCGCCAGTACGCGACGGTTCGCCAGACCACAGCACCATCGGTGAAGTATCCGAAGCGGACCGGCATCACCAACGCCAAATGGGAAGGCGAGATCGAGGAAGCCGAGGAAAGCACGGTCACCTTTGGTCAGACGGAAATCGTGGCCAAGCGCCTGACCACCTACGTCGATATCTCGAACTCGCTCCTCATGGGCAGCGACGGCACCGCCGAAGCGGAAGTTCGTCTCGCCTTCGCGGAAGACTTCGGCAAGAAGGAAAGCACCGCGTTCGTGCTGGGTGACGGCTTCAAGCAGCCGGAAGGCATCCTCACCTCCGCTGCCGTCCCGTATTTCGCCAACGGCCATGCCACAAACCTGTCCGCTGATGCGCTCATCGGTCTGATGTACTCGCTCCCGGCACAGTACCGGAACCGGGGCGTCTGGCTGCTGAACGGCACGTCGCTGGCGACGATCCGCAAGCTCAAAGATGGGCAGGGCAATTTCCTCTGGCAGCCAGCATTTCAGGCAGGCCAGCCGGAAACCCTGCTTGGCCGTCCGGTAGCCGAGGCCATCGACATGCCCGACGTGGCCGCCAACGCATTTCCCGTGGCCTTTGGCGATATTTCAACCGCTTATCGCATTGTGGACCGTCAGGCACTCGGCGTCCTGTCCGACCCGTACACACAGGCCACCCGCGCCATCACCCGCATGCACGGCACGCGCTGGGTTGGCGGTGGCGTCGTGCAGCCCGCTGCCATCAAGAAGCTCAAGATGGCAACGTCCTAAGCGCCGACCTCACCCGAAACGAAACAGGAGAATAATCTCATGCGCGACATCATCTCCCATATCGGGCTGGTCAACGTCATCACGCCCGCCATCCTCGCCACCGACAATACGCCCGCAACGATTGACCTCGCTGGCTTCGACAGCGCCATGCTGGCCATCCACGTGGGCACAGGTGGCATCACCTTCAACGGCACGAACAAGGTCGAATTCAAGCTGACCCACAGCGACGATGACACGACCTATGACGCCGTGACCGGCGCCGACGTGCAGGGCGTGGATACGGTGGACACGGGCGGCATCGTCTATGCCCTTAAGGCCGCTCATGCCGATCCGACGATTACGAAGGTCGGATACATCGGCAACCGCCGTTACCTCAAGCTGCTGGCTGACTTCAGCGGCACCCACGGCACCGGCACCCCGATTGCCGTCATCCTTATCAAGGGCAATGCCCGTCACGAACCGGTGGCCTGACATGAGCCAAGCACCGGAAGGGATGGCCCGGACAAATGTGGATGGCGGGTATCAGCACTGGCTTATCGAGCCGAGTGATACCGACGACCTGCCGACAGCCGCCCGTGCCATCTGGTGCCAATCCGCCGGCACCATCGTCGTCCGTGACGAGACAGGCAATGACCTTCCGTATGGCTTAGCCACTGGTCAGATACTGCCGTTCTACGTCGTCCGCGTCCTCGCTACGGGCACCACCGGCACCTTCTACGGATGGACTTGAACAGCCAGCGGGCGGTGATGCCGCCGCCCGTCGTCCCCTGACATCATCATCGTTGAAAGGAAACCCAGATGGGTATCACGACCACCGCGAAGACCAAGGTATCCATCGGAACCACGGCTTCATTCGCCACCTCCACCGCCTATTCGGGCGACGACTGGACCGAAATCACCAACATCATGGATGTTGGCGAAGCCGGGTCCGAAGCCGAGATCGTCACGGCCAAACTGGTCGATCAGGACTATGTGAAGAAGGCCAAGGGCAGCCGCGACAACGGCACGATGGAACTCGTGGTTGCCCGCGACAGTAGCGACGAAGGCTATCAGGCCCTTGTTGCTGCCGAACAGGCAACTGCCGGCTACAATTTCAAGGTGGAACTGAACGACAAGCCGAGCGCCGGGGCCAGCCCGAAGAACTCGATTTTCTACTTCAACGCCATCGTCGCCAGCCGCAAGAACAGCTTCAACGACGCTGACAGCATCGTTCAGACGACGTTCTCGCTCGCCATCAGCGGGGCGATTATCGAAGTCCCGGCATCGGCCTCCTAACGGAGTTCAGGTCGATGAGGCTGGCTGACGAAATCACTGTCATCATCGCAAAGGAGGCCGTCACGTTGCGGCCTTCTCTTCGCTGCGCCATCCGTCTGGAGCGCCGCCCCGGATCGTTCCAGCAGCTCACCCGTGACATCATGGACGGTAGCCTGACAGCTGCCGTGGAAGTCATTCAAGATCATACCGACCTCGACTTCCTGCCTAACCGCATCCTTGACGATCTCGACCGCCTTAAGCCGGCCCTACTGCGATACGTTATGGCATGCGCGGGCGTTGACCCCCACGACGCACCAAAGGCCCTCCCTGTGGGCAAGCCGGCGAAAAGCGTTCCTTTTCGTGACCACCTCATTGGCCTCTACCGTATCGCCGCCGGCTGGCTGGGATGGCCCCCGGAAGTCGCCCTTGATGCGACCCCGGCTGAAATCGTCCTCGCCTATGAAGGCCGCTTGGACATGCTCAAGGCCATCTACGGCGGGGGCAGAGATCAGCCAACGGACGAACGGCCATTGGAGGAGAAGTTCCGCAGCGTCTTCACCACCTTCGGCACCGTCAAGGAGGCAGCATGAAAAGCGATTGGGCAGCCATGGTCACCAACCCGCACAGCGCCCGTGACCATGCGCGGAGTGAGGTTTTCGACATAGGCGTGAAGGGGAGGTGAATGCCTTATCGCGCTCCCTCCATTCGAGCATGCGGCTGTGTCATTCCCAGCGGTCAACGCTGCGAGCACTCCATTGCGCGGGATCGGGAGCGCAAGGCTCGTCATGATGCAAAGCGCCCGACTGCCCCACAACGCGGTTACGATAGCAAGTGGCGGGAAGCCCGTGCTGGTTTCCTAGCCAAGCACCCACGATGCGCCCGTTGCGGTGCGCCTGCCACTGTTGTGCATCACTCCACCCCGCATCGGGGAAACAAGGCCATCTTCTGGGACCGCACCAAATGGGTGCCTGCATGCCAGCCCTGCCACGATGGCCCCATGCAATCCATGGAGAAGCGCCAGCCATGACCCCATCAGAACAGGCTCGTCTCATCGATCAGCAGGAGTTCGCGGCGGAATGCTTGGCCATTCGGCAACGCGCCTATGCGCTTTTGACTGATCGTAGGGCACGGATGCGGGAAGCCCTTGAACAATGGCTAGACCGGCCAAGTGCAGCAGTTACCCCAGCACCTCGTCGCAGGAAGCAGAGGAACGAGCAGAGGGAGCGGCTTCCCCGAGGCGTTAAGCCCAAGCTGCACGAATACGGTGGCGTTAGCCTCACCCGTGAACAGTGGGCTGAACAGCTCGGCATCACCAAGGCTGCTCTCACGACACGGATTTACCGTCTGGGAAGCGTGGAGGCTGCGATAGCGGCGGGGAGAATGTCCACCCCCTCGAACACGCAAGTGCTCAGGAGGCTCATCAACGGCTTCCGTCGTATCCGCAACCGACAGCTCATCCAGCGTATCAGCGCCGCCTTCCATTCGGATACCCCGGGGTACATCCAAACTTCCCATAGTGCCAAGGATACCGGCGGCAGGTGGCACGTGCACGATTTGCAACCGAATTTGGAGAAAAGCCGATGAGCACCGTTTCACTGGCGACCGCCAAGGCACATCTGAACATCACGGAAGAGGCGGATGATGCGCTCATTCAGGGCAAAATTGACGCTGCCGAAGCGCATATCGAAAAGCTGTTGGGGTTCACCCTGGCATCGGGCTTCGAAGGTTCCGAGAACGTCCCCGACGATGTTCGCGAAGCCATCCTCCAGCTCACGGGCCATTTCTATGAGAACCGGGAAGCCTCGCTCGTGGGCATCGCTGCCGAGGAAATCCCGTTCGGCGTCTGGCAGCTCATCGCCGCTCATCGGGAGTATGTGTTTTGAGCAAACAGACACAGCGCCTTTCGCGGCGACTTGAGGCCATCCCCCGGAACGTCAAGCAGTCGGTGACCCCGGCTCTCATCACCGCAGGCCGTGACCTGTCCGTGAGCATGCGTCTCTTGGCCCCGGAGGATACGGGGGCGCTGAAAGACAGCATCCATGTCACCACGCCCGGGGAGAGCACCCCGCCATACAGCCAGCCCGGGGGTAGCACCGTGGCGCGTGAAAATCAGGTGATCGTGACGGCGGGGAACACCGACGTTCGTTATGCCCATCTCGTGGAGCACGGGACTGCCGAAGCTGCCGCACAGCCGTTCTTTTGGCCTGCATTCCGATTGAAGCGGAAGACCCTCGCCAACCGGATCAAGCGGGCCATCCGCAAAGCCGTGAAGGAGGCCAAGTGATGGAACCCAGCCTCGAACTCCAGAAAGCCATCCGCGTCCGTCTCGTGGCCGCCACGGCAGTGACCAGCCTCGTTCCTGCCGCCAACATCGTGGACCGAAATGGCCTCCCTGCCGTCTTCCCGTGCATCCTCATAGGGGAAAGCCAGACCGTCCCGGGCGGTGATATTGCTCGCGCTCGCCATGACGTGTTCGTGGACCTGCATATCTGGCAGAAGGAAACCGGCCTCGCATTCTCCAAGCAGGTGGCGGGTGCCATCCGTGACGCCCTGAAAGATGCGAACTGGACAGCCACCGGCCTCCATGTAGCCGACCTTTATGTGACCTCCAGCCGGTTCCTGCGCGACCCCAACGGCACCCATTCGCATGGGGTTATCAGCCTGACCGCCAACGTCGTGGAGGCAGCATGAGAGCCGGGAAGCTAGATAAGACCATCACCATTCAGCGCAGCGGCTTGACCGTGGACGACTACGGCACCGAGACCGAAGGCTGGAACGATGTCGCGACCGTCCGCGCCCAGCTCGTGCAGCAAAGCACCGAGGAGTTCATGCGTTCCTTCGGCTCCTCGTCTGAGATGGCCGTCATTTTCCGCGTTCGTTACCGCGACGACCTCACTCCTTCGGATCGTATCACCTATCAGGGACAGGCTTACGACGTGAAGGAGATCAAAGAGCTTGGCCGCCGTGAGGGCTTGGACCTCCGGTGCGTGGCGGTAGGAGCCTGACCATGGGCCACAAGCTCGTATTAAAAAAGAAGAAAGTGAAATTGATTGCAAATCCGTTTGCCGACATCCCCGATCCGTTCGGATATGGCCAGCGAGCTGTCGATTTCCTTCGCAGCCTGAAGCATCCGAAATCCTCAGCGCCGGGACAGGCGTTTCAGCTTGACCCGTGGCAGGAGCGCATAGTGCGCTCTGTGTATGGCCCATGTGATGAGAACGGCCACCGGATAATCAAGCAGGTCACGATCATGCTGCCCCGTGGCAACCGCAAGACCGCTCTAGGTGCAGCTCTTGCGCTCCTCCACACCATGGGACCAGAAGCGGTTCCGGGGGGCGAAGTGCTGACCGCCGCCGCTGACCGGAAACAGGCCAAGCTTGCGCTCAAGGAAGCAGAAAGCATCATCCGCGCCGGATCGGACGACCTCTGGAATAAAGGGCAGGCAAATCGGCGGTTCGAAGAGGGACGGACCATCAAGCTCCTCGAATACAAAAATCAGATACAGTTCCCCGGTGGCACCTTTCTCGAAAGCCTCTCTAACGATGCGGGAACCCAGCATGGTCGAACCCCGGTCTTTGCGCTCGTTGACGAAATCCACGCTTGGAAGAAGCGTGACCTCTGGGATGTCATCCGCACCGGCCTCGTGAAGGTGCCGAACTCGCTTTGCATCGTGATCACCACGGCAGGACGGGGACAGGAAAACATCGCTTTCGAGGTGATCGACTATGCTCGCAAGGTCGCCGCCGGGAAAGTCCATGACCCTGCCACCCTGCCTATCCTGTTCGAAACGCCAGCCGATGCCGATTGGCAGGATGAGGAAGTATGGAAAGCCTGCAATCCCGGTTTGGTTCACGGTTACCCCGACCTGAACGGCCTTCGCCAGCTTGCCCGGGAAGCCGCCGAACGACCCGCCGACCGCGAAGCGTTCCGACAGCTACACCTTAATATCTGGCTGGGGCATTCGTCCGACCCGTTCGTGGATATGCCGATCTATGACAAGGGTGCCGCTGCCTTCGATCTTGAGGAGCTGGAGCACGAACCCTGCTGGCTGGCTGTGGACCTGTCCAGCAATTCCGACCTGACGGTGATCGTCGCCGCGTGGCGTGACGGACACGATGGGTATTTCGTCCACCCGTGGTTCTTCTGTCCCCGCGACAATCTTTTTCGCAAAGCCGACCGTGATGGCGTGCCTTATCCGCAATGGGCTGACGAGGGTTTCATCGAACCCACGTCCGGCAACGTCGTGGATTTCCGTGTCGTGGAAGACGCCATCCGGGAGCTGTGCAGGCGCTTTGACGTTCGGGAGATCGCATTCGACCCGCATCTAGGCCGCAACATGATGAGCAACCTTGCCGATGACGGTTATCCGGCAATCGAGATGCGGCAGGGCTGGATTACCATGGCCCCCGCCATCAAGGAACTGGAACGCGCCATCATCGCCGGACGCTTCCGACATGGCGGGCACCCCGTCCTCCGGTGGAACTTCGACAATATTGCAGTCGAGACCGACAAGGCGGGGAACAAGGCTTTTCACAAAGGCAAGAGCCGCGACCGCATAGACGGTGCCGTTGCCGCCGCCATGGCCGTGGGCCGTGCCTCTCTCGGTGAGGATAACCGATCAATCTATGACAGCGACGAACGGGCCGAAGGCCTGCTGATCTTCTAAGGAGACACCCATGCCGACCGATACCGAACAGCTCGTCGTCTCCTTGGAAGCTCGCATCCGCGATTTCGAGCGCAACTTCCAACGGGCAAACCGAACGTCCAGCCAGAACTTCCAAGCTATCGAGCGACAGGCAAAGCGTTCTGCCGATGCCCTTGAACAGTCCATGTCGAAGGCCTCGCAGGGCGTCAACGTCGCCTTGGCTGGCCTTAAGGGTGGCATCGCTGGTCTCGTCACCGGCTTGTCTGTCGGTGCGCTAGAAGGCATCTTGTCCCGTGTCGGCGACATCACGAAGGGTATCGCCAATATCGGCAGCGAGGCTAAGCGCGCAGGCTTGTCCGCGAGGGCATTCCAAGAGCTATCCTATGTTGCGGGGCAATCCCGCATTCCCGTGGACGCTCTCACCGATGGCATGAAAGAGCTTTCCCTTCGCGCCGATGAATTCATCGTCACGGGTGGTGGTTCGGCAGCGGAAGCGTTCCAGCGCCTTGGCTTCGGTGCCGAGGACCTGAAGCGCAAGCTGAAAGACCCTTCGGCGCTCCTTATCGAAATTGTTGCCAAGCTCCAACAGTTGGACAAAGCCGCGCAAATCCGTATCGCAGATGAGTTATTCGGCGGGACCGGGGGCGAACGGTTCGTGGAGCTGATCGACCGTGGCGCGGATGGCATGCGCAAGCTCATTCAGGAAGCCCACGACCTTGGCGCAGTCATGGACGATGAGGTGATTGCCCGGGCTGACGAGCTGGACAGGAAGTTCAACGCTATCGGCACCACCATATCCACCTACACTAAGCAGGCTATCCTTGGCCTTGTCGGTGCCGCTGATGACGTGCTTGACCGGTTCAACAAGATCGATGAGCAATCGACCCGCAACGTGCAGGACCGGCTTGTCGGCGTCTACGACGTATAGCGCGGCGATCAGGATGAGACGCTTGCGACAATCTGGATGAGATTCTTAGGTCGCGGTCGGGGTCAAGTTATCATGCTGATTGCCGCTGACAAGTTCTTCGTCGTTTTCTGATTGCCGCTCCGCGACAGACAGCGTTGAGGTCCTGATTGTCGCAAACGAGGCCGGTCGGCCTCGCTGGCGCTTTTCCTCCAGTGCGGTTCTGCGGCGGTAACTCTCGACGTTCATCTCGAAGATCGTCGCATGGTGTACGAGCCGATCAACCGCTGCGAGCGTCATGGCAGGATCGGGAAAGACCCGGTTCCACTCCCCAAATGGCTGGTTTGCGGTGATCAGGATCGATCTATGCTCGTATCGTGCCGATATCAGCTCGAACAGCACGCTCGTTTCCGCCTGATCCTTGGTCACGTAGGCGAGATCATCGAGGATGAGCAGGTCGTACTTGTTGAGTTTGTCGATGGCGGATTCGAGCTGCAGTTCCCGACGAGCGACCTGGAGCTTCTGGACGAGATCGGTGGTCCGGGTGAACAGGACCCGCCATCCGTTCTCGATCAGGGCCAGGCCGATAGCGGCGGCGAGATGGCTCTTTCCTCCGCCGGGGGGACCGAACATGAGGATGTTGGCTCCTTTGGCGAGCCAACTGTCGCCGGCGGTAATTGCCATGACCTGCGCCTTCGAGATCATGGGTACAGCGTCGAAGGCGAAGCTGTCCAAGGTCTTTCCGGGCGGCAGGTGCGCTTCGGCGAGATGCCGTTCAATCCTGCGATTGGCACGCTCTGCCAGCTCGTGCTCAGCAATAGCCGACAGGAAGCGAGCTGCTGGCCATCCTTCCCGGTCCGCCTGCTCGGCAAATTGCGGCCACAGCGTTTTGATCGTCGGCAGCCGGAGCTCGTTGAGCATGATGCCGAGGCGTGCTTCATCGATGATGTGGGCGTTCTTCATGCGGCTTCTCCCGTCCCGATCAAGGCCTCATAACCGTTGAGCGATGCGAGTTGCACATGGACTGTCGGCAGCTTGGCTGGATCCGGGCCGAAGAGCGTTCGCATGGCGACCAGATCCGGTAAATCGCCGGCATCGAGTGTCCTGGCCAATTCTTCGGCAAGCTCACGCTCGCAACCGCGGTCATGCGCCAATGCCAGAAGCTCAACGGTGATCTTGCAAGCCTGCTTGTCGGGAAGATGTTCGATGAGGGCTTCGAAGGCCTTGCGGTATTCCTGACGCGGGAAGAGCTTGTCGCGATAAACGAGGCCGCGGAGCGCCATCGGCTTTTTGCGCAGGGAATGGATGACGTGGTGGTAGTTGACGACCTGATCGTGCCGCCCGTCGGGCTGGCCGCGTCCGCGGCGCAACGTCATCAGATGCGTGCCGCCGACAAAGACATCCAGCCGATCGTCGAACAGGCGAACTCGTAGCCTGTGGCCGATCAGGCGGGATGGCACGGTGTAGAAGACCTTGCGCAAGGTGAAGCCGCCCGTCCGAGACACCGTGACGACAATCTCTTCGAAGTCCGTGGTCCTGCGCTCGGGCAGCGCCTGCAGATGGGATCGTTCTGCATCAATGCGTTTGCCATGGGCAGCGTTGCGACGGCTGACGATCTCGTCGACAAAGGCGCGGTAAGAACTGAGATCGTCGAATTCCTTGGTCCCCCGCATCAGCAGGGCATCATGAACAGCGTTCTTGAGATGGCCGTGGGAGCTTTCGATCGAGCCATTCTCATGCGCGACGCCTTTGTTGTTGCGCGTCGGCGTCATTCGATAATGGGAGCAAAGCTGATCGTATCGGTGGGTGAGATCGACCTTGGCATCGGCGTCGAGGTTGCGGAATGCCGCCGACAGGCTGTCGCTCCGATGATAGAGCGGCGTACCGCCCACGGACCACAGGGCATTTTGAAGCCCTTCGGCTAAAGCGACAAAGCTCTCCCCGCCGAGAATGACATGGGCATGTTCGAAGCCCGACCAGACAAGCCGGAAGTGATAGAACAGGTGATCAAGTGGCTGGCCGGCGACCGTCACACCAAGACCGCTGGCATCGGTAAAATCCGAAAGGCCCAGCCGGCCTGGCTCGTGCATCTGGCGGAAGATGACCTCCTGCGCTTCGCCATGGACAGCACGCCACGACCGAATGCGTCGCTCAAGCGTACGGCGGATACCTTCAGAAAGCTCTGGATGTCGGCGCAGCATCTCGTTGTAGACAGCGACAGCACGGATGCCGGGTGCGGTCTTCAGGAGCGGGATGACTTCTGTCTCGAATATCGGCTCCAGAGGATCGGGGCGGCGACGACCGCGGGGCGCCTTGCTCTGAGATGGGAGCTGCGTCTCCTTGTCGAGACGGTAGGCCGTAGCCCGGCTGATCGACGCTTTTGCCGCGGCGACCTCTACGGAATGTGTTTGTCGGTACTTCATGAAGAGTCTCATCTGATGATCGGTTACATGGCGACCCGGCACAAACTGGTTCTCCAATCCAGAAAACCGCAAATGTACCGAACCGACCGCGATCTTGAGACGCCGAAATCTGCGCCACGCCGGGGTATGACTACGATCGGGCTACGCCCTCACTCCGTCACACCCCGGCGCGAGTCTCATCCTGATTGACGCTGAATCTCACCGAGATTGCCGCTACGCAACGACGGGCTGAACGAAGCCAAAGCGCGGCTGGACGACCTTGGCCTAGAGAAGACGGCTTTCCCGGGGGATGTTGCCGTTGACCTGAACATTGATCGCCAGAAGCAGCTTATCGAGGACCTGACCAACGAAGCGATGAAGCTTCGCGACATCCTCGACCGCCGCAACGGCTTGAAGGACAATTTCATCTATCAGACCGGGGAGGATGCCAAGGCCACCACCCCATCGCTCGAAAACCTCTACGGCGCGCTGAACAGCACCGGTAGCTCCGCCGCCTCTGGGGCGAAGGGCTTGAATACCTTTGCCGATGCAATCCGTGCCTTGAAGATGGAAATCCCCGGCCTCGCTGACAACCTTGCTCTGCTGGACGCAAAGGCTCGGATCGAGGACACCTATAAGGCCGCTCTCAACAACGCCCGCACGATGAGCGATGTCTACATGGCGAATGAGCTTCGCGGGAAAGCGCTGTCCTCGCTGAATATCAAATCCGCGACGGATGACCCGACGAAGTATCTCTCCAATGTTCTGGCATCGGGAAAGAATGCGCAGCACGTCACCGGAATGCAGTCCGCTTTCCAGCAGAAGCTTGCCACGATGCTCGCCAGCATGCCGGACGACCTCAGGGGCAGTGTTTCCATCAATTCCGGGTATCGGTCGCCGGAACGCCAGCAAGAGCTGTGGCTAGAGGCATTGCGGAAATACGGTTCACCGGAGGCCGCTCGGAAGTGGGTGGCCCCTCCCGGTAACAGCCAGCACAACAAGGGCAATGCCGCCGACCTGGGGTATGGTTCCGATGCCGCACGCAATTGGGTTCATCAGAATGCGGGGGCCTATGGTCTGTCCTTTCCGCTGTCGAATGAGAACTGGCATATCGAGGATGCGGACGCACGGGGGCAGGCCCGGGCACAGGAAATCCAGACCCAGACAAATGCCCTCATTCAACAGTCCGACGCCTACAAGTCCATCATCTCGGATGCCCAAAGCTTCACCCAAGCTCAGCAGACCGAACAGCAGGCCCTGACCATGACGGGGCAGGCCGCTGCCGCCTATCGCTATGAGCAACAGATGCTCAACGATGCCCAGCGGCAGGGCATCAGCGTCACGCCGCAACAGCGCGCCGAAATCCAGCAGCTTGCGCAGGGCATGGCGCAGGCCGAACAGGCGACCACCCGTTTTGCCCAGACGCAGGAGGAGGCGGCACAGTTCAGCCAGATGCTGGGAAACACCGCCGTTGACGCCCTGACCGGCATTCTCACAGGCACCACGACGGCGGAACAGGCGCTGGCACAGTTGGGACAGCAGCTAATAAAGGTCGCCCTCCAAGCTGCCCTGCTAGGCGAAGGTCCGCTCGGCGGTGGCGGTAGTTCTGGCGGCGGCCTATTCGGTGGCTTGTTGGGCTTCCTGTTCAGGGCAAAGGGTGGCCTCGTCTCCACCTCCATGCTACCTCACATGGCAGGCGGTGGCGGTATCCGTGGTCCCGGCACCTCGACCAGCGACAGCATCCCGACCATGCTTTCGGATGGGGAGTTCGTGGTGAATGCCCGAGCCGCTGACAAGCACCGCGCCGTGCTGGAGGCCATTAACTCCGGTCATGCCCCGGCCATGGTCGATGGGGGGTTGGTGGGCAACGCCAAGTCCCGATCCGGCGGTTCACTGACCAATGTGTTCGCGCCACAGATCAATGTTCAGGCCAGCGGTTCCAGTGGTGACCCTGCCAAAGATGATGCCCACGCGAAGAACATGGCGAAGGAAGTCAGCAAGGCGATTGATCAGCAGATGACGGATTGGACAATCGGCCAGATGCGCCCGGGCGGGCTGCTATCTGGGTACGGGAAGCGATAGCATCGAACCGGAGAACCGCTAGTCCACGCCTGCCATCTCGGCGCCTTCCTCCCGATCACGAAGATTGATGTGGATCAGATATAGAAAGGTCAGGCACTGCTGGAGAATGACGAAGCGAAGCAGCGCCGGGTCTTTTGCGAACATCTCGGCAACCGCTTCCTCGTCGTACTGTTCGATATACGACAATATTTTGAGAACGCGGCTTTTATCGTTTCTCTCGCCTATGATGTCCATGAGGCTTCGGGAAACCGATCTGATATCGTGCGCAAAGGTGTTTCGGACGGTCCGCACCGTATCCACAAAATCGGTGTGTTCAGGCGGAATGCCGGTCATCTTCAGTAGCCGTATGACTGATGTACGACCTTGATAACTCATTCCCGAGACGAAGGAGGAAATGTCCTCCTCTTTGGCGGGTTCGAGGCCACCCAAGGATAGCAGGCGGGAAATAATATCCCGGCATGCCGTCTCATTGAGAGCATCGATTTGGATGATGAATGCCCAGTCTGATTGCTCTTCAAAAAGAGAAATGATCAGGTCTTTGCCGACACCAATCGGCCCGCAGTACCTATCAGCTAACTCTACCAACGCGTTGAAGGTAGATGCATCTGACATCACGATTTGCCCTTGTCGCGTTCTTCGATCTGTTTCAACGCCCCAGGCGGCAGCATAGCGTACACTTCATCAACATGCTTTGGCTCTGAGATCATCTTGTCCGCGATGAGATTGATTAGTCGGAACAGACTTTCTGCCGTGGGTCTGTCGTCGCTTATGTCTATGCTACCGGGATGAACGGCGCTGTTCCCGATCACCCGCACGGCGTCCAACGCCTTTTGGACCCTGACATCAAGTCCAGCGGATACGAGGGCCTTGATATCGGCGTTAATGTTTTGGCCCGGTTGCCCAAGATGCTTGCAAAGTTTCTGGATCGCTAACCGCATAAGCGCGGCCGCTCCCCTTGGCGACAGGTGGAGTATAGAACTTGCTTCGCGGTAATCCCGACCGATCTCGCTGGGAAGATCAGCATTGGGTTCCGGAGCCTCGCCCGTTCCCGGGTATACGAGACTGTCACCAATCCAAATCGCTATATCGTTGCAATTAAAGCAACGCGACACAAAACAATTGTAAATCTCTTTATCACCGTACAACGTTCCTTCGGACGGCTCCATGAAAGGGAGGCGCTTAGCCAGCAATTTGAAAATTCTAACTGTTTCCTCTCGTTGCTCCGGGTCCCCTATTTCAAGAAAATCGTTTTGAGCGTCTTTCTCAAGAAGCAGTGGAAGCGGCGATTTCTCGGTATTATGCTTCGCGTACAAGCTTGACCAAAACTGCTTTGCGAGTGCTCCACAGTGCGGACAGTTGAAAGCCGTTTCCTTCACGGACGGTGATACGTATTTCATCTTGCCTCAGTGAAATTGATTTCAAAAAACGCAACTGTTTCGTATTTACTTCTTTTCGAGCAAGGTTGCGACCTTGGCTTCCAGCTCTTCCACACGTTGTTCATCTGAGGAGCTAAAGCCAAGCTCCGATGAGCGCTAGTACTAGGCTCGCTACCGCAAAATATCCGCCGGTCTGTGAATTGTGAAACAGTGCTATCCGGATTGCGCTGCGGATAGGTTGATCTGGGTGGTCCACCTTATAGTAGCGCCTCATAAAATAAGATGGCGGTCCCCCGGGAAACTTTTCGTCATCACTGTAGATTTCCATTGCGCGGTCGAACCAGCCGCTTTCCTTTAGCTGAAAAATAGAAGCTAAACCCAATAGCGCACTGGCACTGTTGGTTAAACGCGAAAGCGGCAAGCTTGGAAACCAAAACCCTGCGAGCGCCAGACACCCGCACGCACTCGCCATTACCAAGGATACTAACAGCGCGGCTCGGCTATACATTTTAGAACCGTTGCTCTTCCACGACCGACATCCGTTCTTCTAGCCATTTGATCCGCTGGAGAAGCTGACCGATTTCTACATCCGATGTCGTGGAAGCTTCCATCTTATCACCTGCGACTACGGTCCTAAACGAGGCCTCCAGCCGAGATACAATCTCTGAGTTGAGTGTGCGGTTATTTGACTTAGCCGCCGCCTCGACTTGTCTACGCAATTCGGCGGAAAGTCGGATTTTCATATCAGGTGGGTTTCGCGTCATGGGGTCAATAACTACCCCGCTGCGGGGTTGACGGCAAGATGGAAAAGAAGTACCCCTTCATGGGTAATATTTTAACCCATGGAGTAAGTTATGAAAACCTGCGATCTGAAAATCCGCCTCCCGGAAGAACTCAAGCAGTGGCTGGCCTCGCGCGCCGAAAACAACGACCGCAGCCTGAACGGGGAAATTCTTTCCATGATGAAGGCCGCGCAGCGCGCCGAAGCCCAAAAGCAAGCCGCCTAACCAGCGCAGAGGGACATTACATGAGTAAGGCAGCAATCTATTCCCGGTTCTCGACCGACCTGCAAAACGAACGCTCCTGCGAAGATCAAATCGACCTATGCAAGACGTTTGCCCAACGCGAAGGTTTCAAGATCGTCGAAGCCTACCATGACAAGGCCAAATCCGGTGCCTCGCTTCATGGTCGCGATGGCATCCAGAAGATGCTCCAAGATGCTCGGGCGGGCCGATTTGAAGTCATCATTGTGGAGGCCTTGGACCGCCTTTCCCGTGACATGGAAGACATGGCAGGCATCTATAAGCAGATGCAGTTCCTTGGCATCAAGATCGTAACAGTACACGAAGGCGAGGCCAACACGCTTAGCGTTGGTATGAGATCGATCTTCGCCCAACTATTCCGGGAAGACAACGTGCATAAGGTCCGGCGCGGAATGACCGGCCTCGTCAAACAAGGCCTGACCGCAGGCGGGCGAGCTTACGGCTACCGTCCCGATCCGGGCAACCGTGGAAAACCCGTCATCGTGGAGGAAGAAGCGGAGATCGCGCGCTACATCTTCACGGCATATGAAGCGGGTACCTCGCCACGGGCAATCTGCAAACGACTTAACAGTCAGCACGTGAAGCCGCCCCGGGGAAAGCTTTGGTCGCCATCCGCTATCATCGGTGCCGACGAACGCGGTTCCGGCCTGTTACGCAATCCCATCTACGTTGGCCGTATCGTCTGGAACAAGAACCGGATGATTAAGGACCCTCTCACCGGCAGGCGAGTAAGTCGGTCAAATCCCCGCGATGAATGGCTGTCGGTGGCTGCTCCAGAATTGCGGATCATCCATGATGAACTATTTGACGCCGTACAGGCTCAACTAGCTGCCCGTTCGGTCAAGCGCGATGACATCAGCAAGCAGCGCCGCCCTCAGCGCCTCCTGTCCGGTTTGTTGAAGTGCGCGTCATGCGGTTCAGGCATGGCCATCAATGGCGCGGATAAGTCGGGGAAACCTCGTTTAAAATGCTCTGCGCACACTAACAGTGGTGCATGTCCCGACCCCAAGAGCTTTTACATCACCGACGTGGAGGCCTTGGTGATTGATAGCCTCACTCGCGAGCTTGCCACCCCTACGCAAATCCATACCTACGCAAAGGCCTATTTGGAGAAGCGGAACGAGGAAGCTTTACAGGAAGGCCGTCGCCGGAAAGAAATCGAAGCGCGGTTAAGCGAGATCGAGAAAGACAATGAACGTTTGCTCGACTTGATCCTGAAAAACCTCGGTGATCCGAATACGCTTTCCGCAAGGATGAAGGCGCAGGGAGATGAACGGGACCGGTTGAACGAGGAGCTTTGCACCCTCCCCCAGACAAAAGCCATTCTCGTGCATCCGGCAGCGGTGAAGCGCTTCGCGGAAAAGCTTATCGGCTACCGCCCTAAGCTGGAGCTTGCCTTGAACATGCTAGACGACATGGGCGAGCTGCCCCGCCTCATCCGGGAGATCATTAAATCGATCACGGTAGGCAGGGACGAGAACGGCGTGCTCTCGATTACAGTAGAGAATTGGCTGGAGCCGTTCCTAGGCGGAGAAGACGCGCCTAAGAAACCACCGAGGGGATGGGGAGATGTAAAATTGGTAGCGGGAGGCAGAATTGAACTGCCGACCTCAGGGTTATGAATCCTGCGCTCTCACCAACTGAGCTACCCCGCCACAGGGACTGCGGAAGTTCCGGCGTGGCCGGTTCCGCTTTGGTCGTGCGGCTTATAAGTCCCCCGTCACCAAAGTGTCAAGCAGGGTTTGGGCAAAAACCGGCGGCAATTTCATGGGCCGCGGCAAGTGCCGGGTTCAAGCCGCGACCGGCGCCGAAAGCAGGGCCTTCAGCGCGGTTTCGGCCTCGGCCGCCCGCTCGGAACGCTCGATGAAACCGCCGCCATAAACGCGCGCATCCGCACCTTCGGCCGAATAGAGCACGCAGGCCTGGCCCGGCGCGACACCGGCCTCGCCGATCGCCAGATCCACGTAGACGCCCTGGTTGTCGCAATGGAGCGTCGCCGGCGTCGGCGGGCGCGTCGAGCGCACCTTGGCGAAACAGGCAAACCCGCCCTTTGCATCCTCGCTGAGGAGACCGTCGCCGATCCAGTTGACGTCGCGCAGATAGACACGGTGGGTATCAAGCGCTTCCTTCGGGCCGACGATCACCCGCCGCGAACGGGCGTCGAGGTAAACGACGTAGAGCGGCTCGCCGGTGGCGATGCCGATGCCGCGGCGCTGGCCGATCGTATAGTGGACGATGCCCTCGTGGCGGCCGAGCACACGCCCGTCCATATGCACGATATCACCCGCCAGGGCGGCATTCGGCTTCACCTTGGCGATGATGTCGGCATATTTGCCCTGCGGCACGAAACAGATGTCCTGGCTGTCGGCCTTCTTGGCGACCACGAGGCCCATCTCTTCGGCAAGCTCGCGCACCTGCGCCTTCGACATGCCGCCGAGCGGGAAGCGCAGGTAGTCGATCTGCTCCTGGGTCGTCGCGAACAGGAACCAGCTCTGGTCGCGATCGCTGTCGATCGGGCGGAACAGCGCGCGGCGGTTCGGGTTGCCCGGCGATGGATTGGCGGAGGAGCGGATATAGTGGCCGGTCGCCAGCGCGTCCGCGCCAAGGTCCCTGGCGGTCGCCAGCAGATCGGCGAACTTGACCGTCTGGTTGCAGGCGACGCAGGGGACCGGCGTTTCGCCCATCGCATAGGCTTCCGCGAACGGGTTGATCACCGTTTCCCGGAACCGCTTTTCGTAGTCGAGCACGTAATGAGGAATGCCGAGCGTTTCGGAAACGCGGCGCGCGTCGTCGATATCCTGCCCGGCGCAGCACGAGCCGGCGCGGTGCACGGCCGCGCCATGGTCGTAGAGCTGCAGCGTGATGCCGAGCACGTCGTAACCCTGGCGTTTGAGCAGGCCTGCGACGACGGAGGAATCCACTCCCCCCGACATGGCAACGACAACACGTGTGTCTTCCGGCCTCTTGTCAAAATCCAGCGTATTCACGGGTAACTCTCTCGGTATCTCAAGCCGCCGGTCCATGATGGGAGGGCGGCATATTCAGGGCCTGCGGCGGGATCGGCCGTCGGAGACAATTGTTGTGGGATATAGAAAGGATTGAGCCTCTGCGCAAGGAGGAGCGCGAATCGGCTCAGCATAGGTCAGGTATCCGATGCCGCCGAGGAAGATTGCCCAGTTCAGTACCATCGCCCGGTCTCCGCGCTCCGACGACTTATTCTAGGCGGGGCCCATGAAGAAACGGTCAAAGCCTCAGCCCCGCAGACCGATGCAGTTTCCCCATGGATCGCGAACCTGGCACATGCGCAGGCCGTTCTGGATGTGGATCGGTCCCCGGTAGAGCATCGCGCCGATGGCGACGACATGGTCGAGCGCCGCGTCGAAATCATCGACCTGCCAATAGACCACCGATCCGCTGGCGCCCATCCCAACCTTCTCGTCAGCGGGCACGATCTCGAGGCAGATCCCGCCGACATCGAGAAACTGAAAATCGAACGCTTCGAGATTTCGCCTAACGGCGTGCGGGAATGCGGCTTGGTACCAGTCCAGCGCCTGCGCGACGTCCGCGACATGGATAAGCACGGCGCATATCGGGCTTGCTTCGTTCATCGAGATAGTGATCCGGCCGAAATTTCCACACCGAGCTGTCCATGTTCAGGCTTGCCTTGTAAAACATCAAGACGAATTTTCGCGCCGCGACGGTCGCCTGAATTGCTGAACGGAACGTTCCGCGATCCCCTGGCCAAGCTGCGACCCGGCATCGAAAAGAGTAGCCGCAAAATTTTCATGATTTGGGAGCCTTCTGGGCGTGGGGTGATTTGTGGCTACAGGGCGATCGGGACGGAGAGACAATGCAATTCGACCTCATGCGCTTTGTCGATGCGCAGGCGCCTGTCTATGAGCGCGTCATCGCCGAGCTACGCGATGGCAAGAAGCGTTCCCACTGGATGTGGTACATCTTCCCCCAGGTGGCCGGGCTCGGTTTTTCGATCATGTCCCAGCGTTTCGCGATCGGCTCGAAGGCGGAGGCGACAGCCTATCTGGAACATCCCCTGCTGGGCCCCCGGCTCATCGAATGCACCGGGGCGATGCTCTCCCACTCTGGCCTTTCAGCGCACGCGATCCTGGGCTCTCCCGACGACATGAAATTCAAGAGTTCGATGACGCTGTTCGAAGCGGTCAGCAAAAAGGGCTCGCCTTTCGGCCAAGCCCTTTCGCAGTTCTTTGATGACGAGCGCGACGAAAAGACCATCGCGCTGCTTCGAGGTTAGGCCGCCGCCTGGATGGCCGAAAGCTTCCAGTCGTTGGCGGGCTTGCGCACGAAGGTCCAGACTTCGACGGTCTCGGTCACCGCGTTCGGGTCGCCTTCGGCGACTGCGCCGGTATTGCGGTCCTTCATGTAATCGACGCTCGAGTAGCGCATCGCGACGGTCGCATAGTCCTGCCCGTTTTCGCGCCAGGCTTCCGAAAGATCGCCCTGCAGCAGCTTGACGTCCTTCACCTCGTTCTTGACGCCGTTGGTGGCGTTTTCCCCGAGTTCCTCGGCGAGATAGGACATCGCTTCCGGCGTGGTGAGGCTGCGCAGCTTCGCATAGTCCTCGTCGCCATAGGCGGACTGGACATTGGTCAGCAGCTTCTCGAACTGGTCGAGGTCCCGGTTGGTGATGCCGATCTCGTCGGTCTCGGGTCCGGCCTGACGCGGAGCGGCATTGGTGGAGCCGCCGCCAAAACCACCCTGACCACCGCCGCCCAGCGACCCGATCTTCGGGATCTGGAAGGACGAGGTATTCTGGCTCGGCGCGTCATAGGCGTTGCGCGGCTGGCCGAAACCGGCGTTCATGCCCCCTGCCGGACCGCCGGCCGTCTGCTGACGGCGGGCGAACCAACGGAAAGCCAGCATGGCGAGACCACCGATCAGCGCGATCTGCAGCAACATGCCGAGCATGCCCGCCATGCCACCGAAACCAGTGCCCATCAGCATGCCGATCAGGCCTCCGAGGGCGAGACCGCCGAGCAGGCCGCCGAACATGCCACCGAAGAGACCGCGGCGGGGCTGCTGCGCCGCCTGCTGGCCAAGACCGTTCTGCGGCGTCGTGGCGTTCTGCTGCGTATTGGGCGTCATCGACCGGTTGATGCCTGTCGGAGCCGTGGGCGCGGTATTGGTAGTCGCCGGAGCCGAGTAGGTGCGCGTGCCGCGGCTGCCGAAACCGCCGCTGGCGCGACGCGCCTCAGCCATATCCACGGCGGTCAAGGAAACCGCCATTCCGATCGCCATGATCGCGAACAGGTTCTTGAAACGCCGAAGGTTCGATAACATCGTTTTCTCCTCATAAACCGCTCAAGCGCGGTATTCCCTGTCTATATAGAGAGGCGGCCTTTAGGATTTTAGGCCCATCCTCACTTTTTCCCGTCGAAGTAGATAATGGAGTTTGAAGCGGGAGCCAAGCGCCATAAATACAACCAAAAGAGGATATTCGTGATATCAGCCTGTGACATCCCGGCGCGGGCTCTCGGCGCCGGAAGATGTCTCCGCAGACCAGATTGCGCCGCGCACGGAATGCCGTTACCTTCCGGAGAGGCACACGAAACGCAAAGGAGGTTGCCTATGTCACCGCGGGACGCCTGATCCGGCACTATCGAGACTTCTGCCTTTCAAAGGGCATCGACTTCACGAACATCCAATCCGTAAGGCCGCATGACGCCACCACGCTCTTCTGCAGCGCGGGCATGCAGCAGTACAAAGCCCTCTTCTCCGATCCATCCCATCAGGGAACCGTCGCAAACAGCCAGGCATGCCTGCGCCTGGGCGACCTCGATGAAATCGGAGATGGAACCCACTTCCTTCACTTCACCATGCTTGGCCTCTTCTCCTTCCGGGAGATGAGCGTTGGCGATGCCATCGATTTCTGGCTCGAGTTCCTGCAGACGCTGGGGCTGACGCCGGACCACGTCACCATTCATCCGGACCGCCTGGCCGAATGGACGCCGCTTTACCGCGGACGTATTCCGATCGTCCCGGACCCCGAATGCACATGGAGCGATGGCAGCATCACCGGATACGGCACCGAGTTCTACAAGGACGGGGTGGAGATCGGTAACATCGTCAATCCGCTTGGAACCTGCATCGACGTCGGTTTCGGCGCCGATCGTCTCGACATGCTCATCAACGGCACACCGCCGGAGGATGCCATGGAGACGCTCGGCAATGCGATCATGACGATCATCGAAAGCGGTTATCGTCCGGGCAACAAGGAGCAGGGTTATGCGCTGCGCAAGCTGCTCCGCCGGCTGCACCGGATGGGCGGCGCGCTCGATCATCCCTTCTTCGTCGAGGAGGTCGCCCGTCAGGACCGCCTTCGGACGAGATATCTGCGCCTGCGGGATAAACATCCCGGCATGAGCCCGGAATGGTGGTTCGACACCCATGGCATCGAGCTTTCCGACCTGCGGGATATGCCGGACGGATAAAATGACGAAGGCCTCCGGCGATCTTCACCGGAGGCCTTCACGTCGTTCAGGAACTCCTTACGACCATAAGGGCCATGAGCAGCTTTGGTGACTTCACTCGACGTTGAACGCCAGCGGCTTGGCCTGGCGGATTGCCGGGTTGGCGGTCAGTTTCGCCAGCACGTCGGCCGGAACCGGACCGTCGACGTAAAGGAGAGCGATGGCGTCGCCGCCTTCCTTGTCGCGGCCGAGATGGAAGTTGGCGATGTTGACGCCGGCATTGCCGAGCGTCATGCCGATGAAGCCGATCATGCCGGGAACGTCGGTATTGGCGATGTAGACCATGTTGGTCCCGACATCCGCGTCGAGGTTGATGCCCTTGATCTGGATGAAGCGCGGCTTGCCGTCCGAGAAGACAGTGCCGGCAACCGAGCGGGTCATGGTGTCGGTGGTGACCGTCAGCTTGATATAGCCGTCGAAGACGCCCGACTTGTCACGCTTGGCTTCGGACAGGATGATGCCCTTTTCCTTGATCATGATCGGCGCCGAAACCATGTTGACGTCGGAGACCTGGCTGCGGATGAGGCCGGCAAGCAGCGCGCTGGTCAGCGCCTTGGTGTTCATGCCGGCGGTCGAGCCGTCATAGAGGATTTCGATTTCCTTGATCGCATCCTCGGTGACCTGGCCGACAAAGGCGCCGAGCACGTCCGCCAGCCGGATGAACGGCTTCAGGCGCGGCGCTTCCTCGGCGGTGATCGACGGCATGTTGATGGCGTTCGAAACCGCGCCCTTGACCAGGTAGTCCGACATCTGCTCGGCCACCTGAAGTGCGACGTTTTCCTGCGCTTCGGTGGTGGACGCGCCGAGATGCGGGGTGCAGACGACGTTTTCGAGGCCGAACAGCGGGCTTTCGGTGGCGGGTTCGACTTCGAACACGTCGAAACCGGCGCCGGCCACGTGGCCGGACTTGATGGCTTCGGCAAGTGCTGCCTCATCGACCAGGCCGCCGCGGGCGCAGTTGATGATGCGCACGCCGGGCTTGGTCTTGGCGAGCGCCTCCTTGCCGAGGATGCCGCGGGTCTTGTCGGTCATCGGTACATGCAGGGTGATGAAATCGGCCTGGGCCAGCAGCTCGTCGAGCTCGACCTTGGTGACGCCCATTTCCTCGGCGCGCTCGGCCGACAGGAAGGGGTCATAGGCGAGAACATGCATGCCGATGCCGATCGCCTTCTTGCAGACGATGCCGCCGATATTGCCGGCGCCGATGACCCCAAGGATCTTGCCGGTGATCTCGACGCCCATGAAGCGCGACTTTTCCCACTTGCCGGCCTGGGTCGAGCTATCGGCTGCCGGAAGCTGGCGGGCGACGGCGAACATCAGGGCGATGGCATGTTCGGCCGTGGTGATCGAGTTGCCGAACGGCGTGTTCATGACGATGATGCCGCGGCGCGAGGCGGCCGGGATATCGACATTGTCGACGCCGATGCCGGCGCGGCCGATGACCTTGAGATTGGTCGCCGCGGCGATCAGCTTTTCGGTCGCCTTGGTGGCGGAACGGATCGCGAGGCCGTCATAGTTGCCGATGATCTCGGCGAGCTTTTCCTTGTCCTTGCCGAGCTTCGGCTGGAAATCGACTTCGACGCCGCGATCGCGAAAGATCTGGACGGCGGTTTCCGACAGTTCGTCGGATACGAGAACGCGAGGTGCCATCAGTGGGCCTCCTGAAAAAGTTTCTGTCGTGAATGAGGGAATGGGCTCCGCCAATGTCGGCGGAACCGATACGCGACTTGCTTTAAGCGGCGGCCTTGGAAAGCGCAGCCTTCTGCGTTTCGAAAGCGTAGGTGAGCCAGGGCATCAGAGCCTTCATGTCGGCTTCCTCGATCGTGGCGCCGGCCCAGATGCGAAGGCCGGAGGGCGCATCGCGATAGGCACCGATGTCGAGCGCGACGCCTTCCTTTTCGAGGATCGACACCATGCCCTTGGCAAAGGCTTCCTGTGCGTCGGCAGCGAGAGCGGCAACATCGGCGTCGGCGATCTTCAGGCAGACGGAGGTGTTGGAGCGCGTCGCCGGATCGACGGCGAGGTTGTCGATCCAGGCATTGGCGGCCACGAAATCGTGGATGACCTTTGCATTGGCATCGGCACGGGCGATCAGGCCTTCGAGGCTGCCGACCGACTTCGCCCAGTTGAGCGCATCGATATAGTCCTCGACGCAAAGCATCGACGGCGTGTTGATCGTCTCGCCGACAAAGATGCCTTCAATCAGCTTGCCGCCCGACGTCAGGCGGAAGATTTTCGGCAGCGGCCAGGCCGGGACGTAGGTCTGCAGGCGTTCGACGGCGCGCGGGGAAAGGATCAGCATGCCATGGCCGCCCTCGCCGCCCAGGACCTTCTGCCAGGAGAAGGTAACGACGTCGAGCTTGGCGAAGTCCATGTCCTGCGCGAAAGCGGCCGAAGTAGCGTCGCAGATCGTCAGGCCCTTGCGGTCTGCCGGGATGAAATCGGCGTTCGGAACGCGAACGCCCGAAGTGGTGCCGTTCCAGGTGAAGACCACGTCGCGGTCGAAATCGACCGTGGAAAGGTCCGGAAGCAGGCCGTAACCGGCTTCGATCTTGCGGACGTCCTTGAGCTTCAGCTGCTTGACGACGTCGGTGACCCAGCCGGCGCCAAAGCTTTCCCAGGACAGCATGTCGACGCCGCGCTCGCCGAGCAGCGACCAGAGCGCCATTTCGACGGCGCCAGTATCGGAAGCCGGCACGATGCCGATGCGGTAATCCGCCGGCACGTTCAGAATCTCGCGGGTGAGGTCGATGGCCTGCTTCAGCTTCGCCTTACCGACCTTGGCGCGGTGCGAACGACCGAGCGGAGCATCGGAAAGCGCTTCGAGCGACCAACCGGGGCGCTTCGAGCAAGGGCCAGAAGAAAAATGGGTGTTGTTCGGACGCAGGTCCGGCTTTGCGGCGTTTGCCATATGGCTATCCTTCCAGATAGATGGCCTCTCGTTGGGGAGAGGTGTCCCGCCGCTGTGGTTATGCCTGAGCGCCTTCACAGTCAAGCGGGTAATGTCGCCGACGGATAAATTTCTGCCGCATCTTTGTCGCGCCCAACGCAAAAAGCCGCCCGGAGGCGGCTTTCGCTTGGAGATGGCAGAAGCTTACTTGTAGACGATCGGCTGCGGCGGGGGCTCGTAGGCCGGCGGCGTGTCGCAGCCGCCGAAGATGTAGCGGGCACCGACGCGCGCTTCATGCGAATAGAAGCCCTTGTCCTTGCCCGGGCCGCCGCCCGATGCGAGACCGAACATGTCGCCGCCCGTGACATGGCGGAAGCGATAGCCGACATCGGCCTTGACGTTGCAGGTGACGTCGATCGACGCGCCGGCCATCAGCGCGTAGGTGAAGCGCCAGCTCTTTTCGCCGCCATGGCTCACTTCCGCGTCGCAACCGCCGCCGGCGTCGTCGCAGGATGTGTTGCGCAGGTTCGACCACTTCACGTAGGTGCCGCCGATACCGCCACCGACATAAGGCGTGAAGTAGCCATAGGTGCCGAGATCGACATAGGCGTTGGCCAGCAGCGAATAGGCGTGCATGGAGGCCAGGTCCGTTGACGTGCAAGCTGGACCAGAGCCGCAGCTCCCATGGGTAGAACCACGGAACTTGCTGTTGAACATGTAGTCGAGCGTGACGTCGGTGCGCAGGTAGCTGTTGATCTGGTAACCGACACCGCCCCCGAGCGTGAAGGCATCACGCAGATCGGAACGGTCGAATTCCGCCAGCGCCACGCCGGGTGCGCCGGTACCCTGATAAAAATCGGTGCCGCGCGACTTCTTGAAGGAATAACCGACGTCACCGCGAAGGTACCAGCCGGTCGCCTCCTGAACGGTCACTTCCGGCGCATCCTGATAGGGCTCCGGCTGCGGCTGGTAGAGATCGGCGGAATTGGCGGCGCTCACCGTCAGTGTCAGCGCAAACGCGCTGGCCAGCAACTTTCTCATGGGTTCATCTCCAAGCTCGTATCGCGTATGGCATGCAAAGCGGGCAGCCAACGGGTTGATCCGCTGTGGATGATGACCGACAAAGGTTAAGTCTCGCTTAACCATGCTTGTTTACCGCGCGTTTTCCTAAAACGGCAGGCAATTCTACAAGTAACGGCATACCCCGAGCCTTGCGCAAAGGCACCCGTATTTGGCGCCCCCCTTCTTTTCCCCCACCGGCAGAGACCAATCATATCCCTGGGGTCCCACCGACTATTGCCCCGCTTGCTCCAGTCGAAAAATAGTTGGCAATTGGTAATTTAAGCTTCGAATAAACAATTAATTCTTTATAAACTATAGATAGCTATTTTTAGTACATTCCGAGGGGCGGAAACACTGGGGAATCGATAGGGCCGAACGACTGGGGAGTACATTTGAGCACCGAGCGCATTCTGAACTCGGTGCTTAGATTGCCGATATAGCCAATCCGCCAATATCCTGTCCGCAACAAGCAACCCGATCGGCGAAATACTGCGATGGGTTTGTCATATTGCTCTTCCGGAGAAGATTGACCGCGTATAGCTGCGGCGCAGGGCGCCGTAAAAGAAAGAACTGTCCATGAGCAATGTCAAAACATTCGGCATAGCATTCCGACTGGCTGTCGGCTTCGGCTTCTTGCTTCTCCTGATGATCGGCCTGACCTTCTATTCCACAAGCGAGGTCAAGACGATCGACAACAACCTCGCAACCGTGAATGACGTCAACAGCGTCAAGCAACGTTATGCCATCAACTATCGCGGCAGCGTGCACGACCGGGCGATTGCGATCCGCGATGTGACGCTCGTCACGTCCGAGACCGAGCGCAAGGAAGCGGAAGCGCTCATCGCCAAGCTCGCCGCCTCCTATGCGGAAAACGAGAAACGCATGGCGGAAATGGTCGGCTCCCCTGCCGGTGCAACGGATCGGGAAAAGACGATATTGGCCGAGATCGCCGACATTCAGGCGAAGACCAATCCGCTGGTCGCCCAGATCATTTCGCTGCAGCAAAAGGGCGATGGCGAGGCGGCGCGCAAGATCCTGCTGGAACAGGCCCGTCCGCTCTTCGTCTCCTGGCTTGGCGCGATCAACAAATTCATCGACCATCAGGAAGCGCTCAACAAGTCGATCGGCGGCGATGTCCGCAACGCGGCGAGCGGCTTTAGAAATCTTGCGCTGGCCGCCCTCGGCATAGCTGCGCTGCTTTCGATCGCTGCCGCCTTCGTCACGGCCCGCTCGATCATCGCACCGCTCTCCAAGCTGCAGCAATCGCTGAAAGCCATGGCTGCGGGCAATCTCGAAGGCGACCGGACGATCGAGGCGCGCGGCGATGAGATCGGCATGCTGGCCCGCGCCGTGGCGGCCCTGAGGGACGCCATCTCCGTCAAGGCGGAACGCGAGGCGGAGGCCGAGGCGAAACGGGCTGTAGGAGAGCGCCACAGGCTTGAACAGGAAGCGACCGAGCGTGGCGCACTGGCCGAACAGACGAGCCAGGCGGTCCGCCAGCTCGCCGATGCTCTGCAGGCTCTGGCAAACGGCGATCTGACCCGGGAGATCAACACGCCCTTCACTCCCTCGCTCGACCAATTGCGGGCCGACTACAACGCCGCGGTGGCGAAACTACGCGAAGCGATGCAGAAGGTTGCCGCAAATGCGAGTGCAATCGCGGCCGGCGCCCAGGAAATCCGCTCGGCGTCCGACGACCTCGCCAAACGCACCGAGCAGCAGGCGGCCTCCGTCGAAGAAACCGCGGCGGCCCTGGAAGAGATCACCACGACGGTCTCCGACTCCAGCCACCGGGCTCAGGAGGCTGGCAACCTGGTGCGCATGACCAAGGAAAACGCCGAGCGTTCCGGCCGGGTCGTCCGTGATGCCGTCGAGGCGATGGGCAAGATCGATTCGTCTGCCGTCGAGATCGGCAACATCATCGGAGTCATCGACGAAATCGCTTTCCAGACCAACCTGCTGGCGCTCAACGCCGGCGTCGAGGCCGCCCGCGCCGGCGAGGCCGGCAAAGGCTTTGCGGTTGTGGCGCAGGAAGTGCGGGAACTCGCTCAGCGTTCCGCCAAGGCTGCAAAGGAGATCAAGGAACTGATCCATACCTCCAACGACCACGTGAAGAGCGGCGTCGCGCTGGTCGGGGAAACGGGCAAGGCCCTGCAGGAGATCGTCGTCCAGGTCCAGCAGGTCAATGGCAATGTCGAGGCCATTGTGGACGCTTCAAAGGAACAGTCGACCGGCCTCAAGGAGATCAACACCTCGGTCAACACGATGGACCAGGGAACGCAGCAGAACGCGGCCATGGTCGAGGAAACCACCGCAGCGGCGCACAGTCTTGCCCGTGACGCGGAAGGCCTGTTCCAGCTTCTGTCGCAATTCCATATCGGTGGCACTGCCGCATCGGGAACCCCGTCACACCGAGGCTCGCCCGCCCTCGCATCCGGCAGCAGCCGTCCGACGGCATCGCCGGCCCGCGGAATGGTCGCCAAAGTCGCGCAGTCGTTCCAGGGCGGCGCCGCTGCCGCAAAGCAGGATTGGGAAGAGTTCTAAGTCGGCAGCAACGGGATGAATTCCCCATAAGAACAGAGGCCACCCGCGGAAACCGTGGGTGGCCTTTTTCATTCAGCCCAAGCCGTCAGGCCGCGTTGCGGACATTGGCGATAACGCCGACCAATCCATCGACGATGCGCTCGATCTGTCCCCGGTCGTCGCCTTCCGCCATCACCCGGATCAGCGGCTCGGTGCCGGACGGCCGGATGACCAGGCGGCCCTTGGCGGCAAGCTCGGCTTCCGCATCGGCAATCGCCTGGCGCACGACATTGTCCTCCAGCGGCTTACCGCCCTGGAAACGGACATTCTTCAGAAGCTGCGGCACGGGATCGAAACGGCGGCAGACCTCGCTGACCGGCCGCCCGAGCCGCTTTGCCCGCGCCAGGACCTGCAGGCCGGCGACGAGGCCGTCGCCCGTCGTGCCGAAATCGGAAAGCACGATATGGCCGGACTGTTCGCCGCCGACGTTGAAATCGTTATTGCGCATGTGCTCGACGACATAGCGGTCGCCAACCTTGGTGCGGGCAAGATCGAGGCCCTTGCCGTTGAGGAAACGTTCCAGGCCGAGATTGGACATCACGGTCGCGACGATGCCGCCGCCTTTCAGCTTCTGGTCCTCGGCCCAGCTCTCGGCGATCACGGCCATCAGCTGGTCGCCATCGACGATCTCGCCGCGTTCGTCGACGATGATGACGCGGTCCGCGTCGCCGTCGAGCGCGATGCCGATATCGGCACGCACTTCATGCACCTTCTTCTGCAGCGCTTCCGGGCTGGTCGAGCCGCAGTCGAGATTGATGTTGGTGCCGTTGGGCTCGTTGCCGATCATCACCACTTCCGCGCCGAGTTCCCACAGCGCCAGCGGAGCCACCTTGTAGGCCGCGCCATTGGCGCAATCGATCGCGACGCGCAATCCGTGCAGGGTAACGTCGCGCGGCAACGTACGCTTCACGTGTTCGATGTAGCGGTAGATGTCGCCCTCGACGCGCTTCGCCCGGCCGATATCGCCGGACTTGGCGAGCTGCGAATGCAGGTCGCTGTCGAGCAGGTCCTCGATGCGCATCTCCAGCTCGTCGGAGAGCTTGTAGCCATCCGGGCCGAACAGCTTGATGCCGTTGTCCTCGTAAGGATTGTGCGAGGCGGAGATCATCACGCCGACATCGGCGCGCAGCGACCGGGTGAGCATGGCGACGGCCGGCGTCGGGATCGGCCCGAGCAGGAAGACGTCGAGGCCGGCGGCGGTAAAGCCCGCCACCATGGCGTTTTCCAGCATGTAGCCCGAGAGGCGCGTATCCTTGCCGATCACCACCCGGTGGCGGTGATTGCCGTTGCGGAAGATCGTGCCGACGGCAATGCCGACGCGCATCGCCAGATCCGGCGTCATCGGATGGATGTTGGACTGTCCGCGAATGCCATCGGTGCCAAAATAGCGGCGTGTCATATAAGCTCCTTCGTCATCGCGCCTGAACGTCGCGGCCTCAAACGGGGGATCGAACCCCGCACTATGTTAGACGGCAAAACCGGCCTGAAGCTTGGCTCATGCCATAATTAAAAGGCACAAGCACATAAATTAGCGTCAAAATCGATTATATCCCGTTACTGATAATAAAACCTTCAAAGCAAAAGCCGCCGCGGATTGCTCCGCGGCGGCTTTTGAATTTCAATCGACGAACGATCAGTGCGGCTGCGGCTCCAGACCGGCTTCCGGTTCTCCGCCCTTCGGCTCGTCCTTCTTGGACCCGGCCGAGGGAACCGCCGAACCGCGCGTCGGAGGTGCATCGTCGCCGAGATCGCGCGACGGCTTCTGGCCCTTGATCAGCGCCTTGATCTCCTCGCCCGACAACGTTTCGTATTCGAGCAGGCCCTCGGCGATCGCCACGAACTCGTCGTGGTTTTCGGTCAGGATCCTGCGGGCCTCGGTATAGGCCTCATCGATCAGGCGGCGCACTTCGTTGTCGATCTTCTGGGCCGTCGCCTCGGAAACGTTCTTCGACTGCGAGACGGAGTGGCCGAGGAAGACTTCCTGCTGGTTCTCACCATAGGCGACCTGGCCGAGCTCGTCGGAAAAGCCCCACTGGGTGACCATGGCGCGGGCAAGCTTGGTGGCCTGCTCGATATCCGAAGAGGCACCGGACGTGATGTTCTCCTTGCCGAAGGTCAGCTCTTCCGCGATGCGGCCGCCCATCATGATGACGAGACGCGAGACCATCCACTTGTAGCTCATCGAATAGCGGTCGCCTTCCGGCAGCTGCATGACCATCCCGAGCGCGCGGCCGCGCGGAATGATCGTCGCCTTGTGCAGCGGATCGGCAACGGGCACTTTCAGCGCCGTGATCGCATGGCCGGCCTCGTGATAGGCGGTGAGCTTCTTTTCGGCCTCGGTCATCGCCGACGAGCGACGCTCGGCGCCCATCATGATCTTGTCCTTGGCGTCCTCGAACTCGCTCATGGTAACCATGCGCTTGTTGCGGCGCGCGGCCATCAGGGCGGCTTCGTTGACGAGGTTCATCAGGTCGGCACCGGAGAAACCGGGAGTCCCGCGGGCGAGAACCTTGAGGTCGACATTCGGCGCCAAGGGCACGTTGCGGGCATGGACCTTGAGGATGCGCTCGCGGCCGACGATATCCGGGTTCGGCACGACCACCTGGCGGTCGAAACGGCCGGGACGCAGCAATGCCGGGTCGAGGACGTCCGGACGGTTGGTCGCGGCGATCAGGATGATGCCCTCATTGGCTTCGAAACCGTCCATCTCGACAAGGAGCTGGTTGAGGGTCTGTTCGCGTTCGTCGTTACCGCCGCCGAGACCGGCGCCACGATGACGGCCGACCGCGTCGATTTCGTCGATGAAGATGATGCAGGGCGCATTCTTCTTCGCCTGCTCGAACATGTCGCGCACGCGGCTTGCACCGACGCCGACGAACATTTCGACGAAGTCGGAACCGGAAATTGTGAAGAACGGCACGTTGGCTTCGCCGGCGACGGAACGCGCCAGAAGGGTCTTACCCGTGCCGGGAGGGCCGACCAGCAGCACGCCGCGCGGGATCTTGCCGCCGAGACGCTGGAACTTCTGCGGGTCGCGCAGGAATTCGACGATTTCTTCCAGATCCTGCTTGGCTTCGTCGACGCCGGCGACGTCTTCAAACGTCACGCGGCCATGCGCCTCGGTGAGAAGCTTGGCCTTGGACTTGCCGAAGCCCATCGCGCCGCGCGAACCGCCCTGCATCTGCCGCATGAAGAACAGCCAGACGCCGAGGATGAGCAGCATCGGCAAAAGCGTGCCGAGATAGCTGAGGAAACCCGAGGATCCATCCGTTTCCGGGCGGGCGACGATGGTGACGTTCTTGGCCTGCAGCCGATCCATCAACGAGTCGTCGATGACGGGCGAATAGGTCTGAAATCCCGCGCCGTTTTCCGTGTAGGTGCCGAGCACCCTGTTGCCCGTGACGACCACATCCCGCACGCGGCCGGAATCCACATCCCGCAGGAACTGCGAATAGGGGACCTCGCGCGAGCTGGTCTGTGACGGTGCCGTCTGGAACATGCTGAACAACGCGACCAGCAGGAGGGCTATGATGACCCAGAGGGCGATATTACGAAAGTTTGGGTTCATTGAACTCCCCGGACTGCGACGGCCAGCTTCTTGAGGCGGCCGCCTTGCTTGCCGCATAACATAGGGTTGCGGCAAGTCCTTGCCAAGGCGAACCGGAGCCGCCGCCTACCTTTTCCGTGAGGAATCCTTAACTGGCAGCCGGGGGAAAACGTCGCATCCGAGCAAAACCGCTAACTCGACGCCAAATCTAAGCTCGAACTGCGGCAAAAAACGGTCGAAAGGCGCAAGCAGCGGGCGAACGGTACTTCGTTCGGCCATTCCTTTGTTTTGGCGATCCTCCGTCGAAAGGAGAGCATTGGCTTCGATGAAAGGCATTGCCGCAACGGCTCGCATGGCGATCGCGGGCGGCACGCCGGGAAACAGCGCCAGCGCCTCGTCGCGATCCGGAGCGGTCGGGCTGACGATGATGTCGTCCGGGCCGGCGTTCGTGATGCGGTAGCGACCGTCCCAGATCGCCGTATTGCCCGGGGGAATGTGCAGCGGCAGTATGCCGCGGTTTTCGCGGACGAGATAAAGCCCCTCGCGGCGCCGGTCGAAGATCACCCGGCCGGCGGTGATACGGCCCGGCAGCCCGCCGTCGAGAAAGGCCATCACCCGGTCCATGCTGTCGCTGCCGAGCGCATGCGCCCTGCCCCCGAGCACCGCCGCAAGCAACGACAGCGCATGACGCCGCACTGCCGCATCACCCTGCAACCCCACGGGATCGATATGCGCCAAAACACCTTGGGCGATCGTCACATGCTTCCGTAGAAGCCGCGCCGCCTCGTCGGAAAGCGCGGTGCGCCGCGTGGCGGCCGCGGCCTGGGCGGCGGCATCGAACGGGCTTTCCTGCGCCAGCCGCCCGCGGATCCTCACCCGCTCGTAATGCGGATCGACATTGCTGGGGTCATCGATCCAGCCCAGCCCTTCTTTCGTCAGGAAAGCGCGGATATCGGATCGCCGCGTCGCAAGAAATGGCCTGAGCAGCCAGCGGCGGCGGTCGAGAAGCACCGCCTGCGCCATGCCGGCGAGGCCGGAATTCTCCTCGCCCTCGCCGCGGGCGGCGCGCATCGCAATCGTTTCGGCCTGATCGTCAAGCGTGTGGCCGGTGACGATCGCCGTTGCGTCAATCTCGTCGGCGACGTCAATCAGCAGCCGGTAGCGTGCCTCGCGGGCGGCGGCGGAAACGCCGGTCCGGGGCTTTTCCCCCTCCCACCGGCGGATGAAATGGGGAATGCCGAGTTTGGCGCAAAGGGCTGCGACAGCACGCGCCTCGTCAGCGGATTCGGGCCTCAGCGCATGATCGACCGTCGCAGCGAAAAGCGACAGGCCGGAACCGGCAGGATTAAATTTGGAAAGGGCGATCAGCAGCCCGCAGGAATCGCTGCCCCCGGAAATTGCCACGAGAAGCCGCGCGGGTCTGGCGATATCGGCAATCAGCCGCTCGGCCGCCTGTTCAGGCGACAGGATTTCCGGCCCCGCGGTCACCAGACAACGACGCCGCGGATCAGCAGGCGAGACGCTTCTGTTCGCTGCCGACCTTGGCAAGCACGGCCTTGGGCGCGCTCGGATAACGCCGGGTGACTTCCTTGAGGGTTGCGCAGGCCGTGTCTGTATTGTCGAGTGCGGCAAGCGACATGCCGAGCTTCAGCAGCATTTCCGGCGCCTTGGGCGATTTGCCGTAGGTCTGGTGCGCATTGAGGAAGGTCTTGGCGGCGTCGTTGTATTTTCCCTGAGAATATTGGGATTCGCCGAGCCAGAAGCTCGCATCCGCCACCTTGGCGCCCTTCGGAAACGCGGCCAGATAACCGTTGAATTCTTTTTCGGCGAGCGGATAGTCGCCGGCCAGGACATGGTTGTAGGCGGTCTGGTAGGCATCGTTCTCGCTGCCGAGCGACGCGGTCTGCTGCGGATCGGTTCTGCCCGTGGGCCCCGGCGGCGTCTTGGGCGGAACCTGCGGGCCGGTCTCGACGCCCGGAAGCCCGGCGGCATTGTTGGCCCGGTCGTTGCGGCTTGCGCCACGCGGATTGCCGTTCTGGTCGAGATCCATCGAACCGAGCGTCGTCGGAGGCGGCGCGCGGCCCGGTGCGGTCGCCCCGCCTGCACCCTGGCCGGTCGGGGATTCGATGATCCGTGCGACATCGTCGGAGGACTGGGCTGGAGCGGTCGCCTGCGGCAATGGCGGCTGGGCGGCGGGAGCCCGGTTGGACGCCACGGCCGGTTTCCCGGCCGCGTCGTCCACTTCGGTGCGCTTCTTCTTTTCCAGGTCCTGGAAGCGGAATTCGTTGTCTTCCTGCGTCTTGCGCAATTGCTCCTGCATCTGCAGCAGCTGAAAACTCATTTCCTCGATCCGGCCGTTCAACTGGCGGACCTCTTCCTGGAGCTGCTGGATACGGACGGCCTCGTTGCTCTGCGCCAGAATGACCGGGGGCGGAGTGGTTTCCCGCGGCTGGTCTGCAGCAGGCTGATTGCTGCCCGGGAAGAGTTTCGGCAGCGACAAAGCCCCGGCCGGGGCGCTCGTCGCCATCAGCCCCAGCATTGCTGCCAAGACAAGTTTCTTCATCTTTGTCCGTCCTGCTCTTTAGTCTGCGCCGGATTGGCGCGAGAGGAGATTTTTCCAACTGCCGGCAAAAAGCAACCGAGCTCCTTGTCAAAAATCCCGGAAAACAGGGCCAAACTATGGAAAAAACAAAAAGGCGGCCCGAAGACCGCCTTTTATTCCCGAGCTGTTGCTCGGATCACATGCCGGCGCCGCCGAGGACGGTAACCGCGCGACGGTTCTGCGACCAGCAGGAGATGTCGTCGCAGACGGCAACCGGGCGTTCCTTGCCGTAGGAGATGGTCTTCATACGATTCGCCGGCACACCGCGCGAGGCGAGATATTCCTTGGCGGCGGCGGCACGACGCGCGCCGAGCGCCAGATTGTACTCGCGCGTGCCACGTTCGTCGGCATGGCCTTCGACGGTGATCGCGTAGTTCGGATAGCGGGCCAGCCACTGCGCCTGACGGTCGAGCGTCTGCTGGGCGTCGGCGCGGATCGAGGTGCTGTCGGTATCGAAGAAGATGCGGTCGCCGACATTGACGGTGAAGTCCTGGGTCGAGCCGGGCGTTGCCGCGCCGGCGCCGTTGAGGCCGAGTTCACCGGCATTGTTCGGCAGGTTCTTCTTGTTGGCGCAGCCGGCGAGCGCAAGTGCCAGCGTCAGTGCGATGACGGCAGGATTGCGGGCGAGGATCTGCATGCGGCTCATGGCCGAAGTATCGATGCGGCTCATGGCCGGTCTCTCCTTGATCAGTATTTCAGAGTTTCCAGATTCTAACCGGGTTCGGTTAACCATGATCAAATTCTTATGGTTAACAAAATATTCCCGACGTCCCTTTTCGTTCATTTTCAGCAGATTAAGGCGGGAAAGAGGCGCAAAACCGCCTCTTTTGCCCCAATCGCTATTCAAGCAGCGGCGACCACGCCGGGTCCGAACCATAGGACGGCGTCTTGACCTGGAGTTCGTTATAGCCGGTCAGGTCGATGGAATAGAGCTGCGGGCCGCCGGCCCCGGCATTCTGACGGAAGAACATCAGCACGCGGCCGTTCGGCGCCCAGGTCGGACCCTCGTTGTGGAAGCCGGTCGTGAGGATGCGCTCGCCCGAGCCGTCCGGCTTCATGACGCCGATGGAGAACTTGCCGCCCGACTGCTTGGTGAAGGCGATCAGATCGCCGCGCGGCGACCAGACCGGCGTCGAATAGGAGCCGTCGCCGAAGGAGATGCGGGTCTGGCCGGAACCGTCGGCATTCATCACGTAGATCTGCGGGCGGCCGCCGCGGTCGCTTTCAAACGCGATACGCCCGCCGTCCGGCGCATAGGAAGGTGACGTGTCGATCGCGGCCGTGGAGGTGAGCCGCGTCGTGGTGCGCGAGCGCAGGTCCATCGTATAAATGTTGGAATTGCCTTCCTGCTGAAGGCTCATGATCACCTTCTGGCCGTCCGGAGAGAAGCGCGGCGAGAACGTCATGCCCGGGAAATTGCCGACCACTTCGCGCTGCCCGGTCTCGAGCTGCAGCAGGTAGACCCGCGGCTGGTTGCCCTCGAACGACATGTAGGTGACTTCCTGCCGGCTCGGCGAGAAGCGCGGCGTCAGCACGATATCCTTGGTATTGGTCAGCATGCGGACGTTGAAGCCGTCCTGGTCCATGATCGCCAGCTGGCGCTGGCGGGCGGTCTTCGGACCGCTTTCGGAGACGAATACGACACGGGTGTCGAAATAACCGTTCTCACCGGTGATCTGCTTGTAGATCGCATCGGCGATGATATGGGCGACCCGGCGCCAGTTCTCCGGCTGGGTGAAGAACTGCTGGCCGGTCATCTGGCTGCCGGCGAACGTATCCCACAGGCGGAACTCGGCGCGCAGGCGTCCGTCGTTCTCGCGGGTAATGCGGCCCGTCACCAGGGCCTGCGCATTGATGACCTTCCAGTCCTCGAAGCGCGGCGCCTTGTTGGGATCGGAGATCTTTTCGATGAAGGCCTGTTTGTTGATCGGCGCGAAAAGCCCGGAACGCTGCAGGTCGGCGGCGATCACCTGGGAAATCTGCGCACCGAGATCGTTGTTCGACTGGAAATCCGTCACTGCGATCGGCAGCGGCTGAATATTACCCTTGTTGATGTTGATCTCAACGACAGCATTGGCCGGGGTGGCGGCCATGAAGGCCGTCAACATCCCCGCGGCCACCATTACGGCGCGGAAAAAAGAACTCTTGATCATTTACACAAGCCTTTCAGCTTCACACGGGAGTTTCGGGGCAGGTTCCGTGTCATCGGTTCCATACCTGCCGGCTCACAATGCGAACTCCGACGGATCGAAGTTCAGCACCAAAACGTTCCAACCTTTTTCGCCCTCATACTTGGCGACGGGCAAATTCTTGAGCGGAGCGGATTTCATCAGGGCGCGGCGCGTGCTGCCCTCGACCGCACGCCGGGTTCCTTCCGGACCGCCGGTGGCGGTCACTTCGGGGTCGCCGACGATATTGCCGGACTGATCAAGCTGCACCCGGATCTTCACACGAACTTCCGAGACGCCGGTCAAGCCGCCGACGAGCGCCCAATTGCCCTGGATCTGACCCTTGACGTTGTCGATCTCGCTGGAGCTCAGGCCGACGCCGATGGTCTTGGTATCGCCCCGGGCGGCCACCTGGGTGGAACGCTTGGCACCGCCACCGGATGCCTCCTGCTTGTTCAAGAGGGCTGCGATCTGGTCGGCGTTGAAATCGCTCGCCATCGAGGACGACGACTTGGCGGTTTCCTGCTGCTTGCCTTCCTTCTTGTCGGACGGTTTGACCGAGGCGGTCGCCTTGTTGTCGGTCTTGGCAGTCTCGGTCGGCTTGGCCGTATCCGGCTTCGTCTCGGCCGGCTTTTCAGCCGGTTTCTCGACGGGCTTGGCCTGTTCCTTCGGCGGTTCGGGCTTCGGCGGCTGCGGCTTCGAAACCGGCGTCGGAACCGCTTGCGGCAATTCGCCCGTCTCGGACGTGTTCTCGCTCTGCAGCGGCACCGGCGTCGGCTTGGCGGCCTCCGGCTTCGGCGGCGTAGGCTCGGGCTTCGGCGGAGTGGGTTCTGGCTTCGGCGGCACGATTTCCGGCTTGGGCTGCGGCAGGGCGGCCATCTCCGTCGGCTTCGGCGCCGTCTCTTCCTTGACGATGTCCTTGACCTGGTTCTGTTCCGGCGTCGGAGTGGGGGTCGGCCGTTCCACGGGCTTCGGAGCCGCCGTCGTTTCGGTCGGCGTGGGCTTGATGGTCGGCGTCGGAGGTGTCTTCAGGTCGATGTCGTTCTCGCCGGCGTTCTGGGCGTTCTCGACGATCTTCTGGTTCTTGGTTTCCTTCGGCGAAGGCTTCTGGCTGGCAGGCGCCTTCTTGTCGCCCTGCTGGGTCTGGGTGATCGATTCCACGGAGACGATATCGACGGGAAGCGCGTCTACCTCGGCCACGTCGAAAGACGCGGGCGCGCTCAGCGAGACGAGCGCCAAGCCGAGTACCAGCGAGTGTAGGACCAGCGATGTGCCGAGACTGACCTTCATGGCGCCGCGATCACTTCTCCTGTTCCTGCAGGGTCACGAGGCCGATATTCTTGTACCCGGCAGAAGAGATGCGGGCCATGACCTTCATGACGACACCGTAGGCCGCGGTCGTATCGCCGCGCACGTAGATACGCTCGTTATAGCCTGTGGTGGCGATGGCCTGGAGCTTCGGCACGATCTCCTCGAGGGCGATCGGCGTTTCCTGCAGATAGATTTCGCCCTTCGGATTGACCGAGACGGTGATCGGCTGGGTATCGGCGTTCATAGCCTTCGCCTGCGTTTCCGGCAGGTCGATCGGCACGCCGACGGTCATCATCGGGGCGGCCACCATGAAGATGATGAGCAGCACGAGCATGACGTCGACGAGCGGCGTCACGTTGATTTCGCTGATCGCACCGCCGCGACGTCCGCCGCGCCTGCGACGACCGCCACCCGATTTTGCTCCTCCGGCCGACATACCCATGAGACGTTACTCCTTGAGCCCGATAGGCTGTTACTGCGCCGCCTGGCGCGGCTGCAGCTTCTCGTCGATCTGGCGCGACAGGATGGCGGAAAACTCGTCCGCGAAACCTTCCATGCGGCCCGAAAGCTTGCCCGCATCGGCGGTGAACTTGTTGTAGGCAATGACCGCCGGGATAGCGGCGACCAGGCCGATCGCGGTGGCGAGCAGCGCTTCGGCGATGCCGGGTGCGACGACCGCGAGATTGGTGGACTTCGAACCGGCGATCGCCTGGAACGAGGTCATGATGCCGACGACGGTACCGAAAAGACCGATGAACGGACCGGCCGAACCGATCGTCGCCAGCGAACCGAGGCGCGCCTCATAGGTCTCCGCCTCGCGCGACATGGTGACGTCCATCGCCCGGTCGATACGCATCTGCAGGCCGATCGGCGAGCGCGCGCCGCGCTCGAAGCTCTTCTTCCACTCGCGCATGGCCGCGACGAAGATCGCAGCAAGACCGGTGTTGGTCCGCTCCGACAGGGTACGGTAAAGTTCCTCGAGCGACTGACCGGACCAGAACACCTGCTCGAACTGGTCGAACTGGCGCTTGGCCTTGCCGAAGCTGATATATTTGTCGATCACGATCGCCCAGGTCCAGACCGATGCGCCGATGAGGCCGACCATCACCAGCTTGACGACCAGACCGGCCTGCATGAACAGCGACCAGAGGCTCACTTCGCTCGCCGCTGCCGCCAAACCTACCTGTTCCATCTACTATCCCCGAATCCAAACGCCCGGCTTTAAGGACCGGGCGGTTCAAAAGCGCTCTCGCGAGTATGTCTTTGATCGCCGGATGCGCTTAGCCCTAACCCCAAGATACCCTGAGCTTCAAGCTTGGCTTCTCGCTTTCAATTTTGGTCAAAGGAAGGCGTGCGTTGCACAAATTCCTCATGTCTCAGTAAGACACCATTATCGTTAACGAAAGGTTTAGGCGAGCCTTGCAATCGGCAGTTCCCAGATCACTTGAAGTTGGAACAAGGAAAGCCGACGACTTCCAACTTAGTTTTTTCTCATTCACGGGTTATGACACTGCGAGAATCGGATTCCCGGGGACACACCATGTGGCGCGCAGTGATGATAGCCTTGACGATGTTGATCGCGGCGCCGGGCTATGCCGCCTCGGTCGATTGCAAGGGCGTCCCCTCGCCCGATGAACGGATCGTCTGCAACGACCCCCTCCTTTCGGCGCTGGACACGCTGCTTCCGCGGGTCCAGGAAAAGGCTGAACGGGAGAAAAAGGCCGAGATTCGTCAGGCTCTGCGGGATTTCACAAGCGACCGGTCAACCTGCGGCTCCGACCGATCCTGCGTTCTGAGCACCTATATCGCGATCCTTGGAGAGCTCGGCGGGCCTAAGAGCATTCCCGCCGACATCACCGCCAGCACGATCGCCGGCGGGCGGGCCAAGCCCTCCCCCGCATTGCCGGGGAAGATCGGCCAATGCTCCGTCACCAACGTCACCGCGGTCCATCCGCGGGTGGGCCAGGATCCGATCAAGGACGAGGATTACGATGCCGGGACCGGCATCGAATATGCCAATGAGGGCTACCAGGTCTCCTACGCCCGCGAAGAGGCGCTGATCGCCTCCAAGCCCGGCGACAAGGTGACCATGTGCCTGATTTCCATTCCCAAACGCTGCCCGGCAGGCGACGACCGGGGCCGCGAATATTTCGTCACCAATGCCCGCACCGGCCAGAGCTGGGCGATGGCTGATTCGCAGCATGCCTGCGGGGGTCCGTAGGTCCCGCCTTAAACCGGGTTGACCTGCTCCGCCGGGCGCCCGAGAAACTTTTCCGCCACGCTCTCCGGCAGCCGGCGCGGACGCCCGTGCCTGTTGATGACAGCGATCACCACTTTCGCGGCGATCAGCAGCGTGTCGCCGCGGCGGATTTCCTGGTTGAGCACCATTTTCGCGCCACCCGCTTTTTCGGTGATCGTCTGGATGATCAGGATATCGTCCATGCGGGCCGGCTGCTTGAAGTCGATCTCCATCCGGTGGACGACGAAGACCAGGCCCTCCTCGTCGGCGGAAAGCAGCGCGCTCTGCTCGCAGCCGAGGCAGCGCAGGTAATCGGTGCGGCCACGCTCCAGGAAATGCAGGTAGCGGGCGTGATAGACGAGGCCGGAAAAATCCGTGTCTTCGTAATAGACGCGCTGGGCCAGCCGATGGCCGCCTTCCATCAACTCGCCCGATAACAAAAAATTGTATTCCTTCATGGTCTTGCCCTGGAAATTCTCAAGCCTCCACTGGATAGGCGCGCAATGCCGCCCCAGTTTTGACGTCCTGTCACATATCCTCCCTATCAGGAAATAAGTCGAAAACCAGCGGAGACCAACTCATGAAGATTGCAGTCCTGGGCGGCGACGGTTTCGTCGGGTGGCCGACATCGCTTCACCTGTCCGACGCCGGCCACGAGATCCATATCCTCGACAACCTCTCCCGCCGCTGGATCGATACCGAGCTCGGCGTCCAGTCGCTGACGCCGATGGACAGTATCCAGGAACGCACCCGCATCTGGCATGCCGAAACCGGCCGCCGCATCCATTTCCACCTGATCGACCTCGCCAAGGATTATGAACTCCTGAAGGGCTGGCTGGCAAAACACCGCCCCGACGCCATCATCCATTTCGCCGAGCAGCGGGCCGCGCCCTATTCGATGAAAAGCGACCGGCACAAGAACTACACCGTCAGCAACAATGTAAACGCCACCCACAACCTCTTGAATGCATTGGTCGAACTCGATCTCGACGCGCATCTCGTGCATCTCGGCACGATGGGCGTCTACGGATATTCGACGGTCGGCGCGGCGATCCCGGAAGGATATCTGCCAGTCGGCATCGAAACGGCCGACGGCCGCACCGTCTCGCAGGAAATCCTCTATCCGAGCAATCCCGGCTCGATCTACCACATGACAAAATGCCTCGATCAGCAGCTCTTCCAGTTCTACGCGAAGAACGACGGATTGCGGATCACCGACCTGCACCAGGGCATCGTCTGGGGCACCCATACCGAACAGACCCGCCGGCACCCGCAATTGATCAATAGATTCGACTATGACGGGGATTACGGGACGGTCTTGAATCGTTTTCTCATCCAGGCGGCCATCGGTTATCCGCTCACCGTCCACGGCACCGGTGGCCAGACGCGCGCCTTCATCCACATCCAGGATTCGGTGCGTTGCATCGAGATCGCACTGAGCAATCCGCCCGCCCGCGCCAGCCGTGTCGAGATCTTCAACCAGATGACGGAAACCCATCGGGTGCGCGATCTCGCCGAAATGATCTCGGAAATGACCGGTTCGAGGATCGCCTGGCTGCCCAATCCGCGCAAGGAAGCGCCGGAAAACGAACTGGTGGTGAAGAACGAGAAATTCCTGGACCTCGGCCTCGAACCGACCACGCTCGGCGAAGGCTTGCTCGGCGAGATCGTCGATGTCGCGAAGAAATACGCCTACCGCGTTGATAGATCACGCGTTCCCGCCGTCTCCGCCTGGACCAGGGACATTGCGGCGAAGGTGGAACATGACCCGGAGGGCGTGAGGTTAAAGTCTGTGTCGTGAGCGCGACGGGAATGCCGCGGGTCACCCCATCCTCCCTCATTCCTATGCTTGTCACAGGAATCCAGCCGCGGCGCGTCCGCGCCGTGAAAGGCTCTTCATCCGCATCAAGTGCATCTCTCGCGCCCAAGGACTTGGGCGCACTCGATTCCTGTGACAAGTACAGGAATGAGGAAGCGTATGGGAGCCGCCCCGCCTTATGACCAACGCCTTCGTCACGCTCGTCACCAATGCCGACTACGCGATGGGCGCCACCGCGCTGGCCCGTTCCATCCGCCGTACCGGCACGGGCGCCGATATCGTCGTCCTCCATACCGGCGGGGTCGAGCCCCCTGCCCTCGGCCCGCTCGAAGCCCTTGGCTGCCGGCTGGTCGAGGTCGAACACCTGCCCCTCTCCGACGCCTTCAATGAACGGCATGCCCGAAAAAACCTGCATGGCGCCGCCCCCTTCACCAAAGGCCGCAAGCCGGATTTCCACACGCCGCTCGACAATTTCTGCAAGCTCCGCCTCTGGCAACTCGCCGACTACGAAACCTGCGTCTTCATCGACGCCGATGCGCTGGTGCTGAAACCTATCGACAAATTGTTTTCTTATCCGGAATTCTCCGCCGCCCCCAACGTCTACGAAAGCCTCTCGGACTTCCACCGCCTGAATTCGGGTGTCTTCGTCGCCAAGCCTTCCGCGGGGACCTTTGACAGGATGCTTGCGGCGCTCGATCAGCCGAACGCCTTCTGGCGGCGAACCGACCAGACGTTTCTGGAGACCTTCTTTCCCGACTGGCACGGCCTGCCGGTATTCACGAACATGCTGCAATATGTCTGGTTCAACATGCCCGATCTCTGGGACTGGGAGAGCATCGGCGTGCTGCACTATCAGTACGAAAAACCGTGGGAAAAGGATCATCCGAAGGCGGACCGGCTGCGGCCGTTGATCGACCTCTGGCAGGCATTTTACGAGAATCGCGAAATCCCCGCCCTCTCCTCCCTGCCGAAACCGGGAGAGACGCCATGAAGGTGTTGGTATCCGGCGGAACGGGCATGGTTGGCCGCTACATCGTCGAAGGTCTGCTTGATGCCGGGTATCCGGTCATTGTCGGAGGCCAGAGGCCGCCGGCGCCCGGCTTCTTTACCCGGCCCGTGCAGTTCGTCCCCCTTTCGCTCGATCCCGCCCTCGACCAGATCGAGGCCTTCGACGACGCCTATTTCTTCGTCCATGCCGCCTTCGACCACCTGCCGGGAAAATACCGCGGTGGCGAGGGCGACGATCCCGATCGATTCCGCCGGCTGAACCTCGATGGCACTGTAAAGCTGTTCGAGACCGCCAAGAAGGCCGGCACCCGCCGGGTGATCTTCCTGTCGAGCAGGGCCGTCTATGACGGACAACCGGCCGGAACGGTGCTCGACGAAGATCTGGCCTTGAAGCCGGACGGCCTCTACGGCGAGATCAAGCTCTGGGCCGAGGGAGCATTGGCGGAACTCTCGGCCCCCGGCTTTGCCACCTCGTCTCTCCGGCTCACCGGCGTCTACGGCAATCTGCGCCCCGGCAAATGGGACGCTCTCTTCACCGACTTCCTGGCCGGCCGGCCGATTGCCTCCCGGGCGGGAACGGAAATCCACGGCCGCGACGTCGCCGCCGCCGTTCGCCTCATGTTGGAAACGGAGACCGGCAGGATCGCCGGCCAGGTCTTCAATGCATCGGATATCCTGACCGACACGACCGAAATCCTCGGCTATCTGGCCGGCCCCCGTGGCAATCTGCCGCCGCCGGCGGATCGCAGCACCGTCAACGTGATGTCGACGGACAAGTTGAAGGCGCTCGGCTGGCGGCCGGGCGGCGCGCCGCTTCTGCGGCAGACGATTGCGGAGCTTGCAGCCGCTCTCAATGCGACTGCGTGAAGCGCCGCATCTTTGCCTCGTTCTTTGCCTTTTCGATCGCCTTCTTGTGCTCCTCGGCCCATTTCTGGCCCGCATCGCCACCCCAGAGCAGCCAGGCGATATACCCGGTCGACGGATTGTCGTCGTCGCCAAAATTCTCGGCCCGCTTGTCCGCCTTGTGGCGCGAGAAATAGCTCACCATCCGCCGCACCGTCTTTTCCGAAATCGACTTCCGGTTCTTGAGGTCCCGGGCTCTGGCCACGCCGACCATCGTGCCGCCCCGGCGGTGCTGGGAGCGGAGCTTCAAACCTTTCTCTGCCGCCTCCGCCACTTCGGCGGGCGGAATGTGATTGGGGATCTCGCTATCCATGGGTCTTCCTCAGCTCGGACTGGCTTTTGAGAACGCGGTCACCGTCTTGCTGGCGGATGAGGAACGCAGGCTCGTCGGCATCCGCCCTGCGCCTGATCGTCTTGCCCTTGATCCTGCGCTCCACATCGCTGGTGAATTTCCGGGTGACCCTGCCCCTGGCCTCGGATCGCCCCCAGGTCCACGCGACCTCGTTTCCGATCTCGATCTTCTGCATGGCGTTCTCCTTTCGGGGGAGAAACGGCAAGCGGCGCGCAGATGTTCCCGCCCGAATGCAGGCGGAGGGAACGCTCGATCCATCGTGCGTTGGCAGCCGGATGCCCGTGGCGGCCTATCGGCCCGGACCGGAGGCGGAAGGAGATGGAGTCAGGTTTTCAGGTCGAGATCGCCGTCGCGCCAGACGAGGTGCCGCGGGCTTGCCGGCAGGTTCTCGATCTCCTCGGCGATGAAGTAGGGCGGGATATCGAGCAGCCTCAGCGCCTCGGTCGTCGCCGGTACCCATTTGAATTCCAGGTCATGTTCGTCCTTGATCCGATGGACGATATCCGTCGGATGGAAGGGAAACGTCTCCGGGATGTCCATCAGATAGTAATAACCGAGTTCATGCCAGTCGCGGTCTTCGTAATGGAAGAAATTCTCGACCGACCAGAGCAGCCGACGGACCGCCACCTCGACGCCGATTTCCTCGACCATCTCGCGTTTGAGCGTCTCTTCCGACGTCTCCCCAATCTCCGCCCGCCCGCCTGGAAAGGTCCAGAAGGCCTCGTCCACGGCGCGATGCACCAGCACGTAGCCGTCCCGGAACCCAAGCCCGGCAATCCGCATCTGGAAGATACGCTTGCTCTTGGTCTTGATACGGATGCGAGTGCGGCCTGGCATGCGGTTTACCCCAGTTCGATTACGACGATTTCCGGCCTCGAGCCCACTCTCACCGGCAGGATGGAACAGCCGAGGCCCCGGGACACGATGAGATCACGCTCCCCCTCACGATAATGTCCCGCCGGATAGCGCCGAGAGCCCTTCGATGCAGCGGCGGGCTGCCAGCCCAGAATATTAATCTGGCCACCATGGGTATGACCCGAAAGTGTCAGACTGACCCTCTCGCTTACCTGCGGAAATATGTCCGGCTCATGTGCCATGAGCAGCACCGGCGCGTCATCGTTAATCTGCGCGAGCGTTCCCGGAAGATCGTCGATGCCCCTCATCCTCATCCGCTTGAAGTCTTTGCCGGGGCGCAGAGCCATCTGGTCGCCGAGACCCGCCAGCCAGAACGGGTGGCCGTCTTTCTCCAGCCTGACGGCCTCGTTGATGTAGGTCGGTATTCCAACGGCCCTCAGTGCAGCCGCCGCGATGTTCTCAGCGAGGGGATCTCTCTGGAAGCGAAGATCCTCCCAATGGTCATGATTGCCGAGCACTGCATGAACGCCGAGCGGCGCCTTCAGCACCGAGAACACCCGCGACCAATCCGCCAACGGGATATGCTCGGTCAGCAGGTTCATTCCCGATACGTAATCGCCGAGCAGCAGGACGACATCCCCGTTCAGCGCATTGGCCGCCGAACAGATCGACCCGATCCGGTCGAGGCTCATCCAGGGCTCGCAGGCGTGGATATCCGCCAGGACGACAACACGCAGCTTCAATCCCGGCGTCCATCGCCTGGGCGTAACGGCATATTGCGTCAGCCGCGGTCGTGCCATCACCTCCACGAAAGGATAGGCGGCCAGAGCGAACAAGGTCGCAACTCCTCCGGCAAAGGCCTTGAGCAAAGTCCGCCTTGTGAGCACTCAGTCATCCTCGGTAAACATCCGGAACTGCGCTGCCTCGAGATCCTTCGGCGGCTGCATTCCCAGATGTTTCCATGCGTTTGCGGTCAAAACGCGGCCTCGGGGCGTGCGCTGGATGAACCCCTGCTGGATCATGTAGGGTTCGATGATGTCCTCGATCGCATCGCGCGGTTCCGACAGGCCGGCGGCGATCGTCTCGATCCCGACCGGCCCACCGCCGAAATTGACGGCGATCATGTTGAGGTAGCGTTTGTCGAGCTGGTCGAGACCCATGTTGTCGACCAGAAGCCGGGTCAGCGCCTCGTCGGCGATCTCCCTCGTCACCGCCTCGGCCCTCGCCACCTCGGCGAAATCGCGCACCCGGCGCAACAGCCGCCCTGCGATGCGCGGCGTGCCGCGGGCGCGTCTTGCAATCTCGCGGGCGCCGTCATCGGTCATCGGCAGGCCCATCAACCGCGCGCCGCGCCGCACGATCAGTTCCAGTTCCTCGACCGTATAGAAGGCCAGCCGCACCGGAATGCCGAAGCGGTCGCGCAGCGGCGTGGTGAGCAGGCCAAGACGGGTCGTCGCAGCAACCAGCGTAAACTTCGACAGGTCGATCTTCACCGACCGCGCCGCCGGGCCTTCGCCGATGATCAGGTCGAGCTGGAAATCCTCCATCGCCGGATAGAGGATTTCCTCGACCGCCGGATTGAGCCTGTGGATTTCGTCGATGAAGAGCACGTCGCGCTCTTCGAGATTGGTGAGCAGGGCCGCAAGATCGCCCGCCTTGGCGATCACCGGGCCTGAAGTGGAGCGGAAATTGACCCCGAGCTCCTTGGCCATGATCTGCGCCAGCGTCGTCTTGCCGAGGCCGGGCGGGCCGACGAACAGAACGTGGTCCAGCGCCTCGCCGCGGTTCTTCGCCGCCTCGATGAACACCTTCAGGTTGGCGCGCGCCTCCGCCTGGCCGGTGAATTCGTCCAGCGACTGCGGGCGCAGCGTCGTATCCAGGTCTTCGCCCCGCTTTTCCGGCGTTATCAGGCGGGCGGGTTCACTCATGCGAGAAGTTCCATTCCGGGGACGTATCGGGCAGCGGTTTTGTCGAAGGTTACCATGCTTGAGCAACCAACTCTCTTTGCAAATTCTGCGATCAGATAGTCTGCAATATCAAACTTGCCGAAACCATCGGCCACGAACATGCTTTCTATAAAATCAGAATCTTCGAAGACAAGCTCTCGACTTTCCATCAGCCCTCGAAAGAGCGACGCAATCTCTTGGTTCTTGTAGCCATAGCTCTTCCGCATGACCCAGCATGCTTCGGCAAAAACGAAGAGCGAGATATAGGCTGGATCTTCAGCCGATCTGGAGCGGAAGAACTCAACGGCGCTTTCGTATTGTTTCAGATCGTCCGTCATCAGGAATCTGAGAAGTACGTTCGTATCGATTCCAATCACGCATGATCCTCCGATCATCATCGGCCGCCGCTTGCGCAACAGCGTCATCCAGTTCGTCGATGGTCAACCGAACGCCATTGGGCGCATGGCCGAGAATACCGGCAAACTCCATGATGCTCCGCGTCTTGGCTCTCAATTTGACTTCACCATTCTCGATGATGAAATCCATCTGATCGCCCGGATTAAGATTGAGATATTTCCTGACTTCGATTGGAATCGTCGTCTGACCTTTGGAGGTCAATTTCGCACCATAACCCATGAGCACCTCCATTCCTTACTTTTCACTATAGTAAGGAACAAGGAAAAAGCAAGGAATCACCGAGCCAGTTCCTTCAGCCCCAGCCGGATGAGCTTGGCGCTGTCGCCGCCCTCGCCGCCATTCTTGAGCGCCGCCGCGACCGCGTTCGCAGCCTGATCGCGCGAATAACCCAGATTGGTGAGCGCCGAGACCGCATCGGCGACCGGTGCCGCGGCCACGCCCTCGCCCAGTTCCTGCTTCAGGCCGATATTGACCGAGGCCTCGCCGGCGAAGGCAGGCGCCTTGTTCTTGAGTTCGGTGACTATACGCACCGCCACCTTCGGCCCGACGCCTGGCGCACGCGAGACTGTCGTCTTGTCCTGCAGCGCGATCGCATTGGCGAGCTCGGACGGCGTCAGGGTGGAGAGCACGGCGAGCGCCACCTTGGCGCCGACGCCCTGCACGCTTTGCAGCAGGTTGAACCATTCCCGCTCCAGCGCCGTCAGGAAGCCGAAAAGCTTGAACTGGTCCTCACGCACATAGGTCTCGATGAACAATACGACCGCCTCGCCGACCGAACCCATCCTCGACAGCGTGCGCGACGAACAGAACACCTCGTAACAGACGCCATGCACATCGACGAGCACGTAGTCGTCGCCGATTTCGTCGATAGTGCCTTTGAGCTTGCCGATCATGAAGGATGTCCGTCAGGGATGGGTTTCGGGGGAGATGATGTCGAGCGCAGGAAAATAGGCGCGGTACCGGGCCGCATCGCGGGTCAGCAGACGATGCGACCGCACCAGCGCATGGGCGCCGATCAGGAAATCGGGAAGCGTTCGTTCCCGCAGCCCACCGGCCCTGCGGTATGAGAAATGCGCCTTGCCCGCCTGGAACGCAGCGCCATAGGACAGGGGCTCCCGCTTCATGCCGAGCCAGCCGAATGCCAGGGTAATCTCGAGCTCGCTGAGCGGCGATGCAGCCAGTTCCGACCAGATGACTGGATTAAGGATGAGCTCGCCCTCTTCCGCGCATCGTTTCAGCGCGGCGTGCGACCATGTCCGGGATGGCGAGGCAGGCCCGAGCATGTCGATGAGGACATTGGTATCAACGACGGTCGAGGTCATCGCGCGGGCCCCGAAGCCAATCGATATATTCGTCGGCCGTCATGCCGCCGAGATCCCAGGTGCCCTTGACGCTGTCCGCCCATTCCTCGAAGCTCTTGAAGTCCTGTCTGCCGTCATCGAGCCTGACCAGCCTTACGCCGTCTTCATCAACCACGAAATCCACCTCCGACCCCGGCCCGATCTTCAATCGGTCGCGGATTTCCTTGGGGATCGTAACCTGGCCTTTTTCGGTGACGCGCATGGTAATACCTCTGCGGTATTACTAATCCGCTCAACCAGAACAAGTCAAGAACAAACTAGCCGGCCAAGGCGGCTCGCATGCGATGGCCACCCCGGTTATGGGCGTGGCAGATGGCAATCGCCAGCGCGTCGGCGGCGTCATTGCCCTTGAACTCCGCCTTCGGCATCAGGATTTTCAGCATCATGTGAATCTGCTGCTTTTCGCCGTGGCCGACCCCGATCACCGATTTCTTGACGGCGTTCGGCGCGTATTCAGCAACCGGCAGCCCGGCCCGCGCCGGCACCAGCATGACCACGCCCCTTGCCTGGCCAAGCTTGAGAGTGGCGACCGCGTCCTTGTTGACGAAAGTCTGCTCGACGGCCGCCTCGTGCGGCTGGTAGGCATGCACCACTTCCGCCAGCCCGTCATGCAACTGGCAGAGGCGGGAGGCGAGGTCCATGTCACCATCGGAGGTCACGGTGCCGGAGGCGACGAAGCGCAGGCTGTTGCCGAGCGTCTCGATGATACCCCAGCCGGTGCGCCGAAGCCCCGGATCGATGCCGATGATGCGAATCGTGCCTGTCATGCCCATACCCTATCCTGATGCCCTGATCAGTGCCACGAGAATGTGAACAAACCGAAAACGAGCCCGAACCTCCGTTAACCTTTGACTAACCATGTCGGGAAGGTTCGCCTCGTTTCAGCGTACCGTTTGGCAACGCCTTTGCCCCTCGTGCGTTGCAGATCGCGGCTTGGACGCAATGTGAGGAGACGGCCCATGATAGGCAGACGTCATTCCCTGTCCCTGAAGGTGATCGGGCTTGTTCTGGCACAGAACGGGATTTTCGCGGGGCTCTTCCTTTATATTGCCGACGAGCTGACGCTCTTCGAGACGTTCGGCATCGCTGCATCGCTGATCATCCTGACCCTCGTCACGATCTCCCTTGCCGGCACGCTCATCAATCCGCTGCGAGACATCGCCGGGACTGCTTCTGAGATCGCCGCCGGCAACACGGGTGTGCCCCGTGAACATCTGGGGCGCACCGATGAGATCGGCTCGATCTCCCGGGCGCTGGAGCAGCTTTGCCGCAATCATCTCACCCGCCTCGTCGAGGACGAAGAAGCGCTTGAGCGGCAGGAGACGGACGCGGCGGACGCCCGCATGGGCGACCTTGAGGCGGCCGCAGATGAGGCACAGGGCCTGAGGACGGTGGTCGAAGCTCTCGACGGCGGCCTGCGGCGGCTCGCGGTCGGCGATCTCACCGTCCGGATCGAGATGCCGTTTCCCGAAAGATACGAGGGCCTGCGGGCGGATTTCAACCATGCCCTGACCATTCTGGAAGACGTGCTCGGAATGATCGGCAGCTGCGCCCACGGCCTTCACACTGACTGCTCCGAGGCTCGCGACGAAATCACCAGAACCGCAGAGGCCGGGGGCCGGCTGACGGCAACCATCGCCAAGGCGGCCGCGGATGTCGGGAAGCTGGCCGAAACGCTGAGGGAGCGAAAGATACAGGCCCGGCACGCGGCCGAAATCGCCAACAACGCCCGGCTCGACATGCGTCCGCCGAAGGAGATGATGCAAGCCGCAACGGTGGCGATGGAGGCCATCCGCAAGGCATCGCTCGAGATCGAGCCCGCCACGGCGACAATCCGCGAGATCGCCTTCCAGGCCAATATGCTGGCGCTCAACGCCGGCATCGAAGCGGCCCGTCCGGGTGACGCCGAGGCCGGCTTCAAGACCGTGGCCGAGGAAATCCGCGGGCTTGCCGAGCGGGCCGCCGAGGCGGCCAAGGAGATCTCCGGCCTGTCCCGAAGGTCGGCGGAAGCGGCCGAACTCGGCGGCAGGTCTGTTGAAAAGGCGGGCGGAGAACTGGATGCGATGACGATCTACGCGGATGCCTTGCACGCTCACGTCGCGGCACTTGCGGCAAGCTCCGGCAAGGAGATCGAAACGGTCGCAGCCGTCAGGACCACGATGATGACGCTTACCAAGGCGGGCCGCGACCAGGTCGGCGCCCTGGATGCGCTGACGGCAAAGCTCGGCCGCATGAACCGGGATATCGGCGCGATCGACCATCATGCAGGGCGATTCACGCCCATCACGATCCTCAACGCGGGAGGGGTGACGGTCCCGGAAAGCCTCAAACCCGCGAAACCCGGCTCGCACCTGCGCCTTGTCAAGTCGTGAAGCCGGAGGGGCCACACGCCCGGACCTATCCGGCGTTTGTTTTTCCGTTGGCCGCAGGGTCGTATTTCTGGACGGGACTGCCTAGATAAGTGGAACACCCTGTCATATTCCGCCTTCAGGACGTTCCGATGATCCCGTTTTCCATTCTTGACCTTTCACCCGTCGGTGAAGGTTATTCCGTCAGCGATGCGCTCGACCAGTCCCGCCGCCTGGCGATCAAGGCAGAGGAGCAGGGCTACAAACGCGTCTGGCTCGCCGAGCACCACGGCATGCCGGGCATTGCCAGCGCCGCAACCGCGATCGTCATCGGCCATGTCGGCGCCGCCACCAAGACCATCCGCGTCGGCTCAGGCGGCATCATGCTGCCCAACCATTCGCCGCTCGTCATTGCCGAACAGTTCGGCACGCTGGAAGCGCTGCTGCCAGGCCGCGTCGATCTCGGCCTCGGCCGGGCGCCGGGGACCGACATGCGCACCGCAAGCGCGCTGCGCCGCAATCTCGATGCCGGCGCCGAGAGTTTTCCGCACGACATTCTCGAACTGCAGCGCCTGCTCGGCACGCCCGAAAAGGACCAGGGCCTGCTCGCCACCCCGGGCATGGATTCGCATGTGCCGATCTGGCTGCTCGGATCGAGCGTCTACAGCGCCCATCTCGCGGCCGCCCTCGGCCTGCCCTATGCGTTTGCCTCGCATTTCGCGCCTGACATGCTGATGGAAGCGATCTCGATCTACCGCGACCGTTTCCAGCCGTCCCTCCAGCTCGACAAACCGTACATGATGGTCGGCGTCATGGGCGTCGCGGCGGAAACGGATGCCGAGGCTGAGCGCCATTTCACCTCGTCGCAGCAGCAGTTCGTCAACCTTCGCAAGAACGTCCGCACCCGCTTCCCGAAGCCCGTCGACAGCATGGAAGGTTTCTGGACGCCGATGGAAAAGATGAACGTCGAGCACACGCTGCGTTACGCAGCGGTCGGCTCCGTCGCAACCGTCGAGGCAAAGCTCAGGGAATTCCTGGAGGAAACCGGCGCCGACGAACTGATCGTCTCGATGCCGATCCACGATGTCGATGCACGGCTGCGCTCGGTCGAACTGTTCGCGACGCTGCCGATGATGGAAAAGGTGAAGGCCTGAAGGCGGCCGATTGGCGCCCCTCATCCGCCTGCCGGCACCTTCTCCCCGCTCGCGGGGAGAAGGACATATGCCGCGCCATTCCCCCCTCATCCGAGGTCTCGCGGGGCACGTCCCCTCGCCCCGCTTGCGGGGAGAGGGCTAGGGTGAGGGGCAGGATCGATCTCAGGCCGAAAGCTTGGCCATGACCTCTTCGGAAACCTCGAAGTTCGAATAGACGCTCTGCACGTCGTCGTCGTCTTCCAGGTTGTCGATCAGCTTCAGCAGCGACTGAGCCTTCTCCTCGTCCACCTCGATCGTGTTCTGCGGCCGCCAGATCACCTTGACGGTCTCGGCCTGGCCGAGCGTTGCTTCGAGCGCCTTCGACACTTCGCCGAGGCTTTCGAAGGCGCAGATGATCGTGTGGCCTTCCTCGTCGGTGGTCACGTCGTCGGCGCCGGCCTCGATCGCCGCTTCCATCACCTTGTCCGCATCGCCGACGCTCGCCTTGTAGGTGATTTCGCCGACGTGATCGAAGGAGAAGGAAACCGATCCGGTTTCGCCGAGTACGCCGCCCGCCTTGGTGAAGATCGAGCGGACGTTGGAGGCCGTGCGGTTGCGGTTGTCGGTCAGCGCCTCGACGATGACGGCGGTGCCGCCCGGGCCGTAACCCTCGTAACGGACGGAATCATAGTTTTCCGCGTCCGCGCCGGCAGCCTTCTTGATCGCCCGGTCGATATTGTCCTTTGGCATCGACTGCGCCTTGGCGTTCTGGATCGCCAGCCGCAGTGCCGCGTTCATGGTCGGGTCAGGCAGACCCGTCTTGGCAGCGACGGTGATTTCGCGCGCAAGCTTGGAAAACATCTTCGACCGGATCGAATCCTGCTTGCCCTTGCGGTGCATGATGTTTTTGAACTGTGAATGGCCAGCCATGGCACCCCTGACACTTTAGCTTGTTCTGGAACTCGTTCTGGAATGGCGCCTTATAATTTCGAAGCCCAAGCCGTTCAAGGGCATTCCAGTTCAAGGCGGGGCTTTTCCTGACGCTGCACCGCCGAACAAGACCAGGAACAAAGCCAGGGCCTTGCCGTTTGTCACCCAGACCAACCGCAAAGGAGACAATCCATGGCAAGCCTTACCGAAGCCCGCGAAGCGCCCGAACGCCAGCTCTGGGACGAGATCAGCAAAATCCATGCCGGCATGCTCGGCATCGAGGGGGCGCACATGCATTTCCAGCCGATGGCGCCGAATGCCGATCCCAAATCGAGCACGATCTGGTTCTTCACCAAGGCCGACACCGATCTGGTGCGCGCCATCCGCGCCGGCAGCCGTGCCCATTTCTGCGTCGTCGGCAAGAACCATGATTACCACGCCTGCCTGTCCGGCACGCTGGAAGTCCGCAACGACCGCGCCAAGATCGACGAATACTGGAGCGCCGTGACCTCGGCCTGGTTCGAGCACGGCAAGGAGGACCCACTTCTGACCCTACTCGCCTTCCGGGTCGAGGACGCGGAAATCTGGGCCTCCACCGACAGCACGCTGAAATTCGGCTGGGAGATCGCCAAGGCCAACCTGAAGGACGAGAAGATGCCGGATGTCGGCGTCAAGCAGCACCTCGCCTTCCCGCAGTTCCACTAGACCCGGATCATCAGGCCGCAGGGGTCAAAGCCCCTGCGGCACCAAAATCGTCGGCTTTTTCGGCAGGCTGCGCATCGAGACCCGGATGGTCGGCTCCCTGGCATAGGCTATGTCGAACTTCGCGTCGAACATGGCGATGAAATTGTCGAGCGGCGGCCCCCAGCGATGCATCGGCAGGATCAGCGATGAGCGCAACCGCTGCACCACCCGGCTCATGCTGTCCGCACCCATCGTCAGGCCGCCATCGACCGGCACCATCAGGATGTCGAGGCGGCCGATCTCGGTATATTGCGCCTCGTTCAGCTCGAAATGCAGGTGGCCGAGATGACCGATGCAGAGGCCGGCGACTTCGAAGATGAAGATCGAATTGCCGTTTTCCTCGATCCCGCCGCCCCAGTTGCGAATGTCCGACATGACGTTGCGGATATAGACATCCCCCAGCATCAGCCTGTGCTGGACCTTCTCACCCGGCACGTCGCTCCAGCCGTGCAGCACATGCTTGATGCCGGGATCGGGGTTGAGCGTAAAATGGGTGGTATGCGCCTTGTTCATCGTTGCCACGTCCGGCAGGCGCGACGGCCGATAGGCGCCGCTATAGTCGGTGGCGATGCCGATCCCCTCCGGCGTCTCGATAAAATAGGTCGAATGGCCGACAAAGGTGATCTTCACTTCCTCCCGCTCGGCCATGGTCAAGGACTTGTTCGCCTGGGCGAACTGCAAGCCCGAGGGGTTGAAGCTCGCGAAGGTGACGCCGGGCAGCTTCTGGGCGATCGCCTGGCACTGGCTGATAGGCAGGCCATCCTGCGCGAACGCGGCAAAGGCGGACAGGAGGAGGCCGGAAAGACCGAGTGCGAGAGCCCGTAGCATCATGCTGATCCCAAAGAACTGCGTTCATGCTCATTCCCGGCGAAAACATGCGGCAACGCGAAAGACCGGTCCAGCCGCAATCGCCGTGGCCCGTCTCACAATTCTGTCATTGGTCGAGGTCAGGGAATTGATTATTGAAAACTATCGGCAGCGCCCGCCAGCAGCCGGATCGGAAGCGCAAAAGGATTTTCCATGAAGCACGACATCGCAATCGAGACCCGGGACGGAACGGCCAAGGCTGCCGTCGTCAAGCCGGAAAACGGCGCGGCGACGACCAAGGGCGTCATCCTCTACATGGACGCCTTCGGCCCGCGCGAAGCGCTCCACTGGATGGGCCAGCGGATTGCCGATGCCGGTTACATCGTGCTGGTTCCCGATCTCTATTACCGCTCCGGCGAATATGGTCCGTTCAACGCGAAGACAGCCTTCAGCGAGGAAGCCTCCAAGACCCGGATCAGGGCGATGATGCAGGCAGCCACCCAGGAACTGACGGCGCAGGACGGCGCTGCTTTCATCGCAGCGCTGGAGGCCGAAGGCATCACTGGCGCGATCGGAACGGTCGGGTACTGCATGGGCGGCGCACGCGCAATCACCGCGGCGGCTCACTATCCGGAACGCATCAAGGCGGCGGCGAGCTTCCACGGCGGCAATCTCGCAAGCGAGGCCGAAGACAGCCCCCATCGGCTGGCCGACAGGATCAAGGCACGCATCTATGTTGGCGTCGCCGGCATAGACAACAGTTTTCCGCCTGAACAGTCCGCCCGCTTCGCCGAAGCCTTTCGCGTCGGCGGCGTCGATCATGCGGTCGAGAACTATGTCGGCATGGCGCATGGCTGGACGGTGCCGGACCACAATGTCTACGACAAGAGCGGTTCCGAACGACACTTCAAGCGCTTGCTGACCCTGTTCGAAGAAACTCTCTGAACGACAAAGGGGGGCGGCTTCGCGCCGCCCTTCTGGGGCCCGTCACCCACCCCATTCGCCATGCTCGGCCCTGTGCCGAGCATCCGCCGCCAGACTTTATCGAGGCGCACCAGATCCCTGGGACAAGCCCAAGGATGACGTCGAGGGGGACGCGGGACTTGGCGGCATTGGGCTCGCCCGATACCGCGCTCACCTTCCAGACTACTTCCGGCGCTCGAAATTGCTGCTGTTGGCCAGTTTCGGCTTGTCCTTCTTCTTGAAAGGCTTGTCGTCTTTCTTGAAGGGCTGGCCCTCCTTGCGGAATGGCTTGGCATCCTTGTTGAAGGGTTTGGAATCCTTGTTGAAAGGCTTTCCCTCGCCACGCGGTTCGACCGCCCTGGGGCCACCCGGACCGGTCGCGTTGGACGCGTTCTTCCTCGGCTTGCCCTTCGCCCAGTCGTCGCCGTGAGGCTCCTTCGGACGGTCTTCGTAGGACTTTTTGGCATAGGGCTTGGCCGGTGCGGGACGGCTGAGGTCCGGGGCGCCGTTCAGCCGGGTGACGCGGATGCCGCGCTCCAGCGCCTTCTCCTTGCCGACCGCCTGCATGAAGGCGTCGGCGTGATCGGCGGCGATCTCGACGAACGTTTCCTCCTGCTGCATCTTGATCGCACCGATCTCGCGCTTGGTGACGTTGCCGTTGCGGCAGAGCATCGGGATCAGCCAGCGCGGCTCGGCATTCTGCTTGCGGCCGACCGACAGCGAGAACCACACAGCCGGGCCGAACTCGTCTCGCGACGGGCGCGGGGTCATCGGGAAATCGCCCTGCTCGCCAGCCCGCTCGCGCGGCTTGCGCGCATCCTGCTGCACCGAAATCTCGATCAGGTCCTCGGGTGCCGAATATTTGGTGCGGTAGAGATTGACGAAGGCGGAAGCCAGCTTTTCCGCGCCATGGCTCTCGACCAGCTTTGCGATCAGATCCTGTTCTTCCTCGCGCGGCTTTTCGGCAAAGATCGGATCGGCCAGCAGACGCTCGTCGTCGCGGCGCATCACCTCTTCGGCAGACGGCGGACGGGCCCAGGTGGCGGAAATGCCGGCGCCGCCGAGCAGTCGCTCGGCCTTGCGACGGGCATTGACCGGCACGATCAGCGCGCTGATGCCCTTGCGGCCGGCGCGGCCGGTACGACCGCTGCGGTGGAGCAGCGTTTCCGGATTGCTCGGCAGGTCGGCATGGATGACGAGGTCGAGACCCGGCAGATCGATACCGCGGGCGGCGACGTCGGTGGCGATGCAGACGCGGGCACGTCCGTCGCGCATCGCCTGCAGCGCGTGGGTGCGTTCGTTCTGGGTCAGTTCGCCGGAGAGCGCCACGACCGAGAAATTGCGGTTGTTGAACCGCGCCGTCAGGTGGTTGACGGCCGCACGGGTCGAGCAGAACACGATCGCATTGGTGGCTTCGTAATACCGGAGCACGTTGATGATCGCGTTTTCACGGTCGGCGGAAGCGACGGCGAGCGCGCGATATTCGATATCGACATGCTGCTTTTCTTCGGCCGAGGTCGCGATGCGGACCGCGTCGCGCTGATAGCTCTTGGCGAGCTTGGCGATCGCCGCCGGCACGGTTGCCGAGAACATAAGGGTGCGGCGGTCGTCCGGCGCCGATTCCAGGATGAATTCCAGGTCTTCGCGGAAGCCGAGATCGAGCATCTCGTCCGCCTCGTCGAGCACGGCGACCTTGAGCTCCGACATGTCGAGCGCGTTGCGGCGGATATGGTCGCAGAGACGGCCGGGCGTGCCGACGACGATGTGGGCGCCGCGCTCCAGCGCACGCCGTTCGCTGCGGATATCCATGCCGCCGACGCAGCTGGTGATGACCGCGCCGGTCATCTCGTAGAGCCATTCCAGCTCGCGGGTGACCTGCATCGCCAATTCGCGGGTCGGGGCGATGACGAGCGCCAGAGGCTGCCGCGCCGGGCCGAACTTCTCCGCGTCGCCGAGCAGGGTCGGTGCAATCGCAAGGCCGAAGGCGACGGTCTTGCCCGAGCCGGTCTGCGCCGAGACCAGCGCATCGGAAAAGGTGAGAGCCGGGTCGAGCATGGATTTCTGGACGGGGGTCAGCGTAACATAGCCCCGTTTCGCCAATGCCTTGGCGATCGCCGGAACGGCGCCGTTGTAGTCGGTCATCTAAATCTGTCTTTCGGATTGTCGCGCGCAAGGCGCTGTGGCCGCAACACTCGCAGCCGAACTTGCGCCGTTCCTACTTATTTGCAGGGCAAATGTCAAAGCGCATGTCTTGCCGAAGCTTGACGCCGGCCCTGCGATGCCGGACGTAACCCTTCTCAGCGGACGGAGAGGGCCATGTCGGGCATTCTGGAGAAGCAGGCGGAACTGCAGGCCGAGGCCGATGTGATCATCGGCGTCCTGGATCTCGACACCCTGCTGAGCACCGCCGGCAATCCGGTCCGGGTCGGAAGCTCCGCGCTCGGCCTGATGGTCCGCCGCGACATCGACATCACCGTCATCTGCCAGAGGCTCGACCCCGCCACCCGCAAAACCGTCGCCGAGATCGCCGCCGAACTGATGCTCGACAGCCGCGCCGGCGCCCTGCGCTATCGCAACGACAGCGGCTTCTGGAACGCCGAACCGCAGAACTACCCCGACGGCCTCTATCTTGGCCTCACCTACGGGACGGAAAAGGGCGAGGACTGGAATTTCGACATCTGGTTCATCGACGAACCTGACCGCCAGCCGGACCTCAGACACCTCAAGACGCTTCTGCCCCGCTTGACCGACGAGGTTCGGGAAACGATCCTCGTCATCAAGGCCGAACTTGCCACCAACGCGCCAAAGGGCGGCAAGCCGGCCCCGAGCGCGCTTGTCTATGAGGCGGTATTGGATAATGCCGTGAGGACGACCGCAGAATTCGAGAAGTGGATGGCCAGTAAAGGACGATGAGAAAGCAAAAGCAGGACGTCGTCTCGTGGTATCAGCAGCCCGAGCCTGAAATATGCCCCCTTTGCGGCCGGCTGATCCCCGAGGATCAGCGCGATGAACACCATCTTGTCCCCAAGAGCCGAGGCGGGCGCGCCACGCAATTTCTCCACCGTATCTGCCACAGGCAAATCCACGCACTGTTCACGGAGGCGGAGCTCGAAAAGTCATACTCGACGATCGAGGCGCTTCTCGACCATTCCGAGATCACCAAATTCGTGAATTGGGTCGCGAAGAAGCCACCTGGTTTCTACGACGGCACGAAGCGCAGCAACCGCCGTCGGTGATGCTAAAGCCTCACCGCCAGAACGACGGTATGGTTTCAGCAAGCCGCGGCCCCATCCTCAGCGGCTCGATCTTCTCCGCCAACCCTGTCGTATCGGAAATCTCGATGCCGAGGCCGCAGATGGTTGCGGGTCCGCTCGCCGCCTCGAAACGGCCCTTCGGCATTTTCGAGATGAAGCGGTTGAGCGGTTCTTCCTTGTCCATGCCGAGCGAACTGTCGTAGTCGCCGCACATGCCGGCATCCGACATGTAGCCGGTGCCGCCGTTGAGGATCTGGCAGTCGGCGGTTGGGACATGTGTGTGAGTGCCGACGACGAGGCTGGCGCGGCCATCGACGAAATGCCCGAAGCACTGCTTCTCGCTGGTCGCTTCCGCATGGAAGTCGAAGATGATCGCGTCCGCCTGTTCCTTCAAGGGTGCAGCGGCAAGGATCGCCTCGGCGCTCTTGAACGGGTCGTCGAGTTCGGGATGCATGAACACCCGGCCCATGATGTTGGCGACCAGGATGCGCGCGCCGTTGCGGGCGTAGTAAATGCCCGATCCCTTGCCCGGCGTGCCGGCGGGATAATTGGCGGGCCGCAGGAACTGCTCGTGTCGGCCGGCGAAAGCCACCGCCTCCTTCTGGTCCCAGACATGGTTGCCGGTCGTCACCACGTCGGCGCCGGCATTGATCGTCTCCAGAAAGATGTCCTCGGTAATGCCGAAGCCGCCGGCGGCATTCTCGCCGTTGACGATGACGAAATCGAGCTTCAGGTCGGCGACGAGGCCCGGCAGCTTTTCCCAGACCGCCACGCGGCCGGTCTTGCCCACCATGTCACCCAGGAACAAAAGGCGCATACTTATCCAATCTGTGCGCGGCCCATATCTTCGAAGGACCGGTAACCGCTCTCCGTCAGGACAGCGTCTAGTCTGATATCATGAGGTTCAACGGGAACTGATGCCACTTCCTGGCAGTCGAAGGCAATCCCGATCAGCTTCGGGTTCAGGCCTTTTTGCTGCAGGCGGTGGATCGCCCGGTCGTAATACCCGCCGCCATAACCGATCCGGTGCCCCGCCGCATCGTAGGCCGACAGCGGCACCAGCATCACCTGCGGCTCGAGTTCGGCTGCTTCCGGCCCCGGCCCGAACGTGCCGAACACACCCGCCACCAGTTCGGCGCCGCGCACCAGTTCGCGGAAGATGATCGTCTTCTTGTCGAGGATGACCGGCACGCAGAGCCGCGCGCTGCGATCTCGCAGATGCGCCATAAGCGGCCGCACATCGACTTCCGAGCGGATCGGCAGGAAACCCGAAACGATCGCGCCGGCGTCGAGATCGATTGCCTCTACCCCATGCGACGCGATGGCAAGGCTCTTCTCGATACGCTCGACCGGTGGAATCGCGTCCCGCGCGGCAAGCCGCCCGGCGCGAAGCTCCGCTTTGGTCTTCGAGACGTTTATCATGCCTTGTCCGACCGCTTGACCAGAAGCTTGTCGATGCGGCGGCCGTCGAGATCGATGACCTCGAAGGTCCAGCCGTTCTTGGTGAAACTTTCACCGAGTTCCGGCAGGCGCTTCATCTCGTCGAGCACGAAGCCCGCGACAGTCTCGTAGCCCGGGTCGTCCCCGAGCGAAAAGCCCATCTGGTCGGCGAATTCGTCGACAGGCATCCAGCCGGCGATCAGGAACGAACCGTCATCGCGCGCAACGATCGCAGGTTCTTCGTCCTCTTCCTCCTGGAAGACGCCGGTAATCGCCTCGAGGATGTCGCCCGAAGTGATGATGCCTTCGAAATGGCCATATTCGTCATAGACCAGCACCATGTGTGCGGGCGCCCGGCGAAGCGCCTGGATGACGTCGAGCGCGCCGGTCAGGTCCGAGACGACGGGCGCCTCGCGCATGATGCCGCGGATATCGAGCGTCTTTCCGCCGGCGATGAAGTCATAGGCGTCCTTGACGAACAGCGTGCCCATGATCTCGTCCGAACTGCCGTTGCGGATCGGCAGGCGGGAGCGTTGCGTGGCGCGCAGCTGCTCGCGGATCTCGTCCGAATTGTCTTCGATATCGATGACCTCGACATCGCGGCGCGGCGTCATCAGGCCGCGCGCGGTGCGGTCGGCAAGCCGCATGACGCCGGAGATCATTGCCGATTCTTCCGTCTCGATCACGCCGGCGCTCTGGGCCTCGGCAAGCACTGTACGGATTTCCTCGTCGGTGACCCGATCGCCCTGCTCGCCCCTCTGGCCGAGCAGGGTCAGCACCAGCCGGCCGGAAATATCGAGGAACCAGACGATCGGCGCGCCGATCGTGGCCAGCAGTTTCATCGCCGGAGCGACACGGGCGGCAACTGCCTCCGGCGCGCGCAGCGCGATCTGCTTCGGCACCAGTTCGCCGACGATCAGCGACAGGTAGGTGATGATGACGACGACGGTGCCGACGCCGAGCCAGTCGGCAAGATTTTCGGCCATGCCCTGCATTTCGAGCCAGGCGGTCAGCCGCGCACCCAGCGTGGCGCCCGAGAAGGCGCCCGACAGCACGCCGACGAGGGTGATGCCGATCTGGACCGAGGAGAGGAAGCGGCCGGGATCTTCCGCAAGCCGGATGGCGGTTGCCGCGCCGCGGTTGCCTTGTTCGGCCATGATCCGCAGCCGCACCGGACGCGAGGAGACGACGGCAAGTTCCGACATCGCGAGGACACCGTTCAGGACGGTGAGGGCAATGACGATGAGTATTTCGGTTAACAAGAGAAGCTCTTTGATTGGAACAATATGCCTGCCCGCGGAACGAATGTGCCGCGCCTAACGAACGGCCCGCATCCATGCGGCCGCGCCAAAGGCGCTTTGCCGCAATGTTTCGCGCACAGTTCGGAAAACCGGGACCGGTTCTCGGAACTATGCACCTTCACGCGCACCCGGAAATCATAGGGTCGCCATGCGGGCATTGCAATGGTTGGAACAAAATGAAGGGCTTGGATCGTGGCAGAGACGGCGCGGTCCCTGGTGCATCGCCTACTGAAGGCTGACCGTCAGTTCGGCGCGGGTCCCGGAAGGAGAAGGCACGTAGTGGATCGCCGAGCCAAGCGTCGCGGCCATCGACTTGACGATACGGCTGCCGAGCCCTGTGCCCTTCGGCGTATCGCCCTCGCGCCAGCCGATCCCGTCGTCCTCGACGGCGAGAAGTGCGCTGCCCTCGTCCTGGCGTTTGAGGAGCACCCGCACTTCGCCCTCGGCACCGGCCGGATAGGCGTATTTCAGCGCGTTGGTGAGCAGTTCCGTGACGATCATTCCGACAGAGACTGCGCGGTCCGAGGTCAGCGACAACGGTTCGGCGTCGAGGCGGATCGACGGTCCCTGGTCGTCGTTGACGGAGCCCTGCACCTCGCGCACCAGCGTGCCGAGATATTTGTCCATCTCCACATGCCGCACGTCGTCCGACGTGTAGAGGCTGCGATGCATGCCGGCGATGGCGCTGATGCGGGCCTGCGTCTCGGAAAGCGCTGCCTTCACGTCCTCGTTCTTGCTGCTCGATGCCTGCAGGCGGATGAGGGCCGCGACCAGCGCCAGGCTGTTGGCGACCCGGTGGTTCACCTCGGCGAGCAGTACCTCGGCGCGTTCCTTGCCGAGGCGGATCTCCTGCTCGGCCTTTTCCTTGGCGCGCCGCAGTTCGGCATTGGCGATCCCTTGCGCGATCGCGCTTTCCATCAACGGCCAGAACTCCTCGCCGACCGTCTTGATGACGTAGTCGGAAGCACCGCTCTTCAGCGCATCGATGGCGATCGTCGCGTCGCTGGAACCGGTGACATAGATCACCGGGATGGCCGAGCCCTGGTCCTTGAGCTTGTGGAGGATGTCGAGCCCGGTTTCGGTCTTCAGATAGTGATCGAGGACGATAGCATCGATACCGCCTTTTTCGACCGCCTCCATTGCCGATGCCGCATTGACCGCATGGACAACCTTATAGCCGGCCCGCCCGAAATGGCGTTCCGCCAATCTGGCAAGCGCAAGGTCGTCATCGACATAGAGTATGGTTTGCGGCATCGCGTCTCGTTATTGTCCGGGTATCTGCATCACGGCAAAGAACAGCCCGAGCTGTCGGATGGCATGCGCAAAATTGTCATAGTCCACCGGCTTGGTAATGTAGACGTTGGCACCGAGATCGTAGCAGCGCTGGATCTCCCGCTCATCGTCCGTGGTCGTGAGGATGACCACCGGCAGACGCTTCGAATGTGGGTTGGACTTCACCTTCTCCAGGATGTCAATACCCGACATATCCGGGAGGTTGAGATCGAGAAGGATCAGCAGATGACGATCCTGGTTCGAGTTTCCGGACCGATCCGCGCCGAGGATGAAGTCGAGAGCCGCATTACCGTTCGTGAACGGAACGATCTCGTTGTTGACGCCGGCGCGCCGGACGTTCTTCTCGATCAGGCGCGCATGGCCTTCATCGTCCTCGATCATCACGATGGTGACTTCTTTACCGGCAGCCTTCATGACCCGTTACTCCTGACATAGTGGGACAAATCCGTGGGCAGCCGGATGACGAACGTCGTCCCGCCGCCCAATGTGGACGTGACCGTAATCTCCCCGCCTAAATTTCTGACTAATGAACGCACATGCGCAAGGCCGATACCCTCGCCTTGCTGGTCCTGAACGCCCGAGCGGCGGAAAAGCTCGAAAACTCTCTCGTGATCCTCCGGAGCGATGCCCCGGCCATTGTCTGCAACCTCTATTCGCATCGCAGCGCGGCCGATCGGCATTGCCTTGACGGAAAGGGTCAAAGGCCGCTCCGGATGCTTGTACTTGACGGCGTTGTCAAACAGGTTGCCGAAAATCTGTTCCATCGAAAATCGGTCGGTAATAAGGCCGCGGGCCTGGCCGACCGATATATTCACCTCGCCGCCCGCCTCGCTGACCTGGTGATAGACGCTTGCGGCTGTCGCTTCCAGCAGTTCCCCGAGATCGATCCGCTCCGGTTTCAGTTCGCGCCGCCCGTCGCGGGAAATCTTCAGGATCGCGTTGATCAGTCCGTCCATTTTCTTGGTGGATGAACGGATGAAGGCGATGGCCTCCGGCAGATCCTGCTCGACGGCGACACGGGCGTCGGCCACGTCCGCTTCCGAAAGCGGCGTCCCGTCGGCCAGCACATAGGTGCTGATCGATTTCAGCGTCGCTTCGAGTTCGCTGGTGAAACCCATGATGTTGACCAGCGGCGCGCGCAGGTCATGCGAGACAATATAGGCGTAACGCTGGATCTCGCGATTGGCCTGGATCAGATCCTCGGAGCGCTCGTTGACGCGCTCCTCGAGCCCGGCATTGAGCTCCTCGACCTCCAGCCGCGCACGCTGAAGCTCGTGGACATGCTGCTTGACGATCACGATCGCGCCGCCGATGACGAGGATGATCATCAGGCCGCCGCCATTGGTGATCCATTGCAGCGCCGAAGCGGAATCGTTGAGGTCGCCGATCCCGGTCTGGATCCGCCCGTCCATGTCGCGGATCAGCTTGCCGAGGATAGCGGTGATGCCCTCCATCAGCTGCCGGCCATAGGCGCCCCGGATGACTTCGATCGCTCCGACCGCATTCCCCTTCTGCACCATCTCCACGGTCGATTGCATTTCAGCGAGCTTGTCGTCGATCAGCGGATCGAGTTCGGCAAACGCGACCTGCTCCTCGCCCAGATTGGCGGCGGCTGTCTTCAGCCGCTCACGCGATCGCGGGATGCCGGCACTCGCGCTCGTATAGGGTTTCAGGAATTCAGGATCCTGCGTCAGCACGAAACCTCGCTGGCCGGATTCGGCCGCGCGCAGGAAAAGCTGCAAATCGGAGGCGGCGCTTCGAAGCTCGCGCAGCTTCACCACGTCCTGGAAATAGGCCTGCGTCGTGCGGGCGAGAAAAAATGACGACAGCACGATCGCCACGAGGACAGCAGCCCCGACCACAAGCATCAGCAGCGAGGATCGGGCAAAGGTGGAATTCGAAAAGGGCATGGATTACCGGCCGAGGAGAACGGGAGGCGAGTGGACGCGAGGCAAGAACTTGTCGCTGCGGCGTCCGTTGTCAAGCAAAGGCTGAAGAATGGGCCGATCAGAAGTGGATATTGGCCGCCGCGGCATTCTATCGCCGATCCGGATTCAAGCCGAGCTGCGGCTGCCCTGATCCGCAAGCTTCGCCGCGCCTGCAAGCACGGTCTGGTTCCGACCGCCGGCCTTGGCCTCCAGCAGGGCGGCGTCCGCCCGAGTGACAAGCGTCGATATCACCCCCCCGGCGGGCGAGCCTGCAACCCCGATCGAAACGGAGACGAGGCCGAGGATGCGACCGCCATGCGAAAGCGGCGTGGTAGCGATCTTCTGCCTCACCCGTTCGGCGAGCCCGAAGGCCGCTGTTTCAGTCGCATCCGGCAGGAGTATCGTGAACTCTTCGCCGCCGAAGCGATAGCAGGTCCCTGCCTCGCCGACGGCATCGAGCATCATCTGCGCCACGTACTGCATGACGATGTCGCCCGAATCATGCCCGAACTCGTCGTTGAAGCGCTTGAACCGGTCGATATCCATCATCAGGCAGGCGAGCGGCCGGCTGGCCTGGTCGCGCGCATAACGGGCCAGCGTCTCGTCGAGGCAGCGGCGGTTGAACAGGCCGGTCAGCGCATCTCGCACGGCAAGGTTCGTCAACCGGTCGCGGAGCTGCAGGTTGGCGACCGCAAGGCCGATATTCTCGGCGATCAGTTCGAGATAGAGACGGGAGCTTTCCGCCGCCATTTCGTGGTCGGGGCGCTCTTCGAAATAAAGAAGGCCGATCGTATCGCCCTGCGCAGTCAGAGGGATGCAGAGCCCGGCGACGTCGCTTTCACCGAGATGCTGGCAAGGGATGTCGCCATGGCCGTGATTGCTCAGGTGCGGCCGCCCGCGGCGCAACCCCCAGCAAGCGCTGGTCGGAAAGGTCGCGGCCGAAAGCTTCGGGCCGAGCCAGGAGCCGATCTCGACAAGCATCGTCCGGCTGTCGTTCAGCACATGGAGCTGGCCCGCGAGATTTGGGAATATCTGCGGCGCAAAGCGCGAGACGACATCCGCCAGCTCGCCCTGCGCCTGGCAGGCCTGCAGGCGGTGCATCATCTGCAGAATGAGATCCTTGGTCAGCTGGTCGGCCCGCCGTTCCGCGTCGAGACGATCGCGCTCCAGCCCGTTTTCGCGAAAAATGTGGATCGCCTGGTTCATTTCGCCGATCTCGTCCCGCCGACGGTCGAGCGGAACTTCCACGGCGTAGTCCTGCCGGGCGAGCCGCGTGACGATGCCGGTCATGCGGGTGAGCGGCATGGCGACGCGGCGCTTGAGCACGAAATAGAGGACGCCGAGGAAAAGCGCCGCGGTGACGGCGAGCATCGTCTTTGCCGCCAAACCCCACCAGTCGCTGCGCGACTGCGCAAGCACGACCGCAGCCTCGGTGCGCGCCTTTACCAGCTGGCGGAAGCGGGTGACGGCTTCGATGAGCCCGGTCTGAAGGCGGTCGTGCTCGGGACCGAACAATGCCTCCTGCGCCCCGGCCCGGTCGCCGTTCCGGTAGGCGGCGACCGCCGCCTCCTCGACCTGGTCGAGAGCGTCGGCATCCTGCGCGACCTCGACCAGCGCGGCCAGCTCGACATCCGAGGCACCGAGCGCCTTTATGCCCTTGATCGCCTGTTCGAGCCCCTGCTCCTCGGCCTCCCTGCGCCGGAACGCCTGGAGATGGCGGTCCTCGCCACGCATCACGTAAAGCCGGGCTTCATCCGTGCGCACCTCCGCGCCAAGCGCCAGTCCCTCGGAAAGCTCATCGAGGGAAAGATGCTCCTCAACGGCGATCCGCTCCTGGGTGGCGCTCCTTGCCGACAGCATGAACGCAGTACCCGACAGCACGGTCAGGACGACCGTGACGCCATAGGCCCAGTTGGTGATCTCGTTGATGCGCATGTCGGGAACATAAGCCCGTCGATTGAAAAGAGGATTAAGGGCCTCGCCCAAACGGCGATCCCACGGCGCCAAGTCCGCGGCATGGTAAATAAATTAGAGTTTCATTAAATATACCCGCCCGCGCGAAACCGGTCGGTCGGGGAAACGCCTGAAATCGGAGCAGGATGAGGTGCGATCCACGGCAACCGATGGATGTTTACGATCCTGGGTGCCTACAAACGTAGGTGGGCGCCGTGTGTCCAAGCCCACGGGCCTGGCCAGGGACAGCTCCCTTTGGATCGAGTATGGCCCCAGGGATTGTGGTTCCTGTCGTGAGGCGCAGACCGCGTCGGCAATATATGTGCGATTGCCGGCCCGCACCAGTGGCGGAAAACCTTTATTATCGACTTTGGATCAGTTCACCTGGGCCGGCATCCGGCCGTTGAGCTTAGCGGTCAGTCCATCGAGCCGGGAGGCGAGTTCGCCGAGCGCCGATACCACCTGCTGCTCGTTGCGCTGCTGGGTTTCGAGCGCCCCGTCGCGGTTGGACTTGAGCGACGCGACCTCCGCCTCGAGCAGGCCGAGCTTGCGGGTCATCTCCGCAAGCTCGTCCATGATCATGATGCCGGCCATGACGGTGATGCGCAGATCGCCGATCTCGCCGAACTGGCCTTTGAGATGCCTGACATAACGGTCGAACCGGTCGGCGAGTTCGGTCAGGTGGTCTTCCTGCCCTTCCTCGCAGGCCATGCGATAGGCCTTGCCGTCGATCATCACCGTTACCTGGGCCATGGCGTTCCCTTTTGATCCTGCATCAGCGGTCGAGCACGGCGCGGATGGTTTCCATCGCCGTCACCAGGCGCCGGGAGACTTCCCGGTTGACTTCTTCCAGCCGATTGGCGCGAAATTGCGACTGGTCGAGTTCCTGCGCCAGCCGTGCCCGGTCCGCGTGCACGCGGCGGACCTCGCCTTCCACGTCCTGGGTTTCGCGCTGGCGCTCGATGCGCGCATCGACGGCGCTCTCCAGACCGCCGATCGCCGCCCTGAGTTCCGAAATCACCATGTCGATCGTCTTTTCCGACGGCATGCGAAGCTTCCTGTCGATACGCGAAATGCGCCGAATCGATACGACCGGCGTCTCCAACAAGGGCCGAAGACTATTCACCGCCCGCAAGCCGGTCAATCAATCCAGGTCCTTCCGACGTGTCCTAACTGTGGATCGTCACCTATGTTTCTGCCGCTCGACACAGGCTGCCCACCTGCTGCTTACAATTCAGGCAGGCTGCAGGAAAGTTCGTCATCACCCCCTCGTAAGGGCGGTGCTTTTGTTGACTTGCGCGTTGCACCTGCTAAGGATCAGCCGCTCTCAGGTGGTCCCCGGGCCGCCCTTCAAGTGGTCCCACGCGGACCGTGACCGACACCCGTAAAAAGCGGATTAGCCATGACCTCTCTCGACAAACATAACCGGATGGCGAACGCGATCCGATTCCTTGCCATGGATGCTGTAGAGAAGGCCAATTCCGGCCATCCCGGCCTGCCGATGGGCGCCGCCGACATCGCGACCGTGCTGTTCACCCGTTATCTGAAGTTCGACCCGAAGAACCCGCTCTGGCCGGACCGCGACCGTTTCGTGCTGTCGGCCGGCCACGGTTCCATGCTTCTTTATTCGCTGCTGTTCCTCACCGGCTACGAGGACATGACGATGGAGGATTTGAAGCAGTTCCGCCAGCTCGGTTCCAAGACCGCCGGCCACCCGGAATACGGCCATGCCTCGGGCATCGAGACCACCACCGGCCCGCTCGGCCAGGGCATCGCCAATGCCGTCGGCATGGCGATCGCCGAACGCAAGCTGGAAGAGGAATTCGGCTCCGACCTGCAGAACCACTTCACCTACGCGCTGTGCGGCGACGGCTGCCTGATGGAAGGCATCAGCCAGGAAGCGATCGCGCTTGCCGGCCACCTGAAGCTCAACAAGCTCGTGCTCTTCTGGGACAACAACTCGATCACCATCGACGGCGCCGTCTCGCTGTCGGACTCGACCGACCAGGTGATGCGCTTCAAGTCCGCGCACTGGAACACGATAGAGATCGACGGCCACGACGTCGAGCAGATCTCGGCCGCGATCGAAGCCGCCCAGAAATCCGACCGCCCGACCTTCATCGCGGCCAAAACCATCATCGGCTTCGGCGCCCCCAACAAGCAGGGCACCCACAAGGTCCATGGTTCGCCGCTTGGCGCCGAGGAAATCGCCGCCGCCCGCAAGGCGCTGAACTGGGAGGCGGAAGCCTTCACCGTTCCGGCCGACGTTCTCGATGCCTGGCGCCTTGCCGGCCTGCGCTCGACCAAGACCCGCAAGGACTGGGAAGAGCGCCTCGCTGCAACCGAAACCGCCAAGAAGGCCGAATTCGTGCGCCGTTTCGCCGGCGACCTGCCGGGCAATTTCGACAGCGCCATCGACGCCTTCAAGAAGAAGATCGCCGAGAACAACCCGACGGTCGCCACCCGCAAGGCCTCCGAGGATGCGCTCGAAGTCATCAACGGCATCGTCATCGAGACGCTCGGCGGCTCGGCCGACCTGACGCCGTCGAACAACACCAAGACCAGCCAGATGAAGTCGATCACCCCGACCGATTTTTCCGGCCGCTACATGCACTGGGGCATCCGCGAGCACGGCATGGCGGCAGCCATGAACGGCATCGCGCTGCACGGCGGCCTGATCCCCTATTCCGGCGGCTTCCTGATCTTCTCGGATTACTGCCGTCCGTCCGTCCGCCTCGCGGCCCTGATGGGCATCCGCGTCGTGCACGTCTGGACGCATGATTCGATCGGCGTCGGCGAAGACGGCCCGACCCATCAGCCGGTCGAACAGATCGCCGCACTTCGCGCCATTCCGAACCTGCTGATGTTCCGCCCGGCCGACGAGACCGAGACGGCGGAATGCTGGCAGCTGGCGCTCAAGGAAAAGCACCGCCCGTCGGGCCTGGCGCTCACCCGCCAGAACCTGACGCCGGCCCGCAAGACCTATGAAGAGAAGAACCTCTGCGCCCAGGGCGCCTACGAGCTCGTCTCGGCGGCCGACGCCAAGGTGACGATCTTCGCCTCCGGCTCGGAAGTCGAACTGGCGCTGAAGGCGCAAGGCGTGCTCGACGGCAAGGGCATCGCGACCCGCGTCGTTTCCGTCCCCTGCGTCGAACTCTTCTTCGACCAGCCGGAATCCTACCAGACCGCGGTCATCGGCAATTCGCCGGTCAAGATCGCCGTCGAAGCGGCCGTGCGCGAAGGCTGGGACCACTTCATCGGCCCGCAGGGCACCTTCATCGGCATGAAGTCCTTCGGCGCCTCGGGCCCGGCCAAGGACCTCTTCAAGCACTTCGGCATCACCGCGGAAGCGGTTGTTGCCGCAGCTGAAAAACAGCTCGCCTGAGCCAAGACCGACCATGAAAGGGGCGCGTCCGGCGCGCCCCGCCAAGACAGACCGCACATTTTCGGGAGAATGACATGACTGTAAAAGTTGCCATCAACGGCTTTGGCCGCATCGGCCGCAACGTCCTGCGCGCAATCGTCGAATCCGGCCGCACCGACATCGAAGTCGTCGCCATCAACGACCTCGGCCCGGTCGAGACCAATGCCCACCTGCTCCGCTACGATTCCATCCACGGCAAGTTCCCGGCCGACGTGAAGGTCGAGGGCGACACGATCGCGGTCGGCGGCGGCAAGCCGATCAAGGTGACCGCGATCAAGGATCCGGCGACCCTGCCGCATGGCGAACTCGGCGTCGATATCGCGCTCGAATGCACCGGCATCTTCACCGCCCGCGACAAGGCAGCCCTGCACCTGACCGCCGGCGCCAAGCGCGTCATCGTCTCGGCGCCTGCCGACGGCGCCGACTTGACCGTCGTCTTCGGCGTCAACCACGACAAGCTGACCCGCGAACACCTGGTCATCTCCAACGCCTCTTGCACCACCAACTGCCTGGTTCCGGTGGTCAAGGTCCTCGACGACGCGATCGGCATCGATCATGGCTTCATGACCACGATCCACTCCTACACGGGCGACCAGCCGACCCTCGACACGATGCACAAGGACCTGTACCGCGCCCGCGCCGCAGCCCTGTCGATGATCCCGACCTCGACCGGCGCCGCCAAGGCCGTCGGCCTCGTCCTGCCGCACCTGAAGGGCAAGCTCGACGGCACCTCGATCCGCGTGCCGACCCCGAACGTCTCGGTCGTCGACTTCAAGTTCGTCGCCAAGAAGACGACCACGGTCGCCGAAGTCAACGAAGCCATCAAGGCCGCCTCCAACGGCGCGCTGAAGGGCATCCTCGGCTACACCGAAGAACCGCTCGTTTCCCGCGACTTCAACCACGACAGCCATTCCTCGATCTTCGCGATCGACCAGACCAAGGTGCTCGAAGGCAATTTCGTGCGCATCCTCACCTGGTACGACAACGAATGGGGTTTCTCGAACCGCATGGCCGACACGGCCGTTGCGTTCTCGAAGCTGATCTGAGGATTACAGAGGCCGCCTTCGGGTGGCATCGGCAGGATATGGACCTCCTCCCGCAAGGGAGGGGGTTTTTGTTTGTGGGGGTGGTGGTGTGTCGGGCCTAAATTAGTCCAGACAATTCACGTCAAGACCTTCGAGATGATGTCAAATCGGAAATCACCCGAGACATGGGAGAAGCCTCGTTTCGCCTTCTCTTATCGGTGAGCAGTTTCGCCTTTTTAAACTTGACTTCAATAGCCTGTTTCGAAACCTCAAAGTAGGTCGACAGGCGCGACAGTAATTCCTCGTAGAGGACGTAATTACAGGGCTGGTCATCGACAAATATGTATCCATGCCCTCGATCTCTCATGTCTAGATCGCGGCGGAAATGCGCTGTCTTCCGCAGGAAAGCAGCATCTGGCAAGATAAGCTCCGCAGAGAAGGCATTTGCCTGATATTCTAGGCGCTCGTAATTAAAGCTGTTGCCCTGGTCGCGCGTGATGAAAAGATCGCGCTCGATTATCGTCTCGGAACGCAAATATCGTTCATGGTCTAAGCAGAAATGGCCAATTTCGTGGCCGATCGTAAAGCGCTCTCGCGTTTCATGTGTGTGCGAATTTATCTGTATCGTTTTTCGCCCGAAGTTTGCCGATCCCAAGATGGAGACACCGTCCGCGTCAAATATAGCTTGATCGGCGAACTGCAGATCAATGGATAGGCTCCGGCAAATCTTTGAGAGATCCACCGCCCCGGCCTCGTAATTGGCGAGTTCGAGCACTCTCGCAGCAGAGTCTTTTATTTGCTCTATCGAAAGAAAAGGTACCGATAGACTCCCGCTCTCATTTTGGTGTCGAACGTGGCTGGTCAGCTCAGGATCGAGGTTTGTTAAGAGATCGTCGATCGTCCCAAAATAATTTCCATCGTGATAGGCCGAAAACTTCAGCGACTTGGTAGGATTATCACTTCGGAAGATTTGAGAGCGGACAAAACCATGCTCAACGCACGCCCCTCGACGATCGGCGATGATCTCCAAGCCATGCTCATCGTACTTGACGATACCCATTCGAGCGTTTCTGGCAACCTTCTCGGCTCCAGACTGCAACCTTGAAGTAACGACGATAATGCCCTTGACCGCATGCGGAAATATGCGACCAATTTTTGATGAAAAATCGTTTACGTAGATTTCTGAGATGCTCGCATCATGGTTTTTGCACTCGAAAATGACATAAAGGTGAGGAGTGTCTCTTCCTGTTCGATACAGCTCTAAAGCGATATCGAATTCAACATTCGCCTCGCGTTCACGACAGTAATATTCCTTCTTCCTAAAAATTTTGCAGTTTTCTGGCGGATAGGCTCCAAACACGAGCTCTCCATGATCTTGCTGATCAAGAAGATATTGATGGAACGCATCCTCCAGACTGTCGCCTTTACTTGTCGAATTCATCATTCGCCTCGACGCTGCAGAATTTTCAGAAATCGCTGTTATTCTAAATGGCAAACAGGTTTTGCAAAGACAATTGTTCTTGGGACCTGCCGTCATAAACAACTTGTTCAAACGCGAGATCACGCTTATGCCGATTGAACGGCGCGGCGGTTGATCTTTGACAGCATGTAAGGCTGATTGCTTAGTGGCGCAGCTTCCCCGCCACCCTCGATGCATCTAAAGTCCGCTTTGAACCGAGAGGGGTCACGGGTGACCTTCGCTTCCGAGGATACAAATCAAAATTCTGTACTACGACCGGCCACCACATTTTTTCACCCACCGTCATCCACACCCCTCCAACCCACGCCTACAATCTCCTCGCTCCCACCACCGGAGTGTTTCGCGAGACGTTCGCGGGCAGGCGGGGCCGGCGCTTCCACCCTAACCGTAACGTGCGGGGATGGTGGAAGAGGTGAAAGCCATGGGGCCAGGGGCAACCCGAACCCTATCAAGCCTCCCCCTGGCCGCCGGGCCGGGTTCGGTTGAGCCGTGCAAGTGGCAAGGTTTCCCGAAAGGAAGCCGCGAACGAAGCCACGCAGCGAGGCGAGGTGATCACCTGTAGGGGCCGGAAGCCCCGACAAGACGCCGAAGGCCACGCGAATGCGGAGCCACATTACTAAACTTAACTGAGGTTCCGCATTCGTGTGGGCTCTCCGATCTTTGAAAAGCCATCGGCACCAAGGCACGAGTCGGTCTTTTTTATCCCCCGCCCCTCTCTTGGCTCTCCCCTGCCCTTCTCTTGCCGGAATTGTTCCCGCCTAATCGATCCGTCGATTCGCTGGCCTTCGGCCGGCATCTGCCCCATTCTGGCATGGCCGCGGTGCGGCGTGGCACAGTTCCGGTTTCCGGGGCTGCGAACGGGGATGGTGTCGGCGAGAGGTGTGAAGGAAGGGACTTTTAGGTGGAGGCTTTTTACATCGTCCTGCTGGTCGGCACGGTCCTGGTGCTGGCGGCTGCGCTTTCGAGCCTCCTCGCCTTCCGCTTCGGCGCGCCCCTCCTGCTGGTCTTCCTGTCGATCGGCCTGCTCGCCGGGGTCGATGGCCTCGGCATAAATTTCGAAAACTATTCCTTCACCTTCATGCTGGGATATCTGGCGCTGGCGATCGTGCTCTTCGATTCCGGCTTCATGACTCCCATCCATTCGTTTCGCATTGCCGCCGCCCCGGCGGTCACGCTCGCCTCGGTCGGAGTGCTTTTGACCGCCGGCATCGTCGCCTTGGCGGCGTCCATCCTCCTCGGCTTCAACTGGCTCGAAGGCCTGCTGCTCGGCTCGATCGTCGCCTCCACGGATGCGGCCGCCGTCTTCTTCCTTTTGCGCGTCAGCGGCATCAACATCCGCGACAAGGTGCGCTCGACGCTGGAGGTCGAATCCGGCACCAACGACCCGATGGCGATCTTCCTGACGATCGCGCTCGCCGAACTCTTGGCGACCGGCCAGGGGTTTTCCGGCCTCGACCTGCATTTCCTGTTCCTGTTCGTCGAGGAAATGGGGCTCGGCGTCATCTGCGGCCTGTTCGGCGGCATGATGATCGTCTGGGTGCTGAACCGCTTCACCTCCGATCGCGGCCTGGCGCCGATCTTCGTGCTGACGCTGGCGCTGCTGGTCTTTTCCTTCACCGGCGCCATGGGCGGCAGCGGCTTCCTGGCGGTCTATGTCGCCGGCATCTATTCCGGCAATCGCAAGATGTTCGCCAAGTCCCAGATCGTCCGCTTCAACGAGGGGCTGACCTGGCTTGCACAGATCATCATGTTCCTGGTGCTCGGCCTGCTCGCCACGCCGTCGCAATTCCCGGCCATCCTTCTGCCGGCGATCGGGCTCGCGCTCTTCCTGATCTTCGTCGCCCGGCCGATCGCGGTGTGGCTGAGCCTTCTCCCCTACGATTTCACCCAGCAGGAGACCAGCTTCCTCGCCTGGGTCGGCCTGCGCGGCGCCGTCTCCATCCTGCTTTCGATCATGCCGATCCTGAGCGGCGTCGAAAACGGGCAGCTGTTTTTCAACATCACCTTCATCATCGTGCTGGTCTCGCTGCTCGTCCAGGGCTGGACGATCAAGCCCGTCGCCCACAAGCTCGGCCTGATCATTCCGCCGCGCATCGGCGCCGTCGACAAGATCGAGCTCGACCTGCCCGGGACCGCCCATCACGAGCTGATCTCCTACCGCGTCATGAAGGACAGCCCGATCCTGCAGGGCGAGCGCATCCCCCGCTGGGCGATGCCCTCGCTGGTCATCCGCGACGGCCGCAGCATGCGTTACCAATATGCCGGCCGGCTGAAGGAGAACGACCAGGTCTACCTGTTCATCTCGCCCGCCTATTCGAAACTGCTCGACCGCATCTTCGCAAGCCAGGTTCCCGTCGACGAGGACGATGCGGAATTCTTTGGCGCGTTTGCCATTTCGCCGACGCGCCCGGCCAAGGAACTCGATGCGGCCTACGGCCCCGGCCTGCTTTCGGCCAACGAGCAGAACATGACCGTCGGCGACCTGGTGACCTCCAGGCTCGGCGGCCGCGCCGATTATGCCGACCGCATCCGCTTCGGCTCGATCATCCTGATCGTGCGCGAACTCGACGAGCACGAACATATCCGCAGCATCGGCATTTCGCTGGAACCGGTGGAGCCGGCGACCAACCTGCCAATCTTCATCAACATGCGCGAGATCGCCCACCGCATCCGCGATCTGGTCCGCAAATATCGCGGCAAGCACGTGCCGGTAAAACCGGGCACCGTGCCGCCGGAAGGTCCGGTATAGGGCGCAGCCGGAACGGCAGCCATCCTCTCCGCAGCCTTTGCGTGGCATGATCGGCAGCAGCCCAGACAACTCCTCCACCCGCGGCGGTATCGCAGTAGAATGACGGTGCAGCCTGTCGGCGGCTTACGGAATGGACATGGTTGCGACCAATCGTCTTGCGTCGCCGGTCAGGCATAGTATGGTCCGCTGCACATTTCCCGAGTAACTGGATTAGCATCATGCCGGCCTTCAAAACCCTTGACGACCTCACCGATATCGCAGCCAAGCGCGTGCTCGTGCGCGTCGATCTCAACGTCCCCGTCGCCGACGGCAAGGTCACCGACGCGACCCGCATCGAGCGCGTCGCGCCGACCATCCTGGAACTTGCGAAGAAGGGCGCCAAGGTCATCCTGCTCGCCCATTTCGGCCGCCCGAAGGGTGAGCCGGTCGCCGACATGTCGCTGTCGCTGATCGTCTCTTCCGTCAACCAGGTGCTCGGCCAGAAGATCCTGTTCGCCTCCGACTGCATCGGTCCGGAAGCCGAACAGGCGATCTCGGGCATGAAGAACGGCGATATCCTGCTTCTCGAAAACACCCGTTTCCACAAGGGCGAGGAAAAGAACGACCCGGGCTTCACCGAGGCGCTTGCCAAGAACGGCGACATCTTCGTCAACGACGCCTTCTCCGCCGCCCATCGCGCCCATGCCTCGACGGAAGGCCTGGCGCACCACCTGCCCGCCTATGCCGGCCGCACCATGCAGGAGGAGCTCGAAGCGCTCGAAAAGGGCCTCGGCAACCCGGCCCGCCCGGTCGTCGCCATCGTCGGCGGCGCCAAGGTATCGACCAAGATCGACCTGCTGCAGAACCTCGTCAAAAAGGTCGATGCGCTGGTGATCGGCGGCGGCATGGCCAACACCTTCATCGCCGCTCAAGGCATCAATGTCGGCAAGTCGCTCTGCGAGCACGACCTGGCCGACACCGCGCGCAAGATCATGGCGGAAGCGCAAGCGTCCAATTGCGCCATCGTGCTGCCGGTCGACGGCGTCGTCGCCCGCGAATTCAAGGCGGGTGCCGCCAACGAGGTGGTGGATATCAACGCCATCCCGGCCGACGCCATGATGCTCGACGTCGGACCGAAGTCGGTCGCAGCCGTCAACGATTGGATCTCCAGGGCCTCGACGCTCGTCTGGAACGGCCCGCTCGGCGCCTTCGAGATCGAACCCTTCGACAAGGCGACCGTCGCTGCCGCAAAACACGCGGCAGAACAGACCAGGGCCGGCAAGCTCACCTCGGTTGCCGGCGGTGGCGATACGGTCGCAGCCCTCAACCATGCCGGTGCCGCCGACGACTTCTCCTACGTCTCGACCGCCGGCGGCGCATTCCTGGAATGGATGGAAGGCAAGGAACTGCCCGGCGTCTCGGTGCTGATCAAGACGGCCTGATCTGTCATCTTTCGGAATCAGAGCGCGCGCATATAGGGCGGCGCGCTCTGAAGTTAACGGGTTTAAAATATTTTAGATGTTTTAAACGATTGAAATGAATTCAAACGTTTCAATAGCTTAAGGGTGGATTTCCCTTTAAAATAACTTCTGTTATCGGCGAATGACGACTTAGGGAGATGAGCGCGTTTTCGCGCCAACTGAGGAACAGGAGTGTAGTATGGTGGACGCCAAGATGTTGAACAAGATGAGTTCCGCGCCCGGATTTATCGCCGCGCTGGACCAGAGCGGCGGTTCAACACCTGGAGCGTTGCGTCTTTATGGCGTCTCCGAGACCGACTATCAGGGCGACGACGAGATGTTCCGCCTCGTGCATGCCATGCGCGTCCGCATCATGAGCGCACCCGCCTTTACGGGCGACAAGGTTATCGGCGCCATCCTGTTCGAGCGGACCATGGACGGCGACGTCGAAGGCGAGGCCGTTCCGTCCTATCTCTGGCACAAACGCGGCGTCGTCCCCTTTCTCAAGGTCGACAAGGGCCTGAATGCCGAGGAAAACGGCGTCCAGACGATGAAGTCGATGCCCGAACTGGACGCTCTACTGATCCGCGGTCGCGAAAAGGGGATATTCGGGACCAAGATGCGGTCGGTGATCGCCCATGCCGACAAGGCCGGCATCGCTGCCGTCGTCAAGCAGCAGTTCGAGGTCGCGCGTCAGATCATCGGCCAGGGCCTCATGCCGATCATCGAGCCGGAAGTCTCCATCAAGAGCCCGACGAAGAAAGAGGCCGAAGCGATCCTGCGCGACGAGATCGCGCAGCAGCTCGACAAGCTTCCCGCAGGCGAGACGGTCATGCTCAAGCTGACGATCCCGACGGTCGCCGATTTCTACGCTCCGCTGGTCGCCCACAAGTCGGTCATCCGCGTCGTCGCCCTTTCCGGCGGCTACAGCACCGCGGACGCCTGCGAAAAGCTCAGCCATAACCATGGCATGATCGCCAGTTTCTCGCGCGCTCTCGCGGAAAACCTGCGCGTCACGATGAGCGACGCAGAGTTCGACGCGAGCCTGGGCGCAACGATCGATCAGATCTACGCCGCGAGCGTCAACAAATCCTGAGGCGATGCCGTTATCGGTCGTGGAGCATGTCTCCACCGGCCGCGCGCCTTTCCGCACCACGCCGGGATGAACACGCCCGCCGCCAAGGGAAGCTGGAAAAGGATCTCGAAAAGGCCGCTTGAGGAGCGCCTTTTCAAGGAGGAGGAAGAAGGCCGCCCCGGCAACGGAGCGGCCTTTTGTTTTGCTGATGCTCAGCATCACAAACATTGGTTGGCAGGCTTCGCCGCCGCGCGGTAAACAGCTGTTCCAATCCTGGAGTGCCGCCCATGCCGACCGCCGATTTCGTCACCGTCGATGTCTTCACGACCGAGCGTTTCGCCGGCAATCCGCTCGCTGTCGTGCCGGATGCGCGCGGGCTGACCGACCGGCAGATGCAGCAGATCGCAATCGAATTCGGCTATGCCGAAAGCACCTTCGTGCTGCCGCCGGAAAACCCGCAAAACAGTGCCCGGGTGCGCATCTTCACGCCGACCATGGAAATCCCCTTTGCGGGCCACCCGAATGTCGGCACCGCCTATGTGCTCGGCCAGCGCGCCGACCTGTTCGGCAGGCCGGTCGGAGACACGCTTCGTTTCGAGGAAATCGCCGGCCTCGTGGAGATCAAGCTCTTGCGGGAAGCGGCCGAAGTGATTGGCGCCACGATCCGCGCACCGCGCCCGCTGGAGATCGGCGTCGAGATCGAGCCCGGATTGATCGCCGGTTGCGTTTCGATCGATACGAAGCACATCCGCACCACCGGCCATAAGCCGGTCTTCGCCTCCGTCGGCCTCGCCTTTGCGATCGCCGAGCTCGATGGTCTCGAACCACTCGCCGCCGCCCGGCCGAACATCACCCTCTTCCGCGAGGCAGCGGCAAGACACGCGGGCGCCGGCCTGGACTTCCCTGTCTTTCTGTATGTCCGCAGCCCGGAAAACCCGTTCGCCATCCGCGCCCGCATGTTCGCGCCGCTCGACAATGTCATGGAGGATCCGGCAACCGGCAGCGCATCGGCCGCACTCTCCGCCTTGCTGGTGACCCGTGCGCCGGAGGAGAATGCCCAGGCGCATGTGACGATCGAACAGGGCGTCGAGATGGGTCGCCGCAGCATAATCGAGCTCGACGTGGTCAAGGCGGGCGGCACCGTCACCGATGTCGCAATTACCGGCCGCTGCGTACCGGTCATGCGGGGCTCGATCGACGTCTAGAGAGTGGTGAGTTCGCGCAGGATCAGCGCGACGCTCCAGATCGCGAAGGCGACGACGGCAATCTTCCAGAAATCGCCCCTGCGCCTCAAGCCCGGAAGATTGAACGGCTTGATGATCTGCACAAGCATGGCGAGGATCAGAAGAACCGCGATTGTTTTTGTCATTTGGTGTTGCCGATCTTACCCGCCACAGGCTGGACATTTTTGAGCTCCACCACAGATAGATGTGGAGGGGATTCGGGGAATTGGTAATCCGCTTCGCTTTCGTTAACGCCCGGTTCACCCGCATGCAACAATGCTTGCAGGCGGAGCCGTGATTGATCGCATTCGCGCAAAGAGCTGACTGTAGCAAAGATGAGACGAAACCTTCTTCCAATCCTCGCCCTCCTTTGCGGTACGCTTCTCCTCTTCCTCGGCAACGGCCTGCAGAGCCTGCTTCTGCCGGTGCGGGGCGCGCAGGAAGGTTATTCCAACGAAGTGCTCGGCCTGCTCGGCACCACCTGGGCCTCCGGCTTCGTCATCGGCTGCTTCGTGGCGCCGAACGTGGTGCGCCGCATCGGCCATGTCCGCGCCTTTTCCGGCTTCCTGTCGCTGATCTGCCTGAACGTGCTCTTGACCGGCCTGATGGTCGATCAGAACACCTGGCTGGTCTTACGCGCCATCACCGGCTTCTGCACCGCCGGCACCTCGATGATCATCGAAAGCTGGCTGAACGAGCGCGCCACGAGCGAGAGCCGCGGCACGATCTTTTCCTTCTATATCTCGATCACCCTTTTCGGTGTCGTCGGCGGCCAGTTGATGGTGCCGTTCGCGGATATCGCGACGCCGACGCTGTTCATGATCTGCGGCATTTTCTACAGCCTCGCCGCGCTGCCGACGACTTTGTCCAAGGCCGCTTCGCCGCAGCCTCTGAAGCGGGCGCGCCTGGATCTGCGCGGCCTCTTCCGCAATTCCCCGATCTCCTGCATCGGCATCCTCCTGATCGGCGTCGCCAATGGCGCCTATGGCACGCTCGGCGCGGTCTTCGGCACGCGCGCCGGACTCGACCAGGGAGCGGTGGCGGCGATGGTCAGCATCACGCTCTTCGCCGGCGCTATCATGCAGTTTCCGGCGGGCCGGCTGTCTGACAGGATGGACCGCCGTCATGTGCTTGCCGGCCTTTCGGCCGCGGCAGCCCTCGCGGGCCTGGCGATCCTCGCGATCCGGCCGTCCGGCACCTATGAGATCGTCGTGCTGGTGGCGATCTACGGCGCGGCCGCCAACGCGCTCTATCCGATCGCCGTCGCCCACGCCAACGACTTCGCAGCCCCTGAGGACTTCGTGAAGGTCTCCGGCGGGCTGCTTCTGCTCTACGGCATCGGCACGATCATCGGCCCGACGCTCGGCGGTCCGGTGATGACCTGGGCCGGCCCGCATGCGCTGTTTGCGGTGACCGCCGGCGCCCATCTTCTTGTGGCCGCCTATGCTATCATCCGCAGCCGCCAGCGAGCGCCGGTTCCCATCGCCGAGCGAGACGCCTACACGACCGCAGCGGCTTCGACCTCGCCGCTTGCCACGCCCGAGAGCCTGTCGCTCGACCCGCGCGCCCGGAGCAACGCCCCGGCGCCGGATAATGCCAGGCCAGAAACCAATGCCGGAAAGGAGGCATCATGAGCTTTCTCGATGACGAACGGCCGAAGAAACCGAAGACCCACGAACTCGGCTGCGACCTCTCCATGCTCTCGATCGACGAGCTCGAATCGCGAATCGATCTGCTGAGGCAGGAGATCACCCGGATCGAGGCCGAGAAGGAGACAAAGGCTGCGGGCCGGCGTGCGGCCGACAGTCTGTTCCGTTCCTGAACGTCGGCGTCCGACGGGAACCCTAAGTATTTCTGCTTATATTTAAGACTATATTAATCATTAACGCAGAATATAGGGACGTTCAGGTTTCCTGGACTCAGACAGTTTCACCATTCGGCGAATGGTCTGATTTCTCCCTGTTTTACCTTGAGAGCCGCCTTTCCGCGGCTCTTCTTTTTATGGCCGCTCCGACCCGATTCCCGTTTTCTGCCGTGGATACCGCAACGGCCGCAATTTCAGCCGGCTTTGCCGCAGAGGAAACCTGCTGTATTGGCGGTCCAAATGCGTCTCATTTCAGGAACATAGCCGCTGTTTACCACTTCTTGTGGGTATTAACCTTTCCTTAAGAAACGTCTTGCGGATTTCCATTATAAGTATCATCTTCAAGTCAGTCAGAACGGCATGGGAACTTTTATCCGCCGTTGTCATTGCCTGAATGTGATTGCGTTGAGCAGGATGATTTCGATGTCCGAACAGGGATTGAATACCGTAAGTTTTGCAGGCCGTGCCGCTGCGTCTTCGCAGTTCAAGGCGCTCTACTCCGAAGGTATGTCGCTGGTCGAGGAGACCGCGAGCTACCTCGACGGTACGGGCCGCGCCGCTTCGAAGGTTCTGCCGCGCATGGCATCGGTTCTTTACGCGGCCGAGTCCATGCGGCTGACCACCCGCCTCATGCAGATGGCCTCCTGGCTGCTTCTGCAGCGCGCCGTCAACAATGGCGAGATGAGCCGCGAACAGGTCATGTCTGAAAAGAGCAAGGTCCGCCTCGACGGTTTCAATGTCGACCGCAATGCCCCGGGCTGGCTCGATCTGCCGGAAGGTTTCCGCGACCTCGTCGAACGTTCGCTGCGCCTCCAGAACCGGGTCGCCATTCTCGACCGCGAGATCTACCGCCCGGCCGACCCTGCCGTGCTGCCGGACAACGAAAACAGCGTCCGCGCCCAGCTCAACCTGCTGCGCACCGCCTTCGGCAACTGATCGCCGTCAAGGTTTTTCAATCACAGCCGGTGCAGACGCTGCGCCGGCCTTTTCATGCCTGAAAAAGCTTTTCCACATACGCGCCGATCTCGGTCCGGCTCCTCAGCCGGACCTTCTGGCCCGAGAAGCTTTCATAGAGCTTCAGATGAGCGTCGAACGAATTCCAATTGTTCTTTCGGGTTCTGTATTCCGACACCCATTTGACCAGCCCGTCGAAGGACTCCTGGCTCTCGCCGCCCTGAATGCCGCGGCGCATGGTATTCGCCACGCATTCCTCCTCGCTCAGATCGAGCCAGACCAACATCGTCGTCCTCGGCAGGGCGATATCGACGTAGAGACCATAGATGCCCTCGAGCAGCCAGGCCTCGCCCGCTGCTATCGTCCGGACATCCCCGTGCACAACCGCCCTGTCGCGTGCAATTCCGTAGCGGCCCGGTTCCCAATGCACGTCGTCGAGGTGAACGAGCGGCAGGCCAAGCGCCTCTGCCAGCCTTAGCGCCAGCCAGGTCTTGCCGGACCCGCCGTTTCCCATGATCATGATCCGCCGGGATGCGGCCGGAATATCGCATTGCTCTTTCAACGGCTCCTCCCCGTCAAACACCGCAAAACGAAAAAAGCCCGGCTACCGCCAGGCTCTTCGTAACTCTTGTGCCAATAAGCGTATTAGAGGCCGAGGCCGCCGAAACGCTTGTTGAACTTGGAAACGCGGCCGCCGCGGTCCAGCATCTGCTGGTTGCCGCCGGTCCAGGCCGGATGCGAGTTGGGGTCGATTTCCAGGTTCATGGTCGCGCCTTCCGAACCCCAGGTCGAGCGGGTTTCGTATTCGGTGCCGTCGGTCATGACCACCTTGATCACGTGGTATTGCGGATGGATGCCAGCCTTCATGTCGATATTCCTGCTCTGCGAGGTCCATTTGTCGCAATTGCGAGCGAGAGGCCTCTTTAATAAATGAAGCCGCAGACCGGTCTGGTCACGGCTTCCCAATTCGATGCGGAGCCTATACAGGAAGGTCGCCGGAAGTACAAGTACCCGTAAGGCCGAGAAATGCGCCTTTCGAGCCTATGGAGATGACGTGGCAGACGCCCGAGAAACCCAGCCGAGAGGCAAAGCCTTAAGACCGCTCGCAAGGCTCCTTCCCTATCTTGCCCGTTATCGTTCGATGGTCGCCGCGGCGATCGTATTCCTTGTCCTCGCCGCCGCGACCACGCTTGCTCTGCCGCTTGCCGTGCGCCGCATGGTCGATCATGGCTTTGCCTCCTCGGATGGCCATTTCATCAACAATTATTTCGGCATGCTGCTGGCGTTGGCCTCCTTGCTCGCCGTCGCCAGCGCCATGCGCTACTACTACGTCATCACCATCGGCGAGCGGGTCGTGGCCGACCTGCGCCGCGAGGTGTTCTCGCATGTGACGTCGCTGTCGCCGTCCTTCTTCGACGTCAACCAGTCGGGCGAGATCGTCTCGCGGCTGACCGCCGACACGACCCAGATCAAGTCTGCCTTCGGCTCCGCCGCCTCCCAGGCTCTGCGCAACACCATCCTCTGTCTCGGCGCGATGGGCATGATGATCTATACCAGCCCGCGGCTCTCCGCGCTGGTGCTCGGCGCCATACCGCTGATCGTCTTTCCCCTGGTCGGTTTCGGCCGCTCGGTCAGGAAACGCTCCCGCGCCGCCCAGGATACGCTGGCCCAGACCTCGGCCTTCGCCTCGGAAGTGATCGGCGCCACCCGCACCGTCCAGGCCTTCGGCGGCGAAAAAACCGCCAACGGCCGCTACGGCAGCACGGTGGAAAGCGCCTATGACGCCGCCCGCGCCGCCATCAAGGCCCGCGCTCTTTTGACCGGTTTCGGTATCCTCCTCGTTTTCGGCAGCATCGTCGGCGTGCTGTGGTACGGCGCCCAGAGCGTGCTGGCCGGCACTATGACCGCCGGCACGCTCGGCCAGTTCGTGCTTTATTCGGTGATTGCGGCGAGTTCGCTCGGCCAGCTCTCGGAAGTCTGGGGCGAGCTTTCCGCCGCCGGCGGCGCCGCCGAGCGGCTGACCGAACTGCTGCACGAAGTCCCGGCCATTCGCGACGCCGAAAACCCCGTGGCGCTCCCCGCCCCGCCGCGTGGCGAGGTGGAGTTCGAGACGGTCTCCTTCGCCTATCCCGCCCGGGTCAGCGCGATCACGCTGAATTCGCTGTCGTTCAAGGTGAAGTCCGGCGAGACGGTGGCGATTGTCGGCCCCTCCGGCGCCGGCAAGAGCACGATCTTCTCGCTGCTCTTGCGCTTCTACGATCCCTCCGCCGGTTCGGTGAAACTCGACGGCATCGACCTGCGCCGTGCGGGGCTTGCCGACCTGCGCTCCCGCATGGCGATCGTCCCCCAGGACGTGACCATCTTCGCCGCCACGATCCACGACAACATCGCCTTCAGCGCTCCCGATGCCAGCCGCGAGGCAGTCCGCGCCGCGGCGATCGCCGCCCAGGCCGACGAGTTCATCTCGAAGCTCGACAACGGCTACGACACCATGGCTGGCGAGCGCGGCATCACGCTTTCCGGCGGCCAGCGCCAGCGCATCGCGATTGCCCGCGCCATCCTGAAGGACGCCCCGGTCCTGCTGCTCGACGAAGCGACCTCGGCGCTCGATGCGGAAAGCGAGACGCTGGTCCAGAAGGCGCTCGACGGATTGATGAAGAACCGCACCACGCTGGTCATCGCCCATCGGCTGGCAACCGTGCTGAAGGCCGACCGCATCCTCGTGCTGGAAGACGGGCGGATCGTCGAGGAAGGCACCCACCAGAGCCTGATCGCTGACGGCGGCCTCTATGCCAAGCTTGCACGGCTGCAGTTCCACGACATCGAACGGCAGAGCGCGACCGCACTGTGATCCTTCACGCCAACGTGTTTCGCTCGGGTCTAAACTGGACGTGAACCGGGCGCGCCGAGTGCCTACCTACCGCAGACCTGCTAGTATCGCAGATACCATTGCCGCCAGAAGCCCGAGGTCCATGAATTTCAGTCAACTGCCGCCCAGCCTGTCCCTCGATGATTGCCTGGACAAGATACAGTCCCGGACCTTTCGGTTCTTCTGGGATGGAGCCCATCCCGAATCGGGGCTGCCATTCGACAAATGCTTCGTCTCGGGCGCGCCTTCCCCGAATATGGTGTCGGTCAGCGGCGTCGGCTTTGGGGTCCTTGCCATCATCGTCGCCTCCGAACGCCAGTGGATCACCCCTTCGCAGGCGCTGGCGCGCATATCGACGATCATCGACCGCTTGAGGCATTCACCAACCTTCCACGGGGCGTTCGCGCATTTCATCGACGGAGCAACGAGCGACGTCATCCGCTTCTCCGGACGCGACGACGGTGGCGACCTCGTCGAAACGACGCTGCTGATGCAGGGACTGATCTGCGCGCGCGAATATTTCGCCGGAGAGACCGCCCGGGAAGAGAAACTGCGGGCGGACATCACCCGATTGTTCGATGAGGTGGAATGGAACTGGTTCACCCGCGGCAAGGATGACGCTCTCTATTGGCACTGGAGCCCGAACTACAACTGGGCCATGAACCTGCCGATCCGCGGCTGGAACGAGGCCTTGTCCTGCTATGTCCTGGCGGCCGGTTCCGACACCCATCCGATCAGGCCGGAAAGCTACCATGCAGGCTGGGCGCGGTCGGGCGCCATGCTGAACGGCGAGACCTATCTCGGAACCAGGCTTCCGCTGGGCGAGCCCTATGGCGGCCCGCTTTTCATCTCGCATTATTCGTTCTGCGCGCTGGATCCACGGGGCCTGAGCGACCGCTATTGCGGCAACTACCATGACCAGGCCATGGCGCATACGCGCATCAACCACGACTATTGCATGACCGTGCCCGACTATGCCGACGCCGGGGTCTGGGGCCTCAGCGCATCCGATGGACCGCAGGGTTACGGTGCCCATTCGCCGACCTATGATCGCGGTGTCATCGCGCCGACCGCAGCCCTGTCGAGCTTCCCCTTCCTGCCCGCCGAGGCGGAAAGCGCCATGCACGCCTTGCTTCATTATGGCAATGGCAAACTGCTCGGCGCATTCGGCTTCGTCGATGCCTTCGCGCCGAAAACCGATTGGGTGGCCGGCACATATCTGGCGATCGACCAGGGCCCGATCATCGCGATGATCGAGAACTATCGGTCCGGCCTGCTGTGGCGGCTGTTCATGAACGCGCCCGAGGTTCGTCGCGGCCTGTCCCGGCTGGGCTTCACATCGACCGCCCATTCCATCGCGGCCGATACGCCTACCCCAAGCGCCTGAACGTCCACTTCACCACGTAGTCGCCGTTGCGCTTCATCTTGCTCTTGGTGCGCACCTCGACCGGCCCGCCCAGCGCTGTCTCGGCGTCTTCGAAGGCCTGGCGCGCCTCGGCGATCGCCTTGTGGTAGACGCTGTTGTCGCGTTTCGGGCTTTCGGCGACCGCCTTCAGAATGGCGCTCATATCCGGCTTGTCTTCGGCCATCACTCGGTTCTTCCCCGCCGCCTGGGCTCAACGGCCTTCTATGAATACGGACAATGCCTGGCCTACCGCTCTGTGAGCTTCAGCTCGATGCGGCGGTTCTGGGAACGGGCGTCCGGCGTATCCCCCTGCGCGATCGGCTGGAATTCGCCGAAGCCGGCCGCGACAAGGCGGTTGGCCGGCACGCCCTTGGAGATCAGGTATTTGACCACCGAGGTCGCGCGGGCCGAGGAAAGCTCCCAGTTGTCGCGGTAACGGCCGGAGCCGGAAAGCGGCGAATTGTCGGTGTGGCCGTCGACGCGCAGCACCCAGTTGATCTCGGCCGGGATTTCCTTGGCGAGATCGAGCAGCGCCGCCGCAAGCTTGTCCATCTCCACCCGGCCGGCCGGGTCGAGTTCATTGCCCCCAACCGGGAAGAGCACTTCCGACTGGAACACGAAACGGTCGCCGACGATGCGGATGTTCTCGCGGTCCGAGAGGATCTCCCGCAGCCGGCCGAAGAAGTCGGAGCGGTAACGGTTCAGCTCCTGGACGCGCTGCGCCAGCGCCACGTTGAGGCGCCGGCCGAGATCGGAGATCTGCGCCTGCGAGGAAGCGTCCTTGGCTTCCGAGGCCTGCAGCGCCTCTTCGATGGCGGCGATCTGGGCACGCAGCGCGGAGATCTGCTGGTTGAGCAGCTCGACCTGGCTCGCGGCGCGGGCGCTCAGCTGCTGTTCCTGATTGAGCTGGTTGGTAAGGTCGCCGATGCGGGCGTTGGCGGCACTGCTGCTGCCGCTCCCCTGGCTCAGCAGTTGCTGCAAGCGCGAGCGGTCAGCTTCTGCCGTCGCGAGCGAGGATTGAAGATTGGCGAGCTGATCCTCGACATCCTGCGTATTGCCCTTTTCGAGCGCAAGCAGCTCCGTCAGTTCGGCGATCTGGCTGTTCAGCCGGTTCAGCACCTCGTCGCGGCCGGTGATTTCGCGGCTGAGCAGGAACTGCGCGAGCACGAAGACGGTCAGCAGGAACATGATGGCGAGCAGCAGCGTGGACAGCGCATCCACGAAACCCGGCCAATAGTCGACACCCCGCTCGCGACGGCGGTTCTTGCCGAGCGCCATTGCTTACTTCCCCCCGATCTTGTCGGAGAGCCGGTCGAGCGTGCGGCGCAGAGCCTTTGATTCTTCCTGCTGTGCCTCGATCCAGTCGCGCAGCATCTGCTGTTCGTTGCGCATGTTCTTGACCAGGCCCTGGATGCCTTCGGCGAGATTGGCCATGGCCGATAGCGACCGCTCGTTCTGGTGGCCGTCGACCGGTGCCTTGCCTTGGGCGGAGGCGAGCGCGCGCAGCTGCTCTGTCAGCGCCCTCAAATCCTCCGCGGAACCGCTCGCGAGGGTTTCGGCGACGGCCGGCGGCATGTCCGATCCGAGGTCGGTCACCGAAGACAGCCAGTTCTCGAGTTCCGTATAGAAGCGGTTCTGGGCGCGGCCCGCCTGAAGGTCGAGGAAGCCAAGGATCAGCGAACCGGAAAGGCCGAGCAGGGAGGAGGAGAACGCCGTGCCCATGCCGGCGAGCGGCTGGGCAAGGCCGCTCTTGATGGCGGCGAGCACGTCGTTGGAACTGCCGGAACTCGGGTCGAGCGCCCCGATCACGTTGCTGATCGAGCCGATGGTCTGGATCAAGCCCCAGAACGTGCCGAGCAGGCCGAGAAAGACGAGCAGGCCGATGAGATAGCGCGACGTGTCGCGTGATTCGTCGAGGCGCGTGCCGATCGTATCGAGGATGGAACGGAAGGCATTGGTCGACAGCGCCATCTTGCGGCGACTGCCGATCAGGGTGCGCATCGGCGCCAGCAGGCGCGGTTCGCGGCCGACCTTGTCGGCGCTGCCGGCGGCGCGGAAGGAATTGAACCAGCGCACTTCCGGCATCAGGGCGATCACCTGGTTGAAAACCAGAATCACGCCGATCAGAAGAACGCCGAGAATGAGGCCGTTCAGGCCCGGATTGGTCTGGAAGGCGTGCGCAGCCTGGCGATAGAGGATGGAAGCGACGAAACCGACGATGATCAGGAAGATCAGCATCGTCCACAAGAACGAGGCCGGATTGGAAAGTTTGTAGGCATAACCGCCGCGGCCCGTTTCAGACGCGTCCAAATCGTCCACTGTCGCATTCGCCATAATATGCTTCGCCTCCGGTAGTCTGCCGCGCCGGAGGCTAGTTGAAAATTGCGACGAATTGAAGTGCAGAAGCTTAGGAAAACAGTCAGCTATCCAGTACTTGAGCGCTAAGCCGGGCGGTGGCGCAAAAATGCCTCAGCGGGTCGGTCAACGGGTTGGAATGGGCCGGTTGACGACTTCGATCAGTGCCTTCTGAATGAGCTCGTTGCCGGCAACGACATTGCCGCTGCCGAAGATGTCGGTCGTGCCCTTCATGTCGCTGACGAAGCCGCCCGCCTCGCGGATGAGGATCAGGCCGGCGGCCATGTCCCAGGGCATCAGGTCTGTTTCCCAGAAGCCGTCGAGCCGGCCGGCGGCGACATAGGCAAGGTCGAGCGCGGCCGCGCCAAACCGCCGCATGCCGGCGACTTCACCCATCACGTGCCGCAGTTCGACGAGGAACTTGCCGTGATTGCCGCGGCCGAGATGCGGCATGCCGCAGCCGATCACACAGTCGGACAGCACGCGGCGTGCGGCAACCCGGATGCGGCGGTCGTTCATGAAGGCGCCACCGCCCTTTTCGGCGGTGAACAGCTCGTCCGTCGCCGGGTTGAAGACGACGCCGGCGACCACTTCACCATTGCGCTCGAGCGCGATGGAGACTGCGAACTGCGGAATGCCGTGCAGGAAGTTGGTGGTGCCGTCGAGCGGATCGACGATCCAGCGATGTGCACCGTCGGTGCCCTTCAGCTCCTCGCTTTCCTCACCGACGAAACCATAGGTCGGGCGCGCCTTCATCAGTTCGTCGCGGACGATCTTTTCCGCCTTCAGATCTGCCTGGGAGACGAAATCGCTCGGGCCCTTCACCGAAACCTGCAGGTTCTGCACCTCGCCGAAATCTCGCGAAAGCGACTTGCCTGCCTTGAGGGCAGCCTGAACCATGACGTTGAGAAGGGCGGAGCGGGCCATGCGGGAAATCCTTGGGGTTGTCCCGACTTGTCGTCTGGACGGGACGGCGTTTTATGAGCGATTTTGTGATTGGCGGCTTCAAGACCATAAAACAGCGCGAAATTCAAGCCGTCCGCCGGAATGCCCGCATTGCAGCCGCCGGCCGCGTCTCTAAAATAGGTATTCGATGCTCCAGATGGATCAAGGGGGAATGCGGAATGAATGCAACGCTGCCGCTGACTTTGAGCCTCGCGCTGCTCGCCACCATGGCCGCGGCGTCGCTCGCGGCCTGGTTCATGATAACGCCGGGCGCCGAGCTCGCCGTGCATTTCGGCCTCGACGGCACGCCAAACCGTTATGCGCCGGCGCCTTTCGCGCTGTCGATTATTCCGGCCGCCGCGCTCGTCTCGACCGTGATCTTCGCATTCACACAGCGCTTCGGCGGCAAGGCTGCCGATAGACCGGTTCTTTATACGGCGCTCTGGCTCTTCGTGATTGCCGTGCTGGCCGGAGGTCACGCGTTGATCGTCGGGCATGCGTTGTCGGCGGGCTAACGGACCGGCCTGCCGGTAAAGTGAGGGAGTTTGCCGCACCGTCTCCCGGCGCTTCGCCCTGGCTCAGCGCGTTCGGCGCTCGAAACGCTCCACTGGAGCGTTTTGACGGCAGGCCGTCGCGCCTCACCCCCGCCGGAACTTGTTTGCCGCGTCGATCGCCCGGCGCTGCTGATCCTCGTTGATCCCGAGATAGAAATCCTCGAGTTCCGGGTCCTGAAGGCCGGCGCGACGTGACAGCACGTACCATTTTGCCGCCTCGACCGGATTGGGCCGGGTGCCGAGCGCGTTGACATAGAGATGGGCGAGCTTGTTCTGGGCCACCACATTGCCGCGATGGGCGGCGATCCGCAGCCACTCGAAACCCTTTTCGTAGTCCCGGTCTCCCGCGACGCCGTTGACCAGCCAGAGGCCCATGTCGAGCTGTGCGGTGTCGAACCCGGCGTCGGCGGCGCGCTCCAGCCATTCGCGGGCCCGCGCCTTCTTGTCCGCCGGCAGGTCCTTCAGCGTCACATAGAGCTGCGCCACCGCATATTGGCTGTCGGCCACGCCCTGCCGTGCGGATTTTTCGTAGAAGGGCAGTGCCAGATGCAGGCCCTTGTCGCCCGGATTTTCGGAGACCACGATCTGCGCCCAGTTGAACTGCGCCGAAGCATTGCCGGCTTCCGCTGCCCTGCGCATGAAATCGTCGGCCTTCGGCTTGTCGCGGGGGACGTCGCGCCCGGTCATCAGCAAGAGCGCGTATTGGAACATGGCGGCCGGATCACCGCCCTCCGCCGCCTTCTGATACCAGAATGCCGCGGTCTTGGCGTCGCGCTTGATGCCGAGCCCCTTGGTCATCATTTCCGCGACCAGCGTCTGCGCCGCCGCATCGCCGGCCCCGGCCCGGGTCAGTGCCTTGTCGAGCGCCGTGACATACATTCCGCGCTGGTATGCCCCATAGGCATCGTCCACGGTGCCGGTATAGGCTTTTTCCGCCGGCGCCGGCGGCAGTGCCGCACCCATTCGCTGGTAAAGCTCGACGCCGCCGGAGGGAACGATGCCGTCCGGCTGGCCCTCGGGCTCCCTGGTTCCCTTTGCAGAACCGGGAACCGGCTGGATCTCGACCCGGCCTTTTTTCATCGGCTGAAAATCCGGCTCCACCGGCCGCGTCACCGCCTTGGAATTCGCCTGCGCCAGCGCAAGGCAAGGCATTGCTGCCGACGCGACGAATGTCGCCAGCAGCCCTTTCAGAATCACGCGGGAAAGGCGGTTCGACGGCATGCGCTCCATCAAGCCTCAAACCGTGGCGCTTTTTCGTCCAGAATTGCGTTGACTTCGGCGACCGCGGCACCGGGGCCCTGAGGGCTGGAAAAGACCGCTCCCCTGAACGCCACGAACTCCGCCCCGGTCTCCGCGACGGCAAGCGCCGACGACGGATCTGTGCCGCCCATGACGATGCAGGGGATCTCGATCATCGAGGCCCACCATTCGCCGAGCGCCAGGTTTTTCGGATGTGCTTCGGGCTTGATGTCGCCGTCGAGCTTGCCGAAGAAGATGTAGTCGGGGCGGAATTCGCCGATCGCCAGCGCCTGGTGCCGGTCGGCCGCCCCGCCTGTACCGACGATCATCTTCGGCACGAACTTCTCGATCGTTTCCCCCAGCTCGGTCAGGTTGCCGCCGAGATGCAGGCCATCCGCCTTGATGCGGCCGGCCACCCGGCTGTCGCCGGAAATCAGCGCCGCGGCGCCTGCCGCCTGGATCAGTTCGACCAGTGCCTCCGCGCGCTTCTGGAACGCCTGGTCGTCAAGGCCGTGTTGCGGCACGATCACCGAAGCGACGTCGCCGCCGGCAAGCGCTGCTTCGAGATCCTTGGCCTGCTGATCGGCATCATCATAATGCGGCACGATCAGCACGAGGCGGCAGCGGTCTTCCTGTCCGGTCATGTTTCTTCCCGTTCGGCGGATATCGGCTTGCGAAAATCCGCACTCGTTTTCTGTCCGCAAATTCGATAGACCGGACCGCCTGCCGGATCAACCATTCCCTCATCGCCGCCCGAGTCTTCATGCCCGATACGCTCAGCCTCGCGTTCTTCACCTTCGCCATCCCCGCAGTTCTGCTTGTCGGCCTCTCGAAGGGGGGCATCGGCGGCGCCATCGGGCTGCTCGGCGTGCCGCTGATGTCGCTCGCCGTCGATCCGGTCAAGGCGGCGGCGATCTTCCTGCCGATCCTGATCGTCATGGACATCGTCGCATTGTGGTCCTGGCGGAATTTCAACGATCGCAAGACGCTGCTGATGATCCTGCCCGGCGGCGTCATCGGCATCGCGCTCGGCTGGGCGACATCCGCCTATGTCTCGGACAATGCGCTGCGCCTCGTCATCGCGGCGGCGACGATCCTGTTTACCGTCCGCTATTTCTGGCAGGTCTACGGTCCGCGCTCCGGCCGGCCGGGGGCTCCCCTGCCGCACCGCCCGGCTGCCGCCACGTTCTGGGGTGCCCTTTCCGGTTACGCGAGCTTCGTCGCCCATGCCGGCGGACCACCCTTCCAGATCTACGTCCTGCCGATGCGGCTCGACCCGAAATCCTATACCGGGGCCAGCATCCGCTTCTTCGCGATCGTCAATGCGGTCAAGGTCATCCCCTATTTCTTCCTCGGCGCGCTCAACGCGGAAAACCTGACCATATCCGCAACCCTTCTGCCGGCGGCCCTGGTCGCGACCATGATCGGCGCGGCCATCGTCAAGCACCTGAAGGCCGAAACCTTCTATCCGATGACTTACGGTCTGGCGTTTTGTGCGGGATTGAAGCTGCTTTGGGACGGCCTGTCGTTCTGACCGGGCAAAGCAAGCCCGGCCTCGCTAAAAAAGCAACGCAAAATAAGCCGGCGTATATTGTTGCGATGCACAATAAATCTTGCCGTTACCGAGCGTTTACCGTAAGTTCAACGCATGACAACCGTTGACCCCTTTGCAGCCATAGCTGATCCTAACCGGCGGTATCTGCTGGAGGAATTGCGGCGCGCTCCGAAAACCGTAAACGAACTTGCGCAGGGCCTGCCGATCAGCCGGCCCGCGGTATCGCAGCATTTGAAGGCTCTTCTGGATTGTAACCTGGTGAATGTGACGGCGGAAGGCACGCGGCGCATCTATTCCGTCAACAGCAAGGGCTTCGACAGGCTGAACCTGTGGCTGGATCAGTTCTGGTCGTGACGACCGGCTTTTAAACCGGGGGAGTTGTTGCTCCCTTCACCACGACCAGAACCTTGTCATTGTTATTTCTGGATTATTGGTTTGCCGCTTTTATTATTCGCCTCTGACTGATGAAAAACCGGGCGAGCGGCGGGGTCTCCTACTGAGGAACTAATGACGCGTGGTTGCCTTTAGGCGCTGCATTTGGTCCTTGATGCGCAGCTTGCGCCGCTTGAGTTCGGCTATTTCACGATCGTCGGCGGAGGGTGACGCGAGAATTGCCTGGAGCTCCTCCTCCAAAGCGCCGTGCTTCTTTTCAAGCGATGCGATATGAGCCTGGACGGTCATGTGGCATGTTCCTTCCTTGGTACCTACCACGGCATTCCCTAATGCCGAGGCTTCAGGTTTACGAAGGAAGTGTGACACGATCGGCCGGGTTTGTCGAAGGTGAAATCATGGTTTGAAGTGGGCAAATTCGTGACCTTGTCTAACTTCCCGTTAACGCGGTTTGGTGGTAGAGGCTTGCGGAGAATGCCGGCGACCGCTGAAATGCCGGGCGTGAGAATGGGGACTGGAATATGGCAGATCAGGAACAGGCGGATGTCCGGCTGGTGCTTGCGAAACTTCGACAGGAACACGAGGATTACGACGCCGCCATCAACGCCATGATCCAGGTCGGCTGCGACGCCCTTCGCGTGCAGCGCATGAAAAAGAAGAAACTGTCGCTGAAAGACAAGATGACTCAGCTCGAAGATCAGATTGTTCCGGACATCATCGCGTAAGGGTTCCGCCATGTCTGAAAGACCTGCCGTCGCCATCATCATGGGCAGCCAGTCCGACTGGGAGACCATGAAGAACGCCGCCGACACGCTGGAGGCGCTCGATATCGGCTATGAGGCCCGTATCATTTCAGCGCATCGCACGCCGGAGCGAATGATGCAATTTGCCAAGGGCGCCCGTGCCGAAGGTTTCCAGGTGATCATCGCCGGTGCCGGCGGTGCGGCCCACTTGCCCGGCATGACCGCCGCCATGACCCCGCTTCCGGTCTTCGGCGTGCCGGTCCAGTCGAAGGCGCTGTCCGGCCAGGACAGCCTGCTGTCGATCGTCCAGATGCCGGCCGGCATTCCGGTCGGCACGCTTGCGATCGGCCGGGCCGGCGCCATCAACGCCGCCTTGCTTGCGGCCGCCGTTCTCGCCCTCAACGATGACGAGATCGCCGACCGGCTCGACGAATGGCGCGCCCGCCAGAGTGCGGCCGTTGCCGAATACCCAATCGACGAGGCTCCATGACCGTCCACACGATCGGCATTATCGGCGGCGGCCAGCTTGGCCGCATGCTGGCCATGGCCGCGGCCCGGCTGAACTTCCGCACGATCGTGCTCGAACCGCAGGCCGATTGTCCGGCAGCCCAGGTCGCCAACGCCCAGATCACCGCAGCCTATGACGATCCGGCAGCGCTTGCCGAGCTCGCCAGCCGCTGCGACGTCGTCACCTACGAATTCGAGAACGTGCCGGTCGCCGCCGCCGAGATGCTCGAGCGCTCCGTGCCGGTCCATCCGCCGGCCAGGGCCCTCGACATGTCGCAGGACCGGCTGACCGAAAAGCGCTTCCTGAATTCCTGCGGCATCGAGACCGCCAGGTTCCATGCCGTCGACAGCCAGTCCGACCTCGAAACGGCGCTTGCCGATTTCGGCGGCCAAGGCGTGCTGAAGACCCGCCGCATGGGTTATGACGGCAAGGGCCAGCGTGTCTTCCGCTCCGCCGCGGACAAGCCCGCCGGCGCCTATGACGCGCTCGGCGGCGTGCCGCTGATTCTCGAAAGCTTCGTGCCCTTCGAACGCGAGGTCTCGATCATCGCCGCCCGCGCCAAGGACGGCACGGTCGCCTGCTACGATCCGGCCGAGAATGTCCACAGGAACGGGATTCTCCACACCTCCACCCTGCCCGCCAGGATCTCCGCGACGACGGCGAAGACCGCCCGCGAATCGGCCGAGAAGCTTCTCGCCGCGCTCGATTATGTCGGCGTCATCGGCATGGAGTTCTTCGTGATGGCGGACGGGACGCTGATCGCCAATGAAATCGCCCCGCGCGTCCACAATTCCGGCCATTGGACGGAAGCCGCCTGCGTCGTCTCGCAGTTCGAGCAGCATATCCGCGCCGTCGCCGGGCTGGCCCTCGGCAACCCTCTCCGCCATTCCGACTGCGTGATGACCAACCTGATCGGCGACGACATTCTGGACGTGCCCGCCTGGCTTTCCCGCGATCAGGTTCTGGTCCATCTCTACGGCAAGACGGAATCCCGACCGGGCCGGAAAATGGGCCATGTGACCGAATTGAAGGGCCTGAAAACGTCGTCACAAGGTTGACATGCAGATTGGCTCGGGTTATCTGCACGCCCAACTGAGAGCGCGCCCCTCGAAGAATCTTGGCGGCGCGCTTTTGATTGATAGACATGCGGCTCTAAGCCCACAGACTGCTGGACCAGGAAAATGAAGATCAAGAACTCGCTTAAGGCGCTGAAGGCTCGTCACCGCGATAACCGTCTGGTTCGCCGCAAGGGCCGCGTTTACATCATCAACAAGCAGAACCCGCGCTTCAAGGCTCGTCAGGGCTGATACGGGCATTCGGTTCCGGTCTCGGCCGCAGCCGATCAAATTGTCGGTAACACGACAAATCGGGTTTGACCTTCGGCGCAGGCGGATTACTTTGTCCGCATGCGCTATTTTCGTTTCAGTATCCTGATTCTCGCCGCGGGCCTTGCCGCTTCGCCCGCTCTCGCTCAGACAGCGACGCCCAAGCCGCCCTCAGCCCCACCTGCCGCCGCCCCGGTCATCCCGGCCGTCGCGCAGAAACCGGGCAAGCCCGTGGATGCGTTGTTCGATGCCTTGAAGCGCGAGCGCAATCCCGAAAAGGCGCGCGGCATCGCCAGCCAGATCATCGCCGACCTGAACGATTCGGGCAGCGCCACCGTCGACCTGCTGATGGAGTGGTCTGCGACCGCCATCAAGGAAAAGCGCAATGCCGCGGCACTCGATTTCCTCGATCAGGTGACCGTGCTCGATCCCGCCTTTGCGGAAGGCTGGAACCGCCGCGCGACGCTGCATTACACGATGGGCAATCCCCGCAAATCCATGGCCGACATCGCCGAGGTGCTGAAGCGCGAGCCGCGCCATTTCGGAGCGCTGGCCGGCATGGCCGGCATCCTGTCGGAAGCCGGCAAGGACGAACTGGCGCTGAAGGCATGGCAGGACTATCTCGCCGTCTACCCCGCCGACCGCGACGCCCAGGAAGCCGTCACCAAGCTTTCCGAAAAGCTTGCCGGCAACCGGACCTGAGCCTTCCGGCAGCCCGTTCATGATGATCCTGCCCCTTGCCATTGCCGGCATCGTCGCCGCCGCGTTCTGCTTCACCACCTGGAAGGCGAAGACGATCGAGGCCGCGTTCCCGAATACCGGCGAGCTGACCGATGTCGGCGGTTTTTCGATGAACTCGCTGCATGTGCCCAGGCCTGAGGGCGCCGACCTGCCGGCGATCGTCTTTATCCATGGCGCCAGCGGCAATTTCCGCGACCAGGAAGCAGCCTTCCGCAAGGCGCTCGAAGGCCGTGCCGAAATGCTTTTCGTCGATCGGCCGGGCCACGGTTATTCCGAGCGCGGAGGTCCCGAGAACGGTTTTCCCGACGGCCAGGCGGCGGCGATCGCCAGCCTGATGGAAAAGCGCGGCATCGACAGAGCGATTATCGCCGGCCATTCCTTCGGCGGCGCGATTGCCGCGAGCTTCGGCCTTTACCATCCGGAAAAGACCGCCGGCCTGCTGTTCCTGGCGCCCGCTACCCATCCCTGGCCCGGCCGGATCGACTGGTACTACAATCTCACCGCCCGCCCGGTGATCGGCCGGCTGTTCAGCCATCTCCTCGCCCTGCCGGCGGGCCTCCTGGTGATGAACACGGCGACACGTTCGGTCTTTCACCCCAACCCCTGCCCCGAGACCTACCTTGCCGATGGCGCACCGTACCTCGTGCTCCGCCCCCAATCGTTCCGCAGCAATGCGATCGACGTCGCCAATCTCAACGGCTACGTGACGCGCGTCGCGCCGCGATACCGGGAGATAACCGCGCCGACGGTGATCATCACCGGCGACAGCGACGCAATCGTCGCAGAGGAGATCCATTCGCTCGGCCTCGCCCGCGATATCGCCGGGTCCGAACTCGTCTCCATCCGCAATCTCGGCCACAAGCCGGATTACGTGGCCACCGACGTCGCGATCGCGGCGATCGAGAAACTGGCCGGCCTCCCCCGCGACCTGAAGGCGGCGGCCCGTATCGCTGAGGGGCGGCTCGCGCCGGCGGCGGCAGACACACCCCCCGAAATGGATCTTTCGATTGAGAAAACCTGAGCCTTGCTCGGACGACGCCAGCCCGAAGCAAGCTGCCCATCCCAACCTCCGAGAAAATGGAATCGGAGAGAAGAGATGGAAATCGGCAGCATCGGCAGAGACTATTCGGCACGCTCCGCGAGGCAGGATAGCGCATCGACCTCGACCGATGCCGCACGGGCATCGTCCGATCCATCCAGTCCCGCGGACAAAGCCTACGACCGCCTCGTCCACGGCCTGACATCGCTGAACAAGGCGACGGACGAAGCCGAAGAACAGGCCAAGGCCAATGCCAGGCAGAAGCTCGAGGATGCCAAGCAGCAGCTCGAGTTCATGCGCCGCTGGGGTTTCGATCCGGAAGTGGTCGCCCGGCAGGCGGCACAGCTTGGCGCGGTCGTCGCTGCAGCCGCTCGCGAATTCACCGAGGCGCTGGCCGGAGGTGCTGGCGGTGCCATGCCCTTCGTCCCGGTCAACGCTCCGTCCGCAGCCGAGACGACGGATTCGATCCTTGATACGGGCGAGCAGGCTGCGGCCGCGGACGCTGCCGACGACGAACCGGCGGATGAGCCCTTGGCTGACGACAAGCCGGTCTCCCATGCCGAGCAGGCCTATCTCGACGAGATGGACGAGGCTCCGCGGGAGGCGCCTAAACTGTCTCTCGGCGACATCAAGACCGCGATGGAATTCAGCACCGTCGCCCGCCAGATCAAGGCGCTGCTGGAAGAGGCGGCCCGCAGGCTGCGCGAGGAAAACAGCACCGCCACCGTGCCCGGCACCCAGACCCTCGACGCCTCCGTCAACGCGCTGAGCGGCACGGTCTCCGCCATGCCGGCCGTCAGCATCACCGTCTGACGACGCCCTACGCCTTCAATTGCGCGCAATAAAAAACCGCCGGAAATCCCCGGCGGTTTTCGTTTGTCCATTGGCCTTGCCTCAGATGCCGCTCTGGCCGTCCGAGCCGATATAGGCGATGCGCAGCATGTTGGTGGCGCCGGGTGTGCCAAGCGGCACGCCGGCCGAGATGATGATCCGGTCGCCGGGCTTGCCGAAACCTTCCGACACGACGATGCGGCAGGCACGGTTGACCATGTCGTCGAGGTCGGTCGCGTCACTGGTGACGACGCAATGCATGCCCCAACCGACCGAAAGGCGACGGGCCGTCTGGACGATCGGCGACAGCGCGATGATCGGCACCTCCGGACGTTCGCGGGATGCGCGCAGGCCCGTCGTGCCCGACGAGGTATAGGTGACGATCGCCGCCAGCTTCAAGGTTTCGGCGATCTGGCGGGCGGCAAGCGAGATTGCGTCCGCACCGGTTGCCTCCGGCGTCGCGCGCTGGGCGTAGATGATGCTTGGATAAAGCGGGTCCTGTTCGACCGTGCTGGCGATCGACGCCATCATCGACACCGCCTCGACCGGATATTGGCCGGAGGCCGATTCGGCCGACAGCATGATCGCGTCGGCGCCTTCGAAAACCGCGATCGACACGTCCGACACTTCGGCGCGGGTCGGAACCGGCGCGGTGATCATCGATTCCAGCATCTGGGTTGCGACGACGACCGGCTTGCCGGCACGCCGACACAAGCGCGTCAGCTGCTTCTGGATGCCCGGAACGGCCTCGATCGGCATTTCGACACCGAGATCGCCGCGGGCCACCATGACGGCATCGGAAAGCTCGATGATCTCGTCGATGCGCTCCAGCGCCTGGGGCTTCTCGATCTTCGACATGATGCCGACGCGGCCGCGGGCGATCTTGCGCACCTCGGCAAGGTCGTCGGGACGCTGCACGAAGGACAGCGCCACCCAGTCGACATCGTCGGTGGCGAGCACCGCGTCGAGGTCGACGCGGTCCTTTTCGGTCAACGCGCCGACGCCGAGCAGCGTATCGGGCAGGCTGACGCCCTTGCGGTCGGAAATGCTGGTGCCGGCGACCACCTTGCAGACGATGCTCTTGCCGTCGGCCTTCTCGGCCTTCAGCGCCAGCTTGCCATCGTCGATCAGCAGGCGGTGGCCCACTTTCACCGCTTCCAGGATTTCCGGATGCGGCAGGAACACGCGGGTCTCGTCACCGGGTTCGTCGCGATTGTCGAGCGTGAAGGTCTGTCCTGGAGTGAGCGTCACCTTGCCGGCCGCGAACTTGCCGACGCGCAGCTTCGGACCCTGGAGGTCGGCCAGAATGCCGATTGGCCGGCCGCTGCGCTCCTCGACGGCGCGGATGCGCTTGATCAGCGTGCGCATCAGGTCGTGGCTCGCGTGGCTCATGTTGATGCGGAAGAGATCAGCCCCCGCTTCATGCAGCTTCTGGATCATCGCCTCTTCGGACGAAGCAGGTCCGAGGGTAGCGAGGATCTTTACTTTGCGGTTGCGCCTCATCAGTTGTGGCCTTCTTGTGTGCCAGGCGTATCCGAAAGCTGGACCATCCAGCTTCCCTGACGGCCCGTATCATATTCCTTGAAGCCCATGCGCTGGAAGCCACGGGCAAAACAGTCATTGACGCCGACGACTTTGAACTCGTTCTCCGCGACGCACATGTTCACATTGCCGGTCCAGCGGCCGCCACGGGCCGCGTCCTCGGCGTAAAGATAATAATAGCGCGACTGCAACTCGCCTTCGATCAGCGTCGCGCAGGTGGAGGCCGGAACCTGCCACCAGCCTTCCGTCGTCCAGCCCTCCTTGGCGCGATAGCCGATCGCCACCCCGACGAGGTTCTGCGTGGCGTTGCAGACGCGGAAATCCGCATGCGCGGCGGTCGCCGCCAACAGCGGAATACCGGTGGCGACCATGGCGGCGAGCGCCGGGGCGGAAACGAGAGAGCGAAGAGTGGCTTTGGGGGATTTTTTCGACACGGTTTCCGTCAGGACTCCATGGTTATTCGTGAAGCACTTTCTTCGCGCGGCGGAGTCGGAAAGTCAACGTAACTCTAATCGATTAGTCTTCCTCATACGCTCAATCCAGGCTGATCGTCGCGCCGGCACGGCTTGCGTCGCGGCTTTCTCCATGCCATCAACACCCGTCTCCCGACCGACCTTTCGAAACCATCTCATTTCCGACGGCGATGCAGGACTTCATTCCTTTCGAGATCATAGAAGGCGATTATGACAGCGGCATGGTGCTGCTCGCCGACCATGCCATGAACCGCCTGCCCGAATCCTATGGCAGCCTCGGCCTGCCGGAGAGCGCCTTCCATCGCCATATCGCCTTCGATATCGGCATCGAGGGCCTGACGCGCCGGCTGGCGGCGATGCTGAACGTGCCGGCCGTGCTCGGCTGTTTCTCCCGCTTGCTGATCGACCCGAACCGCGGCGAGGACGATCCGACGCTGATCATGAAGATCTCCGACGGGGCGATCATTCCCGGCAACCATCCGATCACCCAGGATGAGTGGGATTTCCGCCTCGATACCTATCACCGGCCCTATCACCGCGCCGTCGAGCGCACCATCGCCAGATCGGGCGCCTCGGGCCGCGCGCCGCTCGTCCTGTCGCTGCATTCCTTCACGCCGTTCTGGAAGGGCGTCGCCCGCCCCTGGCATGCGGCCGTGCTCTGGGACAGCGACGACCGCGCGGTGACACCTTTCCTGAAACTGCTCGCCGAGCCTGGAGACATCGTCGTCGGCGACAACGAGCCCTATGACGGTGCGCTGAAAGGCGACACCATGTACCGGCATTGCATGATATCAGGCATCGCCCACGCTCTGCTGGAAGTCCGCCAGGACCTGATCGGCGACGAGGCTGGCATTGCCGCCTGGGCACAAAGGCTGGCACCGGTCTTCAAGACGCTCAACGCCGACCCCACATTGCACGAATACCGGATCTTTCCCTCGCGGACCGGCCCCTATCCGGTCTGACGCGACACCAGGAGGTGCTCCATGAGCGAACTCGCCCCGACCGACCTTACGAAGGAACAGCAGACCGAATTCGAGGCCGCCGCCTTTCGCCGTCTCGTCCGGCACCTGCGCGAGCGCGCCGACGTGCAGAACATCGACCTGATGAACCTCGCCGGCTTCTGCCGCAACTGCCTGTCGAACTGGTATCGCGATGCCGCCAACGACGCCGGCGTCGATCTCTCCAAGGAGGCATCCCGCGAGATCGTCTACGGCATGCCTTACGAGGACTGGAAAAATCTGCACCAGGCTGAAGCCTCGGATGCACAAAAAGCCGCATTCGACGTGAACAAGCCAGCCCATGGCTGATCGATTTGCCGATTGGGCTTGACCTCGCGGCGGCTTTTCGGCAGTTGACGACCATTCAATGAAATCCACACGATCAGGAGGCCCCGATGTCTGATGCTCATGGCGTCGCCCGCGACCAGCTTCGCGCATTTATCGAGCGCATCGAACGACTGGAAGAAGAAAAGAAGACCATCGCCGACGACATCAAGGATGTCTACGGCGAAGCCAAGGGCATGGGTTACGACACGAAGATCATGAAAAAGGTCATCGCCCTGCGCAAGAAGGACGACCAGGAGCGCATGGAAGAGGATCTGATCCTCGATACCTATCTCCAGGCGCTCGGCATGATCGAGGCCCCTGCCGACCAGGACGCTGCCTGATCTTTCTCCGAAACCGGAGCCATGAAAAAACCCGCCATTCCGGCGGGTTTTTTATGACCTTCGATCAGCCCGGCGATCAGTTGTTCGGGCCGCTGAACCGGTTCGGGTCGATCGCCACCGTCGCGGAGACCGGCTTGAAACCGCCGCCGGAATAACCTGCCGAATATTCGTTGTTCAGGGTCCGGCTGACGACGCGCGGTGCCTTCATCGAGGCGGCGGCGTTGGCACGATTGTTGTTGAGAGCCCATTTCGCCAGCACGTCGCCCGTCAGCCCGCCGCCGTTTGCCGTCTGCGGCGCGGAACCATTCGGACGACCGCCCTTGCCGGGAGTCGGAAGCGCGTTTGCCGAGGCCGATACCGGGCTGCGCGGCGCGTCGAAACCGTCGCCGAACTGGACGTTCTTGCTGGAGTGGATGACCTTCGGAGAAGCCGACGCCGTTTCGACCGGCTTCTGGACGGGCGTAGGAGCCGCCGCCATTGCCGGCGCAGGTTGGGCCGGGGCAGGCTGGACCAGAGCAGACTGGACAGGCGCCGGCTGGGCCGTCGCAACCGGCATGGAGGGTATTGGCGCCGGGCGCGGCTCGACGCTCTGGGCAAGCGCCGCAACGAGAGCCGGCGTCAGTTCCTGCTGTTCCTCAGCCTTGGCGGTGGCAGTGGCCGGAGCGGCAGAGGCCATGCCCGGACGCTGGCCGGGAAGCGGTACCGACGCGATTTCCTCCGGCGCCGGCATCGGGCCGACGGACGCGGTCATCACGCCGCTTTCTGCGTCGCCCTTGAAGCCACGCGGTCCAAGCAGCGTCGGAACCGGGATATTGTAGGCGGAAAGATCGGCAAAGGTTTCCGCGCCGGGCTGGGCGGGAGCCGACGCCTGCAGGGCGAGTGCCTCCTGGGCCGGGTTACGCGCCGGAGAATAGAGCGCCGTGGCAAGCCCGCCGCTGTCCGACCGGAAGGCCGGACGCGAAAGCGGTACCGGCGCTGAAACCATCTGTGCCTGTGCCGGAACCTGGGCCTGGTTCTGCATCTGGCCGGTCAAAGGCGAAGCCGAGGCAACCGCGACAGGCGCTTCGCCCTCGTCGTCCGCGGCAGGCTTTGCGGCCGGAGCCGCACGCCGCGCCACGGCCGGAGCAGCGCTTTCCTCGTTGTCCTCCTCCTCGTCGGCACCGCCGCCGCCGAACAGGAATGCCAGCAGGTTAGGCTGCCGCTTGCGTTCGGAGCCGTCGCCGCGGATGCCGCCACCGGCGGTGCTGGCGATCTGGATCGAATCGCTGCCGACGCGCCGCTTGTAGTCGGCCATCGCCGTCTCATAACCGGGGAGCGGCTTGCCATCGGCGGGAAGATGGATCGTGTTGCCGTTCGGGAAGATCTGCACCAGTTCCTGGCGCGTCATCCGCGGCCAGGCGCGCACGCCGCCGACATCGAGATGCACGAAAGGCGAACCGGAGGTCGGATAATAGCCGACGCCGCCGACCTGCATCTGCATGGCAAGCCCGCGCAGCGTCGCAAGCTTCACACCGGGAATGTAGAAGTCCATGGCCTTGCCGAGCATGTGCTGGCTGTTCTTGGCGACACCGGTAGTGCGCGAGCGGGTGCGCAGCATGTTGTTGGTGGTCGGAGAACGATAGGCGGAAACCACGTGGATGTAATCTGAGGCGCCGGAACGGCGATAGACTTCCCAGACGAGATCGAAGAGCCGCGGGTCCATCCTGGCCGGTTCGTTGCGGCGCCAGTCGCGCAGGAACTGGTTGATCTGGGCGAGGCCCTTCGGATCGAACTTGCCGTTCCGCTTGAAGGTGATGACGGCCTTCTCGCCGGTATGGACGAAATAGAGTTTCAGGCTCTTTTCCTGGGCGGCTGCACGGCTTGCGGAGACCGAAAGCACGGGCAGCGCCATCAACACCAGCAGGGTCACGGCGATCACGCGCCGGCTCAGACTGACAAAAAGCCCAGCTCTGCCGCCGCGCCTCTTCTCACCCGAAGGCGCTTCTTTTGCATACTGATCCGGCAAAACGATCCCCGTCCTGTCGACAACGTCCCACGTTGCCTCAAATGACTGTCAATTGCGGTGACACGATGGCAAATGTGCCACACATGTACAACCTTCTCACGTATAGTCAACAATTGACTAATGCGAGATTGACAGACGTTGACAGGACATCCTTGCGCGAAGGTTAACACAAGCTAATACATTAGCGATTACGAGGCAGTAATTACGCGGCTTCCTTCAGCGGATCGTCAGGATCGATGCCGTAATCCTTGAGTTTACGATAAAGCGTCGAGCGTCCGATCCCGAGTTTACGGGCGACCTGGCTCATCTGGCCGCGATAGAACTTCAGGGCAAAGCGGATCAGCTCTTCCTCGACATCCGCAAGCTTCCTCACTTCGCCGGTTTCGTCGGTGCTGACGATGACGTTTTCCTGGGGATAAGCGGCGGCGAGCATCGCCTTCGCATCCGGCCTGGCGGCCCGCGCCTTGTCGCTGTTGGCAAATACCGGCGAATCGGCGAGCGCCTCGCGCATGGCATGGTCGGACAACACGCCCGGGGCGGGCATGACGGCGGTCGCCGTCAGTTCCGCCTGCCTGAATTCCGGAATCTGTGCCGCGATCTGCGGAAAATCGTCTTCGGTAAGCTCGGTGCCCTCGGCAAGCACCACGGCGCGGAAGACGGCGTTTTCGAGCTGGCGGATATTGCCCGGCCAGTCGTAGGCCGTCAGAAGCGCCAGCGCTCCGGCGCCGACCGACAGCGTCCTGTTGAGCTTCTGCTCGGTCGAGAACCGCTCGGCAAAGACGCGGGCGAGATGCGGAATGTCTTCCTTGCGGCGGCGCAGCGCCGGAATGGTGATCGGGAAGACGTTGAGGCGGTAATAGAGGTCCTCGCGGAAACGGCCGGCCCGGACCTCCTCGATCAGGTCCTTGTTGGTGGCCGAGATCAGCCGGACATTGACCTTCTGGACCTTGGAAGCGCCGACGGTCTCTACCTCGCCCTGCTGCACGGCGCGCAAGAGCTTCACCTGCACGTCAAGCGGCAGTTCGCCGATCTCGTCGAGGAACAACGTGCCGCCGTCGGCCTCCACGAACTTGCCGGTGTGTTTCTCCGAGGCGCCGGTGAAGGCGCCCTTCTCGTGACCGAAGAGGATGCTCTCGACCAGATTGTGCGGGATTGCGCCGCAATTGACGGTGATGAACGGCTTGCCGGCCCGGTCGCTGTTCGACTGGATGGCGCGGGCGATCATTTCCTTGCCGACGCCGGATTCACCTTCGAGCACCACCGGAATGTTGGAATGGGCGGCACGCTGGGCAAGATCGATGACGCGCAGCATGTCCGGGCTGGCCGAAATGATATCGCCGAAGCCGACGGCGCCGGGGCGATGGCGGCGACCGGCGCGGGACTTCGATTCCTTCTGGTCGAGCTTCAGTGCATTGCTGATCGAAGTGCCGATCCGTTCCGGCGATACCGGCTTGACGACGAAATCGAAGGCGCCGGCGCGCATCGCCTGCACCACGTATTCGATGCTGCCCTGTCCCGTCTGGACGATGACCGGCGTTTCGATGCCGAGTTCGCGGATTGCCGCCAGAAAGCTGAGGCCATCCATTTCCGGCATCATCAGGTCGAGCACGATGACATTGATGTCGGTCGCGGTGCGCTTCAGGAACTCCAGCGCCGCAAGGCCGTTCTCGGCAAGATGGGCGGCATGGCCGTAACGTTCAACCGCATTCTTCAACAGGCGACGCTGAATAGGATCGTCATCGACAACGAGGATTTGCGCAATCATGCTCGGCTCCCAGCAATGGTCATCATGGCCCTTTTAGGCTGTTATCCCGCTGGTTGTGTCAGAAAGCCTTGAACATCCCCTTTTGAGAAAAGCTTGCATTTTAACGGCCGGCAAGGAAAACAGGCGCAACAGGTTGAGAAGGAAAAAGCGATGAGAATGTCCGCACCCGCCCTCCCCGAAATTCCGGCCGCACCCGCCGCAGGCGCTGCGGCCTCCAACCCGGCGCTCGGCCTCCTGCCGGTCTGGAAGCTCTCGGATCTCTATGAGGCCAAGGATGCGCCCGCGTTCACGGCCGACATGGAAAAGGCAGCCACGCTGTCGATCGCCTTCGAGGAAAAGTGGAAGGGCAGGCTTGCCGAGGCCGCGACCAGGACCGGCGCCGGCGGCATCGGCGAAGCGCTCAAGGAATACGAGGCGCTCGACGACCTGCTCGGCAAGATCGGCTCGTTTGCCGGCCTCACCTATTTCTCCGATACGTCGAGCCCGGCCAACGGCAAATTCTACGGCGACGTGCAGGCGAAGCTGACCGATCTCTCCGCGCACCTGCTGTTCTTCGCGCTGGAACTCAACCGCATCGACGACGCAGTGATCGACGCGTGCATGGACCGCGACCCGGCCGCCGGCCACTACCGCCCCTGGCTCGTCGATCTCAGGAAAGACAAGCCCTTCCAGCTCGACGACAAGCTGGAACAGCTCTTCCTCGAAAAGTCGATGACGTCGGCTGCCGCCTTCAACCGTCTCTTCGACGAGACCATGGCCGAACTCCGCTTCGAGATCGACGGCGAGCAACTGCCGCTCGAAGTCACCCTCAACATGCTGCAGGAGCCTGAGCCCGAGATCCGCGCCAAGGCCGCAGCCGCGCTGTCGAAGACCTTCGGCGACAACCTGCGCGTCTTCACCCTGATCACAAACACGCTCGCCAAGGACAAGGAAATCTCCGACCGCTGGCGCGGGTTCGAGGACATCGCCGACAGTCGCCATCTCGCCAACCGCGTCGAACGCGAAGTCGTCGATGCGCTCGCCGAAGCCGTCAGGCAAGCCTATCCGCGCCTCTCGCACCGCTATTACGCGATGAAGGCGAAATGGCTCGGCATGGAGCAGCTGAATTTCTGGGACCGCAACGCGCCGCTGCCGGAAACCCCGAACGCGCTGATCTCATGGGAACAGGCGAAGGATACCGTGCTCAACGCCTATCGCGGCTTCGCGCCCGAAATGGCCGAGATCGCCGGCCGCTTCTTCGACGAGGAATGGATCGACGCGCCGGTCCGTCCCGGCAAGGCGCCGGGTGCCTTCGCGCATCCGACCGTGCCGTCGGCCCACCCCTACGTGCTCGTCAATTACATGGGCAAGCCGCGCGACGTGATGACGCTCGCTCATGAACTCGGCCACGGTGTGCACCAGGTTCTGGCCGGCGACCAGGGCGCGCTGATGTGCCAGACGCCGCTGACGCTTGCCGAAACCGCCTCCGTCTTCGGCGAGATGCTGACCTTCCGCGCGTTGCTGGAAAAGACCACCGACAAACGCGAACGCAAGGCCATGCTCGCCCAGAAGGTCGAGGACATGATCAACACGGTCGTGCGACAGATCGCCTTCTACCAGTTCGAGCGCAAGGTCCACACGGCCCGCAAGGAGGGCGAACTGACCGCCGAGCAGATCGGCGAGCTGTGGCTCTCCGTCCAGGGCGAAAGCCTTGGGCCCGCGATCAGGATCTCGGAGGGTTATGAAAGCTGGTGGACCTATATCCCCCACTTCATCCATTCGCCTTTCTATGTGTATGCCTATGCATTCGGCGACTGCCTGGTGAACTCGCTCTACGCGGTCTACAGTCAAGCCGCGCCGGGCTTCCAGCAGAAGTATTTCGAACTCCTGAAGGCCGGCGGCACCAAGCATCACTCGGAGCTGTTGAAGCCCTTCGGCCTCGACGCCACCGATCCGTCCTTCTGGTCGAAGGGCCTGTCGATGATCGAAGGCCTGATCGACGAACTGGAGGCTCTGGATCGGGGATAAGGTCTAACGCTCCCCCCGCCCTGCCGGCTGAAGCTGCCCCTCACCCTAACCCTCTCCCCGTTGTGACGGGGAGAGGGGACGTGCCTTGGCCAACGTATGAGAAAGACGGATAGCTTGCCGCGAATCTCCTTCGCCCCGTTTACGGGGAGAAGGTGCCGGCAGGCGGATGAGGGGCAAGCAGCGCCCACGATGGGCAATTGGAATTCAGAATGAAATGACAAACGCCACCCCCTTCGCGCTCTTTCGGGACGACCCCGCCGGCCGGAGCCTCGTCTTCGACCGGCCGAGGGAGATCGTCACGGCGCGGACTGCCGCCGAAGTGCTGCCGGCACTTCGGCGCCTCGAAGAGGCGCGCCTCGCCGGCCACTGGCTGGCGGGCTATATTTCCTACGAAACCGGCTACGTCTTCGAGGACAAGCTCCGGCGGCTGATCGTCGACAATCGGCCGACGCCCCTGATCGCCATGGGCGTATTTGACAAACCCTCTGGCAATGAACATCCGCTCGCCGAGCCCACCGGCGCCGTCGTCGAGGATGGCTCCTCCGCGGGGTCGTTCCTCAGCGACCCACGGGCCGGCTGGGATTTCGCGACCTACGAGGAACGGTTCGGCCGCCTCCACCAGCACCTGCGCAATGGCGACTGCTACCAGGCGAACCTGACCATACCGGTCACCGCAAGCTGGCATGGCGATCCGCTTTCCGCCTTCTGGTCCCTCGTCGCCCGCCAGCCGGTACGCTACGGTGCATTCGTCGATCTGGGCGGCCCGCTCGTCCTGTCGCGTTCGCCGGAGCTGTTTTTCGCGGTGGATGAGGATGGTTACATCGAAACCCATCCGATGAAGGGCACCGCCCCGCGCGGCGCGACGGTTGAAGAGGATGAGGCGATCATCGCCGAAATGCTTGCCGACGAAAAGACGCTGGCCGAAAACCGCATGATCGTCGATCTCCTGCGCAACGACATTTCCGTCATCAGCGAGGTCGGCACGCTCTCGGTTCCGAAACTGTTCGAGATCGAAACCTATCCGACGGTGCACCAGATGGTGAGCCATGTCCGGGCGAGGCTCCTCCCCGGGATCGGCTTTCCGGACATCCTTGCGGCGCTCTTCCCCTGCGGCTCGATCACCGGGGCGCCGAAAATGTGGGCCATGCGCATCCTTGCCGATCTCGAAAGGGAACCGCGCGACGTCTATTGCGGCGCCATCGGCTGGTGCGATCCGGCCGGCCCGATGCGTTTTTCGGTGGCCATCCGCACGATCACGCTTTTCAATGACGAAAAAGCCGTCTTCAATGTCGGCGGCGGCATCGTCTTCGACTCGAAGGCCGAGGCCGAGTATGACGAGTGCCTGTTGAAGGCACGCTTTGCGGTGGGCGACCAATGGATTTCTCGCTGATCGAAACAATGCGCTGGGAACCGGGCAACGGCCTGCTCCGGGTGGACCAGCATTTGCGCCGGCTCAGCCGGTCGGCGGATGCGCTGGGTTTTCGCCAGCCGCCGGCCGATACGCTGAAACAGCTTCAGGCGGCGACCGCCGGCGGCGAGACACCGCTGCGCGTCCGCCTCGTGATGACCTATCGCGGCAAGATAGAGATCACCACGACGCCCTTCGTGCCGCTCGCCGCCGAGACAGTGTGGCGGGTGCGGGTGGCGAAGACCGTGCTTCCTTCCGACGACCCGACCTATCGCCACAAGACGTCCCGCCGTGAACTCTACGAGGCCGCGCGCGCCGAATTCACGCCCGAAGAGGCCGATGAAGTGATTCTCCTCAACGAGCGCGGCGAGGTCTGCGAAGGCACGATCACCAACGTCTTCGTCGAGGCCAAGGACGGCTCGCTGCTCACTCCGGCGCTGTCGAGCGGCCTCCTGCCTGGCATCCTGCGCGCCGACCTGATCCGCGAGGGCAAGGCCAAAAGCCAGGTCCTCCGCCTCGCCGACCTCGAAAACCGCCGCTTCTTCGTCGGCAATTCGCTGCGCGGCCTGATCGCCGCCGAACTCGTCAGCCAGGCAGCCCGATCGGAAATGCCGGCGGAAGCCCCTCGCCCTGCCGCCCGCCCTGCAAAAATGGCCAGAGCTGGCCGGTAAATGTCCGCCGCCAGCCCCCTCGCCGATCACCTGCTTGCACTCGAACTCGCTTTGCAGAGCCGCGAGGTCCGAGGCTCCGAGCAAAAGCTGCGCGAACTGCTGGCCCCCGAATTCCGCGAATTCGGCCGCTCCGGCCTCGCCTACACGTTCGACGACATCGTCACCCGCCTCGTCGCCGAGACCGGCCCGAACAACACTTCGATCTCGGACTTCAGCGCCGAGATGCTGAGCGACACGATCGCCCTCGCCACCTATCGCGGCACCCGCATCGACGACGACGGCAGCAAGCTCTTCACCAACCGCAGCTCCATCTGGCGGCTGGACGCCGACGGGAGATGGCGCATGGTTTTCCACCAGGGCACGGCGACGGCGTGACTAATCCGCCAGATTTGTGCGGGGTTTATACCGCCGGCCATCGAACACTTCGATGATTTCGATATCCTCGTCGACGATGCGATAGATCAGGGAATAGACTGATTGCGGCACAACGAGGCGACGCAAGCCAAGTTTTGCCGTCTGCAAGCCCGCTTGAGGATGCACGATCAGCAGTTCCGCGATGTCGAGCAATCTCGCCGCCATCTCGTTTGCTGCCTGGGGATTATGCTCGGCGATGTAGGTGCGAAGATGCACCAGATCGGCGAGCGCCGCCTCGGCCCATATCAGCCTCATCGACGGGTCTTGACGATGTCCGGCTTGGGTGCCGCACCTTCGTTCGCCGTGCCCCAGCTCTTCAGCCAGCTGGCCACGGCTTCATGCGAAACGAAATCGCCCTTGTCGGCACGCTCGGCAGCGACGTCGAGGGCCTCGAGCTCCAACTCGTGCTGTGAAAGATAGTCTTCGAGCGCCTCCTCGGCGAGCGCCGTCGCGGACCGATTGGTAGCGGAGGACAGCCGGTCGAGCCGTTCCTTCATTTCGCCCGAGATGCGAAGCGAAACCACATGCGACGTCATGAACCATATGCCTCCGATTTTCCCCGTATGTAGCATAAAGTCCGCTGTCGTGAAACTTGCCTACACGTCCTGTGACGAGTTCACCGAACCGAATAACGCCGCCGATTCATCCCCCGAAAATCGACAGGCTCTTTATTGTGACGAAGTTTTATGATCTAGAGCGCCGCGAATTGCCCAAGTGCAGCATTTAATTCCCATCCACTGCCGATCAAGCGGGGCAGCGGCCCGAGAAGGCCGCGATCAAGGAGAAAGACATGTCAGAGACTACCCATCCGGTTTATGGCGAAATCACCGGTCCGATCGTGATGATCGGTTTCGGCTCGATCGGCCGCGGCACGCTGCCGCTGATCGAACGCCATTTCAAGTTCGACAAGAGCCGGATGGTCGTCATCGACCCGCGCGAAGAACCCTCCGACATGGAGATCCTGAAGAAGCACGGCGTCCGTCACATCAAGGAATATGTGACCAAGGAGAACTACAAGGATCTCCTTAAGCCCCTCCTGACCGAAGGCAAGGGCCAGGGCTTCTGCGTCAACCTGTCGGTCGATACCGGCTCGCTCGACCTGATGAAGCTCTGCCGCAAGCTGGACGTTCTCTACATCGACACGGTCGTCGAACCCTGGCTCGGCTTCTATTTCGACAAGAACATGAAGAACGCCGACCGCACCAATTATGCGCTGCGCGAAACCGTTCGCAAGGAAAAGGCCAAGAACCCGGGCGGCGCCACCGCCGTGTCCACCTGTGGTGCCAATCCGGGCATGGTTTCCTGGTTCGTCAAGCAGGCGCTGGTCAACCTCGCCAACGACACCGGCCTGAAGTTCGACGAGCCGGATCAGCACGACCGCGAAGGCTGGGCCAAGCTGATGAAGAAGCTCGGCGTCAAGGGCGTCCACATCGCCGAGCGCGACACCCAGCGTACCAAGCACCCGAAGCCGCTCAACGTCTTCTGGAACACCTGGTCGGTCGAAGGCTTCATTTCCGAAGGCATGCAGCCGGCCGAACTCGGCTGGGGCACCCATGAGGAATGGATGCCGAAGAACGGCAAGAAGCACAAGAAGGGCAACAAGGCCGCCATCTACCTCGAACAGCCGGGCGCCAACACCCGCGTCCGCTCCTGGTGCCCGACGCCTGGCCCGCAGTACGGCTTCCTCGTCACCCACAACGAATCGATCTCGATCGCCGACTATTTCACGGTGCGCGACAAGGACGGCGAAGTGACCTTCCGCCCGACCTGCCACTACGCCTACCATCCGGCCAATGACGCGGTTCTGTCGCTGCATGAAATGTTCGGCAATGGCGGCACCCCGCAGCCGGTCCATCACGTTCTCGACGAGGACGAGCTGGAGGACGGCATCGACGAACTCGGCGTGCTGCTCTACGGCCACGAGAAGAACGCCTACTGGTTCGGTTCGCGCCTGTCGCTGGAAGAAACCCGCCGCATCGCGCCTTACCAGAACGCAACCGGCCTGCAGGTCACCTCGGCGGTTCTCTCCGGCATGGTCTGGGCGCTCGAAAACCCGACCGCCGGCATCGTCGAAGCCGACGAGATCGACTACAAGCGCTGCCTCGAAGTGCAGCTGCCCTATCTCGGCCCGGTCGAAGGCCACTATACCGACTGGACCCCGCTCGACGGCCGCCCGGGCCTCTTCCCGGAAGACATCGACACCAAGGATCCGTGGCAGTTCAAGAACATCCTGGTTCGCTGACCTTGCCTTCCTCATCCCTGTCCTTGTGACAGGGATCCAGCGCGCGCAAGTCCTTGCGCGCGAAAGACTCTTCTCACGGCGCAGACGCGCCGTGGCTGGATTCCTGTGACAAGCACAGGAATGAGGGAAGAGTTTGAAGCTGCCGATACAAGTGGATTCAACCGCCTGCCTTGCCGCAGGCGGTTTTTTGCATGTTGAAAGCTTCTGCCTTTTCAAGGCCACATCTTGCGTTACATAGGGCGATGGCGGCAAGGTTTGCCAACCGAAGCCGGACCGAATCGCGGGAGACAGATCATGAAATTCAAAGTGAGCTTTGCGCTCATCGCCGCAGCCGGCCTGACCGCCTGCGTTTCCTCTCCTCCGCCGCAACAGATGGCGGTCGTGCAGCCGCAGGGCGTCGAAGGCACCTGGGTCGATCCGAACGGCATCGTCTCCTCGTTCCAGGCCGGCACGTTCAACACCCGCTCCAGCGACAGCAACACGCTGCTCGCCTCCGGCACCTATACCAGCCTGTCGCCGACGCTGGTCGAGATCAACATGACCTCGCTGGTGCGCAAGACCCAGTCGCGCGTCAACTGCTCGCTGGTCACCGTTAACCAGCTCAACTGCACGCAGGATAGCGGCGCCCAGTTCTCGCTCGCCCGCCGCAGCTGAATCGACACATCCGCATCCCGATCATCGCGACCCCGCCCCGGCGGGGTTTTCGCATTTTACAGGCTACCTATGATCGCGATCCGGCTATTGCGGGTTTGTTTTTTGCCGAAAGGCGGCAGGGAGATCGACGAGCACATCAAGCGGCCCAAAATGCCGGATGTTTTCCGTGACGATGGTAAGCCCATAGGCCCGTGCCGTCGCGGCAATGATGATATCGCTGAGGTCCGGGCTCCGGCCATTGCTCTCCGCCTCGTCTTCCAGCGCCCCCGCAATCCGCGCGACTACCGGATCCATCGGCAATATCCGATCGCCGAAACTGTCGGAGATGAAATCCAGCCAAGCCGAAAGACGCTGCGCTCTCGCGATCCCGCCACGCCTGTGAAGCGACCGCATCCCCTTTTCGATTTCGGCAATGGTAATGGCCGAGAGGAAGAGCGCACCAGCCTCACCCTGTTCATGGAACCACGCCCGCACCTGATCTGAAGGCACCGTCCGGTCCGGCGCAATCTTGCTGATGATATTCGTATCGAGCAGATAGCCGCTCACAGATCGACATCGCGCAGTTTCGACGGTTTCCGCTCAAGCTCGACACCGCCGGGAAATGTCAAAAGGAAGTCTCCGAAATTGGGCCGAGGCCTATCCAGAGCCTTTTTCGCCGCCTCGGCCGCCTCGACCGAAACAAGCACGGCCGCCGGTTTTCCGTGGCGGGTAATCGTCACGAATTCCCCGTTCGCCGCGTCGTCCACGAGACTGGCGAAACCGGCCTTTGCGTCGGCCACACTGATCGTAGACATCGTCGGCCTCGCTTGAAATGACCATATATGGTCAAGATAATCAGGGGCGGCCGGAAAATCAATACTCAGCCGCCCGTGGCGCGATTCCCGAACGAAGACAAACTGTAAGTGGCCCGGTAGCGCACTGTCATATTTGTCACATTTCCCTTGAACCCACCATCGGTTGATGAAAACATGCCCGCCGGAACGGCTGTCACATTCAAAAACTAGAACAGATAAAAGGGCGGCATAGCCGCCGAAATAGAAAGAGGAGAGATCAGATGAAGAAGACATTGGGGCTCGGGCTGTTGACCGCTTCGGTCATGGCTCTTTCGAGCGGCGCGGCATTTGCCGATTTCGAGCTCAATATCCTGCACATCAACGACTTCCATTCGCGTCTCGAATCCATCAACGCGACCGATTCCACCTGCTCGGCCGAGGATGAAGGCAAGGGCGTCTGCTTCGGCGGCGCTGCCCGCCTCCTGACCGCGATCAACCAGACCCGCGACGCGCTGAAGGCTGAGAACAAGAACGTCATTCTCCTCAATGGCGGGGACAACTTCCAGGGCTCTCTCTTCTACACGACCTATAAGGGTGCCGCCGAAGCCGAAGCGCTGAACGCCATGAAGTTCGACGCCATGACCGTCGGCAACCATGAATTCGACGACAGCGACGACGTGCTCGCCACCTTCCTCGACAAGATCCAGTTCCCGGTCGTCACCGCCAACGTCGTGCCGAGCGCCGCCGCCAAGATCGGCAACCGCATCAAGCCGTCGCTGGTGCTGACCGTCGGCGGCCAGAAGATCGGCATCGTCGGCGCCGTCACCAACGACACCCCCGAAATCGCCAATCCCGGCCCGAACATCACGATTGCCGACGATGTCGCCAAGATCACCGAAGCCGTCCAGGGCCTGAAGGCTCAGGGCGTCGACAAGATCATCGCGCTGACCCATGTCGGTTATCCGCGCGACCTCGCGATGATCGCCAAGATCCCGGATGTCGACGTCGTCGTCGGCGGCCACACCCACACGCTGCTGTCGAACGTGGCCAAGGGCGCCGAAGGCCCGTATCCGACCTGGTCGGACAATCCGGGCGGGTACAAGGTGCCGGTCGTGCAGGCATACCAGTATTCGAAATATCTCGGCGACATCAAAATCGTCTTCGACGACAACGGCGTCGTGAAGTCGGCCGAGGGCGAGCCGATCCTCATGGACAAGTCGATCACCCCGGACCCGGCTTTCCTCGCCCGCGTCGCGGAGCTGAAGAAGCCGATCGAAGACCTGAAGAAGAAGATCGTCGGCGCCTCTGACGCCGTCATCGACGGCGACCGCCGCGTCTGCCGCGCCAAGGAATGCTCGATGGGCAACCTCGTCGCCGATGCGCAGCTCGACCGCGTCAAGGACCAGGGGATCACCATCTCCATCCAGAACGGTGGGGGCCTGCGCGCCTCGATCGACGCCGGCGAAGTCTCCATGGGTGAAGTGCTGACCGTGCTGCCCTTCCAGAACACGATAGCCACCTTCCAGATCAAGGGAGCCGATCTCGTCGCCGCTCTCGAAAACGGCGTCAGCCAGATCGACGACGGTGCAGGCCGCTTCCCGCAGGTGGCGGGCATGAAATTTTCTTTCGACAAGGCCAAGCCGGTCGGCAGCCGTGTCAGCGACGTTCAGGTCAAGGAAGGCGCAAACTTCGTGCCGATCGATCCGGCCAAGACCTACGGCGTCGTGACCAACAACTACGTTCGCGGCGGCGGTGACGGCTTCAAGATCTTCGCGACCAATTCCCAGAATGCCTACGACTACGGTCCGAATCTCGAAAACGCCGTCGCCGACTATCTGGCGGCCCATAACCCCTACAAGCCCTATACGGACGGCCGCATCACCGACCTGACCCCGGCAAGCTATACGCCGCCGGCAAAGCCTGCGCCGGCCGCTCCTCCGGCACCGGCTCCGACGGCTGCCGCTCCTGCTGCTCCCGCCCCGGCAGCGACGCCGGCGCCGACCGCTGCGGCTCCTGCAGCCCCGGCACCTGCCGCTCCCGCCCCCACGGCAGCGGCTCCGGCAGCACCCGCAGCCCCTGCACCGAACACAATGGCAGCGGCACCGGCCGCTCCGAAGCCCGCAGCGCCTGCTGCTCCGGCCCCGAACACGATGGCGGCAGCGCCGGCGACCCCGGCTCCCGCAGCCGCCGCCAAGCCGGCCGGTCCGACCAAATACACGGTCGCCAAGGGTGACTCGCTCTGGAAGATCGCGGAAGCCACCTATGGCGACGGCGAGAAGTGGACCGAGATCGCCAAGCTCAACTCGCTGCGCCATCCGAACGTCATCCAGGTCGGCGCCGAGCTGGAACTGCCGGCGAAATAAGCCACGGGCATCGCCCGCAGGGACAATTTGTCCCGCTTCAAAGGCCGGCTCGGGGTTTCCCGGGCCGGTTTTTCTTTCTAAATAATTCGGCGCATAAAGCGCCCGCCTATCGCTCAACCGAGAGTATCCGCATGACCTCCCATTCCGCCCACATGCCCTCCGATCATCCGAAGGTCGCTTTCGGCAAGGTCGGCGTGCTGCTCGTCAATCTCGGCACGCCCGACGGCACGGACTACTGGCCGATGCGGCGCTACCTGGCCGAGTTTCTGTCCGACAAGCGGGTCATCGAGTGGTCGCGGCTCTACTGGTATCCGATCCTTTACGGCATCGTGCTCAACAAGCGGCCGCAAAAGGTCGGCAAGGCCTATGAGGCGATCTGGAACAAGGATCGCAACGAAAGCTATCTGCGCACCTACACCCGCGCCCAAGGCGAGCTGATGGCCGAGCGGCTGAAGGACCTGCCGAACGTCGTGGTCGACTGGGCGATGCGCTACGGCAAGCCGTCGATCGCCGAACGCATCGACGCGCTGAAGGAAAAGGGCTGCGAGAAGATCGTCCTCTTCCCGCTCTATCCGCAATATGCGGCCTCAACCACCGCGACCGTCAACGACAAGGCGTTCGAGCACCTGATGAAGCTGCGCTGGCAGCCGGCAATACGCACCGTGCCGCCCTATCACGACGAGCCGGCCTATATCGAGGCGCTGGCTGACTCCGTCAGGGCGAAATACGCGGCGCTCGACTGGGAGCCGGAAATGCTGATCGCCTCCTTCCACGGCATCCCGCAATCCTACTTCAAGGCGGGCGACCCCTATTACTGCCATTGCCAGAAGACCGCCCGGCTCCTGAAGGAGGCGCTCGGCCTCACCGACAAGAATTTCATGATCACCTTCCAGTCCCGTTTCGGACCGGAGGAATGGCTGCAGCCCTATACCGACAAGACGGTCGAGAAACTCGCTCATGACGGCGTGAAACGCATCGCGGTGATGAACCCCGGCTTCGTTTCCGACTGTCTGGAGACGCTCGAAGAGATCGCCGGTGAAGCGGGCGAGATCTTCCTGCATCATGGCGGCGAAAAATTCGCACATGTCCCCTGCCTGAACGACAGCCCGGGGGGCATGACCGTGCTGGAAAGGGTCGTGCGCCGCGAACTGCAGGGCTGGGCGTAAAAGCAGGTCCTACCGCACTTCGGTGGCCTTGAAGCCCGCCGTCGCCGCCTTCCAGAAATCCGGGTCTCCATACTCGGTCGGATCCTCGATACCGGCGATGTGGAAAGCCTCGCGCCGCTCGACGCAGGTGCCGCAGCGGCCGCAATGGCGGTCGCCGCCCTTGTAGCAGGACCAGGTCTCGCCGAACGGCGTTTCATGCCGGGCGCCGTCCGTGACGATATCCGCCTTCGAGCCGTTCACATAAGGCGAAAGCAGCCGAACCGAAGCGTAGCCGTCCAGCGCCTGATCCTGCATGACCTGGAACGCTTCGATGAAACCCGGCCGGCAGTCGGGATAGATGAAATGGTCGCCGCCATGCACGGCGATCGCCACCGCATCGGCATTTCGCGCCGCCGCCACCCCGAAGGCGACCGACAGCATGATCGCGTTGCGGTTCGGCACCACCGTTACCCGCATCGTCTCCTCGGCATAGTGGCCGTCCGGTACGTCCACATCGTCGGTCAGGGCCGAGCCGGTGAGCTTGCTGCCGATCCCGCGCATGTCGATGACCTCGTGGAAGACCCCGAGCCGCGCGGCGCAGGCCGCGGCGAAATCGAGTTCCTTGCGGTGCCGCTGGCCGTAGTCGAAGGAAATCAGGCCGATCAGTTCCTGTTCGGCGGCAATCCTGTGGGCGAGCGAGACGGAGTCCAGTCCGCCGGAGCAGACGACGATGGTTTTCATGGGCTTTCATCCTTGTTTTGACCGGGTAGGCTGCGACCGGTATGGAACCCGCTTCCTAGACCGACGACGCGTCCTTGTGAATAACCCGCGCGCATAGACAGAGGGCCAGCTGTCATTTCTTCCATGTAAAGAACGTGCTAACTCAATCACGTCGAGGATCAGGCGCGGATGCGCCAAGAGGGAGTAATGTCATGAACTTGGGCGGCCTGGGTGGCTTCGATATCGTCGTGATCGGCGTCGTGGTGCTGATCATCCTGGTCCTGTTCGCCGGGATCAAGACCGTACCGCAGGGGTATCGCTACACCGTGGAGCGCTTCGGCCGCTACACACGCACGCTGGAGCCCGGCCTCAACATCCTGACGCCGTTCATCGAGCGCATCGGCGTGCGCATGAACGTCATGGAACAGGTGCTCGACATCCCGACCCAGGAAGTCATCACCAAGGACAATGCCAGCGTCTCCGCCGATGCCGTCGCCTTCTATCAGGTGCTCAATCCGGCCCAGGCAGCCTACCAGATTTCCAACCTGCAGAACGCCATCCAGAACCTCACCATGACCAACATCCGCTCGGTCATGGGCTCGATGGATCTCGACGAGCTGCTCTCCAACCGCGAAGTCATCAACGAGCGCCTGCTGCGCGTTGTCGATGAGGCCGTCGGCCCCTGGGGCATCAAGGTCACCCGCGTCGAGATCAAGGACATCCAGCCGCCCGCCGACCTCGTCGAATCGATGGGACGGCAGATGAAGGCCGAGCGCGAGAAGCGCGCCCAGATCCTCGAGGCCGAAGGTTCGCGCAGCGCCCAGATCCTGCGCGCCGAGGGCGCCAAGCAGGCGGCGGTCCTCGAAGCCGAGGGCAAGCGCGAAGCCGCATTCCGCGAGGCCGAAGCCCGCGAACGCCTGGCGGAAGCCGAGGCCAAGGCGACCCAGTCCGTCTCGCAGGCGATTGCCGCCGGCGACGTGCAGGCGATCAACTACTTCGTGGCCCAGAAATACACGGAAGCGCTGGTGGCGATCGGCAAGGCGCCGAATTCCAAGATCGTGCTGATGCCGCTGGAGGCCTCGTCGATCATCGGTTCGCTCGGCGGCATCGGCGCCATCGCCAAGGAGGTTTTCGGCGATGGCTCCGGGCCTGCCGCACCGCCGCGCCCGCCGGCCGGCCCGCGTCCCCAGCCCGGACCGCGCACCACGCCGGTCCTCAATCCGTTCAACCCGAATTCCTCAGAGACCTGAGCCATGCTGCATGACGCTGTGGTCAATCTCGGTCCCTGGAGCTGGTGGATATTGGGTGTGGTGCTCCTGGCGGCAGAACTTGCCGCACCGGGCGTTTTCCTGATCTGGATCGGCGCTGCCGCGATCGTCATCGGCGCACTGTCTCTGGCGCTCTGGGACGCGGCCTTCTGGAGCTGGCACGTCCAGCTCCTGCTCTTCGCGGTGCTTTCCGGCGTCTTCGCCCTGGCCGGCCGCCGTTTCTATTCCAGCCGCAACCAGGCGAGTGACGAGCCCAATCTCAACCGCCGTGGCGAAAGCCTGGTCGGCCGCACCGCAACTCTCCACGAACCGATCGCTGAGGGGCGCGGCCGTATCCGGCTCGACGATACGTGGTGGTCGGTGATGGGGCCTGACCTGCCGGCCGGCACGCAGGTGAAGGTGGTGGCGGCAAGCGGCCGCGACCTTAAAGTCGAAGCGGCTTAGTCCTTCCGGCCCGAAGCAGCTCGGAACGTGGCTGGATGTCAGGCCACCCCGACGCGCAGCAGGTCGTGGAAGTGGACGATGCCGATCGGCTTGCGCTCCTCGTCGACGACGAGCAGCGCACCGATGCTGTGCTTGTTGAGCAGCGCCATGGCCTTCGTGGCGAGCGTTTCCTTGCTGACGGTCTTCGGGTTCTGCGTCATCACATCATCGACCCGCGTTTCCCGCAGATCGAGATGAAGATGCCGGGAAATATCGCCATCGCTGATGAAGCCGCAGAGGCTGCCATCCTCATCGATGACGCCGACGCAGCCGAAGCGCTTGCGCGACAGTTCCTGGATCGCCTCCAGCATGAGCACGCCCTTCCTGACCAGAGGCATGCGGTCGCCGGTATGCATCAAATCGCCGACATGGCTGAGCATCGCACCGAGCTTGCCGCCCGGATGGTAGACACGGAAATCGGTTGCCGAGAAACCGCGTGCTTCGAGCAGCGCAACGGCAAGCGCATCGCCCATGGCAAGCTGCATCAGCGTCGACGTGGTCGGCGCCAGCCCGTGCGGGCAGGCCTCCTGTTCCTTGGGCAGCAGCAGAACGACATCGGCCTCGCGGGCCAGCGTCGAAATCTCGCCCGACGTCATGGCGATCAGCGGAATGGAGAAGCGGCGGGTGAAGGAAACGATGCCCTGCAGCTCGGCGGTCTCGCCGCTCCAGGACAGAGCCAGCACCACGTCGCCCGACCCGATCATGCCGAGATCGCCGTGATTGGCTTCGACGGGATGCACGAAGAAGGAGGGCGTGCCGGTCGAAGCGAGGCTGGCGGCGATCTTGCGGCCGATATGTCCGCTCTTGCCGATGCCGGTCACGACGACCCTGCCATCGATGTCGCCGATCAGTTCCGCGGCCTTGCGGAAGGCATCGCCAAGGCCGTTCTGAAGCGCCAGCTCCAGCGCATTAAGCCCTTGTTTTCCGAAGGAAATCGTCCTCAAGGCGGAATCGACGAGGTCGTTCTCGACCAGTTGCAAAGCTCTCTTGATCATGGGCAAGCCTTAACCCTTTTCACCCGTCAAGTCCATCGGCTTGGCACGTAGCGACTAAGTTCACCGCCGTCATGGTGTCGCAACCAAACGTTAACCACATGGCTTTACGTTTGGGTAAGCATTTGCGATTGCCCGGGCAGGCCTCATGAAGATCACAACCACGACAGGCGGGACGCGCCAGAGGCGCCGGACGGCACTCGGCCTTCTGCTGGCCTGTTCGGCGCTTGTATCCGCAGCGCCGTTCTCCCCGGCAATGGCCCAGACCCGCAGCCCTTTTCCGCCGCAGAATGGCACCCTTCCGTCAGTCACTGGCACCGCTTCGCCGGCATCCAATACGGCATTGAGAGGCAGCACCTCGGCCCAGCCGGCGACCAGCGCCGCCAATGGCGCGGATGATCAGAATACCGACGATCCGAACCTCGCGACCGGCACCACGCCGGCCCGCAACCAGGCGGCCAATCAGGAGCCTCCCTACGAGGACGACCTGAACCAGCCGCGCGAAGAGCCGCTCGACCGCGGCGCGGAACCTGTCGAAACCCAGGAACAGCCGCGCGAGCCGGGTGATCCGACCGGTATCCGGATGGGCAGCTTCCTGCTCCGCCCGTCGATCAACCAGAGCATCGACACCGAGACCCGCCGCTCGAACGGCACCAAGATCCGCCGCGACTACCTGTCGACGGCGATCCGCGGCACGTTGACGTCCGACTGGTCGCGCCATTCGTTGACGGTCACCGGTGAAGGCACGCTGGAGCGTAACCTCGGCAGCAGCAGCCAAGGCGAGCAGCCGGAAGCGAACATCAATGCTGACCTGCGGCTCGACCTCTCCAACGATACGGTCGCCCATATCACCGGCGGTTACCGGTTCTCACGCGAGGACGACTACGATCCGAACGCGCTCGGCGGCGCATCGACCCAGCCGGGCGTCCACGAATTCACCGGCGGCGCCTCCGTGCAGCGCGATTTCGGCAAGGTCCGCGGCACCGCCGCACTCGATCTGTCTCGCGCCAGCTATACGGATGCAAAGCTGTCCGACGGCACGATCGTCAGCACGAGAGACCGCAACAGGACTGGCATCGACGGCCGCCTGCGGCTCGGCTACGAACTGTCGCCGGCGCTCGTCCCTTATGTGGAAGTCGCGACCGGCCACACGTTCTACGATCTCAGGCGCGACAATTCCGGTTATGCCCGTTCGTCGCAGAGCTATGCGGCGCGCACGGGTGTCGAATTCGATCTCGGCGAAAAACTGCGCGGCGAAATCGGCACCGGTTACGAAGTCGTCGATTACGAGGACGACCGCCTGAAATCGGTCGGCGCGGTCACCTTCAATGGCAGCGCCACCTGGTCGCCGCAGCGCGGCACCAATGTCGATCTCGGCCTGCGCACCACGGTGCAGGATTCGACCACGCCCGGAGAGAGCGGCTGGGTGGAATACCAGGCGACGGCGGCGCTGACGCATGAAATGCGCGACAACCTCATCGCCCGCCTGACCGGCAGCACGATGCTGCGCGATTTCCCGAGCGGCGGCCCGAGCGACGAAACGGTCTGGATCGGCGGCGCCGGCCTCACCTGGGCGATCAACCGTTATCTCGACCTGACCGGCGACGTCGAATACGAACAGGCGGGCGGCGGCGGCACCAACGACAAGATCGTCCGCGCCGGCGTCGGCCTCACCTTGAAGCGCTGATTTCCGCTTTCGCGACAATCCATTCCATCAGCGCGTTCTGCGCATGCAGCAGGAAGGCCTTCGCCGACACACTCTGGCAGGCAGGATGCGCCATCGCATCCGCGGTCACTTCCTGGCCGCGAGCCACCGGTGGGCAAGGAATGAAGATCGCGTCAGGGCGGCAGCGATCAAGAACCTCGGTCGATATGCGATAGCCCGCGACGTCACCTTCCGGCACCCCGCTTGGCCAGCTATCCGTGAAGATGACATCCGCATCCTCAAGCTCGCGCATATCCGTGCTCAGCCGGAAACTGGGGTTAAGGAGCGCCGGGTCGCTGACGTGCCAGTCGCCCGGATAGACCTGCACCACCTCGATCGGCATCGAGATCGACGCCTCCACCCACGATCGGAGAATATTGGCATCCGGGGCCACGCCGACGATCTTCAGCCCCTCGATGCCGCCCCTCTTGGCTCTGACATAGGCGAGGTCGCCGAGCGTCTCGCAAGGATGGTTCGATCGCGTCCGGGCGTTGATGACAGGCGCTCGGGCATGTGCCGCCAGCTCCTGGAGCGAGGCCAGTTCAGGCGTCCGGATGACGATCATGTCGAACCAGTTGTCGAGGTAACCCGCCAGATCGGCGATCGCCTCCCGCCCACCGAGGCTGACCGGCGCGTGCACGCAGATGCCGCCCATCGCCTGGATCCCGAGGTCGAGGGCCGTCGTATTGCGCCAGCCGCCATCATCGACGATCAGGGCGACCCGCAGCCCTTCGAGGCTTTGCGGCATCCTCCGCTCCCGCCACGCTTCGCCAAGCTCCCCGGCACGTTCGAGGATTGCCAGCACCGCATCCGCCGGCAGGTCATGAAATTCCAGAAAATCGCGATTTGCAGAGAGGGTCATGGCAATCGGCACCCGTGAAAAACAAAACCCCTCATAGCAGGACCATGAGGGGTTTGCGTGACGTGCGAACCGGCAAATGGCCGGGCGAAGAGGTTTACTTCAGCGAGGCGAGCAGCGCCTTCATCGGCCCTTCGATTGCCGGGCGGATGTCGGCACGCTGCAGGGCGAAGGCGAGGTTGGCCAGGATGAAGCCGTCCTTGGCGCCGCAGTCGAACGTCTCGCCCTTGAAGGGATAGGCCGCGAATTCCTGCGATTTCAGGAGCGCCAGCATGCCGTCGGTCAGCTGGATCTCGTTGCCGGCGCCGCGTTCCTGGGTTTCGAGGATCTTGAAGATCTCCGGCTGCAGGATGTAGCGGCCGTTGATATAGAGGTTGGAGGGCGCCGTACCCTTGGCCGGCTTCTCGACCATCTGGGTGATCTTGAAACCTTCGCCAACCGGCGCGCCGATGCCGACGATGCCGTATTTATGGGCCTGTTCCGGATCGCATTCCTGCACCGCGACGACGTTGCCGCCGCTCTCGGCATAAAGATCGACCATGCCCTTGAGGCAGCCCTTGCCGCCGGCCATGATCATGTCGGGAAGCAGGACCGCGAACGGCTCGTTGCCGACGATATCGCGGGCGCACCAGACCGCGTGGCCAAGCCCGAGCGGCACCTGCTGGCGGGTGAAGCTCGCGGTGCCGGCAACCGGCAGAAGGCCGGCGAGCAGCGTCAGCTCGGCATTCTTGTTGCGCTCGCGCAGCATCTGTTCCAGCTCGTACTGGATGTCGAAATAGTCCTCGATGACCCCTTTGCCGCGACCCGTCACGAAGACGAAATGCTCGATCCCGGCTTCCGCCGCCTCATCCACCACATACTGGATGACCGGCTTATCGACCACGGTCAGCATTTCCTTCGGCACCGCCTTGGTGGCGGGCAGGAAGCGCGTGCCCAGACCTGCTACCGGAAACACTGCCTTACGGATCTTTTGTTGTTGTGCCACTCATGCCTCCTGAAAGCACGTCATTGTGCGAATATTCGATTCTTGGCATCTAATGACGAATTGCTACCGTTTCGCAAAGACTGCCGCGGGTCGGGTTTCTATGGTAAAGAATTTGTTGACCCAATTCTGTTATTACATCGTTAAGCCGCATGCCACTCTTGCCGCAAGGCTTGGTAAAAGAAGAATGGACTCGACTGCCGATGAAGACGTTTCGTACCAACTTGCTCCGTGGGTTTGCCTTCTCCCTGGTCGCCGGCCTCGCCGCCGCGGCCATGCCGATAGATGCTCAGGCAGACGCCGGTTTCAAGACGTGGATCGCTAAATTCTACGACACCGCAGCCAAAAGCGGTATCACCCGCTCCACCTATGAGAGAGCTTTCGCAGGCGTCAGCGAACCGGATCAGGATGTGCTGGAAAAGGCCAACTATCAGCCCGAGTTCAAGTCGAAGATCTGGGATTACCTCGACAGCCGCGTCAACCCCTATACCGTCAAGATCGGCCGCGAGATGGCCGCCAGACACGGCTCGACGCTCGCTTCCCTGGAACGTCATTTCGGGGTCGACAAGAACATCCTGCTCGCCATCTGGTCGATGGAATCCAACTACGGTGCCGCACTCGAAAATCCCGATCGCCTGCACCACGTGCCGCAGGCCTTAGCGACGCTCGCCTGGGGCGACCCCAAGCGCGCCAGGTTCGCCCGCACCCAGCTGATCGCGGCGCTGAAGATCCTGCAGTCGGGCGACATCACCCCGAAGCAGCTCACCGGCTCCTGGGCCGGCGCCATGGGCCATACCCAGTTCATCCCCACCAGCTACCTCCTCTATGCCATCGATGCGGACGGCAACGGCAAGCGCGATATCTGGCATTCGGTCCCGGACGCGCTCGCCACCTCCGCCAACCTGCTTGCCAAGAACGGCTGGCAGAGCGGCAAGACCTGGGGATATGAAACAGTGCTGCCGGCCAACGGCGCCCGCCACGAGGGCCAGACGAAAACCCTCGGCGAATGGGCGAAGCTCGGTTTCGCCCGCCCGAACGGCAAGGGTTTTCCGCGCGGCACCGACCGGGCGACCCTGAAGCTGATGGCCGGCGAAAACGGCCCGGCCTTCCTGATGCTCGGCAATTTCTTCACGGTCAAGAAATACAACGCCGCCGACAGCTACGCGCTGGCGGTCGGCTTGCTTGCAGACGAAATCGCCGGTTTCGGCGGCATCCAGCAGAGCTGGCCGCGCCCCGAAGGCACGCTCGACATCAAGCAGAAGTTCGAGCTGCAGAACCGCATGAAGCAACTCGGGTATTACGACGGCGAAGTCGACGGCAATTTCGGCTCCGGCTCCAAGGCGGCGATCTCGGCGATCCAGAAGCGCCTCGGCATGCAGCAGAACGGCGAGCCTTCGAAGTCGCTTCTCGAAGCTTTGCGTTGACAAGAAGGCCTGTCGAAGCACATCGTCTGAGGGAGTTTCCCGCAAGGTGTGCGGGGAGGCGGAGGCATGAAAGCTTTGCATACATCCGGGCAAACCGAGACCGTTGAGAACGGTGCCTGGCGAAACGGGCCTCGACGGAATAAGGGCCGGCGCCACGGGGGATGGGTGCGCCTGGGCCTTCTCCTCCTCGCGGTACTGCTCGCGCTGCTGGCCGGGTCGCTGCCGGCTGCCGCCCAGGAGCCTCTCCCGCGCCGCAACCTCTTCGACTACCTGTTCGGCGGCCCGCGTTACGAGCGTGAGGACCGCTATGAACGGCCCGCGCCCTATGGCCGCCGCCGTTACGAGCGCGACGGCTCGATCATAGAGATGAAGCCGCGGCCGCGCCGCAGCACGGGACGGGCCGCTGCCCCCCGCCCGGTGCAGCCGATCGTGCCGCCGGCGCCTGAACCGGTCGCCAAGCTCGACAATGCCAAACAGGTCCTGGTGGTCGGCGACTTCATGGCCGGCGGCATCGGCAGCGAGCTGGAAACGGCGTTTGCAACCGCCCCCGGCGTTGCGATCACCGAACGCAGCGACGGCTCCTCCGGTCTCGTCCGCGAGGATCATTTCGATTGGGCCGGCGAGCTTCCCGCCATGCTCGACGAGGTCAAACCCGCCGTCGTGGTGATCATGCTCGGAGCCAACGACCGCCAGCAGATGACGATCGGCAGCACCAAGGAAAAATTCCGAAGCGACGCCTGGTTCAAGGAATACGAGCGGCGGGTGACGGAACTCGTCGGCATCGTCGCCTCCCGCAAGCTGCCGCTCCTCTGGGTCGGCCTGCCCTCCTTCCAGTCGCCGGTGGCGACCGCCGACGCCGTGACGCTCAATGCCATCTACCGCAGCCAGACGGAAAAAGCCGGCGGCGAATTCGTCGATATCTGGGAAGGGTTCGTTGACGAGGACGGCAAGTTCGTCATCACCGGTTCGGACGTCAACGGCCAGCAGGTGCGCCTGCGCGGTTCCGACGGCATCACCTTCACCAAGGCCGGCAAGCAGAAGCTCGCCTTCTACGTGGAAAAACTGGCCCGCCGGCATCTCGGCGAAATGGCAAGCCCCGATGTGGTCAAGCTCGACGGCTCCAACCTGCCGGCGCTGTCGACGCTTCCGGCCTCGCCCGGCCAGGCCGTGCCGACCCACCCGATCAGCCTCTCCGACCCCGAACTCGACGGCGGCAAGGACCTTCTCGGTGCGGGCCCACTCCCCTCAGTCCTCGTCGAAACGCCGCGCGACAAACTGGTCAAGCGCGGCGAACTCGCCCCGGCTCCGGCCGGGCGGATCGACGATTATCGGGTCCCAGCCGTGAGCGCGGCGACACGTTAGCGATACGCACTAGCGAGGGACGGGTCACGCACGATGTCGGAGAGGGAGCGAAACCGCGCCACATCCAATCTCCCCCCTTGTGGGGGAGATTAGAGGAGCTTGCCGCACCGGCTCACATCAATCGTCTGCCCAGCGACATTCCCGCCACTTACCGTGGCAGCACCGAGCTTCCCATCAGCGCTTCGTCGATGGCGCGTGCCGCCTGGCGGCCTTCGCGGATCGCCCAGACGACCAGCGACTGGCCGCGGCGTACGTCGCCGGCGGTCCAGAACTTGTCGATCGAGGTCTTGTAGTCCTTGTCGTTGGCGACGACGTTGGTCGAGCCGCGGCGGTCGACGTTGAGCGTCAGCTTGCCTTCGAGTTCGTTCAGCACCCCATCCGTCAGCGGACCGGAAAAGCCGATGGCGATGAAGGCGAGGTCGGCCTTGATGATGAAATCCGTGCCGGCGATCGGCTTGCGGCTTTCGTCGACTTCGCAGCAGCGCACGCCGGTGAGCTGGCCGTCTTCGCCCACGAATTCGAGTGTCGCCACCTGGAATTCGCGCACCGCACCTTCGGCCTGCGAAGACGAGGTGCGCATCTTGGTCGCCCAGAACGGCCAGACGGCAAGCTTGTCTTCCTTCTCGGGCGGCTGCGGGCGGATGTCGAGCTGGGTCACCTTGACGGCGCCCTGGCGGAAAGCCGTGCCGACGCAGTCCGACGCCGTATCGCCACCGCCGACGACGACCACATGCTTGGCGCCGGCCAGGATCGGATCGGCCGCCCAGGCAACACTCTCGATGTTCTCACGGCCAAGACGACGGTTCTGCTGTACGAGGTAAGGCATCGCGTCATAGACGCCATGCAGCTCGACGCCGGGGATGCCGGCCGGGCGCGGGGTTTCCGAACCGCCGCAATAGAGCACGGCGTCATGTTCGGCGAGAAGCTTCTCGACCGGGATATCGACGCCGATATTGGCGCCGTAATGGAAGGTGACGCCCTCGCCGGTGATCTGCTCCACCCGGCGGTCGATGAAATTCTTCTCCATCTTGAAGTCCGGGATGCCGTAGCGCAACAGGCCGCCGGCCTTGGATTCGCGTTCATAGACATGCACTTCGTGGCCGGCGCGGCCAAGCTGCTGGGCGGCGGCCAGGCCGGCGGGGCCGGAACCGATGATCGCCACTCGTCTGCCTGTATGGATGGTCGCCGGCTGCGGCGCGATGAAGCCAAGCTCATAGGCCTTGTCGGCAATCGCCTGCTCGACCGTCTTGATCGCGACCGGCGCATCCTCGAGGTTCAGCGTGCAGGCCTCCTCGCAGGGAGCGGGGCAGACGCGGCCGGTGAATTCCGGGAAGTTGTTGGTGGAATGGAGGTTGCGGATCGCCTCCTCCCACTTGTTGTTGTAGACGAGGTCGTTCCAGTCCGGGATCTGGTTGTGAACCGGACAGCCGGTCGGGCCATGGCAATAGGGAATGCCACAGTCCATGCAGCGCGCCGCCTGCTTGGTCACTTCCGCATCCGACATCGGAATGGTGAATTCGCGGAAATGGCGGATGCGGTCGGAGGCCGGCTGATACTTGCCCACCTGCCGGTCGATTTCCAGGAAACCTGTTACCTTGCCCATGTTTTACACCTTCAATCCGTCCTGCCGCTCCCGCAGCCGGTTAAAACCTAAGACCCGCGCGAAAGCTTATTCCGCAGCGACACCCATCCGCATCCGTTCCATCTCCACCAGTGCACGGCGATATTCCACCGGCATGACCTTGCGGAATTTCGGCCGGTATTCGCTCCAGCGGTCGAGGATTTCCTTGGCGCGCGTCGAGCCGGTGTAGTGAAGGTGGTTTGAGATCAGCTGGTAGAGCCGCTCCTCGTCGTGGCGCGTCATGTCCTCGGAGACGTCGACGCGTCCCTTGTGCATGAGGTCGCCGCCGTGATGGTGCAGCTTCTCCAGCATGTCGTCCTCTTCCGGAACCGGCTCGAGTTCGACCATCGCCATGTTGCAGCGCTTGGCGAACGTGCCTTCCTCGTCCAGCACATAGGCGACGCCGCCGGACATGCCGGCCGCAAAGTTGCGTCCCGTTTCGCCGAGCACGACGACGATGCCGCCGGTCATGTATTCGCAGCCGTGGTCGCCGACGCCCTCGACGACTGCGATGGCACCCGAGTTACGGACGGCGAAACGTTCGCCGGCCACGCCGCGGAAATAGCACTCGCCGGTGATCGCGCCGTAGAGAACCGTGTTGCCGACGATGATCGAGTTTTCCGCAACGATCCTGGAGTTTTCCGGGGGGCGCACGATGATGCGGCCGCCCGAAAGACCCTTGCCGACATAGTCGTTGCCGTCGCCGACCAGATCGAAGGTGATGCCGTGCGCGAGGAACGCCCCGAACGACTGACCGGCGGTGCCGCGCAGCGTCACATGGATCGTGTCGTCCTTGAGCCCCTTGTGGCGCCAGCGCTTGGCGAGCGCACCCGAGAGCATCGCGCCGGCGGAGCGGTCGACGTTCCTGATCGGTACTTCGAAGACCACTGGTTCCTTGTTCTCAAGCGCTGCCTGCGACTTCTCGATCAGCTTGCGGTCGAGAATGTCGTCGATCGGATGCTTCTGGCGCTGCGTCCAGTATGTCGCTTCCTTCGGAGCCTCGACCTTGTGGAAGATCTTCGAGAAATCGAGACCCTTGGACTTCCAGTGGGCGATCATCTCGTCCTTTTCCAGAAGCTCGACCATGCCGATGATCTCGTCGAAGCGGGTGAAGCCGAGCGACGCCAGGATCTCGCGCACTTCTTCGGCGACGAAGAAGAAGTAGTTGATGACATGCTCGGGCGTGCCCTTGAAGCGCTTACGCAGGACCGGGTCCTGAGTGGCGACGCCGACCGGACAGGTGTTGAGATGGCACTTGCGCATCATGATGCAGCCGGCGGCGATGACCGGAGCCGTCGCGAAGCCGAATTCGTCGGCACCGAGCAGCGCGCCGATGATGACGTCGCGGCCTGTCTTCAGGCCGCCATCGACCTGCAGGGCGATGCGCGAACGAAGACCGTTGAGCACCAGCGTCTGCTGGGTTTCGGCAAGGCCGATTTCCCAGGGGCTGCCGGCATGCTTCAGCGAGGTCAGCGGCGAAGCGCCGGTGCCGCCATCGAAGCCCGCGACCGTGATATGGTCGGCACGCGCCTTGGCGACGCCCGCGGCGACCGTGCCGACGCCCACTTCCGAGACGAGCTTGACGGAAATGTCCGAGGTCGGGTTGACGTTCTTCAGGTCGTAGATCAGCTGCGCCAGGTCTTCGATCGAATAGATGTCATGGTGCGGCGGCGGCGAGATGAGGCCGACGCCCGGGGTCGAATGCCGGGTCTTGGCGACCGTCGCATCCACCTTGTGGCCGGGCAGCTGGCCGCCTTCGCCGGGCTTTGCACCCTGCGCCACCTTGATCTGAAGCATATCGGCATTGACCAGGTATTCGGTCGTCACGCCGAAGCGGCCGGACGCGACCTGCTTGATCGCCGAGCGTTCCGGGTTCTGGCTGCCGTCCGGAAGCGGCATGTAGCGGTCACTCTCCTCGCCGCCCTCGCCGGTGTTCGACTTGCCGCCGATCCGGTTCATGGCGATGGCGAGCGTCGTATGCGCCTCGCGGGAAATCGAGCCGAACGACATCGCGCCGGTCGAGAACCGCTTGACGATATCGACCGCCGGCTCCACGTCGTCGATCGAAACCGGCTTGCGACCGATCGCCTCGGCGGACTTGATCTTGAACAGGCCGCGGATCGTGTTCATGCGAACCGCGCTTTCGTTCACCATCTCGGCGAACTCGCGGTAGCGGTCCTGGCTGTTGCCACGCACGGCATGCTGCAGGGTCGCCACCACATCAGGCGTCCAGGCGTGGCTTTCGCCGCGCATGCGGTACGCGTATTCGCCGCCGATATCGAGCGTCGAGGCAAGGACCGGGTCCTTGCCGAAGGCGGCATGGTGCCGGGAAACCGTTTCCTGGGCGATCTCTTCCAGGCCGACGCCCTCGATGTTCGAAGCCGTGCCGAAGAAATACTTCTCCACCAGAGCCGAAGACAGGCCGATCGCATCAAAAATCTGTGCGCCGCAATAGGACTGGTAGGTCGAGATGCCCATCTTGGACATGACCTTGAGGATGCCCTTACCGACCGCCTTGATATAGCGGTAGACGATTTCCTGGGCGTCGACTTCCTTGGGGAATTCGCCGCGCGCATGCATGTCGGTCAGCGTGTCGAAGGCGAGATAGGGGTTGATCGCCTCGGCGCCGTAACCGGCGAGACAGCAGAAATGATGGATCTCGCGCGGCTCGCCGCTCTCGACGACGAGGCCGACCGAGGTGCGCAGGCCCTTGCGGATCAGGTGATGGTGTACGGCCGCCGTCGCCAGCAGCGCCGGGATGGCGATCCGGTCCGGGCCGATCTGGCGGTCGGACAGCACGATGATGTTGTAGCCGCCCTTGACCGCCGCTTCCGCCCGCTCGCAGAGACGGTCGAGCATTTCCGGCATGCCTTCGGCGCCACGCTCGATGTCATAGGTGAAATCGAGCGTCTTGGTGTCGAAGCGATCTTCGGTGTGGCCGATCGAGCGGATCTTTTCGAGATCGCCATTGGTCAGGATCGGCTGGCGCACTTCCAGCCGCTTGGCGTTCGCCGCACCCTCGTGGTCGAGAATGTTCGGACGCGGGCCGATGAACGACACCAGGCTCATCACCAGTTCCTCGCGGATCGGATCGATCGGCGGGTTGGTGACCTGCGCGAAGTTCTGCTTGAAATAGGTGTAGAGCAGCTTCGACTTTTCGGACATTGCCGAGATCGGCGTGTCGGTGCCCATCGAGCCGACGGCTTCCTGGCCCGTCGTCGCCATCGGCGACATCAGGATCTTGGTGTCTTCGGACGTGTAGCCGAAGGCCTGCTGGCGGTCGAGCAGCGACACGTCGCGGCGCAGCGCCCGCGGTTCCACCGGCTTCAGGTCTTCGAGGATGAGCTGGGTCTTGTCCAGCCACTTGCCATAGGGATGCTTGGTCGCGAGCTCGGACTTCAGTTCGTCATCCGAGATGATCTGACCCTTTTCCATGTCGATCAGCAGCATCTTGCCGGGCTGCAGGCGCCACTTCTTGATGATGCTCTCTTCCGGCACCGGCAGAACGCCGGATTCCGACGCCATGATGATGCGGTCGTCGTCGGTCACCATGTAGCGGGCCGGACGCAGGCCGTTGCGGTCGAGCGTTGCGCCGATCTGGCGCCCATCCGTGAATGCGACTGCCGCCGGGCCGTCCCACGGCTCCATCAGGGCCGCATGGTATTCGTAGAAGGCCTTGCGTTCCGGCGCCATCGACTGGTTGCCGGCCCAGGCTTCCGGGATCAGCATCATGACGGCATGCGCCATGGAATAACCGCCGCGCACGAGGAATTCGAGCGCGTTGTCGAAACAGGCCGTGTCCGACTGGCCCTCGTAGGAGATCGGCCAGAGCTTGGAAATGTCCTCGCCGAACAGCGGCGAGGAGACCGACGCCTGGCGGGCCGCCATCCAGTTGACGTTACCGCGCAGCGTGTTGATCTCGCCGTTATGGGCGACCATGCGATAAGGGTGCGCGAGCTTCCAGGACGGGAAGGTGTTGGTCGAGAAACGCTGGTGCACCAGCGCCACCGCCGTCTCGAACCGCGGGTCGGAGAGGTCCTTGTAATAGGCGCCGACCTGATAGGCCAGGAACATGCCCTTGTAGACGATCGTCGAGGACGACAGCGAGACGGGATAGAAGCCCATGTCGACGCCGCCGAATGCGTCGTAGATGCGGTTGGAGATCACCTTGCGGATCAGGAACAGCTTGCGTTCGAAATCGTGGTTGGTCGCGGCATCCTTGCCGGCGCCGATGAAGACCTGGACGTGATGCGGCTCGGTGGCGGCGATGTCCGGCGCCTTCGACAGCGACGAGTTGTCGACCGGCACGTCGCGGAAGCCAAGGAATTGCTGCCCCTCTTCCGCGATGACATCCTGGATCACCTTCTTGTAATGCTCGATCTCGTCGGCCTTGCGCGGCATGAAGATATGGCCGACGGCATATTCGCCGGCCTTCGGCAGGGTGACGCCCTGCGCCGCCATCTCCTCGCGGAAGAAACGGTCGGGGATCTGTACCAGGATGCCCGCGCCGTCGCCCATCAGCGGGTCGGCGCCGACCGCACCGCGATGCGTCAGGTTTTCGAGGATGAACAGGCCGTCCTTGACGATCTGGTGCGACTTCTTACCCTTCATATGAGCAATGAAGCCGACGCCGCAGGCATCGTGCTCGTTGCGCGGGTCATAGAGACCCTGCGCGGCCGGAATGCCGGTCGGGACAAACGGAATGCGAGCTTTCGCCTCGGCGGACATCGGAGCTTTAACGCCTGATATCTCGGAGATGGTCTTCGTCATCGTCATTCCTCCTGTTGGCCGCCTTCGGCAGCCGGCAAAGTGGCTCTCAATTATCTCTTGGGGATGACAGGCCCAAGCCTCATCCCATGCTTCATGCGATGGCGCCGCTCCAGCATCAGTTGCAGCTTCGCAGCGCAACATAACCCGGATCGGCGTGAACGTCAGCGGGAAAGACGAGCGGATTAACGTTTCGTTTCCCGAAATTAGGACAGCATTTCTGTCCTAATTCTCAAAATCTATGCCATAAAAGTGACACGCCGACAAGAGCGGTTGTTAAAAATCTCCCACGTTTGGCGACAGAAGATTACGTCAAACGCCGTAGATGTCGAAATTTAATTACAATAGCAGCAGTTTTAAAGTGTGTTGCTTGCTGACCTAACCGTTTGAGCCCGGCAATCAGCCCTCCCGATTGATTACCGGTCCAAAACGATTAATCTCCCCTCACCTTCCAGACAAAGCTTCCAGGGTGATTTTTCAAGATGTTTTTCGCTTCCGACAATTGGGCAGGCGCCCATCCCTCGATCAATGAACGCCTCTCCACAGAGTCGACCCGGTTTGCCGCCGCCTATGGCAATAGCGACCTCGACAAGGCGGTCGAGGCCCGGTTCAACGAGATCTTCGAGCGCGACGTTTCCGTCTATTTCGTTTCCACCGGCACGGCTGCCAATTCGCTGTCGCTCGCCAGCATCGCGCGGGCCGGCGGCGTCGCCTTTTCCCATACGGAAGCGCACGTCATCGAGGACGAGTGCGGCGCGCCCGATTTCTTTTCCGGCATGCGCATGGTCCCCGTCGAAGGCGAGGACGGCAAGATGGACCCGGAAAAGCTCAGCGCCCGCATCGCCGGCTTCCCGCAGGATTCGCTGCATCACGGCCGCGCCGCCGCCGTCACCCTCACCCAGGCGACCGAAACAGGCACCATCTACACGCTCGACGAGATCGACGCGCTTACCGGCATCGCCAGGGCGAACGGCCTGCCGGTGCATATGGACGGCGCCCGTTTCGCCAACGCACTGGTCTCCCTCGACGTCTCGCCGGCCGAAATGACCTGGAAGCGCGGCATCGACATCCTCTCGTTCGGCGGCACCAAGAACGGCTGCTGGTGCGCGGAAGCGATCGTCTTCTTTAACAAGGATCTTGCCCGCGACTTCGCCTTCATCCGCAAGCGCGCCGCCCAGCTCTTTTCGAAGACCCGCTTCATCTCGGCACAGTTCGACGCCTATCTGCAGGACGGCCTGTGGCTCAGCATGGCAAGCCACGCCAACAGCATGGCCGACCGGCTGCGCGCCGGCATCGGCTCGCTGAACAGCACCAGGCTTGCGTGGGACACGACCTCCAACGAGGTCTTCGCCGTACTGAACAAGGCTTCTGCCGAAGCCGCCGAAGCCAAGGGCGCCAAATTCTACGGCTGGCCGGTACCGACCAACATGCCGGAACCGGTCAGGGACGACGAAACCCTGATCCGCCTCGTCACCTCGTTCGCCACCACCGAAGAGGATATCGACCAGTTCCTGTCGATCTGCAAGGCGGGCTGAACGGCGCCACGATTCGATCTCCCAATTGGGGCAGCGCTATCGCCTAGGGGACGAGGCGGTTCGGCATCTCTAACCCTCCCCCTTGTGGGGAGGGGTTTTAATGCGGAGCAAAGTCCCCTCCCCAACCCCTCCCCACAAGGGGGAGGGGCTCCACGCTGCCTCGCTTGCCCTGCCCCGCGAGCCAAGCGCCTCTCCCTCCAACCGTCACCCCAAATTCTGCGGCGCGATCTGCGCCACGATCAGGCTTGAAAGCGCCTCCGTGAGCGCAACATCGGCGCCGCGCCGCGGGACCAGCACGAATTCCACGTCTTCCAGCACTGGTAGCCGATCCCCCGGGATCTCCTTCAGGCCGGCCGGCGCCATGCTGCGCGGCTGGACGAGCACGCCCATGCCCGCCCTTGCTGCCGCCGTCAGCCCGCTGAGGCTGCCGCAGGTGCAGACGATCCGCCACGCCACCTTTTCCCGGTCGAGCGCCTCCTGCGCCACCCGCCTGGTAATGCTCGGCGGCGGAAAGGCGATCAGCGGTAGCGCATCGCCGCGTGACAGCACATGGTCTGGGTCCCGCGCCAGCCAGACCAGCGGCTCGCGATAGAGCAGCCGCCCATGCGTCTCGCCGATATGCCGCTTGGCAAGCACCAGGTCGAGATCGCCGATATCCTGCATCTGGTAAAGCACCGCCGAGAGCGCCACCGTCAGTTCCAGATCGACCAGCGGATAGAGCCGGATGAAATCCTCGAGGATCGAAGTCAGCCGGCTCGCCACCACGTCTTCCGAAACCCCGAGCCTGAGGCGCCCACGCAACCGGCTTTCGCCGAACAGCGAAGCTACCTTGCCGTTCATATCCAGCATGCCGCGCGCATAACCAAGCAGCGCCTCGCCCTCCGCCGTCAGCTTCACCTGATGCGTATCGCGAAACACCAGCTGCCGCCCGAGCGACTTTTCCAGCCGCTGGATATGCTGGGTCACCGTGGACTGGCCGATGCGCAGACGCGCCGCCGCTTCGGTAAAACTGCCGGTCTGCTGCAGCATGACGAAACTGTTCAGATGATGAAGGTTCAGCATGGCTATCCGATATTGTGATAACTGTTAGTGTTTGCATCCTGCTTCATGATAAGGGAGAGGTAAATCCTCAAATCCGAGGAATCCGCCCATGAGCCGTTTTCTGCCGGACCGCTTCACGGTCCTTCTCGTCTGCACCGTCATCCTCGCCTCGGTCCTGCCGATCCACGGCGTCTATGCCGACTGGTTCAACGTCGCGACCGACATCGCCATCGGCCTCCTGTTCTTCCTGCATGGCGCGCGCCTGTCGCGCGATGTCGTGGTGGCGGGTATCCTGCACTGGCGCCTGCACCTGACGATCCTGCTGACGACATTCGCGATCTTCCCGATCCTCGGGCTGATGATCGGCTTCATTCCCGAGGATATCCTGGCGCCGCCGCTCTATGCCGGCATCCTCTTCCTCTGCGTGCTGCCCTCGACGGTGCAGTCCTCGATCGCCTTCACCTCGATCGCCGGCGGCAACGTGCCGGCGGCGATCTGCGCCGCCTCCGGCTCCAACATCTTCGGCATGTTCCTGACGCCGCTGCTTGCCGGCGTCCTGCTCTCGACTGCCGGCGATGCCGGCTTCTCCTGGGATGCGCTGGAAAGCATCCTGCTGCAGCTTCTCGCACCCTTCGTCGTCGGCCAGATCCTGCAGCCCTGGATCGGCAACTGGATCCGCTCGAAGAAGAAGATCCTCGCCCCGGTCGATCGCGGCTCGATCCTGATGGTCGTCTACCTCGCCTTTTCGGAAGCGGTGATGGAAGGCCTCTGGCACACCTTCTCGGCGCTCGATATCGGCGTCGTCATCCTGGTCGACATGGCGCTTCTGGCGGTCGTACTGTGCATCGCCATGTTCGGGAGCCGGGCGCTCGGCTTCAACAAGGAGGACGAGATCACCATCACCTTCGCCGGCTCGAAGAAGTCGCTGGCAAGCGGCGTGCCGATGGCCAACGCCATCTTCGCCGGCCAGTCCGCCTCGATCGGCGCCATCGTCCTGCCGCTGATGCTCTTCCACCAGATCCAGCTGATGGCCTGCGCCGTCATTGCCCAGAAATATGCCAACCGCCTGAAGGTGAAGGAGGATACGGTTGCGGCCCCGGCTGCGGCATAAATGAGACGGGCGCCGGTCAGCGTTTGCCGATCAGCGCCGTTGCCTTTGCCCTTATCTCGGCAAGTTCCGCGGCCGAAATCTTGCCCTTCCGTCGCGCATTGCGCGCCTTCCAGTCGAGGCTCTTCACCTGATCGGCAAGGACCGTGCTGTCTCCGTCGTCGCCGATCGCCACCTCGAAAGGATATCCCTTCCGCTTGGTGGTCATCGGGCAGCACAGCATCAAGCCGAAGCGATTGTAGCTTTGAGGGCTCAACACGACGGCGGGCCGGCGCCCGGCCTGCTCATGTCCCGCCTGCGGAGAAAATTCCAGCCAGACGACATCACCGGCGTCGGGAACATAGGAAGCGACCGTCATAGGGCTTCCTTGCCGACAGGCGCTCCAAAATCAGCTTCCTCATGCAGATTATCGGGAGCCATTCCGGCAATGAGCTGGTCAAGATCGAATTCCGCATCCCGCACCGGTTCGATGATGATCCGTCCGTTTTCCTCCGACACGTCCACCACCGTATCGATCTGCAGCTGCGCAGCTTCCATGACGGCGGCGGGGATGCGCACGGAGGCGCTGTTGCCCCATTTCTTTACGGTGACGCGCATGAGCCTCTTCCATGTAGAAACATTGTCGATACAATAAGGACATAAGCCCCGCCGGTCAATGAACCCCCAAAACGAAAAACGGCCCTTCCCCCAAGAGGAAGGGCCGCATTGGGCTTGCTCGACTATATCGCCGGTAACCCGGCAGCGGGTTAGTTGACCTGCTGCGGGGTGACCTGAGCCTCGATCGTCTTCGGAGCGACTGCGTCGGCGGCAATCGCGATGCGACGGGGTTTCATGGCTTCCGGAATGTTCCGGAGCAGGTCGATATGGAGCAGGCCGTTCTTCAGCGAAGCGGACTGCACTTCGACATGATCGGCGAGCTGGAAGCGGCGCTCGAAGGCGCGCTTGGCGATGCCGCGATAGAGGTATTCGCTCTGGTCGGCAGCGGTTTCGTCCTCGCTCTTTTCACCCTTCACGGTCAGCACGTTCGCATGGGCTTCGAGGCTCAGTTCCTTTTCGTCGAAACCGGCAACAGCCATGGTGATGCGGTAGGTGTTATCGCCGGTCCGCTCGATATTGTAGGGCGGATAGCTCGGGGTCTGGTCGGCCGGACCGCGGCTGTCGAGCAGGTTGAAAAGGCGGTCGAAACCGACGGTGGAACGATAGAGGGGAGAAAAATCGACGTGACGCATGAGGTCCTCCTTGGGAAGCGACGTTGCGGTTTTCATCTGGGTTCCCGCATCCCTTCATTGGCGATGCGGTCCCGTTCTGCGGACCCTTTGTGGCGCCCGCAGAGTTCAGATGGGGATTGGTTTTCGCGGCTTCAAGACCCCGGTTCAGGGCGCGGTTTTACGCGTGAACCTGACATGAACAGCCCGTTTCGGGCCGGTTCAGGATGGTTTTGATAGAACAGACCGTGGAAGGCAGACTGTCTCTCTCGACCGAAGCTCCATTCGTCCCTTCGCTTCGGTCATCAATTGCCGGAATCGATGGGTATCCCTAGACTCGCGATTCCGGCTTCTTTTTGCTGGCCCTTTCCCGAAAAAGAGCCTTCAGCCCTCGTCCCGCGTCTCCAGTGACGCACCCGGCACGTAGAGCAGGATCGGCCTGATCTCGTAGACCGCCGTCGGATTGGCACGACGAAGCTCCCGCGCCGCGGCGATAGCTCCGTCGATGGTCGGGAAATCCACCACGTAGAAGCCGAGCAGCTGTTCCTTGGTCTCGGCAAACGGACCATCGATCACCATGCCCTCGCCCTTGCCGCGCAGGGTCACGGCGCCGTCGGTCGGGCCGAGCCGTGCGGCCGGGCCCAGGGACTTTTGCGCAACCAGGCGGTCGTTGATCTGCAGCAGATCGACCATCAGGGCCTCGTCTTCCTCCTTTGTCCAGGATTCGACCACTCCCTCCTGGTGATAGGCAAGGATTGCGTAATACATCGGCTTCTCTCCCTCATGATCCTTCGGCTGACGTCGATCGCGCCTCCTCACGCACCATCTCGCGCTCAGGCCGACCGACAAATATCCGGAAATCTGTAAATGCGGTTGAATACACATGTTTGACCGGCGGAGTGCAAGCCTCCGATTTCTCCGAAACCACCCCGACGCCCTATTGCCCGACGCCCTATTGAATGCCACTCACTGCGCTTTTCCCTTGACGTCCCGCCGCCGCTGCCCGACTCTTTCGGGCATGACCGAAGCGCCAGAATCCATCGACGACATTCTCCATCCGACGCCCGGCAATCCTGCCCCGGCCAACTACACGGCCGGCTATTTCACCGGGCATCGCGGCACCCGGTTGCGCTACGGCCTGTTTCGCTCCGGGATGTCGCCGGCGATCGGCACCATCGTGCTTTTGCAGGGCCGCAACGAGTCCATCGAAAAATACTTCGAGACGATCCGCGATTTCAACGCCATGGGCCTGTGGGTCGCGACATTCGACCTGCGCGGCCAGGGCGGCTCGCAACGGCTGAAGAAAAATCCGCGCAAGGGTCATGTCCGACGCTTTTCCGACTACGAGCGGGATCTCGAAATCTTCCTCGAACATATTGTCCTGCCGGATGCCCGCCTGCCCTTCTTCCTGGTCGCCCACTCGACCGGCGCCCTGATCGCGCTCTCGGCTGCTCCGCGGCTTTCGAACCGCATCAACCGGATGGCACTCGCCGCGCCCTATATCGCGCTTTCGGGCCAGGGCGTGCCGGAGGGACTGATCCGCTCGCTGGCCGGGCTGGCAAGCTGGACCGGCTTCGGCGGCGCCTCGATGGGGACCGACCGCAGCAACCGCGCCTTCGAAGGCAATCCGCTGACCTCGGACCCGAAGCGCTTTGTCCGCAACATGGAGATCGGCGCCGCCCATCCGGAGCTGACGATCGGCCCGCCGACCGCGCGCTGGCTGCACGAGACGTTCAAGGCGGCGCGCCGGGTCTCCTCCCAGTCGCATCTGACGAAAATCACCATCCCGACCCTGATCCTCGCGCCCGTCCTCGACGCCATCGTCCCCTATGCGGCGCAGGAGGAGCTGTCGCGCAATTTCCGCGCCGGCCAGCTCATCACCATCAATGGCGCGCGCCACGAGCTTTTCCACGACAGGGATATCTACCGCGCCCAGGGGCTGGCGGCGATCGAGGCCTTCATGCCCGGCCAGGATGGCGGCTTCGGCCTCTCCGAAACCGCGGCTTGAGCCGGTGACCTATTGGCCGGAAAGCAGCTTCATCGCTTGCGCATGCACGGCCTTGCTGCCGGCCGCAAGGATGTTGCCGCCGTTCTCCGGCCGCCCGCCGTCCCAGGTGGTGATGATGCCGCCCGCCTGCTCGATGATCGGGATCAGCGCGCCGACGTCATAAGGCTTCAGGTTGTTCTCGACGACGATGTCGATATGTCCCGAGGCGAGCAGCACATAGGCGTAGCAGTCGCAGCCGTAGCGGAACAGCCGCACCTTTTCCTCGACCGAGCGGTATTTCGCCAGGTCGTCGCCCCCGAAGATATGCGGCGAGGTGGTGAACAGGGTTGCGTCGGCAAGGCTGCCGCAGTCGCGCACCGAAATCTGCCGTTCCCCGTCCGGGCCAAGATACCAGGCGTTCCTGCCATCGGCGAAATACCGCTCGCCGATGAACGGCTGGTCCATCAATCCCATCGAAGCGCGGCCGTTCGACTGGAAGCCGATCAGCGTCCCCCAGACCGGCAGGCCGGAAATGAAGGCGCGCGTACCGTCGATCGGATCGATCACCCAGACATGTTCGCGGTCGAGGCCGACATTGCCGTGCTCCTCGCCAAGAATGCCGTGCTGCGGAAACGTCTCGGTAATCAGCGCCCGGATCGCGGTTTCTGCGGCGCGATCACCCTCGGTCACCGGGTCGAACCCGCCCTGCTCCTTGTTGACCACGGAAAGTCCGGTCCGGAAACGCGGCAGCGTCTCGGCCTTGGCGGCGTCGGCAAGCGCATGGAAGAAATCGCGATCGGGAAGCATGGGGAAAATCCGCTGTTGGAATGAAGACTTCTTCTAAAACACGCGCCGCGACCTTGGAACCGCTTTCACGAGGAATGCCGAGAAAATCAAAAAATGATCTTTCTCTGCCGCAAATCTCGGCAATCTGCCTACAAATGGCGCATATTTAAGCATCTGAAAAACATGCTTGACATTTGTGCAGCGCACTCGTAGCTTCAATGCACAGTCTTTGACTGTAAATACCCTCCTTGGGTGTTTCCTCCCTAGACTTAGCCGCGCCCACAAGCGCGGTTTTTTTTGCCCGCGACCAAGCTGGCGAGCCCGCCAACCCGCCGGCGAACGTGCAAACCTGTGGAAAACTCAAGGGCTGTTATTCGGCCGCCAGCGCGCTGTCGCCGGAAAAGTCGACGACGAAATCCGCCATCTGCCGCATGAAGGTAGAAAGCGCTGCCGCGACCACCGGGAACTCCGGCCGCCTGGCAAGCGTCATCTCGTCCACGTAGAGCGCCCGGTTGATCTCGATCTGCAGGGCATGCAGGCCGCGCACCGGCCGCCCGTAATGCTCGGTAATGAAGCCGCCGGCATAGGGCTTGTTGCGCACGGCCGAGAAACCCATGCCGTCGAGGAACTGCATCGCCGCCCGAGAGAGTTCGGCAGACGCGCTGGTGCCGTAGCGGTCGCCGATGATGAAGTCGGGCCGCACGTCCGAACCGGAAAGCCGGATATTGCCCGGCATCGAGTGGCAGTCGATCAGGATAGCGAGCCCGAAGCGCGCATGGGTGCGGGCGATCAGCTTGCGAAGGCAGGCGTGGTAGGGCTTGTAGATTGTCTCGATGCGCGACATCGCCTCGTTGACCGGCAGCCGGCGGCGATAGATTTCCATGTTTTCCGCAACGATGCGCGGGATCGTCCCCAGCCCGCCTGCGACCCGCATCGAGCCGATGTTGACGAAAGGCGGCAAGGGCCCGTCGAACATCCGCGGATCGAGTTCATAGGGCTCGCGGTTGACGTCGAGATAGGCGCGCGGGAAATGGGCGAGGAGCAACGGCGCACCGAGTTCCGGCGCATCGGCAAAAAGCTCGTCGACATAGTGGTCGGCCGAGCGGCGGATGGAGAGTGAATCGAGGCCGCTCTCGGCGAGAAATTCAGGCGGGTAGAAGCTGCCGCTGTGAGGCGAATTGAAAACGAAGGGGATAGTCTGCGTGGCGGGCTCCCTCACTTCGAAATGTTCAAAATCACCCGCGTTGCAATCCATCCTGCCTTTACCATGTCACGAACTTGTTCAGGAACTCATGTTGCCAGTTGCCCGAGGCGAAGTCCATACTATCTATACCCTACCAAATCCTCTTGCACCCCCATTAAACGGATGTTTACCGCGCGTTGGCAGTGTAAGAGATACCGACAACTCTAAAAATTTGCATTGGATAACGGTCCTGGAGATGATTCAGAAAATCCTTCTCGCCGAAGACGATAACGACATGCGTCGTTTCCTGGTGAAGGCGCTTGAAAAGGCGGGCTACAAGGTCGCGTCCTTCGACAACGGCGCGAGCGCCTACGACCGCCTGCGCGAAGAGCCCTTCTCGCTGCTCCTGACCGACATCGTCATGCCGGAAATGGACGGGATCGAGCTCGCCCGCCGGGCGACCGAACTCGACCCGGACCTCAAGGTGATGTTCATCACCGGCTTCGCGGCCGTTGCGCTGAATTCCGATTCCAAGGCTCCGAAGGATGCCAAGGTCCTGTCGAAGCCCTTCCACCTGCGCGATCTGGTGGACGAAGTGAACAAGCTTCTGGCGGCCTAAAGCCGCCGAAAGCCCTGATCTGCAAGGCCTTCAAAAAACCTTCGCATTTCATGGCAAAAACCTGTTGACGGCCCGACCAGTCTATGGTCTATGCGCCGCCACGGATGGGCGTGTAGCTCAGCGGGAGAGCACTACGTTGACATCGTAGGGGTCACAGGTTCAATCCCTGTCACGCCCACCATCCAGTTCAAAACGTTGAGAAATCCGCTTCGGCGGATTTCTTCGTTTCAGGCCCTCCGTTTAATCTGTCCGTCCCGAAACGGCACACCGGCGTCCAGAATTCTTCACCAGCCTCACTGGCAATTTGGTCATCTGCGCTTGTTATGATGTTACGACATCATGGAGGTTCAGCATGGCGCAGTTCAAGAATTCGGAGCATCTCGTCCAGGCCGCCGCGCCGGCTTTCGAGAAGGAGTGGATGCCGGGGCAGAAGGTGCCGAATGCCGGTATCTACCGCTGTCGGACCTGCGGCGACGAGATCGTCGTCCACAAGGACGCCGCCATCCCCCATATCCATCACGAGCATACGGTCCTCGGTCCCGTAAGCTGGAAGCTGCTGGTCTTCGCCCAGAAACATCCGTCGCGCCCCTGACGGTTCGCGTCGGCGGCGGTCCCCACTATGTCGAGATCGGCTTCTTTTTTCACGGGAGCGTACCGAATCGGCCGGAACCCGCCTCGCAACACGACATGGAATATGCCAAATGCGACCCACCGCGTCATTGATGCGGATTTTCCCCAATTTGCCCCGCCCGACCTTCGGCGGGGCTTTTTTGTTTCGGGTGACCTGATTCGGCCGGTTCCTCGCGCTTCACGCCCGGAAATCAGAGAATCGCATTGCCGGCAGCAAACGCGAGCACCACGAAAACCAGAAAGATGACGAGGAAGATGAAGAAGAGAATCTTCGCAATCGAGGCCGTCGCTGCGGAAATGCCCGAAAAACCGAGAAAACCGGAAATCAGCGAGATGACCAGGAAGATGAGAGCCCATTTCAGCATGGATTTTTTTTCCTTCACGTTGATGGTCCGATAACGCGAAGAAATGTTCCAGGGTTCCCGACAGCCCTGACCCTTTGGTCAGAAAGCCCTGCGGTCAGAATATCGGTCTACCGGAAGAGATGCGCCGTCCCCGCCACGCCGATCGCCACCCGGTCACCGGTAGACAGTGCCTCGCGGCTCGGAATGTCGAGCCGGAAGGAGAAGCCCTGCTGACCTCCGCCGAGCGTGATCCGCACATCCGAGGTCGGGCCGCAGAAGTTCATCTCGGCGATCGTTCCCGAAGCGCCCTCGTCGCCGCTGTCGCGGCGGGCATGCGCAACGGTAATCTGCTCCGGCCGCAGCATGATCTCGGCCTTGCCGCGATAGGCGATGTCATCGACCGGCAGGACCCCAAGGGGGCTTTGAGCCCGCCCGTCCGCGACATCGGCGGGCAGCACGATCGCCTCGCCGAGAAAGGCCGCCGTCGCCGCATCGACCGGCCGCGAATAGACCTCGCGCGGGCTCCCCACCTGCGCGAATTTTCCCGCCCGCATCACCGCCACCTGATCGGCGAAGGCAAGCGCCTCGCCCTGGTCGTGCGTCACCAAAAGCGTGGTGATGCCGGCCGCGGTCAGCACGTCGGTCACCGCTTTGCGGGTCGCGGCCCTGAGGCCGGTATCCAGCGCCGAGAAGGGCTCGTCCAGCAGCATCAGCCTCGGCTTGCGCGCCAAGGCTCTCGCAAGCGCTACGCGCTGCTGCTGGCCGCCTGAGAGCTGATCCGGCTTGCGGGCGAGCATGGCCGCATCGAGCCCCACCATGTCCATCAGCTGGGCGATGCGGGCGTTCTTCACCGAGGCCTCCGCCTCCAGCCCGAAACCGATATTCTGCCGGATCGTCAGATGCGGAAACAGGCAGCCGTCCTGCGCCACGATACCGATGCCGCGCTTGTGCGCCGGCACCTGGGAGCGGGCGTCGGCAAGCTGCAGGCCGGCGAACACGATGCGCCCCTCATCCGGCGCATCGAAGCCGGCGACCAGGCGCAGAAGCGTGGTCTTGCCGCAGCCGGAAGGCCCGACGATCGCCGTGCGGCTGCCTGCGGTCACCGAAAGATCGATGCCGTCGAGGGCAGCGACGGAGCCATACTGTTTGCGCAGGGAGGTCAGGGTAAGAAACGTCATCGCCCGGCGATCTTTTTCGATTGGTGGTGGAGAAGAAAGGTGAGCGGCAGCGAGAAGGCGACCATCAGCACCGCATAGGGCGCCGCACCCGCATAGTCGATCTCGCCGGTCAGCGCCCAGAAGGCCATGGCGAGTGTGCGCGTGCCGTTCGGCGCCAGCATCTGGGTGGCGGTCAATTCGTTCATGATGCCGAGCGACGAAAGCGCCACGCCCGCAGCCGCTCCCGGCGCCGCGAGCCGGATCGTGGTCGCGAGCAGCGCATTGCCCGGCGAGCGCCCGAGGCTTGCCGCCGCCTGTTCGATCTCGACCGGCACCTGCGCGATGCTGGCGCGCAGGCTCACCAGCGCCCGCGGCAAGAACATCACCACATAGGCAAGCACGATGGTCGCGACGCTCTGGTAGAGCGGCAGCATGACCCGCACGGTGATCGTCACCAGCGCCAGCGCCACGACGACGCCCGGCATCGAGCTTGCGAGATAATAGCAGCCTTCGAGGAACCGGCTGGAGGGGGTCGGCCGGCGCACGGAGAGCCAGGCGATCGGCACGGCGGCTGCCGTCGTTGCAAGCCCGCCGATCAGGCAGATGACCAGCGTCTGCCACAGCGCCAGCCCGACCTCGTCGAGGCGCCAGACGTCGGCGCCGCCGGCGATCAGCCAGCGACCGAGGGTCAGCACCGGAATGCCGAGCGCAAACGCGGCCGTCACCGCAGGCAGGAGGAGAGCGACGTATTTCCACTTGCCGAGCCGAGCGATCTTCGGCCGGCGCGCGACGCCGGACCCGAGCCGCGCATACCGGCTGCGGCCACGCAGCGAGGCTTCGAGGCCGAGCAGCACGAAACAGCAGAGCACCAGCACCAGCGCCAGCATATAGGCGGCGACGCCGTTATAGGTCGATTGGAACTGGTCGATGATCGCGGTCGTGAACGTGTCGAAGCGGATCATCGCAAACAGCCCGTATTCGGCCAGCAGATGCAGGCCGATCAGCAGGGCGCCGCCGCAAAGTGCAAGCCTGAGCTGCGGCAGCACGACGCGCCGGAAGACCGCGAAGGGCGCCAGCCCCAGCGAGGCAGCCTGGTCTTCCAGCGCCGGATCGAGCAGCCGGAAGGCGGCCGAAAGGGGGAGATAGAGAAACGGGAAATAGGCGACGACCGAGATCGCCACCCCGGCTGCGAGGCCGTTGAAACCGGGCCATAGCCCGATCCATGCATAGGAATGCACGAAGGCGGGCACGGCAAGCGGCGTGACGCAGAGCCACGACCAGAACCGCGCCCCCGGCAGGTCGCTGCGCTCCGTCAGCCAGGCGAGCGCCACTCCGAGCACCGCGCAGATCGGGATGGTGAGGACGACGAGCAGGATGGTATTGGCCAGCAGTTCGCCGACACGCGAACGGAAGATCAGCTGCGAAGCCATGTCCCAGCCGGTCACGACCGCTGCCCATAACACGAAGCCGAGCGGCAAAAGCGCCAGCAAAGCCACCACGACGGCGATCGTCAACGTCCAGGACGATGCCGCCGGCAGGCGGGGTCGCGGCGCGATCGTGATCCTGGTCTCTGTGGTGGAAGTCATTGCCGGTCCGAAAATACGAGACATCGCAGGTACGCCCTGCGATGTCTCCTTGCAACTGTTATCGGCCGCTTTTCAGAGCAGGCCGGCGGCGGTCATCATGTCGGTGACCTTGGCGTTGTTGAGTGTCGAGGGTTCGACCTTCGGGGCCGCCAAGTCGGCGATCGGGGTCAGCATCTTGTTCGAGGCCTCGCCCTTGCCGACGGCGTATTCAAAGGAGTTGCCGTCGCGCAGGATCTTCTGCCCGCCCTTGCCGGTGACCCACTTCAGGAAGGCCTGCGCCTGTTCCTTGTGCTTCGACGAGGCGAGGATGCCGCCGCCCGAGATCGACACGAAGGCACCCGGATCCTGGTTCTTGAAATAATGCATGCCGATGTTCTTGGTGTTCTCGCCGGTCTTCGCCACGTCGCCGAAATAGTAGTAGTGGTAGATCAGCGCGCCTTCGAACTGGCCGGCATTGACCGCCTTCATGGCCGTCGAATTGCCGCGGATCGGGGTTGCATTTTCCTTCATGCCCTTCAGCCAGGCGGCGGTCGCTTCTTCGCCCTTGAGCTGCAGCAGCGCACCGACGATCGCCTGGAAATCGGCGCCCGACGGAGATGCCGTCCAGCGGCCCTTCCATTCCGGCTTGGCAAGGTCGAGCATCGACTTCGGCAGCTTGTCTTCGGTCAGCTTGGTCTTGTCATAGGTAAAAACGGTCGAGCGGGCGGCGATGCCGACCCAGTTGCCGTTGGCCGGATGGAAACCCGGCAGAACCTGGTCGAGCGTCGCCTTGTCGATCGGCGCAAACAGGCCCTTGCCGTCTACCAGCACCATGGCCGGCGAATTTTCGGTGAGGAACACGTCGGCCGGCGAGTTTGCGCCCTCCTGGACGATCTGGTTGGCGATTTCGAGATCGCTGCCCTGGCGGATGGTGACGGCGATGCCGGTCTCTTCCGTGAAGGCCTTCGCCCATTCCTTGGTCAGCCCTTCGTGCTGGGCATTGTAGATGGTGAGGCTGTCGGCCACCTGCGCCGAAGCCGGCGAGGAAAGGGAAAGAACGGAAAAGGCCAGGGCAACGCCCGCGGCCAAGCTGAATGAAGTTTTCAAGATCGCCTCCAAAATTTGACCCGGTTCTCTTAGACAAACAGGATTTACTTGGTCAAGTTAAGGCCTGTTCCCAAGTCCGTGATGCCGATGGAAAAACGCCGGGCCGGTGGAGGCAGGCGCAGGCGCACGAATCAGCTATGGCTAATTCGAACACATCGGGAACGGGCATGGCTGTTGCTTATCTGGAAAAGCTGAATGATGCACAACGGCGTGCGGTCGAGCACGGCTCGGACGTGCCCGAGGGCGGTCCGGCCGGGCCTTTGCTGGTCATCGCCGGCGCCGGTTCCGGCAAGACCAACACGCTCGCCCATCGCGTCGCGCACCTGATCGTCTCGGGCGCCGATCCGCGCCGTATCCTGCTGATGACCTTTTCCCGCCGCGCGGCTTCGGAAATGGCACGCCGCGTCGAGCGCATCTGCGCGCAGGTCATCGGAGCCAATGCCGGCATCATGACCGATGCGCTCGCCTGGGCCGGCACATTCCACGGCATCGGCGCGCGGCTCCTGCGCCTTTACGCCGACCAGATCGGCCTCGACCACGACTTCACCATCCACGACCGGGAAGATTCCGCCGACCTGATGAACCTGGTGCGCCACGAACTCGGCTTCTCGAAGACCGAGAACCGCTTCCCGACCAAGGGCACCTGCCTGCAGATCTATTCCCGCGCCGTGAATTCCGAAACGCCGCTTGACGAGGTGCTGAAACAGCATTTTCCGTGGTGCTCCGCCTGGGAGCCGCAGCTGCGCGAACTGTTCGCCTCCTATGTCGAGGCCAAGCAGGCCCAGAACGTGCTGGATTACGACGACCTCCTGCTCTACTGGGCGCAGATGATGAGCGAACCGGCGATTGCCGGGGATGTCGGCGGCCGTTTCGATCACGTGCTGGTCGACGAATACCAGGATACCAACCGCCTGCAATCGTCGATCCTGATGGCGATGAAGCCCGGCGGCATTGGGCTGACCGTCGTCGGCGACGACGCCCAGTCGATCTATTCCTTCCGGGCCGCGACGATCCGCAACATCCTCGATTTCCCGAACACCTTCGATCCGCCGGCGAACATCGTCACGCTCGACCGCAACTACCGCTCGACCAGCACGATCCTCGCGGCCGCCAACGGCGTCATCGATCTCGCCCGCGAGCGTTTTACCAAGAACCTCTGGACCGAGCGCCAGTCGGAGGAACGCCCCCGCCTCGTCGCCGTCAAGGACGAGACCGAGCAGGCCAACTACATCGTCGAAAAGATCCTCGAAAACCGCGAAACCGGCATGACGCTGAAACAACAAGCCGTGCTGTTCCGCTCCTCGCATCATTCCGGCCCGCTCGAAGTCGAGCTCACCCGCCGCAACATCCCCTTCGTGAAATTCGGCGGCCTGAAGTTTCTGGACAGCGCCCATGTCAAGGACATGCTGGCCGCGCTGCGTTTCGCCCAGAACCCGCGCGACCGCGTCGCCGGTTTCCGGCTGATGCAGCTCATCCCCGGCATCGGCCCGCAGACGGCCGGCAAGATCCTCGACGCGATCGCCGCCGATCCGGAACCGCTCGCAGCGCTGCAGGAAATCCCTGCCCCGCCGCGCTCCGGTGCCGACTGGCCCGCCTTCGTCGAGATGCTCGCCGCCGTCCGCAAGGGCGAAGGCTGGCCCTCCGAAATCGGCCTTGCCCGCCAATGGTACGAGCCGCATCTTACCCGCATCCACGAGGATGCCGAAACCCGCAAGGCCGACCTGCTGCAACTCGAACAGATCGCCTCCGGCTATACGTCCCGCGAGCGGTTTCTCACCGAACTGACCCTCGACCCGCCGGATGCGACCAGCGCCGAATCCGGCACGCCGCTGCTCGACGAAGACTACCTCATCCTCTCGACAATCCATTCGTCGAAGGGCCAGGAATGGCGCTCGGTCTTCCTCTTGAACTGCGTCGACGGCTGCATCCCGTCGGACCTCGGCGTCGGCTCGACCGCGGAGATCGAAGAGGAACGCCGCCTCCTCTATGTCGCTATGACGAGGGCGAAGGACCACCTGCACCTGATGACGCCGCAGCGTTTCTTCGTCCACGGACAGGCCTCGCAGGGCGACCGCCACGTCTATGCCGCCCGCACCCGCTTCATCCCGGCGACCTTGCTGCAATTCTTCGAAACCGCCGCCTGGCCGGTCGTCGCGCCGATGTCCGACGCCGAACGCCAGGCCCGCCACCAGGTCCGCATTGACGTCACCGCCCGCATGCGCGGCATGTGGCGCTGATACCTATCCTTTGTCCCCTCACCTGTCGCATTGACGGCGCCGTCGCGCGATGAAAACATCCGGCTCGGTGCTGGCATCAAGGGGGGAGAATATGGCGGGCCGCAGGATCGTATTGGTGCAGGGAGCCTGGGGATCGAGCGCGAGCTGGACGCCGGTCGCCGATATTCTGCGCGGCATGGGCCACCAGGTCTTCGTTCCGAGCCTCACCGGGCTCGGCGAACGCGCCCATCTGTTTTCCGGCGCGATCAACCTCGATACCCATATCGCCGATGTCTGCGGCCTCATCGAAGCGGAAGGCCTGGAGGAATTCGACCTCGTCGGCCATTCCTATGGCGGCATGGTGATTACGGGTGTCGCCGATAAGTTCGCCTCGCGCATCCGCACGCTGACCTATCTCGACGCTTTCCTGCCGGAAGACGGCCAGTCAGCGCTCGACCTGCTCGGGCCGGACGTGGCGATGGCCAACCTCGCGATGGCCGGCGAACATGGCGGCGTCGCCGTGCCGCCCCCTTCCCGTCATGCCACCCGCGTGCCGGAACAGCTGCGCCACTACATGACCAGCCGCTCGCCGCAGCCGTTCGCGACGATGATCCAGAAGATCAAGCTGTCGGGCGACTATCGGAAGGTCACGAAAAGGCTCTATGTTTCGGCGAACATCGACCAGTCGGCGATCTTTTCCGGCATCTACGCCAAGGTCGGCGCCGATCCGTCCTGGCAATCGACGGAAGTCCCGAGCGGCCACATGCTGCAGCTCGAAATGCCCGAAGAGATCGCCCGCATCATCAGCGACTTCATCGGCTGACGGACGGGAGTTACCTGCCGGGCACTCGTCGAGCCCTGAGCCTGAAGCGGCGGCGGACAGAACCGCCGCCGCAACTGCTATTAGTTTACGATCGGCTTGATCGACATCAGGATGTCGACCAGTTCCTTCTGGTGCTTCTCCTCGTCGCCCTTGCTTCCCCAATAGGTGACGACGAGGCCCTTGGTCGGCGACGTCTGAATGAGTGCCAGCCCGACGCTTACCGGACCGTCCTCGTCCTTGCCGTCCCAGTCGAGGGTGGTCATCTGCATTCCGTTGAACTCCTCGACCGGAGTTTCCTTCAGCGTCTTGGGATCGACGGTGACGCCAACCTCCTTCAGGAAGTCGATGGCCTCCGAAACGGTCTTGTCCATCGACTTCAGCTCCGCGACATCGGCGGAGAGATAGACGGCATCGTCGCTCGACGTGGCATCGACGCCGGTGTCGGTTTCCTTCGGGCTCCAGCTGTCGGGGATCTTGATGCTGGCGATCGGAGCGTCGCTCGGGAACTTGAGCGTTTTTGCCTCGGCCAGCATCGGAGCGGCCATAACGAGCATGGCAATGAGGAGAGCTTTTTTCATCTGTGAATCCTGAGAGAGTGGGGACCGCAGATGCTTCAACCAGCGGCGAAAACCCGTTTAGCACGCAGCCCTTTAAGAATGGGTGGAGCGGACATTCAAAAAGCCGGGGAGTTCCGCAAAAATTGCCGCTGCGATCACAACGTCCTCTTGGGCCAGAGGGGCCTAGTTCGGACCCCGCCCGCCGCCGCGCCGTTCCAGAAGCTCGATCTGGATCTGCTGCATTTCTGCCAGCCGCTCCCATTGATGCGCCATTTGGTGGTCGATCTTTTCGTGGAGCTGGCGGATTTCGAGCTCGGCGCGCAGGTTGATCATGTAGTCGTTCTCGGAGCGCAGCCGGTCCTTCTGCTCCTGCCGCCGCTGGCTCATCATGATGACCGGCGCCTGCAGCGCGGCAAGGCAGGAAAGCACCAGGTTGAGCAGGATGAACGGATAGGGGTCGAAAGGCTGGGCGAACAGGCCGGCGACGTTGATCCCCATCCAGACGACCAGCACGCCGAGGAAACTCAGGATGAACGTCCATGAGCCGCCGAAGGTGGCGACCTTGTCGGCGACCCTCTCGCCGAAGGTCGGATTGCGCTCGAGCAGGTCGGTGGCGCTCGTCTGCACCGTGGAGGCCCCCTTCTCGAAACTGTCGAGCACACGCCTGTCGAGATCCGAAAGCTCGCCGCGCTCCTCGTCGAGCAGCTTTTCCACGTAGCGGCGACGGTAGCGGCCGAGATCCTCGTCGCAGATATAGCTATCGGTCGTGCAGTCCTCGAACTCTTCGGCGACCATTGCCAGGAGATTCGGCCGCAGGTGCCCGGCCTGGTGCATTTTCGAAAGCGGAAAAGTACGGCCGCAGACGACGCATTGGCCGGTCTTGGTCGGCATCATGTGCCTGCCCATGTCACGCCTCTTCCTTCTTCTTTTCGGCATTCGCATGGAGCGGCGACAGGTGGAATAGCCGCGGCGAGAACTTCTTCCGGAACTCTTCCGAACGGCCGATATAGATGAGCGTCACGCCCTCGAGACGGCTGAGCACCCCCAACAACCGTTCCTGGGTCTCCGGCTCCAGTCCTTCCAGCACGTCGTCCATGATCAGCCAGTCCGGCTTGCGCAGCACCGCGTTGGCGATCGACAGCGCCGCCTCCTCGTCCTTGTCGAGCTGCCGGTCCCAGCGCTCCACCTCGTCCAGCCGACGAACGAGACGGCCGAGCCCGACCTTTTCGAGGGCACCGGCCAACGCCTTGTCGTCGATGTCGCTCAGCCCGGCCGGATAGGTCATCACCTCGCGCAGCGTCGCCGTCGGCAGGTATCCGTCCTGCGGCATCAGGATCATGCTGCTCATCGGCGGCAGGCCGATCTCGCCGCGCCCCCAGGGCCAGATGCCGGCCAGTGCCTGGAAGAACAGATGCCGGTCGGCGCCCGGATCGCCATTGATCATCACCCGCTCGCCCGGCTTGATGGCGCAGTCGCCTTCGACGACGCGCACCCCGTGTCCAGCCTCGCCCTGCTCGGGCGCGCCATAGACCGTGACGCCGCAAACGCTGATGCCCTCTCCCTGGCGCGCCTCGCGATAGACTATCACCTCGCCCTCCTTGGCCGGCGTATCCATGGCGAGCAGCGCATTGCGGAAGGACGAGACACGGTTCAGCGTCGCCCGCCAGTCGGCGATGACGCTGAAATTGACGACATACCAGCGAAGCGCCTGGTTGACCTGGTTGAAGGCGCCGACCGCCATCATCAGTCCGCCGAAGGAAAGATCGCCGGAGAAATACATCGGCGACGCGATGATGATCGGCGCCACCAGCGCCAGCCAGCCGAACCCCGCCGACACCCAGGTGAGATTGGCGAGCGCCCAGGCGAGCTTGCGCAGCATGCCCAGCACGCCGTCGATCGCGAAATGCACCCGGTCGCGCTCGCTTGCCTCGCCGCGTGCGAGCGTGATCGGCTTCAGGTTCTCGTTGGCGCGGACCAGGGCCGCGCGCAGGTCCGCCTCGCGGGCGTAACGCTCGGCGTTGAGGCGGGGCAGCAGGTTGCCGACCACGTTGCTGAGCACCGAGCCCAGAAGCGCATAGAGGATCGTCGTCCACACCATATAGCCGGGGATAGAAATGGCGTGGTCGCCGAAACGAAAGACGAAATCGGACGAGATCGCCCAGAGCACGCCGATGAAGCTCCCGAGCAGGATCGTCGAGTTGACGAGCCCGATCGCCAGCGCCGTGGTGTTTTCCGCCAGGATGCGGGTGTCCTCGTGCAGCCGCTGGTCGGGGTTGGCGGCGATCGAGCCTGCGCCGACGAGCTTGAGCGCCCGGCCGGGTTTGAGCCAGACATCGGCGAGATCGCGCGCCAGCCCCTCGCGCATCCGCATGGCGGTGATCTGATTGAGCCACTGCTGCACGACGTTGAGCAGCGTCAGCGACAAGGCGATGACGCCGAAGACGACGAGCTGGTTCAGGAATTCAGGCATGTCGCGGCGTTCCAGCGCGTCGTAGAACGGCCCGTTCCACTCGTTCAGCCGGTATGTCGCATAGGTCGTTGCGAAGATGACGACGAGCAGCGCGACCGTCAGGACCAGGACGCGATTGCGCACCGGCGCATTCCAGAAGGCCTTGCCCATCATGCGGAGTTGGCCCCCCAGGGGAAGTTCGAAGGCCGGTGCTACGCCTTCGGTATTCTGCGACATCTACTGCGACTCCTGCAATCACCCTCGTCACCCCCAACTTAGCATGCGTTTGCGGCTTATGCAGCTTCGAGGGGATCGGCTCCCCCTATATGATGACGCAATCGCAATTCCTCACCCTCCCCCCACCAAAATTGAGCAACTCGTCTCCGCGGAGCCCGCAGCAGGGATGATCCGGGGAGTGCGCGGCATTCCCTACCCCGTTGATACGGCAGGACAATCGCATCAGGGATGTAAAGTGGGAGTGGCGTCCCCAACCCTCCCCCACAAGAGGGAGGGATTCTACGGACTGCCCCCACCAGCCTCCACGCGTCCCAAAACCGCTTGCAATTTTTATAACAGAATGTTACTGACCGACCAGTCAGTCATAATTGAGAATGCACGATGGCCGAGAGAAAAAGGGAAAAACGCGATCCGCAGCAGCGCCGGGCCGAAATCCTGGCAGCCGCCTTCGCCTGCTTTTCGGAGCGCGGTTTTGCCGCAACCCGCATGGAGGATGTCGCGGCACGCGCCGGCATCGCCAAGGGCACCGTCTACCTGCACTTCCCGGACAAGGAGGCGCTGTTCACCGAACTCGTCTCCGGCATCGCCTCGCCGATCCTCGGCCAGATCGACGGGCTGGCGGCCAACGAGGCGATCCCGCCGCGCTTCGCCATCTCGATGTTCTACACGCTCTTCAAGCGCGAGGTGCTGGAGACCGAGCGCCGCCACCTGTTGCGGCTGATCCTCGCCGAGGGCCCGATGTTTCCGGGCGTCACCGAATTCTATCACCGCGAGATCATCTCCAAGGGGCTCGGCGTGTTGCGCATCCTGCTCGCCCGTGCCGCCGACCGCGGCGAACTGCGCAATCCGGCGCTGGCCGAGCTGCCGCAGATCGTCATGTCGCCCGCGTTGCTGTCGATCATCTGGACGACGCTGTTCGAAGCCTACGAACATCTCGACACGCAAAAGCTCTTCGACACCTTCCTCGATACCCTTTTCGTGCCGGAGGGAGCCGCGAAATGAAGCGAATCCTTGCCATCCTTGTTCTCGCGGGCGCCGCCCTCGCCGCCTTGCCTTTCATTTTCGCCGACCGTGCACCGCGCCCCTATCAGGGCTGGGTCGAGGCCGACACGCTGTTCATCGGCACCGAAACCACCGGCCGCCTGACCGGGATCAATGTCGCCGAAGGCCAGGCGATCGAAGCCGGAACGCCGCTGTTCAGACTGGACTCCTTGAGCGAAGAGGCCGCCGTCGCCGCGGCCCGCGCGTCGCTTGCGCGCTCGAGGGCCGAACTGGATCTGGCGCAGGCCTCCCAGAAACGCCCCGAAGAGATCGACGTACTGCGCGCCTCCGAACGGGAGGCCACCGCCCGGCTGGAGCTTGCCGAACAGGATCTCGACCGCACCCGCGTCCTCGTCGAGCGCGGCACTGCGACCCGCGCCAATCTCGATACCGCGACCGCCACCGAAGCCGCCAACCGGGCAGCGCTCGACAATGTTCGCAGCCAGATCGTGCTTGCCGCACTCCCCGCTCGCGACGAGACGCTGCGCCAGGCAGAAGAATCCGTCGCTGCCGCCGAGGCCGATCTCGCTTCGGCGCAGGCAGCGCAGGCCCGCCGCTCGGTTTCGGCACCGGCCGCCGGCAGCGTCGAGACGATCTACTATAGAAGCGGCGAAGTCGTCCCCGCAGGCCGTCCGATCGTGGCGCTTCTGCCGCCCGAAAACGTCCGTATCCGTTTCTTCGTGCCTGAAACCGAGATCGCCGGATTGTCGCCCGGCCAGCCGCTCCGCGTCACCTGCGACGCCTGCCGGCCGTCCGACGCCAAGATCAGCTTCATCGCCAAAAACGCGGAATACACGCCGCCGGAAATCTACAGCCTCGAAGAGCGCGCAAAACTCGTCTACCGCGTCGAGGCCGTCCCGGCCGACCCCAAGTCGCTCCGGCCCGGCCAGCCGGTCGATGTCCTGCCCGGACCACGGCGATGACCGGCGAAACCTACCAGCTCGATGCACCCGAAACGGTGATCGACGTCCACCACCTCACCAAGAGCTTTGGCGGCCGCAAGGTGGTCGATGACGTCTCCATGTCGGTGAAGAAGGGCCGCATCCACGGCTTTCTCGGCCCCAACGGCTCCGGCAAGACCACCACCATCCGCATGCTCTGCGGCCTGCTGACGCCCGACAGCGGCGACGGCACCTGCCTCGGCTTCGACATCCTCACCGAAAGCGACCGCATCCGCCGCCGGGTCGGCTACATGACCCAGAAATTCTCGCTCTACCAGGACCTGTCGATCCGCGAGAACCTCGAATTCGTCGCCCGCGTCTACGGCCTCTCCGACGCCCGCGGCAAGGCGAGCGCGGCGATCGAACGCCTCGGCCTCAAGGGCCGCGAGAAGCAGCTGGCCGGCGAGCTTTCCGGCGGCTGGAAACAGCGCCTCGCGCTCGGCGCCTGCATCCTGCCCGAACCGGCACTTCTCCTCCTCGACGAACCGACCGCCGGCGTCGATCCGAAGGCGCGGCGCGATTTCTGGAACGAGATCCACGCGCTTGCCGCCGACGGCCTCTCGGTTCTGGTCTCCACCCATTACATGGACGAGGCCGAGCGCTGTCACGAGATCGCCTATATCGCCTACGGCAAGCTACTCGCCGAAGGCACGGTGGAGGAAGTGATCGCCGGCACCGGCCTTGTCACCTTCACCGTCTCCGGCCCGGACGTGCACCATCTCCAGGCCGACCTCGAAAACCGGCCCGGCATCGACATGATCGCGCCCTTCGGCACCAGCCTGCACGTCGCCGGCCGCGATGCCGAAACGCTGGAAAAGGCGATCGCCCCTTACCGCGACAGGCCGGGCCTCAAATGGGAAAAGGGCGAACCGACGCTCGAAGACGCCTTCATCGACCTGATGCGCCGCTCGGAGGACAATTTCCAATGACCACCGCGCCTGGCGATACCAATGGCAACGGCAATGGCGGCTCCTTCGGCCGCTTCTGGGCGATGACGGTCAAGGAATTCATCCAGATGACCCGCGACCGCATCACGCTCGCGACCATGGTCATGCTGCCGATCATGCAGCTTTTCCTGTTCGGCTTTGCGATCAACACCACGCCGCACAATCTGCCGACCGCGGTGCTGATGCGCGAAAACAGCGATGTCGGCCGCTCCATCCTCGCGGCGCTGAAAAATACCGATTTCTTCGAGGTGAAGACCGTAGTCACCCGTGCCGAGGACATGGATGCCCTGTTGCAATCCGGCGAGGCGCTGTTCGTCGTCGAAATCCCCGAAGGTTTCGAAAGATCGCTGCGCCGCGGCGATTCGCCCTCGCTGCTGGTCGCCGCCGACGCCACCGACCCGGTCGCCGCAAGCTCCGCGCTCGGCGCGCTCTCCGGCGTCGTCTCGACCGCGCTCGAAAACGACCGGGAGGTCGCCTTCGCCGAGCCGGTAAAGCCCGCCTTCCAGATCATCCAGCACCGCCGCTACAATCCGGCCGGCTCCTCGACGCTCAACATCGTCCCCGGCCTGCTCGGCACGATCCTGACGATGACGCTCTTGATCTTCACCGCCCTCTCCGTCACCCGCGAGGTCGAGCGCGGCACGATGGAGAACCTGCTTTCCATGCCGATCAAGCCCTTGGAAATCATGTTCGGCAAGATCGCTCCCTATGTGCTGATCGGCCTCATCCAGGCGCTGGTCATCATCGGCGTCGGCATCCTCGTTTTCCGCGTGCCGATCCTCGGCGATCCGCTGTCGCTCGCCGCCGCGACCTCGCTCTTCGTCGTCACCAACCTGTCGATTGGCTATACGTTCTCGACGGTCGCCGCCAACCAGCTCCAGGCCATGCAGATGGCGATGATGTTCTTCCTGCCGAACATCCTCCTCTCCGGCTTCATGTTCCCCTTCGCCGGCATGCCCGACTGGGCGCAGTGGATCGGCGAGGCGCTGCCGCTCACCCACTATATCCGAATCGTCCGCGCGGTGATGCTGAAGGGCGCCAGCATCGAGACCCTGGCCTATGACACGCTGGCGCTCGCCGGCCTGATGGCCGTCGCCATGCTGATCGCGGTCCGCCGTTTCCGCCGAACTTTGGATTGAAGCTGTAAAACCTGCGTCTTTCAACGGGGATGCCACATGCGACAAGCTCGGATTCCGCCTTGCATTATTTACGTGCAGCGCACAAAATCCTTGCAACGATCATCGATCGGCCAGCGTAAAGGCCGGCAAGGGGTAGCCAAAGGGGCAGTATGTCGATCAAGGCGAGTATCTATCACCTTACCCATTACATGTACGACAAGCCCGTCCGGCTAGGACCGCAGATCATCCGCCTCAAACCGGCCGCCCATTCGCGCACCAAGGTGCTCAGCCATTCGCTGAAGGTGACGCCCTCCAACCACTTCGTGAACCTGCAGCAGGACCCCTACGGCAATTACCTTGCCCGATTCGTCTTTCCCGACCCGGTCACCGAGTTCAAGATCGAGGTCGATCTCGTCGCCGACATGACGGTCTACAATCCCTTCGACTTCTTCGTCGAAGAAGAAGCGACGAACTGGCCGTTCTCTTACCCGCCGGAACTGGTCGAGGACCTGTCGATCTACATGACGCCGGAGCCCCCGGAACCGGCACTGGTCGATTACCTGAAGAGCTTCGACATGTCCCCCGGCCAGCCGACGGTCGACATGGTGGTTGGCATCAACGCCCGCCTGCAGCAGGCGATCGGCTATGTCATCCGCATGGAACCCGGCGTGCAGACGCCGGAGCAGACGCTGACCTCGGCCATGGGCTCCTGCCGCGACACCAGCTGGCTGCTCGTCCAGATCCTGCGCCATCTCGGCCTCGCGGCCCGCTTCGTCTCCGGTTACCTCATCCAGCTGACGCCGGACCTCAAGGCACTCGACGGCCCCTCCGGCACCGAGGTCGATTTCACTGACCTGCATGCCTGGTGCGAGGTCTATCTGCCCGGCGCCGGTTGGGTCGGCCTCGACCCTACGTCGGGCCTGCTGACCGGCGAAAGCCATATCCCGCTTGCCGCCACCCCGCATTTCCGCAACGCCGCCCCGATCTCCGGCGGTTATTTCGGCGAGGCGCAAACGTCCTTCGCTTTCGACATGAAGGTCAACCGCGTCGCCGAACATCCCCGCATCACCAAGCCTTTTTCGGACGAATCCTGGGATGCGCTCGACAAGCTCGGCGACCAGGTCGATCGCGTCCTCAAGGCACAGGACGTGCGGCTCACGATGGGCGGCGAACCGACCTTCGTGTCGATCGACGATTTCGAATCCGGCGAATGGAACACCGATGCCGTCGGCCCGACCAAACGCGAAAAGGCCGATATCCTGATCCGCAGGCTGCGCGAGCGTTTCGCGCCGGGCGGTTTCCTGCATTACGGCCAGGGCAAGTGGTATCCGGGCGAAAGCCTGCCGCGCTGGACCTTCTCGCTCTACTGGCGCAAGGACGAACGGCCGATCTGGAGCAATCCGGACCTCGTCGCCGAGGAAGGCCAGAGCTACGGCGTCGGCGAGGATGATGCGGAGAAACTCCTGACGGCGCTCGCCGGCGAGCTCGGCATCGCGCCCGAGATGGTCGTCCCCGCCTACGAGGACCCCGCCGAGTGGATCATCCGCGAAGGCAGCCTGCCGGAAAACGTCGATCCCTCCAATTCCAAGCTCAAGGATCCCGAGGAGCGCAACCGCATCGCCCGCGTCTTCGAACGCGGCCTGACCCGCCCGAGCGGTTATATTCTTCCCGTCCAGGCCTGGAATGCCCAGGCCACGGGAAGCTCCGGCGCGAGGCGCTGGGTCAGCGAGAAATGGCGCACCCGCCGCGGCCGCATCTTCCTCGTCCCCGGCGACAGCCCGGTCGGTTACCGCCTGCCGCTCGGAACGCTCCCCTATGTTCCGCCGTCGCAGTTTCCCTATATCCACGAGGCCGACCCGTCGATCCCGCGAAAGCCGCTGCCAGAGACGATCGTCCCGGCCGGCCGCGCCATGCCGGAATCCTCCTTCAAGGCGGGCGATGCGGCCAATCCCGGCCGCGTCGAGCAGACCATCGGCGAGATCGGCGGTGCGGTGCGTACCGCGATCTCCGTGGAACCGCGCGACGGAAGGCTATGCGTGTTCATGCCGCCGGTCGAAAGGATCGAGGACTATCTCGAACTGATCGCCGCGGCCGAAAACGCCGCCGCCGCCATCGGCCTTCCCGTCCATATCGAAGGTTATGCGCCGCCGCATGACGAGCGCATCAACGTCATCCGCGTCGCGCCCGATCCGGGCGTCATCGAGGTCAACATCCATCCGGCCGCCAGCTGGAAGGAGACGGTCGCGACCACCACGGCGATCTACGAGGAGGCACGCCAGAGCCGTCTCGGCGCCGACAAGTTCATGATCGACGGCCGCCATACCGGCACCGGCGGCGGCAACCACGTCGTGGTCGGCGGCGCCAATCCCAACGACAGCCCGTTCCTGCGTCGCCCCGACCTGTTGAAGAGTCTGGTCCTGCACTGGCAGCGCCACCCCTCGCTCTCCTATCTCTTCTCCGGCCTGTTCATCGGCCCGACCTCCCAGGCGCCGCGCATCGACGAGGCCCGTCACGATTCGATGTACGAACTGGAGATCGCGCTCTCCCAGGTTCCGCCCCCAGGCCAGGGCGTGGCCCCGCTGCCGTGGCTGGTCGATCGCCTGTTCCGCAACCTCCTGACCGACGTCACCGGCAATACCCACCGCTCGGAAATCTGCATCGACAAGCTGTTTTCGCCGGACGGCCCGACCGGCCGCCTCGGCCTCGTCGAGTTCCGCGGCTTCGAGATGCCGCCGAACGCCCGCATGTCGCTTGCCCAGCAATTGCTGGTCCGGGCGCTGATCGCCAGGTTCTGGAAGAACCCGCTGCAGGGCCGCTTCGTACGCTGGGGCACGGCGCTCGCCGACCGCTTCATGCTGCCGCATTTCGTCTGGGCCGACTTCATGGACGTGCTGCAGGACCTGCGCGAAAACGGCTTCGACCTTCGCCCCGAATGGTTCGAGGCGCAGCTCGAATTCCGCTTCCCCTTCTTCGGTGAGGTCGAATACGAAGGCTCCAGGCTCGAACTCCGCCAGGCACTCGAACCCTGGCACGTGATGGGCGAGCAGGGGGCGATCGGCGGCACCGTGCGTTACGTCGATTCGTCGGTCGAGCGCCTCCAGGTCCGGCTCGAGACCACCAACCCGTCCCGCTATACCGTCGCCTGCAACGGCCGCGCCGTACCGCTCAAGGGCACCGGCACGTCGGGCGTTGCGGTTGCCGGCGTCCGCTTCAAGGCCTGGCAGCCGGCCGCCGGCCTGCACCCGGTCCTGCCGGTTAATACGCCGCTCACGTTCGACATATATGATACATGGTCCGGCCGTTCGATCGGCGGCTGCATCTATCACGTTGCCCATCCGGGCGGGCGTAGCTATGACACCTTCCCGGTCAACGGCAACGAGGCGGAAGCACGCCGGCTTGCCCGGTTCGAGCCGTGGGGGCATACGGCGGGCGGCTATACGCTGCTGGCCGAAACGCCTTCGCCCGAATTTCCGCTGACGCTCGATCTGCGCCGGCCGCAAGGAGTCTGAAGAAGTCGATGTCCAAGGCACCGGCAACCGAACGCAAGGCAAAAGAGGGGATCGCTGGCGATCCCCTCCTCGGTTATGCCGCACTCCCGGGCGTCGCCGACGAGATGCTCGACGCGAAGGGGCAAATCCGGCCGGTCTGGCGCAACCTGATCTCCCATCTCGGCCGCATGACCGAGCACGAGCGCCGCGAGCGTTTCGCCCGTGCCGACCGCTACCTGCGCGACGCGGGCGTCTTCTACCGCACCTACGGCGCTCAAGGCAGCGGCGGCGAGCGCAACTGGCCGATCAGCCACGTGCCGGTCCTCATCGACGGCAAGGAATGGGAAACGGTCTGCAAGGGCCTGACCCAGCGCGCCGATCTTCTGGAAGCGCTGATCGCTGATATATATGGCGACAACAAGCTGGTGCAGGAGGGTTTCCTGCCGCCGGCGCTGATTGCCGGAAACGCCGAATTCCTCCGCCCGCTGGTCGGCGTCAGGCCGGTCGGCGGCCATTACCTGCATTTCTGTTCGTTCGAGATCGGCCGCGGCCCGGACGGCAACTGGTGGGTCCTCGCCGACCGCACCCAGGCGCCGTCGGGCGCCGGTTTTGCGCTGGAAAACCGCGTCGCCACAACCCGCGCCTTTTCGGATATCTACGCCGAATCGCATGTTCACCGCCTCGCCTCCTTCTTCGGCGCCTTCCGCGATGCGCTGCAATCCCACAAGCAGAACCCGGAGGACCGAATCGCGGTCCTTTCGCCCGGCCCCGCCAACGAGACCTATTTCGAGCACGCCTATATCGCCCGCTATCTCGGTTTCATGCTTCTTGAGGGCGAGGACCTGACGGTGGTGGGCGACCGCGTCATGGTCCGCACCGTGGCCGGCCTCAAGCCCGTCGGCGTGCTCTGGCGCCGCCTCGACGCGGCCTACGCCGATCCGCTCGAACTGAACCAGCACTCCCATATCGGCACCCCCGGCATGGTCCAGGCGCTCCGTTCGGGCGCGCTCACCTTCGTCAACGCGCTCGGCTCCGGCATCCTCGAAACCCGCGCGCTGCTGGCATTCGCGCCGACCGTCTGTCGGCGGCTGATCGGCGAGGACCTGATCATGCCCTCGATCGCCACCTGGTGGTGCGGGCAGAAAAAGGAACGCGAGCACGTCGCCAAGAACATCGAGCGCATGGTCATCGGGCCGGCCTATTCACGGCTGCCCTTTTTCGACGACAACGGCCAATCGGTGCTCGGCTCGTCGCTGCGCAAGACGGCGAGGGACACCGTCGGCGACTGGCTGGCGACCGAAGGCGCCAAACTGGTCGGCCAGGAGGTCGTGACCCTTTCGACCACGCCCGCCTACGTCAACGGCAAGCTCACGCCGCGGCCGATGTCGCTGCGCGTGTTCGCCGCCCGCACCGAACACGGCTGGCAGATCATGCCGGGCGGCTTTGCCCGCATCGGCGCCGGCGACGACGTGGCGGCGATCGCCATGCAGTCGGGCGGGGCCGCCGCCGACGTCTGGATCGTCAGCGACAAGCCGGTCGCCAGGGCGACGCTCCTGCCGCCCGAGGAAAGTTTCACCCGCAACATGCCCGGCAGCCTGCCGAGCCGCGCCGCCGACAATCTCTACTGGCTCGGCCGGTATATCGAGCGGGCCGAAGGCGCCCTGCGCATTCTGCGCGCCTGGCATCTGCGCTATGCCGAATCCGCCGATCCGAACGCACCGCTTCTTGCCGATGTCACCCGCTACCTGAAGGGCATCGACGTCGAGATGACCAAGGCGGTGCCGGCATCGCTGTTGCGCAACATCGACAGCGCCATCTATTCGGCGAGCAACATCCGGGACCGTTTCTCGCCGGACGGCTGGCTGGCTCTGACCGACCTTGCCAAGACCGCCCGCCGCTTCCACGAAACCGTGCATGCGGGCGACGATGCTTCGCATGCCATGACCGTGCTGCTGCGCAAGCTCGCCGGCTTTGCCGGTCTGGTGCATGAAAACATGTACCGTTTCACCGGCTGGCGTTTCCTTTCGATCGGCCGCCACCTGGAGCGCGGCATGCACATGACCCGGCTGCTCGGTCACATGTCGGGCCCCGACGCGCCGGACGGCTCGCTCGACATGCTGCTTGAGATCGGCGACAGCGTCATGACCCACCGCCGCCGCTACAACGTCAACACGGCGAGGCTGACGGTCGCCGACCTCCTGGCGCTCGACCCCTTGAACCCGCGCTCGATCCTCTTCCAGCTGAACGAAATCCGCACCGAGGTGGAGCAATTGCCGAACGCCTTCGTCAACGGCCAGATGTCGCCCTTCTACCGCGAGGCGATGCGGCTGCATTCCGGCCTTGCGGTCATGACGCCGGAGGCCATGAACGACGATACCTACCAGAAAATCGAACTGGAGATGGAGAAGCTGTCCGATATCCTCGGCCAGACTTATTTCAGCTGATGCTTTACGATCTCTCCCTCCACATGGGTTACACCTACGACGTGCCGGCCTCGGGCGCCCGCCACGTGATCCGCCTCCTGCCGCTGTCCCTGCCCGACCGGCAGCGGCTGATTGCCGGCTCGATCACCGTCGGCCCGCATGCCGATGAGCGCACCACCTTCATCGATTTCTTCGGCCAGCAGGCGACATCCGTGCTGCTGCGCGCGCCGCACGAAAAGCTCGACATCCGCATGCAGGCCCGCGTCATGGTGGAGGCCACCTCGATGACGGCGGACCTGTCGCCCGAACTGGCGACGCTCACCGACGAACTGGCGGATTTCTGGTCGGTCGATGCCGCCTCGCCGCATCACCTGACGGGCGCAAGCCCGCGGCTCGCGGAAGAGCCGGTGATCGCCGCCTATGCCCGCGAGATCGTCAAACCCGGCCAGACCGTGCGGGAGATCGCGCTTGGCATCTGCGCCCGTATCCACAAGGACTTCACCTACGACGCCAAGGCGACCGAGGTCGATACGACGCCGAAGGAGGCCTTCCGGCTGAAGCGTGGCGTGTGCCAGGATTTCGCCCATATCATGATCGTGGCGCTCCGCAGCCTTGGCATTCCGGCCGGTTATGTCAGCGGCTTCCTGCGCACCATTCCGCCGCCGGGCAAGGAACGTCTCGAGGGTGCCGACGCCATGCATGCCTGGGTGCGGGTCTGGTGCGGCGAGACCATGGGTTATGTCGAACTCGACCCGACCAACAACATTCCGGCCGGCAGCGACCATATCGTCGTCGGTTATGGCCGCGACTATTCCGACGTCGCGCCGGTCATCGGCATGCTCAAAGGTTACGGAAACCAGAACGCCGTGCAGGCGGTGGACGTCATTCCGCTGAAATCGTGACATCCCGCTCCGTTTTGGCGCTGATTCTTGGCATTCCGTAAAATTGCAGCGAATGGTTTAGGCCTTCCTATACCCGCCAGGAATTACACCACGGATGTTCAAATGAATTGAACTCCAGGGGCTAATGATGAAGCACACAATCTTTGCGCGGCTGGCGAAGGACCGCGCCGGTAATTTCGGTATCATGACGGCTGCCATGCTTCCCGTCCTGCTGGCAGTCGGCGGCGTCGCGGTCGATCTGACGCAGGCGATGGATCAAAAGAATCAGCTCCAGGCGCTGGCAGACAGCGCCACGCTCGCCGCTGCGTCCGCAATGGCCGCCAAGGGCACCATGACTGCGGCGGAAGCCCAGAAGCTCGGCACCGACATGTATATCGCCCAGAACATAGAGGCGCTCAAAAATTCCGGCCTCTCCGCCGAGGCGCTGGCTGCGGAGGAGGCCAAGTTCAGAGCGAATACCCAGACATTGGCAACCACCTCAGGCAATTCCACCACGGCTGCCAGCTACGAGGTCCGTATGAAGTCGAGCTACGACGTGCCGCTCAGCGGCCTGACCTCGCTTCTCGGCTTCCAGACCATGCGCGTCAGCGTCGAAAGCGTCTCTGCGAGCGGCCGCGAAGGCAATGCCCTCTCCATGTACCTGGCGCTCGACGAATCCGGCTCGATGGCGGACGATACGACGACGATCAATTCTGCCCAGCCGACCAAACAGCAATCCTATTTGTGCGGCAAGAACTACAACAAGATCTGCTACAAGGATGTGGCCAACTATCTGACAAAAATGGAGTCGCTGAAGGCCGCCGCCGGCGTCATGTTCGCCGAACTCGAAAAAGCCGATCCGAACCATGTGCTGATCCGCGTCGGCGCCGATTCCTACGACGACCAGACGAAAGCGCAGCAGAGCATCCAGTGGGGCACTTCCCTGGTGGATAGCTATGTCAATAAGCTGCCGGAGCCACCCTCGGGCGGCACCGACGCCAGCGGCGCGCTGACCAATGCGCTGAATGCGTTGAAGAAAGCCAACACCACCGAAAAGACCGCCCATGACGGCAAGGACAACTCCAATTTCGATCGCTTCATCGTCTTTATGACCGACGGCGAGATGACCGGCAACAGCGGGACCTGGAATTCGACGATCGATACCAAAGTTCGCGACATCTGCCTGAACGCGAAAAGCGACGGCCTCACGGAGGCTGCAAAGCTGAAGCTGAAGAACGGACAGCAGCTCACGGAAGAGGAAATGTCAACGGGCATCAAGATCTACACGATCGCCTTCATGGCGCCGGACAAGGGCAAGAAGCTGCTGAACTACTGCGCCAGCGGCCCCGAATATTATTACGAGCCGACCGACATGACGACGCTGGTCGAGAGCTTCGGGGAGATCGCCCGCAAGGCCGCCCAGACCGGAACCCGCCTGACCAATTGAACCTGCCTCCGGACAGCCCGACAAGACGCCCCGCCCCAACCGGCGGGGCGTTTTTCGTTGGTCTCGTCCAAGCGATACACGCAAAGATAAATCGGTCATTGCGCAGTGTCATAACGGTGCATAAACTGTCTCTATACATCTTGCCAGATGGACTGAATCGGACGCCCTTCCTCCCGCTCCCCCAGAAAGTTGGCGACATATGAACAACACGTCTTCTCCGGTCGAAATTCCTCAACCGGCCCCCCGCAGCTCCCGTCCTGAAATCATGGCGGAAGAGATCATCGAGCGCCTGACCTACCGTATCGGCAAGGATGCGAAGGTGGCGAAGCCCCACGACTGGCTGACCGCCACCATCCTGGTGGTGCGCGACCGCATCATCGATACCTGGATGGAATCGACCCGCAAGGTCTATCGGACCGGCGGCAAGCGCGTCTATTATCTGTCGCTCGAATTCCTGATCGGCCGGCTGATGCGCGATGCGGTGAGCAACATGGGCCTGATGCAGGAAATCCGCGACGCGCTGTCTTCGCTCGGCGTCGATATCGACGTGATCGCGGTTCTGGAGCCGGACGCCGCGCTCGGCAACGGCGGCCTCGGCCGTCTCGCCGCCTGTTTCATGGAGAGCATGGCGACCGTCGATATCCCGGCCTATGGTTATGGCATCCGCTACGTCCACGGCCTGTTCCGCCAGCAGATGGCCGACGGCTGGCAGGTCGAGCTTCCGGAGAGCTGGCTCGCCCACGGCAACCCGTGGGAATTCGAACGCCGCGAAAGCTCCTACGAGATCGGTTACGGCGGCACGGTCGAAACCGTCGGCGGTTACGATGAGACGCCGCGCTACGTCTGGAAGCCGGCCGAACGCGTCATCGCCATGGCCTATGACACGCCGGCGGTCGGCTGGCGCGGAAAACGCGTCAACACGCTGCGCCTCTGGTCGGCCCAGCCGATCGACCCGATTCTATTGGACGCCTTCAACGCCGGCGACCATATTGGCGCGCTGCGCGAAAGCAACAAGGCGGAAAGCCTGACCCGCGTCCTTTATCCGGCCGACGCCAACCCGGCCGGCCAGGAACTGCGCCTGCGCCAGGAATTCTTCTTCTCGTCGGCCTCGCTGCAGGACATCCTGCGCCGCCACCTGCAGCAATATCCGGACTTCACGAACCTGCACGAGAAGGTCGCGATCCAGCTCAACGATACCCACCCGGCCGTATCGATCGCCGAGCTGATGCGCCTGCTCACCGACATCCACGGCATGGATTTCGAGCAGGCCTGGTCGGTCACCCGCCAGACCTTCTCCTACACCAACCACACGCTTTTGCCGGAAGCGCTGGAAACCTGGCCGGTGCCGCTGTTCGAGCGCCTTCTGCCGCGCCACATGCAGATCGTCTATGCGATCAACGCGCTCATCCTGATCGAGGCACGCAAACAGAAGAGCTTCTCCGACACCCAGATCCGCGCGATCTCGCTGATCGACGAAAGCGGCGATCGTCGCGTCCGCATGGGCAACCTTGCCTTTGTCGGCTCCCATTCGGTCAACGGCGTCTCGGCCCTGCATACGGACCTGATGAAGGTCACGGTCTTCGCCGACCTGCACACGATGTATCCGGCCCGCATCAACAACAAGACCAACGGCATCACCCCGCGCCGCTGGCTGATGCAATGCAACCAGGGCCTCACCTCGCTGATCCAGGAAGCGATCGGCGACGAGTTCCTCGACAATACGGACGCCTTGCAGGGCCTCAACGCCCATGCCGACGACAAGGCCTTCCAGGAGAAGTTCGCCGCCGTCAAGCGGGCCAACAAGGTGCAGCTCGCCAATCTTGTCGGCAGCCGCATGGGCATCCGCATCGATCCGTCGGCGTTGTTCGACATCCAGATCAAGCGCATCCACGAATACAAGCGCCAGCTTCTCAACATCATCGAGGCCGTTGCCCTCTACGACCAGATCCGCTCGCATCCGGAACTCGACTGGGTCCCGCGCGTAAAACTGTTCGCCGGCAAGGCGGCGCCGAGCTATCACAACGCCAAGCTGATCATCAAGCTCGCCAATGACGTGGCGCGCGTCATCAACAACGACCCGGCCGTCCGCGGCCTGCTCAAGGTCGTCTTCGTGCCGAACTACAACGTCTCGCTCGCCGAGATCATCGTTCCGGCCGCCGATCTTTCCGAGCAGATTTCGACCGCCGGCATGGAAGCATCTGGCACCGGCAACATGAAGTTCGCATTGAACGGCGCGCTGACCATCGGCACGCTCGACGGTGCGAATGTCGAGATGCGCGACCATGTCGGCGAGGAGAATATCGTCATCTTCGGCATGACCGCCGACGAGGTCGCCAAGGTCCGCGAGGAAGGCCATCAGCCGCGCGCCATCATCGAGAAGTCGCGCGAACTCGCCCAGGCGCTCAATGCGATCGCGTCTGGCGTCTTTTCTCCGGACGACCGCTCGCGCTTCACCGCCCTGATCGACGGCATCTACAATCATGACTGGTTCATGGTCGCCGCCGATTTCGACGCTTACGCGGAAGCCCAGCGTAACGTTGACCAAATCTGGTCCGACCCTAAATCCTGGTATTCGAAGACAATTCGCAATACCGCCCGGATGGGATGGTTCTCCTCGGACAGAACTATTCGTCAGTATGCGTCGGAAATCTGGAGAGCCTGATGAAAAAATCGCCGCGCGTCGATGACGGAAGAGCTCCTGGGGAGATTCCGTTATCCGAGATCGAGGCGATTTTGGAAGGCAGGCATACCAATCCCTTCGCCGTCCTCGGGCTTCACAAGCTCGGGGACGGTTTCAGGGTCCGTTGCTTCGTTCCGGGTGCCGAGGCCGTCACCGCTTTGACGCTCGGCGGCGCCGAACTCGGTGAACTGACGCGCCGTCACGAGGCCGGATATTTCGAAGGTCTCGTCAACGCTACCCAGCTGCAACCGATCCGTTACCGTGCCCGCCGCGGTGATGACGAGTGGGCGGTCACCGACCCCTATACGTTCGGCCCGGTGCTCGGGCCCATGGACGACTATTTCGTCCGTGAGGGCTCGCATCTGCGCCTGTTCGACAAGATGGGTGCCCACGCCCTGAAACACGAGGGCGTCGAGGGTTTCCATTTCGCCGTCTGGGCGCCGAACGCCAAGCGGGTGTCCGTCGTCGGCGACTTCAACGGCTGGGACGGCCGTCGGCACGTCATGCGGCTGCGGGTCGATACCGGCATCTGGGAAATCTTCGCGCCCGATGTCAGGGCCGGCTCCGCCTACAAGTTCGAGATCGTCGGCAAGAACGGCAAGCTCCTGCCGCTGAAGGCCGACCCTTACGCCCGCCGCGCCGAAATGCGCCCCGACACCGCCTCGGTCACCGCGCCGGAACTCTCCCAGAAATGGGACGACGCGGCCCATCGGGAATTCTGGGAAAAGGCCGACCATCGCCGCCAGCCGATCACCATATACGAAGTGCATGCCGGCTCCTGGCGCAAGAAGCCGGACGGTTCCTTCCTCTCCTGGGACGAACTCGCCGCCGAACTGATCCCCTATTGCACCGACATGGGCTTCACCCATATCGAATTCCTGCCGATCACCGAACATCCCTTCGATCCGTCCTGGGGTTACCAGACGACCGGGCTTTTCGCCCCGACCGCGAGGTTCGGCGAGCCGGAGGGTTTCGCCCGTTTCGTCAACGGCTGCCACAAGGTCGGCATCGGCGTCATCCTCGACTGGGTGCCCGCCCATTTCCCGACCGACGCCCATGGCCTGCGTTTTTTCGACGGCACGGCGCTTTACGAACATGCCGATCCGCGCCAGGGTTTTCACCCCGACTGGAACACGGCGATCTACAATTTCGGCCGCAACGAAGTCCTCTCCTACCTCGTCAACAACGCGCTCTACTGGTCGGAAAAATTCCATCTCGACGGCCTGCGCGTCGATGCCGTCGCCTCCATGCTCTATCTCGACTATTCGAGGAAGGAGGGCGAATGGGTGCCGAACGAATATGGCGGGCGCGAGAACCTCGAAGCGGTGCGTTTCCTGCAGAAGATGAACTCGCTTTCCTACGGCGCGCATCCGGGTGTGATGACGATCGCCGAGGAGAGCACGTCCTGGCCGAAGGTCTCGCAGCCCGTCCACGAAGGCGGCCTCGGTTTCGGCTTCAAGTGGAACATGGGCTTCATGCACGACACGCTGAGCTACCTGCAGCGTGAGCCCATCCACCGCAAGCATCACCACCACGAGCTCACCTTCGGCTTGCTCTATGCCTATTCGGAGAATTTCGTCCTGCCGCTGTCCCACGACGAAGTGGTGCACGGCAAAGGCTCGCTGATCGCCAAGATGGCCGGCGACGACTGGCAGAAATTCGCAAACCTGCGGGCCTATTACGGTTTCATGTGGGGTTATCCCGGCAAGAAGCTGCTGTTCATGGGCCAGGAATTCGCCCAGTGGAGCGAGTGGAGCGAGGCCCGTTCGCTCGACTGGAACTTGCTCCAGTATCATCCGCACGAGGGCATGCGCCGCCTGGTGCGGGATCTCAACTTCTGTTACCGCTCCAAACCCGCGCTGCATGCCCGTGACTGCGAGGGCGAAGGCTTCCGCTGGCTGATCGCCGACGACGCGGAAAATTCGGTCTATGCCTGGCTGCGCATGTCGCCCGGAGAAAAGCCGGTGGCGGTGATCAGCAATTTTACACCCGTATACCGTGAAAATTTCCGTATCCCCTTGCCAACCGAAGGCAGATGGCGGGAAATCCTGAATACCGACGCCGAGATCTACGGCGGCAGCGGCAAAGGCAATGGTGGTCGCGTTCAGGCAGTGAACGCGGGAGGAACCGTTCAGGCCGAAGTCACGCTGCCGCCGCTCGCGACGATCATGCTCGAGCTGGAACAAGCATAGGCCTATAATTGGGAGGGACAAATGATTGAGAAAAGAATCCAACCCCTGTCACGCGATGCGATGGCCTATGTGTTGGCCGGGGGGCGCGGTAGCCGATTGAAGGAACTGACCGACCGGCGCGCCAAGCCGGCCGTCTATTTCGGGGGCAAGGCACGCATCATCGATTTTGCACTGTCGAACGCGCTGAATTCCGGCATCCGCCGCATCGGCGTGGCGACGCAGTACAAGGCGCATTCGCTGATCCGCCACATGCAGCGCGGCTGGAACTTCTTCCGCCCGGAGCGCAACGAGAGCTTCGACATCCTCCCCGCCTCCCAGCGCGTCTCCGAGACGCAATGGTATGAAGGCACCGCCGACGCCGTCTTCCAGAACATCGACATCATCGAGGCCTATGCGCCCGAATACATGGTCATCCTCGCCGGCGACCACGTCTACAAGATGGACTACGAATACATGCTGCAGCAGCATGTGGACAGTGGCGCCCAGGTCACCGTCGGCTGCCTCGAAGTGCCGCGCATCGAAGCCACCGGCTTCGGCGTCATGCACGTCAACGAGAGGGACGAGATCATCGCCTTCGTCGAAAAGCCCGCCGATCCGCCCGGCATTCCCGGCAATCCGGATTTCGCGCTCGCCTCGATGGGCATCTACGTCTTCCACACCAAGTTCCTGATGGACGTCCTGAAGCGCGACGCCGAAACGCCCGGCTCCAGCCGCGATTTCGGCAAGGACATCATTCCCTATATCGTCGAGCACGGCAAAGCCGTCGCCCATCGTTTCGCCGACAGCTGCGTCCGCTCCGATTTCGAACGCGAACCCTACTGGCGCGACGCCGGCACGGTGGATGCCTACTGGCAGGCCAATATCGACCTGACGGAAATCGTTCCGGGCCTCGATATCTACGACAAGTCCTGGCCGATCTGGACCTATGCCGAAATCACCCCGCCGGCGAAATTCGTCCATGACGACGAAAACCGCCGGGGCTCGGCCACCTCCTCGGTCGTGTCGGGCGACTGCATCATCTCCGGTTCGTCACTCAATCGCAGCCTGCTGTTCACCGGGGTGCGCGCCAATTCCTATTCCCGCCTGGAGGGCGCGGTCGTGCTGCCGAATGTCAGGATCGGAAGACACGCGCAGCTTCGCAATGTCGTCATCGATCACGGTGTAACCATTCCCGAAGGCCTGGTGGTCGGCGAGGATCCCGAAATCGATGCGAAGCGTTTCCGCCGCACCGAAAACGGCATCTGCCTGATTACCCAGACGATGATCGACAAACTGGATCTGTAACGCATTATGCAAGTGCTTTCGGTCGCGTCCGAAGTCTATCCGCTCGTGAAGACCGGCGGGCTGGCCGATGTGGCCGGCGCGCTGCCGCTCGCGCTCAAAGGCCATGGCGTTTCGGTCAAGACGCTGATGCCGGGCTATCCGGCTGTGATGCGGGCCGTCAAGGACGCAAGGCTCGTCATCAGCTTCGAGAACCTGCTCGGCGCCAGGGCCGACGTGCTCGAAGTCGAGCATCAGGGCCTCGATCTGCTCATCCTTGATTCGCCCGTCTTCTTCGACCGCCCCGGCGGACCCTACGTCGATGCCACCGGCAAGGATCACTTCGACAACTGGCGACGATTCGCGGCCCTTTCCAAGGCCGGTGCAATGATCGCACAGGGGGCGATGGCGGATGGCGACGCGGGCTGGAAGCCGGATATCGTCCATGTGCACGACTGGCAGGCGGCGATGGTGCCGGCCTATATGCGCTATTCCGCCGAACGCGAAGTCCCGACGCTGATCACCATCCACAACATCGCCTTCCAGGGCCAGTACGGCGCCGACATCTTCCCCTATCTCGAACTGCCGGCCCACGCCTTCGGCATCGAGGGCGTCGAATATTTCGGCGGCGTCGGTTATCTCAAGGCCGGCCTGCAGACGAGCTGGGCGATCTCGACCGTCAGCCCCTCCTATGCCGAGGAAATCCTCACCCCCGAATTCGGCATGGGTCTCGAAGGCCTGCTGACCATCCGCCAGGGCGATCTGCACGGCATCGTCAACGGCATCGACGCCGACATCTGGGACCCGGCGACCGACCCCGCCGTCAAGACCCACTACAATGCGGCGACACTGAAGACCCGCGCCGACAACAAGCAGGCGGTCGCCGAGCGCTTCGGCCTCGACCAGGAGCCCGGACCGCTGTTCTGTGTCATCTCGCGGCTCACCTGGCAGAAAGGCATGGACCTTCTCTCCGAAACGCTCGACGATCTCGTCGCCATGGGCGGAAGGCTCGCCGTGCTCGGCTCCGGCGACCGGGCGCTCGAAAACGCCTTCCATGCCGCCGCCAGACGCCATCCCGGCAAGGTCGCCGTCCTCTCCATCTATGACGAGCCGCTCTCCCACCTGATGCAGGCGGGCTGCGACGCGATCGTCATCCCCTCGCGTTTCGAGCCCTGCGGCCTCACCCAGCTCTATGGCCTGCGCTATGGCTGCATCCCGGTCGTTGCCCGCACCGGCGGCCTGAACGATACCGTCATCGACGCCAGCCACGCCGCAATCGCCGCCAAGGCCGCCACCGGCGTCTCCTTCGGCCCTGTCACCACCGACAACCTGCGCCGCGCGCTTCGCCGCGCAGTCCGTCTCTTCCATCAGCCGAAAGTCTGGACGCAGATCCAGAAGCAGGGCATGAAATCCGATGTTTCCTGGGACAAGAGCGCCGGGCTTTACGCCGAGCTCTACAAATCCCTCATTGCCAAAAAAGGATCATGACCATGATCAACACCGTTTCGACGACACCCTTTCAGGATCAGAAGCCGGGCACGTCCGGTCTGCGCAAGAAGGTCCCGGTCTTCGCGCAACCGAACTACGCGGAAAACTTCATCCAGTCGATCTTCGACAGCCTCGAAGGCTTCGAGGGCGGGACGCTGGTGATCGGCGGCGACGGCCGCTACTACAACCGCGAGGTCATCCAGAAGGCGATCAAGATGGCCGCGGCCGCCGGCTTCGGCAAGGTCATGGTCGGCCAGGGCGGCATCCTCTCGACGCCCGCCGCCTCCAACATCATCCGCAAGTACAGGGCCTTCGGCGGCATCATCCTCTCGGCCAGCCACAATCCCGGTGGCCCGACCGAGGATTTCGGCATCAAGTACAATATCGGCAATGGCGGCCCGGCCCCGGAAAAGATCACCGACGCGATCTTCGCCCGCTCCAAGGTCATCGATACCTATAAGATCGCCGAGGTTGCCGATCTCGATCTCGACGCGATCGGCTCCTTCGACGTCGCCGGCATGGCGGTCGAGGTGATCGATCCGGTCGCCGACTATGCCGAGCTGATGGAACAGCTCTTCGACTTCCCGTCGATCCGCGCGCTGATCGCCAGCGGCGTCAACGTGGTCATCGACTCGATGGGCGCCGTTACCGGCCCCTACGCCACCGAAATTCTCGAAAAACGCCTCGGCGCCCCGGAAGGCTCGGTGCGCAACGCGGTGCCGCTGCCGGATTTCGGTGGTCACCATCCGGACCCGAACCTCGTCCACGCCAAGGAACTCTATGACGACGTCATGAGCAAGGACGGCCCGCATTTCGGCGCCGCCTCCGACGGCGACGGCGACCGCAACATGATCGTCGGCAAGGGCATGTTCGTCACTCCGTCCGACAGCCTGGCGATCATCGCCGCCAACGCCACCGTCGCGCCAGGTTACGCCCGCGGCATCGCCGGCATCGCCCGTTCCATGCCGACCAGCGCCGCCGCCGACCGCGTCGCCGAAAAGCTCGGCATCGGCATGTACGAAACCCCGACCGGCTGGAAATTCTTCGGCAACCTGCTCGACGCCGGCAAGGCGACCGTCTGCGGCGAAGAGAGCTTCGGCACCGGCTCCGACCACGTGCGCGAAAAGGACGGCCTCTGGGCCGTGCTCTTCTGGCTGAACATCATGGCCGCCCGCAACGAGAGCGTCGAGGAGATCGTCAAGTCGCACTGGGCCGAATACGGCCGCAACTACTATTCCCGCCACGACTACGAAGAGGTCGATTCGGACGCCGCCAACCTGCTGATCACCGCGCTCCGTGACAAGCTTGCCTCGCTGCCCGGCCAGTCCTTCGGCGCGCTGAAGGTCGCGACCGCCGACGACTTCGCCTATCACGACCCGATCGACGGTTCGGTCTCGAAGAACCAGGGCATCCGCATCCTCTTCGACGGCGGCTCCCGCGTCGTCTTCCGCCTCTCCGGCACCGGCACGTCGGGCGCCACGATCCGCGTCTATGTCGAGCGCTACGAGCCGGATCCCGCCAAGCATGGGATCGACACGCAGCAGGCGCTGGCCGACCTGATCGCCGTGGCCGACGAAATCTCCGACCTGCGCAAGAGGACAGGCCGCGACAAGCCGACTGTGATTACGTGAGGGCTTAAACGCCAGACTCGGGACGCCGCGGATGTTTTCACCCCCCTCTGCCCTGCCGGGCATCTCCCCCTCAAGGGGGGAGCGATCGCATATGGAGATGCGAGGCGGCGTGGAGCCCCTCCCCCTTGTGGGGAGGGGTTGGGGAGGGGTCTTCATCCAGCATAAAAACCCCTCCCGCCTGCCGGCCACCCTCCCCACAAGGGGGAGGGTTCGGGATGCCGCGCCGCCCCACTTCCCAAATGCGATAGCATCGCCCCCAAGGGGGAGAGGCACGGCAGGACAAACGGGGGGTAACACCATTGGCCAGACCTTCTGACCTGAAGCTCGGCGTCACCCTGACCACAGACGGCGCCGATTTCGCAGTCTGGTCGCACCATGCCGAACGTATCGAGTTCTGCCTCTTCGACGCTGACGGAAAGCGGGAAACCGCCCGCCACCGCCTGGTGCGCGGCCGCGACGATATCCATCGCATCTCCCTCCCCGCGCTCGGCCCCGGCACCCGTTACGGCTACCGCGCCTGGGGCGCCTACGATCCAGACAACGGCTCCTGGTTCGACTCGTCGAAACTGCTCGTCGACCCCTATGCCCGCGAACTCGACCGCCCCTTCAAACACGACGCCCGTCTCTCGATGTTCGGCGTCGACACCGCCGATCTCGTGCCGAAGACGGTCGTCACCAGAGACCCGCTCGCCAAGATCGGCCGGCCGATCCTGCCGCCAGGCGGCTTCGTCTACGAGGTCGCGGTCAAGCCCTTCACCATGCTGCACCCGGCGATCCCCGAGAAACAGCGCGGTACGGTGTCAGCCCTCGCCCATCCCTCGATCATCGCGCACCTCAAGAAGATCGGCGTCGATGCGATCGAGCTGATGCCGATCACCGCCTGGATCGACGAACGCCACCTTCCTCCACTCGGCCTCACCAACGGCTGGGGCTACAATCCGGTCGCCTTCATGGCGCTCGATCCGCGCCTCTGCCCCGGCGGCATCAGGGAACTGCGGGAGACCGTCGCGACGCTGCACCAGGCCGGAATCGGCACCATCCTCGATCTCGTCTTCAACCACACCGGCGAAAGCGACCGGTTTGGCGCTACGCTGTCCATGCGCGGCCTCGACAACCGCTGCTACTATCGCCACGTGCCCGGCGAGCCCGGCCACCTCGTCAACGATACCGGCACCGGCAACACGGTCGCCTGCGATCACCCTTACGTTCGCCGGCTGATCATCGACACGCTCCGGCATTTCGTCGTGCATGCCGGCATCGACGGCTTCCGCTTCGACCTCGCCCCCGTCATCGGCCGCACCGCCGAAGGTTTCGACGCCAAGGGCGAGACCCTGAAGGCGATGATATCGGACGAGGCGCTGAAGGACCGCATCCTGATCGCCGAACCCTGGGACATCGGCCCCGGCGGCTATCAGCTCGGCAATTTCCCGGAACCCTTCCTCGAATGGAACGACCGCGCCCGCGACGACATGCGCCGCTACTGGCGCGGCGACCAGTGGACGACCGGCGCGCTCGCAACACGGCTTGCGGGCTCATCCGACATCTTCGAGAAATCCGGCCGCACGCGAAGCGTCAACTTCCTCGCCGCCCATGACGGCTTCACGCTGATGGATCTCGTCTCCAACGAGCACAAGCACAACGAAGCGAACGGCGAAGAAAACCGCGACGGCCATGGCGAGAATTTTTCCTGGAACAATGGCGTCGAAGGCGAAACCGACGATCCGGCCGTCAAGGAGAACCGCCGCCGCGATGTCGCGGCCCTCATCTCCACCCTGTTCGCCAGCCGCGGCACCGTCATGCTGACGATGGGCGACGAAGCCGGACGCAGCCAGCGCGGCAACAACAATGCCTATTGCCAGGACAATGCCATCACCTGGTTCAACTGGAGCGGCATCGACAAGGCGCTGATCGAACACACCGCCATGCTCGCCGCGCTTCGAAAGCGCTTCGCGGTCTTTTCGGAGACGTCCTTGTTCGCCGGCAACGGCGATGTCGAATGGCTGTCCGCCTCCGGAAAGCCCATGGAGGTCGGCGACTGGGAAAATCCCGACAATCCAGTGCTCGGCATGGTGTTGAAAACGCTCGACCGACAGACCGGCAGGGACACCCGCATCGCCATCCTCTTCAACCGCGGCCACGAGCAGGCCAGCTTCGCGCTTCCCGGCTGGGGATGGAAACATTTCGCCTCCCGCGAGCTGTGGAATCAGGTGCTTCCCGCCCGCTCGGTGCGTTTCTGCATCGAGGAATGATGCGCTGCAAAAATCGCTCGCCAACCGAGGCAAACCCTGTAAAGTCCGCCAGCCATCAGAACGGTTCCGGGAAAGTGCCAGGCGGTTCCGCCCGGGAGTACGCCAGCTTTCCGGAAGAAATCAGTGAGGTCGCATGCGTGAAATTTCGCTAACCGAGGTCGAAGGTTTGGTTGGCACGGAGGTCGGCGTATCGGATTGGCTCACGGTGGATCAGCCGATGATCGACCTCTTCGCCAAGGCCACCCACGACCACCAGTTCATCCATGTCGATCCGGAGCGGGCACTTGCCGAAAGCCCTTTCGGCGGCACCATCGCCCACGGTTTCCTGACGCTGTCGCTGCTGTCCGCCATGAACTTCGACTGCGTGCCGAGGATTCGCGAACAGACGATGGGCATCAATTACGGTTTCGACCGCATCCGCTTCATGTCGCCGGTCAGGAGCGGCAGCCGCATCCGCGGACATTTCACGCTGGCCGAAACCCGCTTCCGCGGCGCCGGCATGCTGATGACCACCTACGACATCTCGATCGAGATCGAGAACGAGAAGAAACCGGCGCTCACGGCCATCTGGATCACCATCGTCCAGTTCGATCCGAAGGACCGACCGGAAGGAGTGTGACCCGTCATGGCGTCCGAAAACGAAATCAGGCAGGCGTTCAGGGAGCAGGTGGTCGCCGGCGAACTTCTGGGCTCACCGTTCACCAGCCGCCTCGGCAGGCTGATGCTGGCGCGTCTCGACCGCTCCACCGCGGTCGGCCGGCGCATCCTGAGCTGGGAAGGCGATCCGAGCACCCGCGGCGATATCGTGCCGACCCGCCTCGCCGGTGCCTTGCATGCTTTGGTCATCGACGGCAAGGACGATAACCTCAAGGCGGCCTATCCGCCGAATAACGTCACCGACGATGCGCTTTGGGCGGCGATCCTTCAAGCTCTCGAGACGCACGAGACCTTCATTCTGGAACGGCTGGATTTCGCGCCGCAGACCAACGAGGTGCGCCGCTCCAGCGCGCTGCTTGCCGGTTTTCTCACCGTGGCCGAACTGCTGGGCAAGCCCCTGATCCTTTCGGAATTTGGCGCCAGCATGGGCCTCAACCTCAACTGGGACCGCTATCGTTACGATCTCGGCGGCTTTCTCTGGGGCGACCCCTCCTCTCCCGTAGAGCTCACGCCGGATTGGGAAGGTCCGCCACCGCCTCGGGCTGCAATCACCGTGCGGGACCGCGCCGGCTGCGATCTCAATCCCCTCGACCCGCACTCGCCGCAAGACAGCCTGCGGCTTCTATCCTATCTCTGGGCCGACCAGACCGACCGCGTGGTCCGCACCCGCGCCGCTCTCGATATCGCCAGGCAGCACAAGGCGCCGGTTGAAAAGGGCGATGCGCTGGCCTGGCTGCGCGACGAACGCCTGAAGACGCTGCAGCCCGGCACCGTGCATGTCGTCTTCCATTCGATCGCGTGGCAATACCTGCCGCCGGCAGCCCGCATGCTGGGCGAATCGATCATCGCCGAAGCCGGCGAGCGCGCCACCGCCGAAGCCCCGCTTGCCCGCCTGCAGATGGAAATGGACGACAACCCGAACAGCGCGTCGCTCAGCCTCCAGATCTGGCCGACCGGCGAGACCCGCGAGCTCGCCCGCGTCGATCCGCATGGCCGCTGGGTGAAATGGAAGGGCTGGGAGATTTGAGCGACTGAACCCGGCCGAGATCGGGCAGACGGATATGTCTATAACCTTGCAGTCTTCAATACTCAGGAGATTGGCCTGATGGACTTCTGGTTTTATTATTCCGTGGTTTTGCCGGCGGTCATCGTCCTGATCGCTTACATCGCCATGCGCCTGCATGAATGGGATCTGGACCGCAGGCACAAGAAACGCCAGCCCGGCGAGTGATCCGCGCTGCCTAAGCCCCCATTTCCATCAGCACGAAACCGATGAGCGGCGGCAGAGCCGCGCCGATCGCGATGTGGGCGGTGCGGGTCGGCGTCAGGCCGACAGCCGCGCCGGAAATGCCGGCCGCGATCAGGCCGGCGATAGGGATCGAGAGGTTGCGATCGACCCCCGGCACAAAAGAGGCGATCACTCCGGCGATCGATGCACAGGCCCCGACCAGCGCACCCTTCCAGATCTCGATACCGGCAAGCCTTGCCGCAATCGCCCCGCCGATCACGGCCGCCGCGACGACAAACGCCATCAGTGTAAATTGTCCCATCACATCCTCCCCGTCTGATGGGAGAGTGCGGTTCCTGCCGCGCAAGTCAAGTTAGGCGATTGTCTTATACCGAAGCGTCCTGGGCGCCCTCGGCCAGAAGTCCGAAGGCGTAGTCCGAAAACGACCGCCAGACCTCCACCCGGAAGGCGTCTTGCGCCGTCCTCAACAGCACGATCTCGATCTTGCCGAGAACGGTCCGCGAGCAGGCTCCGACCGGGAAAGCCTTCAGCGACAGATCCTGCGGGCAGCCTGCATTGATTGCAGCCGCGGCGCCGGGGCCGGAAACGAGGATCGCCGTGTTGCGGTGGGAGACGTCGGCTGCCGAATGCAGCGCGCCTGAATTCCTGGCGGCCTGCATCAGTCCGCCATTTTCTTCCGCGATCACCAGCCATTCGTCAGGGCCGAGCCAGAGCGCCGTGCGGCCATTGGCATAAGCCGAGGTCTTCGGCTTCACGGGCAGATCGACACCCAGCGCGCCGGAAAGGGCTGCGACATCCTCGGCTCGGACACGCAGCGAGATACGCTCGGCGGGGGGGGCCGTTTCGAGGCGGACCGCCCACGAGCCGCCATGGAATCCGGCAAGCGGAAGCGTTCGGGCGGCGATATCTGAACCGGAATCAACCATTGATGCGGCCTCCATCCTTGTCGAAGAATATCATGTCGGTCACTTCCACCTCGATCGTCCTGTCCTTCAGCGGCACATGGAGCGTCTCGCCGATCCGCGCCCTTCCGCCGGCAACCAGCGCCAGCGCGATCGAGCGGCCGCAATTTTCCGACCAGTAGGCCGACGTCACATGGCCGAGCATGGTCATCGGCTTGGCCTGGTTCGGATCGGCGACGATCTGGCCGCCTTCCTCCAGCACCACAGCCGGGTCCTTGGTGAGCAGCCCGACGAGCTGCTTGCGGTTTTCACGCACCAGGTCCGGACGCTTCAGCCCGCGAATGCCGACAAAATCCGGCTTCTTCGAAGACACCGCCCAGCCGAGCCCCGCATCTTGCGGCGTCACCGTGCCGTCGGTATCCTGGCCGACGATGATATAGCCCTTTTCGGCGCGCAGCACGTGCATGGTCTCGGTGCCATAAAGGCAGCCGCCCATGGGCTCGGCCCGCTCCCAGATCGCCTTCCAGACAGCCGGGCCGTAATCCGCCGGCACGTTGATTTCGTAACCGAGCTCACCGGTGAACGAGACACGGAACAGCCGCGCCGGCACGCCCATGACAGAACATTCCGCCACGCTCATATGCGGGAAGGCCTCGTTGGAAATATCCACACCCTCGACGAACGGCTGGATGATCTCGCGCGCCTTCGGCCCCTGCACGGCGATGACCGCCCATTGCTCGGTGGTCGAGGTCAGCCACACCCGAAGATGCGGGAATTCCGTCTGCAGATAGTCCTCCATATGATGCAGCACGCGCGGCGCGCCGCCGGTCGTGGTCGTCACATGGAAGCGGTCTTCGGCAAGCCGCCCGACGACGCCATCGTCATAAACGAAACCGTCCTCGCGGGTCATGATGCCGTAGCGGCTCTTGCCGGGCTTCAGGCTGCCCCACGCATTCGTATAGAGGAGGTTGAGGAACTCCGCGGCGTCCGGCCCGACCACCTCGATCTTGCCGAGCGTCGAACCGTTGAACACGCCCGCCACCTCGCGCACCGTGCGGCACTCGCGATTGACGGCGGCCAGCATATCCTCGCCGCGCTTCGGATAATACCAGGCGCGCTTCCAGTTGCCGACATCCTCGAACTCGGCGCCTTCTGCGGCTTCGAGCGCATGCATCGGCGTCTTGCGCGCCGGATCGAAAAGTTCCCCGCGCGAATGGCCGACCAGCGTGCCGTAGGTGACCGGCGTATAGGGCGCGCGGAACGTCGTCAGCCCCACCTTCGGGATCGGCCGGTCGAGCATTTCGGCGGCGATGGCGAGCCCGTGCATGTTGGAAAGCTTGCCCTGGTCGGACGCCATGCCGTTGGTGGTGAAGCGCTTGATATGCTCGATCGAATGCATGCCTTCACGCACCGCAAGGCGGATGTCCTTGGCGGTCACGTCATGCTGGAAATCGACGAAGGCCTTCACCGTCGTATCCGGCCCTGCTCCTTCCGCGGCGCCGATCATGCCGCCCGTCCATGCGAACCGGTTTTCACCCGCAAGCGCCAAAGAACCGCCGCCTGCCGCAATCGCCTCGTCGATCAGTTCGGCCAGGTCGTCGGTACCGTTGCAGCCTCCGACCGAAACACAATCCTGCGCATAGATATCCGGCAGGAAACGCTGGTTGACATCGTCGAACCGCAATTTCCCGCGCGACTGCGAGAAGAGATGCACCGAAGGCGTCCAGCCGGCCGAAACGATCAGCGCATCGACCGCGATCTTGCGGGCATCGCCGCCGCCATTGCGCGCCACGGTCATCGACGAGACCCGCAGTCGCCCGCCGGTATCGGTCACCGCATGGCCGCTCAGCACCGAGATGCCGAGCGCCCGGGCTTCCGCCAGCAGCGCCTCGCTGGGATCCGCGCGACTGTCGACGATCGCCGCGATCGAGACGCCGGCCCGCTTCAGGTCGAAGGCCGCCTCATAGGCCGAATCGTGTGCCGTATAGACGCCGACATGCCTGCCGACCGCGACACCGTGATGGTTGAGGAAGGTGCGTGCCGCAGACGCCAGCATGATGCCGGGCCGGTCATTGTTGGCAAACACCATGTGCCGCTCGATGGAGCCGGTCGCCAGCACCACCTTTTTCGCCCGCACCTGCCACAGCCGTTCGCGCGGCAGATCCTTGCCAGGCTTCGCGACATGGTCGGTCACCCGTTCCACGAGGCCGAGGAAACCGTGATTGTAATAACCGAACACCGTCGTGCGGGTCAGCACCGTCACGTTCGGCATCGCCTTGAGCTTCGCGGCCGCCGCCTGCGCCCAGTCGTAACCGTCCTGCCCGTCGATCGTGGTCGCGGCATCGTAGTGCAGCGCGCCGCCGACTTCCGGCTGTTCATCGACGAGGAAAACGCTTTGCCCCGTCGCCGCCGCAGAAAGCGCCGCCGTCAGGCCGGCAACGCCGGCGCCGGCGATCAGCACGTCGCAATGGGCATAGCGGTTTGCATAGTGATCCGGATCTTCTTCCGTCGGCGCGACGCCGAGGCCGGCCGCACGGCGGATGAAGGGTTCGTAGATCTTCACCCAGGCTTCCCGCGGCCACATGAAGGTCTTGTAGTAGAAACCGGCTGCAAAGAACGGCGAGAACAGATTGTTGATCGCCCCGACATCGAATTTCAGCGACGGCCAGCGATTCTGCGAGGCGATCTTGGCGCCGTCGAACACTTCCTGCACGGTCGCCCGCACGTTCGGCTGACGCCGCGCCGCATCGCGCGAGACGTCGATCAGCGCATTCGGCTCTTCCGCCCCGGCGGAGAGAATGCCGCGCGGCCGATGATATTTGAACGAGCGGCCAACGAGATGCACGCCATGCGCCAGAAGCGCCGAGGCCACCGTATCACCCTCCAGCGCGGTAAAACTCTTGCCGTCGAAAGTGAAGCGCGCCGTGCGGGCGGGCGTCAGCCGGCCCGCACCCTTGATGCGGAAGGCGCCGGAATTGGAGGATGCGCTCATCGTGCGTCTCCCTCGGTTGCTTCATAGGTCTCGACGGTCTTTTCGGACGCACCCGTTTCCGGCAGCGCCTGTTTCGGCATTCCCGCCTTGTAGGTCGTCAGGAATCGGTCGCTCACCGTGTCGCGCGCCGCGTTGAAGAACCGGCCGCAGCCATGGATATGCCGCCAGCGTTCATAGGTGAGGCCTTTTTCGTTGTTGCGCAGAAAGAAATATTCCGCGAATTCCTCGTCGGAAATCGCTGCGATATTCTCCGGCCGCGCAATATGCGCCTCGCCGGCCCAGCGGAACTCGAGCTCGGAGCGATCTTCCTCGCAATAGGGGCAATGGATCAGCAGCATGCGGGGCTCCGGCGTTGGAAGGATGAAGGCGAGCGAAGGCGCGTGGAGCCCCTCCCCCTTGTGGGGAGGGGTTGGGGAGGGGTCTTCGCTCCACGCAAAACCCCTCCCGCCTGCCGGCCACCCTCCCCACAAGGGGGAGGGTTAGGCATGCCGCGCCGCCCGTCGTCCCAATTGCGAAAATCCTGCCCACGAAGGCAACAATTGGTATCAATCATCCCCCGCCCCCTCAATGCGCCACCGCAGCCGCTGCCGCCTCGTCGATCAGCCGCCCGGTGCGGAACCGGTCGAGCGTCAGCCCCGAAGCCAGCCGGTGCGGTTCGCCCCTGGCGATCAGATGCGCGAAAAGATTGGCCGAACCCGGTGTCGCCTTGAAGCCGCCGGTTCCCCAGCCGCAATTGACGAACAGGCCCGGCACCGGTGTCACGCCCTGGATCGGCGAGCGGTCCGGCGTATTGTCGGTGATGCCGCCCCACTGGCGCATCATCTTCACCCGCCGGAACATCGGGAAAAGTTCGCAGATCGCGTCGAGCGTGTGGGTGATGATCTGCAGCCCGCCCGTCTGGGAATAGGAATTGTACTGGTCGGTTCCGGCACCGATGACGAGTTCGCCCTTGTCCGACTGCGAGATATAGGCATGCACCGTGTTCGACATGACGACGCAGGGGAAGATCGGCTTGAGCGGTTCCGAGACCAGCGCCTGCAGCGGAGTTGAATGCAGCGGCACGCGCACGCCCGCCATCTCCATCACCACGGACGAATGCCCGGCGGCCGAAACGCCGATCTTCTTCGCCCCGATGAAGCCCTTGCTCGTCTCGACGCCCAGGACCTCGCCGTTCGGCCCACGCCGGATGCCGGTCACTTCGCAGTTCTGGATGATGTGCACGCCGCGGTCGGACGCTGCGCGCGCATAACCCCAGGCGACCGCATCGTGGCGGGCGGTGCCGCCGCGCCGCTGCAGCGCCGCGCCGTTGATCGGGTAACGCGCCGTCTTGGCAATATCGAGAACCGGCACATAGGCCTTGGCCTGCTCCGGCGTCAGCCATTCGTTGTCGATGCCGTAGAGCCGGTTGGCGTTGATATGCCGCTTGAAGCTCTGCATGTCGTGGGTGTTGTGCGACAGCATCATCACGCCGCGCGGCGAGTACATGACATTGTAGTTGAGATCCTGGCTCAGCCCCTCCCAGAGCTTCAGCGAATGCTCATAGATGTCCATGCTCTCTTCGTAGAGATAGTTGGAGCGGATGATCGTCGTGTTGCGGCCGGTATTGCCGCCGCCGAGCCAGCCCTTTTCGATCACCGCGACATTGGTGATGCCGTGCTCCTTGGCAAGGTAATAGGCGGCCCCCAGGCCATGCCCGCCGGCTCCGACGATGATCACGTCGTATGCGCTGCGCGGCTCCGGCGAGGACCATTGCGCTTCCCAGCCCTTGTGGGCACGCATCGCCTCGCGGGCCACGGCGAAAACCGAATATTTGCGCATCTCGCCTCGAACTCCTCGGATCGTCAGCCCCGATCGCGGGGGCCGGCATTTGGGTAGTGCCATACCCATCGCAAATCAATATGCGTCGCAATGGCTCTATTGCGACGCATTCGCCTTCTCCATCGACACGGGCAAGATCGTCCGCCAGTTAGACGATACCCGACCGCGGTGTCGGAAGCTCCGGCGCCCGGCCGAGGGCTGGCAAAACCGGCCCTGATCACCATCGGATCGCTTGCTTCCGGATCGGCCGGCATTCCGATCACGCACCGCGGCGGGCTTTCACACCTGCATCTCCCGCAAAAGGCCGCCGAATTGGCGCAATCAAGCTTAATGCGTCTGGACTTCACCCATCTCTTCTGCTATCTGCCGTCATCAATCGCACGGCTTCAGGCCGAGCGGACGTTATTCTTTCGCCTCGAATCGTACCGATCCAGGCGAGCAACAAACCAAAGGAACGGGATTCACGTGCAGGTACTAGTCCGCGACAACAACGTCGACCAGGCGCTCCGCGCTCTCAAGAAGAAGATGCAGCGCGAAGGCATTTTCCGTGAAATGAAGATGCGCGATTATTACGAGAAGCCGTCGCAGAAGCGTGCCCGTGAAAAGGCAGAGGCTGTTCGTCGCGTTCGCAAGCTGGCCCGCAAGCGCATGCAGCGCGAAGGCCTGATTGCAGCTCCGGCTCGCACGGTTCCAGCACGTCCGGCTCGTTGATCGGCCGTTTTTTGGACGTTTTCATGTGCTTTCAGGGCGGTGGCGACATGGGCGCCGCCGCTCTTTTGATTTGGTCCGAGACTTCCAATGCCTTTGCCCCGACATGAGGAAATGCGCCTGATGGCCGCCAAAAATCCCGTTCTCTTTCGTGGAACCGAAATTTCCGGCCTCTTGAACCATGTTTCTTCCGTCCGTCGCAAAACAGCTTTGCCAGCCGGGCTGATTGCCCTTCTGGCGCTCGCCGGCTGCTCGACCACCACCTCGACCGACATGATCACCGTCGATCGCGCCCAGGGGTCGCAGGAAAATATCGCCTCGCTGTCTTCCGTCATCAGTTCCAGCCCGCAGGATCCGGAAGGCTACAACGTCCGTGGTACGGCCTATGGACGCGCCGGCGAGTTTTCGCGGGCCCTGGAAGACTTCAATCGCGCCATCCAGCTCAATCCGCAGTTCTACCAGGCCTATGCCAACCGGGCGCTGGTCTACCGCAACATGGGCAAGCCCGTCGAAGCGGCGAACGACTACAACCGCTCGCTCCAGATCAATCCGAACTACGACGTCGCCTATATCGGCCGCGGCAATATCTATCGCCAGGCCGGTCGCACCAACGAAGCCTTCAACGACTTCAACAAGGCGATCCAGCTCGAGACCACCGATGGCCGCGCCTGGCACAACCGCGGCCTGATCTATCAGCTGCGCGGCCAGCACGCCCAGGCGATCGAAGACTTCTCGAAAGCCATCTCGCTGTCGGCGAATTCGCCGGAACCCTATAACGGCCGGGGCATTTCCTACGTCGCCCTGAACGACGACGACAACGCGTTTGCCGACTTCAACCGGGCGATCGAGCTCAACGACAAGCTCGCCGAATCCTGGGCGAACCAGGCCCTGGTCTATGAGCGCCGCGGCGACAAGGCGCGTGCCTACAAGTCCTATTCGCACGCCATGCGTCTCGACCCGAACTACAAGCCGGCCCAGGACGGCGCATCCCGCACCCGCGCCAGCAGCTGATATCCCCGCCTGTCGGCCGAGCTGATTTCCGCCCGGCCTCAGATATAAAGCGCCGCCATCTTGCGCCAGGCGCCTGCCCGGTGGGCGCGACCGTTCCAGACATGCATGTGGTGCCCTACACCTTTTTCGGACAGAACCCGGCTGAGATGCTGGTTGTTGTCGAGAAACGGGTCGGCGTCGCCGATCGTCAGCACGATCTCCACCTGCCGCAGCCTTTCAAGCTGCCACCCGCTGCCGATGCCGGGCAGGAAATGCGACGGAGTGTGGAAATAGACGGCATCGTCGTAGTAGCCATCCAGCAGGTCGCCGAATGCCTCGACCTTCAGCGTCAGGTCGTAACGCCCCGAAAACGCGACGAGCTTGCGGAACAGGTGCGGGTGACGAAAAACGATGCTGGCCGCCTGGAAGGCCCCGAGGCTGCAACCCTGCACGATCGTGCAGTCATGTCCGTTCCGGTTGGCCATCAGCGGCAGGACCTCGTTGAGGATATAATCCTCGAAGGCGGCGTGCCGGCGGATCCGCACCGAGGGATGCTGCCGGCTGTCGTAGAAGGTCTCGGCCGCCAGCCCGTCGACGCAATAGAGCTGTAGCTGGCCGGCCCGGATCTTGTCGGCAAGGCTCGCGACGACGCCAAGCTCTTCATATTCCCAGAAACGTCCTTCCCGGGTCGGGAACATCAGCACCTTGGCGCCGGCATGGCCGAACACCAGGAGTTCCATGTCTCGATGGAGCCGCTGGCTGTACCAGCGCAGATATTCGCGGTTCATGACACCTTGAAGAACTGTCCGACCCTGTCGCGAAGGGCCGCTTCTTGCGACGCACATTCAGGATAGTCGAAATGTCCGGCATCGAGGATGAAGTTTTCGTTAAATTTTGATTTCGGGAGTGCGTTGGCCACCGCGAACTGACAGGGCGGCGCGACCGCAGGATCGAACAGCGCCACGCTCATCAGCATCGGCACCGCAATGCGGCTCGCCGCCACCGCCGAATCATGCAGGCGCAGCGTCTTCAAGGCATTGCCGTATTTCGCCTGATAGGCCTGGACGGAAGCCGCGCTGCCGATGCTTTTCAGCTTCAGCCGCAACTCCTGGTGCCCGAAGGTCGGCAGCGACAGATGCCCTCGGTCGATGCGGTTGTCGAAGGGGACGGCAAGACCGCCGATCCCGCCGCCGAAGCTGATGCCGCTATAACCGATATGGCCGGACAGCCAGGGATAAAGGGCGACCAGCATGCTGACCGCGATCCACAGGTCATCGACGCAACCGCCGATGATGTAGCGGTCCGGCTTGTCGATGTCGTGCAGCACATGCCAATGGGCGTCGGGCGAGATCGGCGGACGGGTGCTGCGCGACATGCCGCGGAAACAGGGAAAAAGGACGGCGGTCTCCTCGACCGGAATGTCGAGATCCGGCGCGTCGCGCCCCCCATATCCATGGCCGACGACCAGGCCGCGCCTGATCTCCCCCTGCCGCGGTAAAAGCAGCCAGCCGCCGATCGGAAACCGGCCGGTCGACATGTAGGCGATGTCGAAGACATGCCATTTCGGATGGTCGATCCCGCTCTTCCTGAGGCCCGGCTCCGGGTCCACGGTCATCGCCCGCCGGTAGCGATCCTTCCAGAACGTATCGAACCCATCCGGCGCCTGCGGCGGCACCACGGCCTGAAGCTGTTTCAGCCCCATGCCGTAGGTGGGATCGAAATCGTAAGGGTGCCTGGTGGGGATGGTCATGCTCGAAAAATTACCGGCAATTCGCGTCATCCCGGTCGAAGACAAAATCGTCAGGAAGCCGGCCACGGAATTTTTCCAATTGTCTCAAGGCCTGTTCACGAACAGCTTGAGAGGCAGGCCGTTGCGATTCCCGTTGCGACTGCTCTTCGCAAGCCCAGTTCCGATCGTAAATCCTCGCCATTCTAGCTTCCTGCTCGCTTCCAATGTCACGCGGTCCGGCTTAACAAAAAGCCATCAGTGGGCCGTCAATCGACGTGCATTGCGCTTGTGAACGACCCCAAGTACGCGAATCCCAAAGTCGGTTATTTCGTAGAGGATGACGTGACTTTGATCCTCATTGCCGGCGAACTCCCGCGCCAAGCGAAGCAAAAGGACGTCCCATCCCGGGATTTTCAGCGAGAAGTCCAAAGCAATGCCGAAATTCATCGGTATATTTCAGCGCCTGGAGGCGGCCAAACGTTTCCAGGCCAAACACGAAAATATCGAGCAGATCCTTATCCGCCCGACGCGTCAGCGTGTATTCAGACACGCTTAGCCTTCCGACGAGCCACCACTTTCTCCGCCTCCGCGAAGATTTCTTCGACGCTGCGCGGGCTTGTTCCGCTTTCGCGCGAGGCCGTCACGAGCTGGCGCATCTCATCCAGTGAAAGCTCCTCGCCTTGATGGATGCGTTCACGCATCACAAGTTCGCTGACGAACTCACCCGCGTTCGCAAATCTGCCATTGCGAACCTGATCTTCGATCCAGTCCTTCGCTGCGTCTGGAAGAGATACCGTTATGTCTGCCATCTTGGCCTCCTGCTCCCTTCCAATCTCGCACAATCCGTCTTCACAAAAAAGCCCGGCACTGCCGGGCTTCCAGTCACTAGTCAGTGCTTCATCGCCTTGACGATGTCCTCGGTCATCTTCTTGGCGTCGCCGAGCAGCATCATCGTGCCGTCCTTGTAGAACAGCGTGTTGTCGATGCCGGCATAGCCCGAACCGAGCGAGCGCTTGACGAACAGGCAGGTCTTGGCCTTGTCGACGTCGAGGATCGGCATGCCGTAGATCGGCGAGGTCTTGTCGTCGCGGGCCGCAGGGTTGGTGACGTCGTTGGCGCCGATGACGTAGGCGACGTCGGCCTGCGCGAATTCGGCGTTGATGTCTTCGAGTTCGAAGACCTCGTCATAGGGCACGTTGGCTTCGGCGAGCAGCACGTTCATATGGCCCGGCATGCGGCCGGCGACCGGATGGATCGCATATTTGACCTCGACGCCATGGCTTTTCAGCGTATCGGCAAGCTCACGCAGGGCATGCTGCGCCTGTGCGACGGCCATGCCGTAACCCGGCACGATGATCACCTTCTCGGCGTTCTGCATCAGGAACGCCGCGTCGTCGGCGGAACCCTGCTTGACGGTCCGCTGAACGCCGTCGTCAGCGCCGGCGGCAGCCGTCTCGCCGCCGAAGCCGCCCAGAATGACCGAGATGAAGGAGCGGTTCATGCCCTTGCACATGATGTAGGAAAGGATCGCACCGGACGATCCGACCAGCGCGCCCGTGATGATCAGCGCCAGGTTGCCGAGCGTGAAGCCGATGCCGGCGGCGGCCCAGCCGGAATAGGAGTTCAGCATCGACACGACGACCGGCATGTCGGCGCCGCCGATCGGCACGATCAGCAGCACGCCGAGCGCCAGCGCCAGCACGACGACCAGCCAGAAATCGAAATGGCTTTCGGTCTGCACCAAGCCGAAGATGAAAACGACGATGAGAACCAGGAGGCCGATATTGATGAAGTGCCGGTAGGGCAGCATGATCGGCTTGCCGGACATCCGCCCGTCGAGCTTCAGGAAGGCGATGACGGAACCGGTGAAGGTGATCGCGCCGATCGCCGCCCCGAGCGCCAGTTCGATCAGCGCCTGGCCATGGATATGGCCGATCGCGCCGATGCCGAAGGAATCCGGCGCATAGAGCGCTGCGGCCGCCACCATCACCGCGGCAAAACCGACCAGCGAATGGAAACCGGCGACGAGCTGCGGCATCGCCGTCATCGGAATGGTGCGGGCGATATAGGCCCCTGCCCCGCCGCCGATGCTGAGCGCCAGCACGATCAGGATGAAGCCGCCGAATGTGGGCGTGGCAAGCAGCAGCGTGGTGACGATGGCGATACCCATGCCGACCATGCCGTAGACATTGCCCTTGCGGCTGGTGGTCGGGTGGGAAAGACCCCGGAGCGCCATGATGAACAGCACGCCGGACACGAGATAGAGGAAGGCTGCAAAGCTCTGCGACATGTTTTCAGAACCCTCAGCGATCTTTTTTCTTGTACATGGCGAGCATCCGGCTGGTCACCAGGAAGCCGCCAAAGATGTTCACGGAGACGAGCACCAGCGCCACGAAACCGAAGCCGGTCGCAAAGCCGCTCGCCGATACGCCGACCGCAAGCAGCGCGCCGACGACGATGACCGAGGAGATCGCGTTGGTAACCGCCATCAGCGGCGTATGCAGCGCCGGCGTCACGGACCAGACGACGTAGTAGCCGACGAAGATCGACAGCACGAAGATCGCCAGGCGGAAGACGAAGGGATCGATCGCCCCCCCGGTTGCGGCACTTGCCGCTTCCGGCGCCTGGGCGGCGGCGCTCATCACGGCGGTCACGGCCTGGTCGAGCTGCTCCAGCGCCTTGTTCATGGAATCACTGGCCATCAGAGCTTCTCCTCGACTGTGGCATCTCCGGCCGTGTCGGCCTCTGCGGCGGCAAGTTTCTTGCGGGCACGAGCCGGTTTGGAACCGGCAGGCTCCTCCGCCGGGGTCGCGACCGGGTCGGCCGTTGCGACAGGGGTGGTAACCGGCGCTCCGCCGACAAGCGTGGCCGCGGTGGCCGCGAAGTTGGGATGCACGACCTGGCCGCCATTGGTCAGCATGGTCGCCTTGACGAGCTCGTCGTCGGGATTGACGGCAAATTCCTTGGTGCCCTTGTCGACCATGGTCTCGATGAAGGCGAACAGGTTGCGGGCATAAAGCGCCGACGCGGAAGCGGCGATACGGCCGGCGACGTTGGCGTAACCGATCACCGTGACGCCCTCGACATCGGTAACCTTGCCCTTTTCCGAGCCTTCGATATTGCCGCCGCGCTCGACCGCGAGGTCGACGGCCACCGAACCCGGCTTCATCGAGGCCAGCATGGCGCGCGACACCAGCTTTGGTGCCGGGCGGCCGGGAATGAGGGCCGTGGTGATGACGATGTCCTGTTTGGCGATATGGTCGGCGACCAGAGCCGCCTGCTTGGCCTGATATTCGGCCGACATCGGCTTGGCATAACCGGCGGCCGTTTCGGCCGCCTTGAATTCCTCGTCCTCGACCGCGATGAACTTGGCACCGAGCGAGGCGACCTGTTCCTTGGCGGCGGGGCGAACGTCGGTCGCCGAGACCACGGCACCGAGACGGCGGGCGGTGGCGATCGCCTGCAGGCCGGCGACGCCGGCGCCCATGACGAATACTTTCGCGGCAGGAACGGTGCCGGCGGCGGTCATCATCATCGGCATGGCGCGGCCGTATTCATGGGATGCGTCGATGACGGCGCGGTATCCGGCAAGGTTCGCCTGCGAGGACAGCACGTCCATCGACTGGGCGCGGGTGATGCGCGGCATCAGTTCCATGGCAAAGGTGGTGAGCCCGGCTTTCGCCATGTCCGCAAGCGCCGCCTCGTTGCCATAGGGGTCCATGACGGCGAAAACCACAGCGCCGCTCCTGTAGGACGCCATCTCGGCTGCGGTCGGCCGGTTGACCCTCAGGATGATATCGGCCGATCCGAGATCTCCGGGACCGGCGATGCGGGCGCCCGTGGCTTCGAAATCCTTGTCGGGAACGCCGGAGGCAAGGCCCGCGCCGCTCTCGACCACGACCGTGAGACCTAGCCCTGTCAACCGCTTGACGCTCTCGGGCGACGCGGCGACACGCGGTTCGTCGGAACCTTCACGGCACACAAATACGATCTTCGGCAAAGACTGTCTCCTCCCAGTCGATATCGCAAGGCGGGCGAAATGCTCCACCCCGCCTCAAGGCCGGTCGCCCGATGGGCCGACCCGGATCAACGCAGCAGGAAAACGCCGGCGATGTTGAGAATGATGAAGACGAGAAGGCTGCCGATGAAGCCTGCTCCGCCGAAGAAACCGGCAGCCATGGCGATCATCAGGATGACGACGACCATCGTGCCCCATTTCGCAGCGGCGATGAAGGCGTTGTAGGTCCTGTCGTGTTCCGCATAATCCATCGAAGCACCCGTTTCCACCGGCCCGCTCTGGTGATTGTCCATCAGTCCCGTCTCCTTCATCAGCCGCACGCTGCCCGCTCGATCGAAGCGTCGGCGCCTGCGGGAAAACCCTTGGCGACATCCGGAATCATGCCTCGTTCGGCACGATGGAGGTCACTTCAGGCCTTACACAAAGCCATGGGAAAGCGCAATGCCGCCACAATGGCTTCCGGTACGCCCGGGCAACGGTCGTTCAGGTCAGATAGGACATCTCGGGAGAATTCGGCCGGCCGGCGATGCGGGCCGTCGGCAGGATGGTGAGCGGGGCGGTGTCGAAATTCGAGGAGCGCGCAAACAGCATGCGGCGCTCATAGGCCTCCGACTGGAAGGCCGGGAAACGCTTCATCATCTTCGAGCGCAGTTCGCGCGTCTGCGAGGCAAGCAGCATCAGATCGAAATCATATGTCGGGATGCGCCGCGGCGGCACCACCGGCTGGGCGTAGAAGAACCGGCGATAAAATGCCGCATGCGCCGGGCGGATCGGCTGCAGCACGCGGTCCGCGTCGAAATAGATTGCCGCGACCGGCGTCAGCCGCACCGTGAGGTAGGGCATGGCCGAGAGTTCGCTGGCATATTCCGGGGCGATCGCGAAACGCGCCGAGTCGATCAACGTCATCCCGGCATCCAGGAGGCCATTCACGGCCTCGGGGAAAATACTGATGGATTGGCAGACCCTGTGTTCCGGCGTGACGTGGTGGAGGCGGATCGTGCTGACCAGCTCCTCGTCGTAATAGACCCCGAAGACATGCGCATTCTTGTCGAAATCGATCTCGTCGATGAGCTTGGTCGCCGCGACCGGCAGCACGTTATGGGTCTTGTAGGCCCTGTATCGCAGCCGGGCGATATCCTCGAAATCCTCGTTGCTCTCGATCCTCCGGTATTCGACATGGTCGAGAGTGGAGAGAAGCTTGGCTGAAAAGTTTCCGTCAGAAAAGGTTTGACCTAGGGGCATTGGGGTTTGTTCCATGAGCTTTAACCATGGATTAACCCTAAAAGACCCATAGCCCGCAATGAATGGACCGCGAATTGAATAAAATTCTAAATGTTATGGTTAACAAACGGTTAACGGGCGTTTCGTAACGCCCCAAAACCGTTAACACGTTCCAATTTCAAGCAGGATTTAGCGCGCCGCGGCACGAAGAGGCGAGGCCTGTGCGTTTTTGGCACCACGCCGGATCGACGAAAGCTTGGCCGCGGGAGTGGCCTCGGCGGCCAGTTCGATGATCTTTTCGGAAGCGACCGGCATGGAAAACACGTAGCCCTGGACCAGGTCGGAGAACCGGTGGCGGTTGACCAACGCAAGCTGCTCCTTGGTCTCCACGCCTTCGACGACGATCTTGAGGCCGAGTTCGCGCGACAGGTGCACGATGCCGCGCAGGAGCTTCAGCTTGCGCTGGTCCTCGGCGATATTGCGGATGAACGCCCGGTCGATCTTGACCACGTCGAGCGGCAGGGAGTCGAGATAGCTGAGGCTCGAGAATCCGGTGCCGAAATCGTCGATCGCGATCGTCACGCCGGTCACGCGGAACTGGTTGAGAATGGCGCTGACGGCCACCGGCTCGTCCATGAAGCAGCTTTCGGTGACTTCGAGATGCAGCCGCGACGGATCGAGCGAATAGCGCTTCAGCACATCCGCCACATAACCGACGATGTCGTCGTTGCGCAGGTCCTGGATCGACAGGTTGACGGAGACGGCCATCGGCTCCGGCCAGGTCGCGCAGTCGCGGCAGGCCTGGTCGAGTACCAGATGAGTGATATGCGAGACGAGCCCCATATCCTCGGCCATCGGGATGAAGACGTTCGGCCCCACCATGCCGCGCTCCGGATGGCGCCAGCGCACCAGCGCCTCGCTGCATTCGATGCCCGAGCCATCGGGACGATACATCGGCTGATAGACGACATGCAGACCCTGGTTCTCGATCGCCTGGCGAAGATCGACGCGGAGCTTCTGCTCGTCGATATACTGGGCGTCCATTTCAGACAGGAACACCGTCAGCGTGCCGTTGCCGGTCGATTTCGCATGGTTGAGGGCAAGGTCCGCCTTGATCTGCCAGTTTTCCATGTCGAAGTCCTGCGACGGCAGGATAACGCAGCCGCTGTTCATCGAAACCGGAAGGCGGAGCCCGTCGACGTAATAGTCGCCCTGTATCTCGGCGTGGATGCGGCGGATCTGGCGCTCCAGTTCGCAACTGTCGTCGCCGCCGGTCAGCAAAACGACGAACTCGTCGCCGACCAGACGGCCCGCCAGCAGGCCGTCGCTCTTCAGCGCGGAAAGCCTTGCCGCGATCGCCGCGAGCAATCGGTCGCCGACCACATGCCCCCGCAGGTCGTTGACATGCTTGAACCCGTCGACGTCGAACATGGCGAGCGCCGCGAGCGCCTCGCCGCGGCGCTTCAGCTTCCTGGTCGCAAGGTCCGCGAAGTGGCCGCGGTTCGGAAGGCCGGTCAAGGCGTCGAACCGCACCATGTGCAGCACCTTTTCCTCGGCCGCGAGACGGGCTGTGACGTCTTCGAAGATCAGCACCACACCGCCATCGGAACGCGGGCTGACCGAGAATTCGAGATGGCGCTCGTCCTTGAACTTGAAGAGCGCGCGTTCGAGCGAACCGTCGGCGAGCTTGGAAAGCTGCCGCAGGATGGCCTCGGGCGCGTTTTCCGCGTCCTCGCAGAGAACGGCGGCGAAATCGCGGTCCTTGAGATCGCTCTTCTTGTCGAGGCCGAGCAGATCGCGGGCGCGACGGTTGATCACCTGGATCTTGCCTTCGCCGTCGAGCATGACCAGGCCATGGGAAATCGTCTTCAAGGCGATATCGAAGCGGCCGGCGATGATCGCCATCTTCCGCGACGCGATGACGTTTTCATAAAGGAATTCGCGCACGCCGTTGGCCATCGACCTTGTGGTGAGGCCGAACGGGATGAGCAGCAGCGACATCAGCGCCAGGTGCAGATCCTCGGTGAACAGGCAGGCGATCAGGATCGGACCGCAGCAGCCGAGCGTCTGGAGATCAACGGCGATGCGCGAGCCGTAGTTGCGGCCGACGATCGACATCATCGAGCCGAGTGTCATGGCGATGCAGGTGAAGCCGACGAACGGGTTTTCCAGCACGAGCAGGGCGTAGCCGCTGGCGATGCCGAGCAGAAAGGCAGCGAGGAACGCGCCGATCACGTATTGCTGCTCCCAGGCGGCGATGCCGTCATAGGTCAGCGACGCCTTGTCGACCTTGTCGAACCGCTGGAACCAGTACATGCGATAGGCAAAGACCGCCGCAAAGCCGCCGGCAAACAGGAGATAGAAATGCGCACCGCTGTAATGGAAAACGAGCAGGCACCACAGGACGTGAACGACCACGCCGGTCCATAACGTGCCGCGATTTCCAAATAGCGACGTGACGAACGACAGATACACATCCGTCGAGAGCGTCTTCGCTTCTGTCTCTTTCATCGGGTTCATCCCTTGTCTTCCGTTCGACACTGCGGGAAACCCTTTAAAAATTGCTTGTCCGCGGGCCTCAGCCCCCCCTTTCATTGGGGGGTTCTTGAGAGTTTGCTGAACAAATTGCCAACAGGGTAGCTAAATTTTGACTGGTGGTGACTCGACGCGGCGCAGGATGGTCCCGGGGCAGGCCCGACATGGCTAAGACTTTCGTCCAAGATCCGTCGTCAAAATCCCCACACAACTCCAAAAAAAGACCCAGAAGCCCATAGTTTCCGTCCTTTTCAGCAACCGTTCAATTGCTTTTTATTCAGCCAGCACATAGACGTCGCGGCGCTGGCGGCAAGCCTGATATTGGCTTTTCGCGATATGCTATTCTAAGATCGATCCAGAGGCCAACAACCTAATCAATAAGGCTTCGGAGGAGGGGAAAATGGGTGCACTGCTCACGTTAAGTCGGCTCGTCGATGCCGTAACGACGGTCATTGGCAAATCGGTTTCATGGCTGCTGCTGGCAGCGGTTCTGATCAGCGCCGGCAATGCCGTGTCGCGAAAGGCGTTCGACATATCGTCAAACGCCTGGCTGGAGGTCCAGTGGTATCTTTTCGGCACCGTGTTCATGCTGGCGGCTGCCTATGCGCTGCTCCAGAACGAGCATGTCCGCATCGATATCCTGTCGTCCACCTGGACCAAAAAGACCCGGGACATCATTGATCTCGTGCTGCACGTCATCTTCCTGCTGCCCTTCGCCAGCCTGATGGCCTGGCTGGCATGGCCCTGGTTCTGGCGTTCCTATTTTTCCGGCGAGATTTCGTCCAATGCCGGCGGCCTGATCATCTGGCCGGCCAAATTCATGGTACTGCTCGGTTTTACTCTGCTTCTGCTTCAGGCTGTTTCGGAAATCATCAAGCGCTTTGCGGTAGTGACCGGCCGGATCCAGGATCCGCGCGAAGACACCGCCGGCACCATGCCGCCCGCCGCATCCGAGGTCTGAAATGATCGATTTTATTGCCCACAACCTGCCGCTCATCATGTTCACGAGCGTGATGATGATGCTTCTGCTCGGTTATCCGGTCGCCTTCACGCTTGCGGCCGGCGGCCTTGCCTTCTTCGTCATCGGCGTCGAGCTTTCCCATATTTCGCCGCAGATCCAGCTCTTCTGGCCGCTGCTCCAGAGCCACCCGGAGCGAATCTACGGGATCATGTACAACGACACGCTGTTGTCGATCCCGTTCTTCACCTTCATGGGGATCATTCTGGAGCGTTCCCGCATGGCCGAGGACCTGCTCGACACGATCGGCCAATTGTTCGGCCCCATTCGCGGCGGACTGGCCTATGCGGTGATCCTCGTCGGCGCTCTGCTTGGCGCCACCACAGGCGTGGTTGCAGCCTCCGTCATGGCGATGGGCCTGATCTCGATGCCGATCATGCTGCGTTACGGCTATAACAGGCCCTTCGTCGCCGGGACGATTGCCGCCTCCGGCACCCTCGCCCAGATCGTGCCGCCCTCGCTGGTACTGATCGTCATGGCCGACCAGCTCGGCCGGTCGGTGGGCGACATGTATGTCGGCGCGCTTTATCCGGCCCTGCTGATCATCGCCACCTATTGCGTCTATGTCTTCGCGGTCACCATCATCAAGCCGGAATGGGCGCCGACCTTGCCGATGGAGGCACGCACGCTCGGCAACGGCGTCATGTCGCTGATCGTCATGGTCGCCATTTCCGTAGGTCTGTACTATTTCGGCCTCTACGTCCTCTTTACGGGAATCCAGAGCCCGGAATGGCGGCTGGTCGCCGCGATGGCGTTTGCCGTCGGGATTGCCTACCTCGTAGCGATCGTCAACGGAAAGCTCGAGAAAAAACTGATCTCGCGGCTCGCCGAACAGGTCATCATCGTTCTCATCCCTCCGCTGGCGCTGATCTTCCTGGTGCTCGGCACCATCTTCCTCGGCATCGCGACGCCGACCGAGGGCGGGGCGATGGGTGCGACCGGCGCTCTCATCCTGGCGCTGGCCAAGAGAAGGCTCACCTTCAGCTCGTTGAAGAGCGCGCTCGATTCGACGACCAAGCTTTCCGCTTTCGTGATGATGATCCTGATCGGAGCACGCGTCTTCGGCCTGACATTCTACGGAATCAACGGCAATGTCTGGATCGAGGAACTGCTGCTGGCGCTGCCGGGGGGAGAGTATGGCTTCCTGATCGTCGTGACGATCATCATCTTCATCCTCGGCTGCTTCCTCGATTTCTTCGAGATCGCCTTCATCATGGTGCCCCTCCTCGCGCCGGTGGCCGACAAGCTCGGCATCGACCTCATCTGGTTCGGCATCATCCTCGGCATCAATCTGCAGACCTCGTTCCTGACGCCACCCTTCGGCTTCTCGCTCTTCTTCCTGCGATCGATCGCACCGTCGGGAACCTGGGTCGACAAGGTGACCGGACGATCGATGGCAGGCGTCAAGACGACCGAAATCTATAAGGGCGTCTTCCCCTACATCGTCATCCAGTTCGTGATGATCCTGATTGTGATCGCCTTCCCGGGACTCGTCATGGTCTACAAGAGCGATCACCCGACGGTGAACCCGAATGACGTCAAGATCGAAATTCCCGGTTTCGGACAGGGCGGCTCTCAGCAGCTGACGTTACCGCCGCTCGGCGGAACGGGTGGAGCGGGATCGTCCGCGCCGTCGCTCGGCCTCCCGCCGCTTGACTTCGGAGGCGGCCCGAAGCCGTCGGGCACCGGCAACGCCCCCCAGGCACCCGCATTCGGATTGCCTCCGCTCAATCTCGGAGGCCCCGCACCCGCGGCGCCGCAGGGCGGCGCTCAGCCAGGCCCGGCAAACAGCCCGCCGGCCAATGCCGCGCCGGACCTGAGCCAGCCGCCGAAGATCAATCCCTGACCCGTTCGCCCCACGGAAAGCCCGGCATTGAACTGACCCCCTGAAATATGGACATCCATTTTCAGGGGTCGGTTCACCGGGCACCGAGGCCCTTTCGTTTGTCATTGCCAACGTTGGCGAGGCCAGAAACGAGAAAGACCCGGATCTTGCGATCCGGGTCTTTCCATTTCGAGGCTGTTTTCCGGCTGGCGATCAGAGCTTGCCGTTGCGCTGCTGGATCATCATGAAGGTGTCGTAGGTATATTCGGAGAGCTGCATCCACAGATACCCCTCCTTCTTGAAGGCGACCTGATCCTCGTAGATCTTTTTGAAGGATTCGTTGGTGGACGAGATGTCCTTGTAGACCTCGAGTGCCGCCTTGTAGCAAGCCTCGAGAATCTCCTGGCTGAAGGGCCGAAGGATCGTGCCCTCGCCGACGAGCTGCTTGACCGCAAGCGGGTTCTTCATGTCGTACTTCGCCATCATGCTGGTATTGGCGAAGGCGCAGGCGTCGGCAAGCGTGGCCTGGTAGTGCTTCGGCAGGTTGTTCCACTTGTCGAGATTGACGAAGGCGTGGATCACCGGGCCGCCTTCCCAGAACGCCGGGTAATAGTAGTATTTTGCGACCTTGTAGAAGCCGAGCTTATGGTCGTCATAAGGGCCGACCCATTCCGCTGCGTCGATCGTGCCCTTTTCCAGTGCCGGGTAGATGTCGCCGCCGGCGATCTGCTGCGGCACGACGCCAAGTTTCTCGACGACGCGGCCGGCGAGACCGGCAATACGCATCTTGACGCCCTTGAAGTCATCGACCGTATTGATCTCCTTGCGGAACCAGCCGCCCATCTGAGCGCCGGTATTGCCGGCGATCATGCCGTAAAGGTTGTGCTTGGCGTAAAACTCGTTAAGCAGCTTGTTGCCGTTGCCTTCATAGAACCAGGAGTTCGTCAGGCGGGCATTCATGCTGAACGGGATTGCCGTTCCGATGGCGAAGGTCGGATCCTTGCCGACATAGTAGTAGGAGCAGGTGTGGCACATGTCCACGGTGCCGGCGCTCACGGCATCGGCGGCCTGCAGGCCCGGAACGACTTCCCCGGCCGCATAGGTCTGAATGGTGAAATTGCCATCGGTTGCGGCGGCGACATGCTTGGCGATGTCTTCCGCGCCGCCATAGATGGTGTCCAGCGACTTCGGGAATGAAGACGTCAGACGCCAGTTTATTTTCGGGCTCGACTGCGCGATGGCCGGTGCGGCGAGCACCGTAGCGGCAGTTGCGCCGGCGCCGGTGACGGCAGCCTTCTTAAAGAATGAACGACGATCCATGAAATACCTCCCAGTAAGACAAATCGTAGGGATTATCTTGTTCCCATTCCCCCGATCCTCGGCGAGGTAAACATTTTGGCCTATGGGTTGCAAGCGCCGCAGCTAATATTCCTTAACGCGGGAACGTCTTTTGTCCTTAGACTTTCGTATCGCCCTGCTCAAACGGGATTCACAAGATATTTCAAAGCGGCAATGCTCAATCTTTGGGCAACATCAGAACGGAGAACGCAGCCTCGAACTTGACTTGAGGCGGTCTCCGGCGGCACAACGAACGGAGACGCACAGCATGTTTCGTTGGAGAGCCTGATGCCGAAACCGATCGTCGCCCTGCCCGCCGATATCCGCGAACTGGACGGAGCGATCTGGCATGCCTCGCCGAACCAGTACGTTCAGGCGGCGCTGAAGGTGGCGGATGTGATGACCTTCATCGTCCCGGCTTTCGAAGAAGGCAACGAGACCGATGCCATCCTCGACCGTGTCGACGGCGTGCTGGTTTCAGGATCGGCGACCAACGTCCACCCCTCGCTCTACGGCAGGGAGGCGACGGCCGGCGACGGGCCCTTCGATCCCGCCCGCGACGCGACCTCGCTGCCGCTGATCCGGCGGGCGATCGACCGCGGCATTCCCCTGCTCGCCATCTGCCGCGGCATCCAGGAACTGAACGTGGCATTGGGCGGCACGCTCGCCAGCGAAATTCAGGACCAGCCGGGCATCTGGGACCACCGCAAACCGGATGTGAAGGAGCGCGACGGCATGTATGCGATCCGCCAGCCGGTCTTCATCCAGGAAGGCTCCTGCATCGCCAACTATCTCGGCCTGACGGGCGAGGTCCAGGTGAACTCGCTGCATCGCCAGGCGATCGCCGAAACCGCCCCGCGGCTGAAGGTCGAAGCGACCGCAGAAGACGGCACGGTCGAGGCGGTTTCGGTCATCGACGCGAAGAACTTCGCCGTCGGCGTGCAATGGCATCCGGAATATTGGGCGGAGACCGATGCGCCGTCACGCGCGCTCTTCCAGGCCTTCGGCGATGCGGTACGCGCCTATGCGGCCCGCAAGGCGCTGACGAATGTCGCCGCTTGATGCGACCAATGGGGCGCCTGACGCTCCGAACCTTGCAGCTTTGAACCTTAGGCTCGCGGCCGGTGCACGCCGGTCGACTGGCGGATGCGCATTTCCGGCTTGATCAGGTGGATGCCGTCCGGCTCGTGGCTGCCGGCAAGGCGGTCGAGCAGGGCGCGCGCCGCAAGCCGGCCGACTTCGGTCTGGCCGTTCCAGACCGTGGTGAGTGCCGGCGTCGCGATCGAGGCTTCTTCCAGATCGTCGTAACCGGTGACGGAGATATCGTGGCCGGGCATCAGCCCGGCGCGGGCGATGCCGTTCATCAGGCCGATCGCCACCAGATCGTTCCAGCACACCGCGGCTGTCGGCTTCTGCGGCAGGGAGAGGAAATGCACCGCCGCCTCGAACCCGCCCTGCTTCGAACGGGGACCGGGGATGCGCAGGTTCGGATCGACTTCGATACCCGCCTTGCGCAGGGCGTTGACGTAGCCCTGGTAGCGGTCGCGGCCGGTCGATGTCTGGTCCGTGCCGCCGATCATGGCGATCACCCGATGCCCGAGGCCGATCAGGTGGTTGGTCGCAAGCGAAATGCCGTAGCTGTCGTCGCCGCGATAGGTCGGCAGTTCGACGCCTTCCATCGAGCGGGCAACCAGGATGGCCGGCATGCCGTTCTCCTCGGCGAGCCGCATATCCTCGATCGGCGTGCCGATCGCCGGCGACATGATCACCCCGTCACCGCCGAGCTGCAGCAGCGTTTCGATGAAGGTGCGCTGTTTTTCGACCGAATCGTAGTGGTTGGAAAGGATGAAGGTATGGCGGCTGCGGTCGAGTTCGCTTTCGATCGCTTTCAGGATTTCACCGTAGAACGGGTTCATGATGTCGTGCACCACGACGCCAATGATCCCCGAGCGGGAGGTTCTGAGGCTGGCAGCGCGGCGATTGTAGATATAGCCGAGCGCTCTCGCCTGTTCCTTGATCTTTTCCCGGGTATCGGCCGCCACGAGCGGGCTGTCGCGCAGCGCGAGCGATATCGTCGCAGTTGAAAGACCAAGGCTCTCGCCGATCGTCGACAACTTGATCTTTTGCGCCATTTCCCCCACCCGCAATGGCCGGCATCGCTATCCGACGCTCGAATTAAACTTTAAATAAACAATTTAATTCGGTGCGACAATCCTGTGACGGCGAAAATTTCAAAGGGAAATCAGTCCCCGTCGTCCGAGGCCCCGGACTGGAGATTTTGCTCGATGGTTTTCAGGAGCTTGAGGAGGGTGCGGATCTCCTTGTCGGAGAGGCCTTTTGCGGCGATCGAACCGCACTCGGAGACCGAACGGCCGATCTGCTCGACGGTCTGCAATCCGGTTTCCGTCAGGTGCACCTTGGTAAGACGCCCGTCCGTGCCGTCGGCGCGGCGTTCCAGAAACCCCTGGGCTTCCATGCGGCCGATCGTGCGGGTCATGGTCGGGGCCTTGACACCGAGTCGTATCGCCAGCTGGCCGGGGGTCATGCCGTCCTCTTCTGCAAGGATCAGGATGACGCCGTCCTGGCCTGCATAAAGCCCGCTTTCGCCGAGGCTGCGGCTGAGTGCGGTGCGCATGGAGCGGGCGGCCTGGGTGATCGCCGGAGCAAGGTCGGTGGCCGAAAGGCCTTCCATTTCCTTCTTCTTGCCGGACTTGGCTTTTTTGTCGCCCTTCTTCTTACTCATTCGCTCCGCCCGTTTTGCCCTAAAGAAGTAGCCGTTATATCTGTAGCGCGCTACCCATATCGAAACCGGGAAACCACCGCCAGATGTCGCACCCTTCGCCACGCTATCATGACAATGATACGACACTTGCGTCCACAGAAAGGCGAGACTGGATCGCCGTCCTGCCGCTCGGCGCCCACGAACAGCACGGCCCGCATCTGCCCTTCGAGACCGACACGCTGATCGCCGAAGGCCTCGTCGCGCGCCTCATCCCTGCCCTGCCGGCCAGCCTGCCGGTGACATTCCTGCCCACCGAGCCCGTTGGTTATTCGATAGAGCATATGGATGTCACCGGTACGAAGACGCTTGCCTTCGACGAGGCCGTTTACCGCTGGCTCGGGCTTGCGGGCGATCTTCATGCCAGGGGCATCGGCAAACTGGTGCTGCTCAACGCCCATGGCGGCAATTCGCCGCTCATGACCATCGTCGCGACCGAGGCACGGATACGCTTCGGCATGCTGGTCGTCGCGACAAGCTGGACCCGTTTCGGGCAGCCCGCCGGCTGGATCGCACCGGAGGAGAAGGCGATCGACATCCACGGCGGAGACATCGAGACCTCGGTCATGCTGGCGCTCCATCCGGACAGGGTCGATATGGCCAGGGCCGGGAACTTCCCGTCCCGCCAATCGGATTTTTGCCGCGACTTCAGGCATCTGCGTGCCTACGGCCCGCATGCCTTCGGCTGGAAGATGTCCGACCTCAACCCCACGGGCGTCGCCGGCAACGCGGCGGCGGCAGCCGCCGAACGGGGTGAACTGCTGGTCGCGCATGCTGTAAAGGGGATTATCGAGCTGCTGGAGGATGTGGCACGGTTTGATCTCCGAACATTGAAGTAGGAAGAAGCTACGCAGTGTGCGATATTAGGCTACACGCTTGAGGTAGCCGCGGATGACGCTGAATATCCGAAACGAAGAGGCCGATGCATTGGCCCGTGAACTGGCCCGTATCGACGGAACGACCATCACCGACGCGGTGATTTCCGCATTGAAGGAAACCATCGACAAACGTATCCGCCAGGAAACACCTCGCGAGACCGCAACGAGAATTCTCACGCAACGCGGCCTTGCCTTCAAGGCGGACAGGCAGCCTGTACCGCTCGACGCCTATCACGATCTCGATCACCAGATCGGGGATGACCGCTGATGTTCGTCGATGCCTGCGCGATCGTCGCGATGATGGCTGGCGAGGAGACTGCGGAAGCCTACGAAACGGCGCTTCTACAGGCAAAGTCGCCTTTCACTTCACCATTGGCTGCTTGGGAAGCGATCATCGTCCTGTCGCGCCCGGATCAGCTGGATTGCCTTTATCGGGAAGCGGAAGGCGCTATCGTTGAATGGCTGGATGCGCGGGGCATTGAGATTCGCGAGGCCGGATCGCCTCGGCAGCTTCTGAATTATGCAGTCGCAGTCGCCGAGAGGCACGGGATTGGGCGCCGATATCTCAGCAATTTTGACTGCTTTCACTATGCCTATGCCAAGGTGACGGAGCAGCCGCTTCTGACGCTCGACCAGCTTCTGCGCCAGACGGACGCCGAAACGAGGCCGTGAGGATCAAGCCGCCCAGGCTCCCCCACAACCGCCACCGCCGGGGTAGCAGCCATGCCTGGCGCCAGCCGCAATTCCGATGTGATCTTATAACATACAAACCCTTTGAACTCGTCCCGGCTTGCCCTTATATGAGACGAACAAAGCTTCCGCGCCGATCGTGCGCTCTCAAGTCCTCGAGGTTTTCATGACCGAAACAGCCACCGTCAAGCCCGTTCCCGTCACCGTGCTCACCGGTTATCTCGGTGCCGGCAAGACGACGCTCCTCAACCGTATCCTCTCCGAAAGCCACGGCAAGAAATACGCGGTCATCGTCAACGAGTTCGGCGAGATCGGCATCGACAACGACCTGATCGTCGAGTCGGACGAAGAAATCTATGAAATGAACAACGGCTGCGTCTGCTGCACGGTGCGCGGCGACCTGATCCGCGTCGTCGAGGGACTGATGCGCCGCCCGGGCCGCTTCGACGGCATCATCGTCGAGACCACTGGCCTTGCCGATCCGGTGCCGGTCGCCCAGACCTTCTTCATGGATGACGACGTGCGCGCCAAGACCGAGCTCGACGCCGTCGTCGCCCTCGTCGACGCCAAGCACCTGCCGCTGCGCCTCAAGGACAGCCGCGAGGCTGAAGACCAGATCGCCTTCGCCGACGTCGTCGTCATCAACAAGACCGACCTCGTTTCGCCGGAAGAACTGGCGATCATCGAGGACGTGGTTCGCGCCATCAACCCGACCGCCCGCGTCTACAAGACCAGCCGCTCCGGCGTCGATCTCGCCCGCGTGCTCGACCAGGGCGCCTTCAACCTGGAACGCGCCCTCGAAAACGATCCGCACTTCCTGGACCACGGCCATGACGACCATGTCTGCGGCCCCGATTGCGACCATGACCATGGGCATGACCACCATCATCATGACCACGACCATCATGCGCATGACCATGATCACGATCATCACGGCCACGATCACCACCATCATCACCACGGCGAGATGTCGCCGATCCATGACGTGACGGTGAAGTCGATCTCTTTGCGCGGCGGCGAGATGAACCCGGAACGGTTCTTCCCCTGGATCCAGAAGATCACCCAGACGGACGGCCCGAGCATCCTACGCCTCAAGGGCATCATCGCCTTCAAGGGCGACCAGGAACGTTACGTCGTGCAGGGCGTCCACATGATCGTCGAGGGCGACCACCAGCGCCCGTGGAAGGACGGCGAGAAGCGCGAATCGCGCCTCGTCTTCATCGGCCGCGACCTCGATGTCGACAAGATCGAGAAGAGCTTTAGGGCTTGCGAGGCCGTTGCTGCCTGATGCCGACTGTCGCACCGCTTGATCTCGAAGGCCATGTCGTCGCCGCGCATTTCCTCGGCGACGTCCCGTTCTTTGCCACCGCCGCCGGAACGATCCACCGCCTGGATGGCGGAGAGAAAGTGACCGAGGCCCATCAGGGACTGCTCACCTGCATCCGCGATCCGTTCAGTGCCACGCTGCTGACCGGCGGCGAGGATGGCAAGGTGATGCGCATCGGCAGCGATGGCGAGGCGACGCTCGTCGCCGAAGCGCCGCGCAAGTGGATCAGCGTCGTCGCGGGCGGGCCGCAGAATGCGGTCGCCTATGCTTACGGCAAGTCGAGCTTCGTGAAGCTGAACGACGGTACGCTGAAGGAGTTTCCCGAGGAGCGCAGTGTCGAAGGCCTCGCGTTTGCGGGCAAGGGCCTCAGGATCGCGGCGGCTCGCTACAATGGCGTGTCGCTGCACTGGGTCGGCACCAACGCGCCGCCGGTCGATCTCGAATGGAAGGGCGCCCACAACGCCGTCACCTTCTCGCCGGACGGACGTTTTCTGGTGACCACCATGCAGGAAAATGCGCTGCACGGCTGGAAGCTGGACGGCAAGCCGGGTGAAAACCGCCATATGCGGATGACCGGTTATCCGGCCAAGGTGAAGTCGCTGTCCTGGTCGCCGAAGGGCAAGTGGCTCGCCTCGTCGGGCGCGCCGGCGGCAATCGTCTGGCCGTTTTCGGCCAAGGACGGCCCGATGGGCAAGGCGCCGCAGGAACTCGGCACCCGCGCTAATATCATGGTCACCTCTGTGGCTTTCCACCCTGCCGAGGAAGTGCTCGCCATCGGCTTCATCGACGGCATGATCCTCGGCGTAAGGCTCGCCGACGCAAAGGAGGCCCTGTTGCGCCGGCCCGGCAAGGGCGGCATCACCGGATTGAGCTGGAGTGCCAGTGGCAAGCTCGTTGCCTTCGCTTCCGATGCCGGCGATTGCGGCGTCATCGATATCGCAGCCTGAAATCTCGCAGCACGAATAGCCGCGGCGGAGAAGTCTCCGCCGCGGCCTGGTCCATGCGGGGTGGGCAGGCCGCTTCTATGAAGTGGTATGGGTGTCAGGCTGTGTTGCCTGCCCGATCGCCCCGGTATTGTCCGGAAGGCTGGTCTGGAAGGGTCTGGCTTCCGAAACCCGGTCCCTTCCGGCGGTCAGCGCCCTGACGACGCCTTCCCGACCGTGACGACCATCACCGGACGCCGGATGCTCTCCGTGGGATGCGACCCGGTTCGCGACCCGGCCCCTGCCCTGTGACGCAACCAATATAACCGCGCCTTCGCAGGCGGGGATGGCGCGGAAACATTTCGACGGCAAATTGCTTCAAACCAAAAGGGAATTTCGCTTCTCCGCTGCGAAATCATCCCCGCCTTCACGCCGCATGGCGGTCTTCCTCGAACGTATCGATGCCGTCGCGGCCGTTGCGCTTGCGGGCATAAAGCGCCTGGTCGGCTCGCTGCAGCAGGGCCTCGAGGTCGCCGGGGCCGCATATCTCGGTCGCCACGCCGATGCTGAGTGTCGGTTGAACGACAAGGCCCTCCATTTCGGCGAGGGAAGCGGCAAAGGCGGCGCGGATCTTCTGGGCAGTCTCGACGGCCTTTTCGACCGGGCTTCCTTTGAGGACGATCACGAATTCGTCCCCGCCCTGTCGCGCGAAGAGATCGCGGCTGCGCAGGTGCTGGGACGCCGAAGAGGTGAACCTCCGCAGCACCTCGTCGCCGACCGCGTGTCCATGCGTATCGTTGAGCAGCTTGAAGCGATCGACATCGACAAGCATTAGTGCGACCGGCCCCGCCTCCAGACCGGCATAGGAACGCATCAGCCCGCCGCGATTGAGCACGCCGGTCAGGGCGTCGCGGTCTGCCAGGTAGCTTAGTCTGTTTCCCGCCCGTTCGGCCGCCATCAGATTGATGACGATGCTTCGCAGCGCCAGGAAAGGTGCCGCCCAGAGCCCCAGCCAGGCATCGGCGCCGTTGCCGGCGGCAAACAGGCCGCCTTCGCCGATCCAGCCTGTGACGGCAAGGACGGTGCGTGCCGCGAAGATGGCGGCAGTTGGCACATAGATCGCCGCGACGAGCCATGCCGAACGCAGTCTTTCCTGCCGTGCGAGGCGAACGCCCTCCAGCATCACCATTAGATCGCCGAGCGCGCAGACCAGCGAGAACATGGCGATGCGCTGCGCGGCGCTGGCATCGTCCCGCCACAGGAGGATCAACGGCGTCGAAAGAATGGCAAGGATCAGCCAGCTCCGACCCCAGCGGGCCGGGCGACCGCCGAAAAGCCGGACGGAGACGATCAGCAACAGGTAGCCGACAAGAATCAGGTTGTTGCCGATCAGGATCGAGACGACGTCCGGCAACACGTTTCGCAGCCCGATGCTGAGCAGGCCGGCTCCAATGACGATGCCGCTGGCGCTCCACCAGAACAGCCAGCGTTCGAACCGGCCGCTGGAATAGGCGATCATCTGGACGACGCCCAGGACCGAGCAGGTCACGGCAGAGACGATATAGATCGTCCGCAGATCCAGCATGAAAACCCCCTTGGCGACGCGGGGGATCCTAGTGTCAGACGGTTACGATTCGGTGTGTCCGGTCACTCAAGTTTAAGCAAATCGGCTTCACACGGCGCGGATGGCTCCGATGATTTCGGCGAGCAGGCTGTGCAGGTCGTCGCGATAGCCGTTGCGGGCCGAGGGACCGTTCTCGTCAGACGTCATCACCACGGTGAGGCCGAGCGACGGTACGATGTAAAGCATCTGCCCGCCATAACCCCAGCCGAACTTGACCTCTTCCCCGCCGATATTGCGCAGGAACCAGCCGTATCCGTAACCATCGCCGGAAAAGCGCGAATTGGTGTGCGGCGTCCAGGACTGGTCGATCCAGTCCTTCGAGACGATCTCCCGGCCGTCCTTCGTCCTGCCGCCATTGCGATAGAGTTCGCCGAAAGCCAGAAGCGAGCGGGCGGTCATCGCCATCTGGTTACCGCCAAGATAGATGCCCTGGCGGTCCCGTTCCCAGGAGCCGATCCGGAAACCCTCGACCGGTGCCAGCCATTCGCGCGCCAGCGCCAGGGTCGATTTGCCGCCCACCTTGGTGAGGATCGCCGAAAGCAGGTGGCTGGAGGCGGTGGAATAGAGCATCGAGCCGCCGGGATCGTCGTCGAACGGCTGGGCCAGCGCGAACCGCACCCAGTTGCGGCTTGCCACCCAGCGGCCATAGTTCGGCCCCGACAGCCGCCCAAGGCCCGCCTGCATCGAGAGCAGGTTGCCGATGGTGATCGCGTGGATGCGCGGATCCGGATTTGCCGGCAGGTCGGCCTTCAGGATCGGCGCGATCGTCTGGTCGGGACCTTCGAGCAGCCGGCGGTCGATGGCGATGCCTGTCAGGGCCGAGACGATCGATTTCGAGGCCGACTTGATATTGGTCGAAGCGTCCAGCGAGTGACCGTTGAACGCCCGTTCGGCGATTATTTCGCCATTGCGGGCCACAAGCACGACCTTGAGCGGCTCCAGTTCCGCCGCACCGCCAAGCACGGTGGCAAGCGTCACGGGCGGCTGCGGCACCGGTGCGCCCTGCGCAAGGCTGCGGGTCGCGGTCAAGACGAATGGCAGGGAGAGGAGGGTCGTGCGGCGTGTGATCATGCACCGAAGCTAGGACCCCAAGCCGGTCGAGACCATCGCGGAAAGGCCGGTTTCACGCAGAGATGATGCAGTGTGAGGATGGATGGGGGTGCGGCAATCCCACAAGGGGCCCACAAGGAGGAGGTGCTCCACGCAGCCGGTTTCAAGCAACCTCCACATTCCTGCGGCCCCAACCATCACCACCAGTGGAGCGACAGGAGAAAGCAGTGTATTGGACCATCCCGACCGTCTTAATCGTTGCCTGCCCGATTCCCGCCGCGGGACCGGGCCTGCAGCGCCGGACAGCCGTTTATACGATCGGATACGACATGGCCAAGGCACCCAAGACTGAACATTCCGAACTCGCCGGCGAATTCACCGACGACGGCATTACCGTGCTGGTCGATATCTACCGCCCTGCCGGCACCCAGGGCGACTGGACGCTCGAAGTCATCACCGAAGAGGATGACGTCACCACCTGGGAAGAGCCGTTTCCGACCGACCGCGAAGCGTTCGACGAATTCCTGGCGACCGTCGAGCGCGACGGCATCCGCTCCTTCTTCGGCGAACCCGAGCCCAACCCCGCGGTGCACTGATGAAGAAGGTCGAAGACCTCACCACATCTGCCAGGACCATGCACGACCGCTATGCATCGGGCCGCATGGACCGCGAAATCGTCCGCCAGTGGGTGATGGGGCTGAGCATGTATCCGGAACCCTATGGGCGGCATATCCAGGAGGCGGCCGCCTGGTTCAAGCCTTCGCGCGACGACATGGACCCGGTCGAGCTGAAGATCGCCGACCTGGCCAGGCTCCAGGCGATCTATCGGCCGTAAGACAGTTTCCCTTCATTCGAAATATGGTCCAGCGAGCTTCAAAGCCCCGCTTCGGCGAACACCTTGACGATCCAGTCGAGGAAGACGCGCACCCGCGGCGAGAGCTGGCGGTTCTGTGGATAGAGCGCTGAAAGCGGCGTCGGTGGCGGCGGAAAATCGGCAAGCACTTCGACGAGGACGCCCTCGTCGATATCCCGCTGCAGACGATAGCGCGGCGCCTGCATCAGCCCGAAGCCGCGGCGGGCGAGATCGACCATCGTGTCCGAATTGTTGACCGTCAGCCGGCTTGGAAGGGTGACGTAGCGAACCTCCCCCCCGACCGTGAATTCGAGCGGCATGATCTGGCCGGTGCGCGACGAGAGGAAGCCGATCGCGAAATGCCCGTCCAGCGCATCGGGTGATCTCGGCACGCCATGTTTCTCGACATAGGTCCGGCTGGCACAGGTGATCTCCGTGATCGTCCCGAGCCGGCGCATGATCAGCCCGCTGTCGTCGATCTCGCCTGCCCGGATGACGCAATCCACGCCTTCGCGAACGAGATCCACCAGCCGGTCGCCCTGGCCGATCTGCAGGTCGAGGAGGGGATAGCGGTCGAGGAATTCTTGAAGGCGGGGCAAGAGGAACGTACGGGTCAGGAACCCGTGCGCATCGACCCTGAGCAGTCCGCGTGGCTGGGCATCCCGAAAGATGTTCTCCGCCTCATCGACCTCCGCCAGGATGGCAAGACAACGCTCGTAGAAGGCCCGGCCGTCGAGCGTCGGAGTGACACAGCGCGTCGTTCGCTCCAGGAGCCGCGTGCCGATCGCCTCCTCGAGCTGCTTGACGGCCTCGGTGACGGTCGAGCGGGCAAGGCCGAGATCGGCGGCGGCAGCGGAAAAGCTGCGTCGTTCGACAATCCGGACAAAGAGCTGCATGCGGTCGAGGCGATCCATAGATTTGTTCACCACAGACGAATTGTTATGTCAATTCACAGGCAATTGTTCTTGTCCGGTGTCAGCAGTATCTCCTGCCTACCAACCAAGGAGAGATCCCATGACCACCAACGCACAGCGCGTCGCGATCGTTACCGGCGCTTCGAAGGGTATCGGCAGAGCCATCGCGCTCCGCCTCGCTGAGGACGGCATCGCCGTCGTCGTGAACTATGCGAACAGCCGGCAGGCCGCCGACGAGGTCGTTGCACAAATTCAAGCAGGCGGCGGCAAGGCGGTCGCGGTCCAGGCGGATGTCGGCAGCCCGTCAGCCGCCGCAACCCTGTTCGACGCCGCGGAACAGGCTTTCGGCGGTGCCGACATCCTCGTCAACAATGCCGGCGTGATGCGGCTTGCGCCGCTCGCAGAGATGGATGACGAAGCCTTCGAAACACTGCTTGCCATCAACCTGACCGGCACGTTCCGAGGCATTCGCGAAGCAGGCCGGCGGCTGCGCGACGGCGGCCGCATCGTCAACTTCTCCTCCAGCGTCGTCGGCGCCTACGGTCCGGCCTATGGCGGTTATGCCGCGACCAAGGCCGCCGTCGAAGCGCTGACCCACGTCGCCTCGAAGGAACTCGGCCGACGCAAGATCACCGTCAACGCGGTCGCTCCCGGCCCAGTCGAAACCGAGCTGTTCATGACCGGCAAGACCGACGAACTGGTCTCGAACATCGTCAAAACCATCCCGCTCGGCCGGCTCGGCCAGCCGCAGGACATCGCCGCCGTTGTCTCCTTCCTCGCCGGCCCGGACGGCGGCTGGGTCAACGGCCAGGTGCTGCGCGCCAATGGCGGCATGATCTGAGACACCAAAACCAAAGGATAGAACAATGCCATTCGTGAACATCAAGACGCCCGAAGCCGCCCTCAGCAGAGCCCAGAAACAGGAGATCGTCCACCGCACCACCGAGATGCTGGTCGAATACATGAGCGAGGCCGCACGGCCCCACACCATGGTGCTGATCGAGGAGGTCAAGGATGGCGGCTACGGCCGCGCCGACGAGATATTCGTCATCCCGGATTCCTATCGCGCCAAGGACAGCGATTGAAAAATCGCGCGCTCACGCACTCGCCGGCCCTCCCGCCGGGCGAGTGCGTAACGACGACGTATTCGTCATCGACGGCGGCACCGCCGCTCCGCATGCGTTGAAAACCAAAAACAAAGGCCGGCGCCACCTGGCTGGCGCCGGCCCTGCCCCCTGCCGCCCTTGTTATTTTTCTAGAAGCGGTAGGTAACGCCTGTCCCGATCAGCCAGGGATTGATCTTCGCCTTGCCGCTCAGCGGCCCAAGCACGTCGTGATCGGCCTTCCACTTGGTTTCGAGGAAGATCTTCTTGACGTCGAAGTTCACGCCCCAGTGCTGGTCGATCATGTAGTCGAAACCGACCTGCAGGGCGGCGCCGACATGGTTGTCGACGTCGAGATTGTGGAAGCCCGGCTTGTTCGACTGATTGTAGAAGAGCGAATAATTGACGCCGGCACCGACATACGGCTTGAAGGCGCCGAAATCGGTAAAATGGTACTGCAGCGTCAGCGTCGGCGGCAGAAGCCAGGCGCGGCCGACCGGCACGCCGACGGCACCGTCTTCCTTGATGTTCGCATAGGTCGTGCCGAGGACCAGTTCGGCGGCGATGTTGTCGGTGAAGAAGTAGCTGATATCGAGCTCGGGGATGACCGAGTCGGAATAGGACAGGTCCGAACCCGCAACCCCGTTGACCGAACCGCGATCCTCAGTGATGACGCCCAGGCCGCGCACGCGGATCTGCCAGGGGCTTTGGCCGGTTGCGGCCTCCTGCGCCACCGGGGCGACCGGTGCCGGCGTCAGATCCGCCGCAGCCGCCCCGAATGCGAAAAAAGCCGCCCCCGCGCCTGCGATCCATCTCAGATGCCGTGCCCCGCTCGTGTTCATGTGAACTCTCCTTGATTGCGTATTGATCTTGCAGGGAGAGGCTTAGGAGCGGGCGTCAGGAGTCGGATTGATCAGGATCAACCGCTGCCGGCGGATACGCGGTTGCGCGTCGAAAGGGAGAATTTGTCGCACGAAAAACCCCGCCTCCCCTTGGGCGTTCCAAAGGGAGGCGGGGTTTGGGCAGATCGTCGGGGCGCGAGGCCTTGAGTGCTGAATGCCTTCAGTCGAAACTCGACCTTTGTCAGGCCAGCTTGCGCCCGTTGGCGACGATCATGCCGGCGGCACCTTCCAGCCAGCCGGCCTTGAGTTCGAGCGCCAGGAAACGAGAGCGCTCGAAGGGGCCGGGCATGACGAGATGCCGGGTCTTGTCGGCGAAGAAGCCGAACCGCTCGTAATAGGCCGCGTCACCGACCAGCAGGATCGCGCCGTGGCCGCGCTTGTGGGCCTCGGCGATCGCCGCGCGCATCAGGGCGGCGCCGATGCCCCGCCCTTCCTGGGCGGAATCGACCGCAAGCGGACCGAGCAGCAGCGCGTCGAGCGGCTGACCTTCGGGCGCGATGCCGGCTTCGACGTTCCACAGACGTACGGTGCCGATCACGTGGCCGGCGCCGTCGCGGGCAACGATGGCAAGGCCTTCGGCCGGTACTCGGTTGCGGCGGATCTTTTCCGACGACTTCAGCCTACGATCCGGGCCCATGGCGCGGTCGAGCAGGGTTTCGCGGGCGACCACGTCGGCCGGCGTTTCGGCGTCGATGGTGAAAGTGGAATTCGGCGCAAAGAATGCGCGTACAGAATCAAGAACAGCGGCCATCTTGGCCTCCCGTACCCAATACCGTTATCAGCGGCGATGAAGAGGAATTGTGAATTTGCCGCCCCGGCTGGTTACGGGGCCGGCGGCAGTGATACGCCTTCGGGAGCGGAAATCCGCCCTTAGATGACGTAGGCCTTCAGGGGGTCGAAACCGTTGAAGGCGACGGCCGAGTAGGTCGTCGTATACGCGCCGGTGCCTTCGATCAGAACCTCGTCGCCGATCGTGAGCGTCACGGGCAGCGGATACATGTTCTTCTCGTACATCACGTCGGCGCTGTCGCAGGTCGGGCCGGCGAGCACGCAGGGCTCCATCTCGTCGCCGTCCCGCTCGGTGCGGATCGGGTAACGGATGGCCTCGTCCATGGTTTCAGCGAGACCGCCGAACTTGCCGATGTCGAGGAAGACCCATCGGTGATTGTCATTGTCCGACTTCTTCGACACCAGCACGACTTCAGCCTTGATGACGCCCGCATTACCGACCATGCCGCGACCCGGCTCGATGATCGTCTTCGGCAGGTTGTTGCCGAAATGCTTGCGCAGCGAAGCGAAGATCGCCTTGCCGTATGCTTCGGCAGACGGCACGTCGCGCAGGTACTTGGTCGGGAAACCACCGCCCATGTTGACCATCTGCAACACGATGCCCTGTTTGGCGAGCTGGCCGAAGACGCGCTTGGCATCGGCAAGAGCCGCATCCCAGGCATCGACCTTGGTCATCTGCGAACCGACATGGAAGGACACGCCGTAGGACTCGAGGCCCATCTGGTGCGCGTAGACGAGCACGTCGACGGCCATCTGCGGCACGCAGCCGAACTTGCGCGACAGCGGCCATTCGGCGCCTTCGCCATCGGTCAGCACGCGGCAGAACACCTTCGAGCCGGGAGCAGCGCGGGAAATCTTCTCGACTTCCTCATGGCTGTCGACGGCATAAAGGCCAACGCCGAGCGCGAAGGCGCGAGCGATGTCGCGTTCCTTCTTGATCGTGTTGCCGAAGGAGATGCGGTCGGCGGAAGCGCCGGCATCGAGGGCCATCTGGATCTCGGCGACCGAGGCGCAGTCGAAGTTGGAACCCATCGAAGCGAGCAGCTTCAGGATTGCCGGTTCCGGGTTGGCCTTGACCGCATAATAGATCGCGCTGTCCGGCAGTGCATGACGGAAGGCGTTGAAATTATCGCGCACGACGTCGAGATCGACGACAAGAAACGGTCCTTCGGGACGCTGGGTCTTGATGAAGTCGCGGATACGAGCAGTGGTCATGGTCAGTCCCTTCAAATCTCAAAGCTCCGGCTGTGAACCGGAGGACAAAGGACGGATGAGAATGCGCCAGGACCGGTCGGTGGAGACACCGGTTCCTTGACACGCTCAAACGCGCGATAAGTGGATCAACGTTCTGCCACGAACAATGATCCGGCTTTGTCTGCCATGGATTGGAGGGAGGTCCCTACCGCACTTCCGGCAATGATGGTGTGCCTCTTCAGTAACCCCCGCTGATGGAAAGCAGGGAGAGAACAAAAAGGCCCGCACCGTCGTTGCTTCAGATGTCCTCGCATTTCCCGGATGGCCGGAATAGCGACTGGAGGGGTTAGTTCCAGGTACCTTACCGATGACCTCACCAAATAGAGGGTCGGCGGACACCCACGGGCACGTGCGACTTTGGGCTGACCGGGAGATAAGAATATTCGCGGTCATAATCAAGAGTTTTTTTTGCCCATCATCGAATTTCGCATTGCACAACTTCGTGCAAAATCCCAACTAGGATCGACCAGACCAAAAGGGGCGACATTTGGACACACTGACACGCATGCGGGCCTTCATCGATGTGGTTGAAGCGGAAGGCTTTTCGGCCGCCGCCCGACGGACCGGGCGATCGAAGGCGCTGCTTTCCAAATACGTCCGCGAGCTGGAGGACGATCTCGGCGCGCTGCTGCTCAACCGCACGACTCGCCAGTTCTCGATGACCGAGGCCGGCCATACCTATTACCGGACCGCCGCCGACATCCTGAAGGAGATCGACAACCTCGCCGACCTGGTGCGCGAGAACAATGCCGACCTGAAGGGCCGGCTGCGGGTTTCCGTGCCCCGCACCTTCGTCGATGCGGAAGTCGGCCAGTCGCTGATCGATTTCGCCAAGAGCCATACGGAAGTGTCGCTGGAAATCGTCGCCGAGGACCGGTTCGTCGATCTGATCGAGGAAAATTTCGACCTCGCGATTCGAATCACCAAGCTCGAGGATTCCGGGCTGATCGCCCGAAAGCTTTCGGATTTCCGCGTCTATACGGTGGCGACCGCCGATTTCGTCGCGAGATACGGCCCGCTGCAACATCCGCAGGACCTGAACCGCGTCCCCTTCATCATCGACACCAATTCCCGCTGGCACAACAATGTGCGCTTCACCGACAAGGACGGCTCGACCATCTCGGTCGCCGTCAGCGGCCCGGTCGAAATCAACAGCCCGCAGGCGACATTGCGCGCGGCGCGAGCGGGCTTGGGCGTGGCGATCATCCCGGATTTCATCGCCAATGCCTCGATCCAGTCGGGCGAGCTGGTGACGCTGTTCGATGACTATATCGCCAAGGACCGCGGCATATATGCGGTCTATCCGCATCGTCGCTACCTGCCGGCGAAAGTGAGAAGCTTCGTCGATTTCCTCTCCGCCTGGTTCCGCCGCCAGCATTGAGGGGCCGCGCCCCTACCGCGAACGAGGTAATGTCTCCGCGACAAGTCGACCTATTGGCCGGCTTGATCGAGCTTGTCGTCGATCAGCATAGTGGGTCGAGCGTGCAGAAGCCTCGACACCGCGGAGGATCGATACCCATGCAGAAAAGCCTGGCGATGTTCGTATCGGCCCCGGTGATCGAGGCCGGGAGCGGTACGCTGGTGCTCGACAAGAAATTCGTCTCCGGCATGGCGCTGCATGTGCAGCACTGGTCGGGACCGGTCACCTGTTTCATCCGGCGCGGCGCGACCGACATACCCTTCGGCGGTCGCTACGAGATCGGCGACCTGAATTTCCGGGTGCGGCTTCTGGAGCCCGAAGAACGGGTCTCGGCGGATCATCTCGCCGATTTCGACCTCGCGCTGCTGTCGGGCGATTCCTATCTGGACCTGTTGCCACCGGCGGTGATCCGGCAGGCGAAGAGCGCCGTAGTGTATTCGATCGAATACACCCACCAGACCCGGCTGCAGATCATTTCCCTCGACGACACCCGAAGCCTGCCGCGCAAGATATACGGCATGGCCTGGACGGTGATGCAGGAATACAAGCGCAAGCGCGCCTTCCGCGCCGCCCGCGGCATCCAGGCCAATGGTTATCCCGCCCACACCGCCTACCACAACATGGGCGGCAGCCAGATCCTCTATCTCGACAACCGGATGAAACCGGCGATGTTCGCGACACCGGAGGAAATGAGCGCGCGAAAACGGCATCTCCTGGGCGGCGAACCGTTGCGGCTCATCCATTCCGGCCGGCTCGAACCGATGAAGGGCTCGCAGGACCTCGTTCCGATCGCCAGGCTACTCAACGAACGCGGCGTGGATTTCACGCTGACCATCTACGGCGAAGGAAGCCTTTCCGGCGAGATCGCCGCGGACATCCACAAGCACTGGCTTCAGGACTGCGTCTTTCTCAGAGACCCGGTGGATTTCGAGCGGGAGCTCGTGCCGCTGACGCGCAACCGTGCCGATATCTTCCTCAGCTGCCACAGGCAGTCGGATCCCTCCTGCACCTATATCGAGACGATGGGCTGTGGCGTTCCGATCACCGGTTACGACAACAGGATGTGGTCGGCGCTGATGGCCGAATCGAAAGCCGGCTGGGTCGCCCCGCTTGGCGATATCAATGCCATGGCCGAGCGGATCGCGGGCCTCGACAGGGATCGTCCGTCGATTCTGGAGCGCGGCGAAAACGCGCTTCTGTTCGCCAAGGGCTGGGATTTCGAAAGCCAGTTCCGCAAGCGCATGGAGCATCTGGAAAATCTGACCAGGCACTAGACTTGGCCCCCGTTCGAGTCGAAATTCCGTCTCATTTGCGCTGCACTGCAAGGGGCGGACGAACCGGGAGCCATAAGGCGGATGCGATATCGAGTCTTGACCATTGCCGCGCTGGCGGCGGCCTGTATTCCCCTGCCCGCACTCGCCCATCCGCACATCTTCGCCGAGGCCCGGCTCGAAGTGGTGGCCGGCACCGACGGCAATGTCGCGGAACTGCACAATGTCTGGCGGTTCGACGAGGTCTTCTCCTCGAGCGTGCTGCTCGATTTCGACAAGAACACCGACCTGAAGCTCGACGCCAAGGAACTCGCGGCGCTCGGCGAGGTGATGCGCAAGTCGCTCGGCGACTACCACTATTTCACGACGATCACGGTGAACGGCGCCAATGTCGGGGTGCAGAAGCCGGATGTAATCCACGTCTCGCTCGACGGCAACCAGCTCCTGGTCCTGTTTGCGGTCAAGCCCGAAAAGCCGGTGCCGCTCAAGGGCCGGTTGACCTTCGGTGTCTACGACCCCTCGATGTACACCTCGATCGACTTCCCGACCGATGGCGACCTGATCGTCAAGGGCGACGGTTTTTCGCATTGCCAGCACAAGGTGGTGCGGCCCGATCCCGACGAGGTGATCTCGCAGAACAGCACGTCGCTGACCGACGCCTTCTTCAACGATCCGACCGGCACCGACATGTCGAAACTCTTCGCTACCCGACTGGAGCTGACATGCTGAAGATGCGCCGTGCCTTCTCCCCTTCGGTCGTGGTCGCTGCCCTTCTCATCGTTGCGGCAGCAGGCATGGTGATGGCGGGGCCGGCGCACGCGCAATCGCCGCTCGGCGTCGGTTCGGCCGAGCCCTCCTTTTCGGTCGGCGGGCCGCTCGGTCCGTTTTTCGCCTGGATCAATTTTTACCAGCAGTCCTTCTACCGGGCGCTGACCGGTTCGCTGAAGGCGATGCGCGAGGACCCCTGGGCCTTGTCCGGCCTGATCGGGCTGTCGTTCGCCTATGGCGTCTTCCATGCCGCCGGCCCCGGCCATGGCAAGGCGGTGATCTCCTCCTACATGATCGCCAACGAGATCGAACTCCGGCGCGGCGTCGTCATCTCGTTCATATCGGCGTTGCTGCAGGGCGTGGTGGCGGTGCTGCTCGTGGGTGCGGCCTATCTCGTGCTGCGCGGCTCGGGCATCACCATGACGGCGGCGACCCAGGCGATGGAGATCGCCAGCTTCGCCATGGTCGCCCTCTTCGGCGCCTGGCTGCTGGTGAAGAAGATCCGGGCGCTCCGGATGCGCGTCGTCAGCATGCCGGTCGCCGCCCCAGCCGGCAACGGGCGCGGCCCGACCGGGCTCAATTTCCAGGCGGTCGAGATCGACGACCACGACTACCAGGGCACAGGCGATTATTGCGAGACCTGCGGCGTCAGCCACATGCCCGATCCGGCGATGCTGAAGTCGAAGGATTTCCGCCTGCACGAAGCCTGGTCGGCTATCATTGCGGTCGGCCTGCGCCCCTGTTCCGGGGCGATCCTGGTGATGAGTTTTGCGCTTTTGAACGGCCTCTATCTCGGCGGCGTTCTGTCGGTCCTCGCCATGTCGATCGGCACGGCGATCACGGTCACCATCCTTGCGACGCTCGCCGTCACCGCCAAGGACCTTGCCGTCCGTTTTGCCGGCCCCGGCTCGAGGACGGGACGGCGGATCACCCATGCGATCGAGATCGGCGGCGCGCTGTTCGTCCTGCTGGTCGGCCTTTCGCTGCTCGGCGCGGCACTGCAGGCCTGACGCCGGTCAGTCAAACCGCAGGCCTCCTTGCGAAGGCCGCGCTGCCCTTGCGCATCAATTGCCGGCAGGGCCGCTCGATCGCGACGTGCAGCAGCCAGGACACGGCTATCACCACCATGCTGGTCGCTACGGTTGCTACCACGTTGCGGGTGACGAAATCGGTATTGCCGAGCCTGCCCTCGATCATGCCCCAGACGCCTAGCGCCCGGTAATGGGTGAGATAGACGGCAAAGGAAATGTCGCCGAGGAAATGCAAGGGGCGGGAGGCGAAGAAACCCGAGAACATGCCCCGGTCGGTGCTGAGACAGAAGATCAGCGAGATGATCAGCAGATACGCCGGGAAATCCGAATCGTGGAAGGTCAGCGTCAGTATCGCCAGCGCCGCCACGCAGATCTGCACCGACGTGCGCGCGGCAAAGGACGCCGCGGCCGTGTTGTTGTGCACACGCCAGACGAGCTGGCCGAGGGTGAAGCCCGCAAGACAGCGGATCAGCGTGAAGGGCGCGGCGATCAGGTCGAGCAGGCCCTGGGCGATGCTGGAACCGATATAGTGGCGGGAGGCCGCAAGCGTCAGGATGAAGATCGACAGGATCGCTCCGCCCCCGAGAAGCGCCGCCGCCGTCCGGCTCGATTTCAGGCACAAAAGGCCGATCACGGGAAACAGCAGGTAAGCGATCATTTCGGCGCTGACCGACCATGCGGGTGGGTCGATGCTCGGCCAGTTGCCGAGCGCCTGCAGCATCAGGACATTCGAGAGAAAGACCTCCGGCCCGATATCCAGCTGGAAGGATTTGACGAAGGCGAGCGCGATGAACGCCAGCGTCACGGCGAGGTAGAGCGGATAAATCCGGGCGATGCGATGCCACAGGAAATCCCCGAACCGGAACGCACCGGACAGGAATAACGGCCCGTAGACATGCGCCATGACGAAGCCGCTCAAGATGAAGAACAGATCGACGGACAGGTATCCGTGATTGAGGAAGGTGGAGAGCGCCCCGTTCGACGGAATCCGGTCGAGCTCGAAATGGTAGATCATCACGAACACGGCCGCCGCTCCGCGAATGCCCGTCATCGACCTGATTTCGCCCGCCGCCATCGCAGTGCCCCAAGGACCTATAAACTAGGCTCCGAGGGCAACTTACAGGGGCGGCGACAAGGCGCAATCCGGCTTTCCGGCTAGGCGGCTACGCCTTAGGACTGCGGCCGGATGGCGCGGGAGTAGCGGTCAGCGACCCCGATTGCGCTGATAGCGCGCCCGCAGCCAGAAGATCGCAAAGAAACCGAGCAGCAGCAGCGACCCGACGACGACGGCGAGCACCGGGGAAAACTGGGCGAACCACATGACGATGGTCGGCAGGAAATAGATCACCAGTCCGACGCCGAGGAGAATGACCGCGGCGGCGACCGCCTGCGACTTTGCTTCGGGCGTCATGCCACCGCTCCTTTGGCGAGCTCGGCGCGGATATCTTCCAGCCGTCGCTTCTGCGCGCCGTCCGCCTCGAAATTGTCGGGCGAAAGCCATGCTTCGAACGCGGCCTTCAGGAGCGGCCATTCGACGTCGATCATCGAGAACCAGGCGGTGTCGCGATTGGCGCCCTTGGAGATGACGTGCTGGCGGAAGACACCTTCGAAGGTAAAACCGTAGCGGCGGGCGGCCGCCTTGCTCGGCTCGTTCTCGTTGTGGCATTTCCATTCGTAGCGGCGGTAGTCGAGCCCCTCGAACACGTGCCTGGCCATCAGGTAATGCACTTCGGTCGATAGCGGCGAGCGCTTCATGTCGGCGCCGTGCGCGACCGAGCCGACCTCGATGACGCCGTTCTTCGGGTCCGGCCGCATGTAGCTCGCCATGCCCACGACCTTGCCGGTCGCATTGTCGCGCGAGACGAGCGTCACGAAGCTGGAATGGACGCGGGCGTTTTCCAGCCAGTCGCCGAAGCCGTTCACATCGGTGAAATCGTCGTTCGGGAAATATTTGAGAAGCGGATTGATGCCCTCGGCGCCCCCGAGACCGTCCCACAATGCCTGGAGATGGGTCTCCCGGTCATAGGGTTCGAGCGTCACGAACCGGCCCTTGAGCGTGACCGGAGCGGGGGCGGCCACTTTGTAGTTTTTCAGATCGCGCATATCAGCCTCTTCTATCGTGGCTGAGGCTTAGGCCAGCGGCGGGGGAAAGGCAACGGGTGGCAGGGAGTACGTTGCCCCCTCCCGCACGGTGCGAGGTGACGAGCCCGCTGCGGTGACCAAACCGCCCGAGGTCTCAGACCCTCACCTTCGCCGCCGAGACTGTCGCGTCGATATGCTCGATCAGCGCATCGTTCAAGCCGAGACGGCCCGCCAGCAGGTCGAGATAACCGCGCTCGGCGCGGGTGTCCGGATCAATGGTCAGGCGCGAGGCGGCGTAGATCTCGACCTTCTGTTCTTCAGTGCGGGCAGCTGTGACGAGATCGTCGATATCGACAGGATTTGCGAGTTCGTTCTCGATGAAGGCTTCCGCCTCGGCGCCGAGATCGACCGCATGCACCTTGTCCATGATGTTGGCGCGCTCGCCGGCGTCGATATGCCCGTCGGCCTTGGCGGCGGCGATCATTGCCCGCACCAGCGTCAGCGCGAAATCATTGGTGAGAGCGGGAGACTGCGGGTGGAACGGTGAATCCGTGGGCGGCGTCAGCAGCGGCTTTTCCGTCTGAGGTGCCGGCTGCGGCACGGCTTCGGGCGACTTGCCGGACTGATAGTTCTTGTAGGCGAGATAGCCGAGGCCGGCGATCGCAGCGATACCGCCGACCGCTGCCACATTACCGGCAATGTTACGGCCGGTCTTGGTGCCGAGGACGGCGGCGAGGATCGCGCCGGTAGCGAGCGGATTGTTCTTGGCGAGCTGGGTCGCCTGCCCTGCCCGGTCTTTCACGCTTCCTCCCGACATGCCCGGAATCTGCGAGCCCAGAAATTGGTCGAGAAGTTTTTTCGCGTCGAACATCGCACATCTCCCTGTTGTGTTTCCGGGGAGAGATAGGCATTCGACCATGAAATTGCAAAGGCCGGTTGCGGCGGCCTGGTGTCGCGGACTTTAGGCCTTCAGTGCCGCCGCTTCCGAAGCGAGCTTGGTGATGCCGGCCCAGTCGCCTGCGGAAACCAGATCCTTTGGCGCGACCCACGAGCCGCCGACGCAGATGACGTTCGGCAGCGACAGGTAGTCGTTGGCGTTCTTCAGCGAAATGCCGCCGGTCGGGCAGAACAGCGTGCCGGCGAGCGGCGAGGACAGCGCCTTCAGGTAGGCGGCGCCGCCGGCCTGTTCGGCGGGGAAGAACTTCAGCACCCCATAACCCGCTTCGCGCAGCGTCATCACTTCGCTGGCAGTCGCGGCACCCGGCAGAAGCGGCACGGGCGAATCCTTGGCAGCCGAAAGCACGCCGGGCGTCACGCCGGGGGAGACGATGAAGGTCGAACCCGCCTTGACGGCCGCCTCGTAGTCGCGGGCGTTGAGGATGGTGCCGGCGCCGACATTGGCGCCTTCGACTTCGGCGGCCACAGCCTTCACCGCATCGAGGGCGGCGGGGGTGCGCATGGTGATCTCGATCGCCTTCAGGCCGCCGGCGACCAGCGCCCGCGCCAGACCCACCGCCGACTTGGCGTCATCGACGATCAGCACCGGCACCACCGGCTGCAGTTTCAGGATGGAAAGCAGCTTTTCGGTCTTGCCCGTCATGGTGCGGTCTCCGCTAAAACGATTGAAAGCTTTGACGTCGAGATACCTCTCAAGCCCGTCATTGTCGAGAAAAAACAGGGCGCCTTCGTCTAACGGGTTTGCGGAATGCGGAGTTTGCACTAGGTTGTGACAATTGTGGAAATTCCCGAGGCGGCGGGGGAGCATGGCCAAGGAAATCGAACGGAAATTTCTGGTGAAAAGCGACGGCTGGCGCTCGGAGGTCTCGTCATCCTCCGATTTCCTGCAGGCCTATGTCGCATCCGGCGACGACCGTTCGGTGCGGGTGCGGATCATCGACGGCAAGCGCGCCAAGCTCACCATCAAGATCGGCGAACACCTCATCGCCCGCGACGAATTCGAATACGAAATCCCCTTGGCCGATGCCGAAGAGATGGCGCAGAATGCCATCGGCGTCGTGCTCGAAAAGACCCGGCACGAGGTCGAGCACGGAGGTTACACCTGGGAGGTCGATGTCTATGACGGAGCCTATAAGGGGCTGATCGTGGCCGAGGTCGAAGTCGAGGACGAGGGCGCCCTGCCCGACATTCCCGACTGGATCGGCCGGGAGATCACCGGCGACTGGCGGTATTCCAACATGGTGATGGCGACGGAAGATTTGAGCGGAGAATTGTGTCATGGCGTACCGTCTGCGGCCCGCTAAATCCTTCACCGACGAGTTTCGCTCGGTCGCGGAAAGCCAGCTTTCCAAGGCCATCCTCCTGCTGGAGGAACAGCCGGACGGGCCACATGAAGCAGTGCACGACGCGCGAAAACGCTTCAAGCGGGTGCGCGCCCTCTACCGGCTGATCCAACCCGACGCCAAGGAATTCCGTGCCCGCGAGAACAGCCGCATCCGCGACATGGCGCAGACGCTGTCGGCCGTGCGGGACGCCACCGCGCTCGTCGAGACGGTCGACTACCTCGCCGGCCATGCGGGCTCGCCCGAGGAACTTTCCGCCCTGACCACCGCCTCCAAAGCGATGACCGAGAGGCGAGACCGGATCGCTTCGGAGGAACACGACCTGCCGGCCAGGATGGCGGCCGCCGCCGACACCTGCCGCGCCGCAATCGCGGCCCTCGATGACCTCGATCTCGACGACGATCCGCGCAAGACCGTCAAACGGCTCGCCAGGGCCTGGAAGAAACAGCGCGAAAAGGCGCTCGGCGCACTGGCCGGCTGCGAGGAACACGGCGATGCCGAGACCTATCACGAGCTGCGCAAATGCGGCCAGACCTACTGGATGCACCTGTCGCTGCTCGGCGGCGTCTGGCCTTCCGCCATGCTCGCCAAGCAGCTGCAGGCCAAGGCGCTGGTCGATCTGCTCGGCCACGAACACGATCTTTCGGTGCTGACCGGGCTGGTCAACGAAAGCCCCGAACTGTTCGGCGACAGCGACACGCTGGCTCGGGTGCTCGGCGCCATCATCACCCGCCAGCAGGCGCTGCGGCACGAAGCGCTGGAAGCGGCGCATGCGGTGTTCGCCGACAGCGCCGAGACGGAAAGCGGGCTGATCGCGCTGCTGTGGGAAAAGGCGGCGACCACGCCGCGCAAGGAGCGCCGTGCGGCAAAGCTGCACAGGGCACACGACGCGCAGGAGAAAGAAACCGCGTTGCGCAGTGTGTCCTGACGCTGTATTTCAGCGCCATGACCGAAAACATCCTTCAAACCCGCCCGGAAGCGACGGGCGCCTGGCTTGTCGCCGCGCTCTATCATTTCGCGCGTTTCGACCGCTTTGAGAGCTTTCGCGAGCCGCTGCAGGCCTTCTGCGACGAAAACGGCATCAAGGGCACGCTGCTGATCGCCCGGGAGGGTATCAACGGTACGGTTGCCGGCTCCGACGCGGCAATCGCCGGCCTTCTCGCCTATCTGCGCGCCCAGCCGGAATTCGCTGGCCTCGAGCACAAGGAAAGCCGTGCGTCAAAGATGCCCTTCCTGCGCATGAAGGTGCGGCCGAAGAAGGAGATCGTCACCATGGGCGTCGAGGATATCGACCCCAAACGCATCGTCGGCACCTATGTCGATCCGAAGGACTGGAACGCGCTGATCTCCGATCCGGAAACGATCGTCATCGACACCCGCAACGACTATGAGACGGCGATCGGCATCTTCAAGGGCGCGGTCGATCCGCAGACCAAGACATTCCGCGAGTTTCCTGACTGGGTGAAGAACAATACCGGCCTGCACAACAAGCCGAAGATCGCCATGTACTGCACCGGTGGCATCCGCTGCGAGAAGGCGACCGCCTTCATGAAGGAACAGGGTTTTGACGAGGTCTTCCACCTCAAGGGCGGCATCCTCAAATATCTTGAAGAGGTGCCGCAGGAGGAAAGCCTCTGGGAGGGCGCCTGTTTCGTCTTCGACGAACGTGTCTCGGTGGAGCATGGCCTGAAGGAAGGCAACCACAAGCTCTGCCACGCCTGCCGCAGCCCGATCACCGCCGAAGAGGTGACCTCTCCCTATTACGAGGAAGGCGTCTCCTGCTCCACCTGCTACCCGAGCCGCACCGAGGAAGACCGCGACCGCTACCGGGAACGGCAGCACCAGATCGCGCTCGCCAGGAAACGCGGCGTGAAGCATATCGGCGGGTGAGGCTCGCCCGCGCCAGACGGGCTGGCGCGAGCGGATCGTCGCTGCTTCAAGCCACCTGCGGTATCCGCGCGATCACCTTGATTTCGAAATCGAAACCAGCGAGCCAGTTGACCCCGACCGCCGTCCAGGTCGGATAGGGCGGCTCGCCGATCACCTTTTCCCGCACCGCCATCATGGTCTCGAATTGAGACTGCGGGTCCGTATGGAAACTCGTGACGTCGATGACGTCCCGAAACGTGCAGCCGGCCGCTTCCAGAAGCGCCGCCAGATTGTCGAACGCCAGTTGCACCTGCCGTTCGAAGTCAGGCTCCGGTGATCCGTCCGCCCGGCTGCCGACCTGGCCGGAAACGAACAGAAGGTCTCCCGAACGGATGGCCGCCGAATACCGGTGCTGCTCGTAGAGGGCGTGCCGACCGGCGGGGAAGATTGCCTCGCGTGGGCTCATTGTTACATTCCTTTTTGAAAGGTCGGTTTCCGCAGTATCGTGATGCCATGGGAATGGCTTCGGCTTAGGTATCCGGCCTTGGCTTCATCATACGGGCGCGTTGACATACGCCTCGTATGCGCTCATATGCCAATATACGCTACGTATGCAAATCCAGGAGCGCGGCATGAAGCCTGTCGGCCCTGTTCTGCCGGGAAGTTGGATCCTCGGGTCAAGCCCGAGGATGACGGAATGTGCGGGACCGCTGGCGACAATCGTCCAGCCGCGGTGTAGCGGTAATTCGGTGAGGTCTCTTCTGGTGCCCCGTAGCACCACCTTTCGGTCGTCATCCTCGGGCTTGACCCGAGGATCCATACCTCAGAACGCAGTGGCCCGCGTGAAGCGTATGGAGTTACGCCGCCCCGCTCATCCCGCCCGGCAGGCGATTGCCGCGGTAGATGATGTCTATCTCCTGCGATGACATCGGCTTGCCAAACAGATAGCCCTGCAGCTCGTCGCAGCCGGTAATCCTCAGTTGCAAAGCCTGCGCCTCGGTCTCGACGCCCTCGGCGGTGACCGGAATTTCCAGCGAACGGGCGAGCGCCACGGTCGCCTGCAAAAGATCGACGGCGCGGCCGCCCTCTTCCAGCGCGTGCACCAGCGACTTGTCGATCTTCATCCGGTCGAAACCGAACTGGCGCAGATAACCGACGCTCGAAAAGCCGGCGCCGAAATCGTCGAGCGCGATCCTGACGCCGAGCTGCTTCAGTTTCGCAAGAGCGGCGCGCGCGCGTTCCGGGTTCTGGATGAAATAACCCTCGGTCATTTCGAGCGTGATGCGGGAAGGATCGGCGCCGGTCTTGCGGAACACCGAAGCGACGTGCACCGCGAACGCCGGATCGCGGAACTGGCCGGGGGAGATGTTGACCGCGAGCTTGAGCTCGGGCCACAGGGTCAGCGTCTCGCACGCCCGGTGCAGCACGAACAGGCCGAGCTGGTCGATAAGGCCGGTCGATTCGGCGATCGGGATGAAGACGTCGGGAGATACAAGCCCGTAACCGGCGCGGTGCCAGCGCGCCAGCGCCTCGACGCCGATGATGCGCCATGTCCTGGCATCGACGACCGGCTGGTAGACGACATCGACCTCGCGGCGCTCGATGGCGATCCTCAGGTCGATTTCCAGCATGTTGCGCTCTTCGCGCTCGGCATCCATTTCCGGCCGATAATATTCGGTTCGCCCACGCCCGGTTTCCTTGGCGTGATACATGGCCATGTCGGAACGCCGCACCAGTTCCTCGCCGGCCACCCTGCCCCGCGGCGAGACGGCGACGCCGATACAGGTGCCGATGGTCGCGACCCTTTCGCCGATCACGAAGGGTTCGCCGAAGAAGCCGAGAATACGGTCGCTCAGCGTCTCCACCATGCGGCCGATATCCGTGGTAGCGAGTGCGATGGCGAACTCGTCGCCACCGACCCGGGCAAGGATCGCCGTCTCTCCGACCAGCGTCTTGAGACCGGCCGCGACGCCGCGGATCAACTTGTCTCCAGTGCCGTGGCCATAGGCGTCGTTGACCTCCTTGAAACCGTCGAGATCGAGATAGAGCAGCGCCACGTCGTTGTTGTCGCGGCGGCTCTGCTGCACCAGGGCATCGAGCGCAGCGAAGAAGCCGGCGCGGTTGAGCAGCCCACTCAGCCGGTCGCTCATGGCCAGATGCCGCGCCGCCGCCTCGTCCGCGGTCAGCCGGTTGAGCGTATTGCTGCCGCTGACGAAGAGGAGGAGGAAGAACAGGCCGACCATGGCGAGCGCGCAATAAACGAGCGGCCGGACCTGCAGATATGCGGTATTGCCGGGCGTGCGCGAATTCCAGACAAGCCGCTGCAGCGCCTTGCCGTGAATATTGCGGATCTCCACCATGTTGGGGACCGCATCGCCGGCACCGGCAAAACGAAGCCCCCCGATGACATAGGTTTCCGAAAGCTTCAGGATCTTCTTCTCGTCGAGATGCCGGGCAAAGATCAGGAACCGCCGCCCCCCGACAGGCTGATCGAGTTCGCCGGACTTCTGGCGGATGAGCGCCACGCCGACGGCCGCGACGCCGCTTTTGGTATCCACGAAACCCACCGCCTCCGGCACGGTTTCAGCGCCGGCGCTGCTTGCCTTGTCGAACAGCGTCCAGAACGAAGTGTCGAAATAATCCCGCGGCGACCAGGCGACGGGAGCGCCATCCTGATAGGCCATCAGCACGGCGCGGTTGGTATCCATAACCAGCGCCACGTCGAAAAGGTCGCTGTTGGCGGTCATCTCGCCGTAGTTGCTGACGACCCAGGCATCATCGCCGGCATAGACGAACTGGGCAGCGTCGTCCCACGCCGCGTAGTCGTTCAGCGTCGCGTGCAGCTGTTCCTGGAACGTTTGGATCGCGCCCGAGGTCGTCTCGCGCGAGCGCTCGTCGTCGAGACGGTTGGCATAGTCGGTGATGCGGTCGAGCGCGGTGAGGATGAAGATCGTCACCAGCACCACGACCACCGCGAAGGCAAGCAGCATCGACGTCACGGCGGAGCGACGACCAAGTGTTGCAGAGCGGCGAAAGCGAGACGGAAGAAGCCGCATCGAAGACCTCATGAAGTCCTACATCTTTCGCGGGTATTCCTTCAGATAGCGTTAAAAGAAGAAGGCCGGCGCTCACAGTTGAGCGCCGGCCTCAAAGAATTTCCGAAAATTCGATATTACCAGGCCGCGATGACGGCGCCCTTGAACTGGGTGTTGACGAAATCCTTCACCGGGGCGCTGTGATAGGCCTCGACGAGGGTCTTCACCCAGGCCGCATCCTTGTCCTTGGCCTTGACGGCGATCACGTTGATGTAAGGGGCCTTTTCGCCTTCGCGAGCGATCGGATCGGTCTTCGGATTGAGGCCGGCTTCCAACGCGTAGTTGGTGTTGATGACCGAGGCGTCGACATCGTCGAGCGAGCGCGGCAGCTGGGCGGCGTCGAGCTCGGCGAACTCGATCTTCTTCGGGTTCTCGGTGACGTCGGCCGGACCGATCTTCAGGCCCTTGGCGGCATCGACCTTGATCAGGCCCTGGTCGGCAAGGATCAGCAGCGCGCGGCCGCCATTGGTCGGATCGTTCGGAATGGCGACGGTGGCGCCCGGCTTCAGGTCGGCGAGGCTCTTCACCTTCTTGGAATAGACGCCCATCGGGAAGTTGACGGTCTGAGCGACGCTGACGAGGTCGAACTTGCGATCCTTGACCTGGTTGTCGAGATAGGGCTGGTGCTGGAACGAATTGGCGTTGAGCTCGCCATCCGCCAGCGCCTGGTTCGGCACGACGTAGTCGGAGAATTCGAGGATCTGGATGTTGAGGCCCTTGGTGGCCGCAACTTCCTTCACCTTTTCCATGATCTGGGCATGCGGGCCCGGCGTGACGCCGATCTTGATGTCCTCGGCAAGCGCCGGGGCGGCGGCGAAGGCGGCGAGCGCCGCCGCGATGATGAGCTTCTTCATGAGTGTCTCCTTGGGTTCGATTATATGCACCAGTCTTGGGAGGCTGGTTTTTGGGGAATTGATGTTTCAGGTCTTGCGGTTGCGCTTGTCGAAGCGACGGGCGAGCGCGTCGCCGGCGCTCTGGATCGCCTGGACCAGCACGATCAGCACCACGACGACGGCCAGCATCACGTCCGGCATGAAGCGCTGGTAGCCGTAGCGGATGCCGAGATCGCCAAGCCCGCCGCCGCCGACCGCACCGACCATGGCCGAATAGCCGATGAGACTGACGAGGGTCAGCGTCAGCGCCAGCGTCAGGCCGGGCTTGGCTTCGGCGAGCAGGACCTTGAAGACGATCTGCATCGGCGTCGCACCCATGGCGCGGGCGGCCTCGATCAGGCCCTTGTCCACCTCCCGGATCGCCGCTTCCGCAAGCCGGGCAACGAAAGGAATAGTCGCGACCGTCAGCGGCACGATCGCCGCATAGGTGCCGATCGAGGTGCCGGTGACGAGACGCGTGAACGGGATGATCGCCACCACCAGGATGATGAACGGCGTCGAGCGAGCGGCGTTTACGATCGCGCCGATGATGCGGTTCGAGACCGGTGCGGGGAAAAGCTCGCCCTTGCCGCTGGTGGCCAGGAACACGCCGATCGGCAGGCCGATGAGCGCGCCGATGATGCCGGCGGCCGCGACCATCTGCAGAGTCTGACCGAGCGCTTTCAGGAGCAGGTTGAAGAGCATGTCAGGCGACATAACCGAGCACCTCCGTGGAAAGACCGGTTGCGGCATAGAAGCGTTCGGCGCGCTCCGTCACAGCGGGATCGGCCGGATAGGCGACCACCAGGGAACCGTAGGGCTCGCCTGCGATCTCCTCGATCGTGCCGGCGAGGATGTTGACGTCGGCGCCGAGCTCGGTGACCAGTCGGGCGGTCAGCGGCTGGAAGGCGGTCGCCCCGAAGAAGATCAGCCGCACCAGCATGCGGTCGCCGGCGGACGGCTGCGCCTTGAGGTTCGAACGGATCCAGTCCGGCAGGTTGGTGCCGAGCGCGGCCGAGAGCAGCGAGCGGGTGGTCTCGTGCTTGGCGCCGGTGAAGACATCGAATGTGCGGCCCGCCTCGACGATCCTGCCGCGATCGATCACCGCGACATCCGAGGCAATGGTCTTCACCACCTCCATCTCGTGGGTGATCAAAAGCACGGTGAGGCCAAGTTCGGCATTGATGCGCTTCAGCAGGGCCAGGATCGACTGCGTCGTTTCCGGGTCGAGCGCCGACGTCGCCTCGTCGGAGAGCAGCAGTTTCGGCGACGTGGCGAGCGCCCGGGCAATGCCGATGCGCTGCTTCTGGCCGCCGGAAAGCTCCGCCGGATAACGGTCCGACTTGTCGCCGAGGCCGACCAGATCGAGAAGCGGCGCGACCTTGGCCCTGATTGCCGCGCGGTCGAGGCCGGCGATCTCCAGCGGCAGAGCGACGTTGTCGAAGGCGGTGCGCGAGGAGAGAAGATTGAAGTGCTGGAAGATCATGCCGACCTGACGACGCAGATCGCGAAGTCCGGTCTCGGAGAGACCGCCCACCTCGACGCCATCGACGACGACGCGGCCGGAGGTGGCCTTTTCCAGCCCGTTGACGAGCCGGATCAGCGTCGACTTGCCGGCCCCGGAGCGGCCGATAATGCCGGTGATGGCGCCGCGGGCCACGGAAAGGTCCACCCCGTCAAGAGCGATGAATTGGTTCTGGTCGCCGGCATCGCCAAAACGCTTGGTCACCGCTTCGAACGTGACCATGGGCGCCGGCAAAGACTGGGGGCGTTCGGGCGGTATCGACGCGGCGCCATTCTGCGCCTGGGACAGGAGTTGAAAGTTTGCAGACATCGGGAAACTCATTTATCGGCGCCGGCCGGCGCAACGGTGACACAAGGGGACATGCCGCTGATCAGTCACACATTCGACGGCTCACACGCCGATATAATAGTCTGCCCATGTCTCGTCCACACGCAGCCGCCACACGACGGCATCCGGTGCTCTTATTGCATCGCGGCGTGGCGGAGCCGAGAAAGGAATTTCCAGATTTTGTCCGGGATGGAAAATATTCGGGCGGAAACAGGCAGCAACCCGCGTCACGACGCGAATTTTATCTCCGGGCTCGCAAAGCTTTCGAACGCCGGCCGGCTGAAGATGTAGCCCTGCACCAGCGACACGCCCAGATCGCGCAGGACCTTGAGTTCATCTTGGGTTTCCACCCCTTCGCAGACGGCGACGACCCCGAATTCGGCCAGCATGGCGAGGGTATGCTTGACGACCACGCGCTTGGCGGGATCGGCATCGATACCCCGGATCAGTTCCATGTCGAGCTTGACGATATCCGGCTGGAATTGTGAAAGCAGGTTGAGCCCGGAATAACCGGCGCCGAAATCGTCGATCGCCGTCTTGAAGCCCATGTCCTTGTAGGTGCGCAGAATATTCAGGAGATGTTTCACATCCACCTGCTCGCCCTCGGTAAACTCGAAGATGATGCGATCCAGCGGAAAACCCGCCTGCATGGCGGTCGCAAGCGTCAACCGGATACAGGCCCGCGGCTCGTAGACGGCGTTCGGCATGAAATTGATGGAAAGCTTGGTATCCGGGGAACCGGCGCCCAGTCGCGCCGCGAGCTGGATGGCCTTCACGCGGCACTGCTGATCGAAGGCATAGCGGTTATGCTCGGTTACCTGCGACAGGACCGACATGGCCCCCTCGCCGCCCAGCCCGCGAACCAGGGCCTCCTGGGCAAAGACCTTGCCGGTTCGCAGATCGACGATCGGCTGGAAAGCCATGGAAAACGGGATTTCGAAACCTTCCCCATCGCGGCATCCCGCACAACCAGCCATCGCATCATCTCCAGCAAGAAAGATGCGATCGGTATCACAGCATCCCTTAAAAAAGGATCTTCGAATTTATCCGGACTTGTGGTTGCCCCTCGGGAATTGCGCCGCCAGTTCGCGATACCACTTGCCGCTTTTCTTGATCGTCCGTTCCTGGGTCTCGTAGTTGACGTGCACGAGGCCGAACCGCATCCGGTAGCCCTCCGCCCACTCGAAATTGTCCATCAGGCTCCAGGCGAAATACCCCTTCATCGGATAGCCGTCCTTGATCAGATCGGCGACCACGGAGAGGTGCTCGACATAATAGTCCAGACGCGGCTGATCATCCACCTCGCCGCCCACGGGCTCCATGTTGTAGCAGGCGCCGTTCTCGGTGATGTAGCAATCCGGCAGCTCGTAGCGGCGGTAGAGATCCTCGACCAGCAGCTTCAGCCCCGGCGCATAGACTTCCCAGCCGATATCCGTCTTGACGTCGCTGGCGGGCTTGGCCTCGACCGTCCAGGGGAAATCGCCTTTACGTTCGGCATCGGCATGGACGCGGTCGGGCTTGTAGTAGTTGAGCCCCCACCAGTCGAGCTTCTGGCTGATGATCTTGAGATCTCCTTCCTCGACGACCGGCATCCGATCCCCGAGCGCTTCCAGAAATGCTTGAGGATATTCGCCCTTGAACACCGGATCGAAGAAGGCGCCGTTGTGGAACTGATGAGCGCGCTCGGCGGCTGCGAGATCGGCCGGGCTGTCGGAGCCGGCGATGATCGACGCGGCGTTGATGACGGTACCGACCGGCACATTCGGCGTCACGTGCCGGATCGCCTCGACGCCGAGGCCGTGGGCGAGATTGACGTGGTGCATGGCATGAAGCGCCGCCTGCATGTTCTTCTCGCCCGGCGCATGGATGCCGTAGAGATGCGAAAGCCAGACGATGCACCAGGGTTCGTTGAAGGTCGCCACCGCATCGAGCCGGTCGCCAAGCCGCGCCATCACCACCTTGGCATATCGTTGGAAGGCGTAGGCCGTCGAACGCGCCGCCCAGCCGCCGTCACCCATCAGCGAAAGCGGCAGGTCCCAGTGATAGAGCGTCGCATAGGTCTTGATGCCGCGCGCCTTGCAGCCGTCGATCAGCCGGTCGTAGAAATCCAGCCCTTGCTCGTTGATCCGGCCGGTGCCTTCCGGAATGATGCGCGGCCAGGCGATCGAGAAACGATAGGCTTCGACACCCATTTCCTGGATGAGATCGAGATCCTGCTCCCAGCGATTGTAATGATCGCAGGCGACGTCGCCGTTATGTGCCTGATAGACCCGGCCCGGCATGTTGGAAAACGCATCCCAGATGGAGGGTTTCCGCCCATCTGCCTTGGTCGAACCTTCGATCTGATAGGACGCTGTCGCAACGCCGAACAGGAAATCACCGGGGAACCCGGCCGCAAACTTCTTGGGATCGGGCGTTTTGGGATTGCGGGTCTGGGAATTGCTCATCGGATGCCGCCCTTCTGGTTGCACGTGGCCTGCAGGACCATCTTTCGCGGCGGTTTAACCAAGCGGCGCGCGGTTGTACAGGCTTATGTGGGAATTCTGAAACGTTGCAGGGCCGCAGCCTGCCCTTCGAGCAGGCTTGAGCGACTTCGCACTTGACGCCAGCCTTGTTTCCAAATTGGGAACATGATGTACAAAAGTGCGATGCGTGTCATAGCGAAGTCGACCATCGTGAAATTCTGCCAGCGGCTGCCGAAGGGACCACGGGCAATCGCCGAGGCGGCAATGACGGACTGGTATACGACCGTTTCGAACGCTGCCTGGAGTAATTTCGCTGACGTGAAGGCGACGTTCAATTCAGCGGATTATGTCTCCGGCGGAAAGATCGTTTTTGATGTCGGTGGCAACAAGTATTGCGTGGTTGCGCTGATCGGCTTCCGAACCCAACGGGTCTTCATCCTGTTTGTCGGAACCCACGCCGAATATGATCGCATCGACGTGGCAGAACTTTTGAAGGCCTGACGAAATGGATATCGATTCTGTACGGACCCTGATCGATGAGACGGAATACGAGGCCGCGTTGAAATCCGTGCGGCCCTATTTCGAAAATGAACCGGAAGCCGGGACGATCGAAGCCGCCCATTTCGATGCGCTCGTACTGCTGATCGAGGAATACGAGGCCAAGCATTATCCTATTCCGCAGGCCTCTCCAGTCGAGGTGCTGAAATCAGTCATGGAGGCCAACAACTACACGCGCGCCGACCTGATCGAGATCGTCGGTTCGAAATCCCGCGCCGCCGACCTGCTGAACGGCCGGCGCGAGATCAATCTCGACCAGATCAGGAAGATCAGCCGGGCGTGGCACATCCCGGCCGGCGCGCTGGTGGGCGATATTTTGGCCTGAGACGTAAGGCGCCTAAAGCTTCACCCACGCCCCGTTCTTCTTCGAAGACGCGACGCAGGCTTCGACGAACGCGACCCCCTTCACCCCGTCATCCACCGTCGGATAGATCACCGCCTTGTCGATCGCTCCTCCCTTCTTGACGGCGTTGATGGCGCGGGCGGCTTCCGTGTAGATGGTCGCGAAGGCTTCGAGATAACCTTCCGGATGACCGGACGGGATGCGGCTGACGCGGCCCGCCGCGGCACCGGACCCGGCGCCGTTGCGGGTGATCAGCCGCTTCGGCTCGCCGAACGGCGTGAACCACAGATAGTTCGGATCCGCCTGCACCCATTCGATGCCGCCCTTGGTGCCGTAGACGCGGATCTTCAGACCGTTCTCATGGCCGGGCGCCACCTGGCTGCACCAGAGCATGCCCTTGGCGCCGCCCTCGTAGCGCAGCATCACATGCGCGTTGTCGTCGAGCCGGCGGCCTTCGACGAAACTGTCGAGATCGGCCGCAAGACTTTCGAGCGTCAGCCCGGTGACGAAGGCGGCGAGGTTATAGGCGTGCGTGCCGATATCGCCGGTCGAACCGCCAGCGCCCGACTGGGCCGGATCGGTGCGCCAGACGGCCTGCTTGGCACCGGTCTGCTCGACGGCCTCGGTCAGCCAGTCCTGCGGATATTCGACCTGTACGACGCGGATCTTTCCGAGATCGCCGTTGGCGATCATTTCACGGGCCTGCCGCACCATCGGGTATCCGGTGTAATTGTGGGTGAGGATGAACAGCGCATCGCTCTCGTCGGCCGCCTTCTTCAGCTTCTTCGCATCGGCGAGGTTGGAAGTCAGCGGCTTGTCGCAGATGACGTGAATGCCGCGCTTCAGAAACTCCTTGGCCGCCTCGTAATGCACATGGTTCGGCGTGACGATCGACACCGCCTCGATGCCGTCCTTCAGACGCGCCTCGCGGATCGCCATCTCCTTGTAGGAGCCGTAGGTGCGAGAAGGATCCAGCCCGAGATCGCGGCCCGAAGCGATCGCCTTTTCCGGCGTCGACGAGAGCGCGCCGGCCACCAGGTCGAACTGGTCGTCCAGTCTCGCCGCCATGCGATGCACCGCCCCGATGAACGCGCCCGCCCCGCCGCCGACCATGCCGAGCCGGATGCGCGGCTCCCGCGCCTGTTCGTCCTTGCCTTCAATTGCCATGATATTTTCTCCTAGAAAATTGAATGTAGATGGGGCTGCCTGGCAGTCAGGAACCCTTGATGACTTTGCGCGGCCGGCCGCCCTTGGCGCCGTTGGCGCGGCTTGCGGCAATCTTTGCCGGCGACTTGGATTGTCCGCCGCGGCGTTGTGCTTCCATGAAGGTTCGGCTGCCGAAGACGCCACTCATGAGACCTGAAATCGAATAGTCCACATCGAGGCTTTCCCAATGCAGGCCGGTTTCCCCGAGCAGCTCGACTTCGGCCAGTTGCTCATCCGCTGCCTCCGTTAGGCCTTCCAGCGAACGGGCGGGGACCATGAAAGCGGCCCCGTTGATGAACTCAACAACGATGCGGCCCGAAGGCGCGTCGAAACGAACGGAGACTGGCACGGGCCTTTGCGCCCGCTCCGTATCCCACCGCCGTTTTGCCTGGGTGAGTTCGGCATCCGTGATCTCAACCATGGTATTTTCTCCACGTCTCCCGGAATAACTGCCGGTTGGCCTCGATCACCTCGGCAGCTCGGCGAACGTCTCGGTCGGACATCCCGCCCTGGGTCATGACCTTCAGTGTCTCGATATCGATCCGCGCTTCCCCGTCGCCATAGACATGCACATGAGGGGGCTCATGGTCCGCAGTATAGATGACGAACCGCAGGCCGTGCTGCCGCAAGACGGTGACCATGCATCCATAACCCAACTTGTTAGGTATCTCAAGCTCATCTCCGTGTGGGATGCCCCTCATCCGCCCTGCCGGGCACCTTCTCCCCGCTCTGACGGGGAGAAGGACGGGTGCCGCGACGTTTCCGTCCCTCTCCAGCGTTGCACGTGGCAAGTCCCCTCTCCCCGCCCGCGGGGAGAGGGTGAGGGGCGGCATCCGCGCAGCCGACGCCGGGCCTAGAGTCCCAGCATCCGCCGGTTCGCCGCCTCGTCGGTACCGCCCGACGCAAAGTCGTCGAACGCCTTGTCGGTAACGCGGATGATGTGTGCCTTGACGAATTCGGCGCCTTCGCGGGCTCCGTCCTCGGAATTCTTCAGCGCGCATTCCCATTCGACCACGGCCCAGCCGTCGAAATCGTTGGCGGCCATCTTCGAGAAGATCGAGCCGAAATCGACCTGGCCGTCGCCGGGCGAGCGGAAGCGGCCGGCGCGGCCAACCCAGCCCTGGTAGCCGCCATAGACGCCCTGCCGGCCGGTCGGATTGAATTCCGCGTCCTTGACGTGGAACATCTTGATCCGGTCCTTGTAGATGTCGATGTTGTCGAGATAGTCGAGGCATTGCAGCACATAGTGCGACGGGTCGTAGAGCATGTTGGCGCGCGGATGGTTCTTCACCCGCTCCAGGAACATCTCGAAGGTGACGCCGTCATGCAGGTCCTCGCCCGGATGGATTTCGTAACAGACGTCGACGCCGCAGGAATCGGCATGGTCGAGGATCGGCGTCCAGCGCCTGGCGAGTTCATCGAAGGCGGTCTCGACGAGGCCGGCCGGGCGCTGCGGCCACGGATACATGTAGGGCCAGGCAAGCGCGCCGGAAAAGGTCGCATGCGCCTTGATGCCGAGATGCTTCGAGGCCGTGATCGCCATCTTCACCTGCTCGACGGCCCAGGCCTGGCGTGCCTTCGGATTGCCGCGCACTTCGGGTGCGGCGAAACCATCGAACCCCTCGTCATAGGCCGGGTGCACGGCGACGAGCTGGCCCTGCAGGTGGGTCGAAAGCTCCGTCACCTCGACGCCGTTCGCCCGCGCCACGCCGGCAAATTCGTCGCAATAATCCTTGGAGGAGGCGGCCTTTTTCAGATCGATGAGCTGGCCGGCCCAGGTCGGCACCTGCACGCCGAGATAACCCTTGTCGGCCGCCCATTTGGTGATCCCGTCCCAGGTGTTGAACGGCGCCGCATCGCCCGCGAACTGGCCGAGAAAGATGGCCGGGCCCTTGATCGTCTTCATGATGTTTCCTCTTCGGCTACATGCAGTTGGTCGGGAACAACCCTCACCCCTCATTCCTGTGTTTGTCACAGGAATCCAGCCACGGCGCATCCGCGCCGTGAAAAGAGTCTTTGGCACCCAAGGACTTGGGTGCGCTGGATCCCTGTGACAAGCACAGGGGTGAGGGTGATTGGGGCGGGCGGCGCCCGCGAAAAACGGGCGCCGCGTTATTGCTGATCAGAACGGCGAATCCGGGAAGTAGAAGTTCTTGGCGTTGTCCTTCGTCACCAGCGTGGCGTCAAGGATGTAGGTGCCGCTGACCGGAACCTTGTCGTAGAAATTGCCGGCGGTGAGTTCCATGGCGGTCGCCACCATTGCCGGCGGATAGAGAACATCGACCGGGATCATCTTGTCGCCGTCCATGACCTTCTTGACCATGTCCTTGGAGCCCGCGCCGCCGACGACATACTTGATGTCGGTGCGCTTGGCCTGGGCGATGGCTTCGAGAACGCCGACGGCCATGTCGTCGTCCTGGCACCAGACCACGTCGATCTTCGGGTACTTGGTAAGGTAGTCCTGCATGACCTTGAACGCGTCGTCGCGGCTCCAGTTGCCGAACTGGCGATCGAGGACCTTCACCTTGGAGCCGGCAATGCCCTTGTCGAAGCCGTCCTGGCGCTGCTGGTCGATCGGGATCGGCAGACCGCGGATGACCACGACCTGGGCTTCCGGCGTGGTCTTCTTGATGTACTCACCGGCGACCTGGCCGAGCGCCGGGTTGTTACCGGCGACATAGAGGTCACGGATGGTGCTGTCGTTGACCGAAGGCGCGCGGTCGACGAGCGCCACGAACGTGCCCTTGTCCTTGACCTGCTGGATGGCGTTGACAAGCGGATCCGGGTCGGACGGCAGGATGACCAGCGCGTCGAGGCCCTGGACCGCGAGATCCTGCACGGCGTTGGCCTGGCTTGCCGCATCCGGCGAGGTCTTGACGATGACGTTGAGCCCCGGATGTTCCTTCATCAGGAGCTTGGCGACGCGTTCCGCATGGAATACGACGCCGGCGGTCCAGCCATGGTCGGCAGCCGGAATGGAAACGCCGATCGTCACCTTCTTGTCCTGGGCGAATGCCGTGCCGGCGAGAAGCGCCAGCGACGCCACGGCCAGTCCCAAAATTTGTCTGCGCATTGTTTCTCTCTCCCACAATATCAGGGTCCTTTATTTGAAGACCGGACGCGACCCATCAGCCCGGTCAATCTCCTCATTTCCGCATCAGCGACCTTTGAACCAGCATGGCGATGATGATGATCGCTCCCTGGATGGCGCCGATCAGGTATTCGCTGACGAAATTGGACAGCAGCATGATGTTGCCGACGATTTCCAGAATGAAGGCGCCGCAGATCGTGCCCCAGATACGGCCGACCCCTCCCCGGAGCGCCGTGCCGCCGACGACCACGGCGGTGATCGCCTGCAATTCCCAGAAGCTGCCGGTCGTCGCCGATGTGGAGCCGAGGCGCGGCACGTAGAGCAGCACCGCAACCGCGACGCAGAGCCCCTGGATGACGTAGGTGACGGTGCGCACCCGGTTGATCGAAATACCGGAATAGCGCGCCACGTCCTCGTTGGAGCCGACCGCCGTGACATGCCGGCCGTAGCGGGTACGGTAAAGCACGAAGGCGGCGATGGCTGCGGTGACGAAGATGACGATGATCGGGATCGGCACGCCGACGAACGAGCCGGAATAGACCGGCCGGTAAAGCGCCAGAATATCGCGGTCGCGCACGGTGATGGCGCCGCCCTGGCTGAGCCATGTGGTGAGGCCGCGATAAATGCCCATCGTGCCGAGCGTGGCGATGAACGGCTCGATCCGGCCGATCGTGGTGATCAGGCCGTTGGCGAGCCCGCAGACCGCGCCAATCGCAATCGCCAGCGCCATGCCGGCGACAAGCGCCATGGACGGATCGGCGATCGTCCCCGAGTTGAGGAACAGGATCATCAGGCTGGCGACGAAGGCGAGCATGGCGCCGACCGAAAGGTCGAGTCCGCCCGCGGTGATCACATAGGTGGCGCCGAGCGCGATGACTGCAATGAAGGAGCTACGGGTGACGACGTTCAAAAGGTTGGCGGTCGTCATGAAGTTCGGGTTGGCGAAATAACCCAGCACCAGAAGGAGGGCAAGGGCGATGAACGGGGCCACCGCCGCCATGTCCCAGTCCTTGGAGGTCTTCGGCGCCTTGGCCGTTTCGGTCGCGACATTCGCCATCACGCGGCCTCCCCTTTGGTGACGCCCGTGGCGAGCACGACGATCTCGTTTTCGTTCATGTGGTCCCCCGTCACTTCGCCAACGATCCGGCCGGAGCGCATGACCAGGATGCGATCGCAGATGCCGATCAGTTCCGGCATTTCGGAGGAGACGACGATGATCGAACGCCCCTCCTCTGCCAGATTGGCGATGAATTTGTAGATCTGTTCCTTGTTGCCGATATCGATGCCGCGCGTCGGCTCGTCGATGATGACGATCGACGGATCGAGCAGCATCATCTTGGCGAGCAGCAGTTTCTGCTGGTTGCCCCCGGAAAGCTGGCCCGCGAGGATGTCCTTGCGGCCGGTACGAATGTCGAAATCGCGGATCGCCTTGTCCAGCGCCGCACTCTCGCGCTTGCGGTCGATCTGCAGGGCGCCGATGAACTTGCCGAGCGAGGCGAGCGTCAGGTTGACGATCAGGTCCTTGGTGAGCAGCAGGCCCTTGCCCTTGCGGTCTTCGGAAAGATAGACGATGCCGGCCTTGAGGCTCGCATGCGCATCCCGGAAATTGACCGGCTTGCCGAGATGGCGGACCGTGCCGCGGCTGGGGCGAAGGCCGACCATGCCCTCCATCAATTCGGTGCGGCCGGCTCCGACGAGACCGGCAAAACCGAGGATCTCGCCTTTCCTCAGCTGGAACGAGGCATCCTGCGCAAAACCGGGGACGTTGAGATGCTCGACTTCGAGCACGGTTTCACGCGCGGCGGCCGCGTGGCGATCCGGGTAGAGTTTCGCGACGTCGCGGCCGACCATCAGCCTCGCCATGTCGGCGGGCTGGAGTTCGCTGACGTCATGGCTGGCGACGAGCTTTCCGTCGCGCAGCACCGTCACCCGGTCGGCGATCTCCTTCACCTCCGGCAGGCGGTGGGAAATGTAGAGCACCCCGACACCCTTGGCGCGGATCTGCCGGATGACTTTCAGCAGCGCCTCGGTCTCGTGCGGCGTCAGCGACGCGGTCGGCTCGTCGAAGATGACGATCCGGTGCGGCACCAGCAGAACGCGGGCGATCTGCACCAGCTGGCGCTGGGCGATCGACAGGCGGCTGACGATCGTGTTCGGGTCGATGTCGCTGCCGAGCCCGCGGATCGCTTTTGCGGCGCCCTCGTTCATGGCGCGGTCGTCGATGAAGACGCCCTTGTGCAGTTCGCGGCCGAGATAGATGTTCTGGGCGACGGTCAGGTCCGGAGCCAGCAGGATTTCCTGGTGCACCAGCACGATGCCGCGATGTTCCGCATCGACCGGGCCGGAAAAACTGACGGTCTCCCCGTCTATTCTCATCTCGCCGCGGGTCGGCGGCTGATTGCCGGCAATGATCTTCATCAGCGTCGACTTGCCGGCGCCGTTTTCACCGATGATGGCGTGAACCTCGCCGGCACGGACATTGATATTGATGTCCTTCAGCACCTCGACGACGCCGAATGTCTTTGAAAGGCCGGTCGCTTCGAAGAGCGGGACGGCGGGGCTGGTGTCCGCAAAACTCATCGCGCGCCACCCGTGGCCATAGAACAACGCACGGCCCGACAGCGGACCGCTGCGTTACCGACAGCACGCCTGTATATGATAATCTGCACCCAAGCTCCTCCCGATGAGAACGCTAGCCCAGATTCTGAGGTACGTAAAGCAGATTTCCCCTGCTCGCACGGGAACGTGTGGCCACTTTGCGCGAACCTCCTGCCGGTTGTCGTTATCGCGTTGTTGCCTTCTCCGATGGCAGCGTCAGCCCCTCATCCGGCTGCCGCCACCTTCTCCCCGTCGGAACGGGGAGAAGGACATATACCGCAACGCCTTACCCCCCTCTTGACCGTGCTCGGGGCACGTCCCCTCTCCCCGCAAGCGGGGAGAGGGTTAGGGTGAGGGGCGGACGCGAGCCTTATCAAACGTAGCGATTGACGACGTTTTCCAGGTATTCCTGGCGGCCGGACTTCGGTTCCGGGTTGATGTTCTGCTTTTCGACCCAGGAGGCGATGTCGTCGAGCTTGTATTCGCCGCGCAGCATCTTCTGGTATTCCGGGCTGTCCCACTTCTCGTAGCGGGCATCGAGCGGAGCCTTGAGCGCGCCGTCGTCGAGCATCTTCGCCGCCGCCTTGATGCCGCGGGCGCAGCAATCCATGCCGCCGATATGGCCGATCAAGAGGTCCTCCGGATCGAGCGACTGGCGGCGCAGTTTGGCATCGAAATTGGTGCCGCCGTTCTGGAAGCCGCCGCCGGCCAGCACATGGTAATAGGCGAGCGCCATTTCCGGCACGTTGTTGGGGAACTGGTCGGTATCCCAGCCGGACTGCATGTCGTTGCGGTTCATGTCGATCGAACCGAAAATGCCGAAGGCGTTCGCCATGGCGATTTCGTGTTCGAACGAATGGCCGGCGAGGATCGCGTGGCCCTGCTCGATATTGACCTTCACTTCCTTCTCGAGGCCGTTCTTCTGCAGGAAGGCGTAGACGGTCGAGACGTCGTAATCATACTGGTGCTTGGTGGGCTCCTGCGGCTTCGGCTCGATCAGGATCGTGCCTTCAAAGCCGATCTTGTACTTGTATTCGACCACCAGGTTGAGGAAGCGGCCCATCTGGTCCAGCTCGCGGGACAGGTCGGTGTTGAGCAGCGTCTCGTAGCCTTCGCGGCCGCCCCAGAGCACGTAATTGGTACCGCCGAGGCGCTTGGTTGCGTCGAGGCAGGTTTTTACCGTTGCTGCTGCGAACGCAAAGACGTCCGGATCCGGATTGGTGGCGGCGCCAGACATATAGCGGCGGTTGGAGAACAGGTTCGCCGTGCCCCAAAGCAGCTTGACGCCGGTCTCGGCCTGCTTCTTTTCGAAATAATCGACGATCTCGTTGAGGTTCTTGGTGTTCTCGGCAAAGTTATTGCCTTCCGGACGCACGTCGGCGTCGTGGAAGCAGTAGAAGGGTGCGCCGAGCAGCTGGAAGAATTCGAAGGCGACGTCGGCCTTCATCTTCGCAGCCTGCATCGTGTCCGAGAACCACGGGCGCTGGAAGGTCTGGCCGCCGAAGGGATCGCCGCCCGGCCAGGTGAAGGTATGCCAATAGGCGACGGCAAAGCGGAGATGATCCTCCATGCGCTTGCCCGCGACGATCTCATCCGGGTTGTAGTGGCGGAAGGCCAGCGGATTGGTGCTGTCCGGGCCTTCGTATTTGATTTTCTGGATGTCTCCGAAAAAGCCTGTGCTCATGGGGTGTTTCTCCTATCGAGTATTTGAGAGCGCCAAAGATCCCCTTCTGCCTGCCGGCATCTCCCCCACAAGGGGGGAGAACGCTGGTGGCACCGCCCTGCCCAATCGGGAAAGCGGAATTCGGGGCAATGAAGCCCCTCCCCCTTGTGGGGAGGGGTTGGGGAGGGGTCTTTCAACGCATCTCCCGAACGTGCGTATGTTCAATGCGCCAGCGACTTGATCGCCGGATAGAGCGCCCGGTAACGGGCATATGCGTTCTCGTAAGCCCCCGAGAGCGCCGAGACAGGCTCGATCGTCTCCTCCGTCCTCGGCGCCGAGCAGACCGCAACCGGATCGGCGCCTGTCGCAGCGATCAGGCCGAGCCGGGCGGCACCGAAGGCCGCGCCGAAATCGCCGTCGGCCGGGATGTCGACCGGCACGCCGAGCGAGGTGGCGATCGACTGCAGCCAGTAGCGCGAGCGCGAGCCGCCGCCGATCGCGGTGACGCGGGAAATCGAGGTGCCGGCGGATTTCAGGGCTTCGAGATTGTCCCTGATGGCGAAGGTGACGCCTTCGAGCACCGACTGGGTCAGCACCGCGCGGCTGCTTTCGTGTTCCAGGCCGATGAAGGCGCCGCGGATCGCGGCATCATTGTGCGGCGTGCGCTCGCCGGAAAGGTAAGGCAGGAAGGTAACGCCGGACGGGGCCTTCAGCGTATCGCCGAGTTCCTGGGTGAGTTCGGCGGCGGTCTTGGCCGCGATATGCGAATACCAGTTGAGCGCGTCGGTCGCCGACAGGATGACGCCCATCTGGTGCCAGGTTTTCGGCAGCGCGTGGCAGAAGGCATGCACGGCGCTTTCCGGCTTCGGCAGGTAGGAGGCGTTGGCGGCAAACAGCACGCCGGACGTGCCGAGCGACACGAAGGCATTGCCCTCCGCGACCGTGCCCATGCCGCAGGCGGATGCCGCATTGTCGCCTGCCCCGCCGGCGATCACGACGCCCTCGCCCATCCCCCATTTGTGGGAAAGTTCGCCGCGCAGCTTGCCGGCCTGTTCGGTACCCTCGACCAGCGACGGCATCTGACGCTCGGAAAGACCGGTGGCGGCGAGCAATTCGGACGACCATTTGCGGGCGCCGGTATCGAGCCAGGACGTGCCGGCCGAATCCGACATTTCGGACATGTGCTCGCCGGTCAGCCAGAGGCGCAGATAATCCTTGGGCAACAGGACCTTGGCGACCTTCGCGAAGATGTCGGGCTCGTTCTTCGCGACCCAGACGAGTTTCGGCGCAGTGAAGCCCGGGAAGACGATATTGCCGGTGAGCTTGCGGAAGATCGGGTTCGCATCGAGGGCTGCGGCTTCCACATGGGAGCGCGTGTCGTTCCAGAGGATGCACGGGCGCAGCACCTTGTCTTCGGCATCCAGCAGCGTCGCGCCGTGCATCTGGCCGGAAAGGCCGATGCCCTTCACGGCGGAAAGCTCCTTCGGGAACTTCGCCTTGAGCCCGGCGACGGCCTCTTCGGTGGCACGGATCCAGTGGGCCGGATCCTGCTCCGACCAGCCGGAATGCGGGCGCGAGACGTCGAGCGAGCCGCTCGCCGAACCGACGATCTTCTGATCGCCGTCGATCAGCATAGCCTTGACGCCCGAAGTGCCGAGATCGAGACCGAGATACATGGTGCTACTCCCTATTCTGCTCTCAGGGCAGGTTGTCTTTCAGAAAAATGTCGATGCGGATGCGTTCCTGGGCGGCGAGCACCGGCAGGCCGTCGGCCTTGGCTTTCAGCACGCGGATGGCGCTTCTGACTTCGTGGCCCGCATCCTGGTTCAGAACCGCGTCGATGACCCCGTCCGAAAGCGCTGCGCGGGTCGAGGCGGTGAGCTCGTGAGCGATGACGAGCGGCCGGCGGGGTCCGTGCGCCTTCTGCAGCGCGCGGATAAGGCCGCGGTTGCCGGCACCGAGACTGTAGATGCCGGCGATGTCGGCATTGCGGCGCAGCGCCTCCGCGACCATCGTCTCGGAAAGCCCCGGATCGTCACGTCCTTCGAGGACGGGCAGGATATGGACGTTCGGATAGGCCTGGGCGATGGCGGTCGAAAAACCTTCGAGCCGCTCGCGATGGTCGCGCACCAGCATCGATCCGGCAAGCACGGCGACGGTCGACTCGCGGCCGCTGAGGAACCGCCCCATCAGGCTGCCCGCCGTGCGGCCGGCAGCGATATTGTCGATACCCGCATAATGGTCGCGGGAGGAATCCGGCAGGTCCGATACGAGAGTTACGATCGGGATGCCGGCCTCGGTGAGACGGCGGGCGACGGCGCGGACTTCCGGCGCGTCGATCGCGACGAAGGCGACCCCGGCCGGCCTTTCGGCAAGCAAGGTTTCAAGCACGGCAACCAGCGCGCCCGGATCGAAAGGCGGCACGTCGATGATGCGGATAACGGTGCGTTCGGCGCTGGAGCGGACAACCGCGCCGCGGACTTCCTCATGCAGGCCGATCATGAAGGAGTTGTCGTTGGCCGGCAGGATGAAGACGAAGGAATAGGTCCGGCTCTTGGCAAGATTGGCGGCGGCGAGATCGCGCACGTAACCGAGCGAGGTGATCGCATCCTCGACCTTGCCGCGGGTGACGGAACGCACGCCCGGCCGGCCGTTGAGGACCCGGTCGACGGTGGCGAGGCTGACGCCGGCGATCTTCGCGATGTCGTGGACTGTGGGCTTCATGAACTCCTCCGCGGACCGTGTTAGCGCAAATTCTGAGGTACGTAAATCAAAATTTGAGGTACGTGTTTCACGCAAGGCTGGAGGCTAAAGAAAAAGGCCGTCACTTGCGTGGCGGCCCCCTTCCCGGCGGTGGAATTTTGGAATCAGTGCCCGCCGCCACCGGCGCCGGCGGGGCGGCCTGGCTTGGCGATCAGGAAGACGAAGAAGATCAGGCTGCCGAACAGTCCCGTCAGGACGAAGAACACATCCATGAAGGAAAGCAGCGTGGCCTGCTGGGTGATGATGCCGGAGAGCTTCTGGAGCGCCACGGTACTGCCGTCGAGGCCGAAAGAATTGTAGTTGGCGCCGACGCTGTCGAGCCAGTTCATCGCAGCCGGATTGCCGTAGTTGACGTGTTCGGAAAGCCGGGCGTAGTGCTCGTCCGAACGCTGGGTCAGCGCGGTATTGATGACCGCGAGACCGACGGCGCCACCGAGGTTTCGGGTCAGGTTGAAGAGGCCCGACGCACCCTGGATACGTTGCGGCGCGAGCGTGCCGAGCGCGATGTTGCTGATCGGCACCATGCACATCATCATCCCGAACCCGCGCAGGATCTGCGGCAGCAGCAATTCGTAGAAGTCCCAATCGGCCGTGATGCCGGTCATCAGCCAGGTACCTGCCGCAAACGAGCCGAAACCGACCGCCATCAGGATGCGCAGATCGACACTGTTCGACAGCCGTCCGACGAGCGGCGCCGAGACGAACATGGCGATGCCGGAAACGAACATCGTCTCCCCGATCATCAGTGAATCATAGTGGCGGATGCGACCGAGATAGAGCGGATAGAGATAGGTCAGCCCGTAGAGCCCAACGCCCATGATGAAGGAGAACAGCGAGCCGAAGGCGAAATTGGCGTTGCCGAACGCCCTGAGATCGACGATCGGGAACTCGACCTTGAAGGCGCGCCAGAAGAACACCACGGCGCCGATGACGATGAAGACGCTGCCGATGACGATCTTGTCGTCGCTGAACCAGTCCTTGTTGTTGCCCTCTTCGAGCACGTATTCCAGCGCGCCGAGGAAGACGGCCATGGAGGCGAGCCCCCACCAGTCGAACTTCTTCATCAATTGCAGCTGCGGCTTGTCGAAATCGATCAGCGTGAAGGTGACGGCAGTGACGATGATGCCGGGGATGACGTTGACCAGGAACAGCCAATGCCAGGAGAACGAATTGGAAAGATAACCGCCCACCGTCGGACCGATCGTCGGGGCAAGCGTCGCGACGAGGCCGATGATCGGCGACACGATGCTGCGTTTCGAAGGCGGGAAGATGGTGAAGGCCGCCGCGAAGACCGAAGGGATCATGCCGCCGCCGATAAAGCCCTGGATGGCACGATAGACGATCATCTCGTCGATACTCGTGGCAGTGGCGCACAGGATGCTGGCCAGCGTGAAGCCCGCCGCGCACACGGAGAACAGGATGCGCGTCGACACGATGCGGGCAAGCGTGCCCGACAGCGGGATCATGATCACTTCGGCGATCAGGTAGGAGGTCTGCACCCAGGCGATTTCATCCGAGCCGGCGGACAGGCCGGCCTGAATTTCCGCCAGTGAGGCCGAGACGATCTGGATGTCGAGGATCGACATGAACATGCCGAAAACCATCGCGAAGAAGGCGATGAGCTTGCGTCTGTCCATCGGCTGGTCGGCCGGCATCGCCATAGGGGGTGAACCCGCCGTGGCCGTTGCTCCTGCCATGGCCGCTCTCCTTGGTTTCTTTACTTGGCAGCGACGGCGCTGATTCCGGGGGCGGTGCGGGTATCCACATCGACGACGACGCTCAAGCCGGCGCGAAGGTGCTGGCGTTCGAGGTCTTCCTTGGGGATCGAGATGCGAACCGGAACGCGCTGCACGACCTTGGTGAAGTTGCCGGTCGCGTTTTCCGGCGGCAGCATCGAGAAGACGGCACCCGAAGCTGGCGCGATCGACACGACCGTGCCCGTGATGTTGTGATCCTCGTAGGCGTCCACATGCACGCGGACCTTGGAACCCGGCTGCAGGTGGCCGAGCTGGGTTTCCTTGAAATTCGCCTCGATATAGAGCTCGGTCAGCGGCACCAGAGACGCGAGCCGCTTGCCGATCGAGACCAGATCGCCGGTCTGGACCGAGAGATTGCCGATGACGCCGTCATAGGGCGCCTTCAGGACCGTGAAATTCAGGTCGCGCTGTGCCTGGTCGCGAGCGAGTTCCTGGGTATGGATCGTATTGACCGCTTCATCGCGCTGCGCATGCAGGAGGCCGATATTGGCCTGCGCCGAGGCGACCGCAGCCTGGCCGGCGACGAGATTGGCGCGGGCCTGTTCGAGTGCGATCTGGGCGCTGTCGAGCGAGGCGGCGGTGCCGACTGCGCTTTGCTGCAGGCTGGTTGCACGCTTCTGGGTAATCTCGGCGCCGCGAACGGCGGCCTCGAGGGCACCCTGCTGGGCTTGGGCCTGTTTCAGCGCCGCTTCGCCGCCGACGATCTGCGCATCGATACGGGAGACCGCGAGATTGGCGGATTCGATCGCGGCCTGCGCCTTGCGCAGCGCCAGCTGATAGTCGCCGTCGTCGAGTGTCACGAGCGGATCGCCTGCCTTGACGGACTGGTTCTCGACCACGTTGACCCTGGCGACGTAACCCGAGACCTTCGGCGAGATGACGGCGATATTGCCTTCCACATAGGCATCGTCGGTGGAAACCAGGAACCGACCGTCGATCCACCAGTTGTAACCATACCAGCCAGCGCCACCGAGGAGGGCAAGCGCGATGATAGGCAACAGCAGACCGCGACGCTTCTTCTTTTCAGGCACCTTGACGGCAGCCGGAGCCGCAATCGCCTCGGCAGCCACGGGGTGTTCAGCAGCTGGCGAGCCCTTTCGGGCTTCGGCCTCGGAAGGACCAGCATTTTCCGCCGTCACGGCGCGCAATGCGCCGGAATTCTGAGAGGACGTCATCTTCTATCTACCGTCTTGGGAGCGTCTTATTTCATCGAACCGATCGGTTCAGCGAGCTTGACATAGACCCATCGATGACACATATCAAGAGCAATCGAACCGCTCGGTTCGAAAAGGTTAAAAAAGGGCATCGAAATGGCCAGGCAGACAAGGAAACTGGAAAGATCCGATCCGGTTCCCGCCGCACGTTTCGCGGCGGGCGAGGATCCGGCGAAACGGGAACAGATCATCGACGGCGCCAAGCGCGTGTTTATGAAGCTCGGTTTCGACGCGGCGAGCATGAACGACATTACCCGCGAGGCAGGCGTTTCGAAGGGGACGATCTACGTCTACTTCCAGAACAAGGAAGACCTGTTCGGCGCGATGGTGGCACGTGAGCGCGAACGGATTACGCTGCGTATGCGCGACATTCTCGCCGGCAGTGAGGAAGTCGAAGATGGCCTCTACCGTTTCGGCATGGGGTTTGCGACGCATATCACCGCGTCCCCGGTGATCGAGGCAATGCGTACGGTGATCGGCGTCGTCGATCGCCTGCCGAGCCTCTGCCGGCATTTCTTCAATTCGCCATCCCAGAACGTGCGCACCGTGCTCGAGGATTTCATCGAACGGCACGTCGCGCTTGGCAATCTCAAGGTGGAGGACACGGATCTTGCGGCCCGTCAGTTCATCGACATGGCGAGCGGCACATTCTTCAAGCTCCGCCTCTTCGGCGACCTCGACGACGTCCCGCCGTTCAGCGAGATCGACCGCGTCGTGACGGGTGCAATGCGGGTGTTTATGGCGGCATACGGGGTTCATAACGCTTCCGTGACCACAAAAACCAGAGAACACGCCTGATTTCAGGAGGTTGTAGCGCAACCTCCTCTTGTCTTTGCGTCTCCAGTCCTTAAATCGTGGCGGCAATTACGCCTTGCGATTGAGAGAGAGGAATGTTGATGCAGGATATCGTCACGCTGGTTCAGGATCCGGCCGCCTGGGTGGCGCTCGTCACCCTCGTCGTCATGGAGGTCGTGCTCGGCATCGACAACCTGATCTTCATCTCGATCCTCACCAACAAGCTGCCGCCGGAAAATCGCGAGCGCGCCCGCAAGATCGGCATCGGCTTGGCGCTCGTCATGCGTCTCGCCCTGCTCGGCACCGTCGCCTGGATCGTTCAGCTCACCAACCCGATCTTCGAGGCCTTCGGCCACGGCTTCTCCTGGAAGGACCTGATCCTGATCGCCGGGGGCCTTTTCCTCGTCTACAAGGCGACCAAGGAAATCCATCACTCCGTCGACGTCGACGATCACAAGGAAGACCTCGTCGGAGCCGGCAAGGATGTGGTCAAGATGAGCTTCGCCTCGGCGATCGGCCAGATCCTGCTGCTCGACCTCGTCTTCTCGATCGACTCGATCATCACCGCCGTCGGCATGACCCCGCATCTGCCGATCATGGTAGTCGCCGTGCTCGCCGCCGTCACCGTCATGCTGCTCGCCGCCACGCCACTCGCCAACTTCATCGAAAAGAACCCGACCATCGTCATGCTGGCGCTCGCCTTCCTGCTGATGATCGGCGGCACCCTGATCGTCGAAGGTTTTGGCGTGCATGTGCCCAAGGGCTACATCTACGCCGCCATGGCCTTTTCCGCCGGCGTCGAGGTGCTCAACATGGTGGCGAGGAACGCCCGCAAGCGGAAGAAGGCCGGCGGACAGACGCTGCACTGATCCGGATGTGGAAAGGGCGCCTCGCGGCGCCCTTTTGCATATCGGGTCACATGCGTTTTCAATGAGAGACCAGATTGATCTCCAGCTTCGATCCCGTGGCCTCCGCATACCGCCGAAGCGTCGACAGCGAAGGCGAAACTCCGCCACCCTCCAGCCTGGCAATGGCAGACTGTGTGGTGCCGATCCGTTTGGCAAGCTCTGCCTGAGACAGGTTCGCCTTGGTTCGGGCACGCACCAACTCTTCGATAAGCCGGAATTCGGCGTCCGCCTTCTCGTATTCCTCGCGGAATTCGGGATTTTTCATCAGCTGCTTCTTGAGGTCTGCGATCTTCGTCATGGTTTTACCTCCTTCATGCGCTGCCTTGCTATTTCGAGTGCTCGCGGCGGAGTTTTCTGCGATTTCTTCAGGAAGACATGCAGCACCACGACCTTGCGTCCGGTCACCGTCACATAGATGCCGCGGGCAATACCTTCGGACGCCTTGGCGCGGAGTTCCCAAAGCTTGCCTTCGAGATGCTTGACATGCGGCTCTCGCAAATTCTCGAGACCAACATTCTCGATGGCTTCCAAAAGACGAAGGAGGCGCGCCTGAAGGCCGGAAGGTAACGCCTCGATTTCGCCGTCGACAGCTTGATGGGTTTCAACTTCCCATCTCATTTACGCTATATAGCCCATTTGAGATAATCCATCAAGGGAGACCTCCGTGCGTGAGGTCGGCTCACCTCACCCCTTCGCCAGTTCCCGCTCGACCGCCTCGACCAGCCGGCTGTCCTGCGCATCGACATCAGGCGCAAAGCGGGCCTTGATCTCGCCGTCGCGGCCGATCAGGAATTTCTCGAAGTTCCAGACGATCTCGCCGTCCTCGATCTCCATGCCGAAGCCGCGCAGCTTTTCCTTCATCGGGCCGTCGCCGGTCGTCGGCACGCCGGAGCCGGTCAAGCCCTGGTAGAGCGGGTGCTGGTCGTCGCCCTTGACGGAGATCTTCGAGAAGATCGGGAACTTCACGTCATAGGTGAGCTGGCAGAATTCGACGATCTCGGCATCCGTGCCTGGCTCCTGGCCCTTGAAATTGTTAGCCGGGAAGGCGGTGATCACGAAGCCGTCGTTGCGCTTGTCTTCGTAGAGCTTTTCGAGGCCTTCATACTGCTTGGTCAGGCCGCATTTCGAGGCGACGTTGACGACCAGCATCACCTTGCCCTTGTATTCCGAAAGCGTGGTTTCCCGCCCGTCGGCCAGCTTCACCGGCACGTTCAAAACATCATTCATCGAAAAATCTCCATTCGAAACAATTCGGTCGCTTTGCCGCGACACCCTAGCGAAGCGGCCGTCGTTGTCCAGTGGACAGGCGTCCCCTATCGCTCAAGGCGCGCCGGAACTTTGAACGCATCCCAGCATTGACCGGGCGGCGCAACAGCGCCACCTTAGTCGTCTGCCGGCGGTCATCCTTCCGCCGGTCCTCTCGATATCAAGGGCGGCATGACCACTCAGCAGATCCTCGCGTTTTCCGTCATCGCCATCATGATGGCGGTCTTTATCTGGGATCGCTTCCGTTACGACGTGGTCGCCTGCTGTGCGCTTGTCCTGGCGGTCGCGCTCGGCGTCGTGCCGGTCGGCAAAGCGTTTTCCGGCTTTTCCGACGATATCGTCATCATCGTCGGCAGCGCCCTGGTGGTCAGCGCCGGCGTGGCGCGCTCGGGCGTCGTCGATAGCGCCATCAAGAAGTTCTTCCCGAACCTCAACACGCTGCACACCCAGCTGGCGCTTTTGATGATCGTCGTTGCGCTGCTTTCCGCCTTCATCAAGAATATCGGGGCGCTGGCGATCATGATGCCGGTCGCCTTCCAGTTTTCGAGGAAATCCGGCGTCTCGCCGTCCAAATATCTGATGCCGATGGCGTTCGCGGCCCTGCTTGGCGGGTTGATGACCCAGATCGGCACCTCGCCCAATATCGTCGTTTCGCGACTGCGCGAAGAGCTGACCGGCACCTCCTTCACGATGTTCGACTTCACGCCGATGGGGGCGACCCTCACCGTCGTCGGCATCACCTTCCTGCTGTTCTTCCATTGGCTGGTGCCGAGCCGCACCCGGGAGAACAACTCGATCGAAGAGGCGGTGGAGATCAAGAACTACACGTCGGAAGTCTCCGTGACGTCCGATTCCACGCTCGTCGAAAAATCGATCGGCGATCTCCTGAAGCACGGCGACGGCGAGGTGCTGGCCACCGCCGTGCTGCGCGGAGCGACCCGCATGTCCCCCTTCCCGGATCTCGTCTTGCGCGAAGGCGATGCCGTCCTGCTGGAAGGCCCGTCGGCCGCGCTGGATCGGATCGTTTCGGCGGGCAAGCTCAAGCTCTCCGGCAAGCCACTGAAGGGAACCGGCCAGGCCCAGGCGGACGTAATCTCGGTCGAGGCGATCATCACCGGGGAATCGCCCCTGAAGGGGCTGTCCGCCAAGGAGCTGGCGCTATCCTATACACGCGGCATCAATCTTCTGGCGATCAGCCGGCACGGCGAGCGGCTGAAGGAGCGGCTGGGCGACTTGACGCTGATGGCGGGCGACGTGCTGGTGCTGCAGGGCAGCCGCAAGAACCTGCCCGCCGTGCTCCAGGATTTTTCGCTGCTGCCGCTCGCCCAGCGCGAGATCCTGCTCGGGACGCAGCGCCGCGCCTTCGTTCCGCTGGTCATTCTGGCGCTCGCCATGGCCGCGACGGCAGTCGGTATCGCACCGGTGCCGGTCGCCTTCTTCACAGCCGCCCTCGGCATGGTCGTCTTCCGCGCGATCCCGCTCAACGACTTCTACAAATCGGTCGATGGGCCGATCCTCGTCATGCTGGCCGCCCTGATCCCGGTTTCGGATTCGCTCAGGACCACCGGCGGCAGCGAACTGATCGCCGGTTGGCTCGGCCAGGTGGCGGCGACGCTTCCCGCCTGGGGTGCCTTGGGGCTGATCCTCGTCACCGCCATGGCGGTGACGCCGTTTCTCAACAATGCCGCGACGGTCCTCGTCATGGGGCCGATCGCCGCAAGCTTCGCCACCAATCTCGGCTTCCGGCCGGAAGCTTTTCTGATGGCGGTGGCGATCGGCGCCGGCTGCGATTTCCTCACCCCGGTCGGCCACCAGTGCAACACGCTGGTCTTCGGCCCCGGCGGCTACAAGTTTTCCGACTATCCGAGGCTCGGCCTGCCGCTTTCCTTCCTGATCATCCTCGTCAGCGTGCCGGCACTGCTCTATGTCTGGCCGGTAAGGTAAGGGTTCAGGGCCAAAAACCTTGACGCTCGCGGCTGAATATGGCCTAAGCCTGCGCCAATCCGCATTTCAAAAACAGGCTTGGCGCCCATTCGCGCGCCTCGAGACAGAGCATTTTCATGATCGCCACGAAGCCCCGCGTCCGCATCGCCCCCTCGCCGACCGGCGAGCCGCATGTCGGCACCGCCTATATCGCGCTGTTCAACTATCTCTTCGCCAAGAAACACGGCGGCGAATTCATCCTGCGCATCGAGGATACCGATGCGACGCGCTCGACGCGGGAATTCGAGGAGAAGGTTCTTGACGCGCTGCGCTGGACGGGCCTGACCTGGGCGGAAGGCCCGGATGTCGGCGGACCTTATGGTCCCTACCGCCAGTCCGACCGCAAGGACATGTACCAGCCCTATGCGCAGCAGCTGCTCGACAAGGGCCATGCCTTCCGCTGCTTCTGCACGCCCGAGCGGCTGGAGCAGATGCGCGAAGGCCAGCGCGCCGCCGGCAAGCCGCCGAAATACGACGGTCTCTGCCTGAGCTATACCGCTGAAGAAGTCACCAACCGGATGGCATCGGGAGAAGCCTCGGTCATCCGCATGAAGATCCCGACCGAAGGCTCCTGCGATTTCCACGACGGCGTCTATGGCGATGTGTCGATTCCGTGGGATTCGGTCGACATGCAGGTGCTGATCAAGGGCGACGGCATGCCGACCTATCATATGGCTAACGTCATCGACGACCATCTGATGAAGATCACCCATGTCGCCCGCGGCGAGGAATGGCTGGCCTCGGTGCCGAAGCACATCCTGCTCTACCGTTATTTCGAGTGGGAACAGCCGGTCTTCATGCACCTCTCGCTGATGAGGAACGCCGACAAGTCAAAACTGTCGAAGCGCAAGAACCCGACCTCGATCTCTTATTATTCCGCGCTCGGCTACCTGCCGGAAGCGCTGATGAATTTCCTCGGCCTGTTCTTCATCCAGATCGCCGAAGGCGAAGAGATGCTGACCATGGACGAGCTGACGGAAAAGTTCGATCCGGAAAACCTTTCGAAGGCCGGCGCGATCTTCGACATCCAGAAGCTCGACTGGCTGAACGGCCGCTGGCTGCGCGAAAAGCTGTCGCCGGATGAATTCGTTTCCCGTGTGCTCGAATGGGCAATGGAGAACAGCCGCCTAACCGAAGGCCTGAAACATTCGCAGAGCCGCATTTCCAAGCTCGGCGAACTGCCGAACCTGGCCGGCTTCCTGCTGTCCTCCGATGTCGGCCTGACGCCGGCCTCGTTCGCCGGCCTGAAGACCAGCCCGGCCGAAACGCTGGAAATCATCAATACGGTTCAGGCCGATTTCGAGAAGATGATCGAGTTCAATGTCGAATCGATCGACGGCGAACTGCGTGCCATCGCCGACAAGCTGGGCAAGAAACTGCGCGTCGTCACCCCGCCGCTCTTCATCGCCATGTCCGGCTCCTCGCGCTCGCTGCCGCTGTTCGACTCGATGGCCCTGCTCGGCCGCTCGGTCGTGCGCCAGCGGCTGAAGATCGCGGCGACGGTGGTCGCGTCCATGGTGGGCGACGGAAAGTAAAGGCATGGCGACGCCCTTTTTGGGTGTCGTGGCCGTCTCGCTCGTCATCCTCGGGCTTGACCCGAGGATCCATGCCAAGCCCGAAAAGTTTGGACGAAAAGTAGCGGCCGGCAAAAAGAGTGGATCCTCGGGTCAAGCCCGAGGATGACGAATGTGGAGTTGCGGAAGGCCAGACCGAGCCGCCGCAACTGGAAAACCAAACACCTGCCCTTAAAGGCGAAACACGATGACCGACAACAACACGACCGAAACCGCCCTCTCCTCCGACGCCACGCAGGTGCGCGCCCAGAAGCTCGCCATCCTTCGCGAAAAGATCGGCGACGTCTATCCGGCGCATTTCCACCGCACCATGAGCAATGCGGAACTGGCCGAGAAATACAAGAACCTCGAGGCGGACGTCGAGACGCAGGATATCGTCACCGTCGCCGGCCGGGTCTATTCCTCGCGCAATTCCGGCATGTTCATGGACATCCATGACGCCTCGGGCAAGGTACAGATCTTCTCCCACAAGGACACCACGCCGCAGGAAGCCCGCGACCTGCTGCCGATGGTCGATATCGGCGACATCATCGGCGTCACCGGCGTCGTGCGCCGCACCAAGCGCGGCGAGCTGACGATCAACGCGCAGTCGATCACCATGCTGACCAAGTCGCTGCTGCCGATGCCGGAAAAGTGGCACGGCCTGTCGGATGTCGAACTGCGCTACCGCAAGCGCCATCTCGACATCATGACCAACGAGGAGTCCAAGCTCCGCTTCCAGCAGCGCTCGCGCATCGTCTCCGGCATCCGCCGTTTCATGGAAAACGACGGTTTCATGGAAGTCGAGACGCCGATGCTGCATTCGGTCTATGGCGGCGCCACCGCCGAGCCGTTTAAGACGCATCACAACACCCTGAAGCTCGACATGTACCTGCGTATCGCGCCGGAACTGTTCTTGAAGCGGACGCTGGTTTCGGGCCTGACCGACAAGGTGTTCGAGATCAACCGCAACTTCCGCAACGAAGGCGTTTCCACAAGGCACAATCCAGAATTCACGATGATGGAGTGCTACTGGGCCTATGCCGACTACGAGGACATCATGGACCTTGTCGAGCGCCTGTTCTCGACGCTCGCCATGACCATCCACGGCACCACCGAAGTGAAGTTCCAAGACAAGGAACTGTCCTTCAAGGGCCCGTTCAAGCGCGTGCCGATGCCCGACGCCGTCAAGGAAGCGACCGGCATCGACTTCCTCGCCATGAAGACCGACGAGGAAGCCCGCACCGCCGCCAAGGCCGCCGGTTTCGCGGTCGAGAAGGACTGGACCTGGGGCGAATGCCTCGCCTTCATCTTCGAGGAAAAGGTCGAGGGCACGCTGATCCAGCCGAGCCACGTGACGCATTTCCCGAAGGACATCTCGCCCTTCGCCAAGGAAGTGCCGGGCGAACCACGCCTCGTCGAACGTTTCGAGACCTATTGCAACGCCTGGGAACTGGGCAATGCGTTTTCCGAGTTGAACGACCCGGAAGAACAGCGCAAGCGGATGGTCGAACAGCTCGAACAGGCGCATGCGCGCGGCGAGAAGGAAAAGCAGCTCGACGACGAATTCCTGGACGCCATCGACCAGGGCATGCCGCCGGCAGGCGGCTTGGGCATCGGCGTCGACCGCCTCGTCATGCTGCTGACGGATTCTCCGTCGATCCGCGACGTCATCCTGTTCCCGGCACGGCGGGCGAAGGCGGATTGATGGCGGTTCGCCGCTACCTATCTGGCGTCATCCTCGGGCTTGACCCGAGGATCCACCGGCTGGGCACTGCGGATGCTGGATCCTCGGGTCGAGCCCGAGGATGACGGCGGATGGGATTGGTTCCTCCTCACCAACAAAATCTATGACTTAGCTGAAACTAAGATCATGATTTTTTAACCTCTCCCGCGAGGGGAGAGCGCCGCTTTTATCTCTCCCCTCGCGGGAGAGATAGCGATTTCAACATCTTAACTTTAGCTAAGTGTTAGAAATCGCAAGTGAGGGGACACTCGCCCGCCCCACTCCCCCTTACCCCCATCACCGCTCCAGCGTGAACACCACTTCATAAAGCCCCGGGCTTGCCTCGCCATAGGCCTTGTTGCCGTCGATCATGCCGGCAGTATTGAGCAGTTGGAAGACCCTCCCCATCGCCTCCATGTCTTCACACTGGGCGTAGTTGACCACCCTTGTCCCGTCGAGGCTTTTGTGCAGGCTGACGGAAAGCCAGCCCGGCACGTCGCTTGCCACGTTCGCGGCCTCGCCGAGATAGGCGATCAACGCCTCCTGCCCGCCTTCGGGCACGGTAAAGACATTGATCTGGGTGATGATGCCGGTATTGGCGCGGATGATGGGCATTGCGGTCTCCTTCGTTTGGGAAGGCGCAGATGCATGGCGGGAAGGAACGCTTCAAAAAGGCGCGCCAAGCCGCCAGCACTCTGCGCCGGTTGCTTGCCGCGGGTCCGCCGGATGGCGGTACGGAGCTTCCCATGAGGAAGGAAACGGGCCTACCTCTGCCGTTTCAGGTCCTTTTCGACGGATGGAATTCTAGCCTGCTTGACAGGGAGCGCAAGGCCGGATCGCCGGCCCTGCGTTACGCCGTTCAGTGCGTGGCCTTCGCAGCCGGGCTCTTGGCGTCGGAGGCCGAAGCCGCCTGGGCGGGCTTGGCGGGCGCCGGAGCCGAAGCCGGAGCCGACTGGCCGCGCATCTTGGCGAGCCACGCGGCACCTGCCGCATCGGCATCGGTAGAGCCGTCGGTCTTTGGCGGAGCCGCTTCGATGGCCACCTCCTCGGAGCGCTTGGCATCGTCACCGGTCGATTTCGACCAGCGCTTGCCGCCTTCAGCGGACGTGCGGGGCTCGGGCGCCGGTTCCTGTGCGGCAGCCTTGGCGGGCGTCGCGGCGGGCTTCTCTTCGCTGCCACCGGAGAACATGCCCAAGATCGACGAGAGGAAACCGCCCTCTTCCTTTTTCGGCTCTGCGGAGGCGACCTGCGTGGCGGCAGCAGGCTTCTGATCGCCATGGCCTTTTGCAGCGGCGGTCTTGCCCTGCGTGTCCGGCGCCTTGCTCTGTGCGGCCACCGGCTTGCCTGGCTTATCTGGCGCGGCATGCGCATCGGCCGGAACGGCGGCGGCGTTCCCCTCAGGCGTATGGGCTGCCTCAGCCGACGCTTCCGGCTTGGAGCCGAAGATCATGCCGGTGACGGAACTGAAGAAACCGCCGCTTTCCTTGGCGGCCACCTCGTCGCCGTGGCCTTCGGCGGGAGCGCCATGGGCGTCCGCCGGAGCGCCGTGGGCATCGGCGGCGGGTGCACCGTGGCCGGCAGGTTCGCCATGGCCGCTCGGCGCATCATGTCCGCCGGCCTTCGGCTTCTCGCCATGGCTCTTGGAAGCACCATGCTCGCCTTCCGGCGTGGCGACGACCGGGCTGATGCAATCGGCATGATCGGTCAGCCGGGCTGTAAGCGCCTCGACATCCTCGAGCGGCAGGTCGACGCGCATGCCGTAATATTCACCGTTCGCATTGGCGGTGCCCTCGAGATAGTATGCCGAATAGGGCTGGACGTCGGTTCCCTCGGGCGCCTTTTTGGGATCCGGGATATAGACGACCTGGGCGCCGATCGTGCGGCCGCGCATCTGGGCACGGTCGCGGGGACCCGCCTTGTCGATCATCGCCACCTGGACGAGGTCGGCCTTTTCCTTTTCCTGGACCGCCTTGGCGACGCGCAACGCGGTGCGGATGCGCGCCAGTCCGTCACCGGCTTCGTTGCTCACCACATATTTGCGGATCCAGTAACGCTGGTCCCGCTTGATCTTGACCGTTTCGAGCGCGGTACATTCGAGCCCGTTGATCTCCAGATAGGAGGGGCCGAGGATCTTGTCCGTGCCGATGAGCACCGCTGCCGCGCCACTGCCACCGCCGAGCACGACGATGCTGCCCATGAGGATGAAGACGAGCTTCTTGGAAAACCGGAACTTCAGACCCTTCACTTGCCGAACTCCGGCATGGTCAACTCCATTTCTACGCAGAACAACAGGATGGAATAGTGCCGGGATAGTCGCCTATTCTTGTTGAGGAAGCTTTAAGCCGGGAGGTTCTTTTCGCCCTCCGGAGATGTTTCTCGCAGCCGGCGTGCTTCATTCCGGAACGCACCTCCTTTGATGCAGCCCTCTTGCGCAAATCGAACCGCGGGTATATACCCGCTCCATGCCGAACGATACCTGCCACTGCATTCTGCTGCGCAAAGCCTCCCGGAAGGTCTCGTCCTATTATGACGAGGCGCTGGCGCCGCTTGGCGTCAACATCGGCCAGTTCAGCCTGCTGCGCAACATCAACCGGCTGGCGCCGATCTCGCTCACCGATCTCGCTTCCCAAGTGGAACTGGATCGTTCGACGGTCGGCCGCAATACCAAGGTGCTGGAACGCATGGGCCTGGTGGCGATCGGCCATGGCGAAGACCAGCGCGAGGCAATGCTGACCGTTGCGCCGAAGGGTGCGGCGATCCTGAAACAGGGCGCTCCTCTGTGGGACGGCGTGCAGGACGAGATCGAGGCCCGGCTCGGGGCCGATAAAACCAGACAATTGCAGGAGCTGCTGGCAGCTCTCTGATTTTTATTCAAAAGCGGGCATATACCCGAGAATCATGCTGCCGGTGCGGCAACGACTAGGAAAGGGACAGACCATGATCTCCAATCGCGCCGCCCAATGGATGGCGGCCAGGAACCTGCACTATGGATGGGTGGTCGCCGTCACCACATTCCTCACCATGCTGGCGACCGCCGGCGCCATGGGCTCGGCCGGCGTGATGATCCAGCCGCTGCATCAGGAGTTCGGCTGGGATATCGCCGACATCTCTTCCGCCATGGCCGTGCGCCTGGTGCTTTTCGGCCTGCTCGGACCATTCGCCGCCGCGTTCATGAACCATTTCGGCGTCCGTCAGGTCGTCGCCTTTGCCCTGGCGCTGATCATGAGCGGAATTGTCCTGTCGTTGTTCATGACGCAGGTCTGGCAGCTCGTTGCGCTCTGGGGCGTGGTGATCGGCGTTGGCACCGGCATGACGGCGCTGGTTCTTGGCGCGACGGTCGCTACCCGCTGGTTTTCCAAGAGCCGCGGCCTCGTCGTCGGCCTGATGACCGCCAGCAACGCCACGGGCCAGCTCGTCTTCCTGCCGCTGCTCGCCGCCATGACGGAAGCCTACGGCTGGCGCACCGCGCTCACCTTCACGGTCGTCGTCATTTCTGCCGCGATGCTGCTGGTCCTGCTTCTGATGCGTGACTATCCATCCGATGTCGGCCTCCCCGCCTATGGCGAAACCGCGGTGACGGCGGCGCCGAAGCAGGACCACAAGTTCCTGGCGACGCTCTATTCGCCGATCGGCGCGCTGTACCACGCCTCGAAAAGCGGCACCTTCTGGGTCCTGTTCGGCACGTTTTTCGTCTGCGGCCTCTCGACAAACGGGCTTATCCAGACCCACTGGATCTCGATCTGCGGCGACTTCGGCATGGCTGCGGTCACCGCCGCCAGCACGCTTGCGGTAATCGGCATCTTCGATTTCTTCGGCACCATCTTCGCCGGCTGGCTGTCGGACCGCTATGACAATCGCTGGCTGCTGTTCTGGTTCTACGGCCTGCGTGGCCTGTCGCTGGTCTACCTCTCCCTTTCCGGCTTCAGCTTCGTCGAGCTGTCGGTCTTCGCGATCTTCTACGGCCTCGACTGGGTGGCGACCGTACCGCCGACCGTGAAGCTCGCTGCCGCCGAATTCGGCCGCGAACGGGCCGGGCTGATCTTCGGCTGGGTGTTTGCCGGCCATCAGATCGGTGCAGCCACCGCGGCCTTCGGTGCCGGGTTCCTCAAGAGCGATTTCAACACCTATATGCCGGCCCTGCAGATCGCCGGCGTGATGTGCATGATCGCCGCGGTTTCCGTCCTGCTCCTGCGCAAGCCGGGTACCGCCAAGCTGGTACCGCAGCCGGCCTGATCACACGACCCCTCTCCGGCGGCCGGCACCGGCCGCCGGAGGCCCAGCCTGCCGATTGCAAAACTGCAAAACTTGCCGGATATGATATCGGATGCGCAGGGCGAGCCGCATTCGCCGCGGGAGGCACCATGTCGTCGATCACCTCGGGCAATGCCATCCAATATGCCGACAGCCGCAAGCTGGCGGCCCGCGGACGCCTCAACAGGGAATACACGATCGCTGAAACCGGCTGGTTTCCCTGGGTTGCGCGGCAACTGCCTCTCCGGGAGGGTGACCGCGTCCTGGACGTCGGCTGCGGCCCTGCCTGGTTCTGGGCCGCCGTCATCAACGATATTCCTGGGAATCTCGACCTCACGCTTGCCGATCAGTCTTCCGGAATGGTGGAAGAGGCCGTTTCGCGCTGCACGCCCTTGCCCTTCGGATCGGTAACGGGCCTTCAGGCGGAAGCCGCCTCCCTGCCCTTCGAGGACAATAGCTTCGATACCGTCATCGCCATGCACATGCTCTACCATCTGTCCGATCCGGCAGCCGGCATCGCGGAAATGTTTCGGGTGCTGAAGCCGGGTGGCTCGCTCGCCGTCACCACCAACGGCGCCGGCAACATGCGCGGGCTCTACGAACTCACCACCGTGTTCGGCAGCGAGCCGTTCGATCCAAGCGCGGCGGTGTTCGGATACGACAAGGCAGAGGCGCTGATGCGTGAGAGGTTCGGCGATGTCGCCTTCACACAGCATCCCGCCCGAATGCGGATCACAGAGCCGGAGGACGTGTTCCTGGCGCTGACCTCCTATCCGCCCGGAGATGGCGCCGGTGAAGCTCAGCTGGAGGCATTCCGGGCCGCCATCGCCGCCGCGTTCGAGCGCGGCAACGGCGTCCTCGATATGGAAAAGGAAACTGGCTTGTTCATCAGCAGGAAGCCGGCCTGACCCGACACTGCCGCGGACCTAGCGCCCGCCAAGACAAAAGGCCCGTCGCGAGACGAGCCTTTGTTTATGCAGGCGGTGGAACTTGGTATCAGGCGGCAGCCAGCGTCAGTTCCTTCTTGACCATCTGGCGCAGCGAAGTGAGGTCCTTGGCGAACGCGCGGATGCCTTCCGAGAGCTTTTCGGTGGCCATAGCGTCTTCGTTCATCATCCAGCGGAAGGACTTCTCGTCGAGCGATTGCAGCGGCTCGGCTTTGAAGGTTTCCGGCATGAGCTTGCGCTCCAGCTTGCCGTTGTCCTTGTCGAGCTCGTCGAGCAGGGCCGGGCTGATCGTCAGGCGGTCGCAGCCGGCCAGGGCTTCGATTTCACCCGCATTGCGGAACGAGGCGCCCATGACGATCGTCTTGATGCCGTTCGCCTTGTAATAATTGTAGATGGCGCGGACGGAGACGACGCCCGGATCGGTCTCGGCCGTGTAGTCCTGGCCGGTCGACTTCTTGTACCAATCGAGAATGCGGCCGACGAAGGGCGAGATCAGGAACACTTTCGCTTCGGCGCAGGCGATTGCCTGGGCCTGGGAGAAGAGAAGCGTCAGGTTGCAGTCGATGCCTTCCTTCTGGAGCACTTCGGCGGCGCGGATGCCTTCCCAGGTGGAGGCGAGCTTGATCAGGATACGGTCCCGCTCGATGCCGCGCTCCTTGTAGGCGGCGATGATCTGGCGGGCCTTGGCGATCGATGCTTCGGTGTCGAAGGAAAGGTCGGCATCGACTTCGGTCGACACGCGGCCGGGCACCAGTTCGGAAAGCGAGGCGCCGACGGTGATCGCCAGGCGGTCGGCCACGGCGGACACGACAGCATCGGGATTGCCCGACTGCTTGCGGCCCCAGGCGATTGCTTCCTGGACCTTGTCGGCGAAGACGGGCGTCCCGAGCGCCTTCAGAACGATGGTCGGGTTGGTGGTGCAATCCACGGGCTTCAGGCGGGCGACCGCCTCGATGTCGCCGGTATCGGCAACGACCGTGGTCATGGAACGAAGTTGCTCTAGTTTAGACGTCATCCGTATATTCCTCGATATGGAGAACTAAACGCCTGTCGCGCGATGTGGCTCCTTCGGCGCGTTGCCAGGACTATCCCCCGCGGGTGGTTAAAAAGTCAAGACATTTGTCCTTCGGAATTGACATATGTGTCAGTTGGAACAAATATCGGTTTGCTTCTCCACCATCCTCCCGGAGGCCCGTTGGCCAGGCTCAGACGCGAGACCCACACCGCCTATTCCGAAGCCGCCTCCATGCGGCTGCGCGCGGCGTGGCTTTATTATAACCAGGGATTGACGCAAAAAGATGTCGCCGAACGGCTGGGTCTGAGCCGCTCGACGGTGATCCGCCTGCTCGACGAGGCGATGAAGCGCTCCGAGGTGCAGATCTGGATCAGCGAGGGCATCGACACCTGCGTCGAGCTGGCGATCAGACTGGAGAAAGCTTACGGGCTCGACGAGGCCGTTGTCGTGCCGGCGCCGCGCGACGGAAGCGCTGCGGCGCTCGCAAGCTCGGTCGGCCTGGCACTCGGGCAGTTCCTCTCCGAAGTGGTGCAGGACGACATGACGATCGGGGTCGGCTGGGGCCGCACCATGACCGCCTCGCTCGGCAGCTTTCGGCCTCCGAGGCGGGAAAACTGCAAGGTCGTGTCGCTGCTCGGCGGCATCGTCGCGGTGCACCAGACCAATCCGATCGACTACACCTGGCGTTTCGCCGGCCAGCTCGGCGCCGAATGTTACATGTTCCTGGCGCCGCTGCTGGTCGATTCGGTCAAGACCAAGCGGGCGCTGATCGAGGAATGCGGGCTGAAGGCCATCTACGACCTTGCCGAGAACCTCGATCTGGCGGTGGTGAGCTGCGGCGACATCGGCCCGCATTCCACCTCGTTGTCGGAAGGCTTCATCTCCAAGGCGGAACTCGACCGGCTGATCGCGGCCGGCTGCGTCTGCGACACGATGTTCAATTTTCTGGACGAGGACGGTCGCTCGGTGGATCATAAGCTGAACGAGCGCGTGATGTCGGTGGATCTCGATACGCTGAGGCAGGCCAGGCACATCGTGCTGTCGTCAGGCGGTGCGCATCGGGCTGTGGCGATCCGGGCGACCATTCGAAGGATCGGGTGCCATACGCTGATTACCGACGAGACGGCAGCGCGCGAGCTTTTGAGGTTGGGCGCCACCGAAATCGCCTGACGAATAAAGCATCGCCAACTTTACCTGCAGATTTTCGCTGCAGGATGGGCTTATATTTAGTGGCCGTTCATGTATCCCTGGATATATCTCGCCGGTCGTTACGCTCACGATGAGGAAAACGATCGGGAGCAATTCCCAGAGGGGCAGTATGAACAAGTATACTATGCTTGCAGCAACCGTTTTTCTCGTTGCCGGCTCGGCTGCAGCGCATGCGCAAACGGCTGGCGACTGGGTGCTCGGCAACTACAAGAATGCCGGGTATTGGTTCCCGGGAGTGATCGAGAAAGCCGAGGGCGGAAAGATCACCATCCGCTACGACGACGGAGACCGTGAAACAGTGGCGCTCGCCAAGGTTCGGCCTTACAACTGGGCGATCGGCATGAAGGTCGAATGCAATTTCCAGGGCCAGGGCAAGTGGTATTCGGGAAAGATCGCCTCGCTCGCCGGCGACAAGATCGGTATCGCCTACGATGACGGCGACAAGGAAACCACCCGCACCGGCCGTTGCCGCTCAAGATAATCAGCCCCGGAAAGCGACGACGGACAGATTTTCCACTGCCCCGTAGCCGGGGCAGTTTTCATCAAGCATTCCCCGCTTCCCACCCCAAAATCGCCCGCTTGCGCGTCAGCCCCCAGTGATACCCGGTCAGTGCCCCGCTCTTGCCGAGCGCACGGTGACACGGCACCACGAACGAGATCGGGTTCGCCCCGACCGCGGCGCCCACCGCCCGGCTGGCGGTAGGCTGGCCGATGTCGTTCGCGACGTCGGAATAGGTGACGGCCTTGCCGAACGGGATCTTCAACAGGCTCTGCCAGACGCGCACCTGGAAGTCGGTGCCGATCAGCACCACCTTGAGCGGCCGGTCGCAGGACCAGTTCGCACGGTCGAAGATGCGGCCGACATAGGGCGCCGTCATCTCCTGGTCGGCCACGTATTCGGCATTCGGCCAGCGGCGCATCATGTCGTCGAGCGCCGCCTGCTCGCAGCCGAGATCGGCAAAGGCGAGGCCCGAGAGACCGCGATCCGTCGCCATGACCAGCGCCTGGCCGAACGGCGACGCGTGAAAACCGTAGCGGATCGTCAGTCCGCCGCCGCGCGCCTTCCATTCGCCGGGCGACATCGCCTCGTGGGTGACGAACAGGTCGTGAAGGCGGCCGGGACCGGAAAGCCCGAGTTCGTAGGAGGCTTCGAGCAGCGGCAGTTCCTCCTTGCCGAGCAGGCGCTTGGCATGGTCGAGGGTAACGGCCTGGAGGAAGGCCTTGGGGGAAAGGCCGGCCCAGCGGGTGAACACCTTCTGGAGCTGTGTCGGCGACTGCCCGAGTTCGGACGCGATCGCCTCCAGCGACGGCTGGTCGCGATAGTCGAGCGTGATCATCTCGATGACGCGACGGACGGTTTCGTAATCGGAGCCATCCGGCGTCACGTCGATGGGCGGCGAATCGATCTGAGCGAAAGCGTTCATGGCTTGTCTCCTTGGGAGCGCCGCATGCCGATGGAACCGGGGGCGCGCAAAAAATCGCTGTGCGACTGATATGCTGCTTAGATGCATCTTCAGACGCGCCGAAACCACCCGTTTCTTGCCCGCTGCAGGTTTTTCGGCCGGTTCAGATCCTTTGCCTGACGGTTGCGAGCGCACGCCTGAAGGCCTTGGCGAAACTCTCGCGGTCGTCCGGATTGAGGAAGGAGCCGATATCGGTGCCGCGCCCCTCGCCCGTCACAGACATCGACGTGATGCCGAATTCCTCGTGGCGGCGGATGTTGAAACGCGCCCAGAACGGGTTGAAGCGATGCTCCACCATGCGTCCCGCCGGGGAGAATTTCCGGATCGACAGGTTGCTGCGCGAGACAGTCACTTCCTCGCGCGCGCGGCCCGCGCGGTAGCTCATCTTCAGCGCGATATAGAGGCCAAGAAAATCCAGCCCGAAGAAGAAGCCAATCGGGTAGGCACCGGTGACCAGGAAAAAGCCGCCATAGAGGAGGCAGATCGCACCCGACAGCATCAGAACGACGCGAAAACCCGTCTTGCCAAGCGAACGGTAGGGCGTCAGTTCGGCCGCGAAAACAGGCTGATCCTCGGAAACGTCCACGTTGATTTCCCTCCTGCGGGATGCCTATACAGGCATATGGCGACTCCAAAGATCAAATCCAAAACCAGCACTCCGCAAAAGTCAAATCACGCGACCGAGCGCCAGGGGGCGGCCAAGGCCGCACCCAAGGTCAAGCGGTTCAAATCCGCCTATTCCAAAGCGGAAATGGAAGAGATCTTTCGCCGTTTCTCGGTGCAGCGGCCGGAGCCGAAGGGCGAACTGGAGCACGTCAACCCGTTCACGCTGGTCGTGGCGGTGGCGTTGTCGGCGCAGGCGACGGATGCCGGCGTCAACAAGGCAACGAGGGCGCTGTTCAGGATCGCCGACACGCCGGAAAAGATGCTGGCACTCGGCGAAGAGGGCGTCACACAATATATCAAGACGATCGGGCTCTATCGCAACAAGGCCAAGAACGTCATCGCCCTCTGTCGCATGCTGATCGACGAGTTCGGTTCCGAAGTGCCGAAGACCCGCGAAGAGCTGATCCGCCTGCCGGGCGTCGGCCGCAAGACGGCGAATGTGGTGATGTCCATGGCCTTCGGCGTGCCGACGCTGGCGGTCGATACGCATGTCTTCCGCATCGCCAACCGGCTGCTGATGGCGCCGGGCAAGACACCCGACGAGGTGGAGGAGAACCTGTTGAAGGTGATCCCCGACCAATATCTCTTCCACGCCCACCACTGGCTGATCCTGCACGGCCGTTATTGCTGCAAGGCGCGAAAACCGGAATGCGAGCGCTGCGTCATCGCCGATCTCTGCCGCTCGCCGGAAAAGACCGTCGACGTGCCGGCGCCGCTTGTCGAACTGCCGCAGCAGCTAATCGGCGAGGCCGTCGAGTAAGGTCGCGATCGCCGCCTCGTAGTCCTCGCGCCTGCCACCGCAATCGATGGCGATCGCCGCCCGCTCAAAGGCGGCCGAGATCAGCACCGTCAGAGGATCGAGAAGCGCAAGCGCCTTCGACCCGGCCAACAGGTGGGAAAGCCCTACCTTGAGGCCCGCTTCGGCCGGATCCTCGCCCTCCCCGCTATCGATCGCCATCTGGGCCGGCGCCTCGTGCAGCAGCAGCCGTGTTCGCCCCGGCGCTGCCATCGCGTCGAAATAGGCGGACGCGCCCCGCAGCAGGGCATCCCGGGCCGAGGAGGCATCTGCCGAGCGCGCCTCGATATCCGCCGCGACCTCGTTTGCCTCGCGCTCGATCACCGCCCAGAACAAGGCTCGTTTGTCCGTGAAATGATGATAGAGCGCACCGCGGGTGACCTTGGCGGCCGCGACGATCTCGGGCGTTGCGGCCTCCGCATATCCCTTCTCGACAAAAAGCCCCCGGGCGGCATCCAGCAATGCGGTGCGGGTCGCATCCGTGCGTTCGCGATTGGTGCGTGCCATCGGAATACCTCCATTTACATACAGGCAGAATGTATTTATATAAACATACAGACTGAATGTATCAAATATCTGGAAGGATCGAAAGCCATGAAGGCGACGAGCTACTACCCCGTGATCATGACCGACGACGTCGCCGGGACGGCGGCCTTCTACACGGAGCATTTCGGCTTCGAGGCGCTGTTTTGCGCCGACTGGTACGTGCATCTGCAATCGACGGAGAGCGAGCATGTGACGCTCGCGATCCTCGACGGCGACCACGAAACGATCTCGGAGGCAGGACGTGCAAAAGTGTCCGGCCTGCTGCTGAACTTCGAGGTGGAGGATGTCGACGCGGTCTACGCGCGCCTGAAGGCGGCCGGCCTGCCGATCCGTCGCGACCTGCGTGACGAGGATTTCGGCCAGCGGCATTTCATCACCTCCGACCCGAACGGCGTATTGATCGACATCATCACAGCGATCCCGCCGAGTGCCGAATTCGCCGCGATGTACGACGCGTCCTGCCTGCCTAAAGCCTGAAGCCGGGATCGCGCTTAGAGACCGCCTTGTGGAGATGCACCATCAGGCCGGCGGCAAACAGCGGCGTCAGCAGGTTGACGATCGGGATCGCCAGGAAACAGGCGATCAGCAGGCCCGCCATGAACACGGTCGAGGAGTGTTTCGAGCGGAAGGCGCGCGCTTCCGCCGGCGTCCTGAACCGCATCGCGGCGAACTCGAAGAATTCCCGGCCGAGCAGGTAGCCGTTCACCAGGAAGAAGGCGATCAGGTTGATGCCGGGGATGAACAGCAGGAAGAGCGCGATGATATTGCCGACGATGACGACGCCGAGGAACTGGATCGAGCCGATGATCGCCTGCGCGAGCGGCATCGCCCTGCCCGGAGGATCGTTCAGATAGTCCCGCTTTTCCAACACTTCCGCGACATTGTCGAGGAAGAGGCCGGCGATCAAAGCCGTGATCGGCGCGATCAAAAGCGCGAGCGCCAATGCCAGCCCGATGCCCGCGAAAATCGCTGCAAACAATGTAAGCCAGCCAGCCCAATCCGGCAGGTCGGGGAAGAAGGCCGCGAACCATGGCCAGGCGTAGAGGATGAAGATTTCCCGAAGCGCGAACCAGATGCCGATCAGCACGAGGGCGGTGAGGCCCAATGTCTTCCAGAACACGGAGCGGGTCTCCGGTGCGAAGAGGTTGGCGAGCGAAAGTCTCGCGGCGTCGAAAATCATCGGCGTCTCCAGGTTGGCGGGAGACATGTAGGATTGAGGGGGCGGGTGAGCAAGCATCCCGGTCCCCACGCGTCCGCTTGAGGCGGAAATTCGCCGAATGGGCGGACGCGGAGAGGCCTCCTACCGGCACGCAGAGCAATCGCAAATGGGAATGCCGCAATTCTCGCGGTACAACTGCACCCGACCGACCGTGATAGTGGCTGCACCGACGCTATGGGGCTGGCGCCGGGGTCGGCGCGGGAATGGATGCCGGTGCCGGCTGGGCACCCCCGTTCGGCGCGGTCGGAACATTGGCTCCGCGCCCGAGAATATATCCCGACAATCCGGCCAATAACGCGGCAAGTTCCTTTCCTTCCAGCACGCCGGTTATACCGAAAAGAATGATGGCGATGACGATCGAAAAAAGCGTTATGAATTGTATCCCGGAGTCTTTTGAGAAGATCTCGAAAACAACATTGTCCTTCTTCCTTATGATCAGGAAGAACCCGATGATGACGACGAACACCAGGAACGCGAACATCGTGCTGATACTCAATCGGAAAGACGACTCAGCATCACCGATATCGATAAGATCGTTTATTTCGTTATTTAATACGTCCTGCCTGTCTTCGAGCTTTCTAATGTTATCCTTGAAATTTATACCTTTTTGAACGAGTGTGTTTCTTTCTTCGGACAGCGACTGCCTCTGTTTGATATCGTCGCTTATCAATTTATCGTAATATTCCTTTTCTTTTTTCTGGTACTCGGAAAACTCCTGCTTCCGCGCCTCGAGATTTTTCAGTTCAAATTGGGCTTTTTTGATCTGCATCTCGGCTTCTTGCGGCAAATATTGAATTCTTACCTCAAGCTTCCTCTTCTGCGTCAAGTCGTCGGCGCTGAGCAGGCTGGTCTCCGCGTTTTTGACCAGAGCATTCAACTCGGCTTCCAGCTGAGATTTATAGCGTTCCATTTCTACTTGTGTGTTTTCCAGATCGTACTGTGCCTTGCGTATCTTTTCGTTCAGATCGAGAACGACATCATCCGATGTCTGGGAACGTGCGGAAATGACTTGGCTCTTAGCCTGCTCCTCGTCAATTTTCGCAATTCTGTTATTGTTTTCCGCAACTTCCGATTTCAGGATCTCTATCGACCTGATGATCTGGCTTCGTTCGTTTCTTTTGCTGGAAAAGGTTTTCGAGCGCTCGTTGAACCCCAGGATGCGCTCCAGAGTGGAACTGGACTGCAGGCTGCCGGCAACCGGAACCGCCTCCTGCGCAAGACAGACATTCAAGCAACATGTCATACTCAGGAGGATTGAGGAGGCTATAGGGCACAGTTTCCGTATGCCTTTACTGACATAGTTCCGCAAGAACATGAATCCCCCGATATAGTTCCCGACCGTGCACTCAGGATCAAAATACAACTTATCAGGGCAGCAAAGTCAACGCCTGAAAAGACGTGATAATCACGCGGGCTCAAGAGAGTCCGTCGAAGGATGCGTCGAGCATCAGCCCGCCGATCACGTCAGTCGCCGCACGATACGTCGAACCGGCGCAGACCGATGGATGACCATGGCACGTCACCGCCCGACAAGCGTCGGTTAACATTCCATCAAGCCATCGAATACAACTTTAATTGTATATTAATGCAACTTTAAACATGTCGCCCCGCCCCCGACCTCTGCTGTTGGCTTCCGGACCAGCCGCGTGCAGGTTGCAGCCAGCGGCCCACCGGCTCAACGGCCCACCGACCGCTCGAGCTTCGCCTTCGGCTGACATATTTTTTGGATTTGTTCGGAATGATCTCTTTTGTCGTCCGGCTCAGAAGCCGTGGACATTTCGTCGTCAAGAGCAATGTCGTCGGGAAAAATGCGACCTTCCTGGGTACGCGCGCAAGCCGCAGGAAGGAAGCAAGACAACGGCTCGCAATCCTGATCGCGGGGTTTCTTGCGGTCTATGTCGTCATCGGCGCCCGCCTTGCCCAATACGGCCTTGCCGAACCGGCCGTGACGGGAATGATCGGCAGCAACCCGGTCCCCTCGAGGCCGGACATCGTCGATCGCAACGGCGCGCTGCTGGCCACCGACCTCAACATGACCTCGCTCTACGCCGACCCGCGCAGGATCGTCGATGCGGACGAAGTCGTCGAGAAGCTTGCCTTCGTCATCCCCAACCTCGACTGGAGCGAAACCCACAAGAAACTGAAATCGCAGACCGCCTTCCAATGGCTGAAGCGGCAGCTCACCCCGAAACAGGAGGCGGATATCCTGGCCCTCGGCATTCCCGGCATCGGCTTCAGACCGGAAAAACGCCGGTTCTATCCAGGTGGCGTGACCGCCTCCCACGTCGTCGGCCATGTGAATATCGACAATCAGGGCCTTGCTGGAATGGAGCGTTACCTGGACCAGCAGGGCCTTGGCGATCTTCGCCTGGCCGGGCTGACCGGCGGCGCCCCGCTTGAGCCCGTCCGGCTGTCCATCGATCTGCGCGTCCAGAACATCGTCCGCCAGGTCGTTGCCAATGCGATGGCGGCCTATAAGGCGGAGGCTGCGGGAGCCGTCATTCTCGATGTCGATACCGGCGAGGTCCTGGCGATGGCATCGGTGCCCGACTACGACCTCAACGAACCATCCCGGACGCTGCCGGACGGCAGCATCGACAAGGACTATGAAAAGGGCTGGTTCAACCGGATGAGCAACGCCACGTTCGAGATGGGCTCGACCTTCAAGAGCTTCACGCTGGCGATGGGGCTGGACGAAGGCAAGATCACCCTGAACTCCGTCATCGACGCGTCCCGGCCGATCCGCATGGGCGGGTTTACCATCAAGGATTTTCACGGCAAGAACAGGCCGCTCTCCATTCCCGAAGTCTTTCAGTATTCATCCAATATCGGCACCGCGGCGGTTGCGGACCGGGTTGGGATCGAGGGCCATCAGCAGTTCCTCGCCAAGCTCGGGCTTCTCTCCAGGATGGAAACCGAGATGCCGGGCGTGGCAACGCCGATCCAGCCGAGGACATGGAAGAAGATCAACTCGGTCACCATCTCGTTCGGCCACGGGGTCGCAACCACGCCGCTGCAGACCGCGGTTGCCGCCGCTGCGCTGATCAACGGCGGAACCCTGGTTCCTCCCACCTTTCTTCCCCGTTCACGGGAAGAGGCCGCGCTGATTTCCCGCCGGGTGATAAAGCCGAGCACCGGCGCCGACATGCGCTACCTTTTCACCTGGAACGGCGTGAAGGGCTCGGGACGCGGCGCGCAGGTCGAAGGTTTTCACGTCGGCGGAAAGACGGGCACGGCCGACAAGGTGATCAACGGACGTTACGCCAAGGACATCAATTTCAACGCCTTCGTCGCCGCCTTTCCCATGGACAAACCCAAATACATTGTCCTGTCGATCATCGACGCTCCGCAGACGGGCGAGCACGGCGGACGAACTGCGACATCCACTGCCGCCCCGATGATCAAGGAGATTATCGGCCGATCGGCACCCCTGCTCGGCGTGCAGCCCCGTTTCGGGTCTCCGGACGCGCCGCACCTGCTGGAGAACTATTAGACGGGAGGTTGTTCGCCGCCGGTGGCGGTGGCCGAAATGCGCCGGAGCGGCCGTCGAAGCATCCGGCTTTGCGATACCGCGCAGGCGCCTACTCCATCCCCCGCAATTCCTCCCGGTGCCTGACCATCGCCAGGAACCGCCGGTAATCCCGCCCGTACTGCTCGGCCCGCGCCGGATCGGGCCGCCGCTCGGTTCCGCCGCTATCCATCGCCCGCCCCGCTTCGAACAGCGAGCCATGCACCCCGCCGGCAAACGCGGCCGCCATTGCCGTCCCGAGCAGGACCGCATCGCGGTTATCGGGGATCACCACCCTGCGGCCGGTGACATCGGCATAAAGTTCGATCAGAAGCGGGTTGTTCACGTGGCCGCCGGTGACGTGCAGGGTTTCGAAGCGGTACCCGTAGTCCGAGAGCGCATCGAGAATGTGCCTGATCCCGAGCGCGATCGAAACGCAGGTGCGCCAGTAGAGGCGGCAGAGACCGTCGAACGAGGTGTCGAGGGTAAGGCCGCTGATGACACCGGTCGCGTGCGGATCGGCGAGCGGCGAGCGGTTGCCGTGGAAATCCGGCAGGACGTGGAGGCCGGGGGCAATATCGCCCTCGGTCTCGTCGCGCAGCTCACCGACGCGGGCGATGATGCGGCCGTGCAGCTCTGCCGTCGGTTCGCCGCCGGCCGCGTGCATCAGCACGATATGGTCGAGCAGCGCACCCGCCGCCGACTGTCCGCCTTCGACCAGCCAGTGACCGGGCAGGATCGCCTCGTAATAGGGACCCCACAGGCTGCGGCCGGGCTTGGGATCCCTGGTGAAGGCGACGATGCAGCTCGAGGTGCCGCCGATCAGCGCCACGCTGCTTTCGAGTTTGGAGCCCCCCGACGCGCCACCCGACACCCCCCCGAGGACCCCAAACGCGCCGGCATAGGCGTCGATCATGCCGGGAGCTACCTGCACTTGCGTGTCGAGGCCGAGTTCTTCGGCCGCCTGACGACCGAGGCTGCCCATGCTCATGCCGACCCCGACCGTCTCGTCCGGCAGACCGCCCTTTTCGAGCAGGTCCCCGAGGCCGGCCAGCGCCAGGTAGTCGGCGCTCCAGCCGGGGTTTTCGTGGGCGAGATAGTTCCACTTGGCGGTCAGCGTGCAGCGCGAGCGGGCGGGCGAGCCGGTTGCCTTCCAGGTGAGGAAATCGGCGAGATCGAAGAAATAGCCCGCCCTCGCCCAGGTCTGCGGCAGCTGCTGTTTCAGCCACATCAGCTTCGGCATCTCCATCTCGGGCGACAGCGAACCGCCGGAAAATTCCAGCACCTTGTGGCCGGTGGCCGAAAGCTGGTCGGCCTGCTTGATCGCCCGGTGGTCGAGCCAGACAATCGTATCCTGATTGGCCTTGCCGGTCGTGGAAACCGTGAGCGGCTGGCCCTCGCGGTCGCGCGCGACGAGCGAGCAGGTTGCGTCGAAACCAATCGCGGCGATGCGGTCTGCAGCGATGCCGGCCTCCGTCATCGCCACCTTCACGGAAAGGCAGGTGGCGGCCCAGATATCCTCGGAATCGTGTTCGGCGTGATTTTGCCTGGGACGGAACATCATGATTGGATGCTTGGCCTTGGCGAGCAGGCGCCCGTTGCGATCAAAGACGCCGGCGCGGGCGCTGCCCGTGCCGATATCGACCGCAACGAGGTGATCACGCATCCGGCTCTGTTTCCTGTCCCTTGTGGTCGCTCACGTATTCCGAAGATTGCACCTAAAGCGCCGCCTGCGGAACGGGGCCGTTGCGACCCTCTATATGTTTCCGGACAAGGTGGATCAAATCCGGCATCGCGTCAAACACGACTTCCGGTAAAAGCGCATCGATCCGCTCCCGGTAGCCGGGAACGGAGGCATGCGAACCGCCGACGAAAGCGAATACCGCCATGCCGGCGCTGTGGCCCGCCTGGATGCCGGCGGGACTGTCCTCGATGACGATGCAGTTTTTGGGATCGGCGCCCATTTCACTTGCCGCGTGCAGGAAGAGATCCGGGGCCGGCTTGCCCTTTTCCACCATCGTGGCGGAAAAGATGTTCGGCTCCAGTTTGTCGATGAGGCCGGTCAGCGATAGCGAGAGGCGGATGCGCTCCGGCTGGCTGGAGGAGGCCACGCAACGGCGGAAATCAAGGGCATCAAGGGCGTCGGCAATGCCCGGCATCGGCTGCAGTTCGGCGCGGAAACGGGCATAGAGATCTCGGCGCATGTCTTCGAGAAAGGTGTTGTCCGCCTCGACGCCGAATTCCTCCCGCATCGTCTTGGTCACGGTGCCGAGGCTGCGGCCGAGAAAGCGGCTATAGGCTTCCGCCGCATCCATCTCGACCCCCTTGCGGCGTAGCGCATCGACCAGAACGCGCACCGATACCGGCTCGCTGTCGACGAGGACCCCGTCGCAATCGAAGATCACCAGTGGTCCCGCCGAATGTTGCACGATGCTCACCCTCTGTTGGCCACCTGCTATTTGGCGAGCTTGCCGCCGAGATAAAGCTCGAGCGTCCTTGCCGTCCCCTCGGCCCAGAGCGTCTTCAGCGCATGCGCGAAGCGGGTGCGGAACAGCTCGGATTTCGCAACGTCTCCAAAAATGTCGCCAAGCGCAAGGAAAGCATCCGGATTATCCTTGGCTTTCAGCGCCGCGGCGTTCAGGCGGTCGGCGCTCGCGTCGTTGAAGACGATCTCCTTGCCGCTGTCGGACGTACCCGCGAAATAGCGGCACCACAGCGCCGAGACCAGCGACAGACCGATAATGTCCTGCCCCTTGGCGAGCCGGTCGGCAGTCGAGGGCAGGATGAATTTCGGCTGGCGGTTGGAGCCGTCCTGCGCCAGCCGCGGGATCGTGTCGCCGATCTTCGGGTTGGAGAACCGCCGCTCGATCAGCTTGTAATAATCGATGAGATTGGTGTTCGGCACCGGCGGGATGACCGGAATGATCTCGTCCTTTTCCAGTTTTTCCAGAAAGCCCCGGATCAGCTTGTGCTCCATCGCCTCGTGCACAAAATGAATGTCGAGAAGCGCGGCCGGATAGGCGATGGCCGCATGGCCGCCGTTGAGGATGCGGATCTTCATCAGCTCGTAGGGCGCCACATCGGCCACGAACTGGACGCCGACCTCTTCCAGCCGCGGACGGCCGGCGGGGAACTTGTCCTCCATCACCCACTGCTTGAATTCCTCGCAGAACACCGGCCAGTTGTCGTCGATGCCGAAATCTTGTCTGAGGATGTCGATCTCGCGTTGGCCGGTGGCGGGCGTGATCCGATCGACCATCGAGTTGGGGAACGCGACGTTCTGGTGGATCCAGTGGGCGAACTCGGGGTCGGAAAGCTTGGCGAGCCCGATGACGGCGTTCTCGGTGACTTCGCCGTTTCCGGGAATGTTATCGCAGGACATGATGGTGAAGGGGGTGATCCCCCTCGCCTTGCGCTCCTTGAGGCCGGCGAGGATGAGGCCGAAGACGGTCTTGGGGTTCGCCGGATTGCGGCCGTCCTCGGCGATTGCCGGATGGGCCGGGTTGAAGGCGCCCGAGGCATCGATGAAATAGCCGCCCTCGGTGATCGTCATCGAGACGATGCGGATGTTCGGGTCGGCGAGCGTCTCGATCAGGGTCGCGACATCGCCGGGAGCGATGATGTCGATCATCGGCGCTGTGATGCGGGCGGCGGTCCTGTTGTTGTCCTGCTCGACGACGGTGGTCAGAAAATCCTGGGCCTTCAATTTGTCGCGCATGGCCCCGTCGGACGGCATCACCCCGGCGCCGATGATCGCCCAGTCATGCGCCCTGCCGGTGTTGAACAGGTCGTCGAGATAGATCGCCTGATGGGCGCGGTGGAAATTGCCGACGCCGAAATGCAGGATGCCGGCGGTCAGGCCCTTGGGATCATAGGCCGGCACGGCGGCGGTGGCCGCAGCGTCATTCAAGCTCGCCAGCGAAAGCTTCACAGTCATTGTCTCTACTCCAGTCTTGCGCTCAGGCGCGAAGGGCGATGCCCTTGTCGTCGAACCGATGCAGCTTGGCTTCGTCGGGCGTGAGGTAAACCCGGTCGCCGTATTGGGCGCCGAACTCGCCGCCTGCACGGGCGGTGACCTGGCCGATGCCATCGACATCGAGATGCAGGAACGTATCGGCACCGAGATGTTCGGCGACCTTCACCGTGCCGGTCCACAAGCCGCTGTCCTTCGAAAGGATCAGATGCTCCGGCCGGATACCGGCGGTCTTGGCGCTCTTCGATTGCGCATAGGCGCCGGTGACGAAGTTCATGTGCGGTGAGCCGATGAAGCCGGCGACGAACAGGTTGCGCGGCGTCTTGTAGAGTTCGAGCGGCGAACCGACCTGCTCGATGTTGCCGCGGTTGAGGACGACGATCTTGTCGGCCATGGTCATCGCCTCGACCTGGTCATGTGTGACGTAGACCATCGTCGTCTTCAACTGATGGTGCAGGTCGCTGATCTCCAGCCGCATCGTGCCGCGCAGTGCGGCGTCGAGGTTGGAGAGCGGCTCGTCGAACAGGAAAGCCGAGGGTTCGCGCACGATGGCGCGGCCGATCGCGACACGCTGGCGCTGGCCGCCGGAAAGCTGCGAGGGGCGGCGCTCCAGATAATCGGTGAGGTTCAGCACGCGGGCGGCGTCCGTCACCTTCTTGTCGATCGCCGACTGCTCCATCTTCGCCATCTTCAGCGGAAAGGCGATGTTCTTCCTGACGCTCATATGCGGATAGAGCGCGTAGGACTGGAAGACCATGGCAAGCCCGCGTGCCGCAGGTGCGGCGTCCGTGACATCCTTGCCGTCGATCAGGATATGGCCGCCGGACACGTCCTCCAGCCCAGCGATCAGCCGCAGCAGCGTGGACTTGCCGCAGCCGGACGGGCCGACGAAGACGACGAATTCGCCGTCATTGATTTCGAGATCGATCGAAGGAATGACCTTCGCCTCGCCGAACACTTTCGACACTTTTTGGAGCGTGATGCTGCCCATGTCCGTTTTCCTTACTTAACCGCGCCAAACGTGAGGCCGCGAACGAGTTGTTTCTGTGAGAACCAGCCGAGAATGAGGATCGGCGCGATGGCCATGGTCGAGGCGGCCGAGAGCTTTGCCCAGAACAGGCCTTGCGGACTGGAGAAGGAGGCGATGAAGGCCGTCAGCGGCGCCGCATTGGTGGTCGACAGCCGGATGGTCCAGAAGGACTCGTTCCAGGCGAGGATGATGTTAAGGAGCAAAGTCGAGGCGATGCCCGGCACCGCCATCGGCGTCAGCACATAGACGATCTCCTGCCACAGGCCTGCCCCGTCCATCCGCGACGCTTCCAGGATCTCGCCCGGGATTTCGCGGAAGTAGGTGTAGAGCATCCAGACCACGATCGGCAGGTTGATCAGCGTCAGCATGACGGTGAGGCCGATGCGGCTGTCGAGCAGGCCGAAATCGCGGAACAGCAGGTAGATCGGCACCAGAACCGCGACCGCCGGCATCATCTTGGTCGACAGCATCCACATCAGGATGTCCTTGGTCCGCCGGGTCGGCGAAAACGCCATGGCCCAGGCGGACGGGATGGCGATGATCAGCGCCAGGATGGTGGAGCCGACCGACAGGATCACCGAGTTCATGAACGGCTTCAGGTAGTCGCGCTGCGTTTGGACGGTGATGTAATTCTCGAACGTGCCGGACGGCCAGAGGCTGAACCCCGCAATCGCTTCCGGCTCGGTCTTGATGCTGGTGATCAGCGTATAGAGGATCGGGAAGAAGATGATCAGCGCGACGATCCAGGCGGCGGCGGTGGCGGTGACCTTGTGTCTTGTGGTGACGGAACGGGCCATGATCTTCTCCTACCGGTCCAGGTTCTTGCCGACGGCGCGCATCAGGAAGAAGGCGACGATATTGGCGAGCACGACTGCGATGATGCCGCCCGCCGAGGCGCCGCCGACGTCGTAGCCGAGAAGCGCCGTGCGGTAGATCAGGAAGGCGAGGTTGGTGGAAGCGTAACCGGGGCCGCCATTGGTGGTGACCAGGATTTCCGCATAGACGCCGAGCAGGAAGATCGTCTGGATGAGGATGACGACCGTGATCGAACGCGCCAGATGCGGCAGCACCAGGTAGACGAACCGGTTGAGGAAATTGGCGCCGTCCATCTCCGCCGCTTCCTTCTGCTCGCCGTCCAGCGACTGCAGCGCGGTCAGCAGGATGAGCGTCGCGAACGGCAGCCATTGCCAGGCGACGATGACGACGATCGAAAACAGCGGATAACGCGCGAACCAGTCGACCGGCTGCAGCCCGAAAAACTTGTTGATGTCCGCCAGCACCCCGTAGCCCGGATGCATGATCATGTTCTTCCAGATCAGCGCCGCGACCGGCGGCATCACGAAGAACGGCGAGATGACCAGGATGCGCACGATCCCCTGCCCGAAGATCGGCTGGTCGAGCAGCAGCGCGATGGCGATGCCGCCGATGACGGTGATCAGCAGCACCCCGCCGACGATGACCAGCGTGTTCCAGATCGACTGGAAGAAGGCGGGGTCGGTATAGAAGAACTGATAGTTGAACAGACCCGTGAAGCTGACATTGGACGGATCGAGCAGATTGTAGTTCTGGAACGAGAACCACAGCGTCATCGCCAGTGGCACGATCATCCAGACCAGAAGAAGCAGAACGGAGGGCGCCATCATCAGGCGCGCCAACGTCTTGGTGTTTTGCGTTGCCATATCGACGCCCTCCCTGTTGTCCGCCTTGATGCGGCTCTTACGCTTTTGGATATGCCATGAGACCGCGGAACCGTAGGCCCCTCACCCCGCCTCCGCTTTGCTCGGCGCACCCTCTCCCCGCAAGCGGGGCGAGGGGAACCGTTACCGGAGCGGCATGTCCCTTCTCCCCGTCAAAACGGGGAGAAGGTGCCGGCAGGCGGATGAGGGGCACTCACCATCTACCGGCGCAACCTCGGGAGGCTTACTTCGGATAACCGGCGCGCTTCATATCGCGCGAGGTCGCGGTCTGGGCCTGGGCAAGCGCGTCGGCGACCGTGGACTGGCCGGCGACGACCGCCGAGAACAGCTGGCCGACATTGGTGCCGATCGCCTGGAATTCAGGGATCGCCACGAACTGGCCGCCGGTGTAGGGCACCGGCTTGACGGTCGGCTTGGTGATGTCGGCGGCGTTCATCGCGGCAAGCGTCGGAACCGCGAAGGCGGCGGCCTTCTTGTATTCCTCGTTGTTATAGAGCGAGGTGCGGGTGCCCGGAGGAACGTTGGCCCAGCCTTCCTTGGAAGCGACGAGCTGGGTATATTCCTTGCTGGTTGCCCAGGAGATGAATTTCTGCGCCGAGTCCGCCTTCTTGGAGGAGTTCGGAACAGCCAGGTTCCAGGACCACAGCCAGTTGCCATGGTTCTTCATCTCGCCCTTCACCGGGAAGAGCGCGTAACCCACCTTGTCGGCAACCTTGGAATCCTTCGGGTTGGAGACGAAGGACGCAGCAACCGTGGCGTCCATCCACATGCCGCACTTGCCCTGCTGGAACAGCGTCAGGTTTTCGTTGAAGCCGTTCGAGGAGGCGCCGGCCGGACCGGCATCCTTCATCAGGTCGACATAGAACTGCAGGGCGGCCTTCCATTCCGGCTGGTCGAACTGCGGGTTCCACTTCTCGTCGAACCAGCGGCCGCCAAACGAGTTGGTGAGCGCGGTGATGAAGGCCATGTTCTCGCCCCAGCCGGCCTTGCCGCGCAGGCAGATGCCGTTGACGTCAGCCTTGCGGTCGGTGATCTTGCGAGCCGCATCGCCGATGAATTCCCAGGTCGGGTTTTCCGGCATCTTCAGGCCGGCCTTCTCGAACAGGTCCTTGCGATACATGATCATCGCCGACTCGCCGTAGAACGGTGCGGCATAGAGCTTGCCGTTGACCGTCAGGCCGCCCTTGATCGCCGGCAGGATGTCGTTGGTGTCGTATTTGTCGCCGAGCTTGTTGAGCTCGAGCAGCCAGCCCTGCTTGGCCCAGATCGGCACTTCGTAATTGCCGATCGTCAGGATGTCGTACTGGCCGCCCTTGGTGGCGATGTCGGTGGTGACACGCTCGCGCAGCACGTTTTCTTCGAGCGTCACCCAGTTGATCTGGATATCCGGGTTCGCCTTGGTGAACTCGGAGGTCAGGCCCTGCATGCGGACCATGTCGCCGTTGTTGACCGTCGCGATGGTGAGAGTTTCAGCCGAAGCCGCGGTGGAAAGGCCGGCAAGCGCCAGCGCCGAGCAGGCGCCCAGCAAAATCGTCTTCAATGTCATATCTTCCTCCCAGAAGATGAGTAACGAGCATTCGCTTTGCTCATGAGCAATTACCCACTTATTGGCACTGAAAGTCAATCACCAATCGTCGCTGCAATGCAGCGCAGACAGATCATGCTATTGATTTGGCTACGGATAATTTTTGCTCAGAGCGAGAGCAATTGCTCTGCAGTCGCCTCATCCGTGATCACGCCGTTGATGATTCTGCCCTTGAGCGCGGCGGAAATGGCCTGGAGTTTCTTCCGCCCCTGAGCGATCCCGATGACCGCGGAGGTCTCCCGTGAGGGGATGGGTACACTGGCGACACGGTCGTTGATGGAATTGGCGAGAAGCCGCCCCTGGTTGTCATAGACCCAGCCGCAGATCTCGCCGGCCGCGCCTTCCCGGACGAGTTTTTGCATTTCCTCCTCGCCGAGGAAGCCGTCCACGCAGAGCGGCCCGTCGGGCCCAAGCTCGCCGATACCGACAAAGGTGACGTCCGCCTGCGCGCCGAGCCTGAGGGTCGAGCGCACCAGCGCCTGGTCGTGCAACGTTTCGCGCTCTTCCGCCGAGGAACAGAGGACAGGGAGCGGCATCGGAAAATGCCGCGCCTTGATGGCGTCCGCCATCGAGAAGATGACGTTGTAGAAGGCGGCCGATCCGTCCGGCCCGATATTGCCGGTCAGCGACACGATACGGTGCTGCGGACATTCCATCGGCGGTAGCTGGTCGACGGCGGCCTTCAGCGTCCGGCCCGTGCCGACAGCAATCACGATCGGGTCCGGCCGCTTCAGCCAGCGCTCGATCTCGGCTGCTCCCGCCTCGGCGATCCCGACGGTGCTCGATACGCCGGCGGGATCGCTCGGCACCACTTCGACATGCTTGAGATCGTATTTCTTGCGCAGGCCCTCGGCGAGTTCCAGGCAGGCGGCGATCGGATGGTCGAGCCGCACCTTGATCAGCCGTTCGGCGACCGCGAGCGACACCAGCCGCTGCGCCGACTGCCGCGAAATGCTCATGGCCGCGGCGATCTCGTCCTGGGTGCGCCCGGCGACGTAATAGAGCCAGCCGGCCCGCGCCGCATCGTCCAGCCGCCCCTGCGTATCAGATCGTTTTGCCATGGCAGAAATTCTCCTCCGCCTGTTGCTGCCATGGTTTCGGATAGCCTGTCAAACGGTTGGAACGGCGGGCAGGAGTGATGCGAGCTTTGTGATATAAACCGGAGGGAACCTCGTGACGGCCACTCCCTTCACGTCAGACGCAATGCATCGTTTATCACCTGCTCCATGACATCGTACCGGGCACGATGTGCCTCCTTCGAGGCCTCCAGCCACCCGGCCGCGTCGATCTTCGTCAAGTCGAGCGGATGGCCGGCCTGTTCCGAAAGCTGCTTCAAATATTGCAGCTGGGTGCGGCCGTTTCCTTCGCGAAAGGGATGGACGTAGTTCACGTCCCCGATGATCCGGGCAGCCTCGGCCGCAAATACCGGTCGCTCCAGACCTCGCAGAAGGTTGGATTTAACGATGCGGCGGTGAACATCCGCCATTCCGGTTTCGATATATTGCCGGAACTGGAATTGGCTCTCGCCCTTGGAAATCTCGACGGTCCGCACCTGCCCCGCCCATTCGAAGATATCCTGGAACAGGTGGCGATGGATCGCCTTCAAGTGTTTAAGGTCGAAGGCGCCTTGCGGGATATCTTCGCGCGCCCGCATCGTCACGATTTCGCGCTCATAATAATCAAGCTTGTTGGCCTCGGTTAAACCGAGCTTGTTTCTCAGAACGCCAGTGCCTGGATAGACGTAAGGATCGTCGGTCATTCCGCCGTTTGCTGTGCGGCAGCGGCGCGGGCTCGCTCAAGAATATAAGCCCTCTGGCGTTCCGGCGACCATCCTTCGCGGTCGAACATTTCAAACATCGCCAACTGTTCCGCATCGAGAGGATTACCCTCGATCGCCTGAAGATGCGCCGCCTCAAGGGTGCGCTGCCGGATCGTGTCCTTGTGGCTCATGAAAGACCGTTTCCTCGATGCCAGGATTGGCAAATCGCCCGGATTGCAGGCACATCAAAGATACCAGAAATCCGGGCGACCAGCAAATTCAGCGATTGATCGACAGGCGGAAAGCCTTACGCCACCTGCACCACATGCCCCGCGGAAACCTCGCGGTATTCCCGCTTCGGCGGCACATAGTTGACCGGGCGGATCGGGCTCTTGATCTCGTCGGTCGACATGTTGCGCTTGATCCGGCGGCGCGACGGATCCGGGATCGGCACGGCCGACATCAGCTTCCTCGTATAGGGATGCTGCGGGTTTTCGAAGACCGCGGCGCGTGGGCCGATCTCGACGATTTCGCCAAGATACATCACCGCCACCCGGTGGCTGACGCGTTCCACCACCGCCATGTCATGGCTGATGAACAGGAAGGCGAGGTTCAGGCTCTGCTGCAGGTCGAGGAGAAGATTGCAGACCTGCGCCTTGATCGACACGTCGAGCGCCGAGACCGCTTCGTCGGCGACGATGATCTTGGGGTCGAGCATCAGGGCACGGGCGATGGCGACGCGCTGGCGCTGGCCGCCGGAAAATTCGTGCGGGAAACGCTTCATCATGTCGGCCGAAAGACCGACTTTTTCCATCAGGCTGGCGGCCTTGTCGCGGGCCTGTTGCTTGGTGCCGAGGCTGTGCTCGACATAGGGTTCCATGACCGCGGAACCGACGCTCATGCGCGGGTTCAGTGAGGCGAACGGGTCCTGGAAGACCATCTGGATCGACCGGCGCATCTGGCGCAGCGTCGGCTGGTCGAGCTTCATCACCTCGTAGCCGTCGAGGGTGACCTCGCCGCTTGTCGGCGTGATCAGGCGCGTCACGGAGCGGCCGGTGGTCGACTTGCCGCAGCCCGATTCGCCAACGAGCGACAGCGTCTCGCCGGCGAACAGATCGAAGGAGACCTTCTCGACCGCGTGCACCGCGCCGGATTTGCGCCCGAACAGGCCGGAATGGATGTCGAACCGGGTGGTCAGGTCCTTGACGTCCAATATCGGCGTCTTGCCCTTGGCGACCGTATCGGTGACGTCGGCAAGCGGCATCTGCTCGCCGGTCTTGATATCGACGATCGGAAAGCGAAGCGGCAGCCTGCGCTCGCCCATCGAACCAAGCCGCGGGACGGCGGAAAGCAGTGCGCGTGTATAGGGGTGCTTGCCGCGGTGAAAGATATCGCCGGTCTCGCCGGTCTCGACCGCATCGCCGCGATACATGACGATGGTGCGGTCGGCGACTTCGGCGACGACGCCCATGTCGTGGGTGATGAAGAGGACCGACATGCCCTCCTCTTCCTGCAGGAGCTTGATGAGATCGAGGATCTGGCCCTGGATCGTCACGTCGAGCGCCGTGGTCGGTTCGTCGGCGATCAGCAGTTTCGGCTTGGAGGCGAGCGCCATGGCGATCATCACGCGCTGGCGCATGCCGCCGGAAAACTGGTGCGGATATTCGTCGAACCGCGACGAGGCGTTCGGAATGCGCACCTTTTCGAGCAGGCGGATCACTTCCGCCCTCGCATCGGCCTTGCTGATGTCGGTATGGACCGTCAGCGCCTCGGCGATCTGCTTGCCGATCGGGAAAATCGGGTTGAGCGAGGTCATCGGCTCCTGGAAGATCATCGAGATGTCGTTGCCGCGCACGCGGCGCATCTGCTCTTCCGGCAGCGACAGCAGTTCGCGGCCGTTGAGGAAGACCTGACCCTCGATCCTGCTCGAGTTCTTCGGCAGAAGCCGCATGATCGACAGCGAGGTGACGCTCTTGCCCGAGCCCGACTCACCGACGATCGCCACCGTCTCGCGCGGCGCCACGTCGAACGAGATGTTGCGCACAACCGTGCGCCATTCGTCGTTCACGCGAAACGAGGTGGAAAGATTGCGGACTGACAGGACGGGGGTCACCGAACCGCCGCCCTGTTCCATGGAAGTGCCGGAAAGCAGCATGGAAATCTCCTTCGGATCAGGCGGCGAGCGCGGTTTCGGCAAGCGTCACCCAGTAGCTGACGCCAAAGGGAATTGCCTCGTCGTTGAAATCGTAGGCGGCGTTGTGAAGGCTCGCGGTATCGCCATTGCCGATGAAGATGAAGGCGCCGGGGCGCTTCTCCAGCATGTAGGAAAAATCTTCCGCGCCCATATGCGGCGCCATGCCGGTCTGGACCGCCTTGGGACCGGCGACCTTGGCGGCAATTTCCACCGCGAAATCTGTCTCGTTATCGTGGTTGAAGGTGACCGGATAACCGCGGCGGTACATGACATCGGCCGTCGCGCCATGGGCGATCGCGGTCGATTGCGCCACTTCGCTCAGGCGCTTCTCGGCGAAATCGCGGGTTTCCGGCAAAAGCGTACGCACCGTTCCCGTCATCTTCACATAGGCCGGGATGACGTTGCTCGCCTCGCCGCCATGGATCGAGGCGACGGTGACGACGAGCGACTTCAGGGGGTCGGTCTCGCGAGACACGATAGACTGCAGCGCCAGCACGATATGCGAGGAAACCAGGATCGGGTCGATCGAATTGTGCGGCTGGGCGGCATGGCTGCCGCGGCCGTGGATGGTGATCTCGAACGTGTCGGCGGCGGCCATGATACCGCCTTTACGGGTGGCGAAACTGCCGACCGGAAGCCGCGGCTCGTTGTGCATGCCGTAGACTTCCTTGATCCCGAATTTCTCCATCATGCCGTCGTTGATCATCGCCAGCGCGCCGGCGCCGCCCTCTTCCGCCGGCTGGAAGATGACCGCGACCGAACCCTTGAAATTGCGGGTCTCTGCAAGGTATTGGGCCGCCCCGAGCAGCATCGCGGTGTGGCCGTCATGGCCGCAGGAATGCGCCTTGCCGGGGGTCTTGGAGGCCCATGGCTTGCCGGAGGTTTCGAGGATCGGCAGCGCGTCCATGTCGGCGCGGAAACCGATGACCGGCCCGTCGCCTTGGCTGCCCTTGATGATGCCGACGACGCCGGTCCTGCCGATGCCGGTCTCGACGACGTCGCAACCGAATGCCTTCAGCTTCTCGGCGACGAATTTCGAGGTCTCGTGAACGTCGTAGAGCAGCTCCGGATTCTCATGCAGATGGCGCCTCCACTCGGCGACCTGATCCTGCATTTCGGCAACTCGATTGATCACTGGCATTACGCAGACCTCATTGTTTTTTTGCTGTTTCCCACTCTGGTCGGAGCGGATATTGCGACGCGAAGGCACGATTTTGCAAGCTTCAATTTTCCGGCTTGAACGCAAAATAGGCCTATGCTTAGATGGCTCAAAATTTGATCATGCTCGCCAAAAGCGGCAGCATGCAATTTCTTCTTAAGGTAGTTTCGGAGGAGGAACAGACAAGAAATACGCTGCGAAGTCAATAAGTTGAGGAAGGCGACTTCGCAGTCCCAAGGCAGAAAAAGCCGGCTTGACCGGCATGCCCAACCACAACTCATAAGAGAACGATAAGGGGAATAGCAGCATGAAAAACCTCAAACTTCTTCTGGCCGGCACCGTTGCCGCCCTCGCCTTCGCCGGCTCTGCCGCGCATGCCGAACGGGGCACGGACGGGGACCTGAAGATCCTCTTCTGGCAGGCGGTTTCGACGATGAACCCCTACCTTTCCGGCGGCACCAAGGAAGTCTACGCTTCCTCGATGGTCATCGAGCCGCTTGCGCGCTACGACGAGAAGGGCGCACTGGTGCCGACGCTGGTCTCCGAGATCCCGACCATCGAGAACGGCGGCGTCGCCAAGGATCTGCTCAGCATGACCTGGAAGATCAAGCCGGGCGTCAAATGGTCGGACGGCACGCCTTTCACCGCCGACGACGTCATCTTCACCTGGAAATACTGCATCGCGCCGGATGGCGGCTGCGCTCAGGCCGCCCAGTATGAAGGTGTCAAGAGTGTCGAGGCCCCGGATCCGCAGACGGTCAAGATCACCTTCAACGAGCCGAAGCCTTATCCCTACAGCGCCTTTGTCGGCGCCCAGTCGCCGGTCATCCAGAAGAAGCAGTTCGAAAACTGCGTCGGCGCCAAGGCTCCGGGCTGCACCTCGGCCAATTTCGGCCCGATCGGCACCGGCCCATTCGTGGTCAAGGAATTCAAGCCGAACGACGTCATCACACTGACCGCCAACACCAACTACCGCGATGCGGCCAAGCCCGCATTCGCGTCCGTCACCCTGAAGGGCGGCGGTGATGCAGCGTCTGCCGCGCGGGCCGTTCTCGAAACTGGCGAATACGACTATGCCTGGAACATGCAGGTGGAGCCGGAAATCCTCGCCAAGATGGTCGCCGCCGGCAAGGGCAAGCTGGTGACGTCCTTCGGCACCCAGGTCGAGCGTATCAACCTCAACCACTACAATGCCGATCCGTCGCTCGGCGCAAAGCGTTCCACCAAGGAAGCCGGCCCGCATCCGTCGCTCTCCGACCCGGCGGTCCGCCGCGCACTGTCGCTCGCCATCGACCGCAGCATCATCGTCGAAGCCGGTTACGGCGCCGCCGGCAAGGCGACCTGCAACATCGTGCCCGCCCCGGCCGCCGTCGCTTCCACCAAGAACGACAGCTGGTGCCTGAAGCAGGACATCCCGGCCGCCAACAAGCTGCTCGACGATGCCGGCTGGAAGAAGGGGCCGGATGGCATCCGCGCCAAGAACGGCGTCAAGCTGTCCTACCTCTACGCAACCTCCACCAACTCGGTTCGCCAGGCGACCCAGGAACTGGTGAAGGACATGTGGTCGCAGATCGGCGTCGGTGCCGAACTGCGTAACGCCAGCGCCTCGGTCTTCTTCGGCGGCGATCCCGCAAGCCCCGATACTTTCCAGAAATTCTATGCCGACGTCGAAATGTACACCAACAACTTCGACGGCACCGATCCGGAAAAGTATCTGGCAGAATGGCTGTGCGACAAGGTTCCAGGCCCGGCGAACGGCTGGCAGGGACAGAACATCCCGCGCTACTGCAACCCGGCCTATGACAAGCTGGTCGGCGAGCTTTCGAAGACCGCCGAACTCGACAAGCGCTCGGCGCTCGCCAAGCAGCTCAACGACATGCTGACCGAGGAAGGCGCGCATATCCCGCTCGTCCACCGCGGCAGCGTCTCCTCGCACTCTCTGAAGCTCGCCGGCGTGAAGATGAACGCCTGGGACAGCGAGCTGTGGAACGTCGCCGACTGGTCGCGCACGAAGTGATGCCGATCGCCGGGCCTGCCCTTGTGGCAGGCCCGGCGCCCGCATTTTCTTCTCCGTGCTAGTCTGGAGACTTATTGATGTTCACATACACCTTGCGGCGATTGCTTTTTGCAATCCCGACGCTGCTGATTATCAGCTTCGTCATTTTCGCGCTGCTCGATCTTGCGCCCAACGATCCGACCGGCGACCTGCCGTTGACGATCCCGCCGGAGGTCCGCGAACAGATCCGCGCGTCGCTTGGCCTCGATCAGCCATTCTTCTTCCGCTACCTGTACTGGCTGCAGCAGTTCTTCATCAACGAACCGCTCAACATCATCGAACGCTTGACCGGTTGGCAGTTCGGCGACGGGAACCGCATGCGGGTGCTTTCCTGGGCGACCAGAAGCCCGGTCGTCGACCTGATTGTCCAGCGCTTGCCCCAGACGCTGTGGGTCGTCGGTCTCGCCTATCTGTTCGGCGTGCTGATCGCCGTTCCGATCGGCGTCATCTCCGCCTACAAGCAATATTCGATCTTCGACCAGATCGGCACCTTCCTGTCGATGGTCGGTTACTCGGTGCCGACCTTCTTCACCGGCGTTCTGCTGGTCGTCATCTTCTCCTCCTATCTGCAGTGGTTCCCGTCGGTCTATGACACCAATCTCGTCGTCAACGACTTCTCGAGCCTCCTTCAGCAGATCAAGCAGATGGCGCTGCCGGTGACGGTCCTGTCGCTCTTCAACGCGTCGCAGATCACCCGCTTCGTGCGCGCCTCGATGCTGGACAACCTGCATCAGGACTACGTGCGTACGGCGCGCGCCAAGGGCGTCAAGGAAAAATCGGTTCTGCTCATCCACGTGCTGCGCAACAGCCTTATCCCGGTCGTCACCGTGATCGCGCTGGGCGTCCCGACGATCTTCTCGGGCGCCATCATCACCGAGCAGATCTTTCGCGTGAACGGGCTCGGCCAGTTGCTGATCATCGCGGTCCAGGGGGCGGATATCCCGCTCGTCCAGACCCTGACCTTCATCTTCGCGGTGTTGATCGTGCTCTTCAACCTCATCGCCGACGTGCTTTACGGCATTCTTGACCCGAGGATCCGTTATGACTGATGCGACGCTCACAACCACGCCACCCGCCAAGGCGGCAACCCCCACCCGATCCGCCTTCGCCGACATGTGGCGCCAGTTCCGTGCCCATAGGGGCGGGGTGGCTGGGCTCATCGTCTTCACGTTCATCGTGCTGGCGGTGTTTGTCGGCCCCTATATCCACCGCGTCGCGCCGAACGCCATCAACATCCGCGACAAGAACCAATGGCCGTCCTGGGCTCACCCGTTCGGAACCGACAACCTCGGCAAGGACATGCTGGCCCAGGTGCTGGCAGGCGGCCGGATTTCGCTTGCCGTCGGCATCACGGCGATGCTGCTGGCGCTTTTCCTTGGAACCCTGGTGGGCGTCGTCTCCGGCTATATCCGGAAACTGGACGGCCCCTTGATGCGCATCACCGACCTGTTCCTGGCCTTGCCGCTGCTGCCGCTGCTGCTCGTCATCCTGATGCTGTTCCGCGATACGTTGCGGGCAGCGTTCGGACCGGAAACCGGCATCTTCATCCTGATCGTCTTCGTGATCGGGATCACCAGCTGGATGCACACCGCCCGCATCGTGCGCGGCGACGTGCTGGCCGTCAAAAGCCAGGAATTCATCCTGGCGGCGAAATCGAGCGGCATGCGGGAATATCGCATCATCCTCAGGCACATCCTGCCGAACGTGCTGAGCTCGATCATGGTTTCCGCGACATTGGGGATCGCCTCGGCGATCATCACGGAATCGGCGCTGAGTTTCCTCGGCCTCGGCTTTCCCTCGGATTTCCCGACCTGGGGACGGCTGTTGTTCGACGGCGCCAACTTCCTCCAGCTGACGCCCTCGCGCGTGCTCTGGCCGGGCCTGGCGATCTCGCTGACCGTCCTCAGCGTCAACTACATGGGCGACGCGATCCGCGATGCGCTCGACCCGAGGGCGCTGAAACACTGACCGCGACTGACATCCTTGAGAACGGCGGCTTCGGCCGCCGTTTTTGTTGGCGGGGGCAGGAACAGGACGGCTGGAGCGTGGTTAGGCCACTGGCGGGATCGTCCGCCAGCAATCAGGAGGAACACGCAATGAACTGGAATCAGGTCGAAGGAAATTGGGAACAGTTCAAAGGCAAGGTCCAGACCCAGTGGGGCAAGCTCACCGGCGACGATCTGGATAAGATTGCCGGCAACCGCAAGCAGCTCGCGGGCAAGATCCAGGAGCGCTACGGCAAGGCCCAGGAAGACGCCGACCGGGAGGTCGACGACTGGCTTCGCAAGCACTGAATTTTTTTTTGAACGCCCCGGAACTTATCTGCGGGGCGTTCGTTATCACAGTGTTCGAAGGCGACCCCCCGTCCCCCGCCCTACAAAGCCTTCGGACATACTCTTCAATCCCCCTCGAAGAGACGAACTGGCTCGGCTCCGTCAACCGGAACCGGGCCAGCTCAGTTTTGTGGCGTGGAATATTGAGCAGAAGTGCTACTGCCGCGATCGACTGCGCTTTTCGCGGATGTTCTGTTCGCGAGACGTCATGGGCGGCATTGCTACCGATTGACTGTCAATCCCCGCCGCTTTCCAGCGGGAATACCAGCCGATAGCTGATGCGGTCGTTCGAGATGACATATTGCGCCTTGCCGTTGACGGAGGCCGGTACGACACGTTCCAGCACCGTGCTGCCGAAATGGGCCTTCAATGAGTCCTCGTTATCTTCGGAACTCCGGCTGGCATCCAGCACCTCGTCCCAGATCATCTCGAGCGAGTCATGCCCGTTGAGATGCATGCGGGTGGAGGTGACGTTGATGACCCGGCCGCTGCGCAAAAGCGAACCGTGGCTGACCGCGTTGACGATCAGCTCATGCAGCGCCAGTCCGATATGCAGCGAGGCGTTCGGCGTCAGAAGAATATTGTCACCGTGGACGCGCACCAGATGTTTGTTTTCGGGCAGGTATTTTTCCGTCTGCTGCTGCACCAGTTCGAAGAAATAAGCGCCGCGCCAGCTGGAATCGGTGATCAGGTCCTGGCTCTGCGAAAGAGAATAGAGGCGGCCCCGGAACTTGTGCAGGAACAGCTCCAGCGAGCCCGAATACCGTGCCGTCTGCAGCGCGATGCTCTGGATGATGGCAAGCAGGTTCTTGGAACGGTGGCTGACTTCCCGCAGCAGCGCGCGTAGCAGACGCTCGCGATGACGCTCCTCGGAACGGTCGATGATCGTGGTGACGAAATGCAGGCCGCCATTGGAGAATTCCACCGTCTGGACGCGGAACTCGTAGATCTGCTCGGTGCCGATAGTGATCTCGATATGGCCCTTGCGCCCGGCTTCCGTCATGCCGTCCTTGAGGGTCGCGAGCTTTGCCCCGACCTCCTCGCCGAACAGGCTGATATCGGTGGGGGTCCGGACATGCTCCACAGCCCAGATCTCCGGAAGATGGGTCACGAAGAGATAATTCAGGCCGGCGTCCTGGATCATGATGCTGGCACCGAGATCCACAAGTGCCGGCATGAAAAATTCGCGTAACTTGTCATCACTCTGACCAGCCTGCTGCCATGTCAGGGGATGCATCAAATTCCTCACTCCGTCCGCGGGCTAGCTGGGAAAACCGGGCGCCTGCTGAACGCATAGATACCCGCATTTATGAGCATGATTATCTGCCTTTTATAGGACGTCAAACGCGCCTGAACAAGCCGACGACCACCGATATCAGCAGCAATGCGAGGAACAGGAAAAACAGCAGTTGCGCGAGACCGGTTGCCGTTCCCGCAATGCCGCTGAAGCCGAGCGCACCGGTGAGGATCGCCACGAGCAGGCAGACAAGAGCATAATACAACATGGGTTTCCCTCTTCGGATGCGCCAGAACGCCCATCTGTTGTATATTGTTCCGGCCTGCCGGCCCGACCGCCGCCGATGGGATCAAGCGGCGGCCTTGACGGCTTCGTTGAAGAACAGCGCCTGGCTGATCAACGCCTTCACCATGTCCGGATTGAACGGCTTGGTGACGAGGAAGGCCGGTTCCGGCCGTTCGCCGGTCAGAAGCCGTTCCGGAAAGGCGGTGATGAATATTACCGGCACGCTCGACGACTTCAGTATTTCGTTGACCGCGTCGATGCCGGAGCTGCCGTCGGCAAGCTGGATGTCAGCGAGCACCATTTTCGGGTGCGAGGACTGGAAAAGCGAAACCGCTTCCTTGTGGGTGCGGGCGATGCCCGTGACGCGGTGGCCGAGATCCTGCACCATCTGCTCGATGTCGAGCGCGATCAGCGGTTCGTCCTCGATGATCATGATGTCGGTTGCCACCTGGCGCGAGATTTCGCGGGTGGCGTCGTCGAGCAGGCGGTTCACTTCGGCCGTGCTGACATCCAGGACTTCGGCGGCCTCCTCGATGCTGAACCCTTCGACCGAGACCAGCAAGAAGGCGTGCCTGGACTGGGAGGGCAGCATCGAGAGATTGGCTGCCGCGCGCTGCTCCCAGGCAAACGGCGATTCGATGGGGCGAATCTCAATGTTCGTGGAACCAAAAATTGTAACAAAGAGTTTATAAAGCGAGACACGGTCCTTGGACGTTTCGGGGAATATCGAAACGTCTGCGATCAAAGCTTCCAGGACCGCAGCGACATAGGCGTCTCCCGAGGTCTGTGATCCGGTGACGGCGCGAGCATACCGACGCAGATATGGAAGGTGAGACGCAACGCGTGTGGTGAGTGACATACAAAATCTCCCTCGATGCCCAGCGGGCAATTGACCTGTTATGAACGTGGGCCTTGAAAAAAAGTTCCGCAAGAGTGGAACTTTTTTTGCCGCCAGGAATTCTTCTGCCCGACGATATCGCAACAGGCTGCCCGCGTGATGAGTGACGACAACAGAAAAAAAGAAGAGATGACAGAAATCCAATCCCACGAAGTCCGACCCGGAGCGGTGCCGCCGAATGCATCCATTTCCCGTAAGTTACGGGACTTCTACGACGCGGTACAGGAAGAAGGGATTCCGGATCGTTTTCTCGATCTTCTCGAGCGCCTGGAGCAGGCGGAGAAGAATGCCAAGCCGGTGAACGCGAAATGAGCAAGGAAGACGAGATCGACGATCGCGGCTTCAAGCGCGACCTTCTTGCGTCGCTGCCCAACCTGCGTGCATTCGCCGTATCCCTGACGGGCCGGCACGACAAGGCGGACGACCTTGTGCAGGATACGATCATGAAAGCCTGGGCAAACCAGACCAGCTTCACCGCCGGCACCAATATGCGGGCCTGGCTGTTCACCATCCTGCGCAACGAATTCTACAGCCAGATGCGCAAGCGCGGACGCGAGGTGCAGGATAGCGACGGCCTGTTCAGCGAGCGGTTCTCGGTGCATCCGGAACAATATGGTCGGCTTGACCTTCAGGATTTCCGCAAGGCTCTCGACAAGCTGCCCGACGATCAGCGCGAAGCGATCATCCTCGTCGGTGCTGCCGGTTTCGCCTATGAGGAAGCCGCGACGATCTGCGGCTGCGCCGTCGGCACCATCAAGAGCCGTGTTTCCCGCGCCCGCACCCGACTCCAGGAGCTGCTTGGCGTCTCCGGCGAGGGCGATTACGGCCCGGACGCAGGCGACGCGGCGATCACGTCGCGCGCATTCGGCAGCTGATCCAGTCCAAACCCCAAACTCGCAAAACGCCGCTCACAGCCGAGCGGCGTTTTTGACGGCCTCGACGAGGTGGTGGTCGTTGAACGGTTTGGCGACGACCGTCACTCCGTCCCAGCCCTCCACACCATCCATATCCGCGACACTGAGCGTGGTGAAAACCAGTCCCGCCCCGCAGGTCCTCAATCGAAGCGCGGCATCCTCGCTCTCCCGAGGGATCAGGGCCGAATCGATGACCACGACGTCGAAGCGGCCGTCCTCCAGATCCCTTGCATATGTGCGCGGCGTTGCGATCTTGATTTCGCAGGAGAACGCCTCGGCAAGCACGGTCTCCACTTCCATGGCCACCAGAAATTCCCGATCGACAACCAGTATTCGCAACAACAAGGCCCGCCCAAATTTCGACAACGAAATTCGGCTAGATCATCGAGTGACCCTGTCGTCATTTACAAAAGACACAGCGCGGCCACAAACAGCCTACTATTGTTCGCGGGAGCCGATTTAGTCGGAGACGCCCTGGCGGGTCGCGGAACGGTCGCCCGCACAAGGCAGGCGACCGCTGTCGTAGCCGTAAGACAAGACCCGCTTTTACTCGGCCGGATCGGAATAATCTCGGCTCGAAGCGCCCATGGTTTTGGTCGCGAGGAAGCCGAGACCGCCAACCACCGCAGCGAGCAGCAGCGGGCGGGATTTGACGAGCAGCGGCAATGCCGTCAGAGCTGCCGTCATCATAAGCGCCTTGGAACTGTTGGCGGCTGCGGCTTCCCGTTTACGGCGCTGTTCGGCACCGTTGGCGATCACGGCACACAGATACACCACGAACGCCAGCACAAGCGCGCCGCCGGCGACTGCCAGCAACGCCATTGGTGGCCCCCATATGCTGGCGAGATAGACTGCAAGCGCCGCCACCACCAACCCATAGGCGGTCAGCAGGAAAAGCAGCACGAGAGCGTAGAGAACGGCATTTCGTTTGAGCCTGCGCGTGAACGCCGCGACATCCATCGCGGCGAGCGAAGCCAACAGGGGACCAAGTCCTGCCATCATCAGCGGCGCGTCAGCAGCGCGAAGAGGAAGCCGACGCCGGCGGCGATGGCGACGGCCTGGATAGGGTTGGCGCGGATCTGACGTTCCAGGTCCCTTTCCATCGACAGTGCCTGATCGCGGGCGGCTTCCACCATCTGCATCGAGGCGTCGGCGGCGTCGTTGGCAACACGACGAGCCTTGCCCTTGTATTCGCTGGCCTTCTCGGTTCCGACCGCGGCAACGCTGCGGCTAAGCGCGGCGATATCGTCACGGAGCTGCTGGATCTGGGCTTCGACATCCTTGCTGGCGGAGGAATTCTGGCCTGTACCGTTGCGGGCGAAGTCGGTCGTGGGGTTGGCTGCGGGCATATCGATCTCCTGTTTTGCGAACCTTAGAGGATGCGCGCCGCGGAAGGCTTTGCGCAGAATCAAACGGCGTCGGAAACGTGAAACGGATCGGGTTTCCCGAGCGAGCGGCACAGGTTCCACGGTTCGTTGCCGCCGTTGAACGCTGCAAGGGCGTGATTGTTCCCCGGTACGATCGCACCGAAGCGGAAATCGCCCGAAAGGTTTGGAAACTCAGGCGCCCGGCGGCTCCGGCCAGGCGGAGATGCCGCCGGTCCATTGTTCGAAGGCCCTGGAGAGTTTCAGCACGAGCAGATCGTCGTAGCGCGGGCCGACGATCTGCAGGCCGATCGGCATACCGGATTTCGAGAAACCGCAGTTGATCGACGAGGCCGGCTGTTCCGACATGTTCCACGGCACCGTAAAGCCGATATGTTCGAAAGGTTTGGCGGGATCGTTGGTCGGCGAGGCCCATTCCGCCGGATAGGAAACGATCGGATTGGTCGGCGAAATCACCGCATCGACGGTGGTGAACAGCTTTCCGCAGGCCTTGCGCATCTCGATCGTCTGGTTGAAGCCGCGCACAGCCTCGACGCCGGAAATGTAAGTGCCGCCTTCCGCCCATTGATAGATATAGGGCAGGATCAGCGCCCGCCGCTCCTCCGGCATCTTCTCGATGTCGCCCCAGAACCGCGAACGCCAGAAATTGTCGAGACCATCGAGCATGACGCGGGTCATGACCGGTTCGACCGGAATGACGATGGCGCCCGCCTCCTCGAAACGTCTGGCGGCGGCCACGACCGCATCGCGGACCTCCTTATCGACGGCAAGGCCGATACCGGCGTCGAGCATCAGGCCGATCTTCAGCCCCCTGACGTCGATATCGAAATCCAGCCAGTCGAAATCGTTCGGCGGCAGCGAGGTCCCGTCACGCCAGTCGGGCCGCGACAGCGTTGCCATGGAATAGGCGGCATCCTCGACCGTACGCGTCATCGGCCCGGCGCAACGCCCGACATAATAGGGGTCGATCGGGATGCGGCCCTGGCTCGGCTTGAAGCCGAACAAACCGGTCCAGCCGGCCGGCAGGCGTACGGAGCCGCCGATATCGGTGCCGATATGCAGGGGGCCGAAACCGGCCGCACCGGCCGCCGACGCGCCGGCGCTCGATCCGCCGGGGTTCTGGGTGAGGTCCCAAGGGTTGCGGCTCAGGTGATGGAAGCTCGACAGGCCGGAGGAGAGCATGCCGTAATCCGGGCAGGTGGTCTTGGCAAAAATCACCGCGCCGTCCTCCCGCATCCGCGCGGCAATCGGCGCATCCTCGGCGGCGGGCGTGAGTTCGACCGCCGCCGTGCCGAGCGGCACCGGCTGGCCCTTGGTGGCGATCAGCTCCTTCAGCGTCACCGGGATGCCGTCGAGGCCCCCAAGCGTCGCGCCTCTCGTCCATCGGTCGGTGGAGGCGGCGGCCTGCGCCCGCGCGCTGTCCGGATCGTAGAGGTAGAGCGCCTGCACATGCGGCTCGAAGGCGGCGATACGATCCTCTACCGCCAGCCAGTATTCCGAGGGCGAGAGCTTCTTGGCCGAATAGAGATCGAGCAGGTCACGGATCGTCAATTTCAAGAGGTCATTCATGGCAATATCTTCGTTTCGAAATCAGGAATTGTCGCGGGGATCGAGGAGGTCGCGCAGGCCGTCGCCGAGCATGTTGAGGCCAAGCACGGCGAGCGCGATCGCCAGCCCCGGCATCAGCGCGAGCCACGGCGCCTGGCCGAGGAAGGTTTGCGCGTCGGCCAGCATCCGTCCCCAGGTCGGCGTCGGCGGCGGCATGCCGAGACCGAGGAAGGAAAGGCCCGCTTCGGTCAGGATCGCGAGGCCGAGCTGGATCGTCACCTGCACGATGATCTGGTTGGAAATGTTCGGCAGCACATGCACGAGGGTGATCTTCAACCTTGGCCGGCCCATGCTGACGGCGGCGGTGACATAGTCCCGCGTCCAGATCTGCAGGGCCGCACCCAGGCTCAGCCGCGCGAACACCGGCACCATGAAGGTGCCGATGGCGATGATCGCCGTGAACCGGCCCGATCCGATGAAGGCGCCGAGCATCATCGCCGACAGGATCGGCGGAAGCGCGAAGATGATGTCGCAGCCGCGCATGACGATGAGTTCCAGCCAACCTCGCCGCATGGCGACGACGACACCAATGGCCGTGCCGACGCTTGCGCCGAGAAGCACGGCGAGGATGGAGGTCGACAGCGAATTCCAGGCGCCGACCATCAGCATCGAGGCAACGTCGCGGCCGAACTGGTCGGTGCCGAGGAGGCCGAAATCGAGTGGTGCCTTCAGCTTGTGGACGATGTTCATCTTGGTCGGCGGAAACGGCGTCCAGACCAGGGACAGCAGCGCCACCGCAAACAAAGCGAGCGTGATGACGAGCCCGATAAGGAAGACCGGACGGCGTAGAGCTTTGGTCATTGGGCGCCTGCCCTGAGGCGCGGATCGACCACCAGATAGGCGAGATCGACCAGGAAATTCATCAGGATCACCAGGGCGGAGAAGAACAGCACGACATCCTGCATGACGATGATATCGCGCTGGGAAAGCGCTTGATAGGCGAGCCGGCCAAGACCGGGCAGGTTGAAGACATTCTCGACCAGCACCGCGCCGGCGATCAGGAAGGTGAATTGCATGCCGAGCATGGTGAAGACCGGCACCAGCGCATTCGGCACCGCGTGCCGCCAGAGAGCGACCCCTTCGCTCAGGCCCTTGGCCCGGGCGGTGCGGACAAAATCCTCATTCATCACTTCCAGCACCGCGGCGCGGGCCACGCGGGTCAATACGCCGGCCTGCGGCAAGGCGAGCGCCACCGCCGGCAGGAGGAGCGCCTTTAGGCCAGCAAGAAGCCCCGCGTCCCAGCCGGGAAATCCGCCGGCCGGCATCCAGCCAAGCATGGTCGAGAACAGGATGATCAGCAGCAGCCCGACCCAGAAGGCCGGCACCGCAATGCTGATATAGGAGAACAGGCCGGCTGCGAAATCGAAGACGTCGTTGTGCTTGCGCGCCGCCTGGACACCGAGGGGAATGGCGATCGTCACCGAGAGAAAGATAGCGATCAGCGCCAGCGGCAGGGTCACGGCGAGCCGTTCGCCGATCAGCCCCGCGACCGGCACGCCATAGGTATAGGACTGCCCGAGATCGCCCCGGAACACGCCGGCGAGCCAGGCGAGGTAACGCACCGGCAGCGGCTGGTCGAGGCCCAACTGTTTCTGCAGCGCCGCGAGCGTCTCCGGGCTCGCCGAGGTCCCGAGCATGATCGCCGCCGGATCGCCGGGCAGCAGGTCCATGACCGTGAAGATCAGCAGCGAGACGACGAGCAGCGTGACTGCGAGACTTAAGGTTCGGCGGATGAGGATGGAGATCATCGGGAGACCTCCTCTCCGGCGCTTGCAGCGTGCCGGAAACATTGCCGTATACAGGGAACTCGCCGCGGGTAAGCCCCTGCCCCTTGTGGGGAGGGGTTGGGGAGGGGTTTTTCACCGCGCGCGAAAACCCCTCCCGCCTGCCGGCCACCCTCCCCACAAGGGGGAGGGTTAAGGGTGCCGCGCCGTCTCATCTCTGATATGCGAATGCCCTCTTCCTCAAAAGAAGGGAAAGCTGCCGCGCGCACCCTACTCCAATTCATCGTTTGGACTTCACTCTTCCCAATGAACGTCGGTGAGCACGTTCGAGGGGATCGGTTCGTTTTCCCAAAGACCCTTCACCTTGCCGTCCCACACGCCGAGCTTCGGCATGACGAACAGGAACAGCGACGGCACGTCATTGGCGAGGATGGTCTGCGCTTCTGCGTAGAGCTTTTCCTGCTCGGCGGCATCGGAGGTCATCTCGACCTTTTTCAGCACGTCGTTGAAGGCCGGGTTCTTGTAATTGAAGTAGTAGGGATCGCGGGAATAGATGTCGATGTCCATCGGCTCCGCGTGGGCGACGATGGTCATGTCGTAGTCGGCGGCCTTCAGCACGTCGGCCACCCACTTTGCGGGGAATTCGGTGGTCTCGATGTTCATCGTCACCCCGATTTCCGCAAACATCGCCTGCAGTACCTGCGACGTGCGCTGCGCATAGGCCATCTGCGGCGCCTTGATGGTGAAGGTGAAGCCGTTCGGGAAGCCTGCTTCGGCCAGCAGCGCCTTCGCCTTGGCGGCATCGTAAGGATAGACGCCGGTCAGGTCCTTGTAGCCGCGGTCGTTGGGCGTGTAGTGGCTGCCGATCGGCGTGCCGAAACCGGACCATGCGCCCTCGACGACGGTGGCGCGATCGACGGCCATCATCAGGGCCTGGCGGACCTTCTTGTCGCTGAACGGCTTGCGGGTATTGTTCATGCCGGCAACGACCTTGAGCTCGGTATTGCCGATCACCGTCGTCAGCCGCTTGTCGCCCTCGAACGACTTGATCAGTTCAGGCGCCCCAAATTCCGGGAAGGCATCGACGTCGCCGGCCTTCAGCGCCGCTGCCTGGGCCTGCGGGTCGCTGATGAAGCGGAAGGCGGCGGTATCGAGCTTCAGCGAGACGGCCTTGTTCCAATAGTCGGCATTCTTGGCGAGATCGACCTTGGAACCCTTCGACCAGCTGACGAACTTGAAAGGGCCGGTGCCGATCGGGGTCGTCTTGTTGTCGGCGGCCGATTTCGGCTCGACGATCGTCGAGGACGGCCAGCCGAGCCAGTAGAGCAGGCTGCCGGCCGGCTGCTTGAGCTTCAGGACAAGCGTCGAGGCATCCGGCGTCTCGACCGTGTCGATTGAGGCGAAATAGCGCTTCTGCGGGTTGACCGAGTCGGCGCCACGGGCGCGGTCGATCGAGAACTTGGCAACCGAACTGTCGAAGGCGACGCCGTTGTGGAACTTGACGCCCTGGCGGAGCTTGAACGTGTAGGTCAGGCCGTCGGGCGAGATCTGCCAGCTTTCGGCGAGCTGCGGCTTGATCTTGCCGTCCTTGTCGATCGTCGTCAGACCTTCGAAAATGTTCTGCCAGGTCACCTGGCCGATTGCAACCGGTGCGGCAACCGTCGGATCGAGCCCGGCCGGCTCGATTGCCATGCCGACTGTGATCGCGGTCTTCGCCGCCGCCTCGGCGCCCGTCTGGCCCAAAAGCAGGCCCGTGCTCATCGCAAGGCCAAAAGCTGCACTCTTCAATATGGTAGCAGAGCCCGAAAGCGTCATTCCGCCCATCCGTTATCCCCTTTTTTGGAACGAGACCCGCCTGATCGGCACCTGCGGGATCGTCGATTGCCAAAAGTGTGTCATTTCGCAGGTGCACACACAATGCAGAATTTTGTGTTCTCTGTGTAGCCGAAAACGCTACACCAGCACATTTAAGCCGACGCTCTTTTGGGCGCGGATTTGCGGGCGTCGGCACCGCGCATGAAGCGCTCGATGAAATCGACGAGCTTGCCCGCCGCGAACGAGAGCTGGCGGTCCGGCGCGACGCAGAGATCGATCGGCGTGCGCACCGCCTTGCCGGCGGTGAGTGGCACCGCGGCGAGTTGGCCGGCATCGATTTCCCGCTGCACCGCAAGCGCCGGCAAAAGCGTCACCGCCGCGCGACGTAAAACCAGCTCCTTCAGCATTTCCAGCGAGCCCGTGACGAAAACCGGATCGAGCTCCAGCCCGTCCTTGGTGAACAGCTCCTCGAAGGCCTGCCGTGCCCCGAAATTCTTGTCCGGCAGCGCGAGCGGCATGCGGACGAGGTCGCGCAAAGCCAGTTCACTTGCGCCGGCGGACGGATGATCGGCCGCCATGATGACGTCATAGGTGATCTCGGAGCGCAGCCGCACCTTCACCCCGGATATCTTTGGCGCAAACAGCGTCACGACCAGATCGGCCTCGGCGGCGGCGAGCGCCTCCACAGCCTCGCGGGCGCTGGTGATCGCCACCTCGAAACGCAGCTTCGGATAACGAAGGCTGAATTCGGCGAGCACCGGCGCGATCAGGTTGGCGACCGTCGCACCGTTGGCATAGATCACCACCTTGCCGCGCTGCAGGCCCTGCAGGTCGTCGATCAGCTGGTGGACATGTTCGAGTTCGCGCAGCGTCCGCCCTGCCCGCGCCGCCAGCAACTCGCCGGCAGCGGTCAGCTTGATGCCGCGATTGCTGCGCTCGACGAGCGGCGTGCCGAAATAATGTTCGAGATTTTCGATCTGCCGGGAGACTGCGGTCGCCGCGACGTTGAGGTTCTCGGCTGCCGCCCGCATCGAATTGGTGCGGACCAGTTCGTCGAAATACATAAGCGCCCGAAGCTGCATGCGATCCTGCCGGCTGAAGCATGTCGCCCGAAAGCGGGGACCGGTTTCGGGATAACGACATGCGGAATATCAAGGCACCCGTCAGCCTCGGCGGAAACCTTCGCTGGCGACGAGCAGTTGGCGGGTATAATCGGCGGAAAACTCGCGGCTTTCCAGTGCTTTCCGCGGCACGGTCTCGACCACCTTGCCGTTTTTCATCACCGCCAGCCGTTCGCACATATGGCTGATGACGCCCAGATCGTGGCTGACCATCACGAAGGTGAGGTTGCGGTCACGGCGCGCCTGTTCGAGCAGGTTCAGGATTTCCGCCTGGATCGAGGCGTCCAGCGCCGAGGTCGGCTCGTCGAGAAGCAGGATCTTCGGCTCCACGATCAGCGCCCGGGCGATCGCGATACGCTGTCGCTGGCCGCCGGACAGCTGGTGCGAATAACGGAACCGGAAACCTGATCCGAGGCCCACTTCGTCGAGCGCACGGTTGATACGCGTCTCGATATCGGTGAAGCCGTGGATGACCAGCGGTTCCAGCAGCAGCCGATCGACCGTCTGGCGCGGATGCAGCGAGCCATAGGGGTCCTGGAACACCATCTGGACGGTGCGGTAGAACTCCTTGTCGCGCTTGCGGCCGGAATAGGGGCGACCGTTGACACTGAGCGTGCCCTGATCGAACGAGACAAGACCGGAGACCGCACGCAAAAGGGTCGATTTACCGGAGCCGGATTCCCCGACGATTCCGAAGGATTCGCCGGTACCGATATCGAAGCTGACATGGTCGAGTGCTGCAAACTCATCATATATGACGACCATGTCGCGGATGGAGAGAGCCGATGTCATAGCGCCCACTCCGGCTTGCGGTCGAGCACGGGCAGCGGATGCCGGTCCGAACCGATGGTCGGCAGGCAGTTCAAGAGCCCGCGCGTGTAGGGATGCTGCGCATCGGCCAGATTGGCGGCCGGCAGTTCCTCGACGATCCGGCCGGCATACATGACGATGACGCGGTCGCAGAAGGAGGAGACGAGCCGCAGGTCATGGGAGATGAAGATCAGCCCCATGCCGCGGTCGGCCACCAGCTTGTCGAGAATATCCAGCACTTCGAGCTGCACGGTGACGTCGAGCGCCGAGGTCGGTTCGTCGGCAATCAAGAGTTCCGGGCCGCAGACCAGCATCATGGCGATCATCGCCCGCTGGCCCATGCCGCCGGACACCTCGTGCGGATAAAGCGAGAAGACGCGTTCCGGATCGTTGATCTGCACGGCCTCCAGCATCGCGAGCGCCCGGGCCCTGGCCGCCGAGGTCGAGATCCGCTCATGCGTCTTCAGCGTCTCGACGATCTGCCGGCCGATGGTCATCACCGGGTTCAGCGAATATTTCGGGTCCTGCAGGATCATCGCCACCTGCTTGCCGCGCAGGTGCCGCCGCTCGCGGGCCGGCATGGTGAGCAGGTCCCGGTCGCCGAAGGCGAGCTTGCGGGCCGTGATCTTCGCGTGCCCAGGGGTGAGGCCCATGATCGCGCGGCCGGTCTGCGACTTGCCGGAACCGGATTCACCGACGATGCCGAGCCGCTCGCGGCCGAGCGCAAAGGACACGCCACGCACCGCCTGTACGTCGCCGGTGCGGGTCGGAAAGGTGACGCGCAGATCCTCCACCGTCAGAAGCGGTTTCCCTGACATCGTCATTGCCCCGCCTCCTTGGGATCGAGCGCATCGCGCAACCCATCGCCGAGCAGGTTGAAGCCGAGGCTGACGATCAGGATCGCGACACCCGGCATGGCGGCGACCCACCACTGGTCGAGGATGAAGCGGCGGCCGGATGCGATCATCGCCCCCCATTCGGGAAGCGGCGGCTGGGCGCCGAGGCCGAGGAAACCAAGGCCTGCGGCGGTGAGGATGATGCCGGCCATGTCGAGCGTCACACGCACGATCAGCGACGACATGCAGAGCGGCATGACGTGGCGCAGCACGATGCGGAAGGGCGAAGCGCCCATCAGCCTCACCGCCGAGATGAATTCCGAATTGCGGAAGGTCATCGTCTCGGCACGGGCAATACGCGCATAGGGCGGCCAGGAGGTAACCGCGATCGCCAGGATCGCATTCTCGATGCCGGGGCCGAGGGCGGCCACCAGCGCCAGCGCCAGCACCAGTTTCGGAAAGGCAAGAAAAATATCGGTGATCCGCATCAGCACCGCATCGATCCAGCCGCCTGCATAACCGGAGACCGTCCCGACGATCAGACCGATCGGCGCGGCGATGATCGCCACCAGCACCACGACGAGCAGCGTCAGCCGCGAGCCATGGATGAGGCGCGAGAGAATGTCGCGGCCCTGGTCGTCGGTGCCGAGCAGATAGCCCGCCGTGCCGGGGGGCAACAGGCGTGCGTTACGCAAGTCTCCCTGCACCGGATTATGGGGTGCCAGCATATCGGCGAAGGCCGCGACGAACAGCAGGAGGATGAGGATGACAAGGCCGAGGAGGGCAAGCCGGTTTTCGGCAAACCGGCGCCAGATCACATAGGCCCGGCCAAGTTGAGCCTGACGGCGCGAAGCGGGCCGATCGGACAGCAGCCATTCCCGGCTATAGGGCTTCGGGGTCTCTCCCAGGGCTATTGAGGGCCGGCTCATCGGTTTCGCGTCCTGGGGTCAAGCGTCCGATACAGAAGATCGGAGAAGAGATTGATGCTGATGAAAACCACGCCGATGGCAATCGTACCGCCGAGCACCGCATTCATATCGGCATTCTGCAGCGAGTTGGTGATGTAGAGGCCGAGCCCCGGCCAGGAAAAGATCGTTTCCGTCAGCACCGAGCCCTCGAGCAGACCCGCATAGGACAACGCGATGACCGTCACCAGCGGCACCGCCGCATTGCGCAACGCGTGGAACCAGATGATCCGCGTCTCCGACAGGCCTTTGGCCCGCCCCGCCACCACATATTCCTGCGCCAGTTCGTTCAGCATGAAGGAGCGGGTCATGCGGCTGATATAGGCGAGCGAGAAATAGCCGAGCAGCGAGCCCGGCAGGATGATGTGACGGAACAGATCCCAGGCAACATCCCACTGGCCCTGCCAGATGGCATCCAGAAGGTAGAAGCCGGTGATCGGCGTGAACGTGTATTCGTAGACGATATCGATGCGGCCCGGATAGGCGACCCAGTTGAGGCGCGCATAAAAGAGCACCAGCGACAGCAGGCCCAGCCAGAAGATCGGCACGGAATAACCGATCAGGCCGATCACGCGAACGATCTGGTCGGCGATGCTTCCTCGCTTGACCGCCGCCAGCACCCCGAGCGGCACACCGATAAACGCGCCGATGATCGTGCCGATCGTGGCAAGTTCGATCGTTGCCGGAAACACCCGCGCGATATCGGCCATCACAGGATTGGTCGTCAGCACCGAGGTACCGAAATCGCCCGTCACGGCCTGTTTGAGATAGACCCAGAACTGCTGGTAGAGCGGCAGGTTGAGGCCTAGCTCTTCGCGCACCCTCTCCACCACATGCGCCGGCGCCCGGTCGCCGACGATAGCGAGTGCCGGATCGATCGGCACGACGCGGCCGATAAAGAAGGTGACGGCCAGGAGGCCAAGAAATGTGGTGGCCGCGGTCACGATGAACCGCAGCAATACCATTGTTGTAGACGATGCACGGCGCCGTCTGCGCCGTGTCGCGGATGTCGTATCGATCAAGGTCAAGGAAGCGGCCTTTCAGGCTATTCCTTCGACACCGTATAGACGAAGTTCGTATCGAAGCTCGGGCCAAGCTTGAAGTTCTTGAGCTTGGCCGAATAACCAGCCGCTTCCGTCTGCTGGAAGATCAGCACGAAGGGGCTCTGCGCCAGAACCTTCCGCTGCAGGTCTTCGTAGATGGCCGCACGCTTGCCGGCATCCTTTTCGAGCAGCGCACCCTTGGCGGCGTCCGAGAGATCCTTCGGAACATCCCAGGCATTGCGCCAGGCAAGCGTCTTGGTCTTGCCCCCGTCCGAATTGTCGGGGTTGATCGTGAAGGTCTCGGCATTCGAGTTCGGATCGAAATAATCCGAACCCCACTGGCCGATATAGATGTCATGCGTGCGGGCACGGAACTTGGTCAGCGTCTGCTTGCCATCGCCAGGGATGATCTCGAGCTTGATACCGGCTTGCGCCAGCGTCTGCTGCACGCTTTCGGCAATACCGGTCACTGGCTGGTTATTGCGCACATCCATGGTCACGGTGAAGCCGTCCTTGAGGCCTGCTTTTGCCAGCAACTCCTTGGCCTTGGCGACGTCCAGCTTGTAGGGATTCTCGTTCAGCGCGCCGAGCTGGCCCTTGGGAAGGAAAGTCTGGTGGATCTCGCCGATCCCCTTAATCAGCGTCGCACCGATCGCGTCGTAGTCGACAAGATACTTGAAGGCTTCAGCCACTTCCGGCTTGGCCAGGTTCTTGTTCTTCTGGTTGAGGCTGAAGTAATAGACCGTGCCCTTGGGTGCCGAAATAAGCTGGATGCCGTTCTTCTTCTGCACCGCATCGAGATCGCCCGGCTCCAGGTTGCGGGCAACGTCGATATCGCCGTTTTCAAGCGCCAGGCGCTGGCCCGAGCTTTCCTTCATGTGGCGGTAGATAACCCGCTTCAGCTTCGGCTTTTCGCCGTAGTAGTTGGGGTTGGCCTCCATGATGACGGCCTCGTTTGCGCGCCAGGCCATCGTCTTGTAGGGCCCGGAGCCGGCATAGCCGGTCTTCATCCATTCATTGCCGAAATCCGTGTCGTATTTGTAGTCTGCATTCGGCGTTACCTTCTTTGCATGTTCCATCACGACCTTCTTGTCGACGACGGAAGCGACCGTGGCGGTCAGCACGTTCAGCACGAAGGTCGGAGCATAGGGCTTGTCGACAGTGAATACGAAGGTCGCGTCGTCGGTGGCCTTGGCCTTGTCTGCGACATTGTCGCCCGTCAGGCCAAACTGGGTGAGCAGGAAGGCCGGCGATTTGTCGAGCTTGACCGCACGCTCGAAGGAATAGGCAACATCGGCGGCGGTGATCGGATTGCCGGATGCGAATTTCAGGCCGGATTTCAGCTTGAACGTGTAGGTGAGGCCGTCGCCGGACGTCGTCCAGCTCTCGGCGAGGTCGCCGATCACCTTGGATGTATCGGCCGGGTCCAGCATGACGAGCTTGCTGTAGCAATTGGCCGTGATTTCGGCGGTCGACAATTCGAACGCTTCGCCCGGATCGATCGTGATGATGTCGTCGATCGCAAAGCCTTCGACGAGCGTATCGGCCGGCGTCGCGGCAAAGGCCTGGGGTGCCGCAGACAGCAGCAGCCCGAGTGCCGCGCTGGTGGATAGCACCCGAAGGCTCTTGTTGAGCGAATGGATCATGGTTCTATATTCCCCTGTTTTTGTTCGTTCGACCTTTGGAAAAGAAGCCCTATTCGTGCCAGGCCTTCCCCAAAACTCTTAGCCAGTTTTCCTGGCATAGCTTTTTCAGCTCTGCGTCAGCGTAGCCCGCTCGCCTGAGCGCCGCAACCAGATTTTGATTGCCCGCAGCGTCATGTATTTCCTGCGGAATCGAGGCGCCGTCGAAGTCCGAGCCGAGCGCTACATGGTCGATGCCCATGCGGCCTACCATGTAGTCGATATGGCGCACCATGTCCGAAAGCGGGGTGGCGACATTGTCGCGGCCGTCGGGGCGCAGCATGGTCACGGCATAGTTGAGGCCGACGAGGCCGTCGCTTTCCTTGACGGCATCGAGCTGCTTATCGGTAAGGTTGCGGGCAACCGGCGTCAGCACATGCGCGTTCGAATGGCTGGCGATCAGCGGCTGGTCGGAGGTCTTGGCCACATCCCAGAAGCCCTTCTCGGTGATGTGGGCGAGATCGATCAGGATGCCGAGCCTGTTGCAGGCCCTGATCAGTTCGAAGCCGTGGTCGGTGAGGCCGGGGCCGGTATCGGGGGACATCGGATAGGCGAACGGCACACCGTGGCCGAAAATGTTGTGGCGGCTCCAGACCGGACCGAGCGAACGCAGGCCGGCGGCGTAGAAGACCTCGAGATTGTCGAGATCGGGATCGATCGCCTCGCAGCCTTCCATATGCATGACGGCGGCGAAGATGCCGTCCTCCATCGCCTTGCGGATGTCCGCGGTCGAGCGGCAGAGCCTCCAGGCTCCGGCGCGATCGAGGCGCAGCGCGATCGACGCTTTTTCGAGAGCGATTGTCAGGGACGGAAGGTAGTCGAGGGGAGCGGACAGCGGCGTGACGTAATGGCCGTTGTGATCCGGCTCTTTCAGAACCAGTTCGCCCGACGGGATGTAGATGGCGCAGAGACCGCCGGCGAGACCGCCGGCCTTGGCGCGCGGCCCGTCGATATGGCCGTTCGGCGTGCCGTTTGCGAATTCGGCAATCGGATCGCCGCCCGCCCTCATGTTCCGCCAGAGCCGCAGGAGCACGTCGTTATGGCCGTCGAACACCAGTTCCATGAAGTCCATTCCCGATTGTCTTGTGAAAGTTCCAAGGTGAGCAATGCGCCGATCCTAGCCAGCCCCTCCTCTTTCGCAAGCCGGAAAACGCGTCAGGCCGTCCAGCTCCCCTCGCCCGCTTTTTTCAGCATCGGGGTTCTGAAAACACCGGCGACGCGCGGGCGCCACTCCGGGCCGAAGGCATCGAGCCTGTCGTGCCAGCGCTCCGATTGCAGCATGGCGGCGCCGATGACGACCGGCTCGATGCCGAGCGAAGTCATCAGCGTCAGGCCGGAAACGATCGATGTGCCGCTGGAAATCACGTCGTCGATCAGCGCGACGCGCTTACCCTGGACAAGCGGCAGCATGCGCGGGTCGATATAAAGCCGCTTCTGCTGTTCCGGCGTGGTGATCGAGGAAAGCGGCACCGAGAGGCTTTCGTCGTACCAGAACTTTCGCGAGGTCCCGAGCGGGACATAGCGCGTGTAGCCGAGCGCACGGGCGACGGCGGCGGCAAGCGTCAGGCCCAAAGTGGGCAGGCCGACGATCACTTCCGGGCGGAAGGCCGCAAGCTTGGGGGCAAGGTCTGCGGCAAGCGCATCCTGCACGTCGAAACTCGCCTGGTTGATGATCAGGGAGGCGAGCGCATGCTCTCCGTCGGCGAGCGGCCGGATCGGCAGCCGGATCTGGCGGCCGTCGTCCAGTGTCGCGGGGAAGAAGCCGGAAAACGGCCCGGCCCGATCGAACGAACCCGCCGGATGGACGTCCTGCCAGAAATCATGCGGCTGCATGCGCGTTTCCTATTCGAGAATTTCGAGGATCGGCGATTCCAATAGCCTGCCGGTGGCGACATCGGCAATGCCGCGATCGGTCTGGTGCGGGCCGGGATTGCAGGCAAGCGTCGCCCCGAAACAGGCCTTGAACACCAGATACGGCGGTTGCCAGTCGACAAGCTGGTCCATGACGGCGCGGATGTTTCGAAAACCTTCGGCAACCTCCGCCATCGGCGCTTCGGAGACAAGGCCGGAAAGCGGCAGCGGCAACAGGACTTCGAGCTTGCCGCCGGTTGCAACCGCCATGCCGCCGCCGGCTTCGATCACCGCATTGGCGGCCGCAGCCATGTCGGCCGGATCGGACCCGAAGACGGTGAGGTTATGGCTGTCATGGGCGAGCGTGGTGGCGAAAGCGCCCCTCCACGTGCCCCAGCCCGTGAGGAACCCAAGACGGGTGCGGCTGTCGGCACGGCCGTGGCGGTGGGTCACGGCGATCAGCGTCGTGCCTTCCGGGGGTACCACGTAACCATCGACGACATCCGCATCCGTCTGCCCCCAGTTCGTGAAGCGCGGACGATCAATCGTCGCAAGCCTGACTTTGCGGCCCTCGGCGGGCAGCTTGAAATCCTCCGCCTGAAGCGGCTTGAGCTTGACCGAGCCCTGCAGGAGAGAGGGATCGGTCGCATGGAGCCCGACCGTCATGACGCCATCCCGCGCAATCCGCGTGCCGCTGGCGAAAACATGCCGGGCGCGGAAATCTGTGAGGTCCTCGAAGAGCACGATATCGGCCCGCCGGCCGGCGGCGATCAGGCCGAGGTCGGGACGGCCGATGCGAACCGACGCATTGAGCGTCGCCGCCTGCAGCGCCCATTCCGGTTTCATCCCGTAGCGCACCAGCCGGCGCACCACGTCGTCGAGACCGCCGCCCTGGACGAGATCGTCCGGAAACACGTCGTCGGTGCAGAGCGTCACCGTCTGCGGCAGGCGCCCGAGCGCGTTGAGCGCCTCGACGAATTCCGGCAGCAGGTGATCGTGCGAACCGCGCATCTCGATGGTCAGGCCCGCCCGCAGCTTCGCCATCAGGTCGGCGGCGGAGACGAGTTCATGATCGGAGGTGATACCCGACGCCATGAAGGCCGCGAGATCCGGGCCGACAAGACTGCGGGCATGGCCGCAGACCAGCTTTTCAGACACCAAAGCCGCCTGCACGATGGCGCTCATGCGCGGATCGCGGTCGATGACGCCGCGCATGTTCATGACTTCCGCAAGCCCACCGATCTTCGGCCAGAACAGCATTTCCTCGATCGTCGCCGCGTCGAAATCGGCCCCGGCCATTTCGAGGCCGGGCGCGGAAGGCACACAGGACGGCGCGAGCACCACGGCGCGCAGTGGCAGCGGTTTTACCGCCTCCAGCGCCCAGGCGACACCTTCGGTCCCATGCACATTGCCGAATTCATGCGGATCCCAGACGATGGTCGTCACTCCGCGCGGCAGCACGGCGCCGGCATAGGTCGCCGGCGTCACCATCGAGCTTTCGATATGCATATGCGTGTCGATCAGGCCGGGCGAGATGAACGCGCCCGTCGCGTCGATGATCTCGGCGGCATCCGAGCGGGAACCGGCCTCGTGGACACTGGCAATCACCGGTCCGACGATTCCTATATCGGCTGGGCGCAGCTCGCCCGTTACCATATCGACCAGCGTGCCGCCCGATATCAGGATGTCGAATGGCGCATCGCCGCGCGCGGCGGTGACGGCACGGTCACGCAAGCCCGGTTCGGTGAATTCCTGTACGCTTGAGATGATGTTCTTCACCAGCTCGCCTCCGCATGCAATGTCTCGAGAATGATCGCCTTCGCCTTCTCGACGTCAATCTCGACGCCATAGGCCGCATTGAATTCGCCCCGGCCGGCGCGTGTCTCGATGACGGTGCGGCCCCGCGTCAGCGTACCGGAAAGTTCGATGTCGAGGCGTGCTTCGCGCCAGGTGACGTGTTCGGGAAAGGCGAAGGCGACGGCCGCCACCGCATCGTAGAGCGCCATGGCCGGACGGCCGCGGCTGGTGGCGATCGCCACGAACCCGGCAAGCAGATCGGCGACCAGTTCCGCATTGCGTCCGCCGGCGGCCCGGATCGGTGCAACGTCTTCAGGCGCGCAGAGCACCTTGCGACAGAGATCGAGATCAACCATCCGCAACGGGATCTTGTGGGCAAGCACGATCGCCAGCGCTTCCGGATCGGCAAAGGCGTTGAACTCGGCGGATGCCGTGTGGTTGCCCGCGGTGACCCCGCCACCCATCCAGGTGAGATCGGTGATTTTTGCCGCAAGATCCGGCCGGGCGAGCGCCACCGCAGCGATATTGGTAAGCGGCCCGAGCGCCATGATGCGGCGCTCGCCCGCTTCTTCCTCGCCATCACCCCTGCCTTTTTCCAGCCAGGCGCAGAGCGCTTCGAATGCGTCGGTATGGAACGTATCCGGAGCTTCCGGCAGGGCGAGGCCTGCGGTCGGGATACCCGTCTTGCCGAGAATGCCGGTCGCAGTCTCCAGCCTGGCCAGCACCGGCGCGGCGCGGCCGACATGCACCGGAAACGGCCAGACGAAAGCGGCGGCTGCGCTCGCTGCATTGCGGCGGACATGCTCAATCGGCGCGTTTCCATAGATCAGCGAAACGCCATCGATGCCCAGCCCCGCATGCGCCGCGACCATGATCGCGGCGATGTCGTCAAACCCCATGTCGGTGTCGATCCAGATACCCATGTCAGCCGCTCCTTACACGAACCGCGACAGCGGTGCGGCCTTTTCGGCCGGCAGGTCGAAGGAAAGGCCGGCGCCCAGCGCATGCGCCGGCTGGCCCGCCTCAACCTCGGCCTTGATCGGGCCGAGCGGAGTATCCAGCAGATATTCCCTGCTGTCGCCGGCAAAGGATGTACCGCGCACGGTGCCCTGGAAAGGACCTGTCCCCAGGGTCACCATACGCGGCCGCCAGGCAAGACCCGCCGCTGAACGGGTCTTGCCCGAGAGATCGACGAGACCTGCGCTGGTCTTCATCTTTCCGTTTTCGAGCGGGAAAATGTTTTCGAACCCGACGAAGTCCGCAACGAAGGACGATGTCGGGCGGTTGTAGATGTCTTCCGGCGAACCGATCTGCTCTATCTTACCGCTCTTCATGACCACAATGCGGTCGGCGAGCGCCAAAGCTTCGGCCTGGTCGTGGGTGACGAAGATCATCGTCACGCCGGTCTCCTTCTGGACGCGCTGCAGTTCGGTGCGCATGTCCAGCCGCAGCCGGGCATCGAGATTGGAGAGCGGCTCGTCGAGCAGCAGAACTTTCGGCTCCATCACCATCGACCGGGCAAGTGCGACGCGCTGCTGCTGGCCGCCGGAAAGCTCGGCCGGCTTGCGGTTGGCGAAATTGGAAAGGCCGACGGATTTCAGGCCGGACTGGACCTTGGCATCGAGCTCGGTGCCGCGCATGCCCTTGAGCTTCAGCCCGAAGGCGACATTCTCGTAGACCGAAAGATGCGGGAAGAGCGCATAGGACTGGAACATCAGGCCGACCGCGCGCTTGTTGGCGGGCACGCGGGTGATGTCGGCGCCGTCGAGGCGGACATGGCCGCTTTTGACCGCCAGCAGGCCGGCGATGGCGCGCATCGTCGTCGTCTTGCCGCAGCCGGAGGGGCCGAGCAGCGCGATCAGCTCGCCCTTCTTGATGTTGAGATCGAGGTTCGCGACGGCGACGGAATCGCCATAGGCGAGCGTCAGCTTTTCGAGAGAGAGATAGGACGCGTCAGACATAGCGGGAGAACCCCAGGAAACGTTCGGCGATGAAGACGATGCCGATGGAAAGGAAGGCGAGCAGCGAGGAAAGCGCTGCGACGGAGGGATCGAAGACGATTTCCATATAGGCGATCATATCGACCGGCAGGGTGCGCACGCCCGGCCCCGACAGGAACAACGACACCGGTACCTGATTGAAGCTGGTGACGAAGCCGAGGATGAAGGCCGACATGATGCCGCCGCGGATATTCGGCATCACCACCCGAAAGAAGGCGCCTGTTCGCGACGAGCCGAGCAGAACCGCCGCCTCCTCGATATCGGAGCGCAGGTTGTCGAGGCTGGCCGACACGACCCGCACCGCATAGGGCAGCACCAGCGCCGTATGGGCGAGGAACAGCGCCAGCGTGATGCCGACCTGGAAGGGCACGACGATATACCGCAGCAGCGCCAGGCCGACGATGATGCCCGGCACGATGATCGGCGCGGAAACGACGGTGCGCACGATTTCCGCACCCGGCAGCTTGTAGCGAGACAGCGCATAGGAGGCCGGGATGCCCAGAACCAGCGCGGCGGCCGTGCCGCCGACCGCGAGGAACAGCGACATGCCGAACGAGGCGCGGAAACTCTCGACCGTGAACACTTTCGCGATCCAGCGCAGCGAAAAGCCCTGCGGCGGGAAGGCGAGCGTCTCGCCGGCCGAAAACGAGGCGGCGACGATGATCAGGAACGGCCCGATCAGGAAGGCGATCACCAGCAAGAGCGTGATCGGGATGAAGAGGCTGCGCGCCGTCATTGCGGGCTCCTCTGCTTGTTGCGTGCCGTGGCGACGCGTTTCAGGAGAATGTTGGCGGCAAAGCTCATGACGATCAGGATGAAGGCGATGACGCTTGCGGCGACGAAATTGTTGGAGACCGAAACCTGCTGGTAGAGCAGTGTTTCCAGCATCAGCACCTTGGAGCCGCCGAGGATCGCGGGGGTGATATAGGCGGTGAGCGATCCGGTGAACACCAGCGTGCCGCCGATCACGAGGCCCTCCTTGGTCAGCGGCAGCACCACTTTCCAGAACACCTGGAACCAGTTGGCGCCGAGCACGCGGGCCGCCGGTATCGCATCCTTCGGCATGTTTTCGAGCGCCGAGATCAGCGAAATGATCATCAGCGGCAGGAAGAGCTGCAACAGGCCGATGAAGATCGCCGTCTCGGAGAACAGGATGCGCAGCGGCGCTTCGGTGATGCCGAGCGCCTGGAAAGCCTGATTGACGATGCCGGTCCGGCCAAGGATGACGATCCAGGCATAGGTGCGGGCGACCGGCGAGATCATCAGCGGCAGCACGACGAGGCCGGTCACCTTGCCCTTGGCGCCGGGTTCCAGGCTGACGATCGCGAACGCCGCGGCATAACCGATCACGGCCGAAGTGATTGTGACCAGCGCCCCGAGCCTGAGCGTGCGCAGGAAAACGGCCTGATTCAGCGAGTTGGAGAAGAAGTCCGTATAGGCGGAAATCGTCCAGCCGCCGGCCGGCGCGCGAAATCCATCCGACAGCAGGATCACGACAGGCACGAGAAACACCGCCGCCGCGAAGATCGCGGCCGGCAGCGCAAGCGCCAGCGCTTCAGCCCTGTTCTGGAACATTGGTGGTCTTCTCCTGCGCCGTCCGTCCGGACGGCTTTGGTCTTGGCGAGATGCCCCTCATCCGCCCTGCCGGGCACCTTCTCCCCGTCAAAACGGGGAGAAGGACACGAGCGGCGGGCGCTCAGGCCCACCGTTCCTCAGACGAAGAAAGGGCGGGCCGAAACGGGGCGGCATATCCCTTCTCCCCGCGAGCGGGGAGAAGGTGGCGGCAGCCGGATGAGGGGCAGGCCGCAGATGGAAAGGCTTACTGCCCCACCTTCTCGTTCCAGGTCTTGAGCCAGCCGGCGCGGTTGTCGAGGGCGACGGCGGACGGGATCAGCTTCAGGCTCTTTGCGGTCTCCTCGCCATAGGTGAGGTTGTTGGCGATCGCGTCGGAGAGCTTGACGTCCTTGTTGGCCGGGCTGTCGATCAGCTTTTCGGCGAGCTTGGTCTGTACTTCGGTGGACAGCCAGTAGTCCATGAACTGCAGCGCCAGCTCCTTGTTCTTGGAGCCCTTGGTGAGGATCATGACGTTCATGCCACCCGTCTGGCCTTCCTTCGGCGTGGCCCAGGCGATCGGGAAGCCGAGCTTGGTGAAGGGAGCCCAGGTAAAGCGGCCAATCGGCGCTGCCCAGATTTCCTCCTGCTGCATCAGCTGCACGAGCTGCGAGGACTTTTCATAGAACGTGACGAGCTCGCCCTTCTTGGCGCCGACCGCCTCGATCGGAGCCTTGAGGTCAGCCGTGTCCTTGGCGAGGGCAAGGCCGAGCATGTAGAGCGCCGGCGGGCCCTGGTTGGTGGTGACGTTCGGCCACGCGACATGGCTTGCATATTCCGGCTTCAGCAGATCCGCCCAGCTTTCGATTTTCATCTTGTCGGAGCGATAGGCGATCGAGGTGGCATAGAACGTGTAACCGACGCTCATGCCGTCCTTGTTCGGGTCCTTGGCAATGTCATAGAGCTTGCCGAAATTGGTGAGCTTCGACGTATCGACCTTGTCGATCAGGCCGGCACGCGAGGCGGCCAGCGCATCGGCCATCGAGACGACGGCCATGTCGACCACCGGGTTGGCCTTGTTGGCTTCCATCTTGGCGAGGCGCTCGACGCTGTTGCCGGTCTCGACGACCAGCTTGCAGCCGCAGATCTTCTCGAAGGGTTCGTAGACGATCTGCTTGTATTCGTCCTGGGCGAGCGCATAGACGGAAATCGTCAGCGTCTTCTGCTGGGCGAGCGCCGGGGTTTGTGCGGCACCCATGGTAAACATCACGGCGGCGCCGGATGCGAGAATGACCTTGTTCATGATTTGAGTTCTCCTGCTGTCGGCTTGTGTGGGGTTCTGACGTCTGACTTGGCATGTAAATTCGCAGCGCCCGTTGACTGGCGCACGACGAGCTGCATCGGGACCCGATCGGTCTCGGAGGTCACCTTGCCCGCAAGAACCTCGTTCTCTTCGCCCTCGGATTCGATGGCACGCATCAGCGCCGCGATCGCAAGATCAGCGATCGTCGCCATGTCCATGCGCACGGTGGTGAGTGCCGGAGTAACCACCGGCGACCAGATGAGGTCGTCGAAACCGGTGACGCTGACCATTTCCGGCACGCCGATGCCGGCGCGCTGCAGTTCCGTCAGCGCCCGAAGCGCCGAAAGATCGGAGACCGCCGCAAAAGCCGTGAAACCGGCCGATGCCTTGTCCGCGAGACCGAGCGGGCAGCCTTCGCCCGAAACCGCTTCGACCTTCTCGATCCACATCGTCTCGCATTCGGCGTCCGGGCCGAGACCCGCCTTCAGCCCGCCGACCCGGTCGTTCTGCACGTTCGAGGATACGCTGGTGCCGATCAGCAGGACCTTGGTATGGCCGAGTGCCGCGAGATGCCGGCCCATCTGCGCGCCGCCTTCCCAGTGATCGGCCGAAACCGTATTGCCGGGGGTGGAGGGCGTATCGATGACGGCCACCGGACAGCCGACATCGGCAATCCGCGTGCCGCGCCGGGGAACGATGACCATGCCATCGACGCCGCGTTCCAGCAGCCGGCCGATCGCCTCCGTCTGCGCCGCGATGTCGCCGCGGGAGTCGGCGATCAGCACGCCGTATCCTGCGTTCGAGGCGGCGTTCTCGATCGCCTGGGCGATCTGCGGGAAGAGCGGATTGGCGATATCAGGCAGCACGAGACCGAGCACGCCGGTGCGGCCGGTGCGCAGCGCCCGGGCGGTCAGGCTCGGCACGTAACCGAGTTCGCTCGCCTTGGCCCGCACCCTCTCGATAAGCTCCGGAGACACGCGCCCCTTGCCGGAAAGCGCATTCGACACGGTCGCAGCCGACACGCCAAGGGCGGCGGCGATTGCGCTCATGTTGGAGCCGGGACGGGGTGAAGCCATTGGCAGTCTCTGATTAAACGTTTAAGCATGCATACTTTGATCAAAAGGCTTTGTCGAGTCGTTTGTAATTACCGGCCGACCAATATCCCCACATCCTGCCTTGACTCTTTCCCTTCGACCAGTGGAAATCCTTGAGCGATCATGAGGGAAGAGCGATGCGGGACAACGAGATCACCGGGCTTTCGGCGACGGCCCTTTCGGAGGCGATCCATGACGGCCGGGCCTCCTGCACCGAGGTGATGACAGCCTATCTCGACCGGATCGACAGGCTCAATCCGGCGATCAACGCGATCGTCAGCCTGCGCAGCCGGCGCGAGCTTCTGGCCGAGGCGGCCGAATGCGACGCCGAGCTTGCTTCAGGCAAATCGCGCGGCTGGATGCATGGAATGCCGATCGCCATCAAGGATCTCTGCGAGGTAAAGGGCATCCGCTGCACCTACGGCTCGCCGATCTTCGCCGACTTCGTACCCGACAAGGACGAGGTGATGGTCGAGCGCATCCGCGCGGCCGGCGCGATCATCATCGGCAAGACCAATACGCCGGAACAGGGGCTCGGCTCACAAAGCTACAACCCGGTGCATGGCGTCACCAGAAACCCCTACGACCTCACAAAGACCGTCGGCGGATCGAGCGGCGGCGCGGCGGCGGCGCTTTCGGCGCATCTCCTGCCGGTCGCCGATGGCGGTGACCAGATGGGCTCGCTGCGCAACCCCGCCGCCTTCAACAATGTCGTCGGTTTCCGCCCAAGCTTCGGCCGCGTCCCCTCCTCCCTGAAGCCCGAGAACTTCCTTGGCCAGCTTTCCGTGCTCGGACCGATGGGCCGCACGGTGCGCGATGTCGCCGCCCTGCTTTCGACGCAGGCCGGCTACGATCCGCGCGATCCGCTGTCGCTGCCGACCGAGGACCTGACGCCAAAGGAAGGCCGCGATTTTTCCGGCGCCCGCATCGCCTGGCTCGGCGATCTCGGCGGTTACCTGCCCTTCGAACCCGGCGTGTTGGAACTCTGCCGCTCGACGCTGCCGGTCTTCGAAAAAATCGGCTGCAGAATAGAAAATCTCGTGCCTGACTTCGAAATGACGGATGTCTGGCGCTCCTGGACGACGCTCAGGAGCTGGCTCACCGCCAGCGGCATGCGCGACAATTACGACGATCCGGCCAAGCGCGCCCAGATGAAGCCGGAAATCATCTGGGAGATCGAGCGCGGGCTCGACATGAGCGCCCGCGAGGTTCATTTCGCCTCCAAACGCCGCAGCGCCTGGTATCAGTATCTGCTGACGGTGTTCGACCGTTACGACTACCTGATCCTGCCCGCCGCCCAGGTTTTCCCCTTCGATGCTGAAACCCATTGGCCGAAAGAGATCGGCGGGCGGACGATGGATACCTATCACCGCTGGATGGAAGTCGTCATCCCCGCCTCGATGGCCGGCCTGCCGGTCGCCGCCATGCCCGCCGGTTTCGGCGAAAACGGCCTGCCCGCCGGCATCCAGATCATCGGCCGGCCAAGGGCGGACAAGGCGGTGCTGGAGATCGCGCTGGATTACGAGGAGGCGACTGATTGGCTGGATATAGGGCCGAAGCTTTAGGCGAGACAGCCCGGCATTCCTAACCCTCCCCCTTGTGGGGGTCCGGAGGACGGGACGGGGCAAGCGACCCGTCCCCGGTTGGTGGCCGGCAGGCGGGAGGGGTTTTCCAAGGAAGATCCCCTCCCCAACCCCTCCCCACAAGGGGGAGGGGCTTAACCTGCAGCTCCGCCCTACCACCCGACGACGTCCACATTCTCCCGATACCGCCCGACCTCCTCCAGCAGCCATGCCCGGAATGCCGCTACCGGCCGGAAATCCCTCTTGGTCACAGGCGCGACGGCATAATAGGCGCTGGGGCTCGTCACCTGATGCGGGAAGGCCTCGACGATCTGGCCGCTCGCCAGTTCAGAGTCGATCAGGAACAGCGGCATCAGCGCGACACCCAGGCCGGCGATACAGGCCTGCGCGACGCTGCCGAACTGCTCGAACCGCATGCCCTGTGACGGCGTGCCGGTGATGCCTAGGCTCTCGAACCAGTGGTTCCAGGCCCCCGGCCGGGAGGCCATGTGCAGCAGCGGCAGGCGCAACAGGTCTTCGCCCTTTTTGATCGAATGGCTGGCAAGGAATGCCGGGGATGAGACCGGCGCTACCATCTCCTCCATCAGGAAGGTGCATTCCGCCCCCGGCCAGTCCGGCCCCTTTTCACCCATAGGCCCAATATGGATCGCCATGTCGATGCCGTCGCGGTCGAAATCGAAGACCCCGATGCGGGTTGCGAAATTCAGCGTGATCTCCGGGTGCCGGGCGACGAATTGCGGGATGCGCGGCATCAGCCAGCGGGTGCCGAAGGTTGGCAGGATCGCGAGGTTCAACTGGTCGCTATGCCGTTTGGTCATGACCTGCAATGAGGCGGAGCGGATCTGCGACAGCGCGTTCGCCACGACTTTGGCGTATTCCGCCCCCGCGGCTGTGAGGCTGACGCCGCGGCTGGTGCGGTCGAAAAGCTGGATTCCCAGTTGCTCCTCCAGCCCCGAAACTTGTCGGCTGATTGCCCCTTGCGTCAGCGACAGCTCTTCGGCGGCCCCTGAGAAACTGCCGAGCCTGGCGACGGAATCGAAGGCCGCGAGCGCGGAGGTGGAGGGTAGCAGTTTTCGCGAAAGGCTGACCATCGCCTATTACTATAGATCATGGCCGGATGAGTAAACGGTGCTTGCTCTCGGGCGCCGGGTGGCGATAATTCTTCAAACTTCAAATTGGCCGCCTTTAAACCGGAGGAATGACCCGTGGCTTTTTCCTGGAACGATCCCTTTCTTCTCGAAGAGCAACTGACCGAAGAGGAGCGGATGATCCGCGATGCGGCGGCCGCCTTCGCCAAGTCCGAACTCGCGCCGCGCGTCAACGAAGCCTATCTCGACGAGACCACCGACAAGGGCCTCTTCAAGCTGATGGGCCAGACCGGCCTGCTCGGCGTGACCCTGCCGGAAGAATACGGCGCGGCCAACGCCTCCTACGTCGCCTACGGCCTCGTCGCCCGCGAGATCGAACGTATCGACTCGGGTTACCGCTCGATGATGAGCGTGCAGTCGTCGCTGGTCATCTATCCGATCTTTGCCTACGGCTCCGACGAGCAGAAGAAGAAGTATCTCCCCGGCCTCGTTTCCGGCGAACTGATCGGCTGTTTCGGCCTGACCGAGCCGGATGCCGGCTCCGATCCGGGCGGCATGAAGACCCGCGCCGAAAAAATCGAGGGCGGTTATCGCCTGCGCGGCTCGAAAATGTGGATTTCCAATGCGCCGATCGCCGATGTTTTCGTCGTCTGGGCGAAGTCGGAAGCCCATAACAACGAGATCCGCGGCTTCGTGCTCGAAAAGGGCATGAAGGGCCTGTCGGCGCCTAAGATCGGCGGCAAGCTGTCGCTGCGCGCCTCGATCACCGGCGAGATCGTCATGGACAGCGTCGAAGTCGGCGAGGATGCGATCCTGCCGAACGTTTCGGGCCTCAAGGGTCCCTTCGGCTGCCTCAACCGCGCCCGTTACGGCATTTCCTGGGGTGTCATGGGTGCCGCCGAAGACTGCTGGTTCCGCGCCCGCCAATACGGCCTCGACAGAAAGCAGTTCGGCAAGCCGCTCGCCGGCATGCAGCTCTACCAGAAGAAGCTTGCCGACATGCAGACCGAAATCACCCTCGGCCTGCAGGCTTCGCTCCGTGTCGGCCAGCTGATGGACCAGCACAAGATGGCCCCGGAAATGATCTCGATCGTCAAGCGCAACAATTGCGGGAAGGCGCTCGACATCGCCCGCCAGGCCCGCGACATGCACGGCGGCAACGGCATCCAGATCGAGTATCACGTCATGCGCCATTCGCAGAACCTCGAAACGGTCAACACCTACGAGGGCACGCACGACGTCCACGCGCTGATTTTGGGCCGCGCCCAGACGGGCATCCAGGCGTTCTTCTGAGAAGAGCGGATGGCCTCTTCGGCAAATCGGCCCGGTCGCTTCCAGCGCGCCGGGCCTTCTTATTCCCGCGTTTCAGCCAGACAGCGATCACGGGGTCAGGCGGTCGCGCCCAGGGTGACGAGAGTTTCATCCAGCTGCCCGAACTGTTCGGGCATCGCGCCTTCCATGCCGGCACAGGATTCGTCGCACGCCTCCTTGGAAGGATAGAGTTCGCTCAGCACAAGCAGCGTCTTGCCATCCTCTTCCTCGAATGTGACCGTGGTGACGGAGCCGTTTTCGCTTTCGTCATTGGTCCAGACGAGGCGCGAGGGTGGCGACACTTCGAGATATTTACCGAAGAAGGTCATGGAGTTATCGGCGTCACGTCCGAACGTGACGCTATAGCCGCCGCCGGTGCGAGCATCCATCTCGCAGGCAAGAAGCGGCACGCCGCTGGATTTCGGCGCCCACCATTGCTTGAACAATTCGGGCCTGGTCCACGCATCGAATACGGAGCGAACCGGGGCATTGAAGCTGCGCGTCACGATCAACTCGCGCTCGGACCTCCGCTCAACCACCGTTCGACCGTCACTCACACTGCTGCCCATCGATTTTCTCCTTCCCTTTCAAAACATCGACGACTTCGTCCAGCGTCGAAGCGCGGCTTCCTGATCTTGCGGCCCTCGATCCAGGCCGCGTCTTCCGCCGGCTGAGATGGCCAGCCGGCAATCAATCCAGCTTTGGGGGATGTCTCCCTAACCCCGCCGGGCGGCCTCGATCGCCGCGACGTCGATCTTCTTCATGGTCATCATCGCATCGAAGGCACGTTTCGCCTCGCCGCCGCCGACGGCCAGGGCTTCCAGGAGAACACGAGGCGTGATCTGCCAGGAAATGCCCCACTTGTCCTTGCACCAGCCGCATTCGCTTTCCTGACCGCCATTGCCGACGATGGCATTCCAGTACCGATCGGTTTCCTCCTGGTCTTCGGTCGAGATCTGGAAGGAAAAGGCTTCGTTGTGCTTGAAGACCGGGCCGCCGTTCAACCCGACGCAGGCAACACCCGCGACCCTGAATTCCACGACGAGCACGTCTCCCTGCTTGCCGTCCGGATAATCGCCGGGCGCGCGGATTATCGCGCCGACGGCGCTATCCGGAAAAATCCCGGCATAGAAGCGGGCGGCCTCTTCGGCATCCTTGTCGTACCATACGCAGATCGTATTCTTTGCCATTGCAGCTCTCCTTTTCAATCCTGACGACGAGGCCGTCGGTCACGGCCACTCCTTAATGACGTACCTGCGTTCGGCGATCCGACATCCGGTCGAAAGAATCTCGAATTCCCTCACACCCCACGCCGTTTTTCGTCATTGGCGAAATTTCCGCCTTCGGTGTATCAGTGAAACGGGTTCCCCTCACGGGGGGCTGGGCAGGGATGGAAAAAGGTCGTTTCGAAGAATGCACGCCATGGAGAATACGGCGGAAGGTGCCGGTGGCGGCTTCAATGTCGGCGAGCGTCTTTGTCTGGTGCGCAAGCAGCACGGGCTGTCGCAGCGGGCGTTGGCGGTCAAGGCGGGCGTCACCCATTCCCTCGTCTCGTTGATCGAGAAGAACAAGGTAAGCCCTTCGGTCGCCTCGCTGAAGAAGATCCTCGAAGCAATCAACTATCCGCTGACCGATTTCTTCGCGCTGACGCTGCCGCCGGTCGACCAGGTATTCTACCGCGCCGATGAACTGACGCCGCTTTCGACCGGCGCCTTGACGCTGCTGCAGGTCGGCGACGCCAAATCCCACAGCGTCCAGATCTTCCACGAGTTCTACGAGCCTGGCGCCGATACCGGCGAAACCATGCTGCAGCACGAGGCCGAGGAAGGCGGAGTGGTGGTCGCCGGCGAACTGGAACTGACCGTCGGCAGCCAGACGCGCATCCTGAAGAGAGGCGATGCCTTCCTCTTCGACAGCCGCCAGCCGCACCGATATCGCAATGTCGGAACAGAGCGCTGCGAGGTGGTAAGTGCCTGCACGCCACCCTATCTCTAGGAAGAGCGTAGCCCAGATTTCATCCCGCGCCCTATGAATGTCGCCATATGAACGTTGATTGTTCCTGTCAATTATTTTAGGTCACAGACCCACATCCCGCTCCTTCTCCCAAGCCTTAAAACGGCGTTTCCAGCCTTGAAACGAAAGTGGACACCATGCACAGCTATCCCGACGTCAAGCTTTTCATCAACGGCGAATGGCGCGATGCCATCGGCGGCGAAACCATCGACGTTTCCGATCCCGCGACGGAAGAAGTGATCGGGAAGATCGCCCATGCCCGCAAGGCCGACCTGGACCTGGCGCTGGAAGCCGCCGAAAAGGGCTTCAGGATCTGGCGCGACACCTCGCCCTTCGACCGCTCCAAGCTGATGCGCAAGGCTGCCGACCTGCTGCGTCAGCGCGTCGACCAGATCGCCTATTACATGACCCGCGAACAGGGCAAGCCGCTCGCCCAGTCGAAGATGGAAGTCATGGGCGCCGCCGATACGATCGACTGGTTCGCCGAAGAAGCCCGCCGCACCTACGGCCAGATCATCCCGGCCCGCATGAGCGGCGTTTCGCAGATGGCGATCAAGCTGCCGGTCGGCCCGGTCGCCGCCTTCACGCCCTGGAATTTCCCGCTCAACCAGGTGGTCCGCAAGCTCTCCGCAGCCGTTGCGACCGGTTGCTCGATCATCGTCAAGGCGCCTGAGGAAACCCCTGCCTCGCCGGCCGAACTGATCCGCGCCTTCATCGATGCCGGCGTGCCGGCGGGCGTCATCAACCTCGTTTACGGCATTCCGGCCGAGATTTCCGAATATCTGATCCCGCATCCGGTCATCCGCAAGATCTCGTTCACCGGCTCCACCCCGATCGGCAAGCATCTCGCGGCGCTGGCCGGCAAGCACATGAAGCGCGCCACGATGGAACTCGGCGGCCACGCGCCGGTGATGATCTTCGACGACGCCGATCTCGAAAAGGCGATCGAAGTCACCGCCATGTCGAAATTCCGCAATGCCGGCCAGGTCTGCGTCGCCCCGACCCGCTTCCTCGTACAGGACGGCATCGCCGACAAATTCACCGCCGGTTTCGTCAAGGCGGCACAGGCGATCAAGGTCGGCAACGGCCTGGAAGACGGCGTCGGCATGGGTCCGCTCGCCAACGAGCGCCGCATCCCGGCGATGGAAGCGCTGATCCAGGACGCCCTCACCCATGGCGGCGAGCTGAAGACCGGCGGCCACCGGATCGGCAACAAGGGCCACTTCTTCGAGCCGACCGTTCTCGCCGAGGTCCCGACCTCGGCCAATATCATGAACGAAGAGCCCTTCGGCCCGGTCGCGATCATCAACCGCTTCTCGCATTACGACGATGCGATCGCGGAGGCCAACCGCCTGCCCTTCGGCCTCGCCTCCTACGCCTTCACCGGCTCGGTGAGGACCGCCCATGCGCTCAGCCGCCAGGTGGAAGCCGGCATGCTGACCATCAACCACAACGGCCTTGCGCTTCCGGAAGTACCGTTCGGCGGCATCAAGGACTCGGGCTACGGCACGGAAGGCGGCTCGGAAGCCACCGAAGCCTATCTCGAAACCCGTTTCGTCAGCCAGATGAGCTGATCCGGCAGTTTCGAAACGAGTTCTCGACGCCGGTCGGTGCTGACGCATCGGCCGGCGTTTCCTTTTGCGCTTGCCCGTGTCATTCGAGTCAAATACCAAAACAAAGAGTGAACATCGGATGACGCACCATGGCCGAGACTGAAGCAGCACCGCTCTTGAAAGAGATCTTCAACCGCGATCGCCTCCGGCATTTTGCGGCAGAGACCAGGGCCGTCCATCCCGGCTTCGATGAGGAGCGCTTTCTAACGCTCGCCTCCATCGGCCTTGACGATCTCAGCATCATGCAGCGGCTGCGGCAGATCGCGGCCGTCTATCACGAGGTACTGCCCGGCGGTTTTGCGACGAACCTCGAAATCCTCCGGGCGCTCGCCCCGCGCATCAATCACGGTTTCGCTTCCATGGTCCTGCCGGAATACGTGGCGCTCCACGGCCATGACCATTTCGACCTGTCGATGGATGCCCTTGCGTTCTTCACCCGCTTTGGCTCATCGGAATTCGCCATTCGGCATTTCCTGTTGAAGGACCTCTCCCGCACGCTGAAGGTCATGGAGACGTGGTCCCTCGATGAGAACGAGCACGTTCGCCGGCTTTCGAGCGAAGGCTGCCGGCCGCGCCTGCCCTGGTCGTTCCAGCTGAGGGAGCTGATATCGGACCCCTCGCCCGTCGCGCCTATCCTCGATAACCTGAGGAGCGACCCGAGCCTCTACGTGCGCAAATCGGTGGCAAACCATCTGAACGACATCACCAAGGACCACCCGGCCTGGGTGTTCGACAGGATCTCCGACTGGCCGAAGGACGACCCGCGCACGGCCTGGATCATGAAACAGGCGCTGCGCACGCTGATCAAGAAAGGCGATGCCAAAGCGCTGCACCACTTTGGCGCCGGCGAGAAGGCCGCGGTGAAGATCGACAGTTTCACGGTGACACCGTCGTCGCTGAAACTTGGCGGCGCGGTTAAGATATCGGCCAGGCTCGTATCGATCGCATCGGCGCCTCAGAAGCTCGTCATCGACTATGCCGTTCATTACGTGAAGAAGGGCGGCGGCACGTCGAAGAAGGTATTCAAGTGGAAAGAGGTCACGCTCGGCGGCGGGGAGACGGCTGAACTTTCGATCAGCCGCGCCATCCGCGACTTCACCACCCGTGTGCACTATGCGGGCCGGCACCCGGTCGAACTGATCGTCAACGGCGAGGTGCTTGCGGAAAATGCGTTTGATCTGAGCGCCTAGAGCGCAAACACCTTAGCCCTGCGCAATGTCACAAAACCACCCTCGCCCGCCTTCACCGCCCGCTCCGGCTCGACGTCGAATTCCAGCTGATCGCCGGTCTCGGTGGTCGCCAGTACCCGCCGTCCGTCCGGGCGGTCGAGAACACGAGCGATGCTGGCCGGAATGCCCGGGCCCTGCGCGGACCAGTCGAGATCGGCGGGACGGGCATAGAGCTCCGCCTTGCCGTCCGCCATGCCGAAAACATCGATCGTAGCGCCGCTCGCGTAAGCCTTGCCGTCGCGGACTTCCGCCGCAAGCACGTTGGCGTCGCCGAGGAACTTCATCACGAAGGCGGATTGCGGGTTGCGGCAGACTTCTTCCGCCGTGCCCTGCTGGATGATGTGGCCATCCTTGAGAATGACGACGCGATCGGCGAGATCCAGCGCCTCCTCCTGGTCGTGAGTGACGAAGATCGTGGTGATGCCGAGCTCGCGGTGGATCTCGCGCAACCAGCGGCGCAGGTCATGGCGCACATTGGCGTCGAGGGCGCCGAACGGCTCGTCGAGCAGCAGCACCTTGGGATCGACCGACAGCGCCCGGGCGAGCGCCACGCGCTGCCGCTGGCCGCCGGAAATCTGTGCCGGAAACCGATCGCCCAGACCTTCGAGGCGCACGAGCCGCAGCAGCTCTGCGACGCGCGCCTCGATGGCCGCCTTCTCGCGCTTCACCCGGGAGACCTTCATGCCGAAGGCGATGTTCTCGGCAACCGTCATGTGCGGAAACAGTGCGTAGTGCTGGAAGACGAACCCGACGCCGCGGTCGCGTACCGGGATGTCCGTCGCGTCCTGGTCGCCGAAATAGATGTGGCCGCCATCGGCATATTCGAGGCCGGCGACCATGCGCAGGATGGTCGTCTTGCCGGAACCGGAAGGACCGAGCAGCGCGACCAGTTCGCCGCTTTCGATCGTGAGCGAGACGTCCCGCACGGCGCGAAAGGTCTCGAAGGTTTTGACGACGTTTTCGAGGCGGATTTTCATTGGGTTTTCTCGGCGGGATTGGTGACCAGGGCTGGGCGACGAACCCGGCCCGCCCCCTGGCGCTCCAGTGTCACCTTGGCGATGATGGTGAAGACGGCGATGAGCGCCAGGATGGAGGCGGCGGCAAAGGCGCCGGTCGCCTGATAGTCATGATAGAGCAGCTCGATATGCAACGGCAGCGTATTGGTCTGGCCACGGATATTGCCCGAGACGACCGAGACGGCGCCGAACTCGCCCATCACGCGCGCGTTGCAGAGGACGACGCCATAGAGCAGCGCCCATTTGACGTTCGGCAGCGTGACCGAGAAGAAGGTGCGCCAGCCGGACGCGCCGAGCGAGGTGGCGGCTTCCTCGAGATCGCGGCCCTGCGCCTGCATCAGCGGGATCAGCTCGCGGGCGACGAAAGGCGCGGTCACGAACATCGACGCGAGGATGATGCCGGGGATCGCGAACAGGATCTTGATCCCGTATTCATCCAGCATCGGACCAAAAATGCCCTGCAGGCCGTAGACGAAGAGATAGGCGACACCCGCGACGATCGGCGAGACCGAGAACGGGATCTCGATGACGACCAGCAGGAACCGCCTGCCCGGGAAATCGAATTTGGTGATCGACCAGGCGGCTGCGACACCGAAGGCGGCGTTGACCGGAACGGCGACGATCGCCGCAAACACCGTGAGCCCGATCGCATGCAGTGTATCCGGGTGAATGATCGTATCGCGATAGACAGCCCAGCCCTTTGAAAAGGCCTCGACGCCGATGACCACCAGCGGCGCAACGACCAGCAAGGCGACGATCAACAGGACGATGCCGATCAGCATCCGGCGGAAGAGCGGCTGGTCGCCGACGCGCGGCGGCTTTCTGCCTGTACGGGTCGCGCCCATGGTCACCCCCTCACCGTGTAGCGAAGCGCCCGCGACTGCATCCAGTTGGTGAGCGCGAGCATGACGAAGGCCGCGATCAGCAGCACCGAGGCGATGGCGGCGGCGGCCTGGTAGTCGTATTCCTCCAGCCGGATGAAGACGAGAAGTGCGGTGATCTCCGTCGACATCGGCTGGTTGCCGGCGATGAAGATGATCGCGCCGAACTCACCCAGCGAGCGGGCGAAGGACAGCGACACGCCGGCGAGCAGCGCAGGCGTCAGAAGCGGCAGGATGACCTTGCGGAAAATCTGCCAGTCCGAGCCGCCGAGTGACTGCGCCGCCTCTTCCAGCGCCGGATCGAGATCTTCCAGCACCGGCTGCACGGTGCGCACGATGAACGGCAACGAGGTGAAGCACATCGCGATCATGATGCCGAGCGGCGTATAGGCAACCTTGACACCGAGATCGGCGAGGATCGAGCCGAACCAGCCGTTGGTGGTGAAAAGCGCAGTCAGGGCGATGCCGGCCACCGCCGTCGGCAGCGCGAAGGGCAGATCGACCATGGCATCGACGATCCGCCAGCCCGGGAACCGATAACGCGTCAGCACCCAGGCGAGCGCCAGGCCGAAGAACAGGTTGAAGACCGTGGCGCCGAGCGCCGAAAGCACGGTGACGCGGTAGCTCGCGAGAGCCCGGGACGACGAGACGATCCGCCAGTAATCCTCGGGGCCGAGGCTTGCGGCCTTGAAGACCAGAGCTGCCAGCGGCAGGACCACGATCAGCCCGACATAGAACAGCGTCACCCCCAGCGACAGGCGTAACCCGGGCAGGACATTGCGTCTCAAGCGGTCGTTTCCTCTTTGCACGGCAAAGCCCGGCGAACTTTCCTTCGCCGGGCAAGGCTTGGTTGAAGTCCAGGCTGCGCTTAGCGGCTGCCGTACAGCTTGTCGAGAGTGCCGCCAGAGGCGAAGTGTTCCTTCTGGATCTTGTCCCAGCCGCCGAAGACGTCATCGACCTTGACGAGGCGGATCGCCGGGAACTGGTCCTTGACCTCGGCGGCGACCTTTTCGTTCTGGACGCGATGGCCGAACTGGGCAGCGATCCGCTGGCCTTCTTCCGTGTAGAGGAAGTCGAGATAGGACTTCGCGAGGGCTTCCGTGCCGTGTTTCTTGGCAACCTTTTCGACCACCGCAACCGGGAACTCGGCGAGCAGGCTGACCGACGGGATGACGCTCTGGACCTTGTCGGCGCCGTACTGCTTGACGATGCCGCGGGTCTCGGCCTCGAAGGTGATCAGCACGTCGCCGGTTTCGCGCTCGACGAAGGTGGTGGTGGAGGCGCGGCCGCCGGTATCGAAGACCGGCACGTTGTCGAAGATCTTGGTGATATAGGCGTCGATCTTCTCCTGGTCGTCCTTATAGGCTTCCTTGGCCCAGGCGTAGGCGGCGAGATAGGTGTAGCGGGCGTTGCCCGAGGTCTTCGGGTTGGGGAAAACGGCGTGCACATCCGCACGAGCGAGATCACCCCAATCCTTGATGTTCTTCGGATTGCCGGCGCGCACCAGGAAAGACGGGAAGGAATAGAAGGGCGAGGCGTTGTTCGGGAATGCCTTTGTCCAGTCCTTGGCAACGAAGCCTTGTCTGGCGAGGAAATCGATGTCCGTCGACTGGTTGAAGGTCACCACGTCTGCTTCGAGACCCTCGGCGATTGAACGGGCCTGCTTCGAGGTGCCGGCATGCGACTGGTCAATGCTGACGCCCGGATGGCTCTTGATGAAGGCTTCGTTCTCGGCGACGAACAGTTCGCGCGATACGTCGTAGGAGGCGTTGAGCAGCTTCGTCGGCGACTGGGCCAGCGCGGGCTGAACAAAAAGCGCAACAAGTGCGGTGCCGAGGATCAGGAGGCGGTTCATGCAAGTCTCCGGTGTTGGAACGTGCCGGTGAAACTACCGGTACGTCCAGCAAACCGCGAGGAACCGCGGACCCTGCTTTATGAGGGCCTTAGAAATTTTGACCCTTTTCCGCCATATTTGGCGGAGCTTTTCGCTCAAACGCCAGAGAGGCGCCCCCATCGAAGGAGGAGGCGCCATCTAAGCTAAGGCAACTCGATTACGGATACCTCACGCAACGCTGCGCGCCGGTTCCATCTCATGGATGGCCTTGGTGATTTCCGAACGGAACTCCGGCGTATCCTGATGACCGTGTACGGTAATGGCGTGCAGTATCGCGGCGTTGACGAGTTCGTCCATATTGTCGGCCGAGATGGCTACGGTGCATTTCATCTCGCTCGGAAACTCACGGCAATCGATAAATTTGCGTCCCATGCTGACCTCCATCCCAAGTCCCGGCATGGATCTGCCAGGAACGCACGGATTTTACTCTCTTTGCCGGGAGGAAACATACGCCAAAGGGTCTATCCACGCCGCTTCCACGACTGCGCGCGCGTCTCAACCGTTCCTGCCCGCCTTCTCCCGGAGCATCTGGATGATGGCTGAGAAATCGTCCGCGCCGTGCCCCGTTCTTTCGAACTCTGCATAAAGTTCGGCCGCGTGGGCACCGAGCGGCGTGGCCGCACCGGACTGTTTCGCGGCCTCCTGGGACAACGCCAGGTCCTTCAGCATCAGCGCTGCAGCAAAGCCCGGCTTGTAGTCGTTGTTCGCCGGCGAGGTGGGCACCGGACCCGGCACCGGGCAATAGGTGGTGAGCGACCAGCACTGGCCTGACGAGGTGGCGGCGACGTCGAACAGCGCCTGATGCGAAAGGCCGAGTTTTTCCGCCAGGCCGAATGCCTCGCAGACGCCGATCATCGAGATGCCCAATATCATGTTGTTGCAGATTTTTGCAGCCTGGCCGGCGCCGGCGTCGCCGCAATGGACGATCTTCTTTCCCATCGCCTCGAGGATAGGCTTGCCCAAGGCGAATGCCTGTTCCGCCCCCCCGACCATGAACGTGAGCGTGCCGGCCGCCGCCCCGCCGGTGCCGCCGGAGACGGGTGCATCGAGCGAGATGCAGTTCATCACATCCGCCAGTTCGTGGGCCTTGCGGGCGCTTTCCACGTCGATGGTCGAGCAGTCGATGACCAGAGTACCCTCAGGGATGAGCGTGGTGAGATCGGTCCACACTGCGATGACGTGCCCACCCTTCGGCAACATGGTGATGACGCATTCCGCATCGCGCACCGCCTCCGCCAGCGCGACGGACGCCTTCACGCCCGTCTCGGCGGCTGCCTTCACCGACGCTTCCGACAGGTCGAAGCCGCGCACCTCATGACCGGCTTTCACAAGGTTGGCGGCCATCGGCCCGCCCATGTTGCCGAGCCCCACGAAAGCGATCCTGGTCATGTCTTCCTCCCGTCCTTCTTGTCTTAAAGTCTGTGATCTGGAAACAGCACCGGATGCCGCGCGGCGAAATAGCGGTCGAGATCCGTATCCCCGACCTCCTCCAGCGTCGCCGGAGACCATTTCGGATTGCGGTCCTTGTCGATGATCGCGGCGCGCACGCCCTCGTAGAAATCGTGGTTGCGCAGGATTTCGGCGCCGGCCGTGAATTCCCGCTCCAGGCATTCGACGAGGCTCGAACTTTCGCGGCCGCGCCTGATGAGCCGAAGCGCGAGCTTGAGGCTGGTCGGCGAGCGCCTGGCGATGATGTCGCGCGTCCTGATGGAGAATTCATCATCCTCTCTATTCAGGGCTTCCACAACCTCCTCGACCGTATCGAAGCGAAAAACCCTGTCGATCAGGGCGCGATGGGCTTCGAGCTGGCTTTCGCCCGGCAGAACGGCGAAACGATCGATCACCGCCCTCACCTGCTCGTCGGACGCGCCGCCTTTCAGTTCCCCCAGCGCCTCGACAAGAGACCCAAGCCGTTCCGAGGGAACGTTCACGTCGGCAAGACCGGCGTAGATGGCATCGGCCGCGCCGATCACCTCGCCCGTCAGCCCCACCCATGTGCCGGTCTCGCCGGGCGCGCGGGGAAGCAGCCAGGTGACGCCGACATCCGGGACGTAGCCGATGCCGGTCTCAGGCATCGCAAGCCGGGTACGTTCCGTGACGATCCGGTGTTTTCCGTGCGAGGCGACGCCGACGCCGCCGCCCATGACGATACCGTCCATCAGCGCCACATACGGCTTTTCGTAGCGGGAGATCATGTAGTTGACGGGGAACTCCTCGCGCCAGAACCGCGTGACGTCAGGATCGTCCGACTTGCCGCTCTCGTAGATGACCCGGATATCCCCTCCGGCGCAAAGACCGCGCTCCCCCTCGCCTTTCAGGATGACACAGGAGATTTCCGGATCCCGCGCGAATTGCTCCAGCGCCGTTTTCATCGCCCGCACCATGGCGAAGTTCAGGCTGTTGAGCGCCCTCGGCCGGTTGAGCCTGATGACAGCGGCCGAACCTATACGGTCGGTAAGGACTTCGTCGCTCTGGGCAAGTGTGTCGGACATATGTTTCTCCGGTCTAGCGATTGTCCGCGAGGATCATCTCGGCCGCCTTCTCGGCGATCATGATCGTCGGCGAATTGGTATTGCCGGAGGTTATATTAGGCATGATCGAGGCATCGGCGATACGCAGCCTTCCGACTGCACGCATTTTCAGCCGCGGATCGACGACGCTATCCGGATCCGACCCCATGCGGGCGGTGCCGACCGGATGGAAGATCGTCGTGCCGATATCGCCGGCCGCTCTTTCGAGGTCCGCGTCGGTCTCGTAGGACGGGCCCGGCTTGTATTCCTCCGGGTGGTAGCGCGCAAATGCCGGTTTCCTGACGATCTCACGGGTGATCCGGATCGACCTGACGGCAACGTCGCGGTCGGCGGCGGTGGAGAGGTAATTCGGATGGATGCCCGGCGCTGCGGCGAAATCCGGGCTTTTCAGGTGCACGGAGCCGCGGCTTTCCGGCCGAAGATTGCACACACTCGCCGTCATCGCCGGGAACGAGTGGACCGGTTCGCCGAACTTGTCGAGCGACACCGGCTGCACGTGGTATTCGAGGTCCGGCGTCTCCTTGTCCGGCCCGGACCTGGTGAAGATGCCAAGCTGGCTCGGCGCCATCGACATCGGCCCGGAGCGCTTCAGCGCATATTCCAGCCCGATCGAGGCCTTTCCGATCAAGCTGGAGGCCTTTTCGTTGAGGGTCGGAACCCCGGTCACCTTGTAGACGAGGCGCAGCTGCAGATGGTCCTGCAGGTTTTCACCCACGGCCTTGACCTCCTTGACCACTTCGACGCCGGCATCGGCAAGCACGTCGCCGCGGCCGATGCCGGAAAGTTCGAGGATATGCGGCGTGCCGATGGCGCCGGCGCTGAGCACGGTTTCGCGTTTCGCATAGGCCCGCTTCGCCACCCCGTCATGCTGGAACTCGACGCCCCTCACCTCGCCGTTCTCGACGATAAGCTTTCGAACATGCGCCTTGGTGAGCACGGTCAGGTTCGGCCGCTTCATTGCCGGGCGCAGGAAGGCCTTGGACGTGTTCCAGCGGATGCCGGAGCGCTGGTTGACGTCGAAATAGCTGGAGCCCTCGTTGCTGCCCCGGTTGAAGTCGTCGACGATCGGAATGCCGGCCTCTTCCGCCGCCTTCTGGAAACTGTCGAGCACCGCCCAGCGGAGGCGCTGCTTTTCGATGCGCCATTCGCCGCCCGCGCCGTGCATGTCGTCGGCGCCCTTGTAGAAATCCTGGCTTTTCTTGAAGATCGGCAGCACGTCGTCCCAGCCCCAGCCGGTGCAGCCCATCTGCCGCCACATGTCGTAGTCGTAGGCCTGGCCGCGCATGTAGATCATGCCGTTGATCGATGAGCAGCCGCCGAGGATCTTTCCGCGCGGATAGGAGAGCGAACGGCCGTTCAGCCCGTCCTCCTTCTCGGTCGTGAAACACCAGTCGGTACGCGGGTTGTTGATGCAGTAGAGGTAACCGACCGGAATATGCACCCAGTGATAGTTGTCGTTACCGCCGGCTTCGAGGATCAGTACCCGGTTGCCCGGATCCTTCGACAGCCGGTTGGCCAATACGCAGCCGGCGCTGCCCGCCCCGATGACAATGTAGTCGTAATTTTCCATGCCCATGCTCCAGGGAAAGGCGCCTCGCGGACCACGCCCGCAAGCCGCATCCCTGCGCCCTCCCTCTATCTTATCGTCTATGCTCGAAACCGAGCTTCCGGCCGAGCCGGGAGGCGTAGAATTCTCCGATAATGCCCCGCCGGAAAACGAGGACGCAGACCATGAAGACGACGCCGGTGATGATCGTCACCGGGAAATCCGACGTCGCCAGGTAGTTCTGCAGCGTGACCACCAGGCCCGCCCCGAAGATCGGCCCGATCAGCGTGCCGATACCGCCGAGCAGCGTCATCAGGATCACTTCGCCGGACATCTGCCAGGCGACATCCGTCAGCGTCGCGAACTGGAAGACCAGCGCCTTCAGCCCGCCCGCAAGCCCCGCCAGCGCCGCCGACATCACGAAGGCGCCAAGTTTGTAGCGCGCCACGGAATAGCCGAGCGAGATGGCCCGCGGCTCGTTCTCGCGGATCGACCGGAGGATCATGCCGAAGGGCGAGTTGATGAACCGCCAGATGATCACCATGCCGACCAGGAACACGCCCAGCACGAAGTAATACATATTGGTCGAGCTGTTCAGATCGATGAAGCCGAACAGATGGCCGCGCGGCACCGACTGGATGCCGTCTTCCCCTTGGGTGAACTTCGCCTGCAGGCAGAAGAAGAAGAACATCTGCGACAGAGCGAGCGTGATCATCGCGAAATAGATGCCCTGCCGGCGGATCGCGAAGAACCCCATGACCAGACCGAGCAATGCGGCGCCGACGACGCCGGTCAGGATGCCTAGCTCCGGCGGAAAGCCCCATTCCTTGACGACATGCGCGGTGAAATAGGCTGCCCCGCCGAAGAAGGTCGCATGGCCGAAGGACAGGAGCCCGGTATAACCGAGCAGCAGGTTGAAGGCGCACGCAAACAGCGCGAAGCACAGGAGCTTCATCAGGAAGATGGGGTAGAAGAACATCGGCGCAAGGATCAGAGCCGCCAGGCCGATGATCAGGAAGATCGCATAGGTCCTGGAAGCGGTGGCCGAGCGCTCGATACGCGGCTTGGCAGCGGCTTGGGTCATCTCGCTCATCTCACGCATCCCGTCCGAAAAGGCCGGCTGGCCGGAGTAGAAGCACGATTGCCATGATCACGAAGATCACGATATTGGACGCTTCCGGATAGAACACCTTGGTGAGGCCCTCTGCAATACCGAGCATGTAGCCGGTGACGATGGCCCCCATGATCGAGCCCATGCCGCCAACCACGACCACCGCGAAAACGACGATGATGATGTTCGAGCCCATCAGCGGCGAGACCTGGTAGATCGGCGCGGCCAGCACGCCGGCAAAGGCGGCGAGCGCTGCACCGAGCCCATAGGTGAGCGTCAGGAGCACCGGCACGTTGACCCCGAAGGCCTGCACCAGCACCGGATTTTCCGTCGCGGCGCGAAGATAGGCCCCAAGCTTGGTCTTTTCGATCAGCAGCCAGGTGCCGATACAGGCGACCAGCGACACCACGACGACCCAGCCGCGATAGATCGGCAGGAACATGAAGCCGAGATTGGTGCCGCCGGCAAGCTGCGCCGGCACCGAATAGGGCTGGCCGGCCGCGCCATAGAGATAGCGGAACGTACCCTCGATGGTCAGCGCCAGGCCGAACGTGAAGAGCAGGCCGTAGAGCGGATCGAGATTGTAGAGCCGCGACAGCATCGTCCGTTCGATGACTGCCCCGAACAGGCCGACGACGATCGGCCCGAGGATCAGCGCGAACCAGTAATTGATGCCGAAATACTGCAGCATCAGCATCGCGGCGAAGGCGCCGAGCATGTACTGCGCACCATGGGCGAAATTGATGACCCGCAGCAGGCCGAAGATGACCGCAAGGCCGAGGCTGAGCAGCGCGTAGAAGGACCCGTTGATCAGGCCGATCAAGAGCTGGCCGAGAAAGGCCTGAAGCGGTATGCCGAAGATCATCGTCATGGGGCGAGGCTCCCGGGTCGGGCAAGTAAGTAAGAAAGACCCCTTCTGGCCTGCCGGCCATCTCCCCCACAGAGTGGGAGAAAACCTGCAGCACCCTGTCCGCCATATCGAATGCCAGCGGTGCGGCAGGCTAAGCCCCTCCCCCTTGTGGGGAGGGGTTGGGGAGGGGTCTGGCTTTTCAAGATCGCGTCCATCCCTACACCCCCAGCACTTTATGCAGCATGTCCATCTTCTGCGGCAGCTCCCCCACCGGGAAATCCGCGACCATCCGGCCGTGGTCCATCAGGTAGAACCGGTCGGCGACGCGGCTGGCGAAACGAAAATTCTGCTCGACCAGCAGCACCGTCATGCCGCGCTCCTTCAGCGTCTTCAGCACTTCGCCGATGCGCTGCACGATGACCGGCGCCAGACCTTCGGTCGGCTCGTCCAGTATCAGGAGCTTGACGCCGGTGCGCAGGATGCGGGCGATCGCCAGCATCTGCTGCTCGCCTCCGGAGAGTTTCGTGCCGGGGCTGGAGCGACGCTCCAGAAGGTTCGGGAACAGTTCGTAGATCTCGTCGAGCGACATGCCGCCTTCGGCCACGACCGGCGGCAGCATCAGGTTTTCCTCGACGGTCAAGGTCGAGAAGATGCCGCGCTCCTCCGGCACGAAACCGATGCCGGCATGCGCCGTGCGATGCAGCGGCACGCCGAGCATATCCTTGCCCCCGAAGCGTATCTCGCCTTTCCGCTCGCGGATGATGCCGACGATGGTCCTGAGCGTCGTCGTCTTGCCGACGCCGTTGCGGCCCAGAATGGTGATCGTCTCGCCCTCGCCGACCGTCATGTCGACGCCGTGCAGGACATGGCTTTCGCCGTACCAGGCATTGAGGTTGGAAACCTGCAGGAGCGGTGCCATCAAGCCTCCTCCGTACCCATATAGGCCGTGCGGACGCGCGGGTCCTGGCTGACCTCGGCATAGTCGCCCTCGGCGAGGATCTCGCCGCGCTGGAGCACCGTCACGTGGTGGCAGATGTCGGCGACGACCGAAAGATTGTGCTCGACCATCAGCACCGCGCGGGTTTTCGCCACCTCGCGGATGATATTGGAAACGGTGCCGATATCCTCCTGCCCCATGCCGGCCATCGGTTCGTCCAGCAGCAGCACCTTGGGATCGAGCGCCAGCGTGGTGGCGATCTCCAGCACCCGCTTTCGGCCATAGGAAAGGTCGGCGGCGAGCGCATCGCGTTCGCGCTTCAGGCCGACCGACTCGATCAGCTCGTCGGCCCGCGCGTTCAGCCGGTCGAGCGAGGAGACGGGCAGCCAGAACTGCGTCGAAAGCCCGTTCGGCCGCTGCAATGCGACGCGCACGTTGTCGAGCACCGTCAGATGCGGAAAGACCGCCGAAATCTGGAAGGAGCGGACCAGCCCCATGCGGGCGATCCTGTCCGGCGGCGTTTTTGTGATGTCCGTGCCCAGAAGCGTGATCGAGCCCGCCGTCGGCTGCAGGAACTTGGTGAGCAGGTTGAAGACGGTCGTCTTGCCGGCCCCGTTCGGGCCGATCAGCGCATGGACACGCGCATGGCGGACGTCGAGATCGACGTTCTTGACCGCCATGAAGGCACCGAAGCTTTTCGAGAGGCCGCGGGCGGATAACACCACCCGCGGCTCTTCCTGTCTTGCTGTGGCAGTGACCGCCATTACTTCACCAGATCGCAGCCGCTCTTGGCGGGATCCATATAGGCGTCCTTGCCCGGGATGGTGGCGAGCACGTTGAAATAATCCCACGGCTCCTTGCTTTCGCCCGGCTTCTTGACCTGCAGCAGGTACATGTCGTGGATCATCCGGCCGTTCTTGGCGACCGTGCCGTTGCGGGCGAAGAAATCGTCGACCGGCATTTCGTGGAGCGCCTTGGAAACGGCGTCCGCATCGTCGGTGCCGGCCTTCTGGATCGCCTTCAGATATTGGGTGACCGCCGAATAGGTGCCGCTATGGACCATGTTCGGCATCTTCTTGGTGCGGGCGAAGAACTTTTTCGCAAACTCGCGGCTCTTGTCATCGAGGTTCCAGTAATAACCCTCGGTCAGGGTCAGACCCTGCGCCGCCTGCAGGCCGAGGCCATGCACTTCGGCGAGCGTGAAGAGAAGTGCCGCAAGCCGCTGGCCGCCGGCGGTGATGCCGAACTCCGCCGCCTGCTTGATGGCGTTCGCCGTGTCGAGGCCGGCATTGGCAAGGCCGATGACCTTGGCACCGGAAGACTGTGCCTGCAGCAGGAAGGACGAGAAATCGGTGGTGGCGAGCGGATGGCGGACCGCGCCGACGATCTTGCCGCCGGAGGATTTCACGAAGTCGCCGGTCTGCTGTTCCAGCGAATAACCGAAGGCATAGTCGGCGGTGAGGAAGAACCAGCTGTCGCCGCCCTGCTTGACCAGCGCGCCGCCGGTGCCGACCGCGAGCGCATGCGTATCATAAGCCCAGTGGAAGCCGTAGGGGCTGCAGGCCTTGCCGGTAAGGTCCGTAGTCGCCGCGCCCGTGACGATGTCGATCCTCTTCTTTTCCTTGCCGATCGCCTGCACCGCGAGCGCAACCGACGAGGTCGTCAGTTCCATGATCGCATCGACCTGCTGCGTGTCGTACCACTGGCGGGCGATGTTGGAGGCGATGTCCGGCTTGTTCTGATGGTCGGCGTCGACGATCTCGATCGGCTGCCCCAGAACCTTGCCGCCGAAATCCTCGACCGCCATCTTGGCCGCCTCGACCGACGACTTGCCGCCGAACTCGGAATAGACGCCGGACTGGTCGTTCAGGATGCCGATCTTGACCTTGTTGTCGGACGCACTCTGCGCGAATGCCACGCTGCTTGCGAGGACTACGGCCAGGGATGTGACAAGTGATGTCAGAATTGTCTTGTGCATAATTTCTCCTCCCAGAGAATTCGCCCGGAAAATTTGAAGGGTCTGTTCAAAATTGGTGAGCCGCTCTCCTCAAAGCGGCTGCTCCAGATTCCATGGTTCAGGAAAACCGCCGTTGACGCAAGCAGGCCACTGTAATTAATTGCAAACAGCATCTGTGCATTTTTGAACAGACGGGAACAAATTGACCAGCAATCAGAACTTCACATGGGACGATCTGCAATATTTCCTGGCCGTGGCCCGCAGCGGCCAGCTGTCCACTGCGGCACGTCAATTGCGTACCAGCCACGCGACCGTCTCCCGACGCATAGACCGGCTGGAATTCGCCCTCAAGGTCAAGCTGTTCGAGCGCAATCCGCGCGGCTATGTCCTGACCGGCATGGGCCAGCGCTTCATCGAGACGGCGGAGCGGATCGAGATGGAGGCGGATCGGCTGCAGGCGGATGTCGCCTCCGGCACCACGGCGCAGCGCGGCGTGGTGCGCCTGAGTACGCCGGAAGGTTTTGCGAATTTCTTCTTCGCCGACAAGATCCGCAGCTTCTGCGACAGCCATCCGAACATCTCGCTGGAACTGGTGACGATCCAGCAGATCATGTCGCTGTCACGCAAGGAAGCGGATATCGCCGTCTCGCTCGACCCGCCGAAGGACGGGCCTTATCTGACGGAAAAGCTCACCGACTACAGCCTCAACGTCTACGGCGCGAAATCCTACCTGTCCAAGGCCGATCCGATCCGCAGCAGGCAGGATCTGCTGTCGCATCCTTTCATCGGCTATATCGAGGACATGATCTTTGCGCCGGGACTCGACTATCTCGGCGACGTCCATCCGGGCATCAAGGCGCGCTTCCAGAGTTCCAGCATCTTTGCGCAGTTGACCGCGACGCTGAACGGTTTGGGTCTCTGCGTGCTGCCCAACTTCATCACCCGCACGCGGACTGATCTCGAGATCGTGCTGCCGGACGAGGTGGAACTGAGACGCGGCTACTGGCTCATGTGCCACCGCGACCTCAGCCAGATCCCCCGGGTGCGGATGGTCAGGGACTATATCTTCCAGTCCGTCAAGGCAAATCAGGACGCCTTCCTCAGGAATTACCAGGCTCCCGAGGAAGGCGTTCGCCGTTACTCCGCTGCCATCGGCAGGTCGTCACGGCTTTCGAACAGGTCGCCCTGATTGGCGGGCGACCGGTCATCCTTGTTCTTCTTGGGCTCGCGGCCGAAGAACAGTGCATAGGCGGCCGGCAGGACGAGGATGGTCAGCACCGTCGCGACCAGGATGCCGCCCATCATCGCGTAGGCCATCGGTCCCCAGAACACCCCGCGTGAGATCGGGTACAGCGCCAGCACGGCGGTGAGCGCCGTCAGCATGATCGGCCGGAAGCGACGCACGGCAGCACCGACGATCGCCTCCATCCGCTCCATCCCCGCTGCGATGTCCTGGTCGATCTGGTCGACGAGGATGATCGAATTGCGGATGATGATGCCGAGCAGTGCGATGACGCCGAGGATCGCCACGAAGCCGAAAGGCGCACCAGTCACAAGCAGCGCCCCGGCGGCGCCGATGATGCCGAGCGGACCGGTCGCCAGCACCAGCATCGCCTTGCCGAAATGCTGCAGCTGAACCATCAGCAGCACGAGGATGACCAGGAGCATGATCGGTGCCTTGGCAGCGATCGAGTTCTGGCTTTCCGCCGCATCCTCCGCACCGCCCTGGATCTCGACCTGGTAGCCGGCCGGCAGCTTGGCGCGCAGGTCGGCCATGCTGTTGTAGAGGTTGATCGACACCTGGGTCGGTTCGACGCCATCCGGCAGCGTTGCCTTGACGGTGATCGTCGGCAGGCGGTCGCGGCGCCATTCGATGCCCTGTTCGAGGACCGGCACGACCTTGGCAACCTGGGAGACCGGCACGAAGCCGCCGAAATCCGTCGGGACATAGACCGACTGGACCGCCGAGAGCAGGTTGCGGGTAGCATCCGGCTCACGAACCACGATCGAGACGGTTTCTTCGCCATCGCGGAAGTCGCTGATCGGCGCACCGGCGGTGGCGGCCTGCAGCATCTGGCGTACACGCTGCGAGGTGATGCCGAGAGCCCGGGCGCGGTCCTGGTCGATCACCAGCTTCATGCCCGTCACCGGCTCCATCCAGTCGTCATGGATCGCGCCGAACAGCGGCTGCTGCTGGAAACGTTCCTTGACCTGGTCGGCGATACGGCGAACTTCCGACGGATCCGGACCGATGACGCGCATCTGGACCGGCCAGCCGACCGGCGGACCGAGGAACAGGCGGTCGACCTTGCCGCGCACGGTCGGGAAGTCCTTGGCGAGGATGTCCCTGAGCTTGACGATCAGACGCTCGCGGGCATCGACGTCCTTGGACATGATCAGGAGCTGCGCGTAGTTCGGGTTGCGGAGCTGCTGGTCGAGCGGCAGGAAGAAGCGGGGCGCGCCTTCGCCGATGTAGGTAGCGACGAAGGTCTTGTCCGTGTCGGGCAGGATTTTGTCTTCAAGCGCTTTCGCCTGGCGTTCGACCTCCTCGATCGCCGTGCCTTCCGGCAGCCACAGATCGACGAGGATTTCCGGCCGCGAGGACTGCGGGAAGAAGCTCTGCGGGATGAACTGGAAGGACCACAGGCTGCCGAAGAAGGCGCCGAACGTAAGCAGCAGCACGATCGCCTTGTGACGCACGGACCAGCCGACCGCATGTCGGACGCCGCGGTACATGCGTGTGTCATAGGCATCGTGATGATTGCCAACGTGCGCCCGCTGCTTGAGGATCATGTAGCCGAGCCACGGGGTAAAATAGACAGCTACGAACCACGACGTGACGAGCGCGATGCCCACCACGTAAAACAGCGAGCGCACGTATTCGCCGGCGGTGGAGTCGGCGAACCCGACCGGGATGAAGCCGGCGGTGGTGATCAGCGTCCCCGTCAGCATCGGGAAGGCGGTGGATGAATAGGCGAAGCTCGCGGCATCGAGGCGTGCGAGCCCCTCCTCCAGCTTCCGTTCCATCATCTCGACGACGATCATGGCATCGTCGACCAATAGGCCGAGCGCGATGATCAGCGCGCCGAGCGAGATGCGCTGCAGCTCGATGCCCAGGTAGAACATGATCGCGAACGTCGCAGACAGAACCAGCGGGATGGTGATGGCGATGACGATGCCCGAACGCCAGCCGATCGAGATCAGCGAGACGATGAGAACGATGACCAGAGCTTCCAGCAGCGCCTGGGTGAACTCGCCGACCGCTTCGGTGACGACTTCCGGCTGGTTGGAGACCTGCTCGACGGAAACACCGACCGGCAGCGTCTGTTCGAAGCGCTCATAGGTCGCTTCGACCTGGTGGCCGACATCGGTCACCTTGAACCCGGGCGCCATGACGACGCCAAGCTGGACGCTGTCGTGGCCATTGAAGCGGAACTTGCGCTGATACGGGTCTTCGAGGCCGGCGGTGACGGTGGCGATATCGCCGAGCCGGATCACCTGGTCGCCGGCGCGAAGGCGCAGCTCGCGGATATCTTCAGGCGTCGTGACGCCACCTTCGACCGCAATCCGCACCGAGCGCTCGGCAGTCTGAACGCTGCCGGCAGGGTCGATATTGTTCTGGCCGGAGAGCGCGTCGCGGATGTTGAGGACGGTGAGGCCGCGTTCGGCGAGCGCCTTAGACGAGACGTCGATGAATATCTTCTGCGGCTGGTCGCCGAGAATGACGGCCTTTTCGACACCGGGCGTGGCGAGCAGCATGTCGCGGGCCTGGATGGCGAACTGCTTCAGCTCGGGGTAGCTGTAGCCTTCGCCGCTGATCGAGTTGAGGGTGATGTAGGTATCGCCGAACTCGTCGTTGAAATAGGGACCGAGCAGGCCGGCCGGCAGATCCTGATTGATATCGCCGATCTTCTTGCGGACCTGGTAGAAGGCGTCTTTGACCTCGGCGGTATTGGTGTCGCCCTTGATCTGCACCGTGGTGATCGCCACGCCGGCGCGGGTATAGGACTTGACCCAGTCGAGATGCGGGGTTTCCTGCAGCTTGCGCTCGATCTTGTTGACGACCTGATCCTGCATCTCCTGGATGGAAGCGCCGGGCCACACGGTCTGCACGACCATGACGCGGAAGGTGAAGTCCGGATCTTCCTTCTGGCCCATGTTCATGACGCCGAGCGCGCCCATGACGATGATGAGGCCGAAGAGGAAGCGGGCGATGCTCGGATGGGCGATCGCCCAGCGGGACAGGTTGAACCGGGCCTTTTCCGGGGGATTGGCCTGATGGGAGGAACTCATGATCTTGGATCCTTTAAGCCGGGCGATCAGGGCGCGAGCGAAGCGGTGGTAAGGCTGCTGACGCTGCCGAAGCGGGAGGCGATGTTTTCCGGCAGCCTGACCTTCATGTCTTCCTTCATGAACTGGGTACCGGCCGAGACGACGAGGTCGCCCTTGGCAACGCCTTCGGCGACGCGAACGCCGTCGTCGGAGAAATCGGCGACCTTGACGGCGCGCGAACTGACGGTGCCCTTGCCGCGATCGACAATCCAGACGACGGACTGGTCATCCTTCTTGGAAAGGGCTGCAAGCGGAATGGCGTAGGTGGCGACGGCATTGTCTTCGTCCGCTTCGATCGTCGCGGTCATGCCGAGCAGGACGCGGCTGTCGTCGGGCAGGCTGACGCGGACCGCAAAAGTGCGCGATTGCGCATCGGCGCTGCCGGCCACTTCGCGAACCTTGCCGTCAAGCACCAGATCGGTGGCCGACCAGAAGCGGGCCTTCACCGTTTTGCCGGGCTTGAAGTGAGCGACGTCCATTTCCGGAACGGCGATCTGCACTTCCTTGCTGCCCTCGACGGCGACGGAGAGGACCGGCGTGCCGGACGCGACCACCTGGCCGATATCGGCGCTGACCGCGGTGACGATACCGTTCTGATCGGACTTCAACTCGGTATAGGCAACCTGGTTGCGGGCCTGATCGAGCGCCGACTGGGCCGATTCCTTCTGCGAAACGGCCTGATCATTGGCCAGCTGCGCCTGCTCGAGCTGCGATTGGGAGGAAATGCTCTTTTCGACAAGCGTCTCGGCCCGGCGGCGGGCGAGGCCCGAGATTTCCACCTGCTTCTGGGCGGATGAGAGATCCGCCTCGGCGCGGCGCACCGCGAGCTGGTAATCCACTGCGTCGAGCTTTGCGAGCACGTCACCGGGGCGAACACGCTGGCCGACATCGACGAGCCGCTCGGTGATCTTGCCGGCGACGCGGAAGCCGAGGTTCATCTCGGTGCGCGCCTTGACTGAGCCGGAATATTGAAACCTGCGGCCGTTTTCGGCGGCAGCAACTTCGGTCACCTTGACCGGGCGGACGACTTCCGGGGCTTCGGCTTTTTTCTCTTCCGAGCAGGCCGTCAGCGCGCCGAACGCCGCGGCAACAACAAGCCCTTTGAACAGAAATGAAACATGGCGTTTGGTCTTTACGAAAGACATGGCTCCGCACTCCTGATGGCGGGTTTTTCGATTAAGACGCCCCCTGGGCGCCCAGAACTATTGCAGGCGAATTATCTGAGGGCCTTGAGGCCGAATTCTACGAGATCCTCTGGCTTGCCGATCCTGGTTTCCAGAAGGCAGTCCGCAACGAGCTGAGGATGGCAGAGGATGACCATTGCCGACATGAAACACTCAGCTGCAAGGTGGTGATCCTGCTGACGGAACTCGCCGGCTTCGATGCCCTGCTCGATGAGATCGGCAATGACGAGGCGTATCCGTTCGAGATGCTGCTCGATGACCGGCCATTGCTGCTCGATGGCGATCACCACCATCTCATGCACCTTCTTTTCGTCGAGCATGGTCTCGAGCGTGATGCGGTGCTGTTGCAGGACGTGGTCCCGCAACCGCTCGGCGGCACTCACCGGCCGTTTCGCGTTGGCGACCGCGACCTGATAACCGGAATCCAGCATGCGGTTCGCAAGCGCCTGATGGATATCCGCCTTGGACGAGAAGAAACGATAGATATTGGCCGGCGACATGCCGAGATCCCGAGCAATGTCGGCGACATTGGTCTTGGTATAACCGTAGTGCTTGAACAGCCGCTCCGCCGCATCGAGGATACGGCCGATATTATCCTGCCGCGACGTATCCAGCGTATTTTCGTTGGTATCCATACTGCTGATGGCTTTCGTTTTACGTGTGACGATTTTCATCTTTCGTCAGTCGTAAAGGAAAACTCGTCATCCGTCAACCCGGGCCTGGTTGCCGCCGCTGGCGGAAGATAGAAAATTTTGGAAACACGGAACCAAAATGAGACTTGGGCATTATATCGCGTTAGACCACGGGTTTCGTGGGCCGGGGAAGAGTAATGATCCTGTTGCACAGTTACAACTGTTCGTTGTTACAGCGCGTTAAACCACAAATTTTGTGGGCCGAGGGCGGTTTATGAGCGTACCTCAAAGTTACGACGTTTCGTTGCTTGACGAGGAGCGGTATCGTCTTCTCGTAGACGCCATTACCGACTATGCGATCTACATGATTGACGCGGACGGCAAGATCGTCAGCTGGAATGCAGGCGCCCAGCGCTTCAAGGGATACGAGGCCTGGGAAATCCTCGGACAGCATTTTTCCCGCTTCTATACACCCGAAGACAGGTTGGCGCGTGCGCCTGAGCACGCCTTGCGGACCGCTGTGACCGAAGGCCGCTTCGAAAAGGAAGGCTGGCGCGTCCGCAAGGACGGCAACCGCTTCTGGGCCCATGTCATCATCGACCCGATCTGGGGCCGTTCCGGCGAGCTTCTCGGCTTCGCCAAGGTAACCCGCGACCTGACGGAACGGAAAAAGGCCGAGGCGGAACTCCGGCTGAGCGAGGAGAAATTCCAGATCCTCGTCCAGGGCGTCACGGACTACGCTCTCTACATGCTCGACCCGGATGGCCGCGTCAGCAACTGGAACTCCGGTGCCGCGCGCATCAAGGGCTATACCGCTGACGAAATCGTCGGCCAGCATTTTTCGCAATTCTATACGCCGGAGGATCGCGAGCGCGGCGAACCGGCCCGGAGCCTGGAAACCGCACGGCGCGAGGGACGATTCGAGAGAGAAGGCTGGCGGCAGCGCAAGGACGGCACGCGCTTCTGGGCGCATGTCATCGTCGATGCGATCCGCAACGAGGAAGGCAAGCTTCTCGGCTTCGCCAAGATCACCCGCGACATCACTGAAAAAGTCGAGGCACAGAAGGCTCTCACCCAGGCCCGCGAGGAACTTTTCCAATCCCAGAAGATGGAGGCCATCGGCCAGTTGACCGGTGGCGTTGCCCACGATTTCAATAATCTGCTGATGGCCGTCCTGGGCAGCCTGGAAATTCTGAAGAAACGCCTGCCCGACGATCCAGCACTGACGCCCCTGCTGGATAATGCCATCCTGGGCGCCGAGCGGGGTGCGGCACTGACCCAGCGGATGCTGGCGTTCTCCCGGCGACAGGAACTGAACATGCAGGCTATCGACGTGCCGGTGCTCGTGGGCGGCATGGCGGATTTCATTCAGCGCTCGCTCAGCGCCTCCGCCTCCGTGGAAACCCGCTTTGCCGAAAACCTGCCGCATGTTACCAGCGATCCGGTTCAGCTGGAGACTGCGCTTCTGAACCTTGTCGTCAACGCCCGGGATGCGATGGCCGGCGGCGGCTCGATCGTCATCAGCGCCGAGGAATATTTGGCCGACAAGAATACCGACAGGCTGAAGCCCGGTTGTTATGTTCGGCTTTCGGTCGCCGACAGCGGCGAAGGCATGGACGAAGAGACCCTTATCCGCGCGACGACACCTTTCTTCACGACGAAGGGCGTCGGAAAGGGAACGGGGCTCGGATTGTCTATGGTGCAAGGCCTGACCGAACAGTCGGGCGGTAAACTTGAAATCGAAAGCCAAAAGGGCAAGGGCACCACGGTTTCGCTCTATCTGCCTGCGGCAGATGCAAACGACTGTCCGCAGTCTCCGGAGAAGACCATGCCATCGCCCGCAGCAACTCCCAGAGGCCGCCTGACCATTCTCGCCGTCGATGACGACGCACTGGTCCTGATGAACACGACGCTGATGCTGGAGGATCTCGGCCATACGGTGATCGAGGCCCATAGTGGGACCGATGCCCTCAAGGAGCTGAGAAGCGGCGCCCATGACATCGATCTGGTCATCACCGACCATTCGATGCCCCGCATGACCGGCTCCGAACTGGCCGCCGCCATCCGCGAAGAGCGACCGGGCCTGCCGGTGGTGCTGGCGACCGGCTACGCGGAATTGCCGACCGGCGGCGACAACCGCCTGCCGCGATTGCCGAAACCTTTCTCGCAGACCCAGCTTCAGGAGATCATCGCCACGGTTCTTGCCGGCGGGCGCTGAACCAATCGCCCTCCCCGCGCGTTGTCGTGCCGTGTCAGAACGGAGTACGACAATGGTCTTCAAGCATCAGCATTTTCACGAGACGCCTCCCGAGGTCGAGGCGGAGTTTCCGCCGAGCGCTACACTCGAAGGGGCTGTATCCGATGCGCTGGCTTCTGCCGGCGGCATCGATGCAAGCGATGTCGCTGTCGTCGCCCAAGGCTCCGAGGTCATGCTGAGCGGGACGGTCCAACTGGAAAGCGAGATCGCGCGGGCCGCGGAAGTGGCACTGGGCGTTGCCGGAGTGAGCGCCGTGCGCAACGAACTCCGTTTCATCCGCCGGAAGTAACCTCCCTACACCGATTGCGAACGAAAAATCCCGGGTGCCGGACGCCCGGGACTTCTGTGTAGCCTGCCTATCGCGGCAGCGCGTAGGCGATCACGTAGTCGCCGGGCTTGGTACCGACGGAGCCGTGCCCGCCCGCCACCATCACGACGAACTGGCGCCCGTCGTCCACGGCATAGGTCATCGGCGTCGCCTGGCCGCCCGCCGGCAACCGCGCCTTCCAGAGTTCACGACCGTCGGTTAGGTTGTAGGCGCGCAGATAGTTGTCGACGGCAGCGCCGAGAAACGCCACGCCGCCCTTGGTGATCATCGGCCCGCCGATGCCCGGCACCCCGACCTTGAAGGGCAGAGGCAGCGGCGTCATGTCGTAGACCGTGCCGTTGCGGTGCTTGTAGGCGATCTCACCGGTCCTGAGATCCACGCCCGACACATATCCCCATGGCGGCGCCTGGCAGGGGATCTGCAGCGGCCCGAGGAACGGCCCCATATAGACGCCGTAAGGCGCGCCTTCATTGCGGTTGAGGCCCTGTTCGCTGCCCTTCTCGCCCTGGCCCTTCGGCGGGATTTCGGACCGGGGCACAAGCCTTGAGGTGAATGCGAGATAGGTCGGCATGCCGAACATCACCTGCCGTTCCGGATCGACGGCGACGCTGCCCCAGTTGAACGTACCGAAATTGCCGGGATAGACGATCGTGCCCTTGAGGGAGGGCGGCGTGTAGCGACCACTATAGTTGTATTGATGATACCAGATGCGGCAGACCATCTGGTCGAACATGGTGATGCCCCACATGTCCCGTTCCTCGAGCGGCCTTGGCTTGAACGACAGGGCCGAGGTAGGCTGGGTCGGCGCGGTACGGTCCTCCGGGATGGCGCCTCCGGGCGCCGGCTCCTCGGTGATGGGGATGATCGGCTCGCCGGTGCGCCGGTCGAGCACGTAGATGTCGCCCTGCTTGGTCGGACCGATCAGCGCCGGCACTACCGTATTGTCCGTCTTGGTGATGTTGAGGAGGACCGGCTGGGCCGGCACGTCCATATCCCATAGATCATGATGCACCGTCTGGCGCACCCACCGGTCGGCGCCGGTATTGAGGTCGAGCGCGACGATCGACGAGGAATATTTCTCGACATTCTCGTTGCGGCCCATGCCGAGCTGGTCGGGCACCTGGTTGCCGAGCGGGATATAGACGAGGCCCAATTCCTCATCGACGCTGAATACGGACCAGCTGTTCGGCGAATTGGTCGTGTAAGTCTGGCCGGGGGGCAAGGGCTGCGTCTGGCTCGGATTGCCCGAATCCCAGTTCCAGATCAGTTGCCCCGTATTGACGTCGAAGGCGCGGATGACGCCCGACTGCGACTGGGTGGAATAGTTGTCGTTGACCGCCCCGCCGATGATGATCTTGTTGCCGGCGATCGCCGGTGGCGAGGTCGAGTAGTAGTAACCGGCCGGATTATACTGCATGCCGCTGGTGAGCTGCAGTGTTCCGTTGTCGGCGAAGGAGGTGCAGACCTGGCCGTTCGCAGCGTCGAGTGCGATCAGCCGCGCGTCCGATGTCGGCAGATAGACCCGTTCAGCACAAGGGCTGCCGGCGGCAGCGGCCGCATCCTTGTAGTAGCTGACGCCGCGGCAGGTCTGGTGCTGGCGATCGGGGTTCATGCCGGAATTCGGGTCGTATTTCCACTTCTCCTTGCCGGTCGTCGCGTCCAGCGCGATCGCAAGATTGTGCGGGGTGCAGAGATAGAGCGAGTTGCCGACTTTGAGCGGCGTCACCTGATAGGTCGTCTCGCCCACGTCGTCCGGCCGCTTCACGTCGCCGGTCTGGTAGCGCCAGACCTCCGTAAGGTTGGCGACGTTGTCGACCTTGATCTGGTCGAGCGGCGAGTAACGCTGCCCGAAGGGCGTCCGTCCATACTGGTGCCATTCGCCGGGCGGCACGTTGCCGCCCATCGGCGGAGCGGCTGCGACGGATTGTTCGGGAAGCTCGCCGCTCTGGTCCAGCGGATCGAGGAACATCGAGATTATGGCGACGACGATCGCGATCATCAGCGAAATACCGAGCGGCAGGGCGCTTGCGCCGTAACGCATGCCGGTCGGGCTTGAAAAGCCGAGCGGCGTGCGGATCCAGGGCGTCAGGAGCCAAAGGCCGAGCAGGATGATCATCCCGCCGCGCGGACCGAGCTGCCACCAGTCGAGCCCGACCTCCCAGATCGCCCAGGCCAGCGAGGCCAGCACGATAACCGCATAGACCCTGAGTGCGATGGCGCTCCTCAGGAAAAGCAGGATGCCGGTCAGCACGAAGCCGAGACCGCAGATGATGTAATAGGCGCTTCCTCCGAGCAGCAGCAGTTGTCCGCCGCCGACGGCCAGAGCCAAACCGATCAAAATAAAAACGACCGCGGTAATCCTGATAGCCATCGTCAAAACCCTATGCCAACCTGAAAAATCCTGAGCGCGAAAACCTTGCGGCACCCCGAGCCCTCAACACAACCCCTGTGCAAAAGTTCCAACTCGTGTTCCAGCAATGCAAATTTAAAGGAACAGTACATGCGACAGCCGGGTTGAACAGGGATCGGACTGCGTTCGAAGCCGGTCGGGATTGCAGAATTTCTGGAGTGAAGATGACCTACGAGCTTTATTACTGGGACGGCCTTCAGGGTCGCGGCGAATTCGTGCGGCTGGCGCTGGAAGAAGCCGGAGCTGACTATGTGGATGTGGCCCGCGGCGATCACGGCACAGCAAAAATGATGGACTATATCCGCGGCAAGCATGGACACGACATGCCATTCGCGCCGCCGTTCCTGAAGGACGGCGACCTGATCGTCTCGCATGTCGCCAATATCCTCAACTATCTCGGGCCGAAGCTGGATCTGGTGCCGAAGGACGAAAAATCCCGCGTCTTCGCCCATGGACTGCAGCTGACGACCACCGATTTCGTGGCCGAGGTGCATGACACGCACCACCCGATCAGCACCGCCGATTATTACGAGGACCAGAGAGAAGAGGCCAAGGCCCGCTCCCGGGCCTTCCTGAAACACCGGGTCCCGAAATTCATCGGCTATTTCGAGCGCATCATCACGGCCAATCCGGCAAAGAGCGGCCATACGGTCGGCGACGCCCTGAGTTATGTCGACCTGTCGCTCTTCCAGCTCGCCGAAGGCCTCGTTTATGCCTTCCCGCGTGCGATGAAAAACTTCGATAGCGACTACCCCAACGTCGCCAAGCTGCGCGACGCGGTCGCCAAGCGCCCGAATATCGAGGCCTATCTCACGTCGAAGCGCCGGCTCGCCTTCAACGAGTCGGGCATATTCCGGCATTACCCGGACCTCGACCGGGATCCGGCCTGATCAGCTAGATAAATGCGAAAACCGGGGCGATCGTCACGAGGACGATTGCTGCCGCAATCAATGTGAATTTCATGACGACCTCCAAAGGCAAAGCTGTCGCGATGCGGCAGCTCAGTTCGTTTCCTCACCCAATTCGTGCAGGATTTGATGCCGCGCCCGGTTGAGCCGGCTTTTCACCGTGCCCACCGCGCAATCGCAGATTTCCGCCGCCGCCTCGTAGCTTTCCCCGAGGATCGCAACGAGCGTCAGCACTTCTCGATAATGCGGCGGCAGTTTCTGAAGCGCACGCTGGACCTCCCGGGCTCTTGCCGCCATCTCCTGGCTCGCCGCGACCGGCGTATCCCCGGAGACGTTCTCCTCGATCCCCGGCGCCTCGCGGCCAAGCACCTTGACCCGCGTATAAAAGGTGTTGCGCATAATGGTGAAAAGCCAGCTTTTCAGCTTGGTGCCCGGCTCGAACTTGTCGAGATTGGCGAGCGCCTTCATCAGCGTCTCCTGCACCAGGTCGTCTGCATCGCTGGGATTGCGGCAGAAAGTACGGGCAAATGCGCGGAGAGCCGGAATAAGCCTTACTATGTCTGCACGTGCAGGATCACCATTCAACTGTGATTCAGACACCGTTGCCTACCTCTCCGAAGTCTTAATGGCTGGAATGACGGGGGCAAACGCATGCCTTGCGTATTTGGTTCCCCTAAGATGAATGCCCTGTTCATCTTCGTGACGGAAACCGCGCCTCGCCTGAGGGAACAAACAGGTCGGCAGGCCTGTTGATAGGACTTTCACGGAGTTCTGCCGGGAGTTCGGATATGGCACCGCGTGCAAACTGGAAAGGATATCTGAAAGTCGGAGAACTGAGTTGCCCTGTGGCGCTTTATACGGCCGCATCGACATCCGACCGCGTCAGTTTCCACATCATCAATCGAGAGACGGGCAACCGCGTCCACCGCCAGATGGTCGACGCCGACACCGGCAGGCAGGTCGAAAGCGAGGACATCGTCAAGGGCTACGAAGTTTCAAGCGGCCAGTACGTCTTTTTGGAGCCTGACGAGGTGAAGGCCGCGGTACCCGAGAGCGACAAGACGCTGGAACTCGAAACCTTCATCCCCTGCAACGGCGTCGATACCATCTTCCTTGATCGTCCCTATTACCTGGCGCCCGCCGACAAACCCTCCGCCGAGGTCTTCGAGCTGATCCGCAAAGGACTGAAGGAGAAGAATGTCGCCGCGCTCGCCCGCACCGTGCTCTTCCGGCGACTGCGGACGCTGCTGATCCGACCGACCGAGAATGGCCTGACCGCCAGCACGCTGAACTACGACTACGAGGTCCGGCCGGCGAAGGAAATTTTCTCCGACATCAAGAGCTTCAAGATCGAGGGCGAGATGCTCGACCTCGCGGAACACATCATCGACACCAAACGCGGCGAATTCGACCCGAGCAGGTTCGACGACCGTTACGAGGCAGCACTTGCCGAACTGATCAAGGCGAAGATCGAAGGCCGCAAGCTCAGGAAGCAGCCGAAGCCCGAGCCGAAGAAGGTCTCCAGTCTGCTCGATGCGCTGCGTCAGAGCGCCGGCGGCGGCAACAAAGCCGCGTCGAAGAAACCCGCCGGGAAAACTGCCAGGAAAACCGTATCTCGTAAGACTGCCGCCACGCAGAGAAAGGCGAGCTGATCATGGCGCTCGAAACCTACAATCGGAAGCGGAACTTCAAGGCCTCTCCCGAACCTCAGGGAACGATCCAGGGCCGCCGCAAGGCCAAGGCATCCGGCAACAGTTTTGCGATCCAGAAACACGACGCCACCCGCCTTCACTACGATTTCCGGCTGGAGATGGACGGCGTCCTGAAGAGCTGGGCGGTCACCCGCGGCCCGAGCTTCGTACCCGGCGAAAAGCGACTTGCGGTGCATGTGGAAGACCACCCGCTCGACTATGGCGGTTTCGAGGGGATGATCCCGAAAGGCAATTACGGCGCCGGCGCGGTCATGCTCTGGGATCGCGGCACCTGGGAGCCGATCGGCGACCCCCACAAGGCCTACAAGAAAGGCCATATGGAATTCGAGCTTAAGGGCGAGAAGCTGGAAGGCCGCTGGCACCTGATCCGCATGGCGCAAAAGCAAGGCGAAAAGCGCGAAAACTGGCTGCTGGTCAAGGGCGACGACGAATTCGCCCGGGCCGAGGGCGACAAGGACATTCTCGACGAAATGCCGCTTTCGGTGAAATCCGGCAAGACACTGGACGAAATCTGGGGCCGCAAGACACCGGCGGCAAAGAGTTCGGCCAGACCGAAAGCGAAGGCGAAATCCGATCCTGACCCGGAAAAATCCGACATAACCGCGTCGAAGATCAAGGGTGTGCGGAAAGCCGAACTCCCGGATTTCGTCGAACCGCAGCTTGCGACGCTGGTGAAGAGCGCCCCTTCCGGCAAACGCTGGGTCCACGAGATCAAACTCGACGGCTATCGCCTGCAGGCCCGTCTGGAAAATGGCAAGGTAAAGCTGTCGACGCGCACCGGCCTCGACTGGACGCACAAGTTCGGGGACGAGATCATCGCTGAATTCGCAAAACTTGCCGCGACCGATGCGATCATCGACGGGGAAGTGGCCGTCGAGGCCGGTTCCGGCGCCACGGATTTCTCGCTGCTTCAGCAGGACCTCAGCGAGGGCCGAAACGATCGCTTCACCTTCTACGCCTTCGATATTCTTCACCTGGACGGCTACGACCTCACCGGCGCGACGCTTCTGAAGCGCAAGGAGGTGCTGGAGACACTGCTGACCGGCAGCGGCCCTGCCCTGCGTTACAGCGAGCATTTCGGCGACGAGGGCGGCCTGGTCCTGAAACACGCCTGCCGGCTCAGCCTCGAAGGCATCATCTCAAAGATATCCGACGCACCCTACAGACCCGGCCGAGGCCGCGACTGGGTGAAGTCGAAATGCTCGGCGCGACAGGAATTCGTGATCGCGGGTTTTGTCCCCTCCTCCGTTTCAAGGACGGCGATCGGATCGCTGGTCATGGGGTATTACGACAAGGGGAAGCTGCGGCATGCGGGCCGCGTCGGCACGGGCTACTCGAATGCCGTGGCCCAGTCGCTCTTCAAACGCCTCGAGGAACTCTCCATGGGCGAAAGCCCGTTTGACGAAAAGCTTGCCGGGGTGGAAAAGAAGGATGTCGTTTTCGTAAAACCCGAACTGGTGGCGGAGGTGGAATTCCGCGGCTGGACGGCGGATGCGCATATCCGCCATGCCGCCTTCCGGGGCTTGAGGGAAGACAAGGATCCGAAGGAGATCGTCCGGGAGGGTGGGCCAGTGAACGCAGCGGAACAACCGAAGCCGCCGACGAGGACGATCAATCTCACCCATCCCGACCGGGTCTACTGGCCGGATGCCGGGGTGACCAAGGCCGGGCTCGCGGACTATTATACCGAAGTCTGGCGGCTGATGGCCCCCTTCGTCGTCAACCGCCCGCTGGCGCTTCTGCGCGGCCCCGACGGCATCGGCAGCCAGCTGTTTTTCCAGAAACACGGCTGGAAGGGCATGACCAGGAACGCCGTGCTCGTAAAGGACCCTGCCGATCCGGCGGAAGAGGACATCACCATCCGCGACCTCGACGGGCTGCTCGGCCTCGTCCAGGGCGCGACCCTTGAAATCCATCCCTGGGGTTCCAACCTCGACGACTGGGAAAAGCCGGACATGGTCAATATCGATCTCGACCCCGGCGAAGGCGTTTCCTGGACCGAGATCATCGCCGCGGCCCATGAAGTGAAGCGGCGTTTCGAGGACATGGGGCTGGTCGCCTTCGTCAAGACCTCGGGCGGCAAGGGCCTGCATGTCGTCGCACCCGTCAAGCCGAAGGCGGAATGGCCGCAGGTGAAGGCGGCGATGAAGGCACTGGCCGACGGCATGGCCGGCGACGATCCCGACAAATACGTCTCGACGATCACCAAGTCGAAGCGAAGCGGCAAGATCCTCATCGACTACCTGCGCAACGGCCGCGGCAATACCGCGGTGGCGCCCTATTCCACCCGCGCCCGCCCCGGCGCGCCTGTCTCCATGCCTGTCGAGTGGGAAGAGCTCGGCGGCGCGATCGCCCCCAACTATTTCACGGTCATCAACGCCCCGGCCCGCATCGCCCAGCAGGCGAAGGATCCTTGGGGCGATTTCCGCAAGGCGGAAGCACCAATCGAGTTCAAGGAAAAGAAAAAACGGTAGAAGCCGAAGGGAGGCTCACTTGCGCGGCAACTTGCGCTCCGCCTCCAGGCTTTTCTTCAGCGCCGCGGTGATGTCGATCACGTTGCTGCTGCGTTCAGGCACCTTGGCCTCGACCTTCTTCTTCGCCTTCCGGCTCTTCTTGCGCTCGGCGATGATTTCGAGCAGCCGGTCCTGGACCGGGTCGTCCGCCATCGAGGGCTTCCAGGCCTCGGTGCGCTCGTCGATGATCTTCTTCATCATCGACAGGTGCTGGGCATCAGCCTTCTCTTTCGGTTCTTGGGCGGCGTATTCGTCGGCGTCGCGGACTTCGTCGCCATAGCGCAAGGTCCACACGACGATCCCCTTGTCCTTGGGCAGCAGCAGAACCGCCCGCTCGCGACGATACATGACGAGCCGGGCAATACCGCCGGTACCGCTCTTTGCCATGGCCTCCCGGATCACCGCAAACGCCTCGGCACTCACCTCGTCGTCGGGCGCCAGGTAATGCGGCCGATCGTACCAGATCCAGTCGATCGAGTCGGCAGGCACGAAAGTCTCTATATCGATCGTACGGGTGCTTTCGAGCCCGACATCCTCGATCTCTTCGTCCTCGAGAAGAACATAGTCGTCTTCGCCCTTCGGATACCCCTTGACCTGATCGTCGTCCTCGACCGCCTCACCGGTCTGCGCATCGACATACTGGCTGAGAACGCGATTGTTGGTCCTGCGGTTGATATTGTGGAAGCGCACCTTGGCGCCTTCGGAGACGGCCGGCGTCATCGTCACGCGGCAGGTGACCAGCGAAAGCTTCAGATAACCTTTCCAGAATACGCGCGGCGCCACGGGATACTCCTTCGTTCCCCCCGATAACCCACGCTGCCGTAGCTTGGTTCCGGAACAAAGGTTCGATCCAAACCGTTTTCGTGATGAAACAGGCCAGGAGAAATCAGATGAGCACCACGAGCACACCCAACTCCGCGCAGAACGACCGGAACAAGAAGGTCGAGCAATCGGCTCGCGACCGCGGTGAAAAGAAGGAGCTGGACGAGCAGCTCAACGAGGGCCTGGAAGATACGTTTCCGGCAAGCGATCCCGTCTCGAGCACCGTGACGTCCATTCCATCGGGCACGCCGAAGCCGCCCAAGCACTGAGTTTCAAAAAAAACTCTGGAACAAATGAAGCGGCTCCCGGATAGGGAGTCGCTTCATTTCATTTGTCCTCTGTGACTTTTTCGGGATATCCGAAGTTAGCCGTAATGATGTATGGAAAGCTAATGTAAGGTTATGGCGGGCGGACATTGTTCGGGAACGGATAAGCCGGCGGTGATTACGTCAGAGGTCGGGATGACGAAACAAGACACTCCGGTTGCGGATGAGGACGTCAGGATGGGACGGCGGGTTAACCGCAAGGTCTCGGTCCTTCTGACCGAAATCGAGAAGGAAGAGGTTCCTGATCGGCTGCTGGACTTGGCGCGCGCGCTCCAGAGGGCACTCAACGAAAAGATCGACGGGCGTACAGACTGATACTTTCCGTCTTGGATACGTCCGCCTCAAGCCGTCAGAGCTGGGTCGAAATCAGGTTGTCAATGAACACGCGGCCGCCACCGATCACGCCCCGTGGCCCATTCGGCGCGAACCGGCCGCTGCTATCCTCGATCACCGTATAAAGCTTGTCGCTGCGGAAGGCGCTCGCCATTTCCGTCGAATTGCCCTCGCAGGGCGAAGCATCGATTTCCATGAAATCCAGTTCCGCCTGGCTCGCCACCAGCCGCGCATCGCCGGCGGTCTTTGCCCTGACTACCACTTCGCCATGTGCCGGCGAATTCTGCCAGTTCGGATCGCCTGGCGCAGCCGTCGGCACCAGCCGATAGATCTTCAGTCTGTCCTGCATATCTCTCTCCCGTCATAGGCACTTTTCTAGTTTGAAGCCAGAACGCGGTTCGGACGTTCCGGTTCCATCAACTCGCGCGGAACTTTTCCGGCAACCATGGGTTACTCCGCTGCGGGCGATCATGCCCCTGATAAGGAGAAAGCCGATGAAGAATGAGCAGCCGAAAGCCGGCCGCCCCGGCGAGACCTCGCAGTGGCCTCGGTGGGAAGGCCCGGCGGAAAGCCGCCCGAGCGGTTATCTTCAGGGCGAAGCCAATATCTTTGCCGAGGGACCGGAGCGGGAAAAGCAGATCGGCAAGGGACCGAGCGGTTACGAACGGCCCGACGATCTGATCGTACAGGACGTCAACGAGCGCCTGACGCAGGAGGCCTTTCTCGACCCGGGCAACATGACGGTCTCGGTGGAGAATGGCGAAGTGACCCTGGAAGGTTACGTCGCGCACTTTGCCGACAAGACCCGGGCGGAAGAAGCCGTGCTGGAGATCGAAGGGGTCACGGCCTGCCGCAACAATCTTCGGATCGCGCCCGAAAGGCATTGATCCCCGTGGAACCTGCGAGGCACTTGCTCGTTAGGTGCCTCGCAATCCCTGCCTTAAGAACATCACCAACAAGGAGAGAGACCCATGGCTAACAAGACCCTCGACGACCTTTTTCATGAAACCCTGAAGGACATCTACTACGCCGAGCGCCAGATCGTGAAGGCGCTGCCGAAGATGGCGCGGGGTGCTCAGGATCCCAAGCTGAAGGCGGCATTCGAAAAGCACAAGGAAGAAACCGAAGGCCAGATCGATCGCCTGAAGCAGGTCTTCGAGATCATCGGCAAGCGGGCCCAGGGCAAGACCTGCCCGGCGATCGACGGCATCATCGAAGAAGGCGAGGAGATCCTCGACGAGTTCAAGGGCACCCCGGCGCTCGACGCCGGCCTGCTCGCCGCCGCCCAGGCGGTCGAACATTACGAGATCAGCCGCTACGGCACCCTGCGTGCCTGGGCTCAGCAGCTCGGTCACCGGGATGCGGTGACGCTTCTCGATCAGACCCTTGCCGAGGAAAGCAAGACCGATGAGGCTCTGACGACCCTTGCCAAGACCGCCGTCAACACGGCAGCCCAGAAGGCTGCCTGACAATCCCGACGATCTAAGGAAGGCGCGGTCTCGTCCGCGCCTTTTTCGTGGCTTCAACATACAAAAAACCCGGCCGCCGCCAGGTTGGCTGCCGCCGGGTTTTTCCTCCTTTCCGGCCTCCTCAAGCCGGGAAGGATCGCCTCAGGACCGAAGGATCGGGGTTGGCGGGCACGGGCGGAATCGGCAACATCTCGCCGTTCAGCGCCTGCCTTCGAAAAATCTCGACCCGTCCGCTCCGGTCGCGCGCCACATGGGCCTTGGCGGCCTCCATGGCAAGCTCATAGGTGTGATAATAAGACGCAGACTGGACGCCGTCGATGACGTAGACCCAACCGGTTGCGTGTGGGACGATATCGCAGTACTTTCCCATTGGATGTATCTCCTTCCCGGCGGTCACAAGTACATTCGGGAACCAAAAGTTCCGCCTCCGGGGAAGTTTTTTTTCGAGTGTTGGCCACGTCTCGGCCGGGTTGCGATTTTTCGTTTTTACCAGGGAACTTTTCTGCGCCGCGCACGTTTGGGCGCTTGGGCGAATGGAGACAAGAATGGCGGAATCCGAAGAAGTCTGGATCAGAAAACGGGCCTACATATTGTGGGAAGAGGAAGGCTATCCGTCAGGTAAGGATAGGGAGCATTGGGAAAGAGCCAAGCTGGAATATGCGACGCTCGGGCCTACCGCTTCAAAAAAGCCTGCGGCAGGATCGCGCGGCAAGTCCGCCACCGCCGTGAAGCCGCCGAAAGCGGCGTCGAAGGCTGCAACACCCAAACCGGCAGCGAAAACCGCCGCTGCCAAGGCTTCTCCCGCGAAGACATCTTCCAAGGCACCGGCCGCTGCCATGCCGGAAGCCGTCCAACCGGCGAAGAAGCGCTCCAAGAAGGTTCCGGCTGGCGCCTGACGCCACCCGCCACCCAGCTTCATCACAATCGTTATTGGTCGCGGCGACTGACATCATCGCGGCCGCGGGTTTGTTTATCCTGGAAAATTGAAATGGCTTTTGCGTCTGAACGTGGTCTCGGTTTCATCCCGGCGGAGGAACGTTGGCCAGGGCGAAAACGTTCTGCAGGGGAGACCGGCAGATGGCGGAGGCACGCATGATGAACGCTTACGTCCCGATCGGCGAACCCCGTCGAGATGAGTGGAGCGCAACGGAACAGGGGATCAATACTGGTTATGGAAAGCGGGGGCTTCCCGGCATGAGAATTCTTTCGGTCACCTCCGAAATCTTCCCCCTTGTGAAGACGGGTGGCCTAGCAGACGTGACCGGATCGCTGCCAAAGGCGCTCGCCCCGCTCGGCATAGAGACGACCTCTCTGATCCCCGGTTATCCCCAGGTCATGCAGCAGCTGAAGAGCGCCATGCCGCTGGTCACCTTCGACAACCTGCTCGGCGAAAAAGCCGCCCTTCTGCATACCCGCGTCGAAGGCCTCAGCCTTTTCATCCTCGATGCGCCCGCTCTCTACGACCGGCCCGGCGGTCCCTATGTCGATGAAGAGGGCATCGATCATCCCGACAACTGGAAACGGTTCGCTGCACTTTCCCTCGCGGCGGCCGAAATCGCCGATGGATTGCTGCCGGGCTGGATTCCCGACCTGGTTCATACCCATGACTGGCAGTCGGCGCTGACCTCGGTCTATATGCGCGAACGCGGCTGCATGACGCCCGTCGTGCTGACCATCCACAACCTCGCCTTCCAGGGCCAGTATCCTGCCGGCGTTCTGATGAGCATCGGCCTGCCGCCGGAAGCCTATTCCATGAACCGAATGGAATATTTCGGGGATATCAGTTTCCTGAAAGGCGGCCTGCTGACGGTCGACGCGATCACCACCGTCAGCCCGACCTATGCGCGCGAGATCCTCACCCCGCGCTTCGGCATGGGCATGGACGGCGTCCTGAATGCACGCGTCTCCGTCCTTCGCGGCATCGTCAACGGCATCGACCTCGATATATGGGACCCTTCGACGGACCCGCACCTGCCACGCAACTACGATGTCGGTACGTTGCGCCGCAAGCGCGAGAACCGCGCCGCGCTGCTTCAGAAATTCGGGCTGAACCCGGCCCAGGAAGGTCCCGTGTTTTCCGCCGTCAGTCGGCTGACCTGGCAGAAGGGATTTGATATGTTCGCCGATACGGCGGACGAGATCATCCGCAACGGCGGCCAGGTGATCGTCTTCGGCCAGGGCGACCGTGAGATCGAGCGGGCGCTGGCCGATACCGCCGCGCGTTTTCCGGGCCGGATGGCAGTGCATTTCGGCTACGACGAACCGACGGCGCATCTGGTCCACGGCGGGTCGGACGCGATCGTCCAGCCCTCCCGCTTCGAACCCTGCGGGCTGACCCAGCTCTACGCGCTCCGCTACGGCTGCGTCCCGGTCGTCTCCCGCACCGGCGGGCTTTCGGAAACGATCATCGATGCCAATGATGCGGCCATGTCCGCCCGCGTCGCCACCGGCTTCCAGTTCCATCCGGTGACCACCGACGGATTGCGCCTGGCGCTTCGCCGCGCGCTGCACGCCTATGCCGACCCGAAAATGTGGGCACGGCTGCAGAACCAAGGCATGAAGGCGAAATTTTCCTGGGAACGCAGCGCCCAGCAATATGCCGCCGTCTATGCCAACCTGGTGCTGAAGTCCGGGCACGTTGCCTCGACAACCTCGGATATCCGTCGGGCAACGCTCTGAGTGTAAACTTCAAAGTGAAGCGAGACGCTACCGAAGAAACGGAAGCCCTCTGAGAAGCAGGACCAGCTGGGCCTGCGTCCGCACGCCGGTCTTCATCATGATGCGCTTCAGGTAGGTTCTCACGGTTTCCCGGGAAATAGCCTGGTTTTCGGCCGCGCGGTCTACCGTGCCGCCTGAGCCTATCTCCCATGCGATGCGTGCTTCACCGGGTGTAAGGTCGAAAAGGCCCTGCAGGACATGGGGATCGTGCGTCTCACTCATACCGACCTTTGTGACGAGCAGGACTACCAGCGATCTGTTGAAAATGTCGCGCGACCGTTTCTTGATCGGAACGACGTTGATGATCAACGGCGTCTCCTCTTCGGTTCTGGCCGGCAGGGGGATGCTTTGGACGATGGGCACTTCTGACTTGCGCACAGCCGTAATGCATGTCCCGAGAAGCAATTCGGCGGACGCACTGGAAAGCCTGATCCGGTTGCCGGCGCCGATAAGGACTTGCGTGCCAAGGCCTTGGAATTGCGGATTTGCCTCCATGACGCCGCCATTGTCACCGATGACGGCGGCCGGCATCCCGATCAATTCGAGGGTTTCGACGGTATTGCGGGCCTGTTTGAAAGCCAGGCGGGATGCGAGCCACGCGGCCCGCGTTATATCCGGCTTCAGGCGATTCATGGTGGCCATATCGTCCGGCTGGAACGGGCCGGCAGAAGTCTCGCGAAGAAGGTCCACGATCAGGAGGTGTCCTGAAGGCTCCCGCAGCACGTCACCGGCTGTCCAACCGAACCCGAGCGGCCTTAGCCGTTCCCTATAGATCGGGTCCTCCTCGATTTCCCTTTCCGTCATGAGATCGATATCGCGCAGGAAGGCAAATTTCCTCGACTGAATATGTCTCTCCGGCCGGATATTCTCGTAGCGGATCTCGCTTGTGCTGAAATCGAGCAGGGCCTTGTGAATGCGGGGGCTGCAGACCCATCGATACTGATGATCATTGTCGAGCGTCGCGATGGCCGCGGAATGGGCACCGGCCAGGCGAGCCATGCTTTCGCATACGGAAGGCCAGAGCTCCGGTATGAACGCCGCCTCATAGAGTTGTTCGGGAAAATCTACTGACACCAACGAATATTTCCGCCCCACAAAAGTCGCGCCAGTTCAGTGGGATCGCTCCGTAATTGTCAATACGCATCTGGATTTGGATGAGAGCCGCAACGGAGAGGCCGCGGCTCGAAGATAATCTTGCGGAAGGAAAAAATAGCCGTTCTACGGCCTCCGGAACAGCGCCAGGCTGCGGCCTTCGAGCTCGAAATCCTTTTCCTTGGTAATGACCAGGCCGTGCTTGGACAGGTCGGACGTGGTGAGTTCCAGCACCCAGCCGCCCTCGCCAAACTGCGGGATGCGGAACGGCACATTGCCTTCGAACGGGTTGAACAGCAGAAGCACGTCGTGCCAGATCCCCTCCTCTTCCTTGAGGTCGGGCCGGCCGATGTAGAGGCCGAGCGTCGAGCCTTCGTCCCACTGTTCAGGCGTCTGGAAGCCGCCGCCGGCGTTGAACCATTTGATGTCCAGGCCGTCGCGCCAGTTCTCGCGACGCAGCAAGGGCTGCTCCCGGCGCAGCTTGATGATCTGGCGGGTGAACTCGCGCAGTTCCTCGCAGCTTTCCGGCAGGTTTTCCCAGTGAACCCAGGAAATCTCGCTGTCCTGGCAATAGCCGTTGTTGTTGCCCATCTGGCTGCGGCCGAACTCGTCACCGGCAAGCAGCATCGGGGTGCCGTGCGAGAAGAACAGGGTGGCGAGGAAATTGCGTTTCTGCCGGTCACGCACGGCATTGATGCCCTCGTCCTCGGTCGGCCCCTCGGCACCATAGTTGTAGCTGCGGTTGTCGTTGTGGCCGTCGTTATTGTCCTCGCCGTTCGCCTCGTTGTGCTTCTCGTTGTAGGAAACGAGGTCGTTCAGCGTAAAACCGTCATGGGCGGCGATGAAGTTGACGCTCGCCCACGGGCGACGACCGCGCTGGTCGTAGAGATCACCGGAACCGAGCAGGCGGGCGGCGAAGTCCGTCGAAACGTTGGTGCCCTTCCAGTATTCGCGCACGGTGTCGCGGTACTTGTCGTTCCATTCCGCCCAGCCGGGCGGGAAACCGCCGACCTGATAACCGCCGGGACCGATATCCCACGGCTCGCCGATCAGCTTCACTTGCGACAAAACCGGATCCTGGGTGATTGCGTCGAAGAACCCGCCGCGCTGGTCGAAACCCTCCGGTTCGCGGCCGAGGATCGTGCCGAGATCGAAGCGGAAGCCGTCGACATGCATGCTCTCGGTCCAGTAGCGCAGCGAATCCATGATCAGCTGCAGCACCCGCGGATGCGAGGTGTTGACGGTGTTCCCGGTGCCGGTGTCGTTGATGTAGTAGCGATGCTGGTCGGGCATGGTCCGGTAATAGGAGTAATTGTCGATGCCCTTGAACGACAGCGTCGGCCCGAGCTCGTTGCCCTCCGCAGTGTGGTTGTAGACCACGTCGAGAATGACCTCGATGCCGGCATCGTGGTACGCCCGCACCATGTCGCGAAATCCCTGGATGCCCTTCGGGCCATAATAGCGGGAAGCGGGGGCGAAGAAACCGAGCGTGTTGTAACCCCAGAAATTATGCAGGCCCTTGTCGAGCAGGTGCTGGTCGTCCGGGAAATAATGAACCGGCATCAGCTCGACGGAGGTGATCCCTAGGCTCTTGATGTACTCCACCGACGCCTTGTGCCCCATGCCCTCGAATGTGCCGCGCAGGTCCTTCGGAATGCCCGGGTTCAGTTGGGTGAAGCCCTTCACATGGGTCTCGTAGACGATCGTCGCCGGCCAGGCGATGTTCGGCCGGTTCTGGTCCTGCCAGTCGAATTCGTTCGGATCGATGACCCGGCACTTCGGCATGAACGGCGCGCTGTCGCGCTCGTCGAACGTCAGATCCTTGTCCTCGTGCAGAAGGTCATAGGCGAAATGCGCCTCGTTCCAGTCGACATTGCCGGCGAACTCCCGCGCATAGGGGTCGATCAGCAGCTTGTTCGGGTTGAAACGATGACCGTTTTCCGGATCGTACGGGCCGTGGACCCGGAAGCCATAGAGAGCGCCCGGCTTCAGCCCCGGCACATAACCGTGCCAGATTTCATGGGTGTATTCCGGAAGCTCAAGCCTGGCGATCTCTATCTTGCCGGTCGGGTCATAAAGACAAAGCTCCACCCGTTCGGCGTGAGCCGAGAAAATCGCGAAGTTGACGCCCTCGCCATCAAAGTTGGCCCCGAGCTTAAGCCAGGAGCCGGGCTCGATGACAAAGTGGTTTGATTTCGTATCCATGCCGCACCCAATTGAAAGACTGGCGTCATAATGGTGCGGCACAACATTTCGTTCCCTGGACGCAAAGGAAAACTATGGATTGCCCGATCCGGCCGCCGGCGGCGGGCTGCCCGGTGTCGTGTTGGTTGCTCCGGATGGCGATGTCGCTGGGCTCTGGCCACCCGTTCCCGTCTGCGGCGACGGGTTGCGATCCGTCGCCGCCGTGTTGTTGGATTGCGCCGGCGGCGTGTTGTTGATCGGATCGCTCTGTTTTTCGCCGCCGTCGCTACAGGCGCTCAGAAGCACCACGGTTCCCAGCGCAACAACGAAACTCTTCATGGCTGGTCCTCTTCACGGGCTTTGCGAAACGCCGCCTGCCGGCGGTGCGCATCCAGCGCGATCACCTTCTCGACGGCGGCGACATCCTCGGCGCTTGCGGCCGGGATCGGGTCGCCGGCGATGGCTTCCAGTACCTCGGGCGCCAAGGCACCGTTGCGAATGACGTATTCCAACGCCTCGCGGGTCTGCCGTTCGGCTTTCAGCTGGGCGTAAAGGGCAAGGATCAGCCGGTCGCGCGCATCGCGCTCGCTGTCGCTGCCTTTCGATCTGGCGAATTCCGCCATGGTCTTCCTCCATGTTTCTGGGCGAAGAACCAACTTTCGGTCACGGTGATTGTTCCCTGCGCCGAAACCTCCGCTATCTCCTTGAAGAGGCAAACACGGGACAAGGAGGAAACCATGTCGACGCTGACACCGCAGGAACTGGAAGGGCGCCTGAATGCTCACCGCGAACTGCTGATCGAGCTCTTGTCCGCCATGATCGGGGGCGAAGTCACCATCACGTCGCTCCTCAGACGGTTACGCGATGACGCCACGTTCAAGGATAATGAGGAAGACCCGGGCCTGTTGCCGGAGGGTGCATTCGCGATTGAAAATTCCGCGGCCCGAGAGGTGCGTTCGATCCTCGATGCTGCCCGCGCCAGGGCTGCGGCCGACGACAATTGACGTCCCGTTAACCGTGCGGTTTCACATTTAAGGCGATCACGCCACGTTTATGGCCATTTCGTGGAACTACAATGCGACTTTATCGTTCATTCACGACCGAAGCGATGGAGGCGACGATGGTCAGAGAATGGGTAGAAGCAGCAGGTTTTGTTCTGGTGATCGCCGCCTGCTACATGATGGTCATCCCCGTCTAGTTCCTGGCTCCTGGGGAGGAGAGAGGCCTCGCACTCACGGCCTCGCACTCAAGGCCCGCTGCTCTCGCGGCTGGCAAAGAAGGCCGCGAGAGCGGCAAAATCTTCTTCATTCAAGTTTTTCGCCACCTCGAGCATGAGGTGGCTGAAGGAAGACCCGCCTCGCACACCTGCATGGAAGAGGCGGAGCTGGCGCTCCAGATAAGGGGCGTTTTGACCTGAAATGCGCGGATAGGCGGGATTGCCGCCGGGCTTTTCGTGGCAACTGAGGCAGGCGGGAATTTTGTCTGCCGCTCTTCCCCTTTCGGCGATCTCGCGGCCCCTTTCCACGAGCTGCGCATCGACCGGCACCGAAGGCCTTTGCGGCCTCGCCTGCCTGGCGTAATAGCTTGCAAGCTCCGGCAGGCCCTCTTCGGCCAAAGTCCCGACCGCGACCTTCATGATGCCGCTCGCGCGTTCACCATGTGCGTAGGCACGCAGGCTATTGAGCAGATAGGTTTCCGACTGCCCCGCGAGCCGCGGGATGACGCTGTTGGCGCCCAGCCGCTTTTCCGCATGACAGCTTTCGCAGGTGATCGGCATCGGCGAAACTTCGCCCGCGGTGCCTATCCCATGCAGGCCGGACGCCTGCAGGTAGGCATTGCCGTCCATGTCCGGCAGCTTGCGCAGAAATGCCACCATGTCCCAGATTTCGTCGTCGCGGACCTGCGCTGGCCAGGCCGGCATGCCGGTGAAGCGCACGCCATGCTTGACGATCTCAAAAAGCTGCGCGTCGCTCCAGGTCGGCACCACGGTTTTCAGATCAGGCGGCGGAGGCAGCATGGCGAGCACGGCGCCGGAGCGCCCCTGCACCGGCGAGCCATGACAGATGGCGCAGCCGGTCTCGAAATGCCCGGCGGCAGGCGGCACCAACGCGGGGTTGTCGAGCGGCGGCACTTCGATGGAAAGAGATGCGGTCCGGATCGAGTTGCGCATCACCCAATGCAGGAACCAGTCGGTCACCGCCCAATGGCCGGTGCTCGCCTGGACGCTCATCAGTCCGGACCAGGCGAACCCGAGCCCGAGAAGCGGCGCCACGATCACCAGGATCGCGAGATATTTCCAGCGGATCGTCATCCGGCCATTCCTCCCAAAACCCCGCTCGCGCTGCTCACGGGCAGCACGTCTCGGCCTTACCGTAGAGCGGATGGGGAGAAAGGGAAAGCAGCACGCCGAGTGCATCGCGGAGAAGGTGGGAGGCAGAAAGAAAGCCAGCAAATTCGGCACCAAACGCACCATCGGGAGTTTTGTTCCAGCCGGCGGATAACTTTGTGTAACCAACTGTGAAAAAGATGGAACGAATCCTTGGGCGACGGGTTTGCTCCCTGTGAACGGGCGACCGCCCAGCATTCGCGACGGGAGAAAATCATGAGACACTTTCTACAAATGCTCAGAACCAGGCTCACCGGCACTCACCAGAAGAAAACTTTCGCCGTGGCCCATCCGGAAGAACTGCAGGTCGTCGTACCTGATGCCGTCGTCCTTCCCTTGCCCAAGTCGCCGCGTGAGGAAATCAGCGTCCCCGCCTCCATCAACGGCCGGGACCTTTCGACCGGCCGGCTTTGAAGCCGGCTTTGCCAACAACGGTACTACCAACAAAAGGAGACCAGCATGACCACCATCGAGTCCGCCAACATCCTGATCCTCGCGGCCGACGGCTACGAGCGATCGGAACTGCGCGTCCCGCTGGAGGAATTGAAAAAACGCGGAGCCGACGTCAAGATAGCGTCCATCAAGACCGGCGAGATCAAAAGCTGGGATAAAAAGGACTGGGGCGATACCGTCCCGGTCGATCTGGAAGCCAAGAACGTCAAGGCGGAGGACTTTGATGCCCTCGTGCTGCCGGGCGGCCAGATCAACCCAGATATCCTGCGTGGCAACGACGATGCGATGAAGGTCGTGCGCGACTTCGTGAAAAGCGGCAAGCCGATTGTGGCGATCTGCCATGGTCCATGGCTGTTGGTGGAGGCCGATGCGCTTCGCGGACGCAAGGCGACGTCCTATCATTCGATCCGCACCGATATCCGCAACGCCGGCGCGTCGTGGAAGGACGAGGCCGTGGTGGTCGATAACGGCATCATCACCTCGCGCTCGCCCGAAGATCTGCCGCAATTCGTGGCAAAGATCGTCGAGGAAGTGCAGGAAGGACGCCACAATCGCCGGGCAGCGTAACTAAACGCAAACCTGGTCCCGGCCGCCCGCAACCTCCTCGCGGGCGGCCGTCGCGCAAGTTGACGAGACGTCCTTCAGGAAAGCCAGGAGCCGCCGTTCATTGGCACGCAACTCCTTGGGTCCGTTCAGCACCGCCTTGTCCCTCATCAGCTTTTCCAGCGGCGATACGTCCTCCGAAAGCGCCAGGATGCTCGGATGGATGTAGCTCGAGCGGCAGACGGCGGGCGTGTTGTGCAGGGCTTCCGCCGCCGCCTTGCACATCGCCTTGATCTTCGGACGCCGCCCCTCCTCTTCGACCACTTCCCAGGCCGCCATCAGCGCGGCGAGACTGCCGCCCCAGGTGCGAAAGGTCTTGGCCGACACGGCGAACCCTGCCGCATTGGCAAGATAGGCATTGAGCCGGCCCGAGTCGATCGGATGCGGCACGCCCTGCTCGTCCGGCCAGGAAAACAGCTGCCGGCCCGGCAGGTCGGCGATCTCTTCCAGGATGCGTTGCAGGCGGGGATGTTTCAGCGTGTGCTGTACGCGGCGTCCCCCCTTGGCGACGAAGCGCAGCATGATCGCCTCGCCGGACAGCGTCATGTGGCGCTTCAAGAGCGTGGTCGCGCCATAGGTCTTGTTCTCCTTGGCGTAGAGACGGTTGCCGACGCGCAGATGGGTAGCGTCCATCAGGGCCACCAATGCGGCAATCACCGCGTCCGACTTGTCGAGACCAAGCACCAGGTCCCGTTTTGCCTTGCGGCGGATCCGCGGCAGGGCCTCGCCGAACCGGACGAGCTGGTCGTATTTGCGTTCGCTGCGAAAGCTCTGCCAGTCGGGATGATAGCGATACTGCTTGCGGCCGCGCGAATCGTAGCCCGTCGCCTGAAGGTGCCCGCGCGGGTCAAGGCAGATCCAGACATTCTCGTAGGCGGGCGGCAGGCCGAGCGAAACGATCCTCAGGCGATGCTCCGGATCGGAAAGCAGGGTGCCGTCCGGCAGGCGGTAGGTAAAGCCCTTGCCGCGCCTGAGCCGGCGGATGCCGGGCTCCGCGTCGCTGACATAGGTAAGGCCGATGGTCTTGAGGAAATCCTGATCGATGGCGATCGTGGTTAGCATAGCGTCCATGGCCGACCAAACGGCCAGGACCGCGCCTTCGTTCCGGCGCTCCCGGAGATAACCGTCAGATCGCGATGTCCTTGAGAGTTTCGACGCCCTCGCCTCGTTCGAAGGCCAGACGCGGCGCATTCAAGGACCAGCGAAGCCCCTCACTGCGGAAATCGACTTCGACCTGGCCGGCGAAAGCCGCCGCCGCATGGCGCCTGATGATCGTCGTGCCGAACCCGGTGCGGGAAGGCTCGTGGACCGCTGGGCCGTCACTCTCTTCCCAGACGAGTTCCAGCCGGCTTTCGCCGTTATTCTCGTCGACCAGATCCTTCCAGGTTATGCGCACTCTGCCCTGCGGTACGGAGAGCGCTCCGTATTTCACCGAGTTGGTGGCAAGCTCGTGAAGGATGAGGCCAAGGTTCTGGACCGCTTCTGCCTTCAGGATAAAATCCGTCCCCTGCAGCTCGACGCGATCGGCCGCGTCCGCGAACGTGCTCATGTGAATTTCGATGACGCGGCGGATCGAGACCCCGGCCCATTGCTCCTTCGCCAGCGCCTCGATCGATTTGCCGAGGCCTTGCAGGCGGGTACTGATCGCCTTCTGGAACTCCTCCATCGTGGTGTCCTGGCGCGCCAGCTGGCGCATCATCGCCTGGATCAGCGTCAGGATGTTCTTGGTCCGGTGAACCAGTTCATGCAGGATGAGGTGAATGCGGTCTTCCGCCTCGCTGCGGTCGAAGGAGGCATTCGAAAGGGCGACTGCCACCTGGTTGGCCTCGCGGATCTTCGTTTCCACGGGAGAGACGATCTCGCCCTTGCCGATCCGCTCGGCCATTTCGGCGATCTGCCGGATCGGGATGCGAAGCTGACGACCGACGAGCCAGGCAATCAGCATGCCGAGAGCAAGGAAGATCGCGCCACCCGCGATCAACTGCCGCCACGTGGTGAGGATGCTCGCCTGCGCCGCATCGATCGGCCCCCAGACGACGGCCTTCCACGTCCAGCCGGTGATCTGCGCGTAGCCGTACATCTGCCGCCGGTTGCCGCCGATATCCTCAATCGTACCCTTGAAGCCAGTCATCAGCTTCAGCATGTCGGACGGAAACTCCGTGCCGGAACCGAGCGCATGGGCGCCGAGGGAGGTCACGACCTTTCCGGCGCCATCGACGACCGCGACCGACCAGCCGGCGGGAAGCCCTTCCGTCGAAACGAGCTTCTGCAGGTCCTCGGCATTCTGCGTCATGATCATCGCGGCGCCGGAATGGGAAATCTCCTTGGGCAGGGGCATTGTGACGTTGAAGACATGCTTGCCGCTGGTGGCGCCGAAAAACACGTTGGAGACTTCGGTCACGCCGTTGTTCAGAGCCGATTGGAACGCCGGCATGTTGGAAACCTTGCCAAGCGGCGCGTCGAACGGCACGCGGGTATTCAGCCGCTGCTGCCCATCAGCACTGACGACGAGAATATAGAGAGAGTCGGATCGGAGGCTGTTCTGGGTTCGATTGTGGAAAGCCCGCAAATCGCCGGCCTCAAGCTCCGGCGAAGTGACAAGCAGCCGAAGCGTCGTCGCCATGTCCTGCAGCTCGCGGTCGATCGAGCGAGCAATCAACTGGGCGTCTTCGGCCGTCTCGGCTGCAAGAATCTCCCTCTCGTTCGCCTCCAGCTCCGTCATCAGATAACCCACGAAAATCAGCAAAGGCAACGCTACGCCAGCCGCGAGGGCGACCAGATAGGCGCCGATAGGCGCCGTTGGAAAAAACCGCGAAATTCCAAACATTCCGCGTCTTTACCCTATAGCGAAAAGCTGCAGGTGCCTGTGCCGCCTGCCGGCATTATTCATTTCCGTGTCCCGCCATCTGCTAATATTCTAGCGGACCTTATCTAACCGGTTTTAGAGGCCGGGCCAAGGATTGATTGCCAGCGATATGGTTTTCCGGAAGGGGGCGGCTCAGATATCGCGATGCCGCTCCGCCACGTCGAAGTTCACATCCCAATCCTTCTCCGCGCCCTTCTTGCCAGGGGGATTGCGGTGTCGCGTGGCGTCGTCGGAGCCGGTAATTACCGTCGGTTTGGCGCTGGCGACGCCGTTTGACTTGCCGTCCGCTCTCGACTTGGCGTACTGCCCCTCGGCATCCTTGTGGATTTTGGCGCTATCATTGCCTTCGGTCATGATGGCCTCCCTTCCTGAACGAAGTCAGGCCACCGACCGCGGCCTGACGCATGGATCCGCCCGGGTCAGACCGTGGTCGAACCCGACAGCGTATCGGTTGAACTGTTGTTGACCCGCAGGTTGTTCTGGACGTGCCGGACGCCGGAAACGTCGTCCACCAAATCCTCGGCGCGGCGCTTGTCCCAGCGGCTCGATACGAAACCGTCGAGGGTCACCTCGGACCCCTGAACCGTCACGGTTATGTTGGATGCGTCGAGCACCGGATCGTCGCTGAGGCGATCATTGACGTCCTCCTCGATACGGGCATCGGAGCGTTGATAACCCTTCGGCCCCTTGCCGCGATGCTCGTCCATCTTCCGGCGACGTTCGGCGTCTTCGTCACCGAACCATGAGGCGACTTCATCCCCGGCGCGCTCCATGAAGCCACGCTTTCGGCCGTAGTCGTCAGAACCGCGGAAGCGGTTGTCCGAACCGGAACGGCTTTCGCCGCCGAAACGGTAATCGGAGCCATAGCGGTCGCCATAAGCCTGGCTGACGCGGTTGCGGCCCGGTTCGTAGCTGAAGGATGAAGGGCGGCCGCGATAGGAATCGCGAGCCCAAGCCTGCGAGCGCTCCGAGTCACCATACCCCGCCTCGAACCCGCCGTCGTCGGATGCCCATTGTTCGCTACGGCCATAACGGGAGAAGCGCGAGCGGTCGCCGTCCTCTCGATTTCCGTCTTCCCTCCGCGGATCGTCGCTGAAACCGCGCACGTAGCCCGTATCACCCGGGCGATAATCGCTGGAGGACTCGCGGGCGAAATCACGCTCGTCGCGCATCCGGTCGTTTCGATACCCGCCCGATTGGGAATGATTTCCACTAGCCATTGTCTGTCTCCTCGGTCTGGTTTGGTCCCGTTCTGCAGGGACACAGACCCAACCCCGCCTCCCCGGGATTGTTCCCCTCTTGGGAGGAAAGCCGGAGGTTCAATCCGCGGAAACGGCCATGATCATGGACAGCCCTGGAAGAGTTTCGCCGGCAGCGATCTCCGCCGGTTCGGCATGGATGATGGTACCGGAAACGGGCGGCACCGGCTGCTCGTTGGCCGACAGGTTGGCACGAAGCTGCAGCAGGCGGTCCGCCAGCCTCCAGTCGATGGCAATGGTGCCGTCGCCGGTATCGAGCACCCTGCCCGAGTGAGGAGGGATGGCGAGAAGTCCGGGAACGACATGTTCGCGCCGCTTGGCGATCAGCATGCGCAGGCGGTTGCGGTGCAGCTGCCCTTCGGGCGCGCGAGCGCGGTCCCACCGCAGCCTGGAAATATCGAACGTCTCCGCCGCATTCGGGTCGGAGATATCCTCCGGTCCCGACACGCCCTGCGGCATGCCACCAAAATCCGCTGCTTCGACGAGACGGTTGTCCCGGAGAGTTCTGGCAAGTTCTCCTTCGTATTCGCCGAAGAACCGAAATTCCTGGGTCTCCCAGTAGTCCTCGCCCATGAACAGGGCCGGTATCTGCGGCGACAGGATCAGTATCGCCGTCAGCACCCGCAGCATTCGCGGATCGGCAAGCGTGACCAGTCGCTCACCGCGGGCGCCGGCCATGTCATGGTTCTGGAGGAAGTTGACGAAGGCGACGGGCGGCAGGTGACCGCTCGGCTCGCCGCGGGCTTCGCCATCCGGCCGGGCTGCGCCCTGATCGATGAAACCTTCCGCGAGCCCCCGTGCAAGCTGGCGCACCGGATTCTCCCCGACGAGGCCGGCATAGGCCGGCGCCTCTCCGGTTGCGACAACATGGGCGGCGCGGCGAATGTCGTGGTTCCAGCCGGCATCGTAAAGCGAAGCCTTGCCGGCCCGACTGCGCTCCACGTAGTGGGTGATGTTGCGCTGGTCGTCCATCACGAGATGCCGGCGCCGGCCCGTCACTTCGCGTTGAACCCGCTTTGCCAGCTCCCACAGGACGTGCATCTGCGACGCGTCATCATCGATCTGATCGACCGCATCCAGTCGCAAGCCGTCGAGGTTGTGTTCCTCCAGCCAGTAAAGGGCATTCTCGATGAAGAACTGACGCACCGGGCGCTGGCTGAAATTTATCGCCGGTCCCCAGGCTGTTGCCCGATCCGGATCGAAAAAGGACGGCACATAGGGCTCGAACAAACTGCCCCGCGAGCCCAAACGATTGTAGACGACGTCGAGCATGACAGAGAGACCGTGCCGATGCGCCGCATCGACGAAAGCTTTCATATCGTCCGGTTCGCCATAGGCGTGATGAGGCGCATAGGGCAACGCGCCATCGTAACCCCAGCCGCGATCCCCGGGAAACTGATTGACCGGCATGATCTGAAGCATCGTTACGCCCAGCGAGGCGATCTCACGCAGCCGCTCGGTCGCGGCGCGAAAGGTACCCTCCGGAGTGAATGTGCCGATATGAATCTCGTAGAGGACCGCCTCTTCCCAGGCATGCCCGCTCCACTCCGGCATGTGCCAGTGGTAGGTCGTCGGATCGACGATCAGCGAAGGTCCGTCGATGCCGCCGGCCTGGGCGCGTGACGCGGGGTCCGGCATCAGGACGCCGTCGGGCATCACAAACCGATAGGGTGTGCCTTGCGCGATGCCGTCCGTCGTCAGCGTGAACCAGCCCTCGCCTGCCGGCAGCATCTCTCGATTGCGGCCGGCGATCTGCACCCGCAGGCGTTCCAGGTCCGGCGCCCAGATCCGGAAAAGCACCTCGCCATCACCCCGATATTCCGCCCCCCAGGACTTGGGAAAAGCGCGGCGGGACGGATGTGCAAAACCTTCGTTTCGCGAATCGAACGGCGTAAAATCTCGCGTCAGCGACATGACATCTCCTTGGCTGCAATTGTTCCAAGGAAATACGAGTCCGCGGGGAAAAGTTCCCCGCTTTCGCCTAAACCGTTGTTATCTCTACATTAAAATAAGGAAAAAAACCTCGCCCGAACCCGCCTGCCCGCTCATTCGATGCGGCTGGTCGTTTGCGGATCGAAGACCACGGCCTTGTCGAGATTGAAGGCGAACGGGAACTTCTGGCCGAGTTCGACATGCACGTCGGAGCGGGTGCGGGCGGTGAAGGTGGCGCCGTCCAGCTTGCCGGTGACGAAGGTGTCGGAACCGGTCGGCTCGATCATCGTCACTTGCGCCTCGATCTGTGCGGTGGCGCGCGCCTGCGGATCGACCAGGCCGGCATCCGTGATCGTTTCGGGACGCAAGCCCAGGATGACGTCCTTGCCATCCGGAAGGCTGGTGGTCACGGAAGGCGGCATGGCGACCCTGACGCCGTCGTTTCCAAACAGCGAGATGCTCTGCTGGCCATTGGCGCCCGATACCTTGCCCTTCAGCATGTTCATCGCCGGCGAACCCATGAAATCGGCGACGAAGAGATTGGCCGGGCGGCCATAGATTTCCGCAGGCGTACCCACCTGCTGCACCATGCCTTCCTTGAGGACGACGATCTTGGTGGCAAGCGTCATCGCCTCGATCTGGTCATGGGTGACGTAGACGATCGTCGCATGGGTGTTCTGGTGCAACGCCTTGATTTCGGCACGCACCTCGACGCGCAGTTTGGCGTCGAGGTTGGAGAGCGGCTCGTCGAAGAGGAAGACGCGCGGCTGGCGCACCAGCGCCCGGCCCATGGCCACGCGCTGGCGCTGGCCGCCGGAGAGCTGGCTCGGACGGCGCTTGAGGAGATGCTCGATCTGCAGGGTCTTGGCGACCTGCTTGACCGCCGCCTCGCGCTGCGCCTTCTCGACGCCGCGCATTTCGAGCGCGAACGCGATGTTCTGCTCGACCGTCATGTTCGGATAGAGCGCGTAGGACTGAAAGACCATGGCGATGTCGCGCTGCGACGGATGCAGGTCGTTGATCACCTGGCCGTCGATGACGATATCACCCGACGACGGCGGCAACAGGCCGGCGATCGCATTCAGAAGAGTGGACTTGCCGCAGCCGGATGGGCCGACGAGAACCAGGAAGCCACCCTTTTCGAGCTCGATATTGATGCCCTTCAGGATCTCGTTATTGCCGATCTTCTTGCGAATATCCTTGATTTCAAGAAAGCTCATGTGCGGTTATCCCTTGACTGCGCCGGCCATCAGGCCACGCACGAAATAGCGTCCGGCGACGACATAGACGAACAGCGTCGGAAGCGCTGCAAAGACCGCAGCCGCCATATCGACATTGTATTCCTTGACGCCGGTGGAGGAGGCAACGAGGTTGTTGAGCGCGACCGTCATCGGCGAGGACGTGCCGGATGAAAAGGACACGCCGAACAGGAAGTCGTTCCAGATGTTGGTGAACTGGTAGATGATCGTCACCACGATGATCGGTCCGGAACTCGGCAGCAGGATGCGCCAGAAGATCCGGAAGAACCCGGCGCCATCGATCATCGCGGCCTTCACCAGTTCATCCGGAAAGGCTTCGTAGTAGTTGCGGAAGAACAGCGTGGTGAAGCCTAGGCCGTAGATCACGTGGACGATGACAAGGCCGGCGGTGGAATTCGACAGGCCGAACGTGCCGAGCACCCGCGCCATCGGGATCAGCACCGCCTGGAACGGAATGAAGCAGGCAAACAGCATCATGCCGAAGACCAGCTTGTGGCCCGGGAAACGCCATTTGGTCAGCACGTAACCGTTGAGCGCGCCGAGCAGGGTCGACACCAGAACTGCCGGAACCACCATCTTGATGGAGTTCCAGAAATAGCCCTTGATGCCGACGCAGCTGACCCCAATGCAGGCCTCGCCCCAGGCGCGTACCCAGGCGGCGATCGACGGATCACGAGGCAGTGCCAGCATGTCGCCGCCACGGATTTCGTCCAGCGATTTAAGGGAGGTGCTTAGCATCACATAGAGCGGCAGAAGGTAGACCAGCGCCAGGATGACGAGCGCAGCATAGATGAAATAGCGGGCGGTACGGGCACCGCCGGCGCTGACGGTTTCGTTGGCGGCGCTCATTGCTTTCTCTCCCGCAGTTCCGAATAGAGATAGGGCACGATGATCGCGGTAATGCCCATCAGCATCATCACGGCGCTCGCCGATCCGACATTCATCTGGTTACGGGTGAACGTGTAGGAATACATGAAGGTGGACGGCAGTTCGGTCGCATTGCCCGGCCCGCCGCCGGTCAGCGCGATGACCAGGTCGTAGGACTTGATCGCCATATGGGCGAGCACGATGAAGGCGGAGAGGAACACGGGCCGCAGCAGCGGAATGATGATCCGGCGGTAGATCGAGACATTCGAGGCGCCATCGATCTGAGCGGCCTTGATGATCTCGCCGTCGATGCCGCGGAGCCCGGCGAGGAACATCGCCATCACGAAGCCGGACGCCTGCCAGACGCCGGCGATGACGACGGTGTAGATCGCCATCTTGGGGTTCACCAGCCAGTCGAACTTGAAGCTCGTCCAGCCGAGATTGTGCATGGTGTTTTCAAGCCCGAGGCCGGGGTTGAGGAACCATTTCCAGGCGGTGCCGGTCACCACGAAGGAGAGCGCCATCGGATAGAGGAAGATCGGCCGCAGCACGCCTTCGGCGCGGATCCGCTGGTCCATCAGGATGGCGATGCCGAGCCCGAGGATGATGCAGATGCCGATATAGAGCACGCCGAAGATCGCCAGGTTCTGCATCGCCACATACCAGTTCGGCTGTGACCAGAGGCGAAAATAGGCGTCGAAACCACCCCATTTGTAGACCGGCAGGATGCGCGAGGTCGTGAAGGAAAGGTAGACGGTCCAGAGGATGAAGCCGTAGACGAAGACGAGGATCACCGCGAACGATGGCGCCAGAACGATCTTCGGCAGCGCGTTGCGCAATCCGTCCGCAACTGAGCGGCCCTGTCTTTGCGGCTCAAGCACGGGAACCGGTTCGATTGTCGTCATCATGACCTCCGGCAAACACCAGAACTAAGAGATACCGGCAAGCCGGAATTTGAAAAGTGGCCGGGGTTGTCCCCGGCCACTCGCATATCGGAATTGCGCGATCAGGCGATCACTTTGCAGCCTTCACCGCTTCCGGCAGGCGCTTCAGCGCTGCTTCGGTGGTGAGCTGGCCGTTGAGATGCTGGGTGATGACGTCCAGCATGGCTTCCTTGATGGCAGCCGGCTGGGCGTAACCATGGGCGAGCGAGCCCATCAGCGTGCCCTTGGAAGAAGCCTCCGTGAGGTCGGCCATGCCCTTCTTGCCGCAATCGTCGAACTTTTCGTTCGAGACGTCGGTACGGGCGGGAACGGAACCCTTGACGGTGTTGAAGGCGATCTGGAAGGCCGGATCTTCGACGGCGGACGCCATCTTGAGCTGGGCCTTTTCAGCGTCGCCGCCAACGTCGAACATCATGAACTGGTCGGCGTTGAAGAGGACCGAGCCCTGCGTGCCGGGGAAGCGGATGCAGACGAAGTCGGTGCCCGGCTTCTTGTTGGCGCGCAGCCACTCGCCCTTCGACCAATCGCCCATTTCCTGGGCGCCGGCCTTGCCTTCGATGACGAGGGCGGTCGACAGGTTCCATTCGCGGCCCGAGAAGTTCGGGTCGAAATAGGTGCGCAGCTTCGACATCGTGTCGAAGACCTTCTTCATCGTGTCGCCGGAAAGCGCTGCCGGATCGAGGTCGAGAACGGCCTTCTTGTAGAAGTCAGGGCCGCCGGTCGAAAGTACGACGGCTTCCCAGAGCGTGCCGTCCTGCCACGGAACGCCGCCATGAGCGAGAGCGGTGAGGCCCTGGCCCTTGAAGGCATCGAGCAGGGTGATGAGTTCGGCGATATTGGTCGGAACCTTGCCGCCGGCCTTGTCGAGTGCCGCCTTGTTGATCCACAGCCAGTTGGTGGAGTGGATGTTCACCGGAGCAGCGATCCAGTGGCCGTCATATTTCGAGAAGTTCTGCAGGGCAGCCGGGATGACCTTGTCCCAGCCTTCCTTCTTGGCGAGGTCGTCGAGGTTTGCGGCAACGCCCATTTCGGCCCAGTCCTTCAGGTCGAAACCGAGAAGCTGGACGGCGGTCGGCGGATCGCCGGCCGTGACGCGGGCACGCAGCGCGGTCATGGCAGCGGAACCTGCACCACCGGCAACCGGCATGTCCTTCCAGGCGACGCCCTGCTTCTGGAGGTTTTCCTTCAGCACGTTGAGCGCTGCGGCTTCACCACCCGAAGTCCACCAATGCAGGACTTCGACCTGTTCCGCGGCCTTGGCGGCACCGGCGGTCATGGCGATAAGCGCCGCACCGGCGGCGAGTTTGGCAATCATTCGAATATTCATTGAGAATCTCCCTTTGCATCCGGGCTCCTCTCCGGATATGGCGATTTATAACGATATAATTACAGGCGGTGTCAACCCGCCCGGAGGATTTTTTCCGCCACTGCCAAACTTGCTTAACAGGAGGAAAAAACTAGCAAAATTGGCACATGAGGAATTTTTACTCAGGAATCGAGAAAAATTCCTGGCAACGCCGGCAAAATTTGCAACGATATAGGTGAGGCTTGCTCCGGTTTCGGCGCAAGAGTGGAGGAGAAGAGAATATGTCGCTGGAAGACCTGGGGGAGAAGGGTCGGCGGGCGAAGTCGGAGCGAGTAACCGGAAAATCCGGCGCCGATGCGAAGCCGACCCTGAAAACCATCGCCGAACTGACCGGCCTTGCAGTCACCACCGTGTCGCACGCGCTTGCGGATGCGCCGCAGATCGCGCTCGAAACACGTCAGCGCGTCCGCAAGGTGGCAGCCGATATCGGCTACCTGCCGGACCGGGCAGCGCAGCGCCTGCGCACCGGTCGCACCAATGTCATCAGCCTGGTCCTCGATCCGCACGAGGAAATCCTCGGTTATGCCACCTCGATGATCAACGGGCTGACCGAGGCCCTGCGCGGCACGGCCTATCATCTGGTCATAACGCCGCATTTTTCCGATACGCCGCAAATCGATCCGGTGCGCCACATCATGCGCAACCGTATGGCCGACGGCATTGTCTTCACCCGCACCGAGCCGGCGGACGAACGCGTCAAGCTGCTGATGGAGAACAATTTTCCGTTCATCTGTCACGGCCGGACCGAGCTTGCCACGGCTCACCCTTACGTCGACTACGACAATTACAGCTTTGCTTATCAAGCCGCCAAAAAGCTGATTGCCGCGGGTGCGAGAAAGCTCTCGATCATCCTGCCGCCGGAGCGCTTCACCTTCGCCCATCACCTCCGGCACGGGTTCATGACCGCGGTGCGCGAGGAGGGCATCGGCTTCGAGATCGCCAGAGGCGTCACGCTCGACAGCAAGTCGGACGATATCCGCAACTATCTGTTCCACCGAATGGGCGAACCGGAGCGCCCGGACGGATATATCTGCGGCGGCGAGGTGTCGGCACTTGCGGTCATGGCATCCGCCTACGACCACCGGCTCGAACTTGGCACGGACATAAGGCTGGTGGCCAAGCAGACGTCGGGCCTGTTCGACCAGGTCCGCCCCCGCGTGGAGACGATCTACGAAGACCTCACGGAAGCAGGCCTGTTGATGGGCAAGCTGCTGCTGAAGCGGATCGCCGGCCCCGCCCCCATCCACGAATTGCAGGCGCTCCAGACGGTTTGACCGCCCGGAGCGCCCTTCGCAGAATTTGACAGAAAGTCATGCAAAAGTTTCAGCGCCGCGCGGTCTGTCGCGCGGCGCTGTCCGCAGCTTCTCAATCCTCTTCCTGAAAGACGACCTCACGCTTCTTCTTGACGCTCGGCAAGAAGACGATGACGAGGACTAGGGCCGCGAGGAAGAGAAGGGCCGCGCTGATGGGACGCTGGACGAACGTGGACGGATCGCCGCGCGAAAGGATCATCGCCCGTCTGAGATTCTCTTCCAGAAGCGGCCCGAGCACGAAGCCGAGCAAGAGCGGCGCCGGTTCGCAGCGAAGCTTCAACAGCGCGTAGCCGATGAGGCCGAAGAAGGCGACGGCATAGAGATCGTAGACGTTCGAATTGACGCTGTAGACCCCGATCGAGCAGAAGGCCATGATGATCGGGAACAGCACGTAGTAGGGGATGGTCAGCAGCTTCACCCACAGCCCGATGAGCGGCAGGTTGAGGATGACGAGCATCAGGTTGCCGATCCACATCGAGGCGATGATGCCCCAGAAGAGGGCCGGCTGCTCGGTCGCCACGTTCGGGCCAGGAACGATGCCCTGGATGATCATCGCACCGATCATCAGCGCCATCACCGGGTTGGCCGGAATGCCGAGGGTAAGCAGCGGGATGAAGGAGGTCTGCGCACCGGCATTATTGGCCGATTCCGGACCTGCGACGCCTGCGACCGCCCCGTGACCGAATTCTTCCGGATGTTTCGAGACCTTCTTTTCGACCGTGTAGGAGGCAAACGCCGCAAGGATGGCCCCGCCGCCCGGCAGGATGCCGAGGATCGAGCCGATCGCCGTGCCGCGCAGGACCGGTCCGATCATCGCCTTGAAATCCTCCCGTGACGGCATGAGCTCGCTGACCTTGGCCATCAGCACCGAGCGGGTCTTTTCGTTTTCGAGGTTGCGCAGGATTTCCGCGATGCCGAAGACGCCGACCGCGACCGCCACGAAGTTCAGCCCGTCCGCATATTCGCGGATCCCCAGCGTGAAGCGCGGCGTGCCGGTGTAGATATCGGTGCCGACGAGCCCGAGCAGCAGGCCGAGCGCCACCATCGCCAGCGCCTTGACGATCGAACCATGGGCGAGCGCGATCGAGGAGACGAGGCCGACCACCATCAGCGAGAAATATTCGGCCGCGCCGAACTGCAACGCGATCTGGGTGAGCGGCGGCGCAAAGATTGCGACGAGGAAGGTCGATACGGTGCCGGCAAAGAACGAGCCGATCGCGGCGATCGCCAGAGCGGCTCCCGCCCTGCCCTTGCGGGCCATCTGGTAGCCGTCGATGGCGGTGACGGCGGACGAGGATTCGCCCGGCATGTTGATCAGGATCGCCGTGGTCGAACCGCCGTATTGCGCGCCGTAGTAGATGCCGGCGAGCATGATCAGCGACGAGACCGGTTCGAGCTGGAAGGTGATCGGCAGAAGCATGGCGATCGTCGCCGTGGCGCCGATGCCGGGCAGCACGCCGATCAGGGTGCCGAGCAGTACGCCGATCAGGCAGAAAAACAGGTTCTCGATGGACGTCGCCGTCGCGAAACCAAGCGCGAGATTATTGAAAAGATCCATTACTCAAACCTCAATAACCGAGCCAGGGCCCGAAACGGCGGAACGGAAGGCCGAGGCCATAGCTGAAGACCGCGACCGAGAAGACCGTCAGCACTGCCGACAGCACGAGCGCGGGCAGCGGTTTCATCCGGCTGGAGGCGAAAGCGGCGATCAGAGCGGTGATGAAGATTGCCGGAACGAAGCCGAGCCCGCGCACGGTGAGCCCGAAGAAGATCGGCGCCGGCAGGATGAAGAACATGCCGCGCCAGGCGAGCGCTCCGACCGGCGTCCCTTCCAACCGCATCGACTGTACGAGGATGATCGCGCCGAACAGGATCAGCGCGCAGGCGAGAATGAACGGGAAATAACCTGGCCCCATGCGCAGCGCCGTACCGAGTTCGAGTTCGAACGACTGGTAGGCGAAGAACAGGCCTGTGGCGATCAGCAGCAGCCCGCAGATCAGGTTGACGGTATCGAATTTCAGGGAATTCATGGTGTCTCCGATGGGCTGGAGGAGGCACGGGCAAGGGATTTGCCCTCCGCCCTAACCCTCCCCCCCATGCGGGGAGAGGGAGCGTGCCCGATCCATCGTCTAGGATGGCTTTAACGGTGCGGCATATCCCTTCTCCCCGTCAAAACAGGGAGAAGGTTGCGACCGCCGGAAAAGGGCCGGCCGCTGGCGGAGCCCTTAGTCAGCGTACTGGCCGGCGGCCTGGATGACCGGCTTCCAGCGGGCGATTTCGCTCTCGAGCTTGGCCTTCAGGGCAGCCGGAGTGACGTCGCCGTCCGGCGAGGGATCCGTGCCGAGTTCGGCGAAGCGGGCGGCGACGTTCTTGTCCTTAAGGGCAACCTTGAGCGCCTTGTTGAGCTTGTCGATCGCGTCCTTCGGGGCGCCCTTCGGGGTGTAGACACCGTGCCAGATACCGACTTCCATCTGCGGCAGGCCCGCTTCCTTGACGGTCGGGATGTCCTTCAGGACGTTGAGGCGTGCCGGCGAGGTGACCGCGTAGGCCTTGACCGTGCCGCCCTGGATCTGCTTCGTGGTGTTGGTGGTCTGGTCGCACATGATATCGACCTGGCCGCCGAGCAGATCGGTCATCGCCGGGCCGGTGCCCTTGTAGGGAACGGTGACGAGCGAGGTCTGGATCGCGCTCATGAACAGCATGCCGCACAGATGCGAGGCTGCGCCGATGCCGGCATTGGCGACGGTCACCTTGTCCTTGTTGGCCTTGGCGTATTCGATGAGACCCTTGAGGTCGGTCGCCGGCATGTCCTTGCGGGCGAGAAGCGTCATCGGAACCTCGGTGACAAGGCCGACATAGTCGAAGGCGTTGAGCGTGTCATAGGGCAGCTTGCGGTACAGCGAGGCGCTGGTCGCCATGCCGATATGATGCAGGAGAACGGTGTAACCGTCCGCTTCGGCGTTCGCGACACGAGCCGCACCGAGCGTTCCGCCGGCGCCGCCGACGTTTTCGACGATGACCTGCTGGCCAAGATCCTTCGACATCGATTCGGCGACGAGACGCGCGACCGTATCGGTCGGGCCGCCGGCCGCAAACGGCACGATCATGGTGATCTGGCGCTCGGGATAACCGGCGGCGTTGGCGGAAGCGGAGAAAAGGGAAAGCGCCGCAAGAGCGGTTGCGCCGAGAACGGCGTTCAGGATTTTCATCGGGGCTCCTCCAGGATGAAATGTGGCACAGCCGGCGCACAAATTTCCTCCGCGCCAACCTGAGGACCATTTGCGGCAAGCTACAGGTCACAGGCAATTGTTGCTGGGGCCTTGAAACAGCATTTTCGCAAGTACCGCGGCGCAGCATGGGTGGATTCGGGAACAATACGCAGAAAGCATGGGTGGAAATCCACACATGCCGGCTTTATCAACCGTCTCTGTCATCCTGCAGCATGTGCTCCGGACCGAGCAATTTCTTGTCGAGCCCGTATTTCTGCATCTTTTCGTACAGTGTCTTGCGGGAGATGCCGAGGGATTCGTAAACCGGCCTCAACGCGCCGCCATGCGCGGCGATCTCGCCCGCGATCAGGTTGCGCTCGAAGGCTGCCACCTTGTCGGCGAGCCGCCCTGCCCCATCCTTTGCGCCCCCGGTTTCGCCGGGCTTCGGATCGAGCCCGAGCACCAGCCGGTCGGCGGCGTTGCGGAGTTCCCGGACATTGCCCGGCCAGTCACGCTGGGCAATAGCCGAAATCACGTCGGCCGGCACATCCAGGTCCTCGCGGCCGTAACGTGCTGCCGCCTCCCGCACCAGCTGGAGAAACAGAAGCGGAATATCCGCCCGCCGCTGCGCCAGCGACGGCACATGGATGGTCGCGACGTTGAGCCGATAGAAGAGGTCGGCGCGGAACCGCCCGGCCGCCACCTCCGCTTCGAGATCCACCTTGCTGGTGGCGATGAAACGCACGTCGAGCGGCACGGTCTCGTTGGAGCCGAGCCGGGTGATGACCCGTTCCTGAAGCACGCGCAGGAATTTCGCCTGCAGGTCGACCGGCATCGAACCGATCTCGTCAAGCAGGATCGTCCCGCCGCGGCCGTGTTCAAACTTGCCGTAGCGCGGCCTGAGCGCTCCTGGAAAGGCGCCGGCCTCATGGCCGAAAAGCTCGCTTTCGATCAGATTGTCGGGGAGGGCCGCACAATTAATGGCGATGAACGGCCGGTTGGCGCGAGAACTGATGTCGTGAAGGGCCCGCGCCACCACTTCCTTGCCAGCGCCCGTTTCGCCGATGATCAGCGTATCGGCGTCCGTGGCGCCGATGGCGCGGATCCGGTAGCGCAGATCGACCATGACCTGGGTGCGGCCAGGCAGCCGGGCTTCGACATCGTCACGCTTGCCGGCAACCGCCCTGAGGCGACGGTTTTCCAGCACCAGGCTGCGCCGGTCGAGCGCCCGCCGGATAATGCCGGCGAGATGCTGCGGTGTGAACGGCTTTTCGAGGAAATCGTAGGCACCTTCCCGCATGGCCTTCACCGCAAGCTGAACGTCGCCATGGCCGGTGACCAGGATGACCGGGATTTCCGCATCGAGCTCGCGGATCTTCTGGAGCAGCGTCATCCCGTCGGTGCCCGGCATGCGGATATCGCTGACGACGACGCCGTCGAAGCCGAAGCCCGTCAGTTCCAGCACATGGTCGGCATTCGAAAAGGTCTGGACCGACAGGCCGAAGAGTTCCAGCGCCTGCGCCGTCGAGCGGCGCAGCTCCTCCTCGTCGTCGACCAGCAGAACCCTTTGCTCGCTCACTCGGCTGCCTCCAGAACATTGCCGTCGGCAACGTCGAGTTCGATCAGGAAGACCGCGCCGCCTTCCGGATGATCCGCGACGGAAAGGCTGCCGCCGAAATCCTTGATGATGTTGTAGGAGATCGACAGACCGAGCCCCAGGCCCTTGCCGACGCCTTTCGTCGTGAAGAACGGATCGAAGATGCGCTCGCGAATGGCCGCCGCGACGCCCGGCCCGCGGTCGCGCACCGACACCAGGACCTTGCCGTCCGTCTGGCTGGCGGAGACGGTGATGCGCCGGTCGTCGAGGCCTTCGACCGCATCGGCCGCGTTGGTGATGATATTCACCAGAACCTGCTGGAGGCGCACCGCGCCTGCCTTGACCGCGGGAATGGCTGGGTCGATCTCGATCTCGAGTTCCGCATCCGCCGTGCTCAGGCGCGCGGCGACGATTTCCAGCGTGTCGCGCACCACGTCATCTAGGGCGACGGCGCCGAGCTTCTCGTTCGGCTTGCGGGCGAAGTTGCGCAGGTGCCTGCTGATCGAGGCCATGCGGTCGATGAGTGCCGAAATGCGCCGGACATTGTCCCGCGCGTCTTCGGTCCGGCCAAGATCGATCAACACGCCGGTCGTTTCCGCATAGGTCTTGGCAGCGGCAAGCGGCTGGTTGAGTTCGTGCGACAGGGCCGCCGACATCTGGCCGAGCCCGGCAAGCTTGCCGGCCTGGATGAGGTCGGCCTGGGTCTGGCGCAGCCGCTGTTCGGTGAGCCGCCGTTCGGCGATCTCCTCCTCGATGCGGCTGTTGACACGGGCGAGATCGGCGGTGCGCTCGGCGACGCGGTGCTCGAGCTCGTTGCGGGCCTCGGCCTGCAGCATCAGGCGTTCGTTGAGCCGCGCGCGGCGTTGAAGGACGATGGCGAGCCCCAGGCCTGCAAGGCAGAGCGTCAAAAGTGCCGCAACCGCCGCGGTCTTCGCCTGGGTATGCACCGAACTCGTATCCATCAGCACGTTGACCGTCCAGCCGGCATCCGGCATCGGTTGCGATACGACGAGATATTCCTTCTCGATCCCGCCATCCCGGATGGTCATGACATTGCGCCCTGCGAAGCTGCCGCGCTTGACCGGCAGTTCCCGGAGCCTGGCGTCCGCATACCGCCGCGACGCCTCGGTGCGGGCAATCCGGTCGGGCGTCAGCGGCAGTATGCTCGCGTAAAGCCATTCCGGGCTGCCGGTCATGAAGATGATGCCTTCGGGATCCGATACGAAGATCCGGTCGTCGCCGCCACCCCAGGAGGCTTCGAGGCTGTCGATATCCACCTTGAAGACGATCACGCCGCGGATGGCGCCGCCGATCTCGATCGGCGAGCCGAAATAGTAGCCGCGCTTCAAAGACGTGGTGCCGAGTGCATAAAATCGCGACTGGCGGCCCTCTGCCGCATCCTGGAAATAGGGCCGATAGGTGAAATTCTCGCCGACAAAGCTGACCGGGCTGTCATAATTGCTCGCGGCTATCGTCTCGCCATCCATGGTCATCACATAGATGTCGGAGGATTTCAGAAGCGCGTTGATCTCCTTGAGATAGGCATTCGTCGTCGCCCGCAGCGTCTCGTTCTTCGGATCGAGGATCACCGCCTCGATATTCTGCTGATCGGCGATCAGAGCTGGCAGCGCCTCGTACCGCTTCAGATGGCCGTCGAGCGCCGACACCGCCAGGCGCAACGTGGTGCCCGCCTGGACTTCGGCCTCCTCGATATAGCCGCGCGCGAGGATATCGCCGCCCTTGAGGATCAGCGCCAGACCGATCGCCGCAAGCAGGGCCAGAGGCAGAAGAATACGATATCTCAACAGGCCCGGGTTCCTCCGCTCATTTTTCCTGCCTGGGTTGACGGGAAAACGGTATTCTAACCGCTGCACCGCTGATTTCCATAAAATCCTTACCGCATGCAGCCGGCATGGTGGTCGCTGGCTGCTACGGCTGTTGGAAGCGGCCAGAGCGCGTGATCGGATCGCACAAGCATTCCTCGTATTCCCGTAATAATTTCCACCGACTGCTTGACTTCACGACCGATCGTGCTTCGATCACAGGCGCTAATGGGGAAAGCCGCAAGGCGGCGCAAGGGGTTTTTAATGGTCTATATACTCGCACTTCTGATCGGTGTCGTCGCCGGCCTTCGCGCCATGACCGCACCCGCCGCAATCGCCTGGGCCGCCTATCTCGGCTGGCTCAATCTCTCCGGTTCCTGGCTCTCCTTCATGGGCACGATCTGGGCCGTCGGTATCTTCACCATCCTTGCCGTCGTCGAGCTGGTCACCGATCAGCTTCCCTCGACGCCGAGCCGCAAGGTGCCGCAGCAGTTCGGCGCCCGCCTGATCATGGGTGCGCTCACGGGTGCGGCGATCGGCACGCCCTATGGCGGCTGGATCGTTGGCCTGATCGCCGGCATCATCGGTGCCGCAATCGGCACCTATGGCGGTGCCGCCGTTCGCGCCAAGCTGGCCGCCAGCTTCGGCAAGGATCCGCCGGCCGCCTTCATCGAGGACGCCGTCGCCATCGTCGCGGCCTACCTCATCGTCGCGTCCCTGCCTGTCGCGGCCGCCGTATGAAAACCTTCGACGCGATCATCATCGGGGCCGGCCAGGCCGGTCCCTCACTCGCCGGGCGCTTCAACGACGCCGGCAAGAAAGTTGCGATCATCGAGCGCAAACATGTCGGCGGCACCTGCGTCAATACCGGCTGCAAGCCGACCAAGACGCTGGTCGCCAGCGCCTATGCCGCCCATCTCGCCCGCCGAGGCGGTGATTACGGCGTGGTGCTCGACAGCCCGGTGAAGATCGATATGCCGACGGTCTTGCGGCGTTCCCACAAGGTGACGCTCGACTCGCGCCATGGCAACGAAAGCTGGCTCGAGGGCATGCCGAACTGCACGCTGATCCGCGGCCACGCCCGGTTCGAAGACAAAAACACGATCCGCGTCGGCGACGAACTTCTGACCGCGCCGCAGATCTTCCTCAATGTCGGCGGCCGTGCCGCGATCCCGGATTTCCCCGGCATCAGTGACGTGCCCTACATGACCAATAGCGACATCGTCATGCTGGACCGGGTACCGAAACATCTGGTCATCGTCGGCGGCAGCTATATCGGGCTGGAATTCGCGCAGATCTACCGCCGCTTCGGCGCTGAGGTCACCGTCGTCGAAAAAGGCCCGCGGCTCGTCGGCCGCGAGGACGAAGAGATTTCGCAGGCGATCCGCGAAATCCTCGAAGCCGAAGGCATTCATGTCCGCACCGGCGCCGAATGCATCCGTTTCCGAAAGCATGAGGACGGCGTCGCCGTCGGCGTCGACTGCACGGATGGCGCGCCGGAAGTGATCGGCTCCGACGTGCTGCTGGCGGTCGGCCGCCGCCCGAACACCGACGACCTCGGCCTCGACAAGGCCGGCGTCGAGCTGGACGCGCGTGGCTATATCAAGGTCGGCGACGACCTCTCGACCAATGTCGCCGGCATCTGGGCGATGGGCGACTGCAACGGCCGCGGCGCCTTCACCCACACCGCCTATAACGACTTCGAGATCATCGCCGCCAACCTCTTCGACGGCGAGAACCGCAAGGTCTCCGAGCGAAAGGTGGGCTACGCGCTTTATATCGACCCGCCGCTCGGCCGCATCGGCATGACCGAGGCGGAGGCCAAAAAGTCCGGCCGCAAGGTTCTGGTCGGCCGGCAGGAGATGGCAAGGGTCGGCCGCGCGGTCGAAAAGGGCGAAACGCAGGGCCTGATGAAGTTCGTGGCCGACGCGGATACCCACGAGATCCTCGGCGCCGCCATCCTCGGTACCGGCGGCGATGAATCGATCCACGGCGTGCTCGACATGATGAATGCCGGCGCCACCTACGACACGCTGCGCTGGGCGGTGCCGATCCATCCGACTGTCTCGGAATTCTGGCCGACGGTCGTCCTCGGCATGAAGCCTGTCTGAAACCCATTTGGGACACGATTAAAATTTTATCGATCACCTGAAGTGGCCGGCAAGCATTTCCATCTATGAACGGGGGCAATTGTCCCTGTTCATGATGGAAACAGATGTGCGGTTTTGCAGGCTTCGTCGGTGAGGCATACGGTTCCGGCAATCCGGAAGCCTTGCTGTCGTCCATGGCAGACGCGATCGCCCATCGCGGACCGGACGGACAAGGCGTGCTCGCCGCTCCCGGCATAGGTCTTGCGCATGTGCGGCTGTCGATCGTCGGGCTTTCCGACGGCCAGCAGCCGATGACGGATGCCGAAAACCGCTTCACCATCGTCTTCAACGGCGAGATCTTCAACTATGTCGAACTGCGCGACGAACTGAAGGCACGCGGCATCACCTTTCGCACCGGCAGCGATACGGAAGTCCTGCTGCAGCTCTACGCCACCTATGGCGAGGCCTGCCTTTCGCGCCTCAATGGCGACTATGCCTTCGCGATCTGGGATCACCGCGAGCGCCGGCTGATGCTCGCGCGCGACCGGATGGGGGTCAGGCCGCTGTTTTATACCGAGCATAAAGGCACGCTCTATTTCGCCTCGGAGATCAAGGCGCTGCTCCAGGTGCCAGGCATCGAGGCCGAACTTGATCCGGTCGCGCTCGACCAGATTTTTACCCTCTGGGCGCCGATCCCGCCGCGCACCGCTTTCAAGGGCATTTTCGAGCTCGAACCAGGCCATCTGATGATCGCCCAGAACCGCCGGACCAAAACCCGGCCCTATTGGGCGCTCGATTTCCCGGATGCTGGCGATCATGCCGAGGCCGACCAGTCCGCCCGGGAAGAAGAATTGCGGGCGCTGCTGACCGACGCGACGCGGCTGCGCATGCGCGCCGACGTGCCGGTCGGCGCCTATCTCTCCGGCGGGCTCGACTCCTCGCTGATATCAGCAATCGCCGCCCCGATGGCGCCGAACGGCCTCAACACCTTCTCGGTGACCTTCGACGATGCCGAACACGACGAAAGCGCCTTTCAGCGCCAGGTGGCGGAAGCGCTTGGCACCCATCACCGCGCCGTCGCGAGCGGTTCGGCCGATATCGCCGCGAGCTTTCCGGATGTGATCCGCTTCACCGAACGGCCGGTCCTGCGCACCGCCCCTGCCCCGCTCTACCGGCTCTCCGGCCTTGTCCGCGATGCCGGCATGAAGGTCGTGCTGACCGGTGAAGGCGCCGACGAGGTATTCGCCGGCTACGACATCTTTCGCGAGGCCCGCGTGCGCCGGTTCTGCGCCCGCCAGCCGGGATCGAAGATGCGGCCGCATCTTTTCCGCAAGCTCTACCCCTATCTGCCGGGGCTGAAGCAGCAGTCGGCCGAATATCTCGCCGCCTTCTTCGGCGCCGGTAGCGATGTGGCCGATGATCCGCTCTTCTCCCATCGTCCGCGCTTCCGCTCGACGGCGGCGGCCAAGATCTTCTACTCCGACGATCTGCGCGCCACGCTCGGCAGTTACGACGCCGCCGAGGAACTCGCCTCGCGCCTGCCGGCAAATTTCGGACGCTGGCATCCGCTGCACCAGGCGCAATATCTCGAAAGCCGCTTCCTGCTGCCCGGCTACATCCTGTCGAGCCAGGGCGACCGCATGGCCATGGCGCATGGAATCGAAGGCCGTTTCCCCTTCCTCGACCACCGGTTGGTGGAATTCGCCAGCCGCCTGACGCCCGGCATGAAACTCAAGGGCCTCGACGAGAAACACATCCTGCGTCGGGTCGCCAAGGACGTGCTTCCCGACATCATCGCCAAACGCCCGAAACAGCCCTATCGCGCACCGGACAGCCGTTCCTTCGCCGGCAATAGCGAGCAGGCCTATGTGGGCGAGATGCTGGGCGAACGGGCAATCGCCGCGTCCGGCCTCTTCCACCCCCGGGCCGTCGCCAAACTCCATCAGAAATGCCGCACGACCCCCGTTTCCGGCTTCCGCGACAACGCGGCCTTCGTCGGGATATTGTCCACCCAGCTCTGGCTCAAGGGTTTTTCCAAGTCGGCCGCAGATCATTCACCTGCCATTCGCAACACCTCTATTAGCCTTTGAAAATCTTCAATTAACCTAAAATTCACGTCAATTCGTCATGATCGCCAGAGTGTGTCCAATTGTAGGTTCTTTCGCTGTGGCGGAAGGGCGGAGGTAGTCCATGTACGAGCCGAAGGAGCCACATACTCGGCGGTCGGCATCGGCCCGGGCGTCGCGCTCTCGCAGCGATTACCAGGGTTCCCTCCTGAACCACCCTACCCTTGAAGAAGACGAGCCCGAAGAACGGCCTCCGGCACGCGCTCGGCCCCATCCCTCTTCGGCACCTGACTATCCACCCCGTTCGGACTATGATCGTCGCCCGCCCGCCTATGAACGGGAAGATGACGACCGGATGCGATATGAGGACATTCCGTTTGAAAAACGGATCGAGGCACAGCTTCACAGCCTGACGGATATCCATTTCACCGATATCATCCGCTGGCTGCGCAAGGGCTTTCTGCGGATCATCGCCGCCGCGATCCTCGGCGCCGTGCTCGCACTGCTTTATGCCGCCATCGCCTCGCCGCGCTATACGGTCAGCACCGAGCTCATCATCGATCCGTCCAACCTGAACCTCGTTTCCGACGACGTCTTCTCCGCCAATCCGCAGCGCGATTCCCAGCTTCTGGAAGTCGAGAGCAAGCTGCGGGTCCTGACGTCGCGCAACGTGCTGAACAAGGTCATCAACGATCTCAACCTGACGCAGGACCCTGAATTCAACCGCCCGGGAAGGCTGGACGCGCTGCGTCGCCTCATCTCCTCGCCTCCGGCAACAGAAGACAAGCAGTTGAGCGTCCTGCGCCAGCTCGAAAAGCAGATAACCGCAACGCGCAACGACGGCTCGTTCGTCGTCGTCCTGTCCGTGTGGACCGGAGACGTCGACAAGTCGATCAAGCTGTCGAACGCGATCGTCTCGGCCTTTGAAGGGGAATTGTTCAAGTCATCGTCGGATAGCGCCGGCCAGCTTGCGATCGGCCTCAACAGCCGGCTCGACGAACTGCGCCGCTCGGTGACCGAAGCCGAGGAAAAGGTCGAACAGTTCAAGCGACAGAACGACCTGCAGTCGACTGCCGGCGAGTTGACCAGCACCCGCATTTCCGGTGCGCTCGACACCCAGGTCCTCGACGCCCAGCAGCGGCTGATCCAGGCCGATACCCGCTACAAGCAGCTTCAGGCGGCCTATGCCGACAGGCGGGTTGCGAATTCGGCCGTGTTCGATTCCGCCACCATGGTCACCCTGCGCGCCAGCTATAGCGCCCTGCAGCAGCAGATCAGTTCGATGACGCTGGTCTATGGCAACCGGCATCCGCGGCTGGTCGCCCTGCAGTCGGAGCTGGCCTCCGTCGACCGGGCGATCTCCGAGGAAGCCGCCCGCCTTCTCCAATCCGCCAAGACCGACGTCGATCAGGCAAACAGCGCGCTTCAGGAACTGCGCCGCAAGTCCGATGCCTCGCGCTCGACCGTATTTACCGAAAACGACGCCCAGGTGCGCCTGCGCGAACTGGAGCGGGATGCCCGTTCCAAGGCAGCCGTTTACGAAACCTATCTGTCGCGGACGCACCAGATCAGCGAACGCCAGCAGATCGATACCAGCAATGTCCGGGTGATCTCGCCGCCGGTGCCGCCGCAATCCAAGAGCTGGCCGCCGAGCTCGATACTGCTGATGATCGGCGGCGCCTTTGCCGGCGCGATCTTCGGCGTGCTGATGGCGCTCACCCTCGGCCTGTTCGGCCATATGCGCGAAGCGGGCCGCGAGTTCGCCTGAACCTTCCTATTTTTTCGGAACCAGCGCCTCATGCAATTCCGGCAGCCATGACTTGGTGGTCGGGTCCCAGGGACCGAATTCGTGGGACGCGAAATCCCAATAGGCCCAGCTCATCCCGCGTTTCTCGATTTCTTCCCGCATGATCCGGGTATAGGCCACCCGGTCGGGGTAATAGGCAAGCGAGTTGGAGCCGAATTCCCCGACATAGATCGGCCTGTCGTTCTTGGCTCCCCATTCGACGGCCATATCGAGCGGCGTCCTGATCTCCTCGATCTGCGTCTTGTCACAACAGGACGTTCCGAGCCAGGGTTTCGATCCTTCGATCCAGCTGGCGCCCTGCATCGTGAACTTGAAGGGTGCGTAATTGTGGATGGTGACGATCAGCCGGCGGTCGGCGGCCGGGATCGCCAATTTCTCGAGCCCCCAGGCTGTGGCCCAGTTCGCCGCATCGACGATCAGGAAACGGTGGGGATTTGTCTTGCGGATCACCGCAAGCGCCTTGGCGAGCAATTCGTTCCAGACTTCTTCCGTCTTGCCGTGCGGTTCGTTGTAGATCTCGAACAGCACTTTGTCATTGGGAAGGCTCTGGTATCGCTGAGCGAGCTGTTCCCAGATTGCCAGGAAACGCTCGCGGCTCTTCTCGACGCCGATCCCGACCTCCTCGGCCTCCAGCGGGTCGCCATCCATCTCGTGGTAGTGGTGAAAATCGACGATGATGTTGAGCCCGCGTGACAGCGCGTTGTTGATCGCAAAATCGACGCGCTTCATGAAAGCCTCATCGAGCTTGTAGGGCGCCGAGACTGCCGCATGACTGCTGAATCGGACCGGCAGGCGGATGGTCTGGAACCCACCTTGCCTGACCGCCGTAAACAGCTCCGTGGAAAGCTTTCCTCCCCAGGCGCCCTCGCTCGGCGCCTCCAGCGTTCCGCCGAAATTGACACCTCGCCCCAACGCCTTGCTCTGCTCGGCCGCCGTCAACCCGGCGATGTCAGGCGCGCGGCTTTCAGAAAACGGCTTCAGCACGAAGTCCTGCGCCTGCGCACCGGCAATCCCCAGTGCCATCAGCATGAGATATCCGATAAGCCGACAAAATATTCCCAGCATTCGAAATCTCCACTGGTGCCCGCAAGCCTGCCAAGGATTGCAGGAGGAGCGCAGGTTCTGGTCCGACGTCGTGAAGGTCAAGCAAATCGGCCGAATTTATGAGGTTATGATGAACGGGCCGGGATCTGCCGCTCCCGACGAGCTTCGCAGAAGCGGCTGTCGGGATATGGATGCTGGCGAGATTCGGCGGTTTCTGTTACGATTCGCGCCGAGAAGGACGCGGCGGCGGGCGGATGACGAGAGACACGGACGAAGTTGCGTCTTCTGGGAATTTCGGCACCAAGCTGCTGTTTTGCTGCGTCGGGTGCTTCTATTGGATCACCCTGACGCCTTTCGTCGATACCAGCCTCAACCCTGCCCTGGCAAAGCCTGCTCTCTGGAGCCAGCTGCTCGCCTATGTGCTCTTCCTGATCGTGCTTGTCTATTCCATGACCCCGAGGGTGCGAAGCGTCATCTTCCAGCCCCGCCTGCTGCTTACACTCGTATTCGGCTGGCTGTTCGTGACCGCGGCACTTTCGGTCGATCCGCTCGGCTCCGTCAGGCGCGTGTTGATTGCCCTCACCGTCTGTATAAGCGCGAGTGCATTCCTGATGCTGCCGAAAGGCGAGAGCCAGTTTGCAAGGCTTGCCGGCGGCGGCGTGATGCTGATCGTCGGCCTTTGTTATTTCGGCGTGCTCTTTCTTCCAAGGCTTGCCGTCCATCAGCTGACCGACTTTCTCGAGCCTCAGCATGCGGGGCTCTGGAAGGGAATCTACGTCCAGAAGAACGAGACCGGCGTCGTCATGGCGCTCTCCTGCTTCGTTGGCATCTATCTGATGTCGGCCTGGTCCCGGATCATCGGACTGCTGGTCATAGCAGCGAGCTGCCTGTTCCTGCTGAAAACCGGCGCCAAGACCTCGACCGCGATGCTGCCCGGCATCTTCCTCCTCAGCATTTTCTTCGAGCGCTGGCGCTGGATCCGCATTCCCGTCGTGTTCGGCGGGGTCGGCCTGCTCAACCTGGCGACCGTCGGCGTCTCGACAATTGCGCCGCTGCGGGAGATCGTCGCGGCAACCGGGATCGACACCACCTATACGGCACGCGCCGACATCTGGCGGCTGGCGCTCGACGCTATTGCACAGAGCCCGATCACCGGTTATGGCTTCGGCTCTTTCTGGGGCGCGGAAAGCCTCGTCAACAGCGACATGCGCACCTTGAACTGGGCCGTGCGCGCGGTGGATGCCCACAATGCCTATGTCGATGCCGCCATGAACGCCGGCATACCGGGATTGATATTGATGGTGATATGGGTCTTGGCTACTCCCCTTAAAAATCTGGCGGCGATCGACGCCGCAAGAAATTTCACCCCGCTCACCCGGCTTTTTCTGAGGATCTGGCTTTTCTCGATCTTCCTCGCCTGCCTGGAAAGCATCTTCCTCGCCCGGTCGGGGCCGATCTGGTTCACGATGATGGTCGCCATGTTCGGCCTTGGCTACCAGGCACGCTACCGCATCAGAGCCTCCAGGAAGGCAGAGCCCGCCTATGGACCAGCGTACGCCTGAAATGTCCGAGCAAGCACCCGTAAAACAGCGGCGAACATCAGTCTTCGGCATCGAGTTCTCCACCTGGGGCGCCGACAGGATAGTCGAGGCGATCGTCACCGAACCGGTACCGGCGGGCGAAGGCCTGCGGCTGCTGGTCACCGCCAATCTCGATCACATCGTCCAGCTGAACAGGAACCCCGCCTTCAAGGCCGCCTATGACAAGGCGTGGCTGACCACCGTCGACGGAGCCCCCGTCCTTCTTTATGCACGGCTGCGCGGGCTTGCTGTCCCCGGTCGCATCACCGGCGCAGACCTGTTTCCCGAGATTATCGGGCGCCTCAAGCCGGGCATTCACCGGCCGCTGCTCTTATGCTCGAGCGAAACCACGGCCGCGATCCTTGACGAAAAACTGCGCGCCCTCGGCTTTTCCGAACACGTCATCGTCACCGCCCCTCCGGCTTTCGAGCAGAACGAGACGTTTGGACGCGAATTGGTGGCGCGGCTTCGGGAAAACCGGGTAACCCATATTTTCTTCGGCATCGGCGCCCCGAAGTCCGAGATCTGGATGGACAGGCACCGGGCGGACCTTCCCGATTGCTACGGCTTCGGTTTCGGCGCCGGGCTCGATTTCTACGCCGGCGTCAAATCGCGGGCTCCGGTCTTCCTGCGCAAGGCAGGTCTGGAATTCGTTTGGCGCGTCGCAACGGAACCGCGCCGCCTGGCAAAGCGCTATTTCATCACGTCCTGGGCTTTTCTCTGGGCCGTCTACAAGGACCTGAGGGCCGACCGGCGCTAGGACGTTTCAGGCGACGCCGATCCGCTTCAGCGTATCAATCACCGTCTCGACCTTGATGCCGCGACGGCGCACCTTATCGACCACGTGCGAGAAGAACGCCGGCGAGCAGCCGATATTCGTCGGATCCTTGCGCACGTCATGGGTATAGAAGATCAGCCAGCCGCGCCGCCGCTCGACATCGTCCAACATCCTGTCGATCGAGGCAGAGTCGTTGCTGCAGTCGTAGAGCTCCTGCGCCTTGAGATGGGCAAGATCGATGAGGCCGGAATTGGTGCCGACCTTGATGCCGCGCAGGCCCGGATAATGGTTCATCAGCGCGAGCTTGGACGGAACCGAGATCATCCCGAACGGATAGGCGAATGAAACCGGCTTCTGGAAACCGACGATCCGGGCGATTTCCTCGTCATTGCGCCTGACATCGGCCATCAGATCGTGACGGGGCGTTTTCTGGACATTGATATGGCCATGCGTGTGGCCGCCGATCTCATGACCCTTTGCCGAAAGCGCCGCGACCATTTCCTCGTCGACGATCAACTGGCCGTTTTCGACGCGCTGCATCAGCCCGCTCGCCAGATAGAAGGTGCCGAGCATGCCGGCATCCTCAAGAGCAGGCGCCGCATTCTCGAAAACCGAGACAGGAAAATCGTCGAAGGTGAAAGCAACGACAGGCGCGTCCAGCTTCAACAGGTGCGGGCGAAAATAGACATGCCGCCCGATCTTGCGGGACACACCCGCCAGTATCTCGGAGCCGGACATTTCCCAGAGCTTCGTCTTTCCCATTTACCCCCACCCACTATGATCCGATCTTCCAGAGCTTGAGACGATAATGTCAAATACTTACGCTTGTCTCAACCCTTGGCTCCGGAAGTTCCGCACTCCCCGCTATTCCCGCGACTTGCAGAAGCTCGATGAACCGCTCCGCCGATTTCTCCACGCTGAACTCCGCCGCGCGGGCCTGAAGGATGGCATTATCCGGCGGCTGGTCGAGCGTTGCGGCCATCGCCTCGGCCAACGCAGTCGCATCGCCGACGGCCACCAGCCGCCCAAGCCTGCCGCCTTCGAGGATTTCGCGAGGGCCGTAGGGTGCGTCGGTCGCAACGACAGGCACGCCGCAGGCCATGGCCTCGATCAGCGCATTCCCCAGCCCCTCATGCGACGATGACGACACGAAAAGCGAAGCCTGCGACACGATCGACAATGGGTCGGGATCGTGTCCGGGCAGGCTGACATCAGCCGACAGGCCTTTGGCTTCGATCAAGGCTTCCAGGTTGCCGCGCTCGTCACCTTCTCCGACGATCGTCAACCGCGCGGCACGCGTCTGCCTGAGCTGCGCGAACGCCTCGATCAGCGTCGCGTATCCCTTTTCCGGAGAGAGCCTGCCGACCGAAACAATGAGGCCCGGTTCCGGCGCGCGGCCCAGTTGCTCGATCCTCTGCCGCATCTGCGGGGTCAGCACGGCATTGGTGCCGAGATTGGCGACTTTCGCGGCCGGCACGCCGAAACGGTCGATGAGATCGTTCCGCGCGCCGGCCGTCAGCGTCAGCACGAGATCGGCGCGGGGATAGGCAAGCCGGATCAGCCTGTAGGCCAGCCGGTTCTGCCAATAGGGATCGCCGGTTCGCGCCTGCAGTGGGCTTGCCACCTCGCGCAGGACGATCGACGGGCGCGTTTCACGCGCAAGCCCCCGGGAGGCCAGGACCACCAGCACATTCGCCGCTGCCTCGGAGGACACCAGCGCCTTCGGGCGTCCGGTAACGAGCAGGCGTCTCAATGCGGCGGGGGCAAAGGCAAGGCGCAGCTTGCGGCCATTGCCGAGATCGACGACAGGCACGTCGGCGCGGATAAGGCCGCGCAAGGGACCGGAACTCTGGAGCGTGACGATGGCGCTTGGAAAACCCTGGGCCTGCAATTCGTTTGCCAGGAGAATGGCGTCGCGCTGCGCACCGCCGCCGTCAAAACCGCGGACGAGAAAGCAGATACGCGCTCCGACCGGATCAACAATCCGAGAGCTATTCATAATCATCGCATGCCCTATGATTATTGCGTTTTTTCCTGATAAGGAATGACCTACATCACCTCCGGCAACGATCCGGACTACCCTAGAGGGTTAGCGGTTAATTCTGACCAAATGCATATCATTGGGCGACGAAATTGAGCGATAGACATGCCTCGGTGTATTTGGCCTCGCGCGCGACCTCGGCCATCATCAATCTCCTGTCGGTTTCCATTTTCACCCGCATGACCAGCGCCGAAGTATACGGCCAGTATATCGTCGGGTTTTCCATATGCATGATGGTCTACAGCCTGGGCGTCCAGTGGATCGTATTCGCGCATTTCGGGCGATACGACCCGAAGGAAGCCGATCGGCTCGCCGGTGCCCTGTTGCTGGTCTCGGGGGCCGTCATGTTGCCGGCGGTCGGCGCCATATACCTCTTCTACCTGTTGGGGACGCTGCCTGCCGGCGTTGCGGTCAGCAGCAGCGTGCTGGTGGTTTGCTTTACCCTGTATTTCGTCGCCGTCGAGATCAGCCGCGCCCACCTGCTTGTCCGGCTCGTCGCAATCGCGACCATCGCCCGCGCCGTTTTTTCGCTTTTGTTCGGTTACATCGCCGTCCTCGAATTCGATACGCCCGGCGCATTGCTGGCAGGCGTGGGGCTCGGTTATGCGCTGGGCTCCGTGCCGGTTTTCCGGCATTTCAGCCGCACCATATGGGCATCCGGCTTCGTCTGGCCCAGGGGCAGCGACGTCAGGCGGATGTGGCGCTACGGCTGGCCGCTTGCCATCGCCTTCGGCGCCTCCGCAGCCGCCATGAATATCGACCGGCTGCTCTTGGCAGGCCTCTACAATACCAGCACCGTTGCGCCTTACGGGACCGTCCTCGACCTCATGAAGCAGACTTTCCTGGTCTTGGCTGAGGCGATCAGCGCAGGATATATTTCGAGCGCCAAGAACCTCCATACCGAGGGAAACCGGGCCGAAACACGCAATACCCTCAAGCGCGCCTTCATTACCCAATCCTATATCGTCATTTTCGGCACGGTGTCCTTCATCCTGCTCGGCGACGTCATCTTTGCGGTCCTGCTGGCTCCGAGCTATCTGCCGGTCGTCACGCAGATCATGCCGATCCTGCTCGTCGCCAATGCTTTTCTGGTCATGCGGTCCCACTATTTCGGTCAGGTGATCTATTTCAGCGGGACAACGAACCTGGAACTGGTCGCTTCCGTCGCGATGCTGGCGGTCACCGGCACGCTGAGCTATCTGCTGATCCCCTCATACGCCGCAATGGGCGCCGCCATTGCCTTTACGCTCGGGCAGGCGGCGGCGCTGTTGATCTGCCTTGTCTACGCTTCCGGGAACCTGCGCATGCCTCTCGACCTGCCGCGCGGTGGCCTGCTGCTGGTTCTCGGCATAGCTCTGGCCGCCGTCGGCAAGGGTATCCAGCTCCTGGCGGGAGAACCGGCTGCAAGCGCCATCAATTTCGTCCTGATCGGTATCGTCAGCGCCTATATCGCCCTGCGCTGGAACCTGTTCGATGCCCGCTCCCTGCTTCTGCGCCTTTATCCGCGACGCGGTTAGACGCCGCGAGGTCCCACCGGGATCAGCGGGCGCCGCTCTCGGAATGCAGGAAATTCGTATAGCGCTCCAGCATGAGCTCCCGGCTGTGGTGCTCACGATGCAGCCGCGCGAAATCGTTGCGAACCTGCGCATCCGGATAATTCGCAGCAAGGTTCTTGACCGCATCGGCAAGACTGATCGCATCGCAGACCGGATGAAACCGCGTCATGGCCGCGTTCTCCCGCTCGCTGCCAATGCAAAGCACTTCCCGCAGCACCGGGAGGTCGGACGCGATCACCGGCAACCCGGCCATCGAAGCCTCCACCCCGGCGAGACCGAAAGTTTCCCAGATCGAGGGGAATACATAGATGTTGCCGGCCGTCAGGATGTCGCCGAGCGCATCCCGTTCGATCGAGCCAACCAGATGGACGCGGTCCGCCACACCCAGAACGCCCGCCTTGTTCTCCAGCGCCTCCCGGTTCGGGCCGTCGCCGGCGATGATAAGGTGCATGTCCGGCAACATGCGGAGCGCATCCACCAATACACCGTGATCCTTCTGATCCACCAGCCGACCGGTCGCGACCAGCACGAGAGCATCCCGCGGAATGGAAAGACGCTGCCGCCAGTCGACCGCTGCGCGAGCCGGCGGAATGGGATCGACGCCGTGCGGGATCAGAATGAACCGCCGCCGATAGGCCGCGGGCCATTTGCCGAACGAAGCGCTGGTCGAGACGGAATTCGATACGAAATGGGTGAAGATACCCGTCGAGCCGAAGAGCCAGTCAAGCGCCTTCCAATGCCGGCGAATACCCTCCGGCGCCGCGGTGTGATGGGCGGCGCGCACGGGCACCCGGCCCAGAAAGCCGAGAAAGCCGCCGAAGACGGAGGCCGCCGCCTGATAGGTGAATATCGCGTCGTATTTCCGGGAAACGATGGCCCATCCGAGGCGCGCAAGATTGCGAAACGTGGGCACCATTCCATGACCGGTGTCGAGAGGCAGGGTCTGTACCTCGAAACCGCGGGCGTGCAAGCCGGCCTCCACCATCTGCACGAGAGTACGCACGCCACCCATCTTGTCATGGGTTACGAGTTGGAGAACCCGCGTCCCCGAAGGAATTGGCGTATCGGCAACCTTTGGAAAAGCAGAGCTGAATTCGTGCCTCATGTCCCGGACCCTAGGGCTGAAATCTTAAAATCTGTGCAGTGAGATCATTCAGATTTCTCCTATCCGATTTTTCGCCGATCAGAAACTCTCCGGCGCGGTTCCAGCTTTTGCGTGAAAGACAATAACCAGGAGGCAGACATCATGGCCAAAGCCGGTTCAAAACGGATGGGCGCGATCCTTCCCGAGAACAAAGTGCTGTCAAACCGCGACAAGGCACAGCATTCGGGGGAACCCGGACCGGAGAGCAAAATGATACAGATCGAGCAGTTTCACGATCGCGAGGCGAACCATCTTAACGACTGAAAAAGCACTTACATTCACGACTGCTTGAGAAGGGATCCTGAGCATTGCAGGGGCTGCACCGCCCGGCTTTCCTCCCTTGCAAAGTGGAAGAGAAGTAGTAGTCTTTGGCCATCGTCGGCTGAAGACAGGAGGGCGCCGGCGACTGGAAGACAGGGAGCGCTTTCACAACCATTTGGGAGGCTGAAAAGATGAATGCGTCAGTCCTGACCAACACATTCGAGCCGACGGAACTTGCATTTCTTCAACGCCTGTTCGACGAGATCTGCGCCGAGCGTGGACTTGCCGGCGGCAGCCTCGCCGCAAACAATCTCGCAACACAGCTCATTCAGCTCTATCAGGAGGGCGTGCGCGATCCGCGAGATCTGCACATCCATCTTGACCCGGACTCACGCCTGGAAGCCTGACATCCGTGCCAGCCGCAATCGCAGCGGCTGGGCTCCTCCTCAGCGCTTCGCCGCTTACCTCTTGGCCATCAGGTCTCGTTCGTCACGCATCAGGAATACGCGGGTGATGGCGTCGAGATTGGCTTCCAGCCAATTGGCCATGGCGATCTCCTCGCCAAGAATGCGTTCGAAGACGGCCTTCGCTTCCGTTTCATCCAGTTCGTCGGCCGCTGCAATCAGGACCCGGTAGCTGGCGATTTCCATGTGCTCGAAGGCATAGCTTGCCATAGCTCCCTTGACGACCTCGTCGCTGGTCAACATGCCGCCAACGCCCTGGGCCTTGGCCGCCAGTTTGGCGGCCATGTCCTTGATCGCCGACACTCCGCCGGTTGCCGAAAAATGATCGAGGAGCGTCGCCAGCGCCTGGGCGTGTTCCTCCGTCTCGCGCAGATGCCGTACGATACGGGTCTTGAGATCGGGATAGCTCTCGATCCGCCGGGATTGGGCGGAAAGCGTAGTGATCGCCTGTTCCTCCATGGCATGCGCGGCGCGAAGCCACGCGAGGAAATTATCTCGGGCATGGGTCATTCGCTTCTCCTCGCAAATTGGTTGCCCAAATCAGTTGTTTCAGCAAGACAGCCGGATTCAACCCCTGAAAGCATGCGAAGTTCCTCTTTGCCTTATGCAGGGAACATTGCCGCCGTTTGCGAATTGTCCAGTAGCGAATTAACGAGCCATGAGGCGAAGATCATGTCACGCGAGATGAGGGCAAATTCCATCATCGGAGGGATTGTCGTGGTGCTCATCGTGATGGCTGCCGGCTACTATTTCACCGGCAGGTCCGATAATACGGCACAGGCTCCGGCGCCTCCAGCGGCAAGCGACAGGGCGCAGGCACCGGCTCCGGGCACAGACCCAACCAGCACCGGCTCCACGAACCGCTAGGGTCAAATTGCGCGGAACAATCGCCATGCGGGGCGGTTGTGGGATGAGTAACAGGGAGTTTTCCATGATACCCGATCCTCGCGACCCAAGTGAACGCCCGCCTATGCCGGCGCCCATCTGGAACCCGGAACCGCCGATCAACGAACCGGAACCGGATCGGCTGCCGGACGAGGCACCGTTGCCCAATCCCGACGAGAATCCCAATCCGCCAGTCTATATGCCGCCCGGCAACCTGGCCTCCAATTGAAGAGGTACCGGCGCGAAAGCGACGGTAGATCGATCATGAACATCCATGGCCACACACGTGCAGACCACCGGCAAGTCGAAGGTGATAGCAGCCCGAAACCCACGACGGACGGGTTCTGGAAGCTGCTGGGCGCCGCAGCGCTCATTCTCCTCGGGCTCATTGTCGCAATGGAAGCCTTCGGAGACGGCAACAACGGATTCATCGCACCCAACACCGCTCAACAGACGGTTATCGGATAACGTCCCTTCCACTTCATCCGGCCAATCGAGAATACGACCTTGGAACAAAGGACAAAAGCCGCGCGTTCATCTGCGATTTCATGATGAGGTGGCCAGGTGGACGTAACGACGCAATCGATCCCGAGCCGGGATAAAGGATTCTCATTCGAACCCATCATCCGGCCCGGCCGCAATGCCTGGCGTAGTGCAAAGGCCGAAAGGCTGGCCTTCCTGATCGATGGCGAGGATTATTTTCGCCGGCTCGATCAGGTATTGAGGCAGGCGGAGCGTTCGATCTTCATCATTGGCTGGGATTTCAATCCTGACGTTGTCCTTCGTCCCCGCGACCCCGACCGTGAGACGATCGGTGCACTGCTGCGCAAGATGGTCGAGGAAAAGCCCTCGCTTGAAATCCGCATCCTCGTCTGGGGCATGGGGCCGGTTTATTCCGGCAAGAGCCTCAGGATGTTCGGCAAGATGGATTGGAAAGACCATCCGCGCATCTTCCTGCATTTCGATTTCGAACATCCGTTGCGCGCCAGCCATCATCAGAAAATCGTCGCGATCGACGACCGCACCGCCTTCCTCGGCGGCATCGACCTGACTGCCCGTCGCTGGGACGACCGCAGCCACGCGATCGACAACCCGCTGCGCCAGGCTCCGGACGGAACTCCCTACGGCCCCGTCCACGACATACAGACGATCGTGACCGGCGATACGGCAAAGCTGATCGGCGATGTCGCGCGCCGTCGATGGAAGAAGGCAACCCGCGAGGTCCTGTCGCCGCTCGATACGCCCGGTGAAAACCCCTGGCCGGCAGATCTGCAACCGGCACTGACCGACTGCAACACCGGCCTCGCGCTCACCGAGGCGTGGAAATGGAAGGGCCATCGCGGCCACCGCGAGGCGATACGCCTGACTCACGACGCGCTGAAGGCCGCCAAACGCCATCTCTATATCGAGACGCAGTATCTCGCCTCCTTCGGGGTAGCGCGTACCCTCGCCAAACGGTTGAGAAAAGCCGATGGCCCGGAAATCCTCGTGATCGTCACGCGGGAATCCCATGGCTTCCTGGAAAAGCTGATGATGGGCCACAACCGCAACCGGCTGATCCGTCGCCTGAAGCGTGCAGATCGTTATGGGCGGCTGCGGGTTTTCTTTGCCGTTGTCGCGGATGGCAAGGCCGTTGAACACGAGATCATCGTTCATTCCAAGCTGATCATCGTCGACGACCAGTTCGTGCGGGTCGGCTCTTCCAATCTCAACAACCGCTCCGAAGGGCTGGACACCGAAGCGGACCTTGCGATCGAAACCTCCGACCCGGCCGGCCGCCAGGCGATCACTGCCCTCCGGGACGAGCTGATTGCCGAACATCTCGACGCTCAGCCGACGGAAGTTGCGCAGATTATCGCGGAGACCGGGTCCATGCTGGCGGCCGTCGATCGGCTGAACGTCAAGCCTCGCGGCCTGCGGAGCTACGACGTCGATACGCGGAAAGGCGAAACGGCGTCTCTGGTCGGCACGGGTATCATCGACCCGAAACAGCCCTTCTGGCCGATCCCGGAAATCAAGGCTGGCCTCAGGCGGCTTTTCACCCGCCTGTCACATCACCGTCTGCTCTAGGTACTTGCCGCCCCGATAACGATAATAAGCCTCGGTGACGAGAAACGTCGGCACGCCGACCGCGAGCGGCACGAAAAAATAGAGGACGCGGAAGGCGATCAGTGCTCCGATCGAAGCGGATGTCGGCAGGATTCCGAGCATGGTCGCCTCTAACACGCCGAGACCGCCCGGCACATGGCTGATCAGAGCGGCTATGTTGGCGGTGACATAGGCGCTGGCCACATTCAGGTATCCGGCATCGGTAAAGCTCGCCAGAAGCTGGTGGATCGAGGCGGCGACACAGGCGAAATTCAGCGTGCCGATGACGATCTGGCCGAACGCAAGCTGTATCGCCGGCGGCTCGAAACGCCAGCTGCGGACGACGAGGGGGCGGCGTACGAAGGCGCAGATCAGCAGATAGGCCGCAGGACCGGTCAGGCAAACGAGACCGAGGGCGAGCCGTGCCGTGCGGTCGAGGCCGAGCAGGTCCGCCGCCTCGCCCGGCTGGAGCAGCAGCGCCAGCCCGGCCAGCGTTCCAAGACCGAGGCATACGGTTGCTCCGCAGAAGACGATGACCTTGGCGACATCCTCGCCGGTCAGGCCCCAGCGTGTATAGAAACGGTAGCGCACGGCGCCGCTGCTGAGCGCGGCAAGCCCGACATTATGGCCGATCGACAGCGCCGTGAAGGACGCGAGCGAGGTCTGGCGCAAGGGAAGCGGCTTGCCGGCATATCGCACGGCAAGCGCATCGAAGCCGCCGAGGCAGAGGTAGGAAAGGATGACGAAGAAAAAAGCGGTCGCCAGCCGGAAGGCAACGATCGACCGGACCGATTCCTCGATCTCGTCGAGCGTGTAGCGACCGAGACTGCGATAGACGAGGAAGACTGCCAGGCAGATCGCGGCGCCGATCAGAAGTTTGAACAAATGGCGTCTGGCGGTCATGGTCCCTCTCGTAAACGGCTGTATAACAATGGGAACGAAACCGGGACCAAGGTGTTCCCCGCTCCATGACTGATCAGACATCGCCATCCAGGGCCGAACCCTCCCCGCCCCAGCCCTCGAAGACAAGGCACCGCCTGAAAATCCTGAGCTACAACGTGCATAGCTGCATCGGTACCGATCGCCGGCTCGACCCCGCCCGGGTGGCCGAGGTCATCGCCGCCGTGGAACCGGATATCATCGGATTGCAGGAATTGGATGTCGGCCGCAGCCGCACCGGCGGGATAGACCAGGCGCATGCGATCGCGTCTCTTCTGCAGATGGAGTTCCATTTCCATGCGGCGCTCAACGTCGCCGAAGAGCAGTATGGCGATGCCATCCTAACGGCCCTGCCGGCAAGAATGGTCAAGGGTGCGAGCCTGCCCTCGCATGGCGAACAGCGCGGCGCCCTGTGGGTGGAAATCGAGGTCGGCGAGCACAGGCTGCAGGTCTTCAACACCCATCTCGGCCTGCTGGGCGGCGATCGGATGCGCCAGATCGGCGAGATCCTCGGCGGATCATGGATGGGCGCACCGGATTGTCAGGGCAAGCCGAAAATCCTGATCGGCGATTTTAACGCCATTCCGCTCACCGCAACCTACAAGGCCGTCGCGCGTCAGCTGGCGGATGCGCCGCTCCTGAGCGGGGTGAAGCCCCGAGCCACCTTTCCGTCCCGTCTGCCGCTTCTGAGGATCGACCATGTGTTCGTTTCCAGCGAAGTCACCCCGATCGCGACGCAGGTCGTATCGACCCCGCTTTCCCGCAAAGCCTCCGACCACTTGCCGCTTCTGGTAACGGTCGAACTCTGATCCTCAATGGCTCAGCGTCCGGCTGAGCCGGTGAGCCTCCTTCAAAAGGCGCACCACGTCCTGGTCGGTCGTCTCCCTGAAGTCGCCGTAGTGCAGGCTGACCGCTTCCAAGCGTTCCGGAGCCGACAGGCAGACGATGTCGTCCACCTCTTCCTGCAGGGATTCCAGCAATTGACGCGGCGCGACCGGCACCGCGATCCGGATCGACGCAACCCCCATATCTTTCAGCGCATGAATGCCTGCGCGGATCGAAACGCCGTTTGCGATACCATCATCGACCAGAATGACATCCCGGCCCGTGTAATCATGCTCGCTCGGCTCGTCCTCGCCGAAATACATTCGGTGGCGACGTTCGATTTCGGCAAGCTGGTGGTCACGCTCGGCCGCAAGATAGCCGGGGGGCACATGGAAGCGGCGGGCGGCATCCTCGTCGACGATCACATGCGGCTCCCTCCCGTCGACGACAGCGCCGATGCCATATTCGGGATGACCGGGCGCGCCGATCTTGCGGACGATGAGGAGGTCGAGGGGGAGGCCGAGCCGTTGGGCGACCTCGAAGGCCACCGGCACGCCGCCACGCGGCAACGCCATCAGGATCGGATTGGGCGGCATGTCCGCCTGCATGGCTTCCGCCAATTGCCTTCCGGCATCCTGGCGATCGACAAAGGTTGGGCTTAGACCGAACATAGCATCCTCCCAGGATGGTGCGATGGCGTCTGCCACCGCACTTGGTTCTCTTATGCCAGCCCGACTGCATGATATCACCAGCCGGACGTCCGACAACCGTGAGGATAGGGGTTCGGTTCCGTGTCCCACCGCTTTGCTCATGATGCGGCTCCCCTTTCCGTATCTGCGTGTCGAATAGGGAACCCTCCGAAGGTTCCGCGCCAAAGCAGACGATAGGTGGAACAAAACTCACGGTCATGGGTTCAAGGCGGGTCGGTCGCTTGACCTCCACTCGGCCGGCATTGTCATTAATACCCTCCCCGACTAGCGCTTCCCCTCACCGGGAAGCGCTTTTTCCTTTGCAGCCGCGAACGACGCAGGCCCGCGGCATCGCGGCGCGCGGCATTCGCGCGTATTGATCTCTTGACGCCCCGCACCGATTGTCATCCGATGAGATGGGTGGCTTTTGGCCGCTGCCAGAAAAGGGATAACGCCATGTTCGAGGCCTTCGACGCAACGCTTCTGGCGCGCATGCAGTTCGCCTTCACGGTTTCGTTCCACATTATTTTCCCCGCGTTTTCGATCGGGCTGGCGAGTTATCTCGCCGTGCTGGAAGGCCTTTGGCTGTGGAAGAAAAAGGTCGTCTACCTGGAACTGTTCGACTTCTGGAAGACGATTTTTGCGCTCGCCTTCGGCATGGGCGTCGTCTCCGGCATCGTCATGTCCTACCAGTTCGGCACCAACTGGAGCGTATTCTCAGACAAGGTCGGCCCGATCATCGGTCCGCTGATGGGTTACGAAGTGCTTTCGGCCTTCTTCCTGGAGGCGGGTTTCCTCGGCATCATGCTGTTCGGCCGCAACCGCGTCGGCCCCGGCCTGCATTTCTTCGCGACCCTGATGGTCGCGGTCGGCACGCTGATCTCGGCGACCTGGATCCTCTCCGCCAACTCCTGGATGCAGACGCCGCAGGGTTTCGCGATGAACGACAAGGGTCAGTTCATCCCGGCCGACTGGTGGGCCGTCATCTTCAACCCGTCCTTTCCCTACCGCCTCGTGCACATGGTGCTTGCCGCCTACCTGACCACCGCGCTCGTGGTCGGCGCCGTCGGCGGCCTGCATCTTCTGCGCCGCACCGCCCCCTTGCGGGCCGGCACCATGTTCTCGATGGCGATGTGGATGCTGACGATCGTCGCCCCGATCCAGATTTTTGCCGGCGACCAGCACGGACTCAACACGCTGGAACACCAGCCGGTCAAGGTCATGGCGATGGAAGGCCATTACCAGAGCCATCCGGACGGCGCGCCTTTGATCCTGTTCGGCATTCCCAATCACTCGGAACAGCGGATCGACTACGCGATCGAAATCCCCAGGCTTTCGAGCCTGATCCTCAAGCACAGCCTCGACGCGCCGCTCTCCGGCCTCGACACCGTGCCGCGCGAATTGCAGCCGCCGGTTCCGGTCGTGTTCTGGTCGTTCCGCATCATGGTCGGCCTCGGCTTCGCCATGCTGGGCCTTGGCCTCTGGAGCCTGTACTGTCGATGGCAGGGCAGACTTTACACGACCGAATGGCTCCACCGCGCGGCGATGGTGATGGGGCCGGCGGGATTCGTCGCCGTGCTCGCCGGCTGGGTCACGACCGAGGTCGGCCGCCAGCCCTATACCGTCTACGGCCACCTGCTGACCGCCGACTCCGTCTCGCCGATCGCGGCCGCCGCCGTGGGTTCGTCACTGGTCGCCTTCATCATCGTCTATTTCCTCGTCTTCGGCGCCGGCACCTTCTATATCCTGCGGCTGATGTCCCGCCTGCCGCGCGACCCCAGCGACGAACTCGGCGAAGGCCCGATCCGAACCGCCGGCATCACGCCGGCTCCGCATGTCGCAACGCTCCCTGCAGGAGGCCGTCATGGTCATTGACCTTCCCTTCATCTGGGCGGCCGTTATCGCCTTTGCGGTGCTTGCCTATGTCATCCTCGACGGCTTCGACCTCGGCGTCGGGATTCTCTTTCCGCTGTTTCCGGAAAAACGCCACCGCGACGTGATGATGAACAGCGTCGCACCGGTCTGGGACGGCAACGAAACCTGGCTGGTGCTCGGCGGCGGCGGATTGATGGCGGTCTTTCCGCTCGCCTATGCCACCATCCTGCCCGCGCTCTACGCGCCGATCATCGCCATGCTGCTCGGGCTGATCTTTCGCGGCGTCGCCTTCGAATATCGCTGGCGCACCGGCCGGGCGCAATATCTCTGGAACTGGGCCTTTGCCGGCGGCTCGTTCATGGCGGCGCTGGCGCAAGGCATCGCGCTCGGCGCACTCGTGCAGGGCATCCCGGTCGCAAACCGCGCCTATTCCGGCGGCTGGTGGGACTGGCTGACGCCGTTTTCGATCGCCACCGGCCTTGCCGTCGTCATCGGTTACGCGCTGCTCGGCTCTACCTGGCTGGTAATGAAGACATCCGGCGACCTGCGCGACAAGGCCCGCAGCCTCTCCTATCTCGCCGCCCTCGCGACGCTCGCCGCCATGGCCGTCTTCAGCCTCTGGACGCCATTCCTCGAACCGCTCTACCTGAAACGCTGGTTCTCCTGGCCGACCGCGATCTTCAGCGTCATCGTGCCCCTGCTGGTCCTCGGCTGCTTCTGGCTGCTGCTCACCGGCCTCAGGAACAACCGCGACAGCCGGCCGTTCCTGGCAGCCCTCGGCCTTTTCGTGCTCGGTTACGCCGGCATCGGCATCAGCTTCTACCCCTATATCGTGCCCACATCCGTGACGATCTGGGATGCCGCAGCACCCGACGAAAGCCTCGGCTTCCTGCTGGTCGGGGCGCTGATCCTGGTGCCGCTGATCCTCGCCTATACGAGCTATGCCTACTGGGTGTTCCGCGGCAAGGTCGATCCGCATGAAGGCTATCACTGATGGCGGGCGGCGAAACCTTCAAGCGGCTCGCCTGGTTCGTCGGCCTGTGGGTGGCGGGCGTCGCCACTGTCGGCACCGTCGGGCTGATCATCAAATTCTGGCTCGGCGCCTAGCGCCGCGTCAGCGCCACAACGTAGCGCGCCGCTTCCCTGCCCGGATTGAAGAAGACGCAGTCGGCCGGCGGACCGAGCAGAAGGCAATCGCCTTCGGCGAGATGGTGCATCACCGGCCCCTCCTGGAAGTCGAGCCGGCCCGAAAGCAACCAGATCTGCTGGTGCTGGAAGGCGAAGGCGGATGCCGGATAGGGCACGCGCACGCCCGGGGGCAGCGAGACGTCCAGAAGCTCCAGGAGTGAATTCGGCGGAGAGACCGCGCGGCGCGTATAACCTGTTTCCGGATCGGTCCAGACCGGCTGTTCCGCCTGCAGCGCGACCCGTTCCTGCGCCCGCTCCGCAAGCGCCAGCAGCACCGAGAGCGGCAGGCCGAAGGCGCCCGAGAGCCGGCCGAGCACGGTCGCCGTCGGGCTCGCCTCGCTGCGCTCGATCTTGCTGATCATCGCCTTGGAGACGCCCGAGCGCTCCGCAAGCTCGGCCAGCGACCAGCCGCGCGCCTCGCGCTCGATCTTCAGTCTAACCGCGATCGCCTGGACCGGGTCGTTTTCCGTCTGCTGCAAGCGGCTTGCCTTTCGTTGATCGTCTTCTATAGTAGACAAAAACATCCTATAAGAGACATAGCTCGTTCGCAACAAGGAATTCAGGGGAAGATCGTGACGCGCGAAATCCGTTTCAACGCCTTCGACATGAACTGCGTCGGCCATATCCAGCAGGGACTGTGGGCGCATCCCCGCGACCAGTCGCACCGTTATGCCCAGCTCCGCTACTGGACGGACTATGCGAAGAGGCTGGAGGCGGGCCTGTTCGACGGCATCTTCCTGGCCGACGTGCTCGGCGTCAACGACGTCTTCGGCGGCAGCGACGCGGCGGCGCTGAGAGGGGCGGTGCAGGTGCCGGTCAACGATCCGCTGCTGCTGGTGCCGGCCATGGCCGCGGTCACCGAACACCTCTCCTTCGGCGTCACCGCCAACTTGACCCATGAGCCGCCGTTCGTCTTCGCCCGCCGCATGTCCACACTCGATCACCTGACGGGCGGACGGATCGGCTGGAACATCGTCACCGGTTACCTCGACAGCACCGCCAAGGCGATTGGGCTGGAGGGTGTCGCGGCCCATGACGACCGCTACGACCTCGCCGACGAATATATGGAGGTCATGTACCGGCTGTGGGAGGGAAGCTGGGAAGACGACGCCGTCGTCTTCGACCAGGCGAACCATGTCTATGCCGACCCGGCCAAGGTCCACAAGGTCCGTCATCGCGGCAAGCAATACGGCATCGAGGCCATCCATCTCTGCGAACCCTCGCCGCAGCGCACGCCGGTCCTCTACCAGGCGGGTTCCTCGACCCGTGGCCGGCAGTTCGCCGCCACCCATGCCGAATGCGTCTTCGTCAACGGCCAGAAGACCGAAGGCGTCAAGGGCATTGTCGACGACATCAGGGCCCGCGCGGTCGAATACGGCCGCGACGCCGACGACGTCAAAGTCTTCGTCGGCGCCACCATCGTCACCGCCCGCACCGAAAAGGAGGCGCGCGAAAAATTCGAGGATTATCGTGCCTATGCGAGTTCCGAAGGCGCGCTCGTGCATGCGGCCGGATCGCTCGGCATCGATTTTGCGAAATACGATCTCGACGAGCCGATCGAGACCGGCAAGAGTTCGGCGATCGTCTCGAATGTCGAGGCGATGACCCGCATGGCGGGGCCGCAATGGACGAAGCGCAAGCTGCTAGAACAGATGGTGCTCGGCAGCCGCCAGGCGCCGATGATCGGCTCCGCCGAACAGATCGCCGACAGTCTCGTAGCCTGGATGGATGAGGCCGGCGTCGATGGCTTCAACCTGTCGCGCACCGTCGTGCCGGAGTGTTTTGACGATATCATCGAACTGGTGATCCCGATCCTGCAGGAACGCGGGCTCTACAAAACGGGATATCGCGAGGGTGCGTTCCGCGAAAAGCTGTTCGGCACGCCGCGGCTGCCGGGGCGGCATATTGGAGCGAGGTATCGGGCTGCGGGGTGAGTTTTGGGAAGGGTTGCTTTCTGCGGCACCCCCTCTGCCCTGCCGGGCATCTCCCCAAACTCAGTTCCCGTCATCCTCGGGCTTGACCCGAGGATCCACTTTTAGTGCAGGAAGCGTCGATCCGGTCCGAGTACAGTTCCGAGGCCTGGATCCTCGGGTCAAGCCCGAGGATGACGGCGAGAGGGCGGCGGATGACGGAGGGCCTAGGATGACGGTGGGTATGAGAGCTGCTGGCCGATCTCCCCTCGTGAGGGGGAGATGCCCGGCAGGACAGAGAGTGTACCGCAGAGTACAAGCATAAAACGAAATACATCTAATGAGCAGGACGAGATCATGGCGACAACCCCGGAGACCCCAGCTACAGGCCGCTGGTCGATGCTGGCGCTGCTATGCCTTGCCGTCGTGCTCTCCTTCTCCTGCTGGTTCTCGGCCAATGCCATCGCGCCGGAGCTGAAGCGCGCCTGGGCCTTGTCGGAAAGCGCCGCCGCATGGCTGACCAATGGTGTACAGATCGGCTTCGTGATCGGCGCGCTGGCGGCAAGCCTGTTCAACCTGCCGGACCTCATCCGCATGAACCGGCTGATGGCGGCCTCCGCCCTGCTCGCCGCGCTCTCCAATGCCGCCTTGGCCCTGGAACCCGGCCCGGCCGGCGCCATTCTCTGTCGCATGATCACCGGTTTTGCGCTCGCCGGCGTCTATCCGCCGGCGCTGAAACTCGTCTCCACCTGGTTCATCTCCGGTCGCGGCCTGGCACTCGCCGGCGTCATCGGCGCGATCACCGCCGGATCGTCGCTGCCGCACCTCTTCCGTGGCATGTCGTCGGCCGTCGATTGGCGCTATATCGTGCTGTTTTCGAGCGGTGCGACGCTGGCCGGCGCCGTTGTTTTCCTACTCTTCACCCGTGAGGGCCCGTACCCGTTCGGAAAGGCGCTGTTCGATCCGCGCCAGATCGGCCGGGTGCTGAAAGACCGCAACCTGCTGCTCGTCAACGGCGGCTATCTCGGCCACATGTGGGAACTCTACGCCATGTGGGCCTGGCTGCTCGCCTATCTGACCGCAGCTCTACACAAGGGCGGCAGCGGGATCAGCGGCGAGGCCTCGCTGCTCACCTTCATCGCGGTCGCCTCAGGCGTGTTCGGCTGTTTCGCCGGCGGCGTGCTCTCGGACCGTTTCGGCCGCACCGCCACCACCGCCGGTATGATGATCGTCTCCGGCCTCTGCGCGCTGACGATCGGCTTCGTCTTCGACGGACCGTTCTGGCTGCTGTCGCTTGTCGTGATCGTCTGGGGGATTTCGATCATCGGCGACTCGGCGCAGTTCTCCGCCGCCGTCACCGAGCTTGCCGACCGCAACTACATCGGCACCGCGCTGTCGCTGCAGATGGGCATGGGTTTTGCGCTGACCATTTTCATGATCTGGCTGATGCCGCATCTGGCCGAACTGCTCGGCGGCTGGCGCTGGACATTCGTGCTCCTGGCGGTCGGGCCGATCTTCGGCGCCGCCTCCATGCTGATCCTGCGCGGCCGGCCGGACGCCACCGGGCTCGCCGGCGGAAGGCGCTGATCGGGCGACCAGGCGAAGACGAAGGAATTCGCTTGCGCGAATTATTCGAGCGTATAATAAGCCTTGACGCAGTGACAAGAACGGCCTGCCCGTTCCGCAGGAGATGACCCCGTGAACCGCCGCACCTACCATAGGGCAAGCGAGGCCGAGCGGCGCGAGGACCTGATCGCCGCGACGCTCGACTGCATCGCCGAATCCGGTATCCAGGGCGCGACGGTCCGCCAGATCGCCACGCGCGCCGGCGTCACCGGCGGGCTGATCCGTCACTATTTCGCCGGCAAGGACCAGATGCTGCAGGCCGCCTACCGCAAGGTGATGGCCGGCATGACCGAGACGGCGGTTGCCGCCGCGATCGAGGGCGGGACGGCCCGCTCGCGCCTGCGCCGCTTCATCGTCGCCAATGTGACGCCGCCGGTCACCGATCCGCGCACACTGTCGCTCTGGGCGGCCTTCATCAGCCATATCCAGATCGACCCGAGCTTCGCCGCCATCCATCGGGAGAACTACCTGTCTTTCCTGGAGGCGCTGGAAACCCTGCTGTCCGCCTTCTTCGTCGAGGAGAAGCGAGCGCTGAGCCCTGCCCAATGCCGCACCTATGCGATAGGGGTCAACGCGCTGGTCGACGGCCTCTGGCTGGAGGGTACGCTTGCAGCCGATACGTTTGCGGAACACGAACTCGCAGAAAATGCCCTGATCTCGGTGGAGGCGCTGCTGCGCCTGCAACCCGGCGAGCTTACGGCCGAGCAACGATAAAAGGAAACACCGATGCGTTACGCCTCGATCACCGACCGCCTCGCCCATCTCGGTTCCGGCCGCTGGGCGCTCCACCTGACCGCCCGCCGCATGCAGGCATCGGGCGAGGACGTCATCGAACTCACCATCGGCGAGCCGGATGTGAAGCCCGACAGGGCCCTGCTCGACGAGGCGGCGCGCGCCATGTATGCCGGCCGCACCCGTTACTCCAACGGCCGCGGCGAGCCGCCGGTGCTGAAGGCACTGGTCGAGAAATATTCGAAGCGCAGGCCAGGTGTCACCGAGCGCAATTTCCTCTGTTTCCCCGGCACCCAGACCGCGCTCTACGGCGTCATGACCGGTCTCGTCGAGGCCGGCGACGGGGTTCTGGTCGGCGATCCGCTCTACGCGACCTATGAAGGCGTCATCGCCTCGACCGGCGCGCACATGATCCCCGTACCGCTGCGCCCCGAGAAGAAATTCCACCTGCAGGCCGAGGATCTCGAACGGGCGATCACGCCGGAGGCTCGCGTGCTCCTCCTCAACACGCCGCACAACCCGACCGGCGCGGTACTGACCGCCGCGGAAATCGCCGCCATCGGCGAGGTCTGCCGCAAGCACGACCTCTGGATTGTCTCGGACGAAGTCTATGAGCAGTTGATCTTCGAAGGCACGTCCTTCGCCTCGCCCTTCGACATCCCCGCGCTTTCCGAACGCACCATCGTCGTGTCGTCGATCTCGAAATCTCACGCTGCCCCCGGCTTCCGCAGCGGCTGGGCCGCCGGCCCGGAAGAGTTCTGCGAAAAGCTGCTGCCGGTGTCCGAAACCATGCTGTTCGGCGTCCAGCCCTTCATCTCCGACATGACCGCCATGGCGCTGTCGCAGCATTTCGACACCGCCGATGTGATGCGGGAGAACTATCGCCGCCGTGCCAAGATCGTCGAAAAAGCCTTTGCCGGCAGCAACCTCGTCAAGCCGATGCCGCCGGAAGGCGGCATGTTCATCCTGCTCGACGTGACCGCCACCGGCCTCAACGGCGAGGAATTCGCCTGGGAACTGCTGCGCGAGGAAAAGGTCGCCGTCATGCCCGGCACCTCCTTCGGCGACCAGGCGGCCGGCTTCCTGCGCATTTCCCTGACCATGCCGGAAGATGTGATCGCCACCGCTATGGAGCGCATCGCCAGTCTTGCGAGCCGCATCGCGTCTACCAGCAAGGACCGCGCGACGACCCCGATGGCGTAAGGGATTAACGGTCGTTTTCTCCCGGCAAGCGATGGTCCGACCATGCCGGACTTGCCGGGCGTTGGCGATTGATCTCCGGCGGCGGGACAGGCTATGCTCGTTCCCGGCCGATTTGAAAGCTGCACATCGAAGGAGCGCAACATGCCCCACGTTGTCGTAAAAATGATCGAGGGACGCTCCGAGGAGCAGAAGCAGGCGTTGACGGCCGAGGTGACGAAGGCGCTCATCACCGCTCTCGGTTCGGCAGACAGCTCGATTTCCGTCGCGATCCAGGACGTCCCGAAAGACGACTGGACGGACAAGGTCTATGTGCCCGACATTCAGGGCCAGCCGGACCTCATCTACAAGATGCCCGGTTACGATCCCTTCAAGTGATCTTCGATCCGCCTCGACGGTTCTCGATTTCCTCCTCAGCCGGTGGCTCCCAGCCGAACACGCTGCGGCCGCCCCATTCGTGCGACTGGCGGAACTCGCCCGCGACGATCTCCTTCAAGTCCGGCCCGGTCACATACCGTTCCATCTGCCGGGCCTGGTCGTCGAGCCGCTTCAAGGCCTCGAATTCCTCGGTACGGCCGAGCCGGGCCTTGCCGACGGCCGACTTCATCACCTTGATCGTTTCGTCATAGACTTTCAGCGGCACCGGAAAGGGATGCCGATCCTTGCCGCCATGGGCGAGCGAGAAGCGCGCCGGATCGGAAAAACGGCAGGGCGCGCCGTGCACCACTTCGGCGACCATCGCAAGCGCCTTGACCGTCCGCGCTCCAACGCCCGGCATCAGCAGCAGGTTCTCGAAATCCTCCGGGCCGCGATCGGCGGCGGCCGCCAGCGTGCCATGCAGGCGCTTCATGTTGACGTCTTCTTCGCGCACGTCGTGATGCGCCGGCATAATCAGGTGCGGTAGCATCGGCTGCGCCGTTTCCTTCGTCTTGCGCGCCGGCTCTATGGCGATCACTTCACGGACGATCCGGTCCGGCCCGAGTGTCGCGAGCAGGTCGAGCTGGCCTTTCCTTGAGGCTTCCGCGCGGTGGTCGGCAAGGTTGACGATCTCGCCCTGCTGCCTGCCTTCGATCGCCGCATGCGGGGAATCGACGAAGCTTTTCAGCCCCTCGGAAATCCAGTGGTAACGCCGCGCCTGCCGCTTGTCGCCGTTCATGCCCTGCTGCACCACCACCCATTTGCCGTCGTCGGTGACGATGAAGCCGTGCAGGTAGAGGTCGAAACCGTCCTGCACCGCGGCGCTGTCCACCTTGGCGACCAGCCGGCTGGTCGTCGCAAGGCCGCTGCCGTCTATGCCGACGCGGTTGCCGATCGCGATCAGTTCGTCCGGCGTCTGCCTCGAATTTTTTCCGCGGCCGCCGCAGACATGGATGCCGAGTTCGCCGGCCATCGGCGTCAGCCCGCGCTTGAGCGCGCCGAGAACGCTGGTGGTGATGCCGGACGAATGCCAGTCCATGCCCATCACGCAGCCAAACGACTGGAACCAGAAGGGATGCGCCAGCCGCCTCAAGAGCTCGTCGCGACCGTATTCGATGACGATCGCTTCGGTGATCACGGCACCGAGCTTGGTCATGCGCTCGCCAAGCCACCGGGGAACCCGGCCGCCGTGAAGCGGAAGATCGGCGCTGCCTGCCCTTTGAACCATCACCCGCTTATATACGGGCGCCGACGGTCACGATAGGGAAAAGTTCTGCAAACGTTCCTGCAGCAGCCCGATCGTCGCCACGTCCGCATTGGCGAATGCGAAGCGCAGGTAGTCCTGCTGATGTTCCCCGAAATAAGCACCGGGAATGCAGATGATGCCGGCTTGCCTCGCCAGCTTTTCCGCCACCTCCGCCGAACTCCTGCCCGGGAAGGGATGCCGCACGAAGGCGAAATAGGCGCCGATCGCGTCGAGCTTCCAGTCGTTGACGGCGCGCATCACCGCCTTGAGGGCGTCGGCACGGCGGCCGATCTCCTGCCGGTTTTCCTCGCGCCAGTCGGCGAGAAGCGGCAGCGCCTTTGCGACGGCCGCCTGGGCGGCGCGAGGCGCGCAGATCTGCAGATTGTCCATGATCTTGGCGATCTGCTCGATCGCGACCGGACCTGCCGTGATCGCGCCCAGCCGGTGACCGGGAATGCAGAAGGATTTCGAAAAACTGTAGAGGCTGATCAGCGTGTCCTCCCAGCCATCAAGGCCGAAAAGCGCATGCGGCGCCTGACCCGCCACAGGCAGAAAGTCGCGATAGGTCTCGTCGAGGATCAGCCAGATGCCCTTTTCCCGGCAGAGCTTGAAGATCGCTTCGAGCAGCGACGGCGGGTAGATCGCCCCGGTCGGATTGTTGGGCGAGACCAGCGCCAGCGCCCGCACGTCGCCGGTGATCGCCGCTTCGAGCCCCATGAGGTCTGGCAGGAAACCGTTCGCCGCCTCGCAGGCGACGAAAGCCGTCTTGACGCCCATCATCGCCAGCGTCGTTTCGTGGTTGAAATAGAAGGGCTCGGTCATCAGCACCGTATTGCCGGGCCCGGCCACCGTCATCGCCGCGCAGACGAAGGCCTGGTTGCAGCCCGACGTGATATGGATGTTGTTGAGGCCGATGCCCGCGCCATAAACCTCGGAAACATGCGCCGCATAGGCGGTCCGCAGTTCCGCCTCGCCCTCGATCGGCCCATAGCCGGTAAACGCTTTCGAGGAACCGGTCTCGCCGAGCAGCCGCAGCATGTCCGGATGGGCCGGATAACCGGGCACGGCCTGAGAGAGGTCGATCAGCGGACCTCTGGATCCGTCATAGGCGCGACCCCAGGCGGCAACGGAGGGGACGGGTGGCGGGCTGAGCTTTTCGATAAGAGGATTGAAGGCAGGCATGATTTTCCGAGAACAGGATTTTCCGAGAGGGGCAATTGATTGCCTTTCTTGTTTATCAGATTATCGGGCGACGCAAGGAGAACCGGATATGGCCGACGAGATTGAGCCCGAGGATTCGAAGCTCACCATCACCAAACGGAAATGGGCGGAGCAGGGCAAGTTCCTCACCGGCCGGATCACAAGGCCGGAAACCGACCGCCTGCCGCCCGGCCAGCATCTGGTCAAGAACTGGCCGGTGCTCGATCTCGGCCAGCAGCCGCAGGTCTCGACCGAGCGCTGGAAACTCGACGTGCGCGGCCTCGTCAACAACCGCCGAACGCTGGACTGGGCGGCCTTCCAGGCCCTGCCGCAGACCGAGATGCGCTCCGACATCCATTGCGTCACCACCTGGTCGCGCTACGACAACAACTGGAAAGGCGTCTCGACTCACGACTTCCTCGATCTCGTCGATCCGCAGGAAGAGGCGGTCGCCGTCATGCTGACGAGCTACGACGGCTATACCACCAACCTGCTGCTTTCCGATTTCGCCTCGCCGGATGCGATCATCGTCACGGAGTGGGAAGGCAAGCCGCTGAGCGAGGAACATGGCGGGCCGGTGCGGCTGGTGGTGCCGCACCTCTATTTCTGGAAGAGCGCCAAATGGCTGAACCGGATCGAGTTCCTCGACCGGGACCAGGCCGGCTTCTGGGAGAAGAACGGCTACCACCTGCGCGGCGACCCCTGGTCCGAGCAGCGCTATTCGGACGACTGAGGATCAACCGAAATTGACGAGGTTCAGCCCAGGCAGCGGACCGCCGGGGAACTGCGCCAGCCTGGCCCCGACCGCAAGCGGCCCGAGATCAATGCCGAAGAACCCGAGCTTCTCGATCAGGGCGGCGACCTCTGTCTTTGCCGCCGTGTCGTCGCCCGAATAGAACTGCACCCGCTTGCCACCCTCGGAAGAAGGGTCGGCCTCGACCAGCTTCGCGAACAGATGATTGAACGCCTTCACCACCCGGGCGCCGGGCACGAGATCCGCGACGATCTCGCTGGAAAGACGGCCATTGAGTTCGGCCGGCTTGTAGAGCGGCGCTTCGATCGGATTGTTCGCATCGATGACGATCCGGCCGTTCCAATCGGGCAGGCCGGCAAGGGCGGCCGGCAACTTCGTCCACGGAACCGCAATCAGCACGATATCGGCGCTGGCGGCTTCCTCGATCGTGCCGGCTGAAATCCACGGCGACAGTTCGCTCGTCAGTTCTTCGAGCGAGGCCGGGCCCCGGCTGTTGGCGATGGTGGCGCGCACGCCGCTGCGGGCAAGCGCTCGGGCAAAAGCTGCGCCGATATTGCCGGCGCCGATAATTCCGATGGTCATCTGCGATACTCCTTGTGGTTTCGATGACAGGAATATCGTCTCTGGATTGGCGCTTGATTAGCCGGTAATAATGCCAATCATCTTCAAGCAATACTTGAGAATAAAGCCGTCCATGGAAAGTCTCGCCAATCTCGAATCCTTTATGCGCAGCGCCGAGCTTGGCAGCTTTTCGGCGGCGGCCAGGCGGCTGGCGCTGACGCCCGCGGCGGTCAGCCGCAATGTCGCGATGCTCGAGAAAAACCTCGGCACCCGCCTCTTCCAGCGCAGCACGCGAAGGCTGACGCTGACGGAAGCGGGCGAACGTTTTCTGTCGGAGATCCGCGATCACGTCGAGGCGCTGCAGGCCGCGATTGCCGCGGTCTCGTCGGAAAGCGCAGAACCGGCCGGCGTGCTGAAGGTCAGCATGAGCCCGCATTTCGGAACAGACTATATCCTTCCGCTGCTGCCGGAATTTATCGCTCGCTACCCGCTGATCCGCCCGGAATGGACGTTCGAGAACCGGCAGGTCGACCTGATCGCCGAAGGTTATGACGCGGCGATCGGCGGCGGCTTCGAACTCACCCCCGGTACGGTGGCCCGGGTGCTCGCCCCAGCGCATATCGTTTCGGTCGCCTCACCCGGCTACATGAAGGACAGACCCATCCCCGCCAACCCGGGGGAGCTTGCAAACCTGGACGGCATCCAGATGCGCTCTTCCAATACCGGCCGTATCCGCCAATGGGTGATGCGCAATGCGGGCGGCAACGAGATGCCTGCGGCGCTGACGGACAGGATCGTGCTGAACGACCCGGCGGCAATCGCCCGCGCCGCGGGCCTCGGCCTCGGCGTCGCGATGATCGCCATGCCCGATAGCCTGTCCTATTTCGAACGCGGCGAACTGATCCGGCTGCTGCCGGACTGGTATGCCGATATCGGGCCGATATCGATCTACTACGCCAATAAAACGCTGCTGCCGGCAAAGACCCGCGTCTTCATCGACTTCGTGGTCGAGCATTTTCGAAAAGAGCGTCTGGCCGAACGTTTTGCCGGCAGCTTGGGCGCGTCGAACTTGCCGAAGAGAAAATAGGCGCGCCCGGCCAAAGCCGGGTGCGCCGGACCGATCAGATCAGCTTTTCGAGTGTGATCGGCAAGTCACGGACCCGGTTGCCGGTGGCATGGAAGACCGCGTTGGCGATGGCCGGCGCGACACCGACAATGCCGACTTCACCGACCCCCTTGCCGCCGAGCGCCGAAGCACCGTAGTCGGGAATACCGACCGAGATCACCTGGATATCCGGCACGTCCGCATTGGTCGGCACCAGGTAGTCGCCCATGTTGTTGTTGACCGTCCGGCCGTTGCGCTGATCGACGAGACCCTCTTCGAGCAGCGCCTGGCCGATGCCCATGATGATGCCGCCCCGCCACTGGCTTTCGACCAGCCGCGGATTGTAGAGACGGCCGCAATCGAAGGCCGAGACGATGCGGGACACCCGGACGGTGCCAAAATCCTCGTCCACCCTGACCTCGGCGAAATGGGCGCACCAGCTGTGCATGGAATATTCGCCCATGGTCGGCCCCTGGACCCTTGCCATGCTCGTCCAGGCCTGATGCTGCTCCTGGACAGTGGCGCCATCCGGCAGCGTGTTCCTCAGGATCTCGATCTCGTCGCGACCGAGCGCCGCCATCAGTTCCGGCAGGGTAAGTGACGGGCCTTGATCGCGGGGCACCGCAACGCGGCCACCGCTGAAGGTCAGCGTATTGGCACCGGTATCGCGTAGCGGCGAGTTCTCGTCGCTGAGCGCCAGTCCGATCAGTTCGTCGCGGGCCGCGGTCGCCGCCTTGTGCACGGCACCGAGGATGGAACCCGCCAGCATCGAGCCACCGGCAATCGCCGAACCCGGCAGGCGGGAATCGCCGAGATGGACCTCGACCTGATCGACGGGAATGCCGAACACTTCGGCAGCCGTCTGGGCGAGGATCGTATAGGTCCCCTGCCCCATGTCGATCGCCCCGCTGACCACCTCGACACGGCCGTTGCCGAGGATGCGGATCATCGCTTCGCTCGGGGCCTGGATGACCGGGAACGTGCCGCAGCCGATGCCCCAGCCGATCAGTGTCTTGCCGTCGCGCATGGAGCGCGGCTCATGGCTGCGCTTCGACCAGCCGAAGGCTTCCGCCCCCTCGGTCAGCGCCTCGCGCAGCCGGCGGGTCGACCAGGGCTTTCCCGACTGGTAGTCGCGGTCGGCATAGTTCTTCAGCCGCAGTTCGAGCGGGTCCATGCCGAGCTTGTAGGCCAGTTCCTCCATGGCGCTTTCGATGCCGAAGGCGCTGGGGTTCTTGCCCGGCCCACGCAACGCGCCGGGTGTGACGGTGTTGACCGGCACGACCCGATGCTGCGACGAGAAGTTCTCGACCTTGTAGAGGATCGGCGTCGCCGAACCGGTCTGCTCCGGCCAGTCCATATAGGTGGACGTCTCGCTGGCGCCGCGATGAACGATCGCCTGCAGGATGCCATCTTCCGTCGCGCCGAGCTGAATCGTCTGGCGGGTCGCGGCGCGGCCGCCATAATTCGTGAAATTCTGCGGTCTTGTGAGCGCAAGCTTGACCGGCCGGCCGAGCTTTCTTGCCGCGAAAGCGGCCACCGCGCCATGGGCGAGAGCCGCCCCCTTCGAGCCGAACCCGCCGCCGATGAACGGCGAGATCAGACGGACATTTTCATAAGGGATGCCGAACCACTCGGAATAGCTGCGCGCCATGCCGTGAGACCACTGGCTGGGTTCCCAGACCGTGACCTGGTCGCCATCCCACTTCACGGTGAGACCATGCGGCTCCATGGCAACGTGATATTCGCGCGGTGTACGGTATTCGCCTTCGATCCTGACGGGTGCGGCTGCAAGTGCTGCCTCGGCATCACCCCACGCGGAGGTTAGGTTGTTCATGACCTTGCCTTCGCCGGCAGCCGGGTCGTCGAAGCTGGCCACATGCGTCGTCCGCTCATAGGTAATGCAGATCAGCTTTGCGGCCTCGACCGCCTGTTCGCGGCTTTCCGCGACGACGGCCGCGACCGACTGGCCGTTGTACTGCACCTGCTTCGGCAGCGGATAATACGGCTGGTTTTCCGGGCGATTGCCACCCCAGTCGGAGGCAACCAGGAGGCCCATATCGTCATCCGGCGTCAGCACCATCAGCACGCCCGGGGCGGCCAGCGCCTTTTCCTTGTCGACCTTGACGACGCGCCCCGCCGGAACCGTGCTCTGCACGAGAATGGCGTAGACAAGGCCTTCGACCGGATATTCCAGCGCATAGGTCGCGCCACCGGTGACCTTCAGATTGCCTTCGAAACGTGTTTGGCGACCGCCGACAGTCCCGTCGGAAGCGTCGCCGTGTTTGCGGGGTTCCATGATGGTCATGCGAGACCTCCAACTTTCAGGATGGCGCGGGCGACGACGCGCGGCGCAAGTTCGATCTTGTAGTGATTGGCGCCATGCGAAACGGCACCCTCCATGGCAAGCCGGCTCGCCGTTTCGACAGTTTCGGGGCTGAGCACCTTGCCGATCAGGGCCTGTTCGACCCCGCGCGCCCGCCACGGCTTGGTGGCGACGCCTCCGAGAGCGACGCGGATATCGCGCACCGTCTTGCCATCCGCTTCGAATTCCAGCCCGACCGCAGCGCTGGCCGCCGCAAATTCATAGGACTGCCGGTCGCGGACCTTCAGATAGGTCGAGTTTTTCGCCGCGGCAGAGGCAGGCACGGTGATCGCGGTGATCATCTCGCCGCGTTCCAGCACGGTTTCCCGCTCCGGCGTATTGCCGGGCAGGAGAAAAAAGTCGTCAACCGAGACCATCCGCGCGCCGAGTTCGACCACGGCGTCGAAGGCGACAAGGGCAATGGCGAGGTCACCGGGATAGCTGGCGATGCAGGTATCGCTGGTGCCGAGGACGGCATGATTGCGGGTGATGCCACCCATTGCCGAACAGCCCGAGCCGGGATTGCGCTTGTGACAGGCCGGAAACACGTCCGGCTCGCGGAAGTAAGAACAGCGCGTCCGCTGCAGCAGGTTGCCGCCGATCGTCGCCATGTTGCGAAGCTGGGCCGAGGCCGCCAGCGACAGCGATTCCGAAACCGCCGGGAAGGCGGCACGGATGCAGGCGTGGTCGGCGACCTGGCCCATCTTGGCCAGCGCGCCGATCGTCGCGCCCTTTTCATCAACCTCGATCTCGCCGAGACCGGAGAGATAGGTGATGTCGACGACGGTTTCCGGTTCCATCACACCGCATTTGGCGAGATCGAGCAGCGTCGTGCCGCCGGCAAGTAGCATGACGCCTGCCTGCGTCGCCGCCTCGCGAGCTTCGTCGGCCGAGGAAGCGCGGAGATAGAAAAAGTCTCTCATCACGCCATCTCCGCCGCTTCGCGCACCGCCGCGACGATGCTGTTATAGGCTCCGCACCGACAGATATTGCCGGACATGTATTCGCGGATTTCCTCATCGGACCCCGCATGCCCCTCGCGGATGCAGGCGACCGCCGACATGATCTGGCCCGGCGTGCAATAGCCGCACTGGAATGCGTCATGCTCGACGAAGGCGGCCTGGACGGGGTGCAGCTCGCCGTTCTCGGCGGCGATCCCCTCGATCGTGGTGATCTGCCGGCCTTCGACCTGGGCTGCGAGCGTCAGGCAGGAGAGCACGCGGCTGCCATCGACATGGCAGGTGCAGGCGCCGCACTGGCCCTGGTCGCAGCCCTTCTTGGTGCCAGTCAGCGCCAGATGTTCGCGCAGCGCATCGAGCAGGGTGACGCGCGGCTCGACATCGAGTTCGTGGCGCCTGCCGTTGATGTCGAGCGAAAGATGGATGGTTCGTGTCATGGATCAAGCTCCTGCCATTGTCACGATAATGAGAAGTCCAAAGTCTGGAACGGACTGGCCAACAGGCTGCGATGTCCTGGTTGATGCCTGGCGAGAGAAGCACCGGCACATTTCGGCATGACATCCGTTCCCCTCTGGACTAAGAAGTGGAAGGCAATCCGAATAATCGGAGGAGCCTCCGTTTAAACTAGCGGCTTACGGATTTTCGTCAAGCCCCCTTTGCTCTGGAGTAGCATTTTGGCCTCGGCCGAGCCGAAGACAGCATCGCCAGTACCGAACAGGCTTCGCGCCGATGCCCGCCGCAACCGCGAAAGGCTGATCGAAGTCGCGGCCGCAGCCTTTGCGGAAAAAGGCGTCGAGACCTCGCTCGAAGATATAGCGCGGCAGGCCGGCGTTGGCATCGGCACGCTTTACCGGCATTTCCCGACCCGCGAACATCTCGTCGAGGTCGTTTATCGTCGCGAGCTGGAAAGCCTCGCCGCCGCCGCGACCGAGCTTGCCCAGAAACATGCGCCCGATATCGCGATCGAGGAATGGATGCGGCGCTTCGTGGGTTATATCGCCACCAAGCGCGGCATGGCCAACAGCCTGCGCATCCTCATGACGTCGAACTCCTCGCTTTTTTCCGAGGGCTCGGGGCTGATCCGCGGCGCGCTGGAAAACCTTTTGAAGAGCGCCGGCGACAAGGGCTATATCCGCAGCGACATCGAAACGACCGATCTGCTGCACGCGCTGTCGAGCATCTATTCGATGCCGGAATCGCCCGAATGGCGGGAACGGTCGCACCGGCTGATCGGCCTGCTGATGGACGGCCTTCGGACCCGCAAATAGCGCCCAGGCATCGGATCTCTATCGGGACGGCCTGCCGCCCGGGCTAGATCTCGCAATGCCGCTTGAACGGAAAATCAAACAATCCTTGATTGACAGGTATCCTGCTACTCAGGCGATCCGTATGCAATATTATCCTTATAAAATAAACGGATAGCAGACGAGGAAATTGGGATTTTCGCCTCGAAATCCATCAAAAGTCATTCTACACTATCAAAATTCAATCTGTCGTTAAAGAGTTTGACCTTAGTCTCCGGCTACCGCGCGACCGCCATCCGGTGTAGCGCAAGGGCGGGTATGAGACCGGCCCTCTTCCCACACCGCCAGATATCAGATCTGCGCGTGAAAACGCGTCGCCTCATTCGAGGCTTCACCATTCCGGAGCCGAACCTCATGTCCCGTCTCTCCATTCGCAGTTCGCTGATCGCCGTCTTCGGCGCGATTGCGGCACTCGTCGCCGTTCTCGCCTGGGCGGCCATTTCCTCGCTTTCCAATGTCGCCGGAAATCTCACGACGATTTCGCAAAACTCGATGCCGAGCGTCCAGGCCTCGAAGAATATCGAGACGGCCATTCTCGGAATGACGGTCGCTTACATGGGTCATCTGACGACGACCTCGGACTTCGGCATGGACAATGCGGAAAAGCTGATCGCCCAGCAGTCCGATGCTCTCAAGGCCGCTCTCCAGATCTACAAGCCGCTGGTCTCCAGCGATCAGGAAAAGCAGATCATCGACCAGATCCAGACGGGCATCGACAAATACGTCCTTAACGGGCAGAAGATGCTGGACTTCTCCCGTAAGGCCTCGGACGCCCGCGCCCGCGTCGAAATGGAAAAGATGCGCATCACCATCCAGCCGGTCATGGAAGCCGTGACCAGGCTGGTCAAATCGAACACGGACGAGGCGGCCCTCGAAACCGCCAAGGCGGAAACGACCTATTCCACCGCGGTCACCACGATGGAACTTATCCTCGCCGTCGTCTTCCTGCTGATCGTTGGCGCCGCCGTCTACGTGCTGTCCGGTATCGCCCGCCCCATCCAGCGTATCACGGCGTCGATGAGCGGCCTTGCCGCAGGCGACACCGATACCGAAATTCCCTTTGCAGGGCGCCGGGACGAAGTCGGCGCGATGGCCGGAGCCGTGGAAGTCTTCCGCCAGGCCGCGATCTCCAACAGGCAGCTTCAGGAACAGGCGGACGAAGCGCGCGCCCAGGCCGAAGCCGACCGGACCCGTCTGCAGGAAGAGGCGGAAGCTTCGGCTCAGGCCCGCCTCCAGCAAGCGACCTCCGGCCTTGCAGCCGGCCTGCGCCGCCTTGCCTCCGGCGATCTCGCCTTCCAGCTCAACGAGCCCTTCGCTCCGGATTTCGAAGCCCTGCGCGAAGACCTGAACTCGGCCGTATCCGGCCTCGGTGCGGCGCTCTCGGAAGTCGCCGGATCGGCGCAATCGATCGACAGCGGTTCGCGCGAAGTCAGCCAGAGCGCCGACGACCTTTCCAAGCGCACCGAACAGCAGGCGGCCTCGCTCGAAGAGACCGCGGCCGCCCTCGACGAGATCACCGCCAACGTCTCGAACTCTTCCAAGCGCGCGGACGAGGCAAAGACGATCGCCCTGCAGGCAAACTCCAGCGCCGCCCAGTCGGGCGCGGTCGTCGCCAACGCCGTCGATGCGATGCAGCGCATCGAACAGTCGTCCAGCCAGATCTCCAACATCATCGGCGTGATCGACGAGATCGCCTTCCAGACCAACCTGCTCGCGCTGAATGCCGGCGTCGAGGCAGCCCGCGCCGGTGAGGCCGGCAAGGGTTTTGCGGTCGTTGCCCAGGAAGTCCGCGAACTCGCCCAGCGTTCGGCGAACGCCGCCAAGGAGATCAAGGATCTCATCCGAAAGTCCGGCGTCGAAGTTCAGAACGGTGTGAAGCTCGTCCGCGAGACCGGCGATGCGCTGAAGACGATCGAGAGCCACGTCGTCACCATCAACGAACATATCAATGCGATCGCCACCGCCGCCCGCGAACAGTCGGTCGGCCTGGCCGAAGTCAACTCGGCCGTCAACCAGATGGACCAGGTGACCCAGCAGAACGCCGCGATGGTCGAGGAAACCAACGCCGCCGGCGCCAACCTCGCCTCGGAGAGCACCAAGTTGCGTGACCTCCTCACCCGCTTCAAGCTCTCTGAAGGCGGCCAGCGGTCCGGCATGCAGCGGCCTGCCTATGGTTCCGCTCCGGCCCCGGTCGGCCGCAACGCGGCGCCGCAGGAATCCCCGGCTCGCCGCCTTGCGCAGCGCGTCAGCAAGTCCTTCGGTGGCGGCGCGGCTGCCGCAGCCGCCGAAACCCAGTGGACCGATTTCTGATCTGCGGACCAGAAGCGTTCTCTTCGAAACCCACTAACCGCCGCTTTTCGACGGCCCGGTTTCCGCCATCTGGCGCAGAAGCCGGGCCGTTTCGTCATTGGCCGGGAAGAAGGATTCGATCGCCAGTTCCGACAATGTTACATCGACCGGAGTTCCGAACACCGTCGTGGTCGAGATGAAGGACAAAAGCCCAGCCTCCGTCCGCAATTCCATCGGCACGGCGATGCCCGCATAGTCATGTTTCGGAACCGATTTCGAAGCCCCTTCCGGCATCGGATAGCCGGACAGCTCTTCCAGCAGTTCTTGAAGAACGCGATCGCCGGTCGCCGAGATCTGCTGGTGCAGCCGTTCGAGCAGGTGATTGCGCCATTCGACAAGATTGGCGGTGTGAGGTGCCAGGCCCCGCGGATGCAGGCTGAGCCGCAGGACATTGACCGACCCCTCGACCAGCGACCGGTCAGTGACGCCGGCGAGCAGCGGCGCCACCGCGGCATTGGCGGCGACCAGCGTCCAGTGCCGGTCGATCGCGAGTGCCGGAAACGGCTCGTGACCCTTCAGCACCATATCGATCGCCCGCCGCGCCGGCTGAAATGCCGGATCGTCGAGCTTGCGCTCGGCAAAGACCGGCGCGAAACCGGCGGCGAGCAGCATCGGATTGCGCTCGCGGAGCGGCACGTCAAGCCGCTCCACCAGATGCAGCAGCATGTCCCGGCTCGGGGCCGCCCGCCCGCTCTCGATGAAGCTCAGGTGGCGCTGCGAGATTTCGGCCTCCAGCGCCAGGTCGAGCTGGCTCATGCGCCGGCGGCGGCGCCATTCACGCAGGAAATCACCGAGGGGACGGGCGGACGAAAGCGTGGTCATGCGGCGGCCGGAACTTGATCGAGGAAACCATGGACCGACTTCAGGCGGCCGTTTTCCAGGATGGCGAAATCCGTGCCCTTGATCAGCGCTTCGCCACCTTCCGGGCCAAGGGCCCAGGAGAAGCGCAGGTTGTCGTCATAACCGTCGGCCGCGCCGATCAGCGTAAAGCGAAAGCCCGGAAACCGCGCCTGGACACCCTCGACCAGGCATCCGATCCGCTCATGGCCTTCTCCGCGCATCAACGGATCGACGTAAAGCCCATCTTCCGCCCAGGCCTCGGCGATCATCGCCTTGCGGCGGACAGCATCGGTCTCGTTCCAGATGGCGAGATAACGTTCGGCATTGGTGTTCGCATCGGTCATGTCTTTTCTCCTTGAGATCGCCCGGCTCGTTGCAGGCAGGGGGATCATGCGGGAGGGCATGCATCGTCTCAATTACGCGACAGGTAATAACTATCGCGCCGAAAGCGCAAGCCTTGCACCGAGCACCACAAAGGCACCGGCGAAGACGCGCCGCATCCAGGCGAGGATACTCGGCCGCGAGATCACGTGATCTCTCACAGAAGCGGCGAACAGCCCATAGAGGACGAAAACGCCAAAAGTCATCAGCATGAAGACGAGGCTGAGCTCGGTCATACGCAGAAGAGGCGCGGTCTCGTCCAGGCCGACGAACTGCGGCAGGAAGGCGAAAAAGAAAATCGACAGTTTCGGGTTGAGTAGATTGGCAAGGATGGCCGACACGATGACCTGCCAGGCGGATTTCGGCTTCCGCTCCGCCTCCACCGTAAGCGCCCCCTTTTCCTTCAGCACCTGCCACGCCATGAACAGCAGATAGGCGACACCGAGATATCTGATGATCTCGAAGGCCAATGTGCTTGTATGCAGCAGCGCCGCAAGGCCGGAGACCGCCGCGATCATATGCGGCAGGATGCCGAGCGTGCAGCCGAAAGCGGCAATCAGGCTCGCCTGCGCTCCGCGCGACAGACCGGCGGCAAGCGTGATCAGCACGCCGGTGCCCGGCGAAACAACGACGATGAGGGAGGTGATCAGGAATTCCAGGCTCATGGGTTATCCTTTCGAAAGATTTTCCCACAGCTACCGAAGACCCGATCGGCGATCTTGAACGAAATTGCAGGCCTGCGATTGCCTGGGCGGGCCGAGGCACCTATCGTCGCGCCAACTCGTTGCGGACCCGACCTCATGACCTCCTCTCCCGAAGACCTCGACATAGGCTATGACGTGCCGGCAGCCGTCGGCGACACCGTTGACGCCATCCAGACCCCGGCGCTGATCATCGACCTCGACGCCTTCGAACGGAATGTCGAGCGGATGAAGGTTTATGCCGAGACCATGGGTGTGCGCCTGCGCCCGCATGCCAAGACCCACAAGTCCGCCGATGTCGCGCTCTACCAAATGCAGAGTGGCGGCGCCGTCGGCATCTGCTGCCAGAAAGTGTCGGAGGCCGAAGCGCTGGTGCGCGGTGGCGTCACCGATGTGCTCGTCGCCAACGAAGTCGCCGATCCGAAAAAGATCACCCGGCTGGCAAGGCTCGCAAAGAGCGCGCATGTCACCGTCTGCGTCGACGATCCCGCGGTCGTCGCCTCACTTTCCGAAGCAGCCACCCGGCATGGCGTGACGCTCGACGTGCTGGTGGAGATCGATTGCGGCGCCCGCCGCTGCGGCGTGCTGCCCGGCGCGCCGGCGGTCGAACTGGCGAAGACGGTCGCCGCCTCACCGAACCTCGCCTTCGCCGGCATCCAGGCCTATCACGGCAGCGCCCAGCATATCTACGACCTGGCGGAGCGCCGTGCCGCGATCGAAAAGGCGGTCGGCATGGCGAGCGAGACGGCGGACCTGCTGCGCGATGCCGGACTGGAACCGAAGATCATCACCGGCGCGGGAACCGGCACCCACAATCTCGAAGGCGCATCCGGCCTTTATAACGAGATCCAGCCCGGCTCCTACATCTTCATGGATGCCGACTATGCCCGCGTCCGCGCGACGGAGGGAAACGGCACGGTCGGCGGCTTCGACCATGCGCTGTTCGTGCTGACCTCGATCATGAGCAAGCCCGCCTCCGGCCGCGCCATCTGCGATGCGGGCCTCAAGGCGCATTCGATCGACAGCGGCCTGCCCACGGTGTTCGAACGCCCCGACCTCAAGTTCATCAGCGCGTCCGACGAACACGGCAAAATCGAGGACCCAAGGGATACGCTGAAGCTCAACGACCGACTGCGCCTCGTGCCGGGCCATTGCGACCCGACCTGCAATCTCTACGACTGGTATGTCTGCGTGCGAAACGGCCGTGTCGAGGCGCTCTGGCCGGTCACCGCCCGCGGCAAACTATACTAGAAACGGTGGATGCGCAGGCCGAGCACCTTTTCCGAAATGATCACCACCGCCATCGTCAGCACGATCGAGCAGGTCGAGACGGCTGCCGCTTCCGGCGTGAAATTGGTGCGCAGGTAGTCAAAGAGCTGGATCGGCAGCGTCGACATGCCGACTCCCTTCAGCATGAAGGAAATGGTGAAGACGTCGAACGAGATGATGAAGGCGAACAGGCAGCCGCCGATGACGCCCGGCTTGATCAGCGGCAGCATGATCCGCCGGAAGCGGGTGAACCGCCCTGCCCCGAGGCTCTGCGCCGCAAGGCTCCAGGCCGGATCGTAGCTCTCCATCGAGGCCGAGACGTTGATGAACACGAAGGGCAGCGTGATCAGCACGTGGCCGACGATCATGCCGACGAGATTCTGCGTCCCGAGCCCGACCGAATAGACGAAGAACAGCAGCGAGATCGCCGTCAGCACTTCCGGCAGCAGCAGCGGCGCCAGCATGGCGACCCGCACGGTTTCCTTCAGCTTGCCGGCATGCGTCACATAGAACATCGCCGCCATCGTGCCGATGATCCCGGAGATCACCGTGGTCAGCGCCGCGATCCATAGCGATGTACGGATCGCCCGCATGAACACCTCGTTGTTGAAGAACACGAGGTACCAGCGGAACGACAGCCCCTGCGGCGGGAAGGTGAGGAAGGCGCCGGCATTGAAGGAGGCGATGACGACGACCGCGATCGGCGCCAGCAGGAAGGCGTAGATGATCAGGCAGTAGACTGTGAAGAACGGTTTCGACATGCGTCTCAAGCCTTCCATTTCATGACGGTCAGCCGCCCGAAGATCACGACGAAGATCGCGCCGGTCACCGACAGCATCAGCGCCAGCGCCGAACCGAACGGCCACTGGAACGTATCGATCAGCGCGTCCACCACCGTCACCGCCATGGTCTTGACCCGCAGGCCGCCGATCAGCGACGGCGTCACATAGGCGCTGAGCGACAGCACGAAGACGAGGATGCAGCCGGCCTGGATGCCCGGCAGCGACAAAGGCAGCGTGATGCGCCGGAAGGAGGTGACCTTCGACGCCCCGAGAGAACGCGCCGCCGCTTCCAGCGACGGATCGATGCCCTGAATGGCGCTCATGATCGGCAGGATCATGAAGGGCAGGAAGACATGCACCAGCGCGATGATGATGCCGAGCGCGTTGTACATCAGCGGCAGCGGCCCATCGATCAGGCCCCACCCCGCCAGCGTGCGGTTGATGATGCCGTTATTGCCGAGCAGGATCGTCCAGCCGTAACTGCGGATGACGATGCCGACGAGAAGCGGCGAGAGCACCAGCGCATAACCGACAGCGCGAAAGGCCGAGGCTCCGCGCGCCAGCTGCCAGGCGACCGGATAACCGAGGACCAGGCATATGAAGGTCGTCAGGAAGCCGATCCACAGCGTGTTGATGACCTGCTGGACATAGAAGAAATCCGAAAAGAACTTGCCGTAATTGCCGAAGGTGAAACCCGGCCCATAGGGCGTGCCCTGCCCCGGCATGCGGAAGCTCATGACGACGATATTGAGATAGGGCAGCACGAGAAAGACGCCGAGCAGGATCGCGGCGGGCGCGATCAGCAGCAGCGGTCCGAAACGTTTCTTGGCCGGGACGTTCATGCCGCACTTCCAAGCGGCCAGAAGCGGTCGGCGGGGGCATGCACGAGCACCTGTTCGCCATCCGCAAACCGGGTGCGCGGAAAGGTCTGGACGTTGACGACGGTTCCGCCTGCCAGTTCCAGCCGGTAATCGACGAGGCTGCCGGAATAATAGCTGGACAGAACCTTGGCCGGAGCGCCCGTAACGCCTGAGTTGATCGGCAGGAGCTCGACCGCTTCCGGGCGCAAAGCCAGCATCAGTTCGGCACCGTCAGCGAAGTCCCCGCTGACCGGCACATCGCCGAAGGCGGTCGAAACGACGCTGTTGCCGACCTTGCCGCGGATGATGTTCACCTGTCCGACGAATTCGGCGACCTCGAGATTGGCCGGCCGCTCATAGATATCGGACGGCGTACCGATCTGGGCGATACGGCCTCCGAACATCACCACCACCCGGTCGGACATGGTCATGGCCTCCGCCTGGTCGTGGGTAACGTAGACGGTGGTGATGCCGACCCGTCGCTGCAGGTCGCGGATGAAGACGCGCATCTCCTCGCGCAGCTTGGCATCCAGATTGGCGAGCGGCTCGTCGAGCAACAGTATCTTCGGCTCGATGACAAGAGCGCGGGCGAGCGCCACGCGCTGCTGCTGGCCGCCGGAAAGCTGGCGCGGATAACGCTCCGAAAACCCGGTGAGCTGCACCATATCCAGCACCTTGGCGATGCGGGTGCGGATCTCGTCCTTGGGCGTCTTGCGCATTTCCAGCCCGAAGGCGAGGTTCTTTTCCACCGTCATATGCGGGAAGAGCGCATAGTTCTGGAAGACCATGCCGATATCGCGTTTTTCGACCGGCATATGCACGACGTCGCGGCCGTCGAAGCGGATCGCCCCTTCGGTCGCATCCTCGAAACCGGCGATCATCTTCAGCGTCGTCGTCTTGCCGCAGCCGGATGGCCCGAGCAGCGAGATGAACTCGCCCTCCGCGATCCTGACCGAAATGCTGTTGACCGCAGGCCCCTGCCCGTAGTCCTTGGTCAGCTTTTCGATGCTAACCTCTGTCATGAAATTCCACTTTCCATTTGAAGAGCCGGACCCCGAAAAAGCCGATCATGGCCTGCCCTCATGGCAGGCCATGATCGCAGTTGGGGAAATCACTTGACGGTCTTCGCCCAGCGTTCGGCGAGCTCACCCTGCTTCTCGTTGACGAAGCCCCAGTCCCAGGTGAGGATCTTGTCCATGTCGGCACCGGAAACCGGCACATCGACCTTGAGTTCGGCCGGCACGACGACCTTGGAATTGGTCGGCGAGATGAAGAACTCCTTCATCATCATCCCCTGCACTTCCGGCGACAGCAGGAAGTTGGCGTACTGGTAGGCCAGTTCCTTTTCCGGGGCGTTGGTGAGGATGTTGATGGTCTGGTCGAACATGAACATTCCCTCTTCCGGGATGATACAGTCGACCGGCAGGCCCTGGCGGCGCAGGCGGGCGATTTCGCCGAAGTCGAACGGTGCGACGACGATTTCGCCGGAAGCGAGACCGGTCGACATGTTGAAGTCCACCTGGATCACCGAGCCGAGCTTCTGAAGTGCTGCAAAACCGGCATCGACGTCATACTGGTCCTTGCCGAATATCTTCGAAAACAGCAGCAGTTCCATCTTGCCGGCGCTGTTGGCGAAGTTGTAGAGGCCGATCTTGCCCTTGAACTCCGGATTGTTCCAAAGGTCCTTCCAGGACTTCGGCTTGGTCTTCACCAGATCGGTGCGGTAGCCGATGCCGATCGGCGAAACGGCGCCGATCGCGCCCCAGCCGTCGGTCTTCTTGGCGAGCGGATAGAGGTCGGCGTAGTTCGGCAGCTTGGTGAGGTCGAGCTTTTCGAAAAAGCCTTCCTTGCGTAGGCCGGATGCGAACACCTCGTTGGTCATCACGATCGAATAGGGCGGCTTGGCGGTGCCCGCCGCCCGCAGATTGGCGCCCCAGACGCGGCCGTTGCCGACGTCGAGCGTCACGGCCGCACCCGTCTGTTTGGTAAAGGCGGGAGCGACCGTCGAGCGCCAGTACTGTTCCCACACGCCGCCGAGCGTCGGCACGACCAGCGTTTTCTGTTGCGCCCGCGCCGGAAGGCCGAAAAGGCCGGCCGCAGCGAGTGCACTCATTCCGGCAAGCGTTTGCCGCCTTGTCAAATCCATCATGTCCAGTTCCCCTTGTTATGGTCTTTCGAGACCTTGCTGTGCCGGCGGTTCTCCGCTTCTGCGCACGAAATGGTTGGTATCAGCCTTTCGAAAAAGCCTGTTTCGTCTTCAGGTCGATATATTCGCCATAGGTGATCGGCTCGTATTTCGCGCCGCCCTTTACGAACGGAGCCAGGCATTCGATCACGGTATCCTTGGAAGGATTGAGGAAGAACGGGATCGACTGACGGCGCGCCGTGCCCTTGAAACCGCTCGGCGGATTGGCGACGCGGTGCGGTGTCGAGACCCATTCGTCATTCGTCCAGCGCATGAAGGCGTCGGCGATGTTGATCACATAGGCGCCCTCGATCGACGGCGCGTCGAGCCATTCGCCATCGCGGTTGCGCACCTGCAGCCCGCCGGCCGAAGCCTCCGAGCGCAGGATGGTCATGAAACCGTAGTCGGTATGGACGCCGGCGCGCATCTGCCCCGGCAGCGGCGATTCGTCCTGTTCCGGGTAGTTGATGACGCGCAGCGCCGAGAGATGGTCTTCGAAGGAGGGTTCGAAATAATCCTGATCGAGCCCGATCGCCTGGCAGAAGATGCGGCGCATGTGCTTGGCGAGGGTTTCCATTTCCCTGAAATAGTCGCGGAACGCCTGCTCCAGCCCATCCGGCCTGTTCGGCCACGCGTCGCCGGGCAGGTTCCGGCCGAAATTGAGGCTTTCCTTGTAGTCGCCGGGCGTCTTGATCCCGAGCGTCGCGGCAAGCGCCTCTTCGGCGATCGGCGAGAAGGCGACGCCGCCCTGAACGCCGGTGCCGCGCCCTTGCGTCTTCTTCCAGTCCTGCGGGTAATCGAAGAAGGCGCGGGCAAGATTGTAGAGCCGTGAGGTCACTTCCGGCGAAACGCCGTGGCCGGTGACGAGGAAGAAGCCGGTATCGCGGCAGGCAGTCTCGATGGTCCTCACGACAGCGGAGGCGCCTGCCTCGTTGCGGATGAAGGGGCCGACATCGATCACCGGGATGCCGGGGGCGGCACCATGGGATGACGCGGGATTGGCACTAGAAACGGACACGGCCTTCCTCCAATTCACATCTGACAAACAGATGTTGACAAAAACATCTGTTGTTGTCCATATCAAAATTAACGAAGTTGCAAACGTGGTTCTCGCCCCCAAGCTCGCCCCAAGGACGATCGACTGAACATGGATGACCTTGCGCCACAGGAAGCGGCCGTCCTCGCAATCATCAAGGACAACCCGTTCGCGGGCCAGCAGGAGATCGCCACCATGCTCGGGCTGGCGCGCTCGACGGTTGCCGCCCACATCGTCCAGTTGATGCAGAAGGGCTATATCCTCGGCCGCGGTTATGTGATGCCGGCCGAAACCCGCGCCGTCTGCATCGGCGGCGCCGTGCTCGACCGTAAATACCGCGCCAGGCAGGATCTGGTCTTCGAAACTTCAAACCCGGTCGATGGCGTCCGCAGCCTCGGAGGCGTCGCCCGCAACGTCGCCGAAAACCTGGCGCTTCTCGGCACCACGACCAGTTTCGTATCGATCGTCGGCGACGACGAAGGCGGACGGGCGGTGCTGAAGCACATGCGCGACCGCGGCATCGATGTCAGCCAGATCATCACCACCACCGAGCGCCCGACGGCCGAATATGCCGCCATCCTCGACACCAGGGGCGACCTCGTGCTCGGCATTGCCGACATGAGCATTTTCGACCTGCTGCTGCCGAGCCATATCGAGCGCATCTGGCCGCATCTCGCCGCCGCGAGCTGGGTCTTTTCCGACTGCAACCTGCCGGCCGAAACGCTGGCCGCCCTGATCGCCAAACGTCAAGGGGCCCGCTTCAGGCTGGCGATCGACGCGGTCTCGACCCCCAAGGCAGCCCGCCTGCCAAGGGATCTCACAGGTGTCGACCTGCTGTTCATGAACATCGACGAAGCCAATGCGGTCCTCGGACGCAAGGCGCATGAGACGATCGACGATGCCAGGGAAGCAGCCCTTGCCCTGCAGGCCGCCGGCGCCCGCGAGGCCGTCGTCACCATGGGTCCGCGCGGCATTGCGGTCGCCGGCACCGAAGGCGCCCGCACCTTTCCGGCCGTGCATGCCCGGCCGGTCGACATCACCGGCGCGGGCGACGCCATGATCGCCGGCACCTTGCACCGCATCCTCCACGGCGAAGATACCTATCATGCGGCCCGCACCGGCGCGCTGCTCGGTACGCTGACGACGGAAAGCACCGCGAGCGTCCATACGGAATTGTCCGAACGCTTCCTGGAAGCCAATATGCACCGACTGGCCGGCTGAACCTCAGTCGCCGAACATCGACCTAAGGAATACCGAAATGGCCCTCATCAAACCGAAGCTCAGCCGTGAAGTGGCCGAAACGATCGCCGCCGGCGGTCCGGTCGTGGCGCTCGAATCGACCATTATTACCCATGGCATGCCCTACCCGGCCAATCTCGAAACCGCGCTCGGCGTCGAGGCCGTGATCCGCGAAAACGGCGCCATCCCTGCCACCATCGCCGTCGTCAACGGCGAACTGCGCGTCGGCCTCGAACACAGCGAACTGGAAGCACTGGCACAGGCCAAAGGCGTCGTGAAAGCCTCCGGCCGCGACCTCGCCGTCGCCATGGTCCGCGGCCAGTCGGCCGGCACCACCGTTTCCGCCACCATGCTGATGGCCGATCTCGCCGGCATCGACATTTTCGCGACCGGCGGCGTCGGCGGCGTGCATCGCGGCGCCGAACAGACCTTCGACATCTCCGCCGACCTGACCGAACTCGGCCGCACGAAAACCGCCGTCGTCTGCGCCGGGGTGAAGTCGATCCTCGATATCGCCAAGACGCTGGAATATCTCGAAACCCAGCGCGTGCCTGTCATCGCCTACGGCACCGACGATTTCCCGGCCTTTTTCACCCGCAAGAGCGGCTTCAAGGCCGACCACCGGCTCGACACGCCGGAAGAGATCGCGAGAGCAATGTTCCTGCACCACCAGCTCGGCACCGGTACGGGCCTGATGATCGCCAACCCGATCCCGGAAGCGGCGGCTCTGACCCCGGATTTCATCGACGGCACCATAGCAGACGCCGTGCGCGAGGCCGATGAGCGCGGCATAGGCCGCAAGGAACTGACGCCCTTCCTGCTCGCCCGCATCAACGAACTGTCCCAGGGCGAGAGCCTGAAGGCCAATATCGAGCTGGTGAGGAACAATGCGCGGCTGGCCGCGAAGATGGCCGTCGCCTATGCGGCGCTGAAGAAGGCCGGCAAGTAATTTCAAGAACAAGGGGAACTGCCATGACCTACGAGACGATTCTTTACGAAAAGGACGCTACCGACAAGTTCGCGACGATCACCATCAATCGCCCCGACAAGATGAACGCGATGAACAAGCCGGTCATTCGCGAGATCGACGCCGCGGTCGCCGCAGCCGTGGCCGACCCAGACGTCAACGCCCTCGTGATTACCGGCGCGGGCCGCGCCTTCTCCTCCGGCTACGACCTGCAGGGCGACGACTTCGACGTCGATATCGACTTCTGGCGCGTCGACATGACCGAGAACGCCGAAGCGCTGCTCAATATCTGGCGCGCCCCGATCCCGGTCATCGCCTCGGTCAACGGTTATGCGCTTGCCGGCGCGCTCGAACTGATGATGTGCTGCGACCTCGCGATCGCCGCCGACAATGCCAAGTTCGGCGAACCGGAAGTGCGCCACAATTCCGGCCCTCCGGCGCTGATGATGCCCTGGCTGCTCGCCACCCGCGACGTGCGCTGGCTGATGTTCACCGGCGACATGGTGGATGCAGAAGAGGCGCTGCGCATGCACCTGATCAACAAGGTCGTGCCCGCCGACCAGCTCAAGGAAAAGACCGAGAACCTCGCCCGCAAGCTGGCCCGCATGCCGGTGCCGGCGCTGAAATACACCAAGGCCTCGATCAACAACCAGCAGATGGTCGCCGGCCTGATGCCGTCCTTCCAGTACAATATCGAGGCGATCGCCGCCCTCCACGTGACCAAGCAAGGCCGCGAATGGATGGCGAACCTCGCGAAAATGTCGCTGAAGGAATATCTCGCCTTCCGTGACGACCCCTTCAAGGGCCTCGACTGAGGCCTTGGCCATGGCGGGCAGGACGCCGGAAGCGATGCGGGCGCTGATGACACCGCGATCCGTCGCGGTCGTCGGCGCCACCGAGCGCGCCGACGCCTCGTCGAGCTACGTGATGAAGAACCTGATGCGCTTCGGTTATCAGGGAAAAATCATCCCGGTACACCCCAAGGCGGGGACGATCTTCGGGCTTCCCGCCTCGCCCTCCCTCTCCGCACTTGATGTGCCTCCCGATGTGGCCGTGATCGGCATCGCCGCCGACAAGGCGATCGCCGCCCTCGAAGAGGCCGGCAGCACCGGCGTCAAGGCGGCGGTCGTGCTGGCCTCCGGTTTTGCCGAACTGGACGAAACCGGCCGCGAGCGGCAGCGGCAACTGGTCGAGATCGCCGAGCGTTACGGCATGGCGATCTGCGGGCCGAACTGCCTCGGTCTCTTCAACATCGGCTCGGGCGCCGCACTTTATTCCTCCAGCCTCTCAGCCAATCTGGAAAAAGGCCGCTTCGCGATCCTTTCCCATTCCGGCGCCAGCGCGATTGCGCTCGGCAATACGGGAAGATTCGGCCTCAGCCATATCGTCTCCTCCGGCAACAGCGCCGCGACCGACATTCCCGATTATCTCGATTTCCTCGCCACGGATGACGACACCAGCGCCGTCGGCATTGTCGTCGAAGCGATTCGCGAACCGCAAAGGCTGGCGGCGGCCATGGAGCGGATGCACGCTGTGGGCAAGCCGGTGATCGCGCTGCGCGCCGGCCGCTCGCAACGCGGTGCCCAGGCGACCGCCGCCCATACGGGCTCGCTCGCCGGCAGCAACGACGCCTACCGGGCCTTCTTCCGCCGGGTCGGCATCATCGAAGTGCCTGATATGGACGGGTTCATGGAGACGGCGACGCTCTGCCTGAACCTCAAGGAGCGGCCCACCAAACCCGGCGTCGCAATCATCGGAGTCTCCGGTGGCGGTGTGGCACATGTCTCGGACATCGCCGACGAGGTTGGCCTCTCGCTGCCCGAGCTGCGGCCCGAAACGGCCGCGCGGGTAAGAGCGCTGCTGCCGCCCTTCGCCACACCACAGAATCCGCTCGACACGACAGGCGTCGTCTTTGCCAACGGCGACATCTATCGCGATGCCCTGCACGCACTCGCCGACGATCCATCGATCGGCCTGATCGTGGCGACGCAGGATGCCCCCACCGGCCTCGACGACTTCTGCGCCTCCGAATATCTCGGCATCGCCGAAGCGGTTTCCGACTATGCGGAAACAGGCAAGGCGCCGGTCGTGTTCATGAGCAACCTTTCTTCCGGCCATCATCCGGAAGTCGAGGCGAAGCTTTCGAACGTGGCGGTGCTGCGCGGCACGAAAAGCGCGCTGACGGCCGTTCATGGCGTGATCGCACAGGACAGGCTCGTCTCCTGGCCGGGCATAGCGACCACAGCCGGAAAGAGCCTCCCTGTAAGTTCACTGACGGAACGCGAGGCCAAACAATTGCTCTCCGTGGAAGGTTTGCCTGTCCCACTCGAACATCTGGTCACGACCGCCAACGCAGCCGCGGAAGCTGCTCAGAAACTCGGCTTCCCGGTCGTCTTGAAGATCGAGTCGCCGGATATCCTGCACAAGACCGAGGCCGGCGGCGTGAAACTCGGCATCGCTTCGGAAACGGAAGCCCGCGCCGCCTTCGACGCCATCATGTCGAACGCCCGCGCCTATGCCCCGACCGCCGACCTGCGCGGCGTCTCGGTACAGGAAATGATCACGGGCGGTGTCGAGGCGCTGGTCGGTCTCATCCGCCACGAGCCCTTCGGCTTCGGCCTCGTCGTCGGCATCGGCGGCGTGCTGGTGGAACTGGTGAAGGACAGCGCCTTCGACCTCCTGCCGATCGACCTCGCCCGCGCCGACGCGATGATCGGGGAAACGAAACTGGCGTCACTGCTGGAAGGCTATCGCGGTGCGTCGAAGGCGGATCGCAGGGCACTCGCCGAACTTCTGGTCAAAATATCGGACTTTGCGGCCCGTTATGGTGACGATATCGAGGCGATCGACCTGAACCCGGTCGCAGTCCTGCCGGAGGGCAAGGGCGTGCGCATTCTCGATGCGCTGATCATTCCGCGATAGTGGTGGTTCGGGTGCTTTTGGAACCGAGCATCCGCCCCACACTCCCTCATTCCTGTGCTTGTCACAGGAATCCAGCAGCGTCGCGTCTGCGGCGCTAAAGAGTCTTTTCACGCGAAGGACTTCGCGTGGCTAGATTCCTGTGACAAGCACAGGAATGAGGGTGGGCCATTACACCAGCCGCAACTTCATCGGCATTTCCGTCCGCTGGATCGCAAGTCGAGACAGCCTCTCCGTCAGCAGCGCATAGAACCCGTCCGCATCCACATCGCGCATGAACATCGCGTTCTTCGGCCGGCCCGACACGCCCCACCAGTCGGCGACGGTCATACCCTTGGTGAGCTCGGACTCCGTCTCGATCTCGACGTTGCACAGCCGGCCGGAATAAAGTTCCGGCTTCAGCAGATAGGCGATCACGTTCGGATCGTGCAGCGGCCCGCCATCGCTGCCGTATTTGGCGACGTCAAAACGCTCGAAATAGTCGAGCCAGCCGACCACGGCATCGGATAGCGGGGTGCCGATCGCCGCGACGCGGGCGCGGGTCGTCAGCGTCTTGTGGGTGACGTCGAGCGGCATCATCACGATCGGCACGCCCGAGCCGAACACCACGGCGGCGGCCGGCGGATCGACATAGATGTTGAATTCCGCGGCCGGCGTGATGTTGCCGCCCTCGAAAAGCCCGCCCCCCATCAGCACCACGCGCCGGATGCGGCCGGCAATTTCCGGCACCCTGGTGAGCGCCTTGCCGAGATTGGTCAGCGGTCCGAGCGTACAGACGGTGACGCTGCCCGCCGGCTCGCTCTCAATGGTCTCGATGATGAAATCGATGCCATGTTTGTCCTGCAGCGGCATGGTCGGTTCGGGCAGGTCCGCGCCATCGAGCCCGGTCGCGCCGTGCACATGTTCGGCCGTGACCAGCGGCCCGCTCATCGGCCGGTCGCAACCGGCAAACACCTTGATCTCGGGACGACCCGCAAGCTCGCAGATCTTACGGATGTTCTTGGTCGTCAGCGACAACGGCACGTTGCCGGCAGCGGCGACGATCCCCAGCACCTCGATTTCCGGGCTTGCGAGCGCCAGCAGGATTGCCAGCGCGTCGTCCTGACCGGGGTCGGTATCGATGATGATCTTCTCTGCCATGCGGAAAACTCTCAGGAACGATGACTGTTACGCGACATGGGTGAGCGGCTCCCTCGCCCGCCATTTCGCAAGGAGATCGGTTTTGCGCTTTTCGTAGCGCTGGACGGAGGCCAGTTTGACATGGCCGAAACCGCGAACCATGTCCGGCAGCCCGGCAAGCTCGACGGCGATCGAATGGCCGTGGGCATCGAGCCCCTCGGAAAGCTCGGTCACGAGACTAAAATAGTCCGCGACCAGCTGCCGCTCCATCCGCCGCTCCGCGGTGCGGCCGAAGGGATCGAAGGACGTGCCGCGCAGGAATTTCAACTTTTCGAGCACCCGGAATGCAGGCCGTATCCAGGCGCCGAACGCGATCTTGGCGGGATGGCCGGTGCGTTGGTCGATCTTCGCGATCATCGGCGGCGCGAGGTGATGCCTGATCCTGAAATCGCCTTCGAACTGCTCGGCGAGTTTCTTTTCAAAGCTCCGGTCGCGATGCAGGCGGGCGACCTCGTATTCGTCCTTATAGGCCATCAGCTTGAAGGCGTTCTTCGCCACCGCCTCGGCAAATCCGGTCACGCCGCGCAGCCGCATCTCGGCTGATTTCGCGATATCGACGAGTCCGGCATAACGCGCCGCATAGGCGGCATTCTGGTAGTCCGAGAGGAAGGCCGCGCGACGGGCGACGATCTCTTCAAGCGTCTCCGCCTTCGGTTCGGTCTTCGCCAGTCCGGCCTCGCGGGCGACGGCCTCCACATCGACTGCGGCCCGTCGGCCCCAGCCGAAGGCGGCGCGGTTCATCGCAATCCCGGTGCCGTTGAGCTCGATCGCCTTGTCGATGGCGGCGAGGCTGATCGGCACCAGCCCGCGCTGCCAGGCATGGCCGAGCAGGAACATGTTGGAGGCGATCGCATCGCCAAGCAGCGCCGTCGCCATATCGGTTGCCGCAACGGTTTCAACCGCATCGTCGCCCGCCGCGCGGCGCAGCGATTTCAGCGTCGCCTCCTGGCGGAAATCGATGGTCGTGTCCTTCACGAAGGAGGCGGTCGGGGCGAAATGGTCGTCGATGACGGCCCGCGTCTTGTTCTTCGCAAACGAGGCGAGCGAGTTCTTCTGGGCGGCCACGACGATATCGAAGCCGAGCACGAGGTCGCTCTCGCCGGGGCCGACCCGCACCGCGTTGATCTGCGCCGGATCTTTGGCCAGCCGCATATGCGATACGACCGAACCGTTCTTCTGGGCAAGTCCGGTCTGGTCGAGCGTCACCAGTGCCAGCCCGTCGAGAAGCGCCGCCTGCGCCAGGATGGCGCTGACGGTGATGACGCCAGTGCCGCCGATGCCGGCGAGCAGCATGCTGTAGGGCGTCTCGAAGCTCGCGGTAAAGGTCGGCAGCGGCAGATCGTCCGTCTTCACCGATTTCGACTTCGCCGCCGGCTTGCGGATGCTGCCGCCCTCGACGGTGACGAAGCTCGGACAGAACCCCTTGATGCAGGACAGGTCCGTATTGCAGCTCGACTGGTTGATGCGCCGCTTGCGGCCGAACTCGGTCTCCTGCGGCTCGATCGAGATGCAGTTGGATACGGCGGAACAGTCGCCGCAGCCCTCGCAGACCAGTTCGTTGATGAAGGCGCGCTTGTCGGAGACCGGATAGGCGCCACGCTTGCGTCGGCGGCGTTTTTCCGCGGCGCAGACCTGATCGTAGACAAGCACCGTCACACCGGGCGCGTCGCGCAGCTCCCGCTGAACGGCGTCGAGCTCGTCGCGGTGATGGATGGAGACTTCGCGCGGAAGATTGCCCTGCCAGACTTCCGGCCGCTCGGCGACCACCACGACGCGCGCCGCGCCCTCGGCCAGCATCTGCCCGACGATCCCCGGCACGGTGACATCGCCATCATGCTTCTGGCCGCCGGTCATGGCGACCGCGTCGTTATAGAGGATCTTGTAGGTGGCGTTGACCTTCGCCGCGATCCCCGCGCGGATGGCGAGCAGGCCGGAATGGAAATAGGTGCCATCGCCCATGTTGACGAAGATATGCTTCTCGTCGGTGAAGGGCGACAGGCCGATCCAGGCACCGCCCTCTCCGCCCATCTGGGTAAAGGTCGAGGTGTTGCGGTCCTCGTTGCCGATGATCATCATGTGGCAGCCGATGCCGGTCGAGGCGCGGCTCCCCGCCGGCAGGCGGGTCGATATGCTGTGCGGACAGCCGGAACAGAAATAGGCTTCGCGCTTCAGGGCAGTCGCCTCGACGCCCATGGCGATCGACATTTCCTCGATGAAGCGCGCCTTGGCTTGCAGCGCCTCATCGAGAGTGTCGAGCCGGGAGAGGATCGCTTTCGCGACCGACAGCGTGCCGATCTCGCCAATCGCCTGCAGCAACGTCGCACCACCCTCGCCGGCCTTGCCGAATACGCGCGGACGCCGTTCGGCGGAGAGGTTGAAGAGCTGCGCCTTGATCTGGTCTTCGAGGATCGAGCGCTTTTCCTCGACCACCAGCAGTTCATCGACGCGGCAAGCGAAATCCGCAATGCCCTGCGGCTCCAGCGGCCAGACCAGACCGACCTTATAGAGCGCGATCCCGAGTTCGGCGGCCCGAGCCTCATCGATGCCGAGCAGAGCAAGGGCGCCGAGGAGATCGAGCCAGGACTTGCCGGTCGAAACGATCCCGAGCCGGGCGCGGCCGGTGGTTCCCCAGACGGGGCGGTCGATCCGGTTGGCGCGGGCGAAGGCCTGCACGGCGAGCATCTTGCGCTCAAGCCTGAGTTCCATCGCATGCGGCCCGTCGGGCCAGCGCAGCGACAGGCCGTCCGGCGCGAAGGTCTCTTCGGGAATAACGATCTGCGGCTTGTCCGGATCGAGATCGACGGTCGCCGAACATTCGACGATCTCGGTCTGGCACTTGAAGCCGATCCAGGCGCCGGAATAGCGGCTCATCGCAATCCCGAGCAATCCGTATTCGATATATTCGCCGACGCCGGCGGGTGACAGCAGCGGCACCATGGCCGAAATCAGGTTGTGCTCGCTCTGGTGCGGCAGCGTCGAGGAGACCGCGCCGTGGTCGTCGCCGACCAAAAGCAGCACGCCGCCGTTCGGGTTGGTGCCGACCGCGTTGGCATGTCGGATCACGTCCATGCTGCGATCGACGCCCGGCCCCTTGCCGTACCACATGCCGAACACGCCGTCGTAACGCACGCCCTCGAACATGCCGGTCTGCTGCGTACCCCAGACGGCGGTGGCCGCCATGTCCTCGTTGAGCCCCGGATGGAATTTCACATGGGCAGCGTCGAGAAACTTCTTCGCACGCGCCATCTCGCGGTCGAAGCCCGCGAGCGGCGAACCGCGATAACCAGATACATAACCGGCGGTATTCAACCCCCGCGCCAGATCGTGGGCCCGCTGGATCATCGGCAGCCGCACCAGGGCCTGCGTGCCCGACACCAGGATTCTGCCCTTTTCCAGCGTGTAGCGGTCGTCGAGGCTGACCTTGCTGTCCAAGAGGTTCGTGTCCGGTGCGGCATGGATCGACATCTAGGCTCGCTCCGCCTGCTGCAGCGAAACCGGCGCCTCGAAGACCCGGCCGCGATTGAGGATATAGTTCGGGTCGAAGGCCATCTTCAGCCGGCGCATCGTGGCGATCTCGGATTCGCTTCGGGCATATTTCAGGTATTTCACCTTGTCCGTGCCGATACCGTGTTCGGCGGAAACGCCGCCGCCGACCGCCTCGATGCCCGAGAAGATCGCCTCGGCCACCTTTTTCTCGTGATGGCTGAACATGCAGTAATGCAGGTTGCCATCGCCCAGATGGCCGAAAATATAGGTCCGCGCCTCCGGATCGATCTCGTCCACGGCGCGTGCCGCCCTGTCGAGAAACTCCTGCATGCGGGAAAGCGGCACGGAAATGTCAAAGCCGATCATCACGCCGGTGCCAAACAAATAATCGTTGATGCCGTCGCGAATGCCCCAGAGCCCGTTGAACTCGCGCAGCGAATTGGAGAGCACCACTTCGGTCGCAAGCCCGTCTTCCAATGCGGCGGCAAGAGCCGCTTCGAAACGCTCATTGTCCTGATCCGGCGCCTGCCCCTGGATCTCGACCATGGCATACATGCCGGCGCCTTTTTCGACCGGCGGACGGATGCCCGAGTAGTCGATCGTGCCTTCGTAGACATTCGGAAAGATCGCCTCGAAGGCGGAGAGCAGACCGGAAAGCTCGACCCGAAGCCTTGCCAGCAGGTCCTGCGCCGCCTTCAGCGACGGCAGCGCCACGAAGGCGTTGCGCTCGACCAGCGGTTTCGGATGCAGTTTCAGGCAGGCGCGGGTGACGACGCCGATCGTTCCTTCGGTGCCGATGAACAGCGGATTGAGGTCATAGCCGGAATTGTCCTTCGGCAACCCCTTGAGCGAGGAGAGGATCGTGCCGTCCGGCAGCACCGCCTCCAGCCCCATGACCTGCGCCCGGTACATGCCGTAACGCAGAACCCGGATGCCGCCGGCATTGGTCGCGATATTGCCGCCCACCGTCGCCGTGCCGCGGGCGCCGATATCGACACCGAAGAACAGGCCCGCATCGCTCGCCGCCTGCTGCACGACCTGCAGCGGCGTGCCCGCCTTGACGATCATCGTCTGGGCCGCGACGTCGATCGACTCGATGCCGTTCATCCGTTCGAGCGAGATGGAGACCTCGCCATCGACCGGCCGGGAGGAACCGGAAAGCCCGGTGCGGCCGCCCTGCACGACGATCGGCTGGCGGAGTTCATTGGCAATGGAGAGAATGGCGGAAACGTCTTCGGTGTTGCGCGGACGCAGGACAGCGGCGGGTCGGCTGCCACGAGCGGTCGCATCGGCGGCATACCCATCCGAAATCGCATCGCCGGCAAGGATCGCAGCGGCATCCAGCCGGTTTTCGAGGCTGGAGAGAAGACGGTTCACGCGATCGGAGGACAAGATGCTCTCCTCCGCAATGCCGGCTTCATTGCCCTGCGCTCCGGCTCCACCGAATGCGGTTGCGCCCATTCTCTCGTTCCCTCTTTTCTTGGGGCGAAGTTATTCCCATTCCCCTATTTGTCAAACCTATATTTAAAAAGCAGTAGCCTTTTCACCGCCGCCATGGCATCACTACAGACAGGAGACTGAGCCCCAGGAATACGCGGGAAGGATAACATGATCCTCAAATACGACGAGGTTGTCCGCACGGGCATTGCCAGGCAGGTGTCCGACAACATCCGTTCGGCGATCATGGACGGTCGGCTGAAGATCGACGAACGCCTGCCGACCGAGGAAGAGCTCGCCAAAAGTTTCGGCATTTCCCGCCCGACCGTGCGCGAGGCCCTGAAGCGTCTCGCCGCCCAGAACCTCATCCATTCCAAGCGCGGCCCGACCGGCGGCAATTTCGTCAAGCGGCCGGATCCGGAGGGCCTTTCCAAGGCGATCACCGGGGCTGCCACCCTGCTCGTCGGCATCGGCGCCTTCGACATCGAAGAGATCATCACCGCCCGGCTGGAAACCGAAACCGTCTGCTGCCGGCTCGCCGCCGCAAACCGCAGCGAAACGGACCTCGCCGCAATGGAAGCGGAGATCGCGGTGCAGCTCAACGAGGCGGTCAGCGACGAGGATTTCTGCGCATCCGACGTGCGCTTTCACCGGGCACTGGTGGAATCGACCGGCAACGGCCCCCTGAAACTGATGATGTACACCGTCATCGAGGCTTTCATACCGATCACCAACATGATCGTCTTCCGTGTGCGCGAACGCCGCCACGTCGCCTCGCTGCACCAGGAAATCGTTGATGCCGTGCGCGACCGCGCGGATGCGAGAGCGGCCGATGCACTAACACGGCTGCTCGCCTATGTGCGTGAAAGCTATTCCGCCGTGCTCGACGCCCGCGCCAGGCGCGATGCCACCGCACAGCCCTCCGCCTAACAGAAACGTCACCAGAACATCGGGAGAGAGACATGACCGAGACCTTCACCGCCATGGTCATCGACGCTATCGACGGCAAGCCGAAAGGCGCCTTCAGAGAAATCTCGATCGCCGATCTTCCCGACAATGACGTGCTGGTCGAGATCGCCTTTTCGACGCTGAACTACAAGGACGGCCTGGCGATCACTGGCAAGGGCCGGATCGCCCGGCGCCTGCCGATGATCGGCGGCATCGACCTTTCCGGCACCGTGGTCGAGTCCCGTTCGCCGGAATGGAAGGCCGGCGACAAGGTGGTTCTGAACGGCTGGGGCCTTTCCGAAACCGAATGGGGCGCCTTCGGCCGCTACCAGCGGGTCAAGACGGAATGGCTGATCCGCCTGCCGGACGCCTTTTCGATGGAACAGGCGATGGCGATCGGCACGGCCGGTTATACCGCAGCGCTCTGCGTCGATGCGCTGGAAAAATGGGGCTCGATCAAGCCGGGTGAAGGAGAAGTGCTGGTGACCGGCGCCGCCGGCGGCGTCGGCTCGGTGGCGATAGCCCTTCTCGCGGCCCGCGGCTACAACGTCACCGCCTCTACCGGCCGTCCGGAAACCCACGACTACCTCGCCTCGCTCGGCGCCAGCAACTTCATCGACCGCGCCGTGCTTGCCGAAAAGGGCGGCCCGCTGCAGAAGGAACGCTGGACGGGCGGCGTCGACTCGGTCGGCTCGACGACCCTCGTCAACGCGCTCTCCCAGACAATGCGCGGCTGCGCCATCGCCGCCTGCGGCCTTGCCGGCGGCGCGGACCTTCCAGGCACCGTGCTCCCGCATATTCTCCGAGCCGTGACGCTGATCGGCGTGGACTCGGTGATCGCCACGCGGGAGCAACGACTGTCGGCCTGGTCGCGGCTCGCCCGCGATCTCGATCCGGCTAAGCTGGCGGAGATTACGACGACAGAGCCGATGTCGAACCTGCCGCAGTTGGCGGAGGATATCGTTGCGGGCAAGATCCGTGGCCGCGTGGTCATCGATGTGACGAAATAGGTCGGCGGCGGTTTTCTGTCCGTCAGCTCAACCAGTTAGACGCAGAGCAAGATCGCCCTCCCCGCCTCCGTCATCCTCGGGCTTGACCCGAGGATCCAGGCCAAGCCCACGAGGGCTGACTGCAAGAAGACACCTCGCCAAGCAGATGGATCCTCGGGTCAAGCCCGAGGATGACGGCGGAGGAGGAGAGGCAGACGGCATTGTGATGACACAGGTCCGCATCCCCAATTAACCCTCAAGCTTCATCTCACCCAGCTTCGTCAGCAGCGCCGCGCCCGTCTTGATGCCTGCAATAAACAAATCCAGCTTCAAATTCTCGTTCGGCGCATGGTTCGCCTCGTCCGCGTTAGCGTAAGGCACCACGAACGCGGGCTTCTTCAGAATCTTGGTGAACACGTAATCAGGAAGCGAGCCGCCAACCGTCGGATAGAGCAGCGGCTCGACGCCGCGGGCCGTGAAGATAGCGTCCTGGATGACAGGGGCGAACGGGCTGTCCATCGGCGTCTTCGAGGGCAGCATGGCGTTGAGGGCTATGAACTCCACATCCGGCGCGTGGGCCGCCACATGCGCCCTCACCTTCTCGAACACATAGTCCGGCGTCAGGCTTTCCACCAGGCGGATATCGCATTTGGCAAAAGCCTCGCAGGGCAGCACCGTCTTCTGGCCCGGGCCGCCGTAACCGCCATGCAGGCCGTTGATGGTCAGCGTCGGATGAAACATTAGCCGGTCGAAATAACCGCGGTCGAGCGGCTGGTCGAGTTCCTTGATACCGAGATCGGCCTTGATCGCATCGAGATCGAGCGGCAGCTTCGAGACCGCCTCGCGCTCCATGTTGGTCGGCGGCACGACGACGTCGTGAAGGCCGTCGATGGTGATCTCGCCCCTGTCGTTCTTCATCGTCGCGAGCAGATGCACCAGCTTCCAGATCGCGTTCGGCATGACGCCGCCGAAATTGCCGGAATGGGCATCGCGATTGGCGGTCTTAGCGCGCAGCTCGAAGGAGGCAACCCCGCGCACGCCGAATGTGATGATCGGCGTATCCGATTCATGCAGCGGGCCGTCGGAGGTGATGACGAGGTCGGCATCCAGCTTGTCGGCATGTTCGGCGACAAACTCGGCGATATGCGGGCTGCCGATTTCCTCCTCGCCCTCCAGCAGGAAAATGACGTTGCACGGCAGTTCGCCAGTAACCTTCAGATGCGATTCCAGCGCCATCAGCTGGGCGAAATGCTGGCCCTTGTTGTCGCCGATGCCGCGCGCATAAATGCGGCCGTCGCGGATCGTCGGCTCGAAGGGCGGGCTGAGCCAGAGTTCGTAGGGCTCGGGCGGCTGCACGTCGTAATGGCCGTAGAGAAGCACCGTCGGCTTGCCCGGCTGCTTTTCCATGCGGCCGAGCACCATCGGGTGGTTTTTCGTGGGGATGGTGGTCGCCTCCATGCCCATGCCGTTCAGCATGTCGACGAGGATGGCCGCCACTTCCGCGATGCCCTTGTTCTGGGCGCTGATCGAGGGATGCCGGACATAGTCCATCACCCGCTCGATGAAGCTCTCTCGGTTTTCCTCGATATGCGCGAAGACGCGGTCGAGATCGGTGTTTTGCTCAGTCTGGTTCTCTGGCATCTCATGCATCCTGCTTGCGGGTCAGAAGAAGGGCGCCGGAACCGTGTACCGTGCCGCTCCAGCCAGGCGCGACCAATGTCGTCGTGTCGAGCTGGGTAAGGATCATCGGCCCCTGGAATGTGGCGCCGGCACCAAGCGTCGAACGGTCAACGACCGGAACGCTTGCCACGCCGCTTTCGAAATGCACCGGCACATGGTCGAACGGAGTGACGTCGGAACCCTTCTCCAGAATGGCCGGCGGCGGTTCCACAGTCATGCCGGCGGCCTCGACGCGCAGGGTCACCAGCTCGACCGCAGCTTCCAGCACGAAGCCGTAAAGAGCCTTGTGTTCGGCGGCGAAGGCGGCTTCCACCGCCTCGCGGGTCTCGCCCCAGGTCACAGCAAGCTCGCCGCCTTGTCCGTGGTAGCGCAGAAGCGCAACGGTCGCGATACGGCGGTCCTTTTCGGCCACGCCTTCCATGTCGAACCAGCCGGATGCCTGGGCCTTGAGCTCGGCGATGATGCCGTTGGCGGCCGCCACATCCACGGCGCCAGCCTTCGGCAGCGTGCGGCTGAACTCCGCCTTGAGGTCGGCGGCCAGCAGGCCGTCGGCGCAGAGAATGCCGGGCGCCGGCGCGATCATGATACGGGAAATGCCGAGCAGTTCGGCAAGCGCGCAGCCATGCAGCGGGCCGGCGCCGCCGAAGGGGACCAGCGTGAAGTCGCGCGGATCATGGCCGCGCTCGACCGAGACGACGCGCACCGCGCCGACCATGTGGTTGTCGACGATCGCGAGAATGCCGCGGGCGGCCGTTGCCGTCGAAAGACCGAGCGGGGTGGCAATCTTGCCGTCGACCGCCTTGCGGGCAGCCTCGACATCCAGCGCCATGCGCCCGCCGAGAAGGCGGGCCGGCAGATGGCCGAGCACCACATGCGCGTCGGTGACGGTCGGGTTTTCGCCGCCATGGCCATAGGCCGCCGGACCCGGGCGAGCGCCGGCACTCTGCGGCCCGACGGTCAGCGTACCATCCGCCACCTTGGCGATCGAACCGCCGCCGGCACCGATCGTCACCATATCGACCATCGGCAGCGGCAGCGGCCATTCGCCGACCTTGCCGTGCTGGGTGAGGCCGATCTTGCCGTCCTTGATCAGGCAGATATCGGCGCTGGTGCCGCCGATATCGACGGTGATGATATCCTTGATGCCGCAGGCCGCGGCAACGGATCGAGCACCAACCACGCCGGCGGCGGGACCCGACAGCGCCGTCAGCGCCGGCGCCTGGCGGATGGTGGAAGCACCGGCCACGCCGCCGTTCGACTGCATCAGCAGCAGCGGGGCCGCGACCTTCTCGTCGTCCAGCCGCTTTTCCAGACGGCCGACATAGGTGGTGACACCGGGCATGACGGTGGCGTTGAGCACCGTCGTCAGCGTGCGTTCGAATTCGCGCACCACCGGTAGAACATCAGTAGAGGTTGTGACAGCGAGATGCGGCAGTTCCTTGCGCAGGATTTCCGCCGCGCGCTTCTCATGTGCGGAATTGGCGAACGCATGCAGCAGGCAGACGGCGACCGCTTCCACGTCCATGCCGCGGATCGCTTCCGCAGCCGCGCGCACGCTGCCCTCGTCGAGAGCGTCGAGAATGGCACCGCCGGCGGCGATGCGCTCATTGATTTCGACGATGCGCGAGGCCGGCACCGGCCGCTCGGGCTTGACCCAGGTATAGAGGTTCGCCTTGCGGGGAATGTCCTGGCGGCCGATGTTCAGCACATGACGGAAACCCTTGGTGGTGACGAGCGCCGTGCGGGCGCCCTTGTCTTCCAGGATCATATTGGTCGCGACCGTGGTGCCATGCAGGACCTGGCCCAGCGACGACGCCTCGCGGCCGGCATCGGTGAGCGCAAGGCGAATGCCATTGAGGAAGGCTTCCGACGGATCGGAGGGAACGCTCGGCGTCTTCGCCCGCCAGACCTTGCCGGTGGCACGGTCGAGCAGCGCGACGTCTGTGAAGGTGCCGCCGATATCGACGGCGACGGAAAGCGACGTATCGATTGAGGTCTCAGGCGAGGACATCGACATACTCCTGACGATGGAATGCACGGGTAGCGGGGCGGTTGGCGCGCAGGGCCGAAGTGGCTGCCTGATCGACCTTGGTGCCCTTGACGACGACGCCGTAGAGGTGTTCGGCGGATTCGGCGCTGACGAAACCGCCGAGCACGTCTTCGAGAACCGCATCGAGATTGCGGTCGAACGGATGGCCGTAGCCCCCGCCTCCGCCGGTCTCCATGCGCAGCACGTCGCCCTTGACGAGCCGGTTGCCGTCCGAAAGCGGCGGCACGATGCGCTGGTCTGCCCGGCCGGGATTGATGGTGACGCGACCGGTGCCGCCCCCCATGCCGCCCTTGATGCCCCAAGGCGGGTTCTTGACGCTGTCGATGCGCACGGCGAGCATCATGTCTTCCGCCAGAATCTCGTACTCGCGGATGATGCCGCAGCCGCCGCGGAACTGGCCGGCACCACCGGAATCCTTGACCACACCGTAGGTGCGCAGCCGCACCGGATAACCGACTTCGAGGAACTCGACCGGATAGTTCTCCTGCGCCACGAAATAGACGGCATCGATACCGTCCGCATCCGGCCGCGCGCCGTAACCGACGCCGATGCCATCGGCGAGCAGGAAGCGCTTCAGGTCGCCATTATCATCCTTGTAGTTGCCGCGCATGATGGTGATGACATAGGCGGAGTTCGCAGCCGGCGCCTTGCCGCCCGCCGTGTTGACGAGGCCGTTCAAGGCCGACAGCACGCGCATCATGGTCAGGCCGCGCATGCCGAGCGATGCCGGAAAATTCGGCTGCAGGAACGAACCCTGGCGCAATCTCACCTCATCCAGAGCCTGCGGGCCACCGGCATTGCAGACCTGGCCCGGATCGCCACCGAGATAGAAAAGGCCGAGCGCCATGCCCGGCACGCCGCGGTTCATCAGGAAATTGATCGGACCCGGCGCCTGGTCGTCGGATTCGGTGGCATCGAAGGTGAACTTGTCTTCGCCATTCGCCAGCTTTTCGCGGGTCAGCGACAGGCGCATCTTGAACGGGCCGTTGCCATGGCCGTCGCTGTCGATCGCGTCGGTGAATTTGTGCGTGCCGTAGTCGAAGGTCTCGGCGAGCTTGGAGCGCACCAGCTTGCGGGTGCGGGTCAAAAGCTGGGCCAGCGCATCCCCGACGACATCCGAGCCGAACCGGTCGAGGATTTCGCCGATGCGCTTCACACCCACATCGACACTCGCCATCAGCGCCCGCATGTCGCCGATGCTCTGCTCGGGAAAACGGGAATTGCGGTGGAAGATGTCAAGCGTCGCCTCGTTGGTGACGCCCTGGTCGATCAGCTTGGTGACCGGGATGATGATGCCTTCCTGGTAGATGTCGGTCGCATCCGGGCTGATCGAACCCGGACGCATGCCGCCGATATCGGCGAAGTGTGCCCAGCTCATCACGAAGGCGCAACGCTTGCCGTCCTTGAAGACGGGGGCGAGCAGAACCTGGTCGTTGGAGTGGGAGACCGCACCGCGCGAGCCGTAGCAGTCGTTGTACCAGTAGAGGTCGCCCGGCTTCATCGTCTCGGCCGGGAACTTGTCGAACACCGGGCCGGTCATGTCGCCGAACACCGGCACCATCGAACCGACCGCCATCACGCCCTCGCCGTCGAACAGCGCGGTGTAGAAATCCTTTTTCTCGCGGATGAAGGCGGAGATGGCGGTGCGTTCGAGCAGCGCTTCCATTTCCGACTGGGCGGCCGCGATCGCGCCGCGGATGATTTCGAGCGAGACGGGATCGCAGACGGACCCTTCCGGTTTTACCGCCCGGGCGGGCGTGCTCTCGCTTTCCTTGGGATTGTACATCTTGGAATCCTCGTTGGATGCTGTGGAATGGATCGATCGGGTGCTCATCGGGCACCTCCGATCAGGACGACGACATTGCCGAGGCCGCCGCGCTCGACGCGCTCGTGAGCCATGGCGATATCTTCGAGCGGAAATGTCGCGCCGATCGCGACCTTCAGCCTGCCGGCATCGGCAAGTTCGGCGATCACCTTTTCACCCGCCAGCCGCTGCTCTTCCGGGATCAGGAAACCCTGGATGAAACGCAGGTTGGCGCCCTTGGCTGCGAAGGCATAGTAGGGAAGCACCGGCGTCGGATTGCTGCTCGACGAATAGGAGGCGACCGTGCCGTTGCGTTTCAGCACGGCGGCGTCGAGTTCCAGGTTTGCCCCGAAATCGACTTCGACGACGCGATCGACACCTTCCCCGTCGGTCAGTTCGAGGACGCGGGCCGACACGTCTTCCCGCTTCCGGTCGATGGTGGCGAAGGCGCCCGCTTCCATCACATGCGACGCGGCTTCCGGCGTGCTGACCGTGCCGATCACCCTTGCTCCGCCGGCGACCGCCATCTGCACCGCGAAATGGCCGACGGCGCCGGCCGCACCGTTGACGAATATCGTCTGGCCGGTGACCGGCCCATCCGAGAAGACCGCGCGATAGGCGGTCATGGCTGGCACGCCGAGATTGGCGCCATCGGCAAAACTCAAGGCATCCGCAAGTTTCGCCGCCTGATGTGACGCAATCGCAATGTATTCGGCAGCGGTGCCGAAAGCGCGGCCCGCCTCGCCGTAACCGCCCTGGGCATTCCACATCCAGACCCGTTCGCCGATGCGGCCTTTGTCGACGCCAGGACCGACATCGACGATCTCACCGGCACCGTCCGTATGCGGGATGATCAGCTTGTGATCCATGCCCATGCCGCGCCAGCCGCCACGGCGCTTCACGTCGGCCGGGTTGATGCCGGACGCATGCACCCGCACCAGCACCTCGCCGGGGCCGGCGACCGGTGCAGCCATCTCGCCGACGGAGAGAACCTCCGCGGCGGGACCGGTGCGTGTGTAAAAGGCGGCAAGCATCGACAACTCCAATCAGTACAGGTGGCAGGCGACGGTGCGGGTTCCGACCGGCTTCGGCAGCGGTATTTCGGCCGCGCAGCGCGCATGAGCGGCCGGACAGCGGTCGCGGAACACGCAGCCGGAAGGCGGATTGCGCGGGTCCGGCGCGCCACGCCCGATCGGCAGCGGATCATGGCTCTGGTCCGGGTTCGGAACAGGAACGGCGGCGACGAGCGCCTTCGTGTAAGGATGCAGCGGCTCGCGGACGATATCCTCGGTCGGCCCGTCCTCCATGATCCGGCCGAGATACATGACGATCGTCCGCTCGCAGACGTAACGCACCAGCGCCAGGTCGTGGCTGATATAGATGGCGGTGAGGCCGAGCCGGTCGCGGACGTCGCGAAAGACGTTCAGCACGCCGGCGCGCACCGAAACATCGAGCATCGAAACGGGCTCGTCGGCGACCACGAATTCCGGCTGCAGGATCAACGCCCGCGCCATCACGACGCGCTGCAACTGGCCGCCGGAAAGCTGGTGCGGATAACGGTCGAGGAATTGCGCCGGCTCGGGCAGCTTGACCAGTTCGAGCGCCGCGATGATCCGGCCCTCGCGCTCGCGCTTCGGGATCTCGGCGTTTTCCAGCGGCTCGGCCAGCGTCTGGCGAATGGTGAAACGCGGATTGATCGCATCGAACGGGTTCTGGAAGATCAGCTGCGCCTTGGAGCGGAATCTCTTCAGCCCGCGGCCGCGGACAGCACCGATCTCCTCGCCATCGAAATGGATCGTGCCGCCGGTCTTTTCCTCGAGCTTCAGCAGCAGCCGGCCCATCGAGGTCTTGCCGCAGCCGGATTCGCCGAGCAGGCCGACGCTTTCGCCCCGCCGGATGTCGAAGCTGACGCCATCGACGGCTTTCACCACCGTCGACTTGCCGCGCATCGCCGCGAACGCACCGCCAACGGCATAATGCAGCCTGGCATCGAAGACAGAGACGAGGATATCCGGCCTTTTGGTGATCATGTTCATGCCGGCACCATCCATGTCTCCGTCCTGGCGGCTTCGATACGCAAGGCAGCGCTCTCGTTGGCGCGATGGCAGAGCACCGGATGACCCGGCGCGACCTCGACGACCGGCGGCTCGGTGCCGCAGATGTCGAGCGCGAAAGGACAGCGCGGTTTGAACCGGCAGCCGGCCGGCGGCGATGCAAGGTTCGGCGGCGCGCCTTCGATCGGCGTCAGGATGCCGGAGGCGGCCCCCTGCAGATCCGGGAAGGCGTTGCGCAAGCCCATCGTATAGGGATGCGACGGCGCGGTCAGCGCCGCCTGCATCGTGCCGGATTCGGCCACCTTGCCCGCATACATGACCACGGTGCGGTCGCAGATATAGGCGACGACCGAGATGTCGTGGGTGACGAGGATCACGGAGACGCCGAGCCGCGTCTGCAACTCCTTCAGCTGGTCGAGGATCTGTCGCTGCACGATGACGTCGAGCGCCGTCACCGGTTCGTCGGCGATGATCAGCTTCGGGTCGAGCGCTAAGGCCAGCGCAATCGCCACGCGCTGGCGCATGCCGCCGGAAAACTGGTGCGGATAGTCGTTGAGGCGATTGGCATCGATGCCGACCATCTCGAACAGTTCTTCGGAACGGGCCCTGGCCTGTTTGCGGCCCATGCCACCGCGCCGGCGCAGCACTTCGGCAAGCTGGTATTCGACCGTATAGACCGGATCGAGCGAATTCATCGCGCTCTGGGGGATGAAGGCGATATCGCGCCAGCGCAGCGCGTTCATCTCCCTTTCCGGGATCTTTGCCAGATCCTTGCCGTCGAACAGGATCTGCCCGCCTGATATCGACGCATTCTCGGCGATCACCCGCGTCAGCGCCCGGGCGACGGTGGTCTTGCCGCAGCCGGATTCGCCGACCAGCCCGGTGATCGAACCGCGCGGGATATCGAAGCTGGCGCCATCCACGGCATGGACGAAATTGCGCCCCACCTGATAGCTGACCCGAAGGTCCCTGACGGAAAGAAGGGGCTCGCTCATCGGCTCAACTTCGGAAACAGGATGTTTTCATAACCGCGGGTGACGAAGAAGCCCGCGCTGACGACGAGGATGATGCAGATGCCCGGCGGCACGAACCAGTAATAGGCCTGCTTGGCGAGCGCCTGGCTGGCGAACGCATCCTGCAGCATGTAGCCCCAGCTGATCGAATCCGGATCGCCGAAACCGAGGAAGCTGATCGACGCCTCGGTCAGGATCGCCCAGCCGATCGCGATCGATCCGTAGAGGAAGGAGAGCGGCAGGATGTTCGGCGCGATGTGGCGCAGGATGATCTTGAAGTCGGACGACCCCGCCACCCTTGCTGCCTCGACATAACCGCGGGTGCGAAGCGTCAGCACCTGGCTGCGGATGACGCGGGCGGTATCGCGCCAGAGCACCAGCGCCATGGCGATGACGACGTTCCAGATCGACGGCCGCAGGAAGGCGGCAAGCACGATGACGAAGGGCAGGAAGGGAATGCCGAAGGCGATATCGGCCAGCCGCATCAGGATGGCATCCACCCAGCGGCCGAAATAACCGGCGACGAGACCGATGATCGAGCCGATCAGCGCCACCATGAAGGCGGCGGTGATGCCGATCAGCAGCGCCGAGCGGCTGCCGTAGACGAGCTGCGAAAATATATCCCGGCCGAGGCTGGTGGTTCCCATGATGAAACCATCCTGCCCCGGCCGGAGGTCCGCCGCGAGATCGTAGGCTGGCGTATAGAGAATTTCCGTCGGGTCGTGCGTGGCGATCTGATCGGCAAACACGGCGACGACGATGAACACCAGATAGATGAGCAGGCCGGCGACCGCGAACGGGTCGTTCATCGGCAGCCTCAGCGCCCGGAACATCCGCGCAAGGATATGAGGGCGTCTCGATTTGATGATGGCGGCTGCGGCGATCTCAGGCATGGGAAATCCTTGGATCGAGGAAGGCATAGAGCAGGTCGGCGAGCAGATTCATGAAGATCACCACGAGCGCGATCATCAAGAAGGCGCCCTGCGCCAGCGGATAGTCGGACGCCGCGACGGCGTTCACCAGCTCGCGCCCGAGGCCGGGCCAGGAGAACACCGATTCCACCACGACATTGCCCTGCAGCTGGTACCCGACAGCAATCGCGAACGAGGTCATGACCGGTAAAAGCGCATTGCGGGCCGCGTGGCGCACCACCACCGTCCAGTTCGACAGCCCCTTGATGCGGGCCATGGTGACGAAGTCCTCCTTCATCACGTCGAGCATGTTGGAGCGCATCAGAAGAAGCGGCAGGCCCTGGCTGTAGATCGCCAGCGTCGCCGCCGGAAGCGCCAGATGGGCGAGGAAGTCGCGCGATGTATAGAGATCGAGAAAGCCGGAATATTCGGCGCCCGGAGCGCGCGTGCCGCCGGCCGGCAGCCAGCCGAGCGAAAACGAGAAGATCGCCAGCATCACCATGCCGAGCCAGAATTCCGGCATGGCGCGGGTGGTGAGCACCAGCGGAATGGCCGCCTGCTCCACCCAGCTTCCGCGGCGCCAGGCGAGATAGGCGCCGGCGAGGATGCCAAAGACATAAGCGACGATCAGCGAGGAGAAGGTGAGGATCAGCGTGTTCGGCAAAAGGATCCAGATGCGCTGGCCGACCGGCTCGCGGTAGCGAAAACTCTGGCCGAGTTCGCCCTGCAGAAGGTTGCCGAGATAGATCAGGTACTGCTGCCACAGCGGCTTGTCGAGGCCGAACTGAGCCATCAGTTGCTGCTGCTGCTCGAGCGTAAAGGTCGGGTCGATATAGGCGGCCATCGGATTTCCCGGCATCAGCCGGAACATCAGAAACAGGATGGTCACCACCGCCCATAAAACCAGAGCGAGCTGCAGCAACCTGCCGCCCACGGCCTTGAAATTCTTCATCTGAAAAAATTCCTTCTCTTGGCTCGGCGCCGCGTTCGGGAGGTAAGGCGAGGCTGCCGATGTCAAGCGTCAGGCAAAAAAGGGAGGCGGCCGAACAATCCGCCGCCTCCGCGAGGATTATTTGGCGGCGACGGTTTCCTTGGTGTCGCCCGGATAATGGAGCTTGCCGCCTTCCAGCGTATAACCGGCATCCTTCAGGGTCTTGGCCGCGACCGCCTGTCCGGCCTTGAAACTGTCGACGACCGATTTGTCATGCCAGTATTCCAGCGCCGGAGAGACGATGGAGTTCGAGGCGACCGCGAAACCGCGATAGGCGGCCTTGACGATCAGCTGGCGATCGACCGCTTCGGACAGCGCGCGACGGAAGGCCGGATCGTTGAATGGAGCACGGCGTTCGTTGAAGGCGATGTAGCGGAAGCCCATGTCGACGGTGGATACCACCTCCAGGTCGCCGTCCTTCTTGGCGGCATCGATGAGCACCTGCGGATCGCCGGTGAACTCGCCCATGAAGTTGATTTCACCCGAGCGCAGCATACCGAGCGCGGCTTCGGCGTTCGGTACGATACGCAGGATCCAGCGATCGACCTTCGGCGCGGCGAAGTGGTCCTTGTTGGCGGCAAGCGTGACGGACTCGTTCTTCGCCCAGCTGGTGAACTTGTACGGACCGGAGCCGATCGGCATCTGCTCCTGATAGCTTTCCGCGGTTTCCGGCTTGGTGGCGAGATCCTTGAGGATCGGTTCCCAGATGTGCTTCGGGATCAGGTTGACCTTGGCAAGGCTGGAGGTGACGAAGGAGGCGGCCGGCTTCTTCAGCTTGAAGGTGATGACGTCGCCGCTGATGGTGATCCCATCGATATTCGTCGCGAAGGGCTTGTACATCGGAGCTTCGCCGCCGACTGCCGCTTCGAACGAGAACTTGACGTCTTCCGGGGTGACCGGCTTGCCGTCATGCCACTTCATGCCGGATTTCAGCTTCACATCGACCGTGGTGCCGTCCTTCCAGGTAAAGCTCTCGGCGGCCCATGCCTTCGGCAGGCCATCCGGGCCGACGCGCAGCAGGCGGTCCCAGACCAGTTCGGTGATCCAGCTGTCGACGCTGCCCGAGATATAGAGCGGGTTGATCGCCTTGATATTGTCGGACGAGTTGATGATCAGGTCCTTCTTCGCGCCCGCCGGCTCGATGCCGAGGAAGGTCCAGGTGTTGCGGATGCCGATGCCGCTCTGGGTGACGACCGATTCCGGTTTCCAGACGGTCTTGTCGAAAGCGAAGGTCGACTTCGGATGCACGAGCATCATGTAGGGCTGATCCTTGGAAAGGATCTCCTGTGCCTTGAAGACCAGCGCCTTGCGCTTGGCCGGATCGATCTCGCCGCGCTGGGCTTCGGCCGTCGCGTCGTAATCCTTGTTCAGGTAACCCGCGAAATTGTAGCCGTCCTTGGCGGTCGAGGAATGGAAGAGGTTGAAGATCAGCTCGTCGGGGTCGGAGCGCTCCGGCCGCCCGACCATCTGCCAGGCGGTCGAGTCCCAGCTGTCGCGCTTGTACCAGACCTCGTCCGACATCTGCTCCCAGGGGATCGCCCGGACCTCGACGTCGAGGCCGAGCTTGCGCCATTCCTGGGCGATCAGCTGGACGGACTGGAATTCTGCCTGCTGGCCCGCCTGCGGACGCGACAGGATGGTGATCTTGCGGATCGGATCGCCGGCCCAGGCGGGCAGAGCGACGGCCGTCACCACAAGAGCTGCAAATGCACTTCTCAAAACGGACTTCATAGTCGTTCTCCTCTGAATAGCTTGACTATTCTCTTGTTGGCAGAGGGTTTTCTCCCTCCGCATCGCAAATCCGAAATCAGCCTTCGAACACGTTTCCCGCGCATTCGCTGCCGATACTCAATCCACAGAATTCTCCATGAGCGCCTCCTAAAGATTTGCAACCCGGCCCTCAATGTTTTATTCTGTGAAACATCGTTTCGCATTGATGGCGAGTAAAACACATTCCAAGAAGATTGCAAGAAGCTTCAAGCAATCCAAACCACATGCCGGAGGAGACCATCCGATGACCGAACCAAAAGACTACAAGATCGCGGCGGTGGACCGGGCGCTCGCCCTTCTGGAAGCCCTTGCCGACCGTCCGGACCAGGGCGTCACCTCGCTTGCGAAATCGCTGGGGATGACCAAATCGCTGGTCTTCCGGCTGCTGCACACGCTGGAGGAACGCGGCTTCGTGTCGCGCGATCCGGAACGCGCCGAATTCGCGCTCGGCTACCGCATCGGCGTGCTCGGCGAGCGCCTCGGCAAGGACGGAGCACTGCTCTACGCCGCCCGCCCGGTCATGGATGCGCTGCGCGACCGGACCTCCGAGAACGTCAACCTTGTCGTGCGCGAAGGCCTCAAGACCTACGTTCTGGCGACCCGCGCCGGCCGGCATTCGATCCGGCTTTTTGCCCAGGCCGGGCGCAACGGTCCGTTGCATGCGGGCGGCGGATCGCTGCTCCTGCTGGCCTACTCGGATCCCTCGGTCATCGACGCGGCGCTCTCCCAGCCGCTCGAAGCCTTCACGCCCTACACGATCACCGACCGGGTGAAACTGCGCCAGATGCTCGAACGCATCCGCGCCAACGGCTACAACATCGTGCTCAACGATCTCGACGAAGGCGCGTTCTCGGTGGCCGCCCCGATCACCGGCGCCGACGGCACCATCATCGCCTCGATCTCTGTCGCCGGTGCGGTCGCCCGTTTCGACGAGGAACGGCGCGAAAGCCACCTGAAGGCCGCCCTCGAAGCCGCTGCGGAAATTTCCGAGCGCCTTTCGATCCATGGCCCCGGCGAAAACGGCCTCGTGAAATCAAGGGCTTGAGGCCCGATCAGGCCTCTCTCCAATCATCCGGAAATCCGCGGGCGCTTCGGCGCCCGTTTTCGTCAGTGCGATTTCTAGCCCTTCGAAGCCGCTTGCGGGGTCTCCGAACCTCTGTTAGCTTTTTCGCGTATCATGAAACATCGTTTCACTAGATAAAACAATTTGGGGAGTACCGGATATGAACGAGATCGAATCTGCCGTTCTGGGAGCGGTGAAGCTGGATGAACCCTGGGCTCTGGTGGAGAGCTTTGCGACCTACAAGCGCGAACATCCGACCGACGTGAACCGCGCCATGGACGAGGTCGCCGCGCGGCTCGCCAATCACGGCGTCGAGGTCAAGATGCACGAGGCCGACCTTTTCCTCAGCCTGCCGGGCCTCGCCCGCGTCGAAGCCGGAGGCAAGACCTTCCGCGCCAAGCCGCCGTCCTATTCGCTGGACGCATCGAAGGGCGTGAAGGGCGAGATCGTCTACATCGCGAGCCTCCAGCCGAAGGCGATCTCGACCATGTTTGAGAAGACCGTCGATGGCACCGGCGAACTCGCCGCCCGGGTCCGCGGCAAGGTGGTTCTCTCGGAAGGCTTCGCCAACCCAGGACTCGTTTCGCAGTTCACCGAGCTTGGTGCGGTCGGCGTCATCGCCATCAATCCCGGCGTCGATATCCACTGGGGCACCTGCACCACCGTCTGGGGCACGCCCGATCTCGACGACCTGCCCCGCAAGCCCTCCATTCCCGCCGTCGCCGTCAATCACGAAAGCGGCGATGCGCTGATCGAGCTTGCCAGGACCGGCGCCGAAGTCACCATTTTCGCCGACATGGAGGAAGGCTGGTTCAAGTCGAAACTGCCGGAAGTCTTCATCAAGGGCACCGAGGAGCCGGACAAATACGTCTTCCTGCACGGCCATCTCGATAGCTGGGACGTCGGCGTCGGCGACAACGCCACCGGCGACGCGACGCTGCTCGAAATCGCCCGCGTGCTGTGGGCCAATCGCGACAAGCTGAAACGCTCGATCCGCATCTGCTGGTGGCCCGGCCACTCGACCGGCCGTTATGCCGGCTCCACCTGGTTCTCCGACAATTTCGCGCTCGACCTCGACGAAAACTGCGTCGCCTCGGTCAATTGCGACAGCCCCGGCTGCCGCTGGGCGACGGAATTCATCAATCTCTGCATGATGACCGAGACGGAAGCCTTCCTTTCCGACGTTATCGAGGAAGTGGCCGGCAAGAAGGCGGAAGCCGAACGCCCGCACCGCGCCGGCGACTATTCCTTCAACAATATCGGCCTTTCAAGCTACCTGATGCTGTCCTCGACCATGACGGAACGGGACCGCGAGGAGAAGGGCTACTACACGGTCGGCGGCTGCGGCGCGAACATCGCCTGGCACACCGAAAACGACACGCTGGAGATCGCCGACAAGGACATCATGCTGCGCGACATCAAGGTCTATCTGCTCGCCGTGCTGCGCAATGCCAATGCAAAGATCCTGCCCTTCGACTGGCGCGCAACGGCCAAGGAATTCCTCCACACCGTCGACACCTACCAGAACAAGGCCGGCAACCGCTTCGACCTTTCGCCTGCCCGCAAGGCCGTCGAATCGCTCGCCGACGCGCTGGCCGCATTCTATGCCGGCATCGACTCCGGCAAGATCGAGCCGAAGTCTGCGAACCACGTGATCCAGAGGCTCGCCCGCATCCTGGTGCCGCTCAACTACACCCGCGAGCAGCGCTTCCGTCACGACCCGGCCCTGCCGATCCCGGAACTGCCGGCCCTCTCGACCGCCGCCGACCTCGACAAGCTCGGCCCGGAAAAGCTCGGTTTTGCCAGGACCCAGCTCGTGCGCGGCCAGAACCGCGTGATCTCGGCGCTGCGTCAGGCAGAACAGCTGGTTCGCGCCGCCTGATCGTCATCCATGGACAAAAGCCCGCGCCGGGAGACTGGCGCGGGCTTCTATGATTCCTCCAATCATCGCGCCTGCTCCCTGCCCCAGAAATTATAGTGATAGTATAAAATCGCATTTGTCTCAGTTGAATTCATGCATTAGCGTCCGCCGCCGGCAGCAGTCTGCGGCCGTCGGATGGGATACCCATCCACCGGGCGTCTGAATCTCTGCACAGAGGCCGAAGAGGCGCATCCGGCCGAAATCGCCTGGCGTGGGAGAATGTTTTGAGCAGTGATCATGAGGTCTTCACCGGTCGCCGGGAAGACATGAGACTTATTACAGGCCAGGGCGCGTATACCGCCGACAAGGTGCTGGATAACCAGCTCCACGCCGCATTCTTGAGAGCTGACCAGGCGCATGCGCGCATCGTGTCGATCGATGTCGAGGCGGCGCTTGAGGCCCCCGGCGTCCATATCGTACTCACCGGCAAGGACGCGCTGGAGGCCAGCCTGATCGCCCCTGGGCCGCTGGTCTCCTTCCCCGGCGTCGATGGCATGAAGATCAAGGCACCCGACCGTTATGCGCTTTCGACCGGCCGTGTCCGCTTCGTCGGCGAACCGGTCGCGATGGTGGTGGCAGATAGCGCCGAGGCGGCCGCCGACGCGGTCGAGCTGATTGCGGTCGAGTACGAAGACCTGCCGGCGATCATCGACCCGGAGGCGGCATTGGAAGAGGGAGCGCCGCAACTTTTCGACGACGTGCCGGGCAATCTCGTTTTCCTGCACGGTTTCGGCGACAAGGCGACGGCCGACGAGGCCTTCGCCAAGGCCGCGCATGTCGCGACGCTGACGGTCGAGTCGCAGCGCGTCGCCGCCAACCCGCTCGAACTGAAATCCTTCATGGCGGCCTATGATCCCGGGACGGACGTCTTCGACGTCTATTCCGCCAGCCAGGGCACGGGCCTTGCCGATGGTCTCGCCCGCTTCACCGGCCATCCGCCGGAAAAGGTGCGCCACCACATGGGCGATGTCGGCGGCAGCTTCGGCATCCGCGGCGCGGCCTATCCCGAATATGCAGCGATCATGCTCGCAGCGAGGAAACTCTGTCGGCCGATACGCTGGACGGCCAGCCGCACCGAAAGCTTCCTCGCCGATTATCACGGCCGCGCCGTCAGGTTCACCGGCGAACTGGCGCTCGGCGAAACCGGCGAGTTCCTTGGCATCCGGATGAACATCGTCTGCGATCTCGGCGCCTATCATTCGCCGCCCGGCGCGCTGATCAACGTGCTCAATCCGATGCTGACCGGCACGGGATGTTACCGCATCCCCGCGGTTTACGGGCTGAACCGCCTCGCCTTCACCAATACCTCGCCGATCGCCGCCTATCGCGGTGCCGGCCGTCCGGACATCAACTATTTCGTCGAGCGGCTGGTCGATCAGGCCGCCACCGATCTCGGCATGGACCGGATCGAGATCCGCCGGAAGAACCTGATCCCCGACGATGCCTATCCCTACCAGACCCCGACCACAATTTACGACAGCGGCAGCTATGTCGCGATGCTGGAAGAGGCCGTCTCGATGTCCGACTGGAAGGGTTTCGAAACCCGCCGGAAGGAAGCCGAAAAGCGCGGCAATCTGCGCGGCATCGGCATGGGCATCTTCATCGAGCCCTCGGGCGGCGGCCACATGCCGGAAGAAACCGAGATCCGTTTCGAGGCGGACGGCACGCTGACGCTCTACACGCTTTCCGGCTCCGCCGGCCAGGGCCACGAGACGGTGCTGCCGCGGCTCGTCGCCAGGGAACTCGGCATCGACGAGAACCTCGTCAACCTGCGCGCCAACAGCGTCCATGCGCCCCACAAGCTCAAAGGCGCCGGCACCATGGGCTCACGCACCATGGCCTCGCACGGCGCGTCCCTGGCGGTCACCTCCCGCGAAGTGGTGAAGAAGGGCCTGAACCTCGCCGCCGAAGCGCTGGAAGCCTCGGAAACCGACATCGAATTCGACCACGGCCACTACAAGGTGGCCGGCACCAACATGTCGATCTCGCTCCTGGAACTGGCGGCCCGCCACGTCACGCCGGATGGCAATGCCCTGGATACGCTGGCCTCGATCCAGCCGGAGCGCAATTTCCCCGGCGGCGTGCACGTCGCCGAAGTGGAGATCGACCCGAATACCGGCGAGACCAGGGTCACCTCCTATATCGGCATCGACGATGCGGGCCATGTCCTCAACCACACGCTGCTCGAAGGCCAGATGCATGGCGGCCTTGCCCAGGGTGCCGGCCAGGTCTTTGGCGAGCATATCGTCTACGACCGCGACAGCGGCCAGATGCTGACCGCCACGTTCATGGACTATTTCATGCCGCGCGCCGATTTCATGCCGACGCCGCGCTTCTTCGACCTGCCGACGCCCTCGCCCACCAATGTACTCGGCGTCAAGGGCGGCGGCGAAGCCGGCACGACCGGCGCCCTGCCGACCCTGATGAACGCCGTCCTGGATGCGCTTCGATCGGCCGGCGTCAGGGATTTCGACATGCCTGCAACCCCTTACAGGGTCTGGGAAGCCATCAGAGCGGCTAGGGAGGATGCTCGACAGGGTCCTTGATCCGAGCCCTGTTTCGTCTGTCGGTGGATTGCCTGAATGCCTTGCGGAACGCTAGAAGTCCTCTTCAAAGCAATGGAACGCAGGGCCTCGGCGCTATGACACTGGACGACATCACCGACACCGTCATCGGCCGCGCCAAAGACAAGCGGCGCTTCATCGTCGCGATTGCCGGCCCGCCGGGCGGCGGAAAATCCACCCTCGCCGACGCCCTGCACGAAGCCCTGCTAGCGCGCGGTGAAGCGACCGAAATCCTGCCGATGGACGGCTTCCACATGGACAACGGCCTCCTCGAAGCCCGCGGCCTGTTGCCCCGCAAGGGCGCGCCGCAGACTTTTGACGTTCGCGGTTTCGCGGATATCCTGAGTGCGGTGCGGCAGGGGGACGAAGAAGTGCTGGTGCCGGTCTTCGACCGGTCCCGCGAGATCGCCATCGCCTCGGCCCGCGCCATCTCCCCCGACACCCATATCGTTCTGGCGGAAGGCAATTACCTGCTGATCGACGAGGCACCCTGGTCGCGGCTCGCCGCGATGTTCGACCTTACGATCTTCGTTGGCCCTTCGGAGGAAGTGCTGCGCGAGCGGCTGAAGGCCCGCTGGGTGCATTACGGGCTGAACGAAGCGGAGATCGCGTGGAAACTCGATGGCAACGACCTGCCGAACGGTCGCTATATCCTTACGCACTCTCGGCCCGCCGACATCAGGCTCGAAAGCTACTGAGGCTGTTGCGGACAACGCCGGCCTACAGGGCCATTCCCGTTTCGCGGTCGAAGACATGCACCTGCTCGGCCGGAATGTTGGCTTCGAACCGGGCGCCGTAGCGGGCCGGGTATTCGCCATCGACGATGGCGACGACCGGATGGCCGGCAAGGTCGAAGATGATGTGGGTCTGTGCACCGGTCGGCTCGACCAGCAGCGTCTGCCCCGCAAGCGCCGTTCCCCCGACGCCGGGGCTGAGGTGTTCAGGGCGCAGGCCCACCTTGATCGCCTGGCCGCGCTTCACCTTGCGGTCCGGCGCGATACGGATCGCCGTTCCGTCGCTCAGACGCGCGGCCGCCTCGCCGCCATCGCCATCCACGGTGCCATCGAGAAGGTTCATCGCCGGAGAACCGATAAAGGCCGCGACGAAGAGGTTGGCCGGCTTTTTGTAAAGTTCCATCGGCGTGCCCTCCTGCTCCACCCGGCCCTGGTTGAGCACGACGATCCGGTCGGCGAGCGTCATCGCCTCGATCTGGTCGTGGGTGACGTAGATCGACGTCGTCCCGACCTTCTGGTGCAGTTGCTTGATCTCGGCGCGCATCTGCACGCGCAGCTTGGCGTCGAGATTGGAAAGCGGCTCGTCGAACAGGAAGACGGCCGGGTTGCGGACGATCGCCCGGCCCATGGCAACGCGCTGGCGCTGCCCGCCGGAAAGCTGCGCCGGCTTGCGGTCGAGAAGCGGCATGAGGTCGAGCATGCGGGCGGCTTCGGCGACGCGTTCGGCGATCACCGGCTTCGGGGTGCCGGAAAGCCGCAGGTTGAAGCCCATGTTTTCCGCGACCGTCATGTGCGGATAAAGCGCGTAGGACTGGAACACCATGGCGATATTGCGCTCTCGCGGCGTCAACTCGTTGACGACCGCATTGTCGATGACGACATCCCCGCCGGTAATTTCCTCAAGCCCGGCAATCATCCGCAGCAGGGTTGATTTTCCGCAGCCGGAAGGGCCGACCAGGGCGATGAACTGCCCATCCTCGATCGACAGGGAAATACCGTGAATGACGTCGAGTGCGCCGTAGGCCTTGCGGACTTGTCTGAGTTCGACGGATGCCATGCGAGTTACTCCGGGTCGGGGCTCAGGACTTCACCGCACCGGCGGTCAGGCCGGCGATGATGTGCTTCTGGGCCAGGAAGAAGGCGATGATGGTGGGCAGGATGGTGAGCGTGATGAAGGCCAGCACCAGCTGCCATTCGGTGCTGAATTCGCCCCGGTAGATCATGATGCCGAGCGGCCAGGGATAACGGCTTTCCGAATTCAGCATGATCAGCGGCACGATATAGCTGTTCCAGCTGCCGACGAAGGAGATGATGCCGACGGTCGCGATGATCGGCCGCGACAGCGGCAGCGTGATATGCCAGAAGAACCGCATGTAGCCGCAGCCGTCCACGAAGGCCGCGTCGAAGAGTTCCGACGGCAGATTGCGAAAGTAGTTGCGGAACAGCATGATGCTCATGCCCATGCCGAACGCCACCTGCGGCAGCACCACGCCCCAGTATGTATCGATGAGCCCCAGATCGCGGATGCGGATATAAAGCGGCAGGATGGCGGTCGCGGCCGGAAACATCAGTCCGATCAGGAAATAGTTGACCAGGTAATTGGCGCCGAAGAAGCGGAGATGCGCGAAGCAGAAGGCGGCCATGGCGCCGAAGGTCAGCGTCAGGAACACCGTCAGCAGGGCGATGATCAGCGAATTGCTCATCTGCAGCCAGTAGCGCTTGCTGACGATGATGTCCGTGTAGTTCGACCACTGCCATTCCGTCGGCAGGCCGAAAGGATTGCCACGCAGTTCGCCCAGCGTCTTGAAGCCGCCGAGCGCGGTGCTGATCAGCGGCACCACCACGATTGCCGCCACGATGATCAGCGACACGTACATATAGACCTGCGTGCCGGCGCGGATGCGCTGGCCGGACGTCGGGGCGCTGGCGGCATCGATGGGCTGTGCTGTCGAGATCTCAGTCATTGCGCATGAATACCCGCTTGTAGCTGAAGGCGAGCGTCACGCAGATCACGAACAGCACCACGCCGACGGCGCTGCCGAACCCGACCTGCATGCGGGTCACCCCGAAATTGTAGAGGAACGTCACCATCGTCTGCGTCGAGTTCGAGGGCCCGCCGCCGGTGAGCGGCATGATCATGTCGAACAGCTGCAGCGAACCGACGACCGCAAAGAAGACGGAGAGGCGCACGGTGGAGCCGAGCAGCGGCAATGTCACAAGCCGGAATTTCTGGAAACCGGTCGCGCCGTCGATGTCGGCCGCTTCGAGCACGCTCTTGTCGATCGCCTGCAGACCGGCGATGAAGAGCATCATGTGAAAGCCGAAATACTTCCAGACCACCACGCCCAGGATCGCGTACATCGCCAGGTCCCGGTCGGCCAGCCAGAAGGGCGCCTCGACACCGAGCATCTGCGAGATACCGGCCACGAGACCGAAATCCCCGTCATAGACGAAACGCCAGATCATGCCGGCCGCGACGTCCGCAAGTACATAGGGCAGGAAGAAGATCAGCCGGAAGAACAGCGCGCCCTTGATCCGGCTGGAGATCATCGTCGCCAGCCAGAGCGCCAGCGGCACCTGCACGCAGAGCGAGGCGAGCACGATCAGGCCGTTGTTGATCAGTGCCTGGGTGAAGGCGCTGTTGCGGAAAATGAGCTGGTAGTTGCGCCAGCCGACCCACTGCGTCGGACTGCCATAGCCGTTCCAGTTGTAGAAGGAATACCAGGCGGCCTCGCCCATGGGCAGAATGACCAGCACCGTGAACAGAAGAAGCGCCGGCGGCAGGAACAGGACCAGCACCGGCCACTTGCTGTTGGCCAGGGACCGCCTGCGGCGCCGCGATACCGCAAGTGTATTCCCGGATGGGACGGCATTGGCAGATATCAGCGTATCGCTCATCGATTTTCGAGCCTTTCGGGCTGCGCAGGACGGCGTCAGGCAAGGGCGGGAACCGGCGCTCCCAGGGTTGCTGGAACCTTAAGGAGCGGGAGCGCCGGCACTGTGCTTACTTTCGCTCGAGAGAATAGGCATCCTCGATCTGCTGCGCTGCGTCAGCCGGCTTCATGCCGCCGGAGACCACCTCGACACTGATGTCGTTGACGATCGCACCGACATTGGGACCGAGATCCTGGTCGAGGAAGTTCTGGTGCCAGGTTTCCTTGCCAAGAGCCTCGGCGACTTCCTTCAGCAGCGGCTTGGAGATCGCTTCGCTCGCACCCTTGGCGACGGGCATGATCTGAGTATCCCTGGCGAGCACTTTCTGCACGTCGATGCTTGCCATGTAGCGGAGGAAGTCCTCGGTTTCAGGCGGAGCGTTCTTGGTGACCGCCCATCCGTTGAGACCGCCGAAGCTGTCGGTGGTCACACCGGCACCACCGCTGACGACGGGGAACGGGAAGCGACCGATATTGTCGTCGGCAAGGCCTTTGCGGCTCGTCGAATTCGACGCCTGGGTCGCAGGCGTGTTCTCGAAGCTCAGGATGAGCGCGGCACGGCCATCGCCGAAGGCGGCAAGCGCGTCGTTCCAGGTTGCGCCCAGATAGCCATTCTGGAATGGCTCAAGCTTGCCGAGTTCGGCCAGACGCTCGCCCGCCTTGACGAACGGCTTGCCGGCGAAGCCGTCGTTCTTGCCTGCCTTCGCATCGGCAAAGCCCTTTTGCCCCGCCTCGCGCATCGAGAGATAGCTCCAGTAGAAATGCAGGGGCCACTTGTCACGCCCGCCGCCGGCAATAGGCGTCACGCCGGCCTGCTTCAGCGTTTTGACCGCACCGAGGAAATCGTCCCAGGTTGCGATCTTCGAGGCATCGACACCCGCCTTCTTGAACAGCTCCTTGTTGTAGTAGAAGGAAACGAGGCCGGTCCTGACGGGCGACGCCCAGACCTTGCCATCGAAGGTCAGGCCGTCGACGGCGGAGGCGTTGACCGACTTGCGCCATTCCCCTCCATTCGCGTCGATCGCCGCATTGATCGGCCGCAACGTGCCGGTCTCGGACTGCGCCTTCAGGACGCCGCCACCCCACGTATAGAAGATGCTTGGCGCATCGTTCGACTGTAGAAGCGTCGGCAGTTTGGCCTTGAAGGCCTGGTTTTCCAGGAATTGCAGCTCGACTTTGACCCCGGGATGCTTGGCCTCGTAATCCCTCGCGATCTGGTTCCAGACGGCGACGTTCCCCGGCACCTGCTCGACATGCATCCAGCGAATGACGCTGTCCGCTGCGGCAGCGCCGGCCGTAAACAGGCCACCGGCGAGAATTACGGCGGTGGCGGAAATCAGACGCATTCTGTGGTATCTGTTGGACATTGAAGGTGCTCCTCCCAAAGCTTTATTCCTGTATCCGAATTAAATAATCGGCAAGCCTGCCGCATCTGTCAATAGCTTTGCACGAGATTGGAATATTTTGGCAAAAAATGCGGCATTCGTCGCTTTTTTCTATTGCAAGCAGCACAAAATCGGCTCTAGAACAAAGCGGATTTAATTTGCACCTCGAATTAAATAGCAGTTCGGTGCAGAAGCCGACGAGTGCGCAGAAAATGAAGACCGCCGATCCCGAATTGTTGCGCGCCATCAACCGCCTCAATGTGCTTGATACGATCCGGCGGCGCGGCCCCATTTCTCGCGTCGAAATTTCCGAACGCACCGAACTCTCGACCACCACCGTTTCCGCCATCACCGGTTCGCTTCTCGACGACGGGCTGATCCTGACCCGCCACGAGGGCGATATCCGCAACGAGGCGGTGCGCGGCCGGCCGCGCGTCATGCTGGAAGTCAATCCGGATGCCGCCCGCGTCGTCGGTGCCAAGATCGCGGCAAGCCGCATGGTCTTCGTGGTCACCAATTTCCGCGGCGACGTGCTCTCCAAGCTCACCCTGCCGATCCGTATCGACCGCCAGCCGATCGCCGTCATCGCCGACCTCGTCGAGGACGGCGTCCGCCGCTGCGTCGTCGATGCCGGCCTGTCGCTGGAGGATGTCGACAGCGTCTGCCTCGGACTTCCAGGCGTCATCGAACACCGCACCGGGCATATCCGCTCAAGCCCGATTTTTCGCGAGATCAACATCGATTTTGCCGCCGAAATGTCCACGCGCCTGTCGACGCCGACGATCGTCGAGAGCGATGCCCATGCCATTACCCTCGGCCACCACTGGTTCGGCAAGGCCCGCGACCTGCAGGACATGGTCCTGATCTCGCTCGAACAGACGCTCGGCCTCGGCGTGCTGCATGGCAACCGGCTTTTTCGCGGCGCCGGAGGCCTCAGCCACAATCTCGGCGACCTCGTGCTCGGCACGGGACCGCAGGGCATGGTGCGACTTTCGAGCCAGGCCGGCGAAAGCGCCATCCTCGGCGAACAGCAGGCCGACGGGCGTTTTGCCGAGGCGGTGCGGCTCGGCCGCGGCATGACCCACGTCCAGGCGCTGATCCAGGCCGACGACGACCGGCTGATCGGCGCGGCCGTTCGCGCCGGCGAGGCCGTCGGGCTGACCATCGCCAATATCGTCACGCTGTTCGCGCCGCCGCGCGTCATCCTCGTCGGCTCGTCGCTGGCGCTGGGCGAGCCGTTCCTGAACAGCCTGCGCGACGCCTATGCGCTCGCCATCCCGCCCTCGCTGAAAGGCGTCAGCGAACTCGTCTTCGACGATTCGACCGATGATTTCTGGGCGCAGGGGGCTGCCGCAGTCGCGCTTTACGAACTTTACGAATCGCCCTGGAGCACCACCGGGCCGGCGCTCTGAGGCGCAAATTTCAGCATTTTTCGGGAGGAAATCATGGATAAAGTCGGTATCGGCATCATCGGATGCGGCAATATTTCAGGCGCCTATCTGAAGGCGATGACATCAGCCTTTCCGATCCTCGATATCCGCGGGGTGGCCGATCTCAACCGTGATCTGGCCGAGGCGAAGGCGTCCGAGTTCAATCTTGAGGCCCGCACGGTCGATGAACTGCTGGCCGATCCCAAGGTAGAAATCATCGTCAACCTGACGATCCCGAAGGCCCATGTCGCCGTTGCCCTGCAGGCGCTCGATGCCGGCAAGCACACCTATTCGGAAAAACCGCTCGGGATTAATTTCGCGGAAGGGAAAAAACTGGCGGAGGCCGCCAAGGCGAAGGGACTGCGCATCGGCGCTGCCCCCGACACCTTTCTCGGCGGCGGCCACCAGACGGCCCGCGAGTTGATCGACCGGGGCGTCATCGGCTTGCCCGTCGGCGGCACGGCGACCTTCATGTGCCCGGGCCACGAGCGCTGGCACCCGAACCCGGCCTTCTACTACGAGGTCGGCGGTGGTCCGATGCTCGACATGGGCCCCTATTACATCACCGATCTCGTCAACATGCTCGGCCCTGTATCACAGGTCGCGGGTTTCGCGATCACGCCCCGCAAGGAGCGCATCATCACCAGCGAACCGCGCAACGGCGAGCGCATTCCGGTGCATGTTCCAACCCATGTGGCGGGCGTCATGGCCTTTGCCAATGGCGCGGTGGTGCAGATCGGCATGAGTTTCGACGTTGCCGGCCACAAACATGTGCCGCTCGAAGTCTACGGCACCGAAGGCACGCTGATCGTGCCGGATCCGAACCGTTTCGAGGGACCTGTCGGCTATCTGAAGAAGGGTGGCCAGTTCGAGGACCAGCCCGCCACCCTCCCCTATGCGGACGGCAACTACCGCTCGATAGGCGTCGCGGACATGGCGCATGCGATCCGTTCCAACCGCCCCCACCGGGCGAACGGCAATCTGGCGCTGCATGTGCTGGAGGTCATGGAAGCCTTCCACACGGCCTCCGCCGAAGGGCGCACGATCAGGATCACCACGGCGACGGAGCGGCCCGCTCCACTGTCGGAATCGCTTGTTGACGGCCAGCTGGCGAAATAATCTGGAGGACGAATAAAATGCGTGAAGCACTCATCGTATGGGGCGGCTGGAGCGGCCACGAACCGCAGGAATGTGCCGAGATCATCAAGGACATGCTCGAGGAGGACGGTTTCAAGGTCTATCTCGAACACTCGACCGAAGCCTTCGCCGATCCGTCCATCCATGACCTCAGCCTCATCGTGCCGATCATGACCATGTCGAAGATCGAGAAGGAGGAGGTGAAGAACCTCGCCGCGGCCGTCCAGAGCGGCGTCGGCATTGCCGGTTACCACGGCGGCGCGGGCGACGCCTTTCGCGAGTCGGTTGACTACCAGTTCATCATCGGCGGCCAGTGGGTCGCCCATCCCGGCAATATCATCGACTACACGGTCAACATCACGAAGCCGGGCGATCCGCTGATGGAGGGGATCACCGATTTCCCCTACACGTCCGAGCAATATTACATGCATGTCGATCCCTCGAACGAGGTGCTGGCGACGACCACGTTTACCGGCGACCATGCCTACTGGATCGACGGCGTCGTCATGCCGGTGGTCTGGAAGCGGAAATACGGAGAGGGCCGGGTTTTCTACTCCTCGCTCGGCCACCAGGCCAAGGAATTCGACGTGCCCCAGATGAAGACGATCTTTAGGCGCGGAGCAAACTGGGCGGCGCGTTGAGACTGGACTGAGACGGCGCATGGAGCCCCTCCCCCTTGTGGGGAGGGGTTGGGGAGGGGACTTTACTCCGAATAAAACCCCTCCCGCCTGCCGGCCACCAACCGGGGACGGGTCGCTTGCCCCGTCCCGTCCTCCGGACCCCCACAAGGGGAGGGTCAGGAATGCCGCACCGCCTCTTACCTACATTCCTTTCAATGCCTTGAAGGTCTCCGCAAACGACGCACCTTTGCGATAAAACACTGGCGGACAACCGATCGGCGATGCCACCGTCACCTCTTCCCCGCCTGCATATTCCACGTCGCTCCAGACATGCACCCAATCTGCCCCTTTCGGCAGATAGACGCTGCGCACCTCCTGCGCCGCATGCCACACGGGCGCGACCAGCAACTCAGAGCCGTAGAGGTAAGCATCCTGAATAGCGTAGGTCTTCGGATCATGCTCATAATGCAGGAAAAGCGGCCGTTGCACCGGCAGGCCTCGCGCGGCGGCCTCGGTGGACAGCGTCTTCAGATACGGCGCCAGATGCACGTAGATCCGCGTCATCCGGGCGAAATGTTCCAGTACTTCGGGATCCTGGTCGATCTGGATGTTATCGCGCGGCCGGTTGCCCTCGTGGCTGCGCATGACCGGCGTGAAGGCGGCCATCTCCGCCCAGCGCATCAGGAGTTCCGGCGTTCGGACATTACCGAACAGGCTCGTGTAACCGCCGATATCGGAATGGTGATAGGCGTTCCCGAGCAGGCCTGACGAGAGGGCCGCGCACATCACCGTGACGAGCCCGTCATGGCGCGAAAAATCCACCGACTGGTCGCCGCCCCACAGCAGCGGGCAATGTTTCTGCACCCCGGTAAAGCCGGCCCGCATGAAGAACAGCGCCTCGCCCGTCCTGCCGCGGCTGGCGATCGCCTTGGCATTGACCTCGGCCCAGAGCGTCGGCCAGGCATTGTGCATCAGCTTGGCGTCGATGCCGTTCGCAAGCTCCACGTCGATCGGCAGGTATTCGCCGAAATCGGCCATCCAGCCGGTCAGCCCGAAATCCAGCATGCGACGGCCGATGACTTCCTCGGCAAACCAGTCTGCGGCTTCCGGATTGGTGAAATCGACGACGCCGCAATCGAACTCGCCGAAATCGACGATGGCAGTTCGACCAAGCTGATCCCTGGCGAAATAACCCGCCGCCTCCGCTTCGGGAAAGAGCGAACCATCGACGCAGAGATAGGGGTTCACATAGCCGAGAAAACGAATGTCCTCCCCGTTCAGCTCCGCGATTTTCTCTCGCAGGCCCGGATAGCGGCTCTCGTTCGCCTGCCAGTCCCAGAAGAGGCGCGAGCCGAACGAGGTCTGGCGAAGCCCGACCCAGTCCTCGCACCAGAGGCCCGAGACCTGGACGCCCGCGTTGCGCATTTTTTCCAGCCGCGCGAAGGAATTGACGCCGTCCTTGAGGCCGATGATCGCGCCCTTGTAGACCCAGTCCGGCAGTTCCGGTTGCCGCCCGAAGCGCAACGACAGCACCTCGACCAATTCCACGAAACTCGGTGCGGCGAACAACTCGATCCGCTCCGGCACCGCCCAGGCTTCGATCTCGTGAAACGTCTTGCGGCGGAAATCGAAGACGGAATAGGCGGTCGTCTCCACATGCAGCGCATAGCGCGCCGAGGAGACGTAGGTCGGCTGCGGATAGTTGGTGTTGTAATAGTCACCTCCGGCCTTGTCCTTCAGGTCCGACTTGAAGGTGATCTCGCTGGTCTTGTCGCGGCCGACGCCCGGCTCCGAAGTCCACAAGGGAAAACGGCGCCCGCGCATGTCGAAATAGGACATCTGCTCGCCGCCGCCCCAGACATGCTCGTCATTCTCCGCATGGATGCGGATCCAGAAGCGGTTGATCCTCTCGTCCAGCGACCGGAAATGCACGGCCGTTTCCGAGACGGTCAGTTCCAGCCGCGGTGCCCGGCCTTCCGCATCCGAGAGGCTGATCATGTTGCCATCGACATCCGCGTGGCGCAGCGCGCTGCGCTCGACGATATAGTCCTCGACCTCGAAATTGCCGCGGTACATGTCCATCCGTTCCTGCCCGTGGCCGACGAAGATGCAGGGCGAGGCAGCGCTGTGCCGCAGGATGACGCGGCCGTTCAGCGAAATGGAAAAACCGTCTTGTGTCGTCTCGAATTTCATCTTGTCGTACTCGATTGTTTCTACCGCAGCCGCGATACGTAACGCGCCACGGAATGGTCGAACCATGTGCGGGAAACCTCGGCCAGGGCGCCGTCCTGCGCCTGGCTCGTCCGCAGTACATAAGGGATCGGCGCTCCCGGCTTCTGGCCGAATCCCGACGGCGCCCAGTCGGGCACGGTGTCGAGGCCGATCTTGTCTTCCGCCCGGGCGATCCAAAGGCCTAGCCGGGTGCGGTAATAGAGATAGAGGGATTCCGACAGCTCCTCCGGCGCGATGGCCGCCACATAGGAGCCGTCCAGCCAGATCTCCTCGAGCGCTGCGACCTTGCCCGACAGCCGCCGGATGCGGCGGATGCGATGCCCCTCCGGCGAAAAGCCGAATTTCGGCAGATCCTTGGGTTTGTCGAGCCGCATCACGTCGAGTAATTCCGCCGTCGGCAGGCCGCCGCCGTGGATCAACTCCAGCCGGAACATGGCATAGACGCTCTTCGGGTCGCTGATCGCCCGGACATAGTTGCCGGATCCCTGCACCCGCTCCAGAAGCCCGCGGTTCTGCAACTCCGCCAGCGCCTTGCGCAGCGTGCCGACCGCGATGCCGAGCTGCACCGCCATGTCGCGCTCGGGCGCCAGCTTCTCGCCATCGACAAGCCGGCCGGCCGCGATGTCGCGCACCAGAAGTTCGGCGATTTGCATATAGATCGGCAGACTGCCCGGATAACTGTCCATAAGCCGTTTCCCCCTCCCCGGGAACAACGCATTAAAATTGATACACCATTGATTTACACGAAAGCGGGTGATATGCAAGTCGAAGGTTGAGGAGGATTTGATGACTATCGTGCCTATAACATCCCCGGATCTCGATGCGGCCGAAGTATCCTGGTTCGCGGCCCTATGTTCGGACGACTACGCCTATCTCGGCGTCCCCGACGACGCGCTGAGATCCAGCTGGGAACATTGTTCCGACATCGTCAGGCGCACGGAGGCGCTCGGCTTCCGCAACATCCTCTGCCCTTCATCCTACCAGGTCGGCCAGGATACGCTGAGTTTCGCCGCCGCCGCCTCGCAAATCACGGACAGGATCAATCTGCTGGCCGCGATCCGCTGCGGCGAGATGCAGCCGATCATGCTCGCCCGCACCATCGCTACCCTCGACCACATGCTGAAGGGCCGGCTGACGCTCAACGTCATCAGCTCCGATTTCCCCGGCGAAGTCGCCGACAGCGCCTTCCGTTATCGCCGCAGCCACGAGGTCGTGCAGATCCTCCGACAGGCCTGGACCCGCGACACGATCGATCACGAGGGCGAAGTCTACAATTTCAAGGGCGTCTCCACCGAGCCGGCAAGGCCCTACCAGCAGAACGGCGGCCCGCTTCTTTACTTCGGCGGCTATTCGCCGGATGCGCTTGAGCTCTGCGGCGCCCAATGCGACGTTTACCTGATGTGGCCGGAAACCAGGGACCAGTTGGCCGAGCGCATGAAGGCAGTCCACGCCCGCGCCGCCGCCCATGGCCGGACGCTCGACTACGGCCTGCGCATCCACATGATCGTCCGCGACACGGAGAAGGAAGCCCGCGACTATGCGGAGCATCTGGTCTCCAGACTGGACGACGAATACGGCCAGTTGATCCGCAGCCGCGCCCATGACAGCACCTCGCTCGGCGTCTCGCACCAGGCCAAGGCTCGCGAGCTTGCCGACAAGTTCGGCTATGTCGAACCTCACCTCTGGACTGGCATTGGCCGGGCCCGATCCGGCTGCGGCGCGGCACTTGTCGGCTCCGCCGACCAGGTGCTTTCGGAAATCGAGGCCTACAAGAAGATGGGCATCCGGGCTTTCATCTTTTCGGGCTACCCGCATCTCGACGAAGCGGAACATTTCGGCCAGAAGGTGCTGCCCGAGCTCAAGACCTGTTCACTGCCGCATGCCTATGGCCGCGTGCCGGCCGAGACACCCGCAACGCCGCTCGGCAACGGGAGACGACACTGATGACCCCTCACCACCTGGACCGCATTCAACTTTCGCCCGAGCTGCAGCTCAGCCGCCTGGTTTACGGCATGTGGCGGATCGGCGACGACGCCGATACCTCGCCGAAACATGTCCAGGCGAAGATCGAAGCCTGCCTGGCGCAGGGCATCACCACCATGGACCAGGCCGACATCTATGGCGGCTATACGGCGGAAGCGATTTTCGGCGGGGCGCTGAAAGCCTCGCCTTCGCTGCGTGACAAAATCGAGATCGTCACCAAATGCGGCATCGTCGCGCCGGCCGGCCGCCATTCCGCCGTCCGCGGCAAGCACTACGATACCAGCGCCGCGCATATCAACGCCTCGGTCGAGGCCTCGCTGCGCGACATGGCCACCGACCATATCGATCTCCTCCTGATCCACCGGCCCGACCCGTTCATGGATCCGGACGAGACGGGCCCGGCGCTCGACGCGCTGGTCGTATCCGGCAAGGTGCGCGCTGTCGGCGTTTCGAATTTCCGCCCCTGGGATTTCTCCCTGCTGCAATCCTCCATGGAGGCAGAACTGGTCACCAACCAGATCGAGCTCAGCCTTGTCGCGGCAGATGCCTTCACCAATGGCGACCTCGCCTGGCTGCAGGAACGCGGCATCGCGCCGATGGCCTGGTCGCCGCTCGGCGGCGGCTCGCTTTTCACCAATGAAGGCCTAATGTCGGTCCTTGAGCGGATCGGGACGGAACAGGGCGTCGATGCCACAGCCGTCGCGGTCGCCTGGCTGCTCGCCCATCCCGCCGCCATCCTGCCGGTGCTCGGCACCAACAATCTCAGCCGTATCGCCACGATCGCCGACGCCGCGAAGGTGACGATCGATCGCCAGACCTGGTTCGAACTCTACACAGCCGCAATCGGAAAGCAGGTACCATGATGATCACTGCCGACACCGCAAGCATCTCCAGCGAACAGATCTTCATTCCGGACGCATCGACCGCGCGGCATTATCGCAACGCGCTCGGGGCCTTCACGACCGGGGTTACTGTGGTGACGGCAACGACTCCGGATGGCCCGATCGGCATGACGGTCAACAGCTTCGCTTCGGTGTCGCTCGATCCGCCGCTGGTGCTCTGGTCGCCAGCCAAAAGTTCGTCGCGCCACGCGGCGTTCACGGCGGCCGGCCATTTCGCCATCCATGTGCTGAGCGCCGACCAGGATCGCTTGAGCGCCCGCTTCACGCGCGGCGGCCTCGGGTTCGAGGAGCTTTGCTGGAACCAGAACCACGAAGGCGTGCCGGTCATACCCGGCACGCTGGCTCGCTTCGAATGCGAGCTCTCCTCGATGCACGATGCCGGCGATCATACGCTGATCCTCGGGCGGGTGCTGCGCGCTGCCCACCGGGAAGGCGATCCTTTGTGTTTCTCGCGCGGCACCTTCGGACGCTTCGCGAGCACCACCAGCCAGTAAAGAACAAAATCCGGCGCCGGAAATATTGACCCGCGGGCGCGGTTGGGCCAAGTCAGTTTTGCGACAAACCAGCCGAGATCGACAGGGCAATCCATGACAATCATCAGACCGGAGATCAGCGCCCGCGCCGCGGCAGCGCCCCGCAGCGGCATTGGCGAAATCGTTACCTATGCCCGAGGCCGCGAAAACCTGATGCCGCTCTGGATCGGCGAAGGCGACCTGCCGACCCCCGATTTCATCACCCGCGCCGCCAGCGAGGCGCTGCTTGCCGGCGAAACCTTCTACACCTGGACGCAAGGCATTCCGGCGCTCCGCGAAGCGATCGTGCGCTATTACCAGCGGCACTATGCAAAGGATCTGTCGGTCGACAATATCTACGTCACCGGTTCCGGCATGCAATCGATCGTGCTCGCCATCCAGACGGTCGCCTCCGCCGGCAACGAGATCGTTTATCTGACACCGGCCTGGCCGAATGTGGTGAACTCGATCGGCGTCTCCGAGGCAAAGGCCGTTCCGGCAGAGCTGGCTTTTGTGGACGGCCGCTGGATGCTCGATATCGAGCGGCTGAAGGCGGCGATCACCCCGAAGACCAGCGCGCTCTTCATCAACTCGCCGTCCAACCCGACCGGCTGGACCGCCACCCATGACGATCTCAAGGCGATCCTCGATCTTGCCCGCAAGCATGGCCTGTGGATCATCGCCGACGAAATCTACGGCCTCTATTATTTCGAAGGCGCCCGCGCGCCATCACTCATGGACATCATGGAACCGGAAGACCGGATCATCTTCGCCAATTCCTTCTCGAAGAACTGGTGCATGACCGGCTGGCGGGTCGGCTGGATGGTGGCGCCGACGGAAATCGGCCAGACGCTGACCAACCTCATCCAGTACTCGACCTCGGGCGTCGCCCAGTTCATGCAGAAGGGCGCGATTGCCGCCCTCGAGCAGGGCGACGACTTCATCCGCACCAATATCGAGCGGGCGCGAAAATCCCGCGACATCCTCTGCGATGCGCTGATCGCCACCAACCGGGTGGAAACGCTGAAGCCCGCCGGCGCGCTCTACGCCTTCCTGAAGATCGACGGCGTCACCGACAGCCGCGAGGAGGCGTTCAGGATTGTCGACAAGACCGGCGTCGGCCTCGCGCCGGGAACCGCCTTCGGCCCGGGTGGACAGGGTTTCATGCGAGCCTGCTTCCTGCGCGATCCGCTACAGGTGGAGGACGCGGCGAACCGGCTCAGCGACTATATCCGCGGCCGGTAATTCACCGGAACCATCGGACCGGACACCGGATGACCAGAATTCTGCTGATCCTTGCCGTTGCTTTGACCGGTTTCAGTACCGCCCGCGCCGAGGACACTGAAGTCAAGGCCTGGGCCAAGGAAAAATGCGTGCGCTACGAGCGCGCCTGGAGCCAGGCGAAGGATTTCATCGGGCTCGACGGCGTCGGCGACGACTTCATCAAGGGCAACGAGAAATTCATCGCCGACGGATGTTCGAGCGGTGCGGATGTCTGCCCGCACTCGCCCCAAGAGATCAAGCTCGCCAATGCCCTGACCATGGCCGCCATGAATTTCGGTACGGCGAGCAGCTTCCTGCCCTTCATCTGCCGTCAGCGGTAAGAACGTGAATATCCGGGCAGAACTTTCCACCCATCAACCCTCATTCCTGTGCTTGACACAGGAATCCAGCAACCGCGCGTCGGCGCGGTGGAAGACTCCTCCCAGCCCAAAGACTTGGGCTGGCTGGATCCCTGTGACAAGCACAGGGATGAGGAGCCTGGAGGGCACGCCTTAGTCCCCAAAATCCTCCGACGCGGTACTAGACCGGCCGCCGGCGATGATCTCGCGCTTGCCGACATGGTTGGCCGGCCCGACCAGACCTTCCTGCTCCATGCGTTCGACCAGCGAGGCGGCGCGGTTGTAACCGACCGAAAGGCGGCGCTGGATGTAGGAAGTCGAGCACTTGCGGTCCTTCATGACCACCTTGACGGCCTTGTCGTAAAGCTCGTCGCTGTCGTCTCCGCCCATCGCGCTCTTGTCGAACACGGCTTCCTGGCTCGATACGTCCTCGTCTTCCTCGTCGTCTTCGTCCTCGGTGACCGTGCCGAGATAGTCCGGCCGGCCTTGGGTCTTGAGGTGGCGGACCACCAGCTCGACTTCGGCATCCGAGACGAACGGGCCATGCACGCGGGAAATCCGCCCGCCGCCGGCCATGTGCAGCATGTCGCCCTGGCCGAGAAGGTGCTCGGCACCCTGTTCGCCGAGGATCGTGCGGCTGTCGATCTTCGAGGTGACCTGGAAGGAGATGCGGGTCGGGAAATTGGCCTTGATCGTGCCGGTGATGACATCGACCGAAGGACGCTGCGTCGCCATGATCAGGTGGATGCCGGCGGCGCGCGCCATCTGCGCCAGCCGCTGGATCGCGCCTTCGATATCCTTGCCGGCGACCATCATCAGGTCGGCCATCTCGTCGACGATGACGACGATATAAGGCATCGGCGAGAGGTCCATCTCCTGCTCTTCGTAGAGGATCTCGCCGTTCTGCCGGTCGAAGCCCGCCTGGACGCTGACGGTGATCACCTCGCCTTTTTCGCGGGCACTCGCGGCGCGCTGGTTGTAGCCGTCGATATTGCGCACGGCCAGCCGCGACATTTTCTTGTAGCGATCCTCCATCTCGCGAACCGCCCATTTCAGCGCCAGGACGGCCTTCTTGGGATCGGTCACGACAGGGGTCAGAAGGTGCGGAATGCCGTCATAGACGGAGAGCTCCAGCATCTTCGGATCGATCATGATCAGCCGGCATTCCTCAGGCCGCAGCCGGTAGAGAAGCGACAGGATCATCGTGTTGATGGCGACCGACTTGCCCGAACCGGTGGTGCCGGCGACCAGCAGGTGCGGCATCTTCGCAAGTTCCGCGATGACCGGTTCGCCGCCGATCGTCTTGCCGAGGCAGAGCGCGAGGCGATGCTTGGTTTCCCAATAGTCCTCGCATTCGATCAGCTCGCGGAAATACACGGTTTCGCGGGTCGCGTTCGGCAGCTCGATGCCGATCACGTTGCGGCCGGGCACCACGGCGACGCGGGCCGACAGCGCCGACATCGAGCGGGCGATATCGTCCGCAAGGCCGATGACGCGCGAGGATTTGACGCCCGGCGCCGGCTCGAATTCGTAGAGCGTCACGACCGGACCCGGCCGGACGTCGATGATCTCGCCGCGAATGCCGAAATCCTCGAGAATGCTTTCGAGCAGGCCGGCGCTCTGCTGCAGCGCATCGGGCTGCATCGCCTGGCCGCGCTCGCCCTGCGGTTCCTGCAGGAGCGAGATCGGCGGGAATTCGTATTCCGCCTCTGCCGGCCGCACGGAGCGCGGGCGCGCGATTTCGGGCTGGACGGGGGCAGGTTGTACGGGAGCAGGTTCGGCGGCCACGACCGGCGCGGGTACCGGTGCCTGCTGCACGACAGGCGCGGGCACAGGCTCGACGACGACCTGTGCCTTGGCTTTGACCACGCGGTGCGGAGCGACCCGGAGCGGGGCCACAGGCTCGGGCGCCTTGACCGGCTCCGGTCTCGGAGACGGCGCGACCACGACGGCTCTGGCTGCAGTCCGGCGCGGCACTTCGCGATAGAGGTCGGTGACGGGCGCGCCCGGCTGCGCAACGATGGCCGGCAGGATTTCCGGTTCGCTCGGCAGGAGTTGGGCCTCGATGACCACTGGCCCTTCGAGCTCGAACGGCATGGCGTCCCAGAAGGCGAAGTCGGAGATCGCGATATCCTGGCGGGGGGGGACCGGGGGCGCGGCTTCCTGAACCGGCTCGGGATGGGTGACGATGACCGGATGGGTTTCCGGCACATGGTAGCGCATCGTCGCTGCAAGCTGCTGCAGGCCTGCGATCTGTTCGAGCGGAGCGGCGGATGGCTGGTAGGTCACCGGCGAATCATGCGCAACGGCCGTCAAAAACACCTCGGAGGGAATGACCTCGATCTCCTCGGGCAATGGCGCCGGCACCGGCTCCTCGTGAGCCTGTCCGGCATTTGGCTTGCGGACCAGCACGCTTTCGGGCGTGCGGGTGAACCGCACGTTCGGCGCCAGCCGGAAAGCCGCCTGCCAAGGCGCCTGCTCCAGGACCGGCTGGTTGAAATCGGCAAGGCTCTGCGAGGGACGAGCCTGCTGCGCCGGGTCGACAGCGTCGTCTTCGGCGTTGGAAAGGTCAGAACTCTGAGGGTGATTATTGCGTGAGAACTGCATGACAACCAGACGAGATACGGGAAGGGCACATTCTCACAGGAAGTAGAAAATAAAGGTTAACCGGTTCTTTCCGAGCGGCGAATGATGTCATGAATTGATCGCAGCAGCGGTCACCCTTGCCAAGATTGCTGCGCTGCGTCATCACTATAAGAATGCCGCCACCCGATCTTACCATTCTGGTTATCGATGAAAATGCCATCCGCGCTTCCATCATCGAGGAAGGGCTGCGGGAGGCTGGGCATAGCAATGTCACCGTCATCCACGAGGTCCAGGGCGTCGCGCGCATCATCGAAACGCTGAAGCCGGACGTTATCGTCATCGATATCGAGAACCCCAACCGCGACATGATGGAGCATCTGTTCCAGCTGACCCGCACCGTCAGCCGGCCGATCGCCATGTTCGTCGATCGCTCCGATACGGCACTGATCGAGGCGGCGATGGATGCGGGTGTGTCGGCCTATGTCGTCGACGGGCTCAAGAAGGAGCGCGTCAAGGCGATCCTCGACATGGCGGTCAGCCGCTTCAACGCCTTCAGCCGGCTTCAGCGGGAACTCGCCGAGGCTAAATCGGCGCTCGAAGAGCGCAAGGTGATCGAGCGGGCCAAAGGCATTTTGATGAAGATGCGCGGGCTGTCGGAAGAAGATGCGTTTGCGCTGCTGCGCCAGACGGCAATGAACGAAAAGAAGAAGATCTCGGATATCGCCCAGAGCGTGGTGACGGCCGCGGGCCTGTTGATGTGATGGCTCCGGGTACCGAAATGTCCGGGAGAGAGCCGGAGTGAACATGATGACCAAGACAGACCGATCCGGAACCAATCTCGCCGCCCCCGTGCGCGCCAATGGCGAGGGGCCGAAGGTCCTGCGCGCCGGCTTCATTCCGCTGGTCGATGCTTCCGTGCTGATCGCCGCCGCCGAATTCGGCTTCGCCGCCAAGGAGGGGCTGACCCTCGATCTCGTCAAGGACGTCTCCTGGGCCAACGTCCGCGACCGCCTCGCCTTCCGTCAGTTCGACATCGCCCACATGCTGTCGCCGATGCCGGTCGCCTCCATGCTCGGCCTCGGCTCCAACCCCTCGCCGACGATCACGCCGTTTTCGCTCGGTCGCGGCGGCAATGCGATCACCCTTTCGACGCGGCTTTTCGAGCGCATGCGCGAGGTGGGCGCAATATCGGAAACCGCAAGCGCACTGGAGAACGCAAAGGCGCTCGCCAAGGTGCTCGAAGCCATGAGGGAACGCGGTGAAGCACTGCCGATGTTCGGCGTGACCTATCCCTTCTCCTCCCACAACTACGAATTCCGCTACTGGCTTGCAGCCGGCGGAATAAACCCGGACACGGATGTGAAACTCGTCGTCGTGCCGCCGCCGATGACCTCCGATGCATTGGCAGCCGGCGCCATTGACGGCTTCTGCGTCGGCGCGCCATGGAACATGGTCGCATCCGAACGCGGCGTCGGCCGCATCGTCGCCGCCAAGCAGGATATCTGGCCCTCGGCGCCGGAAAAAGTCATCGCCATGCGGCCAGAATGGGCCGAAAGCCATCCCGAGATAGTCTCCCGCCTCATCGTCGCCCTCGATGCCGCGGCCCGCTGGTGCGACAGGGCGGAGAACTACGACTCGCTCGCCGAAGTACTCGCGTCCCCACGTTTTATCGCCGCACCAGTCGATATCATCCGCCACGTGCTGTCGGGCGCCTTCAACCTGGATGCCAAGGGAAACCGCCGCGTCATTGCCGATTATTTCACCTTCCACCGCGGATTTGCAAACTATCCGCGGCCGAGCCATGCATTGTGGCTCTACAGTCAGATGATCCGCTGGGGCCAGGTGGAGTTCAGCGAGGACGGCTTGCGTATCGCCGCCGCGGCCTATCGCCCCGATCTTTACCGGGCAGCGCTCGGTATCGGACCGACGGAACCGGACGTCGGCATCGAAGGAGACCGGGACGGCGACCGTTTTATGGACGGCCATGTGTTCGACCCTTCCAGGATGGCGAACTATGTCGAAAATTTCGCCGTCAGCAGCGCACTCGCAGCCCATCCCGACCGTCATGAAATTTGAAACCGGAGATGCGCTGCACAGCAATTGCGCGCATTCGATTTAGCAGACGCACAAAAATGTTGCAGCCGCACCGGTTGCCGACAATTTAAGCCAGAACTTTCGCATCAGAAAAATGCGTTCCTTTTCAACGCATTAATCAATATCACCCAACTTGGCACGCTGCTTGCTTATCAGTAATCGCCCCAGTCAACGGCGATCGGGGCAGATGAGCGCGCCATAAGCGCTTCCAAAGACATCGACGTCGCAAGGTTTTTGCTGCCCGGAAACTCCTCCCAGTTTCCGCGGGCGCAATCTCCAAGCGGCGTTTTTTTGTGCCTGAATTCTTGAAGAACCAGCAGAGGGAACCTGCGCATGACCAAGATTCTGACGAGCGGCATCACCCGCCGTAGCCTGATCAAGACCACAGCCACCGCCGCCCTTGTCGGCGCCGTCAAGACCGCATTCCCGTCCGGCGCCTTCGCTGCTGCGGCCGGCCCGGAAGTCAAGGGCGTCAAGCTCGGCTACATCGCGCTCACCGACGCTGCCCCACTGATCATCGCCAAGGAAAAAGGTCTCTTCGAAAAATACGGCCTGCCGGAGGTCGATGTCGCCAAGCAGGCCTCCTGGGGTGCCACGCGCGACAACCTCGTGCTCGGCGGCGCTTCGAACGGCATCGACGGAGCTCATATTCTGACCCCGATGCCCTACCTCATGCACACCGGCAAGGTGACCCAGAACAACAAGCCCGTGCCGATGGCGATCCTTGCCCGCCTCAACCTCGACAGCCAGGGCATCTCGGTCGCCAAGGAATATGCCGACACCGGCGTGCAGCTCGACGCCTCCAAGCTGAAGGCGGCGTTTGAGAAGAAGAAGGCCGAGGGCAAGGAGATCAAGGCCGCCATGACCTTCCCGGGCGGCACCCACGACCTCTGGATCCGCTACTGGCTTGCCGCCGGCGGCATCGATCCCAACAAGGACGTCTCGACCATCGTCGTGCCGCCGCCGCAGATGGTGGCGAACATGAAGGTCGGCAACATGGACGTCTTCTGTGTCGGCGAACCCTGGAACGAACAGCTCGTCAACCAGGGCATCGGCTTCACCGCCACCACCACCGGCGAGCTCTGGAAAGGCCATCCGGAGAAGGCGCTTGGACTGCGTGCCGACTGGGTCGAGAAGAACCCAAATGCCGCCAAGGCCCTGCTGATGGCCGTGATGGAAGCCCAGCAATGGGCCGACAGCATGGCCAACAAGGAAGAGATGGCCGACATCCTCGGAAAGCGCCAGTGGTTCAACGTGCCCCCCAAGGACGTCCTCGGCCGCCTGAAGGGCGACATCAACTACGGCAACGGCCGCGACGTGAAGGGCACCAGCCTGTTCATGAAATTCTGGAGGAACCATGCCTCCTTCCCGTTCAAGAGCCACGACAGCTGGTTCCTCGCCGAGAATATCCGCTGGGGTTACCTCCCCGCAGACACCGACATCAAGGCGCTGGTCAACCAGGTGAACCGCGAGGACATCTGGCGCAACGCGGCCAAGGATCTCGGCGTCGCGGCAGCCGACATTCCGGCTTCCTCTTCGCGCGGCAAGGAAACCTTCTTCGACGGCAAGGTCTTCGATCCGGAAAACCCCTCGGCCTATCTCGACAGCCTCTCCATCAAGGCGGCGTCCTGATTTCCCCACCTCCGGCGCGTGGACGCACGCGCCGGCCTTTTTCCCTTTCTGAGGAGCGCGCGCATGTCCGCCCTGGCAAAAAAAGAAAATGTCTCCGCAATCGCCGCCGCAAAACCGGCAGCCAAAATCGTTCCTTTTTCCGGCAAGCCTGTTTCGAGGATCGATTTCAAGCACCTCGGCATGGCGACACTGCGTAACGTCGTACCACCGGTCATCGTATTGGCGCTGATCCTGCTGGTCTGGCAGGTCCTCTGTTCGGCGCCGGGCGCCTCGCTCCCGTCGCCGCATGTCGTCTGGCAGGAAAGCTACGACCTGATCGTTTCGCCGTTCTTCTACAACGGGTCGCAGGATATCGGCCTGGGACTGCGCGTCCTCGTGTCGCTGCAGCGTGTCGCCTATGGGTTCGGGCTTGCATCTGTCGCCGGGGTGCTGATTGGTGCAGTCATCGGCCAGTCGATCTGGGCGATGCGCGGTCTTGACCCGATCTTCCAGGTGCTGCGCACCGTGCCGCCGCTTGCCTGGCTGCCGCTGTCGCTCGCCGCGTTCCAGGACTCGAACCCCTCGGCTATCTTCGTGATCTTCATCACCTCGATCTGGCCGGTGATCATCAACACCGCCGTCGGCGTGCGCAACATACCGCAGGATTACCGCAACGTCGCGCAGGTGCTGAGGCTGAACCAGTTCGAATTCTTCTTCAAGATCATGCTGCCCTCCGCAGCCCCATACATCTTCACGGGCCTCAGGATCGGCATCGGCCTCTCGTGGCTGGCCATCGTCGCCGCTGAAATGCTGACCGGCGGCGTCGGCATCGGCTTCTTCATCTGGGATGCGTGGAACTCGTCGCGCCTGCCCGACATCATCGTTGCCCTCGCCTATATCGGCATCGTCGGCTTTGCCCTCGACAAGCTGGTCTCCGCGCTCGGCAAGATCATCACCCGCGGCGCTTCGGCAAACTGAGGAGCGGACCCATGAACGCCTATCTCAAGCTCGACCATATCGACAAACATTTCGACCGCGGCGGCAATCGCGCCGAGGTGCTGAAGGACATCAACCTGACGATCGGAAAAGGCGAGTTCGTCTCGATCATCGGCCATTCCGGCTGCGGCAAGTCCACGCTTCTGAACCTCATTGCCGGCCTGACGCCCGTCTCCGCAGGCGCGGTCCTGCTCGAAAACCGCGAGGTCAATGCGCCGGGTCCGGAACGCGCCGTCGTTTTCCAGAACCATTCGCTGCTGCCCTGGCTGACCGTCTACGAAAACGTCAACCTGGCCGTCTCGAAAGTCTTCGGCCGCACCAAGAGCAGGGCCGAACGCCACGAATGGGTCATGGCCAATCTCGATCTGGTGCAGATGGGACATGCCAAGGACAAGCGCCCCTCCGAGATTTCGGGCGGCATGAAGCAGCGCGTCGGCATCGCCCGGGCGCTCGCCATGGAGCCGAAGATCCTGCTGCTCGACGAGCCCTTCGGCGCGCTCGACGCGCTGACCCGCGCCCATCTGCAGGATGCCGTCATGGAGATCCACTCGCGGCTCGGCAACACGATGGTGATGATCACCCACGATGTAGACGAGGCGGTGCTGCTGTCCGACCGCATCGTGATGATGACCAACGGCCCGGCCGCCAGGATCGGCGAAGTCCTCGACGTCACCATTCCCCGGCCGCGCAACCGCATCGAGCTCGCCTCCGACCGAACCTATCTCAAGTGCCGCGAGGCGGTGCTGAAATTCCTCTACGAACGCCACCGCTTCGTCGAAGCCGCGGAGTAACGACCATGCCAGAAACACGGATTGAAAAACTCGTCATCATCGGCAATGGCATGGCCCCGGGGCGCATGCTTGAACATCTCTTCGAACAGGCGCCCGGCCGCTACAGCGTCACGATCTTCAACGCCGAGCCGCGCGTCAACTATGACCGCATCATGCTCTCGCCGGTTCTCTCCGGCGAAAAGAGCTTCGAGCAGATCGTCATCCACGGCGACGGCTGGTACATCGACCACGGCATCACGCTCTACAAGGGCCACAAGATCGTCGCCATCGACCGCGCCGCCAAGACCGTCACTTCGGATCACGGCGTCACCGAGAGCTACGACAAGCTGGTGATCGCCACCGGCTCGGTGCCCTTCATCATCCCGGTACCGGGCAAGGACCTGCCGGGCGTCATCACCTATCGCGACCTCGACGACGTCCAGGCCATGCTGCTCGCCGCCCAGTCGCGCGAAAAGGCGATTGTCATCGGCGGCGGCCTGCTCGGCCTCGAAGCTGCCGCCGGCCTTGCCCAGCGCGGCATGGACGTGACGGTGCTGCATGTGATGCCGACGCTGATGGAGCGCCAGCTCGATCCGGCTGCCGGTTACCTGCTGCAGAAGGCGGTCGAGGAACGCGGCATCAAGGTGATCTGCAAGGCCAACACCAAGCAGATCATCGGCAATGGCAAGGTCGAGGGCGTCGAACTCGACAACGGCACGATCATTCCGGCGACGCTGGTGGTCATGGCCGTCGGCATCCGGCCGAGCGCCGGTCTCGCCAAGGAAGCAGGCCTTGCGGTCAATCGCGGCATCGTCGTCGATGCCGGCATGCAGACCTCGGACGGCGACATCTATTCCATCGGCGAATGCGCCGAAGTGGGCGGCATGGTCTACGGCCTCGTCGCCCCGCTCTACGAGATGGCCCGCATCGCCGCCTCGCATCTGGCGGGCGACACGAAGCCGGCCTTCGTGCATTCCGATACGCCGACCAAGCTCAAGGTCACCGGCATCGACCTCTATTCCCTCGGCGATTTCGCCGATGGCGACGACCGCCAGGAAATCGTGCTGCGCGATGCCACCGCCGGCATCTACAAGCGCCTCGTTCTGAAGGACAACCGCATCATCGGCACCGTCCTTTACGGCGAGACCTCCGACGGCGCCTGGTTCAACGACCTGAAGAAGAAGGCGACCGATATCTCGGAGATGCGCGACACGCTGATCTTCGGCCAGGCCTACCAGGGAGGGTCCCCGCTGGACCCTATGGCGGCCGTTGCAGCCTTGCCGGATGATGCGGAAATCTGCGGCTGCAACGGCGTCTGCAAGGGCAAGATCACCTCGACCATCACCGCCAAGGGCCTGACGTCGCTCGACGACGTGCGCGCCCACACCAAGGCGTCCGCTTCCTGCGGCACCTGCACCGGCCTCGTCGAACAGCTGATGGCTCTGACGCTCGGCGACGCCTACAACCCGAAGGCCGTGCAGCCGATGTGCACCTGCACCGAACTCGGCCATGACGACGTCCGCCGCCTGATCAAGGCGAAGGGCCTGAAGACCATTCCGGCCGTCATGCAGGAACTCGAATGGAAGACATCCTGCGGCTGCGCCAAGTGTCGCCCGGCGCTCAACTACTACCTCGTCTGCGACTGGCCGGATGAATATGCCGACGACTACCAGTCGCGCTTCATCAACGAACGCGTCCACGCCAACATCCAGAAGGACGGCACCTATTCCGTCGTGCCGCGCATGTGGGGCGGCGTCACCAATTCGAGCGAATTGCGCGCCATCGCCGACGTGGTCGACAAGTTCGAAATCCCGATGGTGAAAGTGACCGGCGGCCAGCGCATCGATCTGCTGGGCATCGAAAAGGAAGACCTGCCTGCCGTCTGGGCCGATCTCGGCAAGGCCGGTTTTATCTCCGGCCAGGCCTATGCCAAGGGCCTGCGCACCGTGAAAACCTGCGTCGGTTCCGACTGGTGCCGCTTCGGCACCCAGGATTCGACCGGTCTCGGCATCCGCATCGAGAAATTCATGTGGGGCTCCTGGACACCGGCCAAGCTGAAGCTGGCCGTCTCCGGGTGTCCGCGCAACTGCGCCGAGGCGACCTGCAAGGACATCGGCGTCATCTGCGTGGACTCAGGGTTCGAGATCCATTTTGCCGGCGCCGCCGGCCTCGACATCAAGGGCACGGAAGTGCTCGGGCTGGTGAAGACCGAGGACGAGGCGCTCGAACATATCGTCGCGCTCACGCAGATGTACCGCGAACAGGGCCGCTACCTGGAGCGCATCTACAAATGGGCCAAGCGCATCGGCCTCGACGAGATCCGCCGGCAGATCATGACCGATACGGAGAAGCGCCAGGCCTATTACGAGCGCTTTGTCTTCTCCCAGAAATTCGCCCAGGTCGATCCCTGGTCGGAGCGCGTCTCCGGCAAGGACAAACACGAGTTCAAGCCGATGGCAACAGTCGGTTATTCGCATGCAGCCGAGTGAGGAGATGGACATGAACTGGCACCCGATCGGCGACATTTCCGACATACCGCTGCTTGGCGCGCGTTGCGTGAAGACACCCCTGATGAAGATCGCCGTCTTCCGCACCGGCGAACACGATGTCTATGCGATCGAAAATCGCTGCCCGCATAAGGGCGGGCCTCTCTCGGAGGGCATCGTTCACGGCACGTCGGTCACCTGCCCGCTGCACAACTGGGTAATCTCGCTGGAGACGGGCAAGGCGCTCGGCGCGGACGAAGGCGAGGTGCGCACCATCCCGGTCCGCAACGAGGACGGCAAGCTCTTCATCGCACTTGAGAATCAGATGCTGGCGGCGGCGGAGTAGCTCCTGATGCGTGCGGAGACACCCCCCTCTGTCCTGCCGGACGTTTCCACCCTCCAGGGCGGGGCTATCGCATATGGAGGTGCGAGGCTGCGTGGAGCCCCTCCCCCCTGTGGGGAGGGGTTGGGGAGGGGTCTTGGCTCCACGCGAAAACCCCTCCCGCCTGCCGGCCACCCTCCCCACAAGGGGGAGGGTTCGGAATGCCGCACCACCTCACGTTCCATATGCGATAACTCCCGCCTTGAGGGGGGTGGCCACACCCGCAGCCGTCTAAGGGGGCACCCCCATGCCCACTGAAACCAAAACCACCTGCCCCTATTGCGGCGTCGGCTGCGGCGTCATCGCCACAGTGGCGGACTCTGGCGCCGTAACGGTCAAGGGTGACCCCGAGCATCCGGCCAATTTCGGCCGGCTCTGCTCGAAGGGCTCGGCGCTGGCCGAAACAATTGATCTCGACGGGCGCGTCCTTGACCCTGAAATCGACGGCAGGCAGACGGATTGGGACGAGGCGCTCGATCTCGTCGCGAAAAAATTCTCGGAAACCATTGCCGAACACGGGCCGGATTCGGTCGCCTTCTACGTCTCCGGCCAGTTGCTGACCGAAGACTATTACGTCGCCAACAAGCTGATGAAGGGGTTCATCGGCTCGGGCAATATCGACACCAATTCAAGGCTCTGCATGTCGTCGTCCGTCGCCGGCCACCGCCGCGCTTTCGGATCCGATACCGTTCCCGGAACCTACGAGGATATCGAGCTCGCCGATCTGGTGATCCTCACCGGCTCCAACCTCGCCTGGTGCCATCCGGTGATCTATCAGCGGCTGGCCGCCGCCAAGGCCGCACGGCCGGCCATGAAGGTCGTCGTCATCGATCCGCGCCGGACGATGACCTGCGATATAGCCGACCTGCATCTGGGCATCCGGCCGGACGGCGACGTGGCGCTGTTCATGGGCCTGCTCGCCCATCTGGCGCAAAGCCCGGCCATCGACCAGAACTATATCGGCGCCCATACGCAAGGATTTGGCGAAGCTTTCACTGCCGCTTCCGCCCTCTCGTTCACCGAGCTCATGGAACGCACCGGCCTTCCCGCCATGCAGCTTCGCGAATTCTTCCGCCTGTTCGAAACGACCGAGAAGGTCGTCACCTGTTATAGTCAGGGCGTCAATCAGTCGGCGTCAGGAACGGACAAGGTCAATGCGATCATCAACTGTCACTTCGCCACCGGCCGCATCGGGCGCCCGGGCATGGGACCGTTCTCCCTCACCGGCCAGCCGAACGCCATGGGCGGCCGCGAGGTCGGCGGCCTCGCCAACATGCTCGCCGCCCATATGGCGATCGAAAGCGCAGAAGACCGCGACCGGGTACAGCGTTTCTGGGCTTCGCCGACGATCGTCGAAAAGCCGGGCCTGAAGGCCGTCGACATGTTCCGCGCCGTCGCCGACGGTCGGATCAAGGCGCTGTGGATCATGGCGACCAACCCGGTCGTTTCCATGCCGGATGCCGATGCGGTCGAGGCCGCCATCAAGACCTGTCCCTTCGTGGTTGTCTCCGACATTCTGCGCGACACCGATACCGCCCGCCACGCGCATGTTCTCTTGCCTTCGCTCGGCTGGGGCGAAAAGGACGGCACCGTCACCAATTCGGAGCGCCGCATCTCCCGCCAGCGCTGGTTCCTCTCCGCGCCCGGCCAGGCCAGGGCCGACTGGTGGCAGATGGCGGAAATCGGCAGGCGGATGGGCTTTGCCGGTTTCGAGTACCGATCTGCTGCCGAGATCTTTGCCGAGCATGCGGCACTGTCGGCCTTCGAGAATGACGGCGGCCGGGATTTCGATATCGGCGCATATGCCGGGGTTGACGGTTCAGCCTACAATAGGCTGACACCGTTCCAGTGGCCGCAATCAGCCGGCATCGCACCGTGCGAAACCCGCTTCTTCGCCGATGGCGATTTTTATCATTCCGACCGCAAGGCCCGTTTCATCCCCGTCCAGGCCCCGGCCACCGACCGCACCAACGAAAAATATCCTCTGACCCTGAACACGGGCCGCATCCGCGACCACTGGCACACGATGACGCGCACGGCCAAAAGTGCCAGGCTTTCGGGCCATATCGCCGAGCCCTTCGCGGAAATCCATCCGCGCGATGCGATGGAACTCGGCATTCGCGGCGCCGGCCTGGTCGAACTCGAAAGCCCGCACGGCAGGGCTGTCGTCCGCGCCCTTATTACCGAACGCCAGGCGCGCGGGAACGTCTTCGTGCCGATGCACTGGAACGATCAGTTCGCCGCGAAAGCCCGCGTCGATGCGCTGGTCGCGCCCGTCACCGACCCGTTTTCCGGTCAGCCGGCCTCGAAGAACGTCGCGATTGCCGCCCGGCCATTCGCCGCTTGCTTCTACGGCTTCGCCGTTTCCGCCATCAAACCCTTGAACCCGCAGGCGGATTATTGGGCACTCGCCAAGGCCGACGGCGGCTGGCGGATCGAGCTCGCCTTCGCGGACCCGGTCGAGGACTGGGTGGCGTGGTGCCGTGCCACCTTTGCCATTCCGGCAGGGATCGAGCCGCTCGGTTATGCCGACCATCAATCCGGCGACCTGCGCCTCGCCTTCTTCGAGGGCGGCAGGCTGCTTGCCGCACTTTTCCTTGCGAACGAGCCGGTCGCTGTCGCGCGCAACTGGGCGATCGGCCAGCTTGCCGTGGAACACGCCGACCTGCGCAAGCGCTTCGCGATCGTTGCCGGTCGCCCCGGCGCCGACCAGCCGGACCCCGGCGCCACCGTCTGCTCCTGCTTTTCGGTCGGCGTCAACCGGATCATCGGCGCCGTGCGAGCCGGCTGTCACAGCGTCGAGGCGGTCGGGAGAGAAACCAATGCCGGCACCAATTGCGGCTCCTGCCGCGCCGAAATCAGGGGGATCATCGATGGATGTCTTGCAGCAGCCGCGGAATGAGGTGCCGGCCCGCATGGCGCCGCTTGCGAAACTCCCGGTCTTCTGGGCGCTCGAAGGCCGGCGTGTCGTCGTCGCCGGCGGATCGGATGCCGCTGCCTGGAAGGCAGAGCTTCTCGCCGCCTGCGGAGCGCAGGTGCATGTCTATGCGGAAGAGCTCTCCGAGACTTTCGAACGGCTGATCGGACGCGGCGCGGAACATCCGCAGGGCGAGTTCATCCATCATCCGCAAGCCTGGAACGCTTCGATTTTCGAAAGCGCGGCGATTGCGATTGCTGATTGCGAGGACGAAGAGGAAGCGCGAGCCTTCTTCGATGCCGCCCGCACAGCCGGCGTGCCAGTCAACGTCATCGACAAGCCTTCCTTCTGCCAGTTCCAGTTCGGTTCGATCGTCAACCGCTCGCCGGTCGTGGTGTCGATCTCGACGGATGGCGCCGCCCCGATCCTCGCCCAGGCGATCCGCCGCCGCATCGAAACCCTGCTGCCGGCCTCATTGAAAAGCTGGGCGGAACTCGCCCAGGCGCTGCGGGAAAAGATCAACGATCGCCTCGCCCCCGGCCCTCAGCGGCGCGCCTTCTGGGAACGTTTCGTCGACCGCGCTTTCGGCAGCGACCCAGGATCGGAGAGCGAAGCCGCGATCCTAGCCGATGCGGGCCGCCTGGCGACATCCTCGGTCGAAAAGGGCCGCGTCACCCTCGTCGGCGCCGGCCCGGGCGATGCAGAGCTTTTGACATTGAAGGCGGTGCGCGCCCTGCAGGCGGCTGACGTCATCCTGTTCGACGACCTTGTCTCCGACGAGGTGCTGGAACTCGCGCGCCGCGAGGCAAAGCGCATGCTGGTGGGCAAACGAGGTGGCCGGGTGAGCTGCCGCCAGGAAGACATCAACGACATGATGGTGAGGTTCGCCAAGGCCGGCAAACGCGTCGTCCGCCTGAAATCCGGCGATCCGATGGTCTTCGGCCGCGCCGGCGAGGAAATCGAGTGCCTGGAGCGGGAGGGCATCGCGGTCGATGTCGTGCCAGGCATCACCTCGGCCAGCGCCATGGCTTCGCGGCTCGGCGTGTCGCTCACCCACCGCGACCATGCGCAGGGTGTTCGCTTCGTCACCGGCCATTCGCGCAAGGGCGTGCTGCCGGACAATCTCGACTGGAAAAGCCTCGCCGATCCACGAACCACGACCATCTACTACATGGCGGGGCGTACCGCGGGAGCGATTGTGAGCAAGCTCACGGACGCCGGCATGACGCACGACATGCCGGTGGTGATCGTCAGCGCGGTGACCCGGCCGAACGAGCGGCGTTGGGCCGGACGGCTGAACGACATGGCTGCGGCCATGGCAGAGATCGGCATCGACGAACCCGTGCTGATCGGCATCGGCCACGTGTTTCGCCAGGCGGATATCGCTGACTGCACGCGGTGGAGCGACCAGGCCGCGGCAAGCGCCTGACGAAAAAAGGGGCGGCGGACCGCCCCTTGAACAACAGGTCTACCGGGGCGCCGAGATGGAGCCTTCCTTGTAGTAGGAGACGTAGCTGCTGTGCAGCCGTTCCGGCGCGCCCGGATCGGCATAGCGATGCAGTTCCGACATCTCCGTCTTGTTGAGGATCACGCCCACGGTTTTCGCGGCGATCTGCGGTTCGGACCGCATGACCGACTGTACCGCCTTTGCAGGGGTCACGCCCCACTCGGTGACGAAGACGAAACCATCGACATAGGGCTCGAAGGCCTTGGCGTCGATCACCGGGAGAAGCGGGGCCAGATCGACGACGATGACGTCAAACGTATCCTTGATGCTTTCGAGGAAGTGGCTCATGCCCGAAGAAGCGAGGAGTTCGCTCGTATGGGCGAGCTGTTTGCTGCGCGTGGTCATCGGCAGGATCGTCAGGCGCGACCGGCGATCGACCCGCGCGGCATTGGTCCATGGCGTCTGCTGGAGTACCACTTCGACCAGCCCGACTTCCGGCTCGGAGGCCAGCATGCGGCTGAGCCCCGGGTTGCGCAGGTCGCCGTCGATCACCAGCGTGCGAACCCCCGTCGAGGCGATCAGCCCGGCGAAATTGGCGGCGACCATGGATTTACCTTCGCCCGGCAGGCAGGAGACCACGCCGATCACCCGGCACTTCCGCTCCTGCAGCATGATATCGCACGCAAGCTTGGCATTGCGCAGCGTTTCGGCGAACTGCGAGCGCGGCGCCTCCACCGCGACCCGCATCAAGCGTCGGAACGAGATCGGGTTGCCGGGAGGCGCTCCGGCCGCTTCGGCGTCGGTCGGTGCCGGCGGCGGCGTCTCCTCCGCACTGGCGCCGCTCACCTTCGGCAGGTAGCCGAGGAAGCGCAGCCCCAGTTTCTCCTGCACGTCGTCGCCGGTCCGGAAGAACCTCTCGCGGAATTCCAGAAGCGTTGCCGCCGCTCCGCCGATCAGCAGGCCAAGCACGATGGAAAGCGCCATGGTCAGCGTCTTGCGGGGGCTGGACGGAGCCGTCGGCAGACCGGCGTCGGAGATCACGCGAGCCTTGGCAATCGGGAAGGATTGCCGCTGCGTCGCCTCTTCGAAGCGCCCCAGATAGGATTCATAGAGCGTCTTCAGCGCCGCCGCCTTCTGCTCCAGTTCGCGCAGCTGGACCATCGAGACATTGGCTTCCGAATTACGGCCTGCGACCCGCTCGATACTGTCACGCAGCGACTTTTCACGCGAACTCGCCACTTCCAACTCGTTGCGGAAGCTGCCTGTCAGTTGCTGCAGTTCACGATAGATCTGCTGCGAAAGATCGCTCTTTTCCGCCTTGAGCGCGACGGCCTGGGGATGGCTTGCGCCGAACTGCTGGACGATGCCCTGCTCGCGATCGGAAATGTTGATGTAACGCTTGCGAAGATCCTGGATGACTGAATTGTCGGTGTCACGCGCCGAAACGACGGCGTTCTGCACAGCCGCATCCGGTCCCTTGGCGATGATCGCCTGATATTGGTTATAGCGCGCCGAAGCGGTCGCCGCATCGGCCTGCGCCACGATCAGCTGGCTGTTCAGATCCGAAAGCTGCTGCGTCGACAGGAGTTCGCCGCGCGGCGAAACCAGGCCATGTTCGGTCTTGTATTGCTCGACGGCAAGCGAGGCCTGCTGCGAGCGGCTGTTGAGGTCGTTCAGCCGTTCCTGCAGCCATAGCGAAGCTCGCTCGGTCGCATCGAAATTGGCGTTGAGCTGTTCGGTAAGATAGGATTCCGCATAGGTCCGCGTGATCATCGCGGCAAGCTGCGGATCTGGCGAACGCACGGACAATGCGATCACCGAACTGCGCCCGACGCGCTCCACGGTCAGCGACTGCTGCAGGACGGCGGCTGCCTTTTCGCGCCGGCCCATCCGGATATTCTCCTCGGAAGGCGGGGGGCTGCCGGGTGTCAGAAGCGCGACGACGCTGCGGATGGCGCCCTTGGCCAGATCGACCGGCGACTGCGGCGGATTGACCACCGTCTCGTTCTGATCGAGTTTGGCCTTGTCTACCACCCTCACGGCCAATGCCTTGGATTTCAAAATCTCGACTGCGCTCGACATGCGGTTGTCGATCTGCTGGGCCGACTGGCTGTCCTGCGGGTCGTCGGCATACCGGGAAAGGTTTTCGTCGATGAGGATCTGCGTCAGGGCGGTGTAGACCGGCTGCGCCATCACCAGATAGAGCCCCGCCAGGGCAACGGTCGCGATGAGGCAGACGACGATGACGCCCGAACGACGGATCGCAGCCGCCCAGAGCTTGTCGAGATCGATGAACGTGTCGTTATCCCGCGTTTCGCTCGGGAATATCGTTCTCGGCCGGAAGTTTACCTGATCCATAGGGCTCGCTTTCTGGAGCTTTGGGGAACGGATGGCGAAACCGCCGCCATCCGTCTCGTGTGATTTGAGTTCGCGTCAGGCGGCTTTGACCCGCGTTTCGTGCGACATCATCAGTTCCTTGATGGAGGCGTAGATCTCTGCCCCCATGTCCTGTCGAAGCATGGCGAAGGCGACATTCGCTTCGATGAAGCCGCGCTTGCTGCCGCAATCGAACGTGCGTCCCTGATAGGGATGCGCATGGAACGGCTGGACCTGCGCAAGCTTGTGCATGCTGTCCGTCAGCTGAATTTCGTTACCGGCGCCGCGTTCCTGCCGGGCCAGCAATTCGAAGATTTCCGGCTGCAGGATATAGCGCCCATTCAGGTAATAGTTGGACGGCGCTTCGGCAGGTTTCGGTTTTTCGATCATCTCCGTCACCTCGAAACCATGCGATACGCTATGGCCGACACCCACGATACCATAGCTCGACGTCTCTTCCGGTGCGCATTCCTCGACCGCGAAGACATTGCCGCCGACTTCTTCATAGAGATCCATCAGACCGGCCATGCAGCCCTGCGGACCGTAGGAGACCATATCGGGCAGAAGCAGCGCGAAGGGCTCGTTACCGACCAGTTCGCGGGCGCACCAGACCGCGTGGCCGAGCCCGAGCGGCACCTGCTGGCGCGTATAGCTGACGGTGCCGGCGACCGGCAGCATCTTTTCGAGTTGGGTAACCTGCACAGTCTTGCCCGAGCGGGTCAGCGTCGCGACGAGCTCCGGCGCGCTGTCGAAATAGTCCTCGATCGCGGTTTTGTTGCGGCTGGTCACGAAAATGATGTTCTCGATTCCCGCCTGCATGGCTTCGTCGACCGCATATTGAACCACGGGTCGATCGACGATCGTCAACATTTCCTTCGGCATGGCCTTGGTGGCCGGCAGGAACCGAGTGCCGTTGCCTGCGACGGGTATCACCGCCTTTCGAACTGGTCTTTTCATGTCCATTCCTTCGTCCTTTCTGAGGGCGCCCCCGCCCTATTGATCGGATTTTCAGTTGACGTCGGCCGTTTCACCAATCGACGCATGCGAACGGCAATCGGCATGCGCAGCAGTCGCAGCGCACGTGGGTTTTCGATTGCCGTTTTCAGGAAGCCGCCGACGGAACCCTTCTTGATTTCGTCGACAAGCGTGAGAAACGAACCCGCTTCGAGGATGCTGCGGGTGCGCCTGCGCTGGGCAGCCGAAGCTTTTGCATCCAGCTTGTAGCGGGCGAGAAAAGCGCGGTCGGAAGCGAGCATCGCATCCAGATGGCCCTGTTCCAGGACGCGCGAGATCGAGTCCTGACGCAGGTGATAGACATATCCGATCTCCGGCACGATCGCGCACCGCGCACCGCTCGCCAAGGCGGAAGCAAGCAGCAGATAGTCCTCGCCGACCCGCAACGCCTCGTCGAAGCGCAGGCCGTGCTCGACGAGAAATGCCCGTTCGAAGATTGGCTTCATGTAGCCGAAGTTGAAGGTCGACTGGAAAATCACGTTCGAGCCGATGAAATCGGCAAGCGTCATCATCGACCGCCGCCTGAGCGCCTCCCTGGAGAACATCGCATGGGGCTCGCCGTGGTCGAACGGGATGACGTCGAGATTGTCGACGACGATCTGCGCCTGCGCATCCTCCGCCCGCTCCAGCATGGTCAAAAGCCTGACGGGATAAACCGTGTCGTCGGAATCGAGAATGGCGACCCAACGACCCCTTGCCGCGGCAAGTCCGGCATTTCGCGCGGCAGCCGGCCCGCCATTCACCGCCTGCGCGATCAGCCTGACACGGTTGTCCGGATGACCTTGCACGATTGCCCGCGTCCCATCGGTGGAGCAATCATCGACGACGATCACTTCGAGCGTCACGCCGATCTGCGCAAGCGCACTGTCGATCGCGCGCGCGAGCGTCTCCTCGGCGTTGTAAGCCGCAATCACAAAGCTCACGTCTGGCCGGAAATCCGGGGCCTGCGTATCATGCGTGGTCATGTGGCTTCGGCCGCTCCGTATTGGCGGATCTCGCGGATGCCGAGCGTGCCCGTGACCGCGCCGGCATGGAGTGCCGCACGAAGAGCGTAGCGAGTGCGGGTGACCGGCGAGGGAATGGTTGCCGCCGTCACCGCCAGGCAATAACCGAGCTTCAGCGCCGCAAGTCCGGTCTGCCTGAGGCGGCCGAGGCCGGAATTCTTTGTCGCAAGGATGCGACCATGCGTCTGCCCGGAACGGAACCTGCGCTTGGCGAGCCACGAGAAACTTGCCCGTTTTTCGGGAACCAGTTCCTCGACCACGGCATCCGGTGCGAATGCGATACGCCCTCCCGCATCGGTCAAGGCGGTGAAGAAATGCGTATCCTCGCCGCCGCTCTGGCCGAGCGAAAGCGCAAACCTGCGGCCCGCGACGACCGGCGAGCGCATGTGGAGGAGGGTATTGCAGGTATAACCGGTCCTGATCTGCTCGCCGACCCAGACGGGCATGGTCGAATGGAAATCGCCCCTGCGCATCCAATCGGCGCTTTGCGCACCGTAGACAGCCCTCACCGGCCCCAGGACCGCATCTGCTCCGGTCAGTTTCGCCGTCGATACGAGCCCGACCAGCCACTGCGGCTCCGCCGTCTCGTCGTCGTCGATGAAGGCGAGGTAGTCCGCGTCACTTTCGGCGAGGCAGGCATTGCGGGCGATCGAGATATTCGATTTCGGGCAATGTACATAGCGGATCGGGAACGGCGAACGCTCTCGCAAGCCGTCCACCAGCCCGCGTGCGCTCGGACCCGCGTCGTTGTCGGCGACGATCAGGCGCAATTCCGCAGCCGCCGGAACGGCGATCTCGAAGAGCGAGGTCAGCGTTTCGGCGAGTTCCGGCCGCCGGTAGGTGCAGATGCCGATATCGATGCGGACCGGCTTTTCCCCTGCAGTCATCAAGCGGTCCTCCGTCGTCGAATGCCGATCAGTTCCAGCCAGAAGCCGGCCGACCAGGCGAAATGCATGATCATCGCCGAAAGCGAGGCGAGCGGGCCGTAGGGATTGTTCTTGCCCACGGCCAGCCAGAAGCCGTAACCGAGGCAGGCGGCGGCCCAGATGGCCATCGGAATGGCCGCCCACCAATAAAGGAGCGCAAGCACCGCGCCGACGACGACGGGCGCCACCGCAAGCGGGATCGCCTGGCGGAGCTTCGGAATAGAGCGATGCTTGACGAGGTTCTTCGCCCGGCCGCGGCCATAGGCGAGATATTGCCGGAACAGCGCCGAAGCGCTCGAACGCGGATAATACGTCATGTAGGTCTTGGCAGTCATCCAGATGCGGAAGGCGTCGGCACGCAGCCGAAAGTCCAGTTCGGCATCCTCGTTGTGGCTGAAACTCTCGTCATAACCGCCAACGGCCCGGAAGGCCGAAATCCGCATCAGCGCGTGGTGGCCGTGATCGACCCATTCGCCACCGCCACCGGCGCGATGTTTCGAACCGCCATTGCCGAGCTTGGAATTCTGCGCCACGGCGGTCGCCTTCTGGAAGGTGCCGAAACCGACGGTCTCCATGCCGACCACGACGGAATCGGCATCCATGTCGATCGCCTCCTGCAACAGGGTCCTGCAATAGCCGTCCGGATAATCCCCATGCGCATCGATGCGGATGAGAAAGTCGCGATCCTCCCCGAAACGGTCGACGGCGAGATTGATGGCCGCGCTCTGGATGCGCTTGCGGTTGCCGATGAGCACCAGGTCACGGATTTCCGGGATGAGGTTCTGGACGATATCGGGCGTGCCGTCCTGGCTGCCGCCGTCGGCGACGACGATCAACATGTCCAGGTCGCCGCGCTGACCGTTCAGCTTGTGCAGCAGCGGCGCGATCGTCGCCGCCTCGTTCAGGCACGGGATCACCAGAAGCGTCCGGATATCGGCCATCTGGGCATTGGAGTGAGAACGCAAAACCATACTCCACCTCACGATTGCACGGTTGAAACGGCCGGCACTTCCGCCGGCGACGAGACGTTGGGATGCAGGGCAGCGAGCCGGGCAACAAGGGCGCGGCATTCCGCCGGCCCGGTCACCCACTGGCTGCGTTCGACGGCTGCAAGCCGGGAAAAGAGATCGACGTAGCGTGCTTCCGTCATCTCGTTGAACAGCGTTTCAAGGGTCTCCGCCGTCACGTGGTTGCGGACCAGGCCGATGCCTCGCTTGCCGATGAAACGGCCGGTCTCGGTGCCTGCGAGCGCGACAGGAACCGCGCCGAACAACCCGCCTTCATAGAGGCGGTTCGGCAGCAGCCAGCTTGAATTCAGTCCTTCCTCGAAGAAATCGATCGCCCAGGTGAACTGCACGTCGCCGTAGATCGCCGCCAGGTCCTCGGGGTTGCGATAGGCGCCATGGAACTCGACATGCGGTGCGGCAGCGACCTTGGCATCGAAATCGTCGAACTCGCTGTAAGCCGGGCGGCCGCGCAACACGATTTCGACCCTCCCCTCCATCCGGGCTGCGAAATCGATCAGCAGATCGAGCGACCTGCGGCAGCGGATCGCCCCGAACCAGCCGATCCGCCAGGGCTTGCCCGGCTCCGGCGGGCGGGGTTGGAGCGGCCCGGAAACCCGTCCGGCCTCAAGGGCAAGCACCTTGTTTTCCAGAAGCAGGATCGGCAGGTCGAGACCGGAGCGCGGCTTGAAGAAATTCTCGACGAACGCCGGGGAGCTGGTGATCAGCAGGCTGGCGCGGCGCCCGAAAAACAACTGCACCTGACGCATCAGGCGGCCCTTCATTCCCTCGTCGAGAAGCAGGCGGTGAATATCGAGGCATTCGTAGACCACGGGAGCCTGGTGGCCGAACATCGAAGCAGCACGTCCGGCAAGCGCCAGCGTCTCCAGGTTGCGGGCGATGATGACATCGGGTTTGTCGATACCCGCCAGCGTCCGCTTCAGCCTCATGCGAGCGGCAAGAACCGCTCCGATACGCTGCGCAAAACGCCCGTCCGCCGTCTGCCCGAATGAAACGGTCGTCACGTCCCGCTCGTCGGCAAGCACGCTCGAGCCGCGCTCGAAGCCCGCGACGGTGACGGTCGCACCGCCGGCCTTCAAGGTCAGCACACGCCGCCGGATGGCCGCATCGGCCATGTCATGCGCGAGATAGAGAACGTTCAAGGTCAAATCGTCCAACTCCATTTGTCGAGCCGCCAAGGCGGCTCAGCCGAGCGTGCAAAGCACGGATTCAGGAAAGCGGCATTTCTCGCCGATCGCCGTAAAGGCGATCCGGTCGATGGTCATCGAGGTCGGTTGAGTGTAGGAGAATGCGCCCATCCACTGCTTCAGCGTGTCGGTGCCCCACAGGCTGAGAAAGATCTTCTGGGGGTTTTGCGGTATCTTCGTCTTGTCCGTTACTTCGTGGACGAGCTTGCCGTTCACGAAGTAACGAAGACGATTTTCCTCCCAGATGAAGGCATAGTCGTTGAAACCCTTGTCCGCGCCGCCAGCGACCGGCACGAGCTTTTCGTTGTTGCCCTTGGCGGACACATACTGATTGAGCTGAACCTGGCCGGTATTCTTGCCGAGAACTTCGAAGTCGATCTCGTCATGCGGTTTCTTGTCGGTCGGCCCGATATAGGTGAAGAACGCCGAATTGAGCCCCGAGCCCGTGGCGGATTTCATGCGCACCTCATAGGTGCCATAGCTGAAACGCGCCTTGGTCTGGATTTCGCCGCAGGCGAAGTCGCGGTCGCCGGTCTTGTCTCCGGTGAAGGTGAGCTGCAAGGCACCGCCTTCGACCTTCACCTGCTTCTTCGACCAGGTGCAGTTCTGGTGCTTGCCGTTGTTCCAGCCGTCCGAGACGTACCAGACGGAACGGTCGAGGCTGTCGAAGTTCTCCACGAAGGACTGACCCGCAGCACCCTGTTGGGCGTGTGCTGCGGGGGAGAGAAGTCCAGACACCGCGGCAGCGATGATAACCTGGCAGGTTAGTTGAATCTGTCTGGCCTTGGCCGTCATGTTTCACCTATGCTGTTGTGTCATTGCGGGTTCGCCGGGATGGTTGGCCCGGGCGGGCGAGTGGGACTTGGAGGCGGCCGAAAGCTTGGCCTTGCGACCGCGGCTGCCCGTCAATACCTCGTACAGACCGCGCATTCGGCGCGAGACGAGGCGGTTGCTGACAAAGAGGATGCCGAAGCTTCCGACGGCAGCGGCCGCGTAGAAGAGCGGATAGAGGTCGTCACCCACCACGCGGTTCCACGCCATCCACATCAGGACGAGCAGCGGGTAATGGGTGCAGAACATCCAGAAGCTCAGGCTTCCGGTGGCGGCAAGCCGCTGGCCGGTCCATGAACGAATGGCGATCGCCGACATCAGCCAGAAGCCACCGGCGCCGACAATCGAAAGCGCACTGCGCGCCATGTCGAGCGGCCAGGGAAAATCCGGGCCGGTCCAATAAAGGCCGATGGACAGCAGCACTGCTGCGGCGAGCATCGCCACCGTACCCAGCCCCGCAAACCGGTCCGCAACCTTGAGGTCCACCCGGTGGAGCGCCAGGAAGATGCCGAGGGTGAAGCTGAACAGGATCGATTTCTTGAGGACGATGACGAGCGTCAACCCGGGAATGATCGCTAGCAGGAACAGCACGCCAAGCGTCGCTGCCGGAAAACGCCGCACCAGCATGGCAAGGACGGGCGACAGGATGATGCAGACGATCAGGTCGCGCAGAAAGTAGAGCGGAATATTGATCGGCAGGTCTTCCGTGGCGAATGCGTTGCTCAGGAAGTCCCGGGCAGAGAGGTTCCAGAGATCCGGGAAATACCCAATCCCGACGTCCAGGGGTTGGATGACGAGCACGGCCCCGAGCAGGCCGAGGTTCCACAGCAGGAAAGGCACCAGGACAGTCCTCGCCTTGGAGCGAAGCGTCTTGGCATAGTCGAACATCTCCCAACCCCGCTGGAACAGCAGATAGCCGGAAATCGCGCTGAGGCACGGCACGCCGATACGGAAAAGGCTATCCCCGAGGAAAACCCTGAGCCAGTCAAAGAAGCCGTTCAGCCCCAGGAAAGGGCTGGTCGCGGAATCGTACGGCACATGGACAAAGAGTATGCCGGAGATCAGCAGGATACGCATCAGATTGATACGGGAGGATATGTTTGCATCGACAGTCAAACGAGTCACCCTTTTTGGGCAGTGCCTCCCGTCACCACCGTTTCAATCAGAGCAGACTTGAGCCCGCAGTCAGCAAAAAGGATCACGTCCAGTTTGGCGGAAAATGTGGCGGCGCAGCAAAAAAGCAACCCGCGCGAAAGTCCTCGCGCTCAATGAGCCTCGCGTCCGGGAGCCGGGCTTGCCTCCGCGGAGTTAGGATTTTCAGGGGCTCAGGGCTGAATTGAGGGCTCGGAATGCTGCACCGCAAAAGCACAAAAAAATCTTTTTGCAATAGGCCGAAACGGCTAGCCCTTTCGTATCCATTTACCTCAACGCCTCGCACGCGGCTCACAATGTGGCAGAATCCGGGCAAACCTGCGACACAATCAGGCGAAGCCCCCACCCGCCGCGTCGTCCCAGTTCCCGGGGGGATGAGGTCGAAGGTTTTCTGCAAAATGCGCGCTCTATCGGCAAAAAAACCGCGGTCGAAGGATCGCCCCGGCAAGGCCCTTGTTGCCTCCAGGTAACGCGTCGTTAACTGCGCTGCAAAGATGCGCAGGAGAGCATTGTCGATCCTCGCCGAAAACACTGCCAGCGGTACCGATCCGGGATCTTCCCGGGCCAACGCTCTTGCCAGATTGCAGCCCGTGACAAATTTCAGCCCGAATGTAACGGTCTTTGATAGCGCGCTCCACCACGCCTTGGCGGGAGCCAGATGGTCAAATCCTGTTACGGGAGGTCATTCGATACGGCAGCAAACTGCCGCCAACCCGGAGCCCGGCAAACGTCAGGGGCTTGTAATTCTTTGAAGAGGCAGGGGAAAAAACATGGCGATGTTCACGGTTGTTATCCCATTTTTCCAAAAGGAAGCCGGCATTCTCCGCCGTGCACTGAAATCGATTTTCGATCAGACCTATCAGGACTTCGATATCGTCATTGTCGACGACGAGTCACCCCAATCCGCGGACATGGAGCTTCAAGGCATTGAAGATGCCTGGAGATCCCGCATCCGCGTAATCCGCCAGCAGAACGGCGGGCCGGGTGCGGCACGCAATACCGGCCTCGACAGCGTACCCGCTGTCACCCGTTACGCGGCGCTTCTCGATTCGGACGACGTCTGGCTGCCGGATCATCTGAAGAATGCTTTCGAGAGCATGACCCGCTTCGATGCGGAGTGCTACTGGGCGTCGATGCAGGCAAGCGACGAGTTCTATTACCATTTCGGCATGGCCGAACTCGAACAGGCGGAGGGTGGCACGCGGCTTTCCGAAAACCCGCTCCTGATCGAAATGCCGGACCTCGCCAGCGTCATGTTGAAGAACTGGAGTTTCCTGCATCTGTCCTGCATGGTTATCGGCAGGCCGGTCTTCGAAACGGTCCGTTTCGAGCCCTCGCTGAGGCTGGCGGCCGAAGACGTGCTTTTCTTCGTCGATTGCATCCTGAAATCGAAGCGAACCCTGCTCTGCGACGAAGAAGGCGCGGCCCGCGGCATGGGCCTCAACATCTTCCACAGCATCGACAACCGCTCGCCGCAGTTCCTGCGACAGCAGTTCAACACCTGGGTGGCGCTCGATACGCTGGAGGAACGTTTCCGTTCCCGCCCCGGCGACGTCGCTTCGATCGCATCCTACAAAGACACCGCCCGGCGGCAGGCACTCTGGAGCCAGGCCGGACGGGTGAAACGCCGTCAGGCCCCGGATCTCGGCCTGCTTGCCCGCTGGGTGATACGCGATCCCGCACTGATCCGGGCGGCGTTCGAACTCGGGGCCGGAAAACTCGGCCGCAACGCACGCTAAATGACTGCGTTTCCTTTTGAATTCACCATCCCACGGAGGCCCGCATGCAAGCGTACTACTGGGAATCGCATCACGGCAATTTCGGCGACGACCTCAATCTCTGGCTCTGGGATGCGCTGCTTCCCGGTTTTCGCGACGTCCATCCTGAAGTCCTGCTGGTCGGCGTCGGCACGGTCCTCAATCCGGTCCTGCTGCCCGCGGGCCAGAAGAAGCTGGTCATCGGCAGCGGCTACGGTTATGGCACGCCGCCTGATGTCACCAACCCGGCGGAATGGGACGTGCGGGCGGTTCGCGGTCCGCTGACAGCCGCCAAACTCGGCATTTCAGCCGACAAGGCGATCACCGATCCGGCGGCGATGATCGCCGACATGCCGGAATTCCAGAACCTGCCGAAAATCCACAGGAAGACCTTCATCCCCCATTGGGAATCGGCCGAGTTCGGCATGTGGAACGCCGTCTGCGAGCCCGTCGGCCTCACCTATCTCGATCCGCGCGGCGAGGCGAAATCGGTCATCCGCCATATCGCCCAGTCGGAGTTGATCATCGCCGAATCAATGCATGGCGCAATCCTGGCGGATGCCTTCCGGGTGCCGTGGGTCGCCGTCAGCAGCTCCCGTTCCATCAACAATTTCAAATGGAACGACTGGGCCTCATCGGTGGGGACGACATACGAACCGCGTTATGTGCCGGTTTCCACTCGCGCAGAAGCGGTGGCCAAACGCTCGCGCTTCTGGGGCATCAGCTTCGACGGCCAGCAACCCGCGCATGAGGCGGCACCGGAGCCGCAGAGCGGCGAGGTCATTACCCTTACGCCCTCGCGGGCCGGCCTTCGCGGCATGGCAAAGCAGTTGCTTGCAGCTCCATCGGTGCTGGCGCTCTGGCAGGCAAGCCGTGCGGAGCCGCGGCTCAGCCCGATCGAGGTTCTGGACGAGCGCAAGGAGAGATTCCGGACGATGCTGGAGGGGATACGCCGCGACTATTTCTGAGCGGCGGGTATGCCGGGCAGAAGATAGCGCACGCGAGCCGGCTGGGCCTGCGGCCCGGACGACCGGACCCGCAGGAGATCGAGCTTGTCGAGGAAGATGCCCGTCGCAACGGCCGGCAGGACCTGCGGACGGGAGAGCAGGTGCCGGATGGCCGCGCCATTGCCGGCCTGCGACTTGATGTCGAGGAAGGCACGCAGCTCGTAGCGGTCGCGCGTATGATCACGATGCCGGACGATCACCGCCCTCTCCTCCTCGCTGAGCACCGGATCGGCAAGGAGCGCGTCGTCCGCCTCGTAAAATTTGCGCAGGTCGTCGGTATGATGCCGGCCGCTCAGCGAATCCTGGCGCACGACGGCGCCATAACCGCAATGCTCGATCACCTTGTAGCGGGCGCCCTTGCCGAGCGCCCGGGCGTAGAAATCGTAGTCCTCGCCGAAACGCATGTTCTCGTTATAACGAAGGCCGTGGGCGTCGAGGAACGCCCGGCGCATCACCGGCTTCAGGAAACCCGTCTCGCCGCGTTTGACGCCGCGCTTGGAGATGTTTCCTTCCACGAATTCCGTAAGCGACATCGTCCGCGCCCGGGTCTCGAACCGTTCTGGACGGAGGAGTTCGCTCGGTTCGTGGATGAAGGCGATATTGTCGGCGATGAGGTCCCAGCCCTCCTCCTCCAGCATCGGCGCGAACCGGCCGGGGAAGAAGAAGTCGTCGGCATCGAGGATACTGATCAGCGGCGCGCCCGATATGGCAATCGCGTGGTTGCGGGCCGCGGAGGGGCCGCGGTTCTGTTCGAACGAAACAACCGTCAGCCGTCCCGACCCGTCATCGGCACCGCGCGCGACATCGGCAGTGCCGTCGGTCGATCCGTCATCGACAACCACGACCTCGCCGACACGCGCCTCATTCAAGGCAGATTGGATCGCAGTTCCAATGGTTTCCGCGCCATTCTTGACCGCGATGATGACGCAGATCGTCTGAGAAGCGTTTTCCGCCATAGCCCACTCCATGTTGCATCGCAACGCAACTATGGGCTCAGGAAAATGGCCCTGGTGTGAAACGGGCAGAAAAAAGCGCGATTTCCTTCAGGTATCGCCGGCCGGGAGGTGGGGGGCGGGGTCGGCACGAAGCCCGTCACGGCGGCTGCCGTCCTTCGAGTTCTTGGCAGTCGCCGCGGTATCCGAAGTTATTACTGCATCCCGAACCTGCTTTTCACGGCGGACCAGATAGAGGATGGCAACAAAATACCCTGCCTGGATCAGGACGGCACAGATCAGCGTCTGTATGAATGCCGTATAGAGCGATCCGGTCATAAAGTACGCCGCCACCGCAAACACGAGCAGAGTCCCTGTCATGCTGATAAAGACGCGCGGCGCGTACATGATCCTTCCTCCCGAACATAAATGTTCCGTTCGTGGGTTCTCAGGCTCCTCTCCCGATAGAATAACCTTATGTGTCTGGCCGAGAGGATTCAAGTTTTCCAATCCGGATATGCCAGCCCAATGGTGAAACTTTCGTAAGGTCCGCGAGGTTCCGCCGTAAATACTGCAGGCAATGGATCGGTGTTTATCTCAGTACCACAAGCGCCACGCCCCGATTTTGCCGCATTTCTGCCGGGATTCAACGGGGTTGGAACGAATTTCGTGATCGACTCCCTCAACCCGCACCGAAGCCGATCAACTTTTGTTACAAAGCTCAGCCGACGCCGTGAGCCATTGTTGCATTGCAGCATTGTATTGCGACGCAGCAGGAGTGGGCCTTTGGTCCCAGCCGCAAGCTACTTTGGTCCCCCTCGCCAAGCAGCTGCGCGATTTATGACTAGCGGGCCTACAGGCGAGTAAGGGGGGATAAGTTTGAACCAAGATGCCAATATTGACTACGTGGCCTATTTTACACGCCGTCTACAGTATTGACTGCACTTCCGGCGTATATCTCCCAAGTTGTTCCCGCCCAATCGCGGGTTGGGAATCGGCCCCCGGCCCCTGCCCCATGCGGCTGGCGGAAAAGTTTGATCTTCATCAAATTGCGAACACAGACTTATTATCACATTAACGCTCAATGACGCGCCGTAATGGCACCGACTATCGCAAAACCTAAGTGGAGTTCACTCTATGAAGTCAGCGACACGTTCGGCAGGTTCGCCGTTCTCAACGTCAGACCAAGCCCGCATGACTCTCCCAACCGGGGGCTTGGCAAAACGAAGTTTCGACATCACCGCCGCCGCCCTGGCCCTCATCCTGTTCAGTCCCATCTTCCTGATGATCGCGGCGTTGGTGAAGCTTTCCGACCATGGGCCCATTCTTTATGGGCATCCTCGGATCGGCCATAACGGCCGCATCTTCAAATGCCTGAAGTTTCGCACGATGGCCGTAAACGGCGACGAAGTCCTGCGCAACCACCTGAAAGCCAACCCGCAGGCCGCGGAGGAATGGCGAGCGACCCGCAAACTCAAGTCCGACCCCCGCGTGACGGTGGTCGGTACGGTGCTGCGCAAGCTCAGCCTCGACGAGCTTCCGCAGCTTCTCAACATTCTGCGGGGTGACATGAGCGTTGTCGGCCCGCGCCCTGTGGTCGACGAGGAACTGAACCTCTACGACAGCTTTGCGGCCTATTATCTCAGCACGCGGCCAGGCCTGACCGGGCTTTGGCAGATCAGCGGCCGAAATGACGTTTCCTATGACAGCCGGATCGCATTCGACACCCAGTACGTCCAGAACTGGTCGCTCATCGGTGATGTCGCCATCATCGTCAAAACGATCCCCGCCGTCTGCATGGCGCGCGGCAGTTATTGATCAGACAGTCCATACCCTCTGCCTAGGCGTCGTTCCCTGACGGGTTCGGCGAATTTGGCGGGCTTCGAGCGCGGACCTGGTTCCGCGCCTTTTGAAGGAAAAATCCATGCAGACACAAACCGCCTCCGCAAGGGGCCTGCGTGCTTTATGTTTTCTGGCCGGTGCGATCACAATCGCCCTGGCCGGCAGCGCGACTGCGGACGAGACCGGCTATCGCCTCGGCGTGATGGACAAGCTGCGCATCCGCGTCGCAGAGTGGCAACCGGCGGATGGCACGATCCGCAACTGGGATGCGGTGAGCGGCGAGTATACGATCGGGCCGACCGGATCGCTCTCGCTTCCCTTCATCGGCGACCTACCGGCGGCCGGCAAGACGGCGGGCGAGGTGGCAAAGACGATCGGCGAGGAATTGCGCGGCAAATTCGCATTGCGCAACCTGCCGTCGGCGTCCGTGGAAATCGCCCAGTTCCGGCCGGTTTTCCTGGCCGGCGACGTGCATACGCCGGGCGAATATCCCTATACTCCCAACCTGACGGTGCTGAAGGCCATCAGCCTCGCCGGCGGTCTTTTGCGGTCCGATTCGGGCCAGCGTTTCGCCCGCGATTTCATCAATGCCCGCGGCGATGCCTCTGTCTACGACTCCCAGCGCGGCCGGCTTGTCGCTCGCCGCGCCCGGCTCTTGGCGGAAGTCGCCGGCGCCACCGACTTGAAAGTCCCCCCGGAGCTCAAGGAGGTGGCCAACGCGGACAAACTAATCGCCAGCGAAGCTTCGCTGATGAAATCGCGGCGCGAACGCTACGAGCTCCAGTTGAAGGCGCTCGGCGACCTGCGCACGCTGCTCGAAAACGAAGTCCAGTCGCTCAGCCAGAAGACCGATACCCAGAAGCGGCAGCTGCAGCTCGTCAGCGAGGACCGCGAAAAGATGGCGAAGCTGACCGAACAGGGGCTGGCGACATCCAGCCGCCGCATCACCGCTGAGGAAAGGGCCGCGACCATCGAAGGGAACCTCCTCGATATCGACACGGCAACACTTCGCGCCAAGCAGGATATCAACAAGGCGAACCAGGACGAGATCAACCTGCGCAACGACTGGGAGGCCCAGCGCGCCCAGGAACTGCAGAACACCGAGGCCGAACTCGATAAGCTCGGTCTTCAGCTCGGCACCAGCCGCGAATTGATGTCGGAAGCCGTGGCTCAATCGGCCGAGGCGCTGAAATTCGACCCTTCGGGCAAGTCTGCCACCATCAAGTACACCGTGGTGCGCGACGATGGCCACGGCCCGAAAGAGGTTGTCGTCGGCGAAAACGACAAGCTTCTGCCCGGCGACGTCGTGAAAGTCACCGCCGAGCTCCTGATGCAATGAGGATCGCATGAGGATTGCCAAATCTGCGCTGATCGACCCGGATCGAAATGAAGTCTACGGCGTGGCTGCGGTCGCGCTGTCCTTCTTCGTATTCGCCTATTCGAGCCGGTTCGGGCAGATTTCGATCCTCGCCTATTACGGCGTCTGGTTCCTGCTGCTGCTCGCCGATTATCGGCAGGCTCTCGGCAACTATCTCAAATATCTCTGGATCTTCGGATTTGCGCTGTTCTGCTTCATATCCGCCTTCTGGTCGCCGGCCTTCGGCATCTCGCTGCGCACCGCGATACAATACCTGACGCATGTGGTCTGCGCGCTGATCGCCATGCGCACGATCAGCGTGCTGACATTGACCCGCGGCGCGATCGTGGGCACGGCGATCGTGCTCCTTTATTCCATGCTGTTCGGGACCTACCTCTACGACGCGATCGACGGCAGCTACAGTTTCGTCGGCGCCTTCTCCTCCAAGAACCAGCTCGGTTTCTACGCCTCGCTCGGCCTTTTGTTCGCGGCCTCCTATCTGCTCATCTGGCGGCAGAAAGGTCTGTGGTTGATGGCTTCGGGCGGCGTCGGCCTCTTGAGCGCCTATTGCCTCCTCGCCTCGCAATCGGCGACTTCCGCCATCACCACGGCCGGCGTCCTGGCGCTCTGCCTCGGTTATATGCCGGTCGCGCAGCTCTCCCCCAATCACCGCAAGCTGCTGGTCGCCGGACTGGTGGTGATCGGAGTGGTCGCGGTAATCGGGGCGCTCCAGATCGGCGCGGTCGATGCGGTCCTCGGTATATTCGGCAAGGATTCGACGCTGACGGGACGGACCTATCTCTGGCAGCAGGGGATCGAGGCGATCCGCGAGAACCCGATCCTGGGCATTGGCTATCAGGGTTACTGGGTTCCTGGCTTCGCCGATGCCGAGAGGTTGTGGGACGATTTCTTCATCACCGGCCGCAGCGGCTTCCATTTCCACAACACGTTCATCGAGGTCGCCGTCGAGACCGGTCTGGTTGGGCTCGCCCTGCTGTGCATGATCATGCTGACAAACGTCTTCGGCCATCTGAACGCAATGCTGAGCCGCAACCGCGATCCCGGATCGACGCTGCTATGCGCGCTGAGCGTTCTGTTGCTGATACGGGCTTTCGTGGAGGTCGATGTGCTTTTCCCCTATCAGATCGGCTCGTTCCTGATGTTCTACGCGGCCGGCCGGCTGACCCTTCGCAAGAATTCCTCCGCATTCGCCTACCCCGCCGGTCGCGGGCGGACCATCATCGCCTGAGCTTTTCGGAAAGGTGTTGGGCGAGCCGGAGCGCCAGCGCCACGGCCGGCAAGGTCGGGTTGGCATGGCCTCCCGTCGGGAACAGGCCGCTGCCAGCGAGATAGAGATTGCCGATGCCATGCACGCGGCAATCGGCATCGGTCACCCCCTCGTCGGGATTGTTGGACATGCGGCTGAGGCCGATCTGGTGATAACCGTCGAATGCCTGGCTGAGCACCGCCTGCCGGCGCTGGGGTGTGTCGTGCAGATACTCCAGTTGGCCAACCCCGGTTCGTCGTAGCCACGCATCCAGAATCTCGTGCGATTTGAGGACGGAATCCAGGTCCTGTTCGGTCACCCGATAATCGACGACAAGAGTGGCCTGCGCGACGGCTCCGCCCCGAGGGTGCAGGTGGACCCTACTCTCCGGATTGGGCACCTGTTCGGCATGGTAGCGAAGCAGATAACGGCCTTTTGGATTGATGAGCATGCGCCACGGTTGAATGCGTCGCTCCAACATGTCGAGGGCCGACCCGAACAGATCGGCAGCCGACTGGCGATCGGTGCGGATATTCCGCCAGTGTTGTCGGCGGTCGATATTCTCGAGCCCCCTGGCCGTCGGAGCCAGGCCTTTCGAGAGACGTCGATAGAGACCGAACATCTTCAGGAACAGATAGATGAGCGACAGCGCGCCGGAGCCATGCACGGGGTCGGCAATCGAAATCGCGTCTATCCAGAAGACGCAGTTGAGAAGCTTCTCTTCCGCCTGGACCGCCGGGGTGATCTGCAGCCTGCGACGGAAGACATGGTTTTCGCCATCCACACTGAAGGCGAAGTGGTTCGCGAGCCTGGGCTTGTCCAATTGCAGCACGGCAATGTAGCCAGTCAGATGTCCCTGGTAGAAACGGCCGAGCGGACCGTCGGGACTGCCCAGCGCTTCTGGCCGCCGCTCACGCAGGGCGAGCAGCAGGCGGGCATTTTCCAGCCCTCCTCCGGCGAGGACGAAAGTTCTTGCCTTGATCTGGCGTTCCTGCCCGGCACCGTAGGCCGTGAGACCTTCGACACGGCCATCGGACGCATCGAGCATGATACCGGTGACGGTCGCGTTCACAAGGCGAATGCGCCTGGAAGCCTTGAGCCTCTCCGCATAAATCGGCCCCAGATCCGGAAAACGGCTCCATCGCTCCAAGGCGTTGGTGTCGATGCTGTTGTCCGAGACGCCGATCGACTGAAGGGCAGGCTCGCCGGCATTGCAATTGAGGAATGTCAGAGCCTCCGGATAGTGGCGGCGAAGCTCCTTGTGGGGAATTGGCCAACCGGAAAACGGCACATGATCCCGCACCTCGAAATCCAGATCGTCGAACGTGACGCACCGGCCACCCCAGAGTGCCGACGCACCACCGATGCCCGGACGGGACATCGCCATCGAAGGAGCATGATGGTCGTTGATAAATTCCATACCGCCGGAACCGGCGCTCTCCGCCGCGCCGCCCGCGCCCATTTCCAGCAGGGTTACGGTGAGCCCGAGTTTCTCCAGCTTCAAGGCGAGCGCCAACCCGACAGGGCCTGCGCCGACGATGCAGACATCCGTCGTTTCCGTCTCAGAATCTGCTGGAGCCATGAATGCCTTTGGGAGAGGACCCTGGATCACCAGCACATAGAGCAGGCCTGCAGAAATGGAACCGCCCATACGGATGAGGCTCGACGAATTCCCGGCTTCCGATATCGAGCGCTCCTCGCAGAACCAGCCGCGTCCCGATCACCTGTATCGGCTAGGGGACGCGGTGCGAGCGCGCAAGCGGAGCGACCGATGCCGATCCCCCTGCCGAACGGGCGACGCGACCCTCGACCGGGTGGGCGGGGTCGGTGAAGCCCGGTGTCGAGGGATGGCCGGTGGCGACCAGACGATCGACCAGCGCCTCGTCCTCAGCGTCCAGCTTGACCTCGAGCGCGCGGACATAACCGTCCCAATGCTCCTCGGTGCGCGGACCGGCGATCGCCGATGTGACCAGCTGGTTGTTGAGCACCCAGGCAAGCGCGAAATCGCCAGCCGCGATCCCCTTCGCTTGCGCATGCGCAGCGATCTGCTTGGCGATCGCGATGGACTCCTCGCGGAACTCCACGTCGTACATGCGCTTGTCCCCGCGGCCGGCACGCGTATCGGCGGGCGGTGCCTCACCGATATTGTACTTGCCGGTGAGGATCCCGCGCGCGAGCGGGCTGTAGGAAACCACACCGAGACCGTAGGCGGCAGCGGCCGGCAACTGCTCGGCTTCCGCCGTACGGTTGACGATGTTGTAGAGCGGCTGGCTGGCGATCGGCCGATCGATTCCCAGCTGGTCGGCGAGGTGGGATACCTCGGCGATACGCCAGCCGCGGAAATTGGAAACGCCGAAATACCGCAGCTTGCCGGCCTTGATCAGATCGGCGATGGCCCGCATCGGTTCATCCAGAGGCGCATCAAAAACGGAGCGGTGGAAATAGAGGATGTCGATATAATCAGTGCCCAGATTGCGTAACGAGTTCTCGACCGTCTGGAAGACCCATTTGCGCGAATGTCCGCCTTGATTGGGTTTGTTGTTGTGGAAATTGACGAATTTCGTCGCCACGACCCACTCGTCGCGATGCGCCTTGATACCGCGCCCCACAACCTCCTCCGACTTGCCGTCGTGATAGACGTCGGCCGTATCGATAAAATTGATCCCCTGGTCGCGCGCCTTGTCGATGATGCGCAAGGCGACATCGTCCGGCGTCTGGTTGCCGAACATCATGGCCCCCAGCGTCAGCGGCGAAACCTTGAGAGCGCTCCGGCCCAGATAGCGATACTCAACCATGCAGATCTCCCGGTTTCTCCGTTGGATGATATTCGGCCCTCTCGGCTGCGGTGGGATCTTCACCACCGGCAACGGCACCTGATTTTTTAAAAGCTGACCGCCTTCGGCTCAATGGCCACCAACCGGCCGGCCTCGATCTTGTAAAGTCCGATCTTGCGCTCCGCCATTCCGCTCGGCGTGAACCGGAAAAGGCCCGTAACGCCTCGAAATCCGGTCTTCGTCGTCAGCGCCTCCGGCGTCAGTGCCGTTGCACCCTTGCCTCTGACGAGCCCGGCAGCGACCGCGACACTGTCGTAACCCTCCGCGGCATAGACCGAAAGCGAACGTTTGTTGAAGCGGCGATATCGCTCGCCGATCAACTGGGAGGCGTCGGGATCGACCGCTGCGATGATAACGCCATTGGCAGCCGGATCGCTATAAAGCTCTATCGGCCAATGGCTGGTTCCGACCACGGCCAGTTTGGCGAAAGAGGTCCTGACGCCCTTCAGGATAGCACCGACCGCCGCAGAATCCCCCATCAGCACCACGGCGCCGGCATCATCGAGCAGAGCCTTGTTGCGGGTAAGCAAGTCACCAGGCGGCGTGGCTGGATCATAACGAACAACGCCGATCAAGGCACCGCCGGCCTGAGCGACCGCAGATCTCAGGCGCTCCTCATCGACACCGGCCATGCTGTTGGGCGTCAGGACGACAACCCTCTTATGGCCGGAGGTGATGACCGGGCGCACGCCCCGTGCCACACTCGCCACCTCGTCGAACCCGAAATTGAAGACTTTCGCGCCGGTCACAGGGCTTGAAAGATTGATCAGCGGCGGACGCTGATCGGCCGGAATGGCGGCAATCGCCGCCGTCGTCGCCTGCGGCGCGTAACTGATCAGCAGACCGGAATTTCGGGCCCTGGCCGCCGCCAGCGCCGGGGCCACGGCAGCCGGCCCCTCCGCCACGTCGATCACCTTGATCTTCATGACGCCGGCATCGTCAAGTTCGCCGATGGCAAGCGCCGCACCATCGCGTATATCGCGTGCCGCCCCCTCATAGATGCCGTTCGGCGCCTTGGTCAGGAGCAGGGTTACTTCCGTCGAACCACGCCCGAATGTTTCCTCAACCACGGATGGCGGCGGCTTCAGCGCCTTGTCGTCGAGAACCTTGTCGGCAACGGACGAGGACTCGCATCCGGACAGGATAGCGGCTGTCAACAAGCCAAGCAGCGATATGCGTACCGGACGCAGGATCGTCGTCATCCGGAAGGTCTTATAAGTAACGGCGGCAAGATCTGAACGGTAAAAAAACGAACGTCCTTGGGGCATTTCCTGGACCACTCTGCGGCCTTCTTGGTTGTTGCAACGGCATGCTAGCTCAGACAAAAGTCATTAACAAGCACTCACGCCGGAATATAAAATTTTACACGTTTTCTCTCAAATAACTTATTTATAGATTATCTATCTTCAAGAACCAGAAATTCAGCAGCGATTGTTAGTATCTCTCTATCAAGGGAGATAAAAAATGGCGAATAAGAAGAATACTCTGAAAATTGCAATCGCTACAGTTCTCGCGTTACCATTCATTGCTTCTACGGCAATCTCCGCTCCGATCACAAACGAAACGCCTTCGGTCAATACTGGCGCCGGCGTAGCAGTTATCGGAAGCCACGTCCTGGAATATCTTCCCACATCGCTCTCCATCATGGCTTCGCTTGCGTTGGGGAACTTACAGGTTGCCGCAGCATTTCAGACATTCAGCCAGCTCGGCTCGAAGATCGCTCTGCCCGCGGCAAGACCTGCGGGCGTGGTCGAGGTCGCAATCAAGCCGGCCGACCTGTCTCCATCCAAGCGTGTAGAGCCGAGAGCGCCCAATGGCGCCGTGTTCGACACGGTCGCCATCCCCTTCAAGCGCCTTGCCGCCCTGAAGAAGCTCGCCCCCGCCCTCGAGGAAATGGACAACGGGACCGCGGTGAAATGCAACGGCAAGGGCTGCAGCCCGGCCTTCGCCGCCATCCAGCTCGTCGGCCTGAACACATCGCAATCGTCGATCCGCGACAAGCTCAACGCCGTCAACGCCGCGGTGAACCAGTCCATCCGCTACCGCACCGACCAGGACGCCTACAAGGTTACCGACCGTTGGAGCACACCCCGCGAAACGCTGAGCCAGCAGCAGGGCGATTGCGAAGATTTCGCAATCCTCAAAATGGCGGCACTTCGCGCGGAGGGCATCGACCCCGACCAGATGTCGATCGTCGTCCTGTTCGACCAGAAGCGGCACTTCTACCACGCCGTTCTTTCGGTCGAAGCCGGCGGCAAGTTCTTCATCCTCGACAACATGCGCAACCAGGTTCTCCTGGATACGCAGCTTCCCGACTACATGCCGCTCTATTCGATCAAGGCCGGCAAGGGCTTCCTGCACGGCTCCCGCCGCAAGGACCAGACTGTTGCAATGGCAACGCCGCTGGAAAAGATCGCGCCCGGCGAAGGTGTAAACTTCTAAGCTCTCCGGGCCGGGATGCGATGCGCTCCGGCCCTGGACGTCAATAACGGGAAATATAACCGATCAGCATCGGTTTTTCGTGTGCCGGTGCAAGCGCCAGATTGATCTGACCCTTGATGACCTGCCTGGCGCAGGAGATCGTGAAGCCGGTATTCAAGGTCTTGCCGCGGTTCATCTGCAGCGTATCCATTGCGTCTTCGATCTGCGTGTCGATCGAGAACTTCAGGGTCTTCATCAGCTGCGAGGTATCCTCGCCGACCAGCCGTTGCCGAAGCATGACAAGAAACGGTTCGTTGAAGAACTGCAGCCGCTTTTCGCGTGTCAACACGACGGTCGGGGACGGCGATGCCTGAACCAGCGCACCGAGATTTTCCAGCGACGAGACTTCCTCGACCGTCGCCAGCCGCCCAAGCGCCCATTTGAGGCTGAGGACACGCAGCAGCGAGGTGAGATTGCCCCCCTCCGGCATCTGGGCCGCCGTGTACTGTACCAGATCGCCGGTGGTTATCTTGCCCGCCGCCGACATGCGGCTGAGGCCTTCCCAATAGATCTTCTCGAGCCTGATACCGCGGCGCTCGCCATTGCGCGCCACGACCGCGCGAAAACGCGGTTCGACTTCTTCCTTGTCGATGATCGGCAGCGGATCGCCCGCAGGTTCGATGCCGGACATTGAAAGCGCACCTGATTTCATTGGAAGGCTCTACCGTTCGGTGAGCGCATCGGAACGCGCCCGATTGATAGGCTTCATAAGATAGCTGAGGACTGTCTTGCGGCCCGTCATGATTTCTGCGGACGCAATCATGCCGGGAATGATCGGATAGGATTTGCCGTTGCGTTCCAGCTCGGACTTGTTGGTCTTGACCTGGACGAGATAATAGGTCTCGCCCTTTTCCTTCTCAACGATACTGTCAGCCGAAACATTGGTCACTTCGCCGTCGAGCCCGCCGAAGATCGCGAAATCATAGGCTGTGATCTTGACGATCGCCGGCTGCCCGCGGCGGATAAACGCGACATCGCGTGGTGATATGCGTGCCTCGATCAGCAGCGTGTCGGCCGTCGGAACGATGCCGGCCACCACACGGCCCGGATCCACGTAGGCGCCGATCGTATTGACTTCGAGCGTATTGACGATGCCATCGACCGGCGAGCGAATATCGGTGCGCTTGACGCGGTCCGAAGCACCGCGGATCGTTTCGTCGATGACGGAGAGCTCCGCGAGGGCCTGCGCCTTGTCCGTCAGGGCCTGCTGGCGGATAGCCAGCGAAATTTCCCCCACCTGAAGCTTTGCTTCCTCGACGGCACCGCGAAGGCGTATCAGGCTTTCCTGGTAGACCTTGAGCTGGCCCTGCTGGTCCGTAAGCTGGCTTTCGATCGTCAGAAGCTGTGTCTGCGAGACCAGCCCTTTTTTGGCGAGAGGACCGTAAAGATCGCGCTGCCGCGTCGAGGAGGCGATGTTCTGTTCAAGCCGATCGATGTTAGCATTGGCTTCGCTGAGTTCGTTCTGCCGCTGCTTCATGCGCTCCTGAAGCACGTCGAACTTGTTCTTGTAACTGGCCCTGTTGGCCTGGAACAGCCGATCTTCGTTGTCGCAGACGTTCTTGGCGACCGCCAGGACATCGGCCGGGCATACGAACAGCTGGTCGTACTCGCCTTTCTCTTCCATCTGCAGGCGTGCGATCTTGGCGCCGAGCGCCCTCGCCTTGGCAACGGATTCGCCGAGCGTGGATTCGGTTGTCGTATTGTTCAGCTGAACGATCAGATCGCCCTTGCGGACAATCTGGCCGACTTGAACGGCTATGTCCTGGACGACCCCGGCTTCGGACGACTGGATGATCTGCGTCTTCGAAACGGGGATGACCTTGCCTTCGCCGCGGGCGATCTCGTCGATCTCCGCCAGCGCTGCCCAGGCGAGGAACGTCGCCATGCAGGCCGCCACCAGGCCGACCAGCATGCGGGCGAAAAACGGGGGATTGTCGTGAACGCCCCTGCTCACGGCTTTGCTCCCTTGCGCTGCATCGCCTCGAGCACGGCCGCCTTCGGGCCATCGGCAACGATGCGGCCCTTATCGATCACCACGAGCCGGTCGCACAGTTCCAGCATGCTGAAGCGGTGCGTTGCGATCAACAGCGTCGTCTCGCGGCTGAATGCGGTCGATAGCTTGGCGAGCAGATGGCGCTCGCTCGCAAGGTCCATGGCGCCTGACGGCTCGTCGAGGAACACGATCTTCGGCTTGGTCAGAAGCAGGCGGGCGATCGCCAAGGCCTGTTTCTGGCCGCTGGAGAGATTGCTGCCACGCTCGCCGACGGGCATGTCGAAACCACGCGGATGGTTGGAAACAAACTCATCGACACCGGTCATGCGCGACACGTCGAGCAATTCCTCGTCCGTCGCATCGGCACGGCCGATCAGAAGGTTTTCCTTCACCGTCCCCGAGAACAGGTCGGAAGATTGCCCGGCCACTGCGACCGCGGAGCGGACTTCGGACATGTGATACTGGCGAATATCGACGCCATCGATCAGCAGGCGACCATCGGACGGCAGGAAGAGGCCGTCGAGAAGGCGGCCGAGCGTCGTCTTGCCCGAACCGATGCGGCCGATGATCCCCACCCGCTCGCCGGGAGCGACGGTCAGCGAAAGCTGGTTGATGACCTTGTAATCGGATCCCGGATACTGAAAGGAGACGTTCTGGAAGCTGAAGCCGCCCCGCTTTATCTCGCGGTTCACGAAACCCACCGTGGACGGACGGTCCTCCGGCTGTTCCATTATCTTGTCGAGGATCTTGAGCGATGTCATCGCCTGCCGGAAACGGGCAAGCGCCATGGCGATCTGGCCAAGCGGCGCCCCCGCGCGGCCTGCCAGCATGACGGTCGCGATGATCGCGCCCATTGCCAGATGACCTTCGGAAAACTCGTATGTGCCGGCAATCACGATCAGAACGCTGACCATCTGCTGGACAAGATTGGTGAGGTTTACGGCGTTCGAGGAGACATGCTTGATTTCTTCGCTGGTGCGGCTCGAGAGCTTCATTAGTTCCTGCCAGCGACGCAGCATGCCCGCTTCGGCGCGAAGGCTCTTGACGGTCTCGATCGTCGAAATCGTCTCGACCAGCAACGACTGACGGCGGGACGCTTCGTTGGTGGCGGCTGCCATGCGGTGGCCGATCTTGGCCTGGGCGTGCAGGCCGATCAGCACGGACAGCACCAGCGCCACGGCCGGGATCACCACAAGCCAGCCTGAAAGCATATAGATCACGATCAGGAAGATGAACACGAACGCCGTATCGATCAGCAGGCCGACCGTGTTGGACGTGAAGAACTCGCGGACGAACTCATACTGCGTGACGCGGTTGGCATATTCGCCCGTCGACAGCGGACGCGACGCGAGCGTCGAGTTCAACACCTTGTCGAAGATCATCTGGGAAAGACGCAGATCCGCGTTTCGTCCGGCATGATCGATGAGTGCTGCGCGGGCAGTCTTCAGGAGAAAATCGAACGTGTAGGCAAGCGTGATGCCGATGGCGAGCACCCAGAGCGTCGGAAACGCCTTGTTGGGAAGCACGCGGTCGTAGACGTTCATCGTGAACAGCGGCGAGCCGAGCGCGATCAGGTTGATGAACAGCGCTGCCATGATGACGCGCATATAGGTGCGCCAATAGGGAACCAGGGCCCGTAACAACCAGTGGCGGCGCTCGATTTCCCCGGCCGTTCCGACGGAGGCATTGTCGGACGCGTTCTGGTAATAAAGCGTGAAGGCAAAGCCGAAGCTCGGCTTTAGCGCCACGAGCTCATGACGCGTCAGCGTGACGGGATTTCCCGACGCCGGAACCAGGTCTGTGACGTAGTTTCCATCCACATCGACTTCCAGCAGCGGCAGGACGCCGCCGTTCTCGAAGACGATGATGGCGGGACAGTCGAAATTGCCCTCGCGGCACTCGCGTTCGCCATGACGAAGGACTTCCAGCCCGATGCGCTGCGCCAGATGTTCGACATCGTCCAGTTCAAGAGATTCGGAAATCTCATCCGGCAATCCGGAGAACAGGACGATGTCCGATGTCGGGCGTCCGTAAAAACTCGCAACAGACCTGAATGCAGTTTTAAATGTCCGAAACGGCGTCGTGTCTGCGTGGTCGAGCTTTACGTTGAGCATTTGGTCCTTGCCAATCCGTTACTGTCGGATCGGCGCCAGGAGATCCATGGGCATGCCAGCCTTTTGACGGGAGTCAACTTCGACATAGCCAGGATTCGTGACGCCACCCGGGACAGCAAACTCATTCCGGGCATACGCCTCAGCCTGACCGACGGGCTTGAGCTTCATCGACTGAAGCAGACTGCCCGACGCGGCCAGGATCTTGTATTCGGCGAAAAGCGAAGCAAATCGTGCGGTTTCCGCAAGAATGCTGGTATTGAAACGGGTGTTCTGGGCATCCAGAACGTCGAGAAGCGAACGCTGGTTGACCTTGAACTGCTCGCGATACGAGGAGACGAGGCTGCCGTTCGTCGAGGACTGGCGCGCCAGGATCGTCGACAGTTCGCCGCGGCCGCTGCGCTCGTTCCATGCGGAACGAATGGATTCTTCAACCTCGCGATGTGCCTGCGCCAAACCGTAGCGCTGTTCGCTTGCGCGGCGGATCTGCTCCTGCTCGCGGGCCTGATCGATACCGCCGCGATAGAGGTTCCAACGGGCGGTCACACCAACCTGAACGTCGTTGGTATTGCCCTGGTTGCCGTCGATGTCGTTACCGACACGTGCGCTACCCTGAAGATCGACCTTCGGCAGGTAGCTGGAACGCGAGCCACGCACACCGGCATCAGCCGCATCGACGTCCGCATCGGCGGCGTGAATCTGCGGGCTGTTCTTCTTGGCGATGAAGATCGCGTCGTTGAGCGTCTTCGGGATGAACTTGGCGAGCGATACCGGCACCTTGACCGGACCGATCGGTTCCCCGACCGTCTTCAGGAAGCGGATCTTGGTGAGCTCCAGCTCTTCCTGGGCTTCGCGCAACCGGGCACGGGCCGCCTCGAGGCGCTCGCGGCCCTGCAGGCGGTCGGCGTCGGTCAGCGCACCACCCTGGATGCTGGCGCCGATATCGCCGAGGATCTGGTTGTGGGAAGCGACGTTTTGCTGGGCGATACCGACGATCTTGGACTGCAGGATATACTCAAGATAATCTTGAGTGACTTGAAGAGCCAGCGACTCGGACCGCTCAACAACGCGGAACGAAGCGCCATCAACGCGCGATGCCTGCTGCTCGACCTGAGAGCGTCGGCTGCCGCCGTCAAACAATGTTTGAGTAATCGTCAGGCTCGCATCGGAGCCTTTGAAGTTCTCGTAGTCACGAGTCAGCGTGCCCGTACTGCTGTTTGACAGTCTACGTCGGCTTACACCCGCCTGCAGATCTATGGAAGGAAGATAAAGACCTCGCGCCTGTCGGAGTTCGAACTCCACAGCCTCGCGATTTTCTACCGCCTGCATGATCTGCGGATTGGTTTTCAGGGTCTTTGCTACTGCTTCATCGAGCGTCATCGCGTTGGCAGGTGCGCTAAACACAACCCCCAAGGCTACGGTCGCCAACAGTGTCGCCCAAGTTCTTTTGCTCTTAAACAATCGGAAGCCCCTCGCCGATGTAAACCCCATTGCGGCATTCATATACTGCGGCGATTTCGTTGGGAAGTATTATCATTTCTCATTCGGTGGCCCAAGCCCGCTTTAAATATTCCACCGACTAGAGTTAATTACTAAATGGAAACTATCTATGTAGCTGTTTTTTAACATGAAATTAAGAAGTCAAAATAGCAGCTTAAAAACCTGTGGTTTGCTGTCTCATTCTCCAGGCGTATACATTTACCTCTTGTGTAGCCTCCGAGACACATTGGACCGCCGCTTCCCATAGTCGGGCGCAAATCACGCAACGCTTCAAAAGCGTATAAAATTGGAGAGACCCAAATTTCGGTATTATTTTATTGATCAGCATTTGCTGAAACAAGAAAAGGCGCCTGCGCGCCTTTCCCGTTGTTTCAGATTTTGGGCAAACTTCACTTAGACGTGAGAAATGTTTGCCGCGTGCTTGTCGTCGTCGAAGAGGATCTTGACCGCTTCAGTGTGATTCTGAAGCACCGCAACGTCCTTCCAGCTGTCGGTCGCGACCTGCACGCTAACCGTCGTGTCGTTCCCGGCGATGGTGGTGCGGACATTCGCAGCGGCCTCTTCACCGGTTGCCTGGTGACCAAGCAAGGTGTCGAGAAGCTTCGAAACGTCCACCGCATCGCCTTCGCTCGACTTGTAGTCGGTGATGACGTCGGCCATGTCGAGTTCGTGCAGCGCCGAAGGATCGAGCACGAACGTATCCGCGCCGGCACCGCCGGTCATCTGGGTCAGGCCCGGCATGGCGGCGAGGATATCGTCACCGTCCGTTCCGACCAGCACGTGGTCGGGTCCATCGCTCAACAGAGTGTCGAACCCGACCTCCACGAAGGAGCCGGTCGAACCGTCGGCATAGGTGAACGTGCCTTCAGCAAACAGCGCCTGGCCGTCGATATAACCTTCCGCACTGTCGGCATCGAGCGAAATGCCGGTGATGCCGTAGTCGTGAAGGCCCTTCAGCTCGCCAGCGTCGCTGATACCGTTGCCGTTTGCATCCTGCCAGACCAGCAGCTTGTCGAAGCCCGTGTCGGAAGCATCGATCTTGCCGTCATGATTGACGTCAAGCGTCGAAAGCGCCGCCACACCGCCGGCATGCGCGCCACCGGCAAAGTTCGGGGTGAAGATTTCCGAACCGTTGTCGATCTTGCCGTTGCCATCGACATCATAGGCCAGGATGCCGTCGGTCTTGGTCCAGGCGACCTGATCCTTGTGGCCATCGGCATCGATGTCGAACTTCACGCCGTCATCGGCCGAGGTGAAGGTGAAGCCGTTGTGGTCGAGATCGAGGATGATGGGGTCTGTGGCGCCTACAAAGTTCTCAGACGTGAGCGAACCGTATCCAACGCCGACAAGCGTCATCACGTGCTCCACTACAATATCGCTTGCATGCTGACTGCTACCATTGCTCACGGGATTGTTGGGATCTGAGATTTTCACTGCATAAATACCAGCATCCGCGTTATTGGCCCCACTGGAATATACGATGAATGTGTAATTCCCAGCCGCCGGAAAATTCTTCGTAGCACTAGCAATAAACCCTTCGATCGTAGAGCTGTTGGAATCACCTGAAAGGTTCGATGTAACAACCTGACTATAAAGCAACTGAACAATCTTCACGCCAGCGTTAATGTCGGTATTCGGAGAAACGACACTCTGGAACGCCCCGTCCGAAATAATTGCCCCATCCTCTCTAATCACAACAACGTCTGTGGCACCAAAATTACTGACCGTCGCAGCTGTGGTTCCAGAGGGATTAATTCCGTTCCCGTCATCGTAAACGATCTTACCGTAATTCGTCATATCAACAGTTGCCTGCCCTGTGACGGTGATCACGTTATTCTGATCATCCACCGGGGTAACAGTGACATTGACTGTAGCCGTTGCCGCCGGCGAGCCATCTTCGTTCCCGTCCTCCAGGCTGACGCCGAAGGAACCGGAAGTGGTTTCCGACCCGTCATGCCTGAAGCTGACAAGGTTGTCGGCAAGCTGCTGACCTGTAAACGAGGACGCCACAAGACCGTTGACGAGGACCGAACCATTGGTTGGAGCCGTGACGGTAAAGATCACACCCGTGCCAATGTCATCCGGATCGCTGAAACCAAGATCCTGAGAGGTTACGGCAACAGTCGCACCTTCGTTGACAGCAAGCGCAAGGTCGCCGGTGATAACAGGCGCTTCGTTGACGTTGGTCAGCTGCACGCTGAATGTCTCGGAATAGCTGCCGTTCTTGCTGTCCGTCACGAGCACCGAGAGGTCGATTGACGGGGTCGTCTCGTAGTCAAGAACCGCACCCGCAGCGACAGTGATCTCGCCGGTCGAGGTATTGATCACGAACCTGCCGTCTGCCGACGTCAGCGACGTCGAGCTGTCGGCGAGGAGGAAGGCATAGCTCAGCGGGTCGATCGAACCGTTGACATCGACGCCCTGAACACTTCCGACAACCGTGCCCGCAGCCGAATTCTCGGCGACGGTAAGACCCAACGTCGTCAGGTCAGTCGGCGCCTCCTCGATCAACTGGGCTGCAGTGACCGTGCCGTCGGCGAACCGGAAGCTCTCGACGCCGGTCGCCTTGAGGACCGGGCCGCCGTTTGGCAGGGAGATCGTGAACTCGCCGCTGACCGGATCCTGCGTGACGATCACGTCCTTCCAGACGGTTTCTCCGCCCTCGTTACCGATGACAAGCACGTCGGCTCCACCGGCGCCCTTGACGACTACGCTATGGCCGGACGTCAGCTCCGAAACGTCGAAGGTTTCATCGCCCTCTCCGCCTTCATAGGTGATGGTCGAGGTAAGCAGCGAAGTACCCGCAAAGTTGCCGTTGACGGCAAGAGTATCAGCGCCGCCGCCGCCCTGGATGACGATATCTTCGATCTCCTTGACCGCGGCGGCCAGCGCGCCGTTCACGGTCAGCAGAATTTCGGCCGGACCGATATATTCCGCCCCGGAGTGGGCGGCGTTATAGGCCGCGACGCTCCAGATCGCATACTGCTCGTCTGCCGAGGAACCGACAACGCGCAGCAGGTCGCGACCGCCGACGAGTTCGGCACCGCCATCGATGACATCCAGGCCGTCGCCGACGGACCACTGGATCGTGTCGTCGCCATCGCCGCCATTGATGATGTCGTTGCCCTTGCCGCCGATCAGCGTATCGTTGCCGTCCTCGCCGTAGAGCTGGTCGGCACCGCCGCCGCCTTCGACATGGTCGTTGCCGGCGCCCGCGAAGATGATGTCGTCGCCGGCATCTGCCGGGTCCGGGTTGCTGTCGTCTTCGCCGTAGAGCCAGTCGCCGCCGGAGCCGCCATAGATAAGGTCGTTGCCGCCTTCACCCTTGGCGGTACCGCCGCCATTGCCGAGGATGAGCACGTCATCACCGGCACCGGCATAGAGGCCGTCACTGACATTGTCGTCGCCACCGATGAGCAGGTCGTTGCCCGCGCCGCCAAGAAGCGTATCGGAGCCTGCGCCGCCCTTGAGGATGTTGTCGTTTCCATTGCCAGCCAAAATATCGTTGCCGGCGCCGCCCGTCAGGTTTTCGATATCGACAAGCGTATCCGTTCCGACCGCATCATTGGCAGCGTTACTATCGATTGCGCTGTGCGCCGGGATAATGGCCGGCCAGGTTGCGGCGTCGCCGAGGTTGGCGAGCACGCCCGTTGTCAGCGACGAGTAGTCCGCGGTGTCACCACCGACAGCGGAAGCAATGATCGCCGCGGCATCGCCCGATGCCGGGTTGAGCGGCTTGTTGAAGCCGACCGTTCCGTTGCTGCCGCCGTCAAGCAGATCGCCGCCCTTGCCACCGATCAACGTATCGTTGTCGGCGCCGCCATAGATGCTATCGGCACCGATCGAGCCGGTGATGGTGTCGTTGCCGTCCCCACCGTCCAGTATCAGCGATACCGGCGGCTGCGGATTCTGGACATTGGGAGTGTTGGCCGCACTGGCATCGATGACGTCGTTACCGCCCTTGCCCTCAATGATCAGCTCCGAAGTGCTGATGCCGGAGATCCACGGCATGCCGCTGCCATGGACATGCAGCAGACTGGAATCTCCTTGGATCATGATCGTCTCGGCGTCATCCTGGCCGCGGACGGTGATCCGGTCGGCGCCATCGGCCTGATAGATGATAGCCGTTTCGACGTTGGTAGCGGTGACATCGATAATACCGTCGCCATCGACATCAACGGTAAAGCCGGTCGCGGTAAGCGACACAATGGCGGATTCCGCCGTGGCTCTGCCATTGGTCAGCAGAACGTCAGAGCTGCTGCCGCCATCGATGGTGTCGATACCATCGCCGATGGTATAGTTGAAGGTATCGCCACCGGTCCCGCCGTTGATCGTGTCATTGCCAAGACCACCGGTAATATTGTCACTTCCGCTGCCGCCATCGATCTGATCGTCGCCGGCACCGCCCCAGATTTCGTCGCTGCCGGCACCGCCTTCGAGGATGTCGTTGCCGCCGAGGCCGGAGATCAGGTCGTTGCCGTCCCCGCCGTTGATGATATCGGCGGAATTCGAGCCGCCGAGGGTGTCATCGCCGTTACCGCCTTCGAGGGTGATCGGTCCGCCGTCCGCGGTGGAGCCTGCAGCCAGAAGAATGACGTCGTTGCCATCGGTACCGACGATCTTCTCGACGCCGGCAAGGTAGCCGGGAGCCGTGCTGTAGTCGGCCACGAAGCCCGGTTTGCCGTCCCGCTCGAGGATGATCGTGTCGCTTCCTGTACCGCCGACCACCTTATCGGCCGTGCCGGCAAGACCGGCGATGCTGACCGCCAGGAGGCTGCCGTCGCCGAGTTGGATATTGCGGGTACCGGAACCGGTGACGTCCGCACCGAGGACGAAGGTGTCGTTGCCTGCGCCGCCGTTAAGCGTATCGCTGCCCATCACGCCCTTGATGACGTTGGCACCATCATTGCCGAGGATCGTGTTCGCCTGGCCGTCGCCGATGACGTTGATCGGAGCATCGCCCTGCAGGGTGATGTCCTGGGCACCGTTCAAGGTCAGCACGATGCCGGTGTCTTCAGCTCCGCCGACGACCGTCAGGTTGTTCTTGGTGATCGTCGCCAGTTCATTGGTAACTGTACCGACCAGCTCGATGCGGTAGCCCGCAAGTGTGGTCGATGCGTCGTTGGCCTGCTGGATGGTGTCGTAGGTGCCGATGAGATTGGCGCCGTTGAAGACACGAATCGGATCGGTCAGGTCAAGCACGACACCGTTGGCGAACTGGATCAGTTCGATGCCGAACAGGCGATCGACGTTCAGGCCAGGCCCGGTGGTGCCGCCAAATTCGACGGCGCCTGACTTGGCCAGAACTTCCCAGGTCTGGAAAGCCGCGTTCCAGGTGACTTCATAGTTGGAAGGATCACTTCCAAACATCGCCTTGTCCTGCTCGCCGGCCTTTGCATAGAGGTCGTCGCCGACATTGGTCGTGCCGTTGCCGAACAGGTTGTCGGAATGCTTGCCGCCCCAGAACACGTCGTTGTCGGCTCCGCCGATCAGCGTGTCGGCACCCGCGCCGCCCCTGAGGGTATCGATGCCTACGCCACCCGTGATGACGTCATTGCCCTTGCCACCCGTAATGGTGTCGTTGCCGTTGCCGCCGTTGATGGTCACTCCACCATTGGCCTGATCGCTGAGGTAGTCGTCGCGCAGGGTAATGGTGTCGTTGCCGTCCGTGCCGACGATTTCTTCGACACGGCTGATGGTGGTGACGTTGCCATCGAGCAGGAAGCCCTGCGAGCCGGTGGTCAGGACAATCTTGTCGTAATCGGCACCGCCGTCGATGCTGTCCAGCGTTGTGGCCAGGCCGCCGACGGTCTGGTCTGCCCCCAGGTTGATGACGTCGTTGCCGGCTCCGCCTTCGATAATGTCGGCGCCGAGGCCGCCCGTGAGGGTGTCGTTGCCTTCACCACCCCTGGCCGTATCCTTGCCGGCGCCGCCGATGAAGCTGTCATTGCCTTCGTTGCCGTCGAAGACCACGGAGACGGGATTTGCGGAGGTGATGCCGCTCGCATCGACCACGTCGCCCGTCGTCGAATTGCTGCCCGTCACATGGATCGTGTTCGGCAGAACCGCAGAGCCGGCAAGGCTGCCGACATTGACGGTGATTGCGCCGCTGCCAGCGACGATGTCGATGCCTTCGATTTCGTCGGCACGGATCGCGGCGCTGCTCGGGCCGTTATAGCTTACCGCGATATCAGCGGCATTGCCGGCTCCCGCATTGATCGACGGACCACCGGAAGCAATACCGATGTTGAAGGTGCGAGCCTGAGCGTCACCCTCCACACGCAGAACGTCGTAGTTCGGAGATGTTGCGGATGTTTCCGTACCGCCGTTGACGCGGTCATTGCCATCGCCGACCTTGTAGATGAACAGGTCGTTGCCGGCGCCGCCTTCGAGCGTGTCGTCGCCTCCGTTGCCGATGATGGTGTCGTTGCCGTCACCACCCCGGATCGTGTTGGCCTGGTTGCTGCCAACCAGGATGTCGTTGCCGTCACCACCGGTGACGTTGCCGATACCATTCATCCGGTCGATGCCGAGAACCTTGTCGGTAACTCCAGCAAGGTCGGTCGCCGTATCGCCGGCCACCGTCTGGCCGTTCACGGTGACGGAGCTGTCACCCAGATTGACGAATACGCCGGAGTTGAGGTCGTCATAGCTGATGTCATTGCCGTTATTGGTGACATTACCGGCGGCATCCACACGGACCGTGAAGCTGGCATTGTCGCCGTCGCCATCGCTGTCGGTTGCCGTGTAGAGGAACCGCAGATCCAGATAGGCGTCATCATTGCTGATCGGCGCGCCATGATCCAGCGGCTGATGCAGTGTGAACGTGTAGCTTCCGCTGCCATTGTCGCTGAGCGACACTTCGAACACGCGATTGGCCGCGATTGCCGGATCGCCGTTGACATAGGCAACCAGGACACCCGCCAGCAAGGCGTAAGACAGGGTCTGCCCGTTGGATGTCAGCGTGATCGGCTGGCCGGCTGCGTTGGTGATGTTGGCGGCCGGAGTTGCGTTGGCGAAGGCCACCGAGCGGTTTGCGCTTCCGCTGTTGCTGTCGTCACTCTTCCAATCGATGCCGAGCGAGACATTGCTGACCGCCGGGCTGCCGTTGTCCTCTTCGAGCGTCCGGCGCGAAGGCGTGTCGGCTTCCGGCGCGTCGTCGACGATGGTGACAGCGAACGAACCGGGGGCCGTATCGCCATCACTGTCCTTGGCCGTGAAGCCGAAGTTCAGCGTTGCGCTGGAACCGTTGGCACCCAGGTGATCGATATTGTCATTGAGGATGAAAGTGTAAGAGCCGTCACCCGAGTCGGAGAGCGAGACGGTGAAAACGGTGGTAGCACCTGCCGTGGCAGTCAGCACGGTTCCATCGGGCGACAGCGTATACATGATCGCCGTGCCGTCATGGGTCAGACCCGAGTCTGCACCGTTGAGAGCGGCATTGAAGGTCACGGAGCGGTTGGCCGAGCCGGAATTGTTGTCGTCGGCACCCCAGTTGATGTTGAGATCGCCGCGCTGGATCGTCGAATAATCGGTGTCGGCCAGGAATGCGTCGCCGAGATCTGTCGGCAGATTGTTCTCGTTGACGGTCTCGTTTTCGACGACGCCAACCGAAGGCCCACCATCCGCGATGGTGACGTTGAAGCTGCCGGCCGCTTCGTCGTTGTCGGAATCTTCCGCGATAAAGTTGAAGCTGAGCGTCTTGCTCGCCGCATCTGCACCGGTGTGGTCGATATTATCGTACAACCTGAACGTATACTGACCCGAGCCATTGTCGTCGAGAGAAACAGTGAAGATGATCCGGGTGCCGAAGCCGCTGCCGGTATAGGCAGTCAGCGTCGTGCCATCGACATCATACCTGATGGTCTCGCCGTTGGAGGTCAGGCCCGAAGGCGCACTGTTGGCACCGAAACGGACGGAGACGTCCGGGCCAAAACTGGCGTCGCGGTTGTCCGCACCCCAATGAATGTCGAGGTTGCCGCGCTGGACGGTGGAGTTGTCGGTATCGGCGTTTGCTTCGTCGCCCTGAGTGTAGGGCAGATTGACTTCCGAGACGGTTTCCGCCTCCGGCGAACCGATATACGGCGCGTCGTCGTCGATAGTCACCCGAACGGTACCGCTTGCCGGGTCACCGTCGCCATCCCGGATGGTGAAGTTGAAGTCGATATTGATATCGTCTTCCTTGTTCGCGCCGGTCGTGGTGCTGTGATCCAGCGGCCGCTCAAGCGTGAAGGTGTATGCACCTGTGGAAACATCCGTCACCTTCAGCGTGAACACAACCGGACCGGAATTACCGGCGGTCGCCGTCAGCGTGTTGGTGCTGTTGTCCCACGCGTAGCTGAGGCTGGTGCCGAACGACTTCAATCCGAGGCTTGCAAGATTGCTTGTCTGGAAGACGATGTTCGTCGCTTCACCGGCCAGACCGTCCGTGCCGAAATTGTAGCTGAGGTTTGCGCTGGCGGTCTTGGAGTTGGAAACGGCGTCATCCGTATAGGCAGCATATCCGCCATTGCCGCTGGAGAGACCGTCCTCGTCGACGGTCACGCCCGTCTGCGTCGGAGAAACGGTCGGCGCATCGTCCCGAACCTTGATGTCGAGAGCGGTCGATGTCGTCGCATGTGCCGTATCGCCTTCGCGATCGGAAATCGTCGTCGTGACGTAGACGCCGTTGACGCTGACGGTTTCGTTCGAATTGGCGGGGTCGCCATGCTTGATCGGCTGGTACTGGGCCATCGAAACCGTACCGTTGCCATCGATCGACAGGGCGAACACGACGGTAGCACCGACCTTGCCGACCACCAGGTTACCTTCGGTGTAGAGCTTTACATCCGAGCCATTGAGCGTCTGGATGCCGGAGCTTTCACCATTGAATACACTACCGTCAGCTTTCGTCAGAGCCAGGGACTGAGAGCCGGCCCCGTCGGCGCCGTAGCTGTTGCCGGCCGTCGAAACCATATTCGCCTGCTGCGACCAGCCGAGAGCCGTGCCGAGGCTGGAGAACGCGCTCGGAGGTGCACCCGTCACATCGTCCGTGCCGGCGTCGGCGCCCGCCGTCTCGTCGCCCAGAAGGGTGTTGCCGGCAACGGTCACGACGCTTGCAATTGGCGCATCGTCATCGATCGTCACGGTGAAGCTGCCGCGGCCGGTCGGATCGCCGTCGGAGTCCGTCGCGCGGAAGTTGAAGGTGAGGTCGAGATTGTCTTCGGCATTCGCGCCGCTGTGGTCGAGATTGCCGAGAAGATCGAACTTGTAGCTGCCGTTTGCCGCGGTCGGATCGAGAGTGACCTTGAAGACCTGGTTTGCGGCAGTATTCGGATCAGTACCGTCCTTGTAGGCCGTCAGGACATAGCCGCCATTCCAGTTGCCCGAAGCATCGCGCAAGTAATCGATGCGATAGTCGAGCGAGGCGCCGTCCGACCTCAGGTTCGCGAACGCGGAACCGAGATAGCTCGATACGTTGTTGTCGCTGATCTTGCCGGTGCCGATTTCGATGACAAAGCCACCGCTGGCACGCACGAAATTGATCTCGCGACCGATCGGATCGTCATCGTAGTCGCGGTTGTCGCCCAGATACTCGGACTTGATGTCCGCATCCGCACCCCAGTTGACACCGAGGCTGACGGCGCCCGTCGTCGTCGATGTACCGGCGAGGTCCGCATTGGTGCCCGTAGCACCCGGATAGCTCTCGCCGGCATTGCCGCCGAGGCCGTCTTCGTCCACGGACGAAGCAGCGACGCTGGTGAGCGAGGGAGTGTCGTCATCGATCGAAACGTAGAACGAGCCGTCGGCATCATCGCCATCGCCGTCGACCGCAGTGAAGTCGAAGCCGAGCGTGATCTTGCCGCCCTGGAAACCGCTATGGTCGAGATTGTCGATCAGCGTGAAGGTATAGGAACCGGAACCCTGGTCGGACAGGCCGACGGTAAAGACCGCGGCACCTGCCTTGTCGGCACCGAGATTTTCACCGTTTGCGCCGACGTAGTGGCCGCCCTCGTAGCGATAGGCGGTCAGCAAGGTGCCGTTCAAGCTGGTCTCGTAACGGATCGCATGACCATTGGAGGTCAGGCCGTTCGGAGCGGAATTGCCGTCGAAGACGACATAACGGTCGCCATCCGCATTGGACTGACCACCATCGGCAACCGCGTTACCCCGGTCAGCGCCCCAGAAGATGTTGAGCGAGTTGGTCGAAGCACCGGCGGCCGTACCGATATCGTCTTCGTCCACGCCGCTGGAGCTCGGGAAGAGGCTCAGGACCGGCGTATCGTCATCGATCGATACGGAGAAGCTCTTGGTGACCTGATCGCCATCCGCATCCCGCGCGACGAACTGGAAGTTCAGGTCGGTATTGTTTTCTTCATTGCCACGTGCCTGGTCGATATTGTCGAGCAGCGTGAAGGTGTAGGAGCCGGAGCCCGCATCCGAAAGCGAGACCTTGAAGACTGCCGCCGAAGCCTTCGATGCCGCATCGACGACGTTGCCGTCGGCGTCATAGTAGCTGCCGTTCTGCTGGCGGTATGCAACGAGTTCGGTGCCGTTCGCGCCAACTTCGTAAACGATCTTGAAGCCGTTCGAGGTCAGGTCCGTCGGGACGGAATTGGTGCCGAAGACAACCGAGCGATCGCCCGCAACCTGCGCGCCGACGTAGCCGCCGTTGACGTTTTTGTTCGCGTCATCCGCGCCCCAGGAAATGTTGAGGTTGCGGGTCGTGACCGTATCGACCAGCAGCGAATCCCCGCCCCAGAAGAGCGGACCTGGATTGCCGGCACCGGATGCGAGCTGCGGGTAACCGTCTTCATCGACATCGCCGCTCTGCGGGTTGCCGACGACAAGCTGGTCATCCGCGATCGTGACCGTCGCGGTCCCGACTGCCGCGTGGTCGCCGTCCGCATCCGTTCCAACGAACTTGAACGACAGGGTTGCGGAATTCGAGCCTTCGGCGTGATCGAGTTCGTTGAAGATCTCGACCGTGTAGGAGCCCTTCGAGGACGTCGGATCGAGAACGATCTGGAAAACCTTGGTTTCCGTGCCCTGGACGTAGGCGGTCAGCGTCTGGCCGCCGTTGACGTCGCTCGTCAGCACGTAGCTCAGCGCATTGCCGCCCGAGGTCAGCGCGCCGCCGGTGATGCTCAGGCCGAAGGTCGAAGCATCGGTCGTGGTGATGGTTGAAGCAATGGTCCCGGCAGAGTTAGCGAAACCGACGGTGCGGCCATAGGTGTCGCCGACGCCACGAACGTCGTCGTCGGCACCCCAGGAAATGCCGAGCGAAACGGCACTCGTCTTGCGGATATCCGCCGACGTCGCGTCCGTCGTCGAATAGGTCGAGACATCGTCTTCGTTGAGGCCGGCACTGACGCCGACAGCGCCCTGGATCGGCGTATCGTCGATCACCGATACGGTGAAGGAGCCGCCAACGCTATCGCCATCGGAATCGGTCGCGGTGAAGCCGAAATCGAGATCAATCTTGTTTTCGCTGCCACCGGCCGGGTGATCGAGCGTCGCATTGAGAGTGAAGTCGTAGCGGCCGGCACCGAGGAAGCCATCATCGCTCACGGTAACGGTAAAGACGACCGTGCCGCCTTCGAAGTTTTCGCCGGTATAACCGATCAAAGTACGGCCGTCGTCAGCAAGATGATATTTGACATCTTCGCCGTTTGACTTAAGCGCCACATCATTGCCATAGGTCGCCACAGCGCCTTCGACGATGCCACCGAAGACAACGGAGCGATCGTTGAGGCCGGCGCCCGGCGTCGGGTTATTGTTGTCGGCACCCCAGAGAATGCCGAGCGAACCGAAGGAGGACTTCTGGGTCACGTCGATCGTGGCACCCAAGAACTTGAAGTCAGCATCGCCGGAACCGGCCGTATCCTCATTCCCGCCAGGCAGTTCTTCTTCTTCGACGGCGCTGCTGGTGGCACCGAGCCACACAGGGGCGTCGTCCGCCACAACGATCGAGAAGCCGCCATCGACGGCATCGCCGTCGGAATCGGTCGCGGTAAAGCCGAAATTGAGGGTGAGCTGATCGACGGCTTCGCCGTCGGCACGATGATCCAGATTGCCCAGCAGCTCGAACTTGGCGTTCCCGCCTTCGGTCGTCGGGTCGAGCGTCAGCTTGAAGACCGCGTCACCATGCGTGTTGTAGATGGTGACCGTTTCACCGCCATTGGGGAGCGAGGTGACCTCACCTGCCTGCAGCGCGTAACCGTCTGATGTCAGGCCTGCAAGGGCTGATGAAAGTCCGCTGAAGCTCAGCGCACGGTGTGTGGTCGCACCGGCATCGCCGACCTTCGCATCGTCAGCGCCCCAGGAGATACCCAGTTCAGCAGAGCTGGTCCGAGATTCCCTAGGCCAATCGCTGCCAAGCGGGAGATCGTCTTCATCTACGCCGCTGAGCTCGACCGGCTTCCCAACAGTCGGGATGTCGTCAACAACGCTGACGGTGAACGTGCTGGACGACGTGTCGCCGTCCGCATCCGTCGCCGTGTAGTTGAAGGTCAGCGTCAACGAATTCTCTTCGCCGCCTTCCGCATGATCAAGCGGTTTGACCAGGTAAAAGTTATATTCACCATTATTTTGATCGGAAAGCGTAGCGTAAAACACCACGTTGCCGGCACCTTCACCCTCTGCCGAGGTCGGAGCCGTTTCACCGGTGTAACCGACCAACGTACCATCTCCGAGAACGACGGTATGAACGGCAAGACCGAGCGAGGTCAGCGATTCGCCGTATTCGCCGGCAACCGCGACATTGTCATTCGTGAAAGCAACCGAGCGGTCGTTCGTACCGCCAGCGTTTGCGGAGTCCGCCCCCAGTGAATGTTGAGGGAAACATGCTCGACGGAAGCGCTGATATTATTCGGCTCCTCCTCGCTTTCATTGTTTCCGCCGTTGACGGATTCGTCCTCGACCGTGGAAGCATTGCCAGCAACGGCAACCGGGCCGTCATCACCAATCTCGATCGAGAACGAACCGGTATCGGAATCGCCATCCTTGTCTGTGACCGTGAACGTAAAGTTCAGTCGCAGGGCGTCATCGGCACCGATCTCGCCGAGATCCGGATGGTCGAGAGGCTGCGACTGCGTGTAGGTAAAGGCGCCGGTGATCGGGTTGGTGACCGTCAGCGTGAAAACGGTGACCGTGGTCTCGCCAACGGTGATCGTGCCGGTGACCGTCAGGCCGTCAGCCGAGGTCGACACCGTGACCGGCTGACCGCCGGACGTGAGCGGCGCAGCAACACCGCTGCCGGTCCCTTCCGCCATGTCGGAAGTGCTCTGGTAATTCACCGAGGAGACAATGCCGAAATCGTCACCACCGTCGAAAGCGAGCGTGCCCGTGATCGTCTCGTTGCCGACGACGTCATCGGCCAGAACCGATTCGGAGAAGATGAACGGCGACCCCATGTCGAAGGCGTCCGGCTGATCGTCCGCCGCCGTCCGGTCATCAAGCCCTCCGCCATCGCCAAATTCCGTGTCGCCGAGCAGCGAGGCGAGCTGAATGGGGTCGTTCTGGCTCTGCTGGATCGAATCTTCGAAGTCAGCGCCGGAGCTGTCCGGGCGCCCGCTGGCGCTGAAGGATCCGTCCGGGCCGGCTGCGACGTTGATGCCGCTGTCTTCCAGGGCCGCGAAGAGCACCTGCTGGGGGACCTCCACCTCGCCGATCAGCATCGTCGGGATCTTGGCCGCGCCGTTGACGATGACGATCTCGGTTCCGTCCGCCTGCACCAGGATGAGGTTGGCGCCATCGACCCGAATATCGTCGATCGACACGCTCGTCGCCAGGTGAACGATGTTGTTGGCGTCCGGGGCCACTTCCGCAGCCGGGGCCGCGGGAGCAGCGGCCGGCGCATTCGGATCGGTCGGTATGCGGTTCGTTGTCGGCGTGCGGCTATCACCGGCCTGCGCCACCTGGATCTCATGCTCGATCGGAGAAGGCGTAGAAGAGGCTGCGATCTCTTCCTGGATTTCCGACGAGAAATTCTCAGTCAGATTTTCTTCCGAGATGTTCGACAGGCGCGGATCTTCAACGGACATGACTCTAACCCCCAATAAAAACTGTGCCGCAATCAACTCCGCCCCCAAATATAAAGCAAGACTTCCTTAACCTTCGGGATATAGCCGGTTATGTGCGGGGGAGGGAATTATTCACAGAAGGTTAACTGCGGCGGCAGAAGACGCATTAAAGCCACACATCTTGCCCTATCGGCCGGAAAACATGGTTTCCCAGGAGATAATAGGGGTGGTTGTTATGATCAGCCGATGGGCCTGATCGAAGATCTCGCGCCTCGGGTGATCGATTCGCCTGTGAAAGGGTGCTGATTCGGGTCCCAGACTCGGCTGCCGGTTACGACGGCTGCGCAATAGGGATGACCATTGAAGAGACCGAGCGAAATATACATCGCTGAAGTTCAATGAAGCGGCGCATTGCGTTTGCTTTGGAAATCCTGCAGGACAAAAGACTGGACAGCCAACATCTTGCTGATCAGGCAATTCCTCAAGAATAGAGGAATGACCATCCAATCTATACTCTTTAAAATTTTAATAAAATCCGGCCCTGTTGCCGCGGAACGCCTGCCCTCCGGCGGGACCCGGCTGGTGAGATGCAAGCGCTCTACGGGCGTAGCGGCGAAGTTTGCAGGATGTATTCGTCATATTCTCGATACCGGGCGATCCCAAGCCAACGACGCAATCGCCGGGTAAGGGAATCGAACATCGCCAGCGGCATGCCCTGAGCCAGGAAGTGGTCGCGGAACACAAAGACGGAGATGCAGGCGGGAAGCGTCTGGGGCTGGAGCCATGAAATGTCCTCGCGCAGTTGCGAGCTATATTTCTTGGCAGCCACACGGTAGGGGGAAAGTTCCATGGACACCGCGTCGTAATAGGCGCGTAGGTTTCGCTCCCTCAAAGCACTCCAAAACGTATACTTGGCTTTCACTCGCGTCCAAGGCTTGACACCCATTGCATGAATGAAGTGTGGATGCCCGCGCAGCAGGCATTGCAGGCGTTCAAACGGGGTCCAGCCGGCAGGACCGAAGCACTGGGCGATATCCAACCCTCGGCGTAGCAATTTGAGGGGGATGCCGGCAAATCTTTCGGAGCCAAGGAGAGCGGTAAACACCTCCTGATCGCCAAGCATGTGCATGGGCCGTTCCGCAGCCTGCTTGGCTTGCGCCTGCCGATAGCTTGGGTGGTGCAGAAGCTCGGCCCAGGCTTCAAGAAGTTGCCGATGATCTTCTGTCACCCTCAGGATGCCGGTGTTCACCGTTGCGGTCAGGGCACGTCCCGGTTTCATGCCCCAATGCAGGGTACGCTTTGTGCTTCCTTGCTGCTGCGCCCAGTAGGTCTCTTCCGTAGCGACAAGAATGTCACGAGGCAGGTTGTCCAGCCCGGCCGTTCCGGCGCCCATCCAGAGTATGTCGGAATCGAACCAAAAAACCTCCGAATGCCCGAGATCGAGAAGGCGAAGCAGCGCCGCCGGCTTCACATCGAAACCGCCGATCTCGTTGCCATCGAAGACCAGTTCCCGGATGAAGGGGAAATCTGCCATCCAAGCCCTGAAGTTCTCGGGCAGGGAGCGGTGACCGACATACAATACCGCCCCGGGAAAGCGGTTCATCAGACTGAGCAAGCTGAGCTTGACCCCCGTGAAATGATAGGGCCTGTCCTCGTAGACACAAATCGCACGCGTCGGCTCGGCTGGCGGGACTGTCATCACTTACCTCCAACGTTCAAGACGACCTGTCCTGCCCGTTCGTCCGGATTGACATCGTCGTCTTCGGCGGTCGTCATCCGGTTTTTGATCGCCACGGCGTAAAGCTGGATTATGTGCGTGATCTTGTCGTCCCAATCAAAGTGCCTAAGCACCTTCGCGCGGCCGGCTTTCCCAAGGCCACGCCGTAGGTTCACGTCGTCGGAAAGACGCTGCATCGCCTCGGCGAATCCTGCGACAATGTCGTCTCGGGACGTCGGCGGAACGAGGACGCCGCATTCATCGTCCAGATAGTCTTCAGGCCCGCCCCACTTTGTCGCGATGACGGGTAAACCTACGGCCATGGCTTCAAGAACGACGGCACCGCCGCATTCGTGAATACTTGGCATGACGAAAACATCCGACTGCTGCAGAACCCTTGCACAGTCCCGTTGAGGCAAAAAACCGAGAAAGCGTACCCGGTCGGCCAATCCCATGGCCTCAACCAGCGCTTCGAGCTTACCGCGCATCGGTCCGTCACCGACAATATCCAGTTCCACGGGTTCCCGGCTTTTGACCCGTCCTAACGCCATCAGGAGAAGATCCGCCGCCTTCCAGTCCACCAGTCTCCCCAGATAGACGAAACGAACCGGCTTCCCCGACGGGTCCTCGGCGTAGCTGCGCGGCGTCCAGAGCTCGGCGTCGATGCCGTTCTCCACAAGCATCGCCGCCGTGCCGCCGATATTCGTGGGTAGCACTGCGCGGGTTCTCTCGTTGGCCGCCAATAGCAGCGCCGCTTCTCGCTTGCCGCGCATTAAAAGATGCATGCCGTCTGACAAACGCCGCCCGACCTTAAACAGAAAATCACCCCAACCACTTGTCCTGCCCTTCGGGTGAACGCCAGGCGGATAGGACATGTTGCCGTTCATGGGTCCGATAACCACCGGCGCACCCACGTTGACGATGAGGGACGGCTCACGCGGGGAGACGGGAATTGGTTGGTGCACCACTTGAATACCCAGCTTGTGCACCAGCTCGCGAGTTATGCGCCGCGCGGTCATCTGCGTGGCAACGCGGCTGATATAGCCGACGCTGATGTTGGCGAGTGAGTCAGGCAAGCGCTGCCCCAGCTTCCACATCAGGATATTCAGCCAGGTGTCGCTGATGAAATGCATGTGGCTGACGGCGTCGGGTGCGTGAGAAGTCAGTTCATCCCGGGTACGTTCATGAGCGACAAGCCAGGTCTCTATGCCCCGGGCGCGCAATCGGGTGAAATAATGCCACGGAAGGGAAGCTTCGCCACCGAACTTCAGGGAGGCGTGTTCAGCGACAATCAGTACCTTATCGATCGAGCTCATGTGCTAACCTTGCGAAGACATCGCCGCCATTTTCTGGCACCCCTGATATTTGAGCAACGCCCACTAATGCATCCTGCGGCTACACCTAAAGAAGGTGAGAGACGCCTTCAGTGGCGCAAGCCATGGCTCATGGGCGCCCGAAGCTCAATCGCGAGCGACAATCGGCGGCATTCCCGCCCTGTCCGGCGGCCATCTCGGCATAAAGGGGACGATGCCAGAACATGCAGCGATCGTGCTGATACGCTCGAACCCGAGAAGCTTTTGCAAGGCAATGACCTCGGGCACGCCGACGGTCCGGGTTTTCCATTGGCCTTTGTTTGACAGCCACATCTCGGAGACGCGAAGGTTACGCCTTTTGTACATGATGCTGGACAGGATCTCCGGCGTTTATTCTTCCGGGTCGCATTTATCTATGTGTAGAAACTGTCCCCTTGCTCAATAAAGATGGAATTCACATGACGGCGATGCGTACCATCATCCTGTCCCTGGCGTGGCTGATGTCGGACACGGCGTCTTCACAGGAGATCAGCCCAGGCGAAGCCCCGCTAAAGTCGGCTCAGATCTTTTTCACCGGACATAGCCTGATCGATAATCCCCTGCCCAACTGGGTCGAGATGATCGCCAAAAGCCGCGGTAAAAGTATTGCCTGGGAACAGCAGATCGTCATTGGATCCCCGCTGAGGTACAGGACGCGGGGTGACAACGACCAGGATTTGAGCTGGGCCGGATATAGATACGGGAAGAACCGCAATGGTGATCGGATGGATGTCGTCGAGGAATTGCTCCGGCCGCGACGCATCGCCACTGGCCGCCCTTACGACACCGTTGTCGCGGCGGAAAACCACCATTTACTGAACATGATCGTCTGGGAAAACGCGATTGGCTATCTGCGCCATTTTCACGACCGCCTGCTTGACGGCAACCCGAAGGGCCGAACCCTTTATGTCCACACCTGGCTTGGCATCGACAAGGACAATCCGTCTCCCTGGTTGGAACACGAGACAAATTCATCGGTCGTATGGCAATGCGTAACGGAGAAAGTGAAGCTGACGTTGCAGGCGGAAAAGCGCCCGGCCAATCTCTTCGTCGTGCCTGCCGGAACGGCTCTCGTGGAATTGGTGAAAAAGACGCTTGATGGAGAGGTCGTCGGCCTGACCGGAACCACCAGGGAAAAGCTCAATCGGATATTCCGCGACGATGTCCATCTGACCGACATGGGCGTCTATTTTGTAGCCGCGGTCCATTATGCCTCGATCTATCGCCAATCACCCGAGGGCGCCGCAGCACCGCCAACCGTGCCACGGGATCTTGCCAGCGAGCTGCAGAAGATTGCATGGACGGTAACCCGCGATTTTCTGAAGCGGGAAAGCTCGCAGCCGCCGAACATGGCGGAATGCCGGCGAGTCATCGTCGAAAAAGTCTGCCGAAGCTTCTGGGCGCAGGTCGGCGAACCGAACGAGGCGGGTCGCTGCCAGAGTTATTTCGCCGAAATCCATCCGAACCCCGGGGGCAACCCCTTCATCTGGCCGGACCCGAACTGGAAGGCTCTGCCGAAGCCAAGCCCCTAGCGCCGTCGCCCATCCCCACGATGGGGATGTCCGTCGGAGCTTGATGAGCGCATCTGATTTGCCACGACACAGGAAGTCGATCTCACAGGCGCGGTTCACCGGACCTCTTTCCGGTATCACCCAGCTGTCAGATAGGAGACGAACAGATGAACTATCAATGTTCGAACTGGCGCGCTGCGCCGCTCTCATGTCTTTCGCTAGATGCAATGGCATATGCACGACCACCCGCCTCGACAGACTGTCCTTGTCGAGAGCTTTTCAGGCCAGGACGCAGTGCCGCTGCAATGCCCCTGTCGGCCATGATGTGGTTTTATGGTATCCTTCACGCAGCTGCGAAGGCTCGACTTCGCAGCCGTGATATCTCGGGTCGGTCCGCCAGGTAAGCGTGGAACGGCTAGTTAGCCGCTCCGTATGGGAAGAGATCGTTGAGTTTGTAGGCGACCTCGGTACGGTTCGTCGCTTTCAGCTTCTTCATGATGTTGCGGATATGGACCTTGACGGTGCTTTCCCGCAGATTGAGCTCGTAGGCGATGATCTTGTTGGCCTTGCCCTTGCGAAGGGCTTCGACCACCGCTTCCTGGCGCAGGGTGAACATTCCCGAAAGCGGCCGGTGTTCCGCCGCCGACGTCGCAGCGCTGACCAGGTGCCGCATGGAGAGAACGCTGCTTGCCGGAACGAAAATCCCGCCGGCAACGGCCAGGCCGATCGCTTCCACGCAGACGCCGATGCCGACGCAGGAGGGAATGAAACCTCGAGCCCCATATTCCAACATCTTCACGACCTGTGCGAGATCGTCGGAGTCGGAGAGTACGATGATCGGCGGCGACTTGAACTCGGTCGTCATTTTCGAAATGTCGCTCGCAAGTGCGGCATCATCGGCCTTTCGGCTGCCTATATTGAATAGGACGGCCTGCACCGGCGGATAGAGATCTTTTTCCAGCTTCCATTCTTCGATGGAGCCGACGGCGCAGACATCCATCTCGAGGCCACGCCCGATGAGGGCTTTGGCAAGGCATTCGCGATCAAGCGCTCTCGCGTCGATGATCACAAGGCATCCATCGTGGTTCGCTCCCTCGCTGCCTCGATCATCTCTTTCGGCGAGCTTCGGGATATCATTCATAATGCGAAAGGATTCTGCCACAGCAGGAGAACGGCTGTAGCCGCTTGGTGTGGAACTCATCTTACCCCCTTACCTGAAGTCTAGGATAGATTGTCCTCTTCAGGAACCGCAACTATAAGTACGCCAACAGACTGTCTTTACACCTTTCAACCTTTTATTAAGGTCAATATACAGCAGATACGTAATTTAGTCTATCCGCAAGTAAGCAGATAGATAAAAATATTTATCAAAGCGGCGAGCTAAGTTCCGATAAGGAATTGGATATCCGCTTATAGTTAACGTGCACGTCAAAATGCTCCCATAAAGCTCGACCCTAGCCCTCCCCGAGATCTTTCGGATACCTGCCCCGTTCCGACGCAACAAGTTGCGTTTCGGGGCAGCCGCCGCCACGGACTGGAAGCCATCGAAATCCGGGCAGATTCGGCGCGCGGTAGCTCCACAGGCCGGTATATCAAGCCAGTGGAACTGGAGGTTTCGGGCCGCTCCCGGCTAAAATAGCGGGCCGGCATTGTGGAGGATGCCCGTTACAATACTTCCAGCCAGATAGCCCAGAGGCCACGCCAACAACACACCTGCTTCATAGAGGAAATTGTTGAGGCCGTGGCGGTGATTGAAGTAAAGAATTGCAGGAAAGACCGGCAGTCCGTAAAGGGCGGCCGCCCATACCGCGCCCTCGAACCCGAACAGGTAATAACCGAGCGGCAGGCATATGAAGCTTGAAACCGCACGAATGAAATTCATGACCGTTTGATTGCGCGGCTCGTTGACGGCGAGATAAATCGCAGACAGGGGACCGAAGCGCATGATGAGAAGGCTGAACGACAATATCTGGATGATTGGGGCGGCATCTCGATAGCGATCATCATAGAGCGCATCGATGATTGCCGCACCGCTCGAATAGATTGCACCCGCACTTCCGATGAAGACGAGATCCAGCGGAAGCCGCATTTTCCAGAACATCGAGCTGAGCTGCTCCGGGCGCTCCCTTGCGATCCTGCCCAGGGCTGGCATTGCCACGTTTGAAAACAGCCTGCCACCGGCACCTTCCAGCATCGAAATGAGATTGAAGGCCAGGCTATAGAAGCCAAGCATGAGGGGGCTGGCCCACCCGGCGAGAAAGATGCGGTCTCCGTTGGCCGCTATCATCGTCAGGATCGACGACAGCATGATCCAGCGGCCAAATCGAATAAGGTCCCTTATCGCCGCAGCTTCCCAGTAGAGGCTGTTATGCTGACCCGGCAGCCATACGTGACTGAGAATGGTGGTCGTCAATGCGGCTAGAAGCGTCGATGCGACGAATGACCAGATCGAGCCGGTGTACCAGGCAAGCGATATCGCCACCGCCAGATTCACGATCTGAGCCACTATCTCGATAAAAGTCACGCGCCCAAGATCAAGGTGCCGGAACGCGGAAATCAGCTTGGTGGATTGCAGCCCCATAATCACGGTACAGAAAGACATTCCCATCACGATGGCTGGCAACGAAGTGACCGTGTAGACCGATCCGGCCGGGAACAGCCCATACTCGGCGGCACGCCCGATGCCGATCGCTATCAGGACGCAAGTAAACCAGATCAGGCAGCCGTGGATGATCTGCAGCGTCCAAGCGGTATCAAGATAGGATTGGTCGTCGCCAAATTGGCTCTGTATGGCTGCGGGCCTGAGCCCGAGATCAGACAACATGGCGACCGACACCTGAATCATAGTGGCGACCGCCATAATTCCGAACATTTCCGGTATCAGCAGCCTCGTCAGTACCAGATTACTTGCGATGCGTATTAACTGCGAAAGGAGATAACCCATCATCGACCAACCCGCGGCCTGGATGATGGTAGTGCGAAGACGCCGTTTCGGGGGCTGCTGAGCCGTCACAGGTAAAGAGTCCGGAAGCAACCGGTCCCTGGCCTGAGGGGAAGAAACCTGCTTCCAGTCCGAGGGAACGATCGCTTCAGTCACAGAATACTCCACGTTCTTTGGGAAGACTTCCGGTTCACTTGCGAATGCACACAAACGGCGCACCCGAGCACGTCATGGCATTTTTCGAAATCGGTATTTCCGGGATCCGGCCATAGTTCATCGACTAAGCAATCTCGGCGACCTGTTCCCGGGTCGGCGCACCGCTTTGAACTTTAGCCTCCACATCGGCTTTCGGGGGTAGTGCAGCCGAGACGACCGAGGCTGCAAGAACAGCACGCATGTGCTCGGAGAGCACACGAACATACGGATCGAGCACCATGCTGTCGTGGTCTCCGGGCACTTCCGACACTCGCAATTGCGGCACCTGCCCGGACCACCCGTTGTCCGGCAGCAATACATCGCGGTTCTGCTTCAGGTAACGGCCGCCACCAAGACTATAAAATATATCGGGCTTGGGACGAAACAACGTGACGTTCCCGGAATACGATCTGACATCATACCTGAGCAGCGCTCTCCTGAACGCCATCTCTATCCGGACATTGTTGAAATACTCCGGCGATTCACCTTGATGCTCCAACTCAAGCTTGGCCCGCTGTTGCTCATGGTAGGCACGACGATCCCTCAGATACGTGCCAACAAATCCCATCTTGTGCCGGCGTATATCCTGCAGCTTCATGCTGAGACGGTCGCGCAGGCCCAACCCGGGCTGCCGCGGCATGGGCGTGTCCAGCATGATCACCTGGGAAACCTCTTCTCCCGCATCTTGAAGCTGCTGGGCCATTTCAAAGGCGGTTATGCCGCCACCCGAATAGCCGGCGAGAAGATAGGGGCCGTTGGGCTGAACCGTCCGGATTTCGGCGATGTAGTCGGCCGCCATCTCTTCGAATGTCGCGTGCGGCTCGTGGTCGCCGTAAAGTCCGCGGGCCTGCAATCCGTAGACCGGCCTGTCCGCACCCATGGTCATCGCCAGATGGCGAAGGTTGAGGACATTGCCGAACATACCGGCGCAGATGAATAGCGGGGTTGCCTTTGCATTCTTGCCGGGGTTCATCAGGACCAGATGGACCGGCTTTGCCGTCGTCGGCGGACGCGCCGTGAGCTCGGGTCCCGCGGCCTCGCCTGCATCCGGCACTTCCGCGGCGATCCGCTCGGCGCACTGGGCAATCGTCGGCGCCTCGAACAGCGTCGATATCGGCAGGTCGAGCCCGTATTGCTTCTTGATCATCCGGAAGAGACGGACCGCGATCAGGGAATGTCCGCCCATGTCGAAGAAACTGTCGTGGATGCCGACCTTGGCGATGCCGAGCAGTTCCCGCCAATAGCCGGCCAGCGTTTCCTCGATCGGATTACGCGGCTCGACGAACTCGCTTTCGAGGTCCGGCCGCTCGAAATTGTCGCCCGACGGCGTCGCGGTTTCGGCAGCGGCGGCAATCCACTCGCGCAGGGTTTCGAGATCGATCGAACTGATGATCGGCTGAGGTTCGGATGTGCCGAGCGCGCGTTGCAGCGCCGAGAACCCCTCGGCCGGCAGGATACCGTTGCGCACCTGGGTGCCGAGCTTCAACATCGCCGGAGAAAGCGCGGCCGGCTTCGCTTTGGCGGCGGCCGGCGCATCCGCTTGGGATGCGAGCCCGAGCGCAAGATCGTTCTCCAGCCTGCGCATGACGAATTTTTCGGCTTCGAAGACGATATTGCCGTGAGGATCGGTGATCGTCACGTCGAAGGCCGCATAACCCTCGCCGAAATCGCTGCTGTCGGCGAGCTCCACGATACTGACGATCTCGGCCGGCAGCGGCATGTGAAGGGCCACCCGGCCATAGGTTGCCGGCGCCCAAAGCGAGGTCTCGGCGTCGTAGTCCGCGGCAAGCTGCATTGCAAAGCCGGTCGCGATATCGAGCAGGCCCGGATGCAGAAGAACGCCTTTCGCAAGATCATCGGCAAACAGCGGGTCCAGTTTCAATTCCGCAACAGCCTTGCCGCGTCCCATCGCCATGGAGCGCAGGACGGCCCAGCGGGGACCAAAGCGGATATGCTTCTCCTGGACTGCGCGAAGCGTGCTGCCGTTTCCGGAAACCCGTGTCTCATAGCATTGAGACTCGACGGAGGCGATGTCGGCTGTCGCGCGCCTCTGTTGCGGATGCGGCTTGAGGACGGCTTCGGCGTGCTTGACGAACAGCGCATCCTCGCCATCCGCCGGGCCTGCCAGAACCAAGACGCGAAAATGCTCCGCCGCCGGCTCCAAGCGGATGCGAACGGCTTTCGTCTCTCCGTCGTTCAGCACAAGCGGTCTCAGGAATACGAGGTCCGCCACTTCCGCTTCGAACGGAAGTCCGTATTCCCGAGATGCTTGCGCAATCAACTCCAGATAGCCGGTACCCGGCATGACCGCCTGACCTGAGAGCAGCCGATGCTCGTTGAGCATCCATTCCGTCTCAGGACTGACCAGCGCCTCGAGCCAGGGCAAGCCTGTCTCATCCTCTTTCCAGTGCTGGAAGAAGGGACCGGCAGCCGGCCCGGCAACCGGCTTGATCCACCCGCCACCTTCGGAAGCGCCAAGCGCCCGGGCCGCAAGACCGACTTCATTCCAGACGCCCCAATGCAGCGCCACGGTAGCGCGGCCGGCGCGATGGGTACGGCTCTGCGCGAAGGCGTTGAGATAGGCGTTCGCCGCGACATAATCGACCTGCCCTGCCCGCACCACATCGGTGCTGGTGGAGGAAAACATCAGGAAGAAATCGAGTGCCACGTTTTCGAATGCCGCATCCAGCACGGTGGTGCCGAGCACTTTCGGGGTCAGGACCCTGTCGAGGCTGTCGCGCGTCTTGGTCTGCATCAAGCCGTCGTCGACCGTGCCGGCGGCATGGAAGACACCGTTGATTTCCCCGAACCGGGAAAGCGACATCTCGACCGCCCGGTTCATCTGTTCCGGATTGCTGACATCGCCAACGAGATAGAGGACTTCCGCACCCTTCTCTTCCAACCGGCGGATCGCCGAGATCGCCCGCCGAATGCCGTCATGATCATGGGTACGGTCGTAGAACTCCCAGTTTTCCCGTGGCGGCAGAACCAGGCGCCCGACAAGCACGATCCGCCCGCGGAACTGGACGGCAAGTTCGTCGGCAAGCGCCAAAGCAACGTCGCTCAATCCGCCGGAGAAGAAGTAGACGCCGCCCTCGCGCAGTGTCGCCCGTTCGGATGATACTTCTTTCAACGGCAGCCGCTGATGAACCTGCGACCAGCGCCGCCCTTTGCGAAACGCAACGATTTCGGATCCTGGCTTGGCATGCAGATCTTCCCAGAGCTGCTCGATCAACGCCGCCGGGTCGGCGGCCTCCTTCTTCTCTGCCCGCCCCGTCAAACCCGCGAAGGCGGAACGTTTGCCCTGCCGGTCGGCCTTCGGCGGCAGGTCGATATCGATCACCCTGACCGTTGCGCCGGCCATCTCCTTCGGCAGGACCAGGCTCGGACCCAGGACGGTCGCCTTTTCGGGATAGGGCAGCGGTTCGCCCGAAACCTGCTGCATGCCGTTGGTGATGACAGTGAAGTGTATTTCCGGAACGCTCGCCGCATCACCCAGGGCCTGGGCGAGGTGCAGCATGCTGTCGAAACCGCATTCCTGGTTTCGATGGAAGAAGTTCGAGCCGGGCCGGAAGGTTTCCGCCTGGGTCAGAAGCCACATATGGACGATACGCGACGGCAGGCCGCCATCACCGGCAAGTCCGGCAATCAGGGCATCATATCCGGCGCGGCCCAGTTCCGGGCAGAGCATATAGTCCTCGGCGCTGCGGCGAATGAAGGCGTCGCCGAGGGACACCGTGACGACCCGGTGGCCTGCCGTCCTAAGCGTTTCGACCAGCTTCCGGCCGACCCCGGTTTCGTCGAGGAAGAAAAGCCAGGATTGCGGCTCCTTCTCCGCGCCCAGTTCATAATCGGCAAGCGTCTGCTTCCAGGAGGGCCGATAGCCCCAGCGTGCAATATCGGGCTCCTTCGAAAGGACGGGTTCGGCGCTTTTTCCTTTTTCGTTCGCTCCGGCGCGGTCTATGAAGAAGCGCTTGTGCTGGAACGGGTAGGCCGGCAGCCTGACCCGGCGCGGTGAACGGCCCTGCCACAGGCGGTCGATATCCACGTCGAGGCCGGTGGCCCAGGCCCGCCCGACCGCGGAGAGGAAATATAGCCGGTCGTCGCCGGCCTCGTCCGGATGTGGCAGGCTGTTGATCACCTGGTTTGCGGGGATCGACCCTTGTGCCTTTGCCAGCGACGACAGCACCCGACCCGGACCCACCTCGATATAGATGCGCCCCGGCTCCGCCGACAGCGCTGCCATGCCGTTCGCGAAATAAACGGTCGAGCGAAGGTGGCCGACCCAGTACATCGGATCGGTCGCCTCTTCGGCACTCAGCGGCAGGCCCGTACGGTTCGACAGGATCGGAATGGCCGGCGCGCGAAGGGTAATGTCGCGCAGGAAGGCCTCGAAGGCCTTGAGAATGGGCGTTACCAGCCGCGAATGCGCGGCGATGTCGATCGGCACGCGCGTCGCGTCGATGCCCTGCCTCGCCAGAGACTCCCGGAAGAGGTCGAGATCCTCATTGAGGCCCGATACGACGCAGAGCGATGGCGCATTGACCGAGGCGATATCGAGCGATGCCGGCAGGAGCTCGCAAAGCCGGTCGTGATCGAGCGGCACGCTCATCATGCCGCTGGGTCGAACAGTCTCGAAAAGCTTACCCCGCAGATGCACCAGGTTGACGGCGTCCCTGAAGGACATCACGCCGGCAACACATGCCGCGGCGTTCTCGCCCATGGAGTGACCGATCAGCGCCTTCGGCTTCACGCCCCAATCCATCCACAGGCGGGACAACCCGACCTCGGTGATCAGAATGGCCGGAAGTTGGAGCGAGGGGCGAAGGAAGGTTTTCGCAGCCGTTGCGGAATTCTCGCCGAGCCAGACCGTGCGGATTTCATTTGCTGCGTCGATCGGCAGATGGGAAAGCCCCTCCTCGACGATCCGCCGGAATGTCGGATCCTCCCCGTAGAGCCGCTTGGCCATGCCGACATATTGAGCGCCGCCGCCCGGAAACAGGAATATGGCGCCGGAATTGTTCGGCACCGGCTGATGGACGAAACCGCGGCTGCCGGGATTCGCAAGCACCGCGATGGCGTCCTCACGGCCACGGACGGCGACCACCATGCGGTGGTCGAAATGTTTGCGACCGTGCTGCAGCGTGTAGCCGACGTCATCGAGCGAAAGGCCGGGCTGTCCGGAGATCGCCGAACCGAGCCGCCCGGCTGCCTGGTCGATCGTCTTGCGCTGGCGGGCTGAGAGAAACAGCAGCATCGGATCGGAATCGGCGCCGAGTTGGGCATCGCCCTCGGCCGTTTCCGGCACATAGCGGGTCGGCGCCTGCTCGATGATGGCATGCACATTGGTGCCACCGACCCCGAGCGAGTTGACGGCCGCCCGGCGGGGACCCGGCGCATGCGGCCATTTCACCAGCTTGTTGTTGACCCGGAACGGGCTCTTTTCGAAATCGATCGAGGGATTGGGGCGCTCGAAGCCGAGCGTCGGCGGGATCTCTCCCTCGTTGACGGCCAGCGTCGCCTTGATGAGACCGACGACACCCGCTGCCGTATCGAGATGGCCGATATTCGATTTGACGGATCCGACATGGCAGAAACCTGTCCGGTCGGTGCTCTGCCGGAAGGCCGCCGTCAGCGCCTCGATCTCGATCGGATCGCCGAGGAACGTACCCGTGCCGTGGCACTCGACATATTGAATAGTGTCGGCCTCGACCCCTGCGAGCCCTTGAGCTTCCAGAACCGCCTCCGCCTGCCCACTGACGCTCGGCGCCAGATAGCCGGCCTTGCTGCTGCCGTCGTTGTTGACGGCCGTGCCCTTGATCACGGCATGAATTACATCGCCGTCGCGCAGGGCGTCCGAAAGCCGGCGAAGCACGACCACCCCGACGCCGCTGCCGAAAATGGTCCCCGCGGCACGATGATCGAATGGCCGGCAGTGCCCGTCCGGCGAAAGGATCTCGCCTTCCTGGAACGTATATCCGCGGCGATGCGGAAACTCGATCGTCACCCCGCCGGCAAGCGCCATGTCGCATTCGCCGGAGATCAGGCTCTGGCACGCATAGTGCACCGCCACAAGTGAGGTGGAGCAGGCGGTCTGCACATTCACGCTCGGGCCGCGCAGGTCGAACGTGAACGAGGCTCGCGTCGCCAAAAAGTCCTTGTCGTTGCCCGTGTGGCGCAACAGGAACATTCCCACCTGGTCGATCAGGTTGCGATTGCTGCAGACGTTGAAATAGAAATAGCTGCCCATGCCGCAGCCGGCGAAAATACCGACCGGGCCGGGCTGGTTGTTGGGCGTCCGGCCGGCATCCTCCATGGCTTCCCAGGCGCATTCCAGGAAATGGCGGTGCTGGGGATCCATGATCGCCGCCTCCTTCGGATTCAGGCCGAAGAATTCCGCATCGAACATTTCCATGTCGGGAAGGTCGGCGCCGCGGGGAACATAGTTGGGATGATGGATCCGCTCGGGGTCTTCGCCTTCAGCGATCAGGTCCTCCGGCGAAAACGTCCGGACCGACTCCACGCCGTCCCGCAGGTTCTGCCAGAATTCCGAAACATTGCGCGCACCCGGCACTCTCAAAGCCATGCCGACGATTGCAATATCGCTGGCACAGACCTGGTTTGACCCCTCAAGCATCGACACCGCCCTAACCCACGGAGGCCAACCTGACGACATCACCCCAATGATGCCATGAGCCTCGTTCCGCTTCCCACTGAAATCCACGAGCGCAAACCCGCAGCCTCAATGTGCTGCCAGCCAAGACGCAATCGCAATTACTCCTTTGGAAGCCATCATCATCCGTATGGGGGAAAGCCGGGTACGGCCCGCAATTCAGGCTTAGGCGCGATCATCCGCATGGGTGGTCCGGCGCATGTTGAGTTTTAGACCGCACCCCGTTTCTATCGGAATGCCTGGAACAGCAACGAGTGGGGACAAGCTTTATGGGCGAATTGAAGTGTGTTTTGATCGGTGGCGGTTTATTGCTGGTTCAATGCGCTGAAATTCTGCGGGGGCGCGGGCATAGGATCGAGGCCATAGCGACCTCGAACGCATCGGTCAGGAACTGGGCCGAGGCCCAGGGCGTCCCGGTCATAACCCAGGAAGGCGATTACGCCGCCCAGCTGACCCAATACGATTACGACTGGCTGTTCAGCATCGCCAACCTGAAAATGGTGCCCGATGCGATCTGGCGGCATGCGCGCATCGGCGCCGCCAATTTCCATGACGGCCTGCTGCCGGACATGGCAGGCCTCAATACACCCGCCTGGGCGATCCTCGAAGGCCATGACCGGCACGGGATCACCTGGCACGCGATGACCGGAGGGATCGACGAAGGCAATATCTACGCGCAGCAGCATTTCGAGATCAACGCGGACGACACCGCCCTGACGCTGAACACGAAATGCTTCGAAGCCGGCATCACGACGTTCTCCGAGATGCTCGGCGATATCGAGCGCGGCACCCTGAACCCGCGCCGGCAGGATTTCGCGACCCGCACCTATTACGGACAGCACAAGCGTCCTTCGGCCGCCGGTAGGCTCGATTTCACCGCTTCGGCAGGCGAGCTTTCCCGTCTGGTACGCGGCCTTGATTTCGGCCCCACCTATCTCAATCCGCTCGCAACCCCCAAGGTCCGTTTCGGCAACGACGTCTTCACCGTCAGGAACCTTCGCATCCTCGACGGCGAACTGAACGGGGAACCTGGTCTGGTCCTGTCCGTCGGTGCCCATGGCGCGACGATCGGCACCGCGGACATGCCTGTTCTGCTCGAGGCCGCCCGCAAGGATGGCGCGAGGCAGGTCACGCTCTCTTCGGCACTACGTCCGGGCGATCGGCTACCGCTTCCAAGTGAGGCGGACGAGACCGCTCTATCGGAAGCGGTCGCCGCTCTTGCGCGGCATGAGAGCTTCTTCCGCCGCGCACTCGAAGCCGGTACCGATATCGCCCTTCCCTATATAAAAGCATCGGAAGCCGGCCAGGCCCCGGATATCCGCATCATCCCTCTGGTTTTTTCCGGGCAGCTTTCGCGGCAGGAGCGCGTCGCGTTGACGGCAGCCTTCCTGATCCGCGTTTCCGGCCAGCCGGTATTCGACCTCGCCTACAGGAACGACAGGCTGATAGACCTCGGTGCCCGCCATCCCGGCTATTTCGCGACATCCATTCCGCTGCGGATCGACTCCACGGTGCAGGCCTCGGTCGATGACCTGCTCGGCAATGTCGATCGGTCGCTGAAGGTGCTGGACGAGCGTAAGGGTTATTGCCGCGATCTCGTCGATCGTTATCCCGGCCTCGCGGCGCCGGAATTGACGATCGGTGTCGCGGACATCTCCAATCCGGCGCTCGCAGACGAGATCGAGGGCTGCGCCCTGACATTCCGGCTCGGCGAGACCAGAGCCGATCTGCTCTATGATCGGACACGTATCGACGAGCGGCAGGCGCAGGATCTCGCGACGGCATTTGCGGTCCTGGCCTCGGCGTTCGAGGACCGCGCGACGTTGCTGCAAGACCTGCCTTTGATGTCGAATGCCGACAGGAACATGGTCCTCTTCGACTGGAACCGGACCGAGCGCGAATACGAGACGGCCGCCTGTGTTCACCAGCTTATCGAGCGCCAGGTCGATCGGACGCCGGATGCGGAAGCCCTGGCATTCCATGGCCGCTCACTTTCCTATCGCGAAATGGACGAACGGGCGAACCGGATCGCCCAAGCGCTGATAGCCCAGGGCGTCGGCCCGGACGTCACCGTCGGCCTCTATCTTCCGCGCTCGCTTGATCTGGTCGTCGGTGCGCTCGCGATCATGAAGGCAGGCGGCGCCTATATTCCGCTCGACCCGCATTTCCCGGCCGATCGCCTGGCATTCATGATCAAGGACAGCGGCGCCAGGCTGGTTCTGACCGAGCGGCGCCTTGCGAAATCCGAGACGCTCGATGGCAGCAATTTCCTGTGTGTCGAGGATATCCTGAAAAACCAGGCAATAGCGGAGCGTCCGGTAACCGCCGTCGCCTCGAGCAATCTCGCCTATGTCATCTACACCTCCGGCTCCACCGGTCTCCCAAAGGGCGTGATGCTGGAGCATCGCAACGTCGTGAATTTCTTCGCGGGCATGGACGAACGGGTGCCGCGCACCACGGACCGTCGCAACGTCTGGCTGGCCGTTACCAGCCTCTCCTTCGATATCTCCGTTCTGGAACTCTTCTGGACGCTTGCCCGCGGCTTCAAGGTCGTTGTCCATTCCTCGGAAGTCATCGAAGCCAAAGCTAAGGGCACGTCTTCCGCCGGAAGAGGTACTAACCTCGATTTCGGACTCTTCTACTGGGGCAATGACGGCGGATCCGGACCGGACAAATATCGACTGCTGATCGAAGGCGCGAAATTTGCCGATGCCAACGGCTTCGATTCCGTCTGGACACCGGAGCGCCATTTCCATGCCTTTGGCGGCCCTTATCCGAACCCTGCGGTGACCGGCGCGGCCGTCGCGGCTGTCACCAAAAACCTCTCGATCCGGGCCGGAAGCTGCGTTCTGCCGCTCCATCATCCCGCCCGCGTCGCCGAGGAATGGGCGATCATCGACAATCTCAGCAACGGGCGCGTCGCACTCGCCTTCGCATCCGGCTGGATGCCGGAAGACTTTGTGCTGCGGCCGGAAAACGCACCGCCGAAGAACAAGGCGAGCCTCACCCGCGACATCGAGGTCGTCCGCAGATTGTGGCGCGGCGACAGCGTCGATTTCGATTTCGGCGGCGGCACGGTTGCGGTCGTAACCCAGCCGCGACCGGTCCAGAAGGAACTCCCTGTCTGGCTCACCACGGCCGGCAATCCGGAAAGCTACCGGGAAGCGGCCCGGCTGGGTGCCAATGTCCTGACCCACCTGCTCGGCCAGTCGGTCGACGAGCTTGCGGAAAAGATCCGCATCTACCGGCAGACGCTGGCCGAGACCGGCCGCAATCCGGCGGACTATAAAGTCACGCTGATGCTCCACACCCTCCTCGGTGAAGATCGCGATGAGGTGCGGGATCTAGCGCGCGGCCCGATGAAGGAATATCTGCGCAGCGCAGCCGCCCTCATCAAGCAATATGCCTGGGCATTTCCGGCATTCAAGAAGCCGCAGGGCATCGCCCAGCCGATGGATATCGACCTCCAGTCGCTCGCGCCCGAGGAGATGGATGCCATCCTGGAATTCGCCTTCCTGCGTTATTTCGAGGATAGCGGCCTGTTCGGTACGCCCGAAGATGCGCTGGAAAGGCTGGATCAGGTCAAGGCGGCCGGCGTCGACGACATCGCCTGCCTCATCGATTTCGGCCTCGCCGACGATATCGTCCTGGAAAGGCTGCCTCTGCTGGCCGAAGTGGTGAAAACCAGCAAGAACCCCGCCCCCGACGAGGTCGGCGACGGTTTTGCGGAAGAGATCCGCAAACATCGGGTCACTCATCTGCAATGCACGCCCTCGATGGCCCGCATGTTCATGATGATCGACGAGGACCGCGCCGCCTTAAGTGACGTCCGCCATCTCTTCCTCGGCGGCGAGGCGCTGCAGGGCTCGCTTCTCGCAGCCTTGCGAACCGTCACCGATGCGACGATCGAAAATATGTACGGCCCGACGGAAACGACGATCTGGTCTTCGACATTCACCGCCGGCCCATCGACGGGCGTCGTACCGATCGGCCATCCGATCGCCAACACCCAGCTCTATGTGCTCGACAACGCCTGCAATCCGGTACCGCCCGGCGATGTCGGCGAACTTTATATCGGCGGCGACGGCGTCGCGCGGGGATATCACAACCGCGAACAGCTGACGAGCGAGCGCTTCCTGCCCAACCCGTTCATGGAGGGCCGGATCTATCGGACGGGAGACCTTGCCCGCTTCGACAGGAACGGCATCCTGCATTTCCTTGGCCGCACCGATCATCAGGTGAAGATACGCGGCCATCGCATCGAACTCGGCGAGATCGAAGCACGGATCGGCACGTTCGCCGGCATCCGCGAGGCGGTCGTGGTCGCCCGTAAGGACAGTCCCGGCGACGTGCGCCTCGTTGCCTACATCCGGACAGCCGGTACTCCCGTCAACGAGCAGGAACTACGGGCCTATATCGCCGAGGCGCTGCCCGATGCGATGATACCCTCACATTTCGTGACGATGGAAGCCTTCCCCCTGACCCCGAACGCCAAGGTGGATCGCAACAGGCTGCCGGCACCGACGGAAAAGCTCCAGGCACCACCGGCCACGTTCATCGAACCATCCAACAATCTGCAGCGGGATATCAGCGAGGTCTTCGGTCGCGCCCTTGGGCTCGAGAAGGTCGGCATATTCGACAATTTCTTCGCTCTGGGCGGGCATTCGCTCCTGGCGGTCCAGGTCCATCGCGAGATGAAGGCGAAGCTGGCGCCGGATCTGACGATCACCGATCTCTTCCGTTTCCCGACGGTTGCTCTTCTCGCCGACCATATCTCCGGCAAGGGGAAGGCCGATATACAGTTGAGCCGGGCGTCCGAGCGGGCCGCATTGCGCCGCAACGCGATGGAACGGCGTCCCACGCTGGTTCGCGTGGAGACCAAGGTCTAGCTATGCTGCTGGAGGGCATGTTCGACCCTTCCGTGTCGGTCGCCGAAGCCGACCTGCTCGGTGACGTTTCGGAACTCTATCCTGAAGAGAGAACGGCGATCACCAATGCGGTGAAAAGCCGGCAACAGGAGTTCACCGCCGGCCGCATCTGCGCCAGGCAGGCCATGCGCCATCTGGGACTGCCGGGAATGGCCATACCCGTGGGGTCGGACCGGGCGCCGATCTGGCCGGCCGGGATCGCCGGAAGTATCAGCCACTCCACTACCCGCTGCGTCGCGGCCATTGGCCGCCATTCGGACGGCATCAAGGCTCTCGGCCTCGATATTGAGGAAGCGACGCCGCTCGACGACACCTATGCGCAGGAGATCTGCATCCCGCGCGAGCGACAATGGCTCAACCGGCAGCAATGGGGGATTCGCGGCCGATTGGTGAAAGCGATCTTCAGCGCCAAGGAATGCACCTACAAATGCCAGTACGGCCTGACGCGCACGATGTTCGGCTTCGAGGCCATCCGCATCGAGCTGAACCTGGCGGACGGGCATTTCGCCGCATATTTCGAGATCGATGTCCCGCCCTTCAAGACCGGCGACCGGCTGGTGGGTCAGATCAGGCTGCGCGACGGGTATGTCGTCGCCGGCATGATTATCCGCTGAAGCCTCCACCGGCTCCGGGCCCGCCGTACCCCCTGGAACGACGCCCAGCTCGTTTTACCGTGAGGCGGACAGTCAACAATCCTCAGTCATATTTTCCCGTAACCGGCTGCATTCGCTCAACGAATTGCATCGGATCGCACAATTGGGCGCAGAGGTCGGACTTCAATTGATCCGGCACCCATCAAATGGGCGTAGGCACGTTCGAGGTGGCTCCACCTGCCCCGAAATAGGATGAGCCCATGCATACTCGAACGGTGTAGCGTGGTCAGCTTAGAACCCTCGGCCCTCCGGCTATGATTGACGGCTTGAGACGCGTCGCCGGAGGGTAAATCATGCAACAGGACATACTGATCGTTGCGGCACTGTTATTGTCCGTCGTCGTTCTGGTTCCGACTGTCTTTTTCGCGATTGAATGTCTTGCCGGAAGTACCGGCGAGCGGAGCCAACCGCCACGTCAGAACGGCCGGCGACCGAAAGTTGCGGTTCTGGTCCCGGCGCATAACGAAGAACTCCAGATCATCGATACCCTGCACAGTATCCAGAGCCAGATGCGCGACGGCGACCGCCTGGTGGTCGTCGCCGACAATTGCACCGACCTCACCGCCTCGCTGGCACGTGAAGCGGGCGCGGATGTCATCGTACGGTTCGATCCGGTTCGCCGCGGCAAGGGATATGCCCTCGACGCTGGCGTCAACTATCTTGGCCTCCTTCCGCCGGACGTGGTGGTCGTCATAGACGCCGATTGCTGGCTCGAGCCGGGAGCGCTCGACAATCTCGCCTATATGACCGCGGCAACCGGCAGACCCGTCCAGTCGCGTTATCTGATGGTCGCCCCGCAGGATGAAAGCATCAACCTTGCGGTCTCCGAATTTGCGTTCCTTCTGAAGAATCGGATCCGGCCTCTCGGACTGGCGAGATTCGGGCTGCCCGCGCAACTGACAGGCTCGGGAATGGCATTCCCATGGGCCACCCTGCGGGATGCCGCGCTTGCGAACGGCAACCTGGTCGAAGACATGAAGCTTGGGCTGGATCTTGCGCGGGCCGGCCACGCGCCGATTTTCTGCGATGCCGCAGCCGTAAGCAGCAGGTTTCCATATTCGAAGAAGGGCCTCGAAACACAGGCCTCCCGATGGAACGCGGGCCGCTTCGCGCTGACGGCACACCTTTTCTCGACCCTGCTCGACGTCAATACGTTGCGGAGCCGGGCCTATCTGGCTCTCGTCGTCGATGCGCTCATACCGCCGCTGACATTGCTGACCGCGCTTCTGTTGCTCTCGCTGCTTGCGGCAGTCCCCCTCGCAACTTCCGGCATTGCGATCCTGCCGTTGGCGATCTCAATCATCAGCATCCTGGCTTTCGATATCGCGCTGTCGGTAGTGTGGTGGCGTCATGGCAGACGTACACTTCCCATGCATGCCATGGTGGACATTCCGGGATACATGTTCAGGAAGCTGAGGCTTTATCCGCGTCATATCCTTCAGGCTGGCGGGGCGGCCTGGATCAGAACCGATCGAAACAGGAATCACTGACCGGGATAGACCGGAAAGGCGTTGCCCCTTCGGAAGCTCGGATCAGGAGACGGTATCCGAAACCATGCAGGTCTCTATCCGGTTCGCCTTTGTGGCGGACAATTTCTGAGCGATATGCTCTCCGACACGCAAGGCGTTAGCGGCAATCGTCAGGCTTGGATTAACCCCTCCGCTGGTCGGGAAGAACGACGCATCAACGACATAGAGATTGTCCAGGTCATGCGCACGGTTGTTGACGTCCAATACCGAGGTGGCGGGATCCGGACCAAAACGGCACGTCCCACAGGCATGGCCGTAGTTAAGGTTGACTTCGGAGCCCAGCATCATCATCCGGTGCCGCTTGAATACCTTCCGATATAGCTTGCGGAAGACCTGCATTCTTTGCCGCAATTCGTTGTGAATTGTATATTCGAAATAGATGCTGGCGGAATCTTCCGGATCAGGCTTCACGCGATTTTCGGGATAGGGCAAATCCTCGAGGATAGAGGTGAATATCGTTGCGTTGCCGGAGACAAGAGCGCCGATCATCGCCGGAATGCGCATCAGGGGCTTGAGCGGCTTCAGCCAGGCCCGGCCATTCTGGTCGATCAGTGACTTCAGGAAATGAAGCACGTTGTTGGCGGTCGCAGTCAGCCCGGTGGACTGGATGAGGCCGAGCTTAAGGCCTTGATATTCATAGAAATCGCGAAGACCGATCGACCTTCCCGGCTCTGAAACACGGGTTTTGCCCCGAGGCCAGACAGCGAAGAAGTCCGACGCGTGGAACATCAGGTTGCGCCCCACGAGGTCCGACGTGTTTGCAAGGCCGTTCGGCCAAAATTCGTTGGTGGAGTTGAGAAGAAGCAAGGGTGTGGAAAGCGCGCCGGCCGCGAGTACGTAGAGTTTCGCAACAATCGCCAGCTCGTCTCCGTTCCTCCGGCACGACAATTGAGTAACCGCCTCGTCGTCGGCCGAGACCTTTTCCACGTTGCATTGATCGATGATCATGGCGTTGCCGGTCGCCAGTGCCGGCTCGATGAATGCCCGGCGCGCATCCTGCTTGCAGGATTTATGGCAGATGAAGCCGCCGCATTGGCCGCACCCGTCGATATAGCGGCAGGCCGTATGAGCCCGATAGGGATGCATCCCGTTCGATTGCGCCGACTCGAAAAAATGCTGGTCGCATCGCGTCATGGCAGGAGGCTCGATGATCTCCGAGTGTGGCTGCAGCGGATCCTGGCTGCCGCGCACATGCAGGAGGCGCTCCGCCTTGCGATAAAAAGGTTCAAGGTTTTCATAGTGGATCGGCCAGGACGGCCTGCCGGATTTATCGACGGCTTTGAAGTCGCTGGGGGAAAACCGTTCGAGCGCTGCCGCATAGATAAGCGTCGAACCGCCGACGCCGCAGCCGAGTGCCGGAAAAAACCGTACGGCACGGGCATCCACGGAGCCGGAAATCTGCTGCGGCCACCGGCCATTTCTCAGGCGTTTCGCTTCGTCCGGACTATCGGGGTCATCACGCTCTTCCTGCGAAAAGTGGGCGAGACCCTTTTCTATGAAAAGTACGCGGTGCCCGGCGATTGCCAGGGCGTATCCCGTTGCTGCTCCGCCCATTCCCGCGCCGACGATGGCAACGTCCCATTCAAACTCCATCCACCCCCCAACTCAAAACAAGGGCCGTGGCGGTCAAGCCTTCAGCCGGCGAGGCTCATTCGTAGGCAGAGCCCAGCATTTCAACTCGCTGCCAGCGTCCATTTTTTCAGCGGAAGCGACCGATCAGCATTGCATCAGAAATATAAAACGAAATTCTATGCCGGATTTTAAGTCACATCGAAAGATTTACTAAAAAAATGACTGCAAACTGCACGTTATACCTCTTGGATTGTATTCAATCCGCCCAGCAACAAAAGTAGGTAATAGGGAGATCATTCTTAGGAGGTAGGCGGGATACATTGTGCCCACTCCCTCCTCGGCTATACTCGTATCGCTGGTAGGGGTTTATTAACGATGAGCACACCATTTGAGCCGGACATCGGAAACGATTACATATCGTATGAGCACAAACTTCCGCGAGGAGGACTGGAATATCATGTAATCGCCTATGTGGCAGCCGCAGCGGACTTCATCTACCTTCTTGGAGCAACCGGTATCGGCTTCACGGGCTATCAGTATGTCGTTTTCGGATCTGTGCCCGATCCCTCACTCTTTGTGGGTATCGGCCTTGTTCTATCGACAATCTTCGTACTCGCCATGCATAGCGCCCAGGCCTACAGCCCGGAGAACATCCAGCTCCTGAGGCCACAGATCCGGTTGATCTGCATTCTTATCCCAAGCGCCCTCGGCTTCCTGCTGACAGTCATCTTCTTTCTGAAGATCGGCACGACGTTCTCGCGCGGGGCGATCTTGATGACCGCTGTCATCTCACTGTCCGGGCTGATCTGCACCCGCCTGTTCTGGCACTGGTATCTGCCGTCGGCGGCAGCGGCCGCCTCCTTCAAGATGAGGCGGGTACTGCTGATCTGCCACGACGAGTTCTCGACCGAACACTGGCAGCACGAGGCCGCTGCAAGCGGCATGACCCTCGCGCATATCATACGCCTCTCGGATGAAAATCTGCTGCCGGCAAACGCCCTGCAGAGACTGAGGCAGAGCGAGACCGACAGCATAGATGAAGTATTCATCGTCTGGCGGGACCCGAACGTCTCCAATCTTGAATTCTACCTTGGAGAACTCAGGCGCTCGGCCTTGCCGGTCAATGTCATCTTCGATGGAGTCGTCGGCCGGCTGACCAGCGCCCCGGCCCGCAGGATCGGCAGCATGACCGCTTTCCAGACGCAGCGGCCGCCGTTGAGCCTCTATGAACGCAGCACCAAGCGGGCATTCGACATCGTCTTCTCGCTGACGGCCATCCTCTCGCTGTTTCCGTTGTTGGTTGTAGTGGCGATCGCCATCAAATGCGACTCCAAAGGTCCCGTGCTGTTCAAGCAGGTCCGCAAGGGATATGGCGGCCGCTCGTTTCGAATCCTGAAATTCCGCAGCATGACCGTCATGGAAGACTCGGGCGACATTCGCCAGGCAACCAGGAACGATCCCCGCGTCACGAGGGTGGGGGCTGTCATCCGCGCTACGAGCATCGATGAATTGCCGCAATTCTGGAACGTCCTGCGAGGCGAGATGTCGATCGTCGGCCCCCGCCCGCATGCGCTCGCCCATGACGAACTCTACGACGCCCAGATCGCCAAATACGCCTTCAGGCGGCACGTCAAACCCGGCCTGACCGGTTGGGCCCAGGTCAACAATTGCCGCGGCGAGACGCCGAACATCGAGAAGATGGAAGAGCGGATATTTCATGACCTCTGGTACATCAACAACTGGTCGTTCTGGCTGGATATGAAGATCGTCGTCCGCACCGCGATCGAGATCTGCGATTTCGGCAAGGCCTACTGATTTCATTGAGGGATCGGGCGGACTTATCTCGATGGCGGCGCCGGGATGTGGGTGACATCCCGCATCCCGGCAGCCTCGATGAGAACTTCGCAGGGCGGCGCGTGGCTGATGAAATGGATCGGACTTGCCGTCAGCCCGTAGGCGCCGCTGTTGTGCACGGCGACCAGATCACCCTCTTCGATCCGCGGCAGCATCATCCCGACGGCAAGCCGGTCGATCGAGGTGCAAAGAGGGCCGACGAGATTGACTTTCTCCGGCTCGCCCTGCCCGCCGACCTTGTGCATCGTATAGTTCCGATGCATCACCATCCCGAAATGGCCGGAAGCCGGCAGGTGGTTGTTCATGCCGCCATCGCAGACGCCGATCCGCACGCCGCGCGATTCCTTGACCGAGATGACACGCGTCAGAAAATATCCGGCCTCGCCGACGAGATACCGCCCGAGTTCGAGCACCAGCCGGGTTTCGGCAAATTGCGGCAACGCCTTGAGACCGTCGAGATCCGGTGCGATGCCGGCAACCACCGCGGAGATGTCGAGCGGCAGGTCGCCGTCATGATAGGGAATTCCGAGCCCTGAACCGAACACCAGCTTCTCCGGCCGAGGAATGTAGGCTTCGCAAACCTCCCGGAAAATGCCGATGAAATTGCGATAATTTTCGCAGATTGCCTCGGGCTTCAGGCATTGCGTGCCGGAATAGATGTGCAGCCCGACGATCTTGAGATTGGGCAGAGCCGCAATGTCAGGGATGTCTCTTGCGATATCTTCCCAGTCTATGCCGAAGGCCGACGGCCGGCCGGCCATCTGGTCGCCGAACCCTTTGGGAACCGTGGTCGGCGCGATGCGCACCAGGACATGTTGCACACGTCCGAGCTCGCCGGCGACCGCGTTGGCAAGCACCGCCTCACGCACCGATTCCAGGATCAGTTCGCCAATGCCGCATTCTATCGCCTCCCGGATTTCGAACTGCCGTTTTCCGGGGCCCGTGAAGCTGATGCGCTCGGCCTCCCATCCCGCCGCAATCGCCGTCCTGAATTCGCCGATGGAGGAGACGTCGAGATATTCCGCCTGCCCCTTCATAAGGGAAAGCAACGCCGGATTGGGGTTGCTTTTTGCGGCAAAGCTCAGCGCAAAACGCCCCTCGAAGGCTTGCCTCAGGAGCGCCGACCGGCTTTCGATCGCCGATGCCAGATACACATAGGAAGGGGTTCCGAATGACGCGGCCGCACTCTGCAGCCAGACATCGAGCGCCGAATAGTGGTTCATCAGGCGCTGGCTTCGGCAAAACGGATGATCCGCGCCGGCGTATCGAAATTTTCGAGCGTCACATCCTCGGCGCGAATGGAAATGCCCGTCGTTTGTTCGATAAATGCCAGCAGGTTCACCATCGAAACGGAATCGAGCAGACCTGAGGAAAACAGTTCGCTCTCGCTGTCCGCATGGGCGATGTTCAGGGATTCCTGCAGGTAACCAATCAACTTTCCATGGGTAAGGCTCATTGCAGGTTCTCCCTTGTTTCGGTCACTTTGATCTGAGCTGCGGGCGGCGGCGCGCTTAGGGCAATTTCCCCGCCCTGCATCCATTCGCGACAAAGGCGCACCACGTCCGGCCGCGCCAGCTTGCCGCTCGACGTCCTCGGCATGCTTTCCGACCAGACATGGAACTGCCGCGGCACCATGTAGGACGGCATTGCGCGCCGGCAGTAGCGCAGCAGCGCTTCCTCGTCGAACTCGCCGATCGGCGTTATCGCCACATGCACGGTTTGCCCCAGTTCCTCGTCATCGACGCCGAAGGCGACCGCCTCCGCCACGACGCCGCTGCGGCAGACGAGATCCTCGATCTCATCCGGACTGAGGCGGAAGCCGCTGGTCTTGATCATCGCGTCGTTGCGGCCGATGAACCAGAGATCGCCATCCGCATCGATCCGGACGATATCGCCGCTATAGACGACCGGTTCGTCGCCGATCAGGTGCCAGAGTTCCGGACACGGCCGGATCTTCTGCTCCGTCACCTTCGGCTTGCCCCAATATCCGAGGCTGACGAGCGGACCGCGATGAACGAGTTCGCCCTGCTCGCCGGGATGGGCGATGCCCTCGCCATGCTTGATGACATAGACTTCGGCGCCGGGGATCGCCTGACCGATCGCTCCCATCTTGCGGGTAAATTTCTGCGGCGAGAGATAGGTCGAGCGGAAGGCCTCGGTGAGCCCGTACATCAGATAGACATCCGCATCCGGGAAGACCCGCGGTATCTGCTCCAGGATGTTGAGCGAAATCTTGCCGCCGGAATTGGTGATCCGCCGGAGCGCCGGAAACTCCACGGGGTTGTCCTTCAGCAGCCGCACGATCTGGCTCCAGAGCGGTGGCACGGCGGCCACCCCGGTCACCCGATGCCGCTGCATGGCCAGAACGATTTCGGTGGCCATCGGTACCGCCTGGTGCACGACGGTGCCGCCCATCAGCATCATCGTCGTCAACTGGTTCAGGCCGTAGTCGAAGCTGTAGGGCAGGACGCTGAGCAACCGGTCGTCCTCCCGCAGGCCCAGATAGCGCGATACCGACCGGGCGCCGGCAACGATGTTGCGATGGGTCAGCATCACGCCCTTCGGCATGCCGGTCGAACCGGACGTGTAGATGATCATCGCCAGTTCCGTGTCGAGGCGCGCGATCTCGTCGCCTGAAAGATCTTCCGGAAGATGGTCCCAGACATCGAATATGGTTTCGGCCGGCAATTTGCCTTTGACCAGAACGCTATCGACCGTATCAGGCAGCTTACGCGCGCCAAGAACCTCGGCAACCCGCGGCTCGACGATCATCAGGCGCGCACCGCAGTCGTTGGCCACATATTCGAGCTGCTCGACCGTCCATTGCGTATTGACGTTGACGATCACCCCGCCGACCTTGGCGATGGCGAACATGGCGGTGACCTCTGCGAGGCTCTTGCGCAGGTGCACGATCACCCGGTCGCCCGGCCGGATATTGCGGCTCTGCAGATAACCCGCCAGTCGATCCACGTCGGCCCCGACCGCGGCATAGCTCGTCGCGCGGTGGCCGTCGATGATCGCCGGCTTGCCCGGCCTCGCGCCGAGGTTGTCAGCCAGAAGCTGGTAGAAGTTGGTGGTCAACGCGTTCATGGCAAACTCCTCCAGCGGATGTGGATCAGGGACTGACATCGGTCTTTGTCTTTTCGCTCGAAAACGGACCCAGGCGGGGATAGATTTTGGCCGGGGAACCGACGACTATCGAATCCGACGGCACGTCAGTAGACACCGCTGTATTGGCTCCTATCCGCACCCTGTCGCCGATGCGGATATCGCCAAGAATGGTGGAGTTCACCCCGATAAAGACGTCATCGCCGATCCTGGGGGCGCCGGCGCTCATGTTCGTGCCGATCGTCACATTGTGCATGATGCCGCATCGCTTTCCGATCACGGTGTCCGGGTGGATGGAAATCGACCCCTCTACGTGGATGATGTGAAAACCCTCGCCAAGCGTCACCTCGGCCGGAATCCACACGCGCGCAAGCGTCGAAACGACCATGTTGATCGCGCCATAGATCTTCTGGAAAAACCTTTTGGCCACGTGGCTCCGACGGCTCCCTGCCCACCGGCCGAAGCGATAGACCAGCAGCGACACAAAGCCGGCATCGAGGATCCTCCTGCCGTGGCGCTCGTAGTCCTTCCGCACCAGTTCGCGAAACGAGGCAGGAGGCGCCTGCAGGGGTGCCCCGCCACTATGGTCGCTCATGGCCGCGGATTGAGGATAGAGAAAACGAAGCCTTGAAGTCATGCGAGCACCATCTCCAATGTGCGGTCGATATCACTCCACTCGACGCGGAAGTTCTCGCAGGTCCCCTCGCCGACGACGAAGGCATAACCCTGTCCCTGACGATCGGTCATGACCTTGAGAACTGAAACCACCCGGTCTGCCGGCTGGATGACGAACAGGGCCGAGTCAGGCGGCATGACCATCAGGCCGTGAACCAGATGGCTGCCTTCGACACCGGCAACGACACGCGCTCCAGCACAGGCGTGGATGATATCGTCAACCGACGAAACCAACGGATCGATGATCCGAAATCCATATTTCGATGCGAACTGTTCTGCGATCTCCATCTCGTTCGACAGCAGCCGGATGTCTCCCCTGGTCCCCCGCAGGATGAAGACGCCGGGATGAACGGGAAAAGGCGGTGACGATGCCAGAAGCTTTTCACGGAGCTGATCGGCGCGTTTCTTCTTGCCCTCATTCTGCCCCTTGTCCCCAAACAGGATGACCTCGTCGAAATGCACGTCGCTGACATGGATTGGCTTGAGGTCGAGTTTGGACGCATATTGCGGCTCGTGGCCCCGTGTGATCGACCGGGTCGTCACCGGAGTGTCAAATTCGTCCGCCAGCGGGTAGGTAAGGCAATCATCCGAAAGCCAGTTGCCGAACCAGCGATTGCCGACCCAGCTCTCGAACAGCGCCCCGCTGGTCGAGTGCCTGGGAGGCACATAAACAGGCAGCCGGCGGCTGCGGGGCCTGAGGCTTCTCGAACACTTCGGCGCATAGAGAACGCCATCGATGAGGTCGATATTCTTGATCCGGTAACCGACCGTGGCCTCCTGGGTGGTTTCGTAATTTCCGCGAAAGCCCTTCACGACCTCTGCGACCGGCCCGAATTGAGTCCCCTTGATACGGTCGAGATGATGCGGCAAAAACTTTGCAGGACGAATGAAGCGCCGGGTTTGTGGGGCAATCGTCCAACGATCGACGGCAACCGCTTCGATATCCGGGAAAGGCATCCCGGCAACTTTTCTCAGCGAATGCACGATCGGCAAAAACGATATCAAACCAACTATCCTCGCAAGGCACAATCAGCGTCGGACAAGTGGAGTCTCCCTTGTCCCAAACTCCGCATCCCGACCAAGATATTCGCATGGCTGCCAATGGTTTCGCCGCTAGTCTTTGGGCTATCGGGTTACTCATTTCGGCGTATCGGGCAAAGAACCTCACGCTGCCCTCCTGGTCCGGCATCCCATTTGAGGACAGCCCATTCCGGCCGTTCACTCCAAGCCTTTCCTGAAGCGCCAGGTAAAACGGACGATATTCCGGATGCGTAGCAAGTGGCCGACGAGATAGCTGCCTTCACGAGGGTAGGCACGCGCGACATAGTTCGCGTAGTGGGATGCGAAGGCGAATGGGACCGGTGCCCGGCAATCGCCCGTCTCATTCGCCTTGCTTGTTCGATAGCGTTGCATGAAGTCTGCAGCAAATAGCCTCAGCGCCTCGGCTTTCCGAGCGTCGAGCGAGGCGGGCGGCTGTTGCTTGCGGATATCGACTCCGTAGATCGCCGCGAAGCTCACGGCAGCCACATAGTAGGAGCCGAGTTCCGTCAGATGAACCTCGTCGGAAAAGATCGCCTCCATGCGGTCCGTCACACTCCAATCCTCGAACCCGCTGAAGGCCGGATCGGACGTCAGGCGCGCGACAAGCTCGGCAAGCGCAAGGGAAGTCGGGATGAAACGAATGTGACTTTTTCCGCCGGAGGCCCCGATCTTGTCGTTGACCCGTTTCACGACGCAGCGCCAGACGGGCAGAGCCAGCCTCTCATATTCGATCCACGGGTGGGGATCCTCCAGGGAGGAAATGCTTATCCACGGGGTGTAGAAGTATGTGATCCCGGCTGGATTGGCTGCGGCGAACGCATGATGGTAGGCATGGAGGAAGCGAATGGTGTCGCTCCACATCAACGCATCCAGAACACGATGTTGTTCGGTAATGATGAGAATGTTGTAGGGCTCGTCGGTCGAGGGGATGGGTCTGCCGACGGTTCGCTGCTGGATAGAAGAACCGGTCACGTTTTCCAACCTCCAGGACACCGAGATGCCTTCCTGCCGGGCCATTCCCTCCAGATGGTCAGGATAGGGGCGATCAGTCAGGCTGTGCCCGGACAGCAAGATGTGGTCTTGGTTGCCGACAGAAAAGGCCCCAGGCCGAGCGTCGAGATCGCGCTCCGCCCTGGCTGGATCAGGCTTGACCATGGCCGCTCCAAGTGCGAGCGCGCCGACTGCGGATGTCGCGCAAGCGGCTGTCAAAATCCTCGAAAAACACATTTGAAACGGCCTCCGACGCCCGATCTGGCATGATTGCCTCGGCAGAAATCCGAACCGAGGCTTCAACCAAGACGCGGTTGAGCATAGGACCTGGCCGTTTCGCAAGCGGCTCCGTGCGGGGCGTACTCATCTTAAAGTCGATCAGGACTTTCCGGCTCATCCGTTAGATGGAGGATTCGCGACCGGAAGCTTACCTCTTTGTGCTCTGTTTGCAGGTGCTGAAGGTCGCCCTAGTATGAACCCTTCTTATCCCGGTTGGATGGGAAGGGGTTACCGATCATTGGGGGTCTGCAGATGCGTGGGATAACGAGTCTCGCGGGGCTTTTGCTCTGCCTGACATTTGGGGACGTTGCAGCTCAGACGACTTACCGCCTGCAACCGGGAGACACGCTGCAGGTGTGGATTGCCCAGGAACCTGAGCTGACCCGCGAGGTCGTTATTGCTCCTGATGGATGGCTGTCGTTCCCGCTTGCAGGCCATATCCAGAGCGCCGGGCTCTCCCTTTCGGAACTGGAAGCGCAGCTTCTCGGACGGCTGAAGACGTATTTCAAAGACAGCCCCAATCTCACGATCATGCTGCGCCCCAACACCCAGAACCCGCAGCTGATCTATGTCCTCGGCGAGGTCGACACGCCGGGCGAATATCCGTACCGGGCCAACATGACCGTCCTTCACGGCATCAGCGTCGCCGGCGGCGTCTATCGTACGGCCTTGCTGGCCGCCGATCAGGACCGGTCAGTGGTGATAAAACGCGAAGTCGAACACTCCCAAAAGCGCCTGCTCGAACTGCGAGCGCGCATCACCCGCCTGGAGGCGGAAATGCGCGGAGAAAAATCCATCGGCACGGCCGAGGCCCTTGCCGCCGATCCGGCTCTTGCCCAGGAACAATCACTCCTGAACGCCCGGATGGAAGCGGTCACCATGGAGGAAAAAGCCCAGGCTCAGGCAAACCAGCTCACGGAGCGAAACAGCCTCGCGCTGCAGGAGCAGGCCGATACGTTGACGAAACGGATAGATCTGGCCAAGCGCCGCCTCCAGAGCATCAACGGGCTCGTCGCGAAAGGCGTGACTGAAGGCTCCCAGCAGATGGTTCAGGAAGGCACGATTGCCGAACTCGAAGGACAGGTCAGCCGGTTGACATCTGAAATCGCAGTCGCCGAGCGCACAAAAATGGCGGAGATCGCCCGTTATGAAAGTGCGCGCCAGGCGCAACGGACCCAATTGCTGGTCGAACTCAATACAGCACGCCGCGAACAGGAAGAGGCCACGGCGCGACTGGACGACAGTACGCGGATCATGACGATCTATGGCGAGGGCGCGGCCTCGAACCAGCAAAGAGAGCGGCGAGCGCTCGGTTATCGGATCGTTCGGACCACCAATGGCGAAACTCGGGAGTTCACCGCAACCGAGACGACCCCGATCCTCCCCGGCGACCTGTTGCGGGTCGTCTACACCGACGCCGCGAACACCCGGGATGCTGGCGCGCTACAGCCACTGGCCCGCGTCGAACGCCGTTCGTCCGAGGTAACGGCAAGGGCGGGTCAATGAGGGAGACTTCGTGATGACCAATGTATCTCGTACGCGAAGCAGTGAGGCGACAGCATGATCAACGAGTTGGGACGCAATATCCTCTATTTTATCGAGGTCGCACTCGCAAAACCCCTGTATGTCATCATACCCGGTCTGCTTACCCTCATGTTGGGGGCCTACTTCATCTACACCATGCCCCGGAGCTATTATTCCGACGCGCTGCTGTTGATGGAATTCCAGCAGATACCGACGACGCTCGTATCGCCCACTGTATCGAACGACCGCCTGCTGTTCATCGAGCAACGGGTCCTGTCGCGAAACAGCCTGCTGGCGCTGGCCGACAAGCACGAACTCTTTCCAAATCTGCAGAAGACCTTGGCCAAGAACAATTTCGCCAGTGTCATACGCAATCAGATCACCCTGCTGATATCGGTGACCGACGGCGCCGACCGCACCGCAAGCAATGCCTCCGTCAGAATTGGCTTCAAATATGACGACCCTGTTGTTTCCGCGAATGTGGTTGCGGATCTCGTGTCGCAGGTCATCGAAGAAAACCGGCGCATCCGCACGGCGCGTGCCTCGGAAGCGACCAAATTCCTGACGCAGGAAGCCAATAACGTCACTCAACGGTTCCGCGAGAGGGAAGGTGCCTGGACCAGGTATCTCGAGGAAAACAAGGATTCCCATCCCACCCGGATCCCGACCCTGCTGATCGAACTTCAGACCAAGGAACTGGAACTCGCAACACTCGATCGGGCGGCCGTCGCACTGAAAGAGGAGATCGGGATCTATGAGGCGCAGCTGCGCATGGGAGTCGGGCAGACCACCGAGGTCACCCGTTTTCACGCACAGCTCCTCGAACTCGAGCGTGATTTCGCGGTCAAGTCGGTCATCTATTCGGACAACCATCCACAAATCCGGGCCATGAAGCAACGTCTCGACGAGATGCGGGCTCAGGTTGCGCCCGCCCCGCACGATGTCTCGGGGAACATGCCGACGCCTGAACAGATCAAGACACTTTCACCCGAACTCATGCTGATTGCGGAACGTATCGCGGTGGCAAAGCCACGCCAGGAACAGAACGTCACGCAAAGGAATTCCCTCGTGGAACGTATCGCCAAGCTGCGGCAGCTCATCTCTCACGCTCCCGAAGTTGGAGCGCAGATCGAAGCGAACGAAGCCGAAAAGGTCTCGCTGCAGCGAAACATGAATGAGATGCAGAGCAAGCTCGACGCCGCGCGTCTTGGCGAGCGTCTGGAAGAAGGCGACGCCGCCCAGCAGGTCGAGGTGATCGAGGAGCCGGAAGTTGCCAAAGTCTCTTCGGGACCGCGGCGGCTCCATTTGGCCGCCATGGTTTGCGCCGCAGCGGCGATGGCCGCGGCCGCGGGAATTTACGCCGGGCATCTGTTTGACCGAACCGTTCGCGGCACGTTTGATCTCAGCCAGGCTCTGGCGGGAGAAACCCTGGTGGTCATTCCACATTGGAAGCCGAAGCGACGCATAGCCAAGGCGTTTCGAAATTCCGCATTCACCACCCCAAGTCCGATTGCGGGAGGGTGACGTCATTCGAAACCGGCAGGACCGCTTGTAGTTGAAAATGGTATCGATGGGACAGGGCAGGGAATTTTATGGAAATCATCAAGAATATCTCAGCTCGAGGAAGAATGGCGGAAAGACTGGACGGCACCGGTCTCGCCGAGCTGAATGCCGGCTACCTCAACGGCTCGGTCAATGGAATCCACCCTCACGAGGAATGTCCGCCGCAGCCGGATCTCTCGCCCGTCTCTCCCACCTTTCTCTATGCGAATCGCATCATCGCCTTCGACAGCGACAGTCCGATGGCACACGCCTATGATGTTCTGCGAAACCAGTTGCTGAACGAACACAAGGACCAGGACACGCGGGTGATCTCGGTGACCGCCCCAACAGTCGGTTGTGGCACCACCGTAACCGCCATCAATCTGGCGCTTAGCTTTGCCCGCGTACCCGGATCGAATGTCTTGCTGGTCGATGCGAACCTCCGGGATCCCTCAGTCGGCAATCTACTCGGACTGGCGCCTCGCCCGCCGTTCGAGGACCCGATCCGCGGGTGGCTGACGACGCTGGATATTCGAGGCCTTCATTGCCATCTGCTGCGGACCGCCTGGGGGCCGGGCAGAATTCCGCTGCCGGCGGACCTGGCCCGCATGACGGCGCAGATCGAATTCGTGCGGCAGATGTTGAAGCCGACGATCGTTCTCTTCGATCTGCCGCCGATGCTGAGTTCGGACGAGGTGATCCCGTTCGTCGACATGTCCGATACCGCCGTTATCGTACTCGCCATCGGCAAGTCCAAGCTTCCGGAACTGGAAATCTGCCGGAGCTATCTCGGCTCCGAAAAAAGCATGCAGGTGGTCCTGAACAAGACGAAGAGGCATGGCCTTTGATGGATGTCGAACATAGCCGGCAAGACCACGCCTCGCGGCTGAAACTGGTCGTCGTTATCGTCAACTATCGGACCGCCGATCTGACTGTCGATTGCCTTGCGTCCTTAAGCGTTCCCGGCACGGTACCGGATGGGACACGGATCATTGCCGTCGATGGAGGGTCTGGCGATCGCTCGGCCGAAATTATTGCGGCCGCCATAAAGGAAAACGCCTGGACGAACGTCGCATGTCTCCCGCTCGAGACGAATGGCGGCTTCGCCTACGGCAACAACCGGGGCATCGAACATGCCGTGGAGAATTTCGGCCGGCCGGACTATGTCCTGCTCCTCAATCCCGATACCGTTGCTCGCCCCGGCAGCATTTCCCGTCTGGTGGAATTCATGGACGGCAAGCCTGATGCCGGCATTGCCGGCAGCCGCCTGGAACATCCGGACGGGCGGGGCCAGGCCTGCGCTTTCCGCTTTCCCTCGATTGCCAATGAATTCGAAAGCGAGGCCAAGCTGGGCCCGGTCACACGCCTGCTCGAGCGCTGGCGTATCGCCCCCGACATGCCGAAGGAGCCGAGCCGGATCGACTGGGTTTCCGGGGCCAGCCTGATGATCAGGACGGAGGTCCTGGACCAGATCGGCATGCTCGATGAAGGTTATTTCCTCTACTACGAGGAGGTCGATTTGTGTATCCGGGCAGCGCGCGCCGGATGGTCCTGCTGGCACGTGCCCCAAAGCCGCGTCATCCACCTGGTGGGCCAATCGACGGGCGTGACGCGCCACGTCAATCCGTCCAGGCGGCCGGCCTATTGGTTCGAGTCCCGGCGGCGCTACCATCTCAAGCATCATGGAGCCATGTTCTCGGTCCTCTCGGATCTTGCCTGGCTTTGCGGACATATCGGCTGGCGCATCCGCCTCCTCGCGGAAGGCAAGCCCCCGAGCGGACCGCCACATCTGCTGCAGGATTTCATCCGCCACTCGGGGCCATTTCGCGGCGCTTGACCGCTTCCAGCCGGTAACCGGCTCAAACAACTCCCGGCCGGCCCATCAGTATTTCCAGCGCCGCCGCCGATCGGTTGATGTCGTGGCGTTCGAGCGTCCGACGCCGCCCCGCCTCGCCTTTGCGAAACAGCTCGACATCGCTTGCGACCAGTGCCTGCCGCATTGCACCGGTCAGCGCCTCCAGATCACCTGCGGGAACGAGCCAGCCGTTCTCCGGCTGAACGAGTTCCGGGATGCCGGCGATATAGGTCGAAATCACCGGGCGCTTCAGCGCCATGCTTTCCATCAGCACGACAGGGAGGCCTTCCGCGAAGCTTGGCAGGACCAGGGCCTTGGCGCGAAGAATTTCGCTGCGCACATCGTCCTGCGAGATCATGCCGGTCAGCACGACCGTATCGCCGAGGCCGAGCCGTTCGATTTGCTGTCCGATTTCGCCTCGCAGCGGGCCATCGCCGACAAGGACGAGTTGGAAGCGCATCCCCTCAGCCCGCAGGCTTGCCGCCGCTTGCAGCAGAAGGAGATGACCTTTCTGTTCGGACAGCCGGGCGATGCAGACGAGACGTTGGCAGGTGCCCTGCCCATCCACGTCGTCGTTCAGATAGCGCTGGTCGATACCGCAATGAACGACCTCGATCTTCCGCCAGTCTCCAAGGTCGGCCCAGCGCAGCAACTGGCTGCGACCGTAGGAACTGACGGCGACGACAAATGACGAAGCCCTGATCTTGTCGCCAAGCCCCAGCGTTTCGGGCCGATCGAACTCCTCCGGGCCATGGACGGTGAAACTGAACTTCATGCCACCGATCTGATGCGCCAGCGTCGCAACCGTCGCGGGGTTCGTGCCGAAATGCACATGCAGGTGATCGATCTCGTCCCTGCGGCACCAATCGGCCAGGATCATCGCTTCGAAGAAATAGACCAGGTGGTGCATGTAGCGTCCGCCGGATGCCCTCGCGAACCGGTACGCACCCCCCAATGCTTTCAAAGAATTCCCGGGGCGGGCCAAAAGTTGGCGGGCGACGCTTGCCATTGCCCGCAGCATCGGGGTGCGCAGGATATGTCTGGTACGCCCGGCTTCTCCAATGTCGTCGGAATCCTTCAGGACGCCGCGAAAGGGACGCACCGCATATCTTTCGACCCGATGCCCCCTCGCCTCCAGCGCTACGATTTCGCGCCGTATGAACGTGTGGCTCGGCGCCGGATACTGGTTGGTGAAATACGCAATCCGCATTCCACAAACATCCCTTCATCTCTGCCGATTCACCGGCAATTCCCCTGGATCCGGTATAGCAAAAAGGGCTTCGTGGGCTCAGTGCGACAAAGAGCTTAGAGCCTCGGGGCGGCTTCCACCAAAGAGGTAAATTTACAGCCGAGATCCTGAATTATACAGATAGAATATGGGCTTACCCCGCGTTGGTAGGCTGGAGATCGCGACTGGTGACGACCGCCAAACCAACCGCCGGGAATGCGCATAGATGGACACGGATATCCTGATGCACCGCAGTCATTCCGGGATCGGTGCCGATGTCGGCATCGTGGTGATTGGACGCAACGAAGGGCAGCGTCTCATCGACTGCCTCAATTCGCTCAAAACCCATCGCGAGCGCACGGTCTATGTGGATTCGGCCTCGTCCGACGGAAGCGCCGAGGCGGCCGCGGACCTCTGCGCGGAGGTAGTGCCGCTGGACATGACAATTCCCTTCACCGCGGCCCGCGCGCGCAATGCCGGTTTCGACGCCGTCATGCGGCGCTGGCCCGATACCGCCTTTGTGCAGTTCCTGGATGGAGACTGCGAGCTCGACATCCGATGGATCGCGACGGCCACGACCTTTCTGGTCATGCGCAAGGATGTCGCGCTGGTGTTCGGGCGGCGGCGCGAACGATATCCTGAACGCACCATCTTCAATGCGATGTGCGACCGCGAATGGGACGGACCTCCGGGCGAAGTCCCGGCATGCGGCGGCGACATCCTGATCAGAGCCTCCGTCCTCGGTGATTTCGGAGGTTATTCCGGCGGGTTGATCGCCGGAGAAGAGCCGGAACTTTGCATCCGCCTGCGCGACAGAGGCTGGAAAATCTGGCGCCTCCCCTCCGAGATGACACGCCACGATGCGGATATAAGCCGCCTGAGCCAATGGTGGCGAAGAAGCGTGCGTTGCGGGCATGCCTACGCGCAGATATCTCATCTCCATCGAAGATCGCCATCCCGGATATGGACGAGAAATCTCTGGCGCGCGGTTTTCTGGGGCGGCTTGCTGCCGCTCGCCGCAATCGCCGGCGCGGCTTTGCATCCCGCTGCGCTGGCGCTTCTGTTGCTCTATCCGCTCCAACTGCTGCGCCTTGCCTGGCGTGCGCGACCGGCGCATGGGAACAAGCTGCTTTTTGCAACTTTCGACGTCCTGGGAAAATTCCCGGAAATGCAGGGCATCGCGCAATTCTACCTAAACCGGCTGATCAATCGCCGCCAGCGGCTCATCGAGTATAAATAGTTCAAATCTATACGCCCGATAAGGCCGCACCGTGCGACCCTTCAATGCACGCCCAACACCCGCATCTTCTTTTTGCCATCGCCCAGGGAATTGTAACGGGCTACTGGACTCATCACGCCGAGGACCTTCAGAGGTTTCGGGTCTTGCTGTGGAAGGTCTTCCCGATTCCCGACGAAACTCGGCGCGAGTATTGCCGCGCACATGGCGGAGAAAGTCCAATATATATAGGGTATGACAGATACGCTGCTGGTCGTGACGATGACCATGAGCATCGCGATCAGGAGACCAAGAACTGCTTTGTAGTTCACCGTATCCGAGTTTTCACCGAATGATTTGCGCGCCAGCTTCGCAGAAACCCCGAAAAAATAGAGGGTAAACAGGAACAGGCCGATTAACCCGTAATATAGGGCGATTTGGAGATAGGTGTTTACGATATCGATGATCCCTTGGCCCTGTATCATGGCCTGCATCTCGGGTTCTTTCAGAAACGAATCCGACCCGAACAGCGGATAGCGATCGATAACTATCAAGGACTGTTCGAAAAGGCTGGATCGATAAGTTTCACTGCCCTTGTCCGCCGATCCGACAAACGGAAGCAAATTTATAAAACGGTCGAGAAAAGGCGGATGCAGGAACAGCAACGCGACCAGTCCGGGCAGACCCGCTAGAGCAAGCTTGAAAGACCTCTTCGGACTAGTGATGCTCAGGAACAAGACACACAGTGCGAAGCCCAGCCACGGGCCTCGTGATACGCTCGAAAGCAGCCCGAGCACCAGCACTGTTAGCGCCACATAACGCCAGATACCCAGCGAGACCGGGTTTCGGAGAGCCAAGAGGCAACCGGCACCAGTCATGCAGACGAAGCCGAAGGCGATCGCTTCGATAGACGTGGTTGAAGCACGCAAGAGCCCGTCTCGAAAAAGATAGGCGGTTATCAGGAACACATCCCATTCCTGGACGACGACATAATAAATTCGCCAGCTTTTCCATATCTCCAAAACCCCGATGGCACTCAGGGGTATTACGCCGATGACGAATGCGAGCAGTGCTTTGTTCATATCCAGGCCCGAACGTATCGCTCGGCTGAAAACAAAATAAGGAAGGCAGATATCGACAAAATTGCCGGCGAGGACCCGGAGAATGGAATTGAAATCTCCCAACCTCACCGAGAGCAGCGAACTATACGCCAGGAACGCGATCACAAGAACATCCAGGCCCTTGAATTCCCGGTTGCCCCGGTCCCTCCAAAGTCTGATCGCAACCGGCAGGAGAATTGTAATCGCCAGCCAGCGAGGAGGATCGAGATCGAGAATCTTGTTGAAGATGCCGGGTATGCCGGCGGGAACAGACACGCAGGGCGCAACAAACATCAGGACTATATAAAGAAGAGCCGGCTGCCTGGAGTATCGGTGAATATAGACGGTCAAAAGAGCCAGGGCGACGGCAAAGTCAAAAAAACCTCTGGACAGGAAGGTGATGATCGTCGCCAACAGCCAGCAATTTCGCCAAAGGCGGAATTCAGCGGCACCGATTATCGGCAATGCTATCTTCCCGCCGATGTAGAAGACGGGAACACTGACGACGAGTACATAGGCAAGAGAGCGCAGAAACTCTGGCATCTAACGTCTCTTGCCTCGCCGCAATGATCTGAGGAACGCCTGCATACCGTATATTTTCCTTGCCATCGCCACCAATGAGCAAGGTATCCCGCTCCCCGGAAATGCTACTCATTCGGCTACAGGTCGCCACACGGTAAAAGGGATTTCCGCCTACTAACTTTGGAGGCGAAATACGACTAATGCGTACCTTGTTTGCGGTCGCCTTCTATTATCTCGTGACCGGCAGTGGACACCTACGTTCCGCGATAGGCACTGCAACAGATATCCGAGCGAAAACGGAGAACATCTGCCGTGAAACGCCGAACGCTTCTGCAAATGCTGGCCGGTCTGGCAGCCACCGAACCCTTCAACGGCTTTTCGTTTGCCCGAGCCTCGGTCAGGGAGGATTATCCGGACCGTTTGGGCGTGAACCTGAGCCCGATGAATTATTGGGCGACCGAGCAGGTTTTCTCCGACCTGGCCTATAATGCTTCGCGCTGGCGCGTGCAGGTCAGAGGCGCCCCCTTCACATGGGATACGCCGTTGCCGCCCATGACACAGGACGGTTACCCGTTGAAAGTCCCGGAAAACTCTACGATCGAGAGCTTCCTTATTTTCTCCCCTGAACGGAGAAATCTACCTGTAAATCTCTCTGTTTATTACGATGGCAAAGGAAAACTCGGATATCGCGAAGGCGCCGAACTGGAGGCGCGTCTGCCTGGGCGCGATGATGTGCGAAATCTTCGCAAGAACGCCGCTTTCACCACAATCATGATGGAAACCGATCCCTCCGATCCGGTCCGCAACATCCGTGTGTACGAACGAGGCCAGAGGCCGACGCAACGGTTTCGCGAGCCCTTCCTCAGACGGTTGAAGCGGATGACGACGCTCCGCTTCATGGACTGGATGGCCACCAATAACTCGACGGTCCGCAGTTGGGATGATCGGCCACGTGTGGGTCACTTCGGCCGATCCGATGCCGGGATGCCGCTCGAGTACATGATCGAGCTGTGCAACGAGCTGAAAATCGACCCCTGGTTCAATATGCCTCACCAGGCCGACGATGACTACATACGCCGCTTCGCACAGCAGGTGAAAGACGGCTTGGACGGAAATCTGATGGTCAACGTAGAGTATTCCAACGAGGTCTGGAACTCCAGCTTCGACCAGGCGGAGTATGCGAAGCAGAAGGGGCTCGCCCTTCGACTTTCGAGCAATGAGTTCGAGGCCCAGCTACGCTACTACGCCCAGCGTACAACTGAAATTCTCGCCATATGGAAAGAAGTGTTTGGCGGACAGGCACAAAGGATCGTTGGAATTTATTGTGCTCAATCCGTGAATGACTGGACCAGCGAAACGATACTGTCGTGGAAGGGCGTGCGGGCGCATGCGAACGTACTCGCGATCGCCCCCTATTTCGGCGGCGGTCTCGGTTCGCCCGAGCGGGCGGAAGAGGTTTCCAGGTGGCCCTTGGCCCAGCTGTTCACAGAACTCGAACACGAGGTCTTAAACGACAATCGGAAGGTCATCGAGAGACAGGCTTCCGTCGCCAAGAAATATGGCGTCAAGCTTTACGCCTATGAAGGCGGACAACATCTTGTCGGACACACTGGCGCAGAAAACAACGAGAGACTGACGAACCTCTTCATCGCCGCGAACCGTGACAGGCGGATGGGGGATCTCTATCTCCTGCATCTGAATATCTGGCAAAGATCCGGCGGGGACGCCTATGCCCTGTATTCCTCAATGACCGACGCGAGCAAATGGGGCAGTTGGGGGCTGTTGGAAAATGAAAGCGACAGCAATCCCAAGTGGCTGGCGATAGAGAAAATCCTCATGCGGAAGGAACTGCGCCCGGAATCGGACACGGTAAGGATTCAGCGATAGCTCCCACCTGCCTCGCGTCTCGAGATGAGCCGTATCTGGACGATCGCCTGAACGTAATTCCCTGATTTGGATACCTGTTCGTCGTCGTGCGATGTCATTGCGGCAGACGCTGAACGGTGAGCGGTGCGACGCTCTCCGAAGGCGGGTCTGGGGCTTTGCGCTGGCCGAGGCGTTTCGACAACTCCATGCTGGGCCGCTCTATCAGCAACCAGGATACTGAGGCAAAGGCAACGCAACCGAGCAGCGACGCCACCCACCAAATGAGGACCTCCAGCGGCAAACGGGCGCCGGCCATCGCGGCGACCCGAAACACCGCGCCGATAACCAGGTTGTGGGTCAGGTAGAGCGAGTAGGAGATCAGCCCCAGGAACTGCAACCATCGCCAATTCAGGCCGGCACGGATCCGACCGGACACAGCCGCACCGAAAAGAACCAGCGCGGCCACCGAGCAAACCACTCCAAAGGCATCTTCCCATAAAGCGCCTGCGAACAAGATCAGCCCGGCATAGGCTCCGAAAAACGGCGCGAGTTTCGGTTGCCGCCATGCCCAATACGCCATCACCCCGAGAAGAAAGCCATACCAGAGCGGCAGGAAGAGCCCAGGCCATACATCCGGGCCGAAGCCAAGCGGCCAGAAAAGGCTGATGATGCACGCTGCGACGACCAAAAGCGCCCTGAACCCGCTCATGCTCATGAGCAACGCGTAGATAAGGTAGAACTGGATTTCGAGGCAGAGCGTCCAATACACAGTACTGATGGCGGGATATCCCAGCAGGTCCTGCAGATAAAAGAGGTGGGAGACGATCTGGGCAACGGTAAGGTCGGGCATCTGCTTGCCGGCGACCAGATATGACGACAACGCAGCAAAGCCGATGGTCAGCGCGATGGAGGCCCAGTAGGCCGGATCCAGCCGAAGCGACCGCCTGAGGGTAAACCGGCCGAACTCCGGAAACGACATGGGTTTATCGTAGAGTGAATGGGCGATGACGAAACCGCTGAGCACGAAGAATACCGCAACGCCCAGCCCGCCGGTCAACAACACCGTTTCAACCCAGACAGGAAAGATTTCCAGGAGGCTTTTCACATGGCCGGCCGAAACGGCGTGATAAACGACGACCCCCATCGCCGCCACGCCGCGCAGTGCATCGACCACCGTAAAACGACCGACCCGCCCGTCCATCGCACGTCTCCCTTTTGCTCGGACAGAAACCTAACAGCAACTTCCGGATGCTGGTAGATAAGCACCCACTCCCAATTAGGTGGCGTGGACAGCGCCTCTTGGCGATGTCGGCAGGGTCAATTCGCCCATAAGGCTAGGCAGCTGCCTGACCGAGAAGGGCGTGGTTCGCAGAGCCGACCTCCAGACCGCGGCCACACGCTGCAGGACGAGGCCGCGAGGATCGACAGGCTCCCGACTGCCCCCGTCCCGGGACAGTCCGCCATGTCACGCTTTCATGGCAATAGTACTCAAATCGCATCGCGGGGGGGGGCGGACAGTCGCCTGAACAACTGACCGGCTGCCTATGTTGGCAACCGGTCAGTCTACAACGCCGAAACCCGAGGCGTTCTGCTCAAGTCCGCACTATAAAGTACCACAATCATAGATCGACGATATTGCAATCAGGCCACACCTCAAGTGTAATTTTCAAACGACTAATTTAGACGACCGAGTGGCGAATGAATTTCAAGCCTGTCCCGTGTACATCCCTCGAAGTCATGTGTGGAAAGACGCAAAACAACCTGTGATTATTAAATTTTGTCATAGACACAACGACTGAGAGAACCTAATCCTTTTGATTGAGTTGATGTCTGTTCCAGATAAGGGAATAATACTTTTGCCAAATAGACTGCTGAAGGCTCGAACGGGAAAAACGGTCGGGCCTTCTCCTTTTGGTGGAACTGACATTTATCGATGCTCGTGGTGTTATGTTGCCTGAGGCGTCCTGTCAGCCTCAAGTATTTCCCGTCTTTCGGACGCCCTCGCTGTTTCATCGGCGGGGGTTTCTTTTGGAAAAACCGCCCCACCCGACCATCTCCGGAGCGATGGCTGGAAGCCTGCGAAGGCAAACGGCTTTGCGGGGCTTGCATTGCGGACAGCCAAGCCTACGCCTTAAGAGGTAGCCCCCTGGCGTATGCGCGTGCGGGTGAGACTTGTCAGCGCTCGGTAAACGCCCTCGACATGCTGTCCACGACCGGCTTGGCCAAATAGCTGAAGAACGTTCTGACCGCAGTCTGGATCATGATTTCCGCTGGCATGCCGGGTTGCGGAGTAAATCCCTTGACGCGGGCGATCTCATCGGACGAGACATTGATGCGCGCGACGTAGACGTCGTGGTTCGTGAGCCCCGCCCTGCTATCCTCCATTGCGTCCGCCGAAACATAAAACACCTCGCCCTGCAGGACCGGGGTCGTGCGCTGGTTCAAGGCGATGAGACGGACCGTAGCCTTCTGGCCGACCTTGACGCTGTCGATCTCGTTGCGAGGCACCTTCGCCTCGATGATCAACGGCACGCCGGCAGGCAGGATCTCCATGATCCCCTTGCCGCTTTCGATAACGCCACCCGTCGTATGGTAGTAGGTTCGCACGACGGTGCCGGAGACCGGCGCAAGGATCGTGGCTCGGCGCAGAACGTCATCGGCTTCCCGTGATTGTTCACGCGCCGCGTCACGCTCGCCCTGGATCGATTGCAGGCGGTCGAGTGCCTCTTGCCGGTACGTGTCCTCAGCGTGCGATATCTCCTGCTGCGCTTTCAGGAGCTCGGCTCCGGTTTCCGCGACCTCAGACGCCAGCCGGCCGATCTGCCCTTCGGCATCGGCGATCGCCCGCTGAAGCGCCCTGACTTCCGTTGCGCGCAACAATCCCTTGGTCAACAGAACCCGCTTGATTTCGTATTCGTCCTTGAGCAAGGCAAGCTGCCGCGACATCGCCTCGCTATGCCGGGCGTAACCTTCGCTACGGAACTCCAGGGCCTTCATGTTCTGCTTCAGCAGGGAAAGTTCGGTGGCAAGCTTCATCCGCTGAGCCCTGAAGTTCAGCTGTTGGGTAAGGACGATCGCGGAGACATCCGGGTCATCCTTGAATTCGTTCAAGTATGCCGAGACCATCATCGCCCCGGCGCCTTCGGACTGAGCGGAAAGACGGGCGGCGGTTGCCTCCAGCCGGATGCGCCGAAGGAAAAGCTCCCGCTTCTTGGCCTGCGACGCGGTCTCGTCGAGCCTGACCAGCGGCTGGTTTTCGACAACCTGGTCGCCTTCATCGACCAGCAGCTCCTTGATGATCCCGCCCTCGAAATGCTGGACGATCTTGTTGCGCCCGGTTGCGACGAAACTGCCCTGGGCGATGACGGCCGCCGCAAGCGGCGCAGTCGCGGCCCAGGTGCCGAAACCGCCAAAGGCTACGGCCGTCAGCGCCAGACCGGCCACCGTCTGTTTCCAGACCGACCGGGGAACCTCCGAGTACCATTCGAGATCGTGTACCTTGGCAACGGCAGACATGACCCAACCCCTATTGCAACAGATGGCCGAACGAACCGGTATTGATATCGATGCCCCGGGCCTCGATCGCTTTCAGGACATCCGCCCGCATTCCGAACAGCGCGACGGTGCCGTTCACCACGAGCAGAATCTTGTCGACGCTGCTGAGGAGGGCCGGACGCTGGGTGATCGTCGCGACGGTTATCTTGTGTTCCTTGGCGTGGCGAAGTGCCTGGAGCAGCGCCGCATCGCCGGCATTGTCGAGATTGGAGTTCGGCTCATCCAGCACCACCATCCTCGGATCGCCGAAGAATGCCCGGGCAAGCGCAATACGCTGCTTCTGCCCGCCGGAGAGCGGAGCACCATCGGCTGCAACCACGGTTTCGTATCCGTGCGGCAGGCTGGCGATCATCTCATGGACATCAGCCAGCATCGCGGCACGATAGATCTGCTCATCGTCCGCGTCGAACCGCATCCGGGCGATATTGGCCTTGATCGTGCCGGGAAAGAGCTGCACGTCCTGCGGCAGATACCCGATGTTCTCACCGAACTGGCGCTGGTCCCAGTTTCTCAGATCCATCAGATCCAGGCGGACGCTGCCCGAGGTCGGCAGGATCGAGCCGACGAGCATTTTTCCGAGAGTGGTCTTGCCGGCGCCGGAATTGCCGATGATCGCCAGGGAATCTCCAGGCTGCAGGGCAAAGGAAATACCGTTCAGCACGACGCGCTTGGTTCCCTGCGGCACATAAAGGAGGCGTTCGACGTCGAGGCGCCCCTCCGGCTTCGGCAGGTTCAGGCGGTCGAAATTCAAGGGTGAGGATTTCAATAGCGCCGTTATCCGTGCGTAGGCCGCGCGGGATTGGCTGTATTGGTTCCATCCTTCGATGGCCCCTTCGATCGGCGCCAGTGCGCGACCTGCGATGATCGAGGCCGCGATCACCATGCCCCCGGTGAGTTGCCCTTCGATCGACAGGAAAGCGCCCCAGCCGAGCATCGCGATCTGCGTCAGAAGGCGGCAGGCCTTCGATATCGCCGCTATGGTGATATTCCGGTCCTGGGCGATGACCTGCGATTTCAGCGAGGTTGCCGTGTCCCTGCCCCAGATCTGCACCGTCTCGGGGATCATCGCGAGCGCATTGATGATCTGCGAATTGCGCGACATCGATTCCAGATGAAGGTTGGCCTTCACCTGTGCCGTGTTGGCTTCGGCAAACGGCTCGGCGGTCATGCGCTGGTTGATCTGGGTGAAGACAAGCAGCATCAGAGCCGTCAGGACCACGATCAGGCCGAGATGCGGATGGATGAGGAAGACCGCCGCCACGAAGAGAGGGGCAATCGGCGCATCGAGGAACGAGAGCAACGTCCTCGATACAAGGAACGAACGGACCTGCTGAAGATCGCCGAGCACCTGGTATTCGCGGCCATTGCTCTGAAGCGAGGCACGGGCGGCCGCGCTCAGGATCGGAGCGCCGAGCTGCGCTGCGATTTCCACCGCGGTCCGCATCAGGATGAAGCGTCTAAGCGCGTCGAAGGCGGACTGCAGCAGGACGGCGCCGACGATCACGATCGTCAACATCACCAGGGTATCAAGAGAACGGCTGGTCAGCACGCGGTCCGATATCTGGAACAGGTAGACCGGGATCGCCAGCACCAGGATATTGCTGGCTACGGTAAACAGCATGACGATCGCCAGGTTTCGCCGCACGGCATTGACGCCTGCCCGCAGGCTGGCCGAAAAATCGACCGGGGCGAGACGCTTGTGAAACGTTCCGTCGCCGCCGCGACCGCCGCCGGTCGATGGCGACTTTCCGAACGTCTTCGCTTCGGTCCGCAAGGGGCCGGTATCGGCCTCGATCGTGATCATGCCCTCCGGGGCCTTTGCCTCCGTCGCTTCGCGCACCACGGGCTTCGGCTCGATTTCCGGTTCGATGATCCGGTCATTGGTGGGCATGGGCAGGATATCGGCCCCCGAGGAGCTGTCATTCGCTCGCGATTGGCTCTGCGGGGAGTTTCTGGGTTCCAGCCGGGATATCGTTGCTGAAGGGGCTGCGCCATCGGATGACAATTTCAGGCATTCGTCCACAGCGCGCTCCAATTTTGCATAGATGTCCTCACCGGCAAGTTGCTGACTTTCATCGTGATCGTGGGCCTGTTCTAGGTCGGCCCTTTTTTGGGCGTCCGACATGTTTCTCCCCCATTATCCGAGCACATGCTGGAGTCCGTCGTTCTGATAGTGGCCGTCATCAACAGGCACGCCGTAGCCGGGCTCGGTCGGATCGGTGTGCGGTATTGAATCGTCGAGAAAAGCCACCGCTTCATTGACCAGCGCGTCGGGATCGTGCGCGGCCCATTCCGGATTGCTCGAAATCAGTCCGGATTGGAAAAGCGTTTCCTGGGAATATTGCTCGCCGCCGACATAGGTCCGGCCAAGGGAATCCAGATCGGCGATCGCCGCGTTGTTGATGAGTGCATTTCCCCCGGTCGAGATCGACCACGTCGCATCCGCGTGGGGATTGATGGCATTCAGCGCCAAGGCGATCTGGTCGCTGTCGCCGACGATGTTGGTCTGGCTGATATACTGGATGTTCAGCAAGTCACCGCTGATATAAAGAACCCGCAGCCCCGCCGTTCCTGCAAACGCCGGGTCGGTCAAGATGCCCTGGGAAATATCTCTTCCGCCGGCGGCAAAATCGTTGGCCGCATCCAGATAGGCCGAAGGCAGTGCGCCGAAGCGATCGGCGCCGCCGATATTGTAGATATGAGCCTGGTTCCAGAGCAGGTTTCCGGCACTGGATATCGTACCCCCACCGGTCGTTTCGAAACCGGTAACCGCGCCGACCACGTCGTTGTCGAACAATATGTTCGTCTGATGGATGATATTGGCATCGTACAGATTGCCGCCGATCAGGATCAGATCATAGGCCTGACTGAGCTCGTAGATCGAGACTTGGTTCACGCTGGTATTGTCGCCGGCGATGACCCTCGTCGTGGCGCCGGAAGACGACAGGATGCCGATGTCATTGTCGGACATGAAAATGTACTGTTCCAGCCAGTTGGCGATCAACAGATCACCGTGGATCTCAGTGACCGCCCAACTTCCGGGATAGCCGCCGCCGGCCTGGGCCGAAGCATTGCCACCTTCGGACGGATCGACCCTCTGGAATGTCGCGATGTTGAATATTTCATCGGGCGCACCGTCGTTCGTCCAGCCGCTGATGGCCGAAGTAATCGCGTCGGTATCCTGGAGAACATTGACCTGGATGACTACGTTGATCTCGAAGTGATTGCCAACCACCGCGGTTACCGTCGCGCCGGTCCAGATATTCTTGAGAACAGCGTCATTGACGACGGTATTGTTGCCGCCAACCAATTCCACCGAGGCTTCCACCTCGACCGAGCCGTCCGCATGGATGTAGACGTTGGATGGCTGAGCATCGTCCTCCGCATCGGCTTCATCACCGGCATCCGCGGCATCATCGGCTTCATCTTCGTCTTCGGCGAATGAATGATGGTCCTCCAGCTTCGGCGCCTCGTCGACGAGCATGCCGTTGACGTAAATGCCTTCGATCGTGGTGGAATGATGGACGAAAGCTTCCATGGGGCCGTCGGAATCGACCGAAAGGGCCTCCAACTGGCTGGCCACGGTCTTGATGATCTCGATAAGGTCCGCCGTGGACTTGGGCATCTCGAGATCGCCGATGGGCGCGTCCGCAAGAACATCCTTGGCCGTCTGCAGCAACTCGCCATTGTCGACCGGCGTCGGATTGAACGTCAGGCCATGTCCGCCGACGCCAAAACTGTCGTTGTCGGAAAGCGAGGCGGCCTGAACGATGAAGTTCGCAACCGAACCGGGAGGCTGTATCTCCCATATGAGCGCCTTGCCGTTTGCGTAGAGCGGGTACTCGTGCTGCGGCATCTCATGCCGGCCGTAGTACGTCTTGATGTCCACCGTGGGAATCGGTGGATGATCGTATCGGGCCGCGAAGTGGGGATGCCAGATCGGCGTGTAAGTGGCAGGCGCCTTGTAGACCACACCCGGATCGAATCCGAGCAGCTCGTAAGGCGCCTCGAAATTGGATTGGATCACTACGGATGTTGGGATGAATTGTTCGGGCGTATAGACCGTGAAATCCTGGTAGCTATCCCGCAGACGCGCATCCTCGACGTTCGTGTGGAAGAGGCCGATGAAATGAGCGATTTCCTCGGTGATTGTATCCATCGTCGTCATGACCGCTGCCTTTGTATCAGCATGCCTGCATCACAGGGCGTTCGGAATGAGGGGCTGCGCAGGAAGTCTGCGCAGTCCACGATGTGAAGGTCTCTGCTTGTGAAGCAGAGACCAATTGTCGGATTAGACACTCGCGTCGTCGTGGGTATCGTCGCCCGCCACCGTGCTGTGGAGACCGCCGCCAACGATCGTCATGTCGATCGCATTCTGCTGGAGGTTCGCACCCATCACGATTTCCTGGTTGAAGGCGTGGGTTTCGATGACAGCGTCGGCCGAAGCGGAACTCGTGCCGGTCACGAAACCATCGTCACCGTTGTGCGAGCCCCAGACGCCGCCGTCGCCGCCGGCTCCACCGGCACCGGTATAGGCCAGGCCGCCATCGCCGCCGGCAGCACCAGCGCCGCCGAATGCCCAGCCACCGACTGCGCCGCCACCGGTACCATCGGCCCATGCGCCACTGAGTGCCGCACCGCCTTCGCCAGCGCCGGATGTTGCGTCACCGCCGGTAGCATCGCCACTGGTAGCTGCGTCGGCCGTTGCTGCGCCACCGGTACCGGCAGCGCCTGCTGCGCCGTCGCCACCCAGCCCGGCACCAAGCCCGGCTCCGAACCCGGCACCAAGCCCGGCTCCGAGGGCACCGCCGCCATCGCCGCCATCACCGGCATCCGTGGCCTCGCCACCGTCACCGCCGGCACCGCCGGTCGGATCTCCGCCGGCACCGCCGGTGTTTCCGCCACCGGCACCGCCAGGGCCGCCAGCACCGCCGTCACCGTCGGCGAAGATCGGATTGATCAGGCCGAGGCTGCCGCCGATGGCAGTCGTCGCTGCACCGCCATTCGAATCTCCGCCGTCCCCGGCGTCGGAAGCATTGCCGCCGGTGGAGTTGCCGGAATTGCCGCCTGAGGAGCCATCGCCGGCCGTATTGCTGCCGCCCTGATCGCCGTCACCTGCAAAGGCGAGCCCGGCGCCAAGGCCCAGGCCAAGACCGAGGCCGAGACCAAGGCCGTCACCGCCATTGCCGCCGCGGCCACCAATGCCCTTGCCGCCATCGGCATCGCTCTCGGCATCGCCGCTGTCGCCGTCGCCGCCATCGGCATCGCCACCTTCGCCCTTGCCGCCGGCCGCAACGCTTGCAGCAAGGCCACCCAGGCCGTCACCGCCAAGCGCAAAGCCGCCGAGAGCGGTACCGCCGTTGCCACCGTCACCGCCATCGGCATCCGCGTGGCTTCCGCCATCACCGCCGCCGCCGCCGGTATTGATCCCGTCGGAGGCAAGCGCAATGCCGCCCTTGGCAGTGGGATTCATGTCGAACGACCCGTCATTGCTGACGCTGGCGCTTTCGAGCTTGTCATTGTCCTGGATGTTGGCGACCTGACTGATGACATTGCCGACATCGTTGCCCTCGCCGGTAAGGGCTTTATTGAGCACGTCATCGATGCGGATGTTGAACATCCCGTCGATGGAACTGTCCTTCATATCGACATCGGCAAAGTCGTCGTCCGTCGGCAGGTAGTCTTCGAAGTCAACACCAACTTCTACAGCGACGCCGACAGTGGTCTCATTGACGTTTTCGTTGAAGTTGCCGTTGAGGTTCAGGCTGCCATTACCGTTGAGGTTCAGGTTGCCGTTACCATTCCCGTTGCCATTGAGGTTCGTCGAATCGCTCGTCTGGCTCTGGTCGCTGTCCTGTTGCTGCTGCTGCTGCTGTTGTTCCTGCTGTTGCTGTTGCTGCTGCTGCTCCTGGCTATCAGGATCATCGACCAAGGTGTCGAATACGCTGCGTTTATCTACCATCACACAGTCCTCTTATGACTGCGACAGCGTGACCGCCATTCATCTTTTTGGGGGTCTTTGCTCGTCGCGGTTGAAATGAGTCGTTAGCCTCTGGCGTCAGGGCGCGCGTCAACGCGACCGTTTGCCGGTCTTTCTCTCGTGATGTCTGATTTTCTCTCTCTCCCCTAGTTTCCCGAGAGGCTTGGAACGAGAAGCGACATGAGTCGCCGGCTCGCCGCATCAGCGCCGACGAGCGTTCTTCGGCGCTCGTTCTTCGCATGCTTCGGGATGAAACCACTGTGTCCCGATTGCGGAGAAGAAATAAGGTAATATTTCGATTTAGCGCGACCTGATGAATACTACGTGAGCATAGTCAGATGGTTTAAATGTTCTAAGCAAGAAGACGTAGGCAGGCAGACAATGAAATTCGCCTTTTGTATGCAGCAACTCGTTTTGCACCGGAGGAAACGCTGCATGATCATGGTTCGTTCGGGTCAAAACGACCTTGCGACCCACATTCCGTCGCCGATTCGATCTATTCTGTAAATCCTTCGGTCTATTCCCACCATTCCGCTCTTGGTTTACCGTTCTGGCACAAGATCTTCGGAGCACCACTTTGCGTGTACTTTCGATCAACGACCGGAGGGCCTATCCATGCAAATTCCGCATGGTGTTTCACAACATGTCGGTCTGGATCTGGCAACAAACGCCTTGAAGAGAATGAATGCGATCCGAACACTCCTCTTCATCTGCTCACCGGGAACAATCTCCACCGCGATGACGGCGGCCATCGAAAGCGAGTTTCCGTGGCTCAGCGTCAAGACTGTGCCCGATCTGAAACTGGCCTCGGTGGAATTCGACAATCCGGTCCAGCTTGTGCTGGCGGACGTCCGCCTTGCCTCGGCTCTCGCCGAGTACTGGCCGGAGCTGGCCAGGCACCATCCTGCTGCTACCCTTGCGCTGATGGGTACCGATGACGGCGAGATAGCCTCCGATCATCGAAGGGCGAAAGAGCTTGAAAACGTCCAGGGCATTCTGCCGTTCAATGTCAATCTCGACGTCTTCCTGTCGGGCCTGCGGATCATATTGAAGGGTGGCACTTATTTCCCTTCCACGGGTTATCGGGCCCAGAGAAGCGCACCCCTGGAAGGCGAAGACCCGGCCGATCTCAAGCCAGCCGCGTATCAAACCGGCAAATCAGCGATCGAAAAACTGACAAAGCGTGAGAACGAAATTCTTGTCAGGATGGCCATGGGCAATCAGAACAAGATCATCGCGGCCGCATTGGGACTGTCCGAACATACCGTAAAGATTCATATCCACAACATTATCACCAAACTCGGCGTGCATAACAGAACGGAAGTCGTCGCTCTCTATTTTGAATATAGACGCAAGGATACGACGGGCAATGCAGGCGACACGAACCGCGGCCAGGACGGCCGCTCCCTCTCAGGCGACAAGTACTAGGCTCCAGGACATCCTGCTCCTGATCGGACAGCTGAATTATACCTGGACCAATACGGAAAGCCTGCTGATCCATATGATCGCAGGCCTGGCCAAGGTGGACAAGGAAACGGCGATCGTCATCTTCCTGACCTTGAATACGACCCGGGCCCGCGTCGATCTCGTGGAACGGCTGACCAAGATGCGCAAGACCGCGCCGGTCTGCCGCAAGGAAATCCTGGAGGCCACTCGTCGCCTCTCTGAGGAGGCCAAGCTCCGTAATAAGTACAACCACTGCATTTATTCGTTTGATCCCGACAGCGGTCGCAACATCACCCAATCGATGCGGATCTTCGAAAGCAGGGACGAGATCAAATACGGGAAGATCGAGGAACTCGACGCGCGCGAAATCGGCCGGATCCGGGAAAGCATCAATTCGCTCGTCGCGATCAACAGGATGTTCTGGGAAATCACCGAACGTTACGGTTTCCCCACCTGAACCCGGACGAGGCCTTACCCGAGGCCAGGTACCGCTATGCCGGGCAGGTAGCCGTTGAGAGCATCGGCCAGCGTGACGATCGATATGAGATGGCCGGCATCGTCAGTGATTGAAATCGCCCGCAAAGCCAAGGCTTCTCCTTGCTGAATATGCTCGACGACGAGATCTCTCATTCCGGATATGACTTCGGCTGTGGCTCTCTCGATATTGAGGAAGTCGAGGCCTTCGGTATCCGGAATAAAACCGTCTTTCAGATCGACGTTCAGGAAATATCTCACCATGGAACCCAACCTCCCGGGGATAGCGTGGCGGCCACTTGAAACTGCGAAATCCAACCCGCGGCAGAAGCGACGCTGACAACTTCCATGCGTCCGCCCCTCCATCTCCCAATCTGCGGTTAGGCTCGATCAGAACACTGGAGTATATATAAATAACCCACAGTCCCGGTCAATCTGGAATTGGCGGCTTACCATGGAACTTGGGCTTTAAATCCTCCCCGGACCACCGGTTTACGGGTGATCACCCAAGGCTGTTTGCGTGCCTCTCCGTCAGCCAGCGCCTTGCCGCATGCATGTTGATGCTCGCCCAATCATGGCTCAACGCCGAAACAAACAAGCTGTCCTTCTGAAGGATAATTTCCTCAAGATATCGCTGCAGCGCCGAAGCATCTCCGTCGTATTCCACCAGCCATGCCGTTCCGGATAACTTGCAGGTTACTAGCGGCTGAATCCTTTTCCGCGCCCGATTGTATGATTCCACCTTCTCGAATTCCAATATGACAAGAAACACCGCCATTCATCTCACCTCCAGGCGGGTGGAAACAAATGTTGGCGCATAAAGTTCCCTTCAGGAAACTGGGCAGGATCTTTTTTTGGGGGCGCACATTTTTCTCAAGGAAAATCTGCGTTCAGGTCCGCGTTTGCGCTGCATCGGAGCGCTCTGGGAAACCTTGGACCGATCTGAGCTCGGCGCCGAGCAGCCTTGGCAAGACCCGCACCACCTCCGGATATTTGTCCATGTCGTGGATCGCGAGACACTGGGGACATGGCATTTCAACCGCCCCGCAGCCGCAGCATCGGGTACCGGTATACGGTTTCGCAGGATGAGCTTCGCAAACCCAGCCCGTGTCCTTGCAGTCCCTGCACCTGAACATGAGCGAAAATCCTCTCTGATCCGCCGGAGCGGAGGATAACACGCACATGAGTCGCAGGCAGTTGCGCCAAATGGGCTATATCCATAGGCCTATCACCTTCATCGCCCGATGGAGGAAACAGGCCACTCCCAGGCGGAACGGCGCTCCATCCAGGTCCGCGACGATCGATTGCAGCCTCCGCCTCGGGCAGCGGCCTTTGCGGGGATGCGGCAAAGCCCGGGACCAGCGCATGCTCAAAATATCATCCAGTTGATCACCATCCTGATCCACGGCATAACCGGTCCGAACAGCCGGGACGTTTGAGATGGATGAAAAGTTCGATATCGGTGCACGCCTCAACGCCATGCGCGTTGCCGCCGGCCTTTCGCAGCGCCAGCTCGCCGAGCGGGCCGGCGTACCGCATGCTCAGATATCCAATGTCGAGACCAACAAGGTCAGCCCCTCCGTTTCGACGCTCCGCAAGATCCTCAGCGGCCTCGGCGTCGGCATGGGCGACTTTTTCGAGCCCGAACGCAGCCCGCCGAAAGGCCCGTTCTTTTCGGCGCACGAGTTGGTGGATTTGACATCACAGGTCGCCACATCCCCTATCTCGGGCGGCGACGGCAAGTTGATCTTCCGCCAGATCGGCGATGCGCGGGCGCATAACCTGCAGATCCTCCACGAAATCTACGAGCCGCATGCGGATACCGGTGAGACCCTTTTGCAGCATGCCTCCTCGGAGGGCGGCTACGTGGTCGAGGGCGAGCTGGAAGTGACGGTCGGCGACGACGTCCGCGTCCTAAAAGCCGGAGAAGCCTACCTCTTCGACAGCCGTGTGCCGCACCGGTTCCGCAATCTCTCGGACCGGCAGACGATCGTGATCTCGGCCTGCTCGCCGCCCTATCTCTGATTTTTCAAAACTCGCTTGCTCAAAATAATGAGCAAGACTATAGCTGGGTCATCGATTTCAGGGGATATCGTCATGACCGTTTCAGCAGATCTGCAGTCCCGCCAGAAAGCCGCCGTGGCGGGCGGCGTCGGAACCCGGGGCATCTTCGCCCGGAAAGCCTTGAACGCCGAACTCTGGGACGTGGACGGCAAGCGCTTTATCGATTTCGCCGCCGGCATCGCGGTCAACAATACCGGCCATCGCCATCCGGCAGTCATGCGCGCCGTCGCCGAACAGGCCGAGAATTTCACCCATACCTGTTTCCATGTCGCGCCTTACGAAGGCTACGTGAGGCTGGCCGAGCGGCTGAACGCGATGGCGCCGACCGGGGCCGAAAACCGCACCATGCTGGTGACGACCGGCGCCGAGGCGGTGGAGAATGCCGTGAAGATCGCCCGCGCCCATACCGGCCGCGCCGGCATCATCGCCTTTTCGGGCGCCTTCCACGGCCGCACCATGCTCGGCATGGCGCTGACCGGCAAGGTCATGCCCTACAAGAAGAATTTCGGCCCCTTCCCGGCCGATATCTACCACGCGCCCTTCCCCAATCCCTATCTCGGCTTCTCGACCGAGGAAGCAATCGCCGGGCTCGAACGGCTGTTCGCAGCCGATGTCGATCCCGAGCGGATCGCGGCCTTCATCGTCGAGCCGGTCCAGGGCGAAGGCGGCTTCCATGTCGCGCCGAAGGAATTCCTCGTCCACCTTCGCGCAGTCGCCGACAGATACGGCATCGTGCTGATCGCCGACGAGATCCAGGCCGGCATGGCGCGCACCGGCCGCATGTTCGGCTTCGAACATGCCGGCGTGAAGCCCGACATGATCACCATGGCGAAAGGCCTCGCCGGCGGCTTTCCGCTTTCGGCCGTCACCGGCAGAGCCGAGATCATGAATGCGGCCCATCCAGGCGGGCTCGGCGGCACCTATGCGGGCAACCCGCTGAGCGTCGCTGCCGCCAATGCCGTGCTCGATGTGATCGAGGATGAGAAGCTCTGCGAGCGCGCCGCCGAAGTCGGCCGCCGGATCACCGAGCGGCTAACGGCGATCGCCTCCCGCCAGGGCATGGAACAGATTGGCGAGGTGCGCGGCCTCGGCGCCATGGTAGCGTTCGAACTGGTCGAGGACCGCCAGTCGAAAGCGGCATCTCCTGCCCTCACCAACCGCATCGTCGCAGAAGCGGAAGCTCGTGGCCTCATCCTCCTGTCTTGCGGAACGCGCCTCAATGTGATCCGTTTGCTGCCGCCGCTCACCATCGAATGGGAGGTTCTGGAGGAAGGGCTCGCCATTCTCGAAGCTTCGGTCGAAGCCGCATTTTCCGAAGCGACCGCTTCGGCGGCTGCCTGAGCGAACCAAGTCATTCCGACCGCGGAGACCGTTCGGGCTCCGCGGTGATTTTTGGCTAAGGTCGCCCGCGGGCGTACCGCAAGGATTGAGGAAAAGCGCATGAACGGCGCCGATATGCTGTGTGACGTCCTTCTGGTGAACGATATCGACGTCTGTTTTGCCAATCCCGGGACCTCGGAAATGCATTTCGTCGCAGCGCTCGACCGCAAGCCGGCGATGCGCTGCGTGCTCGGCCTGTCGGAAGGCGTCGTGACAGGTGCTGCCGACGGATATGCCCGCATGGCGGATAAGCCGGCCGCGACCCTGCTCCATCTCGGCCCCGGCCTAGCCAACGGTCTCGCCAATCTCCACAATGCCCGCCGCGCCCGCACGCCGATGCTGAACGTCGTCGGCGACCACGCCTCCTATCACCTCGAATATGACGCGCCGCTCACCAGCGACATCGAAAGCCTGGCCCGGCCGATGTCCCATTGGGTCGGGCGCGCCACCGGCGCCGCCGATATCCGCCGCTGCACCGAAGAAGGTTATGCCGCAGCGCTGGCCAATCGCGGCGTCTCGACCATGATCCTGCCCGCCGATGCGGCCTGGGGCGAGGTTTCGCCGGAAACGCTTGGCCCCGCCGCAATCCCGGCACCGCCGAAGATCGACCCCGAAACGCTGAAAGCCTCGGTCGCCGCTCTTCGCAGCGGCAAGCGCGTCGTGATCCTACTGGCGGGCCAGGCCTTGCGGGAAAGGCCGGTCGAAACCGCTGGCCGCATCGCAGCCGCCACCGGCGCGGTACTTTTCTCCACCTCGTCCGGTCGCAGCGCCCGCGGCGCCGGCCGTGCGCTGGTCAGGCCCGTTCCCTACAAGATCGACCTCGCGCTCGAGGCGCTCAAGGACTTCGAGGTCGCCATCTGCATCGGCGGTCCGCGACCGGTCACCTTCTTTGCCTATCCCGGCAAACCGAGCACCACCCTGCCACCCTCCTGCGAGGTCATCCAGCTCGCCGAACACGAACACGACCTCGCCGAGGTTCTCGCAACGCTCGCTGAATCACTCGGCATCAGGCCGGATGCGGATTTCGTCCGCAATCGGTTCACCCAGAACGACATCCAGGTGCCGAGCGGCGCGCTGACGCCCGACGCCATCAGCCTCGCCATCGGCCGCCGCCTTCCGGAAAATGCCGTCGTCATCGATGAGGGCCTGACCTCCGTCGGGCAATATCCGGTCCTGGCATCGGGGCTCCCCCCGCATGAGCACCTGCCGATCACCGGCGGCGCCATCGGCATCGGCATTCCGCTCGCAGCCGGCGCCGCGATCGGAGCGCCTGATCGCAAGGTCATCGCAATGCAGGCGGACGGCAGCGGCATGTACACGGTGCAAGGCCTGTGGACCCAGGCACGCGAACAGCTCGACGTTGTCACCGTCGTCTTCGCCAACAGCGCCTACCGCATCCTTCAGGGCGAAATGACCAATGTCGGCGTCAACGCCTATGGCCGCAACGCCCAGCGCATGCTCGATCTCGACGCGCCAAAGCTCGACTGGTGTTCGCTTGCCAAGGGTCTCGGCGTCGAAGCTGGCCGCGCGACGACGATCGAGGAGTTCGTCAAGCTGCTCGACGGGGCGCTGAGCCGCAAAGGCCCGTTCCTGATCGAGGCCGTCATCGACTGATCACCGCGGACCGCAACCGTTACATCGCGACCAGATGGCCCGGTGAAACGGTCTTGTAGTCGAGCGGGTTGACCTTGTAGTCCACTGAACGGATCGGGCTCTTGAGTTCGTCGCTGGCGACCAACCGTTTTTCGCGGCGGCGATCGGGATCCGGCACCGGCACGGCAGCCATCAGTTTCTTCGTGTATTCGTGCTGCGGATTGCCGAACACCGAGGCGCGCGGGCCGATCTCGACGATCTCTCCGAGATACATCACCGCGACACGATGGCTGACCCGCTCGACAACGGCCATGTCGTGGCTGATGAACAGGAAAGCGAGGTTCAAGCTCTGCTGCAGGTCGAGCATCAGGTTGATCACCTGGGCCTTGATCGACACGTCGAGCGCCGAAACGCTTTCATCCGCGACGATCACCTTCGGTTCGAGCGCAAGCGCCCGGGCGATGCAGATGCGCTGGCGCTGGCCGCCGGAGAACTCGTGCGGGTAGCGGTTGACCATGTCGGGTGTCAGCCCGACCTTGCGCAGCATGTCGGCAACCACGTCCTTTGCCTGTTTCGCCGTCCCCATCCTGTGTTCGAGATAGGGCTCGGCGATCGCCTGGCCGATCGTCATGCGCGGGTTCAGCGAGGCAAACGGGTCCTGAAAGATCATCTGCACGGATTTGCGCATCTCGCGCATTTCGCGTTTATCGAGTGCCAAGACGTCGCGCCCCTCGACGACGACCGAACCGGCATCCGGCTCGATCAGCCGCATGATCGCTCGGCCCGTCGTCGACTTGCCGCAACCGCTTTCGCCGACCAGCGACAGCGTCTCGCCGGCATGCAGGTCGAAGGAGACGTTCTCGACCGCGTGCACCCGTCCGCTCACGCGACCGAACAGGCCGGAATGGATGTCGAAACGCTTGGTGAGGTTTTTCACCTCCAGAACCGGCCGGTCATTGGCGGCCACCGTGTCGGCGACCTCGACCTGGACATCGGATTCCCCGGTCGCCGCGTTGACGACGGGAAACCGCAGCGGCCGCTCGTATTTCTGCATCGAGCCGAGCACCGGCACGGCGGCGAGCAACGCCCGCGTATAAGGATGTTTGCCGCGGTGGAAGATGTCGGGCGTAACGCCCGTCTCCACCTGCTCGCCGCGATACATGACGATCGTCCGGTCGGCGACTTCGGCCACCACGCCCATGTCGTGGGTGATGAACAGGACGGACGTCCCCTCCTCCTCCTGCAGCATCTTGATGAGGTCGAGGATCTGACCCTGAATGGTGACGTCGAGCGCCGTCGTCGGTTCGTCGGCAATCAGCAGCTTCGGCTTCGAAGCCAAGGCCATCGCAATCATCACGCGCTGGCGCATGCCGCCCGAGAACCGGTGTGGATATTCGTCGAAACGCGAGGCAGCGGAGGGAATACGCACCTTCTCCAGCAGCCGGATCGTCTCGGCCCTCGCCTCGGCCGCCGACATCGCCTTGTGGCAGAGCAGCGCCTCGGAAATCTGGTCACCGATGGTGAAGAGCGGATTGAGGCTCGTCATCGGCTCCTGAAAAATCATCGCCACGTCGTTGCCCCGCACCTTGCGCATCTCGTGTTCGGGGAGCGCCAGGAGATCGCGCCCGCCGAGCATGATCCTGCCCTCGATACGGCTCGTGCCTTCCTGCAAAAGCCGCATGATCGAAAGCGAGGTGACACTCTTGCCGGACCCACTTTCGCCGACGATCGCGACGGTTTCGCCGGGGGCGACCGTGAAGGAAACGTCGCGCACGACCGTTTTCCACTCGCCGTCGACATTGAACGAGGTCGTCAGGTTCTCGACGGAGAGGACGGGCTGAGCGGACTGGACGGCTTGTGCTTGCGAGATGGCCATGATCGTTCCCTTTTTATTGTCGTCGGCGATGCGAGGAGCCCCTCCCCCTTGTGGGGAGGGGTTGGGGAGGGGTCTTTATTCCTAATAAAAACCCCTCCCGCCTGCCGGCCACCCTCCCCACAAGGGGGAGGGTTAGTCTGCCGCGCTGTTCCTCAGTCCGGCCAGCGTAACGCGCCGTCGAAGCGATGGCGGCTGCGTTCCTCGATCGGGGTCGCGATGATCTCGTTGGAGGCGCGCGCCTTGTCGAGCTCTTCGGTCAGGCGGGCGGCGACGATCGTTTCCTGGCCCGGATGCAGGTTGCAGGGGTCCAAGTAGAAATAGTGATGCTCCACCTCATGATCGCGGACGATGATCGGCGGATTGCCACGGCCAAGTGCTGCGGCCAGATCCCAGGCGGTGATATGCGCTTCCGGCGCGGAGATGATGACGCGCATGCGGTCGAGCGGGTTGTTGGTCGGGTCCGGCTCGATCAGCGCCGTGACGCCGGGGCGACCGTCGAGGGTCCGCTTCCAGAGATTGAGATAGCCCGTCTCGCGCTCGCGGATGCCCGCATGGTCTCGGCTCTCCCAGGCTTCCAGCGCCGCCATGACGCCGAAGACGCTTTCCTTGCCGACCTTCATGCCGCGGCCGATGCCCATGTTCTGCAGGAAGGCGCTGCGCACCAGTTCTTTCTTGCCGGCAACGATGCCTGAGGTCGGGCCGCCGAGGAACTTGTGGCCGGAATAAAGGACGATATCCGCGCCCTGCGCCAGGAAAAGCTTGAGGTCGTATTCGGAAGCCGCATCGACGATCACCGGCACGCCCTTGGCATGGGCGATCTCGACGAACTCGACGAGGTTGAGCAAGCCGTAGTCAACCACGTGATGCGAGACGACATAGACGGCCGCCGCCGTCTTTTCCGTGATCGCGTTTTCCATGTGATAGCGGTGGGTCGAGGTCGCCTGGCCGACCAGCACGACCTTGCCGCCGGCAAGCCGGATCGCCTGGTCCACCGGTGCGCCATAGCTCACCACATGGCCCATCTGCACGAGCACTTCATTCTTGTCCGACACGGTATCCGGCAGTTTCTCGATCGCCAGCAGGTTGTTGCCGGTGATGGCTCCCGCGACCGCGAGGCTGATGCCGGAAGAGCACGAGGCGGTCACGAAACCCGCTTCGCCGCCCGTCAGCCGCGCGATGATCGCGCTCGCCTTGCGCTGCAGGTCGTTGATCTCGACGAATTGCGGCAGGATCGCCGCCATCGCCTGGATCGCTTCGGGAACCACGATCGAAGCGCCGAGGCTCGTCATCGTGCCGGAAACGTTGATGACCGGGCGAAGGCCGATCTGGGTGCGGATATCATCGGACATTGTACTTCTCCAAAGTAATGGCAGGCTGCGAATAACCATCGACAACTATGCCATAGTAATGTAATAGCCTCTCGAAATCACACGAGCAGCCCCACGGGGAACATCGAGTTGGACGCCAAGACCTCATCCGCAGACCTCTCCGGCGAGACCGGTTCCGACGTGGAATCGGAAGCCAAGGGCGCGCGCCGCTCGCGCGTGAGCGGCATCGACCGCGCGCTGCAGGTGATCGATCACCTCTACGAAACCGGTGCGCCGGCCGGCGCCTATGCGATCGCCAAGGCGATCAAGGCGCCGCTGTCGACCGTCTATGTGATCATCGACGATCTGGTCGAGAAGAACATGCTCGCCCGCAATACCGACGGTTCGATCTGGCTTGGCGCCAGGCTCTACCATTACGGCCTCGCCTATGCCCGGTCGCTCGATTTCATGAGTGTCGCCACCCACGAAATGCACGATCTCTGCCGGGAGGCGGGCGAAACCGTGCAGGTCTGCGGCCGCGACGGGGACTATATGCTGGTGCTCGCCATGGCCGACGGCCCGAGCCATTACCAGGTCGCGTCCCGCGTCGGCACTCGCGTGCCGCTCAACTGGACCGCATCCGGCCGGCTTCTGGTCGGGCACCTGGCCGAGGCCGAGCGGATCGAGCTTTTCAAGCGCTGCGCCCGCACCTCGCCGACCGGCCGCGCCGAGATCGACGCCCGCACACTGTCCGACTCGGCCGGCAAGGCCTTCGAGCAACGTCTGTCGATCCAGGTGGCGGAATCCGATTACGCGGTTGCCTGCATCGCCTCGCCGATCTGCGACCGAAAGGGCGAGTGCGTTGCGACCATTTCCATCGTGCTGCCGGAACAGAAGGTGTTTTCCGACGAGAACCACTATACGGAGCACGTCCGTGCTGCCGCCCAGCGGATCGAGAAGCTGATGGGTTGGCGCAACCACTGACCTTGCCTCCTCAGTCGTTCAGCGAGACGATCGCCTCGATCTCGACGGTGATATTGCCCGGCAGCGAACCGAAACCGACCGCCGAACGGGCATGCTGGCCCGCATCGCCGAACACCGAAATGAACAGGTCCGAGCAACCGTTGATGACGCTCGGATGATCCTCGAAATCCGGCACGGCATTGACCATGCCGAGCAGTTTCACCACACGCTTCACCCGCGAAAGATCGCCGAGCGCCTCGTGCATGACCGCCAGCAGGTTGATGCCGACGAGCCGCGCATGCTGGTAGGCGAGGTCGACGCTGACATCGGCGCCCACCTTGCCGGCATGCAGATGGCCATCCGCCTCGCGCGGCCCCTGGCCGGAGAGATAGAGCATGTTGCCTTCACGGACATGCGTGACGAAATTGGCGATCGGCGGCGGCGGCGGCGGCAGTTTGATGCCAAGCGCGATCAGCCGATCGTAAGGTGTCTGTGCCGCGGGAGCGGCCTTTGCTGAAGACGTGTTCACGTCAACTCCTGTCATGCGATTTCCAAGAACGCGCCTCAGCGCCAGGAATAACCGTGGCTGTGGCGGACGAGCTTGCGGGCCCGCGGAATGTAGCGGCTGGCGGTGATGGCTTCCGAACCGATGACCGCGTAGCGCGGCTCGAACAGTTTCTGCAGCCGGGATACGTCACCGTTGGAATCCGTCGCCTCGAGATCGGCATCGACGAGATCGAAGATGGTGAAATCCGCCCGCTCGCCGACCGACAGCCGGTTTTCCATCGAAAGCTTGATGACCGAAGCCGGGTGATGGGTGACCGCCTCCACCACCTTGTCGAACGGCATGCCGACCGACAGCAGCTTGGACATGGTGGTCGCCAGGTCCCAGACCGGGAAGTTCATCGAATGGCCGTGCAGGTCCGTCGAAATCGAGTACGGCAGCAGGCCGCGGGCAATCGCCGCTTCCGCCACCTTGAACGAGAAGGACGCGCCGCCATGGCCGATATCGAGGCGGATGCCTTCGCCGGCGCAGCGTTCGGCGAGATTGTAGAGATCCTCATCTTCCATGATGCTCGAACCGGCCTTGCCGTTGAAGCAATGGGTGACGACGTCGCCGGGGCCGAGGATTTCCAGAACCTCGTCATAGAGCGCCGGCGGTTCGCCGACATGCACCATCATCGGCACTTTCAGGATCTTGGCGATCTTCTTGCCGAGCTTGACCGGGGTAACGCCCCAGGAACCGGTGATCACATGGCTCGCCCGCACCTTGATGCCGACGATATGCTCCTTGTTCTCGGCATAACATTCGAGGATGCGGTCAAGGTCGATATCGCGGATGTCGCGTAGTTCCGCGACGCGGTTGCAGGCGACGAGGCCGATCGAGCCGAGGTTCAGGAACGCCTTGATACGCTCTTTCGACGGCTCGATGATGTATTCACGAAACCCGTGGAAATTGGCTTCGCCGGCGGAACCGGCATCGACAAGCGTCGTCACGCCGCGCTCGGCGCCGCATTCGGACGGGCGGATCGAGATATCGGTGCCGCCATGCCAGATATGCACATGCAGGTCGATCCAGCCGGGCGAGATGAAGGCGCCCTTGCCGTCCACCCGGAGCGCATCCGCGGGGGCTGCGAGCGACGGGCCGATCGCGGCGATCTTGCCGTCGGCGCCGACCAGGATGTCGGTCGTGCCGGAGGCCGCATTGCCGCCAAAAGCCATCGGCTTCACATTGGTGAGGAGGAGCGGCTTGCCCGCTGTTTCACCGGTCATTTACAGGTCCTTTCGAAGTCTTGGATCGAGCATGTCCCGCAATCCGTCGCCGACCATCTGCAGCGACAGAACGGAAAGAATGATGGCGAAGCCCGGGAAATAGGTCATCCAGTCGGCCTGGCCGACATATTGGCGGCCGGCGGAGATCATCGTTCCCCAGGTCGGAATTTCAGGGCTGACGCCGAGGCCGAGGAACGAGAGCCCGGCTTCGGCGAGCATGGCGCTGGCGAACAGGAACGTGCCCTGCACCAGGATCGGCGACACCAGGTTGCGCAGCACGTGCCGCGTCATGATGTGGAAGGTCGAAATGCCGAGCGCCTTTGCCGCCTCCACGTAGGGCAGTTCGCGGATCACCAGCGTCGAGGCCCGGACGATACGCGCAAGCCGCGGCGAATAGACGATCGACAGCGCGATGATGACGGTCACCAGCGACGGCCCGAGCGCCGCGACCAGAGCGATCGCGAGCAGGATGTCCGGGAAGGCCATCATTGCGTCGATCAGCCGGGCGATCGGCGTATCGAGCCTCTGGAAGAAGCCGGCAAGTAGACCGAGCGTCACGCCGATAAGCGCCGAAAGCGTGACTACCGCGGCCCCGACCAGCAGCGACAACCGCCCGGCATAGATGGTGCGCGAAAAGACATCGCGGCCGAACTCGTCGGTGCCGAACCAGTAGATTTCGCCCGGCGGCTTCAGCCGGTTGACGATCGACAGTTTCGACGGCGAATAGGGGGCGATCCACGGCGCGAGAACCGCAAGCATAACGAAGATCACGATGACGATCAGCCCGATGGCGACGGTCTTGCGCTTCAGGAAGCGGCGGAAGAACTTGGCTCCCTCGCTCATGGCCGGTTTGGTTGTGACAATCTCCGCCATCAGTAGCGCACCCTTGGATCGACCAGCAGATAGAGCATGTCGATCGCGAAATTGATCAGGACGTAGAGGGCGGCGATGACCAGCAGCGCCCCTTGTATGACGGGATAGTCACGCCGCAGCACCGCCGAGACCACCAGATTGCCGACGCCCGGCAGGCCGAACACGGTTTCGGTGACGACGGCACCGGAAATCAGCACGGCGGCGGTGAGGCCGAGCACGGTAAGGATCGGGATCAGCGCGTTCTTCAGCGCATGTTTCAGCACGACCCGCCGCTCGATCAGCCCTTTTGCACGGGCGGTGCGGATATAATCGTCGCCGAGCACGTCGAGCATCGAGGCGCGGGTGAACCGCAGGATCAGCGCCGAGGAAACCAGGCCGAGCGCGAAGGCCGGCAATGTCAGGTGATACATGCGCTCGGCAAAATTCGCGCCGGGCCCGCCGTAGCCGGAAACCGGAAAGATATTGAGCCGCACCGCGAAGAACTGCATCAGGATGAGGCCAAGCCAGAAGCTCGGAATGCTGGCGGCCAGCATCGCGACCGTCGTCGCGGCCTGATCCACGAAGGACCCGCGCCGGTAGGCGGCATAAATGCCGATCGGCAGCGCGATGACGCTTGCAATGGCAAGCGAGAAGATCGTCAGGAAGAATGTCGGTTCGGCGCGGTCGAGCAGCGCCGACGTCACCGGCATGTTGAGAAAGATCGACTGGCCGAGGTCACCCTTCAGCAGCTGGCCGATATAGAAGACATACTGGACGGCGATCGACTGGTCGAGGCCAAGACGCGTGCGCAGTTCGGCGACGTCCTGGGCCGAGGCATCGGGACCGAGCATGACCGCAGCCGGATCACCGGGCGTCACGCGGACGATCACGAAGACGATCGTGACGACGAGAAACATCACCACGACCATGCCGGCAAGGCGTTGAAGAATGTAGCGTATCATTCGGGTGTCCGGTATCCAGGGCCCTGTTTAAAGCAAGCGGCAGCTAAAATCTCATCCTCATTCCTGTGCTCGTCACAGGAATCCAGCCAGCCCAAGTCCTTGGGCTGGGAAGACCCTCCCGCATCGCAGACGCGATGCTGCTGGATCCCTGTGACAAGCACAGGGATGAGGGAGCGAGAAGTTGCCGTCGCGATCATGAAGCAATCACTTCTTGATCGACGCGTTCCAGAAGTAAGGCCACGGAGCCGGATCGACGCCCTGAAGCTTGGTCGAGATCGCGGAGACCGCGTTGAAATCGCCGATCTTCATGAAAGGCGCCTCCTCATACATGGCCTTCTGGACATTGGCCCAGAGCTCGACGCGCTTCTTCGGATCCGCTTCTGCCGAAAAGGCATCCACGGTCGCCTTTCTGGCTGGCGTGTCCCACCAGCCCGGCGAGCTCGCCGACAGCGAACCGATCAGGGCCGGCTCCGGCAGGAACGGGCTGTGGGTGATGTAGATGTCCCAGAGCGCCTTGTCGGTGCGGCGCTGGGTGAGCGTTGCCCAATCGACCACCTGCATGTCGACGGCAAAGCCGGCAAGCTTCAGGTATTCGGCTGCCACCTGCGCCATCTTGTAGTGGAACTCGTATTGGCGGCTGGTCAGGATGCGGATCGGCTTGCCGTCATAACCGGCGGCCTTGGCGGCCTTGGCAGCACCTTCCGGGTCGGCGACATTGTAATTGCCCTTCACGCCGGCATCCGTGCTCCAGGTGAAGGAAGCGGGGTAGATGTTGCCGTCGAGCGCGTAGAAGTCCTTGCTGCCGAAGGCGGCGGCAAGCATGTCTTCCATGCTGAGCGCCTGGCGGATCGCCTTGCGGACGCCAAGGCTCTTGGCGGCCCCTTCCGCGGTGTTGAAGACGAAGACAGGATAGCCGAACGGCTTCAGGAGGAGCGGCTGGGTCGCCTTCGAGGCCTTGAGTTTGTCGAAAGACTCGACCGGCAGGGAATCGATATAATCGTACTGGCCGGAAACGGCAGCTTCGACGCGGGTGTTCGGGTCCGGAACCGGCACGAAGCGGATTTCGTCGAGATACTGGTGGCGGGCTCCGCCGTAACCATCGCTCTCGCCCGAACGCGGCTTGTAGTCCTTGAAGCGGGCCAGCTGGATATACTGATCTGCCTTGCGCTCCTTCAGCATATAGGGTCCAGTACCGACAAAGTCAGTCATCGTGTCGGCCTGCTTCTCGGCCGGGATGATGATTGCGGCGGAATTGTTGAAGGCCAGCAGCGAGACGAGCGGCGCATAGGGCTGCTTCAGCTTGATCGTTACGGTCGACGGATCGGCGGCGGAGACGGACTCGATGAAGCCTGCTGCCTGCTTGCCGCGCGAGGCGAGCTTGGTCCAGCGGGTGAGCGAGGCGACGACATCTTCCGAGGTCATGTCGCTGCCGTCATGGAACTTGATGCCGGTGCGCAGCTTGATCGTATAGGTTTTTCCGTCGTCGCCGACCGTCGGCAGACTTTCCGCCAGAAGCGGCGTGACGCCCCACTTCTTGTCGAACGTATAGAGCGTTTCGAAAATGTGCTGCGTAACGATGCCCACAAGGTCGGCGGTGGACGTCATCGGATCGAGCGTCGGCGGCTCGCCGATGGTCGCGACGTTGATGACGCCGCCCTTCTCCTGCGCCATCAGGAATGACGGCGTGGCGACGAGCGCGGTTGCAACGAGGAATGCAAGTTTCAATTTCATGGTAGTCTCCCGTTTATGTTCCACAATTATGTTATATAGGCTTTTATAACAGAATATAGAACGCAGCCGCCCTGTCAATGGGGAGGTGGAGGCGCACAACTCCCGGCGCCGAGAGGTTTCCGGCGAGCGGAAGGTGCGCCTCTCGACCGGCAGTGCGTCTCGACAAATCTCGATCTAATTTGTCATCTGGGGCTGGACGAATACGTCCTCGACGGCGAAAACACACAACCTTGGCTGCCAGCCGGAGAACGCGCTCGCGCCAATCGAATGAACAAAACAAGATAAGGTGGCTCATTCGGCCACATCTCACGGGAGGCAGATTGACCAACATGACCGACAATCCCATCGATAGGTTCGCCGACGGCCTTTTTGTCGGCCGTGTCTGGAATCCGGCGGCTTCTGGCCCGAGCGTCGTGACGCTACGTGACGGTGGCCTGGTCGATATCACCAGCAGGGAGGTGCCGACCCTCAGCGCGCTTCTGGAGCGCGCCGATGTTGCGGACTTCGTCCGGAACGCCACAGGCCCAGTCATCGGGACGTTGGAAGATCTTGCCGGGAACAGCACGGGCAGGCCCGATCCGTCGCGTCCCCATCTGCTGGCGCCTGCCGATCTCCAGGCGATCAAGGCTTGCGGCGTGACGTTCGCGCAATCGATGATCGAGCGGGTCATCGAGGAGAAGGCGGCAGGCAATCCGGATAGAGCCGCGGCCATCCGCCACACGGTCAGCACGATCATCGGCGGCAGCCTCAAGGACCTGAAGGCCGGCTCGCCGCAATCCGCCAGCGTCAAGGAAGCCCTGATCAAGGAGGGCATGTGGTCCCAGTATCTGGAAGTCGGGATCGGCCCGGATGCGGAAGTCTTCACCAAGGCCCCGGTGCTCGCCTCCGTCGGCTGGGGCACAGATGTCGGCCTTCATCCCGTATCGACCTGGAACAACCCGGAGCCGGAAATCGTGCTCGCCGTCAACAGCCGGGGCGAGATCAAGGGGGCGACGCTCGGCAACGACGTGAACCTGCGCGACGTCGAAGGACGCTCGGCGCTTCTGCTCGGCAAGGCGAAGGACAACAATGCTTCCTGCTCGATCGGGCCTTTCATCCGCCTCTTCGATGAGGATTACGGATTGGAGGACGTCCGCAATGCCGAACTCGACCTGCGCGTGACCGGGCCGGAGGGATATGTCCTCAACGGCAAGAGCTCCATGTCGCAGATCAGCCGCGACCCGCTCGATCTCGTCAAGCATACATGCGGCGAGCATCATCAGTATCCCGACGGCTTCATGCTGTTTCTCGGCACGCTGTTTGCACCGACCGAGGATCGCGACGTGCCGAACCAGGGCTTTACCCACAAGATCGGCGACATCGTCGAGATCTCGTCTCCGGGCCTCGGCACCCTGCGCAACACGGTGCGCCTCTCGACCGAATGCCCTCCCTGGAACTTCGGCATCTCGGCGCTGATGAAGAACCTCGCAGCACGAGGGCTGCTCTAGATGCAGCAACCCTCGCCACGGCCGTCAAATCGGTCTATGAGACCGGCATAGACCAGACGGGACACGGAAAAGCATGAATACGCCCTGGAACAAGCCGGTCGTCATATCGATCGGCGAGCCGCCGGCCGAAACCGCGATCGAGACGACGCAGGCCGCCGCCTGGGCAATGATCGAAGACTGGCCGGTCGAGGATGGCACGGCCCTCGACCGGGCGCTTGACGTCTGCGCCGCGGTGGATGCCGGAAAACGCAAGCCGGAAGAGGCGAGAAAAGCCTTCGTCGAGGCGGCCATGGAAGCCGACATCCTGATCCGCGCCTGAGCTTTCCGCCAGATTGATCCGCATCTTCCCCAATACCGACCATGCCCGGCACCGAACCAGGCTGCTCGCTTCCTCGCCGCGACATGCGCCGGACGCCGCGTTCGCCGGTTATGCAAAGAAAGGCGTTGACAGGCGCGCGGCCGGTTAGGGACAAACAGAGGGCGACTTCATGCTTTGCGCTGTTCGCGGCAGGCGTCGAAAATGAGGATGGCCGATCGATTTGAACGGCAGAATGATAACAGGGGATTTGAGAGCATGACCGATTTCGATGCGGTGCACGAACGCCGGGGCACCGGCAGCTCGAAATGGAGCAAGTATCCGGACGACGTGCTGCCCATGTGGGTCGCCGACATGGATTTTCCCGCTGCACCGGAAATCGTCGATGCAATCCGCAACCGGCTCGAACATCCGATGCTGGGCTACGGCGTCGCCCGCGACGAACTGCGCGCCCGCATCGTCGCCGACATGCAGGAAAAATACGGCTGGACCGTCTCGCCGGACGAAATCGTCTTCCTTCCAGGTGTTGTCCCCGGCTTCAACATGGCGCTGCACGCGATGCTCAAGCCCGGCGACGGCGTGCTTGTCCAGACGCCGGTCTATCGTCCCATCCTCGAAGCCCCCGCGAATTGGAACCTCGTCCGGCATGAGGCCCCGCTGACGCCGGCGGCCGAAGGCTATGTGATGGATGCCCAGGCTTTCGCTGCGGAACTGGCAAAGTCCAAGGCGCTGCTCTTCTGCAACCCGCAGAACCCGACGGGCAAGGTGTTCACCGCCGACGAACTCAAGACGATCGCCGACCTCTGCCGCCAGAACGATACGTTGATCATCTCCGACGAGATCCATTGCGACCTCCTGTTCGACGGTCGCCGTCACGTGCCGATCGCCACGCTTTCGGAAGATGCCGCGAACCGCACGATCACCCTGATGGCCGCCAGCAAGACTTACAATATTGCCGGCCTCAAGACCGCCTTCGCGATCATCCGCAACAAGGCGATCCGCGAGAAGTTCAATCAGGCGCGGCTTGGAATGGTCGACAACGCCAATATCATCGGGCTTGAGGCGACGCTTGCGGCCTTCTCGAAGGCTGGCGACTGGAAGACGCGGATGCTCGCCTATATCGAGGCGAACCGCGACTATCTGTCGGCAGAAATCGCGCGCCGCTTCCCAAAGATCAAGCTCATGAAGTCGGAAGGCACGTTCCTCGCCTGGCTCGACTGCACGGAACTCGGCCTGGAGCCGGATGCCCAGAGCTATTTCCTCGAGCACGGCAAGGTCGGCTTCAACGCCGGATCGGAATTCGGCGAGGCCTACGGAAACTTCGTCCGCGTCAATTTCGGATGCCCCCGCACCCTGCTTGAGGAGGGCCTCAGCCGCATGGAACGCGCAATCGGCCGCAACACCTGATCGAAGTTCGCGCGGTCGAATAAAGGAGATTGGTCTCGGCCAGAAGCCGGTGGCCATTCTCCAATTCGCGGGCGGAACCCACCCGCCAGCGCCGAGCGAGTTGCGGCAGATCAGACGATCCCGCCGCCACCGCTGGCGGAGGCCGGACGTTCCGCTGCGACCCGTTTCCGGTAACCGCTGGCCCGATAGGTAGCGACCGGATCGATCGCCCCGCCTGCACGGCGGCGAGCCTCGGCCAGGATCGGCTCGACATCGGTGCGATAGGCCCGCTTCAGCGTCTCGGACGCCATCAGCGCATCGTTATCCTGCTGGAAACCGTCGAGCGCGCCCCGGTCGACCAGCAATGCCTGGGCGTAGGCGCGGCGGATCTCGTTGGCACTGGAAATCAGGCTTTCGATCGGATCGGTAACGTTGTGCGACTGGTCGATCATATGCGCCGGACGAAAATCCCTGACCCCGCGACGCTCGGCATCCACCAGCTCGTTGAAGACGAGGAAGAGGCGGTAGGGCTCGATCGCACCGGCATCGAGGTCGTCGTCGCCATATTTGGAATCGTTGAAGTGGAAGCCGCCGAGCTTGCCGAACTGGATCAGGCGGGCGACGATCATCTCGATATTGGTGTTCGGCGCATGATGACCCAGATCGACGAGGCAGAAGGCCTTCGGACCCAGCGTATTGGCGATCAGGTAGTTGGTGCCCCAGTCCTGCACCACCGTCGAATAGAACGCCGGCTCGTACATCTTGTGTTCGGAAAACAGCCGCCAGTCGTCCGGCAGCGCCTTGTAGATCTCCGCCATCGAGGCGAGATAACGCTCGAACATGCGGGTAAAATGGCTCTGGCCCGGAAAGTTCGAGCCGTCGCCGATCCACACCGTCAGCGCCTTGGAGCCGATCGCCCTGCCGATCTCGATACATTCGAGATTGTGCTCGATCGCCTGGGCGCGCGTCGCGGCATCCGTATGGCTGAGCGAGCCGTATTTATAGGAATGCGCCTGGCCAGGGGCGTCGGAAAACGTGTTCGAGTTCATCGCATCGAAACCGAGGCCGAGCGCATCACCCTTGGCGCGCAATTCCTTGGCATCCGCCTTGTCCCACGGGATATGCAGCGAAACGGTCGGCGTCGTGCGGGTCAGCTGGTGAATGACGGCGCAGTCGTCGAGCTTGTCGAAAATGCCGCGCGGCTCGCCTTGTCCCGGGAAGCGGGCAAACCGCGTGCCGCCGGTGCCGACACCCCAGGAAGGCACGGCCACGAAGAATTTTTCGACCTCGCCGGTGATCTTCTCGATATCGAGACCACGCCGCAACAGGTTTTCGCCGAGCGCGTCATAATCGGATTTGAGCGCGCTCAAGCGCTTCTCATTTTCGGCGGCGATAATGTCCGCGGAGATTTTCTGTTCAGTCATGTATTCCCTCCCGTAGGCTCTGGTGGCCCCTCATCCGCCTGCCGGCACCTTCTCCCCGCATGCGGGGAGAAGGACATATGCCGCGCCGCCTACAACCCTCTCCGACGTTGCGTGGGGCACGTCCCCTCTCCCCGTCAGAACGGGGAGAGGGTCAGGGTGAGGGGCAGAACGTGCTCAACGCGTAAAACTCTGCGCATTCCCCGCATCGACATTGATGATATTCCCCGTCGATTTCGCCGAAGCATCGCTCGCCAGGAAATAGATCGCCTCGGCGATATCCTCCGGGAAGACGTTGAGCTTCAGCATCGAACGCTTGCGGTAATGCTCTTCGAGGTCGGAAACCTCGATCTTCGACGAAGCAGCGCGCTGTTCGCGCCATTCGCCGTTCCAGATCTTCGAACCGCGCAACACTGCATCCGGATTGACCGTGTTGACGCGGATGCCGGCATCGGCGCCTTCCAGCGCCAGGCAGCGGGCGAGATGGATTTCGGCAGCCTTGGCGGTGCAGTAGGCCGATGCGTTCGGAGAAGAGGCAAGCCCGTTCTTTGACGCCACGAAGACGACGTTGCCGCCGAGATTTTGACGCCGGAACAGCCGGAAGGCTTCCCGCGAAACGAGGAAATAACCGGTCGCCAAGATGTCGATATTCTTGCTCCACATCGCAAGCGTCGTCTCCTCGACCGGCGCGGAAGACGCGATCCCGGCATTCGAGACGAGGATATCGACACCGCCGAATTCGACGCAGGCCTCGGCAAACGCCGTGATCACCGCGTCCTCGGTCGTCACGTCGAGCAGAACACCGCGCACGGCATCCTTGCCGAAGGATTTTTCGAAATCCGCCTTGGTCGCGTCGAGCGCGCCGCCGTCGATATCGGCAAGCACGACGCAGGCGCCCTCGCCCATCAGCCTTGCGGCGGTCGCACGCCCGATGCCGCCGGCACCGCCGGTGACGAAGGCCACCTGCCCGGCAAGGCTCTTGGGCTTCGGCATGCGCTGCAGCTTTGCCTCCTCGAGCAGCCAGTATTCGATGTCAAAGGCCTCCTGCTCGGGCAGGCCCTGATATTCGGACACGGTCGAGGCGCCGCGCATCACGTTGATGGCATTGACGTAGAATTCGCCGGCGATGCGGGCGGTCGCCTTGTCACGCGCGAACGACAGCAGGCCGACGCCGGGGATCAGGAAGACGACCGGGTTGGGATCGCGTATCTTCGGCGAATTGTCGTGCTTGCAGGTCTCGTAGTAGCGCGTGTAGTCGGCGCGGTAGTCTTCGAGCGCCTTGTCGAGGCCGGAAAGAACCGCATCGACATCCGGCTTCGCAGGATCGAAATCGACGATCAACGGACGGATTTTCGTTCGCAGGAAATGGTCTGGGCACGAAGTGCCGAGCGCACCGAGCGGCTTCAAATCTTTTGAATTGACGAATTCCAGCACCGCGTCCTGGTCATCGAAATGGCCGAGCTTGCGCTCCGCCTTACCGATCCGGCCGCGGATTTCCGGCATCAGCTTCGCAACGATCACCCGACGCTCCGGCGCCGGCAGGCTCTTCGCCACCGCACCGCCGAAGATCGTCTTGCCTTCGGTCTCCTTGGCGAACCATTCGATCGCCTTGTTGATGATATCGAGCGTCAGCTCGTAGCAGGCCTTGGCGTCATCCGCCCAGGTAAATAGGCCGTGGCTTTCCAGCACCACTCCCTTGGCATCCGGGTTAGCCTTGACGAAGGCTTCGAGATCGAGCCCGAGCTGGAAACCCGGCCGCCGCCAGGGCAGCCAGCCGATCTCGCTGCCAAAGATCTGCTGCGTCAGTTCCTTCGAATTCTTCGAGGCCGCAATCGCGATGATCGCATCCGGATGCATGTGGTCCACATGCGTGAACGGCACGAAACCGTGCAGCGGCGTATCGATCGAGGCGGCGCGTGGATTGAGGTTGAAGGTGCAGTGCGGCAGGAAGCCGACCATGCGGTCCTCGTCCTCGACGCCCTTGTAGAGCCCCTTCAGTGCTTCCAGCTTGTCCATGTAGAGGGTGGCAAAACCGTCGAGCTTGATCGTGCCGACATCGCCGCCCGAGCCCTTGACCCACATGACCTTCACTTTTTCGCCGGTCAGCGGATCGGTTTCCATCACCTTGGCCGAGGTATTGCCGCCGCCGTAATTGGTGATGCGCTTGTCGGCACCGAGAAGGTTGGAGCGATAGAGCAGCTTGCCGGGCTCATCGAGCTTGGCGGCCTGGGCATCGTTCCAACGGTTTTCGAGAAGGCGGGTTTGGCCCGACATCGCTTGTCCTCCCAACATGTTTCGGCTCACGGCGGCGAGGCGGCCGCCATCTCCCTGTTACGGGTATCGCGCATCGCCGCGTCCCCTGTCAATCATAAACGATCATAAACTTTCATTGTGCAGCGCAATAAAAGCGAATTTGATCGTTTCTGATTGACATCGTAAATTTTCCAGCAATAGTTGCTGCTCAGGAGGAGCCCCATGCACGAACGTGAACGCCATCGCATCATCTTGAGCGCTATCCAGGAAAAACCGGTCATCACGGTGCAGGATATCGCCGAATTGACCGAGGCCTCGGAAGCGACGATCCGGCGCGACATCGCTTCGCTGCACGTTCAGGGCAAGCTCCGGCGCGTCCGCGGCGGCGCCGAGGCTGTACATCCGCCGCAGATCGGCCAGCTTGCCGCCCGTTCGTTCCGGGTGTCGGAATCGGTCAATATCGACAAGAAGCGCGCAATCGCCCGTCGCGCGGTGGAACTCTGCGACGAGGGCGATTCCATCGTCATCAATGGCGGCACGACGACGTTCCAGATGGTGCATTTCATGTCGGCCCGCCGCCTGCAGGTGATGACGAATTCGTTCGCGATAGCCGAACATCTTGTTAAGCATTCGAAGAACACGGTGACGATACCGGGCGGCGCGATCTACCGCGAACAGAGCCTGATCCTGTCGCCCTTCGACAATGACGCGATCCGCAATTTTTATGCCCGGCGCATGTTCATCGGAGCGCAGGGGGTCGGCCCACTCGGCGTGATGGAAGCCGATGCGCTGGTGATCCAGAGCGAGCAGAAGCTGATGCACCAGGCCGAGGAACTGATCGTCATGGTGGATTCGTCGAAGTTTTCGCGCCGATCGAGCCTCATCCTCTGCCCGCTGGAGCGGGTGACCACCGTCATCACCGATGACGGCGTGACCGACGACGCCGTGCGGATGATCGAGGATGCGGGCGTCAAGCTGATTATCGCCGGTGCCGCTTCGGCGGACATCGCAAAGGAGGATTCCTCGTCGGCCGCGTGAGGAGCGACCGGCGGGAGAAGATTGAACGATCAACTGGGAGGACCAACCATGAAACTTGCCCAAAAACTTACTGGGAAACTCGCCCTCGGCGTGGCGCTTGCCTTCGCCGCAATGACCACGGCAGCAAGTGCTGCCGACATGAAGATCGCGCTCGTCGTCAAATCGCTTGGCAACGGCTTCTTCGAAGCGGCCAACAAGGGCGCCCAGGAAGCCGCCAAGGAACTCGGCGGCGTCCAGGTCATCTATACCGGCCCGACCTCGACGACGGCCGAAGGCCAGATCGAAGTGATCAACTCGCTGATCGCTCAAGGGGTGGACGCGATCGCCATCTCCGCCAACGATCCGGATGCCGTCATCCCCGCCCTGAAGAAAGCCGCACAGCGCGGCATCAAGGTGATCTCCTGGGATTCGGCCGTGGCCAAGGAAGGCCGCATCATGCACCTGAACCCGTCTTCCAACGAGCTGATCGGTAAGATGTGCCTGACGCTCGCCAAGGATCATCTCGACGGCGGCAAGGGCGATTTCGCCATCCTGTCTGCCACCACCACTTCCACGAACCAGAACACCTGGATCGCCGAGATGAAGAAGCAGCTCAAGGACTTCCCCGGCCTCAACCTCGCCACCACCGTTTATGGTGACGACCTCGCCGACAAGTCCTACCGTGAAGCTCAAGGCCTTCTGAAGTCGCAGCCGAACGTCAAGGTCATCGTCGCCCCGACCACCGTCGGCGTGCTCGCCGCCTCGCAGGCCGTCAAGGATGCCGGCATGATCGGCAAGGTCTACGTGACCGGTCTCGGCCTGCCGTCTGAAATGGCCGGCGCCATCAAGTCCGGCGCGACCAAGGAATTCGCCATCTGGAACCCGATCGACCTCGGTTACTCGGCCACCCAGATCGCCTATCACCTCGTCAAGGGCGATACCGACGCCAAGCCCGGTTCGGCAATCAAGGCCGGCCGCATGGGCTCGATCAAGGTGGGCGACAATGGCGAAGCCGCCATGGCCGATCCCTTCGTCTATAATGCCAAGAACATCGACGAGTTCTCCAAGATCTTCTGATCTTCGCGAACTACCCCTGCCGGCGGTCGCGAATGACCGCCGGACCTCTTTTCCGATTTACTGGCTGATCGATGATGAACGCTGTCGCACCCACGGCCCACATGGCCCCGCTTGCTGCGGAAACACCGATCCTGGAAATGCGCGGCATCAGCCAGATCTTTCCGGGCGTCAAAGCCCTCGATGGCGTCAGCATCAAGCTTTATCCCGGCCAGGTGACCGCGCTGATCGGCGAGAACGGCGCCGGCAAGTCGACGCTGGTCAAGATCCTGACCGGCATCTACCGCCCCAACGAGGGCGAGATCCTGATCGACGGCGCGCCCACCACATTCGCAAGCGCGCAGGCCGCGATCGACGCGGGCGTCACCGCCATCCATCAGGAAACCGTGCTGTTCGACGAACTGAGCGTCGCGGAAAACATCTTTCTCGGCCATGCGCCGCGCACCCGGTTCGGCACGATCGACTGGCGGCAGATCAATTCCGGCGCCAAGGCCCTCATGCTGCAGCTAGAGAGCGAGATCGATCCGACGATCCGCCTGCGCGACCTCTCGATCGCCCAGCGCCATCTCGTGGCCATCGCCCGGGCGCTCTCCGTCGAAGCACGCATCGTCATCATGGACGAGCCGACCGCCGCCCTGTCCCGCAAGGAGATCGATGATCTCTTCCGCATCGTCGAGGGCCTGAAACGGCAGGGCAAGGCGATCCTCTTCATCAGCCACAAGTTCGACGAGGTCTACGAGATCGCCGAGAATTTCGTGGTTTTCCGCGATGGCCGCGCCGTCGGCCAGGGCCGGTTGAAGGAGACGCCGCAGGACGAGATCGTCCGGCTGATGGTCGGCCGCGACGTCAAGGACGTTTTCCCCAAGGTCGAGGTCAAGCTCGGCGCCCCGGTATTGCGTGTCGAGAGCTACTGCCACCCGACCGAATTCCGTGACATTTCCTTCGAGCTTCGCCGCGGCGAAATCCTTGGCCTCTACGGACTGATCGGCGCCGGACGTTCGGAACTCTGCCAATCGCTGTTCGGCGTGACCCGGCCCTCGTCCGGCCGGCTGGTTCTCGAAGGCAAGCCGCTCGATATCCGCTCCTCGGGCGACGCGATCCGCGCCGGCATCGTCTACGTGCCGGAGGAACGCGGTCGCCACGGCCTGGCGCTGCCCATGCCGATCTTCCAGAACATGTCGCTGCCGTCGCTCGGCAAAACCTCCCGCTCCGGTTTCCTGAAAGCCGCTAACGAACTGGCGCTCGCCCGCAAATATGCCGAGAGGCTGGACCTGCGCGCCGCCGCCCTTTCCGTTCCGGTCGGCACGCTTTCCGGCGGCAACCAGCAGAAGGTTGTCATCGGCAAGTGGCTGGCGACACAGCCGAAGGTGATCATTCTCGACGAACCGACCAAGGGCATCGACATCGGCTCCAAGGCCGCCGTCCACGCCTTCATCAGCGAACTCGCAGCCGAAGGCCTGTCGATCATCATGGTCTCCTCCGAGCTTCCCGAAATTCTCGGCATGTCCGACCGGGTGATGGTGATGCGCGAAGGCCTCGCCGCCGGCATCTTCGAGCGGGAAGCCCTGAGCGCCGAAGCGCTCGTGCGCGCCGCAACCGGCAACCAGTGAGGAGAACCCGATGAACCGCCTCCTGAAGAACCGCGAGATCCTGCTCACCGTCATCATCGCGATCATGATCGCCGGCTTCTCCACCCGCGCGCAGGGTTTCGCGGCCCCCGGCAACCTTGCCAACATCTTCAACGACACCTCGATCCTGATCATCCTGGCGCTCGGCCAGATGACGGTGATCCTGACCAAGTCGATTGACCTCTCGGTCGCCGCCAACCTTGCCTTCACCGGTATGGCGGTCGCCATGACCAATGCCGCCTATCCCGACCTGCCGCTCGCCCTGCTCATTGTCATGGCGATCGGCATCGGCGCCTTGCTCGGTGCGATCAACGGCTACCTTGTCTGGGCGCTGCGGATACCGCCGATCGTCGTGACGCTCGGGACGCTCACCATCTATCGCGGCATGGCCTTCGTGCTGTCGGGCGGCGGCTGGGTGAACGCCCACCAGATGGGCGCCACCTTCCTCAACGTCCCCCGAATGCCGGTGCTCGGCCTGCCGATACTCTCCTGGATCGCGCTCCTCATCGTGCTCGGCGCCTGGTTCGTGCTGACCCGCCTGCCGTTCGGCCGGGCCGCCTACGCATCCGGCGGCAACCCGACGGCGGCGGTCTATGCCGGCATCGATATCGGCTGGACCAAGTTCATCGCCTTCGTGGTGTCGGGCGCACTCGCCGGTCTCTCCGGTTACCTTTGGGTGTCGCGCTACGCGGTCGCCTATGTGGATATCGCCGCCGGCTTCGAACTCGATACGGTCGCCGCCTGCGTCATCGGCGGCATCTCGATCGCCGGCGGCATCGGCTCGGTCGCCGGCGCCGTGCTCGGCGCACTTTTCCTCGGCGTCATCAAGAATGCCCTGCCGGTGATCGGCATTTCGCCCTTCGCCCAGATGGCGATTTCCGGCATCGTCATTGTGCTCGCCGTCGTCTTCAACGCCCGCGCCGAGCGCAAGGCCGGCCGCATCATCCTGCGTGACCGGGGTGCAAAGGAGATCTCCGCATGAGCGACGTTGCATCCGCAAAGCGGGTCATCCCCGACCGCCTCGGCAGCAAGACCTCGCGCCTGCTGGCGAGCTGGGAAGTTCTGCTCTTCGGCGTGGCGGTGCTGATCTTTGTCTTTAATTCGTTAGCATCGCCTTACTTTCTGAATGCCTGGAACCTCTCGGACGCGACGTTCAACTTCACTGAAAAGGCGATGATCGCCTTTGCCATGGCGCTGCTCGTCATCGCCGGCGAGATCGACCTGTCGGTCGCCGCCATCATCGCGCTTGCCTCCACCGCCATGGGGGCTGCAGCCCAGGCCGGTATCGGCACGCCCGGCCTGGTCGCGATCGGCATCGGCACCGGCCTCGTCTGTGGCGCGTTTAACGGCCTGCTCGTCGCCGGCCTCAAACTGCCGTCGATCGTGGTGACGATCGGCACGATGAGCCTCTTCCGCGGCATTTCCTATATCGTGCTGGGCGATCAGGCCTATGGCAAATATCCGGCGAGTTTTGCCTATTTCGGCCAGGGCTATGTGGCCTGGGTGTTTTCCTTCGAATTCGTGCTGTTCATCGCCCTTGCCGCAACTTTCGGCATCCTCCTGCACGCCACGAATTTCGGCCGGCAGGTTTATGTGATCGGCAACAACGAATTTGCGGCGCGCTTTTCCGGCATTCCGGTGGAGCGCGTGAAGTTCATCCTCTTCCTGCTGACCGGGCTGATGGCCGGCGTCGCTTCCGTCTGCCTCACGTCACGCCTCGGCTCGACCCGCCCATCGATCGCGCAAGGGTGGGAGCTGGAAGTCGTCACCATGGTCGTCCTCGGCGGCGTCTCGATCCTAGGCGGGGCGGGCACGATCGCCGGTGTCGTCATCGCCGCCATCGTGATGGGCCTCGTCACCTTCGGATTGGGGCTCCTAAACGTGCCCGGCATCGTCATGTCTATCTTCGTCGGCCTGCTGCTGATCGTCACCATCGCCATCCCGATCATCGCCCGCCGTATCAAGGAAATGAGCTGATGAGCGTCCAGAAACACGCCTTCAAGATGAAGCTTCATCCGGGCATGGAAGCGGAATACCGCAAGCGCCATGACGAAATCTGGCCGGAACTGGTGGACCTCCTGCACCAGGCCGGCGCCAGCGACTATTCCATCCACCTCGACCGGGAGACCAATACGCTGTTCGGCGTGCTGAGCCGGCCGGCGGATCACACGATGGCAAGCCTGCCGGATCATCCGGTGATGAAGAAGTGGTGGGCGCATATGGCCGACATCATGGAAACCAATCCGGACAATTCGCCCATCCAGAGCGATCTGGTGACGGTTTTCCACCTGCCATGAGCGCACCGCAGAAGATCGCCGTCCTCGATATCGGCAAGACAAACGCCAAGGTCGTCGTGCTCGACTGCGCAAGCGGCGAGGAGATCGCCGAGCGGCGTGCGCCGAACCGCGTCCTGCCGGGGCCGCCTTACCCGCACTACGATATCGAGGCCTTGTGGGCTTTCGTGCTCGAAGCACTGTCGGCCTTTGCCGAACATCCCGGCTTCGATGCGATCTCGATCACGACCCACGGCGCATCGGCGGCGCTTCTCGATGCCGAGGGCGAACTGGCCCTGCCGGTGCTCGACTACGAGCACGAATATCCGGAAGACATCCACAGAGCCTATCAAACGATCCGCCCGCCCTTTTCGGAAACCTTCTCGCCGTCCCTGTCCGGTGGGCTGAATGTCGGCGCGCAGCTTCACTACCAAAAGACAGCGTTTCCCGAGGCCTTTGGCCGCGTCCGAGCCATCCTCACCTACCCGCAATACTGGGCGTTCCGGCTGACCGGCGTGGCGGCGAACGAGGTCACCTCGCTCGGCTGCCACACCGATCTCTGGCGGCCCCGCGAAGGCACCTATTCCTCACTGGTCGATACGCTCGGCATCCGCGACCTCATGGCGCCGGTGCGTTCGGCCTTCGACGCGCTCGGCCTCCTGTTGCCGGAAATCGCAGCGCGGATCGGCCTTGCAGGCCGCCCGGTCCCGGTCCATTGCGGCATCCACGATTCCAACGCCTCCCTGCTGCCGCATCTGGTCGGACGCGAGCCGCCGTTTTCGGTCGTCTCCACCGGCACCTGGGTCATCAGCTTTGCGGTCGGCGGCGATCTCGATCATCTCGACCCGCGCCGGGATGCCCTCGCCAATGTCGATGCCTATGGCCGCGCCGTACCCTCCAGCCGCTTCATGGGCGGCCGCGAGTTCGAGATGCTGACGGCCGAACTCGGCACGCTGTCGCCGGAAGCAGCACTTGCGGCCATGCCTTATGTCATCGAAAAAGGCCTGATGCTTCTGCCGAACATTGCAGGCGGTTCCGGCCCCTTCCCCGGCCGCGAACGGCAATGGATCAACGACACCGACGCCTCGACCGACCAGCGCTGGGCCGCCGCCTGCCTTTACCTCGCGCTGATGACCGAGACCTGTCTCGACCTCATCGGCGCGAAAGGACCGGTTCTGGTCGAAGGCCCTTTCTCCGCCAATCCGGCCTATCTCCAGGCGCTGACCGCACTGCTCGGCCGCGAGGTGATCGCCCTTCCCGGCTCGACCGGCACCAGCCAGGGCGCCGCACTTCTGGCGGGCATCGCGCCGAAAACCAAGCCCGGCCGCGCCGTGCCCAGGCCGTCCTGGACCATCGACGCCTATCGCGCTGCCTGGCACGACAACCTGGGCGCCTGATCAGGCAACATTCGCCGGACGGCGGTTGCGGCGCAGGCGCCGTCCCGTCTGCTCCTCCAGAGCGTTTTCCAGAATGCCGAGACGGCGTTCAGTGATCTCGGCGATCTGCGCCGGATCGCCGGATTCGATCGCCTGCAGCATGATCTCGATCAGTTCGAGCGACAGAGTAAGATCCGCGCGGGTATGCAGGGTCCGGTGTCGCATCGGCTCGACCCATTGCAACAATAGCTCCATCAGTTCCAGAACGAGGCTGTTGCGGGTCGCCTGCGCGAGAGCGAGATCGAACCGCATCGTCGCGATGATGATCGAATTGATGTGTTCCGGGCTGCTCCTGGTCACCTCCGGCGGCGGCAGCGCATCGCGGCCGAACCGGATCGCCTCCCGCATCCGGTCGAAATCGGCGTCCTCGGCATATTGCGAAGCGATCTGCGCCACCCAGGGCAGGATCAGCCGGCGCACTTCGATCGCCTCGTCGATATCCCCCGGCCGCATGTCCGGCCTCGCCACGATCAGGTCGAGCGGCACGATCTCGCTGCTGACGAACGTGCCTCCACCCGCCCCCGGCCTGACGGTGAGGATATTCGCCTCGATCAGCAGCTTGATTGCCTCGCGCACGGTGGGGCGGCTGACCTGCATCTGCTCGGCGATGCTGCGTTCGGAAGGAAGGCGGGAACCGAGCCGGAAAAACCCGGTCCGGATGGCATCGGCAAGCCGGCGCGCGACCTCTTCGCTCGGAAGCAGCACTTTGACGGGCTGAAAATGTCTATTCACCGGCACCTCCTGTCCCGCTCAGACGGAAAGCACTTTTCCGGTATTGAGGATGTTGTTCGGGTCGAGCGCCAGCTTGATACGCGCCATCAGCGCCAGTTCCTCCGGCGTGCGCGACAGTTTCAGATACGGCTTCTTCAGGAGCCCGATCCCGTGTTCGGCGGAAATCGTGCCGCCTTCCCGCGCGATTGACCCGAACACGAGTTCGGTGATCTCCTTGTGCGGCTGGTCATCGCCGGCGGACGGGATGTTGCAGACGAGATGCAGGTTACTGTCGCCGATATGGCCGTAGCTGACCGCGATCGCATCCGGCCAGCGGGCTTTCATCGCGGCCTCGATCTCCTCCACCACCCGGCCGGCGGCGCTGGTCGGCAGGCCGACGTCGAAAGCGGTCAACGGCCCCATCAGCTTGCCGTATTCCGATACGCTTTCGCGCACCGCCCAGAGATCCTTGCTCTCGCGTTCGGAGGACGGCAGGACCGCATCGGAAACCCAGCCGGCTTCCAGCGCATCGGACAGCACCTGTTCCAGCAGCGCCCGGTTTTCTTCCGCGTTGCGCCCGCCGGTTTCGATCAGCACATAGACCCCGTGCGGTTCCTTGAAGGCGCGGCGCAGGCCGGGAAGCTTGCCGGTCATGAAGTCGTAGAAGCTCGGCCACATCACCTCGAAGGAGGTCAGCGCCGATCCCATGTTCTGACGGGCGCTCTTCAGAAGCTCCAGAAGCGAGGGAAAATCCGGGCAGCCGCAGAAGGCGCTGGCAAGTTCCGCGGGCTTGGCCTGCAGCCGCAACACGGCGCGGGTGATGACCCCGAGCGTGCCTTCCGAGCCGATGAACAGCTGTTTCAGGTCGTAGCCGGCATTGTTCTTCAGCATCTTGTTCAGCGACGTGACGATCGTGCCGTCCGGCAGCACCACTTCGAGGCCGAGCACATGCTCGCGCGCCATGCCGAACCGGATCACCCGGTTGCCGCCGGCATTGGTGGCAAGGTTGCCGCCGATGACGCAGGAATCCCGGGCTCCGAGATCCAGCCCGAAGAACAGCCCGGCCTCTTCCGCCTTCGCCTGAATGACGCTGAGCGGCGTACCCGCCATCACCGTCATCGTCGCCATCACCGTATCGACTTCCTCGATGCCATTCATGCGATCGAGCGACAGCGCCACGCCATTTTCGATCGGACGTGCCCCGCCGGCAAGGCCGGTCAACCCGCCCTGCGGCACCACCGGCACCTTGAATTCGTTGCAGAGACGCAGCGTTGCCGAGACCTGCTCCGTCGTGCGCGGCCGCACCAGCGCCAGCGGCACCACCGGCGAAAGGCCACCCCAGTCATTGTGAAACCGGACCGGGATATCGTCACCGAAAAAGACGTCGGGAGCGAGTTCGCGCGCGAGCGCCTGGATGAGTTCTTGGGTCATGAAAACCGTCACCTCGGATGCCATCGATGGATGGTCATCTTAGATACCGATTTTGGTAAAGTGAATATACCTTCGAATTTTTTCCGGCGGAGCATGCCGGCAAGAAATCCCGTTGATACCGCCACCTGCAAAATTCCCGATGGCCCAAAACGAAATCGGCGGGCCGGCAAAAAGCCAGCCCGCCGATTCTCCCTGGGAGGAGATTGGGGAGTTAGCGCAGGGCCCCGGCCAAGCGTTTCTGTTCGTCCTTCATGAAGGCGATATCGCCGACGACGCGCACGCGCACGCGCCTTGAATCCCCTGGCAGATAGGCGATCGGGATGTCTTCGGTATCGAGCGTCACGATCGTATCGGGGCTGGCGCCGGCCTCGACCGCGCGGGCGCGCGCGATCCGGTCGGCCTCGGCAATCGCCTTTTCGCGCGACATGCCGGAAAACACCTGGTCGACTTCGCCGGACACCTGCGCCATCGCAGCACCAAGCGCGTTCGCCACGCCGGCATGTTCGACGCGCAGCACTTCGCTCGCGCCTTTCAGCTTTTCCGGGATCAGGAACGCGCCGCCACCGACGGCAATCAGTTGCACGCCTTCGGCCGAGGTCTTCATCCGGTCGACGCCGTCTTCGACCATCGCCTCGACGCGCTTCAGGAGGTCGGCGACCAACGCCTTGTCGAGATGCTTCACCCGGTCGCGATCACCGATCTCGACGAGGCCGGCCGCGACCGCCACGTCCGTCGTCGTCAGCGTGTCGCCGCCGAAGACCAGCGCCTTTTCGGTGATCCGGTAACCGACCGAGCGCGGCCCGATCTTGCGGGTTTCCGGGTCGATGATCGTACCGCCGCCAAGCGCCATCGGCAGCAGGTCCGGCATGCGGAACAGCGTGCGCACGCCGCCGACTTCGACGACATTGTTGGCCTCGCGCGGAAACCCGCCGACCAGGCAACCGATGTCCGAAGTAGTGCCGCCCACGTCGATGACCATCGCCTCCTTGAGGCCGGTCAGGAAGGCGGCGCCGCGCATCGAATTGGTCGGGCCGGACGCAAAGCTGTAGACCGGGTTGGCGGCCGCGACATCCGCCAGCACCACCGTGCCGTCGTTCTGCGTCAGGTAGAACGGCGCATCGACGCCGGCCTGTTTCAGCGCATCCTTGAAGGCATCGATCGTCTTGCGGCCGAGGCCCTGCAGGGCGGCGTTCAGAAGGGTAACGTTCTCGCGTTCCAGAAGGCCGATGCGGCCGAGCGTATGGGAAAGCGTGATGCGCGCGTTGGGGATAATCGAACGGACGATCTCCGCCGCCTCCAGCTCGCATTCCGCCGTCAACGGCGAGAAAAGCGCCGTGATACCAACGGAATCGACGCCCGCATCGCGGATCTTCATCGCCGCGTCGCGCACTTCGTCGCGGGCGAGCGGCACCAGCGGCCGGCCGTCATATTCATGGCCGCCATGCACCATGAAGGAGAGCGGATCGACAGCATCGCGCAGCTCGTCCGGCCAATCGACCATCGGCGGCAGCGAGGCGCCAGCCGGCATGGCGATACGGATCGCCGCAACCCGATCGAGACGGGCACGCTCGACCACCGCATTGGTGAAATGCGTGGTGCCGATCATCACCGCATCGACCGGGGCCGAGCCCGGCGCCTGCGAGGCGACCACATGGCCGATCGCATTGACCACGCCCTGCATCACGTCCGAGGTGGTGGGAAACTTGATGGCCGAGAGAACCTTCTCGCCATCGATGAGCACGGCATCCGTATTGGTGCCGCCGACGTCAATTCCGATCCGCTTCATGCTGCAAACACCGATTTGAAATCCAGGTCATATCCGAAGGCGCGCGGGCCGACATGTTCGAGGCCCTTGGCGCTGGTCAGCACCTCCGGCGCCGGCAGGGCGACGACCGTGACGCGCTGGCCGTAACGCACCGTCTCGGTGCCGATCGCTTCGCCCGATACCGTGTCGAGCAGGCAGATCAGGTCCGGTGTCATGGCGATCGGCTGACCGTCGCGGAAGGCGACCGCCCATTCGTTCTGGAAGGCGAGCTCCACCTTGGAGCCGCGATCACCGTCGAGGCCTTCGATCATTGCCGAGCCGCGCAGGAAGCCGCCCGTCGTGGTGCGGTCGACATCGGCGATCTTGCCCTTGAACAGCACCTTGCCGCCTTCATGGGCGAGCACCGCTTCGACCGGATCCGTATGGGCGGCACGGGCTTCGAGCACGGCGCGGCCGAGGCTGACCGCCTTGGTGACCGTGTAGAGCACGCCCCAGTCCTTGACTTCCCGGCCGGTGCGCGGCGCCTTGCAGGTCGCCGCCGTCGAGCCGACTTCGGTGCAGATCTTGCGGGAGATGCGCTCCATCCACTTCCAGGACGCGGCCTTGGCGACGATCGCCTCGTTGTCGCGGCAATCGACCAGCGTCAGCGGATACATCGGCAGGTCGCCGATCGCAAAGCTCGTCATCTGCGCTTCCGGATAGGCGCGGCCCATCGCGTCCGCATCGACGACCGGGATGTCCAGCATGGCGCCGGCGAGAAATGGCGACAGCGCATTGCCGCCGCCGATCTCGACGCTCATCACCGCGCGGAACTTGCGGCCGGTATATTCTTCCATCAGCTGCATGGCCCGGGCGAGGTGCGCGGGATCGACCAGACGCTCCTGGCCGACCAGCGGCGCACCCATCTTGGACACGACCGCGACGGCATCGCCGTCGTCGAGCGCCTGCGGGTCGATCAGCTTGACGCGCTTGCCGTCCTTGTAGAGCTTTTTCAGGTTGAGCTGCGCCAGATAGGGGCTGCCACCGCCGCCGGTGCCGAGAATCCAGGCGCCAACGGCAAGCGGGTCGATCTCGCCCGCTTCGAAATCACGGATCATGTTTACCTCCGAAGAATGTGCTAGAACCTAGCCATGAGTGACGAAGGATGCCTATAGGGGACTGCCCCTAGAATGAGCTTGCCTTGATTTTGGGCATGCTCGGCGCAATCATGGTTTGACGATCGAAAGGACCGATTCCCTGCACATGACGAAGAGCCCCTATGCGCTGGCCCCGACCTCGCCGGAAGGTGCGGAACTGCACCATCGGGTGATGTTCCTGAGCGTCGGCCAGACGCCGCGTGCCGATCTCATCGGGGACATGCTGACCAATCTCGACGTTGCCATCGAAGCGCTCGAAATCGGCGCGCTTGACGGGCTTTCCAAGGCGGAAATCGACGACCTGAAAGTGCGGCCGGGCGAACAGAGCATCGTCACCCGGCTTGCCGACAATACCGATATCGTCGTCTCCAAACCGCGGATCGCCGAGCGCATGGCGAAGATCGCCGCCGCTTTCCAGCCCAACGAATTCGATCTGGTCGTCATCCTCTCGACCGGCCTGTTCCGCGATTTCGAAAGCACCTGCCCGACCGTCAACGCCCAGCGGGCCATGGAATCGGCGGTGATTTCGCTCGCCGCGCACGGTTCTTCCGTCGGCCTCATCCAGCCGCTGCAGCAGCAGATAGCCGAACTCGATATCCCCGCGCTCGCCCCCTACAAGATCTGCGCCAGCTACGCCGCCGACGGCGACCGCAAGCTCTTGGCCAGCGCGCTGGTCGATCTCGCCGATGCGGAAATCATCGTCCTCAATTCCGTGAGTTTTACCGAGGCCGACCGGCAGATGGTCGCAAAGGCGAGCGGCAAGCCCGTGGTTCTCGCCCGCCGCATCGTCGCGAGCGCCATCCGGCTTCTGCTGCATCGGTCTCAGCCCGTAACGCTGCCGGGCGTTTCGCCGGAATTCGCGGAAAAGCTTCTTCGCCTGACGCCGCGCGAGCGGCAGGTGCTGTCATTGGTGGCCGAGGGCCTGTCCAACAAGGCGATTGCCCGCCAGCTCGGCATCAGTCCGAAGACCGTCGAGATCCACCGCTCGAACGTCATGAGCAAGATGGAAGTCACCTCTTCCAATGCGCTCATCCGAATGGTCATCTCCGCCGGTCATCCCTGATCGAAAATAATGACGCTTGCGCAAGAAAATTGCGCGCGAAAGCCTGTTTGCCTAAAAATTGATCGCCTTGACCCTGTCAGAATCATGTCGTTCTAGGGGCATTACCCTATAGTGAAGCCGCGCTTCCGGGCGTTAGGCTCCCTGTCGACAATGCCATGCAGGGAACGAACAAGAGCATGCCTTCCACATCCAAGATCGCCTTCGTGACCATCGGCCAGACGCCACGCATCGACGTGGTTCCGGAAATGATGGCCGAGATCGGCATCGGCCTGCCGGAAGGTCGCGTCGAGTTCCGTGAGTTCGGCGTGCTCGACGGCATGGGCCCGACCGAACTGGACGCGATGCGCGCCGTGGACGGCGAACATTCCTTCGCGACGCGCCTGAAGAGCGGCCAGGAGATCGTTACCTCCAAGGCACGCACGGAAGAGAAGCTCAACGTGCTCCTCGGCCGGATCGATGCGCAGGGCTTCGACTTCGTCGTGCTTCTCTGCACCGGCACGGCGATCGATCCGCTCAAAAACACCCTGGTCGTCGAAGCCCAGCGGATCGTCGATTCGACCGTCGAGGCGCTCGCCGCCTCCTCCCGCAAGCTCGGCGTCATCCTGCCGCTCGAACGGCAGGTGAAGGATTTCGCCGATCGCCACGTCTTCAGCGGCGAGCCGAAATTCGTGGCCGCCTCGCCCTATGCCGGCGACGACATCGGCGAGCGGGCGAAGACGCTCGAAGGCTGCGATCTCATCGTCATGCATTGCATGGGTTATTCCGCCGGAATGCTGGACGAGGTGCGCCGCGCGGTCGATGCCCCCGTTCTGTTGTCGCGCCGCGTCGTCGCGGGCGTCGTCCGTCAAATGATCTGATTACCGAGCCACATCAAAAACAGAGGGAACCAAATGTTCGGAAAAATCCTGAAAACCGTCGCGGTCGCGGGGCTTCTCGCCTCCTCGATCCTCGCCTCGCCGGCGAACGCCTTCGAACGCACCGACAAGGGCAATGTCATCGTCTTCGGCGGCCGCCAGGCGATCCCGGTCCTCGATCCGCATGTCCGCTACGACTGGTCGACGCGCATGATCCAGCAGTCGGTCTATGATGCGCTGGTCAAGTACGAAGGCAACCCGGCTGAGATCAAGCCCTGGCTCGCCGAGAAGTGGGAAACCAGCGCCGACGGCAAGAGCTGGACCTTCCACCTTGCCAAGAACGCAAAATTCCACAACGGCGATCCGGTGACCGCCGAAGCGGTGCGCTACTCCTTCGAGCGCGGCCTGAAGCTCAACAAGGGCGTCGCCTGGATGCTCAAGGACTTCCTGGCGCCGGAAAACATCGTCGCCGTGGACGCCAACACCGTCCGCTTTGACCTGAAGGCGCCCTATGCTCCTTTCCTCTCCTTCCTGCCCTGGTGGTTCGTCGTCAACCCGGCCGAGGTGAAGGCCCACGAAGTGGATGGTGACTATGGCCAGAAGTGGCTGACCGACCATGCTGCCGGCTCCGGCCCGTTCAAGCTCGGCCGCTGGGAACCGAACGTTCTCTACGAGATCGAAGCCAATGACGGCTACTGGAAGGGCTGGCCGCAGGGCGAGAAGAACCGTCCCGCCGGCGTGATCTACAAGATCATCCGTGAGCCGGCCGCCCAGAAGGCTGCCCTGCAGCGCGGCGAAGCCGACATCGTCGAAGGTCTGACGCCGGACGACTACATCCAGATCAAGCGCGTCCCCGGCGTGGTCATCCAGGACCACAAGGGCATGACCACGTTCGGCATCAAGTTCAACACCCAGAAGGGCCCGACCGCGGACATCAACCTGCGCAAGGCGATTGCCTATGCGCTCGACTATGATGCGCTGATCCAGATCTACAACGGCGCCGCCTCGCTCGAGACCAGCCCGATACCGGACGCCATGAAGGGCCATGTCGCCGTTCCGGGCATGCCGCGCAAGGATCTTGCCAAGGCGAAGGAATATCTGGCGAAATCGGCCTACCCGAACGGCGGCATCACGCTTCCCTACGTGCATGTCGCGGGCCTCGAAGAAGCCCGCCGCATCGGCCTCGTGCTGCTCGACAACCTGAAGGAACTCGGCATCACCGTCGAGGTCAAGCCGGAACAGTGGCCGAACATGGTCGCCGCCGGCTCCAAGGTCGAGACCTCTCCGGCCATGACCTCGGTGTTCACCACGCCGGTTTCGACCGACCCGGACGCCGTCGCCTACCAGTACCACAAGGCGAGCTGGGGCCAGTATTACGCGATGATGTTCTACGACAATCCGAAGGTTTCGGAGATGATCGACCAGGCCCGCGCCGCCACCAGCTGGGATGACCGCGCCAAGCTCTATGCCGAGATCCAGAAGCAGATCGTCGCCGACCAGCCGGAAGTCTTCGGCATGCTGCAGAACCGCCGTTGGGCGCATCGCGACTACCTGCAGGGCTTCCAGTTCAGCCCGGTCCGCTTCACCGGCGAAGTCGATCTTTACCCGATGTGGGTGAAGGCCGAATAGTGACTGGCTTGCGTCCCCTCCTGCAGCCAGCATGATGCGCATGGCCCGGGCCATCCCAACCGGCCGGGCCATGCGCAGTTTTTGATAGAATAGTCACCGGAGAAGACGATGTTGGCATTCGCCTTCCGCAAAGTGCTGACGCTGATCGGAACCATGATCGGCATTGCGGCACTCACCTTCGTCATCACCAATGTCGCGCCGGGCGATCCGGCCCGCCTGGTTGCCGGTCCCAACGCGACCGAGGACATGGTGACGACCATCCGCACCGAATACGGCCTCGACAAGTCGCTGCCCGAGCAGTTCGTCGTCTATATGGGCGACCTCGTCACCGGCGACCTCGGCCAGTCGATCGTCACCACAAGGCCCGTGCTGGAAGAGGTGCTGCGTTATGCACCGGCAACGCTGGAGCTCGTCTTCGTCGCCATGGCGCTCGGCATCATCGTCGGCGTGCCGCTCGGCATGCTATCGGCCGTCTACAAGGACGGACCGATCGACCATGTGACCCGCATCTTCTCGATCTCGGGCGTCGCGCTGCCGGCCTTCTGGTTCGGCATCATCCTGCAGCTGACGTTTGCCGTCGATCTCGGCTGGCTGCCGGTCTCCGGCCGCCTGCCGCTCATCACCCGCCCGCCGGAAACGGTGACTGGCCTGCTGCTGATCGACAGCCTGCTCGCGGGCCGGCTGGATACGTTCTGGACGTCGCTCAGGCACATCATCCTTCCCGCGATCGTGCTCTCCTTCCCCTGCCTCGCCTCGATCCTGCGCGTCAACCGCGCCGAGATGATCGAGGTGCTGCAATCCGATTATATCGTCGCGGCACGCGCCCACGGCATCGCCTCGTTCCGCATCGTCGCGATCTACGCGCTGAAGAACGCGCTGCTGCCGACCCTGGCGATGATCGGCCTGCGTTTCGGCTGGATGCTCGGCTCGACCGTGCTGGTCGAAACCGTCTTTGACTGGCCGGGCATCGGGCTTTATGCCGTCTCCTCGGCGCTTTCATCGGATTTCAAGCCCGTCATCGGCGTCACGCTGGTCATCGGCTTCTTCTTCATCGTCGCCAACACCCTTGTCGATCTCGCCTATGCGTGGATCGATCCCCGCCTCAGGAGCGCCTGATGACGACGCCCGTGGAACTCTCACGCCCCCTCACCTTCCGCGAACGGCATGAAAGCAAGATCCGCCAGTGGCGGCTCTATGCGCACATGTTCGGCAAGAGCTTCTCCTCCATGCTCGGCCTCGGCCTGGTCGTGCTCTTCCTTTTGCTCGCGGCCCTTGGCCCGTGGCTCGCGCCCTATCCGGAAGATACGGTCGGCGCCTTCAACATGGCCAACAAGCTGATGGGACCGAATGCGGCTCACTGGTTCGGCACCGACGAAATGGGCAGCGACATCCTCTCGCGCGTCATCATCGGCGCCCGCACCTCGCTGTGGATCGGCCTGATCATCACCGGCGTCGGCGCCATCATCGGCGTACCGCTCGGCATCATCGCCGGCTATCGCGGCGGCTGGGTGCGTGCCGTCATCATGCGCATCACCGAACTCTTCCTCGCGGTACCGGGGCTTGCCCTCGCTTTGGCGATCGTCGCAGCTCTTGGCCCCGGCATCACCAATTGCGTGCTGGCTCTGTCATTGGTCTGGTGGCCGGGCTACGTGCGGCTGGTGGAGGCCAAGACGCTGTCCGTCAAGGAAGAACTGTTCGTGGAATCGGCCCGCTCGATCGGCGCCAAGACGCCCTGGATCCTCTGGCACCACATCCTGCCCAACTGCATGTCGCCGATCATCGTCAAGATGAGCATGGACATGGGCATGGCGATCCTGTCGGCAGCCAGCCTCGGTTTCATCGGCCTCGGCGCCCAGCCGCCGGCACCCGAATGGGGCGCGATGATCTCGGTCGCCCGCACCTACATGCCGGACTGGTGGTGGTATTCGCTCTTCCCCGGGGCCGCGATCTTCCTGACCGTGCTCGGCTTCAACCTTCTCGGCGACGGCCTGCGCGACATTCTCGATCCCCGGAGCCGCGACCGATGACCGGACCTCTTCTCGACATCAAGAACTACCGGCTCGACATCGGCACCTTCGACGGCCCGGTGCATGTGCTGAAGGACATCAACCTGACGGTCAACCGCGGCGATACGCTCGGCATCGTCGGCGAAAGCGGTTCCGGCAAGACCGTGCTGGTGCGCTCCGTGCTCGGCATCGGCCCGAAGGCCTCGAAAGTCGTGGAAGGCAAGATCGCCTTCGACGGGCAGGACATCACGGCGCTCCCCGAAAAGGACTGGACGAAGATCCGCGGCATCCGCATCTCGATGATCTTCCAGGATCCGATGACCTATCTGAACCCGCTCTTCACCATCGGGCGGCAGATTTCCGACGTCATCGCCGCCCATGAAAAGGCAGCCGGCCACGGGGTTTCGTTGAAGGCCATCCGCCGCGCCCGCACCGAGGAACTGCTCGACCAGGTCGGCCTGCCGAACCCGGCCATGTTGTACGACCAGTATCCGCACCAGCTTTCCGGCGGCATGCGCCAGCGGGTGCTGATCGCCATGGCGCTTTCGGGCAAGCCGGACCTTTTGATCGCCGACGAACCGACCACCGCTCTCGACGTGACGGTCCAGGCCCAGGTCCTCGATCTCATCAATTCGCTGGTCGCAAAACTCAACCTCACCGTCATCATGATCAGCCACGATATCGGCGCGATCGCCACGATCGCAAAGCGCTGCGCGGTGATGTACAAGGGCGAGATCGTCGAACAGGGCCTGACGGCGGATATCCTGAGCGCCCCGAAACATGAATACACGAAGCGACTGCTCGCCGCCGTGCCGGACATCGACACGGCAGCCGCGAAGGTCGCCGCCGAACCGGCGGTCGGCAAGCCGGCGAAACCAGGCGCGCTTCTGGAAGCGATCGGTCTCAGGAAGATCTACCGCAGCCAGTCCGGCACCGAGGTGACGGCCGTCGATAGCATCGACCTATCGGTCGCGACCGGCGAAATCTTCGGCGTGGTCGGCGAATCCGGTTCCGGCAAGTCGACGCTGGCGCGCATGCTGCTGCGGCTGATCGAGCCGACCTCGGGCGACATCATCTTCGACGGAAAGAACATCTCCGGCCTCACCGGCGAGCCGCTGCGGTTGATGCGCCGGCACATGCAGTTCGTCTTCCAGAACCCGCATTCGGCGCTCAACGGCCGCCACACGATCGGCGATGCGATCGGCGAACCGCTCCGCATCCAGACGAACATGAGCCGCCGCGATATCGAGGCCCGCGTCGAAGCGCTGCTCGACATCGTTCAGCTGCCGAAGATGTTCAAATACCGCTATCCGCACGAACTGTCCGGCGGCCAGAAACAGCGCATCTGCATCGCCCGCGCCATCGCCCTCAATCCCCGCCTGCTGATCCTCGACGAACCGACGTCCGCGCTCGATATCTCGGTGCAGGCGCAGGTGCTCGACTTCCTGCAGGAACTGCGCGCCGAGCTGGACCTCACCTATGTCTTCATCTCGCACAACCTCGCGGTCATCCGGCAGATCTGCGACCGGACCATCGTGATGAAACGCGGCGTCATCGTCGAACAGGGGGAAACCGAACGCCTCTTCCTCTCTCCGCAGCACGAGTACACCAGGGCGCTGATCGAGAGCGGACGCAAGACCTCGCGGGCAGCGAACCTGTCGGCTTCCGCCGGCTCGTGAGGGAACGGATTCCAAAAAAATAATTGTGCAGTGCAGCAACGTTACCCATATAGGGGACGTTGTCGTCGATCACTGCCACCCCGGCAATGATTGCCAGGAGGCATTATGAGATCGTTGTCCGATACGCTGGAGCGGCTTGCTCGCTTGAAATCACTGGGTCGAGAGCAGACCGACGCGCCCAGCCATCTTGAAGAATTCGGAAGCTTCGGGTCCAACCCCGGGGCGTTGGCCGCCAGGGTTTACGTCCCTTCCCTGCTTCCCAAAAACCCCGCCCTCGTCGTCGTTCTTCACGGCTGCACTCAGACCGCGTCGGGCTATGACCACGGAACCGGATGGTCGAAGCTCGCCGAGCAGCACGGCTTCGTGGTGCTTTTTCCGGAACAGGTCCGGGCCAACAACGGCAATCTCTGCTTCAACTGGTTCCTTCCGGGCGATACCCGCCGCGGCCAGGGCGAAGCGCATTCGATCCGCCAGATGATCGACGCCGCTGTCTCCCGGCATGGGATCGACACGTCGCGCGTCTATGTGAGCGGCCTGTCGGCGGGCGGGGCAATGGCCAATACCATGCTCGCCACCTATCCAGAGGTTTTCGCCGGCGGCGCGATCATCGCAGGCCTGCCCTATGGCGTCGCCGCGACGGTTCCGGAAGCCTTCGACCGGATGCGGGGGCAAGGCCTGCCCGAACCATCGGCGCTTCAGTCACGGTTGCGAGCCGCTTCCTCCCACCAGGGACCCTGGCCGACCATCTCGGTCTGGCAGGGCACCCAGGACAACACGGTTGCGGAGGCAAATGCGCAGGCGATTGTCGACCAGTGGCGGGCCGTTCACGACGTCGGCGCGAGGCCGGGCCTGGTGGAGAAAGTCGACGGCCAGTCGAAAACCGTCTGGATGGATGCCCGCGGCAGGCAGGCCATCGAATATTACAGCATTGCCGGCATGGGCCACGGAACGCCGGTCGATACCGCACGCGACGGCGAGAATGCCGCGCCCTACCTGCTGGATGTCGGCATATCCTCGACGCTTCATTCGGCAAAAAGCTGGGGTCTGCTCCGCGAAGGGGTGGAGCCGTTGAAAGCCGACATTTCGGACCGGCCCAAGCGGGCATCGGCCTCTTCACGGCAGCCGAAAGAACCTGAAGGCATCCAGCAGATCATCGAGAACGCGCTTCGCATGGCCGGCCTGATGCGGTGATCAGCGCGGCGGCGGCCAGGGGGAGAGGGAATGGCCGCCGCCGGACGCCCCCCGCTTAGACGCCGGAAGCAGCAATATCCGCGTCGAGACGCTCGCGAGCCTTCTTGGGCAGTTTCGCGGTCTTGATGGCCTCCAGATTGGCAGGCGTGTTGCCGACAACGACGAGGCCGATCATGCCCATGCCGACATGCGGCGAGCATTTCACGGCATAAGCTCCCTCCACGTCGAACGTCACCTTCACGCTTTCGTTCATCTGGCCTTTGAACGGCTTTGCGCCTTCCGGGATCAGCCCGTCGATGGTTTCCGCATTGTGGGATTTGTCGGTCGGGATGAAGGTGACGGTATCGCCCTTGGCGACCTTGAGGGAGCTCGGTTCGAAGACCATCGCGCCGTCCTTGCCCTTGTTGAGCATGTGCACTTCGAAATCGGCAGCCGACACCACCGTTGCACAGGTAGCCGTGACGATCGCCGCGCCGACCAAGGATGCCAAGATCTTCTTCATTTCCTACTCCTTTTCTAAGAAGCCCTCGGCTTCGTCGGAACGCACACTAGGCCAAAAGAGGCGGTCCTCTTTGACCTGCGACAACCGGTTTTGAGTTTGCCCGCTTTTGCGCCGCATTGCCCAACCGGCCCGGCGAAGCGTCTTCAGAGAGCGCTGAACGCAAATCTGCAAGTCCTCGCCGGACGAGCGCCGCCCCCTCGGTTGGGGCGTTTTCCTGGCGTCGAACACTCGGCCACGGGAACGAAAAAAGCCGGCAGGGTGGGCCCTGCCGGCTGAAGCTCTCCGGGGAGCGGCGTGGAGGAAGGAGGCCTATTCGGCCGCTTGCGCCCCGAGGGCGTTGTTGCGATAGGGCTCGCAGAGAGCCTCCATCATCTCCATTTCTTGCGCGGTCAGGTCGGTCAGAGGGGCGCGAACCGGACCCGTATCGAAGCCCATCAGCCGCACGCCGGCCTTGATGGCGGAAACCGCGTAACCCTTCTGGCGGTTGCGGATCTCCATGAACGGATAGAAGAAGTCGATGAGGATCTGGTTGGTGGCGGCCGTATCGCCGGCCCGCAGCGACTTGTAGAATTTCTGGGCCAGCCCCGGAACGAAGTTGAAGACAGCCGACGAATAGGTAGTAACGCCGGCGCCGAGATAGGCATCCGCGAAAAGCTCGGCCGTCGGCATGCCGCCGAGATAAGTCAGGCGGTCACCCATGACCGCCGTGATCTTGCGCACCAGGCCGATGTCGCCGGAACCGTCCTTGAAGCCGACCAGATTGGGACAGGCCTCGCAAAGGCGGGCCAGCGTTTCCGCCGTAAGGATCGAATTGTCGCGGTTATAGACCATGACGCCGATGCCGACGGACTGGCAGACGGTCTTGATATGCTGGTAGAGGCCCTCCTGGCTGGCATCCATCAGGTAGTGCGGCAGCAGCAGAATGCCGTCGGCGCCGGCTTTTTCAGCGGACCTGGCAATCGAGACGGCGATGCGCGTGCCGTAGCCGCAGCCGGAAACGATCGGCGTGCTGCCGGCGGAAGCCTTGGCGGCAACGATGATTTCCGGAATTTCGGAAGGCTCCAGTGAAAAGAACTCGCCCGTGCCACCGGCGGCGAAAAGCACCGAAGCATCAAAACCGGCCAGCCAGCCGACATGCTGCTCGTAGGCCTTGCGGTTGAAGAGGCCATCCTTGCCGAACGGCGTGACGGGGAACGACAGGAGGCCGGCGCCGAGCGCCCGCTTCAGTTCATTTGGATCCATAGACATGGCAGTCCCTTCCTGGTTGATTTCCGGGAAGCTACCAAGTCATATTATGACTGTCAATACTTGTATTATCTTTGCCGATATCTCAGGGACGCCGTATCAGCGAGCGATAGCGTTGCTGGCTGCCCTTGAGATGCATGCGCATCGCGTCGCGGGCAGCCGAATCGTCGCCATCCGTGATCGCACCGGCGATACGGGCGTGTTCATCCTGAATCTGGGTCAGGTATTCGGCCGGCGAAATCTCGATTTCCCCCTCCTGCAGCAGCGATCGCGGGATCATCTGCTTGCCGATCGCCTCCAGGAGCTCCCGGAAACGCGGGTTGTTGGTCGCATCCGCGATGGCCAGATGGAAAGCCCGATCGCTTTCAACCGTTGCCGCACCGGCGGCGATCTGCCGCTTGATCGTCTCGAGACATTCGAAGATCAGCTCCTGCTGGGCCGGCGACGAGCGGACGGCGGCGAGACCCGCAGCCTCGATCTCGATTGCAGCACGAACTTCCAGCATTTCGATGATGGAGGAAACGCGGCTGGCATCCACGGTGCGGAAACCCGCCTGCAGCCCGCCTTGCGGCGCCAGGACGAAGACGCCGACGCCGTGACGGACTTCGACGAGATTATCCGCCCGCAACGACGCAATCGCCTCGCGGATGACCGTGCGGCTGACCTCATACTGCAGCGTCAGTCCGCTTTCCGTGGGCAGTTTGTCACCGGGTTTCAACGCGCCGCTCGCAATCGCGTCCCGCATCCGCCGGCCTACCGTCTCGACCAGGTTGCGGCCCTTTCGCGAGGGTGTTTCCCCGGTGATGTTATCTGCTCTCTTCAATGTCGGCCCGTTCCTCGGCTTTGGTATTTCAGCCACTTAGAGGGGTAAAAGCCCACTCCGTTGTCAAGCGCAAGGGAATAATTTTATTGACGCGGGGCCCTAGACCTATAGTATGAGATGACCTATGAGGTATTATGACATAGCGGACAGATGCTCATTCGCCGTTGATCCGTCCACGAGGGAAGAATGCTTTGAACCGGCGCCGCGGACAGTGTCGACCGGACAATTCGGCCGATGCTGGAGGACCGGACGGATGCATGAACGGTGGAGGCTCGTCCCTTTGCTTCTGACAGGAGGAATTTCGTGAAGATCGTAGACGTCCATGTGCGGGTATTCTCCCATACCACGCGCCGCCATCAGGATACCGCAGGCCATGCCCATCCCGGCCCGCCGCACAAGGTAAACCTGGCGCTCTTGACCATCGTCGATGACGATGGGGCCGAAGGCTACTGCTTCGCCCCGCCGGAAGTCGTTCGCCCGCACGTGATCGACAAGTTCGTCAAGAAGGTGCTGATCGGCGAGGATCCGTTCGCACGCGAAAGGCTGTGGCAGGATCTCGCCCACTGGCAGCGCGGCAGCGCGATGCAGCTGACCGACCGGACGCTCGCGATCGTCGACTGCGCGTTGTGGGACCTTGCGGGCCGTAAACTGAACATGCCGGTCCACAAGCTGATCGGCAGCTACCGGGAAAAGATCCCGGCCTATGGCTCGATCATGTGCGGCGACGAACTGGAAAACGGCCTCGCGACGCCGGAAGATTACGGCCGTTTCGGCGAAAAGCTCGTCAAGCGCGGCTACAAGGGCATCAAGCTGCACACCTGGATGCCGCCGGTTTCCTGGGCGCCCGACGTCAAGATGGACCTGAAGGCCTGCGCCGCGGTGCGCGAGGCGGTCGGTCCCGATATCCACCTGATGATCGACGCCTTCCACTGGTATACCCGCACGGAAGCGCTGGAACTCGGCAAGGGCCTCGAAAAGCTCGGCTTCGACTGGATCGAGGAGCCGATGGACGAGCAGAGCTCGGCCTCCTACGTCTGGCTGGCGGAGAACCTCGACATTCCGGTGCTCGGCCCGGAAAGCGCCGGCGGCAAGCACTTCAGCCGCGCCGAATGGATCACCTCGAAGGCCTGCGACATCCTGCGCACCGGCGTCCACGACGTCGGCGGCATCAGCCCGGCTATGAAGACCATGCATCTCGCCGAATCCTTCGGCATGAACTGCGAAATCCACGGCAACGGCGCTCCGAACCTGATCGTCGCCGCCTGCACCAAGAATGCCAAATGGTACGAACGCGGCCTGCTGCACCCGTTCCTCGAATATGACGACGGCTTCGAATACCTGAACGCCCTCGTCGATCCGATGGACGAGGACGGCTTCGTGCATATCTCGGACAAGCCGGGCATGGGCGAAGACATCAACTTCGACTTCATCAACGCCAATCTCGTCGGCTGAACCGCTTAATCTGCCTCCCAAGCAGTGAAGAGAAGCTCGGTCCCTTTTGGGGACCGGGCTTTTTCTTTTTTTGCGCTCGGTAAAAAATTATCGCCGGTGGTTGGATCCTCGGGTCAAGCCCGAGGATGACGGAGAGCGCGGCGGACGACCGAGGAGAGGCACAACATCCAAGATCGTCATCCTCGGGCTCGGCCCGAGGATCCACTCACCACGGATCAAAAGCCCTTGGGATATCCACTGATTTCGCCTTCGCCCAACGTTCTGAAGCCCGCGCAGCCGCCTGCCGTGGCTTTTCAAAAATCGGAGAGCCCACACGAATGCGGAACCTCATTTTGTTTAGTAGGTGTGGCTCCGCATTCGCGTGGCCTTCGGCGTCTTTTCGAGGTTTCCGGCCCCTACAGGTGATCACCTCGCCTCGCTGTAGAGGAAGCAGGCCTCGACCAATCCAAGTCCGCATCTCGCCAAGGACCTGTCTTGCTTCACATCGCCCGCCCGAGCCAATCCGTCGCATGGTCCTGCTGATCGACGGGAAATGCATGGGCTGCTCCCTGCCATAGCCGGGTTTCGATGCTTCGTGCGGCGTCCGCGGCCACCCATATCGCGTGCATCTGCTCATGCGCCGCCAAAGCAGCCGCTGCCGGAAAATGCCTGTCCTCGGCACCGCTGAAGACCAGCGCGGGTTTCGGCGCCGCCAGTCCGGCGAAATGCGGATAGTCCAGCTTGCCGGCGATCTGCGGATGCAGCATGGAAAAGGCCGACTGGCCGCGAAGCTGGTTGTTGCCAGGCTGCATGAGGCCCTGAAGCGTCCCCATCCATCCGCCCGCGACGCAGACTTTTACGTCGTCCGAAAGCGCGGCCACCTGCCAGGCGCGCGAGCCGCCCATCGAATAACCGAAGCTTGCCACACGGGCGCGGTCGATGCCCGGCGATCTGCAAAGCCAAGCCATCGCTTCGAGATCCTCACGCAGGATGACGGAGGCGTAGGAAACCCCGAACTGCATCAGATTGGCCGCCAGGGCCTGCTGCGCCTCATAGCCGTTGCCTTTCCGGCCTCCCCAGCCGAGCGCATCCGCGCAGAGCACGGTGTAACCGCGACGGGCGAGCTCATTGCCGACCTGCCGCCCGCCGTAGAGCTTCGCCGTCCAGTGATCGACATCCGCTGCGACTTCGGGAGGTTCGCCGGGCCGGCCGATCATCTTTTCCTTGCCGATCGAAAAGAACGAGCCGTGGTCGTGCAGCAGAAGTACAGCAGGCGTCCAGGCGTCGGTATCCGGCCGGAGCAGGTAGGCGCCGGCGACTTCGCCATTGGAGAAATGAAGCTGCAGCTCCTGCCCCCTGCAGCCGCCTTCCCTCCAGTCGCTCACCACGGAAGCGCCGGCGGGAGTGATGCGTTCGACACCGAGCGCCGCGCGGACCTCGTCGCGCGTCCGCTCTCTCCAGGCCGCGAAATCGTCCTTTGCGGCATCGAAGTTCCATCCAAACGAAACGGTGTCGCGAAGCCTCGCAGCCAGGCTCGACATGTTCTCGCCATCGATCATGGCGTATTCCGCGACCTCGCGATGAGCCGGTCACGGCTATCGGACAAGTGTCTGCGCATGGCCGCGCGGGCACCCTCGACGTTCTTGTCCTCGATGGCCAGGAAGATCGCCTTGTGCTCGTCGTTGACGCGCTGCAGGTGTCCCACGAAGGTTTCGTCATCAACCTGATGCGCCTGCATGCGCATGCGCGGCATCAGCGTTTCGCCGAGATAGTTGAATATGCCGATGAAGTGTTCGTTCTGGCTGGCGGCCGCGACCGCACAATGAAATTCGAAGTCCGACTGCGTGCTGCGGTCGAGCCGCCTGATCGAGCGGTCCATGGATTCAAAGGCGGCATGCATGGCGGCGATATCGACGGCGGTTCTGCGCTCCGCCGCGAGAGCCGCGGATTCGGATTCGATGCCGATGCGCAGTTCGAGGCCCTTCAGCACGCTTTCGACCCGCATCATATTTTCATCGGTGAGCCGGAAGGGCGTGACGCCGGCATCCTCGCGCACGAAAACGCCGATGCCGTGATGGATGGACACATGCCCGCTCGCCCGAAGGTTGGCGATCGCCTCCCGGACGACCGTCCGGCTGACCCCCAGTTCGTCGATCAGCGCCTTTTCCGTCGGAAGCTTGGATCCGCGCGGATATTCCCCGAGCTTGATGCGCTCGGCGATCATGCGCACCACCTGCGAACTCAGGGTCTCCCGGCGACGCCAGGTAGAGGCTTGGGCTTCGGCTGTCATCGGGGCACCTCCATGGCGTCAAAGACGGGAAATTCAGACAGCGTGGTCGTATTCGAGGCTCGCCTGTATCAATTCCCGGGCATAGGGGTCCGCGGCCTGGCCGGTCGCCAGCACGTCCCGGCTCATCACCTCGACCACGCGGCCATGCTGCATCACTGCCAGCCGCTCGCACATATGATCGATCACCGCAAGATCGTGGCTGACGAAGAGATAGGTCAGGTTGCGTTTTGCACGCAGGTCGGCAAGCAGGTTCAGCACTTCCGCCTGCACCGAGACGTCGAGCGCCGAGGTCGGCTCGTCGAGAAGCAGGATGCGCGGTTCGAGGATGAGCGCGCGGGCGATTGCCACGCGCTGCCGCTGGCCGCCGGAAAGCTCGTGCGGATAACGCGACAGGAAGGCCGGATCGAGACCGACATCGACCAGAGCCCGCTCCATGCGTTCGACCTGGCGGTCCATGCGGTGGATGCGGAGCGGCTCCTGAAGTGCCGTGCGGATCGACTGGCGCGGGTGCAGCGAACCATAGGGGTCCTGGAAGACCATCTGGACTGCACGGCAATATTCGACGAACGGCATGTCGTTGACCGACCGCCCCTCAAGCTGGATATCGCCCTCCCAGACATTCAGAAGGCGGGCGATGCAGCGCAGGATGGTCGACTTGCCGGAACCGGATTCGCCGACAAGCCCGAAGGATTCGCCGGCCTCGACCGAAAAACAGACATCGCCGAGAATGCGCTTCTTCGCCAGGCCGTAGCCAAGATCGATCGAGAGATTGCGGACGTCGATGGCGGTCATGCGCGCACCTCTTTGGTCTCCTGGGAGATGACTTGGCGGTTCAGGACCGGAAGCGGTCGGCGGCTGCCGCCGATATGCGGCTGTGCGGCAAGCAGGCCTTGCGTATAGGGATGCGTGCAATTGCGCATATCCCGGGCGGCCCGCTCCTCGACGACCTCGCCATGGCGCATGACCAGCACGCGGTCGCAGAAATTGCGCACCAGGTTGAGGTCGTGACTGATCATGATCAGCCCGATGCCCTTGTTGGTCACCAGCTCGTTCAGGATGTTCAGGACCTGCATGCGCACGGTGACGTCGAGCGCCGAGGTCGGCTCGTCGGCGATGATGATCTGCGGTTCGGGGATCAGCATCATGGCGATCATGATGCGCTGGCCCATGCCGCCGGAGACTTCATGCGGATAAAGGCCGTAGACGCGCTCGGGATCGCGGATCTTTACCGCTTCCAGCATTTCCAGCGTCTTCTGCCGGGCAGCGTGGGCCGATGCCCTGTTGTGGACGCGATAGGCCTCGGCGATCTGGTCACCGACGCGGTGCACCGGGTTGAGCGAGAATTTCGGGTCCTGGAGGATCATCGAAATGCGCCGGCCGCGGATCGTCAGCATCTGCTTTTCGCTGGCGGAGATGAGATCGGTACCGCCGAAATCCATCCGGTCGGCCTCGATCTTCGCCGTCGGGAGGAGCTTCAGCAGCGCCCGGCCGATAGTCGACTTGCCGGAACCGGATTCGCCGACGATGCCGAGCCGCTCGCGGCCGAGATCGAAGGAAACGCCCTTAACGACGGTGTTGTAAAGCTTGCCGCTGCGATAGCTGACGCGGAGATTTTCGACCTTCAGGAGTGTTTGGCTGTTTTCCATGGCGGAATCCTAACGCTGTTTCGGGCCTATCTTTGCTTCGGATCCAGCGCGTCGCGCAGGCCGTCGCCCAGAAGGTTGAAGGCGAGGCTGACGAGCAGGATGGCGCCGCCCGGGAAGGCGACCAGCCACCAGTTGTCCAGCATGTAGCGCCGGCCGGTGGCGATCATCGCGCCCCATTCCGGCAGCGGCGGCTGGGCGCCGAGGCCGAGGAAGCCGAGGCCGGCCGCCGTCAGGATGACGGTCGCCATCGACAGCGTGATGCGCACCAGGACAGAGGGAAGGCACATCGGCATGATCGACTTGACGATGATGCGCAGCGACGACGCCCCCTGCATGCGCGAGGCCGAGATATAGTCCGCATTGCGGAAGGTCAGCGTTTCGGCGCGGGCGAGGCGGGCGATCGGCGGCCAGGCGGTGAGGCCGATGGCGATGATCGCGTTCTCGAGGCCGGCGCCCAAGGCCGCCACGAAGGCGAGCGACAGGATGAGGCTCGGGAAGGACAGGAAGATATCTGTGATGCGCATCATGATCGTGTCGTACCAGCCGCCGAAATAACCGGCGGTCGTGCCGACCAGAAGCCCGATCGGGCCGACGATGACCGAGACGATGGTGATGATCGTCAGGCTGATGCGCGTGCCGTAGATGATGCGGCTCATGATGTCGCGGCCGAGCTCGTCGGTCCCGAACCAGTGCTCGGCGCCCGGCGGCTTCAGCGCGTTGCTCAGATTGATGACGTTCGGGTCATAGGGCGCGATCAGCGGCGCGACGATCGCCGTCAGGAGCAGGATGGTGATCACCACGAGGCCGAAACCCGAGGACGGGTTGCCGAGAAGCTCGCGGATGACAGCGAGGAAACGGCGGAAGGCCGAGTTGGGATTTGAGCGACGACCGGACATAACGGCATCCTGCATGGAAAGGGATTCTGCGGCCATATCAGCGCGTCCTCGGATCGAAGATCTTATAGAGCGCGTCGGAAAGCAGGTTGAGCGCGATGAAGATGATACCGACCAGAAGCACGCAGGTCATCACCGCGTTCATGTCGCCGATCAGCATGTTGTTGGTGATGTACTGGCCGAAGCCCGGCCAGGAGAACACCGTCTCGATCAGCACCGCGCCTTCGAGCAGGCTGCCATAGGCAAGCGCCACGATCGTCACCAGCTGCACGCGGATGTTCGCAAATGCGTGGTGCCAGATGGTGCGGCCCTTCGACAGCCCTTTCACCCGCGCCGTGGTGACATATTCCTGGTTCAGCTGGTCCAGCATGAAACTGCGGGTCATGCGGGTGATATAGGCCATCGAGGAATAACCGAGGATGCTCGCCGGCAGCAGCAGATGGTTGACCGCATCCCGGAAGACTTCCCAGTCGCCGGCCAGCATCGCGTCGATCAGCAGGAAGCCCGTCGTCTCCGGCACCAGGCCGATATAATAATCCGACAGACGGCCGCCGCCGCCGACCAGATCCAGTGCCGCATAGAAGATGATCAGGCCGATCATCCCGGTCCAGAAGATCGGCATCGAATGCCCGATGAGGGTGAGGAAGCGGATGACATGGTCGACCGGCCGGTTGCGGCGCACGGCCGCGAGAATGCCGAGCGGAATGCCGAGCCCCGCCCCGACGATGATCGCGAAGGTCGCAAGCTCGATCGTCGCGGGCATGACATGCAGGATGTCGTTGATGACGGGCTGCCCCGTCCGGATCGACGTCCCGAAATCGCCGTGCAGCAGATCGCTCACATAGCGAAGGAACTGCTGGTAGAGAGGAAGGTTCGCGCCGATCCGTTCCGCGACCATGTTGTATGTGGCCTGGTCGGCCTCTTCGCCGACAATGGCGCGGACCGGATCGACCGGCATCAGTCGCCCGATGCAGAAGGTCAGGATCAGCAACCCGACAAGGGTTGCCAATATGGTGCCGGCCTGCCGCGTGAAAGCGGTGAGACGCTCGTTGTTCATGGGGCTTCCTCAAGATCGTACCGGACGCCGCGGCGCATCAGCATTCTACGCCGCGGCAGCCGACGTTTATCGTTCTTTTTTGACCGTGCGAAGCTGGGTCGACCAGGACGGGTTCAGTTCGAGACCCTTGATGTCGGCCCGGAAGCCCACACTGTCGACCACTTCGGAGAAGGGCTGGATCGCCGGGACGATATCCGCGTAATAGGTCTGGATGTCCTGGTATTCCTTGATCTGCTTGTCCTTGTTGCCTTCGACGAGAGCGTCATCGATCATCTTGTTGATCTTCTCGTCATAGAAGGACGTACGCCAGCCCTGGAAGTTCGTGAGCTTCGCCTCGTCCGCATTGTTGGGATTGTAGACGATGGCGCGGAAGTTCGAGTCCGGATGCGGCAACTGACCGCCGCCGCCACGGCCGACGAGAAGCTCGTACTTGCGTTCGCGCATCGCACCGTAGATCTGGTCGCCGGAACCGGTGACGATCTCGGCCTTGATGCCGGCCTGCGCAAGCGTCGCCTGGATGGCGGTCGCAAGGCTCATGAACGGCACGTCGGAAATGGCGCGCAGCGAGGTCGAGAAGCCGTTCGGATAACCGGCTTCGGCAAGCAGTGCCTTGGCCTTGGCGATGTCGAGCTTGTAGCCTGCATTCGGCAGGGCTCCGAAGATGCCCGCCGGAACGGGACGATCGCGCAGCTTGCCGAAATAGGGCAGTACGCTGTCGTTCAGGCCCTGGTAGTCGATGAGATAACGCAGCGCCTCGCGAACCTTCGGCTTCTGGAACTTCTCGTCCTTCATGGAGACGGCGAGGTAGTAGAAGCCGCTGCCGCCATTCGTCTGGATCTTGACGTCCTTGCTGCTCTCGAGCGCCTTCAGATCGGCCGCCGACATGGAATAGGCGATATCGATATCACCCTTTTCGAGCATCAGCCGCTGGCTCTGCGATTCCGCCAGATGGCGCATCATGATCCGGCGCATGGCCGGCTTTTCGCCCCAGTATTTCGGGTTCTGCTCGAGCGTGACGCGCTCGTTCGACTGCCACTGGCCAAGCGTGAACGGACCGGAGCCGGCGGAGTTATTGGTAAGCCACGCCGCACCCATGTCGCCGTTCTTGTCGTGCTCCATGACCGTCTTCATGTCGAGGATGGAGCCCGGGCCGACGATGCCGAGCGTCTGCACGATGACCTGCGGATCGACCTTCTTCGGCAGCTTGATGACGACCGTGCCGTCGTCCGGAGCGGTGAAGCTCTGATCGGCATTGGCGGCAGAAAAGCCGTGAGTTTTAAGGAATGATGCCTGCGCCAGATTGAGCTTCATCAGCCGCTTGAAGGACCACACCACATCCGCCGAGGTGACCGGGTTTCCGGAAGCGAACGTCGCCCCCTTGCGCAGCTTGAAGGCGATCGAGCCGTTGTCGTCGGCGATCGTCCAGCTTTCCGCCAGCTGCGGATTGACCTGGGCGCGATTGACCGCGTCGAGCGCCACGAGGTTATCATATATGTTCGTCAGAACCTGTACGGTCTCCTTGCCGGTAATGGCAGCGGGATCGAGCGTCAGGATATTGGTCATAGAGAAGCCGACGACCAGCATGTTGGGCGGGGTTTCGGCATAGGCGGGCTGGAAAAGCAGTGTGGAACCGAGCAATACGGGTCCCATCATTCTCAGTAGCGGCTTCATGGCCGATCCTCCCTTGGGTCGCCGGTTCTCCTCCCGGCAGATGGATAATGCGATCCAAGAGATATGATGTCTTACGACACGTGTCAATCCGAAATGCCGCTTTCGCCCATTCTTGGCGAACTCGCTGTGCGGATGTCACGGACGTGGAAATAGGTCACGAGACTATCGCCCGTCGAGGGGATGCCGCTGCCGTTTCGATGGGTGGTCCCGTGCTGGAGAAACGCCGTCGAGGAGATCGGGGAAAACGCCGGCTATCACGGCCGCGCGGGAGGTCCGGCGTGGCGGGTGCCGGGTCTCTCTTTTCGGCTCTGCCCTATGCCGCCTTGCTGAACGACCTGCCGCTCTTGTTCAGGTAGGCATCGAACGCCGAAGCCGCGGCTCTGACGATGAACCGGTGATCCTCCGAGACCTTGATAAATCCTCCCCGGCGTTCGATCAGCCCGTCCCGTTCAAGCTCGTCCAGGCGATCGTTGCTCCCAAGGAGAAGATCGGCATCGAAGCCATGCGCCGCCGCAAGCGCGGAAATGTCCACCGCGAAGTCGCACATCAGCCTCTCGATCACGTCGCCGCGCAGACGATCCTCCGCGGTGAGGTGGTAACCCTTGGCGACCGGCAGTTCGCCTTTCGACACCCGGGTCGCGTAGAGGCCCGGCGGAACCTCGTTCTGGACATATCCCTGCGGCAACCGGCCGATCGAGGATGCGCCGAGCCCGATCAGGGCCTCGCAGGCATCCGTCGTGTACCCCTGGAAATTCCTGTGCAGCCGGCCTTCGGCCTGCGCAACGGAGAGGTCGTCGCCAGGCAGGGCGAAATGATCGAGGCCGATCCTGACATAGCCTGCCGTCACCAGGGCCTCGGCGATCGCGGATGCCTGGAGCGCACGCTCCCGCGCATCGGGAAGCGCCGCCTCGTCGATGAGCCGCTGGTGCTTCTTGAAGCTCGGGATATGCGCATAACCGAAGACGGCAAAACGATCCGGCCGCATGCTGACGGCCGCTTCGACAGTCTCGACACAGGATTCGACCGTCTGGAACGGCAGCCCGTAGATCAGGTCGAAGTTGATCGCGTCGATCTTGTTGTGGCGAAGGTGCTCCACCGTCTCCATCGTCGTCTCGACGCTCTGGATGCGGTTGATCGCCTTCTGGACCCTCGGGTCGAAGCTCTGAACGCCGAGGCTCGCGCGGGTGACGCCCGACTGTCCGAGCGCCGCCGCCATTTCGCCGGTCAAGGTTCGCGGATCGATTTCGACCGCCGCATTGACGCTGCTCGCGAAACCGAGACGGTTGCGGAACGCATCCATCAACGCGATGAATTCCTCCGGCCTGATGACGGTCGGCGTGCCGCCGCCGAAGTGGATTTCCCCGACGCTGAAACTGTCGGCTCGAGCGGATGCCAGAAGCTCGATTTCCCGGTGCAATGTCTCGATATAGTCGAGAATGGGCCTGTCGCGCTCGGTGATCGTGGTATGACAGCCGCAATACCAGCACATCGACCGACAGAAAGGGATGTGAACGTAGAGCGAGGTCGGCTGTCCTTCGGGGAACCTCCTGAGCCAGGCCGGATAATCGAGTGCGTCGAACTCCGTGCTGAAGTTCGGAGCCGTCGGATAGCTCGTGTAGCGCGGCAGCCGTGCATCGCCGTATTTCTCGATTATCGCTGCGGACATGTCGAACTCCTTCAGTTTCCTTCGGAAAGCTTCTAGCTGCCCGGCGCCCGCCTCTCCTTGTGCAAAATCAACGACGGCGTCCCGTTTCTGCAGAATATTCGTGCCGCCGCAATTTTTCCCCAGGCGCGCCGCTGCCAGGTCATCAATGCGGCCGGGATCGGACAGGCCGATGCGCCGCTTGAAGGATGAAGACCGTTGGTTCGAAGGTCGACCGGGGTCAGGGCGCGATTTCCATCTCGCCCTCCATCCTGGTGATCTCGAAATCGCTGATGATCACGTCGAGGCGAAGTCGCCACCGCCCCGGAACGGGAAGTACGATATCGGGCACAGTCCAGCCGTCCCCGCCTTTCTCGGCCTTCCGCCTGATCGGCTCGATCCCCGCCCCCGGGTTCGACAGCACAACCGTCACTTCCTGGGGATCGAATGGAGATCCGTCACTTTTGGCGATCACTGCGGATATCGCGACCGCCCCTACCCTGCCCGGCGTGATCCTGACGTCGGCCACGGCCTTGCTGGTCTGCAACGTGGCCACGGCGGTCCTCTCGACTTCGGCGATCAAGGTGCGCGGGGGCGGCGTGAAGCGCCATGTCGCAGCCACCGCGAAGATGAGGAGCAGGACGACGGTTTCCACGGTGATCGAACGAACGAGCAGACGGATCGCGGCCGGTTCTCCGTTTTTCGAACCCGCCGTGAGTTTCCATCGGTTGACGGCCGCCAAGGCCAACAGCAGGACGAGCAACCCGAACTTGATGAGGAATACGATCCCGTATGCCGTCGTAACCAGTCCAGCCGGGGTGCGGACTTGAACGACGGCGAGCACACCGCCGGCCAGGGAAAGAACCAGGACGGCCCATGGGATGAAGACCGAGAAGCGGTGCAATGCCGCGCCGGCCGCTTCTCCGCCTTTTCTGAACTCGGCCCGAAGCGGCAGCAATGCGCCGGCCCAGATCGCTATCGCCGCGACATGCAGGAAAACCGCCGGACGCATCAGCCATTGCGGGTCTGCCGCGCTCGCATGCCCGCTGAGGCAGAGGGAAAAAGCCGCGGTTACGAGAGCCGAAATCGATATCCAGCGCGCATCCCTGCCCCGGCCGCTGGCCAGAGCGAGCCCCGCAAGCGCCAGGGCCGCGACCGCGAAAATGACCGTCGGTCCGAAACTCGTGGCCATTCCGGCCTTCCAGACAGTCGGCGTGAAGAACCGTGAAACGGGCTCGCCCACCGTATCTAGACCCTGAAAGCCCGCCGAAAGCAGGGCACCTGCAAAGCCGGCGCCAAGGATACCCGCAATCTGCCTCAGCGCCTTCCCGGAGCCGTCCGCGAACCAGTGGATGGCAAACGCGCCGCCTACCCCTAAAAAGACACCGACATAGAGCGCGACCTTGCCAATCCAGAGGCCGGCGCGGACCGGCCAGTCGATATCGGCGGCAGCGCCCCGAGGGTTGGCGTTCGGTTGCCCGATCGAGAAGACGACCGAGCCGCCGATCGGGTGACCATCTTCTGAAACGACCCGCCAGGACAGGATATAGCTGCCGTCCGAAAGGTCGCCGGGCGGCATGATCTCGACCGCCCTGTCCTTCAGGACGAAGCTTTTGAGAGTGGCCGTACTGCGGTCCGGCCGCGTGAGCTTGAGGCTGGTCGGCGAGACTGGCTCGCTGAACGTCAGGGTTATCACGCGCGGGGCCGTGGACACGACCGAACCATCGCGCGGCTCGGTCGTGTTGAGGGACGCATGGGCGAATGCCGCCGCCGTCATGACCGACCACAGCAGGATCGCAGACACGAAACGCTGCAGAGCGCCGATCGGTGAAAGTGCCTTGTAGCAAAGCGGCGCCATCGGCCTTCATGCTCCCCGGGGTGGATCGATCGCTTAGTTGCCCGTCTTCTGAAGAAGCTTTACCCCCGGGGCAGGGAGTTCAAGGTCCGACGCCTTCTGGCCTGCGGCCGGCACTTCGATCCAGCGCTCCTTGAGGCCTTCCGGGCATTCCTGGATCACCGGGAAATAGAGCATGTCGCCGGCTTTCAGATCGGCCGCAATCGTGCCCCGCAGGACGAACTCGTCATACTCGTCGTCGCCGAGGTTGCCGCCGCTCCAGACGACTTCCTTGACCCCTTCGGTGACGGGAGAGCCGTGATTGTCATAGGCCTTGGCATAGGCGCCCTTGACCTTGTCGAGCGTCCAGCCGGCCTTCGGCTGCGGCTTGACGCCGTAGAAACCCTCCGGAATCTGGACGCGCACGGTGTTCGTGGGCTTGCCTTCGCAACCATGCGGCACGCGCAGCACCGCCTTGTAGGTCGATCCTAGAGGCGCTTCCTTTCCTTCCAGGGTGACATGCGCCAGAGCGGCGGTGCTGCCGACCACGAGGATGGCGGCGGTTGTAGTGATTTTCTTCAACATGTGACTCTCCATGCTTGGCCGTGCGTTGGACGGCCTGATTGTCAGGTGACGGGCTGCCAGGAAGGCGCCGGTCCGGGAGTGGATTGATGGTTTGAAAAAGCGATCCTGCCCGTGCTCCGATACGGCCGTTGGCCCGGGGGCGCGACGCACGGCTTTTGCCGCGGCATCGCCGTTTGGCCGGAGCGAATTTACGAAACAGAGAGCGGCCCGACTTGGAGCGCTTTGCGATCAGGCCGCCTGGGGCGGCGCGCGAGGATTCCGGGGGGAGGTTTCGGGACGTTCGAAGGGACCTGTATCCGCTTCGATCGGAACCGGCCTGGAGTTGGCCTCCAGCCGGTTGCTCAGGAAATTGTCGGAAAGTTGCGGTGCGAGTATCGGAGCGAGAACGCTGCATGCCTGCGTGCAGCACTCGGGCAGTTTCGCGCCGTCCTTGTGATCGGATTGGCCGCTACCGCCGGCATGGGTAATGCAAAGCGGGTTTCCAAAATCATCGACGAGGGGCGTTGCGACCGCTGAGCCGAGAAGGATGGACCCAAGCACCATCTGCACGACGAGCGCGTAGGCCGCGATCGACGAGAGCATAACGCTCCAGGCTGGTGCTCTGCGGTTTCTCACGATCCCCTCATTGGTTGGCGGCCAGCCACGGATGTCCATCTCGACGCCTGTTATTGGCACGGCGCAGTCGGGTCTGTCTATGCGCCTTTCCGCCACAGTGTTCCTTGATGCGCCTCAACTCCCGGCCTGTACCGGCGCATGGCCCTCCTACTCCTAGATCGCTTCGGTCGCCTCGATCCGGGCCGCCCTGCGGGTGGCGTGAATGAAGGCGAGTACAAAACCGATCGCCAGCAGGAGCACGATTGTCGGGGCCGGGGCACTGTCGATGAAGAAGGACAGGTAGACGCCGCCGAACGAACCGGTCACGGCAATGGCGACAGACAGGAGCAGCATGGTGCTGAACTTGCGGGTCAGGAGGAAGGCTATGGCTCCTGGCGCGATCAGCATGGCAATCGAAAGAATGATGCCGACCGCCTGCAGGGCGCCGACGATCGTCAGGGAGATGAGAGCGAGAAGACCGTAGTGCAGGAAATTGACCCTGAGCCCAACGGCCCTTGCCTGCGCCGGATCGAAGGCGTGCAGCAGGAAGTCCTTCCATTTCACTCCGAGAATGCCGACCGTGATCGCCGCTATGACGGCCGCCTCGCCGATGTCACGCCAGGAGACGCCGAGCATGTCGCCGAACAGGATGTGATCGAGATGCACGTCGGACTGGATCTTCACATAGAGGACGAGGCCGAGCCCGAACATGCCGGCGAACACGATGCCCATCACCGTGTCCTGCTTGATGCGGCTGTTTTCCTTCAGGAAGCCGGTAGCGATGGCGCAGAACATGCCGGCCACGAAAGCGCCGATCGCCAGAGGCATGCCGACGATATAGGCGATCACCACGCCGGGAAACACGGCGTGGCTGATTGCATCGCCCATCAGCGACCAGCCCTTCAACACAAGGAAGCACGACAGAAGCGCCATCGGCACGGCCATCAGCACCGAGATTACCAGCGCGTTGACCATGAAGCCGAACTGGAAGGGCGAAAGAAGCGTATCGACGATGATCATGGTGCCGCCTCCAGTGCCTGGGCTGCCCGCCTGCGTGCGGCCAGCATCCCGTGCTTCGGCGCCAGGAAGAATGCGATCAGGAAGATTGCCGTCTGCAGCACCACGATGATGCCGCCGGTCGCCCCGTCCAGGAAATAACTCGCATAGGCGCCGACGAAGCTGGTGATCGACCCGATGATCACCGCCAGGACGAGCAGGCGCGGGAAACGGTCGGTCAGGAGATAGGCGGTCGCCCCGGGCGTGACCACCATGCAGACGACCAGGAAGGCCCCGACCGTCTGGAGCGCAGCAACCGTCGAAGCCGACAGCAGGCTGAAGAAGACGATCTTGAGCACGGTGGGATTGAGCCCGATCGAGCGGGCGTGGCTCTCGTCGAAGAAGGTGACCATCAGGTCCTTCCATTTGACGAGCAGGACAGCCAGCGACACGAAGCCGATGATGGCCAGCTGCAGCGTGTCCTCGGGCGTGATGGCGAGGATGTTGCCCAGCACGATCGTCTGGATGTTCACCGCCATGGGCTTCAGCGACACCATGAACAGCCCCAGCCCGAAGAAGGAGGAGAAGATCAGGCCGATAATGGCATCCTCCTTCAGCTTGGTGCGCTGGTTCAGGAAAAGCATCGCGGCCGCGGCGAGCCCCCCGGAGAAGAAGGCGCCTATCGAAAAGGGAAGTCCAAGCATATAGGCGGCTGCCACGCCGGGAACGATCGAGTGCGAGAGCGCGTCGCCGATCAGCGACCAGCCTTTCAGCATCAGGTAACAGGACAGAAAGGCGCAGACACCGCCGACGAGGGCCGAGACCCACATGGCATTCAGCATATAGTTGTAGGTGAAGGGTTCGGTAAGAACGGCGATCATTCGCGTCCTCCGTCTTTCTCGTCCGATGCGCGTGTCGTCGCCTTCCCGCCCCGAAGCACCAGGGGCCGCTCGTCGTCGCTGATCAGGCCGATCGACGTCGGCCTTCCGTTCTGCGCCTCGCTGAGCACAAAGTGACGCAGCACGCCACCAAAGGTCTTTTCCAGGTTTTCCTGCGTGAAGGTCTCGACCGTCGGCCCATGGGCGAGCACCGTCCCCTTGATCAGGATGGTCCTGTCGCAGAATTCCGGCACCGAGCCGAGATTGTGCGTCGAGACCAGCATGACGCGGCCCTCGTCGCGCAACTCGCGAAGCAGGGTGATGATCTGGTCCTCCGTCTTGACATCGACGCCGGTGAACGGCTCATCGAGCAGAATGACGCGGCCGTCCTGCGCCAGCGCGCGGGCCAGGAAAATCCGCTTCTTCTGCCCGCCGGACAGCTCTCCGATCTGGCGCTTGCGGAACTCGCTCATGTTGACGCGGGCCAGCGCCGTCGCCACCGCCTCGTGATCGGCGGCTTTTGGAATGCGCATCATGCCCATATGGCCGTAGCGGCCCATCATGACGACATCCTCGACCAGCACGGGAAAGTTCCAGTCGACCTCCTCCGACTGCGGCACATAGGCGACGAGGTTCTTGCGCAGCGCCTCCTTGACCGACATGCCGAGCACCCGGATGTCGCCTTTCGCCAGGCGTACAAAACCCATGATCGCCTTGAACAGCGTGGACTTGCCGGAGCCGTTGACCCCCACCAGCGCGGTGATGGTGCCCTGCGGGATGCGGAAGCTCGCATCCCGCAGGGCCGTATGGCCATTGCGGTAGGTCACGGTCGCGCCATCGACCATGATGCCCTCCTCGTCAGAGCCGGAAGCGGCATGGATCGGCCAACCAGGTTGAGCATTCATTGGAGACACCCTCTTTAAAACGATGGATGCACCCGCCCACCGGGCGGGTGCGAACAGGCACAGGGCCAGGGATCAGTGCGAGGCGGCAAGGCCCTTGGCGATGGTATCCGAGGTCACTTTCAGCAGATCGATATATGTCGGAACCGGGCCGTCGGCCTCGCTCAGCGAGTCCACGTAAAGAACGCCGCCGTACTTGGCGCCGGTCTCCCGCGCCACCTGCTCGGCCGGCTTCGACGAGATCGTGCTCTCCGAGAAAACGACCCCGATCCGGTTCTTGCGAACGGCGTCGATCACCTTTCGGACCTGCTGCGGCGTGCCCTGCTGGTCGGCATTGATCGGCCACAGATAAAGTTCCTTCAAACCGAAATCGCGGGTGAGATAGGAGAAGGCGCCTTCGCTCGACACGAGCCACCGCTTGTCTTCCGGCACCGCGGCGAGTTCGGCCTTGATGGGATCTACGGTCGCCTTGATCTTCTCCTTGTAAGCTTCCGCATTGGCCTTGTAGGTCGCGGCATTCTTCGGATCGTACTTCACGAAGGCGTCGCGGATGTTATCGACATAGATCAGCGCCGCGGTGGGAGACATCCAGGCATGCGGGTTGGGCTTGCCCTGATAAGGCCCTTCGACAATGCTCATCGGCTCGACGCCTGTCGAGACCACCACGCCCGGCACGTCCTTCAGGTTCTGAAAGAATTTCTCGAACCAGAGCTCGAGATTGAGCCCGTTCCAGAAGACGAGCTTGGCGCCCTGCGCCCGCTGGATGTCGCCAGGCGTCGGCTGGTAGTTGTGGATTTCCGCACCGGGCTTGGTGATGGATTCGACGACCGCGACGTCGCCGGCGACGTTTTTCGCGATGTCGGCGATCACCGTGAACGTCGTCACCGCCTTGAACTTCTCCTGCGCCGATGCCGGCATGACCGCCAGAACGGCGGCGAACGCCGCCCCCATCATCCCGGTCAGGATCAGCCGTCGTTCCTTGTCGAGCATGCACGTCTCCTTTTGCGAATAGGACTTAGTTGCAGTCAGTGATCCGGGTCGCCTCGTCGCAATGAGTGACCGTCTGCAACCACGATGGGCACTCTCGCCATCTCATATTCTGCAATTGCGAATGAATTGCAACAAGGATTCGCAACAGACGCCGAAATGATTGCGGCCTTGCCTGACGAGAAGAGGTGGCCGTACTGGCAAGACAGGTCTGCGAGGAATCTCGCGACCTGCAACCCGCGGCCACGATACGGATCCTTAATCTATTGCGCGAAGATAAATGCTGGGTAACGCATTGCTGGCATTCCATCCGATCTGGACAACCGTTATTCTGGCTGAATCCATCAAGGACAACGACCACTGGAGCAGCTCCGTCAACCGAATGTCTCTTCAACTCCGCGCCCACCGAGCCACGATCGCCCCTCATCTCAGGATGGCAGCGGCTGGCACCCTCGCCTGCGCAGTCGGGGCGATCGGGGTCGTCTGGATATTGAGCCTGGTATTTCAGGAGCGTCCGCTCTGGGTGGAATTGACGGTCGTCGCACTGGTATCGGCCGTTGTTGCGTTTCCGCTTCTGTTTACGATTTATCGACGCAACGAAGCGCTTCACGACATTCAGAAGCAACTTCAGCACGCACTGACCCACGATCCCGTTACGGGTACTCTCAGCGCCAATGCATTTGCGACCTCGGTCGAACATGCGATGGACCGCAGGCGCGTGACCGATGGGGAAAACCCGGACGGCATCATGCTCGTTCTCAAGGTCGGCAATCTCGATGAAGTCGGCCGCCGCTATGGTCCGCAATGGGCAGACACGCTGCTTCAATCGCTTGTCCGGATCGTGCAGTCTTCCGTGCGCTATGGCGATCTCGTCGCTCGCCTCGCCTCCGACGAACTAGGGATCTATCTGCCGGGCGCAACACCGGAAAATACCAGGGAGATCTGCGACCGCATCCGCGCGCAGATCCGCGAGACCACCTTTGCAGCCGGGCAGGAGCGCCAGATATCCGTGGCGTTGCGGCTGGGCGGGACCAGGGTCGAGGATCAGGCCGACTTCCAGTCGCTCCGCGAGGCCGCCAACCGCGCCGCTCTTGCAGAAGAAGAGGCCGGCCCGCTCCTGTTCCGTGAAGTGTTTTCATAACGCGGGGATCGCGTTTACACGCGCGGCGTCCCGGACAATCCGCCCCACGACCTCGTCGAGTGACTGCTGCCAATGCGGCATAGTCCAGCCGAATGTCGAGGCGAATTTCGTGCTGGAGAGTTGCGTATTCACCGGGCGGGGCGCTCGCGCAGCAAATTCGGCGGCTTTTATGTCGCGAACCTCCGCCCATGGCCCCCCACCGGCCCGGCTTGCGGCGAACGCACGACGCGCGAAGTCTGCCCATGAGGTCGTGCCTGTCCCCGCGAGATGGTAGGTCCCGTATGCCGCGCCCTCCCCCATGGCGACGACGACCCCCAGAATAGCATCGGCAATATCGAGTGCCGCCGACGGATTCCCCTGCTGGTCCGCAACGACTGCGATTTCCTTGCGTTCACTCGCCAGCCGCAGCATGGTTTTTACGAAGTTCGTCCCGAACGGGCTGTAGACCCAGCTCGTCCGCAGGATGAAATGACGGGGCGCCACCGCTGCCACGGCCATTTCGCCGGCAAGCTTGGAAGCGCCGTAGACATTCAGCGGCGCCGGCGTGTCCGTCTCATGGTAACCGCCCTGCTTCCTTCCGTCGAAGACGTAGTCGGTCGACAGATGGACGATCGGCACTCCGAGACGGGTGGCCGCCTCGGCGACTGCCCCGGCACCGGTGCCATTGATCCTATAGGCCAGTTCCGCTTCATCCTCGGCCCGATCGACGGCGGTATAGGCCGCGGCTGAAACGACCAGGTCGGGGCGCGAAGATGCCAGCGCCGGCCAGACGGTCTCCGGCCGTGCCAGATCGAGCTCGGGGCGCCCCAGGGTGAACACCTCGACATCGGGCCGCCGCCCTGCCCGCTCCGCCAGACTGAGAGCGACCTGCCCCCCTTTGCCGGTTACCGCAATCCTCATGCCGGGAGCCGCGAACGTTCGCCAGGACACCCCACCTGCGGCTTCGACCCGAGCTCCCGCTCGATTTTCAAGGGATCGGCGGCTTTTCCCCGATGGCGTCGAGGATGGTCGGCGGGATCAATGTCCCGGGAGGCCGGCACGGAGCGAAATTGTTGGGTCAGCTTGTCGATGGTGACGACACGCTCGGCGGCGCCTGCCACGAGATGGCGGCAGACCGCGGAACCGGTGAAGGCCGTGCCGCCGGTGACAAGAATGCGCGCGCCCGCCGTCGCCATCACACGGTCCCTTCGAAAACCGCTGCACCCGCCAGAAGCGGTGCATTCTCGTCCTTCGCAGACATTCGCAGGCGACCGAGATCAACGGGCCAGTCTATGGCGATTTCGGGATCATCGAAGCGGATAGCCCGGTCATGGTCAGGCGAGTAGAAATCGCTCACCTTGTAAAGGACCTCGGTATCCGGCTCCAGCGTGACGAAGCCATGCGCGAAGCCCGACGGAACCAGAATCTGGTTGCCGGCCGCGGCGGAAAGTTCGATCCCGAGCCATCTCGCGAACGTGGCCGAACCCCGGCGTACATCGACCACGACGTCGAACGCGCGCCCCCGCACCACCCTGACGAGCTTCGCCTGGGCCCGCGGCGGCAACTGATAGTGCAGCCCGCGCAAGGTACCCGCATGGGCGGAGTAGGAATGATTGTCCTGCACGAACGTCGTCTCTATGCCGTTCGCAGCGAATATCCCCGCATTATAGGTTTCGACGAAGAAACCACGTCCGTCATCGAACCTGCGGGGCGTCAGTTCGAGGACATCCTCGAAACCAAGGCGGCGGATCTCAAGCATCCGCGAGTTCCCTGATACGCCGCCGAAGGTAGGCGGCGTAGTCGGTCTTTCCCATCGTGTCGGCGCGGGCCAGCACCTGGTCCGCCGACAGATATCCGAGTTCATAGGCGATCTCTTCCGGGCACATGATCTTCACGCCCTGCCGGCACTCGATCGTGCGCACGAAGGATGCGGCGTCGTGCAGGCTCTCATGCGTGCCCGTATCGAGCCATGCGTAACCACGACCAAGACGGCGGACATGAAGGTCGCCGCGGTCGAGATAGGCACGGTTGACATCGGTGATCTCCAATTCGCCCCGCCCCGACGGCAGGACCGAGGCCGCGATGTCAAGCACGTCGTTGTCGTAGAAGTAGAGCCCGGTGACCGCCCAGTTCGACCGCGGCGCGACCGGTTTTTCCTCGATCGACTCGGCCCTGCCGGTGACGGCATTGAAGCTGGCCACGCCGTAGCGGCTCGGTTCGTCCACATGGTAGGCAAAGATCGTTGCCCCGGCTTTTTGGGCGGCTGCATCACGGCAGATCTCCGCCAGGCCCGCCCCATAGAAGATGTTGTCGCCCAGAATGAGCGCGACCGGGCTGTCTCCGACAAATTCGCGACCGATGACGAAGGCTTCCGCCAATCCGTTCGGCTGCGGCTGCTCGGCATAGGTGATCGAAAGGCCGAGCGCACTCCCGTCTCCAAGCAAACCCTCGAACAGCGGTTTGTCCCGCGGCAGCGTGATCACCAGAATGTCGCGGATGCCGGCCAGCATGAGTGTGCCGAGCGGATAGTAGATCATCGGCTTGTCGTGAACGGGAAGCAGTTGTTTCGAAACCGAAATCGTCACGGGATAGAGGCGTGTGCCACTGCCGCCCGCCAGAATGATGCCCTTCATGCGGTGTCTCCGGTTGCGGTTGCCAGGCCCGTTGTTGCGATCATCGCGCCAAGCCTCCTGCGGAAGCCGGGGCGATCGCTGCCGCGCCGGCCGGGCTCAGCGCACCGCAGCGCCAGACGCTGTAGGCGGGTTGCGTGTCCCAGTCGTAATAGAAGGCGGCCTCCAGCCTTTTCTCTTCCATCAGCTGAGCGAAGGCGCCGCGCACGGCACGAATTGCGCCTTCCCGTTCCCGGTCGTCGATCGGGCAGGCGCGCGCCGTGTTGGCGATCCCCCATTCGGTCACCCAGCACGGCCTGCCGGTGGCGCCCCGCGGCTGACAGAAGTCGAGCAAGGCCCTTACGTCCCTCATGAGCGCAGCGTCGCGCTTGCGGCCGGGATAGACGTGGATGCCGTAGGCATCGACCACGTCATCCAAACCCTTTTCGCGAAGCAGCGAGACCACCTCGCCGGGATCGAGCCGCTCCATGCCGCGCCCGTCGGCCTCGCCGACACCGACGTCGGAAAGGCCGGCGGAGACGACCGCTGCGCCACGGCTATGCACCGTTGCCCGCAATTCCTCGCGCGTGATCCTCACGGCCTCGACATAGACATCGAGCCCCCGCTCAAATGCATCCCGGTCCGCAATCTCGGCGGCGCTTCGCGGCGTGCGCCCGCCTGGCTTGTGGTAGACGAGAAGATCGCCGTTATAGGCACTGTAATTGATCTCATTTCCAGGCTCGACCGCATCGAGACGAATGCCCTTGTCGTCGATCGCCTGCAGCGCGGCGCGCAGGCCCGCGCGGAAGCGACCTGGATCGAGGTCCGAAAGCCTGTAGACGTCCCAGATGCGGCCGAAGCCGCTTCGGGGACGGGCGCCCTGCGGATAATAGTCCTTGTTCCCCAGCTGGATCTCGAGCAGAATCCGCAAGCCCAGCCGATCCGCGATCTCGATGGCCTCTATGCTTTTGTTCACCGGCCTCGACAGCGAAAGCCGGACATGGGTCACTCCGCCCGCCGCCATCTCTGTCAGTACGCGCTTCTGGTCGTCGCGCGAAAGCCAGGCGAGGTTCACGCGGTTGATGCCGATACGCTCCGGCGACGTCTCGCTCGCGGCGACCGGCACCTGAACAAGGATAAGGACTATCGCCAGCGCCCGGGACAAAGCCCGGCGCGCCCTCATCCGACCGTATTGCCGCCTAGAGACCAATTTGCTTGAGAGCATTACGGAAATTGACCTCGCAAGCGGAATAACGGTCGATTACGGCCTGCGTGTCGATCTTGCCGAGGAAGTTGGCGAGATAGGCGCGCTTGTCCGCCTCCCTGTTCCAGGTGGACGCCTCGATATAGGGGAAGCCGATGAATTCCAGCATCTCCCGCATGCGGTCATCGACCGCGATCATGAGCGCAGGCGTGCCTGCCTGCATGCCGATGATGCAGCCGTGGAAGCGGCGGCCGAAGCACAGATCGCGCTCCGACATCGCCCCGCGCCACTGGTTCGTATCGAAATAGACCAGCAGTTCGTATTTCCGCTGCCATTTTTCCGAATGCTTGTACTCCGTCTCTCCAGTGATGCGCCCGCTCGACCGGTCATAGGCAATGCCGTTGTCGTCGCCGGTGAGCGAGAGGCTGTAGGCAACCAATTCGTCCTGGACGACATAGCTTGCGACGCTGTCGGGCTTGAGCAGCGCGTGGGCATCGACGATCGTATCGGCGACGCTGCCGAGATAGCCGCCGAAGGCGATCTTCTGGGCTTCCGCCAGTCCCGGATTGGCAAGCGCCGAAAGCGAACGCTTCATGTCGTTCGGCGAGAAGTAGAGCGACGGGCAGCCGGTCGGCTTGACGAACTTCATCCCCTGCTCCCGGAGGAATTCGGCGGTGAAATAGCCGCGCGTCAGGAAGAAGCTCTCCTTGTTCCGCAACACCTCCAGGAACTTGAGCGTGCCGGCCGGCAGCTGATCCTTGAGGCCTTCCTTGCGCTGGATGCCGATACCCATGACCACGACCGGCATGTTCAGCTTCGCGAAGATTTCCGCTTCGAGATCGGCGGAATAACCGGGGCGCAGCAGATTGGCGGAGGCGAAGACGCACAGATCGAACTCGCGGTTCACACGCTCGTAAAGCTCGTTCGACTCCCGGTTGTTGGCGAGATGCCAGAACGGCAGATAGGTGACGTCATGACCGCGCAGGCTCTCGGCCGCTCCTTCGCCGATCAGGTAGTTGCCGGTGTTGGCGATCTTCCTGACCTGCGCGATCAGGTCTTTCTTGGTCCTTGTTTCGTCGAAATAGGGCCGATGGATGACGGTCGTGCCGGAGACGTCCCCAATCGTCCGCTGCAGATAGGATGGAATTCCCGTTAGCAAGATACGCATAACTATCCTTTGAACCGAAAAATGACAGTGCTGGGCCGCTAGAGACCGATGCCTATTTCACGAAGTGTGGTGCGGAAGGCGCGCTCCCGGTCGGAATACCGGTCGACAAGTTCGCTCGTGTTGAGCTTTGCCAGATGATCGGCCACGAACTCGGCGCGGTTCTCCGCCTTGTCGACTTCCGTGATGTCGACGGCCGGCAGACCGGTAAAGCCCAGCATCTCGCGCATGCGGTCGTCCACCGCCACCATCAGGCTCGGTACGGCCGCCTGCATGGCGATGATCGAGCCGTGGAACCGACGGCCGAAATTGAAATCCATCGATGAGGCCCAGCCGCGCCACTGGTTGTTGTCGAAGAAGGTGCGGACCTCGAACCGCTGCTTCTCGCGCTCGGTGCCGGGATAGGCCAGGTCACCGATCATCAGGCCCGAGGCGGAATCATAGACGCGTCCCTCGTCGTTAGGCTCCACCTTCATATCGAAGTGGAGGAACTCGTCCTGCACGACATATTGCGGCACGGTGTCCGGCGGGGCCAGCGCATTCGCATCGAGGATCGCATCCTGGTTTCCACCGAGATAGCCTGAAAAGATTGTCCGCGCCTTGCCGATCTGCACGCCGGACAGTTTCCTCATGGACCGACGCATGTTGTCCGGCATGAAATAGACGGAAGGGCAGCCGGTCGGGCGCACGAAGGAGAAGCCCTGGTCCTTCAGGAACCCGGCCGACTCGTAGCCGCGTGTCAGGAAGTAGTGCTCACGCTCCTTCAGGACGGCCAGAAGCCGCTTCGTTCCCTCCGGAAGGTTGTTCTCGAGGTCCTTGCGATTCTGCAGGCCGATGCCCAGCATGACGATCGGCATGTTGAGCCGGCTTAGGACATCCGCCTCGGCGTCGGCGGAAAGCCCCTTGCGCAAGAGGTTCGCGCAGGTGAAGACGCAGATGTCGAAGTTGGCGTTGAACTCGTCGAAGCCATTGCCGCTCTTGCTCAGATTGTAGAGATGCCAGAAGGGAACCTGCTTCGCATGCGGCGCAAGCGCACGCAGGGCGCCCTCACCGATGAGGTAGTTCCCGGTATTGCTGATATTGTGCAGCTCCTGCAGAAACTCCTCTTTCGTTTCCGGTTGCTTCTGCCGCTCCGCATAGGAGACGGACAGGTCATGGGCGCCGTTGGCAAGGCGCGTGTAGTGACCGGGAATACCCGTCACGAGAATTCGCGGACGCATTCGACTAGACCTTTCTGTTTCAAAGAAGCGGCCCGGCATCAGCCAGCTGCCGCGACCACGGGATTTGCCGCCGTTTGCTCGCGAAACACCGCGGCGCGTGACAGTGACGAATTTTTCACGGACCGGTCGCTCCACGCGATGAAATCCGAGAAGGATGAAGCCCACGACCGGCGCGCGGCGGTCCTGATGCATCCCTCCATCAGCGGAGCGAGCCTCTCGCGATTGCGTGCGACCTCTTCGATTATCCGGGCCATCTCCCTCACCACCTGAGGATCGGAGGGCGCGTTGACGAGTATGCCGTCCTCGCCGTCGGAAATAAGCTCGTCCACTGCGCCGACCTCGGTCGCGATGGGCACGCAGCCGAGCTGCTGCGCCTCGGCTATCATCAGCGGCGCGCCCTCCCACCGGGAAGGCATGACAAGAACGTCGGCCCAGCCCAGCGCCTTGATCAGATCCTTGCTGGCGAAGACCGGCGGGCGCACGTCGACGCCCAGGTCCTTCAGCCGCTCGCTCCAGGAGACCGTCGAGTCGGCGAGGATTTCCCCTCCGATGGCCCGGGCATCGAAGGCGACGTTGGACGCCCGCAGTTCCGCGAGCACTGCCGCCAGCCGGTCGATACCCTTCTGCTGATCGAACCGGCCCATGTAGAGAAGCCGCAACCGGTCGCCCTTGCGCTCGATCCGCCTGACGGTCAGAACCTCCGCCAGGGCCTTGGGCGGTACCGAGAAGCTTGCTCCGTTCGCAACGGCGAAGACTTTTTCGTGCGGGACGCCGTAGCTGTGCAGATATGTCTTGAGCTGTTCGGAGCAGGTCAGGAAAGCATCGTAGCAATGCTCGTGGGCAATGGCCGCGAAGGGCTGGCCGGCGGGCCGCTTGTAGGCCGTGCTGTCCACGACGTGAAGATAGCAGGCGGTGCGCGTGCCTTCGGCGCGCAGTCGCGCGATGAGGGGATGGACGGCCATCACGTGGTTGTTGATGACCAGGTCGAAGCCGGAAAGCTGTCCCTTCAGCGCCTCCCAGTCGACGGAATGCCCCTCGGCGATAAAGTCCTGTCCGAGGAACGAGCCCGACCCTCCCCAGGCCGGAATTCCCGCGTCCCAGAAGTGAATGTAGTCGAAGCTGGAATCGAATTCATCGATCACGTCCATCCGCGACGTGCCGAGCACGAAGAGATGGGTTTCGTAACCCGCCGCCTTCAATTCCCGGGCGGCCGCATAGACGACCTTTTCGGCCCCGCCGAACGAGGCGTTCGGCACCAGCAGCGCCACGGTCCGCTTGCCCTCGCCATGTCCGAGCGGCAGGACCGGCGATCCGCCGACTTCCTTGCGCAGCGCCTTGTAGAGATCGGTGTAGGGCACGAGCCGTGCCGGACGCCAAGTCCAGCGCTTGCCCGCCGTCTCGCGCAAGGGGCTGGTGGCGATCGCGTTGACGCAGTTGATCGTCACCTGCTGGGGCGTGATGAGAGAACGCCGCGGAAGGCTTCTGGGAAAAGGGAAGCGCACTTTCAGGACGGCGGATGTCGGCCATACCTGCTGGCTTGCGATGGAGGAGAACCAGTCCACCGCATTGTTCTGGACCACTTCCTGGATCAGCCTGGTGGAAAGGAAAACGAGATCGGCGGGACCGATTTTCTGTGCGCCCGGCCCATGAACGATCGGCTCGATCTTGCGCTGGGTGGCATCGTTGGCGAGCTGGACGAAAACGACGTTGCTGGTCTCGCTCAGCCGTTCGAGATGGGCAAGCACGTTCGGCAGCATGCGCGAACGCCGCAGAAGGTCGAGGGCCGCGCCGCTTCCGGCGACCAGGAAAGGCGGGAAATGTTCGTTGTCGGGCTCGCCGATATTGCCCCAGAAAGCCGGGATGATGTCGTCGAGACGACGTATCGTCGGTGGTTTGGTGGGGTCGGTGAAGAAGGAGATCGCCGTGTCTTCCGTTCGCGCAAACAGGTAGCGCGGGCACTCCTCATGCTCGAAATCCACCAGCATCGGGCGCTGGAACAAGGGCATGTGGCGCTTGCGCAGAAAGCTCACCGACGTGGCGCGATCCCGGTTGGCCTCCTTGAAGCGGCTCTCCGCCCTCAGCCTGTATTCGAAGATGGTGTCGTGGCAGGGCGTGCCGACGAAACCGTGCTCGATGCAGGACAGCCAGAACTCCCAGTCCTCGAAACCGTTCTGCCTGTCGTCGTTGAAGCGGACACCTTCCTGGAAAACATCGATCGAGATCATCGATCCCGTGTCGCAGATATTGTCGGTGATGCAGTGCACCAGCCGCGAATAGCGGTTGCCGTAGTGGGCGCGCCAGCTTACCGAAAATGTGTCGATATTCGTGTAGACCCACCCGCAGCCACTGGATAAGAGCTGCCGGTAAAGCGTCTCGATGGTGCCGGGAAGGACGCGATTGTCGGCGTCGAGGAAATAGACGGCCTTCGTCTCCGGAAAGCGCTCGAGGACGAAGTCGATGGCGCGATTGCGCGCGCCGCCGGGGCCGGCGTTCCGCCCGAACACGACATGGAGGGACGGATGGGCCGCAGCGTAAAGCAGCAGCTGATCGAATGTCTCGTGCCGTGGATCGCCATCGACCGAGACGATAATGACGATCCGGCAGTTGCCGAGCTTCGAGGCAAGCACCGACTCGATCGCCTCCAGGGCGAGTGCCGCGTGACCGTAAAGGGGCATGGCCACAGCAATCAGGTCCGTTGGCTCCCTGTTACTGGACATCGGCGGCCTCCCTGAATTGTTTGACCATCCGGAAGCCGGACACCTTCAGCCAGGAGAAATCGACCGAGTCCGTGACCGCACGGCTGAGGATCATCAGGTCCATTGGGCCCCGCGCCGGCTCGTCCAGCTGGATGTTGATGTTGACGACCTCGCTGGAGCTGACTTCACGCCATCCGCTGAAGAATGCCGACGGCTTGGCCGCGCCCTTTCGCGCAAGCTCGGCCACTTCGGAACGCGCGTTCGAATTCGACGGTGCGAGCAGGAAGCTGACCGCCGCGGGCTGACCTTCCGGATGATCGATGAAGGCGCTCGCCGAGAAAGATACCGTTCCGGGTTCGATCGCGCGACTGACCGCGCCTGCCGATATGCCGCTCGGCAACGGGTGGCAGACAACGGCATGCTCATGCTCGAGGAAGCGCACCGTCTGGAATTCCGGGACGATCGGCGTGACCGAAACATCGGCGATCTGGCTCAACGTACCGACCGCCAGGCGATAGTCGATTGTGTACTGGCCTTCGAGCAGGCTGCTCGGCGCTATCATGTTGGGCGTTCTGGCGGGCTTGACCCCAGGCAGTCCCGTAAACACCTTGAACGCCAGCGGACGCAGGTCGAGATCCGGATGCGGAAGTTCCGACCGCGCCGAATAGCGCTCGCCGGCGATCGGATAACCGAGCGAAAGCCCGACGGTCTCTGGCCCGGTCGCGGAAATCCTCAGGCGAAGCGTACGCGCGGCCCCTCCGCATGCCCGGGGCAGCGAGAAGAAATTCCAGTTCTGTACGAGTTGCGCATAGGGGACGGTCCATTCGGCGACCCCTTCGCCGCTTTCCAGATAGCTCAATGCCACGACAAGCTCTCCGCTGATCCGAGGCACCGAGTGCAGATGAAGGGCGAACCCGGCCACACCAAGGCTGGATACCGGCAGCAACTGCTCGACAAAGGCGGCGGAAAGCAGTTGCCCGATCCCCTCGTCCTTCGGATCGGCATAGGGATCGTGGGAGAAAATCTCCGAAACCGGCTCCCAGTTTCGTGCCTGGAACGCATCTTCCAGCGCCCGGTAGTTTTCCATCAGCGCCTCGCGTTCCCGGCGCAGGATCGCAAGCTCCGAGCTGATCGAGGCGCTGTACCGGGCAAGCCGGCCGACGCCGCCCTCGGTCAGCGCCCGCAGGAGCGGAAAACTGTCCGACGTATTGACGGGATCGAGCCGCTGTATGGGAACCGCGGGGACCGTCCCCAGCGGCCCAAGCAGCGCCAGACGCTGCTGCAAGTCCGCCTCGCCCTCTTCGGAAAAGGCGACGGCGATCAAGGGAAAAGCATTCTGCAATGTCGCCGGAAGATGGCCATCAACATCGAGGCAAACGACCAGATGGTCGATATCGCTCCCTTCGAAGCACGACCGATCCCGGCTCGATGCCGCGATCAGCTTTCTCGTCACCAGTCGTTTCCCAATGCCGGAAGACGTCAATTCTTGCACGCGCGGCCCCTGAACAATTAGCTCGGAACAAAAAGCAAAGACGCCGAATAATCAGATATTTATTCAAATCATCCGGCACTCATATGGGAAGCCTAACAACTAACATTGCAGTGCACAATAATAAAAATTAGCCACGGCTAAGAAAAATGCTTTGTATATACTTTAAAAATCAAAGTAAAATTACAGACTCATTTCTGCATTGCGCAGAAGTGGCTTCCCGATCAATTTTTCAAGCAGATTCTGTTGGCGATCGAGGCAATCCGTCAGTCGAAAACGCCTCTCGACCGTCCGGCGCGCCGCTGCCCGTATCCCAAAATGGCGTTCCGGATCCTTCAGGGCGCCGAGAATGGCCTCGGCGAGGGCATCCGTATCGAAGAACGGCACCAACAGGCCGTTGCGGCCGGAGCGTATGATCTCCTGGACCGGCGCGGTGTCCGATCCGATGACCAGCGCGCCGCATGCCATCGCCTCCAGCACCGACCACGACAAGACGAACGGATAGGTGAGGTAGAGGTGCGCGGCCGAGATCTGGTAGAGCTGCCGCAGGACCGAATGCGGCACCGCGCCGGGAAAGACGATATTCTCCCGTGGTATGTCCAGCGATTTGAGGAGATGATCCTTCCACGCCCCGCCGCCGGGCGGCGGCACACCATAGCTGACGCCATCTCCTCCGACGAAAACGAACAGGGCATCCGGGCTCTGGCGCACAACCTTGGCGGCGGCCTCCAAGACCTGTGGAAACCCGCGATAGGGCTCAAGGTCGCGCGCGACAAAGGTGACGATGGGGGGGCCACCGGCACTGAGCACTCGTCCGTCCGGAAGGGTGACCGACGTTGTCGGGTCCGGTCGAAACCGCGCCGTATCGATCCCTTCGTGACATACCGAAATGCGCCCCCGGGCGTCGGCGGGATACAGGCTTCTCTGCCAATGGGTCGGACTGATGCCGGCCTCGATGGCCTCAAGGGACAGGAGCTGCGCGATATTGCGCAACCGCAGCCGCTTGCGCGTCTCCAGATCGGGCTGATCCTCGGGCGAGAACCCGATGTCCGCCCCTTCCGACCGGTAGAAGAACTCGCAATACCCTAAGGCGGGCACCTGCGGCAGCACGTCCTTCAGGAACATCATGCTTCCCCACCCGATATGGCCAACGACAATGTCGGGCACCAGCCCCTGCTTTGCCATGGCATCGAGCGTTTCGGCGACGCGATGGCCGATTCGCGCATGGTGATCGGGCGTCCCCATGTGTCGGGCCATATGCGGATCTGCGCGCGGGCCCGATTCCGCCCGATGTCGAACGACACGAACGGATGGGATCTTCTGGTCTATGGTCTCGGTAATGAGGCTGACCTCATTGCCCGCCTGCGCGAGCCGAGCGGCCAAGGCGGCGAATTGACCGAAACCCCGTCGATGAACAAACGCCACATGCATAGCGCCTAGCCCGCCATTGCCGGGTACGCGGCATCGCTCGCCATCTAGACGCCGTACCGCGGACCGCTGCCCCAGGCCAGTTCGAGCTGGTGCAGCGTCTGGAAGGCCGTCTCGAGCATACGCTGGTCCTGGTCGCCCCTGTTCACGGCGCGCTCGTAGGTCATCGCCGCGTCGCGGAGATTTGCCCTGAGCTGCCGGCCCTTTTCCGTCAATTTGATGCGCGCGGACCGCTTGTCGCGCTGGGAGGCAACGCGATCGATGTAGTCGCCGTCACCAAGCTGCTTCAGGTAATAGGAAACGTTGGAGCCGACATAGTGCCCGCGGTCCAGAAGCTCGGCGACCGACAGCTCCGAATCGCCGATTGCCAGCAAAATCATTGCCTGTGCCGGCCCGATATCGTCGACACGAAGCTTGGTCAGCTCCGCACGGATCAGGCCCGAAAAACGCCGGCTCGCCCTCTCCATGAGGCGAGCGAGCTCGAAATATGTAACCTGTTGGAGGTCCACCAACTCGGGGCCCTGGGGAAGGCCGGGTTGCGTTTGTGCTGTCTGGCTCGTTTGAAAACTCAGATCGTCATTCAGTTCCATGGGCAAACTGAACACATCATTTTCTTTCATTCGACTCTCCGTTTCGAGAAAATACTTCAAAACTTGAAGTAATATTCAAATACGCTCATCACCGTCGATCACCATGAGCTTGCACAAGCCCGTCGTTATGTGCCAGATTGATCGAAGCAATACTACACTTAGGCTCAGTTACAACCAAATCTGTCCTCCAACAGATGGATCTAACGTTAACTCGAGGCAAATTTTCATGCGTGATACAGTTCAAAATGAGACAAGAAGCAAGCGAAAAACCGTGGGAGGCCAAAACCAGGACATCTCAGGGTTGCTGATATCCCAGGCGAAACGGGTTTTCTTGTCGGGACTGCTTTATGCGGCGGGGCTCAGCGTTTGCCTGAATCTGCTGCAACTGACGATGCCTCTATTCATGCTGCAAGTTCATGACAGGGTGCTCAACAGCCAAAGCATGGACACGCTTACCATGCTCATCATCCTGGCCATCGGCGCCCTGGTGGTGCTCGGTGTTCTGGAATTCATCCGTGCGCTCTCGTTCCAGGCCATCGGCGGCGCGCTCGTTCGCCGGCTGAACATGCCGGTCCTCGCCGCCGCCGTTCAGGCCTCGGTCGATCAGGGCCTGTCGCGCGCAACCCAGTCGCTTCGGGACATCGCGGAATTGCGAAGTTTCCTCACCTCGTCGGCGGTGAGCGCGCCCCTGGACGCTGCCTGGTCGCCGATTTTTCTCGGCGCGCTTTTCCTTCTGCATCCGCTTTTTGGCCTTATCGGAGCCGTCTCCGTCGCGCTGCTCGTTGGCGGCGGTCTGGTGACATACCTGTTGACGCACCAACTCACCAAGGAAGCGAATCAAACGAATATCGAGGCCGTATCCAGGATTGGCGCTTCGCTGCGACATGCCGAGGCCATCGAGGCGATGGGAATGCTGCCGGCCCTGGCGGCCCGCTGGCGCGCCCTTCAACTGCAGGCTCTCAGTGACTTTGAAACGAGCGGGAGCAGGAGCAAGGCGATGTCGTCCATCACCCGCACCCTGCGCTACTCCATCCAGATCATCACCCTGGCAGCCGGCGCGTATCTGGTGCTGCAGCAGGAAATCACGCCCGGCGCGATGATGGCGTCGAGCATTCTGGTCGGGCGCCTGCTGATTCCCTTCGATTCGATCATCGAGAACTGGCGGCAATGGGTGCTGGCGATTGCCAGCTGGCGTCGCCTCGAAGGGATTCTCAAGACGGACGTCGCAATCCGCCAGACGATGCCCACGCCGCATTCGTCGGGTGACATCGTGGTCGATAAGCTGGTTTACGCAGCCCCGGGGCTGGATGTGCCCATCATCAAGGGGATTTCTTTCTCCCTCTCTCCGGGCGAGGTTCTGGGCGTGGTCGGTCCCTCCGCGGCCGGCAAATCGACCCTCGCGCGCCTGCTTGTCGGCATCTTGCGCCCGACATCCGGCGGCGTCTTCCTCGACGGCAACAATACCTATCTCTGGGAACGCGGCTCGTTCGGCCAGGTGGTCGGCTATCTGCCGCAATCCGTCTCGCTTCTGGAAGGCACGATTCGAGAAAATATCGGGCGAATGGCGGACAGCGATCCCTACAAGGTGCTGGAGGCTGCGCGGCTGGCCGATATCCACGAAATGATCGGGCGCCTGCCCCTCGGCTACGACACACCCGTGGGCGACGGGCACCTCACCCTTTCTGGCGGGCAACGGCAGCGCATAGCGTTGGCGCGCTGCCTCTACAACCAGCCTCGCCTCATCGTGCTCGACGAGCCGAACGCGAACCTGGATTCGATTGGCGAGCGGGCCCTTATCCGTGCCATCCAGCGCGCACGCGACGACGGCGCCATTGTCGTCCTGATCGCTCACAGACCAGCCATCATGCAGGCCGCCGATAAGCTGCTCGTGCTCGAAAACGGCCGCATCACGCAGTTCGGACCGCGAACGGCCGTGGTGACAGCCACGATACCGGGCGAAGCACACCGCGAGGTAGCCGCGATATGACTGAAAAGCCACCCCTTGCCGTCCGTCCCGATCTCTCCGAACGTCGCCTCCAGCGGCATCAGCCGGTATTGCTGGATGTTGGCCCGCCCGACCTGGAGTTCGACCAGTTTGACAACCGTTCGCCGCTCCGTCGTCTTGTCGTTGCGGGGCTCGCCACGATCCTTCTATCCTTCGGTGGATTTTTTGCCTGGGCCTTTTCCGTCGAGCTCAGCAGCGCGACGGTCGCCAACGGCACGGTCATCGTCGATTCGAAACGAAAGACCATCAGCCATTTTGAAGGCGGCGTGATGAGCCGGCTGCTCGTTCAGGAGGGCGACAAGGTTTCCGCCGGCCAGCCGTTGATCGAGCTGGAGGATACGCGGGCCCGTTCCAGCCTGCAGTCGCTCCAGATCCGACGCATCGGCCTCATCGCGAAATTGGCCCGATTGAAAGCCGAGCAGGCTGACATGCTGCAAATCAGCTTTCCCGGTGATTTCGGCGACGCCCAGGACGCCACAGTCGATGATGCCGTCAGGGCCGAGACGATATTTTTCGAAAAACGGCGCGAGACCAAGGTCGGACGCGTCGAGGTCCAGCAGAAGACCATCGAGGAGCACCTCGAACATGCGGCGTCGCTCGACATCCAGATCCAGGCAGCCGACCAGCAAATCGGTTTCATCAAAGAGCACCGGACGGCGACGGAAACGCTGGTGAAGAAAGGCGCTATACCGCGCACGCAACTCATCGAGATCGATTCCAAGCTAAGCGAGCTTGCGAGGGAACGGGGGGAGCTCGTGGGCAACAGGGCCCAGGCCGAAAAAGCGGCAGCAGGCGCACAGCTTGCGCTGACCGGAATTGAAAGCGACTTTCAGTCGACGATTGCCGGCGAAATCACCACGGCGCGCATCGATCTCGCGGATGTCGAAGAGCAGATCACCGCTTCGAAGGACGTGCTGCGGCGTCTCGAGATTCGCTCTCCCCAGGACGGCATCATCAGCAGCATCCTGCTGCGCACCCCCGGCAGCGCGGTCACGCCCGGCCAGCCGTTGCTCGAGATCGTTCCGGAAAATGAGCCGCTGCTGGTCGAGATGCGCGTCAATCCTCGCGACATCGACAGCATCGCCGTCGGCTCGCACACGCAAGTCCGGTTGACGGCCTATAATCAACGCTCCCGCCTGCCTATGGAAGGCGCCATTACATATGTCGCCGCGGACCAGTCGGTGGATGAGAAGTCAAACAGTGCGTTTTTTGTCGCGCGTGCCAAACTCGACCCGTCATCGCTCAAGGCAAACCCGGATGTCCGCCTCTATCCGGGCATGCCCGCCGAAGTGCTGATCATCCACGAGTCACGCCGCGCTATCGACTATATTACCTCCCCCGTCCTCGAGAGTTTCAATCGCGCATTCAGGGAAGACTAGCACTCGGATGGAATCTGAATGCTGCAAACGCAAATTCCTTCAAATCTTTAAGTAATTATAAAGTAAAATACCCAAATTTTACCTCATAAAAGCAACAATTCCCGAAATAATGTGCCAATAGAACTCATATTAGGAAATTTATTTCCCGAGATATGACATTTTAGCTCCAAGATATGCTTGCACCATGCTTTGTTGCAGTGCACAGTCCACGTGCGAAATCGTCGCACCCTGCGCCGAGACGCGTGAATATGAATCCGAAGAGGAGAGGCATATGGCCACATTAGAAGGCGGAGCATACGACGATGCCCTGTTCGGCTCCCGCTTTAACGACTTCATTCGCGCCCATGCGGGCGATGATTTCGTGAGCGGCGGCAACGGGCACGACGTCGTGTTCGGTGGTGAAGGCGACGACCTGCTGTTCGGCGGAAAGGGAAATGATTCCCTGTTCGGCGGCGAGGGCAGCGACTTGCTGAACGGCGAAGACGGCAATGACAACCTCGTCGGCGGCTGGGGTGATGACCTTATGTACGGCGGCAAGGGCAGCGACACACTGCTCGGCGGACATGGAAGCGATCTTCTGTCCGGCGGCAAGGGCGCCGACATCCTTTATGGCGGCGACGGTGCCGACATTATCGATGGCGGTGCCGGCAACGACATCCTGGTAGGCGGTGCTGGCCATGACGTCTTCGTCTTCGACGGCGGTGGCGGGAATGACGTCATTCTCGACTTCAACGCCGGCGAGGATCTGCTGCAGATCTCGAAGGGTATCAATGGCCTCGACGTGTCTTCGCCCGAAGACCTGGCCTCGCGCGTCACACAGGTCGGCGGCAATGTCATCGTGGATCTCGGCCACGGCGACACGCTCACATTGGTCAATGTCGATGCCGACGACATCCATGCCAATCCCGAGAACTACTTCACCGTTCACTGAATATGAACACTGCGCGCCCTGCCTCCTCCCGTGGGGCGCGCAACTCCGATCCAGAGGGGTAGCGCGTGACGTTCGACGAATCGACAGACGCCACTGGCGTTTTCAGAAACGCAAAGATCTTTCGGCTCGGCACGGACCTGGCCGTCCTTGTCTGGGACCTTCCCCCGTCCCTTCCCGCCACCACGAAATGCCTGTTGTCCATGGACCGGTCGCCGGTACCGCTTGTCAGCATGATGCTGCCGCTCGGCAACGGAAGGCACCGTATGTTCTGGGCGATGAGGCCGGAAAAGCAGCCGGTGAGTGTGGGCATCTGCACCGAATACGGCAGCACCGCCGAAACCATCGTGATGCCGCCGGCGCGCGCGCTCGCTCCCCTCGATGTGGAGGCACTGTTCGCGGATCTCGCGCCGGATGCCCGCATCAAGTTCGTCAATAACCTGCTGACCGTATGGCGAAGCGCCTTCCGCATCGCCGGCGACCATCTTTTCAACATGGTGGTGGAGGACGCCCTTCACGCGCTCGTGCCGGAACCGCAGGCGGCCAGCATCGTCTGCCAGATTGCGCAGGGACGCCATCTGATCGAGACGGCTATCAGTCCCGATCTCGGCGACATCACGGCGATCTATGCGATCGGCACAGCTTCGATTGCACGCATGGCCGTAAAAGTCGTCCTCGGACGCAACGCGAAAAACGGCCTGCAATCTTGCCATTTCATCGCAGAGGCGCCTTCCCCTTCCCCTCCGTTTCTCATCGTCCTCCTGAGCAAGAACGGCGCCGCCATTCGCCAGCTTGCTGACGGCAAGCCTCGTTATCCCAGTCTTCAGAGCTGGTGGAGCAAAAACCCCGAGGCGGTGGAACTGCGCGAAATGATTGTCCGTCGACTTGCCACCCTGCCGGAAAGCGGCGCCGCCACGGCGATCGACCTTCAAGTTCGTGCACCCCTTGCCACAAGTCGGATTGCCAAATCGTCGATGCATCCGTCCGGCGAGGTCGATCTCGCTCTGGCGCTTGACGACGGCCTGCTGGCCGGCGGCTGGTTCCATGCGCCGTCATCGGCGTTCGCCGGCATCGACTATGTCAAGGAGGACGGCACGGCGGTGCCGCTCGACGGCAACAGCTACGAATTTCCCGCATGGGCGCAAGGGAAGGATGAGAAGAGCAGGACCGATGTGACCGGCTTCGTCGCCTGGATCCCGCTGTCGGAATCCCCCGGGCCGCTCCTGCAACCGCGATTTCAGATGCGCCTTGCCTCGGGAGCGGTCAGGCCGCTGATACCGGCACCGCAGCCTTTCGAGCCCGCGACACAACGAAACCATCTTCTGCGCGCCGTGCCGCCACAGCATGCGGTCGATGGTGCCTTCCGCACGATCCTCGCCCCTGCCCTGCAGGACATAGAACGGCGACTGGGCAAGACCATAGAGGTCGACAGCACGAAGGACTACAGTCTGTCCGAAACCGCACCCCTCGTTTCGATCGTCGTGCCTCTCTACAAGGTACTTGATTTCCTGCGCTTCCAGCTGTCGGGAATGGCCACCGACCCATGGCTCGTCGCCAATGCGGAGATCATCTTCGTCCTCGATTCCCCGGAAATCCAGGATGAGACGGAGCACATGCTGGGCGGCCTGCACCTTCTGCACGGGCTGTCGATGAAGCTGGTCGTCATGAATCGCAACGGCGGTTATGCGCGCGCCTGCAATGCCGGCGCACGTTTTGCCCGCGGCGCCATATTGGTCATGCTCAATTCGGATGTCGTGCCTTGCGCGCCCGGCTGGCTTCAGATCTTGTCGCGACCGCTGCTGGAAAACAGCAGGCTGGGCGCCATCGGCCCGAAACTGATCTTCGAGGACGGATCGCTGCAGCACGCCGGGCTGTATTTCGGTCGCGACCAGCGCGGAATTTGGCTGAACCACCATTTCCACAAGGGCATGCCTGGCGACTACGCGCCGGCGCAACATGCCCGCGACGTTCCCGGCGTGACCGGCGCTTGCCTCGTGGCCCGCAGGGACACCTACGAGCGAGTCGGCGGCTTCACCGAGGATTACGTGATCGGCGACTACGAGGACAGCGACCTCTGCCTCAAGATCCGTCGGCTCGGGCTGCAGATAGTCTACGAGCCGGCAGCGTGCCTCTATCATTTCGAGCGCCGCTCGATCCGCCGCAGCCAGGACTACATGCGCGGCGTCGCAAGCCAATACAATTCATGGCTCCACACGCAGCGCTGGGACGACGATATCGCCGAACTGATGGCGAACCAATTCGACAGGGACAACGGCCGACCCGCCGCTGCGGGCGCTAGAATTCGGGAAAGGAACGCGGCGTGACTGAGGCGGCACTCCTTAACCCCACCAGGCCGGCCCGGCTGATCGATGAAGACCGTGTTCGCTGGCTCATCGAATCCGTTCGGGAAAACCGTTTTCTGCCGCAACCCGAATCCACCAACGTCTTCGTGGGAGACGGTGATTTTCGCGCGATAGGAGCGGAGTTTCTCGGTTACTTCATCCGCATCGGCGGCCTGCGCGAAGACAGCCGCGTGCTCGACATCGGCTGCGGCATCGGCCGGATGGCCGTGCCGCTCACCCAATATCTCGACCCGCAGGCGAGCCGCTACGACGGCGTCGATCCCGTCGAGGGCGGTATCGGCTGGTGCCAGCGAACGATTACGCCCGCCTACCCCAATTTCGCCTTTCAGCGGCTGGACATCGCGCACGAACTCTACAATCCGGAAGGCAAGGTCAGCGGCAGGACCTTGAGGCTGCCCTTCCCGGATCGTCATTTCGACTTCGTGATCATGACCTCCGTGGTCACTCATCTGCCGCCCGCGGAAATCCTTGTCTACCTCGCCGAGGTCCGCAGGGTCCTCTCACCCGGCGGACGCCTGTTCATGACCGCCTTCGTGGTCGATCGGATCGCGGCGGCAAACGAAAGCGGGCGGCGTGATCCGCGTCTCGCCTTCCGCCGCTATGGCGAAAGTCCGTGCTGGTTCGTACCCAACCAACCGCCGCTTGCCGCGGTGGGTTTCGAAGACGGCTTTCTGGACAAGGCGCTCGAACGGGCGGGCCTCTCCGTCGCTCTGAAATCGCTCGGCCATTGGCGTGGCACCACCGCGAGCCACCATCAGGACTTCATCGTGGCGAAGCGCCGGGGAAATGGTCGATGAGCAAGCGTATCCTGGTGGCAGCCCACAACCATCCGTCCCTTCACCCCGGTGGAACGGAGATATTCGCTCACGACCTGTTTCGCGCCTACCAGCGCGAGGGGCACGAAGCCCTGTTTCTCGGTGCCACCAACCAGATCCACCGCGAAGCCAGACCGGGCACGAGTTTCCAGAGCATCGGCTCGGCGGGAGACGAGGTCCTGCTGTGGTCCGGACACTTCGACCGCTTCTTCATGAGTCAGATCGACCTCTACGGTGTCGTTCCGGATATAACCGACTTGCTGCGCGATTTCCGGCCGGACGTGGTTCACCTCCATCACCTGCTGCTGCTTGGCGCCGAGTTCCCCCACATCGTCCGCCGTACCTTGCCCGACTGCCAGATCGTCATGACGCTGCATGACTACTACCCCATCTGCCACCATGACGGCCTGATGGTCCGCACCGGCAGCAAGGAGCTTTGTCACCAATCCAGCCCGGACCGCTGCCATGGCTGTTTCAAGGACATTCCGCTCGATCGCTTTACCCTGCGCGAACGCCACCTGAAGGCCCTCTTGAGCACGGTTGATCACTTCGTCTCGCCAAGCGCCTTCTTACGCGACCGTTTCGTGCGATGGGGATTGGACGAAGATAAGATCAGCGTCATTCCCAATGGTATTCCCGCCCGAAATGCCGGCGCGCGAAGGGAACTGCTGCAGGGCGGTAAACCGGTCTTCGGATACTTCGGAAATCTCAACCCCTGGAAGGGGGTGACCGTATTGCTCGAGGCTGCGCGCCAGCTTCTCGCCGATGGCCTCGATTTCGAACTCCGCGTCCATGGCGGAGCGCCCTTCCAGAGCGAGGCCTTCGTCGACGAGATCAATCGGCGCTTTTCCGAAACGTCGGAATCCGTGCAGTCCCGAGGCCCCTATCGACGCGAAGACATCGCCGATCTGGTGGCCGCGGTCGATTGCAGCATCGTTCCTTCCGTCTGGTGGGAGAACGCGCCGCTTGTCATTCAGGAGGCCCAGGCTCAAGGCCGGCCGGTCATCGCCAGCAACATCGGCGGGATGGCTGAAATGGTCGAACACGGCGTCAACGGCCTGACCGTCCCGCCCAACGATGTCCGGGCGCTGGCCGCGGCGATGCGGACCATCGTCGAAGAGCCGAACCTGCTGCGCCGGCTTTCCGAAAACGCCCGCAAGCCCGACGACATCGACACGACCGCCCGCCGCTACCTCAAGTGGATGGAGACGGCACAGGTTCAGGCATTGGAGAGCGCATGACCAGTCCCGCTGAACGACCGGATGCCGCATCCGAACAGGACAACGCCAAGCCGATGAACGGCCGGGTGGATGCCGTCGACATGGGCAGGATCTTCGGCTGGGCATTCGACCCGATGGCACCGGATCAACGACTGACCATTCGTGTCCTCCTCGACGGCAAGGTGATTGCCGAGGCCGTTGCCGACCGCAATCGTCCCGACCTGCGGCGCAACGGTATCGGCGACGGCAAACACGCTTTCGAAATCGCACTGCCCGATCCGGTCCACTCTCGGGCGAACGATATCGTCGTCATGGCGCGAAATGGAGCCGGTTCCGAGCAGGCCCTTCGCGTTCCCCAGCCGGACGAACAGGCGGCCGAGGCTCTGATCGCCGCACCGCTGGCGAAAGTGCTCGACAAGCTCGATCTGCTGATGGCGGCGCAGCGGCAGTTGCAGGTCTCGCAGCGCTCGCTGCAGCGCTCACCGGAAATCGATGCCGACAAGACCGAGACCGCCGGCCTGACCGATGTCAGCAATGCCGTCGAAAGCCTCAAGGTTGATATCGGCCAACGGCTGAATGATCTCGATGTCCACCTGATGCGGATGGACGGGGTTGTGGCAGGAATGGAGAAGAACCTGAACGCGTTGCGCAAGCGTGCGAACGGCGAAATAAAGCCCCTGCTGCTGCTGTTGTTCGTTCTCGTGGGATTTGCCGCCGGAGCCAGCCTTGTGCTGGTTGCCAGAATCTGATCGAGGGAGGGCAAGGCGTGCTGGTTACGGAACAATCCCCCGCTGTCACCGGCCCCTCGGCGGGCAGCCATGCGGTAAGCAGGGCAATACGCTCCGGAAGGGTGATCGGCTGCCGTATCGACGAGGCAACCTTGCTGATCATCGGCCTCGGCCGCGTCGCGTCCGGCGATGTGGTGGTCGGCCTCGGCGAGGATCAGGCCGTCACGCGAACCTCGTTCGTCTCGGAATGGCGATTGTCCGCACCCTCGCCGCGGGCCAGGCATGGGTTCGTAGCGCTCCTTCCGGCCGTGGACGCGGACCTCGCCATGACCACGATCCGGTTCGGAGAGGAGGAGACCGGCGCACGCTACATCTTTGCGCCCCGGCTGGCTTCCGCGGAGGAAGCCGCCGCGCTTGTGGTCGAGTCCGCCGGATCTCAGTCAGCCGCCGTCCTCAACCGGCTGGTGGACGCTCTGATGGTCGGCAATGTAAGCCGCCGCCGACTTTTGACGATAACCGCGCTTTTGCAGTCAGCCCATGCCAGCGATGGTTTCATCGAGTTGATTGGCGAGAGCCATGATGGTGCGACGCTCCTGCAGGGCTGGAGCCGCGGCATGGCGCCGGGGCCTTGCCGGGTCTGCGTGGTCGGCAATGTGACACCCGTGGTCGCGGAATGCGGTATCGCCATCTTTCCTCGCCCCGACGCTCCCGACGGCGCCTCGGGTTTCGTCGGCCTTATCGAGGCCAGCCAGGCTGCCCGCGCTCCCGACATCGAGGGGCTGGTCTTTCGGGGACGTGCCGGCTGGCGGTATGTCGCGGTTCATCCCCGAAAACGCATGGCCGGCCCGCTGGAAACGCCGGAACACATCCGTTCGATTCTGCTGCGGACCCAAAGCACTCCGGACGTGCTCCTGTCCCTGCGGGCAGCCGCCAACAGCTTCGAGGGCAAGGAAACCGTCTCCAGCCTGCCCTATCCCGTCCGGATGGGAATAGACAGCACATTTGAGGCCGATGGCGGAAACCTCCTCGTCTGCGGCTGGCTGTATGACCCCGACGGCCACGTCGCAACGGTAAAGCTGCGCCGACGCGATGCTGCGGCTCGCCTCGACGAACGTTGGACGCGCTTCGATCGCCCCGATGTGACGGACAGTTTCGACGAACAGCAGCACTTCACGCCGAACCTTCCGAGCGAACAGCGCGCGCATGGCTTCATCGCCGACGCCCAATTGCCGCATGAAGATCCTGGAGCGCCCCTCTATTTCGAACTCACACTGCACGATGAGCGCCGTGCGTTCCTGCCGGTGAAGCCGACGCGGGTTTCGGCGCGCTCGGCGGTATTGCGCCAGATCGGCTCCATCGATCCCGCGAACTATGCGCTGCCGGCGATCGTCGATTCACAGATTGTGCCGTTCCTCGCGCGATCCGGAAGGTCGATACCTGTCATCGAGACAATTCTGGATGCCGGCCCATTCGATGAGGAAGACAGCCCGCCGATCGTCATCGGCGCCGGAGAGAGCGCGGAGGATATTTCCCCGCTGCTGGCCTTGCTGGCGCTCGATCCGGAGACCCGGCGCGTGCCGATCGTGATCGCCATGCCGGCGGAGCGCTTCCGCAGGCAGGGTGCCCGCCTCAGGGAGCTCGCACGGTTCTATGGCCTTTCGATCAGGCTCGTGTCGGCGAAGGGAACAGGCGACACTTACGACATGCTGGAAGCCGGCACGCAAGCACTCTCCTGCGAGACGGTCGTGTCGCTTTCCGCCTCACTGATCCCGCGCGGGACGGGCTGGTACGGCAAGCTCCTGGCCACGGCCGCGACGCTGAAGGGGAGCATTGTCTCGCCCGTCCTGGCTTACGAGGACCATTCCATCCGCTGGGCGGGGAGCTGGATCGATGACGGCAACGGCGACGAACCCGTCGTGGGCCGCTATGCCGGATATCCGCTCAAGGCGGTTATCGACATGAAGCTGACCCGCATCGCGGCGGCCTCGCTCGAGTGCTGCGTCATGCCCCGCAACGCCCTGTCGCGTGTGGGCGGCTTTTCGGGCGGTTATCTGGGTGCGCAGGAAAAAGGGCTGGATCTCGGCCTTCGTCTCAGCCGCTCCGGGTTTGACTCCCATGTGCTGCCGTCGGTGCAGATGTGGGGCTGCGACGACGCACGCCACGGTGACAGCCCGGCGATAACCGCCCTGGTGGAAGAGATCGATCGAAAGATCTTCAGGAGCCAGTGGCTGCCTATCCTTACCGTTGAAAAGCACCCGGAAAAGAGGCCCGCATGAACGAGCAGCTTCGCGTCCTTGTCGTCTCGCATGCGCATCCGACGGTATCGCTCGGCGGGGCGGAAATCGCATCTCACAGCCTGCATCGCGGCCTGAACGCGCTGCCGAACGTGCAGTCGGTTTATCTCGCCCGGGTCGGCCATCCGGTCCCGCGGCATGCCTCGTCCGCGCTGATGAGCCTTCGCCTTGCCGAGGATGAGTTGCTGTTCCACGCGGACGACTACGACCACTTCTTCTTGTCCAACGGCGATACCCAGGCGATCAGCCGGGACCTGTTGCGTTTCGCGCGCGATCTGAGGCCGCATGTCATCCATTTCCATCATGTTCTCGGCATCGGCCTCGAAGCCCTCTACGCCCTGAGGGAGGCGTTTCCGCACGCAGCCATCGTCGTCACGTTCCACGAATACCTGTCGATCTGCCATAATCACGGGCAGATGGTGAAACGGCCGTCCGGCCAGCTCTGCGAAACGGCATCCCCGGCCGCCTGCCACGGCTGCTTTCCCGACATTCCCGTCTCGCGCTTCCTGAAGCGGGAGCTGTTTGCGCGCGGAATGCTCGGCCTTGCCGACGCCTTCGTCTCCCCCAGCCGGTTTCTGGCGGAACGTTATGCCGCATGGGGCATCGAAAAGGACAAGCTCAGCGTGATCGAAAACGGCATCGCCCTGGAAACGGCTGCCCCCGCGCGAGAAACGCAAGGTCCCAACCCGCGCCGCAACCGCTTCGCCTATTTCGGGCAGATGACGCCGTTCAAGGGCGCCGACGTCCTGGTCGACGCCGTCTCGCGCATCCCGAAGGAGATATGGGGCGAAGATTCCTGCCTGATGATCTTCGGCGGCAATCTCGAGCGGCAGCCGGTCGAATTCCAGGAGCGGATGAAGAAACTCATCGCGGACGCAGGCGACCGCGTCCGTTTCTACGGCGCTTACCAGAACGCGGATGTGCCGCGTCTCATGCGTTCGGTCGACTGGGTGGTCCTGCCCTCCGTCTGGTGGGAAAACTCGCCCGTCGTGATCCAGGAGGCCCTGCTCCATCGCAGGCCGATGATCTCGTCCGATATCGGCGGGATGGCCGAGAAGGTGCGTGACGGAAAGGACGGCCTGCACTTTCGCGCGGGCAGCAGCCAGGATCTCGCGGATCGCATCGTCGAGGTCCTGGGTGACAGCCAGATCTGGAAGCGCCTGCGAGGCTCCATGCGACAACCCGCCGACCGCCTCGCCTGCGCGCAGGAACACGTCAAGCTCTATCGCGCATTGCTGCGGAGGAAGCTCGACGCCGCGATGACCGAAAGCCCCGCACTTCTCTCGCACTCGCTTTAGCGACACTCGTCTGGTTGAGCGCCGAAGCGCTTCGACCGGGAGGGGATAATCGGCCAAACCTCTGAGCTGCCGGCCGCAAGGTCGCTCGGAGGCTCCCTCCAGGCGGACGAAAGCCCGCAAGGCGTTCATCCGCGGCTAGTTTGGAACAGGCGTGCTGCCGGCAATCAACAACGCCGGGCCTGAAACGGGCCGTCATTGTTCGGCAAGACCGTCTTGCCGAACGGGTTCGGCGACATTCGGATCACGAATGCGCGGCGGCGTCAGCCCTCGGGGCGCCGTGCGATACGGCCGTCAAGCTCCGCCATCCGGCGGGCGAAACCGGCATTGTCCGGCTGGCATGTCATGGCGTCCACAAGCATGGTCCGCGCCGCCGCAAGCTCACCGTCGCGGATGTGGCGGTTGGCCCGATGATAGAGGAAGTTTGCCCGCTCGACCGGAGAGAAAGACGAGCCGAACTGTGCATGAAACCGGTCGGCCCAGGCCCGATGCCGGGCGATTGCCGTCACGGCGATCTGATAGGGCCGCATCGGCGCCATGACCCGGGCCTCGCGGGCCAGAGCGCGCAGCCCCGGAAGATCGTCTTTGCGGCAGGCGTCGATCAGCGACAGGGCGCGTGCCGTTCCCGTGAACGCCCGGACGGTGCCATGGCCTGTCATGTGAACCGGCACGAGCTGCGTCCCCTTCTGCAGCGTCGCGATATGAACCGCATGCCGGCGATCGACGGCGTGGAACGGATCGAAGAAGAGATAGGCCCGGCCGGCTGCCTGATCCGGCGCGATCCCCATATGGGCGTGGAGGTCGGGCGAGAAATGCCGCGCAAACCTGCCGTCGAAAGGAACGGCCTTCGGATCGATCGAGACCTGAGGGCAAAAGGCTATGGCAACGGTGGCGTTGAAGCGCCTTCGGTACCGCAAGGCGGCGTAGCCGCCCTGCGAGTGGCCGTAGAGGATCCGCTCCGGTGCTGCGGCAAGGATGGGCGCGGCCGCCTCGACAGCCTTGACGACGCTCGCCGCCGGAAACCAGTTCGGCCGTCTGCTGATGAAGCCAAGCGCCGAAATGCCAGCCTTCTCGCAGAACCGCTGCCCCCAGAAACGACTGCCATTCGCCTTCATCTCCATCTCGTTGAAGGTGACGAGAAGATAGGGAGATGATCCCGGACGATGTATCACCTCCAAATTTTCATCTGAAAATACAAGCATGCGGCGACCCATCATAAAATACGAAATAAAATATACTTCAATATTCGAAATATACTTTCCATCATGAAAATATGCGGAAAAACAAGCCTGAAATCAACTCCGGATTCATATCTTTACTGGACGATATATTTCTTCGTCGCTGACCAGGAGCAATGGGAAAGACCCATTCAGTTTGCAAGGTATTGCCCATGTCCGGCGTGGACCCATGACGCGCCATCTGCGAGCGCGGTTTACTTGGAAGGGAGAGACAGGCTTGGTATCAACGCGACCGGCCCCACGTGGGGCTTTGATGGGATCGCAGGGAAATTTGGTTGCGGGGGGCTCGCAACATCCGATTCCTGCTATTGGTCGAGCGGCAAATTCCAAAGCTGGCGGCGCGGAAATCATCCCTTCGCCTTGAAGGGATGTGATCGGGCGGCAGGCGGTTGTCTCCAACCGTGGAAAAACGGCCATAAACGCTATCGGCGCTCAACAACCAAGCGAGCAATTTCTCACTCTGATATTGCGCTTACTTCGCTCCAGCCCGAGACCGCTTTGGGTTCAAGGAATTCCTCGATGCCCCAGACGCCGCCTTCTCGCGCCCGGCCCGAAGCCTTTACGCCTCCGAACGGTGCACCGGCGGCGCGCGACACGCCGTTCATCTCGACCATGCCCGACTTGAGCCTGCGCGCCACGCGGTTTCGTCGCTCACCGTCCTGCGTCTGTACGAAGTTGCTCAGGCCGTATGGCGTGTCGTTGGCTATCGCGATCGCCTCTTCTTCCGTATCGAAAGGAATGATCGACAGAACCGGCCCGAATACCTCTTCGCGCGCGATCGTCATGTTGTTGTCGACGTCGGCGAAGATGGTCGGGCGCACGAAATAACCACGGTTCAGCCCGGAAGGACGGCCGGGGCCGCCGGCGACGAGACGTGCGCCCTCCTCGATCCCCTTTCGGATCAGGTCCTGAACTCTGGAATACTGGGTATCGGAGACCAGAGGGCCGATATGCGCCCCATGCTTGTCAGCCACATCGATGGCAAGGGCCTCCGCGACCGACTTCGCTGTTTCGACTGCGTCATCGTAGATGGAGCGCTGAACCAGCATGCGTGTCGGCGCATTGCAGCTCTGGCCCGTATTGTTGAAGCAATGAGCGGCACCGCGCCGGACCGCATCACCATCGGCGTCTTCGAAGATGATGTTGGCGCCCTTGCCGCCAAGCTCAAGTGCAACACGCTTCAATGTTTCCGCGGCGACCTTCGAGATCGCCTTGCCTGCCCGTGTGGAGCCGGTGAAGCTTATCATCTCGATGTCGGGGTGTGCCGACAACCGCGTGCCGACGCCCGGACCGTCGCCGTTGACAAGATTGAAGACGCCGGCGGGTATGCCGGCCTCGTCGGCAAATTCCGCAAAGAGCATCGACGACAACGGCGCGACCTCCGACGGCTTGAGCACCAGGGTGCATCCGGCCAGCAGAGCGGGCGTCACCTTGAGAGTGACCTGGTTCATCGGCCAGTTCCATGGGGTGATCAGGCCAACGACGCCGATCGGATCCATGACGATCCGGTTGTCCGGCGCATGGTCGCCTAACGGCCTGACGAACTTGAAATCCCGAAACGCGGTTATGAAATTCGTCATGTGCCAGGCGCCCGCCCCTACCTGGCTCCTGAGGGCCATGTCGATCGGCGCACCCATTTCCTGCGAAATGGTGCGGGCCATTTCCTCGGCCCGGCGTTTGTAGATTTCTAGCAGGCACTCGACTTTCGCCAGGCGCTCGCCCGGCGCGGTGTTCGACCAGCCGTCGAAGGCACGTTTGGCAGCATCGACGGCCAAGTCCGTATCCTTGTCGGTGCCGAGCGAAATGACGGCAAATGCCTCCTCGGTGGAAGGATTGATCACTTCGAGGTCTTTCGCCTCAACCGGATCAGTCCATCGACCATCGATATAGAACTTGCGTTTATCGAGCATGATTATCCCTGTCCTGTTGTGATGCCTGAGATTTCGGTTGGCCGCATCTAGTCCGCGTCCAGTACCAGATGTCCGGGGGCCACTTCCCTGTAAACCGATGGCTGCACGACATGATCCTGGGGATGGATCGGCGAATGCAGCGGATGATAACTCGCCGGGCCGCGCAGGGTCCTGCGGGTGGGATCGGCGACAGGCACGGCCGCAAGCAAGGCCTGCGTATAGGGATGCTGCGGCCTTTCGAAAATTGCCGCACGGGGGCCGATCTCGACAATCCGCCCCAGATACATGACGGCAACCCGGTGACTGATGCGTTCGACCACGGACATGTCGTGACTGATGAACAGGAACGAGATCCCGAGATCCCTCTGAAGCTCCATCAGAAGGTTGAGAACCTGTGCCTGCACCGAAACGTCGAGCGCCGAAACCGCCTCATCGGCGACGATCAACTTCGGATTGAGCGCCAGTGCTCGCGCAATCGCGATACGCTGGCGCTGCCCGCCGGAAAGTTCGTGCGCATAACGGTGGAGGAACGATGAGGGTAGCTGTACCCGTTCGAACAACTCGATGACGCGCTGGTGCAGCGCGTTTCCGGACAGCAGCCCGTAATTTCGTAGCGGTTCGGCCACCTGGTCGAACAGCCGCATCTGCGGATTGAGGCTCGCATAGGGATCCTGGAACACCATCTGCATCTGGCGTCGCGTCGCATGAAGGTCGTGGCTCGACTGCGCGAGGACATCGAGACCGTCAAGCCACACCTGGCCGGACGTGGGCTGGACGAGCCTGAGAATCGACCGGCCGCATGTCGATTTTCCGCAGCCGGATTCCCCAACGATGCTGAGCGTCTGGCCCCGATGCAGCGAGAAACTCACATCCTCGACCGCATGGACATTGGCCGTGATCCTGCGCATCAGCCCCTTGCGGACGGCGAAACGAGTGGTCAGGTTCCTGACCTCGAGAAGAACGGCGGGATCTTCCGTGACACGCGGCGGCGCGCGCTCCAGCGAGGGGTCGGCGGTGGCGCCGGTGGCGGCAAGCACCCGCATCGGCTCCGGTTCGGTGGTCCCACGCATTTCACCCAGCCTCGGAACGGCCGCAAGCAGCGCACGCGTATAGGGATGAGTGGCCGCGGTGAAGATCTCCTCGACGGCCCCTTCTTCCACCTTCTCACCGCGATACATGACCACCACCCGGTCCGCCATCTGCGCAACGACCGACATGTCATGGGTGATAAACAGAACGGACGCGCCGGTTTCGCGCTTCAGGCGATCGATCAGTGTCAGGATCTCCGCCTGGATGGTCACGTCCAGCGCCGTCGTCGGCTCGTCGCAGATCAGCAGACGCGGCTCGCATGCCATGGCCATTGCAATCACGATGCGCTGGCGCATGCCACCGGACAGCTCGTGCGGATATTGTTGTATGCGCCGTTCGGGTTCGCTGATCTGCATCTGGCGCAGCAGATCGAGTGCCTTGTTGCGGGCAGCGGAATAAGCGAGCGACCGGTGGGCCATTATGACCTCGACCAGCTGCCGCCCGATCGTGAAGACCGGATTGAGAGCGGTCATCGGCTCCTGGAAAACCATGCCGATCTGGTTGCCGCGTATGGTTCGCATGGTCACAGCATCGGCCTCGGCCAGATTGATCCGCTGGCCGTTGGCCTGCTGGAACTGCAAGCGACCGGAAGCGATGCGGCCGCCACCGAATTCCACCAGCCTCATCAGCGAAAGAGCCGAGACGGATTTCCCCGAGCCGGACTCGCCGACGACGCAGACACATTCGCCCGGCATGATATCGAAACTGACATCATGCACACCGACGATCCGGCCGCGATCGCTTTCGAACTCGACCCGCAGATTTTCGACCGAGACAAGCGGTTCGGGTGTGCTTTGCACGGGCGATCTCAAGGCGTTGGACATTTCGGACATCAAATCTCCCGGTCGCCGGTCGGGTCATCCGATCACTCAGCCGCGCACCCGTATCAAGCCGCAACCCAGCGTATCCGGACATCTTGTAAGACGGCGATCACCGACCCTCAAAAAGTACCATTCTTTACATATTGACTATCAGAAGGCATTTTTGCAATCTATTTTACAAAAACGGGAACCAGAAGAAAGAGCAGGGACGTTGAAGCCGGTCACATCTCCATCCGCACTATCAATGTCTACACACTGGCCCGGACGGCTTTCGCCCCTTCGGCTCGGCAAGACTGAGGCGCGATGAATGTTCCACTATACAATCAGGCGGCTCGTCGTCGCCGTTCCGACACTGCTGCTGATCAGCCTGATCATTTTCCTCCTGCTCGGCCTCGCACCCGGCGACCCGATGGCGCAGCTGCCGCTGACCATCCCGCCCGAGGTGAAGGAGAAAATGCGGCTCTCGCTCGGGCTCGGCGATCCTCTGATGACGCGCTATGCCCTCTGGCTCAAACAGTTTTTCTGGATCGAGCCGCTGCATGTCATCGACGCGCTGTTCGGGCTTGATCTGAGCGGCGACAGCCAGCGGATCGTTTCCTGGCAATCGCGCGCACCGGTGGCCGACATCATCGCACAGCGGCTGCCGCAGACGCTCTGGGTCGTCGGAGTCGCCTATATTGTCGGCATAGCCATCGCACTGCCGATCGGCATCATCTCTGCCTACCGGCAATACAGCTGGTTCGATCAGATCGGCACGCTTGTCTCGATGATCGGATTTTCCGTGCCGACCTTCTTCACCGGCGTCGTGCTGATCGTGCTGTTTTCCGTCGCCCTTCCGTGGTTTCCATCCTTCTACGACACGACGCTGCAGGTCACCGATTGGCAGAGCTTCCTGGCTCAGCTGCGCCAGATGGTACTGCCCGTGATGGTGCTTGCGCTGTACAATGCGAGCCAGATCAGTCGTTTCATGCGGGCCTCCGTCCTCGACAACCTGCGCGAGGACTATGTCCGCACGGCGCGCGCGAAGGGCCTGACCGAGAAGGTTGTCGTGCTGATCCATGTGCTGCGCAACTCGATGATCCCGGTCGTCACAGTCATCGGCATGGGCGTGCCACAGATTTTCGGGGGCGCGATCATCACCGAGCAGGTCTTCAAGGTGAACGGTATCGGCGAATTGCTGATCTCGTCGATCCAGGCGAACGACCTTCCCATGGTGCAGACGCTGACGTTCATTTTCGCGGTACTGATCGTTCTGTTCAATCTGATCACCGACATCCTCTATGGCATCTTGGACCCGAGAATTCGCTATGACTGACGTGACCACTCAAGTGACATTCACGAAGCGCTCCAGCCAGTCTCTTGATGTCTGGCGCCAGTTCCGCAGCCATCGCGGCGCAATGGCAGGCATGCTCATCCTGGGCCTTATCCTGGTTGCAGTCATTGCAGGCCCCTGGCTGTGGCATGTGGACCCGACCGAAATCGTCATGCGGGCGCGAAACAGGGGGCCGTCGCTCGCCCATCCGCTTGGTACGGACCAACTTGGCCGCGACATGCTGGCCCGGTTGATGGCCGGCGGGCGGGTCTCGCTGACGGTGGGAGTGGTGGCGATGCTCCTGTCATTGTCGCTCGGGACACTGGTCGGGGTCTGCGCCGGTTATTTCCGTGCCGTCGACGGTATATTGATGCGGCTCACGGATCTGTTTCTGGCCCTGCCCCTGCTGCCTATTCTTCTGGTTACGTCCATGTTGTTTCGAGAACCGCTGGCCCGACTGCTCGGAGCGGAAGCCGGCACGTTTCTGCTGATCGTTTTCGTCATCGGGCTGACAAGCTGGATGCACGCCGCGCGCCTGGTGCGCGGAGAGGTGCTGACTTTGAAGGAGCGGGAATTCATCCTTGCCGCTCAGTCGATCGGCACCCGGCGCGCCAAGATGATCCAGCGCCATATCCTGCCGAATGTGCTCTCGCCGGTGCTTGTCTCCGCGACACTCGGTATTGCCAGCGCGATCATCACCGAAAGTTCGCTGTCGTTCCTCGGCCTTGGCTTTCCGCCGGACTTCCCGACCTGGGGGCGCCTGCTCTACGACGCAATCGACCAGATACAGATCTACCCGATGCGCGTTGTCATGCCCGGCATCGCGATCTCGCTGACCGTTCTTTCGGTGAACTATGTCGGCGATGGTCTGCGGGATGCGATGGATCCGAGGATCCGTGGCCGCTAGAGCGGCCGAACGCGAAGGGAAACGGCGGACAAAGGGACCAAATCCCGGTTGTCCGCCTTTGCAATCAGCTTTCCAGCTTGTCGCGCATCTGGTTGTATGGACCGCGGCACAACTGCACCATGCTGCCAAGGAGCCCACGCGCAATCACCGGCGGCGGCGTGCGCTGCGGCCAATAGGCAAGCCCCTGCGCCGGATCTTCCAGCGTTCGCGCAAAGGCGCGCGACAATGCAGCCGAGGTCGGCACGCCCCGCCCTGACCAACCCGACAGGGCCCAGAGCCCGTCATCGAGCTTCTGGATCGATGGGGTCTGGTCAAGCGCCATGCTGACCACACCCGTCCACATATGATCCCATTGAAGATCGGCGAGCACCGGCCAGATGGCGCCGAGCCGACGCGTCATGAAGGCAGCCGTATAGTCGAAACGCGTACCACGTCCGGGTTCGCGCAGACCACCGGTGATGATCCGCCCGGATGCATCGATGCGGAAGAACATCGGGTCGTGATGGGTATCGCCAAAATTCATTCCCGAGGGCATGACGGCACCGCGCTGATCGGCCGTCAGCGGCCGGCTTGCAACCGCGTAGCTCGTCAACGGGAAAAATCCCTTCGTCAGCGAACCGGGTATCGATCCGCTTGAATAGGCGTCCGTCGTCAGTCCAACGACCTTGGCGTGGATTTCACCATCCGGCGTCCGGACCTGCCAGCCGCCGTGCTGGCGGGTCATACCCACCATCGGACTTTTCGTGAAGATTTCGACGCCAAGCGAAAGTGCGACACGAGCCAGTTCGCGGACATAGGCCAACGGATTGACGTGACCGCCCTCCCGGTGCGCCCAGCCGCCCGAAAATTTGCGGGTGCCGGTCAGCGACGCGATTTCATCGGCATCGTAATAGCGGTCGGATTTGCCCAGACCGTTGTATTTCGCATGCGCGCTCCTCGTGGTCGCAAGGGTACGCTTGTTATAGGCCGCGGTCAGCGTTCCCTTCTGCACGGCCTCACATTGCATGTCGTACTGGCGGATCCGGTCGAAGACCAGCGCTCCGGCATTGGCCAACAGTTCCGCACCCTTTGCGGGCAACACCGCCGGATCGAGGTAGCGAAATACCGGAATGCACTGGCCGTGATTGCGCCCCGAACCGCCGGCACCGATCTCGGCCGCTTCCAGCACCACGACCTGGGCCCCGCGTTCGGCAAGGTCGATCGCGGTCAACAGGCCGCCATAACCGCCACCGACCAGCAGAAAATCCACCGTGCGCGCGCCACTGAAAGCCTGCGTTATCGGCGCCGCCGGCGCCGTCAAGCCATAGGGTGGTTCGGATTGGAACGGTTTCATGCGGCCAGCCCTTCATCAATTGCTGCCAACAACGCGCCGGACAGGAGATCGGCCCAGCGGATGAAATCTGCCTCGGTCTGCAACAGGTCGTTCGTCACCTCGAAACCGCAGGCAGGCAGCCCGGAACCGTAGGTGTGCCGATCGACCGTGAAAGCCCCGCCCAGGCCGGAATAGGGTTGGTTATCACCGATCACCAGACCATCCTCTCGCGAGAGATGGCTTACCAGATGGCGCGACAGCGTTTCGTCATCATGCCAGATGGTCCCGCCATCCCAGGGACGTCGGAAACCATCGAAAACCCGTGTGCAACTGTGTAACGAGAAGAAGAAGGGCTTCGGATGCCTGGCCTTTTGTTCCATCCAGATTTCTCCGAGGCAACATTGATAGGGCCAGAACACAGCCTCCTGGCGCGCAATAAGGGCAGCATCGTCCATTTCGATATTTGCCGGAATGGACGTACCCTCCACCTCCGGCACCACAGATCTCGGATCTTCGAGCCAGCGGTTTACATCGATTACCAGCCGGCTTACGTCGCAAAGCACGATCGGTACGTCGATGCGCTCCGCCAGTGCATGAGCAAGTTCGGCCGCACCCAGATCACAGAAGTGATGGGTGTCCCGCCAATGTGCGCTCAGTCCCAGATCACCAAGCGCCTCGGGAATGGATCGACCGGCATGATCGACGGCAATCACGCCCGGCAGGCGTCCCTGCCGGTTCAGGACGATCGGTGGATTGGCATTCATTCGGCTTCATCCTTACCCGATGACGGAGCGTCATCATCGAGCTTTCGCAACTCTTCGATGCGGGCCAGCCGCTCGCGGCTGCGATCATGTGTACGCAGGCTGACCGCGGCAACGATTGCCTCGATCTGCGCCGTTGGGACCACGCGAGATCCGAAGGGAGATGTCGAGCTATCGGGCGATGTCAGGACCGCGTCGGAATATTCCGCTATCGGCGAGCGCCAGGTATCGGTGAACAGGCAGATCCTGGCGCCGCTACGTTTTGCACCCCGCGCAAAATTCAACAGCTCGGCCTGATAGCGGCGGTAATCGAAGATCACGAAACAGTCTTGCGGCCCGGCGTCCACAAGGGCGTCATAGGTGAAACCCAGCGTCAGCGGCGCAAAGAAGACGGAAGGACGCAACTGCCCGAGCTGCAATGCCAGTCTCTGCGCGAGATTCTGGCTGTAGCGACCACCCAGAAGCTTGATGGTTATCTTCGGATTGATCAGCAGATCGACGATCACGTCGAATTCTACCGGCATCGCCTGGGCCGCGGCGGTTTGCAGCGCTTCGGCCTGCAAGAGCAAGGTCTGCTGATAGATATGGTCCGGCTTTTCTGCCTGCACCGCGGAACGGATATTGTTGAGCGGCGAGCCGAGCTGACGCTCCACATCGGCAATGGCAGCGGCCTGAAAATCGGCAAAACGCGGATAGCCGATCTTGGCAACAAAACGCAGCACGGTTGGCGCGCTTACCGAAGCCTGCTTCGCCAGCGCTTCCACCGTTGAGAGCGCGCGTGTCGGATACCCCTCAAGAAGTACTGAGGCGACCTTCCGTTCAGCTGTCGAACGGGCTCCCTTGCGAATTCTCTCGAAAAGTGGGGAAGTCGACATCATTTGTATTCTTTATTACATATTGACTCTACGGGATGATTTTGCACAATACGGTACAAAGGTCAACCGCCCGTCCATGGCGTTCTGTCCCGCAACCAGCAGTGCCAAGCAACAGGAGACTCGTAAGATGAATAAGGCCATATTCCTCGCTGCAGTCGCAGCCGCCGTGCTACCGCTCCGCGCGCAAGCTGCACCTGGCACGGACGGAAACTTGAAGATTTTGTACTGGCAAGCGGCGTCCACCCTGAACCCGTACTTGTCGGGCATAGGTAAGGACGTCGATGCCGCAGCACTGGTCGTCGAGCCGCTCGCCCGCTTCGACCCCAAGGGCAATTTGATCCCGCTGCTTTCCGCCGAAATTCCCACAAAAGAGAATGGCGGCATCTCGTCGGACATGACGACAATCACCTGGAAATTGCGGCCGGGCGTCAAATGGTCCGACGGAAGCGACCTGACAGCGAAGGATGCGGTCTTCACCTGGAAATATTGCACGGCGCCCGGCGCAGGCTGCGCGGCATCGAATACTTTTGACGGCGTCAAGTCCGTCGTCGCCAAGGACGATCTGACGGTCGAGATCAACTTCGCGCAATCGACGCCTTACCCTTACATCACCTTTGTCAGCTCAACCACACCAATCCTGCAGGAAAAGCAGTTCAAGGATTGCGTGGGCGAGAAGATTGCGTCCTGCACGGCGCAGAACTTCGCCCCTATCGGGACCGGCCCCTACGTGGTCAAGGAGTTCAAGCCGAACGATGTCGCTGTCTTCGCCATGAACCCGAAGTTCCGGGATACCGAGAAGCCGCATTTTTCGAGCATTTCCATCAAGGGCGGCGGGGATGCGATGTCGGCCGCCCGTGCCGTCTTCAATACAGGCGAAGCGGACTACGGATGGAATCTGCAGTTGTCGCCGGACGTCTTCGAGAACCTCGTCTCGTCCGGAAAAGCCCGTCCGGTGACCGCATTCGGCTCGATGGTGGAATATCTCTTCCTGAACCTGACCGACCCCAGCGCAGAGCTTGGTGACAAACGGTCGACGGTCGAAGGCGGCCCGAATAAATTCCTGAGCGATATTCGCGTCCGGAAAGCACTGTCGCTGGCAATCGACCGCGCCGAGATTTCCGAGGTCCTATATGCCGATCAGGGCGAGCCGAGCTGCAACGTGGTCCCGGCGCCGTCTCAATTTGTCTCGAAAGCGAATGACAGTTGCCTGACGCCCAATGTCGAGCAGGCCAAAGCACTGCTGGATGAGGCCGGCTGGAAGCCAGGCGCCGGCGGCATCCGCGAGAAGGACGGACTGAAGCTGAAGCTGTCGTTCCTGACCTCGACCAGCGGTGTCCGTCAGGATACCCAGGCGATGTTGAAGCAGAGCTGGAAGGCGATCGGCGTGGACGTCGATCTGCGTAACGTCAGCGGTTCGGTCTTCTTCGGTGGTGACGCCGGCAATCCCGACACTCGTCAGAAATTCTACGCCGATATCGAGATGTACACCGACAATTCGAAGGGGATTGACCAGGAATCCTATTTGAGCAAATGGACGTGCGCCGCTGTTCCTTCGCCGAAGACGCAGTGGCAGGGCAGCAACATGCCGCGCTACTGCTCGCCGGATTATGATGCGCTCGCCAAGACCTTCCGCCAGACCGGTACGATCGAAGGACGCGGCGAGCTTGCGCGCAAGATGAACGACATGCTGGTTCAATCCTACACCGTCATTCCTCTCGTTCATCGCGGCAACGTCTCGGGTGCGGTGATGTCCCTGCAAGGCAATACAATGAACCCGTGGGATAGTGAGCTCTGGGATATCGCGAACTGGTCACGCGCCAAGTAAGACGTCGCTGGTCAAACAATTTACATCTATACCCGCGACAGACGATTTGCCCGCCTGTCGCGGGCGTTGTGCAGGCGCCGCATGCATATGGAGAGCCGGCAAACCGTCGGTGCGGCGATCAGGCCGCCCAGCTGCGTTGCAATACGGAGACCCAGTTCTCATGGGCGATCTTTTTTAGCTCCGCATCATTGAAACCGTGGCGGCGAAGTGCTTCGACGAGACGCGGCAGGCCAGCCGCATCCTTCATCTCGGCCGGAATAGTCGTACCGTCGAAGTCCGAGCCGAGCGCCACATGCTCGATGCCGATGCGTTCGGCGATATAGGCGACGTGGCGGACGATGAGGTTCAGGCCGGTGTTCGGGTCCTTGATACCGTCATCGCGCAGGAAGAGGACGCCGAAATTAATGCCGGCCAGGCCGCCCGTGTCCCTGATGGCGTCAAGCTGGCGGTCGGTCAGGTTGCGGCTGTGCTGGCAGAGCGCGTGCACGTTCGAATGGGAAGCAACGAGCGGCGCACTGGAGATTTTCGCGATCTCCCAGAAACCGGTTTCGTTCATATGCGACAGATCGACCATGATCTTCAGCTCGTTGCAGGTCCGGATGAGGTCGCGGCCCGCATCGCTGAGGCCCGGGCCGATATCCGGCGAAGACGGGTAGCGGAAGGGAACGCCGTAAGCAAATACGTTCGGGCGGCTCCATACCGGGCCGAGCGAACGAAGGCCGGCCTGGTGGAGAACATGCAGCGCGTCGAGATTGGCTGCGACAGCTTCGGCTCCCTCGATATGAAGGACGGCTGCGAAACTACCGGATTCGATCGATCGGCGGATATCCGCGGCGTTGCGACAGACTGTCACTGCGCCCTGCGAACGTGCTTCGATATCGAACAGCAGCCGCGCCATTGCGAGCGTTTCATTCAAGGCATCCGGCTGAGCCGGCGTCGGGAAATCGCCGTTGGCATCCTTGGTCATGCTTGGCGACGGGACATAAATGGCGCAAAGACCGCCTGCGAGACCACCGGCCCTCGCGCGTGGCAGGTCGATATGCCCCGCCTCTTCACCTTCGAGAAACCGCTTCACCGGATCTTCACCACCGGCGCGCCTGAGGCGCAGCAGAACATCGTTATGGCCATCGAAGACCGGGAGCAAATCGTTGAGCATTTCCTGAAATATCCTGCCAAAGCATGGGACTTTTGACTATCCGTACGTAGCCGGCGCGGCGGCCGCAAATGCAAACCGCGCATAACCCATTCGAAAAACGGAATTGGTCGCCTGAAATGGCGCCTGATATGAGGCTTGCATCATTTTTCGGCAAAATCTTAACCGGCCTCCCGCATTTCCGGAGGCCCGGCCATTCAAGGGGAATAGAATAATGGTATCCAGACGTAACTTTCTGATCGGCGGCGCTGCCCTGCCCTTCCTGTCCTATCTCGAACTGGCAGACACCGCATTCGCGGCCACGCCGAAGGATATCCTGGTCGTTGCCCAGCAACTCGACAACATGACCAGCCTCGACCCGCATGAGGGTTTTGAGGCCGTCGGTGGCGAAATGATCAGCAACATGTACCAGAAGCTGGTGCGCGCCAATAACGACAATCCGGATCAAGTCGTCCCCGTTGTCGCCGCTTCGTGGGAAGCAGATGCCGAGAGCAAGGTCTTCACCTTCAAGCTCTCCGACCAGAAGTTCTCCTCCGGCGCGGACGTCACCGCCGAGGACGTTGCGTTCTCGCTGCAGCGCGCCATCAAGATGAACAAGAGCCCGGCCTTCATCATCAACCAATTCGGCTTCACCGCCGATAACGTCGAGGCCCGTATCGTCGCCAAGGACGCCAAGACCGTCACGCTGACGACCGAAAAGCCGACCTCGATCTCCTTCCTGCTGTTCTGCCTCTCGGCGAATATCGGCGCGATCGTCGAGAAGAAGGTCGTCATGGCGAACGCCGTCAATAACGACCTCGGCAATGCCTGGCTGCAGAAGAACAGCGCCGGCTCCGGTCCATTCATGCTGCAGGCCTGGAAGGCGTCAGAAAGCATCTCCCTGCAGCTTAACCCGCATGGCCCTTACAAGGGCAATCTGAAGCGCGTCATCGTCCGGCATGTGGTCGATCCGTCTTCCCAGCTTCTCATGCTGCAGAAAGGCGATGTCGATATCGCCCGCGACCTTACGTCCGAACAGTTGAAGGCTGCGCAGAACGACAAGGACATCACCCTCATCCGGAAGCAGATCGCTTCGCTGGTGCTGATCTCGCTGAACCAGTCCAACCCGAACCTCGCGAAGCCGCAGGTCTGGAAGGCCGTGAAATGGGCGCTCGATTACGAAGGCATCCAGAAGAACATCATTCCGCTCAGCCACGTCGTGCACCAGAGCATGGAGCCTTTGGGCTTCCCCGGTACGGTGAAGGATCTGCCCTATAAGCGGGATGTCGAAAAGGCCAAGGCGCTGATGGCGGAAGCCGGCCTGAAGGACGGTTTTGAAATCACCCTCGATCATTATGCCGCCCAACCCTACCCGGATCTCGCCCAGGCGATCCAGGCAAACCTCGGCGAAATCGGCATCCGGGTGAAGCTGCAATCGGCAGAGAACCGTCAGGTCCTGACCAAGATGCGCGGCCGCCAGCACGAGATGGCGCTGTCCGCCTGGGGCACGGACTATTTCGACCCGAATTCGAATGCCGAAGTCTTCTGCATCAACAAGGACAATTCGGAAAACGCCAAAAACAAGCCTTTCGCATGGCGCTCCTCGTTCAAGGACGACGCTCTCGCCGCCAAGGCGGAGGCCGCCCGCGACGAGAAGGACCCGGCCAAGCGCATCGCGCTTTACGAGGCCTTGCAGCGCGACTTCATGGAAAACAGCCCGTTCGCCGTCATGTTCCAGACCACCAAGACCGCGGCTTGCCGGGTTGGCGTGGAAGGGTTCCGTCTGGGCGTCTTGTCCGAAGGCAATAGCTACCTGGAGACCAAAAAGGCTTGAAGAACCGGCTTAAGTCCTTTTCCGCAATGCTGAGCAGCGTCATCCTGACGCTGTTCGGCCTCACGGTCCTCACCTTCCTCATCGGCCGCGTCATGCCGGTCGATCCGGTTATCGCCGCCGTCGGCGACAATGCGCCGGAGGATGTCATCCTGCGGGTACGCGCCGAAATGGGGCTCGATCAACCCATTCCTGTGCAGTTCCTGCATTATCTGAGCCAGCTTCTGCACGGCGATTTCGGCATGTCGGTTCTCACCAAGAACCCGGTCGCGACCGATATCGCCCGCTTCTTCCCGGCCACGTTCGAACTTGCCACCGCAGCCCTGCTGCTGGCCACCCTTGTCGGCATTCCGCTCGGTGTCTGGGCCGCCGTCCGCCAAGGTTCGTTCACCGACCAGGCGATCCGCGTGCTCTGCCTCGCCGGCCATTCCGTGCCGGTCTTCATGTTGTCGATGATCTCGCTGCTGATCTTCTATTCGGCGCTCGGCATCGCGCCTGGGCCGGGCCGTCAGGACATCATCTATGACGGCATGATCCCGACGGTGACCGGCCTGATGTCGGTCGATACGCTGCTTGCGGGCGATCTCGACGCCTTCCGGGATGCGCTGGCGCATATGGCCCAGCCGGTGATCATCCTCGCCTATTTTTCCATGGCCTATATCGCCCGCATGACACGCGCCTTCATGATCGATGCACTGAAGGGCGAATATGTCATCACTGCGCGCGCCAAGGGGCTTTCCGGCCTCAAGGTCGTCTGGAGCCATGCTTTCCCGACCGTCGCCGTCCAGCTCATCACGGTTCTGGCGCTGACCTATGCCGGTCTGCTCGAAGGCGCGGTCGTCACCGAGACCGTCTTCTCCTGGCCGGGCATCGGCCAATATCTGACGACCTCGCTGATGAACGCCGACATGAACCCGGTCATCGGTTCGACGCTTCTCGTCGGCCTGATCTATGTCGGGCTCAACCTACTCGCGGACATTCTGTACCGTCTGCTCGATCCGAGGGTGCAATAATGACTTCCGCTTTCCGTAACTGGGCGCTCAGCGAAACGCCCTCCTCGCGCCGTCAGGCCGCATGGGGCAACCGTTACCGCGCCTGGCTGAACTTCAAGGGCAACCCGCTCGGCATGATCGGGCTGACGATCATCGGGATCTTCGTGCTGATGGCGATCCTCGCGCCGCTGCTCGCCACCCACAATCCTGCAACGCAAGAACTGGGCAACCGGCTGGCAGCACCAAGCGCCGCGCATTGGCTGGGCACCGACGAGCTGGGCCGCGATGTCTATACCCGCATCCTCTACGGCGCCCGCGTCACGCTCGGCATGGTCATCGCCGTTGTCGTCCTCGTCGCACCGATAGGACTCGCCATTGGCTGCATCGCAGGCTATTTCGGCGGTATCGTCGATACGATCCTGATGCGCATCACCGATATCTTTCTGGCCTTCCCCCGCCTCGTTCTGGCGCTTGCCTTCGTCGCGGCGCTGAAGCCGGGCGTCGAAAGCGCGGTTCTCGCCATCGCGCTCACCGCATGGCCGCCTTATGCCCGCATGGCGCGCGCCGAAACGCTGACCGTGCGCGGCAGCGATTTCATCGCCGCATATCGGCTGACGGGCGCTTCGTCCTGGCGGATCATCTTCCGCCATATCGCGCCGCTCTGCACGCCGAGCCTGATCGTCCGCGTCACGCTCGACATGAGCTCGATCATCATCACCGCCGCCTCGCTCGGCTTTCTCGGCATGGGCGCGCAGCCGCCATCGCCGGAATGGGGTGCGATGATCGCCACCGCCAAGCGCTTCATCTTCGAACAATGGTGGGTGCCGATGATCCCGGCCGTCGCTATCCTGCTCGTCTCGCTTGCCTTCAACTTCCTCGGCGACGCACTGCGCGACGTCCTCGATCCGAAGGGGAACTGAGCCGATGCTGGTCGAAATCCAAAATCTCCATATCGGCTTCCAGAGCCGCACCGGCTTCGCGCCCGCCGTCAAGGGCGTGTCGCTGAAGCTCGGTACCGAAAAGCTTGGCATCGTCGGCGAAAGCGGCTCAGGCAAGAGCCTCACCGCCCGCGCGCTGATGAAACTTCTGCCCAAGCAGACGCGCATCGAAGCCGACAGATTGGCCTTCGACGGCATCGACATCATGTCCGCCAGCGAAAGAGAGATGCGCCAGATCCGCGGTAAGCGGGCGGGCTTCATCCTGCAGGACCCGAAATATTCGCTGAACCCGGTGAAGACCATCGGCAGCCAGGTGGCGGAAGCCTGGCGCACCCACAAGGGCGGCAGCAAGCGACAGGCTTTGGAAGCAGCGATTGCGCTTCTCGAACAGGTGAAGATCCGCGATCCGAAAAAGGTCGCAGGCTCCTATCCGCACGAAGTTTCCGGCGGCATGGGACAGCGCGTCATGATCGCCATGATGCTGGCGCCGGACCCGGAATTGCTGATCGCGGACGAACCCACCAGTGCGCTCGATGCGACCGTTCAGGCCGAGATCCTGCGGCTGATCGAGGAGCTGGTGTCGGAGCGCGGCATGGGCCTGCTGCTCATCAGCCACGATCTGCCGCTCGTCTCGCATTTCTGCGATCGCGTCGCCGTCATGTATGCCGGGCGGGTGATGGAAGAGCTGAAGGCGTCCGAGCTCCTTTCCGCACAGCATCCCTATACGCGCGGGCTGTTGAACTGCATGCCTTCGCTGATCCATCCCAAGGAGCGCCTGCCCGTGCTGACCCGTGATCCGGAGTGGCTGAAATGACCATCGAGACCGACAATCTGCGCATCAGCTTCGGTGACAAGGAAGTCGTCAAGGGCGTCTCTTTCAAGGTGGCCCATGGCGCGAGCTTCGGCATCGTCGGCGAAAGCGGCTCGGGCAAATCCACCGTGCTGCGCGCCATGGCCGGCCTCAACAACCACTGGTCCGGCCGCATCGCCTTTTCCGGTGAGGACGCGCCGCTGAAGCGCCCGCCGGCCTTCTTCCGCAAGGTGCAGATGGTGTTCCAGGACCCCTACGGTTCGCTGCATCCGCGCCAGACCATCGACCGTATCCTGTCGGAACTTCCGCTCGTGCACGGCATGAACGATATCGACGCCCGCATCGCCAAGGTGCTGTCGGCGGTGGCGCTGCCGCAATCGGCGCGCTTCCGCTTTCCGCATCAGCTCTCCGGCGGGCAGCGCCAGCGCGTGGCGATCGCCCGCGCCTTGATCGCCGAGCCGCAGGTGCTGTTGCTGGACGAGCCGACCAGCGCGCTTGACGTTTCCGTGCAGGCGGAGATCCTCAATCTTCTGGCCGATCTCAGGATCGAGCAGAACCTTACCTATGTGATGGTCAGCCACAATCTCAGCGTCATATCGCATCTCTGCTCGCGTGTCGGCGTGATGATCGACGGCCACATGGTGGAGCAGGTGACGGTCGAAGATCTGCGGCTCGGAAATGTGCAGCACCCGCACACGCGCGAACTGCGCAACCTGAGCGTCGAACTCGAAGAACCGGTCTGACCTTCTAGGTTCTGGCGGACCAGGGTCCGGTTTTCGGGGGTTATTGGAGAACTACATGTCGATCACGGCCAATTGGGAAGCGGCGCAGGCAGCCGCCGGAAAGTTCGCTGCCAGCTGGGGCGCCGACCAGCCCGGCGGCGCGGTGATCGGGTTCGACGAAAACGGCATCCGTTTCGCCGAAGTCGGCGGCGTCGAAAACCTTTCGACCATGTCCCCCTTCACCGCCGATACGGTGGTGCGTTACGCCTCCGTCACCAAACATGCCTTCTGCACCATGGTCCTGTCGCACCCGGACGCGATCTCGCTCGACGATAGGCTCGGCCTGCATCTGCCGGAGCTTCAGGAACCGCTCGCGAGCGTCACCGTTGGCCGGGCGCTCGACATGAGCGGCGGCCTGCCCGATACGCGCGAATGCCTCTCGCTGCTCGGCCTGTCGGTCTACACCGAAACGAAGGCCGGGCCGCTGATGGAGTTCCTGGCCCGTCAGACGCGGCTGAACTACGAAGCCGGTACCGAAATCTCCTATTCCAACACCGGTTATCGGCTGGTCGAAACAGCGCTCGAGCGCAAGGGCCTGTTCTTCCGCGATTTCATCCGCTCCGCCGGCGCGAAAACCGATGCCGTGCTGGACGCGCCGGATCTCTGGAACGATGCGGTTGCCGGCCTTGTGCCGGGTTACTGGCATGACGGCGAAAAATGGCAGCTCTCCGCCGCCGGCCTGCATATCTCCGCCTCGGGCAGCATGACCGGAAGTGCGACGAGCCTTGCCAACTGGCTGCGCGCCATGCTCGCCGGTGAAGGCTCGCTCGCCGGCGTACTCGACCGACTGGCCGCGCCGCGTGCCCTCTCCGACGGCCGCGAAAGCGGCTACGGTCTCGGCCTGCGCCGCACACTCCTCGGTGGGCACGAGTTTACCGGCCATGGCGGTTCTCATCCCGGCTACAAGAGCTATTTCCTGCTCGATCGGCAAAGCAAAATGGGTTTCGTCATCGTCTCCAACCGCGAAGACACCAATGGCAACAAGATCGCCCAAGAGGCCATGGCGGCTCTGCTCGGCCTTGCCCCGCCCGTCCCCTCGGCGGCGCTGACGGACGGTCTCTATGTGACCGAGACCGGTCCCTTCTGGATCGAGGTCAAAGGTTCCACCGTCACCTGGCTCGATGCCGATGAGACCGTTTACGCGGACGACGGCGAATTCGTTTCGTCCTTTTCCGCCTCCTCGCCGATGCGCCTGAAGATGGATGGCCCAGCGGTCGTCGGCGAGATCGGTCATCCCGCGCGCCGCCTGCTGCCGGCCGTCGATACCGGCATACCGGCGTCGCTTGCCGGTCGCTGGCTCTCTGACGAAGGCGCTTGTTTCGAGATCGCCGGCGATGCCGTGGTGATGGGTGTCGGCCCGGTTCGCCATCGCATGCCGCTCAAGGCTCTTGGCAATGGCCGTTTCCTGTTCACCCTGAAGGACGGCCCCTGGACGAAGCGCGTCTGCCTCCGTCTCCTGTCCGAAAACCGGCTCGAACTCGTCCTTTCACGGGCGAGAATGATCGAGTATAGCCGCGCAGGCTGATTGCGTTTTTCCACCAATCAGACCAAGGGAGAAGCGCGGTCGGTTTTCCATTGGAGCTTGTGGTGGAAGTCAAATGGCTTGAAGATTTCCTGGCACTTGCCCAGGCGCTGAATTTTTCCAAGGCGGCGGAAGAACGGCATGTCACCCAATCGGCCTTCAGCCGCCGGATCCGGCAGCTGGAAACCTGGGTCGGCGCCAGCCTGATCGATCGCGCCACATATCCGTCGCGACTGACCGATGCCGGCAAACGCTTCGTGCCGATTGCAGAGCAGACCCTGCAGAGCCTCTACCAAGCTCGCCGCAATCTCCAGCACGAGGAAGGCAATGACGCCCGCACGGTTACCGTAACGGCGCTGCACACGCTGTCCTTCACATTTTTCCCCAACTGGCTGAACGCGCTGAATGCGAAGCTTGGACCGATCGTTTCGCATATGCGGCCGGACTCCGGCAGCATGGAGGAAAACCTCAACTCATTGGTCGACGGGGACTCCGATTTCCTGCTGACCTACCAGAACGAGCACGTCCCGATGCTGCTCGATCCGCAATTCGAACATCATCGCCTTGGCGCAGAAATCATCATTCCGGTTACCGTGCCGGATGCCAACGGGCAGCCGCGGCATCGCATCGAGCCGGGTTTCGCGCATGTCAGCTATCAAAAGATCTCGTTCTTCGGCCAACTCGTCGCCGGCGCCATGGCCGATCACCTGCCGTCGGACAATCGTGTCCATGTCGGCAGCATGTCGGTCGGCCTCAAGGGCATGGTAATGGCAGGCTGGGGCATTGCCTGGATACCGGAGAGCCTGGTAACCGCGGAACTCTCCGATGGCCGGTTGGTACGGGCTGCGGAGCCGCAATGGGAAATCGGCGTCGAGATCCGGCTCTATCGCTCCAAGGAAAACCGGCGGCCCATTGTCAAACGCATCTGGGACGTTCTGGCCGCCGGCTGAATTTTCGTCAGATTGCGGTGCGGCGGGCATTGTCCATGTAGAGCTTCCGCAGGCGCTTGAACATCGGGCCGGCCTTGCCGTCGCCGACCGGCTTGCCGTCGATCGAGGTGATCGGCACGATGAAGTTCGACGCGCTGGTCAGGCAGGCTTCCCGCGCCGTGATGGCTTCCTCGACCGAGAACGGACGCTCCTCGATCATCAGCCCCTGTTCGCGGGCAAGATCGAGCACGGCCAGACGCGTGCAGCCCGGCAGCGTGGCATTGCCGTTGGCCCGGGTTACGATCTTGTCGTCATGGGTAATGATATAGGCCGTCGACGAGGCGCCTTCGGTGATAAAACCCTCCTCGACCATCCAGGCTTCGTCGCAGCCTTCCGCCTTGGCAATGCGCTTGGCGAGAACCTGCGGCAACAGGCAGACGGTCTTGATATCGCGACGCTCCCAACGCTGGTCGGGCACGATCTTGACCTTCAGGCCTCTTTCCACAGCGGGCACATGTTCCAGCGTCTTTGCCTGGGTAAACAGCAGCAAGGTCGGCTGGAGGTTATCCGAATAGAGGAAATTGCGATCTTCGGCGCCACGCGTGTATTGCAGGTAGATGACGCCTTCGGTCAGCTTGTTCTCGGCGACCAAACGCTTTTCGATCGCAACGATCTCCTCGGTCGAGATCGGCAATATCCCGCCGATTTCCCGTACGCTGCGCTCAAGGCGCGCCATGTGAAGCGGGCTGTCGATCAGCTTGCCGTCGAGAACGGCGGTCACCTCGTAAATCCCGTCACCGAACAGAAAGCCACGATCGAAGATCGAAATATGGGCTTCGTTTTCGGGCAGGAAGGCACCGTTGAGGTAGACGGTGCGGGGTTCGGCGGCAGTCATTGGCACTCCAGTCAAAAAAATCAGCGACGTTTGAGGGCGTCGAGCGAAATCGCGTGAACGGTAGAAGGCTTGCCGGTCCCGGCATTGTAGCCGTGTGTGGTCGTCGCCATCGTCATCGAATTGAGAATAGCTTCCTCGCTCGCCTCGATAACGGCTTCGAAGAGCGGCGAGACGACGTCGTTTGAGAGAACGGGATAGTTGGCGACCGCCTTGCGACGCTCGGGCGTGCGGCGCACGTCTTCCGCCGTCGAGAAGGCGAGCGCATAATCGCCGGACCCGTTGCTGAGAGCCGCACCGGTGCGCGCCAGGCCGCCGAAACAGCGCTCCGCAAGACGTCCGAGATTTCGTGAGCAGAGCGGCGCATCAGTCGCGACGATCATGACGATCGAACCATCCTTGTCATGACCTTCCGCCTCGTAAGGCCGGCCGGCGACGCTCAGCCTTCCACCGTAATTCGACTGTACGAGAACCCCGACCGTATAGGACGCACCCGCGACAGGAACGACGCGTGAGCTGGTGCCGATACCACCCTTCAGTCCGAATGCCACCGTGCCGGTGCCCGCACCGATCGCACCTTCTTCGACCGCACCGCTTCTGGCAGCGGCAAGCGCCTCCAGCATTTCATCGACGCTCGGCCGCGCCGCGCGGATATCGTTGAGCCGGGCATCGTTGGTCTCACCGACGACAGCGTTCAGCGACACGACGCGCTCGTTCCCGGCCTGTGCCAGTGTATGGCGGTTGATGGCTTCGATCGCGCGACCGACGCCCAAAGTATTGGTGAGCAGTATCGGCGTCTCGATCTCGCCGAGCTCGGCGATCTGCGTCGAACCGGCGAACTTACCGAATCCGTTGAAGACGGCGAGCGCCGCCGGCACCTTGTCCTGAAACAGATTGCCGGCATGCGGCAGGATGGCGGTTGCCCCCGTGCGTGTCCGGTCGCCCTCGACGCAAGTGACATGGCCGACCGAAACACCCGCGACGTCGGTGATCGCGTTCAGCATACCCACAGGGTAGTGGCCAACGGATATGCCAAGCGAACGCAAACGGGCACGACTTTCATAAGTCATTGAATGAGCTCTGAGATCCAAGTTACCGATAGGGTACTTCAGACGAAGAGCTACGGACATGATAAAAACGGAATAGTTTCATGCCGGCTTTGCAATCCACGCTGCCTTCCAGTCGTCAGGCCAGGGAAGCATCGTGAATCCGATTGATATTCACGTCCTTCTGCGGTCGCTCACCTTGCGTTTGCTGCCCGGCTGAGAACTACTTTTGTATTCCATGGGGGATCTCGCCGACTTGCGGCCCGTGCGGATATTCCGGACTGTGCGAATGCGTCGTCTTCTCCGTGATCGCAGGGCCGGCATATCGCTCCGGACCGTAGAAGGCGAAATGCAATCCCCAATACGCCGAGCCATAGAGCACGAAGGCCGCAGCTATTCCAGCAGGTATGTGGCGGATCTTTTTCTTGAACTCCGGGAGGAAGTGGGTCTCGCGGCTGTGGTCCGCGGCAACGGCGAGCAGGATCGCCATGATCAGCCCGTGGCCGATCAGATCGACGCGGCCGAAGGGCCAGACGGCGGCCGTGAAGATGACCAGCAATGCGATCGCCGAAAGCCGGCGGATCAGCGGTGTCCAGACGAGGCCGAGTCCCAGCGTGAATTCGGTGACGCCCGCCATCGGGATGAAGACGTCGCGCGGCATGCCAAATGTCAGGAAAGGTTTTTCGATGACGAGCGGATAAAACCAGCTCGGAAAGGCGAATTTCTCAAGGCTGGACCACATCAGCGCGATCGCCAGACCCCAGCGAAGCGCCTCGAAACGATGAACCCGCCAGTTTTCGCGCTTTGACGGTTCGAGGATCAGGTAGGCGGCAACGCCGAGACCGAGCGCGAGATAGTCGAAGAGATGGAAAAGGTCATAGTCCCGCAGCGCCAATATCCACAAGGCAATGATGCCAAGCCCGGCGATCGGCATGGTCCGGCGTGAAAAGATCATGCCGGCGATGACCAGTTGGAGCCAGGAGACCCATTCCGCCGGCGTCTTGAGATCGGGGGTCAGATATACGCCACCGACGGCGAAGATCGCGACGAAGAACGCACCGATAATGGCTCGGATGTAATCGTCCAGCCGCTGCCACAGGGGTCCGGTGATCCTGTCGAGCATGTCCAGCGCCATGCCGCCATACGCGCTTCGCTCGACAGCGCGCGTCAGGCCGAAAAACACGAAGACCAGTCCCATCCCGACCCAGAACCACGTATTGACGAGGGTCGACGTTACCGGCTCCGGCGGCGCTCCAACGATATAGGGCGCAAACCACTTAACGTGGGCGTGTGCGGATGTAGTCGCGGCCGACAGCGAAATGAAGGTCCCCGCCGCAAGCGACAGCCCACGACGCGATTCATGCAAGGCAGCGAACATGTTCAGGTCCTTTGGATTGGAAATGCAGGCGGTTCACGCCCTGCAAAACCCGGGACGAAAGCCGCACCGGATAGCGAGATAGACACTTGTCGACTGACGGAATGATGAAAGGAGGCGACGACCCTGGATCATCCCTGCAGATCTTCAGGGTCCTTGCGCTCAATCCATATCGGGTACCGGGGCGACAGGGTTGATGAGGCCCATCTGGCGTAACTCCTGCCAGAAATCGACCGGCACCCGTTCCTCGAAGGCGGCGCGATCCTCCGAAATACGCTCAGGCCGGCTGGCGCCAGGAATGACGCCGGCGACCGCGGGGTTGGCCAGCGCGAAATGCAGGCCGGCGGCCTTCATGCTGACGCCGTGGCGGTCGGCGATCGCCTTGATCCGGGCAACCTTGTCCAGGATCTGCGGGGTCGCGGGCGCATATTCGAAATTCGGGCCGCCGACGAGGGCGCCGGAACTGTAGGGACCACCGACGACGATGCCAAGGCCCCGTTCGGCGACGGCCGGCATCACACGCTGCAGCGCGCGGTCGTGATCCAGCAGCGAATATCTTCCGGCCAGCAGAAAGCCGTCGGGACGCGGTTGCTTCAGGTCAAGCAGGAGTTCGATCGGCTCGACCCGGTTCACCCCAAGACCCCAGGCCTTGATGACCCCTTCGTCGCGCAGTCTGTCGAGCATCCTGAACGCCCCGGTGCGTGCGCTTTCGAACACACTCAGCCATTCGTCTCCATAGAAATCCTGGGCAATGTCGTGCACCCAGACGATTTCGATGTGGTCGGTCTTCAGCCTTTCGAGGCTGCCTTCGATGGATCGCAGCGTGGCATCGGCCGAATAATCGTTCACGACCTTGTTGGAGCGGCCGTATTTGAACACGCCGTTCTCCCCGAAACCGCTGTCGCTGACGTCCTCGATTTCGTCGAGCACGAGCCGGCCAACCTTGGTGCTGATCACATATTCTTCGCGCGGCTTGTTCGCGAGCGCTTCGCCCATGCGGATTTCCGCCAGGCCCGCGCCATAGAAGGGAGCGTTGTCGAAATAACGTATGCCGTCGCTCCAGGCGGCCTCCACCGTCGCAAGCGCTTCATCCTCGGGAATGGCGCGGAACATGTTGCCGAGTGGAGCCGCCCCGAATCCAAGCCGGCTGGGGAGAAAATCCTTGAGTGCCATTTCCGATCGTCCTTCATGTTGTTGAGGGCGGACATCCGTGGCCCGGCCGGTCCGAACTCAGTCTACTCGATATCCGGTTGCCGCGGGCCGCCTGGCAAAACCCTGTAGCGGATATGCAGCATACCTCCGGCAAGCGGCTTCACCGAAACGAGGCGAAGAAGCCGGGCCTTCCCGAGATTATGGTCAAAGGTCGTCGGCGTGCCTGGCTTGCCGTCGGCGATCGGCAGGATCAGCAGGCTGACGTCGTCGATCAGGTCACCCTTCAGAAAAGCTCCGTTGATCGTGCCGCCCCCTTCCAGCAGAAGAGTTTCGATGCCGAACTCGGCGCGAAGGATGTTCAGCGCCCGATCGAGGTCGAGATCGGCGTCACCGGCAAAGATATATGAAATGCCGTCCCTTCGAAGCTCGGCCAGGTGGTGGTCGGATACGCCGGTGGTCAGGACGGCAATCAGGGCGTCGCCATTTACCCGTTCCCGGTTGAGGTGCAAGCTCCCCGACCTGTCGAGATAGATGGCATAGGGGGCCATTCCGGCGCCGGCCGATTTCCACGTCCGGCGTGGATAGATCTGATCGGTGACGATCGGCCGGGGTTCGCCTTCCGCGAACTCCGCTATGGTCACCGGGCCGACCAGCCATGCGTCGCAGCGCAGGTCCCCATGCAGCGTCTCGTAGGTTTCCTCCGCATCGACCGAATTCGGCCAACCGGCCGCGGTGATCCGGCCATCGATGCTGGACATCATGTGCAAGATGACCTGGGGTCTCATGATCGCTCCGCAAATCAGCTCGTCGCCGGGTGAGGCAGGAACAGTCATGGCAACGACCTTATGCCCGGACGGGCAGGTCGCGCCGCCATCGTCGCCATGAACAGGATCAGTCCCGCCGAGGTCAGGATGAACCCTGCCCAGACGGTCGACAGAAGGCCGAGCCCCGCGCCGATCGTCATGCCGCCCGCCCAGGCGCCGAGCGCGTTGGCGACATTGAGCGACGCGAGGTTCATCGCGCCCATCAGGGTGACGGATTCCGGAGCAAGGCTGGTCAGCCGCACCTGGATCGCCGGGATCGCCGCCATCATGGTTGCTCCGACACCGAACAGTGCCGAAAACAGCACCCAGGGGTTCGAGCCCCAGAAAGCCAGGACGACAAGCACCAGGAGGGCGCATCCATAACCCGCGACAATGCCCCGGCTAGGATGGCTGTCCGCCAACCGCCCGCCATAGAGGTTGCCGGCGGTCATGCCGATCCCGAAGAGCGCCAGAGCCGGCGGTATCGCCTCCGGGCCGAACAGCAGCAGATCCGTCACGAACGGCCCGATAAACGTATAGACGGCGAAGATGCTGGAAATACCCAGCGCGGCGACCGCCATCATCACCCAGACCCGGCCTTTCCGAAGACCGCTCAGTTCATGGGTGACGGATGCGCCATCGAGCTCGGATGTGCGGGGAACGCAAAACCAGATCGAGAGGAAGGAGAACATGCCGAGCGCAGCGACACACAGATAGGTCTCCCGCCAGCCGATGGTTTGCCCCAGAAATGTCGCGAGCGGAGAGCCGAAGATGGTCGCAACGGTCAATCCGGTCATGACGATCGCAAAGGCTTGTCCCGAGCGGTCGGAACCGACGACATGCGACGCAACCACCGCACCCGCACCGAAATAGGCGCCTTGCGGCAGGCCGCATATGAAGCGTGCGACGACGAAGAAATTCAGGTTGGCGGCAATGGCGGAGAGGCCATTGCCGACGATGAAAACGCCGATGAGGAGAAGCAGCAGCGTGCGCCGGTTCAGCCGCGCGGCGGCGAGCGTGAGGACCGGCGCACCCACGACCACGCCGATCGCGTAGGCGGTGATCGCATGGGTCGCCGCCGGCAGGTCGACGTCAAGGCTTGCAGCGAAAAGCTGGATAATCCCCATGCTGGCGAATTCGGTCGTGCCGATGCAGAACGTTCCCAAAGCCAGTGCCAGCAAGGTCAGCCAGCCGGTGCTTGTTCCGGAAGTGAGGGACGTTTCCGGGGTGGCAGGGGAGTTATCGGTGACCGCTCTTGCGGCCGCTTCGATCGCTGCGGGATCGTTTGATACGGACATGCGTCATCCCCTGTTCTGGAAATTGCACCTGGGGGCGGCAACGGCTCGCGGCCGGGCCGGGTGCCCTGACGAACTTGCGGCAATCGGCCTGAAGACCAGCGAAGGATCTCAGGGAGTGCCGGCATTGCGATCGCCGTAGCGGCGGACGGACAGCCAGTGGGCCAGGAGGCCGATGCCCCAGCCCAGCACCACCCAGACGATCCAGTAGGGCGAGCCGGTCAACAGATTGACGATGAGAAGCACGACGATGGCCGGTATGAAGACGACGGCATGGATGCGCAGGCCGAGCTGCCTCTGTTCTGGGCTGGCGTGTTTCATGATGCTCTCCATGATGTTTGATCTGGCGACTTCCCGGAGACGCGATTGCGGATTGCGTCTCCGGGAACGATGACGGCTCCGTACTTTTCCGGAGCCGTCTCTCTACGGCTTGCAGGATAGTCCGATCGAGCGGTCGCGCTCTTTGCGAATATTGCTGTCCCTTTGAGTGGGATTGCTGTTTCCGTTCGGCCGCCGCGGTTGCCTATCGGCTGCCTTCGACGGCCGCCAGGATGGCGTCCGCCACGGCCTGCGGCTGCGACAGCATCGGCACGTGGCTCGATGCGACGTGGACCGTTTTCGCCTTCATCGTCTGCGCGAAGGCCTGCTGCAGGCCCGCCGGGATGATCTGGTCGTTGTCGGAGATGACAAACCAGCTCGGCTTGTGGGTGAAGGCGGCGGACGTCACCTTGCCGTCGAAGGCGCCGGCGAAAAGCGGCGCCTGGGTTGCCGCCAGCAATGCCGCCTCACCGGCTGGAATATCGGGCGCGAAATAACGCGCCATTCCCTTCGCGGACCAGGTGAGCGCGCCCTTGGCGTCCGCGTGGATCTCCTTCGACCATTCCGGCGGCTGGGGTGCTGCCCCGACGATGGCGTTGACCGACTGTCCCGGCGACGGCGCAAAGGCTGCGACATAGACCAGCGCGCGCACCTTCTCCCCGTTGCCGGCCTCGGTAATGACGGCTCCGCCATAGGAATGGCCGACGAGGATAACGCCGCCCTTCTGATCGTCGATCACGCGGCGCGTCGCTGCAACGTCCGCCTCGAACGAAGACAGCGGATTGTGGACGGCAATGACGTCCAGCCCCCGCGCCTGCAGAAGCGGCACCACGCGCGCCCAGCTCGATCCGTTGGCCCAGGCCCCGTGCACCAGTACGATGGCTGGGGCGTCGGCGGCTGAGGAAGGTGAAACAAGCCCGGCCGCGGTGATGGCGGCCGCGGCGGCGACATGCTTGAAAGACATGGCAGTTCTCCTTTGCTGGGTTGGCCGCCGCCGCGGATGCGGCGGGGCGTGCGAAATGTCGCTGGAGAGAATGGACCGGGCGGACGGGCGCCTTATCGGGGCAACCAGCCGATCGCCGGAGCATGCAGGCTGTGGATGTAGAGACGATCGGCCGTTTCGGTCGCTCCGGTGGTCTCGGGATAGGCGCTGCCGGGATCCTGCAGGTCTTCGGTCACGTGGCCCTCCTCGTCGATGGCGAAGACGTGACTGTATAATTCGCCTGTCGGCAGGAAGGATCGCGGCAGCCGCAGCAGTATCTTTCGCAGGAAGGGCCGTTCGGAGAGCGAATCCGCCGCCGGATTGCGCGGCCTGAACAGGCCGACCCAGATACGTCCGTCGCGTCCCCGCATCAGGTTGTCCGGGTAGCCTGGGAGATTGTCGAGCAGCACGCGGGCCTGCGGGGAGCCGCTGCGCACGTCCAGGTCTTTCGCGCTGGTTTCGATCTTCCAGATCCGATAGCGGCCGGTCTCGTTGACGAGCAGGCTCTGCCCGTCGGACGACAGGGCGATCCCGTTGGCGAAGGAGAGACCGTGGCCGACGATGCGCGTGCTGCCGGTCGCCCGGTCAAAGGCAAGCACGCGGCCGGTTGCCGCTTGCTCGATGATGTCGAGCACGCTGGCCTCCAGCGTGCCGCCCCATGCGGCCGGAAGGAAGCGGGCGGAGGACTGGGTGAAATAGACCGTTCCGTCCGGCGAGACGACGATGGAATTGGCATAACCGATCGGATCATCGGCGGTCACGCGATCTGTCAGCAGGCTCACATCTCCATGGGCATCGATGGCAAGCAAGCCTTTCATCGCATCCGCGGCGATCATCCGCCCGTCAGCATCGAAGTCGAAACCAAGAACCCGCCCGCCCGTATTGGCGAAGACCTGCCGGTTGCCGCCATCGGCATCCATGCGCAGCAGATTGCCGCTGGTCATCGCCGCATAGAGCTTGCCGTCCGGTCCGATCGCGATGTGTTCGGGGCCGAATTCGTTTCCGATGCCGATCCGGCGCAGACCGGAGAGGCGCGTATTCACGGCATGGGCGCCGGTGTAGCCGGGCGGTATCGGAGCTGCCCACGACACCGGCTCGGCGGGAACCGGCCAGAAGCACAGATAGGCTGTCGCTCCGACCAAAAGCAGGCCGGCAATACCGGCTGATCTTCGAACAAAAGTCGCGTTCACGTCATGCCTCCGGGCGGGAGCGAATTGCTACGGACACCACGGCCGTTTCTAGACGGTGCGCCGATCCGGGTATTTCGAGATTTTGCGCAGCTATGAACGCATATTGCTGTTCTTTATCCATCCGACGGCGATGCCGGCGCCCGACCGGTCAATAGGAAGGCAATCCGCGATACTGTCGCGGCGTCAGACCTGTTATCCTGCGGAAGGTACGGGCGAAATTGGCCTGCGATCCAAAGCCGGCGTCGAGAGCGATCTCGGCTATCGTCGATTGTCCGGAAGTGAGCATCTTCCTGGCTGCCTGGATCCGTCGTTCGATCACGTAGCGATGCGGCGGAAGTCCGGTCGTTTCGTGGAACAGGCGCGAAAAATGGAAGGGGCTGAGACAGGCTTCGCGCGCAAGATCCTCCAGCGCTATGTCGTCGCCGAGTTTCGCCTCGATGAAATCAAGCACCCGTTTCAACCGCCTCGGATCGAGCGACGGCGCCCGCGCAGGATGTTGCCAGCGATCGACCGTGTAATTGCCGATGAGATGAGCCGCGAGCGTGGTCCGCAGTCCATCCGCGAAGATGCGGTCGATGGGGCTGGGGTCACGGCCAAGAAGACCATGCAGGTTCGCGCCGATCTGCGACAGGGTTGAATCGCTGAAGCCGCCTGCATACGCCAATTGCGTCTTGTCCGGGTCGATCCCGTAATCGGCGAGTGCGCTCTCGTCGAGCAGCCTGGATGGCAGGAAAATGAGAAGGCATTCGACCGCACCGTCCAGCTCGAGCAACGTCTCATGCGTGCCGGCCGGCACCAGCCAGCTCGTCCCGGGCCGTGCGATGCCCTCCTGCATCTGCCCGTCGCCCCTGCGCCGCACCTTCGCACGGCCTGACAGGATGTGGACGAGCTCGGTGCATTCCGGCCGCACACAGTTCTGGCTGCCGGGCCCGATAAGCCTGCGCTCGACGCGCAGCCCCTCCCATTCGGCCGCGTCGCCGACGAGCGTGCTGAGCTGATATTTTCGATCCCCGTGAGTGAGCAGCGGCATTCGGTCGTCTCCGGATTGAAGTCTCGACCGTTTCGGCAAACCGCAGCCAAGCCGACAGGGATCCCCGCCCTTTGGACGGAGTTCACCTGTGACGGCAAAGGCGACGGGCTGCCGAATGGCGGGCTTTGAAGAATAGGAAGATTATTGCCCGACCAGCGCCGTTCGGCGAGTTAAATCCGGTTAAAACACGTCAGCATCGGCTGGCTTCCGGGCACCCCGGCGTTTTCTTGCGCCGCGCTTTTGTTTCCGCTGGAGGCCGCTCCATGCTATTACGCCGCAGAAACGCGGATCGGGAATGGAGGGGATGTGATGAGCGATGTCGCACCGCGGTCATTCGTCTTTGGCCCGTTCCTGCTGCTGCCCGAACGCCAATTGCTGATGCGTGACGAGACCCCTGTCCGCATCGGAGGGCGGGCCCTCGATATCCTCACCATGCTGGTCGAACGGCCCGGGGACGTCGTCGGCAAGCGCGAGCTGATGTCCCGCGTCTGGCCGGACACGATCGTCGAGGAAGGCAATCTCAAGGTCAACATGGCCGCTCTCAGGCGAGCGCTTGAAGAGGGACCGGACACGATACAGTACATCGCCACTGTCGTTGGCCGCGGCTATCGTTTCACCGCTCCGGTCCAATATTCCGGATCGGCCCCTCTCCCGCCCAACACCGAAACGGTGGCACCGCGCAACCACAACCTTCCGACGGCCACCACTCGCATTGTCGGGCGCCAGGATGCCATCAACGCGACACTGGGGGAGTTGCAGGACGCGCGGATGGTTTCGATCGTGGGCGCCGGCGGGATCGGCAAGACGACCGTGGCTCTCGCCGTCGCCCAGCAGACCGTCGGATTGACCCGGGACGGGGTCTGGCTGGTCGATCTGTCCCCGCTCAAGGATCCGGCGCTCATCCCCAACGTGATCGCCACCGCCATCGGCCTCGCCGCGCATTCCGCCAACATGCTGGCGGCTCTCAGCGGATTTCTGCGCGACCGCGAGATGCTGCTTGTATTCGACAGCTGCGAACATATCATCGAATCCGCCGCCGCAAGTATCGACCGTATCCTGACGGAGGCGCCCGGCATCAGGATTTTGGCGACCAGCCGCGAACCTCTTCGGGTGAAAGGCGAGCGGGTTCGCAGATTGCCCGGATTGGCGACGCCATCCGAGACAAGAGGACTTAGGGCGGACACCGCCTTGGCTTTCCCGGCTGTCCAGCTTTTCGTCGATCGGGCGACCGACAGGCTCGAATCCTTCGATTTCGGCGATGCCGATGCTCCGCTCGTCGCGGAGATCTGCCGCAAGCTCGACGGGCTTGCGCTCGCCATCGAATTGGCGGCCACCCGCGTCGATGCCTTCGGCATTGCCGAACTGCTCAAGCAACTCGACGATCGTTTCCGGCTGCTGCAGGGACACCGGGGCGGCATCGAACGCCATCGAACGCTCACCGCGACGATCGACTGGAGTTATGATCTTCTCTCCGAGAGCGAGCGCGCGATCATGCGGCGGGTGGCCATCTTCGCCGGCCTCTTCAGCCTCAATTCGGCCTGCACCGTCGCCGCCGATGCGCAGATCGATCGTGTCCTGGTGATAGACGGCATCGCCAGCCTGGTCGCCAAGTCGCTGCTGACCGCCGAAGTGCACGACATGGAGGTCGAGTATCGAATGCTCGATACCACCCGCGCCTATGCGCTTGAAAAACTTGCGACGAGCCATGAGCTCGATGGCGCAAGGCAGCGCCACGCGGAACATTGCCTCGAACTCGTCGGGCTGGCGAAAGCCGATGTGGATCGACTGCCACGGATCGATTGGCTCGCCCGTTACGGCCCGAAGACCGATGATATCCGTGATGCATTGCGCTGGGCCTTCACCGGTTCCGCCGCGGCGCTCGGCGTGCGGCTCACGGTGGCGGCCATTCCGTTCGGCAAGCAGATGTCGCTGGTCGAAGAATGCCGGATGGCCGTCGAACGGGCGCTCGACGATCGCTTTCACGCACATCGCAGCATACGGGACGACCTGATCCTCAACCTCACGCTTGGCGCGACGCTCCTGCACACGCGTGGCCCGTTGGTGCAGGTGAAGGTGTCCCTGGGCAAGGCGTTGGAGATCGCCGAGATGCTGGGCGACATCGACTTACAACTGGAATGTCTGCGGGGACTTTCGGAATACGAATTGTGGACGGGCGACTCCCATGCGGCAATAGCGCTTGCCGAGAAGATCCGCGCCATCTCCGAAGAAGACGGAGCCGCCAGCGCCGAAGCCGATGCCCAGGCCGGATCAGCCTTGTCCTGGCTCGGAGCCCTCGCCGCATCCCGGCATCGTCTCGAGAGCATCGTCCGTCAACCAGTCAGTCGCAACCTGCGCCCGGATGTAGCCCGCTTTGAATTCGACCAGCGGCTGACGGCCCGCGGCGCATTAGCGACCGTCCAATGGCTGCAAGGCTTTCCGGACCAGGCCCTGGAGACGGCGCGACGCCAACTCGAGGAAGCCGAGGCGTCCAACTATGCGGTTTCGCTCTGCTACGCCCTCCTGCACGGTTCCGTCATCGTTGCGCTCTATCTCCGCGACTATGAGGCCGCATACCGGTATCTCGAACGTGGCGTGGAGCATGCGACCAGACACGGCCTGACGATCTGGCGCGCCATGGCGGTCGGTCCGCGCTACCGATTGAACCTCTACACCAACCATCCCGTCGATCTCGCCGCTTTTCGCGAGACATTGACCGAAGTCCGCGAGGGCGGCTTCCGCATGCGCTATCCCAATTACCTTACTAATTATGGCGAAGCACTCGCCCGGCAGGGTGATGTCGAAGGCGGTCTTGCCTGTATCGACGACGCGATCACGCTCTCCGAAAGCCGCGGACAGATCGTCGGCATCCCCGAGATGCTGCGGATCAAGGGGAATGTCATTCGTTTCCAGGACCCGCAAGGACAGGACAAGGCGACCGATTGTTATCGTCGTTCGATCGAACTCGCGCGCCGCGACGGGGCGCTTTCCTGGGAGCTGCGTTCCGCGATCAGCCTCGTGAAGCTTTGGCGCGAGAGAGGCGGCAACGATGAGGCCGAGGACATGCTCGCATCGACTTACGGTCGGTTCGACGAAGGGTTTTCGACCGGCGATCTGAGGCGTGCACGCGCGCTGATCGACACCCGCATCGCTCGGTAGGAGCGCGGAACGCCTCTGTCGCTCCGCCTCTTATGACTTCGCAGCTTGCGATCTCAAGGCGACAAGGCCGATCCGGATCGGCGGCCAGATCACGGCGAAGGCCAGAAGAGCGGCAAACAGGCCGACCGTGCCCATCGCCAGCTGAAGCGCTTTTCCGCCGCCGAATGCATGTTCAGCCACCACGGGCACGAGGGTCGGCCCCAGGCCGATCCCGATCAATCCGATGAAGGTCAACGACAGGGCGATCGTCGTCGCGCGCATCTCGCTTGGCACGCTTTCCTGCATCACGACGTGGCCGATGACATAGCCGCCGATCGACCCGAATGCCCATATGCCCAGCGCCAGGGCGGCCTGTGGCCCCGTGCCGGCAAAAAAGACCATCGAAGCCCCGGCAATCGTCAGCAAATAGCAGCCCAGCAGCAACACGACGCGCGTCTCAACGCCCCAGCGCCGCGCAAACCAATCGGAGAGCGCCCCTCCCGCCACGGCTGCGGTCGCCCCGCTGAGGGAGACCGCCAGCGCAAGATAGCTTCCCACCTCCATCGAGGTCATGCCGTAGGAACGCTGCAACAGCGTCGGCATCCAGGCAAAAAGTCCGTTGTCGCCGATCGCCAGGACACCTTTGACGAGGCAGACGCGCAAAACCGTTCCCCTGTCCGCGATCAGGTGCTGAAAAACGCTCCGGAGCGGGAGCAGACCGGAACTGTTGCGTCGCGCCGGCTCGGGGATCGAGATGAGAAAAGGCAGCAGGACAATGCCCGGGAGACCGACCAGCACCATCAGCTGCCGCCATGGCGCCAGTTCCCCGATCAGGGGAGCATGGGTAAACCATCCCGCGTCGATCCAGCGGAGAAGCAGCCCGCCGATGAGGAGTGCGCCGCCAGCGCCGAACGTGGCTCCGAGCGAAAAGAACCCGAGCGCCGTCCCTCGACGGCGCGGCGAGAAAAAATCGATGATCAGCGAAGATGCCGCCGGCACCAGCGCCGCCTCTCCCAGCCCCACCGCAATCCGGGCACCGAAGAAGCTCCCGAAACCGGAGGACAACCCGCAGCCGATCGTCGCGGCCGACCACAACAGGACGCCGCCCGCAATGAGGTTCCGGCGATTGACGGAATCCGCCAGCCTTCCGCAGGGAAGACCGGCAAGAGCGAATATGATGGCAAAGCCGGCGCCCTGCAGCAGGCTGATTTCGATATCCGTCAGCTCGAGGTCGTTCCTGATCGGATCGACCACGAGATTGATGATCAGCCGATCGGTGTAGGAGACTAGAAGAGCCACACACAGGACGGTTACGGCGTACCAGCCGACTGCCAGCGACAACGGCGGGCCCGACGGCGGTCTGCTGCAGGATGCGGGCGAATTGACCATGGCCCAGCGCTCCAAATCCTTGAGGTCATGAATGGAGCCGGAGTGCCCCTATAGCACCTGATGGCTGAAGATCGCCTGTTTCACGCTAAGAATTTTTCACACGGAGACGTTGATAGCAAGAGAATGGACTACCATGGAGCCAAGTGACATCAGAATACAGCAAGTTAGATCAAAAGAGAGCAATATCCGCTGAGCCTAGACTTCAAACATCGGCCCACATGCGAACTGATATCGTGCCTTTGCCAAAAGGTCGGCCGCTCGTCGCAATGAAGTATGAAAATCAACGGACAAGAGCGAAAGGGCATACCTGCTCGGGAACACCCTCTGCTTGCCCGGGCCGAAGCTCGGAGCGCTGCTACTTCATCAATGAGATGCTGAAGACGGACGCAGGCAGGAGCGGTGAAGCAACAGCACCTCGTATCAAATGTGTGGGGAGGCGACCGTATTCCCGTCCATTAGCCGGGAAAAAACTGTAAATCAGATACGCTGGCAGGCCGGCCGAAAAGGAAACCCTGGCCATAGGGGCAGCCGAGCTCTTGTAGTGCGCGGAGTTCTCCCACGGTTTCCACACCCTCAGCTACGACCTGCTTTCCAAGTGCCTTTGCCATATCGATGATGGCCTTCACAATTGCATGGTCGGCACTTGAGCCGATCATCGCACGCACAAAGGAAGCGTCGATCTTGATTTGGTCATAGGCAAACTCCTTCAAATGCACGAGTGAGGCGAAGCCGGTACCGAAATCGTCAAAAGCAACGATAAACCCGGCCGCACGCAGCGCCTCAAGCTGCCGCCCGATATCGCCACCCCTCTCTGTCAGCATGACACCTTCCGTGACCTCGATCTGTATACGACGGGGTGAAAGTCCTGCAGACCGCGCTGCGTCAAGGACTTCGTCGACAAGGCAAGGATGACCGGGCAACTCGATAAACTCTGCGGACGACACGTTGATCGCGATGTGCCCGAAATCGACACCGGCCTCCTCCCACGCCTTGGCTTGTGCGACAGCGCACCGCAACACATGGCTGCCTATACGCCTGGATAATATGGGCTGGTCGAAAGCCGCGGAAAAGGCTGCGGGACCGATTGCCGATCCATCGGCTTTCTGAAGCCGCAACAGAGCCTCGAAACCAATGCGCCTTCCCGTATCGAGCGCAATCTTGGGCTGATAGTGGAGCACGAAAAGATCGTTCGCGAGCGCCTCCTCTGCAAGCGCAAGCGCCGCTTTGTCGGCATTTGCCCGATCCAGCCGGCCAGAGTCGATCCGCGACAACAGATAGCGGTCTTCAGATTGCAGAAGACGTTCCACGGCGCAGCGCGCCAGCCGATCTAGCAAGCCACGCACCTCGGCTCCAAGGCGCCTGGGCGCCCGATCGAGAACGCAGAGCGAGCCGAGCCGAAGCCCCGGTTCTATTTCCAGCGGTACGCCGGCGTAGAAGCGGATCCTGTCACTTCCGATGACGAAAGGATTATCGACGAAGCGGACGTCGCGAAGAGCGTCCGGTACGACGAAAAGCTTCGACGATCGAATTGTGTAGTCGCAGAAGGCGTCCGCTCTGGAAGAACCTTCCCCTCCGATACCCCGTTTCGACTTGAACCACTGACGTTCGCCATCAAGCAATGTGATGAGGCCGATCGGCGTGCCGGCCGCGAGGCAGGCTGCATCAACCAGCGCATCGAGCACCGGATCCGGACCGGTTGAAACGATCGCCAATTCACTCAGGCGTTTGAGGCGTGCCACCTCATCCGGCGACGATTTTTCAGATCCGGCAACCGTCCCCGCGCAAATCGCTGCACTACCCGCTGACTGAAGCATAGGACTTCAACTCTCATTGTTCGGAACACTGTTCAGGCGATATCCCACGCCGCGGATCGTCTTGATGGCGTCACCGCTCGCGGCGTCCAGCTCCAAAAGTTTACCGCGAAGCCGGTTTATGTAGACGTCGATCGTCTTGTCGCGCGGGTCGTGTTCGCGAAACAGCGCCTGTCGCGCAATAGACGATTTGGGACAATCTTCACCTGCGCTGTCGTAGAGAACGCGCAGTATCCTTCCTTCGAGGGCCGTGAGCGACTGGCTGGCGCCCGCGAAATCCATCGATAGACGCCCGATATCACAATCGACATTGCCGATCCTGAACGAAACACTCTGCCGCAGAGCCCCGCGACCCAGTCGTGCCTCGCAGAGGCGATGTACGCGGGCCCGCAGTTCTTTCACGCTAAATGGCTTCATCACATAGTCGTCTGCGCCGACACTGATGGCGTCTGCCCGACTATCGGCATCTCCAGCGCCCGAGATCATGATGATCGGGACATCGGAGCGCAGGCGCGCTTCGCGAAGCAGTTCCAGTCCGCTCCCGTCCGTCAGGTTGATATCGATGAGAATGCAGTCATAGGCGGCGATTTCGTTCGAATGAATGAAGCGGCTCGCTTGCTTCGCGGTTGCCAGGCAATCGAGCCTGTCGCGGGAATCCGACCAGCTCAGTCGCAACATTTCAACGACGTCTCGCTGATCTTCGATGATCATTATATTCATGGTCTTTTCGATAGCTTGGTAGTTTGGCCCAAGCCTCCTTCCCGAGCGCCATACGGCGGAGGTGGCGGGCGCAGCGTTGGCTGCACGTTTTCACTCGTTGATATGGTTGCTGGGCTATGGCTTTCCAAGGTCGAAAACGGGGAGCTCTTGCGTGCCAGCCGATTGACGAACTCCGGCCTCAATTGCTTGACGAAGCAAAGATGCAGGAACCCCGGATCGCGCTGAACGACAATACTGCCGATAACCAGGTCAAACCGACCGAAAACGAGATAAAGGTGATCCGGTACCTGCGACTTTTCTATGCGTACCGTCGCCCCACCCTCGCTGATTTCTACGATGAGGCAGCGAACGATTTGCGCCTTGCGCATCCATTTCCCGGTGAAGAGCAAATTGCAGAAAAGCGTGACACTGCGGCGGTACCAGTTACGGCTGAAGTACTCCGACTCGACGCGACTGAGATAGGTCGTTCTCTTTGCAGGCTTCACAGGATGACCTCGATGCTTGGCGATCCCTTCATCCGTCGGAGATGGGAAACATGGCCGTTGATGGCGTCGATTAGATCGGCACACCCTTAAGCGACCGCCGCGCCAAATTTAAAAAAGGTTAAAAGGGCGCGATCTCTCATGGATTACGGCGCTCGTGGAGATTATCGAGAAGTTGAAATCAACCACGCTGAGGAAGACGTACAACATGCGACGTGGAAACGTAATCGCTCGCAAAGGCTTGCTCGCTCTCGTGAGCAGCCTCAGAGGCGCATTGGATCGGTTTTCTGCTCGGCTAGTCGTCTCGCGGGAGGAGGCCGGCCGCCGGCCGCAAGATTTCTACGGAAACCAGGCGCTTCTCGAAATCGCCGGCAAAACCGCGAAGCTCGGCGGATGGGTGGTGCACCTGCCGGACCGGAGAATTGAATGGTCGGATGAGACCTCCGCAATTCACGAGAGACAAAGGGGCGAAACAGTAACCCTCGAGGAGGGGTTAGGCTATTTTGCGCCGGAATGGCGAGAAACGATCACTAGTCACTTCGAGGCCTGCGTTGCGACCGGGCTACCCTTCGATCTCGAGGTGGAGATCATCGCCGGCACAGGCCGTCGAAAATGGGTTCGCGCGATCGGCGTGGCGATCCGCGATGACCAGGGCCAAATCGCACGCATCCAGGGTGCCCTCCAGGATATCGACGAGGGCAAACGACTGGAAAATACGGCCAGGGACCTCGAGCGGCGTTTCGCCGAGTCGATGGAGAACATCAGCGATGCCTTTTTTCAGGTCGATACTGATTGGCGCTTCACCTACCTTAACCATCAGGCCGAACGACTGCTTGAGCGCTCTCGTTCGAGGCTTCTGGGCCGCCTGATCTGGCAGGAGTTTCCAGAGGCTTCTTCGGGGATTATCCGGCAACACTACGAGCGCGCCGTCAGGGAGAGCAAAACGGTCGATTTCGAAGTATTTTATGAGTCCCTTGACGCATGGTTTTCCGTCACCGCCTATCCCGGCCCCACGGGACTGACGGTCTATTTCCGCGACGTCACGAAACGGCACGCAGCCGATCAGCACTTGCACCTGCTGGAAATGGCGATCTCGAGAATCGAGGATTTCGTTATGATAACGAAGGCCGCATCGCAGCCCGGGGACGGGCAAACGATCGTGTACGTCAACGACGCCTTCGTCAGGATCACCGGCTATTCACCGCACGACGCGCTCGGCCGCTCCCCCGGCTTCCTGCAGGGGCCGCGGACCGACGCTGGAGCAATTGAAGAGATCAATCACGCAATCGCATTGCCGAAGGCGATCCGGGCCGAACTTCTCAACTACGCCAAGGACGGTCGCGAATACTGGGCGGACATGAGCATCTCGCCCATTTTCGGCTCCGACGGATTGGCGAGCCATTTCGTCGCAACCGGTCGCGACATCACCGACAGAAAGCGAGCGGAGGAACAGCTGGCCGAAAGCGAGGAACGTTTCGCAATCGTCGCCATGATGACGACGGACGCGATTTGGGATTGGGACATTGCGACCGGCCATGTGCAATGGAACAGCAACATCGCTTCCGTCTTCGGGCATGACGACTTGCCGGTCGAGGGCGGAGTACAGGAATGGGAAGCCAACATACATCCGGACGACCGCGCACGTGTCGTGTCGAGCGTGCTTGCCGCGATCAATGGGGAGGCGGAAACCTGGGCCGAAGAGTTCCGCTTCCGCCGCGGAACGGGTACCTATGCCGAGGTCCTCGATCAGGGTCACATCATCCGCAATGCCGCAGGAAAGGCAACCCGGATGGTAGGTGGTCTCCGCGACATCACCGAGACGCGACTGAACGAGGCAAAACGGCTTCAGGCGCAGCGGCTGGAAGCCATAGGCCAACTGACGGGCGGGGTCGCCCATGACTTCAACAACCTGCTGACGGTCATCATCGGGACGGCGGAGACTTTGGCCGACGAGGTTGCCGATCCGAGACTTTCTGCGATAGCGCAGCTAAACCACAAAGCCTCGCGGCAGGGTGCCGCCCTCACACGCCAACTTCTCTCCTTTGCCGGGCGGCAACCTCTTGAACCGGCGGCCTTGAATATCAACAGTTCCATACTGGCCATGGAGCGATTGCTATCGACTGCACTTGGGGAAACGATCATCCTGCAGCTCGAACTCAATCCGGCGGCGGGTCACATCAGAGCGGACGCAGCGAAACTGGAAGCGTCTGTCATGAACCTGTGCATCAACGCCCGCGACGCAATGCCCACCGGCGGCAGGCTGACAATCTCGACGGCGCAAAGCGGCAAAGACGCATTGATCCGGATCTCGGACAATGGCTTTGGGATGAATGCGGAAACGCGCGCAAAGGCGTTCGAGCCATTCTTCACCACAAAGCCCTTCGGCAAGGGCAGTGGCCTAGGCCTCAGCGTGGTATACGGTTTTGTGCGGCAATCGGAGGGCCGGATCGAAATAGAATCGGAGCCAGGCAAAGGAACGGCCGTCTCCCTGTATTTTCCCCGACTGACGCCGACGGAACTACCTGCCGATACCTCTTCGAATGTTCTGCCGGATGGTGGCAGCGAGCATATTCTCGTGGTCGAGGATGACCCGATGGTTCGAGAATTTGCCGCCGCAACACTTGTCTCTCTCGGCTATTCCGTCACAAGCGCGGCCGATGCAACGGAAGCGTTGCAGATACTGAAAACGGACGGTTCATTCGATTTGGTTTTCTCGGACGTGGTCATGCCCGGCCCAATTGACGGCCACGCCATGGCGGGCAAGATCGTGGCGCAGTATCCGAACCTCCCGGTAGTCCTGACGACCGGCTACGCGGATATCGAACGCATCGGCACCACATCGCGATTCCGGCCGCTTGCAAAGCCCTATACACGACGGCAGGTTGCGGAGGCCCTGCGGGAAGCTATCGACGCTTCGCGCGACAATCGATGAGCTCTTGCGTCGCTCCTGATCGAACGACGCACCTTTCCGCACCCAGCGGCCAGACCGCCCCGTCTGGGTCGCCTCCCTTGACGTGCCGTAGTGACCTGCCATGGAACTTTCATCCAGCGGCGACTAGAGCCCCGGCGGTTTTGAATACGCCAAGTGGCGCGGTGTGAGCAACCGGCGGAAACGCGTAGCCTTCATCTTGCGTAGCGTTGGAGCCGGTTGCGGCGATGGTCCCGGCAAAATCTGCCGGGGTTTGGTATCCGAGCGAGGAGTGCGGCCGGAAATGGTTGTAGTCGTCCGCCCATTCAGCAATGGCGCTGCGGGCATGATCGAGGCCGAAGAACAGGCTTTCGTTGAGCAGCTCGTCGCGCATGCGCCCGTTGAAACTCTCGACATAGCCATTCTGCATCGGCTTTCCTGGCGCGATGTAGTGCCATTCGACCTTGTGATCTTTCGACCAGGCGAGGATGGCATTCGACGTGAGTTCGGTGCCGTTGTCGGAGACAATCATTCCTGGCTTGCCGCGTCGTTCGATCAGCGTCGTCAGTTCTCGGGCGACCCGCCGACCAGAGATAGACGTGTCCGGGATCGCTGCCAGGCATTCGCGCGTCACATCATCGACAATGTTGAGCACGCGAAAGCGTCTGCCGCAGGCAAACTGGTCATGCACGAAGTCCAGCGACCAGCGGGCATTGGCCTTCGCCTCGACCAGGATCGGCGCACGCGTGCCGACGGCACGCCGCCTGGCTTTCCGCTTGCGGACGGAAAGACCTTCCTCGCGATAGAGCCGGTAGATGCGATTGACGCCAGACCGCTCTCCGTCCCGCCGGAGCAGGATGAACAACCTTCTATAACCGAAGCGCCGTCGTTCATTGGCCAAGTCGCGCAGCTTTGCTCGCAGCGCCACCTCCGGCGGTCGGCACGACCGGTAGCGGATCATCTTGCGGTCAGCAGATATGATCTGGCAGGCCCGCCGTTCCGAAAGACCCATCACGGCCTTCAGATGCGTGACGGCGTCACGCTTGGCGGCAGGCCCTACCATTAATGGGATGGTCCGCCTCGTCCTCCTGCCGCATCATGAGGCTTTCAAACTGAAGGAGGTTGCAATGCCACAGCGCAATGTGCCGCGCCCAGCGGCTGTCTACGGAATTGATATCGGCAAGAACATATTCCACGTCGTCGGTCTCAGAAGCGATGGCGTGCCCGTCCAGAAGGTTCGGTTCCGACGCGACACACTGCTGCAGTTCTTCGAACGAGCGGCGCCGGCGATCGTGGGGATGGAATCGTGCGCGGGATCTCAGTGGATCGCCAGGAAGATACAGGCTCTCGGGCATAGGGTACGCTTGATCCCCGCACAGTTTGTGAAGCCCTACGTCAAATCGAACAAGTCCGATATCATCGATGCGGAGGCGATCGCTGAGGCGGCGACCCGACCAACGATGCGGTTTGCAGCACTCAAAAGCGAAGAACAAGCCGATCTTCAGGCTTTGCACCGGGTGCGGGATCAGATGATCGGCACAAGGACACGCCTGATCAATCAAATGCGAGCATTCTGCCTCGAATACGGGATCGCCCTGCGGCAAGGCGCGGGCCTGTTCAAGCTCGACCTGCCGCAAGTTATCGAGGACCGGTCAAACGACCTTTCGTCGGCGATGCGTAAGCTGCTTGCAGATTTGTTCACCGATCTAGGCCAGTTGGAACGACGCATCGGCGACGTCACACGCGAGATCGAAGCTGTAGCCAGTCGAGAGGATGCCGCAAGACGGCTCATGACGATCCCTGGGATCGGAGCGTTGGGGGCAACTGCGCTCCTGGCTGCCATTGGAAACGGCCGGCAATTCCAGAAAGCTCGCGATCTGGCAGCGTGGCTTGGCCTTGTGCCACGGGAATACTCGACCGGAGGAAAGCAGAAGCTTCTCGGCATCAGCAAGCGGGGGAACCGCTATGTGCGCAAGCTCCTCGTACATGGAGCACGATCCTGCTTTCGGCACCTCGACCGAACACGAGATCGATTGGGGAACTGGCTGGATGGCCTTCAGGCTCGGATGCACCCCAACAAAGCTGTCGTCGCACTTGCCGCTAAAATGGCCCGGATCGTCTGGGTCGTCCTGACCAGGCCTGGAGCGCTCTACGAACGCAGAGACCCTGCCTTCACCTGAGGATCCAAGCTCGATTGCAAGGCTCGGGAATAGTGATGACGAAACAGTGGATCAACATGCCGTAAGCCCTGTGCAAAAAAGCGGGCTTCGTGCCTGGACCATTTATTGGGAACGGCGTGTGCGGATCTCATCATGGCCTGGCTGCAACCGCAGTCCACTCGCGAGAGGCCGGATACATTTATGCAACTGGAATCGTCATTTGCGATGTCGCGAACTCTTGCACGGACGAGGCGGACCATACATTTTTTGCAAGAAGCTCGCGCAGTGCGGCTGCATCCAGCATCTGTTCGGCCAGCAGCTTCTTCAGCCTCGCGTTCTCGTCCTCAAGCGCCTTCAGCCGCTTCGCCTCGGAGACCTCCATGCCGCCGTATTTGGCTTTCCAATTATAAAACGTCGCTTCTGAAATTCCGTGCTTGCGGCAGAGATCGGCCGCTTTCGCTCCTGCCTCCTGCTCCTTCAACACCGCAATAATCTGCTCTTCCGTAAATCGCTGCTTCTTCATTCGTCCGTCCTTTTATGGGCCGGACTCTAATCCATTCTGGAGGAAATTACCCGTGGCAGGTCACAAAGCCCCTGTCCGGCTGTGGTTCCTTCTATCGCCGGTGGGGCTAAAACGACTTCGGCCTCCCGTGGGAGGCCGACAAGTCATTGGCATTCATGAAGTTTTTGGTTGCGGGGGCAGGATTTGAACCTGCGGCCTTCAGGTTATGAGCCTGACGAGCTACCGGGCTGCTCCACCCCGCGCCAAGCGCAAACCTCTTGGAGGTTTGTCGCGACTGCTTCACAGGGAAGCTGTGAAGCGTATTGCCGGAGCAAATAGCCGAAGGCGATTTGTCTCCTGTAAGGGGCGCACCGGAACAAGATCGGTGAGCCATCCTCTTATTTGGTGTTCAGCAAAGCAGAAAGGCCGCTTTGCGAGCGGCCCTTGGGATCGGCCAGGGGCCGTTAGTTTTCGAGTTGAGAAGATATGTTGCGTTTTGCAGACCTGGCAGCGACCTACTCTCCCGCGTCTTGAGACGGAGTACCATTGGCGCAGGGGCGTTTCACGGCCGTGTTCGGAATGGGAACGGGTGCGGCCGCCCCGCAATGACCACCAGGTCAGCGAAGCGCAACATTTGAGAAGCTGGTTGAGGCGAACCTCATTTTTAGTCTTTGAACACGTCTTTAAACCTTTTGAGACCTGAAGGATGCTTTTGGCACCCATACAGGCCAGCGGCCGTCGCCTTTCGGTTTTTGCCTTCAGGCAAAATACCGTTTGGCGGGCCGTCCGCAGCGCCTTCGGCGCGTCAGGACAAAGGTCTGATGCCATCAAGCTTTGCTTGATGAGCATGAACAATGAGAACGATCAAGCCAATCGGGCTATTAGTACCGGTAAGCTTCATGCATTGCTGCACGTCCACACCCGGCCTATCAACGTGGTCGTCTTCCACGGCCCTGATAGGGAACACTCGTTTTCAGGTTGGTTTCCCGCTTAGATGCCTTCAGCGGTTATCCATTCCATATATAGCTACCCTGCTATGCCCTTGGCAGGACAACAGGTCCACCAGAGATATGTCCATCCCGGTCCTCTCGTACTAGGGACAGATCCTGTCAATATTCCTACACCCACGGCAGATAGGGACCGAACTGTCTCACGACGTTCTGAACCCAGCTCACGTACCGCTTTAATTGGCGAACAGCCAAACCCTTGGGACCTGCTCCAGCCCCAGGATGCGATGAGCCGACATCGAGGTGCCAAACAACCCCGTCGATATGGACTCTTGGGGGTCATCAGCCTGTTATCCCCGGCGTACCTTTTATCCGTTGAGCGATGGCCCTTCCACGCGGGACCACCGGATCACTATGACCGACTTTCGTCTCTGCTCGACTTGTCAGTCTCGCAGTCAGGCGGGCTTATGCCATTGCACTCGACGACCGATTTCCGACCGGTCTGAGCCCACCATCGCGCGCCTCCGTTACTCTTTCGGAGGCGACCGCCCCAGTCAAACTACCCACCATACACTGTCCCGGATCCGGATGACGGACCGCGGTTAGACATCCATGACGATAAGGGTGGTATTTCAAGGATGGCTCCACGAAGACTGGCGTCCCCGCTTCAAAGCCTACCACCTATCCTACACATGCCGACACGAATGCCAGTGTAAAGCTATAGTAAAGGTGCACGGGGTCTTTCCGTCTAACCGCAGGAACCCCGCATCTTCACGGGGAATTCAATTTCACTGAGTCTATGTTGGAGACAGCGGGGAAGTCGTTACGCCATTCGTGCAGGTCGGAACTTACCCGACAAGGAATTTCGCTACCTTAGGACCGTTATAGTTACGGCCGCCGTTTACTGGGGCTTCGATTCAAAGCTTGCACCTCTCCTCTTAACCTTCCAGCACCGGGCAGGCGTCAGACCCTATACGTCGTCTTTAGACTTCGCAGAGCCCTGTGTTTTTGATAAACAGTCGCTACCCCCTGGTCTGTGCCACCCCAATATGGTTGCCCAAATTGGGGTCACGCTTCTTCCGAAGTTACGCGTGCAATTTGCCGAGTTCCTTCAACATAGTTCTCTCAAGCGCCTTGGTATACTCTACCTGACCACCTGTGTCGGTTTCGGGTACGGTCTATAATGGTGGAGCTATTTCCTGGAACCGCCCCACTGCCCAACCAATCCAATAAGGTTGAACAATTTTTGCGATCCGTCACTACCACCAGGCCCACGAATATTAACGTGGTTCCCATCACCTACGCATTTCTGCCTCGGCTTAGGGGCCGGCTAACCCTGCTCAGATTAACTTTAAGCAGGAACCCTTGGTCTTTCGGCGAGAGGGTCTCTCACCCTCTTTATCGTTACTCATGTCAACATTCGCACTTCCGATATCTCCAGAGGCCCTCACGGGTCCTCCTTCACAGACTTACGGAACGCTCCGCTACCACGTGCGACAAGTCGCACATCCTCAGCTTCGGTGCATGGCTT